>NZ_SGWV01000008.1 GCF_004216565.1 Sphaerotilus mobilis | reverse complement strand
GAGGGAGACGTAGTACTCCTTCTTGATGTCCGCGCCTTCTTCGATGTAGAGGCGACGCACCTTCTGGCCTTCCGGGCCGGTCTGGTGCGTGACCAACTGCATGCCCAGGATCTGGCCGGCCAGCGTCTGCAGGTCGTCCATCGAGCGGGCCAGCTTGACGCCGCCGCCCTTGCCACGGCCACCGGCGTGGATCTGGGCCTTGACCACCCACACCGGGCCGCCGAGCTTCTGCGCGGCCTCGGCCGCCTCCTGAACCGTGAACGCCGGATAGCCGCGCGGCACCGGCACGTCGAACTGGCGCAGGATTTCCTTGCCTTGGTACTCGTGGATCTTCACTGGGATCGCTCCTCTTGGGGGATGGGGAAGGCTGGCAGGACGGTCGGACCGCTTCGGTCCGGACGTCCGGTGCTGGCGTGGCGGGCGGAACTGTGCGGGGTCAAACTGACCTCAAGCTGAGAGCCGGCTGCATCGACAGCGTCGTGGGAACTCGTGGGGCGCGTCGCGCCGGGCTCAGGCCGCCGCAGCGGCCAGGCCGTTGTTGAAATGGGCCTGCATCAGGCGGCGCACCGCCTCGGCGTCGCGCGTTTCGAAGGCCCGCATGATGGCGCGGTGTTCGTCGAGCGACTCGCTCAGGCGGCCCTCCTTGAACAAGGAATGGTGGCGGTTGAGCTTCATGACCTTGCGAAGGTCGCTGATCATCTGCTGCTGCCAGCGGTTGCCCGCCAGCGCCAGGATCTGCATGTGGAAGGCCTCGTTGGTGGCGAAGAAGAACTCGCGCTGATGCACCTCGCGCTCGAGCTGCTCGTGCAGCGTGCGCAGGCTGCCCATCTGGGCCTCGGTGGCGTGGGCCGCGACCCAGGCCGCCGCGTCGCTCTCCAGCAGCGCGAGCAGGTGGTAGATCTGGCGCACGTCCTCGGTCGACATCTCGGTGACATAGGCACCGCGCCGCACCTTCATCGTCACCAGACCTTCGACGGCCAGCACCTTCAGGGCCTCGCGCAGGGGCGTGCGGCTGATGCCGTAGTCGGCCGCGAGCTTCTGCTCGTCGATCCAGCTGCCGGGCTCGAGTTCGCGGTTGAAGATCTGCTGGCGCAGCCGCTCGGCGACGTCCTGGTAGAGGGCGCGCGGGGACAGCTGGGACTCGGCGAGGGGTAGGGCCACGGGGTGGGGCGCTGACGACGTCAGGCGTGCTGAGAACTTGAATTCATAATTATGCATCATGTATCATGCTTGGCAACGCCGCCGGACCCCGGTCCGGACCGCACAGACCTTGCCAGGAAGCCCTCGCCCCATGTCCTCCTCCAACGAGTTCAAGCCCGCCACCCTTGACCAGTGGGCCAAGGCCGCCGCCAAGTCGGCGCCCGGCGGCGACCTGTCGTCGCTGGACTGGGTCACGCCCGAGGGCATCACCGTCAAGCCGCTCTACACGGCGGCCGACACCGCCGACCTGCCGCACACCGACACGCTGCCGGGCTTCGAGCCCTTCATCCGCGGCCCGCAGGCGACGATGTATGCGGTGCGGCCCTGGACCATCCGCCAGTACGCCGGTTTCTCGACCGCCGAGGAATCGAACGCCTTCTACCGCAAGGCGCTGGCCGCTGGCGGGCAGGGCGTGTCGGTTGCCTTCGACCTCGCCACGCATCGGGGCTATGACAGCGACCATCCGCGCGTGACCGGCGACGTCGGCAAGGCGGGCGTGGCCATCGACTCGGTCGAGGACATGAAGATCCTGTTCGATGCGATCCCGCTGGACAAGGTCTCGGTGTCGATGACGATGAACGGCGCGGTGCTGCCGGTGCTGGCCGGCTACGTCGTCGCGGCCGAGGAACAAGGCGTTGCCCAGGAACTGCTGAGCGGGACCATCCAGAACGACATCCTCAAGGAGTTCATGGTCCGCAACACCTACATCTATCCGCCCGAGCCGTCGATGAAGATCATCGGCGACATCATCGAGTACACGGCCCAGAAGATGCCGAAGTTCAACTCGATCTCGATCAGCGGCTATCACATGCAGGAAGCGGGCGCCAACCAGGCGCTGGAACTGGCCTTCACGCTGGCCGACGGCAAGGAGTACGTCAAGACCGCGCTGGCCAAGGGCCTCGATGTCGACGCCTTCGCCGGCCGGCTGAGCTTCTTCTGGGCCATCGGCATGAACTTCTATCTGGAGATCGCCAAGATGCGGGCCGCGCGCCTGCTGTGGTGCCGGATCATGAAGGGCTTCGACGCCAAGAACCCGAAGAGCCTGATGCTGCGCACGCACTGCCAGACCTCGGGCTGGTCGTTGACCGAGCAGGACCCGTACAACAACGTCGTGCGCACCACCGTCGAGGCCATGGCCGCTGTCTTCGGCGGCACCCAGAGCCTGCACACGAACAGCTTCGACGAGGCCATCGCGCTGCCCACCGAGTTCAGCGCCCGCATCGCCCGCAACACCCAGCTGATCATCCAGGAAGAGACCCACATCACGAACGTGGTGGACCCGTGGGCGGGCTCCTACATGATGGAGAAGCTCACGCAGGACATGGCCGACCAGGCCTGGGCCATCATCGAGGAGGTCGAGGCGATGGGCGGCATGACCCGCGCGGTCGACAGCGGCTGGGCCAAGCTCAAGATCGAGGCCAGCGCGGCCGAGAAGCAGGCCCGCATCGACTCCGGTCGCGACGTCATCGTCGGCGTCAACAAGTACAAGCTCAAGCAGCAGGACGCCATCGACATCCTCGAGGTCGACAACGTCAAGGTGCGCGAGGGCCAGATCGCCCGCCTGCAGCAGATCCGTGCCACGCGTGACGGCGCGGCGGTCCAGACCGCGTTGACGGCGCTGACGGATGCCGCCCGCAGCGGCCAGGGCAACCTGCTGGAGCTGGCCATCCAGGCGATGCGCCTGCGTGCCACGGTCGGCGAGATCAGCGATGCGCTGGAGGTGGTCTACGGCCGCCACCGCGCCGACATCCAGAAGGTCACCGGCGTCTATGCCGCCGCCTACGACTCGGCCGAAGGCTGGGCCCAGCTGCAGACCGAGATCGCCGCCTTCGCCGAGGACCAGGGCCGTCGGCCCCGCGTGATGATCGCCAAGCTCGGCCAGGACGGCCATGACCGCGGTGCCAAGGTGGTGGCCACGGCCTATGCCGACCTGGGCTTCGACGTCGACATGGGCCCGCTGTTCCAGACCCCCGAGGAATGCGCCCGCCAGGCGATCGAGAACGACGTGCATGCCGTCGGCGTGTCGACGCTGGCCGCCGGCCACAAGACGCTGGTGCCGGCCATCATCCAGGCGCTCAAGGACCAGGGCGCGGACGACATCATCGTCTTCGTCGGCGGCGTGATCCCGCAACAGGACTACGGCTACCTCTACGACGCCGGCGTCAAGGGCATCTTCGGCCCCGGCACGCCGATCCCGGCGTCGGCCAAGACGGTGCTGGAGCAGATCCGCGCCGCCGTCGGCCGCGCAGCCGCCTGAACACGCGGTGCAGCACGCCACGGCGTCAGCGCTGACGCACACTCGCCGGGTCGCGACTTCCGCCGTCCCTGCCATGTCCAGCGCACCGACCTACCCGACCGCCCGGCTGACCCTGATGCCTGCTGGCGAAGGAGACTTCGAAGGCCTGCTGGCGCTGCGCATGGCCGCCATGCGCGAGAGCCTGGACCGGGTCGGCCGCTTCGACCCGCAGCGTGCCCGCGAACGCCTGAGCCGCGGCTACAACCCCGCGCACACCCGCCACATCCTGCGCGACGGCGAACTGGTCGGCTTCGTGGTCGTGATCCCGCGCGAGCAGGACCTGCTGCTGGACCACCTCTACATCCACCCAAGCGCCCAGCGCGAGGGCATCGGTGCCTGGGTGATGCGACAGGTGCTGGCCGAGGCCGATGCTGCGTCCAGCCCGGTCAGCGTGACCGCCCTGAAGCACAGCGACGCGACCCGCTTCTACGAGCGCCACGGCTTCGTGCTGCAGGCCGAGGGCGAGTGGGACCTCTACTTCCGCCGACCGGCTCGTCCGGCCAGCGACGACCCGATCAACTGATGTCCGGTGACACCCACAGCGCGGCGAGCTCCAGCGCCGACCAGAGCCTGGCCGATGCCCTGCTGCACGGCGCCGAAGTGCCGCGCCGGCGTGCGCTGGCCAAGGCGATCACGCTGCTGGAATCGACTCGCCCGGACCATCGCGTCCGCGGCGACGCCTTGCTCAACACGCTGCTGCCGCACAGCGGGCGGTCGTTCCGGCTGGGCATCTCGGGCGTGCCGGGTGTCGGCAAGAGCACCTTCATCGAGGCGCTCGGCCTGCACCTGATCGGCCTGGGCCACCGCGTCGCGGTGCTGGCGGTGGACCCGTCGTCGACCGTCTCGGGCGGCTCCATCCTCGGCGACAAGACCCGCATGGAGCAGCTGTCGGTGCACCCGCAGGCCTACATCCGGCCCAGCCCGTCCAGCGGCACGCTGGGCGGCGTGGCCGAGAAGACGCGCGAGTCCATGCTGCTGGCCGAAGCGGCCGGCCACGACATCGTCATCGTCGAGACCGTCGGCGTCGGCCAGAGCGAGACCGCCGTGTCGGCCATGACCGACATGTTCGTGCTGCTGCAACTGCCCAATGCCGGCGACGACCTGCAGGCGATCAAGAAGGGCGTCATGGAGCTGGCCGATCTGGTGGTCATCAACAAGGCCGACATCGACGAACACGCCGCCACGCGGGCCCGCGCACAGATCACGTCGGCGCTGCGCTTGCTGGGGATGCATGGGCATCCGGACCATGCCCATCACGACCGACAGATCTGGCACCCGGAAGTCATTCAGTTGAGTGCGCTCAAACAGCAAGGCCTGGCGACCTTCTGGGACTGCGTCTCGCGTTTCCGCGCGCTGCAGACGGCCAACGGCCAGCTTGCGCAGCGCCGCCAGCAGCAGTCGCTGGCGTGGATGTGGGAGCGCATCGAGGCCGGTCTGCGTGCGCGCTTCAAGGCCCATGCCGCCGTGCAGGCGCAACTGCCCGACAGCATCGAGGCGGTCCGTGACGGCCGGCTTGCCGCCTCGGTCGCGGCACGCCGGCTGCTCGACCTGCTGGTCTGAGGGCCGGCACGTCGTCCTGCTTTTCCTTCCCCGTTCTCGAACGATTCAAACCACCTCCCGACGAGGAGCAAACCACATGCACGACATCCAGCAGATGCTCGAAGAAAAGCGCGCCAAGGCCCGTCTGGGCGGTGGCCAGAAGCGCATCGACGCCCAGCATGCCAAGGGCAAGCTGACCGCCCGCGAGCGCCTTGAACTGCTGCTCGACGAGGGCACGTTCGAGGAATGGGACATGTTCGTCGAGCACCGCTGCGTCGAGTTCGGCATGGCCGACCAGAAGATCCCCGGCGACGGCGTCGTGACCGGCTACGGGATGATCAATGGCCGCCTGGTCTTCGTCTACAGCCAAGACTTCACCGTCTTCGGCGGCGCGCTCAGCGAGTCGCATGCCGAGAAGATCTGCAAGGTGATGGACCAGGCCATGAAGGTCGGCGCGCCGGTGATCGGCCTGAACGACTCGGGCGGCGCGCGCATCCAGGAAGGCGTGGCTTCGCTGGGCGGTTATGCCGAGGTCTTCCAGCGCAACGCGATGGCTTCGGGCGTGATCCCGCAGATCAGCATGATCATGGGCCCGAGCGCGGGCGGCGCGGTGTACTCGCCGGCCATGACCGACTTCATCTTCATGGTGAAGGACTCGTCCTACATGTTCGTCACCGGCCCGGAGGTCGTGAAGACCGTGACGCACGAGGAGGTCAGCGCCGAGGAGCTGGGCGGTGCCTCGACCCACACCACCAAGAGCGGCGTGGCCGACCTGGCCTTCGAGAACGACGTCGAAGCGCTGCTGATGCTGCGCCGCTTCTTCAACTACCTGCCGCTGAACAACCGCGAGCGCGCGCCGCACCGCCCGAATGGCGATCCGGCCGCGCGGCTGGACCATTCGCTCGACACGCTGGTGCCGGACAACCCGAACAAGCCCTATGACATCAAGGAGCTGATCGGCAAGGTGGTCGACGATGGCGACTTCTTCGAGCTGCAGCCCGACTACGCCGCCAACATCGTCATCGGCATGGCGCGCATGGAAGGCCAGACGGTCGGCATCGTCGCCAACAACCCGCTGGTGCTGGCCGGCTGCCTGGACATCAAGAGCAGCATCAAGGCGGCGCGTTTCGTGCGCTTCTGCGATGCCTTCAACATCCCGGTCATCACCTTCGTCGACGTGCCCGGCTTCATGCCCGGCACCTCGCAGGAGTACGGCGGCATCATCAAACACGGCGCCAAGCTGCTCTATGCCTATGCCGAGTGCACGGTGCCCAAGGTCACGGTGATCACCCGCAAGGCCTATGGCGGTGCCTACGACGTGATGGCCTCCAAGCACCTGCGTGGCGACGTCAACTTCGCCTGGCCGAATGCCGAGATCGCGGTGATGGGCGCCAAGGGCGCGGTGGAGATCATCTTCCGCGAGGACAAGGGCGATCCGGCCAAGCTCGCGGCCAAGGAAGCCGAATACAAGGCCCGCTTCGCTAACCCCTTCGTGGCCGGCAGCCGCGGCTTCATCGACGACGTGATCCAGCCGCACGAGACGCGCAAGCGCATCTGCCGTTCGCTCACGATGCTCAAGGACAAGAAGGTGGAAAACCCGTGGCGCAAGCACGGGAACATCCCTCTGTGAGTCCCCACGCTCCCTGTCGGTCGCTGCCCCCCCGAGCGGGCTCATGCAGCGGCCCGGCGGAGCCGGATCCGCGCATGCGGCTTGAATGAACTCTCGGTTGTCGGCTTTGCCAACAACCTTTGATCCGAGAGAGAGACAGACATGTTTACCAAGATCCTGATCGCGAACCGGGGCGAGATCGCCTGCCGCGTCATCCAGACCGCCCGCAAGATGGGCATCGCCACCGTCGCCGTCTATTCCGAGGCCGACAAGGATGCCCGCCACGTCGAGCTGGCCGACGAGTCCGTGCTGCTGGGACCGGCGCCCTCGCGCGAGTCCTACCTCGTGGCCGACAAGATCATCGCGGCCTGCAAGCAGACCGGCGCGCAAGCGGTGCACCCGGGCTATGGCTTCCTGTCCGAGAACGAGGACTTCGCCCGTCGCTGCGAGGAAGAAGGCATCACCTTCATCGGCCCGAAGCACTACTCGATCGCGGCCATGGGCGACAAGATCGCCTCGAAGAAGCTCGCCAACGAGGCCCGCGTCAACACCATCCCCGGCTGGAACGATGCGATCGAATCGGCCGAGCGTGCGGTCGAGATCGCCCAGGGCATCGGCTACCCGGTGATGATCAAGGCCTCGGCCGGTGGCGGCGGCAAGGGCCTGCGCGTGGCCTACAACGACAAGGAAGCCTTCGAGGGCTTCTCGTCCTGCCGCAACGAGGCCCGCAACAGCTTCGGCGATGACCGCGTGTTCATCGAGAAATACGTGCTCGAGCCGCGCCACATCGAGATCCAGGTCCTTGGCGACAGCCACGGCAACGTGGTCTACCTGCACGAGCGCGAGTGCTCGATCCAGCGCCGTCACCAGAAGGTGATCGAAGAAGCGCCCAGCCCCTTCATCAGCGACGCCACCCGCCAGGCCATGGGCGAACAGGCCGTGGCGCTGGCCAAGGCGGTCAAGTACCAGAGCGCCGGCACGGTCGAGTTCGTGGTCGGCAAGGACCAGGACTTCTACTTCCTGGAGATGAACACCCGGCTGCAGGTCGAGCACCCGGTCACCGAGTGCATCACCGGGCTGGACCTGGTCGAGCAGATGATCCGCGTGGCAGCCGGCGAGAAGCTTGGCTTCGGTCAGGCCGACATCCCGCGCCAGGGCTGGGCCATCGAGTGCCGCATCAATGCCGAAGACCCGTTCCGCAACTTCCTGCCGTCGACCGGCCGGCTGGTGCGCTACCAGCCGCCGCAGGCCGATCTGGTGCAGGGCAGCGAGACGCTGCAAGGCCCTGCCTATGCAGGCGGCAAGTTCGGTGGCGTGCGCGTGGACACCGGTGTCTACGAGGGCGGCGAGATCCCGATGTTCTACGACTCGATGATCGCCAAGCTCATCGTGCACGGGCGTGACCGCAACGACGCGATCGCCAAGATGCGCGAGGCCCTCAATGGCTTCGTCATCCGCGGCATCAGCAGCAACATCCCCTTCCAGGCCGCGCTGCTGGCGCATCCGAAGTTCGTCACCGGCGAGTTCAACACCGGCTTCATCGCCGAGCACTACGCCCGCGGCTTCAAGGCCGAGGACGTGCCGCATGACGATCCGCTGTTCCTGGTCGCCCTCGCCGCCTTTGTGCGTCGCAAGGCCCGCCAGCGCGCTGCGGGCATCTCTGGCCAACTGCCCGGCCATGGCGTGACCATCGCGCCGGACTTCGTCGTCGCCGTCTTGGGCGCCGAAGGCCAGCATGTCTACCACCCGGTCAATGTCAGCGCCTACGACGCCGTGGCCTGCAGCGCCAACGTGGTGGTCGGCGAGGGCGAGTCGGCCCGCACCTACGCCATCCGCAGCCACACCAAGCTGGGCGACCTGTTGATGACCGGCGCGGTCAATGGCAAGCCGTTCTCCGCCCAGGTTGAACAAGGCTCATCCAAGCGCCCGCTGGCCATCCGCGTGGCCCACAACGGCACGCAGATCGACGCCCTGGTGCTGGCGCCCCGCGCGGCCGAGCTGATGAAGCTGATGCCCTACAAGGCACCGCCCGACACCAGCAAGTTCCTGCTCTCGCCGATGCCCGGCCTGCTTGCCGACGTCGCCGTCCAGGCCGGCCAGAAGGTCATTGCCGGCGAGAAGCTGGCGGTGATCGAGGCGATGAAGATGGAGAACATCCTCGTCGCCCAGCAGGACGGCGTGGTCAAGGCTGTGCTCGCCAACAAGGGCGAGAGCCTGACGGTGGACCAGCCGATCCTGGCGTTCGAGTGAGGCCCGAGATGAGCAACAGCAAGCCCTTCAAGATCCTCGGCATCCAGCAGATCGCCATCGGCGGCCCGAGCAAGGACAAGCTCAAGTCGCTGTGGGTCGACATGCTCGGCCTGACCGTCAAGAGCACCTTCGTCAGCGAGCGCGAGAACGTCGACGAGGACATCTGCGCGCTCGGCAGCGGCCCGACCGCGGTCGAGGTCGACCTGATGCAGCCGCTCGACGCCGAGCGGAAACCTGCGGTCCACGCCACACCGCTCAACCACGTCGGCCTGTGGGTCGATGACTTGCCCCAGGCGGTCGAATGGATGACGGCGAACGGCGTGCGCTTTGCACCGGGCGGCATCCGCAAGGGCGCGGCCGGTCACGACATCACCTTCATCCACCCCAAGGGCAACGACGAGTTCCCGCTCGGTGGCGAGGGCGTCCTGATCGAACTGGTGCAGGCCCCGCCGGACGTGATCGCGGCGCTGGGCTGAGGGCGGTCGCCTCAGCTGGCGGCGGGGCCGGCTGACGGTTCGATGCGGTCCTGCAAAAAGGCCCGGCTCAGGTCGAAATCAACCTCCTCATAGACCTGGTCCAGCGTGAGCGACAAGCCCACGCTCGCCATGTCGAGGACCGCGCCCGGCCCGGCCGGGTGCAGCACCCACAGCCCCTCAGCGTTGCGGCGAAACAGGTCCACATGGGGCCTGTCGGCTTCGACCAGCACGTATTCCTTCAGGCTCGGCAATTGCTGGTACAGCTCGAACTTGCGACCGCGGTCGTAAGCAGCAGTGGCGGGCGACAGGACCTCGACCACCAGCGTGGGCGATGTCTTGTGCGTGTCGCGTTCGGGGGTCAGGTCGACGGGATCGCAGGTCACGAAGACATACGGATAAAGCACGCTGTCGGCAGCCTGGATGTGCACCTTCACGCCCTCGATGTGCGTACGGCAGGGAGTCCCTCGCAAGCCTTGGCGCAACGCCATGTAGAGGTTGCCTGCGATCGTGTTGTGGGTCGACGTGGCCCCGCTCATCGCGTACACCTCACCGTCAACGAACTCATGCCGACCCGGCTGATGTTCCTCCCAGGCGAGGAAGGCGGTCGGGTCCATCCTGGACGAAGGCTGGAGGACGGCGGACATGGCGGCTCCCGGGTCTGGCTGTGGCCTGCATCGTAGCGCCCGGGGTCAGGCGCGATCAGCGGCGATCGATGCCCGCCCGACAGCACACTGTCAGCCGCAAGCCTTGTAATTATGAATTCTGGGACGTGCACACCGACCGTCCCCGCCGATCAGGAGACGACCCATGAGCGCTGCCCCCCAAGATTTCGCCGCCTTTCACCGCCGCTCGATCGAGGACCGTGACGGTTTCTGGGCCGAGCAGGCCGAGCTGATCGACTGGCACCGGCCCTATGACCAGGTTTGCGACTACACCAACCCGCCGTTCGCGCGCTGGTTCGCCGGTGGCCAGACCAATCTGTGCCACAACGCGGTCGACCGTCACCTGCAAGACCGCGCCGATCAGAACGCGCTGATCTTCGTGTCGACCGAGACCGATACCGAGACCGTCTACAGCTACCGCGAGCTGCATGCCGAGGTGCAGCGCATGGCCGCGATCTACCGCGCGATGGGTGTCAAGAAGGGCGACCGCGTGCTGATCTACATGCCGATGATTGCCGAGGCCGCCTTCGCGATGCTGGCGGCGGTGCGCATCGGCGCGATCCATTCGGTGGTGTTCGGTGGCTTTGCCAGCCACTCGCTGGCCAGCCGCATCGACGATGCCCAGCCGACCCTGATCGTCAGCGCCGACGCCGGCATGCGCGGCGGCAAGTCGGTGCCCTACAAGCACCTGCTGGATGAGGCCATCAACCTGTCGACCCACAAGCCGGCCAAGGTGGTGATGGTCGACCGCGGCCTGGCGCCCTACGCCCGGGTTGACGGCCGTGACGTCGACTATGCCGAGCAGCGTGCGCTGCAGATGGACACCGTCGTGCCCTGCGAGTGGGTCGAGTCGACCCACCCGAGCTACATCCTCTACACCTCGGGCACGACCGGCAAGCCCAAGGGCGTGCAACGCGACACCGCCGGCTACACCGTCGCGCTGGCCGCGTCGATGAAACACATCTACATGGGCAACCCGGGCGAGACCTACTTCAGCACCAGCGACATCGGCTGGGTGGTGGGTCACAGCTACATCATCTACGGCCCGCTGATCAACGGCATGGCGACCATCATGTACGAGGGCCTGCCGATCCGACCGGACGCTGGCATCTGGTGGAGCCTGGTCGAGAAGTACAAGGTCACGGTGATGTTCAGCGCCCCGACCGCCGCGCGCGTGCTCAAGAAGCAGGACCCGGCGTATCTGAAGAAGTACGACCTTTCCTCGCTGAAGGCGCTGTTCCTGGCCGGCGAGCCGCTGGACGAGCCGACCGCCACCTGGATCGGCGGCGAGCTGAACAAGCCCATCATCGACAACTACTGGCAGACCGAGACCGGCTGGCCGATCATGGCCATCTGCAACGGTGTCGAGCCGGCACCGACCAAGTTCGGCTCGCCCGGCAAGGCGGTCTACGGCTACGACGTCAAGCTGATCGACGAGGCCAGCGGCGAGGAGATCACCGAGCCGAACAAGAAGGGCGTCATCGCCGTCGAAGGCCCGCTGCCGCCGGGCTGCCTGCAGACCGTCTGGGGCGATGACAAGCGCTACGTCAGCACCTACTGGTCGAGCATCCACGGCAAGGTCATGTATTCGACCTTCGACTGGGGCGTGAAGGACGCCGACGGCTACTTCTTCATCCTGGGCCGCACCGATGACGTCATCAACGTGGCCGGTCACCGCCTGGGCACGCGTGAGATCGAGGAAAGCATCTCCAGCCACGCCAACGTCGCCGAGGTGGCCGTGGTCGGCGTCGCCGATCAGCTCAAGGGCCAGGTCGCGGTCGCCTTCGCGGTCCTGAAGGACGTCAGCAAGGCCGCGACCCCCGAGGGCGCCAAGGCGCTGGAGGCCGAGATCATGAAGGTGGTCGACGGCCAGCTCGGTGCGGTGGCACGTCCGGCGATGGTCAAGTTCGTCACCGTGCTGCCCAAGACCCGCTCGGGCAAGGTGCTGCGCCGCGCCATCCAGGCGGTCTGCGAAGGCCGCGATGCCGGTGACCTGACGACCATGGAAGACCCGGCCGCGCTGGCGCAGATCAAGGATCTGGTCCACCCGGGCTGAGCCGCCAGCAGCGCGCCTGCCCGGGCGTGCGGGCGCACCGGCGCCTGAACCGGTGATCCGTCACACGACACCCGGCGACCGGGCTCGGGTCGGGTGCGTTTTCAGCCGATCTTTCGCGATGCATGGCGGTCCCTTTGCGGGCCCGCCATTTCTGTCCCGAACGATGCACCGAGCTGACGATGCCACCCTCGATCCAGATGTCCCCGTTGCCCCTGTTGCGCCCGTTGCGCCCCTTGCCCCCGTTGCGCCAGTCCACAGCCGCCAGCCGCCTCTTGGCCCTCGTCGCCGCGATCGGCCTGGCTTGGGGGCTGGCAGGTGGGCTTGCGCTGCTGCCCGCATCGGCCCAGGCCGCCGACCGCTGGGTCTCGCAGGACAAGGCGACCGGGCAGGGCGTCTTCCTGTGGGACTCGGGCCAGCGCTACGAGGGCGGCGTGGAGCAGAACCGCCGGCAGGGCCGGGGCGTCATGACCTGGCCCGACGGCCGGCGCTTCGAGGGCATCTTCATCAACGACGAGATGTTCGAGGGCCGGCTGCAGTACGGCTCGGGTGACGTCTACACCGGAGGTTTCGTCAAGGGCCAGCGTTCGGGCAAGGGCGTCTACCTCTGGAAGGCCGGTCACCGGGTCGAGGGTGACTGGCTGCTCGACCAGTTGCACGGCCGCGCGGTGCATGTCGATGCCGATGGCGGCGGCTACGAGGGCGGCTACGTGGCCGGCAAGCGCGAGGGCGAGGGCGTGCAGCGCGCGGCCGGTGGCACCCGCTGGGAAGGCCGATTCGAGGCCGGCAGCTTCCGCCACGGCGTGATCCGCCATGCCGGCGGCCAGGTCTACGAGGGCGGGCTCGATGCCAACGGCAAGCGCGCCGGGCCGGGTGTGTTCCGCTTCCCGAGCGGCGCGGTCTACGAAGGCTCGTTCGCCAACAACGACTACGAAGGCCAGGGCCGCTACCGCTACGCCGACGGGCGGGTCTACGAAGGGCTCTACAAGGCCGACCAGGCCGTGCTGGGCACCTTGCGGCATCCGGATGGGCGTGTGGTCGCGGTCGACACGCTGTGCGCGGCCGAGAAGCGCACCGGGCGCTGTGTCATGACCCTGCTGGACGGCCACCGCTACGAGGGCGAGGTGGTCGACGGCAAGCGCCATGGCGAAGGCGTCCTGATGCTGGCCGACGGCGACCGCTACGAGGGCCGTTTCATCGACGACCGCCGCCTGACCGGCGTGCTCGTGATGACCAGCGGCCAGCGTCACGAGGGCGGCTACGACGAGAAGGGTCTGCGCAGCGGCCCGGGCGTTTACACCTGGCCCAGCGGCCAGCGCTACGAGGGCGACTTCGTGGCCGGCCAGTTCGCCGGCAAGGGCCGCCTGAAGCTGGCCAATGGCACGGTCTACGAGGGCGAGTTCTTCCGTGGCAAGTACAACGGCCGTGGCGTCATGAGCTATGTCGGCGGTGCGCGCTACGAGGGCGACTGGGTCGACGACCAGCGCAGCGGCCAGGGCGTGATGGTCGAGGCCGATGGCGCGCGCTACGAAGGCGGTTTTCTGGCCGACCAGCGCGCCGGCCTGGGCCGCGAGGTCTACGCCAGCGGCCAGCGCTACGAGGGTGGCTATGTCGCCGGCCAGCGCAACGGCTGGGGTGTGCACCAGTGGCCCGATGGCGTGCGCTACGAGGGCGAGCAGGTCAACGGCGTGCTGCATGGCCCGGGCACCATGACCTGGCCCGACGGTGACCGCTATGCCGGCACCTTCACCGACGGCAAGCGCGGCGGCCCGACCGAGATGGCGGCGGCCAGCAGCCGGCGCCAGCAGGCCGAAGCCTCCAGCGACAGCAGCGGCAGCAGCGGCAAATGGATCGCCGGCCTGATCGGCGCGGCGGTGATCGGCAGCGCGCCCGGCCTCAGCTCGGCTGAGAAGGCGCGCATGGTCAGCGGCTTCGTCTCGGACGTGGCCACCGATGGTGGCGGTCGCGGCATCCAGGCCGCCGCCGCCGACGTGCAGGCCGGCCGCAACCAGAGCGCGGCCGTGCAGCAGGCCATCGTCGAGCAGCAGCGCCGCGCTGCCGAGGCCCAGCAGGCACGGGCCAAGGCCGAGCAGGAACGCCGCGCCGCCGAGCAGGCGCAGCAACAGGCCGCACAGGCGCAGCAGAACCAGCGTGTGGCCCAGGCACAGGCGCAGCAGCTGGCCCAGTTGCACGTCCAGCAGCAGGCCCAGCAACAAGCGCAACAACAAGCGCAACAACAAGCCCAGCAGGCCCAGCTGAAGGCACAGCAGGAAGCGGCGGCACGCCAGGCCGAACGCGAGGCGCAGATCAAGGCCCAGCAAGAGGCCGCCGCGCGGCAGGCCGAGCGTGAGGCCGCCCAGCGCGAGCGTGAGCGTCAGAAGGCCGAGGCCGCAGCGGCGGCGGCCCAGGCCAAGGCCGACTTCCTCGGCCAGCTGCGCAGCGGCACGACGCTGGCCGCGCGCACCTGCCCGGACGGCGAGGGCAAGTACTACGTGGTCGGCAAGCGCCCGCGCATCAAGCCCGAGGTCGTCGCCTGCGTCGACGTGCATTACGAGGCACTGTGCCCCGGCCAGGTGCGCGGCAACGGCGTCAGCGGCGTGGGCCGCAACTTCATCGGCATCGCCACCGACTGCTTCATGGGCGACACCTACACGCTCGACCCCAAGCCGGCCTGTCCGGTCAAGGAGGTCCGGGTCGAGGTGCGCGACATCCGGCCCTGCAACGAGTGAGTCCCGGCGGGCAGACCGCCGGGAACGTCACCCGATCCGTCAGGTGCCGATGATGCCGCCGTCATCCTTGGTGATGACGACCACCGAGGAGCGCGGGCGCCCGGCCGGCAGCGGGGTCACGCCGTCCGAGCGCAGCGTGAACTGGTTCTGCGGCCAGTTCGAGAACTGCGTCGGGTTGGCCGAGGTGGCGTCCTCGCCCGGATGCTGGATGCCGACAAACAGCGTGCGGCCGTCCGGCGTCATCGTGATGCCGGTGACCTCGCAGCGGTTCGGCGCTGTCATGAAGCGGCGCGTCACCCCGGTGGCCGGATCGGCGCAGACCATCATGTTGCCGCCGATGTTGACGAAGTCGCCCGTGCCGTCGCCGACCTGGTCGGTCTGCACCCACAGGCGGCCGAACGGGTCGAACCACAGGCCGTCCGGCGCACCGTAGTCGGCGCTGCCATCGGGCGCGTCGACGATGTTGCCGGTGTACTGCGCGGCCGGCGTCTTCGTCGTCAGCGTGTCGCCGGCCTGGGCGAACAGGTCCCAGGTGAAGGTCGTGGCCGTGACCGAGCGGTCCGCTTCGCGCCAGCGGATGATGTGGCCGTAGAGGTTGTTGGCACGCGGGTTGGCGGCATCGACCGCCGGGCGGGCTGAGCCGGCCGCCGTGCTGCCATCGGCGGCATTGGCGCTGGCCACGGCGGCACTGCCACGGCGGTTGTTGTTGGTCAGCGTGCAGTAGACCTCGACCTCGTCGAAGCCATGCAGGCGCGGTCGCACGCCGGTCCATTCGGGCCGGTCCATCATCGTGGCGCCGACGGCATCGGCGGCCATGCGGGTCTTGACCAGGATGCGCGCCTGCACCTGCGCATCGTCACCGCCGGCAAAGTTCGGGTGGTCGCGCAGCGCCACGCCGTCCAGGCCCACGGTGGCCGGCGTCAGGGCGATCCAGCGGCCCGTCAGATCGGCGTCGAAGCGGGCCACGTACAGCGTGCCGTGGTCGAGCATGTCGCGGTTGCGGCGCGGCTCGTCGCGGTCGAGGCGGCGCGCGCAGACGAACTTGTAGATGTACTCGTTGCGCTCGTCGTCGCCCATGTAGAAGGCCACGCGCTGGTCCTTGTCGACGACGACCTGGGCGCTCTCGTGCTTGAAGCGGCCCATCGCGGTGCGCTTGACCGGCACGGACTTCGGGTCATAGGGATCGATCTCGACGACCCAGCCGAAGTGATGCGGCTCGTTCGGGTTGGTGCTGACGTCCCAGCGCGGATCGGTGGTGTGCCAGCGGTAGCCGAAGCCGCCGGCGGTGACGCCATAGCGGCGGTTGAGGCGGCCGATCTCGGTGGCGGTGCTGGTGTCGACCGCGCCGGTGCCGCCGAAGTTGCCGTTCCAGTTTTCCTCGCAGGTCAGGTAGGTGCCCCAGGGCGTGTAGCCGTGGGCGCAGTTGTTGACCGTGCCGTGGCCGCTGCGGCCGTCGGTGGTCGCGCCGGTGGCGATCGAGCCGCTGTCGGTGATCAGGAACTCGCGCGTCTGCATCAGGGCATGGCCTGCGGCCGGGCCGGCGATGCGCACCGGCGTGTTCGCGGTGATGCGGCGACCCAGGCGCGAATCGGCCTTGGCGGTCCATGCGCCGTGGCGACCGCCCTTGCGGCGGGCCTCGACGATCGACACGCCATGGGCGGCCTGCGACTTGCGGGTCTTCTCGATCGTGTAGCCGGCGCCGACCTGGCCGTCCGGGAACAGGATTTCCTCGTGTGTGTACTCGTTGTTGACACACAGCAGGCCGTGGCGGCTGGAGGCCTTGCGGCCGTCGTCGTCCGACTCGTGGCGCTCGTCGTCACCCTTGGCGTAGGGGAAGAAGTGCATGCCGTCGTTGTGCGCGCCGAACTGGCGGGCCTGGTCGGCGGCCGACTCGCCGGCGTTGCCGATGAAGGGGCGGCCACCGGACATGATCGGGTCGCCCCAGGCGACGAAGAGCTGGGCGGTGTAGCCCTTGGGCACGGTGACGGCATCGAGCACCGGGGCGCGGCTGGCGGGCACGCTCTCGAAGCTGATCGGCGCGGCCAGGCCGCTGCGTCCGGTGGAGGCCGAGACGGTCTGCGCCAGACCACCCAGCGTCAGGCCACCGGCGCTGGCCAGGGCGGCGGCGCTGACGCCGCCTTGCAGGAAGCGCCGCCGGCCGGGCGAGACCTCGGCGATGACGTCGTGGATCGAAGCGTTGCCGGACGGGTTCAGCGTCTCGTCATTGGTCGGATGGGAAAGGCCCTTCATGTGCACTCCTCGGTCGTTCGCGGGTGGGTCGAAGCGACAAATGTCCCGAGGGGCGATGACGGCAGCGTGAAATCGGACACCACCCCGGTGCCCGCGCGGGTTCCTGACCGCTCGGTCGCCGGTGTCAGCCGGCCAGACGCAGCCAGGACAGCAGCCAGCCCGCCAGTCCCGAGGCCAGCACGACCGCGATCACGCCGACCTTGAAGCGGATCAGCGCCACGCCCGCGACCACGCCGATGACGGCGGCCTGCCAGGCAAAGGGGCCGTCCAGCCCGCGCGGCCACAGCACGTGCAGCGCAAAGAACAGCGCCAGGTTGACGATCACCCCGACGACGGCGGCGGTGATGCCGCTCAGCGGCGCGGTGTAGCCGAGCTTGCCGTGGGTGGTCTCGATGAAGGGGCCGCCCGCGAAGATGAAGAAGAACGAGGGCAGGAAGGTGAAGAAGGTCACCAGCGCGGACGCCACCACGCCGGCCAGCAGCTGGGCCTCGGGGCCGAACAGCGCTTGGGTCCAGCCGCCGACGAAGCCGACGAAGGACACCACCATGATCAGCGGGCCGGGCGTGGTCTCG
This sequence comes from Sphaerotilus mobilis, assembly GCF_004216565.1. Taxonomy (GTDB): domain Bacteria; phylum Pseudomonadota; class Gammaproteobacteria; order Burkholderiales; family Burkholderiaceae_C; genus Sphaerotilus; species Sphaerotilus mobilis. The sequence continues at coordinate 881,036 of NZ_SGWV01000008.1, read as the reverse complement.
CCCAGCGCCAGGCCGTCGATCATCTGGGCCGGCGTGAGCCACTGGAAGTGCGCCACCGCCCCCTGGTAGACATAGGGCAGCACGGCATAGGCGCCGCCAAAGGTCAGCAAGGCGGCCTTGGTGAAGAACCACGCCATCTGGGTCAGCACCGCATCCATCCCCAGCAGCCCGATGAGCGCCGCCATCGCCGCGAGCCACAGGCCGATGCAGACGGCCGCGACCCGTGCCAGCCGGCCCCAGCTGAAGCGGGCATGGTCGGGCGTGGGCGTGTCGTCGTCGATGACGGCCGGACCGGCGCTGGCCACCGCCTTGCCGTGTCCGCCGCCGAGCGAGAACTGCTGCGGCCGCCAGCGCCCGCCGAGGTGCCCGGCCAGGCCCGCCAGCAGCACGATCAGGGGGAAGGGCAGCCCAAGCGCAAAGATCGCCACGAAGGCCGCCACGGCGATCGCCCACAGCCAGCGGTTCCTGAGCGCCCGACCGCCGATGCGCACGGCGGCAGCCACCACGATGGCCGTCACCGCTGGCTTGATGCCATCGAGCACGCCAGCCACCGCCGGCAGGTGACCCCAGCTCAGGTAGAGCCAGCTCAGGGCGATCAGGATCAGCCACGAGGGCAGCACGAACAGGGTGCCGGCGACGATGCCACCCCAGGTCCGGTGCATCAGCCAGCCGATGTAGGTCGCCAGTTGCTGGGCCTCCGGACCGGGCAGCACCATGCAGTAGTTCAAGGCGTGCAGGTAGCGCCGCTCGGAGATCCAGCGCCGCCGCTCGACCAGGTCCTCATGCATCAAGGCGATCTGCCCGGCCGGGCCGCCAAAGCTGATGCAGCCCAGACGCAGCCAGTAGGCGAAGGCCCGCCAGAAGGTGGGGGGTGCCGTCGGGGCCGTTGTGGCGGTCGGCGCGGTTGTGGCGGTTGTGGCGTTCGGGGTGGTCCGGGCAGGGTCGGCGTTCAAGGGGTGATTCCGGGCGGGCGGGGCAGGGATGATGCCGCCCCGGCGCGACCGGTTGGCGGCGCCGGGGCCGACACATGCCGACGTTCTTCAAACCCCGGACAATCGCGCACTCCGATGACACCCGACGCCTCGATGCCCACCGCCGATCCCCATGCCGCCGTTCCTGCCACCGACGCCACCGACGCCACCAGCGCCTGCGTGCGGGTCGGCCCGAGCGTGCGCATGCCGACCTCGCACGGCATCTTCCAGCTCGCGTCCTTCATCGAGAACCGCACCGGCGTCGAGCACCTCGCCATCCACGGCGGCGATCTGGCGGCGGCCGGTGATCGGGGCGTGCTGGTGCGGGTGCATTCCGAATGCTTCACCGGCGACATCCTCGGCTCGCTGCGCTGTGACTGCGGGCCGCAGCTGCACAAGGCGCTGGACCGCATCGCCGCCGAGGGCTGCGGCGTGGTCATCTACATGCGCGGACACGAGGGCCGGGGCATCGGCCTGATCGAGAAGCTGCGTGCCTATGCGCTGCAGGACCAGGGCCTGGACACGGTCGACGCCAACCTGGCGCTGGGCCACCCGGTCGATGCGCGCCGCTACGAGGCGGCGGCGGCCATCCTGCAGCACCTGGGCGTGTCGGCGGTCCGGCTGATGAGCAACAACCCGCTCAAGCTGCTGGCGCTGCAGGAACAGGGCCTGCGCGTCGTCTCGCGCGAGCCGCACGAGGCGGGCGAACACCCGGAGAACGCCGCCTACCTCGGCACCAAGCGCGACCGCCTGGGCCACCTGCTGGGCCATCCGACCTCGGGCTGATCCTTCAGCTCGACCCGTTCAAGGACAGCTGGTCTTCGCCGTAGCTGCTGGGCACCAGCGACGGCCGGCCGACGATCAGCGGGTCGACCGGGCCGATCGCGGCGAGGTCCTTGCGGGCATAGGGCAGGCGCTGCAGTACGTAGCGCATCGCGTTCAGGCGTGCGCGCTTCTTGCAATCGCTCTTGATCACCGTCCACGGCGCATCGGACGTGTCGCAGTGCAGGAACATGGCCTCCTTGGCGCGGGTGTAGTCGTCCCACTTGTCCAGCGAGGCCGTGTCGATCGGGCTGAGCTTCCACTGCTTGAGCGGGTGCAGCTTGCGTTCCTTGAAGCGGCGACGCTGCTCCGCCCGGCTGACCGAGAACCAGAACTTGAACAGGTGCACGCCCGAGCGCACCAGTTGGCGTTCGAACTCCGGTGCCTGGCGCAGGAACTCGTCGTATTCATGGCCGCTGCAAAAGCCCATGACCCGCTCGACGCCGGCGCGGTTGTACCAACTGCGGTCGAACAGCACGATCTCGCCGCGTGTGGGCAGGTGCGAGATGTAGCGCTGGAAATACCACTGGCCGCGTTCGACCTCGCTGGGCTTTTCCAGCGCGACGACGCGGGCGCCGCGCGGGTTGAGGTGCTCCATGAAGCGCTTGATCGCACCGCCCTTGCCGGCCGCATCGCGACCCTCGAACAGGATCACCACCCGCGCGCCGGTCTCCTTGACCCAGGCCTGCAGCTTGAGCAGCTCGACCTGCAGGCGGTACTTCTGGCGCTCGTAGGTCTTGCGCGAGAGCAGGTGGCGATAGGGGTAGGCGCCCTCGCGCCAGCCGGCCGACAGCAGCAGGTCCGGGTCCGGGCCGATGGCCTGCGGCTGGCGGGGCGCGGCCAGCGAGCGCCGCAGCGCGGCGATGTCGTCGGGCGCTGCGCCGTCCAGCAGCGCGCGCACCTGTCGCAGCAGGTCGGCCCGTGCGGCCGGCGGTGCGGCCGGGCGTGAGCCTTGATCGATCAGTCCTTGCACGACCTCGGCCTGCACGATCTGTGCGGCGTCGATGGCCGACTGGACGGCGTAGCGCTCGCGCCCGGCCGCTGCCGAGCGATCGCGCGGCGGCCTGGTGGGGGCGGCGGGAGGCGCTGCGGCCGGGGTTCGTCTGCGGGTCGCCATCGTCAGCTTCCTTGCGTCGTCATCGAACGGACATCTTAGGAGCGGCGCTCGGGTCGGTGTGGCCAGACGGCGGGCGGAACTTGCGTTGCATCAGGCCAGCGCGGGCCAGAGATGCGCCCGCTTTCCCCTTGAACTGCGGCGATCGACGCGTCGGCAGGCTCGAACAATCGGAGCTCGTGCCATGGTTATTCGGGCGCGGCCTTGATGCAGATCAGTGCAAGGCCGTCCCCGGTCCCGGCCCCCGGTTCCGTCATCTCGCAGCCGGCAACCTCAGGGAGTGTTCGATGAAATTGCGTACCCAGATCTTGTTGCTCGGCTGCGCCGGCGCACTGTCCGCCGCGCTGGCCGGTGGGATCGGCCTGTTCGGCACCCAGCGTGTCAGCGTCACGGTCGGTCACGCCATCGAGTCGGGCTCGGCGCTGCAGGCCAGCCAGCTCGCGGACATGATGCATGACGCCATTCGCGGCGACGGCCAGCTCGCGCTGATCGGTGCGCTGGAAAACGACCCGGCCCGCATCGACGCCGCCGCCAAGGGCCTGGACGAGCATCAGAAGGTACTGCAAGAGGCGCTGGCCAAGATCGACGAGATCCCCATTGGCGCCGAGTCGTCGGCCGCGCTGCAGGCGGCCCGCCCGGTCGTCGAGCGCTACATCGAATCGGCCAAGACCGTCATCGCCAGTGCGGGCAAGGACGTCGAGGCGGCCCGCCAGGCCAGCGTGTCGCTGCAGAAGTCCTTCGAGGAGCTTGAGATCGGTCTGGGCTCGCTCAGCGAACTGATCGAGACCGACGCATCCCGCGCTGCCGAGGAAGCCTCTGCCGCCACCGCCATGGCGGCTTGGGTGACGCTGGCCGGTCTGGTGGCTTCGGTGCTGGCCATCGTGGTCGGCGCCTTGCTGCTGGCCCGCCGCATGACCGAACCGATGGACCATGCCGTCGACGTCGCGGTGCAGATTGCCCAGGGCGACCTGGGCGTGACGGTTCGCTCGACCGGCAACGAAGAGACCCGCCGCTTGCTCGACGCGCTCGCGACGATGCAAAGCAGCTTTGGCGGCATCGTGCAGGAGGTCAAGCACAACGCCGAGGAAGTGGCCACCGCCAGCACCCAGATCGCCCAGGGCAACAACGACCTGAGCCAGCGCACGGAGCAGCAGGCCAGCGCGCTGCAGCAGACCGCCGCGACGATGGAGGAGCTGAGCGCCACCGTGCGCAACAACACAGACAACGCCCGTCAGGCCAACCAGCTCGCGCTGGGCGCCTCGCACGTGGCCACGCAGGGTGGCGAGGTGGTCGGTCAGGTGGTCTCGACGATGCGCGGCATCAACGACAGCAGCAAGAAGATCGCCGACATCATCTCGGTCATCGACGGCATCGCCTTCCAGACCAACATCCTGGCGCTCAATGCGGCCGTGGAGGCTGCGCGTGCCGGCGAACAGGGCCGCGGCTTCGCGGTCGTCGCCAGCGAGGTCCGCAACCTGGCCCAGCGCAGCGCCGAGGCGGCGCGCGAGATCAAGCGCCTGATCACCGCCAGCGTCGAACAGGTCGAACAGGGCACCCGCCTGGTCGACAGCGCCGGCCAGACCATGGACGAGATCGTCGCGGCCATCCGCCGCGTCAGCGACATCGTCGGCGAGATCACCGAGGCCAGCATCGAGCAGAGCGGCGGCATCACCCAGGTCGGCGAGGCGGTCACGCACATGGACCACGCCACCCAGCAGAACGCCGCCCTGGTCGAACAGAGCGCCGCCGCCGCCCAGACCCTGCAGCAGCAGGCCCAGCGGCTGGTGGAGACGGTGGCGGTGTTCCGGGTGGCCGCGTTCAGCTGAACGCCGCGCGGCCTCAGGCCGTTGCCGCCTCAGGTCTCAGGCCTCGGGCCTCGGGCAAGGCGTCAGCGGTCCTGCATCAGGGCGCGGCCGACGATCACCTGCTGGATCTGCGTCGTGCCTTCGTAGAGACGCAGCAGGCGCACGTCGCGGTAGAAGCGTTCGACCGGGTAGTCGTTGATGTAGCCCGCGCCACCATGCACCTGCACCCCGCGGTCGGCGACGCGGCCGGCCATCTCGGTGCAGAACAGCTTGGCGCAGGACACGCGCATCGACACGTTCGGGTCCGACGCGTCGGCAGGCTTGCGGTCGAAGTGCTGCGCCACCTCGCGCACAAGCGCCCAGCCCGCCATCAGCTCGGCCTGGCTGTCGGCCAACATGGCCTGCACCAGCTGGAACTCGCCGATGGGCTGGCCGAACTGGCGGCGCTCGCGGGCATAGCGGGTCGACTCGTCGAGCACCCGCTGCGCCATGCCGCAGGCCACCGCCGAGATGTTCAGGCGACCGCGGTCGAGCACCTTCATCGCCGTGCGGAAACCTCGACCGGGCACGCCGCCGATGATGTGGCTGGCCGGCACGCGCACGTTCTCGAGGACCACGTCGCAGGTCATCGTGCCGCGCTGGCCCATCTTGCGGTCCTTCCTGCCCAGCGTGATGCCCGGCAGGTCGGCCGGCACGATGAAGGCCGACACACCCGCCGCGCCCGGCCCGCCCGTGCGCGCCATCAAGGTGAAGGCGCCCGCGCGAGGCGCGTTGGTGATGTAGCGCTTGGTGCCGTTGAGCAGGTAGTGATCGCCGTCCGGCGCGTGGATCAGCTCGGCGCGGGTCTTCAGCGAGCCGGCATCCGAACCCGCGTCCGGCTCGGTCAGCGCGAAGGACATCACCAGCTCGCCGCTGGCCACGCGCGGCAGGTATTGGGCCTTCTGCTCGGGCGTGCCGTCCATCAGGATGCCCTGCGAGCCGATGCCGGTGTTGGTGCCGAAGACCGAACGGAAGGCCGGCGCCGTGCGGCCCAGCTCGAAGTTGACCTGCACCTCCTGGCTGACCGACAGGCCGATGCCGCCGTAGGCCTCGGGCACCGTCAGGCCGAACAGACCCATCTCCTTCATCGCCGCGACCAGCTCAGGCGGCACCTCGTCGTGTTCTTCCAGGTGGTTCTCGGCCGGGACCAGGCGCTCCTGCACGAAGCGCTGCACGGTGCTCAGCAGGAGGCCGAAGGATTCGTCGTCAAGGGCCATGGAGTCGCCTGGCGTGGGTCGGGGACGTTGTCGATGGTTCGGCGCTCAGCAGGGTTGCGCGCGCCTCAGGCCGGCTCGTAGCCGGCCTCCTTCAGGGCTTGCGCCAGCTGCGCCTGGCTGGCGCCGGTGTCGACCCGGACCTGATGGGTCGGCAGGTCGATCACGACCTGTGCCTGCTTGTCGACGGTCTGGATCGCGGCGGTGACGGCCTTGACGCAATGGCCGCAGGTCATGGTGGGGAGCTCGAAGGCGATCGTGGACATGGGCGTTTTCCTCAGGGGTGGTGAATGTCGATCAGCTTGAAGCTTGCCACGAGGGCAAGGTCAAGCGGGTGGGGCGCGACCCTTGCGGCTGCGCTGGATCAGGGCCGGACGGCTTGACCCTGACATGATGGCAAGGTTGAGACTGCGCCGCATCGGTCCTGGTCCTTCCTCGCTGCCGATCGCCTGTCTGGAGAGCTGTCATGAACACCACCGTTGTCCCTGTTCCCGCCTTGGCGCCCGATGACGCCCACTGGTCGATCGCCATCGAGGGCATGACCTGCGCGTCCTGCGTGGCGCGGGTGGAGAAGGCCTTGCGCCAGGTCGAGGGTGTGGCCGATGCCAGCGTCAACCTCGCCACCGAGACCGCCAGCATCGCCGCCGCGCCGGCGGTGACGCTGGCGTCGCTGACGGCCGCCGTCACCCGCGCCGGCTATGACGTGCCGGTGCGGACATGGCGCCTGCAGATCGAGGGCATGACCTGCGCGAGCTGCGTCGCCCGGGTCGAGCGGGCGCTGACACGCATCCCCGGCGTGCGTTCGGCCGAGGTCAACCTGGCCACCGAGGTGGCGACCGTCATGGCCTTGCCGGCCATGGTCGACAGCGCTGCCTTGCTGGCCGCCGTGCGCAAGGCCGGCTATGACGGGCAGGTGCCCGACGACGGCGCGGCGTCTGCCGGGCCAGCGGGCACACCGCAAGGGCCGCCGCTGTGGCCGGTGCTGACGGCCACCGCCTTGTCGCTGCCGCTGGCCTTGCCGATGGTGGCGATGCTGTGGGGCGAGCACTGGATGCTGCCCGGCTGGCTGCAGTGGCTGCTGGCCACCCCCGTGCAGTTCTGGCTGGGCGCACGCTTCTACCGCGCCGGCTGGTCGGCCCTGCGGGCGGGCAGCGGCAACATGGATCTGCTCGTGGCGATCGGCACCTCGGCCGGCTATGGCCTGAGCCTGTGGACGCTGTTGAGCCAGCCCGATGCGGCGATGCCCGAGCTGTACTTCGAGGGCTCGGCGGTGGTCATCACGCTGGTGCTGCTGGGCAAGTGGCTGGAGGCGCGGGCGCGGCGCCAGACCGGCGAGGCGATCCGGGCCCTGAACCGGCTGCGGCCCGAGGTCGCGCGGCTGCGTCTGGCCGATGGGACCGAGGTCGAGCGGCCGATCGCCGAGGTCCGGCCCGGCGACGTCGTGGTGGTCCGCCCGGGTGAACGCATCGCCGTCGACGGCCTCGTGAGCGAGGGCGCCAGCCATGTCGACGAGGCCATGCTGACCGGCGAGAGCCTGCCGGTGGCCAAGCAGGTGGGCGACGGCGTGATCGGCGGTTCGGTCAATGGCGAAGGCCTGCTGCTGCTGTGCACGACGAAGGTGGGCGCCGAATCGACGCTGGCGCGCATCGTCCGCCTGGTCGAGAGCGCGCAGGCCCGCAAGGCGCCGATCCAGAAGCTGGTCGACCGCATCAGCGCGGTCTTTGTGCCGGTGGTGATGGGCCTGGCGCTGCTGACGCTGCTGGGCTGGGGTTTCGGCACGGGGCAGTGGGAGCCGGCCATCCTGCATGCGGTGGCGGTCCTGGTGATCGCCTGTCCGTGTGCGCTGGGCCTGGCCACGCCGGCCGCGATCATGGCGGGCACCGGCGTCGCGGCGCGCCATGGCGTGCTGATCAAGGATGCCGAGGTGCTCGAACTCGCGCACCGCATCGACGTCGTCGCCTTCGACAAGACCGGCACGTTGACACAAGGTCGGCCGACGCTGCAGGCCTGCGTGGCTGTTGACGGCGATCACCGCGCCTTGCTGCAAGCCGCCGCCGCGTTGCAGGCCGGCAGCGAACACCCGCTGGCTCGCGCGGTGAGCCAGTCCGCCGTCGAGGCCGGCCTGGCGCTGGCGACCGCGCCAGCGGACCTGCAGGCCGTGGCCGGACGCGGCGTGGCCGGCACGGTCGACGGCGTGCGTCTGCAGCTCGGCAGCGGCCGCTGGGCCGAGGAACTGGGCGCGGACCTGGCGCCGCTGAAGGCGCAGGCCGAGGCCGAGCAGGCGCAGGGTCGCACGGTGTCGTGGCTGCTGGCAAGCACCGCCGTGGCCGGGCAGGGTGGCGTCACCGTGCGGGGTCTTCTGAGCTTCGGCGACAGCCTCAAGCCCGGCGCAGCCGGCGCCGTGCGCGAGCTGCAGGCGCTGGGCGTGCGCACCGTCATGCTCAGCGGTGACAACCGGGGGGCGGCTGCGGCGGTGGCGGCGCAGCTGGGCATCGTCGATGTGCGTGCCGAGGTGCTGCCCGAGGACAAGGCCCGCATCGTCGCTGAGCTGCGCGCCGCCGGCGCGACCGTGGCGATGGTTGGTGACGGCATCAACGACGCACCCGCGCTGGCCGCCGCGCAGGTCGGCATCGCCATGGGCACCGGCACGGACGTGGCCATGCACGCAGCGGGCATCACGCTGATGCATGGCGACCCGGCACTGGTGCCGGCGGCCATCGACATCGCCCGCCGCACGCAGGCCAAGATCCGCCAGAACCTGTTCTGGGCCTTTGCCTACAACGTGGTCGGCATCCCGTTGGCAGCGGCCGGCCTGCTCAACCCGGTGCTGGCCGGCGCGGCCATGGCCTTCAGCAGCCTGAGCGTTGTCAGCAACGCGCTGCTGCTGCGGCGCTGGCGGCGTGAGGCGACGCCACGTTCCCGCTGAAACCGGACAGGAGGCTTGCCATGTCCCACGCTCCCCACCTGACCATCGGCGAGGCCGCCGCCCGCGCGGGCGTGTCGGCCAAGATGGTCCGTCACTACGAGTCGCTCGGCCTGCTGCCGCCGGTGCCACGCACCGACGCGGGCTATCGCCTCTACGGCGATGCGGCGGTGCACACGCTGCGCTTCATCCGGCGCTCGCGCGACCTCGGTTTCTCGATGGCCGAGATCACCGAGCTGGTCGCCCTGTGGCAGGACCGCGACCGCGCCAGCGCCGAGGTCAAGCGCATCGCCCAGGCCCATGTCGCCGACCTGGACCGGCGCCTGGCCGACATGGCCGCGATGCGCGAAACGCTGGTCCACCTGGTGCAGGGCTGCCATGGCGACGAGCGGCCGGATTGCCCGATCTTGGACGGGCTGGCGAACGGGTTGGCGAACGGGAAAGGCGAAGGCATCGTGGCCAGCCGGGCCTGCTGCCATGAGCCGTTCAGCGGCGCTTCCTAGAATCCGCGTCGTCACCGGGGAGTAGCCGCCCTGCAACCCCGCAGGGGTCGTGCGTCAACACACTGGATCGCCCACCGATCCTGGCGCCGACAGCCCCCCGCCTGGCCAGACCGTTGACCTTGTCCACCTGTCGCGCGGGCCGCAGGTGTCCGAGGTCACATGCGTTCTTCGGCCCCGGAACCCACATCCCACATCCCACATGGAAGCCTTCCTGATCTCCACCGGTGTCGTCGCCCTGGGCGAAATGGGCGACAAGACGCAGCTGCTGGCCTTCATGCTCGCGGCACGTTTCAAGAAGCCCGTGCCCATCGTGCTGGGCATCCTGGTGGCCACGCTGGCCAACCACGCCATGGCCGGCGCGGTGGGCAACGCGGTCGCCGCCTTCCTGGGCCCGACCGTTCTGCGCTGGGGCCTGGGCCTGTCCTTCCTCGCGATGGCGGTCTGGATGCTGATCCCTGACCAGGCCGATGACGAGGCGCTCGACGGCAAGGTCTCGCGCCTGGGCGTGTTCGGCACCACCGTGGTCGCCTTCTTCCTGGCCGAGATGGGCGACAAGACGCAGATCGCCACCGTCGCGCTGGCGGCCCGCTATGACGCGCTGGTTGGCGTGGTCATGGGGACGACCCTGGGCATGATGCTGGCCAATGTGCCGGCGGTGTACCTGGGGGACCGGGTCACACGCGCGGTGCCCATGAAGCTGGTGCACGGCGTGTCGGCGGCGATCTTTGCGGTCCTGGGCGTGCTGGCCCTGCTCAACGTCGGGTCGCTGTTCTGAGCCGGTGATCGCGTGCGTCGCGATGGGACAATTTCCGCATGACGACCGACCTGCTCACCGATGCCGCCCCGCTGGCCGATGCCTCCCACCGCGAGGTGCAGCGCTGGCGTGCCGGCGAGGCCCGCACCGCCACCGACGTGCTGGCCGAGGAGGTGCCCGTGGCGCTGGTCTACAACGGCATCTCGCACGCGGTGATGCTGGCCAGCCCGGCCGATCTGGAGGACTTCGCGCTCGGCTTCTCGCTCAGCGAAGGGATCATCGACGACGTCGATGACCTGCTCGACTGCGAGGCCCATGTCAGCGACCTGTCTGGCGCGGCCGTGATGCAGGCCGAGGGCGAAGCCGCGCCCGGCGTGCTGGCCGACGGCACGATCACGGCGGCCCATGGCCTGACGCTGGAACTGCGCGTCACGCTGCGCTGCTTCATGCGCTTGAAGGAACGGCGTCGCACGCTGGCCGGCCGCACTGGCTGCGGCCTGTGTGGCACCGAAAGCCTGGCCGAGGCCGTGCGCCCGGTGCGCCGTGCGCCCGCCGAGGTCCGCATCCACCAGTCGGCCCTGGGCCGCGCGATGGCCGGACTGTCCGAGGGCCAGGGCCTGCAGCAACGCACCGGCGCGACCCATGCCGCGGCCTGGTGCAAGCTCGACGGCCAGGTGCTGCTGGTGCGCGAGGACGTGGGCCGCCACAACGCGCTCGACAAGCTGACCGGCCGGATGGCCCGCGAAGGCATCGACCCGTCACAGGGCTTCATCGCGGTGACCAGCCGGGCCAGCTACGAGATGGTCTACAAGACCGCCAGTGCCGGCGTGGGCCTGCTGGCCGCGATCTCCGCCCCGACCGCACTGGCCGCCCGCACGGCGCAGGCTGCGGGCCTCGTGCTCGCGGGCTTCACCCGGGGCGACCGGGCGTCGGTCTATGCCCACGCCGACCGGGTGCTGGCGGGCTGAAGGGCGGACTGGATGGCGGACTGAAGGGCGGACTCGTCGGCCGCCCTCAATCCGGCAAGGCCACCGCTACCTTGCCGAACTGCCGCGATGCATCGAGGTGGTCGAGCGCCGCGTGCAGCTCGGCCAGCGGGTAGGTCTGATCGATCACCGGTTGCAGCTTGTGCTGGGCGACAAAGGTCAGCAGGTCGCGGAACTCGTTGAGGCTGCCGGCGGTCGAGCCGATGACCTGCAACTGGCGGATGAACAGCCGGCGGATGTCGGCGCCGGGCTGATCGCCCGAGGTGGCGCCGCAGGTGACGAGGCGGCCGCCGCGCACCAGGGACTTCAACGCGGCGCTCCAGACCGCCGTGCCGATGTTCTCGATCACCACGTCGACGCCGCGTCCGCCGGTGAGCTTCAGGACCTGTTTCGCGATCTCGTCGCCAGCGCCCAGCACGACCTCGTCGGCGCCATGGGCCCGTGCGCGTTCGAGCTTGCCGGCGTCGCGCGAGGTCACGATGGCCTTGGCGCCGATCGCCTTGACCAGCTGCAGGGCCGCCAGGCTGACGCCGCCGCCGATGCCAAAGATCAACACGGTCTCCCAGGGCTGCACACGGGCCTTGGTGAACAGCATGCGCCAGGCCGTCAGGTGGTTGACGCCGAGGGCGGCGCCTTGTGCGAAGTCCAGGCCCTCGGGCAGGGCAAAGACGTTGCGCGCTGGCAGGCTCACGAACTGAGCCAGCGTGCCGTGGCGGTGCTCGCCGAGGTAGCTGGCGCTGGTGCACAGCGGCGTGTCGCCACGCTCGCAGAACTCGCAGCGCCCGCAGCTGACGATGGGCTGCAGGACGACCCGTTGGCCGACCTGCCAGCGGGTCTCTTCCGGGCCGACGTCCTCGACCACGCCGGCACCGTCCACGCCCATCACCAGCGGCAGCGGGTGGGTGATGCCCGCGCCGCTGTCGCGCATGTAGAGGTCGACCCGGTTGAGCGTCGCGGCCTTCATGCGCACGAGGACCTCGCCCGCTGCGCGTACCGGCCGCTCACGCGTGCCGATCTGCACCACCTCGTTGCCACCGTGGCCGGTGAGCCAGGCGGCCTGCATCGTTGTCGTCATGGTTGCTCCTCCAGTTGCTGACGTGCCAGCCATGATCCTGACATGAGCGGCGCGAACCTAGAATCGTCATCCCCTGAGAGAGGCCGACGATGAGCATCAAGAGCGACAAGTGGATCCGCCGCATGGCCGAGCAGCACGGCATGATCGAGCCGTTCGAGCCGGGCCAGGTGCGGCAGTCGGCCGATGGCCAGAAGATCGTCAGCTACGGCACCAGCAGCTACGGCTACGACATCCGCTGCGCACCCGAATTCAAGGTCTTCACCAACATCTACAGCACGGTGGTGGACCCGAAGAACTTCGATGAGCGCAGCTTCGTGGACATCGAGTCCGACGTCTGCATCATCCCGCCCAACAGCTTCGCGCTGGCCCGCACGGTCGAGTACTTCCGCATCCCGCGCAACGTCCTGACCATTTGCCTCGGCAAGAGCACGTACGCACGCTGCGGAATCATCGTCAACGTGACGCCGTTCGAGCCGGAATGGGAAGGCTATGTGACGCTGGAGTTCAGCAACACCACGCCGCTGCCGGCCAAGATCTATGCCGGCGAGGGCTGTGCCCAGGTGCTGTTCTTCGAGAGCGATGAGGTCTGCGAGACCAGCTATGCCGATCGGGGCGGCAAGTACCAGGGCCAGCGTGGCGTGACGCTGCCCAAGACCTGATCCACAGCTGATCAGCCGATCAGCTGACCGCCGCCGGCGCTGGCGCCGCTCCAGCCGCGGCTGCCGTAGAGATTGGCCGCATCGCGCGGCATCAGGGCATCCATCGCGCGGTCCAGCGCGACGGTGGCGCGCACCAGGGTCTCGCGCTGGGCGGCGACCTGGCCGCTGGCCCGCACCAGGCGGTGACGCAGCGGTGCCGGCAGACCACCTTGTCGGGCCGCACGCTGGCAGCCTTGCACGGCGCGTTCGAGCGACTGGTGCAGGCGCTGGGCATGGCCCTCGATCGCGTCCGCGTCGCGCAGCCTGAGTGCCTGCCCGAGGGCGGCCAGCGATGTCTCCAGCTGCTCGACCAGGCCTTCCAGTTCGGCTGGCGCCGGACCTGCCATGACGGCAGGGCGGCGGTTCAACTCGGGGGCGAGGGAGCGGGTCTGCGGATGCATGCGGTGGCCTGTGCCGTGGCGGCGGCGTGTGGAGCGGGACGGCGGGACGGGTCCGATGGGCTCAGTGCCCGGTCGGACCGACCTTGCCGAGCACTTCGCGGGCGTTGGCGATCAGCTTGTCGGCGATCGCGTCGGCGTTGATCTTGTAGGTGCCGTCGGAAATCGACTGGCGAACCTGTTCGACCTTGTGGGCGTCGAAACTCCCGTCGGCTGCTTCCATGAGGGCTCGTGCGGTGCTGGACAACTCGACCGTCGCACTGCCGTCGGCCTTGTTGGCCGATGCCGTGCCTTGAACGGCGCCGCCTTCACCGGCCGGGCGGCTCGAGGTCGTGGCCGCGCCCGTCGGGTTGATGCCTGCGGGCGCAGAGGTGTTGCCGATCTTCATGACGTTCTCCTGTGGCGCCGGCCGGGGTCCCGGATGGACCCTGCCAGCCTCGGTGCGTGACGCGTCATTGTGAGCCCGGTTGCGGTCATCCCGCAGCGGCGGGACGACAGGCCGGCCCCGCTGTCGCGAGACGTACCCAACGGTCGGCCGGACTTCCTTGTCCGGCCTGCCCCCGGTTTATCGGCGTCGCCCGTTCGGGCTTGAGGACCTTGTTCAGGTTCTGTCGAGGAGGGCGTGTTCCGTTCCCCGGGGCTGATGTGTGTTTCGGCAGCCGCCCATGCGGACTTGAGGGCGGCGAGGCGCGTGACGGCCGTCACGCCCCGTGAACGTGGGGGATGCAGGTCTGCCAGGCGCGCCGGAAGCGGCTCGGGGGCGGGTCCTGAGCGGTGTTCTTTCACAAGCGGATCTCCGCGCGTCGCTCGCCGACTGGCCAGGCCGACAGCAGCTTGCCGCTGGCCGCGCGCAGCCGCACGGGCTGGCCTTCGACGCCGGGGCTCAGCGCCTCGGCCTCGCCGCTGATGCGAAAACCGTTGCCGACCGAGTCGACCTGGACCAGATCGCCCGCGCCGAACCAGATCCGCGCGCGCAGGGTGTCGGCGCGCAGCGTCGCGCCGGCGGCCTGGGCGCGGCTCAGGCGGCGGCCGATCAGCTCGTCGCTGCGGCTGTACACGGGGCTGTTCGACTCGGCGATGTCGACCACCGCCAGCTGCAGGTGCTCGGCCGCCAGCGGCGTGTCGGCCGCCACCGGCACGGCGGTGACGATGGCCGGCGCCCAGACCTTGACGGTGACGGGCAGGAAGACGTTCCAGGCGACCGCACCGCGGGTGCAGCGCAGGCCGACGCGGGTCTTGCCCCAGGGGCGGGCACCGGGCGGCAGGTAGGGCTGGATCTGCTCGCAGGGCGCGAGGCGCAGGCGCGGATCGAGCTGGCCGGGGATGACGTCGACGCGGGCACCGAGCGGTGCGCCGGCACCGTCGCGGGCCAGGCCAAGGATCTGTTCCAGCGGGATCGGGCTGCCCGGCTGGGCGGGTGCCTGTGACGGGGCCTGTGAGACGGTTTGAGCACGGGCTTGCTGCGGCAGGCCCAGCAAGGTCAGCAGCAGCGCGGCGGCGAGCGTCGCGAGCAGGGTGCCCATGCAGTCGCCGACCACGCGCAGCGGCAACGCGGCGACACGGCCCGACAGGGGGCGGGCCGGTGCGGCGTGGGCGGTGGCTGGCGGGCGATCTGAGGACATGGTGAGCCGCACTTTAGGTCTGCGCTGTGGTCCGCCAGGCGCGGAGATGACGGCCAACTGCCCCGCTATTCCCGCTCATGTTTGGCGAGGTGCCGCCCAACAATCGGTTCAAGCGCCGGCCATCTGTCGGGGCGACGCAGGAGCGCACACCATGATCACCAACCGCCTCACCGACACGCTGGACTTCCAGTCCCAGGCGCTCGTGCTGCGTTCGGAGCGTCAGCGCCTGATCGCCAGCAACATCGCCAACGCCGAGACGCCCGGCTATGTGGCCCGCGACATCGACTTCGCCAGCGCCCTCAAGCAAGCCACCGGCGCCGCGCCGGCCCCAGGCAGCCCGGGCGGGCCGCTGCTGACGACCCACGGCGCCCACTTCCCCGTCGGCGCGGGCGGACGCGAGGCCAGCACCTTGCAGTTCGCCACCCAGGCCCAGAGCAACCTCGACAACAACACCGTCGACATGGACCGCGAGCGGGCCAGCTTCGCCGACAACGCCGTCAAGTACGAGGCCTCGCTGCGCTTCGTCAACGGCCAGGTGTCGACGCTGATGTCGGCCATCAAGGGCCAGTGACGTGGCCACCGTCCGCCTGACCTGAACCGACGCAAGGAGCGCACGCGCCATGTCCATGATGAAGATCTTCAACGTCGCTGGCAGCGCCGTCAGCGCGCAGAGCCAGCGGCTCAACACGGTGGCGACCAACCTCGCCAACGCCGACACGGTGGCCGGCCCGGACGGCCAGAGCTTCAAGGCCCGTCAGGTGATGTTCCAGACCGTCGCGATGGGCGAGCAGGGCGCCGCCGGCGTCAAGGTCTCGCAGGTCATCGAGGACCAGACCCCCGGGCGCAAGGTACACGACCCGAAGCACCCGCAGGCCGATGCCGACGGCTACGTCACCTACAGCAACGTCAATGCGGTCGAGGAGATGGTCAACATGATGGCCGCCTCGCGCTCCTACCAGAACAACGTCGAGGTCATGAACACGGCCAAGACCCTGCTGCTCAAGACGCTGCAGATGGGCTCGGGCTCCTGAGCCCGGCCGTCGTCGAACCCCTACCCCAAGGCTGAACGTCCATGACCACGATCACCGGCACCTCCTCATCGGCCAGCTCGTCGGCGCTCTACCAGCAGCTCAACGGCAGCGCGGGCAGCCAGACGGCGACCGAGGCCTCGGCCGACCGCTTCCTCAAGCTGCTGGTCGCGCAGATGCAGAACCAGGACCCGTTGAGCCCGATGGACAACGCGCAGGTCACCAGCCAGATGGCGCAGATCAACACCGTCTCGGGCATCGAGAAGGTCAACGAGAGCATCCAGTCGATGTCGACCCAGTTCACCCAGATGCAGGCCATGCAAGGCGCGCAGCTGGTCGGGCAGGGCGTGCTGGTCAACGGCAACAAGCTGGCCTTGGGCAGCGATGGCCGCGCGCGCGCCAGCTTCGACCTCGCCGGTGCGGCCGATTCGACCAAGGTCGAGGTGCTGTCGGCTTCCGGCCGGGTGGTCGACACCATCGACCTGGGCGCGGAGACCACCGGCCGCCACAGCGTCGACTGGACACCCCCGGTGCCGGCCGAGGGCCAGACCGCGATCGACACCAGCAACCTGACCTTCCGCGTCGTCGCCACCAGCGGCGCCGCCCAGGTCGGTGCGACGACCCTGATGCGCGACGAGATCGTCGCCGTCAGCACCGCCAACGGCAGCCTCAGCCTGGACCTGGCCAGCGGCAAGCGCCTGGCCTATGCCGACGTCAAGGCCTTTGCCCAGTGACGCCTGAGACGAACCCCGACACACCACCCCCCGCGAGGACACGACCATGAGCTTCCAGCAAGGCCTCTCCGGCTTGAACGCCACCAGCAAGAACCTCGAGGTGATCGGCAACAACGTTGCCAACGCCAACACCTATGGCGCCAAGGCCTCGCGGGCCGAGTTCGCCGACATGTACGCCAGCAACCTCGCCAGCACCGGCACCAGCAACATCGGCATCGGCGTGCGGCTGGCCACCGTGGCGCAGCAGTTCACACAGGGCAGCATCAGCGCGACCGAGAACCCGCTGGACGTGGCGATCAACGGCAACGGCTTCTTCCAGATGCACGACACGACCGGCGCGGTGGTCTACAGCCGCAACGGCCAGTTCAAGCTCGACAGCGAAGGCTACATCGTCAACAACGGCGGCCAGAAGCTGATGGGCTACCAGGCCGACGACCAGGGCGTGGTGATCCCGCGTGCGGCCAGCGACCTGCGCCTGCCGACCGCCGGCATCGACCCGCAGGCGACCGACGAGATCACGATGGAGATGAACCTCGACTCGCGCAACCAGCCGACCCTGCCGGCCGCCGGGGGCATCAACTTCGACGACCCGAGCACCTACAACAAGGCAACCTCGCTGACGGCCTACGACGTCAAGGGCCAGCCGGTGGCGATGACCTACTACTTCCAGAAGACCGGCGCGGACACCTGGGACGTCTACGCCACCGCCAACGGCACCTCGGTGGTCGATGACGGCGCGGGCAATGCCGCGCCGCTGACGACGCTGCAGTTCCCGACCACCGGCGCGGCGCCCGTGGCGCCCGCCGCGCCCTTCACCTTCGACATCCCGGCGACCACGCTGGCCGATGGCTCGACCACCGAGCCCATCACCGCCGTCAGCATGGACTTCACCCAGGCGACGCAGTACGGCGCGCTGTTCAGCGTCACCGACGTGGCCCAGACCGGCTATGCGCCGGGCCAGATCACCAGCCTGAACATCGAGAGCAACGGGATCATCACCGCGCGCTACTCGAACGGCCTGACCAAGGCGGCCGGCCAGCTGGAGCTGGCGAGCTTCCGCAACCCGCAGGGCCTGCAGGCCATGGGCGGCAACGCCTGGACCTCGACCTTCGCCTCGGGCGGCCCGATCGTGGGCACCGCCGGCAGCGGCAATATGGGCCAGCTGCAATCGGGCGCGCTGGAGGAGTCCAACGTCGACCTGACCTCCGAGCTGGTCAACATGATGACGGCGCAGCGGGTCTACCAGGCCAATGCGCAGACCATCAAGACCGAAGACTCGATCATGCAGACGCTGGTCAACCTGCGCTGATCCCGCGCCACCGATCACGACCTGAGCAGGAGCCGACATGGACCGTCGCATCTACCTCAGCATGGGCGGCGCCAAGGCCACCATGCAGCGCCAGGAGACGCTCGCCAACAACCTGGCGAACGTGTCCACCGTGGGCTTTCGCGCCGAGCTGCAGGCCTTCCGGGCCGTGCCGGTGCGCGGCGACGGCGCGACCACGCGGGCCTATGCGCTGGAGACCACCACCGGCTACAACCCCAACCAGGGTCCGATGACCACGACCGGGCGCAACCTCGACGTGGCCTTGCAGGGCAATGGCTGGCTGGCCGTGCAGGCGCTCGATGGCACCGAGGCCTACACGCGGGCCGGCTCGCTGCAGGTCAGCAACGAAGGCGTGCTGGTCGGCCACAACGGACTGCCGGTGCTCGGCGATGGTGGCCCGATCACGCTGCCGGCCAATGCCGAGGTGACGGTCGGCCAGGACGGCACGATCAGCGCCCGCTCGGCCACCGGCGGCAACACCCCCGTGGGCAAGCTCAAGCTCGTGACGCCGCAGGACAAGCTCCAGCGCGGCGATGACGGCTTGTTCCGCGCCACCGGCGGCGACCTGCCGGCCGACCCGAACGCGCGCCTGCAGTCGGGCGCGCTGGAAGGCTCGAACGTCAGCGCGATCGAGACCATGGTCTCGATGATCTCGGCGGCCCGCCAGTTCGAGGCCCAGATGAAGTCGATGCAGACCGCCGAGCAGGACGAACGCGCCGCCGCGCAGCTGCTGTCGCTGGGCTGATCGGCCCGGTCCTGAACCCCCCGTCCTACCCGAAGGAACACCGCCATGATGCGCGCCCTGTGGATCTCCAAGACCGGCATGGAAGCCCAGCAGACCCAGCTGGACGTGGTCTCCAACAACCTCGCCAACGTCGCCACCAACGGCTACAAGAAGTCGCATGCGGTGTTCGAGGACCTGATGTACCAGACGCTGCGCCAGCCCGGCGCCAGCAGCTCCGAGCAGACCCAGCTGCCCACCGGCCTGCAGGTCGGTCTGGGCGTGCGTTCGGTGGCGACCTCGCGCCAGTTCACGCAGGGCAACCTGCAGCAGACCGGCAACTCGCTGGATCTGGCGATCAAGGGCGGCGGCTTCTTCCAGATCCAGATGCCCGATGGCAGCACCGGCTACACCCGCGACGGTGCCTTCCAGGTCAGCGCCACCGGCCAGATCGTCACCAACGCCGGCTATGCCGTGCAGCCGGGCATCACCATCCCCGCGCAGGCCCAGACCGTGACCATCGCGCCGGACGGCACCGTCAGCGTGGCGCTGCCCGGCCAGGTGGCGCCGCAGACGCTGGGCCAGATCCCGGTGGCCAACTTCATCAACCCGGCCGGCCTCGAAGCGCTGGGCGGCAACCTGTTCGGCGAAACCGCCGCCTCGGGCGCGCCCAACAGCGGCGTGCCGGGCAGCGGGGGTCTGGGCCAGCTCAGCCAGGGCTTCGTCGAGACCTCCAACGTCAACGTGGTCGAGGAGCTGGTCACGATGATCCAGACCCAGCGTGCCTACGAGCTGAACTCCAAGGCCATCTCGACCTCGGACCAGATGCTGCAGAAGCTCGGCCAGCTCTGAGCAAGGCCGTGACCCGCGCCCCGACCCCACGCCGAAGGACCTCGTCCATGACCCGCCCGCTGCGCGCCTTCGCGCTCCTCGCCGTGACCGCCACGCTGGCGGCCTGCGGCACCGTCTCCCTGCCCAGTTCGCCCAAGGTCGACGTGGCCGAGCCGACCCAGGCCCGGCCCGCGCCGGTGATCGTGCCGGTGGTTGCCAACGGCTCGATCTTCCAGGCCGCGCAATACCGCCCGCTGTTCGAGGACCACCGCGCCCGCCTGGTCGGCGACACGCTGACGGTGCAGATCGTCGAGAAGGTCAGCGCGACCGCCTCGTCGACCAGCACGATCGAGAAGAAGGGCTCGGTCGAATCCGCCATCACCGCCTTGCCCTACCAGGGCGTGGCCGCGCTGGGCAAGCTCGGCGTCGGTGGCAGCAGCGCCAACACCTTCTCGGGCAAGGGCGGCACCGAGAACACCAACGAGTTCGCCGGCACCATCACCGCCACCGTCATCGACGTACTGCCCAATGGTCACCTGCTGATCGCCGGCGAGAAGCAGATCGGCGTGAACGACAACGCCGACGTGCTGCGCTTCTCCGGCCAGGTCGACCCGCGCTCGATCCAGCCGGGCAATTCGGTCGCCTCGGCCCAGATCGCCAACGTGCGGGTCGAGCAGCGCGGCCGTGGCGGCCAGGCCGATGCGCAGAAGATAGGCTGGCTCAGCCGCTTCTTTTTGAACCTTCTGCCCATCTAGGTCCGCCACAGAATGGGTTCGACCACCAAAAGGATCGGACCCGCGGATGAACGCGCTGCCTGCCTGGCTTGATGCCACCCAAGACCCCCAACTGATCGATCGCCACGAGGCGGCCATCGAGGCCGTACACGATGCGATCGAGACCGCGCAAGCCTCGGGCTGGCCCGATCGGCTGGAACGCCTGGCCGTCGCGCTGGCCGAACGGCTGGTGCGTGCGGCGATGCTGCTGGCCGCACTGGCGGCCAGTGCCGCCCTCTGGTGGCCCGGGCCGGCCGAGGCGGGACAGCGCATCAAGGAAGTCGCCAGCATCCAGGGCGTGCGCAGCAACCAGCTGGTCGGCTACGGCCTGATCGTCGGCCTGGACGGCACCGGCGACCAGACCACCCAAACCCCCTTCACCGCGCAGAGCCTGCAGGCGATGCTGCAGCAGCTCGGCGTGACCGTGCCGGCCGGCGTCAGCATGCAGCTGCGCAACGTCGCGGCGGTGATGGTGACCGCGACCCTGCCGCCGTTTGCACAGCCCGGTCAGGCCATCGACATCACCGTGTCCTCGCTGGGCAACTCCAAGAGCCTGCGCGGCGGCACGCTGGTGGCCACGCCGCTGCGCGGTGCCGACGGCAACATCTATGCGCTGGCGCAGGGCAATGTGATCGTCGGCGGTGCCGGCGCCTCGGCCGGTGGCAGCAAGGTCCAGGTCAACCACCTGTCGGCCGGCCGCATCCCCGAGGGCGCCACCGTCGAACGGGCCGTGCCCACGCCGCTCAACCAGGGCGACTCGCTGCAGCTGGACCTGCGTTCGTCGGACTTCAGCATGGCCCGCGAGGTCAGCCGCGTCATCAACGCCAAGTACGGCAGCGGCACCGCGCAGGCGCTCGATGCCCGCGCGGTCAAGGTGCGCATGCCGGCCTCTCCGGACGAACGGGTCGGCTTCCTGGCCGATCTCGAAGAACTGCCGCTGACGCTGGCCGCGCCGGCCGCCAAGGTCATCGTGAACGCCCGCACCGGCTCGATCGTGATGAACCAGACCGTCACCCTCAAGCCTTGCGCGGTGGCACACGGCAACCTGTCGGTGACCATCACCTCGACCCCGCAGGTCAGCCAGCCCGCGCCCTTCTCGAACGGCCAGACAACCGTCACCGAGAAGACCGACATCAAGATCAACCAGGAGCCCGGCTCGCTGATCCAGCTGCCGGCCGGCACCCAGCTGACCGATGTGGTCAAGGCCCTCAACTCGCTGGGCGCGACGCCGGGCGACCTCCTGGCGATCCTGCAGGCCATCAAGGCCGCCGGTGCCCTTGAGGCCGAGTTGGAAGTCATCTGATGCCCGCACGCGCACGTCGTTCGTGGCTCCCCGAGGGGGCTCAGGCCGCCCTGGGGTCGACCCGGCCGGAGTCCTGACATGACCACGCCCTCCATGCCGGCCAAGACCCAGCCCGACTGGCGCGCCAGCCGCTCGACCACCTCGGTGGCGAGCCAGCGCCTGGCGGCCGGCGGCGGCCAGCTCGACGGCCTGCGCGCCGCCGCCAAGAGCGATCCGAAGGGCGCGATCCAGGAAGTGGCCAAGCAGTTCGAGGCCCTGTTCATGCAGGAGATCATGAAGAGCATGCGCGCGGCCACCCAGTCCAGCGGCATGCTCGACAACAACGGCACCGAGATGGCCACCGGCCTGCTCGACCAGCAGTACGCAACCGAGATGACCGGCCGTCCCGGCGGCTTGGCCGAGGCGATCGCACGCCAGCTCGAACGGCAGACCGGCTTGTCCAACGGCGCGAGCGGCGCCAACCCGGCCGGCGGCTTCCAACTGCCTGTGCGTCCGGCCGCGATCCAGAACCTGCAGAGCCTGCAGAACGTTCAGAACGGCCAGAACGGGCTGAGCGGCCAGAACGTGCAGGGCCTGAAGTCGGCGGCGCGCTATGCGCAGCTCGACCCGGCCGCACGCGTGGACACGCCGGCCGAGTTTGTGCAGGTCCACAGCGACGCGGCCGCAGCGGTTGCGGCCGACAGCGGCATCCCCGCCCAGTTCATGCTCGCCCAGGCCGCCCACGAGACCGGCTGGGGCCGCAAGCAGATCGTCGGCCAGGACGGCACGGTCTCGAACAACCTGTTCGGCATCAAGGCCGGCCCGGGCTGGAACGGCCCGAGCGTGGTCGCCACCACCACCGAGGTCATCAACGGCCAGCCGCAGAAGGTGCAGGCGCGTTTCCGGGCCTATGCCTCGGCCGAGGAGAGCTTCCGCGACTACGCCCGGCTGATCGGCAACAGCCCGCGCTACCGGGACGTGATGCAGGGCGTCGTCAACAGCGCCAAGGCCGGCGATGGCGCATCGCCGCAGACGGCGGCCGCCTTCGCGCAGGGCCTGCAGCGCGCCGGCTATGCCACCGACCCCCAGTACGCCGCCAAGCTTGGCCGCGTCATCGAGACCACCGCGCGGGTGCAACGCCAGCTCGACGCCAGCCCGCAGGCCCGCGTCGACACGTTGGCACCGCGCGTGAACACGTCGGCCTGACCAGGAACAGCACATGAGCACGACCAGCTTGATGAACGTCGGCACGCGGGCCATGTTCGCGGCCCAGGCGCAGCTGCAGACCACCGGCCACAACATCTCCAACGCCAACGTCGCGGGCTACTCGCGCCAGGACACGGTGCTGACCACGGCGCCGGGCTCCTACACCGGCGCGGGCTACTTCGGCCGTGGCGTGACGGTGCAGACCGTGACCCGCGCGGTCGACGGTTTCCTGACCGACCAGGTCGCGCAGACCCGCGCCCAGGCCAGTGCCGACAGCACCCGGCTGGACCTGCTCAATCGCCTTGAAGGCAGCTTCGGCAATGGCGAGTCCGGGCTGGGCTATGCCGCCACACAGGTCTTCAACGCCTTCAGCGACGTCGCCAATTCGCCCGCCGATCCGAGCGCCCGTCAGGTCGTGCTGGCGCGCTCGGAGGAACTCGCGTCGCGCTTCCGCTCCAGCGCCGAGCAGATCGAGTCGCTGCAGGCGGCCACCGTGCTGGACGTGCGCAACACCGTCGACACCGTCAACAGCCTGGCCACCCAGATCGCCGCGCTGAACGACCAGATCGCCGGCATGCGCGGCAACGGCCAGGCGCCCAACGACCTGCTCGACCAGCGCGACCAGTTCATCAGCGAGCTCAGCTCGCACGTCCAGGTCACGCGGCTGGAACAGGACGACGGCACGCTCAACCTCTTCATCGGCGGGGGTCAGAGCCTGGTCCTGGGCAATGGCGCCTACCAGCTGATCGCGCAGGCCGATGAATACGACCCGTCGCGCGTGCGGGTCGGCATCCAGATCGGCGGCATCGAACGCCAGCTCGACGAGGACCTGCTCGGCGGCGGCAGCCTCGCCGGCCTGATCCGTTTCCAGAACGACGACCTGAGCCATGCCCGCGACCAGCTGGGCCTGCTGGCCGGCACGCTGGCGCGCGAGGTGAACCGCCAGCAGTCCTTCGGCCTGGGTCTGGACGGCCAGCCCGGCAACGCGCTGTTCCAGATGGGCGAGGCCAACGCCATCCCGGCACGCAGCAACGCGGTCGATGGCGCTGGCAACCACGTCGGCGCGATCACGCTGGCCGTCACCGACAGCCGCGCGCTGCAAGCGAGCGAGTACGAGCTCAAGGTCAACGACGACGGCAGCTTCAACGTGCTGCGTCGTTCGGACGGCGCGACCTTCGCCAACCTGGCCGATGGGGCCACGCTCGACGGCTTCACCATCACCGGCGGCGGGGTGCCCGGTGACCGCTTCTTGCTGCAACCCGTCAGCACGGCCGCCCAAGGCATGGGCGTGGCGCTGGCCGATCCGCGCGGCATCGCGGCGGCCAACCCGGTCAACGCGGTGGCGACATCGGGCAACACCGGCACCGGCACCATCAGCGCGTTGACCATCGAGAGCAGCCCGCCCGGCGCCTACGGCACCTTCCAGATCACCTTCGGTGCCCAGAACGCCCAGGGCGGCCGCGACTACGTGCTCGACGACGGCAGCGGCAACTTCATCACCAGCGGCAGCTGGAGCGCGGGCACCCCCATCCGCCACGACGGCATCGCCATCAAACTTGACGGCGTGCCGGCGTCAGGCGATGCCTTCCGGATCAGCCCGACCCTGCAGGCCTCGTCCAGCAACGGCAACGCGCTGGCGCTGGAGGGCCTGGCCAACGTCGCCATGTCGATGGGCCTGAGCTTCACCAACCAGTACGCCCAGGCCCTGTCGGGCATCGGCGTGCGGGTGCAGGGCGCGCAGGCCGCATCCGACGTCTCCTCGGCCGCCGCCGACGAGGCCGCCAACCAGCTCGGCGCGCGCACCGGCGTCAACCTCGACGAGGAAGCCGCCCGCCTGATGCAGTACCAGCAGAGCTACCAGGCGGCGGCCAAGGTGCTGCAGGTGGCGCAGAAGGTGTTCGACACCATCCTGTCCATCAACGCCTGAGCGCGGCACGACCTTCGGAGCACCCCATGAGAATCTCGACCGCCCAGACCTACGAGAACTCGGTCAACACGATGCAGCGGCGCCAGCAGGAGCTGTCGCGCGCGCAGTCGCAGATGACCAGCGGCAAGCGCATCGACCGCGCCAGCGACGACCCGACCGCCGCCGCGCGGGCCGAACGTGCGCTGATCGAGCAGGCCCGCGGCGAGACCACGCTGCGTGTGGCCGATGCCAGCCGCAACGCGATGCTGCTGTCGGAATCGGCCCTCGGCGACGCGACCAACCTGCTGCAGTCGGCCCGCGAGACCCTCGTGGCCGCCGGCAACGCGACCTACCAGCCGGCCGAACGGCGCGCACTGGCCCAGCAGCTGCGCGAGGTCCGCTCGCAGTTGCTCAACGTCGCCAACCAGCAGGACGGCAACGGCGGCTTCCTGTTCGGCGGCCAGGGCGTGCAGGCGCCGCCCTTCATCGACGCGGTCGGCGGCGTGGCCTTTGCCTCGACCGGTGGCCAGATCGAGGGCTCGACCAGCGAACGCCTGCCCCTGTCGATGGACGGCGAACAGGTCTGGCTGCATGCCCGCAGCGGCAACGGCGTGTTCGAGACCGCCGCGACCGCCGGCAACACCGGCAACGCCTGGATCAACGCCGGCCAGGTCACCAGCCCGGCCGACCTGCCGGGCGGCAATGTCGCGCTGCAGTTCGGCACCGACGCGACCGGCGCGACCACCTACAGCGTGGTCGACCCCGACAGCGGCGCGGTGCTCAACGATGCCGCCGGCACGCCCATGGCCGGTCTGCCCTACAACAGCGGGCGCGCGATCTCGGCCTTCGGCATGAGCGTGACCGTGACCGGCCAGCCGGCTGCGGGCGACCAGTTCACGATCACCCCGTCGAACGCCAACCTGAGCGTGTTCGACGCGCTCGACCGCGCCTTGGCGGTGCTGGAGAACCCGCTGGCCAACAACGGCTCGGTCACCCAGGCGGTCAACAGCGGGCTGCGCGATGTCGACCAGGCGCTCGGCAATTTCCAGTCGGCCCGCTCGTCGGCGGGCGAGACGCTCAACCGCATCGACGGGCTGTCGGATCGCACGGATGCCCGCATTCTTTCGGCTCAGACCACCCGCTCGGACGCCGAAGATCTCGACATGGTCCAGGCGGTCTCGGACTTCACCAACAAGCAGACCAGCTACCAGGCTGCGCTGCAGTCCTACTCGATGGTGCAGAAGCTCTCGCTGTTCAACTACATCGGCAACTGAACGCTCGAAACCCGAACCTCACAGACGTCCTCCATGAACCTCTCCATCCTGGGCCAGGTGGCCCTGAGCTACTGCCCGATCATCGACCGGCAGCGCAACGTGATGGCCACCCGCCTGACCGTCACACCGCTGCGTCCGGGCAGCACGCCGCCGGTGGCCGAACTGCTCGACGCGGTGGGGCAGGTCTGGCCGGCGGACGGGCCCAGCGTGGCGTTGTCGGTGCGCAGCGAGACCTTGCTGGCCGACCTGTTGGCGGTCCAGCCGACCACCAACGTGATGGTCGAAATCCCCAAGTTCATGGCCGGGGACCCGCTGCACCGCGAGGCCATCCAGACGCTGGCGGCCAACGGCAATGTGCTGCTGCTGTCGGGCCGGCCCGACCAGCCCCTGCCGCGCGAGCTGCTGGGCTGCTTCAAGTACGCCATCGTCGACACGGCCGATGAGCGCCGCCTCGACGGCCAGCCGGTGCCAGCCGGCATCAGCCGCAACATCGGCTTTTTCCAGGACGGCGTGCGCACGCTGGCCGAGATGGACTCGGCCTTCCAGCGCAATGCCATCGCGGTGCTCGGCTGGCCGATCGACGACGTCGCCAAGCCCAAGCCCGGCCGCTCGCCGGCCAACACGCGGCCGGACCTGCAGGCCATCGTCGAGCTGATCAACCAGGTCGACGCCGAACTGCCGCTGGCGCAGCTGGAGACCACCCTCAAGCGCGACCCGACGCTGGCCTACAAGCTGATGCGCTACATCAACTCGCCGGTGTTCGGGCTGAGCGTGGAGATCTCGTCCTTCAGCCACGCCATCATGCTGCTGGGCTACCAGCGCCTGAAGCGCTGGCTGGCGCTGCTGCTGGTGACCGCCAGCAGCGACGTCAACCTGCGACCGGTGATGTTCGCGGCCGTGCGCCGCGGCCTGCTGATGGAGGCCCTTGCACCCGAAGGCACGGCGGCCGACACCCGCAGCGAGATGTTCATCTGCGGCGTCTTCTCGCTGCTCGACCGCATGTTCCAGCTGCCCTTCGCCGAACTGCTCAAGACCATCCCGGTGCCCGATCAGGTCTATCAGGCGCTGGTCGACGGCAAGGGCCCCTACGAATACGCCATCGGTCTGGTGCGCTGTCTCGAAGGCGGCACCGCCCACGACATCACCGACATGGCCGACAAGGCCATGCTCGACATGCGCGAGGTCAACCGCGCCTTGCTGAAGGCGCTGGCGGGGGCGATCCAGCTGGTGTGAGGGTTCTCACACCGAGCCGGTTCTCTTGCTCTCAAGGGTCACGCCGCAGGCCCAGGGTGCTTGGCATTCGGGGCTCGCGCTGTGTCACGCGTCGGGTGCGTGCCTACACTGCCACCACGATGATCCCAAGCCAGCTGCATCCCCCGGTTCCTGAGATCTCCCCACGACGGCCGACCGGGTGCACCGGGCCGGCCGTCGTGACGTGTGCGGGGTCACGCTGATGCTGCCCGAGGCCTTGTTCGACGCGCTGGTCGAGCCGGTTCTGGTGTTCGACGACGCGACCTCGCTGCGCTATGCCAACCCGGCCGCGCTGCGGGCCCTGCCGGTCGAGGCCGGCATGCGGCTGGCAGACCTGCGTGAGGTGCTGGACGGGCCGGTCTGGCATGCGGTCAGCCTGGCCATCAGCGGCGGGCGCAATGTCGTGCTGCCGACCCCGCCGACCCCGCCGACCCCAACAACCACCGGCGCGGCGACATCCTCGCCCGCGCCGGGCCCGATGCCGACGCGGGCCCGTGCGGTGGTCAACCGGATCGCCGACCGGCTCTGGGCCCTGTGCCTGCCGGCCGACACGGCCCGGCCGCGCGAGCCGCAGCGTGATGCCACGCCGGTGCCGGTGCTGGAGATCGCCGACGGCCCGCTGCGCCACGTCCACACCATGCTGTGGGGCTCGCCCTTCCCGGCGATGCTGCAGGACGAGGCCTTCCGCATCCTCGATGTCAACCCGGCCTTCGTGGCGCTGACCGGGGCCAGCCGCGATCAGCTGCTGGGCCGCGACCCGATCGAGCTGCAGCCCGAGGCCGAGCGGGCCCAGGTGCTGACCGATCGCGAACGCCTGATGCAGGACCCCTTCCACGTCGACGTCCCCGCGCTGGTCGAACAGCGGCTGCTCGACACCCACGGCAGCTCGCGCTGGTTCCGGGCGGCACGCTATGTCACGCTGACGCAGGACCGGCGGCGGCTGCTGCTGACGCTGATGCAGGAGTCGACCGCCGAACACGTCGCCCGTGACCAGGCCGAGCGCTACTCGCGCGAGCTGGACCAGTGGTTCGACCGCTCGCCACTCGGCATGGCGCTGTTCGACCCGAGCGGGCTGGTGCTGCGTGCCAACCCGGTGTTCGAGCAGTTGGTCGGTGGCTCGCTGGTCGACCTGCGCGAGGCCAGCGCCGAGGTCCAGTCGTTGCTGGGCTGGACCGACCGCTGGGAACGCAGCTGGCCGCCGTCACCGACTCCCGAAGGCGCCGATGACGGCGCCGGCTGGCGTGCCCGCGATGGCAGCGTCACGCTGGCCGACGGCCGCTCGCGCTGGGTCCGGGCGCTGCTGCGCGGCTTCGAAACCCACGAGCTTCGTGGCGCAGCCGCAGCGCGCGAAGGCGGCGCGGCGCCGCGTCCGCCAGCCCGCATCATGTGCATGCTGGAGGACCGCACCGCCGAGGAAGAACGCGATCTGGCGCGGCTGCAGCTCGGCACGCTGGTGCACACCGCTGGCGCGGGCCTCACCACCTTGGGGGTCACCGGGTCGGCGGGGCAGGTCGCTGGACCGGTTGCAGGGCCGGTTGCAGGACCGGTTGCAGGGCCGATGACGGCCGCCAACGACGCCGCGCCGACGCGCCGCGCGCTCAACGTCACGCCGGCCCTGGCGGCCACCGCTGCGCCCGCTACTCCCGTTGCGCCCGTTGCGCCCGTTGCGGCAAGCGCCGCCCATGCCGGCCTGTTCGTGCAGGGCGTGCGGCGTGACTGGGTGCTGCCGGCGTCGCTGCCCGAGTTCGAGCGCCTGCAGCAGGCGCTGCTGCGGGGCGAGCGCATCGAGGCACGCTACGCCATCGAGCACCCCGAACTGGGCCTGCGCTGGCTGGTGACGCGGGTGGAGCCGGGGCGCACGGCCTCCGGCCGGGTCAGCACGCCGGTGGTCACGCTCGACATCACCGAACAGCAAAGCGCACGCGAGCGGGCCGGGCAGCTGCTGGCCGAGCTGACCAACATCCTGGAAAGTTCGCCGGCCGGCATCGCGTCGATGCGCGGCTACACGCTGGTGCACTGCAATCGCCGGTTCGAGCGCATGTTGCGCCTGCCGCAGGGCTCGGCGGTCGGCTCGGACATCCGCGCGCTGCTGGCCAGCCATGCGCAGACGCCCTTGCCCGATCAGCTCGACCCGGGTCTGCTCTACGAGGCCGAGCTGGAGGTGCAGGCCGACGACGGCAGCAGCCACTGGTATGCGCTGAGCATCCGCCGCACCGGCCCGGCCGCGCCGGGCGACGTGCCGCAGGTCACGCAGGCCATTGCGGTGGTCTCCGAGATCACCCGCCTGAAAGCCCAGCAGGTCGAGCTGGAGCGGCTGGCCGTCGAACGGGCCCAGCTGGCTCATGTGCTGGGCCAGCAGGCCGACCGCACGCGGGCGGTGCTGGACTCGGTGCTGGTGGGCATCGTCACGGTCAATGAGCAGGGGGCCATCTCGTGGCTCAACCGTTCGGCCCGTCGCATGTTCGGGGGCGACCTGGGCGACTTCCTCGGCCAGTCCATCGGGTCGGTCGCGGCCGATGACACGATGCACCCGTTTCGCCGCACGCTGGAGATGGTCGGCTCGCTGCGCGACGGCGAGGCGGTGATGTTCGAGTGCCGCGTGCATGGCCGCGATGGCCGCACCTTCTGGGTCGTTGGCAATGCCGTCAACACGCTGGGCCAGCAGGGCCAGCGCGAGCTGACCTTCGCGCTGATGGACATCGAGCAGCGCCGCCAGGCCGAAGCGCGCATCGCCGAGGCCCGCGCCTCGCTGCAGCAGATCATCGAGGCCGCGCCGATGGCGATCACGCTGTGTGACGCCGGCACGCTGGCGGTGCGCCAGCTCAACCGGGTCGCTGCCCAGCTTTGCCGCGTCGGTGCCGAGGACGCGGTGGGCTTGCAGCCCGAGCAGCTGTTCTCGCCCGAGACCGCCGCCAGCCTGCGCGCGGACATGCGCACCGCGCTGGCCGATCCGACCTCGGTGACGCAGCGTGAATACCGCTGGCTGCGGCGTGGCGAGGGCATGCAGGCCGAGCAGGTCTGGGATGCCCGGTTCCTGCCGCTGGCACGGCCCGGTGGCCAGCCCGGCGAGGCCGGCCAGGTCGACCAGATCCTGATGGTCGCCAGCGACGTCAGTGCCCAGCGGGCGGCGCAGAAGGCGGAGCTGGAAGCCGCCATCGCGCAGCGTGAGATGCTGGTGCAGGAGGTCCACCACCGCATCAAGAACAACCTGCAGGGCGTTGCCGGCCTGATGCAGCAGATCGCGGTGCGGCGGCCCGAGATGCAGCCCTTCATCGCCGAGGTGGTTGGCCAGGTGCAGGCCATTGCACACGTCTACGGTCTGCAGGTCGGCAACCTGGGCGCGCTGCGCTTGCGACATGTCATGCAAGCCATTGCGCAGTCGGTGCAGCGCACTTTCGGCCGCGAGATCGAGCTCAAGGTCGAGGAGGACGACACCAACGCGGGCGCCGACTGGGCGCTGCCGGAGTCGGAGTCCATCCCGATCGCGCTGACGGTCAACGAGCTGCTGACCAACGCCATCAAGCACAGCCCCGCCGGGAGCACGGTGCAGTGCCGCTTGGTGTGCGAGCGCGCCGGTGTGCGCATCGAGATCGGCAACGTCGGCCGCCTGCCCGAGGGGCTGCGCATCGACCACCGGCCGTCGACCGTGTCCGGGCTGGGCCTGGTGCGCTCGCTGCTGCCGCGCCGCAACGCCTCGTTTGCGCTGGAACAGCGCGCCGACCGGGTCGTGGCCACCGTCGCGCTGGCCGGTCCGGTGCTGCGACGCATCGATGCCGACACCGGCGCCGTCATCCTCGCCGCCCCGCCGGTGGGCGCGACCTAAACTCCGGCGGCCGCCCGCCCAGCGCCCACGCCCTTTGCCCATCAAGGCCACCGTGACATCGACCGAGACCCTCGCAGCGCCCAGCGCCCACCCGCCCGCCAAGGGCCGCATCCTGGTCGTCGACGACGACCGGCTGGTCCTGGCCACGCTGGTGCATGGTCTGGCGCAGGCCGGCTTCGACGTCGTCGATGCCGACAACGGCGACGACGCCATCTTGCTGGCGCGTCAGCACAAGCCCGATCTCGCCTTGCTCGACATCCGCATGGACGGCATGAGCGGCTTCGACGTCGCCGCCTACCTGCGCGAGCACCTGCGCATCCCCTTCATGTTCCTGTCGGCCTTCTCCGACGAGGCGACCGTCAACCAGATCAAGGCACTCGGCGCGCTGGCCTATCTGGTCAAGCCGCTGGACGTGGCGCAGATCGTGCCCGCCGTCGAGGCCGCCTTTGCCCAGGCGCGAGAGCGGGCCGGGCTGGTGGCGCCGTCACCGGCCGCCGCGCCTGCACCGGTCGCGCCGCTCAACCCGCTTGAACAGCATGTGCCCATGGCCGTGGGCATCCTGATGCACCGCTACTCGCTCAGTCCCGACGCCGCGCTGCAGCGCCTGCGCAAGCTGGCCGAGCGGGAAGGGCGGGCGATCGAGGCGAGCGCGAAGGCGATGGTGCAGGCGCTCGAGCAGCTGGCCGCACCGGGCGATCTTTGAACGCGTAGCCAGCCGGCCGCCGGCTCAGTTCAGGGTGAAGAAGAAACACGCCCCCTGATCGACCGCAGCCTGGGCCCAGATCTCGCCGCCGTGGCGCAGCACGATGCGGCGCACCGAGGCGAGGCCAACGCCACTGCCGGCGAACTCGCTGGCGCTGTGCAGGCGCTGGAAGGGCTTGAACAGGCGTTCGGCGAAACGCAGGTCGAAGCCGGCGCCGTTGTCGCGCACGTAGTAGACCGGCCGGTCCTGTGCATCGCTCAGTTCGGGCCGCAAGGCCTTCAGCCGGGTGCTGCCGAACTCGATGCTCGCCACCGCACGCTTGCCGCTGTACTTCCAGGCATTGCCCAGCAGGTTGTCGAGCACGGTGCGCAGCAGGTTGGCGTCGCCCTGGGCGACCAGACCGGCGCCGATGTCGAGGCGAACCTCGCGCTGCGGGTCCTGGGCCCGCAGTTCCTCGAAGATGGTCGCGGCCATCGCCGACAGATCGACCGGCGCACGCACCAGCGGCGCGCTGCTCAGCCGTGACAGGGCCAGCAGCGCCTCGATCATGCCCTTCATGCGGTCGACGGCACCGAGCACGCGGTCGAGGTGGTCGTTGCCGATGCGGTCGAGCAGGTGGCCGTAGTCCTCGCGCACGATGCGGGTGAAGCCCTCGATGACGCGGATCGGCGCCTTCAGGTCATGCGTGACGGTGTAGACCAGCGACTCGCGGTCGCGGTCCTGCGTCGACGGGTTCGTGTCGTCGACCCCCACGCTGGCCGCCGGCGCGCTCGGGGGTGTCGGCCGCAGCCACAGCACGTGGCGGTCGATGCCCAGCGGCAGGGCCGACCAGGCCGTGTCCATCGCCAGGCTCTCGTCATCGGCGCCCTGAAGGGTGGCGACCACATCGGCAGGCCGGACCTCCGGGTGGCGTGCCAGCCAGTGGCTGAGCAGCTCGGGCCGAGGCGCGGCTGGCTCGGTCGATGAGCCTGGGCTGCCTTCGTCGTGCATGGCCAGCACCAGCCAGTCGGTGAGCGGTCCGTCGACCACCCGCTGCAGCAGCAGCGACCGTCCGGGCAGACGCCGCAGCAGCTGGCGTTCATGAGGGGCCGATGACGTGGCTGTCAACGCCGCGACCGTGGGCGAGGCAGGGGTGGTGCCGGGGGTGGGGCCGGGGGGGTGGCCGGGGGTGGGTCCAGGTGTGGTTTGGACCGGCAACCGCGGGGCGACAAACGTATCGCCCTGTAACCCGTTCCAGGACCTCACGGCCACGGCCAGGGCGATCACACCGGCCAGCGCGCTGAGCGCGGCGACGGGCCAGGACGGGCCGACAGCCAGGCCGATCAGCACGGCGGCGAGGGTGATCAGCAGCAGGCCCAGCATGCCGGCCAGTGCGGTGCGCCAGGCGCTACCAGATCGGTTCGTGGCGCTCAAACTCGAAGTCCCTTCGTGACGGCCGGTTGTGACCGTCTTGCGCGGTGTCGCTCTTGGTGTCGGGACAATTGTAGGGAGCGACCGGCGGACGCGGATGGCCCCTGCGGGTCGACCGAATCAGCCGTGGCCGCGGATGTGGAATTTGCGCGTTTGGGCGGTTCTCGGCCGTGTCGGGGCGCGGCCCTGCGCCTATGCTCGGGTGCAGGCCGCGAGACGTGCGCGGCAGGACGAGGCCGTCGATGCCGGCCACGGTGGCGGGGCGGTCGTTCGTGAGGAAGCAGGGAAGTTGGCGGGTTGATACGGGATGATGGTCTTGAACAGCCGGGTGCGCAGCGGCAGGGCGCTGCGGGAGGAACTCGCGTGCGATTGATCCGTCGGGTCGAGGAGACGCTCGACAGCCTCGATGCCGATCTGCTGCTGCGGCTGGGTCAGGCCATCGCGGGCAGCGATCGGCTGATCGATGCGCTGGCGATCGCCGTGCCGCGTCTGGCCCGCGCGCTGGGCGCGCAAGGCATCGGCGTGCTGCAGGTGCTGCAGTGGCAGCCGTCGTCGATCGTGGTCCAGCCCTGGGCCACACCGGACCTGCGCGACGACGTGATCGACCTGGACCAGCTCAGCGTGATCGGCGCCGATGGCGGGCCGCTGGGCCGGGCCTTGCGCGGCGGTGCGGTCGAGCAAGGCGCGGCCGAGCCGGCCGACCTGAGCCGCAGCTGGGGCTGGCGCGCCGACGGCGTGCGACAGGTGCTGGTGCTGCCGGTGCCGGGCTGGATCGCCGGGGCGGCCGAGCTGACCTTGCCGATGGGCGCCCAAGGGTCCGGCGACACGCCGGTGCCTACGTTGGCGGCGATCGAGTTCCATGACGCCGTGCCGCTCGATGCCACGCGCCGCAGCCTGCTGGGCCTGGTCGGCCTGCAGCTGTCGGCCATCGCCACGCGGGAGCGCGAACACACGCTGGCACGCCAGCGCGACGCCCAGCTGGCCCAGGTCGCCACGCTGGCGGTACGGGCCGGCCGGGCCACCGTGATCACCGATGCGCTGGGCGTGGTCGAGTGGGTCCACCCCGGCTTTGCCGAGGTCACCGGCCATGGCGTGGACAGCGTGCTCGGCCAGCCGCTGTGGGCGGTGCTGACACGCGAGCTCGCGCCCGGCGACGAGGCCCTGCAGCTGCAGCAGCGCTTTGGCGCGCAGGGCAGCTTCCGCCATGAACTCTCGGCCCGGCTCGGGCCCGAATCGGCCACGCCGGGGCAGGGCTACTGGCTGGAGATCGACGTGGTCCAGGTGCTCGACGAAAGCACGGGCCGCCTGCAGCGGGTCTGCCAGTGCAGCGACGTCTCGGCCCGCAAGGCGCGTGAATCCGATGTCGACGAACAGCGCGAGCTGCTCGGCGCCCTGACCGAGAACCTGCCGATCAGCCTGCTGGTGGTCGATGTGGCGACGATGGAGCTGCTGTCCTTCAACCGCCATGCGCAGCTGGAGTTCGGCATCTCGCCGGCCTCGGGCCGACCGACGCTGGGTGAGGCGATGGGGCGCGGCCTGAGCGCGCTGATGCTGCCGCAACTGCGCGAGG
Organism: Sphaerotilus mobilis; assembly: GCF_004216565.1. Taxonomy (GTDB): domain Bacteria; phylum Pseudomonadota; class Gammaproteobacteria; order Burkholderiales; family Burkholderiaceae_C; genus Sphaerotilus; species Sphaerotilus mobilis. The sequence goes on along the minus strand of NZ_SGWV01000008.1, from coordinate 846,273 downwards.
TGATGAAGCGGCCCAGCGCGGTCGAACATGAGTTCGTCTGGGAGACCGCCGACGGCCAGCGCCTGATCCGGGCCCGCCACGTCGCCGTGCGTGGCCGCCACGGGCCGCGCCGGCTGGTCATCTCGCAACTGCGCGACGTGACCCGACAACGGCGCGACGAACAGCGCCTGCGCGAGTCCGAGACGCGCTACCGCGAGCTGGTCGAGACCATCGACGAGGGCGTGTTCATCAGCAACCCGACACGCGATGCCTGGTATTACATCGGGCCGCGCATCTACGAGATGCTGGGCCTGAACCCGGCCGACCGGCGCGACCATCCGGACATCCTGCGTGCGCTGGTCCTGCCCGAGGACGCCCCGCTGCTGGACCGCCAGCGTGAACACGAGGAAGCGCTCGAAGCCACCGACGTGACCTTGCGCATCCAGCATCCGACACGCGGGCTGCGCTGGTTGCGCCAGCGCACCCGCACCCGCGCACTGCCAGCCGGCGAGGCCCGTGTCTACGGCCTGCTCGATGACGTCTCCAACGAGCGCGAGCGGGCCCTGCAGCTGCAGTCGGCACGCGACGTGGCCGAGGCCGCCAGCCAGGCCAAGAGCCAGTTCATGGCCAGCATGAGCCACGAGATCCGCACGCCGATGAACGGCATCCTGGGCATGACCGAGCTGCTGCTGGGCACGCCACTGGACGAGCGCCAGCGGCGCTTCGCGCAGGCGGTCTACCGCTCGGGCGAGAACCTGCTGGAGATCATCAACGACGTGCTCGACTTCTCGAAGATCGAGGCCGGTCGGCTGGAACTGGCGCCGACCGACTTCCACCTGCGCACCTTGATCGAGGACACGCTGGACCTGCTGGCGCCCAGGGCCCACGAGAAGGGCCTGGAGCTGAGCCTGCGCGAGACCGGTCCGACCCCCACCAGCATCGTGGCCGACCCGCTGCGGCTGCGTCAGGTGCTGACCAATCTGGTGGCCAACGCGATCAAGTTCACCGAACACGGCGAGGTCACGGTCGACGTCAAGGCCAGGGCCGGCGGTCCGGGCGAGGCGCCGCTGATGCTGGAGTTCCGGGTCCGCGACACGGGCATCGGCATCGAGCCGGCGCTGCAGCCCAAGCTCTTCCAGGCCTTCACGCAGGCCCACGGCGGCATGGCGCGGCGCTATGGCGGCACGGGCCTGGGGCTGGCGATCTCGCGCCAGCTGGTCGAGCTGATGGGCGGGCGCATCGACGTCACCAGCCAGGCCGGCGTGGGCTCGGAGTTCCGCTTCACGCTGGCGGTCGAGGCCGGCAGTGCCAGCGAACACCAGGCCGGCGATCTGGCCGCCCTGCCGCAGCTGCGTGTGCTGGTGGTCGACGACAGCGCCACCAACCGCACGGTGCTGGAGAACCTGCTGGGCGCCTGGGGCATGACGGTGGTGACCAGCGACGACGGCGAGCACGCGCTGGCCCTGTTGCGCGACCTGCCGGCCGATGCGCCGGGCTTCGACGTGGCGCTGGTCGACTGGCGCATGCCGGTGCTCGATGGCATCGGCTTCGCGCGGGCCTTGCGCGAGCAGGGCCTCGCCCCGCGCATGAAGCTGATCATGCTGTCGTCGGCCAGTGCGCCCGACGACGTCAAGGTGGCACAGGTGGCCGGCTTCGACCGCTTTGTGCACAAGCCGGTGCGCAAGGCCGAGCTGCGCCAGGCGCTGCTGGGCGTGAGCCAGAGCGGCGTCGGCGAGGTGAGTTCGGCACCGCTGGGCGCGCAGGTCCTCGTGGTCGAGGACAACCCCGTCAACCAGGAGGTCATGGCGCAGATGCTGACCCGGCTGGGCTGCGGCGTGCGCGTGGCGGCCAATGCGCTGGACGGGCTGCGCTCGCTGTGCGACCAGTCGGTCGACATCGTGCTGATGGACATCCAGATGCCGGGCATGGACGGCATCGAGGCGCTGACCTGGATCCGGCGCGGCCGCACGCCACGCTTTGCGCTGCTGACGCCGGCCGACGTGCCGGTGGTGGCCGTGACGGCCAATGCGCTGGATGGCGACGAGGAGCGGTTCCTCTACCTCGGCTTCGATGCCTACCTGCCCAAGCCTTACCGGCAGGCCCAGTTGCTGGCGACCTTGCAACGGCTGCTGCCGGCGCTGGTCGGCCAGACCACCGAGGTCGACACCTCCCTGGACGCGGTCGGCTTCGAGGCCTTGCTGCCGGCCTCGGTGGTCGGCAAGAAGGCCCCGTGGGTGGGCGAGCCGCGCTTCGTGCGCACCCGACCCGATGGCGGCACCGACCTCGTGCCCGCCGATCGCCGCGACAGCGTGTTCGCCCCGATCGCCGCCGCTGGCGAGGGCGGCCCGCGCGGCGTGGCGTCCACGCTCGATCCGCAGGCCCTGTCGCGCTTGCGCGAGCTTGATCCGGGTGGCCAGAACCGGCTGGTCGAGCGGGTGCTCAAGGCCTTCGACCAGTCGATCGGCCGGATGCTCACGCAACTGGCCGAAGGCCAGACGGCGCACGACCTCGCGCAGGTGCGGCAGGTCTTGCACACCCTCAAGTCCTCGTCGCACAGCGTGGGTGCCCTGGTGCTGGCGCAGATGTGCGTCGACTGCGAGTTGCAGCTGCGCCAAGGCGCTGACCTTGGCCAGATCGGCACCCGCCTGAACCAGCTGCAGCTGGAGATGTTGCGGGTCCAGCAGGGCCTGATCCCCTATCTGGAGCCGAGCCCGGCTGCGATGAGCTGAACGCACATGTTCTTCAACAACCATTTCTCGTCGTCTGCCATTGCTGAGGTCCGTCAGCCGCGCATCCTGCTGGTCGACGACGACGAGGTCAGCCTGATGCTGACCGCAGCGGCGTTGCGGGAACGCGGCTTCGCGGTCACCGAGGCCAACCACGGTGACCGGGCCTTGCGGCTGCTGGGCGACTGGACGCCGGACCTGATCGTGCTGGACGCGCTGATGCCCGGCCGCGACGGCTTCGACACCTGCATCGAGCTGCGCGGCCTGCCCGGGTTCGAGCTGATGCCGGTGCTGATGTTGACCGGCTTGGACGACGACGCCTCGATCGAACGTGCCTACGAGGCCGGCGCGACCGACTTCTTCGTCAAGAGCACGCAATGGAGCCTGCTGGCCGGGCGCTTGCGCTACCTGCTGCGCACCTCGCGCATCCATCTGGAACTGTTGCGCAGCCGGGCCAAGCTGGCGCGCGCCCAGGACCTCGCTCGCATGGGCAGCTTCGAGTGGCATGGCAACGCCACCGGTCTGGTGCTGGAGGCCGAGGCCCTGCGCGTGTTCGGCCGCGGCCCTCAAGAAACGCTGAGCCTGGGCCAGCTGCTGCGAGCCCTGGTCGGCGAGGAACGCGCCGGCTTCTGCGCCCTGCTGCGCGAGGTGGTGCGCCACAGCACCGTGATCGACACCGACGTGCGCATCGTCATGCCCGACCATCGCCAGCGGGTGGTTCACATCGAGGCCGAGCCCGAGTTCGACGAGCAGGGCAATCTGGTGGGCTACACCGGCGTGGTCCAGGACGTGACCGACCGCCGCATGATCGAGGACCGGATCCGTCACCTCGCCAACTTCGATCCGCTGACCGGCATGCCCAACCGCCGCCAGCTGATCCTGCGGGCTGAACGCATGCTCGAACATGCCCGCCGGCAAGGCCATGACAGCGCCCTGCTGCTGATCGACCTGGACCGTTTCAAGAACATCAACGACACGCTCGGCCACGGCAGTGGCGACGAGCTGCTGGTGGCGATGTCGCGCCGCCTGCGTCGCTGCGTCGACTACCACGACAAGCTCAGCGACACCGACGTGGATGCGGGCATGCAGCGCTCCCACCTCGGCCTGGAGACGGTCGGCCGGCACGGTGGCGACGAGTTCGTCGTGCTGCTGCCCGAGGTGCCCCACGAGGCGGCCGCACTGGCGGTCGGTCAGAAGGTGCTGGACGCCCTGCGCCAGCCGGTGCTGCTGGGCGGACGCGAGTACTTCGTCACCGGCAGCGTGGGGCTGGCGATGTTCCCGCGTGACGGCATCAGCGTGGTCGACCTGATGCGCCATGCCGACCTGGCGATGTATTCGGTCAAGGGCAGCGGACGCAACGCCATGGCCGTCTACCAGGCCCAGATGGGCGGACGCAACCGCGAGAAGCTCGAACTCGAAAGCGCCCTGCACAAGGCGCTGGAGCGTGGCGAGCTGGTGCTGCACTACCAGCCCAAGGTGGAAGTTGGCCGCGACGCCGAGGGCCGCAGCGTCGTCATCCGCGTGATCGGCGTGGAGGCCCTGATGCGTTGGCAACGCGCCGGTGTGCTGGTGCCGCCGGCCGAGTTCATCCCGCTGGCCGAGGAAACCGGCCTGATCGTGCCGATGAGCGACTGGGCGCTGCGCGAGGCGGCGCGCCAGATCCGCCGCTGGCGCGACCACGACGGCCTGGCGCTCACCGTGGCCGTCAACCTGCCCAGCCGCAGCTTCGAGCGCGGCGACGTGCTGGACCTGATCCACAGCGCGGCGGCGGCGCATGACGTGCCGCTCAGCTCGCTGGTGCTGGAGATCACCGAGACCGGTCTGATGAAGGGCATCGACGAGGTCACGCCGATGCTGCACCGCCTCAACCAGCACGGCGTCGGGCTGTCGATCGATGACTTCGGCACCGGCTACTCGTCGCTGAGCTACCTGACCCAGTTGCCGATCAGCGAGCTCAAGATCGACCGCTCCTTTGTGCATCGGCTGGACCAATCCGGTGGAAATTCCGCAGTTGTCACGGCCATCGTCGCGCTCGCCGGTGGCCTGGGCCTCAAGTTGGTCGCCGAGGGGGTCGAAAACGAAGCACAGCGCGATGTGTTGTTGCGCCTGGGCTGTCACACCATGCAGGGCTTTCTGTATGCCCTGCCGATGCCGGCCGATGAAGTGGTCAACTGGGTCCGCCAGCAGCGGCTCTGAGCAAGGCCTGGCATCGGCGACCTGGTGGGCAGCCCACAACTGTCAGGTGAGCGATGCAGCAGACGACGACCTCCAGGGATGTGAACGAACCTGCCCAGCTGGCCAAGGCCGCCTTGCGGCGTCTGGCGCTGTCCAAGCGCGAGCCCACGCCGGGCAACTACGCCCGCGCCTGGCGCGAGGAGGGCGGGCCGATCGAGGCCGAGGCGCCGGCCGCCGAATCCGGCCCGGCCATCCAGGCCATCGTCAAGCGCCTGCTGCCGGCGGGCGACGGCCGTGACGCGCTGGTCAAGGCGCTGGTCGCCGGCCGCTGGGAAGAGGCCGGCCGGCTGGTCGAGGCCGATGTGCCCGCCCCCGATGAGCAGGCCCGCAGCTGGGCCGGCCTGATCGACCGCAGCGTGCGCGGCGTCGGCCGGGCCAGCAAGGGCTGGCCGATCGGCCGGCGGCGCGACAGCCTGGCCCACGTGCTGGAGTCCAGCCGCAGCGACCCCTTCCGGCTGCAGCAGCGGCTGGGCAACCTGCTGGCGAGCTGGGATGGCGAGGCCGGCGAGGGGGTCGACGAGGGCGACGCTGCGGCTGTGGCTCCACTGACTGCCGCGGTCACTGCCGCGGTCACTGCCCCGGTCGTGGCCCCAGCCCTGGACCGTCCGACCGAGCCGGTGCCGCTGGAGATGCTGCCCAACTCCGCCACCGTGACCGAGGGCGCGCGGCTGCATGCGATGGTGCTGCAAGCCACGCCGTCCGAGGCCGATGCAGCGAGCGAGTCCCATACGCACTGGCCGCGCGCCGTGCAGCTGCTGGAGGCGACGCTGCAATCGGCCCTGCCGCCGGGCGAACCGCGGGCCGGCGAGGTGGGTGGCCGGCTGGCAGAGGTGGCCGGCGCGCTGCGCGCCGAGGTCCGTGCCGACGCGCAGCTGGTCGATGCCCTGCACCTGGCCTGCGACGAGGTCCGCCTGGTGCTGCAGCACCGGCATCACCTGGTCGACCAGATCGGCGGCCTGGTGCGCGAGCTGACCGACGGCCTGGGCGACCTGGCCGAGGACGATTCCTGGGTCGAGGGCCAGTGTCTGGCCATGCGCGAACACATCGGCATGGGCCTGAGCAGCCGTGGCGTCAGCGCCGTCAGCCAGTTGCTGGCGGGCACCCGGGCGCGCCAGACCCAGCTGCGGCTGGAGCGCCGCCAGGCCCGCGATGCGCTCAAGGAAATGATCCACCGCATGCTGCAGGACATCGGCGAGCTGGGCGTGCAGACCGGCCGCTTCAACGACAACGTGGGCCGCTATGCCAGCGTGATCGGACAGGCTGAGTCGCTCGAAAGCCTGGCCGGCATCGTGCGCGAGATGGTCGACGAGACCCGCACCGTGCACCAGGTCGTCAGCCAGACCACCCAGCGCCTGCACGACGAACATGCCCGCGCTGCCGAGATGGCCGAACGCGTGCGCCAGCTCGAGGACGAGCTGCGCCAGCTCTCGCAGGAAGTCGGCACCGACCAGCTCACCCAGATCGCCAACCGGCGCGGCTTGCTGCGCCAGTTCGAGGTCGAACAGTCCCGCATCGACCGCGACGGCATCGTGCTGGCGGTGGGCCTGCTCGACATCGACAACTTCAAGCGCCTCAACGACACGCTGGGTCACCAAACCGGTGACGAGGCGCTGAAGTTCCTGGCCCGCCGGGTCGGCGAGATGCTGCGCCCGACCGACACCCTGGCGCGCTACGGCGGCGAGGAATTTGTCGTGCTGCTGCCCGCCACCGAAGTGGCCGAAGCGCAGACCGTGCTGACGCGGGTCCAGCGCCTGATGTCGGCCGAGCTGTTCATGCACGAGAACAAGCAGACCTTCGTGACCTTCTCGGCCGGCGTGACGCTGTTCCGGCGCGGCGAGTCGCTCGAAGCCGCGCTGCAGCGTGCCGACGAGGCGCTCTACGAGGCCAAGCGCACCGGCAAGAACAGGACCTGCGCCGCCTGAGTCCGAGCGGCCTGACACGGCTGCGCGCTTCGCGCCTTGTCGGAGCGTGAATACCTGCAACTGCGGGGCGCGACAACCTTCACGCGCGGGGGGAGGACATGCCGTCGGTCTGAGGCTGTCGCGCGGAGAATGCGGCCAGAGCCGGTGAGAACGTTTCCGTTTGCAAATGCGTGTGCAAGTCGTGTGGGTCGCGACCGCCACGTGGTGGCAAGGCGAGGATGGATGACGCGAACCGGCGACAAGACCGATCCCCGTCTGGAGAGCCCTGCATGAGCCCGTTGCGTCACCTGTTCCCGATGAACGTTCTGGCCCGTGCGGCCGCCATGGGCGCGGCCGGCGTCTTGCTGGTCCTGCCCGCGACGCCTGTGCTGGCACAGGCCTCGCCCTATTACCTGGGCGCCTCGCTGGGTGTGACACACGACAGCAACCTCGACCGCGCCAAGGCCGGCGTGTCCGGCCAGCCGGTGCTGAGCGACACCTACATCTCCACCGGTGTGCGCCTGGGCCTGGACCAGCCGATCGGCCGTCAGCGCCTGCAGGGCCGCTTCGACGCCAACCACAACCGCTACAACAGCCACGGCCAGTACGACCACAACGACTACCTGTTGAATGGCCGGCTGGACTGGAGCAGCGCCGACCTGCTGTCGGGCAATGTGCTGGTCGAGACCCGTCAGGCGCTGGACCGCGCCGATGTCACGACCACCAGCACCTTCGCCGGCCGCAACCTGGTCAAGACCGACGTGCTTGGCGCCGGTGTGCGCCTGGGCGGCCCGACCCGCTACACCTTCGATGCCGGCCTGACCGGCACGCGGGTCAGCTACGACAACCTGACGTCGCGCAATGTCCGCCAGCTGACCGGCAACGGCGGCGTGACCATGCGCCCGGGCAGCGGCCTGCAGGTCCGCCTGGGAGCCCGTCACACCCGCGCCGACTACCCGAACTTCAATGCCGGCGCCGGTGACGACGTGCGCCGCAATGACCTGGACCTCAGCAGCACCATCGAGCTGAGCGGGGCCAGCACCGTCAACGCCCGCATCAGCCGCACGCGCGAGACCCACAGCGCCCAGCAGGCCCGCACCTACTCCGCCTGGACCGGCAGCACCGGCTGGACCTGGAAGCCCAGCCCGAAGCTGTCCTTCGAGACCTCGCTGACCCGCGACAGCAACATCGGCAACACCGCCTTCGACAGCACGCTGTTCTCCTTCGACACCAGCGACACCCGCCTGCGCACCAGCCTGGCCATGCGTGCGAGCTGGGAGCTGACGGGCAAGATCCTGCTGGGTGGTGGCGCATCCCTGAGCCGTCGCACGCTGGACAACGCGCTGGTCACCAGCACCACGGCTTCCAGCACCTCGGCCTCGGACCGCACCGTGGCCTGGGACCTGAGCGTGCGCTACCTGCCGCTGCGCAACGTCGAAGTCGGCTGCGGCCTGCGCCGCGAGGACCGCAGCGTCAGCGACCCGAACGTCACCATCACCTACGCCTACGACGTCACCATCGTGACCTGCAGCGGGCAGGTCTACTGGCGCTGATCCGTCGCCGAAGGGCGTCCCGCCGGTCCTGCGCATCCCCCTCACGGGCGGGGCGCCTGGCCGGCCCATCGGGCAAGATGCGCGCCCATGAACCGCACCGCAGCCGACGTCGCCCCGACCTTCTTCTGGCACGACTACGAGACCTTCGGCAAGTCCCCGCGCCGTGACCGTCCGGCCCAGTTCGCCGGCATCCGCACCGACCTTGACCTGCACGAGGTCGACGAGCCGGTGATGCTGCATTGCCAGCCCGCGCCGGACTACCTGCCCGATCCCGAAGCCTGTCTGCTGACCGGCATCCTGCCGCAGCACTGCCTGGCCCAAGGCGTGCCCGAGCACGACTTCGCCCGTGCCATCGAGGCCCAGCTCGCCCGGCCCGGCACCATCGGCGTGGGCTACAACAGCATCCGCTTCGACGACGAGGTCACGCGCTTCCTGTTCTGGCGTAACCTGATCGAGCCCTATGCCCGCGAATACAAGGACCAGTGCGGGCGCTGGGACCTGCTCGACGTGCTGCGCTGCTGCCACGCCCTGCGGCCCGACGGCATCACCTGGCCGACCCACCGGGAAGGGCCCATGGCCGGTCGGCCGTCGTTCAAGCTCGAACACCTGACCGCCGCCAACGGCCTGAGCCACGAGGCGGCGCACGATGCCTTGTCCGACGTGCGCGCCACGCTGGCACTGGCCCGGCTGGTGCGTTCGGCCCAGCCCCGGCTGTGGGACTTCTGCCTGAAGCTGCGCAAGAAGGACGCGGTGCTGCAGGAGATCGGCATCGGACGGCCCTTCCTGCACATCAGTGGCATGTACGGCACCGAGCGTGGTGGCATCGCCATCGTCTGGCCGCTGGCGCCACACCCAACCAACAAGAACGAGCTGATCGTCTGGGACCTCTCGCACGACCCGAGCGAGCTGTTCACGCTCGACGCAGCGACCATCCGCCTGCGCCTCTACACCAAGGCCGACGACTTGCCCGAGGGCGTCACCCGGCTGCCGCTCAAGACCATCCACCTCAACAAGTCGCCCGTGGTGATCGGCAACCTCAAGGTCCTGAGCCCGGACATGGCGCAGCGCTGGGGCATCGATGTGGCGCGATGCTTGATCCATGCCGAGATCGCCGCGAAGCAGGGTGTGACCATGGCCGGCATCTGGCCGGACGTCTACGCCCGACCCGCCGCGCAGGCCGGCCAGGTCACCGACGTCGACGAAGACCTCTATGGTGGCTTTCTATCCAACGACGACCGCCGCACGCTGGAACGGCTGCGGCTCCTGAGCCCGGACCAGCTCGCCGGTAAGCGCCCGGCCTTTCAGGACGAGCGGCTTGACGAACTGGTCTTCCGCTGGCGTGCGCGCAACTTCCCGGCCACGCTGGACGGCGACGACGAGGCCCGCTGGCAGGCCCTGCGCCAGACCCGTCTGATCGAAGGCGCGGGCGGCGTGCTGACCATCGAACAGTTCCACGAACGCATCGACACCCTGGGCGAGTCGCTGGCCGACGACGACGAGCGTGGCCAGGACATCCTCGGCGCGCTCTACGACTACGCCGAACAGATCGCGCCCTGAGCCGCGCATCCCTCTTCGGCGGGAGACGTCCCTCGCCAGAGGGAGACGCTGGCGTCCGATGACTGGCTACCTTGGCGGCTTCCCCCGCCTGCCGAGGACACCATGACCCGACCCGCCTTCCCTGCACGCACCACGCCCACCGGCGCCGCCCAGCCTGAACGCCGTCGCTGGCTCATCCGCCATGTCTTGCTGGCGCTGGGCGGCTGGTCATCCGCCGGCCCGACCGGGGCCGGCACGCCCGAGAGCCGCGTGGCGCCCATCCCGATCGAACTGGCGGGCGACCTGTCCCCGGACCTGCTGGCGACCGTGGACCTGTCCCGTCACCTCGTCAGCGAGAAGCTCGACGGCGTGCGCGCCCTCTGGACCGGAACACGCTGGCTGACCCGCAGCGGTCGCCCGATCGCCGCACCGGCGCACTGGCTGGCGGCGCTGCCGGCGGGTGTCGCGCTGGACGGTGAACTGTGGCTCGGCCGGGGCCGCTTCGAGGCCCTGTCGGGCCTGCTGCACCGCGCCGACGCGCCCGCCGACCCGCTGTGGTCGTCCGTTCGCTATGCCATCTTCGACCTACCCGGTGCCCCAGGTTCCTTCCTGCAACGCCAATTGCGCCTGCGGGCCATCCTGGCCGGGCTGCACAGCGGTGGCGCGGCGGTCCACATCGACGCCGTCGAACAACGCCGCGTGGCCGATGCCGACACCCTGCAGCGCTGGCTGGACGAGGTCGTCTCCCAGGGCGGCGAAGGACTCATGCTTCACGCGGCGGACGCCGACTTCCGGCCCGGCCGCAGCAACGGCCACCTGCTCAAGCTCAAGCCCTTGTCCGACGCCGAAGCGGTGGTGATCGCCCACCTACCCGGCAAAGGCCGCCACGCCGGCCGCCTGGGCGCCCTGCAGGTCCGCGACGACAGCGGCCGCCGCTTCGCCATCGGCAGCGGCCTGAGCGACGCCCAGCGCGACTCGCCACCCGCGATCGGCCAGCGCATCAGCTACCGCCACCGCGGCCTGACGCGCACCGGTCGGCCGAGGTTCGCGACGTTCTGGCGGGTGGTGGTGGGCGATGGCGTCTGACGCGCCGGTGTCGGCTCACCCATGAAAAAGGCCCGCCGAAGCGGGCCCCCGTCATCTCACCCGCAGGTGGGATATCAGACCGTCACGCCCTTGGCGGTGTCGGCGTATTCCTCGATCTGGTCGAAGTTCAGGTACTTGTAGATCGACGCGCCGTCCTTGTTCACCACGCCCATTGCGGCGTGGTATTCCTCGACGGTCGGGATCTTGCCGAGCTTGGAGGCGATCGCGGCGAGTTCGGCCGAGCCCAGGAACACGTTGGTGTTCTTGCCCAGGCGGTTCGGGAAGTTGCGGGTCGAGGTCGAGATCACCGTCGCGCCTTCACGCACCTGCGCCTGGTTGCCCATGCACAGCGAGCAGCCCGGCATCTCGGTGCGCGCACCGGCGGTGCCGAAGGCGGCGTAGTGGCCTTCCTTGATCAGCTCGCTCTGGTCCATCTTGGTCGGCGGGGCGACCCACAGCTTGACGGGGATGTCGCGCTGGCCGCCCAGCAGCTTGGCGGCGGCACGGAAGTGACCGATGTTGGTCATGCACGAGCCGATGAAGGCTTCGTCGATCTTGGTGCCGGCCACTTCGGACATGAACTTGGCGTCGTCCGGATCGTTCGGGCAGCAGACGATCGGCTCCTTGATGTCGGCCAGATCGATCTCGATGACGGCGGCGTATTCGGCGTCCCGGTCGGCTTCGAGCAGTTGCGGGTTGGCCAGCCATTCCTCGACCTTGCGGATGCGGCGCTCCAGCGTGCGAGCGTCGGCATAGCCGTCGGCGATCATGTTCTTCATCAGCACGATGTTGCTGGTGAGGTACTCCTTGATCGGCGCCGGGTTCAGCTTGATCGTGCAACCAGCGGCCGAGCGTTCGGCCGAGGCGTCCGACAGCTCGAAGGCCTGTTCGACCTTGAGGTCCGGCAGACCTTCGATCTCGAGGATGCGGCCCGAGAAGATGTTCTTCTTGCCAGCCTTGGCGACGGTCAGCAGACCGGCCTTGATCGCGTACAGCGGGATGGCGTGCACGAGGTCGCGCAGCGTCACGCCGGGCTGCATCTGGCCCTTGTAGCGCACCAGCACCGACTCGGGCATGTCCAGCGGCATCACGCCAGTGGCGGCACCGAAGGCGACCAGGCCGGAGCCGGCCGGGAAGCTGATGCCGATCGGGAAGCGGGTGTGGCTGTCGCCGCCGGTGCCGACGGTGTCGGGCAGAAGCAGGCGGTTGAGCCAGCTGTGGATCACGCCGTCACCCGGGCGCAGGGCCACGCCGCCACGGCTGCTGATGAAGGCGGGCAGTTCGCGGTGGGTCTTGACGTCAACCGGCTTCGGGTAGGCGGCGGTGTGGCAGAAGGACTGCATCACCAGGTCGGCCGAGAAGCCCAGGCAGGCCAGATCCTTGAGCTCGTCGCGGGTCATCGGGCCGGTGGTGTCCTGGCTGCCGACCGTCGTCATCTTCGGTTCGCAGTAGGTTCCCGGGCGCACGCCCTGGCCTTCGGGCAGGCCGACGGCGCGGCCAACCATCTTCTGCGCCAGCGTGAAGCCGGCCTTCGATGCGGCCGGCGGCTGCGGCAGGCGGAACAGGGTGGAAGCGCCCAGGCCCAGGAACTCGCGCGCCTTGGCGGTCAGCGAGCGGCCGATGATCAGGTTGATGCGGCCGCCGGCACGCACCTCGTCGAACAGCACGTCGCTCTTGAGCTTGAACTCGGCCACGGTCTGGCCGTTCTTGACCAGCTTGCCGTCATAGGGCTGGACCTCGATGACGTCGCCCATCTCCAGCGCGCCGACCTCGACCTCGATCGGCAGCGAGCCGGAGTCTTCTTGCGTGTTGAAGAAGATCGGGGCGATCTTGCCGCCCAGCGTGACGCCGCCGAAGCGCTTGTTCGGCACGAAGGGGATGTCCTGGCCGGTGGCCCAGATCACGCTGTTGGTGGCCGACTTGCGGCTCGAACCGGTGCCGACCACGTCACCGACGTAGGCGACCAGGTGGCCCTTCTTCTTCAGGTCCTCGATGAACTGCATCGGGCCGCGCTTGCCGTCTTCCTCGGGCTTGAACGCCGCGCCGTCGCGGGTGTTCTTGAGCATCGCGAGGTAGTGCAGCGGGATGTCCGGGCGGCTCCAGGCGTCCGGGGCCGGCGACAGGTCATCGGTGTTGGTCTCGCCGGGCACCTTGAAGACGGTCACGGTGATGCTGCGCGGCACTTCCGGGCGGCTGGTGAACCACTCGGCATCGGCCCAGCTCTGCATCACGTCCTTGGCCTGCGTGTTGCCCGCCTTCGCCTTCTCGGCCACGTCGTGGAAGAAGTCGAACATCAGCAGGGTCTTCTTCAGACCGGCGGCGGCGACGCTGGCGACCTCGGCGTCGTCAAGCAGGTCGATCAGCGGCTTGACGTTGTAGCCACCGACCATGGTGCCCAGCAGTTCGGTCGCCTTGGCGCGCGAGACCAGACCCACGGCGAAGTCACCATGCGCCACAGCGGCCAGGAAGCTGGCCTTGACCTTGGCGGCATCGTCCACGCCCGGGGGCACGCGGTGCGTCAGCAGGTCCAGCAGGGAGGCCTCTTCGCCAGCCGGCGGGTTCTTGATCAGCTCGATCAGCTCGGCCACCTGCTTGGCGTCGAGCGGCAGCGGCGGGATGCCGAGCGCGGCGCGCTCTGCAACGTGTTGGCGATAGGCTTGCAGCATGAAGGGAACTCCGTGCGGGGTGACGAGAGAGAGTGGGGCGGGACGAGAACCTTGTCACAGCGTCGGGACACTGCTCCTGGGGTTTGCCCGACATTTTATGTCTTATATAAGACTTGCCAAGCCTTCCCTGATGCGCGAAGGGGCTGACGTGCCTCAAAAAGACAGACGGCCGCCCGGTGGGCGGCCGTGTCGGCGGGGTCGAGCACGTTCCGGGCCCGACGCAGGTCGGGCGTGACCGGGGTGCCGGCCGCGCTCAGGTCTTCTGGGTCGGATGCACGCAGTTGTCGACCATGCGGCGACCGATCTTGGCGTTCATCAGCATCGACTTGTTGGCGATCTGCAGCCAGACCAGGCCGTTCTTCTTGTCCTCCAGGCGGACCGCGCCGGTGGTGGTCGGCTCCGGCGCCATCACCCAGGACTTGCCCTTGTAGCCAACCTTGAAATAGCCGGCCTTGTCCTTGACCGCGTCGACGCTGACCGACTGATCGAACTCGCAGGCGCTGGCGCCGGTCAGCACGCGCTCGGCGTTGGCGAGCTGTTCGGGGCTCAGGTCGGGCAGGGCCGGTGCCTTGGCAGCCTTCTTCTTGACCGGCGCGGCGGCGGGCGCATCGGCAGCGGCGGCCGGCAGGCTGGTCAACACGGCGGCGCCGATGAGGGCCATGGACAGGGCGGCCGACAGGGCCAGGGCGGGGAACGAGCGCGAGGTATTCATTGTGGTGACTCCGGATCTCGGGGTGCGACGGGATGCAACAACCGAGGATTCTTGGCTAAGCCAAGCGAGCCAACGTCACCAAATGCAGCGGGGAAAAGTATCAGTTCCGGCGATCCCGCCGGCGCGCAGGATGCGTCTGGTCACACAACTGAGCGCAGCCAGCCGGCGTTCAGGCCGCGAAGAAGGCCTGCCGGACCTCGCCGGGCAGTTGTTCGCCACCGGCCACCGAGGTGCGGTGGGCCCGTTCGAGCACATGCCAGAAGTAGCGGTAGCTGGCCCGGTCGTGCAGCGTGTCCTGGCCGGCGTGCAGGTGGCGGATCGGGGCCCAGTCCGCAGCCTGGGCGGCCAGCAGGATCTCGATGGCGTGATCGACCTCGGCGACGGTTGGCGAGAAGGCCTCGACGATCGGCCGGATCTGGTCCGGGTGGATGCTCCACATGCGCGTGTAACCCAACTCGCGGCAGGCCCGGGTGGCGGCGGCTTCCAGCGCCGAGCGGTGCTTGAACTCCGTCACGACGCAGTGCGACGGCGTCTTGCCAAAACCGTGACAGGCCGCCGCGATCTCGAGCTTGGCGCGCACCACCAGCGGGTGTTCGAACTGGCCCTTGACGCCCATGGCGCCCTGCGGAATCGCGCCGCGGTGTTCAGAGACGAAATCCATCAGCCCGAAGGACAGTGACTCGATGCGCGGGTGTGCAGCCAGCGCCTGCACCTCGCGCAGCGCGCCGTGCGTCTCGACCAGCGCATGCACAGGGATCGTGCGGCCGATGCCATGTCGCAGGGCGGCCGCGTCGATCGCCTCGATGCCGCGCTGCAGGTCCGCCAGGCCGCGCGGCTTGGGCAGCATCACGTAGGCCACGCGCTGGCCGGCGTCGCGCACCAGTGCGTCGACCATGGCGTCGAACATCGGATGGTCGACCGCCTGGACCCGTGCGCCGACACGGCCGTGGCGGTTTTCGGCCGAGTTGAGAAGCTCGGCCATCAGCGCGATGTGGTCGAGCTCGCCGCCGACGGGCGCGCCGTCCTCGGCATCCAGCGTGATGTCAAAGCAGGGGCCCAGCTCGCCCTGCAGGGCCAGGCTCTTGCGCATGCGCGCCTCGACACCGCAGTAGTGGTCACACGCCGGCAGGCTGGGGGCGACCTCGCCGGCGCCGAACAGGGCGTCGCGCGGGTGCACGCGATTCGTGGAAGCGGGGCGGGTCACAGCGGTCATGGGGCGTCTCGGCGAAAGTGAAAAAGCCGGTCACAAGGACCGGCTTTCATTGTGAGCGTCTGCCTGACGCCGTGGGGCGTTGGGCGGCTCAGGCAGTCGTGTCGACTGGTGTCACAGCAGGTGCTTGACGCCGTCCTGCTCGCCCTGCAGCTCGGCCAGGGTCTTGTTGATGCATTCCTGCGAGAAGGCGTCGATGGGCAGGCCCTCGACCAGCTTGTACTCGCCGCCCTCGCAGGTCACCGGGTAGCCAAACATGACGTCCTTCGGAATGCCGTATTCGCCGTTGGACGGCACGCCCATCGTGACCCACTTGCCGTTGGTGCCCAGGGCCCAATCGCGCATGTGGTCGATGGCGGCGTTGGCGGCCGAGGCGGCCGACGACAGACCGCGTGCGGCGATGATGGCCGCACCGCGCTTGCCGACGGTCGGCAAGAAGGTGTTGGCGTTCCAGTCGTGGTCGTTGATGCTGTCCTTGACCGACTGGCCGTTGACGGTGGCGAAGCGGTAGTCGGCGTACATGGTGGGCGAGTGGTTGCCCCAGACGGCCAGCTTCTCGATGTCACCCACGGCCACGCCCATCTTGGCGGCGATCTGGCTGGCGGCGCGGTTGTGGTCCAGGCGCAGCATGGCGGTGAAGTTCTTGCGCGGCAGGTCCGGCGCGCTCTTCATCGCGATGTAGGCGTTGGTGTTGGCGGGGTTGCCGACCACCAGGACACGCACATTGCGCGAGGCGACCGCGTTCAGGGCCTTGCCCTGGGCGGTGAAGATCTGGGCGTTGGCGGCCAGCAGGTCGGCGCGCTCCATGCCGGGGCCACGCGGACGGGCGCCGACCAGCAGGGCGTAGTCGGTGTCCTTGAAGGCGGTCATCGGGTCGCTGTGGGCCTCGACGCCGGCCAGCAGCGGGAAGGCGCAGTCTTCCAGTTCCATGATCACGCCCTTGAGCGCGTTCTGGGCCTTCTCGTCGGGGATCTCGAGCAGTTGCAGGATGACCGGCTGGTCCTTGCCGAGCATCTCGCCGGAGGCGATGCGGAACAGCAGGGCATAACCGATCTGGCCGGCTGCACCGGTGACGGCGACACGGACGGGACTCTTGCTCATGGCGGGGCTCCTGGGACTGAGGCTGGGGATGGAACGGGAATCCGGAGGCAGGCCGGGGGGCGTCGTGCGCGGCTTCGGGGGCTGCGGCTGGGAGGTTGACGGGTCCGGCGGGCGTGGAGTATCTCGCAGTCTAGGGGTAGACCCTGGGCACGTCAACGATCTTATGTCTTATATAAGACATCTGTTGACATTTGGTTGCGCGGGCCTTGTGGCTTGTGCTGGAATCTCGACCATGTCGCAGACCGCGTCCTTGCCCGTGCCTCCTTCCGCACCCAACGGTGGGGAGGTGGCGCCGGCGTTCAGCCCCCTCTATCAGCAGATCAAGGCGCTCATCATGCGCGGCCTGCAGGGCGGCGAATGGAAGCCCGGCGAGGCCATCCCCAGCGAGCTGGAGCTGGCGGCGCGCTTCAAGGTCAGCCAGGGCACCGTGCGCAAGGCCATCGACGAGCTGGCGGCCGAGAACCTGCTGGTGCGCCGGCAGGGCAAGGGCACCTACGTCGCGACCCACAACGAAGAGAAGATCCAGTACCGCTTCCTGCGCCTGCAGCCCGAAGAGGGCGCGCCGCAGCCGATGCAGCGCGAGTTCCTCGACTGCCGACGCCTGCGCGCGCCGGCCGACATCGTGCGTTCGCTCGACCTGCGCAGCGGCGACATGGTGGTGCAACTGCGGCGCACGCTGTCGCAGGCTGGCCGGCCGGTGGTGCTCGATGACATCTGGCTCCCGGGCAGCCTGTTCAAGGGATTGACCGCCGAGCGCCTGACCGAGTACCGCGGCCCGCTCTACAGCCTGTTCGAGTCCGAGTTCGGCGTGCGCATGATCCGCGCCGAGGAAAAGATCCGCGCCATCTGCGCCGACCGCAGCGTCGCCGCGCTGCTCGGTGTGGACGAGGGCGCACCGCTGCTGAGCGTCGAGCGCCTGTCGCTGACCTATGGCGATCGGCCGGTCGAACTGCGGCGCGGCTTGTACAACACCACGCAACATCATTACCGCAATGAATTGAGTTGAAGCTGACAGCACAGTGCATTGCCGGAGTAAGGCAGGCTCGTGCTGCATTGCAATAAACTTCATCGGTTTCTTTGTCATTACAAACAGGCTCACCATGGCTGACACCTCCAAGAAGCGCCCGGTCCACCGCAACATCCATGTGTCCGACATCGTCAGCTACCGGCTCCCGCCGGCGGGCATCGTGTCCATCCTGCACCGCATCAGTGGCGCGGTGATGTTCCTGCTGATGCCGCTGTTCGTCTGGCTGTTCGACACCAGCGTCAGCTCCGAGGTGTCCTACGAATCCTTCACGGCCGCGTTCACCGGCGGCATCGGCTTCGTCCCGGGCCTGCTGGTCAAGGTCGTGGTGCTGGGCCTGATCTGGGCCTATCTGGTTCACTTCATCGCCGGCGTGCGCCACCTCTGGATGGACGCCACCCACAGCGTCACAAAGGAACAGGGCAAGAGCTCGGCGGTGCTGACGCTCGGACTGAGCTCCTTGCTGACCGTGTTGCTGGGCGCCAAGCTGTTCGGTCTGTTCTGAGTTTTCCCGCGCCCTGAGGGCGGCGGCTCGCGCTCGCCAGCCCCCTGGACGCTCCGCCTGTCCCCCCCCGTCCCCGCAGAACATCAACAAGGACACTGCCCCCATGTCCCAGAACTTTGGATCCAAGCGCATCGTCGTCGGTGCGCACTACGGCTTGCGCGACTGGCTTTCGCAGCGCGTGACCGCCGTGCTGATGGCGCTCTTCACCGTGGTCCTGCTGCTGCAGGTGCTGTTCGGCGGCCCGCTGGGCTACGAACGCTGGGCTGGCATCTTTGCCCAGCAGTGGATGAAGTTCCTGACCTTCACCGTGATCGTCGCCCTGCTCGTGCACGCCTGGGTCGGCGTGCGCGACATCTGGATGGACTACATCAAGCCGGTTGGGCTGCGTCTGGCCCTGCAGGTGTTCTCGATCGTGTGGCTCGTCGGCTGTGCCGGCTGGGCGATCCAAGTTCTCTGGAGACTCTGATGGCATCGGTCAACAACCTGCCGCGTCGCAAGTTCGACGTGGTCATCGTCGGCGCGGGCGGCTCGGGCATGCGCGCTTCCCTGCAACTGGCCCGCGCAGGCCTCAACGTGGCCGTGCTGTCCAAGGTCTTCCCGACCCGCTCGCACACCGTCGCGGCGCAAGGCGGCATCGGTGCCTCGCTCGGCAACATGAGCGAGGACAACTGGCACTACCACTTCTACGACACCGTCAAGGGCTCCGACTGGCTCGGCGACCAGGACGCGATCGAGTTCATGTGCCGCGAGGCGCCCAAGGTCGTCTACGAGCTCGAACATTTCGGCATGCCGTTCGACCGCAACCCCGACGGCACGATCTACCAGCGTCCGTTCGGCGGCCACACCGCCAACTACGGCGAGAAGCCGGTCCAGCGCGCCTGCGCCGCTGCCGACCGCACCGGCCACGCGATGCTGCACACGCTCTACCAGCAGAACGTGAAGTCGCGCACCCAGTTCTTCGTCGAATGGATGGCGCTGGACATCATCCGTGACGCCGAGGGCGACGTGCTCGGCGTGACCGCGCTGGAGATGGAGACCGGCGACGTCTACATCCTCGAAGGCAAGTGCACGCTGTTTGCGACCGGCGGTGCCGGGCGCATCTACGCCGCCTCGACCAACGCCTTCATCAACACCGGCGACGGCCTGGGCATGGCCGCCCGCGCCAACATTCCCCTGCAGGACATGGAGTTCTGGCAGTTCCACCCGACCGGCGTGGCCGGCGCGGGCGTGCTGCTGACCGAAGGCTGCCGCGGCGAGGGCGCGATCCTGCGCAACAGCAATGGCGAGCGCTTCATGGAGCGCTACGCCCCGACGCTGAAGGACCTCGCACCGCGCGACTTCGTCTCGCGCTGCATGGACCAGGAGATCAAGGAAGGTCGCGGCTGCGGTCCCAACAAGGATCACGTCGTACTCGACATGACCCACCTGGGCGGCGAGACCATCCTCAAGCGCCTGCCCTCGGTCTACGAGATCGGCCACAACTTCGCCAACGTCGACATCACCAAGGAGCCGATCCCGGTGGTGCCGACCATCCACTACCAGATGGGTGGCATCCCCACCAACATCAACGGCCAGGTCGTGGTGCCCAAGGGCGACGACCACAAGAGCGTGGTCAATGGCCTGTACGCGGTCGGTGAATGCTCCTGCGTGTCGGTGCACGGCGCCAACCGCCTGGGCACCAACTCGCTGCTGGACCTGCTGGTGTTCGGCCGTGCGGCCGGCAACCACATCGTCGACGCGATCAAGGGCTCGCCCAAGTCGCACAAGGAACTGCCCAAGGACGCGGCGGACTTCTCGCTGGCCCGGTTGGCTCGCCTGGACGGCAGCGACCAGGGCGAATACGCGCAGGACGTCGCCAACGACATCCGTGCGGCCATGCAGCAGCATGCCGGCGTGTTCCGCACCCAGGCCACGATGGACGAGGGCGTCGCCAAGATCAACGCGATCCGCGAGCGGGTCAAGGCGATCACGCTCAAGGACAAGTCCAAGGTCTTCAACACCGCGCGCATCGAGGCGCTGGAAGTCGACAACCTGATCGAGGCTGCACAGGCCACGATGACGTCGGCGGCGGCCCGCCAGGAATGCCGTGGCGCGCACACCGTCAAGGACTACGAGCGTGGTGCCGACGATGCCGAGTTCCCGCTCGGTCGCAACGACAAGGTCTGGATGAAGCACACCCTGTGGGACAGCGCCACCAATGGCCTGTCGTACAAGCCGGTCAACCTGACGCCGCTGACGGTCGAGTCGGTGCCCCCGAAGGTTCGCACCTTCTAAGCGTCACGCAGGAGAAACAACATGGCAGCACAGAAGCGCACCTTCCAGATCTACCGCTACGACCCTGACAAGGACGCCAAGCCCTACATGCAGTCCATCGAGGTCGAACTCGACGGCAACGAACGCATGCTGCTGGACGCCCTGATCAAGCTCAAGGCGGTCGACCCAACGCTCAGCTTCCGCCGCTCCTGCCGCGAAGGCGTGTGCGGTTCGGACGCGATGAACATCAACGGCAAGAACGGTCTGGCCTGCCTGACGAACATGCGCGACCTGCCCGGCGTGGTGGTCCTCAAGCCGCTGCCCGGCCTGCCGGTCATCCGCGACCTGATCGTGGACATGACGCAGTTCTTCAAGCAGTACAACTCGATCAAGCCCTATCTCGTCAACGACACCATCGCGCCCGACAAGGAACGCCTGCAGTCGCCCGAGGAGCGCGACGAGCTCAACGGCCTGTACGAGTGCATCCTGTGCGCGAGCTGCTCGACCAGCTGCCCGAGCTTCTGGTGGAACCCGGACAAGTTCGTCGGCCCGGCCGGCCTGCTGCAGGCCTATCGCTTCATCGCCGACAGCCGCGACCAGGACACCGCCGGCCGCCTCGACAACCTCGAGGACCCGTACCGCCTGTTCCGCTGCCACACCATCATGAACTGCGTCGACGTCTGCCCCAAGGGCCTGAACCCGACGAAGGCCATCGGCAAGATCAAGGAGCTGATGGTCCGCCGTGCCGTCTGAGGCTGGTCAGACCGCAGCAAGTCGCCCGATGGACACTCTTGCCAACGACCTGCTGGACGAACGGTCCCTGAGCAAGCTGCGCTGGCGTTGCCGACGTGGACTGCTCGAGAACGACCTGTTCATCGAGCGCTTCTTCGGGCGTCACGAGGCCACCCTGACCGTGCGGCAAGCCGCCGGTCTGGAGGCCCTGATGGATCTGGCGGACAACGATCTGCTGGACCTGCTGCTGCGCCGTCGCGACCCCGACGGCGACCTGGCGAGGCCTGAGGTGAACGAGGTCCTGGCCCAGCTGCGCGAGCCACCCGCCCCGAGGTGAGCCGAGCGGTGATGCCGAACGTGTGTGTCCGTCCCGACAAGATTGCCCCCTCGAGCTTGAGCTTTTGAAACCCTGAGGATTTAGCCATGATGACTCCCTCCGACGTGAAGGCGACGCTATCGTTCTCCGACGGCAGCGCCGCGATGGACCTGCCGATCTACAAAGGCACGATCGGCCCGGATGTCATCGACATCCGCAAGCTCTACGCGCAGACCGGCAAGTTCACCTACGACCCCGGCTTCCTGAGCACGGCCTCGTGCAACTCGACGATCACCTACATCGACGGTGACAAGGGCGAGCTGCTCTACCGCGGCTACCCGATCGAGCAGCTGGCCGAGAACTGCGACTTCCTCGAAACCTGCCACCTGCTGCTCTACGGCGATCTGCCCAACGTGGCGCAGAAGGCCGACTTCGTCAGCCGTGTGACCAACCACACGATGGTCAACGAGCAGATGCAGTTCTTCCTGCGTGGCTTCCGTCGTGACGCGCACCCGATGGCGGTGATGACCGGCCTGGTGGGCGCCCTGTCGGCCTTCTATCACGACAGCACGGACATCAATAACCCGCAGCACCGCGAGATCGCGGCGATCCGCCTGATCGCCAAGATGCCCACGCTGGTGGCGATGGCCTACAAGTATTCGGCTGGCCAGCCCTACATGTACCCGAAGAACAAGCTGAGCTACACCGCGAACTTCATGCACATGATGTTCGCGACGCCCTGCGAGGACTACGAGCCCAACGATGTGCTGGTGCGTGCGCTGGACCGCATCTTCATCCTGCACGCCGACCACGAGCAGAACGCGTCGACCTCGACCGTGCGCCTGTGCGGCTCGTCGGGTACCAACCCGTTCGCAGCCATCGCGGCTGGCGTGGCCTGCCTGTGGGGCCCCGCCCACGGCGGTGCCAACGAGGCCTGCTTGAACATGCTTGGCGAGATCCAGCAGATGGGCGGCGTCGAGAAGATCGGCGAGTTCATCCGCCAGGTGAAGGACAAGAACAGCGGCGTCAAGCTGATGGGCTTCGGACACCGCGTCTACAAGAACTACGACCCGCGTGCCAAGCTGATGCGCGAGACCTGCCATGAAGTCCTCGGTGCCCTGGGCCTCGAGAACGACCCGCTGTTCAAGCTGGCCATGGCGCTCGAGAAGATCGCGCTGGAAGACGAGTATTTCGTCGCCCGCAAGCTCTACCCGAACGTCGATTTCTACTCGGGCATCGTGCAGCGCGCCATCGGCATCCCCGTGAGCCTGTTCACCGCGATCTTCGCGTTGGCCCGCACGGTCGGCTGGATCGCCCAGCTCAACGAGATGATCGGCGACCCCGAGTACAAGATCGGCCGTCCGCGCCAGCTCTTCGCCGGCTCGGCCCGTCGCGACGTGACGCCGCTCGCTGCGCGCTGATCGCTGATCGCTGATCGCTGATCGCTGATCGCTGATCAACACACGCTGTTCGCACCTCCGGCGGGCCGCATGCCCACCCCCCTCGAAGGGCCGCCTTGTGCGGCCCTTCTGCATGGTGGTCCGCCTTGGCATGAAGTCTGGCCGTGCCAGCGGCTAACCTATCGACCTGGACACCCGAACCGATGACCGAGGAGCAGCCCCCCATGCATGACAGCGCCGACCGCGAAGACCTGGGCGAGTGGCCCAACCCGCTGGGCATGGAAGGCATCGAGTTCATCGAATACGCCACCACTCGACCGCAGGCGCTGGGTCAGGTGCTGGAGATGATGGGCTTCCGTCCGATCGCGCGGCACCGCTCGCGCGAGGTGCTGCTCTACCGCCAGGGCCGCATGAACGTCGTCATCAACGCCCACACCAGCAGCATGCCGCGTTCGGTCCAGCCGACCGAGACGCCGGTGATCGCCGCCGTCGCGCTGCGGGTGCGCGATGCCGCTGCGGCCTACCGCCGGGCGCTCGACCGTGGTGCCTGGGCCGTGCCCACGCATGTCGAGGTGATGGAGCTGAACATCCCGGCCATTCACGGTGTGGGCACCAGCCGGATCTACTTCGTCGACCGCTTCCGCGAGTTCTCGATCTGGGATGTCGACTTCGTGCCCATCCCGACCGTCGACAAGCAGCCGCCGGCCGTCGCCGGGTTGCACTGGTTCGGCCTGGTCCAGTACATCGGCATCGACCGCATGGCCGACTGGTGCGAGTTCTACCGCGAGCTGTTCGGCTTCGCCGAGCTGCCCGACGAGCAGCGCTTCGGCATCCTGCCCAAGGGCCGCATCCTGCGCAGCCCCTGCGGCACCTTCTACCTGCAGCTGATCGAGCCGGAGCCCGGCATCGTCGACATCGAGGGCAGTGAATCGCTGCAGCGCCTCGGCCTGGGCACGCCGGATGTGCCCGCCGCCGTCGCGGCTCTGGCCGCGCGGGGCGTCGAGTTCGTCGCCAGCCGCCAGGTCCATGCCGACGAGCGCGGCGCGCTCACACGCAGTTGGCTGGGCGACGTGATGTTCGAGCTGGTCCACCACGATGTGCCGGCCGATGCCGGCGCGTCGGCCTGAGCCGGCGGAGCGCGACGATGACCCAGCGCCACGGCTACATCGACGATTTCGGGATGGACACCATCTCGCTGGCCGGGCCGCTTGAGGCCAAGCTGCAGGCCATCCGCGCGGCCGGCTTCACCCAGGTCATGCTCAAGGCCAACGACATCGTGGGCCACCCACAGGGCATCGACGCCGCTGTGCAGCTGGTCAAGGACAGCGGCCTGCGCGTCACCGGCTTCCAGGTGCTGCGCGACTTTGAGGGCCTAGCCGGGCACCTGCACGACTACAAGGTCGACATCGCCAAGGCCATGCTGGAAATGGCGCATGCACTGGGCGCACCGGTGCTGCTGGCCTGCTCGTCGACCAGCCAGCACGCCAGCCAGGACATCGATGCGCTGGCCCGCGACCTGCGCAAGCTGGCCATGCTGGCGGTGCCGCTGGGCATCAAGGTGGCCTATGAAGGCCTGTCCTGGGGCCGCACCGTCAGCGAGTTCACGACCGCCTGGGAGGTGGTCTGCCGCGCCGACGCGCCCAACCTCGGTCTGGGCATCGACTCCTTCCACATCCTCGCCACCGACACCTCGCTCGACGAGATCGACCAGCTCGATGCCGACCGCATCTTCCTGGTCCAGCTGGCCGACTTCATGTGGCAGGAGATCCGCTCGGTGGAGGAGCGCATGTCGACCGCGCGCCACTTCCGCGTCTTCCCGGGCGAGGGCGTGCACAGCGCCCAGGTGGCCGACCTGGTCTCGCGCCTGGACGCCATCGGCTACCGCGGCGACTACAGCTTCGAGGTCTTCAACGACGACTACCAGCAGCTCCCGCTGCCCCTGGTCGCCCAGCGCGCCCACCGCTCGGCCCAGTGGCTGGGCGAGGAGGTGCTGCGTCGCTCGGTGCCGCTGCCCGGGCGGATGACGCTGCGCCGGCCGCGTTAGCCGTCCCGCAGGACGCGCGCCGGCCGAGCGGCTCAAACGACCGGCCGCAAGGCCTGCGCGCATTCCTGCAGCAAGGGCAGGATGCGCGCCACCATCGCCTCCCGACCCTCGTTCTGCATCGGCATGGTCGAGCCGATCGCGCCCCGGCAGATGCCCTTGCGGTCCTTGATCGCCACGGCGATGCCGCGCAGACCGGGTTCGAGCTGCTGCTCGGTGACCCAGAAGTTCAGCCGCCGCGCCGACAGCACCGCGTCGCGGAACAGCGCCGCGTCGGTCTGGGTCTGCGGGCCGAAGGCGGTGAATTCATGGGCCGCGATCCACTCGGCCAGCGCCTCGTCGGTGTAGGTCGCCAGGATGGGCATGGTCGGCGTCACCACATGGGCCGGCACCCGCGCGCCGGGCTGGAAGCCGATCGAGATCACCCGCGGGCTGTTGCTGCGCGCCAGGTAGACGATCTCGTGGCCGTCCAGCACGCTGAAGTTGAAGGTCTCGCCGGTGGCCTGCGACAGGCGCTGGATGAAGGGCTGGACCAGTCGGGGCAAACGTGCCGCGCCGAGGTAGCTCTGACCCAGCCGCAGCACCTTGGGCAGCAGCCAGAAGTGCTTGCCGTCGCCGTCGGCATAGCCAAAGTGCACGAGGCTCAACAGGTAGCGCCGGGCGGCCGTGCGGGTCAGGCCGGACAGCGCCGCCGCCTCGCTGGGCGTCAGGCGGGGGTGGTCATCGTCAAAGGCCTCGATGACCCGCAAGCCCTTGCCGAGGCCGTCGATGATGTCCTTGCGGTCGATGGGCGTGTCCATCCGGTGTCCTTCACAGGGGCTCGGGACTAACCCGAGAAGTGCACGATGATCGCGCCAGGTGCGCGATTGTCGCGCACACGAGGTGAAACCAGCTTGTGACCGACCGGCGCGCTGCCTATCGTTCGCGCACTTTGCAGCGACCGTCCATGCACATCTCCGGCACCACCCGCGTCTTCCTCATCCTGGGCGATCCCGTGGCCCAGGTGCGTGCGCCCGAGGTCTTCAACCCGCTGTTCGCCCAGGCCGGCGTCGACGCGGTGCTGGTGCCGATGCAGGTGCCGGCCGGTCAGCTCGACGCTTTTGTGCGGGGTGTCTTTCAAGCCCGCAACGTCGACGGTCTGTGGGTCACGATCCCCCACAAGACCGCGCTGCCCGGCCTGCTCGACCACTGCGACCTGAGCGGCAGCACGGCCGAAGCGGTCAACGCCGTGCGCCGCAACGTCGACGGCACGATCGAGGGGGCGCTGTTCGACGGCATCGGCTTCGTCAAGGCGCTCGACCACTTCGGCATCGCCTGCACCGGCGCGCGGGTGCTGGTCGTCGGTGCCGGTGGCGCCGGCATCGCGATCGGTTGTGCGCTGGTCCAGCGCGCGCTGGCCGAACTCTCCATCCACGACGTCGACGCGGGCCGCGCCGCTGCCGCCGCCGACCGCCTGCGCAGCATCAGCTCGGTCCAGGTCAGCACGCCGGCCAGCGCCGACCCGGCTGGTTACGACCTCGTCATCAATGCCACCCCGCTGGGCCTGCGCGACAGCGACCCGATGCCCTTCGACGTGCGCCGCCTCGACGGCAGCGCCGCCGTGGTCGACATCCTGATGAAGGACGCCAGCACGCCGCTGCTGCGGGCGTGCGCGGCGCGCGGCATCACCGCCCATCCGGGTCACGAGATGCTGATCCAGCAGGTGCCCGAGTACCTGCGCTTCTTCGGCTTCGAGGCCTTGGCCCGGGCCACCCAGGCCGATCTCGAACCGGTGCGTGCGCTGATGCGCAGCGAGCCGGCGAGCGCGGCGAGCGCGACGATTTCCGCGCTGCCGTGCGCCGCCTGACGCGCCGCCTGACGCGCTGCTTCCACCTTCTTGTTGCCATTCCCGTTCCCATTCCCATTCCAACCCGCCGGCGCTTGACGCCATTTCTTGTCCCCAGGAGACCACCCATGAGCTTCAACCGCCGCCACCTCATCGCCGCCGCCGCCCTGTCCGCCCTGTGCGCCAGCGGTCTGGCACAGGCCCAGAACACCATCAAGATCGCCGGCCTTTACGAGCTGTCGGGTGCGGGCGCCAGCGCTGGCACGATGTTCAAGAACGGCGTCGACCTGGCCGTCAAGGAAATCAACGCCGCCGGCGGCATCCTGGGCAAGAAGATCGAGCACAGCTCGGCCGACACCCAGAGCAACCCGGGCGTGGCCAAGGGCCTGGCGTCCAAGGCCGTCGATGACGACGTGTTCGCGGTCTTCGGCCCGGTCTTCTCCGGCTCGATCATGGTCAGCATGGCCGAGACCCAGCGCGCCGAGGTGATCAACTTCACCGGCGGCGAGGCTGCGGCGATCACCCAGAAGGGCAACCCCTACATCTTCCGCACCAGCTTCACCCAGTCGACCGCGATGCCCAAGGTGGCGCGCTACATCGCCAAGAACCTGAAGGCCAAGACGATCGCCGTCATGTTCGTGAACAACGACTTCGGCAAGGGTGGCCGTGACGCCATCACCAAGGCGCTGGAAGCCAATGGCGTGAAGGTTGTGGCCGACATCTCGACCGACAGCGGCCAGGTCGACTTCTCGGCACCGGTGCTCAAGGCCAAGCAATCCAACGCCGATGCGCTGTTCGTCTACACCAACGAAGAGGAATCGGCCCGTGCGCTGCGCGAACTGCGCAAGCAAGGCTATGACAAGCCCATCGTCGGCGAGACCACGCTGACCGGCCAGAAGGTGATCGAGCTGGCCGGCAATGCCGCCAACGGTGCGACCGCCCACGTCGGCCTGACGGTCGATGCGCCCAACCCGCAGATGATCAAGTTCAAGGGCAATTTCTTCGCCGCCACCAACACCATCTCGGACCACAACGGCATCAAGGGCTACACCGGCGTG
Source organism: Sphaerotilus mobilis (assembly GCF_004216565.1). Lineage (GTDB taxonomy): Bacteria > Pseudomonadota > Gammaproteobacteria > Burkholderiales > Burkholderiaceae_C > Sphaerotilus > Sphaerotilus mobilis. The sequence goes on along the minus strand of NZ_SGWV01000008.1, from coordinate 818,414 downwards.
TACATCCTGAAGGCCGCCATCGAGAAGGTCGGCAAGGTTGACCGCAAGGCCGTTGCCGCCGCGCTGCACGGCCTGAGCATCAAGGCCGCCAAGAACCCCGGCGTGCTCTATGACGTCTCGATCGACGCCAACGGCGACCTGGACCGCGAGAGCTTCCTGGTCGAGGTCAAGGACGGCCGCCAGGTCGTCAAGGAAATCCTGCCCGCCCTGGGCGCTGCCAAGTAAGGCACAGCCCTGGCCACGCCTGCGCCCGCAGGCGTGCCCGCCGGCATGAGGACGTTTGCCACCGACGGCCGACCGGCGTTTGCCAGCTCGGCGCGGGCTTGCCTCATGCCCGGCCGCACAGGCTCACGCGTTGAGCCTGTCCAACCTCCGGTGCTCGCATGACCGACTTCTTCCAGCTTTTCTTCTCCGGCCTCGCCACCGGCAGCGTCTACGCGCTGGCGGCGCTGGGCTTCACACTGCTCTGGCAGGCCAGCGGCACGATCAACTTCGCCCAGGGCGAGTTCGTCATGCTGCCCGCCTTCATGATGCTGGGCTTTCAGGCCGCTGGACTGTCGCTGCTGCCGGCCTTTGTCGCGACCTGCCTGCTGGCGGTGTTCGTGCTCGGCTGGGCCTTCAAGCGCGGCATCGCCGACCCGCTGCTGCGCTTCGGCATGATGCCCATCGTGGTGGCCACCATCGGCCTGTCGATCGCCATGCGCAACGGCGTGCGGGCCGGCTACAGCGCCGAGGCGCATCCCTTCCCCAGCCTGTTCGCCGACAAGCTGTTCAACATCGCTGGCGTGACGATCACGCTGGCCGACATCGGCACACTGGTCTTCGCGCTGGCGCTGGTGCTGGTCACGCAGGCCTTCCTGAGCAAGACGGTCACCGGCCGCGCGATGCAGGCCGTGGCGCAGAACACCGAGAGCGCGACCGTGCTGGGCATCAACGTGCCCCGCATGATCTTCTACACCTTCGCCATCAACGCGCTGCTGGCCTGTGCCGCCGCGCTGCTGGTTGCGCCGGTCTACCTTGCCAAGTTCGACATGGGCGAGGGCTTGGGCACCAAGGCCTTCTTCGCGGCCATCATCGGCGGCTTCAACAACAGCCGCGGTGCGTTGCTGGGCGGCGTGATCGTGGGCGTGGCCGAGAACCTGGCGGCGGCCTACATCTCGCCGTCCTACAAGGACGCGGTGGCGCTGGTGCTCTTCATGATCGTCATCTTGTTCAAGCCGCAAGGGCTGCTGGGCAAGAAGGAAATGCGCAAGGTTTGAGGAGCACACGACCATGAAACCGCTGCACAAGTTCGGCCTGCTGCTCATCATCCTGGTGATGCTCGCGGTGCCCCCGATGCTGAAGAACTACGGCATCTACCTGTTCACCTACTGGCTGGTCTTCATCGTCGCGACGATGGGCCTGAACCTGACCATCGGCTACGCCGGCCAGAAGTCGCTCGGCCATGCGGCGTTCTTCGGCATCGGCGCCTACACGGTGGCGATCCTGCTGCAGCACGGCATCAGCTTCTGGATCGGCCTGCCGCTGGCGATGCTGGGCTGCTTCGGCATCGGCCTGCTGGTCGGCTTCCCGGCCCTGCGGGTGCAGACCATCTATCTGGCCTTCGCCACGCTGGGCTTCAACACCGCCGTCTGGCTGGTGATGCGCAACGAGGAATGGCTGACCGGTGGCACCTTCGGCATCAACGGCATCACCCGGCCGGGCCTGTTCGGCATCAGCCTGGACAGCAACCTCAGCTACTACTACTTCGTGCTGGGCGTGACCCTGATCCTCGGTGCCCTGCTGTTCGCGCTGCTGCGTTCGCCCTGGGGCAAGGCCTTCACCGCCCTGCGCGACAACCCGATCCGGGCCGAGAGCCTGGGTGTCAGCGTGCAGGCCTACACCCTGCTGGCCTTCGCCATCGGCGCGGTCTATGCGGGCGTGGCCGGTGCGCTGTTTGCCAGCCTGGTCGGCTTCATCGAGCCGGCGCCGTTCACGGTGGGCTCGTCGATCATGATGTACCTGATGGTCGTGCTGGGAGGCTCGGGCTACTTCTTCGGCCCGGTGCTGGGTGCGGCGGTCGGCGTGCTGCTGCCGGAGTGGCTGCGCTTCGCACAGGCCTGGTACCTGTTCGTGTTCGGCACCGCCGTCATCTTGCTGATGCTGTGGCTGCCCGACGGCCTGCTGAGCATCCCGGACCGCCTGCGTGCCCGTCGCCTGTCGCGTGAGGCCTCGGCCGCACGTGCCGCGTCCGCCGCAGCGGCTGAATCGGCCGAAGCCGCCGAAGCTGTTCAAGGAGCGCAGTCATGAGTCCCGTACAAGGACCGGCCCTGCTGAAGGTCAGCGGCCTGAAGAAGTCGTATGGCGCGATCCGCGCGGTCAATGGCGTCGAGTTCGAGGTCCGCCCCGGCGAGATCTTCGGTGTCATCGGCCCGAACGGCTCGGGCAAGACGACCATGTTCAACAGCGTGCTCGGCCAGATCACGCCGGACGCCGGCCGCATCGAGCTCAAGGGCCAGGACATCACCAACCTGAGTCCGCTGGAACTCAATCGGCGCGGCGTCGGTCGCACCTTCCAGACCCTGCAGGTGTTCGGCAAGATGACCGTGCGCGACAACCTGATCGTGGCGGCGCAGGAACACCGTGGCAGCCTGTTCAGCCGCATGTTCGCGCCCACCGATTCGGGCCTGGGCGGCAAGGCCGATGAACTGATCGACCTGTTCCGCATCCGTCATGTTGCCGACAAGAAGGCTGGCGAGCTGAGCTACGGCCAGCAGAAGCTGGTCGACATCGCCATGGCCTTCATGAGCGAGCCGGACCTGGTGCTGCTCGACGAGCCCTGCGCCGGCGTCAACCCCAGCCTGGTGGGCGGCATCAGCACGCTGCTCAAGCAGCTCAACCAGAAGCAAAAGGGGAGCTTCGTGGTGATCGAGCACAACATGGACTTCGTGATGGACCTGTGCCACCGCATCATGGTGATGGTCGAAGGCGAGGTCATGGCCATCGGCACGCCCGCCGAGATCCGTGGCAACAAGCAAGTCCTCGACGCTTACCTGGGCAGCTGATCATGGTGCCCCCGCGCTCATTTCATACGCAGCCCCCGTTGGGGGCGCAGGCCTCCTCAGGGGCGGCCCGGCAGGAGTCCCGACATGTCTGATCACGCCATCGAGTTCGACAAGGTCGTCGCCGGCTACGGCGATTTCATGATCCTCAACAACCTGACGTTCAAGGCCCGACGCGGCGCGATCACGTTGCTGATCGGCCCGAACGGCGCGGGCAAGTCGACGGTGCTCAAGACGCTGTTCGGCCTGCTCAAGGTGCGCTCGGGTCACATCAAGCTGGACGGTCAGGACATCACCGGCGCCAATGCCAAGGACCTGCTGGTCCAGCACGGCATCGCCTTCGTGCCGCAGGGCCGCAACCTGTTCGGCCAGCTCAGCGTCTACGAGAACCTGGAGCTCGGCGGCATCACGCTGGGCATGAAGACCACGCGCGAGCGCATCCCCGAGGTGCTGGACCGCTTCCCGCGCGTCAAGGAGCGCATCAACAGCCCAGCGGCCGCGCTGTCCGGTGGCGAGCAAAAGCAGCTCGAAGTCGGACGTGCGCTGCTGCTGCGCCCCAAGGTGCTGCTGATCGACGAGCCGTCGATCGGCCTGAGCCCGCTGGTCGTGCAGGACGTCTTCAAGCTGCTGCGCCAACTGGCCGACCAGGGCACCACCGTGCTGATGGTCGAACAGAACGTCAAGAGCGCGCTGAAGATCTCCGACGAGGCGATCGCGCTGGAGTCCGGCCGCCGCGTGCTGCAAAAGCCCGCCGACGAGTTGTTGAACGACCCGCACATCGAGCGCCTGTTCCTGGGCGGCGCGCATGCCGCTGCGCCCGCACCGGCGGCGTCGAGCTGAGGCCCTGAACACCCTTCGGGCTTCACCGCTTCAGGCCGTCGTGTTCAGGCCTCCTCGTCCCCGCCGCCGTCTCCGCCACCGTCTCCGCCACCGTCTCCGCCACCGTTCTGCCGGTCGATCTGCTCCATGCGGTCGAGCATCTTGAGCAGGTAGTGCAGGGCGTGGCTCATGTCGTTGACCGAGAAGTCGCCCAGCACCTGCTCGTAGTAGGCGTGGATCTTGGGCAAGGCGTGCTGCTGCCAGACGATGCGGCCGGACTCGCTCATGCGCACCCGGCGCGCGCGGCGGTCGCGGTCATCGGGGGCGCTGACGAGGTGGCCGTCGCGTTCCATGCGGCCAATCAGGCCCGACAGGTTCTGGCGGCTGACCATCAGGTAGCGGGCCAGTTCACCGACCCCCATGCCGTCTTCGACCTGCGGCCGCGACAGCGCGCCGAGCACCGCCCATTGCTGCGTCGTCAGGCCCTCGGCCTCGACTGCGCGGGTGCCGGTCTTGTGCAACATGTTGGCGCATTGGTAGAGCCGGAAGAACAGCCGGTTGGCCAGGTCGATGCGGGTGATCTGGGTGGTATCCGTGGTGGGCATTGGGGCATCATGAGGAAAAGGCCGGTCTGCACCCGGCGGCGCATCGGGCTTGCCGCCGATGTTAGGCAACATCGTGACGAGCACCAGGCCCGGCGCGCCGCTTCGACAGTGCCGCGCGAGCTGCTGTTCCAGCCCCGCCAAAGGCGAAGGATCGTCCAATAGTGGAATATCATTCCATTATTGGAATTCATTCCGGTCTTGCCTCGACCGCCCGCCATGTCGCTGCTGCAAACGCTCCCGTCGCTGCCCTCGGACGCGGCCTACGACCTCGTCGTGATCGGTGCGGGCGGGGCCGGGCTGTCGGCGGCGCTGCATGCGGCCATCGACGGCGCGAAGGTGCTGGTGGTCGAACGCACCGCCCACGTGGGCGGCACGACCGCCTGGTCGGCCGGCACGACCTGGATCCCGTGCACCCGCCATGCAAAAGGGGTGGCGGATGAGGACAGCCTCGAACGGGCCGCCCGCTACCTCGACCGCGTCGTCGGTGACCACGCCGATGCGGCGTTGCGGCGGGCCTTCCTGGCCCATGGCGCCGAGGCGGTCGAACGTTTCGAGCAGCACAGCGACGTGCACTACCGGCCCTATGCGCTGCACCCGGACTACGAGTCCGATGTCGACGGTTCGACTCTGCGCGGCCGGGCGCTGGAGCCGCTGCCCTTTGACGGCCGCCAGCTCGGCGCGCTGTTCGGTCTGCTGCGCCCGCCCATCCCCGAGTTCACCGTGCTGGGCGGGATGATGGTCGACCGCACCGACATCAACCACCTGCTGTCCATGGGTCGCTCGTGGCCGTCGCTGCGCCATGCCGTGAAGATCGTCGCCCGACATGCCCACGATCGGCTCCGCCATCCGCGCGGCACCCGGCTGGTGATGGGCAACGCGCTGGTCGCCCGCCTGCTGCACTCGCTGGCACAGCGTCCCCGGGTGACCTTGCTGATGGACACGCAGATGCGCGAGATCCACGTGTCGGACGGGCATCCCGGCCCGGGGCGGTCGATCGAGGCCGTCACCCTCGAATCGGCCGGCACGTCGCGCCGCATCGCCGTGCGCGGCGGCCTGGCGCTCGCCAGCGGCGGCATCAACCGCGACCCAGTCTGGCGCGAACGCCACCTGCCCGGCATCCCGATGGACTGGTGCCCAGGCGCGCCCGGCCACACCGGTCAGGCGCAGGCGTTGGCCCTGCAGATCGGCGCCCGTCATGGGCAAGGGGCGGCCAGCCCGACCTTCTGGGCGCCGGTGTCGCGCCGCCAGCGGGCCGACGGCAGCACGGCGGTCTTTCCGCACTTTGTGATGGACCGCGCCAAGCCCGGCATGTTGACTGTCAACCAGGCCGGCCGGCGCTACCTCAACGAGAGCATGTCCTACCACCGCTACGGCCTGGCCATGCAGGCCGAACAGTGCCGCAGCGAGGCGGGCGAGCCGGGTGCGGCGGCGGCACTTCCGTCGTGGATCGTCTGCGACGCGGCAGCGCTGAAGCGCCACGGCCTCGGCATGGTCCGCCCGGGCGGCGGCGGCCTGGCGCCCTTCATCGCCGACGGCTACCTGCGCCACGGCGCGACCCTGGCCGATCTGGCCCATCAACTCGGCATGGACGCGGCCACGCTGGAGGCCACCGTCGCCACCCACAACCGCCACGCCGAGGCCGGCCACGATCCCGACTTCCAACGCGGTGTCACCGCCTACCAGCGCAACATCGGCGACGCCACCTGGCCGGGCCGCAACCCCAACCTGGGCGCGTTGACCGCCGGCCCGTACTACGCCGTCCAGGTCGTGCCCGGCGACATCGGCGCGGCGGTCGGCCTGCAGACCGACGACCAGGCCCGCGTGCTTGACGCCCAGGGCATGCCGATCGGCGGCCTCTACGCGGTCGGCAACGATGCCCAGTCCATCATGGGTGGCACCTATCCGGGACCCGGCATCACCATCGGACCGGGCATGGTCTTCGGTTTCCTGGCCGCAAGGGATGCCTGGCGCCGCTGCCGGTCGGCATGAGCGGGCCGGCGCTGTCCGGCCCGGCTGCCCGTCAATGCACCTGCTGGCCCGCAGCCGGCCCGTCCGGCAAGACGGTGACCTGAACGTCCTGTGCCGAGTCGATCCGCCAGCCAGCATGGAGCTGCAGCTTGTCCAGCAGCTCGACCCAGCCGCGCAGCACCGCCTCGCTGATCTGAAGCTGGACCTCGTGACCCGACTCGGTCGTCAGGCGCACCGTCACCTGTTCGCCGGACTGGGTGATCGTCACGCCAGTGACCAGTTGCGCCGCTTCGCCCAGTGGCAGGTTGTCCTGGTTCTCGAAGGCGCGCGTGAAGTCGGCCTGCAACACGGCGCTCTGCTGCCGAAACTCGTGCAAGGCCTGCGCCACCGCCGGCGGATGCTCCCGCGCCAGCACCTGCACCGCCACGCTGCGCGCCCCGGTCATCAGTCCCGCAACGATGTGACGGGTCAGCCAGAAGCGGAACTCCTGACCGTCACCGGCGTTGATGCGCAAGCGGATGCGGTCTTCGCGGGTGATCCATTCGGCGGTGTATTGGTGGAGGGGCATGGGCGGGTCGAGGGTCAGTCTCAAACGTGGAAGGAGGCCGATCAGCGCGTGTTCTGCACGAAGCGGATGTTCGCGTCGCAGCCTGTCTTCAGAACCTGCGTCATCGTGACCGGGCCTGTGTCATCGGTGGACAACTGTGCGGTGAAACGGTCCATGCGCACCGCCGTCGAGTTCGAGAAGGTCCAGTCGATCTGCGCGTCCAGCACGTGTGTCGAGGGTTCGTAGCTGCCATGCAGGTGGTAGGCGAGTGCCGAACCGCTGTAGTCGATGGCCTCGCCCGTGACATTGACCAGGCTGGCGCCATCAACGTCCAGATCGATGTTCCGGCTGATGTTGTGATCGCGTCCCACGCATCCGAGCTGCATGGTCCAGGCGGCCTGATCGGGGGGAAGGGTCGAGACGCACACCGGCTCGCTGGGGGGCGACACGTTGCCCATGGCGTCGAAGGCTTCGATCACCAAGCAATGGTTCGTCTCAGGTGTGAGCTTTCCGATGTCCATCGATGTGTCAGCCAGGCTGCGCAGACGCTTGCCGTTGGCGCTGACGACATAGCCGATCACGCCGACGTCATCCGAGTTTGCTTGCCAGCTCAAGTGGATCGCGGTTGTGGACGTCGCCGTCGCCGTGACCTGGGCTGGAACGGTGGGTGCAGTCCGGTCGGTCGCCGATGTGCGCGCACATGCGCGGGTGCTGGGCAGGGATTGATTGCCGGACAGGTCGACGGCAATGATTCGATAGCAGTGTTCGTGACCTGCTTGCAATGACGCATCCACGTGCTTCCCTTCCCTCGCGAGGGCCACGACGACCCCGTCGCGTTCGACCTGATGGCCTCGCAGGCCGCCTTCGTCGGTGGATGGCGTCCAGCTCAGTTCGATCGTGCGGGACCCGGTTGCCACGGCGTTCAATCCCTCAGGAGACAAGGGGGGCGTGGTGTCGTTGCAGCTTGACGATTGTGTGTCCACGAGGTTCTTCACGACCTTGTCGATCAGGCTCAGTTCGAGCTTCGATTCATACCAGCTCAAGACCTTGAAGCTGCCTCCGACCTTGGCGGCGATGCCGAGGTCAGCGCGGAACTTCTTGCACAGGCCCGTCTCGCTGGCGGTGTTCAATTCCCCAGTCGCTCGCAGATACGGACCGACCTGGATGAAGGGTCCGATGACGTTGTAGACCGCCATTGCCATGTAGACGCCAACACCCAGCTCGCCTTCGATCTTGACAGCACCCACCGGCGTGAAGTTGCCGTCAAGTTGCGTGCTGAACACCCCGTCCCATCCCGATCCTTTGCGGTAGTGAGCGCCATAGCTGCCCTGCAGGGAATAGCCACTTGCGAAGTTCACCTGAACGCCGCCCTTGGCCGACACCTTGGCATACCCCTTCACGGTTGGAACCACCACCACGGGGACGAAGCCGACCTGGATCGTGAACGGTGTCAACTCGAATACGCCGAGGTCGAACAGGACTTCCTTCTCGATGTCCTCTGGTCCCTTGACGAAGGACAGATCGGGTCGCACGGTCGGGTTGACCAGCAGCTCGGCCTCCTTCAGGCCACTTCCCAGCCGGAAGTCGACGGCGAACTCCGGATTCCACTCGACATTGATCTTCCCGGTGATCTTCGACGTCTCTTCGGCGTTGAGCGGAACGTCGACATTGAACTCGCTGGACGCGCCCAAGGGGCGAGCGCGATTGGCCAGCGTCACGCCCTGTCCCAGACTCAGGACTCGGGCGATGCCTTCGGTCCCTGAACCTGCTGTCGCATAGCCGCCGATCAGCGTTCCGTCCTCGATGATGTCGCTCAAGCTGACCGGGAGGGTGTCCAGCAGGAAGTTGCCTTGCGGCAGGACGATCTTCTTGAGGATCCTTCTGGCAAAGCCGGCTCCACGCCCGGAGATGATCACGGCGCCTTCGCGCAGGTCGTCCAGTTGTCTCGCACCTGCCTTGAAGGTGAGAACCTGTTGGGTGTCACTCACCAGCTCATCCAGCGTGGCGTCGGACAGCACGACGACATCGGCATGAATCTGCGGCGCAGCGGATCGTGCGAAGAATGGCTGGACCGTCCGTGCTTCGGCCACCGTGACCGACACGTGTCCGCGGAAACGCTGTCGCACCCCGTCCAGTGATCCAGCGTCCATCCCTCGTCCGGCATGGCCTTCAGGTCCACGCTGGTGCCGGCCTGGACAGCGGCACTGCACCGACCGTCGGAACAGCTCAGGTTGGCCGAAGTGCTGGTCACGGTGCCAGCTCCGAAGGTGCTGATGTTCAACGCGACCTCGACACTGGACGTGTCGGTTCCGGAAGGGTTGAGGTCGCTCGTTTCCTGGCCGGCGCTGCATCCAGCAAGGGCAAGGATGGCGCTGAGGATGATCGTGATGCAGGGGCGCATGTGCGGGCCTCCAGGGTGTCTGTTTCAACGGCGCCGCAGCCGTCCGCTGCGGCGCCCTGCGTGTCGTCAGAACCTGTACTGCGCCCCCACCGTCGTCGTGCTGCCATAGCCCAGCAGACCCAGGCGGGCTTCGACCTTCAGGCGAGGGATGACCTCGTACTGCACGCCCACGCCGCCGATCAGTTCGGTGGTGGAGGCCGAGCCCTTGGACGTGATGCCGCCGAAGGAGAACGAGACGTCGCTCTTGAGCATGCCCAGGCCGGCGTAGGCGATCGCGGAGAAGACCGGCGAGATGGGGTAGTTGGCGACGGCGACGCCTTCGAAGGACGTGGCCTTGAGGTCCAAGCCATAGGACGAATCGCTGGCCGATGCGTAGCGGCCTTCGACGCTCAGGTCGCCCGGAACGTTGAGCTTGAACAGGCTGCTGAGCGTGCCCAGCTTGGCGCCGCCGCCGAGGTAGAGGCCGCCGCTGAAGCCTTCGAAGCTGGCGTAGCCGGCGGTGACATAGGGCTGCGAGAGGGCGACTTGTGCGGATGCTTCGGTGCTGGTCAGGGCGGTCAGGCCGAGCAGCGCGGCGGCGATCAGGCGGATGTCGGCGCGGGACTTGCGGGAAGCGCTGGATGCGCGGGACTGGTGTTGCATGGCATTTCTCCGTGGAGGGTTGGGATCGAGACACGCCGGACATCGGCGTGACCGATCGATTGGAAGAAGGCCCGCTCCAGGATGTTTTTTCAGTCTTTACAGGGGATGCCCAGGCGATCCAGCCAGTCGCCGTAGCCCTCGCGGCGCAGGCGCTGGGGCAGGTCCGCTTCGGCCTTGACGGCTTTGATGAGCGCGAGCCGGATCGGCAGTTCGTCGTGCGGCGGCAGGTGCTGTCGGGCATGTCGCCAGCAGCACAACCAGGCGAGTGCGATCTGGCGCGCGTCGCCGCTGGCCTGGACCCGCTGGACCATGGCGACGTGGTAGGCCGCGTCGCGCGGGTGCAGGTTGCCGATGACCGGCATCCAGCCCTTGTGGGCCGGGTCATGGTCGAGCGCGCCCAGCTCGTCCTCGTGATCCAGCCAGAACTGGGCGAGGAAGATGGTTTCCCAGGCGTTGTCGCCACCCACCCCCAGCTTGTCCATGCAGACCAGCACCAGCTCATGCCAGGCCATGACCTGCCGAGCGGTCGACCAGCCGGCTGGCAGCACCGACGTCAGGTGCAGCGCCAGGTTGGCGGCGTAGGCGAGCAGGCCTTCGTTGTCGCGCTGCATCAGGGCGTGGTGAAAGGCGCTTTCGAGGTGACGCAGGGCGAGGATGTGCAGGACAGGGTCGGCGTGGCCGGCGGCCTCCGAGCGCCGCCGGCACAACAGCGCGCGCAGGTTGTGCCACTGGGCCAGCAGGTGGCGGTCTGGCAGTTGGACGCGTGTGGGCGCGGCGCAGGACGCCCACAGGCGGGTGTGCTGGCCGCCGGGATCGGCGTCGTAGTCGATGCGGTCGAACAGGAACTGCACCGAGGCCAGGGCGCTGCGGTCGCTCACGTCGGGCAGGTGGGCAAGCGCGCGCAGCAGCTGGCGGGCGTCCTCGAAGCGCCCGATGCGTTTGAGGCACAGCGCGTCGCGCAGGCCGATCAGCACGCGCCCGTTGGCGCTCAGCGGCAGCTCGCGGCAGGACTGCAGCACCTCGTGCGACGAGGCGTGATCGCCGATGGCGTGGAAGGCGTCGCTGGAGATCAGGCTCAGCAACAGGGCATGCAGCCGGTCGATCTGGCCGGGCGGGCCGTCGAACAGGGCGGTGAAGAGGTCGGCGGGCGGGTCGATCGAGTCGGCCTGGTCCGCACCCGGCTCACCGTCGATGACGATTGCCAGCGGCAGACGCCAGCGCAGCCGCCAGGGCCCGAGGCTGGCCTTGCGCGGCGGATGTTCGAGGATGAGCGGGCGTTCTGGCAGACCGTCGAGGAAGGTCTGCAAGGTCTCCAGCAGGCGCAGGATGCTGACCGCTGCCAGCCGGGCCGACTGACCGCGCCGGGCCAGGTGGGTGTCGAGCATGGCGTGGTCGACGGCCAGGTCGTGCCGGCCTTGCTGCACCAGCAGCGCCAGGAACTCGCCCGTCCAGCGGCGTTGCCAGACCACCCGCTGGCCGTCTGGCAGGACGGCCAGGTTGCGCGACGGGTCGATCCGCAAGGCTAGCGGGGGTGCCGCCGTCACCAGCCGGCCTCCACGGTCAGGCGCCACTGCCGCACCGGCCCCTGGTAGACCTCGTCCACGCTGGAGACCGAGGCGACGTGGTCGCGGTCGGCGACGTTGCGCACGACCAGCGTGCTCAGCCAGCGTCCCCATCTGCCTTGCCAGCCCAGGTCGGCGATCGCCGTGCCCTGGATGCGCCGCAGGTTGGCGCTGTCCGCGTACAGGCTGCTGCGAGCCTGCCAGAGCAGCCATACACGCGGGCCCTGCCAGGTCGGCCCGTCCTCGAAGCGGCGTTCGAGGCGCAGGCTCGCCGTGCGGGACGGTGTGTTGACCGCTCGTTCACCGACGCTGGCGCTGGTCGCTTGCAACCAGCGCGGGCGCAGGGCATGGAACTGGCTGGACACCGTCCAGCCGCCGTGCTGCCGGCGCGCGCTGAATGCCAGCCCGGTGACCTGACGTGCCGCATCGGCGATGGCGAAGTTGCGGTCGACCGGGTCGGCGCGGGTCAGACCATCAAGCCGGGTGCGGTAGAGCGCCAGTTGCCAGGTCGGCGAGGCCGCTGCTATCGGCCTGTGTCGCAAGCCCATCTCGACCGTTGCGCTGCGCTGGGGCGGCAACCAGTCGCCAAGGCGCGTCTGCCCGGTGTTGGGCTCGACGCCATCTGCCCAGGCCAGCGTGCCAAGCCAGTCGTCTGACCAAGGGCGTTCGAGGCTGACGTCGTGCACGCGGTGCTGCATCTCGTGCACGGTGGCCATGGCCGCGCCCGCCTTGGCTTGGCCTTCGCGGAAATCGACCTGCCGCAGACCGGTCGACACGGCCCAGGCGCCGGGCCAGTCGATGCGGTGGCGCAGGCTGCGACCGGACTCGTCGAATCGTTGATGCTTGTAGCGGGGTGTCAGTGCCAACTGACCGGGATCGATGGCCGCATGGTCCGGCGCGTCCGCATCGATCACGAAGCCGCGCAGGTTCTGCACGCCGGTGAACAGCCACTGCCGATGCAGCCGGTCCAGGCCGATGCGGGTGTCGTGGCGGCGCGTGTCGGTGTCGATCTGCCAGCGGGCTTCCAGGCGGGCCGAGGACTGGCGGTGCTCGTCCGCGAGGTGTGTGTAGTAGCCGTTGAGGTCGCCGTCGCTGCGCTGGTCCCATGAGCCGATCAAGGTCTCGTCGCGTCGGCCTTCGGCGCGGGCGACGTCGGCGCGCAGGCTCATGCGCTGATCCACGTCGGGCTGCCAGGCTTGCCAGCCGTGCAGGGCCAGCTGTGAGACGCCGCGCCATGAGCGTTGATGCGGAGAGGCGTAGAGCTGGTCGTAGCGGATCGAGCCGGTCGGCGTCAGCACCGTGCCGAAGGCATAGGGCCGGCGGTCGATCTGGCGCTCGGCGACCAGTCTCAGCCCGCCATCGGCCGGCGTCCGACGGGGCACCCAGCTCAGCGTGCCCAGCACATGGTCACGTTGCTGGGTGAGCCCGCCCGGGTCGCTGCGGCCGTCCTGGCTGGCGATGACCATGCGGCTGCGCCAGTCCTTGCCCAGTGGCTGGTCCAGGTCGACCACGCTGCGGCGCCAGTCCGTGCTGCCAGCCTGCAAGGTGATGCGGCGTGCAGCCGTGGCCGACGGCAGGGGTGTCGACAGCGCCAGCATCCCACCAGGGCTGCCGATGCCCTGATCCACGCCGGAGGCGCCATGCTGAACCTCGATCCGGCGCACGGTGGCGGGGTCGCGCACGTAGAGGCGCAGGACATCGGGCAGGCCGTCCAGCAGCGTGCGCGTCAGGCCGAAGCCACGCAGCGTGTAGCTGCTGGACAGGCCGCCGTCACCGACCCGCACGAACAGCCCAGGGACCTCGGCCGCCAGCCCTTGCCAGTCGTTCGCGCCGGCCCAGTCGGGCGAGGACAGGTCCGGTGTCGTGACGCTGCGACCGGGCGCGGGGGGCGCGTCCTGAGGCGCGGGGTGGATCTCGACCCGCGGCAGCGCGCTCGGGGTGTCGTCGCACTGTCCCGGCAACGCCGAGACGGCGAGGGCGGCCAGCGCGGCCGCCCTGCAGAACCGCCCGCTCACAACACCGAGGTCGTCACCGCCGTCGCGACCAGGACCTGGTAGGCCTGACCGTTCAGGTCGGACCCGTTCCAGACCCGCAACTCACCATAGGGCGAGCTGGTCACGCGGTCCGCCTCGACCCAGGTCTGGCCGACGTCCACGGGCACCAGCAGGTCCTCACCCACGCGCCGGACGATGACCGGATCCGCCGGGGCGTCGTCGGCCAGCGGGTCCTGCACGGCGCGCATCTTTCGGCCGGAGACCGGCCGTGCATCACCCTCGTCTCGCTCGACGCGGTGGTGCTGCCCGGCCTGCGCATCGAGCTTGAGCACCCGGGTGCCAGAGCGCGGCACGGTGAGGTGGACGGTGGCAGCGGACGTGACCGTGGCGGTCGAAGGCGAGGTGGACATGCGGGCTCCCTGTCGTTGAGGCGGTGCGGTTCGAAAACCGTCGCACAGACTAGGGGGCGTGTACCGACTCAGGGACTACCGAAATCTGTCAAAAAACGGGCAAGCCATTGCGTGAACTTGGGGGCGTTGACCTCACGCTCAGAGCCAGCCCGCCTTCTTGAACCGCCGGTACAGCACGCCGCAGACGACCACGATCAGGCCGATGGCGGCGGGGTAGCCGTATTGCCATTTCAGCTCAGGCATGTGTTCGAAGTTCATGCCCCAGACGCCGACGAAGGCGGTGGCGACGGCAAAGATGCCGGCCCAGGCGGCCAGGCGCTTGCTGACATCGGTGTCCTCGATGGTCACCATCGAGAGGTTGACCTGGATCGCCGTGCCGATGGTTTCGCGCAGCGCGTCCAGGGTCGAGTTGATGCGGGTGAGGTGGTCGTAGACGTCGCGGAAGTAGGCCTCGCTGGGCACGCAGACGCCCGGCACCCGGCCGCCGTGCAGCTTGGCGGTGGCGTCCATCAGCGGTGCGACGGCGTGGCGCACGACGGTCAGGCGGCGCTTGAGGCCGTAGAGCATCTGGATGTTCTCGCGCGCCGCGCCGCGTTCGAAGATCTGGTCCTCGATGTGTTCGAGCTCGCTCTCGAGCGCATCGACGATCGGGAAGTAGCGGTCGACCACCGCGTCCATCAGCGCGTACAGCACGAAGCCGGCGCCTTGGCGCAGGTGCTGCGGTTCGCGTTCGCAGCGGGCCCGCACGCCCAGGAAGCCCTGGGTGCTGCGGTTGCGCACCGAGACGATGAAGTCCTGCCCGACGAAGACGGCGACCTCGCCGACGTTGAGCTCGTCGGTCGGCGACATCTCGACCAGGTGCATGACGGCGAACAGCGTGTCGTCGTACTCCTCGATCTTGGGCCGCTGATGGCCGTGGCGGGCGTCTTCCACCGCCAGGTCGTGCAGCTGGAAGACCCGCTGCAGCTCGTGCAGCTCGTCGTCGCCGGCATCGCGCAGGGCCACCCAGACAAAGGTGCCGGGCTGGCCCAGGTAGCCGCCGATGCGGTCGAGCGGGATGTCGGCCAGCTTGTGGCCGTCGCGGTAGGCGACGCAGTTGATGAGCATGGTGCGGGGCGGTTGCGGGGGCGGCGGATCTTCCCATGCAGGGCCCGGCGGACGACCCGGGACCTGCACCGGCCTTGCCTATGATGAAGGCCATGAACATCATCATCCTCGGCGCCGGGCGTGTGGGCGAGAGCGTCGCCGAGAACCTGGTCTCCGAGCGCAACGACATCACCGTGATCGACACCGACCCGGTCAGGCTGCGCGATCTTCAGGATCGGCTGGACCTTCGCGGCGTGGCCGGCAACGGCATCCAGCCGTCCGTGCTCGAGGCGGCCGGTGCCCGCGATGCCGACATGCTGATCGCCTGCGCGCCTGCCGATGAGACCAATCTGGTGGCCTGCAAGGTGGCCCATGACGTCTTCAGCATCCCCACCCGCATCGCCCGGCTGCGATCGCCGGAGTTCGTCGACGGCGGGCCCTTGCTGGGCGATGCGGGCTTCGCGGTCAACGAGGTGATCTGCCCGGAGCAGACGGTGACCGCCACCATTCGCAAGCTCATCGAACATCCCGAGGCCCTGCAGGTGCTGGCGTTTGCTGGTGGCGTGGTCAGCCTCGTGGCGGTGCGGGCGGTCAGCGACGGTCCGCTGGTGCGCCACACGATCTCGGAATTGCCACGCCTGCTGCCCACGGTGCCGATGCGCTTTGTGTCGATCTACCGTCGCCATGAGGACCAGACCGACCAGCGCATCAGCTGTCAGGGCGACACCCGCATCGAGCCGGGCGACGAGGTCTTCGTGCTGGCCGCCACGCGCGACATTCCGGCCGTGCTGGGTGCCTTGCGCCGCCGCGAAGAGCCGGTGCGGCGGCTGATGATCGCCGGCGGCGGGCGGGTCGGGCTGCGGCTGGCGCGCGAGGTCCAGGGCAGTTGCCGGCTCAAGCTGATCGAGACGTCGCAGGAGCGTTGCGAGTACCTCAGCGGCGAGCTCGACGATGACGTGCTCGTGCTGCATGGCGACAGCACCGACGCCGACCTGCTGGAGCGCGAACAGGTCGACCAGACCGACCTGTTCGTGGCGCTGACCAGCGACGACGAGGACAACATCATGGCCTGCCTGCTGGCCAAGCGCATGGGCGCGCGGCGGGTGCTGGCGCTGATCAACCGGCGGGCCTATGCGGACCTGGTCCAGGGCACCCAGATCGACATCGCGCTGTCGCCGGCGCAGACCGTCATCGGCGAGCTGCTGGCGCATGTGCGGCGCGGCGATGTCGAGGCGGTGCACAGCCTGCGGCGCGGCGCGGCCGAGGCGATCGAGGCGGTGGCTCGGGGCGATCGGCGCACCTCGAAGGTGGTCGGTCGCCGCATCGATGAGCTCAAGCTGCCGCGCGGGGCCGAGATCGGCGCCATCGTGCGGGGCGACGCGGCCGAGCCCGAGCGGCGCGAACTGATCCTGCCGCACCACGACACGGTGATCGAACTGGACGACCACCTGATCGTCTTCCTGCCGCGCAAGCACATGGTGCGCGAGGTCGAGGAGCTGTTCCAGGTCGGCGCGACCTTCCTGTTCTGATGCCTCCTGCCGAACGAAGGACCTCGATGCGCAGCATCCGTGCGGTGATGCCGGTGGTGGGCCTGCTGCTCATGATCCTGGCCTTGATGATGGTCGTGCCGCTCGCCTTCGCGCGCATCCAGCGCGACGCGGGTGAACCGGCCTTCGTGGTCGGGCTGGTCGTGACCCTGCTCGCCGGACTGGGCCTGCGTCTGGCCAGCCGCGAACAGCGCCGCGAGCTGCAGCCGCGTGACGGCTTTGTGCTGGTCGGCCTGACCTGGTCGTTGTTGCCGGCCTTCGCGGCCTTGCCGCTGTGGCTGGGCATCCCGGGGATGAGCGTGACCGATGCCTACTTCGAGGCGGTCTCGGGCCTGACGGCCACGGGTGGCACCGTGCTGACGGGGCTGGATGCCCTGCCACTGAGCCTGAACGTCTGGCGCTGCTTCATGATGCTGATCGGCGGCCTGGGCATCATCGTGCTGGCGGTCGCGGTGCTGCCCTTGCTTGGCGTGGGTGGCGCGCAGCTGTTCAAGGCCGAAGCCGCAGGGCCGCTCAAGGACACCAAGCTGACGCCTCGCATGGCCGAGACTGCACGGGGTCTGTGGACGGTGTATGCGGTGTTCTCGGTCGCCTGCTTCCTCGCCTACCGCTGGGCCGGCATGAGCTGGTCGGATGCCTTCATGCACATGTGCTCGACCATGGGCCTGGGCGGCTTCTCCTCGCACGACCTGAGCTTTGGCTACTGGAATTCGCCGCTGATCGAGGCGGTGGCCATCGTCTTCATGATGCTGGCCGGCGTGAACTTCGCGCTCTACTTCGTGGCCTGGCGACAGCGCTCCTGGCGTGCCCTGCTGGGCCATGTCGAGCTGCAGGCCTTCTTCGTCGTGGTGCTCGCCACGATCGCGCTGATCACGCTCTTCCTGGCGGCCCACCGGGTCTACCCGACCGTGACCGAGGCCCTGCGGCACACCGCCTTCCACGTCGTCTCGCTGGCCACCACCACCGGTTATGCGGCCTACGACTACGCCACCTGGCCGATCTTTGCGCCGCTGCTGATGATCCTGCTGGGCTGCTTTGCGACCTGTGCCGGCTCGACCGGCGGTGGCATCAAGATGGTCCGCATGGTGCTGCTGATCAAGCAGAGCCAGCGCGAACTGGTGCGCATCGTGCATCCCGATGCCGTCAACCCGGTGCAGTTCGCCGGCCGGGTGGTCTCGCCGCGTGTCATGCAGAGCGTGATCGCCTACATGATGATCTACGGCGCCTCGCTGATGGTGCTGACCTTCTTGCTGCTGTTCACCGGCCTGGACGTGGTCACCGCCTTCACCGCCGTGATCGCCTGCGTCAACAACATCGGCCCCGGCCTTGGCGAGGTCGGCCCGGCCGTCAACTTCGGCGGCCTGAGCGACCTGCAGACCTGGATCTGCACCTTCGGCATGTTGCTCGGGCGGCTGGAACTGCTCAGCGTTCTGGTGCTGTTCACGCCCCAGTTCTGGCGCGACTGAACGCAGGGGCGCCTAGCGGATCGACAAGGCCCGTGCCGCGTCGCTCAGGTGCTGTCGGGTCAGGGTGATGTCGGCGCCGGGATGGCGGTCGATCCGGCGGATGAAGGGGCAGGTCAGCACCGCGATGGCGTGGCCATCGGGGCCGAGCACCGGCATCGACAGGTCGGTGATGCCGAAGGTCTGCTGGCTCTCTCCCTGCCAGCCGCCGTCGGCACGGACCTGGGCCAGGGCCGCCGCGAGGTCGGATTCGGACATCGGCACCTCGCCGTCCAGCGCCTCGTGCGCGGCGAGCATCTGGGCGCGTTGCTCGTCGCCCTGGTAGGCCAGCAGGACATGGCCGGAGCCGGTGTCGAGCAGGCTGATCCTCGCGCCCAGCCGCAGCGAGAAACCGAGCTTGTGGGGGCTGCTGACCTGTGCGACAACGGTCAGGTTGCCGCGGTCGTAGACGCCGAGGTGGCAGCTCTGCTCGACCGCCTGCGCGAAGGTCTCCATCACCGGCACCGCCCGCGCCGCCAGCCGGTTGACCGGTGGGTGGCGATGGGCCAGCACGAACAGCTTGAGGCTCAGCGCATAGCGGTCGCCCTCGGGGGAGCGGCTGACGTAGTCGCGCGCCACCAGGCGTTCGAGCATGCGGTAGATCTCGCTCGGGCTGCGCCCCATGGCCTTGACGATCTCGCCGCGTGTCAGGCCGGCGGGCTGCTCGCTGAGCAGTTCCAGGATGTCTAGGCCCTTGTCGAGGGCGGGCGCGCGGTAGCGGTCCGCTTCGGCAGGGTCCGGGGGGCGGGTAAGTCCTGAGGTGGTTGCGGGATTCATCGCATGGCAAATCGGTTCATTGATGGATATTCTGTTCGCAGATGAATTGATGGCGCCACGACTTCCGACTCCTGACTTACCCCGACATGACCGCCGCCACCCCCGCCACCGCAGCCACTGCCACCGCCGTCCTGCCCGCCCCGCCGGCCCGCATCGATGCGCACCAGCACCTCTGGCGGCTGGCCCGTGGCGACTACCGCTGGCTGCGTGCCGATGTGCCGGCGCTGGCGCGCATCCACCGCGATTTCGAGCCCGACGACCTGTTGCCGCTGCTGCAGGCTCACGGCGTGAGCCAGACCGTGCTGGTGCAAGCGGCCGACAGCGTGGCCGAGACCGACTACATGCTGCAACTGGCCACGCTCAACGACTGGATCGGTGGCGTGGTCGGCTGGGTCGACGTCAGCCTGCCGGCGTCGGTGTCGACGCTGAAGACCTGGGCCAGACATCCCAAGTTCAAGGCCGTGCGGCCGATGCTGCAGGACCTGCCCGAGGCCGACTGGATCGCGCGCCAGCCGCATCCCGAGGTGATGGCCTGCCTGCAGGACCTGGGCCTGCGCTTCGATGCGCTGGTGCAGCCCTGGCACCTCGAACACCTGCTGCGCTTCCTGGACCGTCACCCTGACCTGCCGGTCGTGGTCGACCATGCCGCCAAGCCACAGCTGGCAACGCTCGATGCGGCCGGTGGCTGGCAGGCCGATTGGGCCCAGCCCTGGCGCGACGGCATGACCGAGCTGGCGCAACGCCCGGGCGTGCACTGCAAGGTGTCCGGCCTGTTGACCGAATGTGGCGGTGCCGCCCGCGCAGGCGGTGATGCCGGCAGGGCCGCCTTGCAGCCGGTCTGGGACCAGCTGGTCTCGACCTTCGGTGCGCAGCGCCTGATCTGGGGCAGTGACTGGCCGGTGTTGAACCTCGCGGCCGACTACGCCGCCTGGATCGCGCTGAGCGACGCGCTGATGCAAGGCCTGTCCGCCGAAGACCAGCGAGCCATCCGGCACGACAACGCGGTGACCTTCTACGGGCTGACCCTGTAGGCGATTAAATCAAGGCATTGGATGATTTCCCGGACATGAGCACCGCCGCCCCCGCCACGCCGAACCAGCCCGCCATCTCAGCCACCTCCGCCATGCCCGCCACGTCCACTGCGCCCCTCGTCCAGATCACGGACCTGTGCAAGGCCTTTTCCGGCGTCAAGGCGCTGGACCGCGGCCAGTTCGAGCTGCTCAGCGGCGAGGTCCACGCGCTGATGGGCGAGAACGGCGCGGGCAAGTCCACGCTGATGAAGGTGCTGGCTGGCGTGTACCAGAAGGATTCCGGCGAGGTGAAGATCGACGGCCGGGCCGTTGAGATCGCCGACCCGCGCGCCGCCCAGGCACTCGGCATTGGCATCGTGCATCAGGAACTCAACCTGATGAACCACCTGAGCGCGGCCCACAACATCTTCGTCGGCCGCGAGCCGATGAAGCACTTCGGCCTGGTGCTCGACGAGGACGCGATCAACGCCCAGGCCGCCGCGATCTTCGCGCGCATGCACTTGCACCTGGACCCGCGCACCGTCGTCGGCGAGCTGACGGTGGCCAAGCAGCAGATGGTCGAGATCGCCAAGGCGCTGAGCTTCGACTCGCGCGTGCTGATCATGGACGAGCCGACGGCCGCGCTGAACGACGCCGAGATCGCCGAGCTGTTCCGCATCATCCGCGGCCTCAAGGCGCAGGGCGTGGGCATCGTCTACATCTCGCACAAGATGGACGAGCTCAAGCAGATCTCCGATCGCGTCACCGTCATGCGCGATGGCCAGTACATCGGCACGGTGCCCACCGCCAGCACGCCGATGGAGACCATCATCTCGATGATGGTGGGTCGCACGCTCGATGCCTCCGACCGGGTGGTGCCCGACACCTCGGCCAACGAGGTGCTGCTGGACGTGCGCGGCATCAGCCGCGGTCAGGCCATCAAGAACGCCAGCTTCACGCTGCGGCGCGGCGAGATCCTGGGCCTGGCCGGCCTGATGGGCGCTGGCCGCACCGAGCTGGCGCGTGCGGTGTTCGGCGCCGACCCGGTCGACGCCGGCGAGGTCCATGTGCGTGGCACGAAGGTGCAGATCCGTTCGCCGCAGGACGCCGTGGCGCACGGCATCGGCTACCTGTCTGAGGACCGCAAGCGCTTTGGCCTGGCCACCGGCCTGAACGTCGAGACCAATGTCGTGCTGGCCACGCTGGACCGCTTCAGCAGCGGCGGCTTCTGGCTCGACCAGAACGCCATCCACGCCACCGCTCGCGACTATGTGCAGCGTCTGGCGATCAAGACACCGTCGGTCGAACAGCAGGTGCGGCTGTTGTCGGGTGGCAACCAGCAGAAGATCGTCATCGCCAAGTGGCTGCTGCGCGACTGCGACATCCTGTTCTTCGATGAGCCCACGCGCGGCATCGATGTCGGCGCCAAGAGCGAGATCTACAAGCTGCTCGATGCGCTGGCCGCACAGGGCAAGGCGATCGTGATGATCAGCAGCGAACTGCCCGAGATCCTGCGCATGAGCCACCGCGTGCTGGTGATGTGCGAAGGCCGCATCACCGGCGAACTCAGCGCGGCCGAGGCCACGCAGGAATCGATCATGCACCTCGCCACCTTGCGGCCCTCTGCGGTCGATGTGGTCGATACGGTCGAGCCCGTGCTTGCCTGACGCTGCCCTTTTGCTGTCTGTAGTCGCCTGAGCCGCATGTAGCCGCTTGTAGCCGCCTGACGTTCCCGGAACCCCGACATGACCACGCCCCAGACGATGACCACTCCTGCCGCCACCGACGCCGCCCCGGGCCTGCGGGCGCGCCTGTTCAACCCGGCGGCGCGCCAGAAGCTGCTGGCCTTCGCCAGCCTGATCGCGCTGATCGCGGTGTTCTGCGTGCTCAGGCCCGAGTCCTTCATGACGACCGACAACTTCATCGGCATCCTGCAGGCGACCAATGTGATCGGCGTGCTGGCGGTCGCCTGCACCTTCGTCATCATCACCTCCGGCATCGACCTGTCGGTGGGCGTGCTGATGACCTTCACAGCCGTGATGGCCGGTGTGTTCATGACCAACTGGGGCTGGCCGATGTACATCGGTGTGCCCGCCACCATCGTGATGGGTGCGCTGGTCGGTGCCACCTCAGGCCTGATCATCACCAAGCTCAAGGTCACGCCCTTCATCGCCACGCTGGGCATGATGATGCTGCTCAAGGGCGCCTCGCTGCTGATCACCGAGGCCCGGCCGATCTACTTCAGCGACGTCGAAGGCTTCGACGCGATCTCGCTGGGCTCGGTCGTCGAGAAGGTGCTGCCCTTCCTGCCCATCCCCAACGGCGCGCTGATCTTCCTGGCCGTGTGCATCATCAGCGTGATCATCCTCAACAAGACCAAGCTCGGCCGCTACACCTTCGCGCTGGGCAGCAACGAGGAAGCGGTGCGCCTGTCGGGCGTCAACGCGGACCGTTGGAAGGTCATCATCTACACGCTCAGCGGCGCGATCTGCAGCATCTCCGGCCTGCTGGTTGCGTCGCGGCTGAACTCGGCCCAGCCCGCGCTGGGCCAGGGCTACGAGCTTGATGCGATCGCCGCCGTGGTGATCGGCGGCACCTCGCTGGCCGGTGGCACCGGCACCATCCTGGGCACCGTGATCGGGGCGTTCATCATGAGCGTGCTCATCAACGGCCTGCGCATCATGTCGGTGGCGCAAGAGTGGCAGATGGTGCTGACCGGTCTGATCATCATCGTCGCGGTCTACACCGACAACCTGCGCAACAAGCGCAAGTGAGCGATTGACTTCCAGGCGCATCGATCGTCCCGGCGCGCGTGCACCGGGACCACGGTCGCCACGTTCAAGTGTCCGGGGTTCTACACGCGGCTCGCCCCTTCCCACCCAAGCAGCCCGACCACAGGAGACATCCATGATCTGCAAGCGCAAACTTCTTGCCCTGACCGCCGCGCTGAGCCTCGCCGGCTTCGGCTCGGTCGCCCAGGCCCAGACCCAGGAGGTCTACATCCCCCTGATCTCCAAGGGCTTCCAGCACCAGTTCTGGCAAGCCGTGCGTGCCGGCGCCGAGCAGGCCGCCAAGGACTTCAAGGTGAAGATCACCTACGAAGGCCCGGAGACCGAGCAGATGGTCGACAAGCAGATGGACATGCTCTCGGCCGCCCTGGCCAAGAAGCCCGCTGCCATCGGCTTTGCCGCCACCGACTCCAAGGCCGCCATTCCGCTGATGAAGAAGGCCAAGGAGATGAAGATCCCCGTGGTCGCCTTTGACTCGGGCGTGGACAGCGACGTGCCGGTGACCACCGCCGCGACCGACTCCAAGGCCTCGGCCGCGCTGGCCGCCGACAAGGTCGCCGCCATGATCGGCAGCGACGGCGAAGTCGCCCTGATCGCCCACGACCAGGTCTCCAGCACCGGCAAGGATCGCCGTGACGGCTTCGTCAACCAGATCAAGGCCAAGTACCCGAAGATCAAGATCGTTGACATCCAGTACGGCGGCGACCAGCTCAAGGCCAACGACATCTTCAAGACCATGGTCAAGGCCCATCCGAAGGTCAAGGCCATCTTCGCGACCAACGAAGGTGCCGCCATCGGTGCCGGCACGGCCAAGAAGGAAATCAAGTCCAGCGTGATCCTGGTGGGCTATGACTCGGGCAAGGGCCAGAAGGACATGATCATGGACGGCACCATCGCCGGCTCGATCACCCAGAACCCCGTGGGCATCGGCTACAAGGTCGTCGAATACGGCCTGAAGGCCGCCAAGGGCGAGAAGGTGCCGGCCCGCATCGACACCGGCTTCTACTGGTACGACAAGTCCAACATCGCCGACCCGAAGATCGCTGCGGTCCTGTACGACTGATCGATCCTGACCGAGTGGGGTCCTGTCCTGCATGCAGTACCGCCGGCTGACCACCGCGTGGATGCAGGTTCGGGGACCGGGTGGGGGGCGGCGGGCTGAAGGGGCCTGCCGCCCAGCCTCCTTGGCCTTGTTGCGGGCGGTCGCCGCAGCCTTGAACCACCTGGCACAGACATGGACCTTCATCTCGCCGGCAAGCCGGTCATCGTGACCGGCGGCGGCGCCGGCATCGGCGCGGCTATTTCTCGGGCGCTGGCACAGGAAGGCGCCGTTCCGGTCATCTTCGGCCGCGCGCCGCTGGCCCCGGACTTCGACGCCGAGCTGCGCGCGCTGCAGCCAGACTTTTCCTTTCATCAGGTCGAGTTGACCGACGAGGCCGCTTGCACACGGGCCGTGGCCGATGCGGTGGCCCGCCATGGCGGCATCTCAGGCCTGGTCAACAACGCCGGGGTCAACGACCACGTCGGCCTCGAAGCCGGTCGTGAGGCCTTCCTGGGCTCGATCGACCGCAACCTGACCCATGTCTACGTGATGGCCCACCTGTGCCTGCCGCATCTGCGGGCCAGCCACGGCGCCATCGTCAACATCGGCTCCAAGACCTCGCTGACCGGCCAGGGCGACACCAGCGGCTACACCGCCTCCAAGGGCGCGATGCTGGGCCTGACGCGCGAATGGGCCGTGGCACTGCGCGGTGACGCCATCCGCGTCAACGCGGTGGTCGTCGCCGAGGTGCTCACGCCGATGTACGAGCGAGAACTCGCCAAGATGCCCGATCCGCAGGCCACGCGCCAGGCGATCGAGCGCCGCATCCCGCTGGGCCAGCGTTTCACGACCGCACAGGAGATCGCCGACACCGTCGTCTTCCTGCTGTCGGACCGCGCCTCGCACACCACCGGCCAGTGGCTGCTGGTCGACGGCGGCTACACCCACCTGGACCGGGCGCTCGACGGTCCGGCCCAACGCACCTGAGCCTTCAAGGCCCGATCCCTCTTTCCGACTTCCGCAGGAGTTTCGACATGACTGGACGACTGGCCGGCAAGACCGCGCTGCTCACCGCCGCCGGGCAAGGCATCGGCCGAGCCACCGCGCTGGCCTTTGCCCGCGAGGGCGCGCAGGTGATCGCCACCGACATCAACGCCGGCCTGCTGGAGCGGCTCGCCGCCGACGCCGCAGGCTTGGGCGCTCCGGTTCGCACGCAGGTGCTGGACGTGCGCAACGCCGATGCGATCAGCGCGCTGGCCGCGCAGGTCGGCGCCGTCGACGTGCTCTTCAACGCCGCCGGCTATGTGCACGCCGGGAGCATCCTCGATTGCGACGAGGCGGCCTTCGACTTCTCCTTCGACCTCAACGTGCGCGCCATGTACCGCATGATGCGGGCGCATGTGCCGGCCATGCTGGCGCAGGGCAGGGGCTCGATCATCAACGTGGCCTCGGTCGCATCAAGCATCAAGGGCGCGCCGGGCCGCTTCGTCTACGGCGCGACCAAGGCAGCGGTGATCGGCATGACCAAGGCCGTCGCGGCCGACTACGTGGGCAAGGGCGTGCGCTGCAACGCGATCTGCCCGGGCACGGTCGAGTCGCCGTCGCTGCGCGAGCGCATCCAGAGCCAGGCCGCGGCCAGCGGCAAGTCCGAGGCCGAGGTCGAGGCGATGTTCGTCTCGCGCCAGCCCATGGGCCGGCTCGGCACCGCCGAGGAGATCGCCCTGCTGGCGGTCTACCTCGCCAGCGACGAGGCCGCCTTCACCACTGGCACCGTGCACGTCATCGACGGCGGCTGGTCCAACTGATTCCTTCACTTTCCCGTTCCGAAAGAACCGCGCCATGAAGCTGTTGCGCCTGGGCCCCAAGGGCCATGAGAAGCCCGCCATCCTCGACGCCGCCGGCCGGCCGCGTGACCTGTCCGGCCTGCTGGGCGACATCACGGCCCGCACGCTGACGCCCGAAGGCCAGGCCGCCTTGCGGGCGGTCGACCCCGAGCGTTTGCCGCTGCTGGACGCGAACCAGCGCATCGGCCTGCCGTGGACCGGCTGCGGCAAGTTCCTGTGCGTCGGCCTGAACTACGCCGACCACGCCGCCGAATCCGGCGTTGCGGTGCCGGCCGAGCCGGTGCTGTTCACCAAGCACACCTGCACGATGGTCGGTGCGTACGACCCGGTCGTGCTGCCGCAGGGCTCGGTCAAGTCCGACTGGGAGGTCGAACTCGGCGTGGTGATCGGCAAGACCGCCCGCTACGTCAGCCAGGACGACGCGCTGTCCCATGTCGCCGGCTACTGCGTCGTCAACGACGTGTCCGAGCGCGAATACCAGCTCGAACGCAGCGGCACCTGGGACAAGGGCAAGGGCTGCGACACCTTCGGCCCGGTCGGCCCCTGGCTGGTCACGGCCGACGAGATCGCCGACCCGCAGCAGCTCGACATGTGGCTGGACGTCAGCGGCGTGCGGCGCCAGACCGGCAACACGCGGACCATGGTCTTCGGGGTGGCTCATCTGGTGAGCTACATCAGCCGCTTCATGACGCTTTACCCGGGCGACCTGATCACCACCGGCACACCGCCCGGCGTGGGCATGGGCATCAAGCCGAGCGCCGTGTACCTGCAGCCGGGCGACACCATGCGCCTGGGCATCGCAGGCCTGGGCGAGCAGCAGCAGACGGTGCATGCCTGGAACCCGGCGCTGATTGACGGTTGATCCACGATCCGGCGACAAGCAGACAGGAGCACGTTCCATGCGTCACGACCCGAGCCAGACCGATCCGGCCATCCGCATCCATCCCGCCGATGACGTCGCCATTGCGCGCCGCCAGCTGCTGTCCGGCACCCGGCTGGAGAGCCTGGGCGTGACCGTGGTCGGCCTGGTCCCGCCCGGCCACAAGATCGCATTGCGCGACCTGAGCGAGGGCACACCGGTGCGGCGCTACAACCAGGTCATCGGCCACACCAGCGCGGCCGTGGCGGCCGGCCAGCATGTGCACAGCCACAACCTGCGCTATGCCGAATTTGCTCGCAGCCACGAGGTCGGCGTCGATGCGCGTCACCCGGCCGCACCGGCCGAGCCGGCCACCTTCGAGGGCATCGTGCGGGCCGATGGCCGCGTGGCGACGCGCAACTACATCGGCATCCTGACGTCGGTGAACTGTTCAGCCACCGCCGCCCGCGCGATCGCCGACCACTTCCGGCGCGACGTGCATCCCGAGGCGCTGGCGCCCTATCCCAACGTCGACGGCGTGGTCGCCCTGACCCATGGCGCTGGCTGCGCCACGGCCAGTGAAGGCGAGCCCATCACGGTGCTGCGGCGCACGCTGGGCGGTTATGCGCGCCATGCCAACTTCGCGGCCGTGCTGATCGTCGGCCTGGGATGCGAGACCAACCAGATCCAGGGTCTGGTGGCGCAGGAGGCGCTGGAGGAGGGCACCCGGCTGGTCACCTTCACGATCCAGGACAGCGGCGGCACGGCCAAGACGGTGGCGCGCGGCATCGAGGCGGTGCAGCGCCTACTGGTCGAGGCCAACCGCGTGCAGCGCCAGACGGTGTCGGCCCGCCACCTCGTGGTCGGCTTGCAATGTGGCGGCTCGGACGGCTATTCCGGCATCAGCGCCAACCCGGCGCTGGGCGCGGCGGTCGACCGGCTGGTCGCGCACGGCGGCAGCGCCATCCTGTCGGAGACGCCCGAGATCTACGGTGGCGAGCACCTGCTGCTGCGCCGCGCGGTCTCGCAAGGCGTGGCCGACAAGCTGATCGCTCGCATCCGCTGGTGGGAGGACTACACCGCGCGCAACCAGATGCAGATGGACAACAACCCGTCGTCGGGCAACAAGGCTGGCGGGCTGACGACCATCCTGGAGAAGTCGCTCGGTGCCATCGCCAAGAGCGGCACGACCGCGCTGGTCGATGTGCTCGAGTACGCCGAGCCGGTGCCAGCCGGCACGCACGGCCTGCTCTACATGGACACGCCCGGCTACGACCCGGTCTCCGCGACCGGCCAGGTGGCGGGCGGCGCCAACCTGATCTGCTTCACCACCGGTCGTGGCTCGGCCTACGGCTGTGCGCCGTCACCGTCGCTGAAGCTGTCGACTAACACGGCGCTGTGGCAACGCCAGCAGGAAGACATCGACCTCGACTGCGGCCCGATCGTCGACGGCCTCGCCACCATCGACGAGATCGGCGAACAGATCTTCCGCCAGATGCTGCGCACCGCCTCGGGCGAGCGCACGGCCAGCGAGCGGCATGGCTACGGGCAGAACGAGTTCGTGCCGTGGCAGCTTGGGGCGGTCATGTGAGGTCGGTGCTCGCCGACAGGATGGCGGCGATGTCCTGCCGGTCCCCGAGCAGGCGCACGACGTCCAGATGGTCCGTGGCCTCGAAGTAGAACCACTGGACAGGGAAATCGCTCACGCGCCACGAACGCATGTCGGGGATGTCGCACAGCTGCCCGAGCCGGGGCGACCCCATGGCCGGCATGCGCTCGATCGCTTCGAGCGCGGCCACGGCGGCGTCGAACACGCGCTCCCCCAAGGCGATGCCGCCTTCTCGCGCGTAGTGCCTCGCCAGCTCCACCAGATCCTCCTCGGCGCGTGGCCGCAGCAAGGCTCGCTTCAACGCAGGTCGCCCAGGGCACGCTTTTTCAGGTCGGCGGCCCGTTCGGATGTGAGAGCGGCACCTGGGCCGGACTCGAGGCCTTCGGTGATCAGTTCGCGCAGCCGTTTCCGGGCCTGGTCCTCCTGATCGCGGCGGATCAGTTCGCGCAGGTATTCGCTGGTGTTGCCGTACTGCCCGGAGCGCACCCGCTGATCGACATAGCTGCGCATGGCCTCTGGGAGGGCAAAGCTCATGGTGTTGGTGCTCATGGCTGGATCTTCCTGCGGGCTATCAATGGTTGTCAATGAGTGTGCTGACTCGGCAGGCCTGGTTGGCTTCCTACAATCCCGCCCGTCCCTGACCCTCACCCGGCGCCGGCCAGCGCCCATCTCCACCATGCAACTCATCCCCTCCGCCTTCAAGGCCTACGACATTCGCGGCATCGTGGGCCAGGCCCTCGACGAGAACTTTGCCGAACACCTTGGGCGGGCCTTTGGCAGTGCAGCGGTGCTGGCGGGGGAGAAGGCCGTGGCCGTCGGGCGGGACGGGCGCGTGTCGGGGCCCGCGCTGTCGGCGGCGCTGATGCGCGGGCTGGCGTCGACCGGGCTGGACGTGGTGGACCTGGGCGCCGTCACCACGCCGATGCTGTATTACGTGGCCGCGACACGCGGGGCGCACGGCTGCCGCAGCGGCATCCAGGTCACCGGCAGCCACAACCCGAAGGACTGGAACGGCTTCAAGATGGTGCTGGCGGGCGTGGCGATCCACGGCGAGACCATCCAGGACCTGCGCCTGCGCATGGAGGCCGAGGACTATGTGCAGGCCCCGGGCGGCCGGATCGCCGCCATGGACATCGTGCCGGAGTACACCCACCGCATCACCGGCGACTGCCGGCTGGCGCGGCCGATGAAGATCGTCGTCGACTCGGGCAATGGCATCCCGGGGGCGACGTCGCCGGCCATCTTGCGGGCGCTCGGCTGCGAGGTGATCGATCTCTACAGCCGCGTCGACGGCAACTTTCCCAACCACCATCCGGACCCATCCAAGCTGGAGAACCTCGCCGATCTGGTCAAGGTTGTGCACGCGACCGAGGCCGAGCTGGGTCTGGCCTTCGACGGCGACGGCGACCGGCTCGGGCTGGTCACGCGGGACGGCGAGGTGATCTACCCGGATCGCCAGATGCTGCTGTTCGCCCGCGACATCCTGGCGCGCCAGCCGGGCGCCACCATCCTGTTCGACGTCAAGTGCTCGCAGCGCCTGCCGGCCGGCATCCTCGAAGCCGGCGGCGTGCCGATGATGTGGAAGACCGGCCATTCGCTGGTCAAGGCCAAGCTGCGCGAGACCGGTGCACCGCTGGCCGGCGAGATGAGTGGCCACATCTTCTTCGGCGAGCGCTGGTACGGCTTCGACGACGCGATGTACACCGCCGGCCGCCTGCTGGAGATCCTGTCACGCGTGGACGATCCCAGCGCCGTCCTCAAGGCCTTGCCGACCAGCTTCAGCACGCCGGAGCTGAACGTCGCGGTGCCGGGTGGCAACCAGCACGAGATCGTCGCCCAGCTGGTTGCGCAAGCCGATTTCCCGGGCGCGACGATCGGCACCATCGACGGCCTGCGCGGCGATTACCCGGACGGCTTTGGCCTGATCCGCGCGTCCAACACCACGCCGGTGCTGGTGCTGCGCTTCGAGGGCCACACCGAGGGGGCGCTGCACCGCATCCAGGCCGATTTCATGGCCGCGCTGCGCCGCGTCATGCCCGGCGCCGAGGTCCAGCAGGCGGCGCATTGACGGTGGCTCATTCCGTGAGCCCCCTGCGTGCCGCCCTGGCGCGCGGGGCCTACGCCACGCTGATGCGCCTGCTGACGCCGCTGCTGATCGGCCGGCTCTGGCTGCGTGCACGACGTGAACCGCTGTACGGCCATGCGGTGGCCGAACGCCTGGGCCTGGGTGCGGCGACGCCGCCCGGCGCGCTGTGGCTGCACGCCGTGTCGCTGGGCGAAACCCGCGCGGCCGAGCCCCTGATCCAGGCCCTGCGTGCCGCGCATCCGGGCCTGCGCCTGCTGCTGACCAGCGGCACGGCCACGGGCCGCGAGACGGCCACCGGCTTGCTGCGCGACGGCGATGCGCAGCGCTGGCTGCCCATCGACACACCGGGCGCCGTGCGGCGCTTCCTGCAGCGTCACCGGCCGGCCATCGGCGTGCTGATGGAGACCGAGGTCTGGCCGGTGCTGCAGCACGAGGCCGCACGAGCCGGCGTGCCGATGGTGATTGCCAATGCCCGTCTGTCCGAACGCAGCTTGCAGAAGGCCCATCGGCTGGATGCGCTGATGCGCCCGGCGGTCGCGACGCTTGCCGTCGCGCTGGCGCAGACCGAGGCCGACGCGCAGCGCCTGCGCGTGGCGGGCGCGCCGCAGGTGCAGGTCAGCGGCAACCTGAAGTTCGATCTGGTGCCGGAGCCGGCCTTGCTGGCCCGCGGCCACGGTTGGCGAGGGGCTTCGGCCGGTCGGCCAGTCGTGCTGGCCGCGAGCTGGCGCGAAGGCGAGGACGAGCCGCTGCTGTCGGCCTGGGTCGCGGCCATGGCACGTTGGCAGGGCGATGCGGCGCGCCGTCCGCGCCTGCTGCTGGTGCCGCGTCACCCGCAACGCTTCGACGAGGTCGCGGCGATGGTGCAGGCTCACGGGCTGAGCCTGTCACGCCGCAGCGGCTGGGGTGAAGAACTGGCATCGCCAGCGGATCCGGGTGCGGCAGGCGCCGACGTCTGGCTGGGCGACTCGATGCGCGAGATGCCGGCCTACTACGCGCTGGCCGACGTGGCCCTGCTGGGCGGCAGCTTTGCGCCGTTGGGCGGGCAGAACCTGATCGAGGCGGCGGCCTGCGGCTGTCCGGTGGTGATGGGGCCGCACACCTTCAACTTCGCCGAGGCCGCCGCGCTGGCCGAGCAGGCGCTGGCGGCGCAGCGGGTCACGGATCTTGTCGAGGCTGTGCAGGCGGCCGTCGCGCTGGTCGATGACAGCAGGCGCCGCACGGAGATGGTGACGGCGTCGAAGGCCTATGCGGCCCTGCATCAGGGCGCTGCCCGGCGCATGGCAGAGGCCGTGATGCAGGTGCTGGCATCGACCCGGTTGGGGTGACCGACGGACGCTGGTCCCGCCGCCTTACTTCTTGAGCAAGGCGTTGACGGCGTCGAGGTCAGGCACGGCCAGCACGCCAGCCGCCTGGCGCAGGCGAAGGCCGTTGACCAGCACGTCGTAGCGCGCCTTGGCGAGGTCACGCTGGGTGGAGAAGAGCTGCGTCTGCGCGTTCAGCACGTCGAGGTTGACGCGCACGCCGACGCGGTAGCCCGTCTGCGTCGCCTCCAGCGCCAGCTTGGACGAGGACTCCGCCGCTTCGAGCGCCTTGACCTGGGCCTGGCCGGACTGCACGCCGAAGTAGACCTGGCGGGTTGCCTGGGCCACGGCACGGCGGGCGTTGTCGAGGTCGTTGCGCGACTTCTCTTCGAGCGCCACGGCCTCCTTGACCTGGTTGTCGACCGCGCCGCCGGTGTAGAGCGGCATCTTGAAGGTCAGGCCGACCTTGGCGTTCTTGGTGAAGCCGGTGCCGCCCGACGAGGTCGCAGCGACGCCCGAGTTGTGCGACAGCCCTGCGCTGCCTTCGAGGTCCAGCGTGGGACGGTCGCCGGCATCCGTGCGCCGCGTCTCCAGCTTGGCGATCTCGTAGGCGGTGCGCGCCTTGCGCACGTTCGGTGCCTCGGCCGCCTTGCCGACCCAGGACTCGACCTCGTCGGCCGGCAAGCTGGGCAGGGCCACCGGCTGCTCCAGCGGGGCCGGCTCGGTGCCGGGCTTGCCGATCAGCTGATCGAGCGCGATCTTCTTGCTGCGCAGATCGTTGTCGGCGGCGATCTCCTGCGCGGTCGACAGGTCGAAGCGGGCCTGGGCCTCGCGGGTGTCGGTGATGGTGGCGTTGCCGACTTCGAAGTTGCGGCGAGCCGATGCCAGCTGCTCGCTGATTGCCTTCTTGCCGGCCTGTGCGGTCGCCAGCGCGTCCTGTGCGGCCAGCACATCGAAGTAGGCCTGGGTGACACGCACGATCAGGTCCTGTTCGGCGGTGGCCAGGTCGGCATCGATCAGCTCCAGCGACTTGCGGGCCTTGTCCACCGCCGCCGAGCTGGCGTGGTTCCACAGCGGCTGCACCGCGCTGACGCCGACGTTGGCATTGTTCAGGCCGCGCATGCCGCCCAGCGGCGTGTCGGTCTGCGTGCGCGAGACGCCGCTGACCAGGCCGACGGTGGGTCGCAGCAGCGCCTCGGCCTGCTCGGCCCGCGCCCGACTGGCCTCGGCCTGCGACAGGGCGGCCAAGTAGCCGGCGTCGTAGCCGCGCGCGATGTCGTAAAGCTCGCGCAGGCTCTGCGCGCTGGCCGGCGTGGCGATCAGGCCGAAGCCCAGCGCCTGCATGGCCACCAGGGCCAGCAGGGCGGGGCGGGGCAAACGCGGCAGACCGAACGGACGGGACAGGCGGGACTGGAGCAGGCGGCGGGGCATGACGGTCATCGGGGATCCTCGGATGTGCCGGAGGTGGGCCTCAAGCAGGGCGGACGGCAGGGCGGATGGCAGGACAAGGTGCAAGCCGTGTCGCGCTCAGTAGCGCGGCACGGATGGATCGACCAGGTGGGACCAGGCATCGATGCCACCCATGATGTTATACACATGGGGGTACCCTTGCCGGTCCAGGAACATCGCCACCTGCAGGCTGCGCATGCCGTGATGGCAGAGCGCCAGGATGGGCTCGTCGCGGGGCAGTTCGGCCAGGCGCGACGGGATCTCCTGCATGGGAATGGCCAGCGTCGCCAGGCTGGGCTCGTTCAGGCTGGCGGTGGCGCATTCCCAGGGTTCGCGCACGTCCAGCAGGACGGGCTGGCGGCCTTCGGCGCGCCATTGCGCCAGCTGGGGGCCGATCTGCGCGACGGTCAGTTGCTGCATCGAGGGTTCCGCTGCGGGTTCAGAAGCTGAAGCGGGTCGGCTCGCCGAAACCGTCCAGGCGCGGCGCGACCACGTCGAACAGCGTCTCGGTGCGCCAGGCGGCGTCTGCGCTGCGCACGATGCGCACGGCCCGCATCATCGGCAGCTGGCCGACGATGGCGATGAGCCGGCCGCCGACCTTGAGCTGCTGGAGCAGGGTCTGCGGCACCTCGGCGACCGAGCCCGACAGCAGGATCGCGTCCCAGGGGCCGGCCACGGCGGTGACGTCGCTGCCATCGGCGTGGCGAACCTCGACGTTCATGATCTTGGCGTTGCGCAGGTTCTCGCGGGCCATCGCCACCAGCTCGGGGCGGGTTTCCAGGCTGACGACCTGCTGGGCCTTGTGCGACAGCAGTGCGGCCATGAAGCCGCTGCCCGCGCCGACCTCGAGCACCTTCTCGTGGCGGTGCGGCGCGAGGTCCTGCAGCAGGCGGGCCTCGACGCGCGGGGCCAGCATCACCTGGCCGGCCGGCAGCGGCACTTCCAGGTCCATGAAGGCGACGCTGCGGTGGGCGGCGGGCAGGAAGTCCTCGCGCTTGACCACGGCCAGCAGCGACAGCACCGAGCTGTCCAGCACGTCCCAGGGACGGATCTGCTGCTCGATCATGTTGAAGCGGGCTTGTTCGACGTTCATGGTGTTCTGGCCTTCCGGTGGCGGACGCGGCGATCGATCAAGGATCGCGCGGTGGGGTTGAGGGTCAACCCGCGATTCTAGGTTTGGGCCTTCGACGCGGCTGACGTCACGGAGGCAACGTCGCCAGCCTGTTGCAGGCCGCGCAGCAACAACGCGAAGTGGGCCCGGATGAAGTCGATTGGCTGACCCATGTCGCTGACCGCCTCGCAGGCGCCGAGCGAGTGCCGGTGCACACACAGCATGATCATCGGCAGCAGCAGCGAGTGCACGGCAGCGGGCACGTCGACGGCACGGAACTCGCCAGAGGCGATGCCGCGCCGGATCACCTGGTCCATCAGCCGGTGACCAGGCTCGACCACCTCGCGGTTGTAGAACTGGGCGATGTCGGGGAAGTTGCGGACCTCGGTGATGATCAGCTTGAACACGCCCGAGGCATCGCTGCCGATGACCTGGGCCCACCAGGGCGCGATCACCTCCGTCAGCAGCTCGGACGTGTTGCCGCTGTGGGCGGCGACGGTCTCGAAGGCCTCGGCGATCGGCGTGGACAGGCGGCTGCGGATGACTTCCTTGAGCAGCTCTTCCTTGCTGGCGTAGTACAGGTAGAGCGTGCCCTTGGAGACCCCGGCGCGGCGCGCGACCTCGTCGATGCGGGTGGCGGCATAGCCCTTCTCGACGAACAGCGACAGCGCGGCATCGAGCAACTCGTCGGGCCGTTCGGCCTTGCGACGCTGGTGCGCGGGGGCCGCAGCGTCGGCGGGATCGGCCGGGTCGGCGGTGGCGTTCAGGGGTGGGGTCACGGGCGTGGCAGGCGAGACGGACCAAGAGCGGTCGCGTGAGTTAATGACTGACTGGTCAGTAATGTAGGAAAACAAACCGAAGCGGTCAAGCCGGGCGCCTTAGCGCACGCCGCGCCGACGGGCCATTTCTTCGCCCATGGCATGCAGCGCGGTGGCATCGAGCATCGGCTGGGTCAGCGGGTAGGCGTGTGCTTCTTCGGCGACGATGTGGGCGCGGTAGAGGGCGCAGTAGCCCTCGACATCCGGCAGGCCGGCCGCTGGCGCATGGCCCTCGGTCACGGCAACCAGCAGCGGACGCAGGTCACGCCACAGCTGGTCCATGCGCCGATGCTCGCCGCGCAGGCGTTCAGCCAGCGCGGCATGGCCGCTGGCGACCAGGCGGGGCAAGACGTGGCGTTCCTCGTCCTCGTGGTGATGCGGTGCGGCCAGGTCGAAGTAGCGCAGCAGGTCGCCTGCAGCGGAACGGGCGTTGGTGTCGGCGCCGTGGCGGGCGACATGCGCGCTCAGGCGTTCGAGCAGGCCGAGCATGCGCTCGACCCGCTCGTGGCAGCTGGTCAGCATCTCGAAGGGGCTGTCATAGCCAGCGGCGGGACTGGCATGCAGGCTGGCGGGCACGGTGCTCATCGGCGGTCTCCAAGCGGGCGAGCGGCCCGGGCGCGAGAGTCGCTGGGCGCTTCTGGGGTCCAGGCTCTCGGGGCCCGGATCAGGGTGCACGGTACCCCGTCTTCAGCCGGCGGCCCGCAGCCTGTTCAACGGTCGGGCGCCCACCGGGGTGGACGCGATCGGCGCGCTGAACGTGTCCGGTGCGTGACCGATGACACCGCGCAGCCAGCCCGCCGGGTCATGGCGTCGCGCGATGCTGAACATCGTCACCAGCACGGCCAGCGCCGCCAGCCCGCAGATCGCCTTGCCCAGCCAGCTGCGCGCGCGCCGGAGTGCGAAGGTGCCCAGCACGATGTAGGCGACCAGCAGCAAGAGCTTGACGCCGAGCCAGTGCTGCACCAGCGGGTTCAGGCCCAGGCCGACCCACAGCGTTGCGCCGGCCGTCAGCAACAGGGTGTCGATCACCATGCTGGTGTGGCGCCAGTGGTTGGCCATCGGCCAGCGCGCGCCAGCCAGGGTGGCCAGCCAGCGCACGCTGAACACGCCGACGCTGGCGTAGACCAGGCCGATGTGGGCCTGCCGGAGGCCGGGGTAGACGACGCCGAACAGGCTGTCGAGGCTCGCCATCGGGCTCACTCGATCGGCGTCAGCTTGGCGACCGACAGGGCCAGCCACTTGGCGCCGTGGCGGCCGAAGTTGACCTGCGCGCGGGCATCGGTGCCGCTGCCTTCAAGGGTCAGGATCACGCCCTCGCCGAACTTGTTGTGGAAAACGCTCTGGCCCTGACGCAGGCCGTGGCCGTTGTCCTTGGCTGCGGCTTGTCGCATCGCGGCTGGCACCGGCGCCGCCCACGAGGGTGGCGGGGCCGGTGGCGGGCTCCAGCCGGCGTGGCGGCCGGCGCCGACCATCGAGCCCATTCCGCTGCCGCGTTGCCAGGCTTGCTGGTAGCTGGTCTCGAAGCCCGAGCCGAAGCCCTGGTTCTTCGGGCTGATCCACTTCAGCGCGGTCTCGGGCAGTTCCTCGATGAAGCGGCTCTTGATGTGGTAGCGCGTCTGGCCATGCAGCATGCGGGTCTGGCTGAAGCTCAGGTAGAGGCGCTGGCGGGCCCGCGTGATGGCCACATACATCAGCCGACGTTCCTCCTCCAGCCCGTCGGCCCCTTGCGCGCTGACGCTGGTCAGCGAGTTCTCATGCGGGAACAGGCCTTCCTCCAGCCCGGTGATGAAGACGGCGTCGAACTCCAGGCCCTTGGCCGCGTGGACCGTCATCAGCTGGACCGCGTCCTGGCCGGCCTGGGCCTGGTTGTCGCCCGCCTCCAGCGCGGCATGGGTCAGGAAGGCGGCCAGTGGCGACAGGATCTCGCCGGTTTCGGCGTCCGGCAGCAGGTCGACCCGGGCGACGGCCTCGGGCTCGCCCGGCAATGGCGCGGCGATGGTGCCCGGCGCGGTCTCGTCGACCGGCAGGGCGATGACGTCCTTGCCGAAGCCTTCCTGGGTCACGAAGGCCTCGGCGGCCGTGACCAGTTCCTCCAGGTTCTCGATCCGGTCCTGGCCTTCCTTCTCGGTGCGGTAGAAGGTAACGAGGCCGCTGGCGTCGAGCATGCGTTCGATGATCTCGCGCAGCGTCGCGCCCCGGGTGCGCTCGCGCAGATCGTCGATCAGGCGCTGGAAGCTGGCCAGCTTGGCCCCTGCCGCGCCGCCGACCGCGCCGACGCTCTGGTTCAGGCTGCGGCCGCTGCTGCGCGCCGCGTCCTGCAGCTGTTCGACGCTGCGCGCGCCGATGCCACGGGCCGGGAAGTTGACGACGCGCAGGAAGCTGGTGTCGTCGTTGGGGTTCTCGATCAGGCGCAGGTAGGCCAGCGCATGCTTGATCTCGGCCCGTTCAAAAAAGCGCAAGCCGCCGTAGACGCGGTAGGGCACGCCGGCATTGAACAGCGCCGACTCGATCACCCGCGACTGCGCATTGCTGCGGTAGAGCACCGCGACCTCGCTGCGGGCGGTGCCGCTGCGGTGCAGCTGCTGTGCCTCGTCGAGCAGCCACTGCGCCTCGGCGTAGTCGCTGGTGGCCTCATAGACACGGATCGGCTCGCCGGGGCCTGCCTCGGTGTGCAGGTTCTTGCCCAGCCGGCGGCTGTTATGGGCGATCAGCGCATTGGCCGAATCGAGGATGTTGCCGAAGCTGCGGTAGTTGCGTTCGAGCTTGATCAGGTGGCGCACGCGGTACTCGCGCTCGAAGTCGCTCATGTTGCCGACCTGGGCGCCGCGGAAGGCGTAGATGCTCTGGTCGTCGTCGCCGACCGCGAACAGTGCCGCGCTGTGTGCGCCGTCGGGCGGGCCGGCCAGCATCTTCAGCCACAGGTACTGCAGCCGGTTGGTGTCCTGGAACTCGTCGACGAGGATGTGCTGGAAGCGGCGCTGGTAGTGCTCGCGAATCTCCGGGTGATCACGCAGCAGCTCGTAGCTGCGCAGCATCAGCTCGGCGAAATCGACCACGCCCTCGCGCTGGCACTGGTCCTCATAGGCCTGGTAGATCTCCACCAGCGTGCGGGCCTGGCCGTCGTGCTGGGGCAGGTCGTGCGGCCGTTTGCCCTCTTCCTTGGCGCCGGCGATCGCCCAGGTCATCTGCTTGGGAACGAAGCGTTCCTCGTCCAGCTTGAGGGCCTTGATGACGCGCTTGACGGCCGACAGCGTGTCGCCGCTGTCCAGGATCTGGAAGGTCTGCGGCAGGTTGGCGATCTTCCAGTGGGCCCGCAGGAAGCGGTTGCACAGGCCGTGGAAGGTCCCGATCCACATGCCGCGCACGTTGTAGGGCAGCATGGTCGACAGGCGCGTGACCATCTCCTTGGCGGCCTTGTTGGTGAAGGTCACCGCCATCAGCCCGCCCGGGCCGACCTGGCCGGTTTGAAGCAGCCACGCGATGCGGGTGGTCAGCACCCGGGTCTTGCCCGAGCCGGCACCGGCCAGGATCAGCGCCGGTTCGGGAGGCAGCGTCACCGCCGCCAGTTGCTCCGGGTTGAGGTTGGCGAGCAGGCTCGGAGGGACGGCGGGGTAGGACGGCTGACCATTCATCCGGGCATTCTATTTTTGTGGCCATACTGCACTGCAGCATCGCGCCCATCCTGGGCGCAGGAAGGTGCCGATGAACGGTTTCCGCAAGCCAGTCCGACTGAGCCTGGCCCTGCAGGGCGGCGGCGCCCACGGGGCCTACACCTGGGGCGTGCTGGATGCCCTGTTGGCCGATGGGCGCTGGGCCTTCGACGCCGTCAGCGGCAGCAGCGCGGGGGCGCTCAACGCCATCGTGCTCGCCGACGGGCTGGCGCGTGGCGGTGGCGACCCGGACGTTGCCCGCGCCGCGCTGGCCGCGTTCTGGGCCGAGGTCGGCACGGTCCTGCCCTTCGAGTGGTTTGCCGGTGGTGACCCGGACCAGCCGGGCCTCGCGCCGATGGCCCGCGTCGCCCTGCAGTGGACCCAGCTGCTGTCGCCCTACCAGCTCAACCCGCTGGGCCTGAACCCGCTGCGCGAGCTGCTGCTGCGCTGTGTCGACTTCGAGCGCCTGCGCGCGGCCAGCCCGCTGCGCCTGCACATCGCGGCGACCTCGGCACGCACCGGCGCCTTGCGGCTGTTCCGCGAACATGAGCTGACGGTCGACATGGCCATGGCCTCGGCCTGCCTGCCGACGCTGCACCACGCGGTCGAGGTCGACGGCGAGGCCTGGTGGGACGGCGGCTACAGCGCCAACCCGGCGTTGTCGCCACTGGTCGAGCCGTCGCCGGACGGCCGTCCGCAGGCCGATGACCTGTTGATCGTCATGCTCAGCCCGCTGGCCTATGCCGCACCAGGGGCCAAGGCGCCGACCAGCGTGGCCGAGATCCGCGCCCGCGCTGCCGAGATCGCTTTCAACGCAACCTTCCGTTGCGAGGCCGCCCAGCTGGGCGCGGCCTGCGATGCCGCCGCGGCCGAAAGCTGGCTGGCGGCCCGTCTGGCCGGGCCTCGCCAGCGTCGTCTGTGCCGGCTGCGCTGGCACCTGATCGATGCCCAGGACGCGCTCGCTCCGCTGGCCAGCGAAACCAAGTTGCTGGCGCACCGCCCGTTTCTGGAAAAACTTCACGGCCTTGGCCATGCGCGTGCTCAGCTGTGGCAAGAGGGCGACGCGGCCCGAGTCGGCAAATCATCGACGGTTCACCTGCCCACCTGGTTCGCCTGAATCGGGGATAGGTCGGCGACGGCCTGCTGGCTATTCTGGTTTCGCGTCCTTCTCGCCAGCTTCAGGGGACGCCAGCGCCCGCTGTCCGGCGCGACCCGACCCGTCCCAGCGCTCATGACGTCCACGACTTCCGCTCCCGTTGCCGCCACGCCCGACATCACCGCCACGGTGATTCAGCCCGATCAGGCGCTGCTGCTCAAGGCCTGGCAGGCGCTGCGCGCGCCGGGTCAACCGGTCGACCCTTCCGCCTTCGAAGGCCACCGCTGGTCGGCCATGGCCGGCCACTGGCTGCTGTTGCGCCGCGAAGGCTCGACCGACCTGCGCGTGCGCCGCCAGGGCCTTGTGCATCTGGCCCAGACCGAACAGGAACTGGCCGGCAAGCTGCTGTCGAGCTGGCAGGGCGCCGAGGCCTTGCTGACGGCCTCGCTGGAGGTGCTCGACAGCCGCCGGCCGCGTTGCCGCATCGAATGGGCCCAGCCCGGTCAGGCGGTCCTGAGCTGGCGCGAGCTGCTGCTGCCCTTGCGGGACGCGCAAGGCCGCGAATGGCTGCTGATCGACCGGCGGGTCCATGAGTGGCGTCACCAGCATGTCGATCATGTGCTGCAAGCCAGCCCGGTGGCGATGCTCGGTTTGCGGGCCCTGCTGGACGAACGCCAGGTCGTGCGCGACTGGCGCATCACGCTGGCCAACCCGGCCCTGGGCCGACTGCTCGACATCGACGTGTCGACGCTGCCGGGCCGCACCGTGGCCAGCGCCTTGCCGCAGTGGGCCAAGCTCGATCTGGCGGCCGAATGTGTCGCCACCCTGCACGGCGGCTCGACGCGTGAACTGCAACGCCTGCTGGGTGACGACCGTGCGGCGCTGCGCCCGCTGGCCATCCACGTCTCGCCCTTGTCCGACGGCGTGGTGCTGAGCCTGTCCGACCCGACCCTGGCACGCGCCCCCACCACCGGCGTGCAACGCCTGGGCGGCACCGATGCCACCACCGGCCTGTCCGACCGCCAGGGC
The DNA here is from genome assembly GCF_004216565.1 of Sphaerotilus mobilis. Lineage (GTDB taxonomy): Bacteria > Pseudomonadota > Gammaproteobacteria > Burkholderiales > Burkholderiaceae_C > Sphaerotilus > Sphaerotilus mobilis. The sequence continues at coordinate 777,820 of NZ_SGWV01000008.1, read as the reverse complement.
TTCGACGAGCGCCTGCGCGCCGAGGCCCTGTGTGCCCGCCGCGCCGGGGACAACCTCAGCCTGGTGCTGGCCGAGATCGACCACTTCCCGGCCTATATGCAGGCCAAGGGCAGCCGCGCCAGCGAGACCGCTGTGCGGCGCATCGCCCGCCTGCTGGCCGGCGCCTGCGAGCGCGAGAACGACCTGGTCGCGCGCATCGGCATCCAGTCCTACGCGATGTTGCTGCCCTCGACCGACCTGCGCGGTGCCAGCGAGGTGCTGGCCCGGCTGCGCCGCGCGCTCCAGCGCGCCGCCGCGACGGCCGGTGACGAGGCCGGCGGCCTGACGCTCAGCCTGGGTCTGGCCGGCTTTCGGCGCAACTTCGACGAGATCGACCTGGTCGACCGTGCCGAGCAAGCGCTGATCGAGGCCCGCCTTTCCGGTGGCGACCAGTTGGTGGTCGACGTCAGCTCGCACCCCGGCGCGTCGCTCGACGCCGAAGGCCAGGAAGAGGCCGGCGAGTCGACCTCGCTGTCGGGCATGGAGACGCATCACATGGAATGGACCGACTCCACCATGAGCGATCTCGGCACGCTGGGCACCGAGGTGATGTCGCGTTTCGACATGTCCGACCTGATGGATGCCCATCCGGCCACGATTCCCGACGGCCTGCATGAGCTGCGTCATCCCGATCGCAACGAGCCATCGCCCGGGGCCCTCAAGGGACAGATCGCCGGCCCGCTGACCGGTCAGCGCCGCGACCTGCCGCTGGACCTGTCGATGGACCTGCCACGCAACAGCGGCTGGGCCGGCCTGCAGGCGCCGCGCTCACGCCCCCGCCATCACTGAGGTCGCCGCACCGGTCGTCGTCGAACCGTCGACCGGTGCGTAAAATCAATCACCGGGCCCAAATTCTGAGCCCGGTTCTTCTTGCCCCCCACCGCCCTTGCTGGCGGCCCTCGGAGGGCGAGGACCGGTCCCAGGTCAAGCGCTCGCAGCCTTGCGGCGGCACTGCAACAACGCCGCTGCGAATCCACGCTGCGCCCCATGCGCGATGACGACGCTCATCGCGCCATCCCGGTGCGGCGTGACCTGACGAGAGCCTTTTGCCATGGAAATCTTCGACTACGACAACGTCCTGCTGCTGCCACGCCAATGCCGCGTGGAAAGCCGCAGCGAGTGCGATCCCTCGATCGAGTTCGGCGGCCGCCGCTTCAAGCTGCCGGTCGTGCCGGCCAACATGAAGACCGTGCTGGACGAGCGCATCGCGCGCTGGCTGGCCGACAACGGCTACTTCTACGTGATGCACCGCTTCGACCTCGATGCCGTCGCCTTTGCCCGCGACATGCGCGAGGCTGGCCTGTTCGTCTCGATCAGCTCGGGCGTCAAGGAGGCTGACTACGCGGTGATCGACCGCCTGGCCACCAGCGGCGTCGGCGCCGACTACATCACCATCGACATCGCCCACGGCCATGCCGAGAGCGTGCGCCGCATGATCGGCCACATCAAGACGCGTCTGCCGGATGCCTTCGTGATCGCCGGCAACGTGGGCACGCCTGAGGCCGTCATCGACCTTGAGGCCTGGGGCGCCGACGCGACCAAGGTCGGTATCGGCCCGGGCAAGGTCTGCATCACCCGCCTCAAGACCGGCTTCGGGACCGGCGGCTGGCAGCTCAGCGCGCTGAAGTGGTGTGCCCGCGTGGCCACCAAGCCCATCATTGCCGACGGCGGCATCCGCCACCACGGCGACATCGCCAAGAGCGTGCGTTTTGGCGCCGCGATGGTGATGGTCGGCTCGCTGTTCGCCGGCCACGAGGAATCGCCCGGTGCCACCGTCGAGGTCGACGGCAAGCTCTACAAGGAGTACTACGGCTCGGCCAGCGACTTCAACAAGGGCGAGTACAAACACGTCGAAGGCAAGCGCATCCTCGAACCCGTCAAGGGCAAGCTCGCCGACACGCTGCGCGAGATGCAAGAAGACCTGCAAAGCTCGATCAGCTACGCCGGTGGCAAGGTGCTCGGCGACCTGCGCCGCGTCAACTACGTGATCCTCGGCGGCGAAAACGCCGGTGAGCATCTGCTGATGTGACCCCTTGCTGCGCCCGATAGAGCCGCTCAGCCTCGATCAGCGCATGCCAGCCGGCGCCGGGCCGCCCCAAGGCGGCTGGCACCCCCTCGGGGGGTGGTTCCGATCCGCCTGAGCCTGCCCCTTGCCGCGCCCGATTGAGTCGCGCGACCTCGATCAGCGCATGCCAGCCGGCGCCGGGCCGCCCCAAGGCGGCTGGCACCCCCCCGGGGGGTGGTTCCGGTACACCGGAACCGGGGGCTCACTCAATATGCGTTGCGGTCGAAGAAGGCCAGAAACGCCGTCCTCACGATGATCCGCAGGTCCAGCGCGAGGCTCCAGTTGCGCAGGTACTCCAGGTCCAGGCGAACCCGTTCGGCCATCTTGTCGGTCGTGTCGGTCTCGCCCCGGCTGCCGTTGACCTGGGCCCAGCCGGTGATGCCCGGGCGGACCTTGTGGCGGACCATGTAGGACTTGATCAGCTCGCGGTACTGCTGGTTGTGGGCCAGCGCATGCGGGCGCGGGCCGACGATGCTCATGCGGCCCTGCAGCACGTTGATGAACTGCGGCAACTCGTCCAGCGAGGTGCGACGCAGGAAGCGTCCGAAGGGCGTGATGCGCGCGTCGTTGCGGGTGGCCTGACGCACCACCGCGCCGTTGTCCATCGTCGTCATCGAGCGGAACTTGTAGATCACGATCTCGCGCCCATCCAGGCCGTGCCGGCGCTGCTTGAAGATCACCGGGCCGGGTGAACTGAGCTTGATGCCGAGCGCGACGCTCAGCATGATCGGCGCGATCAGCAGCAGGATCAGCGCCGACAGCACGATGTCGCTGGCGCGCTTGAGCAAGGCATTGGTGCCGATGAAGGGGCTCTCCAGCAGGCCCACCACCGGCACGCCGTCGATGTTGCGCACGCGCCCTTGGATGACCTGCACGCGCATCACGTCCGGCACGAAGTAGACCGTGCAGGCGGCGTCCTGCAGCGCGCTGACCAGCTGCGTGATGCGCGGCTGCGCGCCCAGAGGCAGCGTGATGTAGGCATCGCGCACGCCATGGCGGGTGATGACTTCGCGGATCTCCGCGAGCTTGCCCTTGATCTCGCTGGCGCGGGCGCCGGGCACCCGGTCCAAGTCGCGGTCCTCGATGAAGCCGACGAAGTCGTAGCCCACCGCCGCCCGTTCACGCAGCACCTCGGCCATGCGCTGGCCGATGTCGCCAGCGCCGATCACCAGCGCCGCGCGCCGCAGGGCGGGGTTGCGGGCCATGTGGCGCAACAGGGCATGGCCGGTCAAGGCCAGGCCGAAATGCAGCAGCGGCGCGGCGACCAGCCAGGCGGCCAGCACCTCGGGCGTGTAGAACTTGATCGAGTCGGTGGCGAAGCCCACCAGCGCGAGCACGCTGCAGACCACCAGCCAGGACGACACGATGCCGCTCAGCGCGACCCAGGGCGTGGCATGAAAGCGGTTGGTGCCGGGAAAGGTCAGCACCAGCACGCCCAGGCTGAGGAGTTGCGTGGCGCGGTCGATCGGCTCGTCGACCAGCGTGGTGATGAGCAACAGCGCCAGCACCGACAGCAGCGGTTCGGCGATGCCGGCGACGAAGCTGGTGATGGACTGCGGCGGCGTCGGCGCGAAGCCGTAGGGGCTGCGCGTGATCTGACCGGTTTGACGGGGCGGCGGCATCTGCACCACCTGCGCGCCGCCCGAGTCGCCGGCAGGCGTCGCCATCGCATCGGCGGTGTCGGCGGAAGCGGTCATGTCAGGGGAGTCCCTCATGGACAGGGCGGATGGAGAGGCGGTTTCGCCAGAAGGCATAAGCAGGATTCTGTCGGCTCGGTGGCCGCATTCGGTCGACGGGGGCGCAGTTTGCCGACCTTAAGGAGAAAACTGCACGAAGGACGCCGCTGGCTGACCACCCCTTTGCGGGACCGAATCAACGAAAAGTCGACGATCACCGCACAAACTGAACGTCGACTTGATGGAATTCGTCCTCGCCACCGCAGGCGCCCCGTGCCGCTGCGGCGTCAGATCACACGCCCGAACCAGGCCACGCTCAGGCCGCAGGCCAGCAGCACCAGCAGGCCGGCCAGACCGGCAACCAGGGCGGTCACCTCGGTCTCCTTGCGCTCAAAGACCAGCCGGCTGCTGAGCGTGTCGTAGACCTTCTTCAGGTCGGTGGCACTGCCGGCGTAGAAGTACTCGGCCTGGGTCAGGTTGGCGACGTTCTTGAGCGTGGCCTCGTCCAGCCGCACCCGCATGCTCCAGCCCTCGAAGCCGATGATCTCGCCGCTGGTGGTGCCGAATCCGACCGTGTAGACCTTGACGCCGCGGTCGGCCGCCAGCTTGGCCGCGTCCATCGGGTCCATGCCGGTGGTGCGCTGCCCGTCGGTCAGCAAGATGACCGCCGCCGAGCTGTAGCTGCCCGGGGCAACCGGCTTGAAGTCGTCCTGCTTCTCGCGTTCGGTGCCCAGCGGCTTGGGCATGCGGCGCTCGCCGGTGACGTCCGACAGGTCAATGCCGGCCTCGGGGAACAAGGTCGCCAGGCTCAGCACGATGCCGCTGCCGATGGCGGTGCCGCGCTGCAGCTGGAAGCGGTCGATCGCGGCGATCACGTCTTCGCGGCTGTGTGTTGGCGCCTGCACCACGGCGGCGGTGCCGGCGAAGCTGACGACGCCCACGCGGACATGGCGTGGCAGGTCCTGCACAAACGCCTTGGCCGCGTTCTGCGAGGCCACCAGCCGGTTCGGCTCAACATCGGTGGCGCGCATGCTGCCCGACACATCCATCGCCAGCAGCAGGGTCTGGTCGCGCAGCGGCAGCGTCAGCACCGCCACCGGCCGGGCCATGCCGATCAGCAAGAGCAGCAGTGCCAAGCCGATCAGGATCGGCGGCACGTGGCGCCGCCAGGCCCCGCCGTGGCCGACCGCCTGCCGGATCAGGCCCAGGCTGGCGACCCGCACGACCTGACGCTTGCGTCGGCGCAGCAGCCACACATAGGCCAGCGCGATCAGCGGCCACAGCAGCAGCAGCCACAACTGGCTGGGCCACAGGAAGCTCACCGGGGCTTGCTGGAACAGGGAGGCGAGGGTCTCGTTCATCGGGGCCTCGGTGCGGCAGGGGAGGGCGGTGTGCTGAGGGGCGACGGCCGTGTGCCGCCTGCCGCCAGCGAGGAGCCTGCCGCGCCCTGACGCTGGCGCACCCGGCGCAGGTCGAGGAAGCGGCGCAAGGTCTCCAGCAGCGGCTCGGCGGTGTCGAGTTCGAGGGTGTCAACGCCCGCCGCCGTCAGGCCCTGCCGCAGCCGGGCCTCGCGTTCGGCGGCCAGTGCGGCGTGGCGCGCGCGCAGGGCCGGGTCGTCGGTGTCGATCAGCAACTCGTCGCCGCTCTCCGCGTCGCGCAGCAGCACCAGGCCCATGGCCGGCAACGTGTGCTCGGACGGATCGCCCAGGCGCACCGCGACGACATCGTGGCGCAGCGCAAGGCGGCCCAACGGGGCCTGCCAGCCGGGCTGGCTGATGAAGTCGGACACGACCACGACGGTGGTGCGGCGGCGCAGCCGATGTTCGGCGGCGCTCAGCAGGTCGGCGAGGCGGGTGGATTCGGCATCGTCGGCCGGGCGGTTGGTCATTTGCGGCCGGGCACGACGGAACCAAGAAACGCCAGGCGCGGGCGTGGTGACGCGCGGGCCCGCCGACCCCGTCGCCCGCGCCATGCGCGAGATGAGTTGCAGCACCTGGGTGCGACCGCCGCGGGCGGGCAATTCCTCGGCGCGCTGGTCGGCCTGACGGTAGATCTGTGCGCCAACGCGATGGCCGGCGCGGGTGTAGAGCCGCGCCAGCAGGGCGACCAGCTCGGTGGCCATCTGCTGCTTGGTGCGGACCTCGCCGTCCTGCCCGGCCGCGCCGGCCCGCAGCACCGAACCCCAGTCGACCGAGGCGCTCAGGTCGAGCAGGAAGACCGCCGTCATGTCGCGGTCCTCCTGGAACTGGCGCACATGGGGTTGGTCGATGCGCGCGGTGACGTTCCAGTCGATGTGGCGCACGTCGTCGTGTGGCTGGTACTCGCGCAGGTCGGCGAGGTCCAGGCCGGCGCCGCGCATCAGCGTGCGGCAATCGCCTTGCAGCAGGCCGTCGAGGCGACGCAGCACCGTCCATTCCAGCCGCCGCAACAGGGCGTCGGCCGGGCCCAGGGCGATCGCGGTGGCGCTGCCGGGCAGGGGCGTGGACGCCGCAGGGGCCGGGGCGTCAGGTGTGTCGGCCGCCGCCTTGCGACGCGGCCAGACCAGGCTCAGCAGGCGTTGACGGATGGCGCCGCGCGTGGCCGTGTTCATGCGCCCTCGGCGTGGGCCATCGGCTTGGCGGGTGCCGGGATGTGGTCGAGCATGCGGCGGATCAGCGCATCTGCGTCCAGGCCTTCGGCCAGCGCCTCATAGCTCAGCACCAGGCGGTGGCGCAACACGTCGGGCACCAGGTCGATCAGGTCCTCGGGCAGCGCATAGCTGCGTCCGCGCAGCATGGCCATGGCGCGAGCGCCTTCAACCAGGCCGATGGTGGCGCGCGGGCTGGCCCCGAAGGCCAGCAGCGGCGCCAGCTCGGGCAGGCCGCCCCGGGCAGGATCGCGGCCGAGCGCGACCAGCTTGACGGCGTACTGCACCAGCGAGGGGTCGACGTAGACGGCCCGGCAAGCCTTCTGCAGCGCGGCCAGTTGGCGGGTGTCGGCCACGGCGGCCACCGCGATCGACGCGCCGGTGACCCGCTGGACGATCACGAACTCCTCTTCCTCGCTGGGGTAGCCGACCAGCACCTTCATCATGAAGCGGTCGACCTGGGCCTCGGGCAGCGGGTAGGTGCCTTCGGTCTCGATCGGGTTCTGCGTGGCCATCACCAGGAAGGGTTCCGGCACCTTGTGGCTGACGCCGGCGATCGTCACCTGGCGTTCCTGCATCACCTCCAGCAAGGCGCTCTGCACCTTGGCCGGCGCGCGGTTGATCTCGTCGGCCAGCAGCAGGTTGGTGAAGACCGGGCCCAGCGAGGTGCTGAACTCGCCGCTCTTCTGGCTGTAGATGCGCGTGCCGACCAGGTCGGCCGGCACCAGGTCGGGCGTGAACTGGATGCGCTTGAACTGGCCGTGCACCGCCTGCGCCAGCGTCTTGACCGTCAGCGTCTTGGCCAGCCCGGGCACGCCCTCGACCAGCAGATGACCCTGCGCCAGCATCGCCACCATCACACGTTCAAGGAACTTGTCCTGGCCGACGACGACCCGCTTGACCTCGTAGAGGATGCGCTCCATCAGCGCGGCAGGGTCGTCCGGCGGCGCGGCGGGCATGTCAGCGGGCGTGTCCTGCGGGCGATCGGTCATGGGCGTCCTCGTGTCCTGTCGGGTCTGGGATGGTTGGGCGTGGCTGCGTCAGAAGGGCGGGAAGCCGACCGCGCCGGCCGCGCTCTCGATCGGCACCGCGAAGCCGATGCCGATGAAGGTCCTTGCCGGCGTCGGGTTGAGGATGGCGGTGACGATGCCGACCACCTCCCCCTGCGCGTTGACCAGCGGCCCGCCCGAGTTGCCCGGGTTGGCGGCGGCATCGAACTGGATCAGCTTGGTGAGCGTCTGCCGGCCTTCGGGCGAGCGGAACTCGCGGTCCAGTCCGGAGACCACGCCCGAGGACACGCTCGGGCCGATGCCGAAGGGGTAGCCCACCGCCACCACCGTGTCGCCCAGGCCCAGGTCGCCGGTGCCGCGCAGCGTGGCGGGCTGCAGGTCGTCGGGCAGCTTGACCGCCTTGAGCACCGCCAGGTCCTGGTGCGGCTGCACGCTGACGATGCGGGCCTCGGACTCCATGCCGTTCCAGAAGGTCACGGTGACCCGATCGGCGCCTTCGATGACGTGGTAGTTCGTCAGGATGATGCCGCTCTCGACGATCACCACGCCGGTGCCGACGCCCCGGCGCGGGTGGTCGCTGTCGGCATCTTCCTCGTCGTCACCCGCGGTGGGCTTGGCGGCCTTGCCGGCCGGACGGGCCTTGCCACCCGCACCCGGCTTCTGGCGCGGCGCGCCAGAAGCCTGGCTCGACGGGGTGTCCTCGCGCGCGTCCGACTGGGCGACGACCCGCACGACCGAGGGCAGGATCTTGTCGGCCGCGCGGCGCGTGGCGGCGGTGATGGGCTGGGTCTCCAGCGTTTCCAGCACGGCGCGGTCGATGTCCTGCTGGGTGATGAGGGGCGGCGCATGGCGCAACTGCCACTGCCAGCCCGCCAGCATGATCAGCGCCAGCAGGGCCCAGGCGCTCCAGAGGGCTCGCGGGGACACCAGCCAGGCCTGCAGGCGCTGGCGCCGACCCGGCCGGGCGGCGACCGAGGGCTGTGGCCCGCCGTCGACAGATGCGACAGAGGCAGATGAGGCAGAAGCCGGCGGCAGCGCCGCCTTCTCGGCGGCCATCGATCCCGCCGTGCGGCTGTACCTGGGTTTGCGTGTCATCGGCACCCCTGCGCCCGCCGCCATGGCTGGCATGGCTGCAAGTTAGCACGCCTCGCTTGGGCTTGCCAGCCTCAGGCGTACCCCCGCTTCGGCGGCATCATGTTGGCATGTCGCTTGCCGTTCGCGGTCCGCTCTGGATCGACACCCACTGCCACCTCGATGCCGACGAGTTCAGCCCTGATCGCGACGCCGTCTCGGCCCGTGCGCGGGCGGCCGGCGTGGCCCGGCTGGTGATCCCGGCGGTGGCCTCGTCCAACCTGGACGCGGTGCGCGCACTGGCCCACCGCCACGGCGACGTCTATGCGCTGGGCCTGCATCCGCTGTATGTGGGCGACGAGGCGCATGACGCCCTGGATCGTCTGGCCATCGCCTTGCGTGCGGCCATCGACGACCCGCAGCTGGTGGCCGTGGGCGAGATCGGCATCGACGCCTTCGTGCCCGGCCTGGACATGGCCTTGCAGGCGCACTTCTATGCCGCCCAGCTCGATCTGGCGCTGGCCTTCGACCTGCCGGTGATCCTGCATGTGCGGCGTTCGGCGGACCTGTTGCTGCAGCAGCTGCGCCGCCGGCCCCGGCTGCGAGGCGGCATCGCCCATGCCTTCAATGGCAGCGAGCAGCAGGCGCAGGCCTTCGTCGACCGGGGCTTCAAGCTGGGTTTTGGCGGCGCCTTGACCTTCGAGCGGGCGCTGCAGATCCGCCGCCTGGCCGCCAGCCTGCCGGCCGAGGCGCTGGTGCTGGAGACCGATGCGCCCGACATCCCGCCCCACTGGCTCTACCGCACCGCCGCCGAACGGGCGGCCGGCGCGATCGCCCGCAACGAACCCGCCGAACTGCCACGCATCGGTGCCGAGCTGGCGGCGCTGCGTGACCTGACCCCCGAGGCCGTCGCCGCCCTGACGACCGCCAACGCCCGCGCCGCCCTGCCGCGTCTGGCAGCCTGGCTGGATCGCCATGGCTGACGCTCGCACGCCGACCGGGTCGCCGCGCCTGCTGGGCCTCGCGCCCGTGGTCGATGCCGACACCCGGCTGCTGGTGCTGGGCAGCTTCCCCGGCGCGGCGTCCTTGCGGGCCCAGCAGTACTACGCCCATCCACGCAACCAGTTCTGGCCCATCCTCGGTGCCGTCTGGGGCGTCGACATCGCCGGGCTGGACTACCCGCAGCGGCTGGCGCTGGCCCGCTCGCACGGCCTGGGCATCTGGGACGTGCATGCCGCCTGCCAGCGTGAAGGCAGCCTGGACAGCGCCATCGAGGCGGCCGAGCCCAATGACCTGATCGGTCTGGCGCGCCGCCTGCCCCGCCTCGAAGCGCTGGCGCACAACGGCGGCGAGTCGGCTCGCTCGATGCGCGTCACCCGCACGCTGGGCCTGCCGGTGCACCGCCTGCCGTCGACCAGTCCGGCGCACGCCAGCTGGTCCTTCGACCGCAAGCTGGTGGCCTGGGCCGAGGTGCTGGCCCGCCACGTCGCCCCTTACGATGTGCGCTGAACCACCGACAAGGCCCCTGTGAGCGAACCCCTCGAACCCCGTCCGCGGTCCCGCCGCGCCAGCAAGCCGCCCGAGGCCTCGGTCTCCGAGTTCGACGGTGTGCGCTACCTGCACCTGGGTCACACGCCCTGGGTCCAGGGCGCCCTGCGGGTGCGCAAGCCCAAGGTGATCGAGCTGGAGTACGTGCGCCGCATGATGGCCTGGCTGCTGCTGCATGACCCGCAGCGCTGGGACGCCGACACCGCCGAGCTGCACACCGCTCAGCTGGGCCTGGGCGCGGCCACCCTGACGCGCTACTGCCATGGCGAGCTGGGGCTGCGCACGACGGCGGTCGAGCTGAATCCGCAGGTCATCGCCGCGTGCCGCCAGTGGTTCCGCCTGCCGGCCAACGACGACCGCCTGACCGTCGTCTACGGCGATGCCGGCGACTGGGTGCGCGACCCCGCCAACGCTGGCACGGTCGATGCGCTGTGCGTCGACCTCTATGACCACCAGGCTGCCGCGCCGGTGCTCGACGACCTCGACTTCTACGCCGCCTGCCACGCCTGCCTCGCGCCGGGGGGCGTGCTCAGCGTCAACCTGTTCGGCCGCAGCTCGAAGTTCGCCCGCAGCGCGCGCCGCATCGAGGCCGTCTTCGCCGAAGCCGGCGGCAGCGCCCGCGTGGTCGCCGCGACCGAAGAGGGCAACACCATCGTGCTGGCGCTGCAGGGGGCCGAATGGCCCGATGCGGCCGTGCTGGCCGACCGCGCCCGCGTCATCGAGGCCCGCACCGGCCTGGACGCGCCGCTGTGGACGCGCCTGCTGCGGCGCGTGCCGGCCGAGCGAGCTGCGCGGGCCAAGGCGGCCGACACGCGGGTAGACGCCGACGCTGTTGCCGATGCTGGTGCCCGAGCTGGTGCCGATGCTGGTGCCCCCTGATCCTCGACCCGACCCGCCAGGAACACGCGATGCCCGATCCCCATGAAGGCCCTGCGGCCGCCCCGCCGGCCCCGCCGACGGCCGCCGCCGGCACCTTGACCTGGCGCCAGCTGGTCGCCTGGTTGCGCGACGATGGCTTGGTCAGCGCAGCCGAGGCCGGCACGCTGGCCCAGCGCCTGGTGGGCAACAGCAGCCTGCACCCGCTGGTGCGGCTGGCCGGTGCCGGCCTGCGCCATCCACGCGGCGGCGAGCCCCTCGACGTCGAAGCCCTGACCCGCTGGCTGGCTCATCGCATGAGCTTGCCCTACCTGCGCATCGACCCGCTCAAGGTCGATGTGGCCCGCGTCACCGAGGTCATGTCGGTGGGCTATGCCGAGAAGCGCCGCATCCTGCCGGTCCAGGTCGGGCCGCTGGAGGTGACGGTGGCGACCTGCGAGCCGCTGCAGCTCGACTGGGTCCCGGAGATCGCCGCGCACACCCGCAAGACGGTGCGTCTGGTGCTGGCCAACCCGGCCGACATCACCCGCTACACCAGCGACTTCTACAGCGTCGCGCGCTCGGTGCGCAATGCGCAGAAGAGCGGCGAGTCCAGCAACGTCACCAACTTCGAGCAGCTGGTCGACATGGGCTCGGCCAAGCCGCTCGATGCGAACGACCAGGGTGTCGTGCAACTGGTCGACTGGCTCTGGAACTACGCCTTCGAGCAGCGCGCCTCGGACATCCACGTCGAACCGCGGCGCGACCAGGGTGTCATCCGCCTGCGCATCGACGGCGTGCTGCACACCGTCTACCAGCTGCCACCCACCGTGATGTCGGCGGTGACCGCGCGCATCAAGCTGCTCGGCCGCATGGACGTGGTCGAACGCCGCCGCGCCCAGGACGGCCGCATCAAGACCCGCAGCCCGCGCGGCGAGGAAATCGAGATGCGCCTGTCGACCTTGCCGACGGCCTTCGGCGAGAAGCTGGTCATGCGCATCTTCGACCCGGAGACCGCCGTGCAGCCGGTCCAGCAACTGGGCTTCAGCGCGCAGGACGCGCAACGCTGGCAGCAACTGGTCGCTCAGCCGCACGGCATCATCCTCGTGACCGGCCCGACCGGCAGCGGCAAGACCACGACGCTCTATGCCACCCTCAAGGGCCTGGCCACGGAGGCGGTCAATGTCTGCACGGTGGAGGACCCGATCGAGATGATCGAGCCGTCCTTCAACCAGACCCAGGTGCAGCCGGCGCTGGACCTCGACTTCGCCGCCTGCGTGCGCACGCTGATGCGGCAGGACCCGGACATCATCATGGTTGGCGAGATCCGCGACCTCGAGACCGCCGAAATGGCGGTGCAGGCCGCCCTGACCGGCCACCTCGTTTTCAGCACCCTGCACACCAACGACGCGGCCAGTGCCATCACCCGGCTGCTCGACCTGGGCGTGCCGGCCTACCTGCTCAATGCCACTGTCATCGGCGTGCTGGCCCAGCGCCTGGTGCGCCAGCTCTGCATCGCCTGCCGGCAGAGCGACACGGCGGTCACTCCCTCGCTGCTGCAGGCCGCCATGCCCGGTCTGACGGTGGGCGAGGAGGGTGCGCCCTTCCGGCCGCAGAAGCCTGTGGGTTGCGAGGCTTGTCGCCAGACCGGTTTCCGCGGCCGACGCGGCCTGTTCGAGCTGATGCTGCTGTCGCCCGAGCTGCGTCAGGTGGTGCAGGAACAACCGGATCTGGCGCGCATCCGGCGCCAGTCGCTGCGCGAGGGCCTGCTGCCGCTGCGCCTGGCCGGGCTGCGCCAGGTGGCGGCCGGCCACACCACCGTCGACGAGGTGCTGCGCGCCACGCCGGGCTGGGACGCCTGAGCCGTCCTGCCCTGTTCCGGCCCGTCGCGGGCAACGATCTGCTAAGTGGAATCCACACCGAGGGCCGAGGGGGCGCTTCCTAGAATCGCGCCGCAGTCGGATACCACCGTGAGGAGACACGTTCATGCAGATCAAGAGCCAGAAAGACTTCTGGTCGGGGTTGATGTTCATTGTCGTGGGCGTCGCGTTCGCCTGGGGCTCCTTGAACTACAGCTTCGGCAGTTCGGCCCGACCCGGGCCCGCCTACTTCCCCTTCGGCCTGGGCGTGCTCATGGCCATCCTCGGCGCCTTCGTGCTGTTTGGCGCGATGACCGTCGAGACCGAGGACGGCGACCGCATCGGTGCCTGGTCCTGGCGTCCGCTGATCATCGTCATCGCCTCGCTGGTCGGCTTCGGCCTGGGCCTGCCGCGCCTGGGCCTGCTGATCACGCTGCCGCTGTTGGTCTTTGTCGTCTCGCTGGCCGGTGACGAGTTCCACTGGAAGGACGCGCTGCTCAACGCCGCGATCCTGACGGGCATGTCCTGGGCCATCTTCGTCAAGGGCCTGAGCCTGACGCTGCCGGTCTGGCCGACCATCTTTGCCGCCGCTGCCGCGACCGGCGCCTGAGGACGAACGCACCATGGAACTGCTCAACAACCTGGCGCTCGGCTTCGGCGTCGCCTTCACGTGGATCAACCTGGCCTACGCCTTCGGTGGCGCGATGCTGGGCACCCTGATCGGCGTGCTGCCCGGTCTTGGCCCCGTCGCGACGATCGCGATGCTGCTGCCGTCGATCTACTCGCTGGACGCGACGCCCGCGCTGATCATGCTGGCCGGCATCTACTACGGCGCCCAGTACGGTGGCTCGACCACCGCCATCCTGATCAACGTGCCGGGCGAGGCCTCCTCGGTCGTTACCGCGCTGGACGGCTACCAGATGGCCCGCAAGGGCCGCGCCGGTGCGGCGCTGGCCGCAGCGGGTCTGGGCTCCTTCTTCGCCGGCTGCGTTGGCACCGTCATCATCGCGGCCTTCGCGCCGCCGCTGACCGAGCTGGCCTTCAAGTTTGGCCCGGCCGAGTACTTCAGCCTGATGGTGCTGGGCCTGATCGGCGCCGTCGTGCTGGCCTCGGGCTCGCTGCTCAAGGCGATCTCGATGATCATCCTCGGCTTGCTGCTGGGCCAGATCAACACCGACGTGATCTCGGGCGTGCCGCGCTTCAGCTTCGATATTCCCGAGCTGACCGACGGCATCGGCTTCGTCACCATCGCGATGGGCGTGTTCGGCTTCGGCGAGATCATCGCCAACCTCGGCCGCCCGGCCGAGCACCGCGAGGTCTTCACCAAGCATGTGACGGGTCTGTGGCCGACCAAGCAGGACTTCAAGGACGCCGCGCCCGCCGTGCTGCGCGGCACCGCGCTGGGTTCGGTGCTGGGCGTGCTGCCCGGTGGTGGCGCGCTGCTGGCCGCCTTCGCCGCCTACACGCTGGAGAAGAAGTCCAAGGGTCGACCCGGCGAGGTGCCGTTTGGCCAGGGCAACATCCGCGGCGTGGCCGGTCCCGAGTCGGCCAACAACGCCGGTGCGCAGACCAGCTTCATCCCGATGCTGACCCTGGGCATCCCGCCCAATGCGGTGATGGCGCTGATGGTGGGTGCGATGACCATCAAGGGCATCCAGCCCGGCCCGCAGGTCATGACCAGCAACCCGGAACTGTTCTGGGGCCTGATCGCCTCGATGTGGGTCGGCAACGCGATGCTGGTGATCCTCAACCTGCCGCTGATCGGCATCTGGATCAAGCTGCTGACGGTGCCCTACCGCTTCCTGTTCCCGGCCATCGTCGTGTTCTGCTCGATCGGCCTCTACACGCTCAACAACAACAACTTCGACGTCTTCATGGGCGCGATGTTCGCGCTGGTCGGCTACACCTTCTACAAGCTGGGTTGCGAGCCGGCACCGCTGCTGCTGGGCTTCATCCTCGGCCCGATGATGGAAGAGAACCTGCGCCGTGCGCTGTTGCTGTCGCGGGGTGACTGGAGCACCTTCATGACCCGACCGCTGTCGGCCGGGCTGCTGCTGGCGGCGCTGCTGATGGTGGTCATCGTGATGCTGCCGTCGATCCGTGCCAAGCGCGAGGAAGCCTTCCACGACGAGGAATGAGGCGGACCGGCAGAATCGCCTGAACGCTCAGGGCCTCACCGCTGGTGAGGCCCTTGTTCATGGGACGCATCGACCACGGAAGCCCGTCTGATGACCGACACGACCGCCGCCCCGAGCTGGCTGGATCGCCTGCCGCCGACCTTGCAGGCCCTGCGTCTGCCGGTCTTCCGCATGTTGTGGCTGGCCTGGCTGGCCGCCAACCTGACGATGTGGATGAACGACGTCGCGGCCGCCTGGCTGATGACGCAGCTCACCGACAGCGCCGTGATGGTCGCCCTGGTCTCGGCCGCCTCGACCCTGCCGGTCTTCCTGCTGGGTCTGCCCAGTGGGGCGCTGGCCGACATCGTTGACCGGCGCCGCTGGTTTGCGGCCACCCAGCTGTGGGTGGCCAGCGTGGCGGTGCTGCTGGCCATCCTCAGCATGGCCGACGGGCTGGACGCCCACCTGCTGCTGGCGCTGACCTTCGCCAACGGCATCGGCCTGGCGATGCGCTGGCCGGTGTTCGCGGCCATCGTGCCGGAGATCGTGCCGCGCGATCGCCTGTCGCCGGCCCTGGCGCTGCAGGCGCTGGCGATGAACATCTCGCGCGTCATCGGACCGGTGTTCGCCGGTGCGCTGCTGGCGGCCTCGGGCAGCACCTCGGTGTTCGTGCTGAACGCGCTGTTGTCCCTGGCGGCCTTTGTGCAGGTCCTGCGCTGGCGCAGCCCGCCACGGGTCAGCACCTTGCCGGGCGAGCGCTTCGTCGGCGCCATGCGGGTCGGCCTGCAACACGTCCTGCAAAGCCCGCGCATGAAGGCGGTGCTGGTGCGTGTCTTCCTGTTCTTCCTGCAAAGCACGGCGCTGACAGCGCTGCTGCCGCTGGTTGCCAAGCAGCTGGGTGGCGATGCCGGTTCGTTCACGCTGCTGGTCTCGTCGATGGGCGTGGGCGCGGTGGTGGCCGCGTTGACGGTGCCGCAGCTGCGTGAACGCATCAGCCACGACACCATCGCGCAGGCCGGCACGCTGGTGGTCGTTGCCGCCACCGTGGTGGTGGCCTGGGCGCCGGTCCTGTGGGTGGCGGCGCTGGCGCTGGTGGTCGCCGGCATGGCCTGGATCAGCACGGCCAACACCATGACCATGTCGGCCCAGATGGCCTTGCCGAACTGGGTCCGGGCGCGCGGCATGGCGGTGTACCAGATGGGGCTGATGGGCGGCTCGGCCGCCGGCGCAGCGCTGTGGGGTCAGGTCGCTGGTCGATTCGACATCCGCACGGCGCTGATGACCGCTTCGGCGGCGGGCCTGATCGCCTTGCTGGCGACCCGGCGGCTGCGGCTGCAGCCTGACGGTGCCCACGGCGAGGACCTCAGCCCTGCGCCGGCTCGGCCGGTGCCCACACCGGCGATCGACTTCGAGCCCGAGCAGGGGCCTGTGATGGTGACGGTCGAGTACCTGGTCGACCCGGCCCGCGCGCAGGACTTCAATGCCGTCATGGACCTGACCCGGCTGGCCCGCTTGCGCCAGGGCGCGTTGTCCTGGGGGCTGTTCCGCGACACCGCGCAGCCGGGTCGCTACATCGAATACTTCGTCGACGAGAACTGGACCGAGCACCTGCGCCGCATGGAGCGCTTCACCGCCGCCGACATCGGCCTGCGCGAGCAGCGGCTGGCCTTCCACACCGGACCGGCGCAGCCTCGCGTGACGCGCTATCTGGCCGAGGACCTGGGCCGCGACGCCGCCGGACGAGGCTGACGTCGGGCGCGACGGCCGGCTCTGATAATCCGCGCCCAGGAGAGTCACCCATGCACACGATGCACCCGTGGCGCGAGGCGCTGCACAACGAAGTCCATGCACGGCCCCAGGAACGCCTGCATGCGCCGCTGGCCTTGACCCACATCGGCTGGGTCGGCCACGAGATCAGCCAGGCGCGTGAGCACCTCAACGAGCTGCTGCGCCGTCGCCACCTGCCGCAGGTCGGTGCCGATGCCAGCCACCTCAGCGCCGAGTTGGGTCCGCTGCGCTTGCGCTGGGAGCGCCACACCGAGTTCCACACCGCCACCTTCATCAAGCCGCTGAGCGAGATGCCGGCTGGCTTTGACCGCATTGCGCTGGCCGAGGTGCCGCACGACTGGCTGCATGCACTGCCGGGCCAATGGCTGATCGGCATGCATGTGCTGGTGCTGCCTCGGGCTGGCCTGGTCATCAACGACGACGGCGTGCCGGCTCTGGTGCGCGCCAGCCTGGCTGACGACACGCTGGTCGCCAGCCGGGTGATGGACGGGCAGGCCGAGATCTACACCGACTTCCACCTGCATGCCGACGGCTTTGCGCGCTGGCTGGTGGTGGTCGACAGCATGAACCCGCGCCGGCTTGGCCGGGCGGTGCAGCGCGCCATCGAGATCGAGACCTACCGGATGATGGCCTTGCTGGGTCTGCCGGCGGCGCGCGAGGTCGGTGCCACGCTGACCAGCGCCGAGCGAGAACTGGCCGAGATCGCCGAGGCCATCCGCACGGCCGATCGCACCGAGGAGCCCGAGCTGCTGCGCCGCCTGAGCGAACAGGCCGCCAAGGTCGAGGGCCTGTACGCGCGCACCCATTCGCGCTTCGCCGCGACGACCGCCTACTGGGACCTGGTCCAGCGACGGATCGGCGAATTGCGCGAGCAGCGCCTGTCGGGCCTGCAGACCCTGGGCGAGTTCATGGACCGGCGCCTGTTGCCAGCCATGCAGACCTGCGCGGCGGCGGCGCGCCGGCTGCAGGCGCTGTCCGAACGCATCTCGCGCGCCAGCAACCTGCTGCGCACCCGCGTCGAGGTCGAGCAGCAGCGCAGCAGCCAGGCCTTGCTGGACGCGATGAACCGCCGCCAGGAAGCGCAGCTGCTGTTGCAGAGTGCGGTCGAGGGCCTGTCGGTCGCGGCCATCACCTACTACGGCGCCGGCCTGGTCGGCTACCTCGCCAAGGGCGCCAAGGCCGCCGGCCTGGACGTGTCGCCCGACGTGCTGACCGCAGCGGCCGTGCCGGTGATCGCGCTGGCGGTCTGGTGGGGCGTGCGCCAGGTGCACCACCGGATCATGGCCTCGGTCGCAGCCCGGCGCGCCCATTGAAGGCCGCGATGAATCGTACAAACGAAGGCTCGGTCGACGGACGGCCGGACCCGGCGCCTCGCCTGTATGCCGTCGTCCCTTGTGCCGGAACCGGCAGCCGGGCAGGCCTGGACGGGCCCAAGCAATACCACCGGGTCGCCGGACGACCGGTCGTGGCGCACACCTTGGCGGCGCTCGCTGCGGTGAGGCGACTCGGCGGCGTGATGGTGGTGCTCTCGCCCGATGACACGCAGTTCGAGTCGTTCGTGCCTTCGCACCGGCCGGACTGGGTCGTGCGCACCGGTGGGGCGAGCCGCGCCGACAGCGTCGCCGCTGGCCTGCAGGCACTG
This sequence comes from Sphaerotilus mobilis, assembly GCF_004216565.1. Taxonomy (GTDB): domain Bacteria; phylum Pseudomonadota; class Gammaproteobacteria; order Burkholderiales; family Burkholderiaceae_C; genus Sphaerotilus; species Sphaerotilus mobilis. Next base: position 759,524 of record NZ_SGWV01000008.1, on the reverse strand, counting down.
GCCGCCCGAGGCGCCTCGCCCGAAGACTGGGTGCTGGTGCATGACGCGGCCCGTTGCCTGATCCAGCCCGCCTGGGTGGATGGCCTGATCGACGCCTGTCTGGCCGACCCGGTCGGTGGCCTGCTGGCCCTGCCGCTGGCCGACACGCTCAAGCAGGCCGAGGCGGGCCGGGCGGTTGCCACCGTCGACCGCCAAGGCAAGTGGGCGGCGCAGACGCCGCAGATGTTCCGGCTCGGTCGCCTCGCCGATGCCCTGCGCCATGCCGGGCCGGGTGTCACCGACGAGGCCAGTGCCATCGAGGCGAGGGGCCTCGCACCGCGATTGGTGGCCGGCCACTTCTGCAACTTCAAGGTGACCTGGCCGGGCGACTTCGCGCTGGCCGAGCAGTTGCTGCCGGGTCTTGTTGGCCCTGCTGGTGATGGGTCAACCCCCTGAATGCAGGTGGCGCAAGCGAGGGGTCGGCCTAAAGTAGGGGCTCCTGAACTGTCAGATTCGTCACGTTTGGCCGCGTCCTGAACCGCAGATTTTGGCTTGCCGATCATCCCTGCCGCCGGACGGGTGCCCGAGTGGGCTTCGAACTGGTTGAATTGCCCCACCGGCTCTGGCAGAAGTGACATCGAGACTTGCAATTGATGCCTTTTTTCGTTTTGTTTTTCACGATCAGTGCCCGTGCGTTGGGCGATGATCTTCCTTAAATGGGATCGTTCGCCATTTCCTGTTCAGGCCTGCGTGTCCATAATGCAGGCATGTCGAACCGGGTCCGCGTCGTCGTGCTGCCTGCTGGACGCACACCCAAGTCCCCGCCATCCATGTGCCGGGTCGATCGACACGTCAAGGGGTTTTCGTGAAGGTCCTGATCACTGGGGTAGCCGGCTTCATCGGCATGCACGTCGCCAGTGCCTTGCTGGCGCGTGGCGATGAAGTCGTCGGCGTCGACGCCCTCGATGACCCGTTCGACGTGGCCCTGACCTATGCCCGGCTGGCTCGCATCCAGTCGCATCCCCGCTTCCGCTTTTCCCGTCTGGACATCGCCGACCGCCCGGCCGTCGACAACTGTTTCCAGTCCGGTGGATTCGACGTCGTCGTCCACCTGGCGACGCAGCAGGGCGGTGCAGCGCGTGACGGCCGGGTGCCTGTGCGCGTGCACCTCTCGGGCTTCGTCAACGTGCTGGAGGGCTGCCGCCAGCATGGCGTGCCGCACCTGGTGTACGCCAGCAGCTCGGACGTCAACTGCGAGCGGCGCTCCCGCGCGTCGTCGGGAACCTGCCAGGATGACGATCGGGCCGACAAGCGACCGGGCGAGACCCTGGCCCGGGCCTACAGCCGCCTGCATGGGGTAGCGACCACCGGCTTGCGCTTCTTCACCGTCTATGGCCCCTGGGGCCGTCCGGACATCGGCTACCACGAACTGACCCGAGGGCTGATGACCGGCGATCCGCTGCCGGTCTACCCACGCGAGGGCGAGATCGGGCACGGCCTGACCTATGTCGACGACATCGTCGCGGGCATCGAGCGGGCACTGCGCCGGCCGGAGCCGCGCGATGCCGGCCTGTTGCCGGGGGAGGCGCCGGCACGGGTCCTCAACATCGGCAGCCACGACCCCGTGCGCCTGCTGGACTTCATCGCCGCGCTGGAACTGGCGCTGGGTCGTCCGGGCGACCTGAAGGTCATGCCCGTCGCTGGTGCGGAGACTGGCTCGGAAGGCAGCGAAGCCGGCAGCGACCTGAGCACGATCGACCCATCGGTGCAGGGCGGGAACTTCCTGGGTGAGCGCCGCATGACCATGCCGCTTGCCGAGGGCGTGCAGCGCTTCGTGCACTGGTATCTGGCCTATCACGGCATGGACCCGGCCCGCAGCACCTCGGCGCTGCGCCGCGCGGCGGTGTTCGAGGATCCGATGGCGGTCCAGTGGCTACCACCCCGACAGCCGCTGGCCCAGCCGGTCCGTTCGGTCGAGGCGTCCGGTCTGCGCGTGCTCTGAACCTGCACGGCGGGGCCGACAATCGCGGCCATGACGAACCTTCCGATGATCCGCGTGGGCGAGGGCTGGGACACCCATGCCCTGGTGCCCGGTCGTGCCCTCTGGCTGGGCGGTGTGCACATCCCGCACGATCGCGGCCTGCTGGGTCATTCCGACGCGGATGCGCTGCTCCACGCGATCACCGATGCCGTCTTGGGCGCTGCGGGCCTGGGTGACATCGGCAAGCACTTCCCCGACACGGACCCGCGGCTGGCGGGCGCCGATTCCCACCGGCTGCTGTCCGAGGCGATGGCGGCCGTGCGTTCGGCCGGCTGGGACCTTGTCAACGTCGACAGCACCATCGTCGCCCAGTCGCCCCGCATGGCGCCGCACATCGGCGCGATGCGCGAGCGCATCGCGCAGGCGCTGGGGATTGATGCGCAACGGGTCAACGTCAAGGCCAAGACCGCCGAGCGCATGGGCCCGGTCGGCCGTGGCGAGGCCATCGAGGCCCGTGCCGTCTGCCTGCTTTTGGGGCGGGCTCAGCCGCCGATGTAACTCATCTCGACCCGGCGGCGCGGCGTGTCGCCGGTTTGCGCGGGCAGCAGCGCGCGCAACTCCGAGTAGCGATCACGGCGACCTTGCCAGAGCGCACCGACCGAGTCGGCCAGCACATCATCGTCCAGCCCGGCCGGATCGCGCAGCAGGCTGCGCAGGTCGTGCCCCTGGCCGGCGAACAGGCACAGGTAGAGCTGGCCTTCGGTCGACAGTCGCAGCCTGTTGCAGTCGCCACAGAAGGCCTGGGTGACGCTGGAGATGAAGCCGATCTCGCCTCGCCCGTCTTGGTAGCCCCAGCGCTCGGCGGTTTCGCCGGGCTGGGCTGCCGACAAGGCGTGCAAGGGAAAGACCGCCGTAATCCGGTCCCGCAGTTCGGCCGACGACACCACCTCGTCCATGCGCCAGCCATTGGTGGCGCCGACGTCCATGAACTCGATGAAGCGCAGCACCACGCGGCCGCCGTGGTGCTCACGGAAATGACGCGCCATGGGCAGTGCCTCGTGGTCATTGGTGCCGCGCTTGACCACCATGTTGACCTTGATCGGCCCGAGCCCGACCGTCTCGGCCGCAGCGATGCCCTCCAGCACATCGGCCACCGGGAAGTCGACGTCGTTCATGCGGCGGAAGATGGCGTCATCCATCGCGTCCAGGCTGACCGTCACGCGCTGCAGGCCGGCGTCGCGCAGGCTGCGCGCCTTGCGAGCCAGCAGCGAGCCGTTGGTGGTCAGCGTCAGGTCGACCGGGCCGCCTTCGGGCGTGCGCAGCGCGGCCAGCATCTCCACGAGGCGCTCCAGGTTCTTGCGCAGCAGCGGCTCGCCGCCGGTCAGGCGGATCTTCTGCACGCCGTGCGCGACCAGGATGCGGGCCACCCGCGTCATCTCCTCGAAGCTCAGCAGTTGGCTGTGCGGCAGGAAGGCGTAGTTCTTGTCGAACACTTCCTTGGGCATGCAGTAGCTGCAGCGGAAATTGCAGCGGTCGGTCACCGAGATGCGCAGGTCACGCAGCGGTCGACCCAGGCCGTCCAACCAGGCGCCCTGCGATGTCGCCGGTCGCGCCGCGGGCCTTGGCATCCGCAACCCCGAGCTGGGCGTGGCGGCGATGGGTGTGATGGCGATGATGTTGCGCTCGGACATGCACGGATTGTGAGCTTGGAGCGCCGCCGTCCAGCAAGTCGGGGCAAGTGCGGAGCCGGGAGGGCACCGGCTTCGGCCGGTGTCGCCCGTTGATCCTTATTGGAGCTTGTCGCCCGGGATCTCGGCGCGCAGGGAGGGCGCCACGTTGCCGTCGGCCAGCGCAGCAGCGGCCGCGTTGCCCGAACCCGGCGCGCGGCGTGCGCCGTTGAAGCGCTTGGTCCAGTAGGCCTCGCGCATGTCTTCGACGCGGACCTTGCTGCCCGTGCGGGGCGCGTGGATGAACTTGCCGTCGCCGACGTAAATGCCAACGTGCGAGAAGGCACTGCGCATGGTGTTGAAGAACACCAGGTCGCCGGGCCGCAACTCGTCCTTTCGGATCGGCAGCAGGCTCGGACTCTGAGCCTGGTCGCGCGAGCGTCGCGGCAGGATCAGTCCCAGGCTGTTCTCGAACACATGGCGGGTGAAGCCGCTGCAGTCGAAGCCGTTGATGGTCGTGCCGCCACGCTTGTAGGGCACGCCCAGGAACTGCATGGCCGAGACGACCAGGTCGCTGGCCACGCCGCGCATCTGATCCATCAGCTGGCCGCCGCCTTCGCTGCCGGCCAGTACGCCGGAATCCTGCAGGAAGCGGGCGACCGAATCAGCCCCCTGGGTGGCGATCTGTCCGATCGGTCCGGTGATCGGCGAGGTCAGGGCGCCGATCGCCAGGCTGGACACGGGCGTCACCGGGACGGTGTTCGTTCCGCTGTCGGCGGGCGCCGACCACGCGACCACGGTGCAGCCGGCCAGAAGGCCAGTCACCAGGATGCGAGAGATGTTGCGGGTTTGAAACACTGGGTTGTTCGTGAAATAAGCAGTCTGAGCATAGGTACCGCGTGGTTCACTGTCAACCGTTTGGGGGGGATGGATGGGTACTTCCTTGACAGGGTGTGCCGTCCTGTGCTGGGTGTGTCTCGGCCTATTTGAAACCAACGCGGTCAAGGATCTGCTGCACCTTGGCGCTGTTCTGGCCGACCACCGAGATCGGGATCAGCTCCTGCTTGAAGCTGCCCAACGCGGTCAACGCCGGATTGGCGGTCTTGACGCCGCTCACTGCGGGGTACTCGTTGTTGCCGTCGGCGAAGTAGCGCTGGGCCTCGTCGCTGGCCAGGTACTCCAGGAACTTGACCGCCGCGTCGCGGTTGCGCGCGTGCCGGGCGACCGCGCCTCCAGCCACGTTGACGTGCGCGCCCCAGGTCTTCTGGTTCGGGAAGATGACGCCCACCTGCTCCATGACCTTGCGATCGTCCGGATTGTTCGAGCGCATCAGCCGTGCGACGTAGTAGGTGTTGGTCAGGGCCACACCACATTCGCCGCTGGCGACCGCCTTGATCTGGTCGGTGTCGCCCCCCTTCGGATCGCGCGCCTGGTTGGCAACGATGCCCTTGAGCCAGGCCTCGGCCTTCGCGTCACCCAGGTGTTCCAGATAGGCACCGAAGAGCGACAGGTTGTAGGGATGCGAGCCCGAGCGCGAGCAGAAGCGGCCCTTGTTGACCGGATCGGCGAGCTTCTCGTAGGTGTCGACGTTCTCGGCCTTCACGTCGGCCTTGCTGTAGACGATCACGCGCGCGCGGGTCGAGAAGCCGAACCACTGCGAGCCGTCACCGCTGTCCTTGCCACGCAGCTGGGCGGGGATGCGCTGGTCCAGCACGGCCGACTTGACCGGCGAGAACAGGCCATCGGCTTCGGCGCGCCACAGCCGTGCCGCGTCCACCAGCAGGATCATATCGGCCGGGCTGGCCGAGCCTTCGGTCTTCAGGCGCTGCAGCAGCGCCGCATCGTCGGTGTCGACCCGGTTGATGCGGATGCCGGTGGCCTTGGTGAAGTTGGCGTAGAGCGCCTCGTCGGTCTGGTAGTGACGCGCCGAGTACAGGTTCAGGACCTTCTCCTGTGCCTGCACGGCCGGAGCGGCCAGACCGAGGGCAGTCGTCGCGCTCAGCGCGGCAAGGACCTGTTTCGCAAGGGAAGTGACGTTCATGGCGGGATGCGGTTGGGTGGCACGGCGCCGGACGGGGCCGGCTCATGCAGCGCATCCTAACAGTGAACGAGAACGATTCGCAATTGCAAGTCGATCGTTCCGAAGGTCTCTTCAGGCCGACGGCGGCACGAAGCCGGCCGGCTGGTCAGCGCCTTCGCCGAAGAAATAGCGTTCCATCTGGCGCGCGAGGTACTGGCGGGCGCGTGCATCGGCCAGGTTCAGGCGGTTCTCGTTGACCAGCATGGTCTGGTGCTTGAGCCACTGTTGCCAGGCTTCTTTGCTGACGCTCTCCCAGATGCGCTTGCCCAGTTCGCCGGGGTAGGGCGCGAAGTCGAGGCCGTCGGCCTCCTTCTTCAGCAGGACACATTGAACGGTACGGGCCATGGTGTTTCCTTTCGGGATGCGGATGACGTGTTCGGTTTGGCCTCAGGCCAGCTTCTTGACCAGGACCTGCGAGCGCCGGTCCCAGTTGTACTTGCGCTTGCGGGCCTCGGGCAGCCAGTCGGGGTCGACCTGCACGAAGCCACGCTTGATGAACCAGTGCATCGTGCGGGTGGTCAGCACGAAGATGCTGTCCAGACCCTGGGTGCGGGCACGCTGCTCGACCCGCTTGAGGATGCGTTCGCCGTCGCCCTGACCCTGCACCTGCGGCGAGATGGTCAGCGCGGCCATCTCGGCGGTGCGTGCCTCGGGGTAGGGATAAAGCGCGGCGCAGCCGAAGATGATGCCGTCGTGTTCGATGACGGTGTAGAGCTGGATGTCGCGCTCGATCTCGGTGCGGCTGCGCTTGACCAGCGTGCCGTCGCGCTCGAAGGGTTCGATCAGCTGCAGCACGCCGCCGACGTCGTCGGACGTCGCCTCGCGCAGGCTTTCGAGCTTCTCGTCGACCACCATCGTGCCGATGCCGTCGTGCGTGAAGACCTCGCGCAGCAGCGCGCCATCGACCGCGAAGGGCAGGATGTGCGAGCGCTCGACGCCGCCTTCGCAGGCGCGGATGCAGTGCTGCAAATAGAAGGCGGTGTCGGTCGGCTGGGTCGGCGTGGGCAGGGCGGCCAGCATGCGCTTGGCGTCGGCCAGCGCGAGTTCGGTGTCGATCGGGCTTTCCGGGTCGTCGCGGTCCTCGTGGATGCCGGGAACCTCGGTGATGAACAGCAGCTTGTCGGCCTGCAGCGCGATCGCGGTCTGCGTGGCGACGTCTTCCATCGTCAGGTTGAAGGCCTCGCCGGTGGGTGAGAAGCCGAAGGGCGAGAGCAGCACCAGCGCACCGATGTCGATGGCGCGGCGAATGGTCGGACTGTCGACCTTGCGGACCACGCCGCTGTGCATGAAGTCCACGCCGTCGACGATGCCGACCGGCCGTGCGGTCAGGAAGTTGCCCGAGACCACCCGCACGGTCGCGTTGGCCATCGGCGTGTTGGGCAGGCCCTGCGAGAAGGCGGCCTCGATCTCGAAGCGCAGCTGGCCGGCGGCCTCCTGGGCGCAGTCCAGCGCGACCGGATCGGTGATGCGCTTGCCGTGGCTGAAGCGCGAGGGGTGGCCCTTGGCGTTGAGCTGCTCGGTCACCTGCGGCCGGAAGCCATGCACCAGCACCAGCTTGATGCCCATCGCATGCAGGATCGACAGGTCCTGGGCGAAGGCGCTGAGCTTGCCCGCGGCGATCAGCTCACCGGCCATGCCGATCACGAAGGTCTTGCCGTGGTAGGCGTGGATGTAGGGCGCGACCGAGCGGAACCACGGAACGAAGGTGTGCGGGAAGACGAGGCTCATGGTCGGCAGGGCAGGCGGCAGGGCAGGCGGAAAGGCTGGCGGTCAGGCTGGTCTTGAGAACTCGGGCAAGGCGTCGTCCACGACGGCGAACGATTGTGCCGCAGCCCCTCTGGCACAGGCTTGACGCCTGCAGGTGGCCCGCGCAGCATCGGCCCGAACCCGACTTGAGGAGAACCCGATGGACCCGATGAAGACCCACGGCGCATTCAGCTGGTGCGAGCTGATGACCCCGAACACCAAGGCCGCCGCCGACTTCTACCACCAGCTGTTTGGCTGGAACCTGCAGACCTTGGACATGCCCGGCGGGCCGTATCACGTTGTGAAGATCGGCGAGGCCGCCATCGCCGGCATCATGTCGATGCCGGCCGATGCGGCGCCGAAGATGCCGCCGCACTGGGGCTGCTACATCACCGTCGACAACGCCGACGAGAGCGCCGCCGAGGCCCAGGCGCTGGGCGCCAAGGTCATCGTCGCGCCCACCGACGTACCCGGCGTCGGTCGCTTCGCGGTGCTGCAGGACCCGCAGGGCGCCGTCTTCAGCATCATCGACTACCTGGATGACTGAGCCGGTCGGACCGGGGCGCACATGGATAATCCGCGCCCCGTGAACCGACCACCTCCCGATGGGGCCGCAGCCCCCGCACGCACGACCGACCGCCGCCCGCCCCGGGGCGAGCCGCGTGTCCCGCAACGCCGTCCTGCGACGCCCGTCCCGCCGATCACCTTCCCCGAGGCCTTGCCGGTCTCGGCCCGGCGCGAGGCCATCGAAGAGGCGCTGCGCGAGCACCAGGTCGTCATCGTCTGTGGCGAGACCGGCTCGGGCAAGACCACGCAGCTGCCCAAGATCGCGCTGGCGATGGGGCGCGGGCTGGGCGCCGGAGGCAACGGCCTGATCGGCCACACGCAGCCGCGCCGCATTGCCGCGAGTTCGGTGGCCAAGCGCATCGCCGACGAGTTGAAGAGCCCGCTGGGCGAGGTGGTCGGCTACAAGGTCCGCTTCCAGGACCGGCTGCAGCCCGGTGCCAGCGTCAAGCTGATGACCGACGGCATCTTGCTGGCCGAGACGCAGACCGATCCGCTGCTGCGGGCCTACGACACGCTCATCATCGACGAGGCCCACGAGCGCAGCCTCAACATCGACTTCCTGCTCGGCTACCTGCGCCAGATCCTGCCGCGCCGGCCCGACCTGAAGGTGATCGTGACCTCGGCGACCATCGACGCGGACCGCTTCGCCAACCACTTCGCCAGCAGCCGCAAGGCCGCCGACGGCACGCTGGAGACCTTGCCCGCGCCGGTGCTGCTGGTCAGCGGCCGGACCTTCCCGGTCGAGCAGCGCTGGCGGCCCTTCGAGGACAGCAAGGACTTCGACATCAACGACGCGATCGCCGATGGCGTCGATGAACTCTGGCGCGAGGGCTCGGGCGACATCCTCGTCTTCCTGCCCGGCGAACGCGAGATCCGCGAGGCCGCCGACCACCTGCGCAAGCACCTGAGCCACCAGCCGCTGCACCGCAACGCCGACATCCTGCCGCTGTTTGCGCGGCTGTCGCAGGCCGAGCAGGACCGTGTCTTCGAGACCGGCGGCGGACGTCGCATCGTGCTGGCCACCAACGTGGCCGAGACCTCGTTGACGGTGCCGGGCATCCGCTACGTCATCGACACCGGACACGCCCGCGTCAAGCGCTACAGCTACCGCAACAAGGTCGAGCAGCTGCAGGTCGAACCGATCAGCCAGGCGGCAGCCAACCAGCGCGCCGGCCGCTGCGGCCGGGTGGCCAACGGCATCTGCATCCGGCTCTACGACGAGAAGGAGTTCACCGGCCGGCCGCGCTTCACCGATCCGGAGATCCTGCGCAGCTCGCTGGCCGGGGTGATCCTGCGCATGAAGGCGCTGAACCTCGGTCTGGTCGAGGACTTCCCCTTCCTCGAAGCCCCGCCGCGCAAGGCCATCGCCGACGGCTATGCGCTGCTCGGTGAACTCGGTGCGGTCGACGACGCCAACGAGCTGACCGCCATCGGCCGCGAGTTGTCGCGCCTGCCGCTGGACCCGCGCGTGGGCCGCATGATCCTGGAGGCGCGTGACCGACAGGCCCTGCACGAGGTGCTGATCATCGCCAGCGCCCTGAGCGTGCAGGACGTGCGCGACCGGCCGATGGAGGCGCAGCAGGCGGCCGACGAGAAGCACAAGAAGTTCGATGACGAGAAGTCCGAATTCATGGGCTACCTCAAGCTCTGGCACTGGATCGAGGAAGGACGTGGCCAGCACGGCCACGCCGGCCAGGCGCAGGCCCAGGTCGACAGCCACAAGCTCAGCAACCGGCAGCAGGAACAGCGCCTGCGCGACAGCTTCGTCAGCCCGCGCCGGGTGCGCGAATGGCGCGACATCCACAGCCAGCTGCACACCGTGGTGGCCGAACACGGCTGGCGCCTCAACGGCACGGCGGCGACCTATGAGCAGGTCCACCTGTCGATGCTGGCCGGCCTGCTCGGCAACATCGGCCTGAAGGCGGAGGACGACGACTGGTACCTGGGCGCGCGCGGCATCAAGTTCTGGCGCCATCCCGGCGCCCACCTGAGCAAGAAGCCCGGCCGCTGGCTGGTGGCGGCCGAACTGGTCGACACGACGCGGCTGTTCGGACGCGGTCTGGCGGCCATCGAGCCGCAGTGGATACCCGGCATCGCCGGTCACCTGCTCAAGACCCAACTGCTCGAACCCCACTGGGAAAAGAAGGCCGCCGAGGTGATCGCGCTGGAGCGCGCCACGCTCTACGGCATCGTCGTCTACAGCAACCGGCGGGTGAACTACGGCAACGTGGACGCGCCGGCCGCGCGGCAGATCTTCATCCGCGAGGCCCTGGTCAATGGCGAGTGGGACTGCAACCTGCCCTTCCTCGCCCACAACCAGAAGATGATCCGGCAGGTCGAGGAGCTGGAACACAAGTCACGCCGCCAGGACGTGCTGGTCGACGACGAGCTGATCCACGCCTACTACGACGAACACCTGCCGGCGGAGGTCTGCAGCGGCGCCAGCTTCGAGCGCTGGTATCGGCAGGCGAGCAAGGCCAACCCCAAGCTGCTGCACCTCAGCCGTGACGAGCTGATGCGCCACGAGGCCGCCGGCATCACGACCGAGTCCTTCCCGCGTGCCGTGCGCCTGGGCGGCATCGACTGCGCCGCGAGCTACCTGCACCAGCCGGGTGACGCCAAGGACGGCATCACCGTGACGGTGCCGATCTACGCGCTCAACCAGGTCAGCGAGGACCGCTGCGACTGGCTGGTGCCCGGCATGCTGGAGGCCAAGGTGCTGGCGCTGGTCAAGAGCCTGCACCAACGCCCGCGCAGCCGGCTGATGCCGCTGCCGGAGTTCGTCGCCGAGTTCTGCGCCAGCCACACCTTTGGCGACGGCCGGCTGCTGGACCTGCTGCTGGCCGCCGTGCGCGAGCGCAGCCAGATCGCGGTGCAGCGCAACGATTTCAAGCTGGACATGGTGGCGCCCCACCTGTTCATGAACTTCCGCATCGTCGATGAACACGGCCGCCAGCTTGGTGCCGGCCGCCACCTGGCCACGCTCAAGGCCGAGCTTGGCACGCAGGCACGATCGGCCTTCCAGGCGCTGGCGACCCTGAAGCTGGCGTCGCAGACCGGCGCGGCGTCAACCCCCGCGCCGTCTACAAACGTCACGAACGCCACGACCAACGCGCCCGCCACCCGGGCTGCGGCCAGCCCGCAATCGCCGAGGCCGACGGGCGCGACCGCCGCCGCGTCGTCGCCCGCCGTGCAGGCCAGCGCCACCTACACCGCCTGGACCTTCGGCGAGTTGCCCGAGCTGATGGAGATCCGCAAGGCCGGCCAGACCCTGGTCGGCTTCCCGGCCCTGATCGACCGCGGCACACATGTCGAGATCGAGGTCTTCGACGAGCCCGATGCGGCCCTCGCGAAACACCGCGCCGGCCTGCGCCGGCTGATCGCGCTGGCGATCAAGGAGCCGCTGAAGTACCTGGAAAAGAACATCCCCGACCTGCAGAAGATGGCGGTGGCCTACATGCCGCTGGGCACGCAGGAGGATCTGCGCGCCCAGATCATCGACGTCGCGCTGGACCGCGCCTTTCTGGCCGACCCGCTGCCGACCGATGCGCAGGCCTTTGCCCGCCGCATCGAGGAAGGCCGCTCGCGCCTGAACCTGATCGCCCAGGAGGTGGCCCGCCAAGCCGCTGTCGTGCTGGTCGAATACGCCGCCGCGCTGCGCAAGCTGAAGGACGCGCGCGCGCCCAAGGACGTCGCCGATGACATCACCGCGCAGCTGCAGCGCCTGATGCCCAAGCGCTTCGTCGCCAGCACGCCCTGGGCCCAGCTGCAGCACCTGCCGCGCTACCTCAAGGCCATCACGCTGCGGCTGGACAAGCAGCGCGCCGACGCGGTCCGCGACGCCCAGCGCCTGGCCGAGCTGCGGCCGCTGGAGCTGCGCTACACCCGCCGCCTGGCCGAGCTCAAGGGCAGCACCGACACCCGCATGGACGAGTACCGCTGGCTGATCGAAGAGCTGCGCGTGAGCTTCTTCGCCCAGGAACTGCGCACGCCGCAGCCGGTCAGCGTCAAGCGGCTGGACAAGGTCTGGAGCCAGATCGCCGCTTGACGGTCAGAACCCCATGGCCGCCAGCAGGTCGTCGACATCGTCTTGCTGCATCGCCTTGTCGGGCACCTGCGGGCCGGCCAGTTCGGCGCTGCTGGCGTGGCCTTCTTGCGCCTGGGCACCTTGCACCAGCAGATCGACCAGCTGGCGCTCGGTGCGGCTGATGATCTCGATGACCTTGCCGATCACCTGGCCCGAGAGGTCCTGGAAGTCCTGCGTCAGCATGATGTCGGTCAGCGTCGATCGCTGGGTCTCGGCAAACGAGCTGGTGCGCTGCGTGAACGCGGCGCAGGCCTGCAGCACCGGCGCATGCGGATCGGCGCCGGCCCCGCCCAGCAGGCGGTCAAGCTGTTCGTTCAGGCCCCGGGCCTGTGCGGCGATCTCGTCGCAAGCCGGCGCGGCAGCGTCGACCAGGTTGAGCACCTTGTTGGCGGCGGCCTCGGTCATGCCGCCGACATAGGCCAGCCGGTCGCGGGCGTCGGGGATCTCGGTGGCGATCTGCCGGATCGTCTGGTCATAGCCCAGGGACTGCATCGCGTCGTGCAACTGGCGGACGATGGCGCCGAGTTGTCGCTGGGTGTCTGACGCACGTTCGGTGGCCGTGGGCATCGTGTCCTCCTGAGTCGGGTTCATGGTGTCGGGTTGCCGTCCGGCGTGTCGGCCGGGGCTGGCGATCCGCTGGCTGTGGGCGCTGTCGCGCCGGTGGGGTCGAGCGGCAGGAACAGGCTGAAGGTCGTGCCCACGCCCACGCGGCTGTCGACCTCGATGACGCCCGCGTGGCTGCTGACGATGCCGTGCACCGCCGACAGGCCCAGGCCGGTGCCTTCACCGACCGGCTTGGTGGTGAAGAAGGGCTCGAAGATCTTGTCCAGCAGGTCAGGCAGAATGCCCGAGCCGGTGTCGCTGATGCGCAGCCGCAGGTGGGTGGCGCCGGCATGCGCGCCCGTGGGGCGAGCGGCGCCACCGGGCTCGGCATGGTCGGCGGTGATGCGCACCTGGCCGGCCGCGTCGCCCATGGCCTGGGCGGCGTTGCGCACCAGGTTCAGAAGCACCTGCTCCATCTGCACCGGATCGATCTGGACCCTGCCGCCGGCCAGCACCTCGACCGTCAGACCTTGTTCACGCGGCATGGCCGCGCGCAGCAGCGGCTCGGCCTGGCCGAGCCAGTCGGCCAGCTCGATCGGCTGCAGCGCGGGCGGCGTCTGGCGCGAGAAATCGAGCATCTGCCGCACCAGGGCGGCGGCCTTGGCACCGGCCTGCTGGATGCGCCCGAGGTTGCGCGCCTGGCGCGAGCCCGGCACGGCTTCCAGTTCGCACAGTTCGGTCAGGCCGATGATCGAACCGAGCAGGTTGTTGAAGTCGTGCGCGATGCCGCCGGCCAGCGTGGCGACGGCGCGCAGCTTGTCGTTCTCGCGCAGGCTGTCCTCGATCTTCTGCTGGCGGTCGACGTCGCGGCCGATGCAGACGTGGCTCAGCAGCTCGCCGCGCCGGCCCAGGATCGGCGAGATCGACCAGTCCACCAGGAGGCTGCTGCCGTCGCGCCGCCGCTGCTCGGTGCGTCGACGCTGGGCCTGCGTGCCCTGCGGCGGCTCGGCCCAGGCGCCGGCACCTTCGACCGCCTCGCGCCGCGTCCAACCGGTCGAGCGGCAGAAGGCCGGGTTGACGTCGTCGCACTGGCCGTCGACATCGAGCACCGCGATCAGGTCGGCGGTCTGCTCGAACATCGTCACCAGCGTCTCATGTTCGCGGCGCCAGCGCCGTTCGTGGTGGGCCAACGTGGCCAGCTCGTGCGGCAGCTGCAGCGCCAGCATCAGGGGCAGCGCCTCGCCGCGCGCCAGCAGCTCGCGGCCCCGATGGGGCGCGCTGCCCTCGGGCGCGTCACGCCAGCGCTGCGCCAGCTCGGCCTGGGCGCGCCCGTGGACCTCGTGCATCTGGTCTATGGCCGGGCCATCCTCGAGCCCGCTCTTGCCCAGTTCGGTGGCCTCGATCAGCGCGCCCTCGCGCTCGAACGCATCGGGCGACATCGCATAGCGGCTCAGCAGCGCCGTGTAGGCCGGCAGCAGGCGTTCGACCCGGTCCATCAGGCAAGCGCTCCGATCTGCACCACCATCACGCCGGCGTCGTCGCGGCCAGCGCGGGCGTGCTGCATCAGGTGCTGGCACAGCGTGGCCGGGTCGCGCTGCCACTCGGGCAGGCGCAGCGGCAGGCGCACGCGCTCGTCCAGGCCATCGGTGAACAGCAGCAGCCAGTCGCCCGCCTGCAGCGGGTGCTCGGTCTCGACCACCGGGCTCGGCAGGCCGCCACCGACGATGCCGTTCTGCGAGACCAGCCGCACCAGGCCCTGGGCGCGCCAGTGCAGCAGCCGGGTGTTGCCCACGCCCGCGTGCAGCAGGCGCTGGCCGTCGATGCGCAACAGGCCGATGGCCGCACCACGGGTGGCGAACAAGGCCCGGTCAAGCCGGGCGAACAGCTCGGACAGCGGCCGTTCCGGCGCGGCCCCGAGGGTCTGCAGCGCGACCTGTGCTGCTTGCGCGGCCTCGGGGCCGTGGCCCAGGCCGTCGATCACGGCGAGCAGGCCGTCGGCGCCGTGCGACTCGTCAGCCAGCCAGCAGCCCACGGCGTCGCCGCACGGTTGATCCGCCTCGATGGCCTGCAGCAGGTGGGCGCGCCGGATGCTCAGACCCGGCGAGCCGGTGCTCAGCGTCGGCGCAGCCATTTGTGCGCGAGCACGTGGGTGCCGCTGCCGGGCTCGGAGCGGATGTCGAAGTCGTCCATCAGCCGTTCGACGCCGGGCAGGCCGCAGCCCATGCCGCCGCCGGTGCTGTAGCCCTCGGTCATCGCCAGCGCCAGGTCCGGGATGCCGGGGCCGCGGTCATCGGCGCGCAGCTCGACGCCACGGCGCTTGCCCGAGTCGAGCCAGTGCAGCCGGATCTCGCCGCCGTCGGGCGTGTGCATCCACAGGTTGTTGGCCAGCTCGGAAGCGGCTGTGGCGACGTGGGCGGCGAACACGCCGTCGTGGGCGTGCTCGTTGCAAAAGCGCATGACGCTGGCGATCACATGCGCCACGTCGCCTTCATGGCCGACCCGCAGCGTCAGCGCATCGAGCATCGTGTGCGTGGCCGTCATGCGACCCGGCCCGGGTTGCGCCTCGGTCGGACGATCTGCACGGTGACCACCGTGCCGGCCGGGCTGGACTCGATCTCGAAGATGTCGACCAGGCGTTGCGTGCCCGGCAGACCGGCGCCCATGCTGCCGCCGGTGGAGTAGCCGTCCTGCAGGGCCAGCGCGAGGTCGGAGATGCCCGGGCCGCTGTCGCGCACGCAGGCCTGCAGCCGCACCGCGCGGGCGTCGGACTGGTCGCTCAGCTCGCAGCGCCCCTGCACCGCATAGCGGACCGCGTTGCGGCCCAGTTCGGACACCGCCGTGGCGAAGCGGGTCTGGTCCATCACGCCCAGGCCGGCGGCGCGCGCCATGTCACGCGCCGCCAGGCGCGCTCGCACGATGTCGTCGCTGGCCTGGAGTTCAAGCATCGCGCGCCGCCTGGTCCATGCGCTGAGACAGGCGCCGCAGCGCGCCTTCCAGCGTGAACGAGGTGCTCACGTCGACCAGCTTGCTGCCCATCTCGACCAGGGTCATGGCGACCGCTGGCTGGACGCCGCAGACCACCACCTCGGCACCGAGCAGGCGCAGCATGCGCGCGATGTCGTTGAGCACGCGCGCCATGAAGGAATCGATCACATCGAGGGCCGAGACGTCGATCACCAGGCCACGCGCCTGCATCGCGGCAGCGCGTTCGCCGAGCTCGGTCTGGAAGTCCATCACGTCCTCGTCGCTGATGTCGGCGGCCAGCGCCACGATCAGGACCTCGGCATTGAGTCGAAGGATGGGCACGCGCATGTCAGCTCGATGCGACGGCGGTGATGCGCCGGCCCGTCATCGTCAGCGCCAGCGCCATGCCGGCTTTCAGCGAGCCACGGGTCGGCACGTTCGACAGGTCGATCGCGAGCTTGACCATGGTCTGCGCCGTGCTGGGGCTGATGCCGGTGAGGATCACGCGGGTGCCGAGCATTTCGGCCGCCGCGACGGTCTTGAGGATGTGCCGCGCCACGCTGGTGTCCATCACCGGCACGCCGGTCACGTCGATCAGCGTGACCTCGGCCTCGCTGGCGCCGATGGCCTCCAGCAGGCGCTCGGAGATCTGCTGCGCCCGCACCGAATCGACCACGCCGACCAGCGGCAGCAGCAGGATCGAGTCCCACAGCGTGATGACCGGCGTCGAGACCTCGCGCAGCGACTCGGTCTGGCGCTGGATGACGTCCTCGCGTGCGGCCATGAAGGCGTTGGCCAGCACCAGCACGCAGCGGTCCATCAGGCCTTCGAGGCGCAGCGTCGCGGCCAGCAGCGACTCGCGCAACGGCGCGTGGCCGTGCAGGGTGTCGATCAGCGCTTCCTTGCAGGTCTGCACGAACAGCAGCGATTCCTCGGGCGTGGAGCCGCGTGCGGCGCGCACCTGGCTGGCGGTGCGCAGGGCGGCGGCCAGCGGGTGGCCGGTGTCGCTGCCGAAGCGGTCGTCGGGGTTGTCGAGCGCGGCGTCCAGGCCGCTGAGCAAGGCCGCCATCTCGGCGTTCAGCTCGGTCTCGGGGGTCAGGCTGTGCAGATGCTTGCCTGTGGCCTTGCGCAGGCGATCGTGCCAGTTGCGGCTGATGTCGGCGGCGGCGCCGCGCAGCATCGCTGCGAGCTGGGCGTCGATCGTGGGCATGTTCATGTGGGCGCGCACTCCAGGGCCACCGCCACAGCCGCTTGCAGCGCCTGGCGGGTGAAGGGTTTGGCGAGCTGGCAGACAGCGCCCGCCAGCGCGGCGGTCTCGAGGTTGAACTGCGGCGACAGCACGCGGCGTCCGCCCGAGATGGCGATGATAGGCAGCCTCGGGTGGCTGCGGCGCAGTTCGACGATGACGCGCGTGCCGTCCATGCCGGGCATCAACACATCGGTGATCACCAGGTCAAAGCCACGCCCGCTGCGGCCGGCGACCAGTCGCAGCGCGGTCTGGCCGTCGGGCGCCTCGGTGACCTCGTGGCGGTCGAGTTGCAGCATCTGCAGCACGGTGTCGCGCAGCAGTTCGTCGTCATCGATGAGCAGGATGTGGGCCATGGCCAGCTTGTCTTTCGGCGCGGTCAGAAGAGCTCGATGCGCGGACCGGTTTCGGCGGCTCCGGCGTGAGCGGGGTCGTCGGGGTCGCGGTGGTCGGCCTCACCGGCCAGATAGTTGCTTGCCAGCTCGCGGGCACGGGCGTCGACCTCGGCGGTGTCGCGGGCACCGCTGCGCAGCCGGGTGATCAGGTCGGTCAGCACCTCGTGGCGGCTCTCCAGCGCAGGCTCGACGCGGTCGATGATCTGCTTGAACACGTCCTGGTACTGGCCGGCGTTGAGCATCAGGCCGATGCCCTCGTCCAGCTCGGTGTTGTGCTGCGTCACGGCGGTCACCAGCATCTCGTAGAACTGGCGCATGTCGACGTAGCTCTCATCGAGCTGGCGCGTCAGGTTGCCCAGGCGTTCAGCCTCGGCCTCGTTGTGGCGGGTGCGGGCGTTGAAGTCGCCGCTGAAGCCGATCTCGACCGTCTTCACCAGCCGCGTGATGTCGGTGTTGATGCGGGCGGCCGACTCGTTGGACTGGGTGGCGAGGCGGCGCACCTCGCCGGCCAGCACCGCGAAGCCGCGCCCGGCCTCGCCAGCGCGGGCCGCCTCGATCGCGGCATTGATCGCCAGGATCTCGGTCTGGCGTGCGATGGCGCGGATCGCGTCGGTCATGTCCGACAGGCCCTTGACCTCGATGACCAGCTGGTGGAAGTGCTTGCGCTCCTGCGCGATCTGCGCCGGCAGGGTCTGCACGAAGGACGCCAGCTCCTGGATGATGTGGCTGTTGCCTTCCATGCTGGCCTGCATCGCCTGGCTCTGCAGGTGGGCGGTCTCGAGGTACTGCACCAGCTTGTGCGAGAGGTTGTGCAGCTCGGCCAGACGGCCCACGAAGTCGACCGTGGCGGTTTCCGACAGCCCGACGGCACGGCCAAGCTGGGTCATCACCTGGCGATCGAGCTCGCGCATGCCGGCCACCGCCTCGCACGCGGCCGATACACGCGGCTGGGGCGAGATCCAGTCGGCCAGCCGCTTGCGGGCATCCCAGAGCCAACCCCGCAGGGATGCCTTCGCGGTCGGGCGCGTGGCCATCTCAGGCTCCCGGCAGCACTTGCTTGATCACCTTGAGCAGATCGGTCCCGCCGATCGGCTTGACCAACCAGCCCGAGGCGCCGAGCTTCTTGGCCTCGTCGCGCTTGGCCTGCTGGCTCTCGGTGGTCAGCGTCAGGATCGGCGTGAAACGCAGGATCTTGCGGGCATGGCGGATGAACTCGATGCCGTCCATCTTCGGCATGTTGATGTCGGTGATGATCAGGTCGGGCTTGAGGCCCTTGTTGATCTTGCCCATCGCCTGCTCGCCGTCGGCGGCGGTCTCGACCTTGAACCCCGAGATCTCGAGGGTGGTCTTGACGCTCATCACCATCGTGGCCGAATCGTCAATCAGAAAGATGGTCTTCATGCGGGTTCCAGTCGGCCAGCGGTGGGCCGGGTTGAGACAGGGTCGGTACCGGCACGGCTGCGCGCTGGCACCGGTCCTCTGTTCGTGTCATCGGTCGGATGCCGACAAACCTGAGGACGTCTTGCTGGCGGGTTTGCGCCGGGTCGTCGCCGGCCGGGCGGGCGCCAATTCCGATGCACCGCCCAACGCACCAGTCGGCACGCCAGTCAGCACGCCAGTCAGCACGCCGGCCAGCATTGCGTCCGCTGGCGGCTTCACCAGGCGCGGACGCAGGGCCAGCAGCACCTGCAGCACGGCGCCATGCACATGCTCGCAGCGGCCCAGGTGCACCGCGGGGCTGGGCTGCTTGAGCAGCCACTGCGCCAGCGCCTCGGCATCGTCGACCGCGATGTGGCCCTCCAGCGCGGCGTGTTTCTTCAGGTAGCGGATCGTCATGGCAGCAGCTCCTTCGGGTTCAGCACCATCAGCACGCCCCCATCGCCCATCAGCGCGGTGCCGGCAAAGCCGGTCAGCCCGGCCAGCACGCCCTCAAGCGGCTTGAGGATGATGTCGCTGGCGCCATGGAACTGGTCGACCAGCAAGCCGACCGTCTCGGTGCCCAGGCGCAGCACCAGCACCGTGTACTCGCCGTCGTCGTTGAGGCGGGCCGGGACGTCCAGCGCAAGCAACTCGTTGAGCGCGCGCAGCGGCACGATGCGCCCGCGCAGCACCGTGGTGCGGGCCTGTTTGAACGTGTGGATGTCGTCGCCGTGTACCCGCACGGTCTCGACGATCAGGTCCATCGGCACGCCAAAGCGGCGTCCGGCGCTCTCGATCACCATCACGTTGGTGACGGCCATCGACAGCGGCAGCGCCAGCCGGATCGTCGTGCCCTGGCCGAACACGCTGTGCAGCTCGACCGAGCCGTTGATGCGCTCGACCGCGTTGCGCACCACATCCATGCCCACGCCGCGGCCCGACAGGTCGGAGATCGCATCGGCGGTCGAAAAGCCGGGCAGGAAGATCAGCTGCACCGAGTCGGCATCGGACAAGGAGCCAGCCCGGTCGGCCGGGATCAGGCCGCGTTCGACCGCCTTGGCGCGCACGCGGGCCGGGTCGACACCGGCGCCGTCGTCGCTGATCTCGATCATCACGCGGTCGCCTTCCTGGTGGGCGCGGATGCGGATCGTGCCCACCACCGGCTTGCCGGCGGCGCGGCGCACCTCGGGACGCTCGATGCCGTGGTCCAGGCTGTTGCGCAGGATGTGGATCAGCGGGTCGGCCAGCGGCTCGATGACGTTCTTGTCGGCCTCGGTGTCCTCGCCCTCGATCACCAGGTTGACGTCCTTGCCGAGCTTCTTGGAGATGTCGCGGATCAGCCGGCCGAAGCGCTGGAACACCACGCCCACCGGCAGCATGCGCACCTGCATGATGGCGTGCTGCATGTCCTCGGCGATGCGGTTGATGACCGCGTACTGGGCCTTGATCTCGCGTGCCAGCTCGCGCTGGCCAAAGGCCTGTTCGGCGCGCTGGGCCAGGTAGGGCAGGCTGTTCTTGGCCACCACCATCTCGCCGATCAGGTCCATCAGCCGGTCGACCTTCTCCTGCGTGACCTTGAGCACGCGTGGCGCCGGGGCACCGTTCGGGTCCTCGCCGCGACGCAGCGGATCGACCGCTGGGGCATCGACCAGGCCGGCCTCGGCCAGGCCGTCGTCGTGGTCGCGCCATGCGGCGGAGGCGGAGGCGGCGGCGTTGGTTGCGGCGGTGGCGGCAGTGGTGGTGTTCTGGGCGGCCGGGGCATGGTCTGCCGCCAGGCCGAGCGGCTGCTGGCGGGCCCAGGCCTGCAGACCGGCGGCCGAGACCGCGCCGGGCAGGGCGGCCAGGTCGTCACGGGCGCGCCGGGCTTCGGGCTCATCGAGGCTGTCGAGCAGGTGGCTCAGCACCTGCCGCGCCGACGCCACGCTGCCCGCGCTCAGGCCGTTGCGGCCGAGCAGCGCGATCTGGTCGTCCCAGATCGCCCGGGCGCGGCGGCGCAGGGTCTGTTCGGCGCGCGGGCTTGGGGCCGCATCGACCGGTTCGGCCGCGGCCTCGGCGGCAGCGGCCGGCGCTGCGATCGTGACCATCGCGACCTGTTCGGGCACGCAGCGGAAGTGTTCTTCCAGGTAGGCCGGCGGCGCGCTGCTGAGCAGCACGATGTCGAGGTTGCACTGGTAGCAGTCCCAGCGCACCTGCTCGTCGCCGCTCGGCCAGGGCTGCTGGCCGGCCACGTCCACCGCCAGCAGGCCGGGGGCGGTGGCGGCCAGGCGCCACGGGTCCTCGCCCTTGAAGAAGCACTCGGGCTCGGGCCGGTAGCGCAGCGCGGTGGCGCCGGGGTGGGCCTGTCGCATGGCAGGGTCCAGGCGCGCCAGCCAGTCGGGCTCGGCGTGGGTGGGCGAGGTGGCACCGGTGGTGGCGCCAGTGGTGGCGCCGGTGGTTGGCCCGGTGGGGGACGTGACGGCCGCCCGGTCATCGGCCTTGACGGCCGGCGCTGGGGCCGCCGCTGCATCGGTCACGGCTGCGGATTCGAGCAGCGCACGCAGCGCGGCGGCATGGCGTTGCGAGCGGGCTTCGGCGCCATCGGCGATGTGGCCGGTGCGTTCGATCTCGTCGATCAGCTCGGCGCTGAAGTCCATCGCATCGAGCAGCGCATCGGCGATCGCGCTGCTGTGCGCCAGGCTGCGGTTGCGGATGCGGTCGAGCAGGTCTTCGCCGGCATGGACCACACGTTCGAGCGGCTTGAACTCGAACAGCCCACAGTTGCCCTTGAGCGTGTGGACGGAGCGGAACAGGTCGTTGAGCAGGTCGGTGTTGCCCGGGTCGCGCTCGACCTCCAGCAGGCGGTTGCCGATGGCTTCGAGGCAGTCGCGCGCCTCAAGCACGAACTGTTCGAGCAGGTCGGTCTGGTTCATGCGCTGGCTCCTTCGGCGGCGATCAGCGCGGCCGGGCGGTCGCCCAGCAACAGCGCGGCCGACAGCACCAGTTCGGCCGGGCGGGCGGGCTTGATCAGGTAGCAGTTGGCACCGGCGTCGAAGGCGCTGCTGGCGTCCTGGCTGCGTGCCTCGGTGGAGACCATCATCACCGGCGCCTGGTGGCGCGGTTCGAGCTTGCGCAGTTCGCGCACGAAGCTGTAGCCGTCCATGCGCGGCATGTTGATGTCGACGACGTAGAGGTCGAAGGCCTGGGTGACGTCCTGCAGGTGCACGCGCTCCAGCGCCTCGACGCCGTTGATGGCCTCGTCGGTGTGCCAGCCGGCGTCGCCGAGGATCTTGCGGTGGTACATGCGCACCGTCGCGGCGTCGTCGACCACCAGGATGCGACGCGGTTTCGGGGTCAGGCTCATGGTCAGGCCTCCAGCGGTTTTTGGTAGACCATCGCGTCGGCGAAGCGGCGCACGGTGTAGAGGGATGACATGCGGCTCATCGACTCGGAATGACCCAGGCAGATGAAGCCACCCGGACTCAGCGCGTCGTAGAGCGCCTCGGCGGCGACGCGCCGCGACAGGTCGTCGAAATAGATCAGCAGGTTGCGGCAGAAGACGACGTCGATGTCGCGGAAGCGCCGCGTGTCGGCGGGCTCGGACAGGTTGACGCGGCTGAACTCGACCGAGTCGACCAGGTCGCGCGTGATGCGCCACTCGTGCGGGCCGTGCGGGGTGAAGTACTTGCGCAGATAGGCCTGCGGCAGCTGTCCGACCGAGCGGGCCGAATAGCAGCCGCGCTGCGCCGAGGCGAGCACCTCGGTGTCGATGTCCGAGGACAGGATCTCGACCTCGTAGTCGTCGATCAGGGCCCAGCGTTCGAGCAGGTAGATCGCGATCGAGTAGGGCTCCTCGCCGGTCGACGAGGGGATGGACCAGATGCGGATGCGCGAGCCCGGCCGCTTGCGCCGGGCCACTTCGTTGAGGATGTCGTTGACCAGGCAGTCGAACTGGTAGGCCTCGCGGAAGAAGTAGGTCTCGTTGACCGTCATCGCGTTGATCAGGTGCTGCATCTCGGCCCCGTCGGCCTCGAAGCGCAGGCCGACGAAGTAGGCGCGGAAGTTCTCGGCGCCGGTGGCCTCGATGCGCTCGACCAGGCGCTTGTCCACGAAGTAGCGCTTGCCGTCGTCGAAGTGGATGCCGGTCTTGCGGTAGAAGAACTCGGCGAACTTCTGGAAGTCGGCGTCGGTGATGGTGTGCCGTGCGGCCAGGCCTGAGGCTCTCATGTCGACTCGATCCGTTCGATCGCGAGGTCGACCGAAAAGGTGATGTAGGCGTCGGCGGCAAAGCGCGTGCGCGCCGCGCGCAGCGCCGGCAGGGTCCGGGCCGTGCCGACCTCGGCGGCGACCTCGAGCGCGGCGCCGACGACGTTGACCGCCTCATCGTTGAGCAGCACCTGCGCCAGCCATTCCGGCACGTTCGGGTGGCGCAGGTCGCCCAGCAGGTTGACGCTGAAGATGCGCACATCGCTGTCGGGGTCATGCAGCAGCGCGTCGACCTGCGGCGCGACCGCGTCCGGCAAGCCGGCCAGCACCTCGATCGCGCCGTTGCGCAGGCCGGCGTCCTCGCTGCGCAGCAGCCTGACCATGCCCTGCACGATGGCCGCGCCGCCGATCTGGGTGGCGCTGTTGAACAGGGCCACCCGCACGCTGGCGTCGCTCTCTTCGGCCAGCCGGGCGCACATGGCGGCGGCGGCACGCGGCTGGCTGGCCAGGTCGCGCGCGGCCCAGCGGCGCACGCTGGGCTCGGGGTCACGCAGCTGGGCGAGCAGGCCGTCGACATCGCGCCCGTAGTCGCGGGTCTCGACCTGGTGCAGTTCGGTCGCGGCGCCAGATTTCTTCAAGGCCATCGGGGGATCCTCGGGGTGCGCGGTTGGAGGGAAGGCAAGCGATTCATGGCAGCCACAGGCGCAGCTGCGAGGCGATGCTGGTGCAGGGCAGCACGAGGGTGGCGGCACGGCGTTCGATCAGCTCCTGCGGCATGCCGAAGACCACGGCGGTGTCGGCCGATTCGGCGATCGTGCGACCGCCGCTGGCATGCAGCCGGGCCATCGCGCTGGCGCCGTCGTTGCCCATGCCGGTCAGCATCACGCCGATGAGCTTGTGTGCCGGCAGGTGCTGCATGGCGCTGTCCACCAGGATCTCGACCGAGGGGTGCCAGAGCACGCCCGGTGTCTCGGGGCGCGGCGCGGCGTGCAGCACGCCGACGCGGTCGGTGACCGTCAGGTCGGTGCCGCCTCGGCCGATGTAGACATGGCCGGGCGACAGCGCCATCGGCGTGTTGACCTCGACCACGTTCAGCGCGCAGAGGCTGTCCATGCGCCGGGCGAAGGTGTCGGTGAAGTTGGCCGGCATGTGCTGGGCCACCAGCACCGGCCACGGAAAGTTCGCCGGCAGACGGGGCAGGATGTCCTCCAGCGTGCGCGGCCCGCCGGTGGACACACCCACCAGCACCAGGCCGGGGACCTGACCCGCCCGGGGCGACGGCGGCGACGCGGCGCTGCCACGGGAGCGCGGGCTGGCCTCGACGGCCTTGCCCATCGCTGGCGCAGCGGCTGGCCGGCCGGCTGTGGTCGATGCGGCCGCCGGGTTTCCAACCGGACGTGCGACCGGGCGTGCGATCGAACTCGCCATCGGACGAGCAGCGGCACGCGGACCGAGCCGCGCGCGGGCGGCCGAGGCCACCTTGTCGAGCAGCATCGCGCGGATGTCGTCGACGTGCAGCGAGATCGTGCCGCCGGGCTTGGGGATGAAGTCGACTGCGCCGAGGGCCAGCGCCTCGAAGGTCGCGAGCGCGCCGCGCTCGGTCAGCGAGGACACCATCACCACCGGCGTGGGCCGGGCGGCCATGATCAGCGACAGCGCGGTCAGGCCGTCCATCTCGGGCATGTTGATGTCCAGCGTGATGACATCGGGCGTCCAGCGCACCACCTCCTCGACCGCCTCGGTGCCGTTGCGGGCGCTGCGCACCTCGTAGCCACCTTCGACGAGCACGCCGCTCAGCAGCTTGCGCATCAGCGCCGAGTCGTCGACGACCAGGACTTTCTTCATGTCGGTTCGCGCGGATCAGGCGGCTCGGGCGTAGGCGCGGGTGTCGTCGCTGCGGGCGGCGGACGACGCTGATGCCGACGCTGACGAGGACAGTGCTGCGGACGGCGCGGCCAGCTGCTGCGCCATCGCCTGCATCTCGTTGCCGTGCAGCAGGTGCGCGGGCTCGATCAGCATGACCAGGCGCTTGCTGCCTTCGAGGTTGGCCACGCGGCCGATCAGCTGGCTCTGTTCGGTCGACAGGGTCGGCGCCGGCACGATCTGGCCGCGCGGGATGCGCAGCACCTCGGCCACCGAGTCGACGATGAAGCCGGTGCGCATGCCGCCGATCAGGTAGACCATGATGCGTTGCTGGTCGTTGCGATCGATGGTCGGCAGACCGAGGCGGCTGCGCTGGTCGATCACCGGCAGCACGGTGCCGCGCAGGTTGATCACGCCTTCGACGAAGGCCGGTGTGCGGGGCACGCGGGTCAGGGCTTCGGGCACGCGCACGATCTCCTGCACGCTCATGATCGGCACGCCGAACTCCTCGGCACCGAGGCGGAAGATCACCACCTGGGTGTCGTCATCGGTGCTGTCGGCCCGGTCGTCGGCATCGTCTTGACGGTTGCGGTCTTGGCGCATGGCGCTGCTTTCTTCGCTCAGAAGTTGGTGGCTGGCATCGAGTGCCCGCTCGATCGCGGGCATGCGCAACAGGCGGTCGGTGGCGATGATCGACACCAGGCGCTTGCCGCCGTCGAGACGGCAGATCGACGAGAACTCGTCGAGGTCCTGCTGGGCCGACAACATGCCCGGCATCGGCTCGGCCTGGGCGCGCGGCACGCTCAGCACCTCCTTGACCGAATCGGTCACCAGACCGACGCTGAGGCCGCCGGGCAGCGAGGTCACCACGATGCGGTGCTGTTCGGCATGGTCCAGTGGCGGCAGGCCGAACAGCGTGCGCAAGCTGACCAGCGGCAGCAGCCGCTCACGCAGCGAGATCACGCCCAGCACGTGGTGCGGCGTGTTGGGCAGGGCGTTGATGCGCTCGGGCAGTTGCACGATCTCCTGCACCTCGGCGATGTCGAGCGCGTACTCCTGGTTGGCGACCGAGAACGAGACCAGGCGCAGCTCGTCGCTGGCGACATCGTCGTCCTGCAGGTCCGCCTCGGACTGGCCTGCCAGGGCGCTGTTGCCATGGCTGTTGCCATGGCTGTTGCCGTTCCCGTTGCTGTGGCTGTTGCTGTTGCCCGTGCCACCGCGCTCAGCCCCGCGCAGCGCGCCGATGCCGCTGAACTGGCCATCGATCAGGCGTTCGAAGTCGATCGACAGCAGCATGTCGTGGCCGCCATCGGACCGGGCGCGCTTGATCACGCCGGTCAGGTAGTCGGCGCTGACGATGCTCTGGATCGCGTCGGCCGACTCGATCTCGCCGGCCTCGATCGTGACGACGCTGGCGACCCGGTCGACCACGAAGCCCAGCGGCTGGCCCAGGTTGATGACCAGGGCGCGGGTGGCATCGTCGTTCGCGCGCTCGTCGCAGCCGAACAGGCGCCGCAGGTTGATGATGGGCAGCACCCGGCCACGCAGATTGGCCAGGCCGTCAAGCGTGCGCGGCGCCAGCGGCAGGTGGGCGACGGCGGGCACGCGGATGATTTCCTGCACCGGTGCCATCGGCACCGCGAACATCTCGCCGGCCACCGAGAAGGTCACGAACTGGCGGTTCTGGCTGGCGCCATCGTTGCTGTCGTCAAGGTCGTCGTGTTCGTCGCGGTTCTCGGCGATCGCGCGGGCCTGCGCCTCGAGGTCACCGGGGGCGAGGTTGCCGCGCAGGGCGGCATCGGCGTGATCGTCACGCAGGGCAAGGGCTGTGCTCATCGCACACCTCCTGGGTAGGCAGACAAGGGGGCGGAGACGGGCGGCGCTCAGGCGCTCTGCAGCTCGTCGGCGAGCGAGGCGATTTCCTCGATCGCGGCCGACAGTTCCTCGGCACCCTGCGACTGCTGCTTGGCGGCAGCAGCGGCCTGTTCGGCCGCCTTCTCGGCCTGGGCAGCGGCGGCCGAGACCTGCTCGACGCCGACCTTCACCTGGGTCACCGCCGTGGCGATTTCCTGGGCGGCGCTCACGGCCTCCTGGTTGCCCTTCTGGATCTCGGCCACGTCGCCCTCGATCTTGTTCAGGCTGATGGTGATGACCTTGGCCTTCTCAACCTCGGACAGCGCGGCGTTGACGATGCCGTTGAGGTCACGCCCGACCAGGCCGATCTGGTCCTGGATCGACTTGACCATGTCCTTGATGCGGTCAGCGTTCTCGGCCGAGTCGTGCGCGAGGTTGCGGATGTCGGTGGCGACCACGACGAAGCCCTTGCCGTACTCGCCCGCACGGGCCGCCTCGATGCTGCCGTTGACGGCCAGCATGTTGGTCTGGATCGAGACCTGGGTGATCGCGTCAACGATCTTGTCGATCTTGCGCGAGACCAGCTCCAGGTCCTTGACCTGGGCGATGCTGCTCTCGGTCGTGCCGACGTTGTTCGAGATGCCGCTGATCAGGCTGTCGATGTTCCGCTTGTTGTCGCCCAGCAGCGTGCGGATCGCGCCGGCCCGCTCGTTGGCCGTGCTGGCGCGCGTCTCGGCGATCTGCGCGCCCTTCTCGATCTGGGTCACCGCAGCGGCCGACTCGGCGCTGGCGGCGGCCTGGGTCTGCGCACCTTTGCGGATCTGGTCGAGCGCCACCATGATCTGCGCGGCCGAGCGGTTGATCTCCTGCACCGCGCTGGAGAGTTCCTCGGCGGCGCTGGCGACCTCTTCGGCGCTCTTGGCGATGTCGGTCGAGTTCTTCAGCTCGTCGGCGATCTCCGACAGGCCGGCGGCCGTCTGCTCGCACTGCGACAGCGCGGTGGTCTGCTCGGTCACGGTCTTGTTGGCTTCCTCGCAGGCCGAGGACTGCTCGTTGGCAGCCGAGGCGATCTGCTCGGCGCCCTTGAGCGCCTGCTGCGCGGCGACGTTGCTCTGGCTGGCGGCGGTGGCGATCTCGCCCGCACCGGCGGCGATCTCGGCGGCGTCCTGGCGGATCTGTTCGAGCTGCTTGAGGATGACCGAGCTTTTCTCGACCTCGCTGCGGACCGCCTCGGCGCCCAGGTTGATGCCTTCGGCGATGGTCTTGACCTCGCCCTGGATCTGGCCGACCAGGTCCTGGATCTGCTTGGCGCTCTTCTCGCTGGTCTCGGCCAGCGTGCGCACCTCGTCGGCGACCACGGCAAAGCCCTTGCCATGCTTGCCCGCGCGGGCCGCCTCGATGGCGGCATTCAGGGCCAGGAGGTTGGTCTGGTCGGCGATGCGTGCGACCGCCTTGACGATCTCGCCAATGTTGGCCGCCTGACGCTCCAGCTCGGCAACCATCTTGACCGACTCGGCCTGGCGCTGGGCGGCGGTGGCGACGTTGTTGACGGTCGACTCGACCTGGCCGTTGATCTCGGCGGCCAGCGTCTGCATGCCTTGGGCGGTGCGCTGCGCCTGGGTCACGGCGGCCATCTGGCGCGTGATCGAGGCCGACACCTGGGTGATGGCGGCCAGCGACTCCTGGGCCGCGCCGGAGGCCTCTTCGGCGCCGGTGGCGATCTGGGTGGCGGCGCGCTTGAGTTCCTCGGCCGCCGAAGCCGCCTCGTTGATGCCCGCGGCCAGCTGGCTCGATGCCGAGGCGACGCGCTCGGAGGCCTGCTGCTGCTTGGCCAGCGTGCGGGCGCGCTTGCGCTGGGCGTCCGCGTCACGGGCCACGGACTTGGGAATGCCAGCCGCGATCGCGTGCAGGGCGGAATCGGGTGCCTTGGACGCGAAGCTGGACTTGCGGACGAGGGACATGGGCGGGCTCCAGAAGGGCGGTGTGGGGTGTCGACGGCCGGCCACCACCGTGGCAACCGGTCCACCTCCGTGACCGAACCAGGCCCGGTCACCAGCCCGGTGACCCATCGCCCGTCCATGCACACACGGCCGCTGGCCTGCTGTCAGGCGTTGCGGTTCGTCTCAGAGAGTGGATGGATTCCACACCCCCATACCCCGCAGGGATATCTGGAATAAGCCGTGCCGAACTGCCCAATTCATCGCCCGTCGAACGTCGTCGGGCGACGTCCGTCCCGGTTCGGGTGCGATGCGCGCGGGCTTGATGTGCATCAGCCCGCGCGGCAGGCTCAGGTGCTGGCGCCGCTGGCGCGGGTCTTCAGGAAGACTTCCGGATCGGGCGCGAAGGCCGCGTACAGCGGCAGCAGGGCGCCGCCCATCGCGCGGGCGTCCGAGCCGATCGTGCCGGCGCGCACGCTGGGTCGGCTGATGCCTTCCCAGTTGTGCATGTCCAGCGCCTCTTCGAGGTGGGCGATCAGGCGCGACAGCAGCTCGCGGCCGAACACGCCGTCGACCACCACGTCGTCGAGGTCGAGCAGGCAGGTCGCGTTGACCGTCGCCAGCGCCATCGCCTGGGCCGCGTTGCGCAGCCAGACGCGGGTGTGGCTGGCCCAGGGCGGCTCCAGCGCGCGGCCGTCGATGGCGGCTTGCGGGTCCAGCCCGGCAGCCTCGTAGAGCTGCTGCAGGTTGAACAGCGAGGCGGCGCTCAGCACCTGCGGCGGCACGCCGGCAGGTCCGCCGGCTGCGTGCAGCGGCATCGAGCCCACCGCACCGGCATTGCCACGCGCGCCGTTGTAGAGGTGGCTGTCGATCACCAGCCCGCCGCCGACGAAGGTGTCGACGAAGAGGTAGAGAAAGCTGTGCATCGAGCGCCCGCGGCCCGAGACCAGCTCGGCCACACAGGCCGCCGAGGTGTCCTTGATGACTTGCACCGGCAGCGTCGTCATCTCGCCGACGCGCTGGGCCAGGTCGATCTCGTCCCAGCGGCTGGCCTGGGCATCGGCCACGCCCAGCAGGGCCTGCCAGCTGCCCAGCGACAGCGGCGTCGCGATGCCGATGCCGGCCAGCCGTTCGGCGCCCGCGCCCAGGCTGGTCACCGAGCGATCCAGCAGGCGCTGCAGGTCGTCGAACAAGGTCAGCGGGTTGGGGAAGTCGTAGCTGACGCTGGAGCGTTCGCGCACCGCGCCGGTGAAGTCGATGACCAGCACATCCATGCTGCGCCGGCCGATCTTCACGCCGATGGCATAGGCCCCGTCCGGGTTCAGCGCGATCGGCACCGAGGGCTGGCCGATGCGTCCGCGCAGCGGCTCGCGCTTGACCAGCAGACCGTCCGCCAGCAGCGCATTGACGATCAGCGAGACCGTCTGCGTGCTCAGGTGCGTCAGCCGCGCCAGGTCGGCCTTGGGCAGGTCGCCGTGCAGGCGGATGGCCTGCAGCACCACCCGTTCGTTGTACTGCCGCATGCCGGCGTGGTTCGAGCCACGCGGGCGCAGTTGCGAGGTCGGCTCAGCCCCGCGGGCATCGCTGCCGCGTGACGGGGGGACCGATCCGGTCGGGCCGGGGCTGGGGGCGATGGGTTCGTAGGCCACGGCGGCAGGGCAGGGGAGCGTGGTCCGTGAGGACGGTTGGAGGATCAGGGCGTCATGCCTCGAGCGCCTCGCCGATCACGCCCTTCTTCAGGATCACGTTGCCATAGGGCTGCAGGTCGCTGGTCAGCACGATCGCATAGGCGGTGCGCACGCGATCATAGAAAGCGAAACGTTCGATCGCCTGACATTGTCCCGGCCGGGTGTGACCGTTCTGCTCCAGCCACTGCACGACATCACGTTGCAGCCGGCTGCGGTAGCCCTCGGGCTGGCCGCTGACGTGCATGTAGGCGACCGGCTGCTCGACCGCCACATCCAGCGGCAGCAGGCCCATGACGGCCTGCACGGTGCGCAGGATGCCCGCGCCCGGCAGGTGCACCAGCGGCTTGCGCACGCCGTCCGGGCCGATCGCCAGGCTGGCGGCGGTGAAGTTGGCGTCGGCGATGACGATCTCGTCGCCATGGCCCATGTCGGCCAGGACCTTGAGCAGGTCGGGGCTGATCAGCGGATCGATGCCCTTGAGCATGTGGGACTCCTGTGGACGGGCAAGCCCCTGCCGTTGCGGGTCAGGGGCTTGCCGGGTGGTGGCGAGCGGGACGGCTCGACAGATGGGCGATCAGTGCGCCAGGCACTCGGCCGGGATCTGATCGGGCGGCATCGCACCCGTCATCACCGCGACCGTGTCGCTCATGCTGATTTTCTTCGGGTTCAGGACGGCGGCACGGCGACCCAGGCGGGCGACGTGGATGCGGTCGGCGATCTCGAAGACGTGCGGCATGTTGTGCGAGATCAGGATCACCGGCAGGCCCTTGTCGCGGACCCGGCGGATCAGCTCCAGCACCATGTTGCCTTCCTTGACGCCCAGCGCCGCGGTCGGCTCGTCGAGGATGACCACGTGCTCGGCGAAGGCCGCCGCACGCGCCACCGCGACACACTGCCGCTGGCCGCCGGACAAGGTCTCGACCGCCTGCGTCATCGAGCGGATGCCGACCTTCAGGTCGTTCATGCGGGCGATGCTCTGCTCCAGCATCTTCTTCTTGTCGATCATGCGCAGCACGCTGCCGGCAAAGCCGGCGCGGCGGATCTCGCGACCGAGGAAGAGGTTCTCGGCGATCGTCATGGCCGGGGCCACCGCGAGGTCCTGGTAGACCGTCTCGATGCCGACGCGGCGGGCGTCGATGGGGCTCTTGAAGTGGATGGTCTTGCCGTCCAGCTCGATCGAGCCTTCATCGGGAATCGTCGCGCCCGACAGGCACTTGATCAGCGAGGACTTGCCCGCGCCGTTGTCGCCGATGACCGCGAGGATCTCGCCGGCCCGCAGCTCGAAGTCGGCGCCGTCCAGGGCCGTGACCTGGCCGTAGCGCTTGATCAGGCCGGTGGCCTTCATGACGATCTGCGGCGTCGTCGTTTGCAGTTGTGCGCTCATCTCAGCGACCTCCCTTGCGAGACATCTGATCCGTGGCCACGGCCAGGATCACCAGGATGCCGGTCACCAGGATCTGGTAGACCGACGACACGCCCATCAGGGTCAGGCCGTTGCGGAACACGCCGACGATCAGCGCGCCGACCAGGGTGCCCAGCAGGATGCCGCGACCACCGAACAGGCTGGTGCCGCCCAGCACCACGGCGGTGATGGCGTCGAGGTTTTCGGTCTGGCCGGCGTTCGGGTCACCGGCGCCGGTGCGGGCCACCGCCAGCATCGAGGCGATGCCGTAGAACACGCCCGCCAGGGCATAGACGGTCAGCAACACACGTTCGGTCGGGATGCCGGTCAGGCGCGTGGCCTCGGGGTTGTTGCCCACGGCATAGACGTGGCGGCCGGGCGCGGTCTCGCGCAGCCACAGCCACATCACCAGGTAGAGCCCGAGCATCAGCACCGTGCCGTAGGCGACGCGGGCGCCGCCCAGGCCGAAGGTCTCGCCCAGCAGGTTCATGCCGTCGGGGATGTTGGTGACGGTCTGGGCACGCGAGTAGAGCTGCGTCACCGCGAAGGCGATGTTCAGCGTGCCCAGCGTGACGATGAAGGGTGGCAGCTTGATGCGGGTGACCAGCAGGCCGTTGATCAGGCCGAACAGCGTGGTCACGGCAATGCCGCAGAGGATGGCGACCGGTGCGCTCAGGCCGTAGTCGGCGGCGACCTTGGTCATCACGATGGAGCCCAGCGCCATGACCATGCCGCAGGACAGGTCGATGCCGGCGGTCAGGATGATCAGCGTCTGGCCGATGGCGATGGTGCCCACCACCATCACCTGCTGCAGGATCAGCGAGAAGTTCTGCAGCGTGAGGAAACGCTCGTGCTGGAACGAGAAGAAGGCACAGGCCAGGATCAGCGCGATGGCCGGGCCCAGTGTCCCGATCGGAGGGAGCTTGGCTTTGAGCGAATTCATGGAATGGGCTCGCTGGTGGTGTGCCTCGAACAAGCGGACGCGCCGTCGTCATGCACAGTGAGAAAGAAAAGCCCCGTGTTCACGGGGCTTTCAGGTCAGTCGCGCGTCACCGGCAAGCCGGCGACGCGCGCTGCATGGGCCGGATCCTGACGGGTCAGGACCGCAGGCTCATCAGTCGCCCCAGCACTGGCCGCGAGCGGTCTTGGTGTCGATGCTCTTGACGCCGGCGACAGCCTTGGCAGCGACCAGGTCCACACCGGTGTCGGTGTAGCCGGTCTGGCGCTTGCCGTCCTTGGCGTACTTGACGCCAGCGGCCACGCCCATCGTTGCCATCTTCAGCGGGTACTGCATCGACGTCGCGGCGATCACGCCCTTCTCGACGTTGCCCACACCGTTCGAGCACATGCCGTCCACGCCCAGGATCACGACGTCCTTTTCCTTGCCAGCGGCCTTCAGCGCCTTGTAGGCACCGGCGGCGGCGGGTTCGTTGATCGCGTAGACGACGTTGATGTTGCTGTTCTTCTGCAGGCAGTTTTCCATGCCGGTCTGGCCCTTGGCGGCGTCGCCGAAGGAGTCGGCCATGCAAGCCACATCAGCCGGCTGGGCCAGCTCGTTGCTCTCGGCGGGCAGGGTCTTCAGGCCCATGCCGGCCAGGAAGCCGTTGTGGCGCTGCGCGCCGACCGGGTGGCCGGGGAACAGGTCCAGCGTGGCGATGACGGGCTTCTTGCCGCCCAGCGTGGCCTTGGCGTAGGCGCCGATCAGCTCGCCGGCCTTGTAGTTGTTGGTGGCGAACAGGGCGTCCGCTTCCGGCACGGGGCTGTCCAGGGCGATGACTTGCACGCCTTGGGCCTTGATCTTCTTGATGGTCGGGACGATGGCGTCGCCCGACGACGTGATCAGGATGGTCTTGGCGCCAGCGGCAACCATGTTCTCCATCGCGGTGATCTGGCCGGCGGTGTCGCCGTCTTGCTTGCCGGCAGCCGACAGCAGCTTGGCGCCCAGCTTCTTGGCTTCGGCTTCAGCGCCTTCCTTCATCTTGACGAAGAAGGGGTTGGTCTCGGTCTTGGTGATCAGGCCGATGACCGGCTGGTTCTGGGCCGAAGCGGTGCCGGCGACGAGGACGGCGGCGGCAAGGATGGAAAGACGCTTCATGTTGTCTCCTGAGACGGGTTCGAAGGGGTAGGGACCGGGTGGGCATCTGGAGCGACCGTGCTCCAGAACGCAGAACGAATCTTAGTCGGCTCGTTTCTTAAATCAAGGCGTTTGATTTAGTGGTTTCCCTGAGTACGACAAGGCCCGCACAGTGCGACGATCGGCGGCCACTCGGGTTCTCCCCGGGTTCGGCTGGCGTGTTTCTTGTTTAGCGCCGCCCTAAATCATTCTTGTTGATCATTAGCAAAGAGGTTGCCCACCATGTCTGACCGTCTGCCCATCGTCGTCGTCGGCGAGTCGCTGCTGGATGTCTTCGACGACGGTGCCACGCCCACCGGCCTGCATCTGGACGCCGTCGTCGGGGGCTCGCCGCTGAACGTGGCCATGGGCGTGGCGCGCATGGCGCAGCCGGTGTCCTTCTTCGGCGCGATCTCCAGCGACTTCCTCGGCGCGCGCATCGAGCGCACGATCCGCGAGGAACAGATCGGCATGGACACCCTGATGCGCTGCGATGCCCCGACCACGCTGAGCCTGGTTGGCGTCGACAGCGAGGGCGTGCCGAGCTACCGCTTCTACGGCCATGGCGGCGCCGACCGGCAACTTTTGCCCGAACACTTCGACCGCCTGCCGGCGCAGGCGGCGGCCTACCACACCGGCTCCTACGGTTGCGCCGTCGAGCCCATCGGCAGCACCATCCGCGCTCTCTACGAGCAGCGCCGCCACGCCAGCGTCATGTCCTATGACCCCAACGTGCGCCTGAACGTGCAGCCCGATGTCGCCGCCTGGCAGGAACTGGTCGAGTGGATGTCGCGTCGCGTCCACCTGCTCAAGCTCAGCGACGAGGACTTCGAGCGCCTCTACCCGCACCAGGACCCGGCCGCGCTGGTCCGTGGCTGGCTGGCCGGCGGCGTCAGCCTGGTCATGATGACCCGTGGCGGCGAAGGCGCCCTGGCCTGGACCCGCGACGGCGAGGTCTCGGTGGCCGCGCCCAAGGTCAAGGTGCAGGACACCGTCGGCGCTGGCGACACCTTCCAGGCCGCCACGCTCGTGGCCCTGTCTGAGATCGGCCGCCTGACGCCCGCCGGCCTGGCCGCCATCACCCTCGACGAGGTCCGCCGCGTCGCCGATTTCGCCGCCCAGGCCGCCGCCATCACCTGCACCCGCCGCGGCCCCGACCTGCCCCGCCGCAACGAACTTCGCGCCGCCGTCTGACGCATACCCGAAAGCCCCTCGCCGCCGGGCTACACTAGCCGGCTTCGGGGCGTGGCGCAGCTTGGTAGCGCGGCTGGTTTGGGACCAGTAGGTCGCACGTTCGAATCGTGTCGCCCCGACCATCTAAGTAGGCCTCAGCACTGGAGTTCTCCGGGCTGGGGCCTTGTCGTTTGGGGAAGCGTTCCCCTAACGGAACGCGACGCACCTAACGGCGTCGCTACTTCGTCGCCCTGATCGTCCGCCCCTTGCGCTGCCGCACATAGTCGGCCGTCTGCGCTTCGGTGCTGTGTGCGCCCATCGTCCGGGCGGCCTGCATGCCGCTGGTGGCCTCGGTGTCGGTCAAGGCCTTGGCCCGCAGGTCGTGGAAGTGGGCGTCGACCAGGCCAGCGCGCTTGCAGGCGCGCTTCCACATCGACGCGGCGGCGCTGGTGGTGAGGCGGGAACCCCTGACCGTCATCGTTCGGATGGCCGCGACTGGTGTTGACGCCGACCCCATCCACCCGGCCCACGGCCACCGCGCCATCGCGGCGGCAGCCCTGCTGGCCACGGCAGGCCTGGGCCTGCTCACACCCCACGCCCAGGCGGAGAAGCGCCCCTACCGGCTGCAGCGCACCGACTGCGTGATCACGTCCGATTCCAGCTGCGTCGGGCCGAATGCGAAGGCGACGATGGTGTTGCCGAAGCAGCAGACGGGGCCGATTGCGAAGGTGGGTCCCGATGGGCAGCCTTCGGGCCTACCCGCCGGCTTGGCGGCGGCTCACCGGGCATGTGCACCGACAGCCGCACTTTCGATGTTGTTGTGACCCAGAAGTGCAATGGCGCGTTCCAGAACAAGGTCTACACCTGGAGCATTGTTGACATGGTGACGCCACCGGGCAGTGACACCGCTCAGCCTGTGGTCACTTCTGCTGGCCATTGGACCTGCGCACCTGAGAACTCCGAGTTCGCCTTCCTCTTGAGGGACAGCACTGCGGCATCGACGACAAACAGGGAGTTGTCTGCCGAGGAAGTGAGCGCCTATGCGGCGAGGACCGCTACTGATGCCGTGTCGGCGGACCAGGCGAGTGCCACCCAGCTGTGCAAGGAGTACGGAGCCTCGGGCGTCCACACCGCCAGCGCATGCACGGCACGCACGCCATCCAGAAACGGGATGAGGCCCCGGTGAGGCCTCATCGTGGCGGCGTGCGTGCCTATTGCTGGTTCGTCACGTCCTCAGAAGCTCACTGTGAAGATGTAGTCCTTCAGCCAGGCATGTCCGTCCACGGTGCCTGCCGCGACAACTCGGTAACTCTGACCGACGGTCAGCGCACTGGTCGGAACTGCGAAGAACTCGTGCTTGCCAAGCATCCTCGCCGGGTCAGTGGCTGCCGTCAGATTGCGCGTGGCAATCGTGGTCCCGTCGCTGACCTGGATGAGCGCGAGGCTGGTGACGGTCAATGTCGAGGTGTAGTCGACCTTGAAGTAGATCGGTGTTCCGTAGTTGATGGTGTTGCTTGTGATCTCAGGAAAAGGATTCGGGCGCTCCCACGCTGGTTGGAAGTTGCCTTGAACCTGTTGCGCAGCGGCGCAAGGGTAGGTCGCGACCACGTTGGTTCCAAGCCTTTGCAGGTCGGCACCATTGAGCGACATAACTTGAGTGCCGTAGCGGTAGACCTCGAAATCAGAAGCTGGCGACGTGATGTCGGTGTCTCGCAAGTGGCTGTAGCCGATGCCGGCCAGCTTGCCTTCAACCATTGCACCTTTGAGGTGATAGACGGTTGTCATGAGCTCGCGAATGTTCGATGCACCCCGGTTCGAGTCCAAGACTATTTGATCTGGAGCGCCCTTGGAGGGAGAGGCGTAGCTCCCAGTCAGGATCTCCATGCCCCACGCCAGTGCTGGCAAGCCGACGTGATGGATGCGATCTCCAACGTTGACACCTGTGAAGTAGGCAGAAGCTACGTCGCCTGCAGTCTCGTAGTAACCAGTCCAACTCTGCCCTGTCGCAAGACTCTTGTGCGTCAGGTACTCCTGATGGTTCGTGTTCGCCGCATCCAGCCGCACATCCTGCTTGATGGCCCCGAAGCCGCACGCCACGCGCTCGCCCTGCATGACATCCCACGCGCCGCGTTGAACGGTGCCTGCTGGGTAGTTGGCCGGGCCGACATCGGTCAAGGTCTGAAGGGCCGACTTGCTGGTGGCCTGACTGGTCGCCGGTGCGGGTGCGGGAGCCGCCGGTGGATCGGCGCTGGTGTCTTCTCCGCCACCACATGCTGCGAGGCTGCCCACCAAGGCAAAGCCGAGTGCCAGGTTCGCGAGTCGCTCGCGCTGTGCGCGCTTTGCGCAACGGTCCATTGATTCCACCGCCATATTGATCACCTCCTTGATGCCTCACGTCACGCGCGACGTTGTCGACGCGTCGACCATCGGTGAGCCTATCGGTGGGGGTGTCGCTCGTCGCCTCGGGTTGACGAGTGGCTTGTTTCAGTCGTTGGCTGCGTGTCGCAGAAGCGGGGGGCAAACATGAATGGAAATTATGTCGCGGGCGATCGAGTCAAGGTCGAGATTGGGGCAGTGATGACCTCGGCACGAACTGTCCGACTTCTTCAGCCAGTTGACGAGGCGGCAGGCCAACTTGCGTCTCGTGAGTCAACACCAGGCAACGCTTCCGACGAGCGTCTCGCCGTCGTGGTCGACCTCCCGGAAATGTCGCCGGCCGAGCTGGCCGAGTTGATGCGGCGGGAGGGCGTGTGAACGTCAACAGCCCGTCAGCCGATCAGGGTCTGCGTGTGGGGGAGGGCACGCGTCATGGCGGCGCGTCGCCTTCAGCCGCCCTTCGCCATCACCTGCCCCGCCGGCTGTGCCAGGAAGCCGCTGCGGGTGGCGCCGTGGGCATCGGCGTCGATCTGCTCGACCAGGTTGGCCGGCAGGTGGATCAAGTAGCTGGCGGCGCCATCGCCGCCAGCGCAGCGGCGGCCCGTGTCTGCCAGCCTTTGCCACTGGCTCGCCAGCGCGCCAGCGTCTGCGCGTCCAGGCGCAGCGTCACGGGTTCACGGGGATTCGCGGCTGGGGGCCGCCCCCGGCGGGCCTTCTTCAAGGCGGCCATCCCTTCCGGCTGCGTCAGCACACGCTCGCCGACGCGCCATTGGCCTTTGGACAAGTCGGCCTCGCTCAGGTCTGGTGCGTCATCAGGGTCAATCCAGGGGGCTGAAACGCGCTTGCTCTCGGTCATTGGCTTTCCTCATGCTGATGATGCGGCGCACCTCGCCGCGAGGGGTCCAGGCAACGACCACCATCCGGCCGTCAAGCAGCCCCACGGTGTTCAAGCGCGGCTCGCCATAGTCGATGCGCTCGTCGCTGAACGTCACATGCACCTCGGCGAACACCTCGCCAGCGCGAGCGAAGTCAAGGCCGCGTTCGGCCAGGGTCTTCTCGCGCTTGCTGCTGTCGAACTCGATGAGTATGAATTTATTGTACATCGATTAAATAAGGGTGTACGCATCGGGCATCACGTGGCAAACGTCACCCGTTCTTGCTCATCAGGGATCGGGATTTGCAGCGAGGGCGTCGGTTGTAGCAAACCGCACTCCTTTGAGGCCCGTCATGGCCGACTCTCTCGTTTCCGTCGCCTTCCACGGCGCGACGCTGCTGGCCGTTCTGGTCAATGGCATTCCCCACGTTTCGGTCCGATCGCTTTGTGAGGCTCTCGGCTTGGACGCCCAGGCGCAGACCCGGCGCCTGATGCGTCATCCGGTCTTGGCTTCGACCGTAGCCATTCCGGCTACCCCTTCCGCCGGCGGCGACCAGCAGACCCTCTGTCTCCCCCTCGACTACCTCAACGGCTGGCTGTTCGGCATCAGCGCCGCCCGCGTGCGGCCTGAACTGCGCGAGCACTTGATCGCGTACCAGCGCGAGTTTTTTGCCGCGCTGGCGGCCCACTTCAACGCGTCCGGTCCGAGCCATGTATCAAGCCAACTTGGCGCCAGCTTGCAGCAACGCGCACTGGCCACGGCCAAACGGGCGGAGATCGAGGCCAATGCGGCCCACCACCGACGCGAAGACACGGCGCGGGCGATGCACGACGTGTTCATGTGCACATCCATGATCGCCAAGGAGCTGATGGAGGAATACCTCGCCGACGGCATCTCACCGAAGGATGGGCGCAGCGCTTGGAAGTGGTACGTCAGCATGGACGACACGAACGGCTACACCGTGCGTCGCCTCAAGAACGACGTGGTGTGCGTGTCGCCGGCCGAGCTGGCCGAGTTGATGCGGCGGGAGGGCGTGTGAACGACCTCAGTCTGAACATGGGTCCAGGCAGGCCCGCGTGGCAGGCGGTCGCCTTGTGCTGGGTGCTTGCCCTGGTGATGCCGGCGGTGGCAGTCGCACGCGACCTGCCCGGAACGTCGCGGCCTGCAGGCACCACGGCATCGGACGTGGCCGTCGCCTTCAGCCCGAATGGCCAGGCCGATGCGCTGTTGAAGGCCCACAAGCGCGACGTCCGCGTGCGTCTGGTCGCGGACCGGCGCAACAACCTGGTCGACGACGGGTCCGGCAAGGCCCGTGCGGCCCTGCAGGCCGTGGCCCATGCGGGCGTGGATGTGCGGACGAGCGATGCCTACGCGATCGGCCACGACCAGGCGATCGTGGCCGATCGCCGCCACGTGCAGACCGGCAGCTTCCACGACTCGGCGGCCGCGCAGTCACGCAAGGCCGAGAACCTCCTGGTGCTGTTGGGTCGGCCGGATGCGGCCAAGCAGTACCTGTGGCACGTGGTGCGCAACCATCAGGGCGTGCAGGCGCTGGTAGGGAGGTACTGAGCGATGCGCAGATCGACGGTTGTGACCTGCGAGGTGTTGGGGTCAGTGTGCGGTCGGCCGGCGAGCCGCCTGCACGCGCACGAAGGTGCGAAGGGCTTCTCGAAAGAGCTCGGACTTGTCCATCGCCGGGTCTGCGAGGTCCAGAGCCTGCCGGTACAGGTCGACACCCAGGGTCGCATCGGCTTCATCGTTGGACTGAGCAGTGATGGCTCACCCCCCCATCGCCTGCCTCGCCGCCTGCGCCAGGAAGCCGCTGCGGGTGGCGCCGTGGGCGCGGGCGTAGGCGTCGAACTGCTCGACCAGGTTGGCCGGCAGGCTGATGTTCAGGCGCACCGGGCTGGTGTCGATGCGGCCCAGGTCCACATCGGCCAGCAGCCACGCGCCGCCCTGGTACTGCGCATCGGTGGGGAGCGTCTCCAGTGCCGACGGCGGCGGCACGGCCTGCGCGCCTTCGCCGTGGAAGTGCGCCTGAACCACCTCTTGAATCGCGGCCGGAAGGCCGGCCCAGTCGTCGGCCGCCGCGAAGCAGCCGGGGAAATCGGGGAAGGTGACGCCGTGGGCGTGCTGGTCGTCACCGGTGTGCACATACGGGGTAGAGCAGCGTCGTCACTCCTGGGGTGGTGATCGGCCCTCACAGGCCGGCTTGCATGAGGATGCTGCGCACCGTGGCCAGCAGCAGATCCTTCTTGGGGTGCGGAACCGTCACCTTGCCGGGCTTGGTCGGGTACTTGAACGGGTGGTGCGAGCCCACCGTGTGCACCAGGAACCTGACCGGGCGCTTTGGCAGCGAGTCCTATGCCCGCGAGGAACTCCGTGCCCAGATGGCCAGCCTGTTCATGTCGGCCGAGCTGGGTGTGCCGTTCAACCCGGATCGCCACGCGGCCTACCAGGCGTCCTGGGTCAAGGCCCTGCAGGACGACAAGCACGAGATCTTCCGCGCCGCTCGCGATGCGGAGGCGATGGCGAGCTACGTGATCGGCCTGGCGCAGTCGCCCACCAAGGACGCGGCCGCGCCCCAGGTCGAACCGCCACAGGACGCATCGGCGATGATCTCGGCACCCGTGGTCACGGCCGACGCCGCTGCTGCGCCCGCCGTATCCGGCGGCATCAGCAGCGAGCGCGCCGAGCAGCTGGTGGCGCAGTTCCTGGCTGAGTACAAGGGCTTCGGCGCCGACGGGCGCTTCCCGCTCAAGATCGCAGTTCTCCACACGGAAAGGGACTTCCATGAGCTCTACGGACCCCACGCAGACGCCGTCATCCAAGCCTTCGCAGACCCCGCTCGAAAAGCTTGCGTCCACCCTTCCCGGGGGCTACTTGTCCTTCACGCCGGGCACCATCGTGACGAAGAGGATTTCAATCGATCTCTCGCCCACGAAGGAAATGGACATTCCGGACTTCCTACTTTCACCCCAGAGCAAAAGCGGGCCGTCCTCGACGCGCTGATCGGCGCGCGAGGCAGCCGTGGACTGATCGGGGAGTGGTGGCGATCGGTCGACCAGAGCGAGGAATACGGGTCCAAGTCTCTGGAACAGCGAGCCTCGCTCGACGCCTTGCACACATGGCCGGGGGACGTTCTTCGAGGCTGCCGCACCATAATGGCCACAGATCAAACCGCGTTCAGCCGCTCGATCGGCTGACCAGAACGGTGCAGGGAGATGAACACCACGCGCAGCAACTTCGGGTTTCTGGCCGAGCATGGCGCCATGCTGGCCGACCTCGGCGCGACCGCTGAGCGGCTCTATCCCTTCGATCCTTCGAGCTGCGTGCTCAAGCTGCGCCTGCTGGCCGAAGCGCTGACGCAGGAGATCGCGGCGCGCACTGGCGTTGCGCTGCTGCGGCCGACGCAGGCAGAGTTGCTGCGGGCGGTCGACAGCCGGCTCAACCTCGACCCGCAGGTGCGGCAACTCTTCCACCTGCTGCGCCGCAGCGGCAACCAGGCTGCGCACGAGATCGAGCACGGCATCGGCTACCGCGAGGGCCTGCAGGCGCTCAAGGTGGCGCGTGAACTGGCGGTGTGGTTCCACCGCACCTTCGGTCATGAGCCGGATTTCAAGCCCGGTCCCTTCGTCTTGCCGGACGACCCCAGTCAGCGGCTCGCGGACCTGCAGCAGCAGTTGGCCAGCCTCAGCAGCCAATTGCAGGACGCCCAGGCCAGCCAGGTGCAGCAGGCTGAGATGGCGCGGTTGCATGCCGCGCAGGCCGATCAGGAACGTGAGCTTGCCCGCATCGCCGCCGAAGAGAAGGCCGTCTACGAACAACTGGCCGACGAGGCCGGCCAGCGCAGCGCCGAGTTGCAGCGTCAGTTCGAGGCCCAGCTCGAAGCCGCGCGCCAGGCCGCCGCCGCTGCGCCCGCCGTCGAACTGCAGCGCTTTGCGCAGCGCGCCAGTGCGGCCGCCGGCCAGGTGCTGCTCGATGAGGCTGCCACGCGCCAGATCATCGACCAGCAACTCGTCGAAGCTGGCTGGATGGCGGACACCGTCAAGCTCACCCATGCCCGCCAGGCGCGGCCTGTGCGCGGTCAGAACCTTGCGATCGCGGAGTGGCCGGTCCCCGGCAAGCAGGCCGCCGACTACGTGCTCTTCGCCGGCCTGGTGCCCATCGCCACCGTTGAGGCCAAGCGCCGCAATGTCAACGTGCCCGGCAAGATCGGCCAGGCCGAACGCTATGCAAGGGGCTATGCGCTCAGCGACGACCAGCAGCCCGCGTGGCCACTGGCCGGACGCGATGCGCCATGGCCGGACGGGCAGGGCGGCCATTTCACGGTGCCCTTCGTCTATTCCAGCAACGGTCGGGCCCAGGTCAAGCAAT
Source organism: Sphaerotilus mobilis (assembly GCF_004216565.1). Classification (GTDB taxonomy): domain Bacteria; phylum Pseudomonadota; class Gammaproteobacteria; order Burkholderiales; family Burkholderiaceae_C; genus Sphaerotilus; species Sphaerotilus mobilis. The sequence goes on along the minus strand of NZ_SGWV01000008.1, from coordinate 717,010 downwards.
TGCCCGAGGCCAGCGGCACCTGGTTCCGCGACGTGCGTGACCCGTCCCACATCGCCCGGTCACTGGCCGGCTTCCACTCGCCGCAAGGCCTGCTCGATCTGCTGGGTCGAAGCCGCGCGGCGGCCGAGGCCAGCCTGGCGACCGAGCCCTATGGCTACCTGCGCCTGCACGACTACCAGCAGCGCGCCATCGCGGCGGTGGAATCCGCGCTGGCCGAGGGCCGGTCGACCTGCCTGTTGGCCATGGCCACCGGCACCGGCAAGACGCGCACCGCGCTCGGGCTGATCTACCGCTTCCTCAAGGCCGAACGCTTCCGCCGCATCCTCTTTCTGGTCGACCGCACCGCGCTGGGCGACCAGGCGCTCGGCGCCTTCAAGGAGGTGCGCATCGAGCAGAACCAGACCCTGGCTCAGCACTACGTCATCGCCGAACTGGGCGACATGACCGCGCAGGCCGAGACCCGCGTGCAGGTGGCGACCGTGCAGGCGATGGTCAAGCGCCTGTACGCCAGCGACGATCCGCCGCCGGTCGACGCCTACGACTGCATCGTGGTCGACGAGGCCCATCGTGGCTACACGCTCGACCAGGAGATGACCGAGGGCGAGCTGGCCGTACGCGACCCGGCGCAATACCTCTCCAGCTACCGCCGCGCGATCGAACACTTCGATGCCGTGTGCATCGGCCTGACCGCCACGCCGGCGCGGCACACCACCGACATCTTCGGCAAACCGGTCTTCACCTACACCTACCGCGAGGCCGTCGCCGAAGACCGCCTGATCGACCACGAGCCGCCCATCCGCTACGAGACCTTGCTCAGCAAGAAGGGCATCCACTTCGACAAGGGCGAGCGGGTCGAAGCCCTGAACCTGGCCACCGGCGAGATCGAGACCAGCGAGCTCGACGACGAGCTGCACTTCGAGATAGAGGGCTTCAACCGCCAGGTCATCAACGAGAACTTCAACCGCGTGATCTGCGAGCAGCTGGCGCAAGAGCTCGACCCCTTCGGCGAAGAGAAGACGCTGATCTTCTGCGCCACGGACGCCCATGCCGACACGGTCAAGCGCTTGCTCGACGAGGCCTTCGCGGCGCAATACGAAGAGCGCTACAACGAGGCGGCGGTGCGCAAGATCACCGGCGCGAGCGACAAGGTCGACGCCCTGATCCGGCAGTACAAGAACGAGCGACTGCCCAACATCGCCATCACCGTCGACCTGCTGACCACCGGCATCGACGTGCCGGCCATCTGCCACCTGGTGTTCCTGCGGCGGGTCAAGAGCCGCATCCTCTACGAGCAGATGATCGGCCGGGCCACGCGGCGCTGCGACGAGATCGGCAAGACCGTCTTCCGCATCCATGATCCGGTGGACCTGTACGCCTCGCTGCAGGCGGTCAACACCATGCAGCCGCTGGTCAAGGACCCCCAGGTCACGCTGGAACAGCTGATCGACGAACTGAACAACCCCGCCAGCGCCCAGGCACCCGGCAGCGGCGAGGGCCGCAGCCACGCGCACGACGTGCTGGACCAGCTCAACCAGAAGCTCATGCGGGTGCTGCGCAGTGCCGCCCACCAAGCCGAGAAGCCCGGCGGCACCGGCCCCAAGGTCAAGGCCCGGCTGGACGAGCTGGCGCAGCAGTGGGGCGTTCAGCCCAGCCAGTTGCACCAGCATCTGCATGCACTCGGGCCGCAGGGCGCGGCCGACTTCCTCAACCGGAACACCCGCCTGGTGCTGCAGCTGGCCGAGGTCCGGGAGCTGATGGGCACCGCTTACATGCCCATCCTGTCCGGGCACGCCGACGTGCTGCTGACCCGCGAACAGAGCTGGGGCCGCTATGCCCGGCCGGAGGACTACCTCGACAGCTTCGGCCACTTCGTGCGCGAGCAGCTCAACCAGTCGGCCGCGCTCGGCGTGGTCGTCAACCGGCCCCGCGACCTGACCCGCGAGCAGCTGCGCGAGGTCCGCCTGCTGCTCGACGCCCACGGCTACAGCGAGGCCAACCTGAAAGCCGCCTGGCGCCACCGCAGCAACCTCGAGATCGCCGCCAGCATCGTCGGCTACATCCGCCAGGCCGCCCTGGGCGAGGCCTTGATGTCCTTCGAGCAGCGCGTCGCGCAGGCCATGCAGGCGGTCTACGCCCAACGTGCCTGGACGCCGCTGCAGCGCAAGTGGCTGGACCGGCTGGCCAAGCAGCTCACGCACGAGGTCGTCATCGACGCCGGCTTCGTCAACCAGGCCTTCGCGAGCGATGGCGGCGTTCGCCAGCTCGACAAGCTGCTCGGCGGGCAGCTGGAGCCGGTGATGGGCGCGCTGGCCGTGAACCTCTGGCCGCAAGCGGCTTGATCCGCTGCACGAACTCGCAAGAACGAACCCCATGTCCCAGCAGAAACCACCCCTTCAGAACCGCGTCGACCCCTGGGGCGTCCTCCATGCCGTTCAGGCGCGCGGCACCCTCATGGGCAACCGCGGCATCCTGCACGACGACCAGAACCGCATCGTTCGCCATTGGGCTGGCAAGGCCTGGCTGAGCTGCGTGTTGAATCCGCCCTTCGAGCAGAAGCGCTCGCCGTTTTCTCAGGGCACCTACTCGGAGCTCTTCTTCCTCGACGAGGCGACAGCCTTCGCAGCGGGCCACCGGCCCTGCCGCAGTTGCCAGCGTGGGCGCTATGACGCCTTCAAGGCTGGCTGGGCGGCGGCCCATGCCGCATCCAACCCATCGGCCGATGCGCCGACCTGGCTGCCCATCGCGGCGATCGATGCCGTGCTGCATGCGGAACGGATCGGTCCTGACCGCCGCAAGCGGACCCATCCATCGGCGCTGGCCGGCCTGCCCGATGGCACCTTCTACGCCGCTGAGGGCGAGGCCTGGCTGGTGTGGCGTGGCCAGTCGCTGCGCTGGACCTTCGACGGCTACCAGCGGGCCGACGCACCGCCGGCCGGTGACGAGGTGGCGGTGCTCACCCCGCCGTCCATCGTCACGCTCTTGCGCAGCGGTTTCCGGCCCTCCGTGCACCCGACGGCCAACTTGTACAATTGAAACGTACAACTCCAGGAGCCCGTCGATGGACAGCATCCCCTACAGCGAGGTCCGCGCCCGCCTGGCCGAGACGCTCAAGCAGTTGGAGGTCCGCGACGAGCCGATCTTCATCAGTCGGCGCGGCCAGCCGGCGGGCGTGTTGATGTCGGTGGCGCAGTACCAGCGGCTGCAAGGTGGTCCGAGCGGCTTTGGCGAGGCCCTTCTGGCTTGGCGCGCGCGACATGCGGAAGAACTGGCGACCGAGGCGGACGACGGCAGCTGGGAAGACCCGTTTGCGGACGTCCGTGACCGCCGCATCGACGGCGGACGGCCGCCGATCGACTTCACCGAGCTGCTCGGTGACGAGCCTGAGGGCGCCGCGTCTTCCGAGCCGTCCGGTGGGCCGGCTCAGCCTGGTCGTCGCAAGCGTCCGTGACCATGGCCACCACGAACTGGCCGCTGCGCTGGCTGCTGGACACCAACATCATTTCCGAGCCCGTCCGCCCGCGTCCCGATGCTCGGGTCCAGCAGCTGTTGCTGGCTCATCGCGACGAGGTTGCATTGCCCGTCACTGTCCTGCAGGAGCTGCACCACGGCTGGCAGCTGATGCCCGAGGGGCGGCAGAAGCAGCATGTCGGCGACTACCTGCACAACATCGTGGCGTTCATCCCGATCGTGCCGCTCGACGCGATCGGCGCCCGGCTGCAGGCGGACCTGCGCTCGAAGGCTCACCGGGCCGGTCGCCCGATGTCCTATCCCGACAGCGAGATCGCGGCGATCGCGATGGCCCACGGACTGACCTTGGTGACCCGCAACACCCGTGACTTCGCCGATCGCCCTGGTCTTCAACTGGCCAACTGGTTCAGCGACTGAATGCGCTGGAAACCGACGCCCTTTCCACTCGGATCCCCATGACTCAGAACGACATCGTCCAGAAGCTCTGGAACCTCTGCGACGTGCTGCGCGACGACGGCATCAACTACAGCGACTACGTCACCGAGCTGGTGCTGCTGCTCTTCATCAAGATGGAGCACGAGAACACCGCCAGCGGCCTGCTCAGCGGCCACAGGCTGCCGGACCACGCCCGCTGGACGACGCTGTCGGCGCTCAGCGGCGTCAACCTGCTGAACCACTACCGCGAGACCCTGCTCAAGCTCAGCCGCAGCGACGACCCGTTGATCGCTGCCATCTACGCCGACGCGCAGACCCGCCTGACCGAGGCGCGCCACCTGGAGCAAGTGATCCGCAGCCTCGACGCCATCGACTGGTTCAGCGCGGCCAAGGACGGCCTGGGCGACCTCTACGAAGGCCTGCTGGAGAAGAACGCCAGCGAGACCAAGAGCGGCGCCGGCCAGTACTTCACCCCGCGCCCGCTGATCGACAGCATCGTCGCCCTGATCCAGCCGCAGCCCGGCGAGACCATCCAGGACCCGGCCGCCGGCACGGCCGGCTTCCTGATCGCGGCCGACGCCTTCATCCGCCAGCACACCGACGACCTCTACGACCTGAGCGAGGCGCAGCGCCGCTTCCAGCGCAACCGCGCCTTCATGGGCATGGAACTGGTCAGCGGCACCCGCCGCCTGGCGCTGATGAACTGCCTGCTGCACGGCATGGAAGGCGACGACGAGGGCGTCGTCCACCTCGGCAACACGCTGGGCAGCGCCGGCAGCACCCTGCCGCGCAGCGACATCATCCTGAGCAACCCGCCCTTCGGCACCGCCAAGGGGGGTGGCGGGCCGACCCGTGACGACCTGACCTACGCCACCAGCAACAAGCAGCTGGCCTTCCTGCAGCACATCGTCCGCCACCTGAAGGACGAGGGCCGAGCGGCGGTGGTCCTGCCCGACAACGTCCTGTTCGAGGCCGGCGTGGGCGCCGATGTGCGCCGCGACCTGATGGACAAGTGCCGCCTGCACACCATCCTGCGCCTGCCCACGGGCATCTTCTACGCCCAGGGCGTCAAGACCAATGTGCTGTTCTTCCAGAAGATCAGCCAGGCGGCGACCGGCAGCACCGACGAGGTCTGGATCTACGACCTGCGCGCCAACGCCCCCAAGTTCGGCAAGCGCACCCCGCTGACACGCGCCCACTTCGCCGACTTCGAAACCGCCTTCGGCGAGGACTGCAACGGCATGAGCCAGCGCACCGACCAGGGCGAAACCGGCCGCTGGCGTTGCTTCACCCGCGACGACATCCGCGCCCGAGCCGACAGCCTGGACATCAGCTGGCTGAAGGACGACAGCGCCGAAGACGCAGCGGACCTGCCAGAGCCGGCGGTGTTGGCGAGGGAGATTGCGGAGGAGTTGAATGGGGCGTTGGAGGAGTTGGAGGGGTTGTTGGGGGAGCTGGCTGAATGAATCAATTGCCAAACGGTTGGTGCTTTGCCGAGCTTGGGCAGTTAATTCGCGGAATCGAGGCCGGGCTCAACGTCAAATGCGAAGAACGGACTCCTCGTATCGGTGAGCGAGGTTTGGTGAAGATCAGTTCGGTCACGTGGGGCAAGTTCGACGAAATGCAAAGCAAGACTTTGCATTCGGATGAAAAGGTTGATGAACGAAACCGAATCAAGCCCGGCGACCTTCTATTTTCTAGGGCGAACACCATCGAATTGGTCGGTGCGGCTGTGATCGTGGATGACGTCAAGCGCGATCTCTACCTGAGTGACAAGGTCTTGAGATTGCTCGTGCTTGATGCATCAAAACGATGGGTGAACTATGCGCTTAAATCTGCAAGCGTGCGAAAGGCAATACAAGAGGCTTCATCTGGCAATCAACTGTCGATGCGCAACATCTCGCAAGACAAGCTTCGCCGTCTTGTCATTCCTCTTGCGCCAGCAAACGAACAAACCCGCGTTGCCGACAAAATCGACTCCACTCTCGCCCGCGTCGACACTTGCCGCGAACGGCTGGATCGCGTGGCGCCCTTGATCAAGCGCTTTCGGCAGGCGGTGTTGGCGGCGGCGACTTCGGGGAGGTTGACGGAGGGGTGGCGGGATGACATCGATGCTCTGACCGCATGGCGTGAATCAACCTTGGGTTCCGTGCTGCTTGAGATGCGAAATGGGCTTTCAGCCAAGCCGGATGAAAATGTTCTCGGCACGAAGATTCTTCGAATAAGTGCGGTCAGATCGGGTGCCGTCAACTTCGAGGATTATCGGTATCTCGAAGTTGATTTGCCAACGAGAGATCAGTACTCACTGCGAAAGGATGATTTACTTTTCACGCGTTACAACGGAAGCCTTGAGTTTGTGGGTGTTTGCGCAGTTGTTCGTTGCGATCAGCCGGGCATTGTGTATCCGGACAAGCTTATTCGGGCGCGGGTTGACTCGATAGTTGTGTTGCCTGGGTATGTTGAGATTGTTTTTGGCGCACCGCAAACACGACATCAGGTAGAAAACTTCGTCAAGTCAAGCGCTGGGCAAAAAGGCATCTCCGGGACTGACCTCAAGTCAACTAAATTCTTGCTGCCCTCCTTGAAAGAACAAACCGAAATCGTCCGCCGCGTCGAATCCCTGTTCGCCTACGCCGACCGCCTCGAAGCCCGCTTGAAGTCCGCCCAGGCCGCCGCCGAGCGTTTGACGCCGGCCTTGTTGGCGAAGGCGTTCCGGGGGGAACTGGTGCCGCAGGACCCGGCGGATGAGCCGGCGGGGGAGTTGTTGAAGAGGTTGGCGGCGGGGCGTGAGGGGCAAGGAAAGCCGAAGAAGCGGTCCACTTCCGCAGCGTGAGGTCCTCAAGACACCGACCTCGACATGAAACTCCCCGCGCCCACCTTGCAAGGCATCGCCGCATCCCTCGTGGTCGATGCCGCGACGCTGCTGGAGCAATCGCACGCTCTGACCGGTGAGGCATCCACCTGGCCGGCCGGCGGCGACCGTGCCTGGGGCCGATTGATCCACCAGGCCCTGAAGCTGGCGGCAACCGGCCAGATCGCCATCGGCGTGCCCTTGCCGGCGTCCCTCACGACGGACGAACAAGATGCAGCTGCGCGGCTGGTGCAGGCGCTGCAGACGCGCTTGCCGGAGGCGAAGCGGCGAGCGACGCATGTCCTGATCGACTACGAGAACGTCCAGCCCACCCTCGGCGAGATCCAGGCGACCGCGCCAGGCGCCGACCACGTCTGGGTCTTCCATGGACCACACCAGAAACAGGCGGTGCAGGCCTATCCGGCCTTCGGAGATCGGGCGACGGCCGTCCCGATCAGCCAGCCCGGCAAGAACGCGCTCGATTTCCATTTGAGCTACTACCTCGGCTACATCGCCAGCCGGAACGAACGCGCCGAGATCGTCGTGATCGCCAACGACACCGGCTACGACCCCATGCTGCGACATGCCCGCGAGATGGGGGTCGACGTGCGTCGGCAGCCGGTCGTTCGGCCGGCCAAGAAGGTGGCGGTGGCACCGATGGCGACCTCGACGCCAGCAGCGGCGGCACCAGCCTCGTCGACGGTGCCTGCGCCGGTCGCCAAGAAAGCTGCGGCGAAGAAGGTGCCGACCAAGAAGGCTGCGGCCAAAAAAGTGGTCACGAAGAAAGTGGTCGCGAAGAAGGTGGCAGCGAAGCAGGCTGCGGTGAAGAAGGCCGCGGTGCAGACGTCGCCCGCCAAGAAGGCGGCAGCCAAAAACGCGACAACCAAGAAGGTCGCCACGAAGAAGTCGCCCGCCAAGAAGTTGGCCGCCACGCCGGCAGTGTTGCCCAAACCGGCCGCATCGCCGGGTGTGGAGCCGTCGACGCCGCAGGTCATGCACGCGATCGAGAGCCTGAAGAAGATGGGCGACAAGCGTCCCGTCAGGATGTCTGGCCTGCGCGGCGCCCTGAAGTCGCTGCTGGCGGATGCCGGCCATCCCGCCGGGATCGATCAGGCCGTCCAGCGGCTGGTCGCACTGGGCATCGTTGATGTGTCGGCGTCGCCGGCGGTGCGGTTTCCGGGGTTTGCGGTGGCGGGCAAGAAGGGCTGAAGGCTGCCGATCGGCGGCTCAACACCGCAACTGAAACTGTCGATCCCGCACCTGCCGCTTGTGGGCGGTCAACCGGTCCTGCATGCCCGGTTGCAGCGGCTGCCGTTGCTGGGACTCAATCTGCGTGATGGTCGCGGCCAGCGCCTGGCATTCATGGGCGTAGCGTTTGCCGTTGACGGTGTAGCTGCTCGTGGACGTCGAATGACTCGATGTCGGTGGCGGCGCGCTCAGGCGGGCCGCCTCAGCTCGGGACTGTTCGCCGAGTTGCACCTGCTGGTCGAAGGGCAGCCCGTCCGGCACGCTGGCGATGCGCTCGATCAGGGCCTGGTGCTGGTTGCAGTGTTCCTGCGACCAGAACATGCCGCCGCTGTAGGCCTTGCAGAGGTAAATCGTGCCGGCCTGGGCGGCCAGGGGCGAGAGCAGGGTCAGCATCAACAGCTTGCGCAACACGGTTCGTGGTCCTGGTCCGGATGGGTCGAGCAGGCATCGTAGGGATCCGATCCCTCGTTCGAGCGGATCTGGGTGTCGCCACCCTGACGCAACCGGCGTTGTGGTGACGTTCTTGGCGAAGACGCTCGCTAGGTTCGGCGCGTCGGTCGCCATGCACGCGTCTGGAGGGCTGGCGCCCTGCGAACGTCCCGGACCCAGGCTCATCTCCTGAGCCCGCCTTCAGCCAGCATGGTTGCCTGGACTGTATGAATACACAGTCTCATCCCGAACTTGGAGAGGTGACCGATGGATCCGAACGTATGGCGGCTGCGCTGCTCAGCCAGGCTGCACGCCCAGTGGCCTAGCCTGACCCGCGAGCTGCGCGACGAGGTGGCGGGCGAGCTGTGGGAAGAACCGCGATGGCGGCAACTTGAACCCGAGACCGCCGTGGTCGAGTGGCTGCGCCCCGGCCTGCCCGATCGAGGCCGGCAGGCACATGCTGGCTGACGTCCGCCGCATGCGTCGCGACGGCCGGCCCCTGCCGCGCGACGAGATCATGGCCAGCAATCCGCAGCGCGGCGACCTGATGATCTTCCGCCGCCCAGGCGACCGAGAAGCCCTGCCAATCGCGGCCCTGCTGGGCGAGGACCTCATGACCTACCAACTGCCACCGCTCGACCAAGCGCGCGTGCTGCGCTGGCGCGGGCGGCAGCTGGTGCTGGTCGGGCTGGAAGAGGTGGGGAGCAGGAAGGCGCCGAGGGTGGTGGTGCAGGCGTGGTGGGTGCAGGTTGTGGATGTGATTGAGTTCCAGCCTCAATCGCTGGCACGCCCTGACTCGGTTCATCGACGCTGGTGACCTGCCCGCCGACAACAACCCGGCAGAGAACCGCAGCCGGCCGTTCACTGTCGGGCGGAAGCAATTCCCGTACGCCGGAAGCTGGCGCGAAGGCGAGCGGGCTGCGGCGTTGATGAGCCTGATCCACCCAGCGAAGCTCAAAGACCACGAACGTTGCGCCAAGCTGCGCGACTTCCTGGAGCGCTCGCCTGTCCAGCCTACAAGCCAAAGCGACCGGTTGTGTCCCCAACACTGGCGGCCGGTGATCCTCACGACCTGATCAACCCCGACATCGTCAAGATGCGTCCGCCGGATGCTTGCCGCAAGGCTCCGCTGCGAGCTGAAGCCGTAGCAAGGCTACGGCGCCGCTGCTGCGACTTGCATCGTGCATTCGAGCTGACTGCGCGCCTTGACCCGTCGCAATACCCACCGGACGTCCGACAGCATCCGGAGAACTTCGCCGACGAGCAGCTCATGTGCACCGCAGCTACCTCCCGATCGGATGGGATATGTCGTAGCTGCATGCCAGTTCAGTGCAAGAAGAGCCCCCACAAGTTATACAAGCTGGGGTGGAGGTCGCCAATCGGACCGCTCGCGCTTGGCAAGGTTGCGTACCGATTGCTTGTGACCAAAATGGCTTTCCCTGTGTTCGACACATCCATCACTGTCGGAAAGGATCCAGCAATTCGGGTTCTCGTGCCAAGAACGTAATCTTGCGGCTGAACACCGGCCAGGTTGGCTGGCATCGTGTGCGTCATGCTGTTGGTGGATTGGTTGTAGGAGACCCAGCCGCCATCGTATCCACTTGCATTCACGCCCACGTAGTCTCCCTTTTGATTAAAAACGAAGAGTGCGTTATCCGACAAGTGCAAGCCGCATAGGCTGGGCAGGTTCTTCTTGGGAATGACGGCTCCTGCTTTCCACTGAGTCAGTGTGCATCTGTCATATATCAAGACATGCCCGGCTGAATCGTCTGTGACACGCAATGCCCATTTGCTGGTACTGAACAACGACAAGCTATTGGCAGTGGTCAACGCGCCTGACGAGAGGTACTGCGTCAAGTCGATGGGAACTGCGGAAGGGGTCCATGATTGAGTCGTCGGTGAGAAGACCGACAACAACACGGATCCGGCAGTGGTTGCGGTATCTTGGAGCCACAAGGTTGCGATATACCCGCTGCTCCCAGTATGCACGGCAAAAAGAGACGCTGTTGCAGCACGACTCTCCAGTTCCGCGGCGACCTGAACTGAGCCGAATCCGGAAGCCACGCTGCCACGGTAGGAGACGATGTCTGTGCCGCGCTGGCCGGTCACATTCACGTGGCCTGTTTCGTCCAGCCCCAAGATGACCAGGCGGTGCAGTTCCGGCCCCGTTGCAAAACCGTAGGCGATGGGCCAGTCGTTCAGGACCTCGACGCGAAAGGCCGACTCTGTTGCGGTACGCAGCGCGACGCCGGGTCGGTCGATCCGGGCGGTCGTCTCTGTGGGCTCCGCATGAGCAAACAAGATTGCAACGTCTCCGCGGTCATTGATCTTGACGCGGTGTGGTCCCCATACCCCATAGGGTGAGTCCGATACCCTAATTGGCGCTTCCCAATTTGATTCGCCTGCCAGGCGTCGTGAGGCATAAACGAAGGAACATGGGTCTGCTGGATTCTTGAGGTAACTGCCTGTGCCGCAGTCGGTCAAGTGGGCCCATGCAACAACAGCATTTCCGTTGGGGGATACTGCAACGTCAGGTCTGGATACACTGCCGCTGAAAGGATAATCTCCAACGTCAATCGGGGCAGCAGCGTCGATCACTGTCGGTTCACTCCAGTTGGTATCTGAATTACCCCGGGTGACTTGTAGTGCACGACGTCCGGTAGCGTCTGCCTGTATGAATGCGACCGTTGCATCGCCACTGTCCGAGATGCCTAGCCAATAACGTGGCACATTTGAAAATAGCTCAACTTGGCTGTTGCTTGTTTCAAGCAGCAGCGGCGTGGTCCAGCGGGGTTGCTGTGTGGACGACACGCCAGGTCCGGTGGTCGGCGTCGTGCCGGGCGTGGTGATGGGGTTGCTGATTGGTGTTGTGCTGGACGAGGTACCGGTTTCTTCTCCGCCGCCGCAAGCCGTCAATAGCACGCTGATGAGCAGAGTTCCAGCACTTTTCAGGATGGATGGGATCTTGGCACTCATGATGTTAGTTTCTACATTAATGCGCCCAAGGACGCAGGTCGGCCAGTTGTGAGGGGAAACAGAGCCCCTGGGTACTGAATGATGGCTGTTCTTTTGCATCGAACTGGCGGTTCATTCAAGTTCCAGAACTGTTTAATGCGCTTCGGGGTGGAACAGCTCAACAAAGTAATCCTTGTTCTGGGCGCTGTGTTGTCTGATATATCTGAGATTTAGCGTTGATAGCAAAATCCACTTTCGATGCTGATCGATGATGTCTTCTTTGGAGAGTTTTTCATGACTTGTCTAAAGCCCTCTCCCGCGAGAATCTGAAGTCGTTTGTCGACATTGCAGGATGTGTCGGTGGTCGTGATTGAAACTGTCCTGACGACCTCGCCCTTGTGCGTGAAGTCCACGCGGAGCGTTGTGGATTGGTATTGACGCGGCACGTCTCGAGTGCCAACTCGAACCCGGTTCATGATGGGCGTGTTGGTGCAAGATGTGCCTAGAAACGTCTCAAAGCAATGACTCTGCCAGCTTCCAGTATCCCGTTCTTCGTAGATTGGCTCTTGGGCTGTAAAGAAGTTTGTGGTTGAATCGAATGTGGCATGAATCAGATAGTAAGGTTCGGCTCTCTGATTTGGCCCGATGTTTGAATAGCCCAGCCAATCCAGGCTGCGATTCAAGCCGGCATCAACATCAAGACGGCGTCGATCGTCTTTCGGGTCAGCGGCTGGGACAGTTAGTGACGACAGTAATGCGCCTGCATCTTTGTAGTCCACTCTGGTTGAATTGACCGCGACATTGGCGATCTTGAAGCTTTCACGGTCCTTTGGCTTGCTGTTTGTATGGTTTGTCACAATACCCTCGGCTCGGTAAGGTACCGACGAGCAGCCACTCACCAGTATCATGGCAATCATGATGATTACGTGGTGCATTTTGCTCTTCTTACCTTGCGAACTCATAGTAGATGCCGAAATGGCGACCGTTGATGGGTGGGATTCCGGGAGCGTTAAACTTCTCGATCGTGTATCGAGCCATGATCGAACTCGCTTGGCCGAAGCCGAATCGAATGCCGCCAAAATATCCTATATCGGAGCTGAGCTTCGGCTCGTATTGTTGCTCGCTTGCTGGCATTTTGACGGAAGGGCTCAGTGATTTGCGCACTCCGCCAATGATTCCGATGCCATCAAGCAGTTCAGTTGAAATCTGAAGTTCGACGGGGATTCGAGCGAATTCATAGCGGCGCTGCCCCTTGTTCTGCAGGACGCCGCCTTGAAACCCGATGGTTGCACTGATGCCATAACTCGAGCTGGGGAGATATTCGGCGCCAATGTAGGCGTGGACCAAGCCACTCACTCGGGCAGGTTGATATCTGTTTCCGCCGGGGACTGAAGGGCTGAATTGGTCGCCGCCGCCGTTGAGGCCGACTGCAGCGATGGGGCGAAGAATGGTTTGTGTATGGGCCGTGGAGCAGATCGTTGCGATGCTGATCAACGCAGCGAAATGAAAGAAGAAGGGCTTTTTCATGGAGTGTCCTTGTTTCATACTCTTTCTCTGCTGTTTAGATAATGATGAGGTTGCCCGAGCCGCCATATGCCATGACGGGCGTCTGCTGGGGGTGCATCGAGCAAGATCGAGATTTTTCGCAGATCGTCTTTGATTCCTTGATGACCGTGGGTCGAACATGTATCGAGAATAATTCGGACAAGGGCTTCATACCCTTGTTGTCCTTTAGGGCGTTCAACAAACGGGTCGTGAACAGTCCGCCTTCTCCGGTTTCCCAGGAAATCTCCCTGGCGCCAGCGGCTGTCAGGATCGCAAATGACTGTCCCTGTGCCGTTGCTCTGGCGACTGATAAGGCGTCAGGGCCTCGAACCTCCTTGACGGTTGAAATCTCCTGACCTCCGATGACCACGCTTGAGATGTTGGTTGCCGCACCACCTGAGTGACAGGTGTCGCTGATCCAAACCACTTGACCCTGTAGGTTTCGTGTCAGGCTCTGCAATTCCCAAAAGTCCAGCGAATTCGGGTCGTTGGGGCGGAAATCCGCCAAGATCGGCATACCGAAGCCGGATGCACTGAAATCCTTGTCTGCACCATGGGCTGAGATATAGACCATCACCAGATCGTCTGCCGCTACAAGGCCAGCCAAGCGCTTGAGTGCACTGCGGAGAGCCCCGCTGGTGGCATCTGCGTCCTTTAGGGTGGTCACGTCCCGCATGTCGAAGCCGAGTTCTGGAAGCGTGGCTCTGATTTGCTGGATGTCTTTGGAGACACCTGGCAGATCCTTGATGCCAGGAACTCCAGCGGTTCGAACAGACGAGTAGTTCGACATTCCGACCAAGATGGCCCACTTTCTCTTTGGTGTGGGCAATCTGGCGTTGCCGGAACCTTCAGTCGGTTGGACGGTTGTTGTCTCGGACAGCATGGACGTCGACGCTGGAGAAGTGTCGGGCAGTCCGACCAGTTCGGCATCTGTGCGCAGTCCCTCGTCAGGTCCCAGCAGGTCAGCCAAGCGCTCGGTGGTCATGGCTTTTAGGATCTGGAAAGTCTTGTCTGCGAGTTCGCTTGCCGCTTTCTCCGTTGCCAGTTCAAAGGCGCGTCTGGCACCGAACTCCTGTAGGCCAGCATCCGTGCGTGTGAACATTTGTCCGCGAGAAGATTCAGCTGACAGGACATGCCGACCAACGATGGTGCGGGACTCGAGTCGCACTTCGGCAATGGCGCCTTCTTGCTGAGGAACCGGACGAAGATTCCGGTAGATCGAGAAAACCAGCGAATAGCCAGCATCGGATGCGAAGGTCACCACGACGCCGTCGCCCTGAGCCATCAACCGATAGAGTTGCGCAGACGGCTGCTGTACTTTCAAACCTCTCGCGATGAACTCCCGTTCCAATTGCCGGACGGATGACTGCACGATTGGATCGTGTGGTGACGGCGCATCCTTGCCAAGCGGCCGGTACAGGATCGTCACTTGGTCAGTTCTCAGCGTGCGCCCTTCAACCGATGACGCCGCTGATGTCGGCAGGGCGGTCAGCAAGGGCGTCCAAACAGGCGTGCTCAGGAACGTCAGAAACGCGCGGCGTTGAAACTGTGGCCTTGAAACCCTTTTCGCGAGTTTCATGTCACATCCCCTGGCGCAAGGTCGATGCGGAATGGTCTGTCAGGATGACGAAGTCGCCCTCCTTGAAGTTGAACTGTGTGTTGCGTCGGACGACATCGCACTGACTGGTTTCCTGCCCGACAGCGCTGCAGCGCACGGCTGCGAGCGGTCGCATGTTGATGAAAGATTGCGCCTCTCCAATGGTGGTCAGGCCTGCACTGAAGATGACCATTTCGTCGCCGCTCTGCAGACCATTGCGCTGGCCACCGATGATCGAGATGCCATCTCCTTCGACGCCGACGACCTTGCCCATCGGGCGCAAGTCGGAATCGATGCGGGCCGCGAGACGATCGAAGGCCCTCTGCATGGCCCTTTCATAGTCGATGCCCAGGCGACGTTGCACATCTGCTTGCTCTAGGCTCTCGCCAGGTTGAACGACCATGCGATCGCTGCTGCTCAATCCAGTCACGCCGACGGCCTCGACGGGTGCTGCCCATACTGGACGACCGGAGTAGCGGTCGATCAGGTTGGCGTTGAGCTGCACCCGTGTGACAGCAACCCGCAAGCCGCCTTCGAGCGTCCGCAGTTCCTGAGACGACCCCACAAACTGCGCGTCGACAACAAAGTCAGATGCTTCAGCGGTGACTGACGTGCTGGTGTCGTAGACCTCATAACGTTTGGTCTTGCCGACCGTGTCCATGAAACGGCGTTGAATCTGGGTGGCCGTCACGCCGATGGCTGCGGCCACATCGGCGCGAAAGAGCAGTTTCTCGTTGGACGGATCACCCATGCCCCGCACCTGCGTATAGATGCGGGGCTTGATTCCCTTCTCCGCGAGTTGCACCAGGCGATAGCTTGCGCCAGCTGGCATGAGGATGGCGCCGCGTGTTTCCCGTATTTCGGGCTTGGCGTTCGGATCCACGATCGGCTTGTTCTGGCACCCGGCAAGTGCCAGCAGAACAGCGGGCACCATCAGAATGTTTGTCACACGTACCATGTCGATCTCCTCTATGGCATTCGATGGATTCAAGACTTGCGTGAATTCTGCGCCGGTTGTCGACGTTGAGGCTTTGGTGGCTGGTTCGGCTCACTTGGCGCGATGACAGGTACAGACTGCTGACGGCAGGCGTCGGCCAGCGACTCATAGGCGAACAGGGATTGCATCGACGGGACAGGGCGGACGGTCACGCCATTGAATTCCATCGCTGCGTACTTGGCCGCATTGGCATCGCGGTTCGCGAAGACAAGTCTGAGAACCTGCTCGTTGTTCCACTTGAGATAACCTGGCCCGGGTTCGGCCGTAGCGGCCGCAGCGGTCGTCGCGGGTAGGCCAGACGGGCCTGCAACGACCTGCTGGACGCGAGCCATCGCAGGATTTCGGTCGTTCAGGCGCGGACGATGGTCCTTGCCGAGCAGTTCAGGCACGATGTCTGCCTTGATGGTCTCAACATTGACGAAGGAGAACTGGGAAGGATTCTCCAGCGCCATTTCCTTCGCGAATTCAGCCTGCCCTTGAGACGGGACAGCCGCGTCCACCATTTGGATCGCTGCCTTGGCGTCGCAGAAATGGACGCGCTGCAACACACCAAAGCCGTCGTCGCGAAAGAGTGCGGACTGAAACTCGGGCGTTGCGCCGTTCAGCTTGATCAATTCAAAGACTTCGGACGCACCTGCGACTTCGACCGTCTTGTCGAGCGTTGTGACCTTGAAATGCTTGTGAGATTTCAGAAGGACACCTGCTCCCTCTGTGGCCACCTGATAGGCCGACTGAAAGACCGGCGGCACCTCCGAAATGAATGCAGCTGCCAGCGGGCCAAGCGCCAGAATTTCGGCCACCGACTTCTGCTTGCCAATCTTCACGAACTCGCTCGAGAAGTTCGTCAGCAGACCTCCGAAGGCGACAACGCCTGCCACCGTGCGCATGGCTGCTGCTTGGCGTTTGGTCAAGCCATCGGATTGAGCCTTGTAGTCCTCATATGTTTTTGGGTCTGTCGCCGCGACAAGCCGCAGAGCCATGGTCTGTGCGCCCATGTCCTTCACAAAACCGGCGACGCCTTCACTTGCAGACAGGCGGCGAAGATGATTGAGATCTGCCTCGACGAAGGCATGGGCCGCATTTGCTGGGATGCCCGTCGCCAGCGTCTGCTGCAGCAATGCTGCCGCGCGCTCGCGCCTGTCGATCAGGGTTTGATATTCTTGCTCCAGGCCCTTGAGATCCTTGGTTGCCTGATTCAGCATCCTGGCGCTCAGGCGGGTAGCGACGACGATGGCTGCCATCGTCACGGAGCGCTGCTTCTGTTCTGCTGTCAGGTTATCGCCGGACGGCAGGGTGATGGTTTCTGACTGAAGCGCCTTGGAATCCCCGATGAGAAAATCAAGGTGCCCCTGCAGTTCCGACACCGCTGTGCTCATGACCGTGGCTTTCAGGGTCGACTCGAGCTTTCCCACCGCCAACTGCATTGATGCCCCTGCAAGACCTGACTTTAGGTCCGAGGACATCAACTGCCCCAGAAAGCCACCCGATTCCGGGGCGCTTTCTGAGTTTCCCAAGAGGTCAGCGATGGGTATGGCCTTGCCATCGCCAGATAAACGCTTGAAGGCGCGCAACTCTGGCAACAGGTCGGCTCCGGTGACCGTACCTTTGGCAAAAAGTGCCTTGATGCTGGCGTCTTCTCGTGTGAGCAAGGGCACAGGTTTCTGGCGCGGCGTGCCTCGCGATTGGGCTTGCGGTGTCGCACGCAGTGGTGCGGATGCCTGATTCGACGAGCCGGGCGACGTGTTCATGACTTGGTTCGCGGCTTGTTGAATCTGGTTTGACATCGTGGCAGTACACCCACCTATCATCAGCATGGGCGGCAGCAGATAGCAGGCGAAGCGTGGACGAGGGGCAAAGCGATGCATGGGTCTCTTCCTTGGTCAATGAACGACACGTTGAATACGACACTGGTAGACGCGAACCGACGTGCTTCGTCGGAAATGAGTTGATGTAGACGCAGGCCAATACATTCCGTCGGAGGCACGCTGACGCGCTCCTCGGTACGGCGGGAGACATGAGGCGAAATCAGGGAAATGGCGCTGGCGGTCGACGACGTTTGTCGTGACCCACCTAATGTCCGGGTACTGCGCAGACTGCTGTCGTTGAAGACCCACACGCAGGAGCGATCAGGACACGTGGTCTGCTGCGACGGGAACGTCGCGTCTTGGAAGCCCGCGTCAACGCTGACCCATACCCAAGATGACACGAGCCATTGCCAGATCTCCTGGCAATGCGCAACGAGAGTCCAAGCTGGTCCACGAGCCTCACCCTTTCGCAGGCTTGTTGGCGGCCTGCGTCACCTGCGAAGGAAGACCGGTTCTGAAGATCCGTGTCAACTAAGCTTTGCTTAACCCAAGCGCAGAATGCCAGAATGTTGTTATCAGATCGAGATCTTCTTTGTGACAACGATGGACGTTGGCTGTTTGCGACATCGATGTCGCTGACGATGCATCCTTACCGGTCCAGTTCGCGGTTCTGCGGTCAGCTGGCGCGTCGCATGACAAATTCATGACAGGTTCGAACGACATTCTTGAAGGGTCGTCGGTCGATCTGTGGAACTGGCTTCCCTGACGTTCTCCGCCGTCATGCGTCTGCAAGGAAGGCTGGTGCAGTCAGGTCCTTGCGTTCACATGCGCGTGAGCCATGGCCTGCGCTTTTGGCCTTTGCCAGGCAGCCATCACGACGAACACTTCAACGACGGAGCGAGGTGACCAAGCGATGACACGAACGAAGATGCCCGCCAGCTTGTTGCTGGCACTGCTCTTGCTGCAAGCGAGTGCGGTGGCCAAGCCGGTCCACGAATCACCGGATCAGCCAGTCGAATCTGCCCAGGCCTCGAGAAGTGGCTCGGCCGATATGCAAGCAGCGGAGCCAGCTGCAGAGAAGCTGTCACCGTTGCTGGCCCTGATTCTTCAGCCGCTGGCTGAAATGGCCGCAGAACGGGCCCTTGATGCCGTCGGCACGCTGTTCCAGCAATGGCAGGGTCGCCGCAACCCGTCTTCCGGGCCGAACGGTGTCGCCGCAGCGGGCAACCGCCCCGCCGATGCGCGGATCGTGCCGGCGCTGGCCTACGAGGTACAGCATCTGGATCCGACGACGTTTGCGATGAAGAGATCGCTGCCGATGGACAAGATGCCTCAGCGCCTTCGCACGGACGAGGTCATTGCCCTGCGCTTTGCCACCAATCTGCCTGGTCAGATCCGCGTCGAGAGCGTGGATGGTGCGGGCTTGGTCAGTGAACTGGGTGTCTACACGGTCATGCCAGGCGAGGACAACCGAGTGCCGAGGACCAAGGGGATCCAACTGCACGGTACGCCTGGTGAAGAAACATTCAGGCTGTATTTCATGCCTTGTCTGCCGCCAGTCAACGCGGAGCAGCCGGCCTGGGCGGCCTTCAAGAACGGGTTGCCCCTCTGCACGCCAGCATCGCAGGCTGCATTGTTGGCTGCCCGAGGTGCGGGAGGGCGCAGCAAGTTGGCCATCGGACTGACCTCCTCGGGCAGCGACTCGAACATCACGCTCACTGCGCTCGACAGCTTTCAGCCCGACGACATGCTCTTCAGCCAGTTCGTTCTGGCGCACGAACGCTGAGGACCTGTGTTCCTCGGCGCTCATGCCGGTGGCGATCTACCGATCTCGGAGTCATTCCATGTCGCTCGACAACCATTCCGCCGCATGGCCCGTCGCGCGAGAGCCTGTGCGATGGCGGGCGACCCACGGTCTTTGGATCTTCACCTGGGTCCTTTTGCTGGGTCTGATGGTTCCACAGGCGGGGGCTCAGGCCATGGCCACTGGAAAGCGAGTCGCACTGGTGATCGGCAATGCTGCCTATCGCGAGGGGAGGCTGGCCAATCCGGTCAACGATGCCCGCTTGATGGAAGCAACACTCAAGACCTTGGGCTTTGATGTTGAACGTGTGGAGAACGCCGACTTTCGGCGTCTGCACCGTGCTGTGCGCGAGTTCGGTGATCGTGCCCAGGGCGCCGATGTGGCCCTGGTCTACTACGCTGGCCATGGCATGCAACTGGGCAATGAAAACTGGCTGGTGCCCGTGGACGCGGACATCGGTAAACAGGCCGATGTCGCCGGCGAAGCGATCGCTGCCAGCACGCTGCTCCAACAGATCGAGGCTGCAAGTCCGAGGATTGCACTTGTCGTGCTGGATGCCTGCCGCAACAACCCTTTCTTCAGCCGCTTGCGCAGTCTTTCTCGGGGCCTGGCTCGCATGGATGTGCCCACTGGCAGCATCGTGGCCTATTCAGCTCAGCCTGGCGCTGTGGCTGACGATGGCGAAGGCAACAACGGGCTTTACACCAAGCACCTTGCCCGATTCCTGGTTCAAAGACGGCTGGACATCCGGCAGGTCTTTGAGGAAACGGCCCTGGCGGTGGAGAAGGAGTCCGGCGGCAAGCAGCGTCCGCGTGAGGATATTGGCCTGCGTGGGGCTCACTACCTGGCAGGGCCACCTTCGCAGGTCGCGGTGCAGACGTCAGCACCGTCTGTCGCGACAGCGGTGCCGACGGCCAACTTGAACCTGGCCCCCGATGTGGCACTGCGGGTGGGCGTGTCGTTCGAGGATCGTATCGGTGGTCACGCGCTGCGCCTGGCGCAGGTGGTTCTCCAGACGCTAGAACAAAGAGGTCGGCTCGATGTCACTCGCGTGGATGACCAGCCGGGCGGCAGTGCTGCGAGGCCCGATTGGATCCGAGCCAGGGCCCAGGGCTACAGTCATCTCGTGTTGGGCGACGTGGCAGTTCTGGACGATGGCCGTCTTGAGGTGCGCATGCGCGTCTGGCAAGTGGCTTCCGCGCGGGAGGTCCTCGCCAAGGCGTCGAGCGCTGCCGTGGTGGACCTGCGCAGAGTCGCTTTTCAGGTTTCGGATCTCGTCTTTGAAGCCGTGACCCAGCGCCGCAGTGACTTCCAGCGCCGGGTCGCTCGGGTGTCTGTCTTTGACATGCGCCATGCCTTGTCGGTCAGTGACATCGACGGCGGTGGAAGCCGACTCGCGGTTGTCAGTGCCAAGCCGCTGATGTTGCCCACCTGGTCACGACCTGATGCCACCGATGAGCGCAACGCCATGCTGGCCTACGTGTCGTTCGAGACGGGCAGCCCCTTGGTCTACGTGCAAAGTCTCTCGACCGGACAACGACGCATCAGCAGCCGGTCTGCGCCCGTCACCTCGGCATGCGCCAGTGAGATCGAACGTGGTCAGCTTGGCGAGGATGAAATGCTCAATGACCAGTGGTCTCGCATGAGTTCAACGGCATGTCGACATGCGATTCAGTCCGTGTTTGACGGGGACTCGATGAACATGCCAGTCAACGGCGCAGGTCGATGAGTCGCGTGATCTGACTCTGAACGTGCAGAGCTTGTCGGATTTGCCGCACGCCTCACGGCTGCCTGACCACACGGAAGCCCACGATGGGAAAAGCCTCGGTCGAGACATACTTGTTGCGATCGGCTGTGCGCAGTGAACGCATGTTGCTTCCCCATGAGCCTCCTCGCACGACCCGTTCGGTGGGACTTCCGTCTTTGAGCCATGCGCTGCCATCGACAGGCGCTCCGTGGTAGTTGTCGTGCCAGACATCTTGGACCCACTGCCAAAGGTTGCCGCTCATGTCGTGCAGACCCCAGGCGTTGGCAGGAAAGTGTCCCACCGGCGACGTGAACTCCCATTCGTCCGCGCCCGCAGCCAGCGGGCCGCAACAGGTGTCCCTGCCGTAATTGGCCATGGCTCGATCGGCCAGCTGGCCCCAGGGATAGGTTGTGCGAGTCCCGGCACGGGCGGCGTATTCCCACTCCGCCTCGCTCGGCAGGCGCCAGCCCTTCAAGGCGCTGCGGGCGTTCAGCCACAAGGTGTACTGCACCGCGTCATGCCAGCTCACGCACGTCACCGGATGGTCGTTCGTCTGGGCGAACATCAGTGACCGCCAGGACTGTCCCGTGTTGGTCTGCCAGCGACCTTCCAGGAAGTAGCGGCATCCGCCGCCAAGCTCGGCGTCTGTTCTGTGGCCGGTCGCATTCACGAATTCGGCAAATTCGCCTCGGGTCACCAGGTTTTTGCTGACCGCCAGGGGTTGCGCAAACGTCACGGTGCGCAACGGGCCTTCGTCACCTGATCGACCTTCCTCGTCGGATGTCGAGCCCATCTGGAAGCTGCCGGCGGGAATCACCACCATGGCTGGACAGCCTTGACAGGTCGCGTCAGCTCGAACGACCGGGATCGATGTTGCCGGGACAGCCATCGCTGTTGCGGGCGCGGGCGCCGCTGCATGGCGGCTTCCTGGTCCAACGTCCGGTGATGTCCCAATGGCCTGTGTCGTGCCTGCCAGAAAAACGCGGTCGGTGATCGACCACTCGCTCACACGAGGTTCCTGGCGGCCACCGGTCTCTCGCTTGACGACCGCGGTGGTGTTCCGAAGGGCATCGAACAGCTCCTGGCCCGGCTTGCGCAGTTCCGCCGCCAGCACGCGGGCAAACAGGCCGCTGTCGGCCGCCGTCGTGTTGGGTGCCGTGGCGAAGGCAATTGCGGTGCCGGTGGGCGCATCCATGCGCCCCAGGCCTTTGGTACCGCTGCGCGTCACTGAGGCCAGTGGATTGTCCCGGCAGGCATCCAGCACGAGCAGGGTCACATCCGGACGGGCGCCGGCGATCTGGCGCAGGGCGCTGCTGACCGAGACGGCTTCGACGTCGTAGTCCGATTCCTTGTCGATGCTGGCGCGCAAGGGAATCAGGTAGTTCTCACCGCCGGACTGGATGCCGTGCCCGCTGTAGTAGAACAAGGCGACGGCCGCGCCCTTGGCGTCGTTCCCGAAGTCGCGGATCGCACGCTTGAGCTGGTTCTGGTCGGTGTCCATCACCTTGCGAACCTGAAAGCCCAGCGACAGCAGCGAGGCTTCCATCTCACGCACATCGTTTGCCGGGTTGCGCAAGGGACCCACGGCGTAGTTGCTGTTGCCGATGAGCAGCGCCACGCGCTTGCCCTCAGGTGCGGCATGAACCGGCAGCATGGCCAGCAGCAGGCACGCCAGCGTCAGCCATGCCAGAGCCCGATGTGATCGCCAATGCCTCAGGGCAGCCCCTTCACCTGCAGAGGTGCCTCGGCCGGATGGATGCATGGGGTTCTCCTGCTTGACCGGGCGATCTCTGAGCCCGATGTCGATTTGATGGTAGGGGGGCAATGGCATGCGTAAGGGCCTGGCGCACCCCCCGTTCGTGTGGTCTGACGCGCGGCTTGCCGTGCCGTTTTCGGCGGTGAAGCGGTCTTGCAATGCGAGACGGATGTCGCCCGAGATCGTCGGGCGATGCAACGATGGATACCGTCCGTGTTGGAGAAGGTCCACCGCCCCCGCCTTGGTGTCGACCGACACGGCGGGGGCGGTCCTATTCATGAAGCGGCGCTCGGTGGTGGCCGACCTTCGACACTGACCTCAATTGACCAGGCGCCAGGACGATTCTTCACAGACGTTCATCGTCCAGGTCCAGGTGCGGTTCTTCTCACCCACCGCCTTGATGTCCTGCCGGCAGCTGTTGCGGGCGTCGGTCACGTCGAAGTCGACCAGGGCCGAGCGGCCCGGCAGGATCGCGACGATGTCCTGTTCGTCGAGCAGGTCCGTGCGACCGTAGTGCGACGTGCCCGCCTTGCTGGTGTAGAGGAAATAGATCGTGGCGCTGGAATCGTTGCGGATGCGGACCTCGGCGTTTGCGGCCTGGGCGGACATCGAGGCCATGATGCCGGTAGCCAGGGCCAGCGTGGTCACGGTGAGGCGAAAGATGCTGTGCATGGTGAACTCCTGATCGGATCGACGGTGATGTTTGCCCCGCTGCCGGGGCCTGGGTTGAACGCTGTTGTGCAGCGTGTGCTCCAGGGGACGCAGACCGCGTCAAAACGTCAGGGATGAACCTCTTGAAGGCTCGGGTCAGGGGCACGCTCGATGCCGCGACGTCGCGTCGTCGCGGAGCACCCGACAAGGACGGAACTGGCCGCTCGGCGACGCTGTTCAGCCGTGCCAGATCTGCAATTGCTGCTGGCGCGCCGCGCTGCCGTCGGATGGTGTCAAGTGCAGCTCCAACTGTTCCAGGCCACGGTGTCCCTCGAGCCGCAGCATGGGCGAGAACTGCGTCTGGCCTGCGCTGACCGACAGCGACCACAGATCCGTGTGGCGACCGTCGGGCGAGATGGCCCGCAGACGCAGCAGACCGTCTGCACTGGGTGTCACCTTCAGTCGCAGCCGGCTGCCATGCGGCAAGGCGAGCGGTCCGGTCTGCGCTGGCACAAGGGCATGGCCCAGGGCGATCCAGACCTGGCCCGGAGCCAGGATCTGTCGGGTCGGTGCATGACCCGTCGACACCGCATCGGTCGGGTCGACCGACGTGGGTGTCAGCAACGCGCCGTGATCAGTGCTGCTTGTCCAGGTCCATGCCGTGCGGGCCAATGCCCCGGCGGACAGGCCGACAAGCAAGGCGATGCCGTAGAAGAAGGTGATGCGCAACAGGTTCATGAGCGTGCTCCTTGGGGGTGGGGTCGCCCGCTGGCTGGCGCCTGCGGGGTCTGCCCGTTAGGACGCCCGACAGCGCCAGACGTCAGGCCCGCGTCTCGGATGAACCCGCGCGGCGATGTGCTCAGCGCTTGCTGGGGTCGCTCACCTTGCCCACGAACAGCGGCAGCCCCGTGGGCTTGTGCACGAGGCTGAAGACAAAGGCCCGGTTGACCGCGCAGCTCGGCGCGCCCAGGGTGATGGACTTGGCCGACACGGTGGCGCCGGTGGCCGCCGCCGCTTCACCCCCCTGCTCATCGATGGTGATGCCGGCGCTCTGGAACACGTCGTCGACCTGGACGCCCTTGCCCGCCTTGCCCAGCAGCGGCCCGAGATCGGCCGCCGAGCTGAAGACCTGGCGCACTCCCAGGCCGACCAGCGCTGCCTTGAGCGATCGGGCCGTCGGCGCGATGCTGAAGCGGGGCAGCGTCACGGTGCAGCGCAACGGGCGCAGCTGGCTGCTCCAGGAGGCCATGTCCAGACCTTCCAGCTCGGTTTCCAGCGCCTGCAGCGTGTGTCCAGCCGGCGGCATGGCCACGATCAAGGCGTAGTCCCCGTCAAAGGGCAGTTCGATCACGTTGAGGTTGTCGACCGTGCCGGCCCGCACCATGCGTTCGCCGCTCATCGTCGGCACACGAACGCTGCGTCCGGGCGCGGCCTCGAAGGTTTGGGTCGACGTCGCTGCGGGGTCGAAGGCCTGGCTCCATCGGCCCTTGAAGTGCATCGCGCTGGTCAGCACGACACGCGAGTTGCCCTTGATGGCGCCCTCGGGCAGGAGATCGGGGATGCGTCGCGCCGTTGCTTGCGACACCCAGGCGTTGATCGTCTGGCGTGCGCCGCGCGGGTCACTGGCCAGCGGCAGCACGATGCCATCGGCCTGGTAGCGCTGCGAGACGGCGGCGGCATAGCTGGCTGGCACGGCGCGCACGACGCTCTTGTCGAGCCAGACGCGGTTGGCCATCGTCAAGGGACTGCCGGCCCGGCTGCTGTCCAGGGCCCGGGCCAACTGGGCTGGCAGCCGGGTCGTGAGCAGTCGCGTGCCGGACGCGGTGCCCCCCACGGCACGCGCCAGTTCATCGGCACCGGCACTGGCCGTTCCGGCATGCAAGAGGCCCAGGCTCACGGCCAGGGACAAGGGTGACGTCACCGCATTGGCTTGGCCTTGGCCGCCCTTGGCACTGAGGTCACGAAGCAGGGCAAGGCCCAGGTCGTCGAGTGCGGCGGCCAGCGCGCCATCGTGCAGGGGCGTGCTCAGCAGCGTCGCGCTGGCCGATGTGGCTGCGGGGCGGCTCGCGGCGGCGGGGTCCGCAGGTGCGCGGTCGACCGTCACGTCCTTGACGGCGGAAGCGGCAGTCGAAGCAGCGGTTGAAGCAGCAGTTGAAGCAGCCGTTGAAGCAACAGCCGAAGCAGCGTGGCCCGAAGCGGCGGGCGATGTGCTGGCAGAGCCTGCATCGAGGGCCGGAGCAGGCCCCTCAGCAGCCGCCGGCAGGCACAAGGCAGCGCTCAGGCCGAGGGCCAGGACGGCGGCATTCAAAGGGCGCAGGCGTGGCAGGGGGCCGACGCCGTGGCGACAAGGGACAGCAAACATGGAATCTCCTGGGGGCGACCGGAAGGACCGGTCTGTCGCACCGATGCGGGCCACGTGCGCGTGCGGCATGCACACGGGCGCCGCCCGACTGGCGTCAATTCGATTCGCGGATCGCCACCACCGCGCTGGCGCCAAAGCGTGCGCCGGCGCCGGCTGCGCCCGTGGTCTCGATGACCAGGTTCTTGGCGCTGTCGGTCGTGGCATTGCTTTGGGGGAAGACGCTGCCCAGGTCCATGTCCTTGTTGAAGTTGCGTTGAACCGGAGAGACGACCGCCATCAGATAGCTGGTGCCAGCCGGGCCGCTGGCCTTGATGCGCCAGCTCGGGCGCGGGAAGCTGTGGTTGCCGGCGGCGACGTAGTTGTTGCTGTCCTGCTTGTTCGGGAACAGCAGGTCAAAGGTCTTGCCGTCGCTGCCCACGTGCAGCACATAGAGGTAGCCGGGCTGGGTCGTGGTGATGCTGAAGTCCAGCGGGTCCTGGCCGATCTTGAGCGTGCCACGCACCGGACTCAGCGTGACGGCATGCGCCGGGTCGGCCGTCGCGCGCAGGTCTTCCAGCGCACGGGCCGCATTGACGGGGGCGTTGCCGCTGCCTGCGGGCGTGTTGCTCACGAAGGTCAGCGGCAGCTTGGTGTTGCCCGCCAGGGTGATGTGCTGGTCGAACTTGCCGCGATCGAGCCACTGCTGCGCGCAGGCGCGCAGCTCCTCGGCGTCGACCGCACCGCTGCGGTTGCTGTCGGCACTGCCGATGCATGACAGCCACGCCAGCGTGCCGGCGCTGCCCTTGGTCGTGGCAAAGGACACCTCGTTGGCTGCAGAGGCGGCCACGTAGAGCACCTGGGGCGCACGCGGCGCGGCGGCCACCACCTCGAGGTTGCGCGACATCTTGTTGACCTGTTCGCCGCAGGTGTAGTCGTCGTTGACGCCCGTGCCTTGCGGCAGCGGGCCGCTGTAGAACTTCGGCACCGGGGCGTCGGACGGGCCAGTGAGGTCACGCGAGGCCTTGGTGGCCGCGCCGCCCGAGAAGCAGGAGTCGTTGAACATCACCACCTGGCTGGCCTTGTTGCCAAGGTCGGTGAGGACCTGCTGCAGCTGGACGTCCGTGTAGATGTCGATCTCATGGGTGACCATGCCCTCGGTGCACTTGGCACCCCCCAAGCCCTTGACCTGTGCGCCGTGGCCGGAGTAGTAGATGAAGACCTTGTCGTCCTTGGCGATGCGCGTGGTCAGGTTGCGCAGCTCGTTGCCCATGCTGGTCTTGGCCAGTGCGGCATTGCTGAGCTCACGGATGTTCTTGTCGGGCACACCCATCGCACGGGCGAGCTGGCGGGCCATCGCCGCGTCCTTGTCGATGCCGGGCAGGTTGGCGCTGGGCTGCGCGTAGTTGCCGATCCACAGGATCAGGGCATGGTTCTCCGCATGGGCGCTGACCGTGAGGCCCAGGCCAACCAAGGCGAGTGCCGTGACCGCGAAACGGTGCAAGGCATGAGAGGTCGCCGTGCGGACGCGGCGGGAGGAATGCGGGCGAGTGCTCATGCGGGTCTCCGGGGCGGGTTGAAGGTCAAGGCTGGCTGGACAGGGGTTGAAGGTGAAGACGCTGTTCGGCGTCAAACGTCGGAGGAGGACACCGAAATAAATTCGCGAGCAGGGGCTGCGCCCCTGCACCCGCGCCAATGCCCGCAGCGTCGTTCGTGGAAGGCATGGGCAGTGGGACCAAGGGTTAAAGGGGGGTAGAACCTAAAAATCGGTCCTGGCCACACGGAAACCGACCGTCTCGCTGCGGTCGTCTGGGGCGTCAAAGAAGCGGCTAGCGGAGCGCAACCTATGCGGGGTGCTGCTCCAGGACCCGCCACGCAGAACACGCCGGGACTGATCACCCCCATTCATCCACGCGCTGCCATCGCTAGGCGCACCGCTGTAGTTGTCATGCCAAGCGTCCTGCACCCATTCCCAGACATTGCCATGCATGTCGTGCAAGCCGAAGATATTGGCTCCGAAACTTCCCACCGTTACGGTCTTGCTCCGGTATTCGCCCTTCGGACCGCCGTTGTACGTGTAATTACCGTCGAAGTTCGCTTGCGCCGCCGTGATCGTCTGCCCCGTGCTGAACGGTGTTGTCGTGCCCGCCCTTGCCGCGTACTCCCATTCCGCCTCACTCGCCAGCCGGTACGCCTTCCCGCTCTTCGCGTTCAGCCTCTTGAGGTATTCCTGAACCTCGTTCCAGCTCACCTCCTCCACCGGACAACGGTCTCCGCAGTCCTTGAACCCGCTCGGGTTGCTTCCCATCACCGCCTTCCATTCCCCCTGCGTTACCTCGTACTTGCCCAGCAAGAACCCCTTCACCGCCACCGCACGCTGCGGACGTTCATCTGAGGCTCGGCCCGTTTCACTCGCCGACAAGCCCATCACAAAACTGCCCCCCGGTATCACCACAAGCTCTGGACACACGTCGCAGTCCTTCACCACCTGGCCCGCCGCAACCGTCGACACCGTGGGTGGCGAAGGGCGTTGGGGGGCTGGCTGCGTTTCCCGAAGTTCACGCAGCCTCGTGCGGGCCAGCGGCAGGTAGCGGCCTTGTGGATAGGCACTGAGGTAGTCTTCACACGCCACGGCACTGCCGCTCGCGCTGCGGCACAGGGCCCAGGCTTCGTCCTCGATGGACACGCGGTTGTCCGGTGTGACCGGCGCGAACGGACTGCCCAGCCAGGCGGTGGCACGCAGGTTGCCGTCGCGGGTCGGCTTCTGGCCGGGGACTTCCTTCTCGACCTCGTCGGCGACCCAGTCGAGTTGCTGCAGCAAAGGCTCGGGCCGCTGCAGGGCGAGTGCCAGCGCGCGGGCGTAGGGGCTGTTCGTGCCGGAGCCGTCGGCGGCGACCTGGTCTTCCTCGGTGGCGTAGGCCACCAGCAGCTGGTTGCTGCCGCCCATGCGAGCGAGACCCTTGTCGCCGCTCTTGCTGCCCACCGGCCCGTTGCGGCAGGCGTCAAGGATCAGCAGGGTGACACGAGCGCCCAGGGACTTCAGGCGGTCGCGCAAGCGCTGCGCATCCACGGCCTGACGCTCCACATCCAGAGAGCCCGGTCGGCCCACCGAGGCATCCACCGGCAGCAGGAAGTTGCGCCGATCGTCGGCCGCACGCTTCATGCCATGGCCGGAGTAGTAGAAGACCACCGAATCGGCGCCTCTGGCGAGCTGGATGAAGTCGTCGATCACGCGGTCCATGGCGGCGATGCCCAGGTTGCGTTCGATCCTCACGTCGGAGAACCTGAGCTTGTCCTTGAGCACGCCGGCAAGCAGTTCGGCATCGCGGACGGGGTTGCGCAGCTTGTTCTCGGTCTGGTAGTCGGCGTTGCCGATCAGCAGGGCGACACGTTTGGGCGCTGCTGTCTGGGCCTGGGCGGCGCTGACACCCAGCAGGGCGCAGATCAGGGTGCACAGCGCGAGCAGGAATGTGCGCATCAGGTGGGCGAGATGGCTCATGGCTTGCGTTCCGCCGGACGGGGGTGGGTGCGCAGCTCGGTGCTGGCATGGCTGAAGGCGCCGTGCATCTGTTGCAGCGTGCGTTCGAGCGCCGCGAGTCGGGCGTCGTCGGGTGCGAGCCCTTGCGCGTTCACCAACCGGTCCAGGCCCGCTGGCGGGCTGTCGAAGGCGAACAGGTGCTGCACGTCCATGCCGTAGGGCGCCTGCACCTTCAGGGCCTGGGTCGGACCTTCGCCGGGAATCCGGCGTAAATCGCCAGCGGCGAGCGGCTGCATCTCGCCGGCATGGGCGGGGTAGAGCACGCTGACGCGGCCCGTGGCATCGATGTTGAGCAGCAGCAAGGTGGCCGCGCGGTCGGGTCGCAGCGCGAAGCGCAATGACTGCCCGTCGACGAAGTTGCCGCCGAACGTGGCCGGCTCGATCTCGGCGGGCAGCACCGCACGGCGATGGGCCTGAGCCCATGCATGCAGGCGCTTGGCGTAACTCAGCTGGAGCAGCGTGCCGCGAAGGTCTGCCAGACCATCGGGCTCGGCCACGGCCAGCACGTCACCGGATCGGGCGCTGAGCACCACCTTGCCCCCAAGCGCGGGGCGCAGGACCAGATCGGCCTCGGTCGGCGGCACGCCCATCTGCAGGTCGGGCACGCCGCCCAGTTCGGACTGTCGCGGCTTGAGTGAGGGCCAAAGATGCACGCGCAGCGGCTGACGTGCCGCATTCGCCCGTACCGGGGCTGCCATGCCGCGTTGTGTCAGCACGGCGCGCTGGCCGAGGGCACGGCGGTCGTCGACCACGGCCGGCAGGCGTTGCGGGCTGTGACCGTAGGCGCGCTGGCTCATGAAGTCGGAGACGCCGCGATGGACCTCGGCCAGACTGAGCAGGCCGTCGCCGTCGGCATCGGCCGGCAGCTCGCCTTCGAGCACACGCAGCAATGCATCGGTGAGGGCGCCATGCGGCTTGCCGTCGCGTGTGGGCATCTGATGCAGGGCCTTGGCCGGGATGTCACGGGCGGTTTCGCCCTCGGCCGATGCGGCCAGGTAGGCCACCGACTGGTAGGGATAGGGCTCCGGCGTTTGGGCATCCGCGCCGAGCTTCTGTGCCTGATCGAGCTCCTGCAGGGCTTGGCCCGCCAGCAAGGGAACCATCCGGGCAGGCAGTGCCGTTGATTCCGTCGCGACGGAACGGACCTGCTGACCCGCGTAGCAGGAGTCGGAAATCACCCAGACCTTCCGCCCGCCGTCGTCAAGCGCCTGCAGCGCCGGTCGCAGATGGGTGCGCCCGATCAGCAGACCCATGTCGCCGCCCCGTGTGGGGTCGAGGTCGGCGGGCATGAAGGCACCGCTGCCATGCGGCACCGGCAGTTGGTTCTGGGTGTCGAGTGCGCTGGTGCCGTGGCCGGAGAAGTAGATCAGCACCTCGTCGCCGGGCTGGCTGCGCTGCTGCAGCGCCGCGAGTTCGCGCAGGATCGCGGCGCGGCTGGCTTGCCGGTCAACCAGCGTGACCACGTCGGCCGGCGCGTAGCCCCAGCGTCGCTGCAGGACGTCGCGCAGCGCGGCGACGTCGTGCACCGGCCCTTCGAGGCGGGACTGCGGCAGCTTGTCGTAGTGCGACACGCCCACCAGCAGCGCCAGTCGCTTGGCCATGGCGGTTTGCGGCAGCAGGCCGCAGGTCCCCAGCACCAGCAGGCTGGCCAGGCCCAGGCCCGCCAGCCTGTTGCGCCGTGGTGCGGCCTGTGAGGATGTCAACGGCACGGCCGATCGGTGGGCAGGTCTCGAGGTCATGGTCTGAGCTCGTCGGTTGACGGAAAGACGGTTGTGGCTGGTCGATCGGACGGCTTCAGGGTCGCGGCAACAGGCGCACCACAGCCTGACCATCGTCAGGCAGGGAGATCCCTTCCGGGCCCAGCACAGCACGGGCAGCCGGGACCGATGCGGCGGGCACGCGCAGCACGATCAGCGTCGCCGGGCCGTCTTGCATGACCTGCGCAGCGGCGCCGGTGGCGGCCAGCGCCTGCAGCAGTCGCACGGCTTCAGCCTTCGGATCGGCGACGCGCAGAACCGTCTCGGCCGATGGCGCCGGCAGCCGCTCTCGGCGCAGCGTGATCGCGTCTTTCTCGGTCGCCTTTCCTTTCTCGGTGGGCAAGACCTGAACCGGCGCGTCCTTGATCACCGGCGCTTGCTTGACCACCGGTGCATCGGGCTCCGCAGGTTCTGAATCGGGCTGCAGCAGGAATGGTCCAACCGTCACGGCCATGGCCACGGCCGCCACGGCAGCCCAGCGCCCGCCGTGTCCCTGGCCCGGCGGCAGCAGCAGGTCACGCAGACGCTGCCAGAGGCTGACCGGTGCGTTCGCTGGGCCGGTGGCCGTTGCCGCGACCTTGGCTTCGGCACTTGCCAGCCGAGCGGCAACCAGGTTGGCCACGCGGCGTTTCGCGGCCTCGTCAGGCTGGGGCTGGTGGGATGCCTGCAGGTGGAAGTAGTCGCGCAGTTGCGCCGCCTGACGGGTGTCGCTGTCGTCGGCCTCGCGTTGACCGGACAGCACCTCGAGCCAGCGGTCATCGTCTCGTCCTGGCGGGCCAGCTTTCGGATCGGAAGGGGGATGGGGGAAGTTCATCGTGTCACTCCTTGCACGGGGCGAACATCTCGCGTGCGATCAGCACCGCGCGGTAGATGCGGTCGCGTGCGGCGGCCTTGTGCTTGTCGGTCACGGCATCCGCAGGCGCGCCGAAGTGCACGGCCACCTCCTCGGCGCTCCAGCCTTCGCAGGCCATGCGCAGGACCTCGGCATGGCGCGGTTCGGTGCGCTGCATCTCGGCGGCGGCCAGGTGCACGCATCGGCGCACCCAGGCCGGCATCTCGCTGTGGCCGTGACCCGTGTCGAGCAGTTCCAGCAGATCGTCCTCGTCGAGCGCCTGCTCGGCCTTGCCGCCGCCCCGCTTGGCAGCGTTCTTCTCGCGGGCATGGTCGATCAGCTTGTTGCGGGCGATGGTCATCAGCCAGACGTCGGCCGGGCAGTCGCGCGGCTGCGGCTTGAGCACGAAATCCGTGATGCTCTCGGCGGCCAGGTCTTCGGCGGTGGCCTCGGCCACCCGGCCGTGGTAGGCCAGGTAGGCGATCAGCCGGCGCAACCAGGTATCGAGCAGCAGGGCGGCGGCACGGTTGCGACCGGCAGCGCCCTGCTGGGCCCATTCGGCGGCCTGCTGGGCATCGGCCTGCCCGGGGCGTGATTTGGAGGGGTTTTCAGCCACGGCGAACGCTCGTCGTCGAAGGACCGTCGATCGATGCGCCGCTGCAGGCAGCGGCGCGGCGAAGACCGGCCCGAGGGGCCAGTCGTGGGAAAGGGTGTTGCATGACATGCACCAGGGGACGAAACCCAGAGCGGCGCGTCAGATGACTTGCGCTCCCGCCGTCCGCACCGGCCCGGCAGGGCTCGCCAGCAACGCCAACGCCGCGCGTGTCCGGGACACGTGCGGCGGAGCCGTTGCATCGGCATCGGCGGCGTTCAGGCGGTGGCTTGGGCATCAGTCGGCGCGGCGGATTTCCACCCGCCGGTTGCGCGCCGAGGCGCCGCCACCCGGGTCCAGGGGCTTGTCGCGACCGAAGCCGTACGGCCAGATCGCGCCTTCTGGAACGCCCTCGCGCAACAGCTGCCGATGGACCGCCAGTGCGCGGGCGCAGGACAGCCTCAGGTTGAGGTCCGTCGAGCCGGTGGCATCGGTGTGTCCCGCCACCGCGAATCGCGCACCGCCGGTCGCGGTGCTGGCCAGCACCTTGGCCAGACGGGTCAGCAGCGGGCGGCTGGCAGGCTTGATCTTGTCCGAGCCCGTGTCGAACTCGATCGCGAGGTTCACGCTTGCGCCCTCGTCGGCGGCGTAGGGTACGACCACCAGATTGCGTGAGGCACTGCCGGTTGCCGCGCCGGCCCCTGACACCGTCGTCGGCAGACAGGACCCATCGGTGCTGGAGGGCCGCGGCGCGAGGCTGAAGCTGCGGGCGACGGGCGGCGGGTCGAGCAAGTGCAGCAGTTCGTCCTCGCTCGGGTCGGTGAGCACGCCGGTGGCAGCGTGCACCGTGCCAAGGCAACCCGCCAACAGTGCCAGCGTGATCCTCACCGTCAGTGCCATCCGCCCCATCAGCGCCTTCAGCAGCTTGACCAGCCCGTGGCGCAGCTGCGCGCTGGTTCTCGCTCGCCTCACGGCGCCACCTCGCGCAGGGCTGCCAGACCGGCGCCATAGGCTCCGGCGATCTCGAGCTTGCCGGATTGGACCTGGGCTTGCAGGGCCAGCAGGTCGAGCGGCTGGTCGGTCACCACAGCCAGCATGTAGCCCAACCCGGCCGGTCCGCGTGCGGTCATGCGCCAGGTTTCGCGCGGCAGGACCAGCGTCGTGTCCGGGGCCAGGTGATTGGCACCGTCCACGGCGTTCGGGAAGACCATCGACAGCGTCTTGCCATCGGTGCCCAGCTGGAACAGGTAGGCATGGCCACCGCGCGTCGCCCGCAGCTGCACACCCAGCGTGTCGCCCGTGCGGACCTGGTTCGTCGACAACTGGAGGGACACCGGGCGGTTGCTGGCCGCACCACGCAGCACGGTGTCGAGCTGTTGCACGGAGGCAGTGGCGACGTTGGCGGCAGGCGCGGCGCTTGACGTTGCCGCACAACCGGTCAGCAAGCTGCACAGGCCGGCCAGCGTGAGCAGGCCCACGGTGAAGAGGGGACGCAAGGCGGGGAAGTTCATCGTTGTTCCTTGGCGGTTGGGGTCGCGGTGCATGGACGGCTCATCGGGGCGTGGGCACCAGCCGCCCACCGGTCTCCGGCGCGGCTGGCTGGGCAGGCGGCAAGGCGATGCGGCGCACCTCGACCCGGCGGTTGATGGCGGCATTGGGTAGCTGCGCATCGATCGGGCGGGCATAGCCGTAGCCCAGCGTCTGCAGCCGCTGGGCATCGATGCGATGGGCTTCGACCAGGTAGGCCTTGACGGATTCGGCCCGCGCCAGGCTGAGTTGCACGTTGTAGTCGGCGGCGCCGACCCGGTCCGTGTGGCCCGCCAGCAGGAAGCCCCACCGTGCGAGGGCACGGTCGCCCAATGCCATGGCCAGTTCGTCGAGTTGGCGCTTGCCTTGGGGCAGCAGTTCGGCCGAGTCGAAGGTGAAGCGCACCTGCAGATGCACCGCAGGATCGCGCCGGCCCGCCGCGCGCGGCGTGGCGCCTGGACGAACGCCCGCACCCGCGGTGTCGAGCACGATGTCCTTGCCTCGCAGGGCTTCGAGGATCTGACCGGACTTGAGGATGGGTGTCTCGGTTTCGGTGGTGTCGGCTGCCTGTGCGGCGAAGACCGTGGCGAGGCCGAGCAGGGCGGCGCAGAAGCGGCGGCGCAGGCCTTGTGAGGGGGGGTATCGCATGGGTCGTGACCTGTCGATCGTGGGTGGGGGCGACGCCTCAGCGTGCCAGCATGAGTTGCTGCTCGATCACCGGATGGCTGCCGGAGGGCACCAGCTGCAGATAGGTGCTGCCGTTGCGTCCGTCTTGCCGATAGGCGGGCTGAGCACTTCGCGCGCTGCCGATGGCCTTCGGATGTCGCACGGAGAGCACCAGGCGCTGGTCGGCGGCACGGCCCATCACGAAGTACGCCTGAGCACCCAGCGGCAGGTCCACCGTCTCGCCGGCCTTCATCGACACCGACATCCCCTTCTTCGGGTAGACCTGACCGACGCGCTGGCCATACCAGGCGTCGCCCACGACCTGATCGACCTCGGCCACGGCATCAAAGGTTGCGGTGATCCGCAGCTTGAATCGCGCACCGGCCGGCATGCCGGCGGACAGCGGGCGCAGCTGGTGTTGTGTGCCCTTGCCGTCGAGCACCAGTTGGCGCAGTGCCAGGCCCTGGTAGTTGAAGCCGGCGCTCCAGGCGCTGTCCGTGCGGCCGGCGCCGGCGCCGATCAGCGGCAGCTCGGGCAGGCCGAGGATCACTGGCAGGGGCTGGTAGGTCTCGGCCTGCGGCGCACCCGCGAGGCTGAGCGGGATCGTCTGCACGCGGGTCAGCGGTGCATCGATCGCGCCGGTGACGCGGCCCGACACCCAGCGCTCCAGCGCGGGAAAGGCGGGCACATGCTCGACGGCCACCGACTTGTCGGCATCGTTGGCCACGGCCACGCCGCTGAGGACCACAGTGGCGCCGAGCACCAGACCTTGCAGGAAGGCCGTGGCACGGATGGGCGGGAAAAAGGAGGTACGGGATGGCATGGGGGGCTCCGGTGCTGGCGTTCAGCGTGCGGTGTGGACGATGCGGATCGTGGCCACCAGCCCGCGACCGCCGTGGTTCACCAGGTAGCTGGCGGTCTCGGTGTTCTGCACGTCGAGCTGGATGTCCTTGTTGGCGCTGCCCGGTCGGCCGTCCTTGAAGTTGTCCAGCCAGTTGCCCAGCCACGCGAACACGCCGCCCGATGTTTGCGGCTCCATCAGCACATGCAGTTGGTCGACACCAGAGCTGCCAGTCAGCGCCAGGCGGGGACTGATGGTGTCCTGACCCACCTTGACCACGCCTTCCCAGAGTGGCTTGCTGCCGGTCTCACCGCGCGGATTGGTGTTGTAGAGCGAGACCTTGGCGTCACGCGACGCCACCAGCTTCACGCGGAAACGGTCACCGGTCTGGAAGAGCTTGTCGGTGCCGCGCGGACTCAGCGTGCCATCGGGCGATTCGAGCAGCACGCTCACCACCATCGCGTCCTCGGCCGCCGCCACCACGCCGGCTGGCGCAAGGGCGGGTTGCAGCACGCGGTCGACGACCACGTCCTTGGCGGTGCCGGCGGCCACCGCAGCGCAACAGGCCAGCGCAAGGACGGTGGCTGACAGGGTGCGCGACGCGCGTCGGGAGTTGGGCAAAGAAGGCTTGGGCATCAGTGGCTCCAGAAGACGGGCCCGGGGCGGGCGGGTAGGGACATGAGCATCGGTTCCTCAAGGGACGGGCTCGGGCCGCAAACGTCGGATCGGGTGGACCGGCGGGACCGCTTCACACCTGCGCCACGCAAACCCGGTCGCAGGCGTCGACGACGTGCCACGGGTGGGCAGGGCCGCGCAGCACGCTGGACCTAGGGGGATCACCGCGCGGACGACGCCGTGGTCGTTCGCCGCGTGCGAACGAGGCGGGAAGCAAGGCTCGCCAACGTCGTCACGACGTCACGCCACCATCGTCCTGTGGGCATGCGGATCTCCCTGTGAAGTCTGATCTGGGTCAGATCCCAAGCATGCTAGCCGCAAGCCCCTGCGAGGCTGTGTCAACGCATCTGCATGGTGTTGCATGAGGTTGTGACAATTTGCACAGCCACGGCCAGGGTCAGGTCGACCTGGCGACCCGGCGACCCCTCGACGCGTTCAGGGCATCGGGCTCGGGCTGGACGTGCGAGCGGTGTGCTTCGCGAGCCCAGGGCGGACCTCAATCAGCAGGGCGGGCAGCCGCTCTCCCGTGATCGGATGCAGCACGCCGGACGGATCGTTGACCACCACCATGACCGGTGCATCCATCAGCAGAAGCTCCTCCGGCAGGGGCTCGAACCCCGGGTGCAAACGGTAGAGGGGCACACGGCCTGACTCCGAACGGGGTGACTTCAGGACGATGCGACCCTGCGCGTTGCGCAGCACTTGCAGCGGTTGCTTCTGGCTGGCAACGGCCAGCAGCGCCGGCTTGTGCAGGGCCGGCATCGTGGCGCTGAGCAGTTCCCGGTCGATGCGCATCGGCAAGATGCGCGACGGCAGAGGCACCGGATGCTCGAAGCGGCCGTCGAGCGTGCCGACCCAGGTGAGCTGCACGTCGGGAGTGGCGTCGCCACGCCCGGCAGGCAAGGCCGTGCTCAGGTCCAGCGCCGGGCGTTTGCTGGGCTCGGACCGGGGCACCGACGTGGCAGTCAAGCCTGTCGCCAGGGGCTCACGAGACGGCTTCAGCGTCACGATCAGATCGGCGGCGTCCACAAGAAAGGTGCCGCCATGGTTCGCGATGGCGCGGCTGTCCAGTTCGACGGTGAGCGGGTCCGGGACGTGGCAGCCATCCTGGACGAGCCAGCGGGACATCGCTTGCGACGTGGCCAGGCTCTCGCCAGTGAAGTAGGGGCGCAAGGCCTGCGCCAGGGCCGCGTCCCGGACCTTCGCCACCAGATGTCGGACCACCGGACGACTGTTGGGCAGGCTCGATTCCGGCGTCAGGTCGAGCGCGGCGCGTTGGACCGCTGCACGCAGCAGCCGGACGGCCTCGCCGGAAGATGCTGGCGCTGGCGCTGTCGCGTCAGCGTCCGTTGCCAGGTTCAGTCGCTCGCGGCTCGGTCGACGTGACCAGAGCGTGCGCCACCAAGCTGCTGCGTTGGTTGGCGCTCCTTCCGGGCGGTGGTGCGACGTCATCGGCGCGAACGTGCCGTCTTCTTCCAGCCAGTGCAGCCGCAGCAGGTGGTCGCCAGTGGCCTGGTCCAGCGGCAGACGGTGCGGACGGATCGCCAGTTCGACATCGCGCCAGCCGTGCTCGCGAACCATCTCGACGATGGCCCTCTGGACCGCTGGCGGATCGATGCGCGTGTCCGACCGATCCGCGTAGTGCAACTCGATCCGCCGGGGCGTGTGTTGGGCCAACTGGTGGCTGATGTCCCGGATCAAGGTCCGGGTGCTGGTTCGACGACCATCGAAGGTCACGTCAAGCGAGGGCATGTGGTCTCTCCGCAGTGGCGGCCATCTCTGACCAGGTAGGGCCCGGCGCACCGGCCGGTGACAGGGAGGACGCATGGACAGTGCAACCATCAGGACGGTGACGCCAGCGGCGCTTGCAGAGAACGAACCAGGCCGAGTGCGGCCTCGGCCGCCGCCGAGCTCTTGAGTTCGAGGGTGTCCGATCCGGCCTCGCGGGCGCGCAGGGACATCGCGGACACCACATAGCGTCGACCATCTGACCCGGTGAACACGGCAGCAAACAACTTGGCCGGCCATTGCTGACCCGCCTTGACGTGGGGACTGTCCTCGGCCTGCAGGAAGTCCGCGCTGCCGGTCTTGCCCGACAGCGTGGCCACGCCTTGGGGGTCGCAATGCCCAAACACGCGCCGACAACTGCCTTGGGCGGTCCCTTGCCAATGGCTGGCCGTGACGCCAGAAGTGGCTGCCAGTACACGTCGGGCGGCGTCAGCGCTGAAGGCCCTCAGGTCGGTCTGGTGCACGGTTTCGGTCGCAGCGCCCAGACCGGCGATCAGGTGCGCTTTGGGTGCGTCATCGTGTCCCCGAGCGCGCAGGTCCACAGCCCGCCAGACTTCCATCAGCCCCCAGGCCGAGACGCTGGCGTCCGCTGCGCCCAGCGCCGTGTCGGCCAGCCGCCGCGCGTCCAGGTAGGCGCGCACCTGGCTGGCCGGATGAAGGCGGTCGAGGTCCTTGCCCTGCGCCTTCTCTTGCCGCATGGCTTCGACCTGTTCGAAGTCGAGGGTGCTGGGTCGCAGGCCCGCGAGCCCATCGGCGTTCGTGATCCACCATCCGTCAGACCGGCCGCCTGCGATCAGTTCGGCGCGCGGTGGCAGCAGCCGCTCGATCAGCGGCAGATAACGTTTGGCGCTGGACAGCGCCAGTGACTGAACCGGTGCGCGAAGGCGGCTTTCGGCCAGGATGTGCTTCCAGCGTTCGTCATCGGTGCGTGGCACCTGACCGGACTCGATGCCCGAGAGCAAGGCCAGCGGCTTGATCGCGCTGCCTGGTGGCACCGCCCAGGTGGCGGGGTGATGACCCAGCACCCAGGCGTTGCGGCGATCCGGTCGCTGGGCGCAATCTTCTGCGCTGCGCAACGCCAGATCGTCCGTGGCCATGCGCTGCAGGTTGGCGCGCGTGCAGGTCGATACCGCACCGGCCATGGCGAGCACACGGCCACTGTCGACCTCTGCCAGCAGCAGGCCCATCGCCCCTGCGCGCAGCCGCTGATCGGATCGCGGCGCGGTCGGTGCGGCGGGCCGTCCGCGTTCGTCGACTGGGCAGGTGGACAAGTGCCCGGTGAGGCAGCGCACCCAGCGCTCGGCTTGCGACTGGAGCACGGCATCCAGCGTGACCATGACCGCACGACCCTGACGGACCGGATGGTGGTTCACCACAGAACTTCCGGCCGGTTCTTGCAGCAGTCGCTCGATGCCTGGACGGGCCGAAGCCAGCAGCCAGGGGTCGAGGGACTTGGCATAGGACAGTTCGCCGAGGGCATGCCGTGCCTCCTCGTCACAGTCCAGCACCGGGAGCCCTCGACCCACAGCAACGGCGGCCGAAGGGAACCGGTCGGGCGGTGACTCCAGCAGACAACCTGGGCGAGCCCACCAGACATCGCGCGTGCCGACCTGGCGCGCCAGGACCACCAGCATCGCGCCTGAGGTCGCGGCGCTGTGGCGGTCGCGTTCCAGCGCCAGGCCAAGGCGCCGCGCGCTGCTGCGGCAATCGGGCGTCTGTTCGGTCGCGAGTTCCCGCCACAGGGTCCCGGCGTCGATGTGTCGTGCATGGCCGGCTTGTTCGAGCAGTCGGTTCCAGTCGGCCACAACCCGGTACAAGGGCGGGCAGGCTGCGACATCCGACGTTGCCACATCGGTACCGACGCGGGTCAGGCTCGTTGCCAGTGCCTGGCGCAGGCGAACGTCGAATTGCGGCAGGTGGCGCGTGGGCCTGTCGGTGCGGTCGCCTTCGCGCGCCCAGTGCTGGATGCACCACAGCAGGCCTGCGCCGATCAGCAGGCCCAACAGATAGGACAGCGCCGCCATGCGACGCCGCACATGGCCCACCGAAGCCGGTCCAGTCCCCTGACGCCAGACACCTTTGGCGCGTGTGCCGGCCTGTGTGTGGCGGTCCGGCGTGCCCAGCGCCAGGAAAAGGTAGAAAGCGGCCGCCGCATTGGCCACCGGGCCGTAGCCCAACAAGGCAACCGGCAAGCCCGTCAGCGGAAGGAGTCCCGCGACGCCCGACGTGGACAAGACGATCTTCGTCGCCACAGCGGCACAACCCAGTCCACCCCAGGCCGCCAGGGCCCGGTGTGCGGTCCGCCGTCCAGGCGCCAGCGCGACCCGCAGCCCCCGGACGGCGGCGGCGCAGAACAGCAGCAGAGCCAGGCCGATCAGTCCGAGTCCGATGCTCGGGCCCCACAGCGCGATCCACAGGGCCGGCACATAGTCGCTGGGCCCCTGCAAGGGCAGGCCGGCCTCGTTCGCCCCGGGCTGCAGACCTTGCCAGGGTACGTAGCCTGCACCCCAACCGGCAGGACCTGCGCTCGCCATCAGCCATTGCACGCGGGCCAGGTCGGACGTCGCCGCACCGAAGGGGTCCTGCATGGCTTCGAACCGTTCCTGCACATGGGCTGGCAGCAGGTGCGTGCCGGTGTGCAGGAGGTCGACAGGGGATGCGTCCTGGGCCGTCCAGAGCAGTGCCGCAAGCAGACTCGCGGTGATGAGACCGGCTGTCGCGCTGGCCAGCCATGGCCGGAACATCCATGCCCAGAGCCCCAGCAGCACGACGGCAATCGCGGCGTGACCGTGGTCGTTGCGCAGCATGGCCGTCAGCATCGCGCCACCTGCCAAGGCAGCGACCAGCAACGTGTGCCGCCAGGATGGAGGGATGCCCGCATTGGCCTGCGCGGCGGTCGACGCGACAGCCAGCGCCAGGCCGAGACAGGCCAGCCCGATCAGCAGTTCGCTCAGGGCTGCGGCGCGGTTGAAGGTCAGCATGAGCACGCACAACAACACGGCTGGAAGCACGCCCAGCGCCAGCGCTGGCACCGGTCGTTCCAGCACGGCGAGGCGCTTGCGCATCGGGTCGGACGTCCGCGCCAAGCCCGATGGTTGGCGGTGCATCAAGCAGAGCAGCGGGCCGGGCAGCACCAAGGGCCACCACAACGAGACGCCACCTGGCAATGCCAGCACCAGGTCCACGCCGGCGGCATCCAGGAACTGGCGGGCGGCCAGATGGCGCAGGGCGGGCGAGCCGGTCAGCGACAGATCCGTCAGCAGCAAGGCGCCCAGTGCCGGCAGCAAGGTGGCTGCGCCCCAACAGAGGACGGCGCCCGCACGTGGCTGGCGCCACGCCACGACCGCCAGCAGCAGCAGGCTTCCCAGAGCCATGGCAAGTGGCAGTTCCCTGAGGCCGGACAGGGGATCGCCCTCGTGCCAACGCTGGGCGTGGGCCTGGGCCCGTCGCTGCCGTTCCAACAGGTCAGCCAGGCTGGACCGGTCGCTCACCAGGTGAGCCCGAGGCTGTGGTTCGCCATGGTCCACCAGCAGTGTCCAGCCGCTGGCCCGCAGGGCCCGGGCCCGCCAGCGCACCCCTGCCAGCGCGGGCGGGCCGCTGTCGTCGACGGTGGTGTCACCCGCCGCCAGGGCCGCCCAGGCCTCGCGGTCCAGGCGCGCTTGATCCAGGCGCTGAGCGAGACCTGCCGACAGCCTGCTTGGCGTGAGTTCCGGTCCCATCGGTGTCCGAGTGCTCACCGGCGTACCGGCATCTGGCAGGAACCGGCGCCAGCCTTGCTCGGGCGGTTCAATGAGGGAGCGCAAGCGGTCGCGCAGCCGAACCTGTCGGTCCGGACCCCGTCGACGTTCGGTGTCCTGCCACGCTTGTGCGGCCAGGATCTGCTCGTCCAGCAGCGTCAGGGCGGCTGGTGCCAGCACGCGCCAGTGCACCTGAGAGTCCAACCGGGTGGGTTCATTCAGGCAAGCGGCCAGTTCCTTGCGCTTGGACGCCGGCAGCAGGCGTGCGATCCAGGACAAGTCCTCACCGCATGCCGATTCGAGCAGGGCCAGCCCTGGCCGTTCGGGAATCACCAGCCCGAGGCCGTCCCCTGCGTATCGGTCAGCTGCCGTGACGGGCAGACGCTGCCAGAGGCGCTCGTGCTGACCCAGCAGGCTCAGCCAGGCGAAGGTCAACGTCAGCAAGGCCATGCCCAGCCGCATCCCCGGCCGGGAAAAGCACTGGGCCAGGGCCGAAAGCGTCACAGGCCGAGGCAGGTGCCAGGTTAATCGCAAGTGCATGGACGGTGCCGGTTCGTGGTGTTGTCCTTCTTGGACGTGCTCGCAAGGAGGACGTCGGATCCGCCGCTGCGCCTGTGGCGATCCGACGGTCCGCCGGGCGCTGCGTCCCTTGGCGGCGTCACCCGGTCAATGGACGTCCCCATGTCACCTGAAAGCACCGCAGAACCATGGCCACAGACGGTCGATGAGCCGCGCTGGTTCGATGCCAGTCGGCGTCTGGTCGGCGGGCGCCCGGACAGCCGCTACGGCTGGCTGGACACCGCACACGGTCCCTGCATCGTCAAGGCGCTCGACACGGGCCTGACCGCCTATGCGGCCACCTTGCTGTCCCATGAGCGGCGCATGCTGGCCCGGCTGGCTGCCCTCGGTGCGCCCGTTCCGTCAGAACGCGCCATGGGTCGCCCTGATTGGCTGGTCACCGACTTTGCCGGTTTGACGCTGGAGCGCCTCGCTCAGCCGGCGCCGGGCGAGCGCGACCCGCTGTTGTCGACCCAGGAGCGATTGGCCGTTTGGGTGCACCTGTTGCGACAGCTGGCACCGCTCGCGGCGGCCGGCGTGCTGGTGATCGACCTGCATGCAGGCAACGTCGTGGTGCCCCTGACCGAGGTCATCCGGGGCCAGGCGCGTTTGCACACCCCCAGGCTGATCGACCATGCGCACACGGTCGAAGCCGGGTTCGACCTGAGGCGGCCCGTCTGGATCGATCCCCACCAGGCCCGTGTCGCCCCTGAACTGCGCGCGGTGCTGCTGCGCGACCAGGCGCACCTGAAACGCGTCTTCGAGCAGGCAGGTGCCGAGCTGCCCGGCCGTACCCGGCTGCCAGGACCTCGCGACGACCACGATCGCTATTGCTGGGCCAGCTATGACGAAGCCCAGCACCTGCAGGCCCTGCTCGATGGCGGTTCGCTCGACGCCGCAGCCGCGATGCAGCATGCGGTCGGTGTGGCCCTCCTGACGCTGATCGACGCGTCCGACACGCTTGGGACATGCCAGGCCAAGGTCGACGCGGTCGTACGCCGCATGTGTGCCACCGCGCCCGCCGATCGCTGGCCAGGTCTGTTGGCGGCCGCCGATGCACTCGCCTCGGCAATGTCGCAAAGGGGCGATCCATTGCCGCTGGTCGGACAGGCCCGTCTGCCTGCGATCGGACC
Source organism: Sphaerotilus mobilis (assembly GCF_004216565.1). Classification (GTDB taxonomy): domain Bacteria; phylum Pseudomonadota; class Gammaproteobacteria; order Burkholderiales; family Burkholderiaceae_C; genus Sphaerotilus; species Sphaerotilus mobilis. The sequence goes on along the minus strand of NZ_SGWV01000008.1, from coordinate 673,740 downwards.
TGAGTGGCTGGTCGCCGCGCCGGCGTTCGACGTGCACACAGCAGCAGTTGACAAACCCGGATCGGATGCCCAAGCGCCCCCGCAGTCCGGCGGCATGCTGGCCACGGCGGCGATGCCCGGCACCCTGCTGATCGAGGCTCGCCTGCCTCGGCAGGTCGTCGACCCACCGGCCGCGCAGGTCCCGGGTGCCTCTGGGCAGGGCAAGGTGCTGCGTGAGCGGAGCACCCCCCAACGCTGGGGACTGGCGCTGGCGCTGGCCATCGGTGCCTTGGTGGGCTATGTGCTTGTCTGACGCGGCAGGTCCGCTGCAGGCGTGCAGCACTTCGCGCAAAGCACGCGGCCGGGTGGCGGTCTGCCGATGGCGGCGAAGGGTCAGGCCGATACAGTTCTGGCATCCCAACCGTCGACGCCTTCCAACACCGCCATGTCCTCGATCCTTGCGTCGCACCGGCTCCTGGTTGGCCTTGGCCTGCTTCTTTTGCTGCAGGCGCTGCCTGCGCAGGCAGCACGGCTCGCTTTGGTCATCGGCAATGCGGCATATGCCGACAGCCCGCTTCGCAATCCCGTCAACGACGCCCGTGCCGTGGAAGCCAAATTGCAGCAGCTCGGCTTCACCGTGCACAAGGTCGAGAACCTGAAACGGGCGCAGATCGGTCGCACCGTCAGCGGGTTTGCCAGCCGGATCCGGCCTGGCGATGACGTGGTGGTCTTCTATGCAGGCCACGGCCTGCAGGTGCGCGGGGTGAACTATCTGCCTGCGGTCGATGCCGAGATCCAGAACGAGGACGATGTCCCTCTCAACAGCTTGAACGTCGGGTCCTTGCTCGAACGACTCGACGAGGCCAAGGCCGGCGTGAAGCTGCTGATCCTTGACGCTTGCCGCAACAACCCCTATGCCCGAGGGTTTCGCAGCGCCAGCCGGGGTCTGGCGCGAGTGGCTGACGCACCGGGCGGCACGTTGATGCACTTCGCCACGCGTCCGGGCAGCGTGGCTGCTGACGGCTCCGGTGCCAACGGCCTGTACACCACCGAACTGCTCAAGGCGATCGACCTGCCCGGTGTTCCCGTCGAGCTGATGCTCAAGCGCGTCGCGGCCGCCGTGGAGCGTGTCAGCCAGGGGCAGCAGGAGCCGTGGGGGGAGGGCAGCCTGAAGGGCGATTTCTACTTCCGACCGCCTTCTTCCGCGACCGCGCCAGCGCTCGTGCCGCCGACCGCGTCGACCGGCATCAGCCTCGAAGACCTGCAGCGCGAGGAGGCCAGCCGACAAGCCTGGAACGGCTGGCAGCAGCGCATGAAGGCGGACTTCGACAAGACCACTGGCTTTTCCGGGAGCAGCGACCTCCAGGCCATGGCCTGGGACCGCTTTCTCGGACTTTGGACCGAAGACAACCCGATCAGCCGCGAGGATGACGACTTGCGCCAGCAGGCCCGCCAGCGGCTCGACGCTGCGCGCCGACTGGCGGCACCCAGCGGTCCATCGAGCCAGGTCGCGATGATCACGCCCCCCGTTGGGTCCTTGTCGACGGGCAAGACACTGGTGCGCATCGGACATGTCGGCCCCACGTCCGGCGCCATTGCTCACCTCGGGCTCGACAACGAGAACGGCGCACGTCTGGCGATCGAGGAGGCCAATGCTGCTGGCGTGCGCATCGGCGGACGTGAGCTTCGGTTCGAACTGGTCACGGACGACGATGGCGCGGATCCGAAATCAGGTGTCGAGGCCGCCCGCCGGGTGGTTGCCCAGGGGGTGGTGGGCGTGGTGGGTCATCTCAACTCTGGCACCAGCATTCCTGCCTCTGCGGTCTATCAGCAAGCCGGCATTGCGCAGATCTCGCCGTCGGCGACCAATCCGAAGCTGACCCGCCAGGGTTTCCGGACCACCTTCCGCCTCATCACTGACGATCAGCACGCCAGCGAGGCCTTTGGCCGATATGCCGTCCAGCAACTGGGGGCGCGCAAGATTGCATTGATCGACGACCGCACGGCCTATGGCGTCGGCGTCGTCGACGCCTTCGAGCGTGCCGTGAAGGCTGCTGGTGCCGAGGTGGTCGGGCGTGAGTTCACCAACGATCCGGCCACCGATCACACCGCGATCCTGACCAGTCTCAAGGCCCGGCGGCCCGATGTCGTCTTCTTCGGTGGCATGGACAGCGTGGCGGGTCCGCTGCTGCGGCAGATGCGGCAGATGGGCATCGACGCCCGTCTGCTGGGTGGTGACGGCATCTGCAGCGGCGAACTGGTCAAGCTGGCCGGCGGAGCCGATCCCGTTGACGGGCGCGTCCTGTGTTACGAGTCCGGCGGTGTCGATGGCGAGTTCACCGCCCCGATGGTTGACTTCAAGCGTCGCTACAAGGCCCGCTTCGGCATGGACGTGCAGATCTACGCGCCCTACACCTACGACGCCGTCCGCGTGCTGATCGACGCCATGCGTCGGGCTGATTCCATCGAGCCTGCGCGCGTGTTGCAGGCGCTGGCCCGGACCACCGGCTACAAGGGCGTGACCGGTCCGATCGCCTTCGACGACAAGGGCGACCTCGTTCGTGCCTCGTTGACCCTCTACGGATTCCGCCGGGGTGGCGAGCGCCAGGCCCAGGCGGTTCTGCATTGACATCTCTGCACCGACATCTCTGCACTGACAGCTCTGCACGGACCCTTCACGTCATCCCACGCCCTTGTCCGCTGCCCCCAGGGTGCCGTCCTGCAGGCGTGCCATCGCCCGATCAGCCGCCGCGCAAGCGGGCTTCCAGTTCCTTGGCGGCCGTGATGTCGATCAGTGTGATGACGACGCCTTGGATCAGGTTGGCGAGGGTGCGGTAGGGCTTGATGCGCACCTGGTACCACTGGCCGCTCTGGGTGCTGACCTGCTTCTCGATGAAGTGGAGGCTGCGCAGGGTCTCGCGGGCGTCGTCTTCGAGTTCGGGGTAGACGAGCGTGGTGGCCAGGTCCGACAGAGGGCGACCGATGTCGCCCGGACGCAGGTGGATGAGGCGGGTGATCTGCTCGGTGTAGCGGCGCACGTTCAGTTCGCCGTCGAGGAAGAGCGTGGCAATGTCCGTGCTGTTGAGCAGGTTCTGCATGTCGCTCTGGGCCAGGGCCAGATCGTCGAGCTTGGACTGCAGCTCGGTGTTGAGCGTCTGCAGTTCCTCGTTCATCGATTGCGCCTCTTCCTTGGAGGTGGTCAGCTCCTCGTTGGCGGATTGCAGTTCCTCGTTGGTGGCCTGCAGTTCCTCGTTGGTGGCTTGCAGCTCTTCGGCCGAGGCCACCATCTCCTGGCGCAAGGCGTGCACCTCGTCTTGCAGGCGGGCCAATTCGGCGGCGCTGGCACCGTCGGCTAGCAGGCCAGCGCTGCGTCGCTTGCGTGTGACCGGCTGGTCCTGAAAGACCACCAAGGCCAGACCCTGGGGCACCGTGGCGGTCTTGACGCGCTGGATGCGCAGGACCACCGCTTGCGTGTCGTCCTCCTTCAGCCGCAGAGCCGGCGTGGTCACCGGCTGACCGTCCACAAAGACCTGGCGAAGCGCGGTGGCGAGTTGGGCGCGCAGACCTGGGCGCGCCATGACATGCAGGTTCCAGTTGGCCTTGCCAGACGCCGGCTCCAGATAGCGGCCGGTGCTGCCGCTGATGAAGAGGATGTCGCCCTGGGCGTTGACCAGCACGGCCGGCGGCGAAAACCCGTCGAGCAGCAGCTGGCTGACGAGGGCCTCCAAGGGAGCGTCGAGGGAGGGGTTGAGCAAGGTTTTCTCCGGGTAGGCTGGACCCGAGGGGGTCCGCTTGAGTGTCGGGAATTCGATGGCTGACCCCAACACCGACTGCGTGCTGCGCCAGAACAGCCTCGATCGGGCGCTCGCGGGCTCGAACAGGCGGCTGGCACTGCCCACGGTCTCGGAGCTGCCCAGCATGAGCGCGCCACCCGGGCGCAGGCTGTAGGCAAACAGCGGCAGCAAACGGCGCTGCAAGCGGGCGTCGAAGTAGATCAACAGGTTGCGGCAGCTGATCAGGTCCAGTCGGGTGAAAGGCGGGTCAAGGATCACGTCGTGCTGAGCGAACAACACCATCTCTCGGATCGCCTTGTCGATGACGACTTCGTGGCCTTCCGGCGCGAAGAAACGTTCGCGCCGCTCGGGCGACAGCTCTGCCACTGCGGCCGCTGGGTAACGTCCGCGGCGGGCCACGGCGATGGCCTCGGCGTTGACATCGCTGGCGAAGATCTGAAGTGCGCGGGCCTGACCAGCGGGCTGCGCGGCGACTGCTTCGCAGAAGGCCATGGCGAGGCTGTAGGCCTCTTCGCCGGTCGAGCAGCCCGCCACCCAGGCTCGCACCGGGCCTGGGTGAGCAGACTGGGTCAGAAGCACCGGCAGCACGGTGTCCAACAGCTCTTGCCAGACCGTCGGGTCGCGAAAGAAGCTGGTCACCCCGATCAGCATTTCCTGGAACAGCAGCGCCAGTTCCTGCGGGTTGTGGCGAACGAAGGTGGCGTACGCAGGCAGGTCGGCCAGGTCATGCACGGCCAGGCGTCTGGCCACGCGGCGGTTCAAGGTGCTGAGCTTGTACTGGCTCAGATCGCGCCCGCAGTGTTGGCGCAGCAGGTCCAACACCTCGTCGAGCGCCGCCACATCGCGCACGCTCGGTTCGCCGCTGGCGGGGACTTCGCGCAGATCCCACAGCCGCTGGCCCATCGCCTCGGGCGGGCAGACGATGTCCGCCGCACCGGCCGCGATGGCGCTGCGCGGCATGGCATCGAAGGCGGCCGTCTCGGGTTGCTGCACCAGCGTCAGACCGCCCTGCAACTTGATGGCCTGCAAGCCCAAGGTGCCGTCGTTGCCCATGCCGGACAGGACGATGCCTGCTGCGCACACGCCAGAATCTCTGGCCAGCGAGGACAACATGATGTCGATGCTCAGGCCCAGGCCACGCGGCTGGCTGGGCGCAGACAACTGGAGCTTGCCCTGTGCAAAGGTCAGCTCCCGGTTGGGCGGCGCCACGTAGACCACATCGGGCTGCACGGGCATGTCCTGCGTGGCTTCGCGCACCGGCATCTGCGTGGCGCCCTGAAGCAGCTCCACCAGCATCGCCTTGCGCGTGGGGTCCAGGTGCTGGACGATCACAAACGACAGGCCCGATTGCGGGGGGACGCCTTGCAACAAGGCCTTGAGCGCCGCCAGACCGCCTGCAGAGGCCCCCACGCCCACCACCCGGTGAGTCCGTTGACGTGGGGCAAAAGTTGGGTGCATGGGCGCTTTTGTCGGGCAGGACGGGGGCGCCAGCGTAGCGTGCTTCTGGCAGACTCAAACCGTTGAAACCATCGCAGACGCTCGTTGGTATGTGTAGCTGCCAGTTCAAGGTCAGGACATGAACCCGCTCAGGGCCGCCACGTTGCGCAGCCTGGCCGAGCACCGGATGGCTGCACGGCCCCCGCGCAAGCTGGCCAACGACGAGGCGATGGCCTTGCTGCACGAGCTTGATGTGCACCAGATCGAGCTGGAGCTTCAAAACGAAGCGCTCGTCGCCGCCGAGGGTGAGTTGCAGCTGGCGGCGGCCGTCTTCAAGCACACGGCCGACGGGCTCTTCTTCTGCGACAGCCGCGGCCTGATCGTTGACGTCAACCCCGCCTTTTCTCGCATCACCGGGCTGGCGCGCGAGGCCGTGCTGGGCAAGGCCCCCGGCAGTCTGTCGGCCCTGGGCATCCACAAGGGCGAGTTCGCCCAACACCTCGAACACGCGCGATGGCATGGCCACTGGCAAGGTGAGGTCCAGGGCATCAAGGCCGATGGCCAAGTGCACACGCTGAGGCTCTCGCTCGCGGTGGTGCACGACCTGACGGGCCAGATCCAGCATGGCGTCGGGGCCTTCTCGGACATCAGCCACCTGTCCGCCCATGCGGCCGAGCTGGACCGCATGGCCCACTTCGATGACCTGACGGGCTTGCCCAACCGCCGACGGTTTGTTGACCGGCTCAACCAGGCCATGGCACGTGCCCGTCGGCAAGGGCACCTGCTGGCCGTGTGCTACCTCGATCTGGACGGCTTCAAGGACATCAACGACCGGTTCGGCCATGCCATGGGCGATTTGGCCCTGTTGGGCGTCACCCGTCACCTCTGCACCGTGCTGCGTGCCGAAGACACCCTGGCGCGCATCGGCGGAGACGAGTTCGTGCTGCTGCTCGACCTCGCCGACCCGGACGACTGCGATGCCGCATTGGCCCGTGTGATGGCCAGCCTGGCGCGACCCATCAAACTCGGCAAACACTCGCTCAGCGTGGCCGCCAGCATGGGTGTGACCCTGTTCCCCGGCGACGACGCCGACGCCGACACCTTGATGCGCCACGCGGATCAGGCCATGTATTCGGCCAAGGAGCAGGGCAAGAATCGGGTGTTGCACTTTGATGTGCAACTGGCGCGCCGAGCGCAGATGCACCGTGAGCAGCAAGCGCGGCTGAGGCTGGCGCTGGTCCAGGGCGAGTTCCGCGTGCACTTTCAGCCCAAGATCGACCTTGGCGACGGCCGCGTGGTCGGGGTGGAGGCGCTGGTGCGTTGGCAGCATCCGGAACAGGGCTTGCTGCCGCCCCTTTCCTTTCTGGCCAATCTGCAACACACCGAGCTGGATCACCTGTTGGGCGAGTGGGTGCTGACGCAGACACTGGGCCAGATCGAGCGCTGGTGCTCGCAGGGACTTGATCTGGTGGCGAGCGTCAACATCAGCCCCGACCACCTCCTGCAGCCGGAATTTGCCGACAGGCTTGCGGCGCTGCTGGCGGCGCACCCGGGTGTGCGGCCCGCGTTGCTGGAGCTGGAGATCCTCGAATCGGCCACGGTGACCGACCTGAATCAGGCGGCCGCCACCGTCAGCCGCTGTCGCGAGCTGGGGGTCAAGGTGTCGCTCGACGACTTTGGCACGGGGCACTCCTCGCTGGCGCTCCTGCGCTACCTGCCGGTCGATGGGCTGAAGATCGACCAGACCTTTGTGCGCGACCTGAGCACCGACCGCAACGACCACGCCCTGGTCAACGCCGTGATCTCGCTGGGCGCGGCTTTTGGCTGTGAGGTCACCGCCGAAGGCGTCGAAACCCTGGACGACGCAGCCGAACTGCACTGCCTGGGCTGCCGCTATGCACAGGGTTTTGGCATCGCCCGGCCGATGCCGGTCGATCGCTTGGATGACTGGCTCGACGTCTGGCGCGCCCATCCGGCCTGGCAGGGTCAGCCTGGCTGAACCACCGGGCTGGGCACCGCCGACAATGCGGCGATGAAAACACCGGCCCGCCTGCAAGTGCTCCTCGACGAAGGCCTGATCGATGGCGTACTGCGGCAACTCAAGAGCGGCAAGGAAGCCGAGGTGTTCGTGGTGCGCTGTGGCGATGACACCCGTGCCGCCAAGGTCTACAAGGCCGCCACCGACCGCAGCTTTCGGCAGGCGGTGGACTACACCGAAAACCGCAAGGTCAAGAACAGCCGGCAGGCGCGTGCCATGGCCAAGGGCACCCGGTACGGGCGCGAGCAGCAGGAAGCCGCCTGGCAGAGTGCCGAGGTGGACGCCCTGTACCGTCTGGCTGATGCCGGTGTGCGCGTGCCCCAGCCCTTCCACTTCTTTGAAGGTGTGCTGCTGATGGAGCTGGTGGCGGACGCCGACGGCCTGGCCGCCCCGCGCCTCAACGATGTGCCCTACACGCCCGAGGCCGCACGCGAGCACCACGCGCTGCTGCTGCGCGAGGTGGTGCGCATGCTGTGCGCGGGCGTCGTGCACGGCGACCTGTCGGAGTTCAACATCCTGCTGGCCCAGGACGGCCCCGTCATCATCGACCTGCCGCAGGCGGTGGACGCCGCCGGCAACAACCACGCCGCTCGCATGTTGATGCGCGACGTGAACAACCTGCGCAACTTCTTCGGCCAGCACGCGCCAGAGCTGCTCGACACGCACCACGGCCCGGAGATCTGGGACCTCTACGCCGCCGGCCGGCTGAGCCCGGAGACCCCGCTGACGGGTCGCTACGAACCCCGGCCGGGCGCCGTGGACCTGAGCGCTGTGCTGCGCGAGATTGAAGACGCCCGGCTGGAAGCCGCCGAGCGCGACCTGCGCAGAGGAGCCGCGTCTTGAACACCACGCCGCCCCCGACCGCCTTGCCGGAAGATGTCAAGCCGGAAGACGCCATGCCGGAAGACACGACGGCCACGGCCACGCCGGCACGCCGCACCCCGCTCAGCCCGAAGAAGCTTCTGCTCAGCAAATGGACGGCGGTGCAGCCGGTCAACCGCGAGAAGCATTTCGTCGTGGTGCGGGTGATCCAAGCCGAGCCGCCCGCTGTGCGCATCGAACAGATCGAGCTGGAGGCCGTGCACTCCCGGCGCGTGCTGCAACTGCACTGGCGCGACCTGACGGACGCCCGGGTGTGGCGGCAAGGCTGGGTCTGAAGCGCTGTGCAGCGCGGTTGGCAAAGGGCTTGCCCGAGTCCACCAGAACGCGGTTGTGCGGCCCGTGGTCTTGTGTGGGACGGCGACATCGCCCAGACCTCCGAACCTAGAATCGCGCCCTCCGGAACCCACCTGCCGACACCGTGTCGGCATCGAGAGCCCGAGTGATGCGTCACTGGGGCTCTTTCACGTTCTGGAGCACAACTTGCCACGTCAGGAGCACGCGATGGGCGCAGCCGCCAGATCCACCCTCACGCCCGCCGATGTCTGGGCTGACCTGCAGGCCGTGCGCGCGCGCGGGCCGCTGGTCCACAGCATCACCAACTTCGTGGTGATGAACCTCAATGCCAATGTGCTGTTGGCGCTGGGTGCATCGCCCGTGATGGCCCATGCCCACGAGGAAGTGGCCGACATGGCCAGCATCGCGCAGGCGCTGGTGCTCAACATCGGCACGCTCGATGCGGCCTGGATCGAGTCCATGCGCATCGCCCAGGCCCGTGCCCACGCACGCGGCATCCCCGTCGTGCTGGACCCCGTCGGCGCCGGTGCCACGCCTTATCGCAACCTCGCGCTGGCCAGCCTGATCGACACCCACGCACCCAGCATCTTGCGTGGCAATGGCTCGGAGGTCATGAGCGTGGCCGGCCTGGCCGCTGCCACGCGGGGTGTCGACAGCGCCGCCTCATCGGACGACGCCGTCGCGGCGGCGCGGACCTTCGCGGCGCGCACCGGGGCGGTGGTCTGTGTCAGCGGGGCGATCGACCATGTGGTCGATGCCGACGGGCGCTGGGTCCGGCTGGCCAACGGTCATCCGTGGATGACGCGCATCACCGGCGTGGGCTGCTCGGCCACCGCGATGATCGGCGCCTTCGCGGCCGTGCAGGGCGACGCCTGGCGCGCCACCGCGTCCGCCATGGCGGTCATGGGTGTGGCCGGCGAATGGGCGGCCGAGCGGGCGCAGGCGGCCGGTGGCGGTGTCGGCCGGATGCAGGGCGAACTGCTCGATGCCTTGCACCTTCTTGACGAGGCGACCCTGCTGGCGCGGCTGCGCGTGCTGGGTCCGCAGGCCAAGCCGGCATGAGCCGCTGGCGTCCGGCCCATGCGCTGTGCCTGGTGACCGATGCGGCGCTGTGCGGGCCGCGTGGCGTGCTGGCGGTGGTTGATGCGGCTGTGCGCGGTGGCGTCGGCATGGTTCAGCTGCGCGAGAAGACGCAAGACAGCCGCGACTTCGTCGAACGCGCCCGCGCGCTGAAGGCCTTGCTGGCCGGGCGTGGCGTGCCGCTGGTGATCAACGACCGGCTCGACATCGCCTTGCTGTGCGGGGCGGACGGCGTGCATGTCGGTCAGCGTGACGTGTCGGTCGACGATGTGCGGCGTTGGCTGCCGGACGCCATCGTGGGGCTGTCGATCGAGTCGCCGATGCAGCTGGCCCGCGTGCCCGCTGGCGTCGACTACCTGGGCGCCAGTCCCGTCTTCGCCACCGCCACCAAGGCCGACGCCGCGCCTGCACTGGGCCTTGCGGGCCTGGCCGCGCTGAAGGCGGCGACCGACCTTCCGCTGATCGCCATCGGCGGCATCCACGCGGGCAATGCGGCCGAGGTGCTGCGCCATGGCGCCGACGGCCTGGCCGTCGTCAGCGCGATCTGCGCGGCCGAAGACCCGCTAACCGCTGCTGCGTCGCTGTCCGCATGCCTGGCAGCGCAGCGACAACTCTCACGTCCCGATCGACGAGAAGACCGATGAACACGAGCGCAACCTCCCAACCGCCCCTTCAACGTTATGCCCGCGTGCTCAGCATCGCCGGCTCCGACAGCGGGGGCGGCGCGGGCATCCAGGCCGACCTGAAGACCATCGCGGCGCTGGGCGGCTACGGCATGACGGCGATCACCGCGATCACCGCGCAGAACACGCGCGGCGTGCGCGCGATACACGCGCTGCCGCCGGAGATCCTGGCCGCGCAGATCGATGCGGTGGTCGAGGACATCGGCGTCGACGCGGTCAAGATCGGCATGCTGCATGACCCGGCCGTCGTGCGCGTGGTGGCCGATGCCATCCGCCGACATGGCCTGACGCGGGTGGTGCTGGACCCGGTGATGGTGGCGACCAGCGGCGACCGCCTGATCGCCGAGGCGACCGTCGAGGTGCTGGTGCGCGAGCTGTTCCCGCTGGTCACGGTGATCACGCCCAATCTGGACGAGGCCGAACTCCTGCTGGGCCGTCGCATCGCTGGCATCGACGCGCTGGAAGACGCCGCCCGCGCGCTGGTCGGCCTGGGCGCGCCAGCGGCGCTGCTCAAGGGCGGGCATCTGCCCGGTGACGTGGTCGAGGACCTGCTGCTGTGTGGTCCCGATGATGCGCAGCCGCTGCGTCTGCGCAGCGCTCGCATCGCCAGCCGCAATGTGCACGGCACCGGCTGCACGCTGTCCAGCGCGATCGCCTGCCATCTGGCGCTGGGCCTGGCCTTGCCGCAGGCGGTGCAGGCGGCGCGCCAGTACATCCTCGCCGCCATCGCCGCCGGTGCGGACGTGGTCACCGGTGGCGGCCATGGCCCGCTCAACCATGGCCATGCGCCGCTGGCGACGGTTGTGGTTCGACCGGCCTGACCGGCCTGACGCGCCTGACAGGCAGACCCAGCGCGGGTCTGCGCGCCGGTCTCAGGCCTGACCGGCTGGCTCGACCGACTTGCCCGTTCCCGCCTGCAGACGCAGCAGGCTGCCCAGCGCCAGGGTCAGCACCAGCGCGGGTATGGCTGCGCCAAATTCCGGCAAGACCTTGGGGCTGAGGTGGAAGGTCGCGATGCCGGCGACCCAGACCAGGGCCGGGCCCCAGGCAATGGCCGTGTCGTGGCCGGTGGTGCGGCCGGTCAGCTGCGAGATCACCACGCCGAACAGCGGCACGAAGATCGAGCTGAGCATCAGCAAGAAGGGCTCGAGCGCGTGCATGGGCAGCACCATGGCCGCGCCGGTCGAGGCCAGCGCCATCACCATGCCCCAGCCGGCCAGGCTGCGGCGCGGCGACAGGAAGTTCAGCGAGACGGCGCCGGAGTGCACGTCGCCATAGGCGTTGTCCATCTCGTCGATCAGGATCAGGCCCAGCGCGATCAGGCCGCCCTGGGCCAGCAACAGCGTCGTCACCAGGTCCGCGCCCGGCTGCGACACGCTCACCACCAGCACGCCCAGGCCATAACACCAGGTGTTGGCCAGCGCATAGCCCAGCCAGGTGCCGCGCCGCGTGCTGCTGCCCGAGGTGCCGTGGCGGGCGTAGTCGGCCACCAGCGGCAGCCAGGAGATGGGCATGGCCATGACCAGGTCGACCGCCGCGATGGTGCTCATGCCGCCGCTGCCCGGGCGGTTCCAGAAGGCCTCGAAGCCCTGCGTCTGGGCCACGCCGATGAACTGCCAGCTCAGCCACAGCAGCGAGGCGATCACCAGCGGCAGGCCGTAACGGCCGATGAAGCGGCGCACCAGCGTGAGCATCGAGCCGCGCGCCAGGGCCAGTAGCACGCCGCCCCACAGCAGCGTGGCGGCATAGGGCACCCAGGCGGCCTCGAAGCCGCTGAGCTGCTTGACGATCGCCGCACTGCCGTCGCGCATGACGACCAGCTCGAAGGCGGTCCAGCCCAGCAGCTGCACGATGTTGAGCACCACCGGCAGGCGGGCGAAATGGCGGCCCAGTGTGATCGACATCAGGCCGGCGCTGGACAGCCCGCGCTCGCAGGCGATCTGGGCCGTCCAGGCCAGCAGACCGGCACCGACGATGCTGCCGACCACGATGGCCAGCAAGGCCGCCTGCGTGCCCATGGCGGGCACCAGGTAGGCGCCGACCTGCATCACCAGCAGGCCCACGCCGAGGCTGAACCAGAGGGCCGCGTGGTCACGCAGCGAGAAGACGCGCGGCAGCGTGCCGGCGGTCGAGGCGGAAGAAGAATCGGTTTGTTGGTCGGCCATCGTGTTCACCCGTGAGCGAGTGTTGGTTGAGCGATGGCAGGTCAGCGGCAACAGGGTCCGGCCGCGCCGCAAGGGCAGGGCATCTTGACCCTGTTCCATGCTTCCCTGCGCGAGGATTACCTCGTGACCCGGACGGGTCCTGACACCGCGGTGTCATCAGGTTCAAAGGGACTTTCTCAGCCGCCACCGACCACGAAGGTCGGGGGCAGCACCCCCAGCAAAGAACGAGGGCGCGACTGTAGCCGAAGCGTCATGCGCGCATGAAAAAAGCCGCCCGGCGGGTGCCGGGCGGCTGGGAGGTCTTCAGGGCCCTTGACCGTTGCCGGTCTAGGGCCTGGACCAGATCAGGGCGCGACGCGGTTGACGCTGATCGGGCTGAAGGCGCCGACTAGGCTGGAGCCCTTGACGCCCACCGTGCGCAGACGGTAGCGGTAGGTCGTGCCCGAGGTCAGGCCGGTGTCGATGAAGCCCGCAGTGGCGCGGCCGTCGACCGTACCGTCGCTGTTGACGACCGTGCCGGGCACCTTGGCGAAGTTCGTGCACGTCGCACCGGCGCAGCGCTGCAGCTCATAGCCACTGACGTGGGCTTGACCCGTCACCGGCCAGGTGATGCTGAGGCTACCCGCGCCATTGGCTGTCGCCACCGGGCGGCTGGCGGTGGGCAGGGCGCTGGTGATGGCGTAGCGGCTGGCAGACGCACCCACCGTCGTCCCGTCCATGGCCATCACTTCGTAGCCCACCAGCTGCTGCGTCGGCAGGGTGTTGGCGACCGTCTCGCGGTAGGTCGTCAGGTTGGCCGTCGGGATGTTGAACGTGGTCGCGGCGCCTGCGGTGACGAGGCCGGTGGCGGCGTCGACGGTCTGGGCACGGCGGATGACGCGATAGCCGGTCTCGCCCGACGAGTTGTCAACCCAGTTCAGGGTCGGACGGGTGCCGGTCGTCGCCGTCAGGTTGGTCGGCGCGTTCAGCACCGGAGGACCTGCCAACACCGACGCCGAGACGGGCGATTGCACCGCGCCCGCCCAGTTGCTCACGTCCACACGGTACTGGAACACGCCTGCCGGCACCGCAGCGTCGGTGAAGCTCATCGCGTTGGCGGCGGTGGTTCCGCCACCGGCCTTGGCGCTCAGGATGCCGCTGACGGCCACGAAGTTGCCCGCCGGCGTGGTGCCGGTCGCCGCCGTGCGGCGATAGACCTGGTAGCCGGTCTCGTTGGTGGCCCGGTCATTCCAGTTCACCGTGACCGACGTGACGCCATTGACGGTCGACACCGCGAGGGCCGGGGTGCGGAGGGTCGGCGAGGTCGGTGCAGTCACCGTGGTGAAGGCAGCCGTCTGGGTCGGTGCGCTGGCATCGGTGACGCCGGCGATGTTGCGCAGGGCCACGATCTGGTAGGCGTAGTTCGTGTTGGCAGCGCGGCCCAGGTCAGCGTAGTTCGTGCTGGCCGTGGTGGTCACGAGGGTGAACGCACCGGTCGCGCCGGTGCGGCGGTAGACCTGGTACTCGGTGGCGTCGGCCACGGCCGACCAGATCACGTCCAGAACGTTCTGGGCGGTCGTCGAAGGCGCGAAGCTCGCGGTCGCCGGAGCAGCAGGCAGGGCCAGGGTGGTGCCCGTGACCGTCTCCGAGCTGGCGGTGCCGACGCTGTTGAAGGCTTCGACCACGAAGGTGTAGCTCGTGCTGACAGCCAGACCGGACACGGTGGCGGACGTCGCGTTGACGCCGGCCGAGCCAACTTGGGTGCGAACGCCGACGGCATCGACCGTGTAGATGCGGAAACCGCTCTCGTTGTTGCCTTCGTGGGTCCAGGTCAGGGTCACGGTGCGGGCCGTCGCGGTGCCCACCTGCGGCGCGCTCGGCGCGGTCGGTGCCACGGCGGCGATCACACGCACCTGGGCCGTGGCGCTGCCACCAGCGGCCGAGTCCACGTGCACGATCGCCGGCGGTGCTTCGGTCGTCAGGGTGAACTGCGACGTGGCCGGGTCAATGGCGCCCAGACCGCGCACGGTCAGCAGCGGGTTGTCGCGCTTGTCGCCAGACGTCGCCGACACGCTCAGCGTGTTGCTGGCGGGGTCGAAGTCGGCCGTGGCGATGTCGACGAAGTCGACCAGCTGAAGGTTCAGCGCGGTCGGGTCGAACATCTGCGCACCGGTGGCCGAGACCGACGCGGTGTCGGAGGCGGTGACGGTCACGATGGGCGGCAGGGCCGATGCATCGGTGACGCCGACGGCGGTCGAGTTGATGCCGATGGCAGCGGTGGCACCGGCGGGGCTGACGACGCTGTGGTCCAGTGCGACAGCGGTCGGGATCCGGCCAGCGCCGAGCGGCACGGTCGGACCGTCGATCACGGTCACGCCCGCTGCGGTGGTCGATGCGGCGAAGGCCTCGACCTGACCAGCGCCCGTCGCCGAACGCGAGTAGGTGGTGCGGGTTGCGTTGATCGGGGTCTGCACACGGCCGTCGTAGACATGACCCTGAATCACGAACAGGTCGGTGGTCAGCGCGGTCTGGCCACCGCCGAAGTCGATCGGGGTGACGCCGTCCGTTCCCACGCCCGTCAGGGTGACGGTGTGGAAGCCGTCGGGACCGACGAAGCAGGGACCGCCGCTGGCACGGATCTGCAGGGCGCCGACGTCACCGCCGTTGCCCATGAAGCCGTTCTGCGGGTAGCCCTCGCCGATCAGGAAGGGGCCCACGCCACCGATCGTGGTGGAGTTGGCCGTCAGGCCGCGGTCGTAGGTGACGAAGATGTCGCGGTTGCCGGTGGCGCCGACGACATCGAACTTCTCCGTGCCGTACGGGTAGGTCAGGGTGTAGGTGCCATCGGCCGGCGCGTCGAAGACGTAGCGCAGGCGCAGGAACGGGAACTGCGTGCCGTCGATCAGCTTGCCATCGGGCGTCTCGCCCAGGAAGGCGGCTTCTGCGGCCATGCCGAGGCGGAACACGACGCGACCAGCTTGGTCAGCCAGGAAGACGTCCGAGGCCCACCAGAACGACTCGCCGCCGGACTGGATTTGCAGCGACAGCGGATCGTCCGGGTTGACCGGGTCAAAGAAGCAAAGATTCGGGTCCAGGCAGCGTTGCAGCGTGAGGCCTGTGGAGTCGGTGACGTACTCCGGGAAACCCGTGGCCGGGTTCATGGGGCCGGAGGTGACGGGCGTGGCATTGCTGGCGGACTTGGAGGTGCCGACGATCTCGCAGGAGCCAACCTGGGCGGTGGCCGCTGCTGCGTAGAGTTCCAGGGCCGTGGCGACCAGGGTGACGATGAGTTTGCGCTTCATGATGTTCTGGCTCCGGATCACTGGTTGACGATGGTCACGGGCTTGCTTGCCTGACCGCCGAAGGAGGAGCGGACGGTGACCGTCGCGGGAACGGCCGGCGACGCGGTGGTGACGCTGCCATTGACCAGGGGGGAGTTGTCATTCACCAGCGTGAGGCCAGGTGTGCCAGCGGGGCCAGTGCCGTCGTCGCTCGACGCGGCATTGACAGCCAGCGTGCACGTGCGTTGCAGGCCGGTGCCGGAACAGGTGGCCGTGGCGCTGTTGATCGTGACCAGGTCGGTGACGGCCAGGTTGGCCTGGACGTTCGGCTCGGACGGCACGACCGTGTCGATGCCCGTCACCACGATGGTGGCCGGAACGTTGGTGACGGGGGTCGATGCGAAGAAACGTGCGCCATCGCGCTTCAGCGTGGCCACGGCACCATCGATGGTGGCCGAGACGACCGCCGTGGTGCTGGTGCTGCCGACGACCATGGTGTTGACCTTGGCCTCGCCAGCCTGACGGGTGTAGTACACCGCGTCGACCGACATCGGGACGGCCGCACGGGGTGCGAGCTTGCCGAACACCGTGAACTGCGTGTTGGTCAGGATGTTCGAGCCACCGTTGATGTCCAGCGGGGTGATGCCGTCCGGTGCGAATGCGGTGACGCGCACGAAGTTGGCGTCGCACGGGCTGCCGGTCACGGTGGTCGGGGTCAGGCCGTCACCGATGTAGACCGCCGGGTCCACGTTGCCGCGGTTGTCAGCGATCAGGAAGGGCGTGACCATGCCAGCGTTGCTGCCGGGCGCGAACGTGATGTCGATCGGCTCGCTGATCTCCGAACGGTTCTGACCGTTGCCCGGGTCGAGCAGCGTGGTGACCGTGTAGGTCTTGCGGCTCCACGGCGTCTCGACGTGGTAAACGCCACGCTTGGCGACGTCGATGCGGGTGCGCAGGCGCTGGAACTGGGTCTCGAAGCCAGGGGCTGGCGGATCGCTCAGGAAGGCCGATTCGACGCCCATCACGATGACGGCGCGCAGGGCGGGGGCACCCGCTGCGTCGACGGTGTCGAACACGCTGTCGGCCAGGAACCAGAATGCCTCGCCGCCGCGGTTCAGGGCCGACGTGTAGGCATTGGCCGGGTTGACCGGGTCATAGAAGCAGGGCGGCGGGTTGCCGTCGGCCGTGACGCTGTCGGTGCAGATCTGCAGACCGACGCCGTTCGAGTCCACGACCCATTCCGAAAACGGTCCGCTCCAGGTGCCGGTCGCGGGTTGTTGCACGATGGGGCCGGCCGTGAACGGCTTGGCCATGTTCGCCGAGCACGCCATGCTCCAAGGCGTGACCAGCACGCTGGTGGCGAGGAAGGCTACCTGGGCCAGGATTTGACGCTTCATCATCTTCATCTTTTCCCCCGTGAGGGTTGGTTTGCGGGTGAGTGCCGGGCCGTGAGACCGGGCACATCTCTCTCCTGTCGAAACGGCTGTCAGAGCCATCGCCGCGTCGGCGTGGGCTACAGGAGCCCGGCCACCCATTTCGGGGAGGCCGCCGACGCCACGGTGGACTGGCATCGCTAGAGATGTCGCAAGACCTAAGCCATACTTCCTGAACAGAACACAACAACACATCGGGATGCAATGTTGTGAAGAATTGCTCGACGACAACGTGTTGCCCCATGTTGACGACAACAAGGGGCAAGGACATGAATCGGTCAAACAGTGGGAAGGAGACCCGTCTATTTGGGGATTTGCTCCACAAACCATGGTGGATATGCCCCAGATTCCCATGCGCCCGACCACTCGTTTGGGTGTTTGAACCGGCCGGGTTGCGAGCGGTTTGATACAGGTCTCTTTCAGTAGTCGCACATCAAGTTCGTGCTTGTATCTGCTGCATTAAGAGTTGCTAATGACGTTTGGCCGATGCCCGTCACACGGCCCCCGCCAGCCGGCCGCTCCGGCCGCTGCCAGCCCCCATGCCATAATTTTTGGCCCGACCCGGCCCCAGGCCGCGCGTCGGCACCCAGCCGGTTTTGCCTTCAGGCTGCCCGTAGCTCAACTGGATAGAGCAGCTGCCTTCTAAGCAGCAGGTCGGGGGTTCGAGTCCCTCCGGGCAGGCCACAACATCGACGGCTCCCGCTTCATGGAGCGCCGCGTGCGCGTGGAAGGCATGGACCCGTCGTGTACCTCCTGACCAGGAACCGTGTCGCGCTGCGGCGCTGGCTGTTTTATTTGGCCGGGGTGTCGATGCTGCCGGTCCTGGTGTTCTCGGCCCACGTCGTGCTCGAATACCAGCGGTCGTCGCGCGAGGCCATCCTGGCCGACCTGGTGGATCGCACGCGGTCCCGGGCCGTGGAGGTGGAGCGGGTGCTGCAGGCCACGACCCAGTCGCTGGCCGCGCTGGCCGAGAGTGGCGCGGCGCAGGCTGGCGACTGGCGCGAACTGCACGCCCATGCCCGGCGCTTCATCGACCGTGAGCGGTCACTGCAGGCGGTGACACTGGTGGACCGCGAAGGCCGGCTGGTGTTCTTTTCGGGCGCGCCTTACGGTGCTGGCGCTTTTGCCGTTGGCGACACGCCATCGGTCGACGTGGTGTTCCAGACCGGCCGACCGCACGTCTCGACCGCCTTCCACCGGCCCGTCTGCCCGACGCCGGTGGTGGCCGTCTCGGTCCCGTTGCGCGTCGATGGCGAGGCCCGCTACGTGCTGCGCGGCATCCTTCGCACCGCGACCTTCGACGCCCTGCTGTCCGCCAAGTCGGTGCCAGAGGGCTGGGTCGTCGGACTCGCCGACAGCCAGGGCGTGCTGATCTCGCGCTCCCTCAACCCGGAGTCGTTTGTCGGGCGCTCGGTCGCACCGGTGTTCCTCGAATCGATGCGCCGGGGTGACGGTCGGCCGTCGGCCGGGCAGACGCTCGATGGCGTCGCATCCACAAGCGTCGTTCTGCCGGTCTTCGGCGGCAACTGGTACCTCGGCGTCGGCGTGGCCGACACGGTTCTGAACGCGCCGCTGGCCGCGTCGATCCGCCACATCGCCTTGCTGGCCGCCGTGTGGCTGGCGCTGGCCATGGCCTTGGCGCACCGCCATTCGAACTTCTTGATCCGGCAGGTCCGGCTGCTGGTCGCGTTTGCGACCACCGACGTTGCCGTGTCCCGTCCCAAAGAGGGCTTGCGCATCCAGGAGTTCGAGACGGTGCTCGACGGCATCGAGCACACCCGCCACCGCACCCGTCAGGCCCTGACCGAGAAGGCCGATGCGATCGAGCAGCGCGAGCAGGTCTTCGACCTGTACGAACGTGCGCCCTGCGGCTACCACTCGCTCGACCGACAAGGCCATGTGCTGCGCATGAACGAGACCCAGCTGCGCTGGCTGGGCTACCGCCTGGAAGAACTGGTCGGTCACCCCTACACCGACCTGCTGACCGACGCGAGCCGGGCCCGCTTCGCCGCGGCCTTCCCGGTCTTCCTCGTCAAGGGCCACGTCGACAACCTTGAGTTCGAGCTGGTGTGCCAGAACGGCAGCCTGCTGCCGGTGGCGGTCAGCGGCTCGGCCATCTACGACGCCGAGGGCAACATGGTGGCCACGCGTTCGACGGTGTTCGACCTGTCCGAGCGCAAGCGCCTGGAGGCCCAGCTCGAACAGCTGGCCCGCACCGACCCGTTGACCGGGCTCGGCAACCGGCGCGACTTCGAGGAGCGTGCCCTGCATGAGCTGCAACGCGCGCGCCGCCTGGACCGGCCGCTGGCGGTGCTGATGCTGGACGTCGACCGCTTCAAGCAGGTCAACGACCTCCACGGCCATGCGGTGGGCGATCAGGTGCTGCAGGGCGTCGCTCAAGCGTGCCGGGCCCAGCTGCGTGACATCGACCTGCTGGCGCGGCTGGGTGGCGAGGAATTTGCGGTCCTGTTGCCGGAGACCTGGCAGACCGAAGCCGTCGACGTCGCCGAACGACTGCGGGCGTCGATCGCCACGCAGGCGGTGACCTTGCCGTCCGGCCTGATGGTGCCCTGCACGGTGTCGATCGGCGTGGCCTCGCGCGAAACGGCCGACGACGTGGTGGCGACGATCCTCTCCCGTGCCGACCAGGCCCTCTACGCGGCCAAGCGGGCAGGGCGCAACCGGGTGATGGTCTTTGAGCCGGCGGACATCGTCGGCTGAGCGAACGGCTGTCGCGGGGCGTCGGACGCGCCCGGACCGGCCCTCAAGCGCCGCCGGTGCGCAGCCAGGCCGTCAGGCCGGTGATGGTCACGAACGACAGGGCGGTCGACAGCAGGATGGCGCTGGCCACCCGGTCGACGTTGCCGCCGTGTCGCTCGACGAAGATGAAGGCGGTGCCGGCCGCTGGCAGGGCGGCGGTGACGGTGACCACGGCCAGCGTGTCGTGATCGAGTTGCAGGACCCAGGCGCCGACCAGCCACATCAGCAGCGGGTGGACCAGCAGCTTGACCGCGATCAGCCAGGCGCTGGCGGCATCGGCGCGCAGGGGGCCCGGTCGGTAGACGAACACGCCGATGGCAAACAGGGCGACCGGTCCGGCCGATGAGGCGAGCAACCGCAGGAACTCGTCGATCGCCCCGGGGATCCTCACGTGCAGCAGGGACAGGGCCAGGCCGCTGAGGATGGCGATGAACAGCGGATTGTGGGCAACGGCCTTCAGTCCGGCGGCCAGCGCTCCGGCGCCGCCGGCGGCGTGCTGGCGTGAGGCCACCAGCAAGGCCAGCGGCATCAGCACCAGCAGGTCCATGATGCCGGCGGCGATCATGGTGGCGAGCGCCCGCTCGCCGAACAGCGCGGGCATCAGCCCGAAACCCATGTAGCCCCAGTTCGGCCAGGCGGCCGCGAGGGCCCCGTAGGCGGTGTCGATCCATGTGCCACCGGCACGCAGCCGCAGCAGCAGCGCGGCCAGCGCGTAGGCGGCCAGTCCGCAGGCGGCGTAGCCCAGGGCGATGCGCAGGTCCACGACCGTGTCGACCGGCGTGCGAGCCACGAAGCGGAACAGCATCGCCGGCAGCGCGAACCAGAGCACGTAGCCGTTGAGGGATGCCACCGAATTCGCGGGCAGCCGGCGCGTGCGTGCCGCGATCCAGCCGCACAGGACGAGCGCGAAGAAGGGGAGGGTGGTGAGCGCGATGTCGAACATGGTCACCATGATCCCATGGGGTTTTCAGGGTGGGCTGGCGGCGGTGCGCGACGACGTCGCACAGCCGCGCCCTCTGACGCGGCGTGATCTCGGCCGCGCCAGCGTCGGGGTGACGATCAACGATCAACGATCAACGATCAACGGCGCACGGTCGTCGAACAGAATCGCGGCTGTCGCACCGCCTGGAGATCGCCGATGACCCGCCCCCGTCCCGACCCGCGCCGCCGCCAGCTTCTGGGCGCCGTGCCCGCCCTGGGCGCCATCGGCCTCTGGGCCATGCCCTTGGCGGGCGCCGCCCAGGCCGTCTTCCCGCAGCGACCCATCACGCTGGTGGTGCCCTTCGGCCCCGGGGGTGTCGCCGACATCACCGCGCGCACGGTCGGGCAGGCCATGGCGGCGTCGTTGGGACAGTCGGTCGTCATCGACAACAAGCCCGGTGCGGGCGGCATCGTGGCCACGCAGGCTGTGCTGTCGGCGCCAGCCGACGGTCACACCCTGCTGATGATGAGCAATGCCACGGCGGTGAGCGTGCACCTGGTGAAGAAACTGCCGTTCGACGTGGTCAAGGACCTCGCGCCGATCAGCACGCTCGGCACCTTTGAACTGGGTCTGGCGGTGGCCCAGGACTCGCGCTTCAAGACGCTGCAAGACGTGTTGGCGCATGCCCGCGCCAATCCGGGCAAGCTCACCATCGGCACGATCGCGGTGGGCAGCACCCAGCACCTCAGCGCCGAGCTGTTCAAGTCGCGAGCCGGCATCGATGCTGTGGTGGTGCCCTACAAGGGCTCGCCGGCCGTCATCAACGCCCTGCGCACCGGCGAGATCGACCTGGCCTTCGAGATCCTGAGTCCGCTGCTGCCGCAGATCAGCGCCCGGACGATCCGCGCCCTGGCCGTCACCGGCCCCCAGCGCTTCAGTCTGCTGCCCGAGGTGCCCACGGTGGTCGAACAGGGCATCGCCCACTACACGGTCGACAGCTGGAACGCACTGGCCGCGCCAGCCGGCACGCCGCCCGCCGTGATCGAACGCATCCGCCGCGCCGCCCAGGAGGCCTTGTCACAACCGGCCGTGCGCGACAAGCTGCGCGACCTCGGCGTGAAGGCCCAGGCCAGCACGCCGGCCGAACAGGCGGCCTTGCTGGCCCGCGAGATCCGGCACTGGGGCGAGGTGGTGAAGGCCGCCAAGATCGAGGCGGAGTGAGCGCGGCGGCCGTCGCCTCAGACGCGGCGTCTCCTCTTGTCCATCGTGAGCGTCTGATGCAGGCGCATGCCTGGAGGTCGTTCGTCATGAAGCCCGATCCCGTCTTCCTGAGGCGCCGAGGCGCGACCCGTTGCGTGGGTTTTCTGCTGGTCGCCGCGCTGTCCGTCCCACACGCCCATGCCGTCTTGGCCAACGGGGTGCGCGAGAGCCCGGATCCGTCCTTGGATGCGCATCAGGCAGCCAACCCGAGGCTGGCGCTCGCGGCCCTTGAAGCGGACGAAGACTGGACGGAATGCCCGCGGGTGTTCGACCCCGTGCCATGGACACCCGGCAAGGGCTACGCGCAAGGGGTGCGTCAAGCGCTGTCGATCGAGACCCGCCTGCCTGTTGATCCAGCGAGCGGCGCATGGGAGTCGTTCACGCTCCTGCGCAGGGCCGTCCTGGAGATCGACCGCACGAGGCTGGCGACGCTGCCCCTGTCGAACACACCGGAGATCGCTGACTGGCGCCTCACACTGGGCGCGGCCGAGATCCACGCTCCGGAACCATCCCGCAAGACACTTTCCATCGATGACAGGCTGCTGCTGAATCTCTTGCGCCAGTTGGAACAGCCATCGCTGACCGTTCACTTCCAGGTCAGGACCGACACCGGAGAGGTCGCTCTCGAGAACGCGGAGGACATCCGGGCCGCCACCCGTGTGCGGGTCGATCAACTGCTCGCCCTCGTTCGCAAAGGGGCCTTGTTTTCCGAGGCGGAGCAGGAACGGCTGCGCAAAGCCTTGTCCCGTCAGGTGATCGAGCGTGACCCGAACATCGAAGCGTCGACCCTCCTGATCTCGGCGATCCTTCGCCCGCACCACCTGTCGTTCCACCGATCGACCGAGATCCTCACGCAGGACCAGATCGCTTGGCCGGGTCCTGGAGGCAGCCAGACGATCCGCGCCCATCGGAGTTCCGTTCTGTCCCGATATTCCGAGCAGGCCGATTGCGCGGAGATCCGCTACGCGACGGTGCTTGACCGGGACGACCTCCTCCGTGCGCGGGGTGGCGAGCCACGTCCGGCTCACCAGAAGCCGGACTTGAGCAAGGTGGCCGTCGAGGAGTCCACGGTGCTCCAGCGCATCGAACTGTCGTCCGGCAGGACCTGGCTGATCGACATCCGCTTCTACGCTGGAACCGTGCGTGAGAAGTCGCAGACCCGCACGACGATCCGGTTTCTCGACGATCTCGCACCTGCTTCGAAATAGCACGCTGGTTGTGCCCGACCGGGGGGGGCTCGCCCGCGTTTGCTGGCCGCTTGCTCGCCGCTTTTTGAGCCTCTGAACCCGCTTCAGCGCTGACCCGCCCGCGCCCCCTCGGCGTGGATCCAGGCCAGGAAGTCCTCCACCGGACGGCGCTTGGCGTGGCGGGCGGGGTAGACCGCGAAGTGGGCCTTGACGCGGATCGCGCGGTCGAGGCCGAAGATGGGGATCAGCTTGCCGTCGTCGATGTGGCGGCGCGCCAGCACCGCGCTTTCCAACGCGATGCCCAGGCCGAGGATGGCCGCTTCCATGGCCATCTGCGCCCGGTCAAAGCGCAGCGCGTAGCGTTCGGGCGGGCGCTGGTCGGCATAGGCCGCGAACCAGTCGGTCCACTGCACGACGTTGACATTGCTCTGGATCAGCGGCGCCTCGCGCAACTGCTCGACCTGCGCCAGGCCGTGCGCGGCCACGAAGGCCGGGCTGGCCAGCGGCAGGATGGGCTCCTCGAACAGCGGCTCGACCACCAGATCCGGCCAGCGTGGCACGCCGTAGCGGATGTCCAGGTCGGCCGAACCGAGCGCGAAGTCGCTGTGGATATGGGCCGCCGACAGGTTCAGCGCCACGTCCGGGTAGGCCTGCGCGAAGGCCGGCAGGCGTGGCATCAGCCAGAGCGAGGCCAGGCTGGGCGAGCTGTGCACGTAGAGGCTGTTGGCAACGCCCTGACGGACGTCGTCGGAGGCCGATCCGATGGC
Organism: Sphaerotilus mobilis; assembly: GCF_004216565.1. Classification (GTDB taxonomy): domain Bacteria; phylum Pseudomonadota; class Gammaproteobacteria; order Burkholderiales; family Burkholderiaceae_C; genus Sphaerotilus; species Sphaerotilus mobilis. The sequence continues at coordinate 649,799 of NZ_SGWV01000008.1, read as the reverse complement.
GGCCAGCGCGCCCGAGACGCGTGCGAGGTAGTGCTCGCCCACGGTGCTCAGCCGCACGCCATGGGCGCTGCGTTCGAGCAGGCGCACGCCCAGGTGAGCTTCCAGCCGCGCGACCTGGTGGCTGATGGCCGAGGCGGTCAGGTGCAGCTCGGCTGCGGCCAGCGCAAAGCTGCGCCTTCGGGCCACGGCCTCGAAGGCCTGCAGGTTGGTGATGGGGGGGAGAACCGACATGGTGGCAACCCGGCGGTTGAGTGACGATTCGTCATCTTAGGCTGAAGAACAATCGCTTGTCGTCAGCCTCACGGTTTCCGAAGATGCAGGCATTCCACCCCGACGCACAGGAGTTCGTCACATGCTGCTCAAGGACAAGGTTGCGGTCATCACCGGCGGAGCCGGGCTGAACGGATTGGGCTACGCCACCGCCCGGATGATGGCCAGCCAGGGCGCCCGCGTGGTGATCCTGGATCTGGCGCGGGCCGAGCCGGCTGCCGCCGCTGCCGCGCTGGGCGAGGGTCATCTCGGCCTGGTCGCCGACGTGACCGACAAGGCCTCCTGCGATCAGGCCGCCGCGCAGGTCCTGCAGGCGCTGGGTCGCATCGACATCCTGGTCAACAACGCCGGCATCACCCAGCCGCGCAAGACCCTGGACATCACCTCGGCCGACTACGACGCGGTCCTCGACGTCAGCCTGCGCGGCACGCTGTTCATGTCGCAGGCGGTGCTGCCGGCGATGCGCGAGCAGCGCGCCGGCGCGATCGTCTGCATCTCCTCGGTCAGTGCGCAGCGCGGCGGGGGCATCCTGGGTGGTCCGCACTACTCGGCCGCCAAGGCCGGCGTGCTGGGCCTGGCGCGGGCGATGGCGCGCGAATACGGCAACGACAACGTGCGCATCAACTGCGTCACGCCGGGCCTGATCGCCACCGACATCAACAAGGGCCTGATCCCGGCTGACCGCATGAAGGGCATCCTCGAAGGCATCCCGCTGAACCGCATCGGCGAGCCCGACGACGTGGCCGGCTGCGTCGTCTTCCTCGCCAGCGACCTGGCCAAGTACCTCACCGGCGTGACGCTCGACGTCAACGGCGGGATGCTGATTCACTGACCCGCCCCAGAGGTCGACGACCTTCACGACGCCCACGTTCCGCCGACGCACCGCCCCACAGGAGACAAGAACCATGCAACGCAAGACCTTCTTCCGCACGTTGATCGCCGCCGCCGCCGCGGTCTGCACGCTGATGCCGCTGGCCTCGCAGGCCCAGGCCACCAAGCTCACGCTGGGCCATGGCGCGGCGCCGGGCAACCCGCGCCATGAGGCCTCGGTCAAGTTCGCCGAGGTGCTCAAGTCCAAGACGGCCGGTCGCATCGAGGTGCAGGTGGCCCCGTCCGCCCAGCTCGGCGACGACGCCGCCATGGTGACCGCCCTGCGCACCGGCGCGATCGACATGAGCGCCAACTCGCAAGGCGCGCTTGCCAACGCGGTGCCGGAATACGCCGCCTTCGGCATGCCCTTCCTGTTCAGCAGCCTGCCGCAGGCCTGGAAGGTGCTCGACGGCCCGCTGGGCAAGGAACTGGCCGAGCGCAGCGCCGAGAAGGGCATGGTCGTGCTGGGCTACTGGGACAACGGCATCCGCCACATGAGCAACAGCCGCAAGCCGCTGCTCAAGCCCGAGGACCTGAAGGGCCTGAAGATGCGCACGCCGCCCGATGCGGTGACCGTGGACATCATGCAGTCGCTCGGCGCCGAGGCGCAGCAGATCAAGTTCGCCGAGCTTTACGTGGCGCTGCAGCAGGGCGTGGTCGACGGGCAGGAGAACCCGCTGATGAACATCCACGCCAGCAAGCTCTACGAGGTCCAGAAGTTCATCTCGCTGACCGGCCACAAGTACGAGATGACGCCCTTCCTGATGAGCAAGCGCACCTGGGACCGCCTGTCCGAGGCCGACCGCAAGGCGGTGCAGGAGGCGGCCGCTGAAGCCACCGCGCTGCAGCGCCGGCTGTCGCAGGAGTCCGACGACAAGCTGATCGCCGACCTGAAGGCCAAGGGCATCCGCGTCGACACGGTCGACAAGGCCGCCTTCGAGAAGGGCACCGGCGCGGTCGACGACAAGTGGATGGCCAGCCCGATCGGACCCTTCGTCAAGAAGGTCATCGCCGCCGCGCGCGGCCAGTGAGCCCGACATGCAAGCTGCCCAGCCCGGCTGGATCGAACGTGCCATCGGCGGCTTCTGCCGCCTGGTGCTGTGGTTGTCCACCGCCGTGATCTTCGTGATCCTGGTGGGCAACACCGTGCTGCGTTATGCCGGCGGCGGCAGCCTGCAATGGGGCAACGAGGTCCCCGAGCTGCTGTTCCCCTGGCTGGTGATGGCCGGCGTGGTGCTGGCCGCCCAGCAGGGCGCGCACATCGCCACCACCTTCCTGATGGACGCCTTGCCGCCTGCCGCGCGGCGCATCGTCGCGTGTGGCAGCTGGGCGATGGTGGCCGGCCTCTACGGCACCCTGACGGTGGCGACATGGCGCATGCTGGAACTGGTCCACGACGAGAAGTCGCCGATCCTGGGCGTGCCCGGCTCGGTCACCTATGCCTGCGTGATGGTCGGCATGGCGTTGCTGGCGCTGTTGGCGGCGCAATCGGCCTGGCGCGTCTGGCGGCTCCCGCCGGTCGAGGCGCCGCAGGGTGAAGACGGCGCGCCGCCGGTGCCCGTGGCGCACTGGTGAAGGTCGTCCGAAGGTAGTCCGAAGGTCGTAGGGCCCGGCATGACCGGGTCGACGTGATGCCCCTGGTTCGAAGGACCCCCCGATGAGTGCCCTGATCCTGCTGGTCTTCATGGCCGCCGCCACGGCGGCGATGCCGATCGCCCATGCGCTGCTGGTGGCCGCGATGGCCGCTGCAGCCAGCTCCGAGCGTGTGCCGCTGGATCTGCTGGTGCAGCAGATGGTGGCCCAGGTGCAGAGTTTTCCGCTGATCGCCATACCGTTCTTCATGCTGACCGGCACGCTGATGATGGGCGGCCGGCTCGGCGAGGCACTGGTGGGCGTGCTGTCGGCGCTGATCGGCCGCTTCCACGGCGGTCCGGCCCAGGTCGGCGTGTTGTCGTCGACGCTGTTCGGCGGCGTCTCCGGCTCGGCCGTGGCCGACGCCTCGGCGATCGGCTCGCTGCTGATCCCGTGGCACAAGCGGCTGGGCTATCCGGCCGCGTTCTCTGCGGCGACGCTGGCGGCGGCGGCCACCATCGACATCCTGATCCCGCCGTCGATCCCGATGATCTTGTTTGCGCTGACCTCCGGCGCCTCGATCGCCGCGCTGTTCGTGGCCGGCGTGCTGCCGGGCCTGCTGATGTGCGGCGGCTTCATGGCGGCCTGCTGGTGGGTCGGCAAGCGCCGCAACCTGCCGCGCGAGACGGCACCGTTCGACGCGCCGGCCTTCTGGCGCCACCTGGCCTATGCCTCGCCGGCGGTGGTGCTGCCGGTGCTGATCATCGTCTTCCTGCGCTTTGGCATCGCCACGCCGACCGAGGTGGCGGTGCTGTCGACGCTCTATGCCGGTCTGGTCTCGGCGGTCATCTACCGCGACCTCGGCTGGCGCCGCTTGAACGACGCCATCGTGCATGCCGGTCTGGCCACCGGGGTGGTGCTGCTGGTGATCATGGCGTCCGCAGCCATCGGTTGGCTGCTGACCTTCGACCAGATGCCGCAGGGTGTCGCGCAGTGGGTGCAGGAGCATGTGCATGCCCGCTGGCTGGTGATCTTCCTGATGAACCTGCTGATGCTCTTCCTGGGCATGTTCATCGACCTGCCGGCTGCCGTGCTGCTGCTGACCCCGGTGTTCGTGCCGCTGGCCCAGAGCATCGGCATGGACATGACCCAGCTCGGAATCATGATGGTCGTGAACCTTGCCATCGGCCTGTACACGCCGCCGGTGGGCACGACGCTGTTCATCACCAGCGCGCTGGCCAAGGTCAAGGTGGGCCAGACCGTGCGCGAGCTCGGGCCCTTCTACCTGGTCGCCTTCGGCGTGCTGGCGCTGGTGTCCTACGTGCCGGCCAGCATCCTGCGCTGAGCCCCTTCGCTGGCCCGGCCGGTCCGGGCCTACCCACGCTTGTCCATCCCTTTCGAGGATTCCACGATGACCGACTCCGCTGCCGCGCTGCCGGCGCTGGCCCGGGCCGCCTGGCGCATCCGCCGTCTGGCCCTGCGCATGGGCGAGGTCCAGGGCCAGGGCTACATCGGCCAGGCGCTGGGCTGGGCCGACGTGCTCGCCGTCGCCTACCGCCATGCCCTGCAGATGCGACCCGAGGACCCGCAATGGGCCGGCCGCGACCGCTTCCTGCTGTCCCATGGCCACTATGCGATCGCCCACTACGCCGCCCTGATCGAGGCCGGTGTCATCCCCGAGAGTGAACTCGAGACCTACGGCAGCGACGACAGCCGCCTGCCGATGTCGGGCATGGCCACCTACACGCCCGGCATGGAGATGTCCGGCGGCTCGCTGGGCCAGGGTCTGGCCATCGGCGTGGGCATGGCACTGGGTCTGCGCCAGCAGGGCCACGGGGCCTGGGTCTACAACTCGATGTCCGATGGCGAGCTCGATGAGGGCGCGACCTGGGAAGCCGCCATGGGCGCGGCCCACCATGGCCTCGATCGCCTGATCTGCCTGGTCGACATCAACAACCAGCAGGCCGACGGCCCGTCCAGCCAGGTGATGGGCTTCGAGCCGCTGCACGACAAGTGGTCGGCCTTTGGCTGGTTCGTGCAGCGCGTGGACGGCAACGACCTTGCCGCCGTGCTGCAGGCCTTCGACGCGGCACGTGCCCACACGGGCCGGCAGCCACGCGTCATCTTGTTCGACACCTTGATGGGCAAGGGCGTGCCGTTCCTGGAGACGCGCGAGAAGAACCATTTCATCCGCGTCGATCCGCCGGAATGGCGGCTCGCCCTCGACATCCTCGATGCGTCCGAACCCACCGGAGGGATCCCGTCATGAGCGGCACCGCTGCGGGCGCCAAGCCCCGTCTCACCACCTCGGCCATGATCGCGTCGATCGCCTCGGAAGGGCAGCGCGTGCGGGCCGCGCCCTTTGGCAAGGCCCTGGTCGCGCTGGCGGCCGAACAGCCGCAGATCGTCGGCCTGAGCGCCGATCTGGCCAAGTACACCGACCTGCACCTGTTCGCCCAGGCCCACCCCGAGCGCTACTTCCAGATGGGCATGGCCGAGCAGCTGCTGATGGCCGCCGCCGGTGGCATGGCCAAGGTCGGCCTGGTGCCCTTTGCCACCACCTACGCGGTGTTCGGCACCCGGCGCGCCTATGACTTCATCCATCAGGTGATCGCCGAGGAGAACCTCAACGTCAAGATCTGCTGCGCCTTGCCCGGCCTGACCACCGGCTACGGCCCCAGCCACCAGGCCACCGACGACCTCGCCATGATGCGGGCGGTGCCCGGCCTGACCATCGTCGACCCGTGCGACGCGATCGACATCGAGCAGGCCGTGCCGCAGATCGCCGCCCACCCGGGCCCCGTCTACATGCGCTTGCTGCGCGGCCAGGTGCCGGTGGTGCTCGACGAGATCGAGGGCTACCGCTTCGAGCTGGGCAAGGCCAAGGTGCTGCGCGAAGGCGCAGACGTGCTGATCATCAGCAGCGGCATCCTGACCATGCGCGCGCTGGAGGTCGCGCAGGATCTGGCCGCCGACCACATCGGCGTGGCGGTGCTGCACTGTCCGACCATCAAGCCGCTGGACGAGGCCGCCATCGTCGCGGCGGTGCAGGCCCGGCCGCGCCTGGTGGTCGTGGCCGAGAACCATTCGGTGATCGGCGGCCTGGGCGAGGCGGTCGCGGCCGTGCTGCTGCGCCACCGCGTCCAGCCAGCCGGATTCCAGTTGGCCGGTCTGCCGGACGCCTTCCTGGACGCCGGTGCATTGCCCACGCTGCATGACCGCTACGGCATCAGCCGCAGCGTGCTGGGTGCGCGTGTGAAGGCGTGGCTGGGATGAAGACGCCCGCACCCGGGGCGCTGGCCCATGCGATCCGCTTTCTGGCGATCGATGCCATCGTGCGGGCCGGCGAAGGGCATCAGGGCGTGCCGCTGGGCATGGCCGAGATCGCCACCGCGCTCTACACCCGTCACCTGAAGTTCGACGCCGCCGACCCGACCTGGCCGGACCGCGACCGGGTCGTGCTGTCCAACGGTCACGGCTCGATGCTGCTGTATGCCGTGCTGCACCTGACCGGTCATGCGCGCATGGGCATCGAGCAGCTGCGCACCTTCCGCGACTTCGGCTCGGCCTGCGAAGGCCACCCCGAACGCGATGTCAGCGCCGGCATCGAGGTCACCACCGGCCCGCTCGGCCAGGGCATCGCCAACGCCTTCGGCATGGCCGTGGCCGAGGCCTTCCTGAACGCCCGTTTTGGCCCTGGACTGGTCGACCACCGCACCTATGCCTTTGTCGGCGATGGCTGCCTGCAAGAAGGTGTCGGCCAGGAAATGATCGCGCTGGCCGGCCACCTGCAGCTGGGCAAGCTGACGCTGCTGTGGGACGACAACCGCATCACCGACGACGGCGCCACCGACCTGTCCATCAGCGAGGACGTGGCCGAACGCTGCCGCGTCGCCGGCTGGCATGTCGTCGAGCTGGACGGGCATGACCTGGAGGCGGTCTCGGCCGCGCTGGACGCCGCCCGAGGCGACCCGCGGCCGTCGATGCTGGCCTGCCGCACCGTGATCGCGCGCGGCGTGGCGCGGCTGGAAGGCCAGCGTGGTGGGCACAGCGGCAAGCTCTTCCCGGCCGATGCGCAGGCCGCCCGTGTGCAACTGGGCTGGTCGCATCCGCCCTTCGAGCTGCCGGCCGACGTGCAGCAAGCCTGGCGGGCCGCTGGCCGTCGCGGCGCGGCCGAGCGCGCGGCCTGGTTGCGTCGCACGTCGGCGCTGCCGGCGGCGCAACGCGCCGAGTTCGAACGTGTGCTGGCTGGCGAACTGCCCGAGGGCTGGCGCGACGTGCTGGCTGCCCACAAGCGTCAGGCGCCCCAACGCGCCCCCTTGCCCAGCGGCATCTTCGAATCGGCCGAGATCAACGACGCGCTGGTCGACCTGCTGCCCGAGCGCATGGTGGCCTGCGCCGACCTGGAGGCGCCGACCAACCACAAGCGCCGCCTCACGGCCCACACCGCCAGCGACCGCAGCGGTGCCTATGTGCACTGCGGCGTGCGCGAGCACGTCATGGGCGCGATGGCCAATGGCATGGCCGCCCATGGCGGCGTGCTGCCGCTGGCGGTGACCTATCTCGCCTTCGCCGACTACGAACGCCCGGCGATGCGCATGGCCGCGCTGATGGGCCTGCCGGTGCGCTTTGTCTTCAGCCACGATTCCATCGGCATCGGCCGCAACGGGCCGACCCATCAGCCGGTCGAGATCCTGGCCTCGCTGCGCGCCATGCCGAACATGCGCGTGTTGCGGCCGGCCGATGCCGTCGAGGCGGCCGAGTGCTGGGAGATCGCCTACGAACACCGCAGCGGCCCTTGCACGCTGGTGTTCGCGCGCCAGTGCCTGCCGCATGTGCGCAGCGCCGAGAGTGCGGCCAGCGCGGTCAACCTGTCGCGTCGCGGCGCCTATGTGCTGTCTGGCCATGACGAGCGCCTCGGCCCGCGCAAGGTCACGCTGCTGGCGACCGGGTCGGAGGTGGCGCTGGCGCTGGCCGCGCAGGCCATGCTGCAAGGTCAAGGCGTGTCGACCGCCGTGGTCTCGATGCCCTGCTGGGAGTTGTTCGAGGAACAGGACGCCAGCTACCGCGCCGAGGTGCTGGGCCGCAGCACCGTGCGGGTCGGCTGCGAAGCGGCGATGCGCTTTGGCTGGGACCGCTGGCTGGGCGAACGGGGAGGGTTCATCGGCATGACGGGCTTTGGCGCCTGCGGCACCGCCGAGGAGCTGTACCGCCACTTCGGCATCACCGCCGAGGCGATCGTGGCCGAGGCGAGCCGGCTGCTGGCGTTGACGACGGCGTGAACACGGCCGCTTGACCATGGCCGATCGACCACAGACGCCTGACGCCGCCGCCGGGCTGCCCGATGCGATCGGGCAGCCTGCGCCGGTCCTGTCGGACCTTGCGCGTCAGGCGGACTTGGTCAGCTTGCCGGCGATCTGTTCAGACAACCAGCCGAAGGCGGTGCCCAGTGCGATCGAGACGATGGTCGGCACGATCGCATCCATTGGCGCGGTGCCCTTGAGCAGGATCAGGCCGGCGACGCTGGCAAAGCCATAGACGCACGACGGGATGGTCGACAGCTGCGGCACGTGTGCGGCCAGCACGATCACCGCCGCGCCGATGCCCACGGCCACCGGGGCGGCCAGGGCGCCCAGGCCACCGAGGTGTCCCGCCAGCATCACCGAGGCCATGCCGACCACGGCGCCGAAGGACATGCAGATGACGGTCTTCAGGGCACCGTCGGTCTTGCCGCCGTTGTGGAAAAAGCTGGCCCAGGCGATGAAGGCCTGCCAGATCTGGACGTTCAGGGCGGCCAGGGGGCCGAGGAAGAGGAAGGTCGCGACGACGGCCAGCAGGCCGATCGAGATCGCCAAGGCAATCAGCAAGGTCATGAGGTGTCTCCAGTGGATGTGAGGGCGAGCACGGCTGCCGGCCGGCCAGTGGCCAGCGGCGTTGCAGGGCGACGCAGGGGCACGGGTGCGTGCGTTCGTCGACCGGCCGACTGCAGGCGACCAGGCGGGCGCGGGCGAGGGGTGTGGCCCGTGTGCGTGGTTGCACAACCCGGGACGTGACGGTCTACAGCACGGGGCAAGGCCTTGCCCGGCGTCCGTCGTCCGGTTGTGCGGCAGGCATCGCAAGTTGCGGACCGTCAGGCACAAAAACCGTGCGCCACGGCTGCAAAAGCCCCGCTTTCTGCACCCTTCAAGGGAAGACCCTGTCCAAGACGGGTCCGCAGTCGCCCCGGAGTCACGCCAAAGGCGTGCCGTTGTCCCACGCTGGGGCGCGCCCGGTCAGGCTGGCCTGCCCAGGGGTGACACAGTGTCCACTGACCCGCGGGCGGGGTGATCGGCCCGGCGGCCTCAGAGATCGACCACCAGGCGCGCCGAACGGGCCCGTGAGCAGCACGGCAGGAACTGGTCGTTGGCGGCCTGCTCGTTGGGTTCGAGGTACTGGTCCCGGTGGTCGGGGATGCCCGAGAGCACCGGCGTCAGGCAGGTGCCGCAGATGCCTTGTTCGCAGGAACTGGGCAGTTCGCAGCCGGCCGCGTGCAGGGCCTGCAGGGCGGTCTGGTCGGGGGCGACCAGGATGACGCGGCCGGAGCGGGCCAGTTCCAGCTCGAAGCTGCCGGCCGGGGCGCCGTCCCGTCCGGCCTCCGGCGCCGCAGCGCCGAAGGATTCGACATGGACGTGGCTCGCTGGCCACTGCGCCGCAGACGCCGCAGCGCGAGCGGCGGCCAGCATCCCGGCCGGGCCGCAGAGGTAGAGGTGATCGTCCGGCCGCCGGTCAGCCAGCAGCGCGGCGAGGTCCAGGCGCTGCGGCTCGGGGCCGTCGTCCAGGTGCAGGCTGACACGGCCGGACCACGGCGCGGTGGCCAGCTCGTCGCGGAAGGCCAGGCGCGCTGCGCTGCGTGCGGCCACATGCAGCATGAAGTCCGCGCCCGCCCGGTGCAGCGCCTGCGCCATCGCCAGCAGGGGCGTGAGGCCGATGCCGCCGGCCAGCAGAAGGTGCCGGCCCTTGTTCAAGGGCTCGGCCAGGGCAAACAGGTTGCGCGGCCGGCTGATCGACAAGGTGTCGCCAAGCGCCAGCCTGTCGTGCACCGCCGCCGAGCCGCCGCGCGAGGCGGGCTCGCGCAGCACGCCCAGGCGGTAGCGGTGGGTCTCGGCCGGGTCGTTGCACAGCGAGTACGGCCGCACCAGGCCGGGCCCGAGGTGCAGGTCGACATGGGCACCGGCGCTGAAGGCGGGCAGGGCACCGCCATCGTCCGCCACCAGTTCCAGGCCACAGATGCCTTCGGCGAGCGGTGCCTTGGCGGCCACGCGCACGCGCAGCAGGGCAGGGTCTGACGTCGCCATGGGTTCAGGCCCCGCCGGTCTGGCTGGCGGCGCCTGCAAGGGCTGCTGCCGCCGCACGTTCCTCGGCCACGTGCCGGGCGATGACCTTGCGGGCGTGCACGCCGCCGGCATCGATGTTCAGGCGCAGCAGCTCGCGTTCGGGCCACTTCAGCAGGTTGGCCTGCTGGCGTTCGAGCATCTCCAGGTCCTCGCCGAAGATCTTGCGCTGGCCTTCGCGGATCTGCGTCGTCAACGCCTCGTCATCGGGCCGGAAGTTGCGGGCCATGCCCCAGAAGTACCAGATGCTGGTCTCGGTCTCGGGCGTGATGAAGTCGACCACGATGGCCGAGGTGCGGGCCTCGCGCGGGGCCGCGCGGCCACCGCGTCCGGCCAGGGCCACGCCGACCTCGATCATCACGTGGCTGGGCGGGCTGTAGTGGCAGACCTGCCAGCGGTCGACCGGCTGGCTGTCGTCCAAACCGTGGGCGCGCATGGCCATGCGCCAGAAGGGCGGCGCCTGAATGCCATCCATGAAGCGGGCGGTCGTGGCGGTGTCGCCGTCGACCGTCGTCTTGCAGGGCGTCTCGTCGATCTCGGGCTGGCCGATGCTGCCCTGGTGCACATAGGTCTCGTGCGTCAGGTCCATCAGGTTGTCGATCATCAGACGGTGGTCGCAGGCGACGTGGTACATGCCGCCGCCGAAGCGCCACTCGGGGTCGCTGGCCCAGGTCAGGTCAGGGATCAGGCTGGCATCGGCCTGGCCCGCGTCGCCCGGCCAGACCCAGATGAAGCCGTGCCGCTCGATCACCGGGAAGGCACGGATCGGCGCGAAGCCACGCACCCGCTGGCCCGGCATCGCGACGGTGCGGCCATCGCAGCCCATCGTCAGTCCGTGGTAGCCGCACACCAGCTGGCCGTCGACGACGCGGCCCAGCGACAGCGGCGCGCCGCGGTGTGGGCACCAGTCCTCCAGCGCGACGGCCTGACCCTGCTGGCCCCGGTGGAAGACCATGCGCTCGCCGCAGATCATCCGGCCGAGCGGCTTGGGGTCGATCTCGACCGGGCTGGCCGCCACGTACCAGGCGTTCTTGATGTGCATGCGTGTCTCCGAGTTGGGGGCGTGTTGGGTGGCTTATTGGATCCAATCGTGTTTGAATTAAACCGTTGAGGAGTGGAAATGTCAAAGTCCGACGAAGAAATGGATCCATTGATGGCTGAAGGCTCGCCCGCCGACACGCCGACCGTGGTGGCGACGCTGCGCCGCAAGATCATCAGCGGCGACTTTCCGCCCGGTCTGCGGGTGGCAGAGATCGCGGTCGCGCAGGCGCTGGGTGTTTCGCGCACGCCGGTGCGGCTGGCTTTCCGCACGCTGGAGCAGGAAGGCCTGCTGGAGAAGGCCGGCGCGCGTGGCTATGCGGTCAGGGCGATCTCGGAAGCCGATGTGCGCTGCGCCATCGAGGTCCGAGGCGTGCTCGAAGGCCTGGCCGCCCGCCACCTGGCCGAACGTGGCCCGAGCGCCGACGAGCTGGCCGTCCTGCAAGGCTGTCTCGACGAGGGCGAGGCGGTGCTGGCCAAGGGCCGGCTGGATCCCGAGGACATCGGTCGCTGGGCTGCGCTCAACGAGCGATTCCACCGCACCCTGGTCGGCTCCGACACCAGCCGCGTCATCGCCGACGCGATCGCCCGCAACAACCACCTGCCGTTCGCCTCGGCCGATTCCATCGTCATCGACCCGCAGGCGCTGGACCGCGAACTCCGCAAGCTGCAGCAGGCCCAGCTGCAGCACGCGCTGGTGGTGGAGGCGCTGACGCTGCGCGAATCGGCCCGCGTCGAGGCGCTGATGCGCGAACACGCCTGGGTCGGTTTCCGCTACGGCCGGCACTTCGGGCTGGCGGGCGGACCGCTGCTGGGGACGCGGGTGACGCGCCAGCCCGGCCACGCGGCTGGCGCTTGACGGCGCCTGCCGGTCCGCCCGTCCTGCTCAGCCCAGCGTCCGCCCGAAGAAGCGCAGCGTGCGGTCCCAGGCGATCTGGGCCCAGGCCGGGTCGTACTGGACCTGCGGGATGCGGCGCGGGCCGACGGCGGTCTCGTTGGCGAAGCCGTGCTGGGCCAGGTAGTGGTGGAACTCGTAGGCCACGCCAGCCTCGCGCAGCTTGGCCTCGAAGGGCGGCAGCGTGTCGGGCGCGAAGAACTGGTCCTGCGTGGCCCAGTGGCCGAGCACCGGCACCTTGATCTTCGTGGCGTCGATGTATTCGAGCGGCGGCTGGCCGTACCAGATCGCGCCAGCGTCGATCTCCGGCACAAAGCACAGCGACAGCACGGTCAGCGCGCCGCCCATGCAGAAGCCGGTGACGCCGACCTTGCGCCCGCTGGCCTTGAGGTATTGCACGGCACCCCGCACGTCCTGCGCGGCGGCGTCGCCGAAGTTCAGGCCGTCCATCAGGTGGTGCGCCTCTTCGGCCTCGACGGTGGACTTGCCACGGTAGAGATCCGGCACCAGCGCGACATAGCCGGCCGCAGCCAGGCGGTCGGCCACGCCGCGGATCTGGTCGTTCAGGCCCCACCACTCCTGGATCACGACGACGGCGGGTGTGCCGGCGCTGACGTTGGCGGGTTCGGCGAGGTAGCCCGAGACGGTCTGGCCGTCCGGACGTGCGTAGCTGATGGTCTGTCCCATGAACAACTCCTGTGGCATGCGGGTGGGGAAGGGATCGCCCGGTTTGTAGCGCAAGGCCATCGCCGCCGTATTCGGGCTTTCCGTCAACCCAGGCGACGCCTTGTCGCGCTGCGTCTACGATGCGCGATTGCCCGCGGCCAGGCCCGGTCCGGGCCCTTCGGAGCTTTCCCTTGTTCGCCTATTTCGAGCGCCTGGTCGATCCCTACCCGGACACCCGACCCGCCACGCCCCCCACGTCCTTCCTCGGTTTCATCTGGGCCTGCAGCGAGGGCACGCGTCCCTTTGTGCTGGCGATGACCGTCTGCACCGCCTTGATCGGCGCTTTCGAGGCCCTGCTGTTCGGCATGCTCGGCCGGGTGGTCGACTGGCTGGGCGCGGTCCAGCCGGCCCAGCTCTGGACCGAGGCGCGCGGCGAACTGCTGATGCTGCTGGCGGTGATCGTCGCCAGCCCCTTGGTGGTCGGCCTGCAGACCCTGCTCAAGCACCAGGCGCTGGCCGGCAACTTCCCGATGCGGCTGCGCTGGAACTTCCATCGCCTGATGCTGGGCCAGAGCATGGCCTTCTACTCGGACGAGTTTGCCGGCCGGGTCGCCGCCAAGGTGATGCAGTCCTCGCTGGCGGTGCGCGACGTGGTCTTCATCGTCACCGACATCCTGGTCTTCGTGACCATCTACTTCGTGACGATGGCCTTCCTGGTCGGCGGCTTCCACCCGGTCATGCTGCTGCCCTTCGCCGGCTGGCTGGTGAGCTATGGCCTGGCAGTGCGCTTCTTCGTGCCGCGCCTGGCGGGTGTGGCCAAGAACCAGGCCGATGCACGTTCGTTGATGACCGGGCGCATCACCGACGCTTACACCAACATCACGACCGTCAAGCTGTTCTCGCACGCCCAGCGCGAGGCCGGCTATGCCCGCTCGGCGATGCAGGAGTTCATGCAGACGGTGCATGCGCAGATGCGTCTGGTCAGCGGCTTCGAGGTCGGCATCCACAGCCTGAGCATGATGTTCATCCTGTCGACCACCGCCGCCGCGCTGTGGCTGTGGACCCAGGGTCTGGTCGGCATCGGCGCGGTCGCGGCCGCCACCGCGATGGCGCTGCGCCTGAACGGCATGTCGCACTGGGTGATGTGGGAGGTGGCCTCGCTGTTCGAGCACATCGGCACGGTGCAGGACGGGCTGGCCACCTTGACCAAGCCCAATGCCGTGCTGGACCGCGCCGATGCCCAGCCGCTGGCCGTGCCGCGTGGCGAGATCCGCTTCGAGGCGGTCGACTTCGGCTACGGCCGCTCGCCGTCGCTGCTGCAAGGCCTGGACCTGCACATCCGGCCGGGCGAGAAGATCGGCCTGGTGGGTCGTTCGGGCGCGGGCAAGTCGACCATCGTCAACCTGCTGCTGCGCTTCCATGACCTGCGCGGCGGTCGCATCCTGATCGACGGCCAGGACATCGCGGGCGTAACCCAGGACAGCCTGCGCGCCCACATCGGCATGGTCACGCAGGACACCTCGCTGCTGCACCGCTCGGTGCGCGACAACATCCTCTACGGCCGACCCGATGCGGGCGACGCCGACATGGTCTCGGCCGCCCAACGGGCCCAGGCCGACGAGTTCATTGCCACGCTGGCCGACCCCAAGGGCCGCAGCGGCTACGACGCCCACGTGGGCGAGCGCGGGGTCAAGCTCTCGGGCGGACAGCGCCAGCGCATCGCCATTGCCCGGGTCATGCTCAAGGACGCGCCCATCCTGCTGCTCGACGAGGCCACCAGCGCGCTGGACTCCGAGGTCGAGGCGGCCATCCAGGCCACGCTCTACCAGCTGATGGAGGGCAAGACGGTGGTGGCGATCGCGCACCGGCTGTCGACCATCGCCGCGATGGACCGGCTGATCGTGCTCGACAAGGGACAGATCGTGGAGGAGGGCAGCCACCACGAGCTGCTCGCCCGTGGCGGCATCTACGCCCGCCTATGGGCACACCAGAGCGGCGGCTTCCTCGCGCCGGACGTGGACGACGACAAGGACGCCATCGACGCCGCAGCCGCCACGCCCGCCGCACTCGCTGCGCTGCACGTGGCGCCCACCGCATCGGCCTGAACGGCTCGTACAGGCTTCGGGCTTGATCCGGGTCAGGTCCGGGCAAAGCGTCACGGACCGCGTCGACCTTGCCGGATTGAGGTCGGACCACCCCTCGTTTCCGGGTTTTGCGCCACGCCGGGCGGCGGCACGATGGGTCATACGCATCCCATTCATGTCGCCCGTCCAGCCCGCTTTTCCGGAGGTCCGCACCATGAGTCACCCGTCCCACGATGCCGCTGCCGTCACCGCCACGCACTACGAGATCCGCTTCCAGTCGCTCTACGACAGCGGCCGCGGCCTGAGCTTTCCCTGCGATGCGCAGGGCCGCGTCGGCGAGGAACACCTGAGCGAACGTGCCCGGCTGGCCTACCGCCGGGCCCAGTCGCTGGTCGGCCGCGAGTACGCGACGCCGGCTGTGCAACTCAGCGATCTGCACTGATCCAACCCGGTCGACGTGCCGGGCGATGTCCCGCCCGAGGCGAGGGACAAGGCCCGACGGTGGCCGGCCCTTGCGGCTGCGGGGACAATCGCGGGTTGCCCCCAGCCTGATCGACGCCCGTGACCGACCTTGCCCTTCCGACCGCCATCCCCCGCGCCCCGTCCGGCCCCGCCGCGATGCCGGTGGCCAAGCCGCTGACGGCCTGGCGTCCCTACTGGGCCAAACGTTTTGGCGTCGCACGTTTCCTGCCCATGAACCGGGCCGAGATGGACGCGCTGGGCTGGGACTCCTGCGACGTCATCGTCGTCACCGGCGATGCCTATGTCGACCACCCGAGCTTCGGCATGGCCGTGATCGGCCGGGTGCTGGAGGCTCAGGGCTTTCGCGTCGGCATCATTGCCCAGCCCGACTGGCAGAGCGCCGACCCCTTCAAGGCGCTGGGCAAGCCCAACCTGTTCTGGGGCGTCACGGCCGGCAACATGGATTCGATGATCAACCGGTACACGGCCGACCGGAAGATCCGCAGCGACGACGCCTACACGCCCGGCAACGTCGGCGGCAAGCGGCCTGACCGGGCCTCGCTGGTCTACGCGCAGCGCTGCAAGGAAGCCTATCCCGAGGTGCCGATCGTCATGGGCGGCATCGAGGCCAGCCTGCGCCGCATCGCCCACTACGACTACTGGCAGGACAAGGTGCGCCGCTCGATGGTGGTCGACGCCAAGTGCGACCTGCTGCTCTACGGCAATGCCGAGCGCGCCATCGTCGAGATCGCCCACCGCCTGGCGGCCGGCGAGCCGGTGCGCCGCATCACCGACGTGCGCGGCACCGCCTTCGTGCGCCGCAGCGACGACCCGGACGCCGCCGGCTGGTTCGAAATCGACTCGACCGAGGTCGACCAGCCCGGCCGCATCGACAGCCACATCAACCCCTACCAGACCACTGCCGAGCAGGCTGCTGCGCAAGGCAGCACCTGTGCCAAGGACGAGGGCACTGCGGGCGAGGCGGGCGAGGCCGGTGACGATCCGGCTGCTGGCACCGCTGGTACCGCTCGCACCGCTGGCTCGCCCCAAGGCGATGTCCGCCCCATCACCTTCATCCCCGGTCCGCGCGCCGCCGCGAAGCTGTCCGGCCGCATCCAGATGCCGCCGCGTGAGCGCAGCGTGATCCGCCTGCCGGCCTACGAGCAGGTCAAGAGCGACCCGGTGCTCTATGCCCACGCCAACCGCGTGCTGCACCTGGAGACCAACCCCGGCAACGCCCGCGCGCTGGTGCAGCGCCACGGCTTCGGGCCGACCGCCCGCGACGTCTGGATCAACCCGCCGCCCATCCCGCTGTCGACCGCCGAGATGGACTGGGTCTTCGGCCTGACCTATGCCCGCAGCCCGCACCCGGCTTATGCCGACGAGCAGGGCGGCCATGACGGCGCGACCAAGATCCCGGCCTGGGAAATGATCCGCTTCAGCGTGAACATCATGCGCGGCTGCTTCGGTGGCTGCACCTTCTGCTCGATCACCGAGCATGAGGGCCGCATCATCCAGAGCCGCAGCGAGGACTCGGTGATCCGCGAGATCGAGGAGATCCGCGACAAGGTCAAGGGCTACACCGGCGTCATCTCCGACCTTGGCGGGCCCACCGCCAACATGTACCGCATCGGCTGCAAGAGCCCGGCCATCGAGGCCGCCTGCCGCAAGCCCAGTTGTGTCTACCCGGGCATCTGTCCCAACCTCAACACCGACCACGGCCCGCTGGTGCAGATGTACCGCCGCGCCCGGGCGCTGCGTGGGGTCAAGAAGATCCTGATCGGCTCGGGCCTGCGCTACGACCTGGCGGTGCGCTCGCCCGAATACATCAAGGAGCTGGTCCAGCACCACGTCGGCGGCTACCTGAAGATCGCCCCGGAGCACACCGAGGACGGCCCGCTGTCCAAGATGATGAAGCCGGGCATCGGCAGCTACGACCGCTTCAAGCAGCTGTTCGACAAGTACAGCGCCGAGGCCGGCAAGCAGCAGTTCCTGATCCCCTACTTCATCGCCGCCCACCCGGGCACGACGGACGAGGACATGATGAACCTCGCGCTCTGGCTCAAGAAGAACGGCTTCCGTGCTGACCAGGTGCAGACCTTCTACCCGAGCCCCATGGCCACGGCGACGACGATGTACCACTCGGGCCTCAACCCGCTCAAGGGCATCAGCCGGGTGGCCGGCAAGGCCGAGAAGGTCGACGTGGTGCGCGGCGAACGGCGCCGTCGCCTGCACAAGGCCTTCCTGCGCTACCACGACGCCAACAACTGGCCGCTGCTGCGCGAGGCGTTGCAGGAAATGGGCCGCGCCGACCTGATCGGCAACGGCAAGCATCACCTGATTCCGACCTGGCAGCCGGCCACCGGTGGCGGCTACCAGAGCCCGCGTCGCAAGAACTCGACCCCGCCGGGTGCCCACGCGGGCGCTGGATCGGGCAAGGTCATCGTGCCCCAGGCCGCAGGCAAGCCCAGTGGCCCCAAGGCCGGTCCGGTGCGCGGTCGCCTGCTGACCCAGCACACGGGCCTGCCCCCGCGCGAGACCGGCGCGCCGAAGGGAAAGAAGGGTCGTTGAACGGCGCTGGCGCGTCCGGCGCGGGCTGCGTCTGAACGACGACTTTTTCCAGCCGTAACGTCACCGACGCCGCCCGCGTGGCACTGTGCGCGGCCGGGCCGTCGGCGATGACCACACGCGCGGATCGGGGCTGACGGCCCCGGTCCGGCATGGGCACACTGAGGGTCGCCTGATCCCTTGCGCCGATGTTTGACACCATGTCCCCCGTCTCCTCACACCTTGCCTCCGCCCGGGAGGTGCTCGATTTCTGGTTCGGCGCGCCCGGCTCGCCCCAGCAGGGTCGGACCCGGGCCGAGTGGTTCCGCAAGGACCCGGTCTTCGACGCCCAGATCGCCGACCGCTTCGGCCCGCTGGTGCTGGCCGCGCTGGCCGGGGGTCTGCTGGATTGGGAGCCCGGCCACGAAGACGGCGCCGCTGCGGGCGACGGTGGGAACGGTGGCGACGCCGGAGCGCCGTCTCGCCAGGCGCTGGCCTTGTTGATCGTGCTGGACCAGTTCCCGCGCAACCTCTACCGGGGCGATGCCCGGGCCTTCGACGGCGATGCCCGCGCGCTCGACATCGCCAGCCGCCTGGTTGCCGCCGGCCTCGACCGGGACCTGCTGGGCGTCGAACGGCAGTTCGTCTACCTGCCCTTCGAACACGCCGAATCGCTGGTTGCCCAGCGCTGCGCAATGGCGCTGTTCACCCAGCTCGCGCGCGATGAACCAGCGCTGTCCGGCCTGGTCGACTGGGCCCGCCGCCACCACGACATCGTCGCGCGCTTTGGCCGCTTCCCGCACCGCAACGCGGTGCTGGGGCGGCAGAGCACGGCCGAGGAGATCGAGTTCCTGAAGCAGCCGGGTTCGGGCTTCTGAGCGCAGGGGCGGTGCCCCGGCGCGCTTGCTGATCGCTGAGGGTTGAACGCCCCTCAGGGCGTGCGCACCGGCTCCGCCTGCAGCGAGGCGATGAGGTTCTTGACCTGGAAGCCCAGCTGCACCTGGCCATTGCCGAGCACAAAGGTCGGCGTGCCGATGGCGCGGCGATGTTCGAACTCGGCGCGGCAGGCGGCGTCGGTCTCGATGGTGCACATCTCGAAGGGGATGCGGTGTTCGGTCAGCCAGGCGTGCGCGAACTCGCAGTTGGTGCAGGTGTTGCTCGACAGCATGCGCAGCGAGGCGGGCGTGGCGACCAGGGCGCGCAGGGTGTCGGCGCGCTGGACTTCCATCACCTGGCGGGCGGCCTGGGCTGCACCCCAGGACAGGCCGGCGACCAGCGCGACGGCGATCAGCGGGTGGCGGCGCAGCCAGCCGGTCAGGCGGCCCATGCGCGACGGGGACGAAGAAGACGAAGAAGACGAAGGGGAGGACGTGCTGCTCATGTCGGGTTCAACGTTCAAGGTGCTGCTTTCAACGCTTGCGACCGTGGCCGCGATCTTTGTGGTGGCCCGCGCTGTGACCGTGTGAGGCCGTGGCGGCCGGCGCGGCCGGTGAGGACTTCTGGCCCAGCTTGCTTTCGGTGCCGGCCATCAGCTTGCCGATGTTGGCCCGGTGACGCCAGACCAGCAGCGCGCTCATCAGCGTGATCGCCAGCGTGGCGCCCGACGGGCCCCAGCCCACAATGTGCACGATCGGCGCGGCGATCGAGGCGATCAGCGCCGCCAGCGACGAGTAGCGCGTGGCAAATGCCACGGCGATCCAGATGGCCAGCACCGCCAGGCCCAGGCCGGCGTGCAGGCCCAGCAGCACACCGGCGGCGGTGGCCACGCCCTTGCCGCCCTGGAAACGGAAGAAGACCGGCCAGAGGTGGCCCAGGAAAGCCGCCAGACCGACCAGCGCGGCGGTGTTGCCGCGCAGGTTCCAGGGCTCGCCGAACTGCAGCACCAGCACCACCGGGATCAGGCCCTTGAGCAGGTCGAAGACCAGCGTGAGCACGGCCGCCTTCTTGTTGCCCGAGCGCAGCACATTGGTGGCCCCGGGGTTGCCCGAGCCGTAGCTGCGCGGGTCGTGCAGGCCCATCACGCGGCTGACGATGACGGCAAAGGACAGCGAGCCGATCAGGTAGGCCGCGACGGTGACGGCAAGGGTGAGCAGGGCGGTGGTCATGGGCGAGGTGTCTCGTTCTTGTGGGTCAGGGAAGGGAATACGGATGAGGCTCAGGCCGCCGACGAGGGGTCGATGGCCTCGACCGCGCGGGCGGCCAGCAACGTGGTCAGCACCTGCGGGGCGATGCCGACGAGGTAGCCGCGCCGGCCGCCGTTGATGTAGATCGCCGGCAGTTCGAGGATGCCGGCTTCGACGTAGACCGGCACCGCCTTGCGCAAGCCAAAGGGGCTGGTGCCACCGACCTGGTAGCCGCTGTGGCGCTGGGCCACCTCGGGCGTGCAGGGCTCGACCTTCTTGGCGCCGATCTGGCGCGCCAGGTTCTTGGTGCTGACCTGCCGGTCGCCGTGCATCAGCACGATCAGCGGGCGGGCGTCTTGGTCCTGCATCACCAGCGTCTTGACGACGGCATGTTCGTCGACGCCGAGCTGGCGGGCCGACTCGGCCGTGCCGCCGCGGTCAACGTAGTCGTAGGGGTGTTCGGTGAAGTCGACGCCGGCCTTGCGCAGCATCTGCGTCGCGGGCGTCTCGCTGACGTGTTGGCCCTTCTTCGCCACCGCCTCAGCCCTCCAGCCCCAGCGTGGCCAGGTCGCCGCGACCGGCGCGCACCAGCACCGGGTCGCTGCCGCAGAGGTCGACCACGGTGGTCGGCTCGGCCGGGCAGGGGCCGGCCGCAACGATCACCTGGACCAGTCGCTCGTAGCGTTCGCGGATCTCGTCGCAGTCGTTGAGCGGCTCGCTCTCGCCGGGCGGGATCAGCGTGGTGCCGAGCAGCGGCTGGCCCAGCAGGTCCAGCAGGTCATGGGTGACGCGGTGGTCGGGCACGCGCAGTCCGATGGTGCGGCGCGAGGGGTGCGAGACCCGCCGCGGCACTTCCTTGGTCGCTTCCAGCAAGAAGGTGTAGGGACCGGGCGTGGCGGTCTTGAGCAGGCGGAACTGGCGGTTGTCGACCTTGGCGTAGCTGGCCAGCTCCGACAGGTCGCGGCACAGCAGCGTCAGGTGGTGCTTGTCGTCGACGCCCCGGATGCGCCGCAGGTTGTCGGCCGCTGCCTTGTCATCGAGGTGGCAGACCAGCGCATAGCTGGAGTCGGTCGGGATGGCCGCGATGCCGCCGGCCGCAATGATGGCGACGGCCTGCTTGAGCAGGCGCGGCTGCGGGTTGTCGGGGTGGACGTCGAAGAACTGGGCCATGGCGCGATTGTCGCGCCGGGGTTGCGGCGGGGCGTTGCGCCCGCGCTTCAGTCGTCTACCGGGTCGTCGTTGAGCGCCGACTGTGGGCCCGTGCGATGACGGGTGTTGAGCCAGGCGGTGGTGCCGCCGCAGATGGCGATCACGGCCATGCCGATCCAGCCCCAGTGGTCGGGCAGGTCGCCGAACAGCAGCCAGCCGAACAACGCGGCGCAGGCGATCTGGACGTAGAGGAAGGGCACCAGGCGCGAGGCCGGCGCGCAGCCCAGCGCCAGGATCAGCAGCAGGTGGCCGGCGGTGCCCAGCAGGCCGATCAGGCCGATCAGCAGCCAGGTCAGCGGCGTGGCGTGCAGCAGCAGGCCGTCGACGTCGATCGGACTGGCCAGCACGACCGGCAACAGCAGCACCGCGCCGACCAGGCCGGTGTAGAAGTGGGTCGTGTACGGGTTCTCCAGTGCGGCCAGCTTGCTGGTCAGCAGCTGGAAACTGGCATAGGTGCAGGCGCCACACAGTGGCAGCAGCACGACCCAGCCGAACAGGCCACTGCCGGGACGCATGACGATCAAGGCGCCGGAGAAGGCGCCCAGCACCAGGGCCCAGCGCAGCCAGCCGATGTGTTCCTTGAGCAACCAGACCGACAGCAGCGTCACCAGCACCGGCGTGAGCATGTTGATCGCGGTGAACTCGGCCACCGGCATGTGCTGGACCGCTGTGAAGCTCAGCGCCGAGGTCGCCAGCAGCAGCAGGCCGCGCAGGCTCTGGAAGCGCGGATGCTCGGTGCGCAGACCCTGCCGGCCCTGACGCATCAACCAGAGCGCCATCACGCCGGCCTGGGTCGCGTAGCGCAGCCACAGGATCAGCAGCACCGGCAGGAAGCGGCCGGTGTGGCGCACCGCGTTGTCCAGTCCGGCAAAGCAGACCGTGGCGGCCAGCAGCAGGCCGATGCCCAGCCAGGGGCGCTGGCCGGGCACGGTGTGGGCGCTCAGACCGCCTCCGGCCGGACGATGCGCGCGTCCAGCGCCTCCCAGACCGGCGACAGCTTGCCGGGCAGGAAAGGCAGCTTGCCGAGATCGGTGCGGCTTTCGGTGGGCGAGTGGAAGTCACTGCCGCGCGAGGCGACCAGGTCCAGCTCGATCGCCAGGTCGGCGTACTTCTGGTATTCGGCCGTGGTGTGGCTGCCGGTCACGACCTCGACGCCCTGACCGCCGTGGCCGGTGAACTCGGTGAACAGCGCGTACTCCTCGGTCGGGCTAAAGCGGTAGCGGCCCGGGTGGGCGACCACCGCGATGCCGCCCGCGTCGCGGATCCAGCGCACCGCCTCGCCGAGTCCGGCCCAGCGATGCGGCACAAAACCCGGTTTGCCCTGGGTCAGGAAGCGGCGGAAGACCTCGGGCGTGTCGTGACAGACACCGATCTCGACCAGGTAGCGGGCGAAATGGGTGCGCGAGATCAGGTCCGGGTTGCCGACGTAGGTCAGCGCGCCCTCGAAGGCGCCGTGGATGCCGACCTGGGCGAGGCTGGCGGCCATGTCGCGGGCACGGGCCTCGCGCCCGCCGCGCGTCTGGCCCAGTCCGGCGACCAGTTGGGGATCTTCGGGGTCGAAGCCCAGGCCCACGATGTGCACCGTCTCGCCGCAGAAGCTGACCGAGACCTCGACGCCGCTGAGCCAGGCGATGCCGGCGGCGCGGGCGGCGTCTCGGGCACGTGCCTGACCGCCGATCTCGTCATGGTCCGTCAGCGCCCACAACTCGACGCCGTTGGCGGCTGCTCGCTGGGCCAGGGCCTCGGGGCTGAGGGTGCCGTCCGAGACGGTGGAATGGCAGTGCAGGTCGGCGTTGAGGATGCTCACGCAGTCATTGTAGGAAGCGGTCACTCGGCCCGTGCGGGTTCACCCTCAGAGTCGGCCTTGAGCGAGGGTGCTTCGGCCAGCCGGGGCAGCCAGGCGCGGGCCTCTGAGGCGGGTCTGGGCTTGCTGAACAGGTAGCCCTGGGCCGACTCGCAACCCAGCTCGTGCAGGTAGTCCAGCTGGGCCTCGGTCTCGACACCTTCGGCAACCACCGAGATGCCGAGGTTGCGGCCCATCGAGATCATGGTCTGGACCAGCTGGGCGTCGCTGACGTCGCCGGGCAGGTCGCGCACGAAGCCGCGGTCGATCTTGAGCTTGGAGACCGGGAAGCGCTTGAGGTAGGCCAGCGACGAGTAGCCGGTGCCGAAGTCGTCGATGGCCAGCTGCACGCCGATCGAGCGCAGGTTGTGCAGGAAGGCCTCGGCGCGCTCGCCCTGTTCCATCAGGCCGGACTCGGTGATCTCCAGCTCCAGCCGATCGGCCGGCAGGCCGCTGGCTTGCAGCGCGGCGCGGACACGCTCGTCGGTCTGGCCGCGCCGGACCTCCTGCGGCGACAGGTTGATCGCGATGCGGCCGAAGTCCAGGCCCTCGTCGAGCCATGCGCGGCCCTGCCGGCAGGCTTCCTGCGTGACCCAGGCGCCCAGCGCGGTGATCTGGCCGTTCTCTTCCAGCACGGGGATGAAGTCGGCCGGACCGACCGGCGGCAGGCCGGGCTGGTTGAGCCGCACCAAGGCTTCCAGGCCGATCAGGCGGCGGTCGGCGATGCGGTAGAGCGGCTGGTAGTACAGCTCGAACTCGCGCTGCTCCAGCGCGCGGCGCAGCCGTGTGTCCAGCGTCAGCTTGTTCTGGGCGGCGGCGGTGAGGGCTTCGGTGTAGTAGCGGTAGGTGCCGCGGCCGGCGCGCTTGGCCTGGTACATCGCGGCATCGGCGTCGCGCACCAGCTCGCCAGCCTCGCGGGCATCTTCCGGATAGATGCTGATGCCGATGCTGGACTGCACGTAGACATCCTGCCCGGCGATGTGGAAGGGCGCCTCCAGCAGCGTCAGCAGTTCCTGCGCAACCTGGGCAGCCTCGGGCGACTCGCGCACCTGTTCGAGGATCAGGATGAACTCGTCGCCGCCCAGCCGGCCCAGTGTGTCCTCGCGCCGCGCGCGGGTCAGCAGGCGCTGCGCGACCGCTTCGAGCAGCCGGTCGCCAGCGGCATGGCCCAGGCTGTCGTTGACGGTCTTGAAGTTGTCCAGGTCGATGAACAGCACCGCCACCCGGCGCTGAGCCCGGTCGGCTGCCGCGATCGCGTGGTCCAGGCGGTTGAGCACCAGCAGGCGGTTGGGCAGCTGCGTCAGCGGGTCGAAGTGGGCCAGATGCTGCAGCTGGGCCTCGGCCTGCTTCTGCGCCGTGATGTCGGTGAAGACGGTGACGTAGTGGGTCGGCTCGCCAGCGTCGTTGCGCACCGTGCTGATCGACGTCCACTGGGTGTAGAGCTCGCCGTTCTTGCGCCGGTTCTGGATCTCGCCCTGCCAGCGGCCATGGGTGAGCAGGCTCTCCCACAGCGCGGTGAAGAAGGTCGGGTCGTGGCGACCGGAGGTCAGCAGCTTGGGCGACTGGCCGGCCACGTCGGCCTCGGTGTAGCCGGTGATCTCGGAGTAGGCGCGGTTGACCGAGACGATGCGCGGGCGCAGGTCCGTCACCATCACGCCGTCTTGCGTGCTCTCCAGGGCGGCCGCGTGCAGGCGCACCCGCGCCAGCGATTCCTGCATCCGGGCATCGCGGCTCAGGCGGGCCAGGGCATGCGACAGGTCCATGCCCAGCTCGCGCACCACCTCATGCTGGTCGGGATCGTCCGGGTCCAGGCGGGGACCGACCAGCATCAGCACTGCCACGACCGCCTCGGCGTTGCGCACCGGCAGGGCCAGCAGGTCGAGCGGCTCGCCGCTCGACGAGCGCACGCAGCCGGGACGCCATTGCGTCAGGCCACTGAGCTGGGCCTGGGCCAGCGCGGCGGCATGGCTGTGGGTGGCCGGTGGCAGGGAGGCGGCGCACAGCTCCATCAGCGCGGGTTCGCCGTGCTGGCTGCGCAGCCGGGGCGCGCGACCCTGACCGCCGGACTCCACCAGCCAGGCGAGCTGCAGGCCGGCCTCGCTGATCGCCACGCGGGTGACGCGGTCGAACAGCTCATGCGCCGAACGGGCCCATACGATGGCCTGGTCGACATGGCTCTTGAAGCGGTGCAGGCGGCTGCGGTCCTGCTCGCGCTGGCCGGCGGCTTGGCCGGCGCTGACGTCGCGCGACTGCCATACCACCAGCGTCGTGCCGGGCATGGCCTGCACCCGAGCCTCGTACCAGCGCGGGCCCTGATCGGTGTCGAGGCGGTAGGGCAGGCTCTGGACCCGGCCACTCGACAGCGCCGAGCGCACGGTCGCGACCATGCGTTCGCGCAGCGGCGGTTCGGCCAGGTCCAGCGGCAGGTCGCGCAGCGGTCCGGCCATGCGCTGGCCTTCGCCGTCGACCACCCAGTAGGGGTCGGGCATGGCCCGGGCGGCCCGGATTGTTAGGTCGGTGATCGCCGGGTCGCCGTCCGCGCGGTCGACATCGGACCCGTCGTCCAGGTCCGAGCGCTCATCGGCCAGCAGACCGGTGGACAACCCGACCCGCGGGTCGGTGCCGGCCCAATCACCGCTCAGGCGCGCATCGCGGTACGCGCTGCGGCGCCGGCTCAGGCGCCAGACCAGGGCCCCGGTCGACAAGGCGTTCAGCAGCAGCGCCAGGCTGGCCTGCTGGCGCTGCGCTTGGCTCATGTGTTCGAGCAGCAGGTGCTCGACCCGTTCCAGCTCCATGGCCATCGTCGCGGTCTCGCGCCGGTTGGCCAGCGACTGCGGGCCCAGCACCCAGTCGGCCGGACCTTGCGTGAGCTGTTGGTGCAGTTGCCGGATGACGTCGCGGAACCGCCGGGCAGCGGCCGTGACGCGGCGGGCGGTCTCGGCATCCGGGCTGCTGGCTTCGGCCAGGCGCTGCCAGTTGTCGAGCAAGGACAGGGCGGTCTGCAGTTCGGCGGCTTGCAGCACGCGCACCGGCGAGATCGCGCCGTCGCTGGCGCCGGTCGGGTCGGCCACACCGCCCAAGGCGGGATCGGCGATCGGATCGACATCGCTGGCCGCCGTCGAAAAAGAAGAGGAAGACGAAGAAGGCGCGGGTGCCGCCGGCACGGTCGGTCGCACCGTCGGGCGTGCGGCGGCGCCGATCTCACGAACGTCACGAAGGTCGCGTGAGGTGATCTGCTCGCGCGCCAGACCCTGGGCCTGCTCGACGTGGCGCAAGGTCTCGCCCAGCGCGTCTTCCAGGGCATGGGCGCGCTCGAAGTGGGCGGCCCAGGTCTGGTGGGTCCATGCGATGCCACCCAAGGCGGTTGTCGCGCAGGCCAGCACCAGCACCCACAGGGGGGGATGCAGGCGCGCCAGCGCACGGCGCCAGCCGGCGGGTCGTCGAGGGCTGCGCACGGCGGACGTCACGGCTGACCCTCCTCCAGGCCGTCGCCCGGTCCGGTCAGCGCCGAGGCCGCCGCGCTGGCCGCGCCCGGGACGTCGCGCCCGAGGGCCACGGCGCGCCGTGCGGCGTCGACGTGGCGACGGGCCTGCGAGACCTCGGCGGGCGTGAAGCCGAGCGGACGCACCTTCTGCAGGTGCGCCGGGCTGCCCAGGTACTGGCCCAGTGCGGCATCGAAGGCAGGCAGCCGGGGGTCGCCCCGGCGCCAGGCATACGCCGGCAGGCCCAGGTCTCGGTCGGGATCGAGGTCTGGCAACTCGATCACCTCCAGGTCGGTCTCGCGGCTGGCGAGGCGCCGCAGCGAGGGCGCCGACAGCGCGAAGGCCGCCACCTCGCCCCGGCGCAGCAGCGCCAGCGCCTCGTCGATCTCGGCAACGCCAACGGTGGCCCGCGTGGGGATGCCGTGGCCACGCGCCAGGCGGGCTTCGACAGCGCCGTCGAGCACCGCCAGCCTGAGGTCGTTGTCGCTGGTGAAGTCCGACAGGTGGCGCACACGATCAGGGTTGCCCCGTCGCACCAGCAGCGCAGCACCGACCGCCAAGGTGGGGCGGCTGAAGTCGACCCGTCGGCTGCGTTCGGGCGTGATGAACAAGCCGGCGGCGATGACGTCGATGCGGTCCATCTCCAGCTGGTGGATCAGGCGAAAGAAAGGCACCGGCACCCAGACCGGTTCCGGTTCACCGAGCGCCCGCAAGGTTGCTCGCAGCACCTCGGCCGACTCGCCGCCAACGCGTCCATGTTCGTCCAGCTCGATGTAGGGCGGCTCGACGGCATACCCCACCCGCAGCGGCATACCGCCAGCGCGCACCTGCGGGTCGGGTTGGCCGTGCCAGACCAGCATCAACGCCAGCAGGGTGCCTGCGAGCAGCGTCAGCAACAGCCATGTGACAGGCCTGTTCAACATCCTGGAATCCATCCCTGCGGCAGGTCCTCAGCCGTCGTGTTCATGTTGTGTGCAGAAGATTGTGGTCCATGGGCACGACAAGTCCCGGACACCGGTCGCCGCGAACGTGGATATTGCTCAGGGTCCTGCGGCACGTCAGGCGCCATGACCGTTACTTCGGGCTTTACCTCGGGCGTTGCATGACGGACGCCGGAGCCGCCGGGCTTGTGACGGGGTTCCGGCGGCGTTCTAACGGGGTTCCGGCGGGACTGTATATTCATACAGCTCTGTTGCCGAAAGACCTGCCATGCCACCGATCGACGAAGACCCTGGCCCACCCGAGCAACTGCCGCGCCAGGCTACGGCCTTGCGGGGACGCGGCACCGGCTGGCGCATCGCCCACCGCTTCGAGCGCGAACAGCGCGCCGACACCGACGACGGCTGGCCCGGCGAGGACGAGGCCACGGCCGCTGACGAGGCCGGCGCTGGTTCGCCGCCACCACGCGGGCCGCGCACCGTGGTCCGGATCGAGCAGGCCGGCCGCATCCTCAGCCGCAACGACTCGCCGGACGTGCCCTTCGAATCGGCCGTCAACCCCTACCGGGGCTGCGAACACGGCTGCATCTACTGCTATGCCCGGCCGACCCACAGCTACCTCAACCTGTCGCCCGGGCTGGACTTCGAGACCCAGCTGGTGGCCAAGGCCAATGCGGCCGAACGGCTGCGCGCCGAGCTGGCGCGGCCGGGCTACCGGCCCAGCCCGATCAACATCGGGTCGGCCACCGATGCCTACCAGCCGATCGAACGCACGCACCGCCTGACCCGCGCGCTGCTGGAGGTGCTCGACGAGACCTGCCATCCGGCCACCGTCGTCACCAAGTCCGGCGGCATCGTGCGCGACCTGAACCTGCTCGCACGCATGGCCGCGCGCCAGCAGCTGATCGTGTTCGTCAGCGTGACCTCGCTGGACGCGCGTCTGTCGGCCCGGCTGGAGCCGCGCGCCGCAGCACCGGCGCGGCGGCTGGCCACCATCCGCGCGCTGGCCGATGCGGGGGTCTGGGTCGGCGTGAACGTCGCGCCCATCATCCCTTTCGTCAACGAGCCGGAGATCGAGCACATCCTCGAAGCCGCTGCCGAGGCCGGCGCGCGCAGCGCCCACTGGACCGTCGTGCGGCTGCCCTGGGAGGTCGCGCCGCTGTTCCGCGACTGGCTGCAGATTCACGTCCCCGACCGCGCCGACCGGGTCATGGCCCGGATCCGCGAGATGCGTGGCGGGCAGGACTACAACGCCGATTTCGCCAGCCGCATGAAGGGCCAGGGCACCTGGGCGACGCTGTTGCGCCAGCGGGTCGAGAAGGGCGCGGCGCGGGTCGGACTGGTCCGGCAGACGCCCGTGCTCGACGTCAGCGCCTTCGTGCCGCCCAGCCGTCCGGGTCCTGCCAGGCCTGTGGATCTGCAACATGATCTGTTCTGAACACGGCGCCCGGGCAGATCATCCGGCCGCCAAGGCGGGCGCCGTGCCGATGGCATCGACCTTGACGACCCGGTCCAGCCGCAAGGCCAGCCCGCCGGGGCTGCGGCCGTTCTCGTTCAGGTTGATGCGGGTGCCCTTGGCGCAGTGCTGCTTGAGCATGCCGTCGACCTGCCCGCGCAGCGCCTGGTGATCCTCGATCCGGCTTTCATAGCGCTGCAGCACCTTGGCGGCCAGCTCCAGCAGCTTGGCATTGAGCGACTTGCGGGCCTGGCCGATGAGGGTGCGCACGGCGGCATCCGGTGCGCCCTTGATGCTGTGGTTCATGGCCTGCTCGGCCGCCGCCGAGATGGACTGGTAGGCCCCGACGATCAGGCCCCGGTAGACCTCATGGCTGCGCGTGGCGGCCGACAGCAGGTCGACGGCCGCCTTGGAGACGCAAAAGCGCAGGGCGATGTCGCGGATCCATTCCTCGGCCTGCGCCAGTTGCACCTCGGTGCGCCCGAGCAGCGCCAGCAACGCGATCAGGTTGCTGGCGGCCTCGAAATCGAAGTCCTCGTCGCGGATGCCGCCGGCCAGATCGCGGATGCGCTCAATCACCACGGCGATGCGGCGTTCGCCCAGGGCGCGCAACACGTCGACCATGTCGCGCATGCGATCGAGGCGGGTGCTGCCGGGGTTCTTCTCGACCAGGTGATCGAGGTTGCCGGCCACACGCTGGAAGGCCCGCGGGTCGGACGAATCGAAGCGCATCAAGGCCAGCAGCAGCAGCGACTCGGCGTCGAACATCTTGCTGGACATGCCGGTGACCATCGCCCGCTCCAGCGCCTTCATCGCCTCGGGCCAGTCGCCGACGTAAAAGCCCAGCGTGCCGAACTTCTGCAGCCGCGTGATGCTGGCCGGCGTGATCTCGCAGGCGCGCCGGTAGGTTGCCAGCGCCTCGACCAGGTCGCCCTGTTCGACCTGCACGCGGCCCATCACGTCGTAGGCATCGGCAAAGCCGGTGTTGTTGCTGATCAGGTTCTCGAGCGTGCGCCGAGCCTGCTGCGGCGTGCCGCCCTCCATCTCGGCCCGGGCTATGCCCAGGCGCGCCCAGGGCAGGGCGCGGGTGGCGCGGATGGCCTCGAAGACCGCGCGGGCCTCGTCGTGGCGATCCAGCCGCAGCAGCAGTTCCGCGCCGATGCGGGCGGCGTAGAGCCAGAACTCGCCACGGGTGTCGAAGCGGGCCATGCAGTGCCCGGCGGCTTCGTCCAGCCGGCCCTGCTCGATGGCATCGAAGATGGGCTTGAGCACGCGCTTGCGGTGGCGCGCCTGGCGCACCCGCTCGCGCAGTGTCTCGGCGTTGTGGGGCTTGAGCAGGTAGCTGTCCAACGCCGACTCGGCCGCCTCGGCCACCTTGGCGTAGGTGGCCTCGCCGGTGACCATCACGAAGACGGTGGAGAAGGGCAGCAGCTGGGCCCGGCGCAGCTCGTCGAGCAGTTCCTGGCCGTTCATGGCCTGCTGGTCGAAGTACTGCTCGCAGACCACCACGTCGTACTGCCGGTGCTCCAGCAGGCGGCGGGCGTCGACCGTGCGACCACACTGGTTGACCACGCCAACGCCCATCTCCCGCAACATGCCGACCAGGGTGCTGCGTGAGGTGACGTTGCCGTCGATCACCAGGGCTCGGCAGGTCTGCAGGTCGGGGTCGGCTCTTGTCATGTCTCGCGTACGGCTGGGGGTTCGGGCGGGCCGGTCCGCTGGGGCGGACGGCCTTGGTGCCCTTGCGAGATCGGCAGCGAAACTTTCAACTTGAGTCTGCCCCGGCCTGTTCGGGCGCCGGACATGAAAAAGGCCGCACGAGGCGGCCTTGATTCATCTGGCGGTCAGGAACCGGCGGGCGGAACGGTTCACTTGAACAGGTCCTTGACCCGGTCAGTCCAGCTCTTCGCATTGGGCGAATGTTTGTCGCCGCCCTTGCGGAAGGATTCGTCGAGCTCCTTGAGCAGTTTGCGCTGGTGCTCGGTCAGCTTGACCGGCGTCTCCACCGAGATGTGGCAGTACAGGTCGCCCGGGTAGCTCGACCGGATGCCCTTGATGCCCTTGCCGCGCAGCCGGAAGGTCTTGCCGTGCTGGGTGCCCTCGGGCAGCTCGATCTCGGCGGAGCCGTTGAGCGTCGGCACCTCGATGCTGCCGCCCAGCGCGACGGTGGTCAGCGGGACAGGCACGGTGCAGTGCAGGTCGTCGCCGTCGCGCTCGAAGATGTCGTGCTGCTTGATGCGGATCTCGACATACAGGTCGCCCGCAGGACCGCCGTGCGTGCCGGGCTCGCCGTGGCCGCGCAGGGCGATGCGCTGGCCTTCGTTGATGCCCGCCGGGATCTTCACCTCCAGCGTCTTCTGCTTCTTGAGCTTGCCCGCGCCGTTGCAGGTCGTGCAGGGGTCGGGGATGACCTTGCCACTGCCGTGGCAGTGCGGGCAGGTCTGCTGGATGCTGAAGAAGCCCTGGCGCATGTGCACCGTGCCCGAGCCGTGGCAGGTCGTGCAGGTCTTGGCGCTGGTGCCGGGCTTGGCGCCGCTGCCGTGGCAGGTGTCGCACTCTTCCCAGGTGGGGATGCGGATCTGGCTTTCCTTGCCGTGCGCTGCTTCCTCCAGCGTGATCTCCATCGCGTAGGACAGGTCCGCGCCACGGTAGACCTGCTGGCCACCGCGACGACCGCCGCCACCGCCGCCTTGCTGGCCGAAGATGTCGCCAAAGATGTCCCCGAAGGCCTCGGCGAAGCCGCCATAGCCTTCCGCGCCCGGGCGGAAGCCGGCACCGCCCGCGTTCGGGTCGACGCCGGCATGGCCGAACTGGTCGTAGGCCTGGCGCTTCTGCGCGTCCGAGAGCATCTCGTAGGCCTCCTTGACCTCCTTGAACTTCTCCTCGGCTTCCTTGGCCCCGTCGCCCTGGTTGCGGTCGGGGTGGAACTTCATGGCCAGCTTGCGGTAGGCCTTCTTGATCTCGTCCTCGGGGGCGTTCTTCGCCAGTCCGAGGACTTCGTAGTAGTCGCGCTTTGCCATGGGCGTGCTGCCTGCTGGTCGCCACGGGCCGGAGGCCGGCGCCGAGCTTGTCTTGGGGTTGGAGGGGGGGTCTTGGATGCGGGAACGCCGCGCCGGGTCGCAGAGAGGTCTGCAGCCCTGGCGCGGCGTGGTCCAGGACCGGGGCGACCTCGCGGCCGCACCGGACCTGCCGGGCATCAACCCTTCTTGACTTCCTTGAACTCGGCGTCGACCACGTCGGCGTCGTCGGCCTTGGCCGAGGCACCGGCTGCACCGGCCGCCTGGCCTTCAGCCGCGCCGCCGGCCGCCGCCTGCTGCGCCTGCATGTCGGCGTAGACCTTCTCGCCGAGCTTCTGGCTGGCCGCCATCAGGTCATTGGTCTTGGCCTCGATGGCGTCCTTGTCCTCGCCCTTGAGGACTTCTTCGAGTTCCTTCACGGCCAGCTCGATCTTGTCCTTCTCGCCCGCGTCGAGCTTGTCGCCGTATTCGGTCAGCGACTTGCGCACCGAGTGCACCATCGCATCGCCCTGGTTGCGCGCCTGGATCACTTCCAGCTTCTTCTTGTCCTCGGCCGCATTGGCCTCGGCGTCGCGCACCATCTTCTGGATCTCGTCTTCCGACAGGCCCGAGTTCGCCTTGATGGTGATCTTGTTTTCCTTGCCGGTGGCCTTGTCCTTGGCGCCCACGTGCAGGATGCCGTTGGCGTCGATGTCGAAGGTCACCTCGATCTGCGGCGTGCCACGCGCGGCCGGTGGGATGCCCTCGAGGTTGAACTCGCCCAGGCTCTTGTTGCCGGCGGCCATTTCGCGCTCGCCCTGGTAGACCTTGATCGTCACGGCCGGCTGGTTGTCGTCGGCGGTCGAGAAGGTCTGCGAGAACTTGGTCGGGATGGTCGTGTTCTTGGCGATCATCTTGGTCATCACGCCGCCCAGGGTCTCGATGCCCAGGCTCAGCGGGGTGACGTCGAGCAGCAGCACGTCCTTGCGCTCGCCGCCCAGGACCTGGCCCTGGATGGCGGCACCGACGGCCACGGCCTCATCGGGGTTGACGTCCTTGCGCGGCTCCTTGCCGAAGAACTCCTTGACCTTGTCCTGCACCTTGGGCATGCGGGTCATGCCGCCGACGAGGATGATGTCGTCGATCTGCGCGGCGCTCACGCCGGCATCCTTCATCGCGGTGCGGCAGGGCGCGATCGTGCGCTCGATCAGCTCGTCGACCAGGCTCTCCAGCTTGGCGCGGTTGAGCTTGACGTTGAGGTGCTTCGGACCGGTCGCATCGGCCGTGATGTAGGGCAGGTTGACGTCCGTCGCGGTCGACGAGGACAGCTCGATCTTGGCCTTCTCGGCGGCTTCCTTCAGGCGCTGCAGGGCCAGCACGTCCTTGGTCAGGTCGACGCCCTGGTCCTTCTTGAACTCGCTGATGATGAAGTCGATGATGCGCTGGTCGAAGTCCTCGCCGCCCAGGAAGGTGTCGCCGTTGGTCGACAGCACCTCGAACTGCATCTCGCCGTCGACGTCCGCGATCTCGATGATCGAGATGTCGAACGTGCCACCGCCCAGGTCATAGACGGCGATCTTGCGATCACCCTTGCCGTGCTTGTCCAGGCCGAAGGCCAGGGCCGCAGCGGTCGGCTCGTTGATGATGCGCTTGACGTCCAGGCCGGCGATGCGGCCGGCGTCCTTGGTGGCCTGGCGCTGGCTGTCGTTGAAGTAGGCCGGCACGGTGATGACGGCCTCGGTCACTTCCTCGCCCAGGTAGTCCTCGGCGGTCTTCTTCATCTTGCGCAGGACTTCGGCGCTGATCTGCGGCGGCGCGAGCTTCTTGCCGCGCACCTCGATCCAGGCGTCGCCGTTGTCGGCCGCCGAGATCTTGTAGGGCATCAGGTCGATGTCCTTCTGCACTTCCTTCTCGGTGAACTTGCGGCCGATCAGGCGCTTGGCGGCGTAGACCGTGTTCTTCGGGTTGGTGACTGCCTGGCGCTTGGCCGAGGCGCCGACCAGGATCTCGCCGTCTTCTTGGTACGCAATGATCGAAGGCGTCGTGCGCGCGCCTTCACTGTTCTCGATCACCTTGGTGCTGTTGCCTTCCATGATGGCGACGCAGCTGTTGGTGGTGCCGAGGTCGATGCCGATGATCTTGCCCATGTGTGTTCTCCGGGAATGCAGTGTGTTGTCGTGGATCTGTGGCTCGCGCCGGGTCTTTCAAGAGGCCGCTGCGGGCCTTGCCTTGCGATGGCTCACTTCGGAGCGGCCACCGTGACCAGTGCCGGGCGCAGCACGCGCTCGGCAATCGTGTAGCCCTTTTGCAGGACGGCCACGACAGTGTTGGCGTCCTGATCGGCCGGCACCATGCTGATCGCCTGATGCTGGTGCGGATCGAACTTGGTGCCGGCGGGCGGATTGACCTCCAGGACCTTGTTGCGCTCCAGCGCCTGGCCGAGCTGGCGCAGCGTCGCGTGCACGCCTTCGAGCATCTGCTCGGGCGTGCCCTGACCGCTCAGGTGGGTGGCAATCGCCGCCTCCAGGCTGTCCTTGACCGGCAGCAGGCTGTCGGCGAAGGATTCCAGCGCGAACTTGCGCGACTTGGCGATCTCGTCATCGGCGCGGCGGCGGGTGTTGTCGGCCTCGGCCTTGGCCCGCAGGTAGGCGTCGGCCAGCTCGGCGTTCTTGGCTTCAAGCTCGGCGATGCGGGCCAGCGGATCGTCCAGGTTCTCCTGGCTCAGGCCCTGGGCTTCGACGGCCTGGGCGTTGGGATCTTCTGCGTGCATGGGGTTCAGGGTGGCTGCAGGGAAGGGAAGGCCTCGCGGAACAGCATCCGGCTTGGCGGTTCGTCGGCAACTGGCGGCCAAGTCCTTGAATTCAAGAGGGCCGAAATCCCCGATTCATGCAGGCGTTGGCGTTACATTGCGAGGCGGCACGGATGGGAAAAAATCGCTACACTACTGGGAAAATATCCCATAGCGAAACCCGCATCGGACGCCCCAGCCTTTGATGCCCTTCGTCGAGCCGAGCCGCAGTCTATGAGCGAACTTCCCGGAGTTGACCCCGGCCAAGCCGTCGGTCACGACCCTCGGGCCCAACAGGCCCTGGACGGCGCCGCCGTGGTGTTGCGACCGGTCGTGCGCTGGCTGCTGCGCCGCGGCGTCCACTATGGTGCATTGACCCAGCTGCTCAAGCAGGTCTTCCTGGCCGAGGCGCGCAACGAGTTGCAGCGCAAGGGCACCAAGGTCACCGACTCTGCCCTCAGCGTGTTGTCGGGCGTGCACCGCAAGGATGTGCGTGCGCTGTCCAACGAGGCCCTGCCGACGGCACCGCTGGTGCCGACCCCGGCATCGGTGCTTTTCACCCGCTGGGTGACGGACACCCGTTTTCGCGACCCCGTCACCCACAAGGTGGTGACCTGTCTGCCTCGCCACGGCGAGGCGCCCAGCTTCGAGTCGCTGGCGCGCGAAACGTCCAGCGACGTGCACCCGCGCACGCTGCTGGAAGAACTCCAACGCCTGGGCGTGGTGACGGTCGAGGGCGAGCAGGTCTGCCTGAGCACCGAACGCTTCGTCAGCCGCCCGGAAGACGAGAGCGCGGCGCAGACCCTGGCCGTCAATGCGGCGGACCATCTGGCCGCTGCGGTGCATAACCTCGCGGTCGGCCAGCAGGGCTTCAAGTTCCTGGAACAGAGTGTCTACGCCAATGGCCTCAGCGAGGACTCTGGCCTGAAGCTGGCGGCGGTTGCCCGGGACCTCTGGGCCCCCGCATTCGACGGGATGGTGGCCGCCGCAACCGAGTGCGTGCGCGCCGACAATGCCCGCGAAGACACGCCCTACCGCATGCGCTTCGGCGTGTACTACTACCACGAGCCAGTGCCGCCGAAGGGCGCACCAGGCAAGCCGGACGGTTCATCCAAGCTGGTCTGAGTGCTTGTTCGCTCGACTTCGTCTGCCCAGGTCCCACGGAGCCACCCATGTCTGACCGTCACGGTCCGGAATCCCTCGCAGGCGTCACGTCGCCCTCCCGCCAACGCAGCCTGAGCCTGCAACGAGTCTGGCAACTGGGCCTCGCGGCGCTGGCGCTGGCCGTGGTGGCCGCGTGCGGCGGTGGGGGCGACGGTGTCGGCTCCAACGGCACGGGGGTGTCCAGCGGCACCGTCTATGGCTTTGGCAGCGTGATCGTGGATGGCATCACGTTCGACGACAGCGATGCCAAGGTCGAGGTGGTCGAAGGTGCCGAGGCAGAGTTTCGAATCTTGACCGAGGTGAAGCTCGGGCACCGCACCCTTGTTGAGGCCAGCGGGACTGTGAGCAACGATGCCGGCAAGGCGGCGCGCATCGAGGTCGAGCCGACACTGATCGGCGTGGTGGAGGCCGGTGGCATCGGCAGCGACGGTCGATTCAAGGTGCTGGGTCAGACCGTTCAGATCGTGCCGGCATCGACGGAACAAGCCGCCACGCTGATGATCGACACGCCGGCGGAGGGCGATCTGGTCGAGGTCCACGCGACCCGCAGCGGCACCGGCACCAGCCTGGTCCATCTGGCCACCCGCATCGAGCG
The DNA here is from genome assembly GCF_004216565.1 of Sphaerotilus mobilis. GTDB lineage: Bacteria > Pseudomonadota > Gammaproteobacteria > Burkholderiales > Burkholderiaceae_C > Sphaerotilus > Sphaerotilus mobilis. Next base: position 613,431 of record NZ_SGWV01000008.1, on the reverse strand, counting down.
CCGCGTGGCGCCGGCGCGCACCGGGTTCCTGCGACTGACCGGCATCACCGAGGCCGCCACGGCGACGTCTTTCCGGATCGGCGCGACCACCGTGAACTACACCGGTACGGCGGTCGGCACTGGCCAGCTGGTCACTGTCTTCGCCGGCACCGGCGACTACAGCACCACATCTGCCACGACCGGCGCTCTGACGGCTCGAGCGGTGCGCGTGCGGGCATTGGCCAGTACGAGCGGCCGCGAGGACTACGAAGGAGGCGTGATTGGCAGCGTCAGCGGCAATGTGCTGGTGATCGACGGCGTACAGGTGAACATCGCCGCTGCAGCCAAGAACCCGAGCGAATACATCCCGGTTGCTGGCGACTACGTCCGCGTGCGCGGCAGTTTCCGGTCGGGTGTGTTCTTCGCCACCGAGCTGAAACGCAGGCGTGGTGACGACGTCGATCTCTCGGAGATCAAGGGCAGTCTTTCCAGCCTTCAATTGGCGGGCAGCACCGTCACCGGCTTCAAGGTCCGCGACACCGCCGTGACCGTGCCCGGCTCCGTGACGGTGGACGGCATCTGTGACAACGGCACCTTCGTGGAGGTCAAGGGCGTCATCACGGCCACCGGCATCCTGGCCACGCGGGTCGAGTGCAAGGCTGTTGAGGTGCTGGGCGCTGTCGTTGAGCGCAAGGGCTATGTGAAGAACCTGGATCGGACGACGAGCACCTTCGATCTGGTTCAGACGGTGCGTGGCACGGACACGATTGCACGTGTGCAGTACCAGCCCGACACCACCTTTTTCCGCCTGATCGATCGCCTCGATCCGACGTCTTGGACGAACGACATCCTGGTCGAAGTCGAAGGCCCGCTCGCGTCTGATCCGACCGCTGCGGTCGCATCGTTCGAGAAGACGATGAAGATCAAGCTGGAAAGCGGGCTGCCCTGACCGCTTGATGTTGCTGGGAAGCGGGTCGGTTCACTGGCCTGGCTCAGCACAGAACTCATTGCGGTGCATCGTCATCCAGCGACACGCTCCACCGCTGCCACTCGACCAGCTTGCGCCGGTCCGACTTGGTCGGCCGGCCTTGTTCGATGCTTTGCGCGGGGTCGGCCTGGTAGGGGCGAGCGGCCGTCCAAGCCGCGATGGCGCAGCGGCTTTCCTCGGTTTCCTCGTACAGCAGCTGCGCCACGGGTGCAGGCCCGCGGGTGTCTGACACGCCCTTGACGAGGATGCGTCGCGCCAGCGGGCAATCGCCCTGGCGCACCGCCAGCATGTCGCCCACCCGCACCGTGCGGCTGGCCTTGGCGAGCTGCTCGTTGACCATCACACGGCCTTTTTCGATCGCCTCGCCCGCCACGCTGCGGGTCTTGTAGAAGCGCGCGGCCCAGAGCCATTTGTCGAGCCGCACGCCTGCACTTTCCTGTGCCTTGGCGGACTCGGCGGCGCGCTGGGCGGTGGCGTGGTGCGTCTTCATGGTCGTTCCCGCGTCAGCCTTGCCAGGCTCAGGCCTGGGCGCCGAGCGCCAGGGCGCGCAGGCGCTGCGATTCCAGGTCAGCCGGGCGCGGCTGGTCCTCGCGCGTGGTCGGCCAGCCGGCCGTGTGGCGCTGGACGATGTCGACCAGCGCGCGGATCCAGGCCGGGTGGTCGTTCAGGCAGGGGATGTGCTCGTAGCGCTGGCCACCGGCTTGCAGGAAGTCGTGGCGTCCCTCAATGGCGATCTCCTCGAGCGTCTCCAGGCAATCGGCCGGGAAGCCTGGGCAAAAGACCTGCAGGTGCTTGATGCCACGCTTGGCGAGCGCCTTCAAGGTCGCCTCGGTGTAGGGCTCCAGCCACTTGGCCTTGCCGAAGCGGCTCTGGAAACTCAGGCTCATCTGATCGGCCGTCAGGCCCAGCCGCTCGCGCAGCAAGCGGCCGGTCTTGAGGCATTGGCAGTGGTAGGGGTCGCCCAGGTGCAGCGTGCGCTCGGGCACGCCGTGGAAGCTCAGCAGCAGGTGGTCGCCACGGCCCTCGCGTTGCCAGAAGTCCTGCACCCGCTCGGCCAGCGCGTCGATGTAGGCCGGTTCGTCGTGGTGCTGGCGCACGAAGCGGATCTCGGGCAGGTTGCGCTGCGTGGCGCACCAGGCGCTCAGGCCGTCCCAGACGCTGGCTGTGGTCGTGCCCGAGTACTGCGGGTACATCGGCAGCACGAGGATGCGGTCGCAGCCCTGCGCCTTGAGCTGGTCCAGCGCCGCAGCCATGCTGGGCTGGCCGTAACGCATCGCCCAGGACACCACGACCTGCTCGCCACGTTCGCCCAGATAGCCCTGCAGCAGGGTGGCTTGCTTGCGCGTCCAGACGGCCAGCGGTGAGCCTTCCTGGGTCCAGACGCTGGCGTACTTGGCGGCCGACTTCGCGGGTCGCACGCGCAGGATGATCCCGTGCAGGATGGGCAGCCAGATCGCTCGTGGGATCTCGACCACGCGCGGGTCGGACAGGAATTCGGCCAGGTAGCGGCGTACCGCGTCGGTCTGCGGGGCATCGGGTGTGCCGAGGTTGACGAGCAGCACGCCGACGCGGGGTGCGTGGCCGTGGCGGTGGGCGGGTTCGGTGGCATAGCGCATGGGCGCGGATTCTCGCCGAGCGGCTGATCCGCCAAGGCCATGAACGGCATGCCGCCCACGGCGCGCGCGGACAATCCGCGCATGACGATCCGTGCGCTGACCCTCGACCTCGACGACACCCTCTGGCCACTGCTGCCCACGCTGCTGCGGGCCGAGCGAGCCATGCACGACTGGCTGGCTGAACATGCGCCGGCCACCGCGCGGATGCATGGCATCGACGCCATGCGCGAGCTGCGCGCCGAGGTCGGTCGACGACACCCGGGACTGGCTCATGACCTGAGCCAGCTGCGGCGCGTCTCGCTGCTGGAGGCCTTGAGGGCCGCTGGTGACGACCCGGCGCTGGCCGAACCGGCCTTCGATGCTTTCTTCGATGCCCGCCAGCAGGTCGTGTTCTATGACGAGGTGGCCGATGCGCTGGATCGGCTGGCCTCGCGCCATCGCCTGCTGGCCGTCAGCAACGGCAACGCGGACCTGGCAGCCACCGGCCTGTCGCGCTGGTTTGCGGGCTCAGTGAGCGCGCGGCAGGCGGGCGTGGCCAAGCCCGATCCGCGCATCTTCCATCAGGCCTGTGCCGCGCTCGATTGCGCGCCGGATGCCGTCATGCACGTGGGTGACGACCATGCCGCCGACATCGTCGGTGCCCGTGCGGCCGGCTTGCACAGCGCATGGCTGCGACGCGAGCCGGAGCGCGTCGGACGGATCGAGATCGATCCTTGCGCGCCCTCAGGTCACCACTGGGTGATTGGCGACCTGACCGTGCTGGCCGACCGCCTGCTGGCCGACTGAGTCGGCCGACACGGCCTCAGAGCAGCGGCTGCGGATCGGTGTCGTCGAAGCGCAGGACCTCGAAGCCGATGGTCGGCGCGTTCAGCACGTTCGGGCTCACGCCCATGCAGATGACGCCACGGCCATGCAAGGTGCAGGCACCGCGTCGCAGCGTGATGATTTCCGACTGGCGACCGAAGCGCACATAGGTGCCGTTGGAGCTCAGGTCGGTCAGCTGGAAGGTGCCGCCATGCCACTCGATGCGGCAATGTGAGCGCGACACCCGGCTGTCGTCGACACAGTAGTTGGCCTCGTGGCTGCGGCCGACGATGACGGGCAGGTTGCGCACGCTGTGGATGCGCGACACGCCTTCGCAGGTCAGGCGGATGCCTTCGGGCGCGCTGGCCGGCGCGGAGTCGCCGAACATCGTCGAGGCCGCGTCTTGCAGCCGGCGAGGCTCCAGCCGCCAGACCTCGACCGGTTCGAGGCGGCCGCGCAGGTGCAGCTTCTCCAGACGCCGGAAGCGGTCGCGCATGTCGACCGGCAGGGCCTCGATGGTCTGGGTGGTGAGCAGCGTCTCGTTGTCGCCGGCGGCATCCAGCAGTCGGGCCGAGACGTTGACCGCGTCGCCGAAGCAGTCGCCGGCCACTTCGATCATCTCGCCATGCACCATGGCGATCTGCACCCGCATGGCCGGGCTGCGTGCGGGCCTGGATGAGCCGGTGATGCGTTCGATGGATTCGTGGACTTCCTCGGCCGATCGAACGGCAGGCAGGGGATTGGGGAAGACGGCCATCAGGCCGTCACCCAGGGTCTTGATGACGCGGCCGCCCTGGCCTTCGATGATCCTCCCGACCACAGACACGCTGTGGGTGACCACCGAGGCCGCTTCGGCATTGCCGAGGCTCTCGTAGAGCGAGGTGCTGCCGCGCAGATCGGCGAAGAGAACGGTGCAGGAGACAGTCTGCGACATGCGCCAAAGTTTAGCTTGGCACCGCGTGACGCATCGCACGACCTGCATGCCGGAAACGAAAAAGGCCCGCGTTTGCGGGCCTTTCGAGAAGCAGAAGTTGCGCCGGCTCCACGCCGGCTGGTCCACCGTTCAGAGGTTGTCGAGGTAGGTGCGCAGCTTGTCCGAACGGCTCGGGTGCTTGAGCTTGCGGATCGCCTTGGCCTCGATCTGGCGGATGCGTTCGCGGGTCACGTCGAACTGCTTGCCGACTTCTTCCAGCGTGTGGTCCGTGCTCATCTCGATGCCAAAGCGCATGCGCAGCACCTTGGCTTCGCGCGGGGTCAGGCTGTCGAGGATGTCGCGCACGACCTCGCGCAAGCCGGCCTGCATCGCGGCCTCGATCGGCGCGGTGTTGTTGGTGTCCTCGATGAAATCGCCCAGGTGCGAGTCGTCGTCGTCGCCGATCGGCGTCTCCATGGAGATCGGCTCCTTGGCGATCTTCATGATCTTGCGGATCTTGTCCTCGGGCATCTCCATCTTCTCGGCCAGCGACGGGGCATCCGGCTCGTAGCCGAACTCCTGCAGGTGCTGGCGCGAGATCCGGTTCATCTTGTTGATCGTCTCGATCATGTGAACCGGGATGCGGATGGTGCGGGCCTGGTCGGCGATCGAGCGGGTGATGGCCTGGCGGATCCACCACGTCGCGTAGGTCGAGAACTTGTAGCCGCGGCGGTATTCGAACTTGTCGACCGCCTTCATCAGGCCGATGTTGCCTTCCTGGATCAGGTCGAGGAACTGCAGGCCGCGGTTGGTGTACTTCTTGGCGATCGAGATGACCAGGCGCAGGTTGGCCTCGATCATTTCGCGCTTGGCCTCGCGCGAGCTGGCCTCGCCCTCGTTCATGCGCTTGTTGATCTCCTTGAGATCGTCGATCGGCACGACGGCCTTGGCCTGCAGGTCGATCAGCTTCTGCTGCAGTTCCTGCACGGCCGGCAGGTTGCGGCCCATGATGGCGCTGTAGTGCTTGCCCGACGCGACCTCGCCCTCGGCCCAGGCCAGGTTGAGCATGTTGGGCGGGAAGACCTTGATGAAGTACTCCTGCGGCATGCCGCAGCGGTCGACCAGGATCTTGCGCAGCTCACGCTCGTAGCGGCGCACGTCATCGACCTGCGAGCGCAGCAGGTCGCACAGCTTCTCGATGGTCTTGACGGTGAAGCGGATGGTCATCAGCTGCGTGCTGATCGCTTCCTGGGCCTTGTTGTACGGGGCCGACTTGTAGCCGTCCTTCTCGTAGGCACGACGCATCTTCTCGAAATCGATCTCCAGCGCACCGAACTTCACCAGGGCCTGGTTCTTCAACTCCTCGAGCTTCTTGGTCAGCGCCTTGGAGCCACCGTTGCCGTCGTCGTCGTCCTCTTCGTCGAACTCGTCGAAGTCTTCCTCGGCGACGTAGTCATCGGCCTCGTCGGCGGCGACGAAGCCGTCGACCACGGTGGAGATCTGGTCATCACCGGAGCGGATGCGAGCGGCCAGCGAAAGGATCTCCGCGATGGTCGCGGGCGATGCGGAGATCGCCAGCATCATGGCCTGCAGGCCGCCTTCGATGCGCTTGGCGATCTCGATCTCGCCCTCGCGCGTCAGCAGCTCGACGGTGCCCATCTCGCGCATATACATGCGCACCGGGTCGGTCGTGCGGCCGAACTCGGAATCGACCGTGGACAGCGCGGCCTCGGCCTCTTCCTCGGCTTCTTCCTCGGTCGCGGTGCTGGTGTTGTTGCCGGAGATCAGCAGCGTGGCGGCATCGGGCGCCTGTTCGTAAACCGCGATGCCCATGTCGTTGAGCATCGACACGATGGCCTCGAGGATCTCGGCCTCGACCAGCTTCTCGGGCAGGTGGTCGTTGATTTCCTGGTGCGTGAGGTAGCCACGCGTCTTGCCCATCTTGATGAGGGTCTTCAGCTCCGAACGGCGCTTGTTGACTTCCTCTTCGGTGAGCGTGGTCTCGTCCAGCCCGAACTCGCGCATCAGCGCGCGTTCCTTGGCCCGGCTGACCTTCATGCGCAGCGGCTTGGCCTTGGGCTTGTCCTCGCCGACTTCCTCGACGGCAACGGCCTCGACCTCGGCTTCGACCTCCACCTCGGCCTCGACCTCCAGTTCCGCCTCGATGTCGGTGAAGTCTTCCTCGGCTTCGAGGGTCGGCTTGGCGTCGGTCTTCTTCGGATCGACCTTCTTGGTGTCGGTCTTCTTGGCAGCCGGCTCGGTGGTGCCCGCAGCCTTGGGCTTGCGACCGCGCTTGGCGCCGGTTGCTGCCGGTGCCGCGTCGTCGCCAGCAGGGGCATCAGCGGCGTCGGTGCCTTCGGCGCTCGCCTTGGCCGCCTTCGGGGCCTTGGCGGCACGTGCGGGCTTGGCCGGTGCGGCCTCAGCGGCAGGGGTGGCGTTCAGGCTGTCGTCGGCTTCAGTGGCAGGGGCGGGGGCGCGCTTTTTCGCGGTCATGCGATTCCTCGGCTGGGTACTCGGCGGTGGGCGGCCGTGGCGGCGGGGCCAGGCTGTCGGGGTCCGTGCGGCGACAGCGTCTGTCTGCAGCGTGCGAAAAATATTTGTCGAAACGTCGATCGCAACAATGCAAACAGCCGACCCTCCGTGACCTGAGAACAGGGCGGGGGGCCGGGCTGTGGCGCTGGCAAGCTCGCGTGACCTTGGTTGTTGCAGCGTTGGCGGGGAAGGTGGCCTGAGGGGTGCCCGTTTCGCGGGTGGCCGGGGCCGGCAGACGCTGCAGTCACTCTTGCCGAGTCGGAACAAGCTTTCGATTATCGACGAAGCTCGAAGGTTCCGTCAAAGAGGCTGCGGATTTCCACCCATGTTGGGGGCGGCGCACCTGCCAGGGTCTCAGCGTCGGCGGGCCGGTTTGATGCTGTGGGCGCCGTCGTCGACCGCCACCGGAGGCGCCTTCAGGGCGGCGCGCTGGGCCATCAGGGTGTTGCGGCGCTCGGTCGCGGCCTCGGACAGGTCACCGGACTCCAGCAGCAGCGTGATCTCCTCATCGACCGCCTGCAGGTGCAGTGCCTTGAGCACCGCCGCCAGTTCCTCGCGGGCGTTGGCATCCTCGCCGACCTCGTGAAAGGCCTGGATGCGGCCGATCAACAGGGTGCGCGAGCTGTCCTCTTCGGCGCCGTCCTGGCGCGACAGGTCTTCCAGCAACGTCGCCATCGGCAGCACGCCCTGGTCGTGCAGCAGGCGTTCGAGCGCGGCGAAAAAATCGCCGTAGGGCGCCGGTTGCTGGACCAGGCGCTCGTGTTCGTCGGGCGGCAGGTCCAGCCAGAGCTGGGCCTCGCGCACCATCAGCCAGGCTGCGCGGTCCAGCAGCGTCGCTGTGCGCGGCGGCACGCGGCGGTACTGGCTGGACGTGGCGCCGGCCTGCGCGGCCCGGTCGCGCCAGCTGCTGCCGCTGCGGTTGCCGAAGCGAGGGCCAGACGAGGATTCGCCGTCGCGCTCCTTCCATCGTCGCTTGCCGCCGTCGCCGTCGCCCCAGCTGCGACGCCGTGGCGGGCCCGGTGGTTGCGACGGGTCGTCGACCCAGTCCGGCGGGGCGGCCTGGCGGGTCCAATCCTCTGCTGACGCATCGCCGCGCAGCGGGCGGCCATCACCGGCCGGACGTTTGCCCGGCACCGGGCGCTGCCAGTGGCCGGCCAGCACCTCGACCGACAGGCCCCCGCGTTGCGCCAGCTCGTTGAGCATCTGGGCCTGCAGCAGGCCGTCGGGCAATTGTTCGAACAGCGGCCGGGCCTGCGCCAGCATGCGCGAGCGGCCTTCGGGCGTGGCGAGGTCGCAGTCGGCTGCGGCGACCGCCATCAGCTGGGCCGACAGCGGGATCGCCTCGGCGATGCAGCGCTCGAAGGCCTCTCGGCCTTCAGCGCGGATGAACGAGTCCGGGTCGTGCTCCGGCGGCAGGAAGAGGAAGCGGAAGCTGCGCGTGTCGCTGGCGTGTGGCAGCACCGCTTCCAGTGCGCGGCTGGCGGCGCGGCGCCCGGCGGTGTCGCCGTCGAAGCTGAAGACGACCGCGTCGGTGAAGCGCATCAGCTTGGCGATGTGGTCGGCCGTGCAGGCCGTGCCCAGCGTGGCGACCGCGTTGGGCACGCCAAGCTGCGCCAGCGCGACGACGTCCATGTAGCCCTCGGTCACGAGCACGTGGCCGCGCTCGCGCATCGCCTGGCGGGCCTCGTACAGGCCATAGAGCTCGCGGCCCTTGACGAACACCGGCGTCTCCGGCGAGTTCAGGTACTTGGGCTCGCCGCTGTCGAGGATGCGCCCGCCGAAGCCGATCACCTCGCCCTTGGGGTTGCGGATCGGGAACATGATCCGGTCACGGAAGCGGTCGTAGCGGCGCTCTTCCTCGCCGGTCTCCTGCTTGTGGATGACCAGGCCCGCCTCGACCAGCTGCGGGTCGTCGTAGCGGGCATAGGCGCTGGCCAGCGCGTGGCTGCCAGGCGGTGCATAGCCCAGGCCGAAACGGGCGGCGATGGTGCCGGTCAGGCCGCGCTTCTTCAGGTAGGCGATGGCGCGGTCGCTGCGCTTGAGCTGATCGCGGTAGTGACCCATCGCCTTGGCCAGCACGTCGGTCAGGCTCAGGCGCTGCTCGCGCGCCTTGGCCGCGCGCTCGCGCTCCTCGGCGGTGGTGTCGTCGTCGGGCACCTGAAGGCCCATGCCGTCGGCCAGTTCACGCACCGACTCGACAAAGCCCAGGCCGCTGTGCTCCATCAGGAAGCCGACCGCGTTGCCGTGCACGCCGCAGCCGAAGCAGTGGTAGGTCTGGCGGCTCGGGCTGACGATGAAGCTGGGCGACTTCTCGCCGTGGAAGGGGCACAGGCCCTTGAAGTTGATGCCCGCCTTCTTGAGCGTGACATGGCGGCCGACCACCTCGACGATGTCGGCGCGGGCGAGCAGGTCCTGGATGAAGCCTTGGGGAATCACGGCGCGCAGTCTATCGAAGCACGCCGTGTGATCGATGTTGGCTCAGTCGCCCAGCACGATCCCTTCACGGCGCGGGTCGGCGCCGCCGAACCAGCCATCGGGCGTGCGCTGAATGGCCTGCAGGCCGCTGGTCATCGGCAGCTCGCGGACCTCGTGACCACGGGCCTTGAGCGCCTCGACCGTCGCGGCCGGGAAGCGCTGCGCCTCCAGCAAGGTCGGGCCATTGAGGGTGCCGAAATTCGGCAGCGAGATCGCCTGCTGCGCGTTCATTCCCCAGGACAACGTGCCCAGCAGCGTCTTGGCGGTGTAGTGGATGATCAAGGCGCCACCGGGCGAGCCGGCGCTCATCTGCAGCGCACCGCTGCTGCGGTCGAACACCAGCGTCGGGCTCATGCTGGAGCGCGGCCGCTTGCCGGGCTGGACCCGGTTGGCGATCGGCTGGCCCTGTGCGTCGGCGGGCGCGAAGGAAAAGTCGGTCAGTTCGTTGTTGAGCAGAAAGCCGCCCGCCAGGCCGGTGCCACCGTCGCTCAGTTGGCGGGCGCCGAACTGGTCCTCGATGGTCGACGTCATCGCCACCGCATGGCCCTGCGCGTCGACGATCGACAGGTGCGAGGTGCCGTATTCCGGCTGGTCGGGCTGCGGTGCCCAGGCCAGCGGTCGCGCCCCTGGCGGCAGACCGGGCTTGGCGGTCTTCATCGATTGCTCGCCGATCAGTTTGGCGCGCTCGCGCAGGTAGGCCGCGTCCAGCAGGCTGGTCCAGCGCCCGCCTGGGGCGTCGACGTAGTCGGGGTCGGCGACGTAGAACGCCCGGTCGGCGAAGGCCAGCCGGGCAGACTCGGTGTAGCGGTGCAAGGTCTCGACGCCCGGCAGGCCGTCGACCAGGGGCGGCTGCGGACTGCCGCCGGCCGCGTCCAGGATGCCCAGGGTCTGCGCGATCGCCAGGTGGCCGGATGACGGCGGCGGAAAGCCGCACAGCCGCCAAGCCTGCCAGTCGCTGCACAGGGCCTCGCGCACCCGCGGCCGGTAGGTCGCCAGGTCGGACTCGGACAGCTTGCCGGGGTTGCTCGGGTGGCCGGTCACCTTGGCGACGATGCTGCGCGCGATGCTGCCCTGGTAGAAGGCATCCGGGCCTTCTTGGGCGACCCGACGCAGCACGGCGGCCAGGGCCGGGTTGCGCAAGGTCTGGCCAGCCTTCAGGGGCTCGCCGCCGGGGTAGTAGAAGGCTGCAGCGGCGGGGTCCTTGCGCAGATGTTGTTCGCCGGCCAGCAGGGTGGCCAGACGCGGGCTGACCTTGAAGCCTTGTTCGGCCAGCAAGATGGCCGGCGCGAACAACTGGGCCCAGGCCAGCTTGCCGTGCTCCCGGTGTGCGCGTTCGAGCAGCCTCAGCGTGCCGGGCACGCCGACCGAGCGGCCGCCGACCACCGCGTCGATGAAGGCCATGGGCTGACCGTCGGCCTTGAGGAACAGCTTCTCGTCGACGCCTGCAGGAGCGGTCTCGCGGCCGTCATAGGCCCGCACCTGTCGCCCGTCGAAGTGCATCAGGAAGGCACCGCCGCCGATGCCGCTGGACTGCGGCTCGACAAGGGCCAGCACCAGCTGAACGGCGATCGCAGCATCGACCGCCGTGCCGCCGGCGCGCAGCACCTGCAGGCCGGCATCGGTCGCCAGCGGGTTGGCGGCGGCCACGGCGGTGGACCGGGTGGCCCAGCCGGGCTTGGCGACCAGGCCGGACGCGGCTTCGGGCTGGTCGGGTGGCGGCTGGTAGCGCAGCTGGGGCGCCTGCGCGCAACTGGTCAGCAGCAGGGCAGCGGCGAGGCTGGCAAGTCGCCAGGAGGTCGGGCGACGCAGCACGGCGGCGAGGGCGTTGGACATGGGCAGATCTCCGGGTGATGGTTGCCCGGAGTCTTGCCGACGCGGCCCGCCGCCGCAAGGCGGGTCAGCGCGGAGCCAGCCGGATCGCGCCGTCCAAGCGGATCACCTCGCCATTGAGCATCTCGTTGGTGACGATCTGGTGCACCAACTTGGCGTAGTCCTGCGGCGTGCCCAGGCGGCTGGGGAAGGGCACGCCAGCGGCCAGCGCGTCCTGCACCTCCTGTGGCATGCCAAACAGCATGGGCGTCCCGAAGATGCCTGGGGCGATCGTCATGCAGCGGATGCCGTTGCGCGCCAGGTCGCGCGCGATCGGCAAGGTCATGCCGACCACGCCACCCTTGCTGGCGGCGTAGGCGGCCTGGCCGATCTGGCCGTCGTAGGCGGCCACGCTGGCGGTGTTGATCAGCACGCCGCGTTCGCCGGTCGGCTCAGGCTCGTTGCGGCACATGGCCTCGGCGGCCAGGCGGATCATGTTGAAGCTGCCGATCAGGTTGACCGTGATGGTCTTGCTGAACAAGGCCAGTGCATGGGCGCCATCCTTGCCGACGGTCTTGGCGGCCGGCGCGATGCCGGCGCAGTTCACCAGGCCCATCAGCTTGCCCATCGAGACGGCTTGCGTGACGACCGCACGGCCGTCGTCCTCGCTGGACACGTCGCAGCGCAGGTAGGCGCCACCGATCTCGGCGGCGACGGCGCGGCCGCGCTCTTCTTGCAGGTCGGCGATGACAACCCGGCCGCCGGCGCCAGCCAGCATGCGTGCCGTGCCTTCGCCCAGGCCGGAGGCGGCGCCGGTGACGATGAAGACCTTGTCCTGGATGTCCATGTGTGCTCCTCGGTGCGATGGGTGGGTGAGCGGGGCCGGATACTGACCAGCGATGATGTTGACGTTGCTGTTGACGTTGACGTTAACGTCAATCGAGGGCCATCAAAAAACCGCCCGCAGGCGGTTTCCCGGGCGGGCGGCTCGTATCAGCCCAGCGCAAGCATCGCGCGGCTGGTGATTTCGTCGACCGTGCCCATGCCGCTGATCTTGCGATATTGCGGTGCGCCGGCCGCATCGGCGGCGGCCCAGTCGGAGTAGTAGCCGACCAGCGGACGGGTCAGGCTCTGGTAGACCTCCAGGCGCTTGCGCACGGTCTCTTCCTTGTCGTCGTCACGCTGGATCAGGTCCTCGCCGGTGACGTCGTCGTGGCCTGCGACCTTGGGCGGGTTGTAGACCACGTGGTAGGTGCGGCCCGAAGCCGGGTGGACGCGACGGCCGCTCATGCGTTCGATGATGGCGCTGTCGGGCACGTCGATCTCCAGCACGAAGTCCAGCTTGACGCCGGCAACCTTCATGGCCTCGGCCTGCGGGATCGTGCGGGGGAAGCCATCGAACAGGAAGCCGTTGGCGCAATCGGCTTGCGAGATGCGCTCCTTGACCAGGCCGATGATGATGTCGTCGCTGACCAGACCGCCGGCGTCCATCACCTTCTTGGCCGCCAAGCCCATCTCGGTGCCGGCCTTGACGGCCGCACGCAGCATGTCGCCGGTGGAGATCTGAGGAATGCCGTACTTCTGGCAGATGAACGCGGCCTGGGTGCCTTTGCCAGCGCCAGGGGCGCCCAACAGGATCAGTCTCATGGATCTCCTCGGATGTCGATGCGGTGTCGATAGAAATCATTTGCCTCAAAAAGAGGCATTCTGTTTTCGAGAATAGCACGCGCCCCCTGTGACGAAACTGACGCTTCGGGGGGTGCAGAGGCTGGTATTTGCCCTCAAAACAGCCTGAACAGACCGAAAAGATTCGATTCCGGAATCCCCGGATTCGCGCCGTGAACCTCAGCCGGCAAACAGCTGGCGCACCCGTTCGAGGTCCTCGGGCGTGTCGATCCCCGGGCCGGGGCGCTGCGCGCTGACGTGAACCGCGATGCGCTCGCCGTGCCACAGCACGCGCAACTGTTCCAGCGACTCGATCTGTTCCAGCGGGCTGACGGGCAGACTCGGAAAGCGCCGCAGGAAGCCCGCGCTGTAGCCATAGATGCCGATGTGGCGCAGTGGCGCCGGTTGCGGCAGGGCGAGCGTTCCGGACGCACTGCCATCGCGCCACCAGGGCAGCGGCGCGCGGGAGAAGTACAGCGCCCGGCCGGCGGCATCGGTCACGACCTTGACGACATTCGGATTGCCGTATTCGGCGATGTCGTCGATCTCGTGGGCGGCGGTGCTCATGACGCAGTCGCCGCGGTCGGCCAGCAGGCGCGCACAGGCGTCGATCAGGGCGGTGTCGATCAGCGGCTCGTCGCCCTGCACGTTGACGACGATGTCGCGGCCGTCCAAGCCCAGCTGCTCGCAGGCCTCGGCCAGCCGGTCACTGCCGGTCGGGTGGTCGGCGCGGGTCATCAGCACCCGCACACCATGGGACTGGCAGGCTTGCCGGACCTCGTCGCTGTCCGTGGCGACGACCACCTGGCTGGCGCGACTCCGCAGGCAGCGTTGTGCCACGCGCACCACCATCGGCAAACCGGCGATGTCGGCCAGCGGCTTGCGGGGCAGGCGGGTCGACGCGAGGCGCGCCGGGACCAGCACGGTGTAGGCCGGGATCGGGGTGTTCATGCCGGCCTCATGACGCGTTCGTGGCGTCGGCAGACGGCGGTGTGGCGTCCAGGCTGCGGGCCTCCGACTCCAGCATCACGGCGATGCCGTCGCGGATCGGAAAGGCCAGCCGGTCGGCGGCGCAGACCAGTTCATGGGTGGCATGGTCGTGGCCCAGGGGGCCCTTGCAGAGGGGGCAGACCAGCAGGTCCATCAGTCGGGTGTCCATGGCTCGGATGCTAGCGTGAGGTGTTGGAGCTCTCGGCCTTCTTCAGGTCGACGAGCAGGGCTTGGATGAAGCCGTCGGGCAGCGTGAAGACCAGCGGCGCGACCCAGACCTGCAGGTCCGGACGCTCGCGGCGCAGCCGTTCGGCCGGCAGCTTGACGGCGTCCTTCTCGGTCACGACGACGTGGTGGACGCCGGCCGGCCAAGGCAGTGTCGCGTGGTCGTGGTGGTCGCTCAAGGCGATCGGCTCGATGCGCAGACCCAGGCCGCGCAGGGCCTCGAAGAATCGCGCCGGCTGGCCGATGCCGGCGCTGGCATGCAGCACCAGGCCGCGTTGCGTCTGGTCATGGCGCAACTGGTCCAGCGTGTCCGGGCGGACCGGTTCACCGGCCCACCAGGCGTCGAGCGCGACCAGTCCGGCAAGCTGGCGTCGGGCGCAGGCGCCGGGCAGGGCGGTGCTCGCATGCCTTGCGTTGTAGAGCACATGCTGGGCGACCTCCGACGGCGTCGAGATCGGCTCGCGCAGCGGCCCGGCCGGCAGCAGCCAGCCATTGCCGGCGCCGCGCTCGTCGAACACGACGATCTCGACATCGCGCCGCAAGCGCAGGTGCTGCAGCCCGTCGTCACAGACCAGCACATCGACCTCGGGATGGGCGGCGCACAGGCCTTGCGCAGCGGCGATGCGGTCGTGGCCGACCCAGACCGGCACGCCCGCACGGCGCTGCATCAGCAGGGGTTCGTCGCCAACCTCACGGGCGGTGGAGGTGGCCAGGACCGGGCGGGCTTCGGTGCGCTCAGAACCATGGCCGCGCGAGACGATGCCCGGCCGATGCCCGGTCGCGCGCAAGGCGTCGACCAGGGCCAGCGTCGTGGGTGTCTTGCCTGCCCCGCCGACCAGGCGGTTGCCGACCACGATGACCGGCACCGGTGCGGCAGCACGGCGCAGCAGGCCGACGCGGTAGAGCGTGCGCCGCAGCGTCACGAGCCCCAGGTGCAGCAGCCCGAGAGGGCGCAAGGCCCACTGCAGCGGGCCGCCGGTCTGCCAGCTGCGCTCGATGCGCGCGGCCAGGCCGGACGTGCCGGCCCCGGCTGCGTCCAAGGTCAAGGCCGGCCGCCGCGACCGTTCTGGGCCGCAAAGGTCAGTTGGGTCAGGCCGACGCGGCGGGCCGCGTCCATCACCAAGATCACGCTCTGATGGGCCGCAGCGGCATCGGCCGAGACGATCAAGGGGCGCTTGACGTCGCCCTGCGCGGCCTGCGTCATCGCGAAGATCAGGCCCTCGAGGTTGCCGGCCTCGACCGGCTGGCGGTTGACGCTGTAGCGGCCCTCGGCCGACACCGCCACGACGATCTCGCGCGGCGGTGCATCGAGCCGGTTGGCGTCGGCCACCGGCAAGGTCACCTTCAGCTCGGTGTACTTTGCATAGGTGGTCGACAGCATCAGGAAGATCAGCACCACCAGCAGCACGTCGATGAAGGGGATCAGGTTGATCTCCGGCTCCTCCGGGCGACGCGGGCGGAAGTTCATGCGGCGTGCCTCAGGAGATTGGGCAGCAGGCGTTCGGCGGCCATTTCCAGCTGCAGCACGAACTCGTCGACGCGACCGCGGAAGTAGCGGTAGAACATCAGCGAGGGGATCGCGATGATCAGCCCGAAGGCGGTGTTGTAGAGCGCCACCGAGATGCCGTGCGCGAGCTGCTCCGGGTTGGTGCCCGACGTTGGCGACTGGGCGCCGAAGATCTCGATCATGCCGACCACCGTGCCGAACAGGCCCAGCAGCGGCGCGGCCGAGGCGATCGTGCCGAGCGCGTTGAGGTAGCGCTCCAGTCGATGCACGGCGACACGGCCGGCCGTCTCGAAGCTCTGGCGCAGCTGGGTCTCGTCACGCACATGGTCCTGCGAGGCCGCCCGGATGCCGGCGGCCAGAACCGACCCGAGCACCGAGTTGTCGGCCAGCTTGCGGATCACCTCCTCGTTGGGCAGGCTCTGGCGCGTGATCGTCAGCACCTCGTCGAGCAAGGTGGCCGGTGCGACCCGCACGGGCCGCAGGCTCGACAAGCGCTCGATGATGAGCGCCAGCGCGGCGATGGAACACAGGATCAGCGGCCAGATCGGCCAGCCCGCGGCTTGTATGATCGAAATCAATGGGTTCCCCGGTGTGGATCGACGTCCTGGATCGCCCGGCGGGCGATGCCAAATCGGTCGGGATTATGGCGGCAGGCGCTGTCCCGGAAACCCACCGAAGCGCAGGCATTCAGGCTGGCGAACCCACCGAATCCACGCCCGATCGGCTGGCCTCCAGCGTGTCGCGGCTGGTGTCGGGTTATCTGTCGCAATCGGTTCCGATACCTTCCGAGGCGGCTTTCGGGTGCGCGCAGCGATCCGGTTGGAAGGTCGCCCGGCCCGTCGCCACATCGGCCTGTGGACATCCCCAGTTTCTGTGGATAACTTTGTGGGCAAACAGGTCTGGATCGCGCTAAATCGCTGTCGCCACGTGGGTTTGTCTGGATTGCCTCTTCGTGAGGCACTAAAAAAATCATATGAATCAAGGACTTGCACGGATGTTAAAGGGCTGTGACAGGGTTTCGTGTGATCTCTCACAGGTCAGCCGCTCTGTGGATGACCTGCCTCAGACGCACCGCTTCGGGGCCTGTTGAAACCATGTCCAGGCCACCCTTTTCTCAAGAATCGAACGCCCGCACGCTGGTCTGGGACGTCGCCGCACTGGTCCAGGCGGTGGGTGACGCCTTGCAGACCCGATTTGGTGCCGTCGCCGTGCGTGGCGAACTCGCCGGATTCAGCCGGGCGGCCAGCGGCCACTGCTACTTCAACCTCAAATCGGGCGACGGCCAGGCCGGCCTGCGCTGCGCGATGTTCCGGCGTGCGGCCTCGATGCTGGACTTCGCCCCGCGCGACGGCCTGCAGGTCGAACTGCGCGGCAAGCTCGCGGTCTACGAAGCCCGCGGCGAGCTGCAACTGATCGTCGAGGCGATGCGCCCGGCCGGCGCCGGCGCCTTGATGGAGCAGTTCCTGCGACTCAAGGCGAAGCTGGAAGCCGAAGGCCTGTTCGACGCCGCCCGCAAGCGCGAGGTGGCGCGCCATCCTCGTGCGCTGGGCGTGGTCACCTCGCTGGCGGCAGCGGCCCTGCGCGACGTAGTGACGGCGCTGCGGCGTCGTTCGCCGCATGTCGCCTTGCGCATCTACCCGGCCAGCGTGCAAGGCGTCGAGGCACCCGCGCAACTGGTCCAGGCGATCCAGGTGGCCGGCCAGCGCGGGGAGGTCGACACCCTGCTGGTCGTGCGCGGCGGGGGCTCGCTGGAGGACCTCTGGGCCTTCAACGACGAACAGGTGGTGCGCGCGATCGCGGCCTCGCCCATCCCCGTCATCAGCGGCGTCGGGCACGAGAGCGACTTCACGCTGGCCGACTTTGTCGCCGACCTGCGTGCGCCCACGCCGACCGCCGCCGCCGAACTGGCGGCGCCGCTGCGCGACGAGGCGCTTGCGGCTCTGGCTGACCTGGCTCGTTGGATGAGCCACCGCATCGGCCAGCGGCTGGACCGCGACGCGCAGCGGCTCGACCACCTCGCCCTGCGGCTGGCCCGTCCGGCCGATGTCGTGCATCGACACCGCCAGCGGCTGGGCCTGCTGGCGCAGCGCCACGAGCAGTCGCTGCAACGTGCCGCGACGCTGCATGCCCATCGGCTCGAACGCCTGCAAGGGCGACTTCTGGATGCAGGCCGGCAGACGCTGCGGCGACAGCACGAACGGCTGGCCCTGCTTGCGGCCCGACATGCCGCGCTGGACCCGACCCGTGTGCTGCAACGTGGCTACGCCTGGCTCAGCGACGAACAGGGCCGCGCGCTGACCAGCGTCAACCAGCTCGCGCCGGGACAGCGCATCGATGCGGTGCTGGCCGACGGCCGCATCCAGGCCAGCGTCGACCACATCGAGCGGACCGAGCCCCGGCCCTGACACGGCAGGGCCGGGAGCCCTTGCCTACAATGATTTTTGTTGCGGTGCGGCGACCTGCCCGGGTCTGTCGACGACCCTGATCCCGCACCAGCGACCCGGTTTCCACCAACACCTCCAGAGGACTCGACCATGCAACACACGCTGCCCGCCCTGCCGTTCGCGATCGACGCGCTCGCGCCCCACCTGTCGAAGGAAACCTTCGAATACCACCACGGCAAGCACCATCAGGCCTACGTCACCAACCTGAACAACCTGATCCCGGGCACCGAGTTCGAGGCCCTGTCGCTCGAAGACATCGTGCGCAAGTCCAGCGGCGGCATCTACAACAACTCGGCCCAGATCTGGAACCACACCTTCTTCTGGAACTGCCTGAAGCCCAACGGCGGTGGCGAGCCGAGCGGCGCGCTGGCAGCGGCGATCAACGCCAAGTGGGGCAGCTACGCGGCCTTCAAGGAAGCCTTCACCAAGAGCGCGGTCGGCAACTTCGGCTCGGGCTGGACCTGGCTGGTCAAGAAGGCCGACGGCAGCGTCGACATCGTCAACATGGGCGCCGCCGGCACCCCGCTGACGACGGCCGACAAGGCCCTGCTGACCATCGACGTGTGGGAACACGCCTACTACATCGACTACCGCAATGCGCGCCCGAAGTTCGTCGAGACCTTCCTGAACAACCTCGTCAACTGGTCGTTCGCCGAAGCCAACTTCGCCTGATCGACACGCCCGAGCCGGCCGCCATCGCGGCCGGTCGATGCGCAACATGAAGCCGGCCTTGTGCCGGCTTTGTCGTTGATGGGATGCGTTCGTCTGCCCGTTCAGGGCCGATCAGCCCACCACCGCCGCCAAGCCCGATCGCACCGCGCCTTCCAGCGTGGCGGGGTAGGGGCCGTCGATGTGGTCGCCGGCGGCGGTCAGGGCGGGAGCGATGTGTGTGGGTGGGCGTTGCAGGCCGGGCAGGCAGAGGAAGGTGGCGCGCTTTTCGGCCACGAGCTTGATCAGGCGAACCTGCTCGGGTGCGACATCGCGCAGCGATGCGCGGGCCTGGGCGAGGGCGGCGGCGGCGGTGGTATCCAGGCCGCGTTCGACCCAGGTGGCGGCGCCGCTGATGACGTAGGCGAAGCGGCCCGGTTGGGCGCCCAGCGCGCCGTGGTCGAAGGCGAACTGGGCCGGTGCCATCGGCCCTTCCGGCAGGGCGACCATCGGTGCGGCCAGGCGGGCGCCGTCGGCCTGGATGTAGGCGGTGATGATCGGTTCGTAGCCGAAGGCGGCGGCGCGCTGCGACCAGTCCGGGGCGATCGTCGCGGTCAAGCGGGCGGCCTCGCTGGCGCTGCAGGCCAGCACCACCTGGTCGAAAGGTTCGTCATCGAGCGACCAGCCAGCGCGGCCATCGGGCCGGTGGCTCAGGGACTGAGCCCGTCGACCCAGCCGCAGGTCTGCGCCGTTTGCCTTCAGCCAGGCGGCGGCTGGCTCAGGCAGCAACTCGGCCAGCGGGCGACGGGGCACCAGCAGGTCGCTGGAGCCCGGGCCGGCGAACAAGGCGTCGCGCAGCACGCGCAAGAAGACCGCCGCGCTGGCGTCGCGGGCGGGAGTGTTGAGGGCGGCCACGCAGAGCGGGTCGATGAACTCGCGGCGCACGCGCTCGGGCAGGGACTGCGTCAGCAGGGCGACCGTCCAGCGGTCGTCGCAGCGGAAGCCCTTGAGCAGCCAGCCGAGCGCGGCGTTGGACAGCGCCAGCCGTTCGCGCCAGCGCCAGTGGCCCATGGCCCAGACGGCGCGGGTGAAGGCCAGCAGCACAGGGCCACGGCCGAGCCGCAGACCTTGGCCGCTGGCGTCGACCAGCGTGAGCGGCATGCGCAGCAAGACGGTGTCCGGATCGACCCCGACGCGGCGCATCAGTGCCAGCGTGGCGACGTAGGCGCCGATCAGGATGTGCTGGCCGTTGTCGAGCCGTGCGTGGCCCGCTTCGGCAGCCAGGCTGCGGGCGCGGCCGCCCAGTTGCGGGGCCATCTCGATCAGCGTGACGGCATGGCCCCGGGATGTCGCTTCGACCGCCGCAGCCAGCCCCGCCCAGCCACCGCCGACGACGGCGATGCGGCGCGGCGAACCCATGCCCTGCGCAGGCTCAGCGGCCACGCCAGTTGGTCCGCGCCGCGATCCAGAGCTTGCGCACCGGCGTCAGCGAGATGCGCTGGTGCAGCACCTGGAAGCCGCCGGCCTCGATCTCGGTCAGCAGCGTGCGGTAGATGTTGGCCATCATCAGGCCGGGCTTCTGGCTGCGCCGGTCGACCTCGGGCAGCAGCGCCAGGGCCTCGTCGTAGCAGCGCTGGGCGCGTTCGGCCTGGAAGCGCATCAGGGCGGTGAAGCGTTCGCTGTAGACGCGCTTGAGCACCTCATGGGCCTTGACGTCGAACTGCTGCAGTTCGGACACCGGCAGGTAGATCCGGCCCCGGCGGGCGTCGTCACCGACGTCGCGGATGATGTTGGTGAGCTGGAAGGCCAGCCCGAGCCGGTGGGCGTACTCGATGGTCACGGCCTGGCTGCGCCCGAAGATGCCCGAGGCGACCTCGCCGACCACGCCCGCGACCAGGTGGCAGTAGCGCTGCAGGCCGGCGTAGTCGAGGTAGCGCGACTGCTGCAGGTCCATCTCGCAGCCGTCGATGACGGCCAGCAGATGCTCTGCCCGGATGTCGTAGGCGGCCACATGCGGCATCAGCGCCTTCATCGCCGGGTGGTGCGGCTGACCGTTGTAGGCCTGCGCGACTTCCTGGCGCCACCAGGCGAGCTTCTGGGCCGCGACGCCGAGGTCCTGGACCTCGTCGACCACGTCGTCGACCTCGCGGCAGAAGGCGTAGAAGGCGGTGATGGCCGCGCGGCGTGGCGGCGGCAGGAAGAGGAAGGCGTAGTAGAAGCTCGAGCCGCTCGCGGCGGCCTTCTCCTGCACGTACTGTTCGGGCGTCATGGGGCGGGATTGTCGTGGTGCCGGTGCGGTTTTTCAGACCCGGACACGCAGCGGTCTCACATCCGCCACGCTCGCCACAGGATGCGTGGGGCGTGCCAGGGTCGCAGCCGGGGCCGCGTCCACAGGACCTGCGGGCCGAGCGCCTCGACCTGGTCAAGCACACACAGGCCGCCTTGCACCACCAGCCGCAGTTCCCAGCCGACCCGGCCGGGCAGGCGATGGACGAGCGGCGCGCCTTCTTGCATCAGGCCGCGGGTCCAATCGATCAAGCTGCTGAGCAGCGCGGCGGCGCTGGCCTGTGCGCCGGGTTCGTGCCAAACGGCGGGCGCAGCGTCCGGGTCAAAGCCGAGGGCGGCGCATTCGTCCAACGGCAAGTAGCGCCGGCCACGTGGCAGGTCGGTGCGCAAGTCCTGCCAGAAGTTGATCAGTTGCAGGGCACTGCAGACCGCGTCGGACTGGCGCAGCGCAGCCGGGTCGTTGACGCCGTACAGATGCAGCAGCAATCGGCCGATCGGGTTGGCGGAGTTGGCGCAGTACGCCAGCAGCGAAGCGCGGCTGGCGTGACGCGGCTCGCGCACATCGTGCTCGAAGGCATCGAGCAGGGCTTCAAGCAGGCCTTGCGGCAGGGCGTGCTGGCGGATCTGTGCGGCCAGCGGCGTCCAGACCTGCGGCCAGCGTGCATCGGCCGGCGCAGCACCGGTGGCATAGGTGATGCGCAACTCGGCGCGGAAGGCCGCCAGATCGGCCAGGCGCTGCGCCGCTGTCGCCTCGCCCTCGTCGGCCAGGTCGTCTGCCGTGCGGGCGACCTGGTAGATCGCCACGATGGGCGGGCGCAAGGCCGGCGGGCAGAGCCAGGAGGCGACGGGGAAGTTTTCGTAGTGCTGGACCTGACGGTCCTGCGTGACGGCGATCGGGCTCAGGCTCATGGCGGCGCGGATTATGCGAGGGCGTCGGCGGTGCGCGGATGCGACGCTTGGGCCCTTCTGCCGTGTGGTTTGACACGAACCCAAGCGCGACCGTAGGATACTGACCGGTCAGTCAGTAACGAACACGCCAACCAGCGACTCAGAGGTTTCCATGCGCGCACGTCCAGCCACCCTGTTTCTGCCGTCGATCCGGCGGATTTCCCTGATCGCCGGTGCCGGCGCGATCCTCCTGTCGGCCGGGCTGGCAGGCTGTTCGAAGCAGGAGGCCGCACCCGAGCCGCTGCGCGCGGTGCGCACGATGGTGGTCGGGCGCGACGTGGCCGGCGGCGAGGCCGTCTATGCAGCCGAGATCCGCGCCCGGACCGAGTCGCGGCTGGGCTTCCGGGTCGCCGGCAAGCTGACGAGCCGGCCGGTCGAACTGGGCCAGGCGGTCCGCAAGGGGCAGTTGCTGGCCGAACTGGACGTTGCCGACCTGGGCCTGGGCGCCGAAGCCGCTCAAGCGGCGGTGCGCGCTGCACAGGTCAACGCCGAACAGGCGGCGTCCGACGTCAAGCGCTTCGAGGACCTGCACGCGCAGGGCTACATCAGCACCGCCGAGCTGGAACGGCGCCAGAACACGGTGCGCGCTGCGCAGGCCACGCTGGAACAGGCCCGCGCGCAAGCGGCGGTGCAGGGCAACCAGGCCCGCTACAGCAAGCTGCTGGCCGATGTGTCGGGCGTGGTGACCGCTGTCGAAGCCGAGCCCGGCGCCGTGCTTGGGGCCGGCACGCCGGTCGTTCGCTTGGCGCAGGATGGTCCGCGCGACGTCGCCTTCCAGGTCCCGGAAGACCAGATCGGTGCCTTGCGCGGCCTGCTCGGCAAGGCGGGCGCCTTGCGCGTCACCCTGTGGGGCGCCGAAGGCCAGGCGCTGTCGGCCACGCTGCGTGAAGTGGCCGCAGCCGCCGACCCGGTTGGCCGCACCTTTCTGGCCAAGGCCAGCCTGGGCAAGGATGCCAGCGAGGTCCGCCTGGGCCAAACCGCCACCGTCAGCCTGGGTCGCCCGGCGCGCGAGGACGTGCGTCGGCTGCCGCTGAGCGCGGTGGCCGAGCAGGGCGGCCGCAGCGTCGTCTGGGTGCTGGACGCGGCGGCCATGTCGGTCCAGCCGGTGCCGGTCGTCACCGGCACGCCCGATGGCAACCACGTCGTGGTGACCGAGGGCCTGCAGGCGGGCCAGGAGATCGTCACCGCCGGCCTGCATGTGCTGACGCCGGGCCAGAAGGTGGTGCGCTACATCGATCCGAAGCGCCCCGGCGCGCCGGCCGCAGCCTTGCCCGTGTCGGCCACGGCTTCGGCCGCCCGTTGAGCCATCGACCCGATCCGGAGCGACGACCCCATGCACACGCCCCATCCCGGCCACGACGCCGACATCGCCCCGCCGACCGCTGCCAGCGGCGACCGCGCGGGCGGCTTCAACATCTCGCGCTGGGCCCTCGAGCACCCGGCACTGACGCGCTACCTGCTGATCGTGCTGACGGTGCTGGGCTTCAACGCCTACTTCCTGCTCGGCCAGGACGAGGACCCGCCGTTCACCTTCCGCGCCATGGTCGTGCAGGCCTTCTGGCCCGGTGCGACCGCGCAGCAAATGGCCGAACAGGTCACCGACAAGATCGAGAAGACGCTGCAGGAGGCGCCTTACCCAGACATCATCCGCAGCTACACCAAGCCGGGCGAGTCGCTGACCATCGTCCAGATCAAGGACAACTCGGCGCCCTCGGAGGTGCCGCAGGTCTGGTACCAGGTCCGCAAGCGCATCGGCGACATGCGCGCCACCTTGCCGGCGGGGGTCATCGGACCGGTCTTCAACGACGACTTCGGCGATGTCTACGGCACGATCTTCGCGTTGTCGGCCGACGGCTTCTCGAACGAGGAGCTGCGCGAGTTCGCCGACCGGGTCCGCAGTGACCTGCTGCGTGTGCCCTATGTCGCCAAGGTCGAGCTGTTCGGCGTGCAGCCCGAGAAGCTGTTCGTCGAGTTGTCCGGGCGCCGACTGGCGCAACTCGGGCTGGACCTCAACCAGGTGATCGCCCAGATCGGCGCGCAGAACGCGGTCGAGGGCGCCGGCGTGCTGAATGCGGGCAGCGAGAACGTGCAGCTGCGCGTGGGCGGGCAGTTCAACTCGGTCGACGACCTGTCGCGGCTGGCGATCCGGGCCGTCAACCCGGTCACCGGCGTGGCCAGCACGCTCAAGCTGGGCGACGTCGCGACCATCCGTCGCGGCACCAGCGACCCGCCGGCCGTCAAGGTACGGCACCAGGGCCGCGAGGTCATCGCCATCGGCGTGTCGATGGGCAAGGGCGGCGACATCATCGCGCTGGGCAAGTCGCTGCAGGCCAAGGCCACCGAGATCCGCCACACGCTGCCGGCGGGCATCGAGCTGTCACAGATCCAGAACCAGCCGGACGCCGTGCAGCGCTCGGTCGGCGAGTTCGTCAAGGTGCTGATCGAGGCGGTGGTGGTGGTGCTGGCGGTGAGCTTCATCAGCCTGGGTCTGCACACCCGGCCGCTGCGCATCGACATCTGGCCGGGCATGGTGGTGGGCATCACCATCCCCGTGGTGCTGGCCATCACCTTCGTGACCATGTACTACTGGGGCGTGGGGCTGCACAAGATCTCGCTGGGCTCGCTGATCATCGCGCTGGGCCTGCTGGTCGACGACGCCATCATTGCGGTCGAGATGATGGTGCGCAAGCTCGAAGAGGGCTACGACCGCGTCTACGCCGCCACCTACGCCTACGACGCGACCGCCAAGCCGATGCTGACGGGCACGCTGATCACGGCGGCCGGCTTCTTGCCGATCGGACTGGCCCAGTCGACCGTCGGCGAATACACCTTCGCGATCTTCGCGGTGACGTCGGCGGCGCTGCTGATCTCGTGGATCGTGTCGGTCTACTTCGTGCCCTACCTGGGCGCCCGCTTGCTCAAGGTCAAGCCGCATGCCAACCCGGACCAGCCGCATGAGCTGTTCGACACGCCGTTCTATGCGCGTTTTCGCGCCACGGTGAACTGGTGCGTGCAGCACCGTTGGATCACGATCGGCCTGACGATTGCCGTCTTCGTCGCCGGTCTGGCCGGCATGGGCCGGGTGCAGCAGCAGTTCTTCCCGGACTCGAGCCGGCCGGAGATCCTGGTCGACCTGTGGCTGCCCGAAGGTTCCACGATCCAGCAGAGCGACGCGCTGGCGCGCCGCTTCGAGGCACGCATGTCAGAAGAGGCTGGCGTGACCAGCGTCTCGACCTGGATCGGCAGCGGCGTGCCGCGGTTCTACCTGCCGCTGGACCAGGTCTTCCCGCAGACCAACGTCAGCCAGGCCATCGTGCTGCCCAAGGATCTGGCCGAGCGCGAGACCCTGCGCCAGCGCCTTCCGGCCATCCTCGCGGCCGAGTTCCCCGAGGCGCGTGGCCGCGTCAAGCTGCTGCCCAACGGGCCTCCCGTGCCCTACCCGGTGCAGTTCCGCGTCTCCGGCCCGGACATCGCCGTGTTGCGCCACTGGGCCGATCAGGCCAAGGCGGTGCTGCGTGCCCATCCGGACATGCGTGGTGTCAACGACAACTGGAATGAGTCCATCCGCACGGTGCGGCTGGAGATCGATCAGGACAAGGCCCGCGCGCTGGGCGTGACCAGCCAGGCCATCGCCCAGGCGACCCGCATGCTGCTGAGCGGCACGACCGTTGGCCAGTACCGCGAGGGCGACAAGCTGATCGACGTGGTGATGCGCCAGCCGCAGGCCGAGCGCGATGCGTTGACCGACCTCGAATCGGCCTACGTGCCGACGAGCAGCGGACGCGCCATCCCCTTGACACAGATCGCCCGCCTGCAGCCGGCGTGGGAGCCGGGCGTGATCTGGCGCGAAGGCCGCCAGTACGCCATCACCGTGCAGGGCGACGTGGTCGAAGGCGTGCAGGGGCCGACCGTCTCCAGCGCGATCTGGCCTGAGTTGATGAGGCTCAAGGCACAGATGCCGCCGGGCTACGACATCGCGCTGGCCGGTGCGGCCGAGGAAAGCAGCAAGGGCCAGGGCTCGATCGCCACCGGCGTGCCGATCATGCTGTTCATCATCTTCACGCTGCTGATGCTGCAGTTGCAGAGCTTCTCCCGGTCACTGCTGGTCTTCCTGACCGGACCGATGGGCATCGCCGGCGTGGCCGCCGCGCTGCTGCTGCTGGGCCGGCCGTTTGGCTTCGTCGCGCTGCTCGGCGTGATCGCGCTGATGGGCATGATCATGCGCAACTCGGTCATCCTGATCGACCAGATCGAGTCCGACCGGGCCCGGGGCGTGCCGGCCTGGGATGCGGTGGTCGAGTCGGCCGTGCGACGTTTCCGCCCGATCGTGCTGACGGCCGCGGCTGCCGTGCTGGCCATGATTCCGCTGTCACGCAGCGTGTTCTGGGGGCCGATGGCCGTCGCCATCATGGGCGGCTTGATCGTGGCGACCGCCTTGACGCTGCTGGCCTTGCCCGCGATGTATGCGGCATGGTTCCGGGTCCGGCGCGAGCCTGGCCAGGGTGGCGTGGGCGCGGCCGGCTAGAATCGCGGGTTCACGGTTTGCCGTGGGGCGCACCTCGCGGCGCCCGGATCGCCCCGCCCGCGACAGCGCCCGCGCCTGTCGAAGCCCCGGAGGCCCCGGGCGCGGCAGCAGGCCACTCGCCCCCCGGCAGCCCGATCAGGACACGCGCGGGTGGCGAAATTGGTAGACGCACCAGGTTTAGGTCCTGACGCCTTCACGGGCGTGCCGGTTCGAGTCCGGCTCCGCGCACCAGGTTTTCCGACGAACAAGCAACCGAAAGAGCAGCAAGACATGGCCGTTACCGTGGAGACCCTCGACAAGCTCGAGCGCCGCATCACCCTGACCCTGTCCGCCGAGGACCTTGGCAAGGAAGTCGATGCCCGACTCAAGAAGCTGGCCCGCACCGTCAAGGCCGACGGCTTCCGTCCCGGCAAGGTGCCGATGAACGTCGTGGCCCAGCGCTACGGCTACTCTGTCCAGTACGAGGTCATGAACGACAAGGTCGGTCAGGCCTTCGCCAGCGCCGCCAGCGAGGCGCAGCTGCGTGTCGCCGGCACGCCGCGCATCACCGAGAAGGAGGGCGCGGCCGACGGCCAGGTCTCCTTCGACGCGACCTTCGAGGTCTATCCGGAAGTGGTCCTGAGTGACCTGTCGGCCCTCGAGATCGAGCGCGTCACGACCGAGGTCGCCGACGTCGCCATCGACCGCACGCTGGAAATCCTGCGCAAGCAGCGTCGCACCTTCGCACAGCGCGCGCTGGGCGAAGCGGCTGCCGACGACGATCGCGTCACCATCGACTTCGCCGGCAAGATCGACGGCGAGGCCTTCGAGGGCGGCAAGGCCGACGGCTTCCAGTTCATCCTGGGTGAAGGCCGCATGCTCGAAGCCTTCGAGAAGGCCGTGCGCGGCATGAAGACCGGCGAGTCCAAGACCTTCCCGCTGGCCTTCCCCGAGGACTATCACGGCAAGGACGTGGCCGGCAAGGAAGCTGACTTCCTGGTCACGCTGACCAAGATCGAGTCGCAGAAGCTGCCCGAGGTCGATGCCGCCTTCGCCGAATCGCTGGGCATCGCCGACGCCACCGTCGACGGCCTGCGTGCCGACATCAAGAAGAACCTCGAGCGCGAGGTCAAGTTCCGCGTCGCTGCCCGCAACAAGCAGGCCGTGATGGCTGCGCTGGAGAAGGCCGGCTCCTTCGACCTGCCCAAGGCACTCGTCGACAACGAACTCGCCCGCCTGGTCGAGAACGCCCGCAACGACCTGAAGCAGCGTGGGATCAAGGACGCCGACAAGGCGCCGATCCCGACCGAGATGTTCCAGCCGCAGGCCGAGCGCCGCGTCCGCCTGGGCCTGACGATCGCCGAGGTCGTGCGCGCCAACGGCCTGTCGGCCACGATGGAGCAGATCAAGGCCCACGTCGACGAGATGGCCCAGAGCTACGAGCGCCCCGAGGAAGTGGTGCGCTGGTACTTCGGTGACCAGCAGCGCCTCGGCGAGGTCGAGGCCGTCGTGATCGAGGCCAACGTGACCGAGTTCGTCCTGGGCAAGGCCAAGGTCAGCGACGTGACGCTGCCCTTCGACGAACTGATGGGCGCCGCCGGCTGAGCCCTGGCCGTCCGCTGACCTGCACAAGGGGCGCGAACAGCGCCCCTTGTCACGTCCGGGCCGCTTGGCTTCGCCCAAGGGCTGTTTCAGGCAATCGCATAATGCCCCTCCACCCGGGATCAGGGACCCCGGGCGACATGCCCGCGCCGTTCACGCGGACATGCCGTGCCTCCCCTTCATTCAATCCGGCGGCAAGCGTCGCCTCAGGGTCAGAAACATGAGCGCACTCGATACGAACAATCTGGGCCTGGTCCCCATCGTCGTTGAACAGTCGGGCCGCGGCGAGCGGTCCTACGACATCTATTCGCGCCTGCTGCGCGAGCGCGTGATCTTCCTGGTCGGCCCGGTCAACGACCAGACCGCCAACCTGGTCGTCGCGCAATTGCTGTTCCTGGAGAGCGAGAACCCGGACAAGGACATCTCGCTCTACATCAATTCGCCGGGCGGCAGCGTCAGCGCCGGCATGTCGATCTACGACACGATGCAGTTCATCAAGCCGCAGGTCTCCACCCTGTGCATGGGCCTCGCGGCGAGCATGGGCGCCTTCCTGCTGACCGCCGGTGCCAAGGGCAAGCGCTTCTCCTTGCCGAACTCGAAGATCATGATCCACCAGCCGCTGGGCGGCGCCCAGGGTCAGGCCACCGACATCGAGATCCACGCCCGCGAAATCCTCAAGACGCGCGAGCAGCTCAACAAGATCCTGGCCGAGCGCAGCGGTCAATCGCTGGAAAAGATCCAGAACGATACCGAGCGTGACTACTTCATGTCGGCCGACGAGGCGCAGACTTACGGCCTGATCGATCAGGTCATCAACAAGCGCGCCTGAGTGCGGGGCGGCGGTGCCGGGCGGGTCCCGGCGCCGGGCCGTCCAGGCCTTCATGGCCTTGTCTTATCATCAATTCGCACTTCACTAGGCAGTCCTCCATGCCCGACAAAAAAGGCCCCTCCGGCGACAAGATCCTGTACTGCTCGTTCTGCGGGAAGAGCCAGCATGAGGTCAAGAAGCTGATCGCCGGTCCGTCGGTCTTCATCTGCGACGAGTGCATCGAGCTGTGCAACGAGATCATCCGCGACGAGGTTCCGCCGACCGAGGCCGGTGCGAAGGCCGCCCGGGGTGAACTGCCGGCGCCCAGCGAGATCAAGGACCTGCTCGACCAGTACGTGATCGGCCAGGCATCGGCCAAACGATCGCTGTCGGTGGCCGTCTACAACCACTACAAGCGCCTCAAGCACATGGGCGAGAAGCCCAAGGATGATGTCGAGCTCGCCAAGAGCAACATCCTGCTGATCGGCCCGACCGGCTCGGGCAAGACCCTGCTGGCGCAGACGCTGGCGCGCATGCTCAACGTTCCCTTCGTGATCGCCGACGCGACCACGTTGACCGAAGCCGGCTACGTCGGCGAGGACGTCGAAAACATCATCCAGAAGCTGCTGCAGAACTGCAACTACGAGGTTGAGCGGGCCCAGCGCGGCATCGTCTACATCGACGAGATCGACAAGATCTCGCGCAAGGCCGACAACCCGTCGATCACCCGCGACGTGTCCGGTGAAGGCGTCCAGCAGGCCCTGCTCAAGCTGGTCGAGGGCACCATGGCCAGCGTGCCGCCGCAGGGCGGTCGCAAGCACCCGAACCAGGACTTCCTGCAGATCGATACGACCAATATCCTGTTCATCTGCGGTGGCGCCTTCGACGGGCTGGAGAAGGTCATCGCCAATCGCTCGGAGAAGTCCGGGATCGGCTTTGGCGCCTCGGTGAAGAGCAAGTCCGAGCGCAGCGTCTCGGAGATCTTCCGCGAGATCGAGCCGGAGGACCTGGTCAAGTTCGGCATCATCCCCGAGCTGGTTGGCCGCCTGCCGGTCATCGCCACGCTGGGCGAACTGACCGAAGATGCGCTGGTTCAGATCCTCACCGAGCCCAAGAATGCGCTGCTCAAGCAGTACCAGCGCCTGTTCCTGATGGACGGCGTCGAGCTCGAGATCCGCCCGTCGGCCTTGGCCGCGATCGCGGCCAAGGCACTCAAGCGCAAGACCGGCGCGCGCGGCCTGCGCTCGATCCTTGAGCAGGCCCTGCTCGACACGATGTTCGAGTTGCCTGCGCTGGATGGCGTGGCCAAGGTCGTGGTCGACGAAGGCACGATCCTGGACAACGCCAAGCCGCTGCTGGTCTATCGCGAACAAAAGGCCAGCGCCTGAACGGAACAGACAGCCCGATGGGCTGAACGGTGCAACGTCCGGGCGGTCCTGCCGTCCGGGCGTCGCCCTTGCAAATGATGTCTGCGTGCCCACATGGAAACGCAGAAAGAGAGGTTCTGATGTCAGGTCACCCCATCCTCCCCGCCGACCCCATCAAGCTCCCGCTGCTGCCGCTGCGTGACGTGGTCGTGTTCCCGCACATGGTCATCCCGCTGTTCGTGGGTCGGCCCAAGTCGATCAAGGCTCTCGAAGCAGCGATGGAAGCGGGCCGTCAGATCATGCTGGTTGCGCAGAAGGCCGCCGGCAAGGACGAGCCCAAGCCCGAGGACATGTTCGAGACCGGCTGCGTCTCCAACATCCTGCAGATGCTCAAGCTGCCCGATGGCACCGTGAAAGTGCTGGTCGAGGGCCTGCAGCGCGCCAACACCACCGCGATCGACGACGCCGGCGAGTTCTTCACCGCCGATCTCGTCCCGGTGCCTCTGCCCGACCAAGGCTCGCCCGAGATCGAGGCGCTGCGCCGCGCCGTGACGCAGCAGTTCGACCAGTACGTCAAGCTCAACAAGAAGATCCCGCCGGAGATCCTGACCTCCATCGCGGGCATCGACGACGCTGGTCGTCTGGCCGACACCATCGCGGCTCACTTGCCGCTCAAGCTCGAAAGCAAGCAGTCCATCCTCGATCTGGTCGAGGTCTCCAAGCGGCTTGAGAAGCTGCTGGAACTGCTGGAGCATGAGGTCGACATCCTGCAGGTCGAAAAGCGCATCCGTGGGCGCGTCAAGCGCCAGATGGAGAAGAGCCAGCGCGAGTACTACCTCAACGAGCAGGTCAAGGCGATCCAGAAGGAATTGGGCGAAGGCGAGGAAGGGGCCGATCTCGACGAGCTCGAGAAGAAGGTCATCTCCGCCCGCATGCCCAAGGAAGCGCGCAAGAAGGCCGATGCCGAGCTGAAGAAGCTCAAGCTGATGTCTCCGATGTCGGCCGAGGCCACCGTCGTGCGCAACTACATCGACACGCTGGTCAGCCTGCCGTGGGCCAAGAAGAGCAAGGTCAAGCACGACCTGCCGCTGGCCGAAGAGGTGCTAAACGAAGATCACTTCGGTCTGGAGAAGGTCAAGGAACGCATCCTCGAGTACCTCGCCGTGCAGCAGCGTGTCGACAAGGTCAAGGCGCCGATCCTTTGCCTGGTCGGGCCTCCGGGCGTGGGCAAGACCTCGCTGGGCCAGAGCGTGGCGCGCGCGACCGGCCGCAAGTTCGTTCGCATGGCGCTGGGCGGCGTGCGCGACGAGGCCGAGATCCGCGGCCACCGCCGCACCTACATCGGCTCGATGCCGGGCAAGGTGCTGCAGAGCCTGGGCAAGGTCGGTGTGCGCAACCCGCTGTTCCTGCTCGACGAAATCGACAAGCTCGGCATGGACTTCCGGGGTGATCCGTCGTCGGCGCTGCTGGAAGTGCTCGACCCTGAGCAGAACCACACGTTCGCCGACCACTATGTGGAGGTCGACTTCGACCTGTCGGACGTGATGTTCGTGGCGACGTCCAACTCGTTGAACATCCCGCCGGCCCTGCTGGACCGGATGGAAGTCATCCGCCTGTCGGGTTACACGGAGGACGAGAAGGTGTCGATCGCGCAGCGTTACCTGCTGCCCAAGCAGCGGACGAACAACGGTGTGACCGATGCCGAACTCGACGTCACCGAAGACGCGGTGCGGGCCATCATCCGCTACTACACCCGCGAAGCGGGTGTGCGTTCGCTTGAGCGCGAGATCTCCAAGATCTGCCGCAAGGTGGTCAAGGGCTTGTCGCTGAAGAAGTACGAGGGCACCGTGCAGGTGACCGGCGACAACATCGGCGACTTCTTGGGCGTGCGTCGCTACAGCTTCGGCCAGGCCGAGAAGCAGGACCAGGTTGGCCAGGTCAACGGGCTGGCATGGACGGAAGTGGGAGGCGACCTGCTGACCATTGAGGCCACCGTCATGCCGGGCAAGGGCGGGATCATCCGCACCGGCTCGCTGGGCGACGTCATGAAGGAATCGGTCGAGGCGGCCCGCACGGTGGTGCGCAGTCGGGCCCAGCGGCTGGGCATCAAGGACGAGATGTTCGAGAAGCGCGACATCCACATCCACGTGCCCGACGGCGCGACGCCCAAGGACGGCCCGAGCGCGGGGGCCGCGATGACGACGGCCTTCGTGTCGGCGCTGACCGGCATCCCGGTGCGAGCGGACGTCGCGATGACCGGCGAGATCACGCTGCGGGGGGAAGTCACCGAGATCGGCGGCTTGAAGGAAAAGCTGCTCGCGGCCCACCGCGGTGGCATCAAGACGGTTCTGATCCCCGAGGAAAACGCCAAGGACTTGGCGGAGATCCCTGACAACGTGAAGAGCCAGTTGGAGATCGTGCCGGTCAAGTGGATCGACAAGGTCCTCGAGATCGCGTTGGTCCGCGCGCCGGTGGCGCTGCCCGAAGAAGAGGTCAAGGTCGAAGAGGCCAAGCCAGCAGCAGCGGACGGCGCCGCGCCCGTCATCGCCGACGCCACCAAGCACTGACGGCAAAAAAGTTCGGCGCAGGGGCTTGCGCCCCTCGCCGATTTCCTTCTATACTTTCAGTCTCGCTGCAGAACAGCTAAACGACATACTCGTGAAGCTGGACGGTAGTAAGAATCAAGATACGCGGGAATAGCTCAGTTGGTAGAGCGCAACCTTGCCAAGGTTGAGGTCGCGAGTTCGAGTCTCGTTTCCCGCTCCAGTTTCGGTCGTATTCGACGAATGGTTGGCTCACAAGGCTTCCGGTTTCGTTGAGATGCGGCAAAGTCGAGCCCGCGGCGCGGTAGCAAAGCGGTTATGCAGCGGATTGCAAATCCGTCCAGGGTGGTTCGACTCCACTCCGCGCCTCCAGAATAGGGTGGCAGGGGCTCGGCGAATGGTTGTGATCAGTTCATGCGGGAATAGCTCAGTTGGTAGAGCGCAACCTTGCCAAGGTTGAGGTCGCGAGTTCGAGTCTCGTTTCCCGCTCCAGATGAAACGCAGAAGGCCGTCCGTGAGACGGCTTTCTGCGTTTTGGATTTGATTCCTCTTGTGCTGGAGAACTTGGGCATCGAGCCAGCCCAGCCCAGCCCGACTGCGTTGAGATACTCCACGGCATAGGCTGCCGCCCGGGTGGTGAAATCGGTAGACACAGCGGACTTAAAATCCGCCGCTCCTCACAGGGCGTACGGGTTCGAGTCCCGTCCTGGGCACCACAAGGGGTATCTGCAAGGCCCCGTCGATGCACCGCTGCCGCGTGGTCTGTGGCGCGGGTGGTGCGTCAGCACTCAGCCAATGCCGGACATCGGCACCGTCGGTGGCAGTTCGAGGGCTTGCACGTGAACGCCGAGCCAGCGCTGGCAGGCCTTGGTCAGCAGAGCAGTATCGCCAGTGCTCCACAGTTCAAGCCGATCGGAGATTGGTGCGTCGAGCGCCGGGCCACGCGGGATCAGGTCCAGTGTGCGGCGTGCGATGGCCTCGGAGGTGTCGACCAGCGACACAGCCGGCGCGAACTGCCGCGCGATCACGTCGGCGACCAGCGGATAGTGCGTGCAGCCGAGCACCACCGTGTCCACGCCAGCGTCCCGCAGGGGGGTGCAGCAGCGCTCGACGGCCCGTCTGACCTCGTCGCCGTCCAGCGGATGGGCCTCGATCGCATCGGCCAGACCCACCCCCGCCTGCAAGGTCAGTTCGACGCGGTCGGCGTGCGCTTGTGCCAGCAACTGGAAGCGGTCGCTGCGCAAGGTGGCCGTGGTCGCCAGCACACCGATCTTGCCGTTGCGGCTGCGTTGCACGGCGGGCTTGATGCCAGGTTCGACACCGACGATGGGCAAGGTCGGGTGAGCCAGGCGCAGGGCCTGTACGGCCGCTGCGGTGGCGGTGTTGCACGCGACAACCAGCAGGTCCATGCCTTGCTGCGCCAGGAAATCGGCGATGTGCAAGGAGCGTGCGACGATGGTTTCGACCGGCTTGTCGCCGTAGGGTGCATGACCCGAATCTGCGACATAGACAAAGCGGGCGTCGTCTCGCAATTCGCACAGGCTGTGCATCACCGACAACCCACCCAGGCCGGAGTCAAACACGCCGATGCGCGGTGGATGGGGCGATGGGATGTTCATTCAGGCATGTGGTTGGGGAGGGCGGCGGGCAGTCTATCAACCGATGTGCTGACGGCGCGCCGACGCCGCGTCGCCTCACGACCCTTGCGGTTCGCTTGGGTTGCTATCTAAAATAGCACGATCGTTCGTTTATGTTTCACGGATGCGACAACACGTTGACGTGAGCCCATAGAATGCCGGCCGTGATTCACCACAGGCCATTGGAGAGAGACCGATGAAAGCACTCGTCCCCGTCAAGCGGGTGGTCGACTACAACGTCAAGGTGCGCGTCAAGAGCGACGGCACGGGCGTGGACATCGCCAACGTCAAGATGAGCATGAATCCCTTCGACGAGATCGCGATCGAGGAAGCGGTCCGGCTCAAGGAGAAGGGCGTCGTCACCGAGGTGATCGCTGTGTCCTGCGGCGTCACGCAGTGCCAGGAAACGCTGCGCACCGCCATGGCGATTGGCGCCGACCGCGCCATCCATGTCGAGACCGATGCCGAATTGCAGCCGCTGGCCGTCGCCAAGCTGCTCAAGGCGCTGGTCGACAAGGAGCAGCCCGGCCTGATCATCCTGGGCAAGCAGGCCATCGACGACGACTGCAACCAGACAGGCCAGATGCTCGCGGCCCTCGCCAACCTCCCGCAAGCCACCTTCGCCTCAAAGGTCGAGATCGCCGACGGCAAGGCCACGGTCACCCGCGAGATCGACGGCGGCCTGGAGACGCTGAGCCTGACGCTGCCGGCCGTCATCACGACCGATCTGCGCCTGAACGAGCCGCGCTACGTCACGCTGCCCAACATCATGAAGGCCAAGAAGAAGCCGCTGGACAAGGTCACGCCGGCTGATCTGGGCGTGGACGTCGCGCCGCGCCTCAAGACCCTGAAGGTGGCCGAGCCCGCCGGTCGCAAGGCGGGCATCAAGGTGGCCGATGTGGCCGCTCTGGTCGACAAGCTGAAGAACGAAGCGAAGGTGATCTGAGATGGCTGTCCTCGTCATTGCCGAACACGACAACAACACGCTTAAGCCCGCGACGCTGAATGTCGTCAGCGCCGCGTCGAAGCTGGGCGACGTCCACATCCTGGTGGCTGGCCAGAACGCGGCCGGGGTGGCTCAACAGGCGAGCCAGGTCGCCGGTGTTGCCAAGGTGATCCATGCCGACGGTGCCAGCCTCGCGCATGGTCTGGCCGAGTCACTGGCCCCGCAGATCGTGGCGCTTGCCGGCAGCTACAGCCACATCCTGTTCCCGGCGACCGCTGGCGGCAAGAACACCGCGCCGCGTGTCGCGGCCTTGCTTGACGTCGCCCAGATCAGCGACATCACGGCCGTCGTCAGCGCCGACACCTTCGAGCGACCGATCTACGCGGGCAATGCGATCGCCACGGTGCAGAGCGCCGATGCGGTCAAGGTGATCACCGTGCGTGGCACCGCCTTTGATGCGGCTGCGTCGACCGGCGGCAGCGCCGCTGTCGAGACCGTGGCCGCTGCGGCCGACTCGTCCAGCAGCAGCTATGTCGGCAGCGAGATTGCCAAGAACGACCGCCCCGAACTGACCGCCGCCAAGATCATCGTCAGCGGTGGCCGTGCGCTGGGCAGCAGCGACAAGTTCAACGAGGTGTTGACGCCGCTGGCCGACAAGCTCGGCGCCGCACTCGGAGCCAGCC
The DNA here is from genome assembly GCF_004216565.1 of Sphaerotilus mobilis. Lineage (GTDB taxonomy): Bacteria > Pseudomonadota > Gammaproteobacteria > Burkholderiales > Burkholderiaceae_C > Sphaerotilus > Sphaerotilus mobilis. The sequence continues at coordinate 577,512 of NZ_SGWV01000008.1, read as the reverse complement.
GCGCCGCGGTGGACGCCGGCTACGCGCCCAACGACTGGCAGGTCGGCCAGACCGGCAAGATCGTCGCGCCGCAGCTTTACATCGCCGCCGGCATCTCGGGCGCGATCCAGCATCTGGCCGGCATGAAGGATTCCAAGGTGATCGTCGCGATCAACAAGGACCCGGAGGCGCCGATCTTCAGCGTGGCCGACTACGGCCTGGAAGCGGATCTGTTCGCGGCCGTGCCCGAGCTGGTCAAGTCGCTGTGATCGCCGCTTGCTGATCGACGTGGCCTGAGCCAGCCGATCCAGGGGCGCCCAACGGCAACGTTGCGGCGCCCCTGTCTTGTCCACCACCTGACCCACCGTTCCCACAACACGCACCCGGAGACCGTGCCATGACCTACCGCGCCCCCGTCAAGGATTTCATGTTTGGCCTGAAGGAGCTGGCCGGACTCGATCAGCTGACCCAGATCCCGGCGTTCGAGGAGGCCGGCCTGGAGACGGCCGCCGCCGTGCTGGAGGAGTGCGCCCGCCTCAACGAGAACGTTGTCGCGCCGCTGAACTGGGATGGCGACCAGAAGCCGTCGTTCTGGAAGGCCGGTCAGGTCATCACCACGCCCGGTTTCAAGGACGCCTTCAAGCAGTTCGTCGACGGCGGCTGGCAGGGCCTGCAGCACCCGCCTGAGTTCGGCGGGCAGGGCCTGCCCAAGGCGATCGGCGCCGCCTGCATCGAGATGCTCAACAGCGCCAACCTGAGCTTTGCGCTGTGCCCGCTGCTGACCGATGGTGCGATCGAGGCGCTGCTCACGGCCGGCTCGGACGAACAGAAGGCGACCTACATCCCGCCGATGATCGAAGGTCGTTGGACTGGCACGATGAACCTCACCGAGCCGCAGGCCGGCTCTGACCTGGCGGCTGTGCGCACACGCGCCGAACCGCAGGCCGATGGCACCTACAAGATCTTCGGCACCAAGATCTTCATCACCTACGGCGAACACGACATGGCCGAGAACATCGTCCACCTCGTGCTGGCGCGGGTGGTCGGCGCGCCCGAGGGCGTCAAGGGCATCAGCCTGTTCATCGTGCCCAAGTTCATGGTGAACGCGGATGGCAGCCTGGGCGAGCGCAACGATGTGCACTGCGTCTCGATCGAGCACAAGCTGGGCATCAAGGCCAGCCCGACCGCCGTGCTGCAGTACGGCGACCACGGCGGTGCCGTCGGCACCCTGATCGGCCAGGAGAACCGTGGCCTGGAGTACATGTTCATCATGATGAACGCGGCCCGCTTCGCGGTCGGCATTCAGGGCATCGCGGTGGCCGACCGGGCCTACCAGAAGGCCGTGCAGTACGCGCGCGACCGTGTGCAGTCCCGTCCGGTCGACGGCTCGCTGCCGACGGCCGGCGCGATCATCCACCACCCCGATGTGCGGCGCATGCTGATGACGATGCGCTCGCTCAGCGAAGGCTGTCGCGCACTGGCGCTGGTCGCCGGTGCCGCCTACGACGCCGCCCATCACCACCCGGATGCCGACACGCGCCGTGTCAACCAGGCCTTCTATGAATTCATGGTGCCGCTGGTCAAGGGCTACAGCACCGAGATGAGTCTGGAGGTCACCAGCCTGGGCGTGCAGGTGCATGGCGGCATGGGCTTCATCGAGGAGACCGGCGCGGCGCAGTACTACCGCGACGCCAAGATCCTGACGATCTACGAGGGCACGACCGCCATCCAGGCCAATGACCTGATCGGTCGCAAGACCGCCCGCGACGGTGGCCAGACGGCCAAGGCGATCGCCGGCCAGATCGAAGTCACCGAGGCCGCGCTGGCCGCCCATTCGAGCGTGGCTGCGCAGACCTATGCACGCCGGTTGAAGGCCGCAAGACTGGCCTTCATCGAGGTGGTCGACTTCGTGGCCGGGCGCACCAAGGCGCATCCCAACGAGGTCTTCGCCGGTTCGGTCAACTACCTGATGCTGGCCGGCAACCTGATGGCCGGCTGGCAGATGGGCCGCGCGCTGCTGGCCGCCGAGGACGCCATCAACGAAGGCGACGACGTGCCCTTCATGACGGCCAAGATCGCCACTGCCCGCTTCTACGGCGACCACATCCTGACGCGGGTGCCGGGCTTGCGCGACAGCGTGATCGACGGCGGAGAGTCGGTTTGCGCGCTGGCGCTGGAGGCCTTCTGATGTCGCTCCCACCCCTGTTCGACACCTTGCGCCTGCCGGTCATCGGCTCGCCCTTGTTCATCATCAGCAACCCGCAGCTGGTGATCGCGCAATGCCAAGCCGGCATCATCGGCTCGATGCCGGCACTGAACGCCCGGCCGGCCTCGCAGCTCGATGACTGGCTGGCCGAGATCACCGAGACGCTGGCGGCCTGGGATGCCGCACATCCGGACCAGCCGGCCGCGCCCTACGCGATCAACCAGATCGTGCACAAGAGCAATGACCGTCTGGAGCACGACCTCGAGGTCTGCGCCCGCTACAAGGTGCCGCTGGTGATCACCAGCCTGGGCGCGCGCGAGGACGTCAACCATGCCGTCCACGCCTGGGGCGGGCTGGTGATGCACGACATCATCAACAACGCCTTCGCCCACAAGGCCATCGACAAGGGGGCGGATGGCCTGATCGCGGTGGCGGCGGGCGCTGGCGGGCATGCCGGCGTCAAGAGCCCGTTCGCGCTGATCCAGGAGATCCGTCAGTGGTTCGACGGCCCGCTGGCGCTGTCGGGATCGATCGCCAGCGGCGGTGCGGTGCTGGCCGCACAGGCGATGGGGGCGGACCTGGCCTACATCGGCTCGGCCTTCATCGCCACGCATGAGGCGCGCGCCAGCGAGGCCTACAAGCAGTGCATCGTCGACTCGAACAGCGACGACATCGTCTACAGCAACCTGTTCACCGGCGTGCACGGCAACTACCTCAAGCCGTCGATCCGGGCTGCGGGCATGGACCCGGACGCCTTGCCCGATGCCGATCCGAGCAAGATGAACTTTGGCGGTGCTGACGGCAACGAGGCGAAGAAGGCCTGGAAGGACATCTGGGGCTGCGGCCAGGGCATCGGCGCGATCGACAGGATCGCGCCGGCCGGCGAGCTGGTGCAGCGTCTGGCCAATGAGTACGAGACGGCGCGGCGACGTCTCTGCCTGGGGCCCGCAGCCTGAAGCGGCGCCGCTGGCGAGCGCGGCCGGCTCAGCGCCGGTCGCCGCTGCCCGGCTTGGTGTCGTCCAGGCTGTCGCCGGCATCCCGGTAGGCCTGCCACTGGCCCAGCGCGCTGCGCATCAGCCGGACCTGCCGGGTGAAGGCCGGGCAGGCCTTGCAGATCCACAGGTGTACCCGCACGCCCACCCGCTCACCGAGGGACAGGGTGCGTTCTTCGCCTTCGAGGACGAGGCGGGTGACATCTCGGCAGCTGAGCATCGGTCGCATGGCGGTCACAGGCCGGGCCTGGGGGAAGAGAACCAGTGGGTTTGCAGGCATTCGCGCAGACGGAGCTTGGCGCGGTGCAGCAGCACGAACAGGTTGGTCGAGCTGATGCCCAATTGCTGACAGACTTCTTCGGTTTCCAGGCCAAGCCATTCACGCATCATGAAGACTTGGCCCTGCTGGCCTGGAAGGTGCTCCACGCAGGCATCGAGCACGGTGATGAACTGACGCTGTCCGAGGCTGGCCTCCGGGTTGCCCCATTCGGCCGGCGCTTCGCGCCAATGGCCATCGGGATGGAAGAGCAGGTCGTCGATGTCGTCCTCGTCCTCGCGGGTGCTGGAGATCTCGCGCCCGTGTCGCCGGATCTGGTCGATCAGCTTGTGCTTGAGGATGCCGATCAGCCAGGTCTTGAGCTGGCTCTGCCCGCCGAAGGACTGCGGTTTCTCCAGCGCCACCATCATCGTTTCGGACACCGCGTCCTCGGCCCAGGCCTCGTTGCGCAGTTGCTTGCGGGCATAGCGCATCAGGGGTTCGCGCAGGTCTTGCAGCAGGTGGGCGAGGTCGTTCATGTCGGAGCATGGTGGGGCGGCGGGCGGAGTGTACGAAGTCCGGCCCCAGGCCCGAAAAGAAACGAAACACGCCGATACCGCGCTGCAAGGACGCCACGCAAGCCCGCCGGCAACATCCCTTCCATCGATCCACACCGCAGCCGCTGCGAGGCAGCGCCGGGCGGATCGCCTCGGATCTCAACCCGTCCCGAAAGGATGTTCCCCATGAAGACCTGGAAGCAACGCAGCCTGATCGTTCTCGCCACCACCGCCGTGTCCTTCGGCCTGCTGGGCGCCGTTGGCGCCGTCGCCGCGCCGATGGGCGGTGACGCGATGATGGGCATGATGGGCCACGGCGGCGGCCATGGCCGTCACGGCCAGATGTCGGACGCCGACCACCAGAAGATGCGCGATCGCATGGTCGAGCGCGCCACCCGCGAGCTCAAGCTGGACGACGCGCAGAAGCAGCGCCTGGGCAAGCTGATGGACACGCTGCAGGCGCAGCGTCAGGCCATGCACGCGGCTGGATCGGCAGCCGGCGCCGCCCCGAAGGCGGGTGACACCGCCAAGCCGGCCGGCCCGCGTCAAGACCTGCAGGCGCTGATCGCAGGCAACCGCTTCGACAAGGCCAAGGCCCAGCAGCTGGCCGACGCCAAGGCGCAGGCCATCCAGAAGGCCGGGCCTGAGCTCATCACCGCCGCTGCCGACTTCTTCGACAGCCTCAAGCCCGAGCAGCAGGAGCAGGTCCGCCAGTTCATGGCCCGCGGTCCCGGCCGAGGTGGTCATGACGGCCATGGCGGCAAGCACGGTGATCGGGGTGAGCGCGGCTGAAGCCTGATGCTTGAAGCCTGAGCCCTGAAAGCCCCTGGCTTCCCGCCTGACATGGCCCGAGCACGTCACCACACGTGTTCGGGCCTTTTTCGTGGCCGTGCATCTGGGATCATTCCGTCATGCATCGACTGCTCCTGATCGACGATGACCAGCATCTGGCCGCGCCGCTGACCACCTATCTGCAACGCTACGACCTGGCGCTGGACCATGCCGACCGGCCCAGTGCCGGCTTGGCGCGACTGGCCGCAGGTCACTATGACGCGGTGATCCTCGACGTCATGCTGCCCGAAATGGACGGCTTCGCGGTCTGCCGCGAAATCCGCAAGACCAGCGACATCCCCATCCTGATGCTGACCGCGCGCGGCGACGTGATGGACCGCGTCATCGGCCTGGAGCTGGGCGCAGACGACTACCTGCCCAAGCCCTTCGAGCCGCGCGAACTGGCCGCCCGGCTGCAGACCATCCTGCGCCGGCAACGCGCCGATCGCCACGAGGCCGCCGGCCCGTCGCAGCTGGTGTTCGACGGCCTGACGATCGACTTCGAACGCCGCCAGGTCCATGTGCAAGGCCATGAGGTCGAACTGACCGGCACCGAGTTCGAGTTGCTGGGCCTGCTGGCGCGCGAACCGCAGAAGGTCTTCAGCCGCGACGACATCCTGACCCGGCTGCGCGGTCAGGAGGCTGAGCTCTACACCCGTGCGGTCGACATCCTGGTCAGCCGCATGCGCAAGAAGCTCGAACCGCTGGACTGCATCAAGACCGTTCGCAACGCCGGCTACGCCTTCGCGGCCGCGCGGATGGCCGACTGAACCATGGGCACGCCTCTTGACGATCACGGCTGGCTGAACCGGCCGGTTGCTCGCCACCGCCGGCTCGGCATGCGGCTGGTGCTGCTGTTCGTGGTGCTGGCGCTGGTCATGGGCCTGACCTTCATGGCCGGCATGCAGCGTGCGTTGGGCGGCGGCTGGCGCGCGCTGGTGCGACCGCTGGTGGCCGACTATGTGGACCGGCTGGCGGCGGACATTGGCAGCCCGCCCGATGTCGCCCGGGCCGAGGCCATGGCCGAGCGCCTGCCGCTGGCCATCCAGATCGAAGGGCCGATCGTCAACTGGCGCTCGCACCCCGATGGTCTGCCGCGCCACCCGATGCCCTTGCCGATGCGGCCACGTGATCGCGACGGCGTCCGCATGGGCGAGCGTGGCCGTGACGACATGCCACCACCGTGGCGGCGCGACCTGGCCGCGTCCGAGGACGAACCCCGCCGTGGCCCGCCGCGCTGGCGCCGCGACGACACCGACGACGCCCGCGACGAGCCGCCCGGCTCGCGCGGGGTTGTCGCGCTCAGCCGTCTGACGCCCGACGGCCATCGCATCACCTTTGCGCTCGGCGAGGTCCCGCTGGCGCACCAGCCGCGCGTGATCGGCTGGCTGACGCTGGCCGCGCTGCTGCTGGTCACCGCCATCGCTTACCTCGTGATGCGCCGGATGCTGCGTCCGCTCGACGACATCGGCGCGGGGGCCTTGCGCTATGGGCAAGGCGATTTCGCGCAGGCCATCCCGATCCGTCGTCCGGATGAGCTCGGTCGACTGGCCGGCCAGATCAATGCCATGGCCGAGGGCCTGCGCGAGCGTCTGGAGGCCAAGCGCGCCTTGCTGCTGGCGATCAGCCACGAGCTGCGCTCGCCGCTGACGCGGGCCAGGCTCAACGCCGAACTGGTCGACGAAGGCCCGTCGCGCGATGCCTTGCTGCGCGATCTGGAGGAGATGCGCTCGCTCATCAATGACCTGCTTGAAGGCGAGCGCCTGAGCGCGGGCCATGCCGCGCTGCAGACCGAGCCGACCGATCTGGTCGCACTGGTCCGCCACGTCGCCGATGAGCGCTTGCGCCACTGGCAGGACAGCGCCCCGTCCGGCACGCCCTTGCCGCAGATCCGGTGGGACATCGCGCCCGAGGTGGCTCGCTTGCTGAGCCAGGTGGCGATCGATCCGATGCGCTGGCGTTTGCTGGTGCGCAACCTGGTCGACAACGCCTTGCGGCATGGCCGACCGACCGATGTGGCGGGGGCTGACCTTGAACTGTCGATCCGGCCCGAGCCTGACGGCGGCCATTGGCTGATGAGCCTGCGCGACCACGGACCCGGCGTCGCGCCGGACCACCTCGCACGTCTGGCCGAGGCCTTCTACCGCACCGATGCCGCCCGCACCCGCCACAGCGGCGGGGTGGGGCTGGGCCTGTATCTGTGCCGGCTTGTGGCGCAGGCGCACGGTGGCCAGTTGACCTTCGAAGCCGCACAGCCCGGCCTGAAGGTGCGGGTGCGCTGGCCTCGCACCTCGATCTGACGCCACCAAAGAACAAGGGCCACCCGAAGGTGGCCCTTGTCTGAATCGTGCGAGGTGTCCGGCTCTGCGGCCGGATCAACCGGTTCGATCAGTCAGTTCGATCCGTCGGGTCGATCAACGATCGCCGCGACGGCCTTGCGGGGCCGGGCGGAAACCGCGGTTCGGGCCGCCGGGGCCACGGGCCGGGGCGGCACCGCGCCATTCGCCGCCGGCGGGACGCGGGGCATGGCCGTGCGGGCGATCGCCATGCGGGCGATCAAACACGCGGGCTTCCGGCGCGTGGCCGAAGCCAGGCGCGTGGCCGGCGTGGGCCGGGCGGTCACCGTTGTGACCTGCATGGGCCGGACGACCGCCGCGGTCGTTGTTCCAGCCACCGGCGCGCGGGCCACCGCGCTCGTCGTGGCGGCGCGGGGCGCCACCCGGACGGCGGTCGAAGGCCGGACGGGCCGGACGCGAGGCCAGATCAGGACCCGGACGGGTCGGCTCCAGGCCGACCACGGTCTCGATCGGGATGATCTGGGTCGTGAACTGCATGATGCGGCGGATCATGCCGGCGTCACGGCGTTCAGCCAGCGTGATCGCCAGGCCCGAGCGACCGGCGCGGCCAGTGCGGCCGATGCGGTGCACGTAGTCCTCGGCCTTCATCGGCAGGCCGAAGTTGATGACGTGGCTGATCGTCGGCACGTCGATGCCGCGGGCGGCAACGTCGGTGGCGACCAGCACCTTCAGCTCGCCGCTGCGCAGCGCCATCAGCGTGCGAGTGCGACGGCCTTGCGGCATGCCACCGTGCAGCGGCGCGACCGCGTGGCCGATGTCGTAGAGGTGGGCGGCCAGCTCGTCGGCATCACGCTGCGTGCTGGTGAAGACCACGGCTTGCTGGACCTCGCGGTCGGTCAGCAGGTGCTCCAGCAGCGCGGCCTTGTGCTCGACGCTGTCGGCCCAGTACAGCTTCTGGGTGATGTTCTCGTGACTGTCGGTGTGGTTGGCGATCTCGATGCGCTGGGCGTCAGGCTTCAGGATCTGGTCGGCCAGACGGCCAACCTGTCCGGCGAAGGTGGCGCTGACCATGACGGTCTGGCGCGACGCGGGCAGCGATTCGGCGATGCGCTCGATGTCCTCAATGAAGCCCATGTCGAGCATGCGATCGGCTTCGTCGAGCACCAGCATCTCGACCGAGGCCAGGATGGCCTTGCCGCTGTCGAGGTGGTCAATCAGGCGGCCGGGGGTCGCGATCAGCAGGTCCAGCGGCTTGCGCAGGGCAGCCAGCTGGGCGCCATAGGGCACGCCGCCGACGACGGTGGCGACCTTCAGGCCGGGGATGTGACGGCCGTAGTTGGACGCCGCCTTGGCGACCTGCAGGGCCAGTTCACGGGTGGGGGCGAGGACCAGCACGCGCGGGCCACTGACTTCGCCACGCGGGCGGCGCTGGTTCGGGTCCTGGCGGGCGGCCAGCACGCGGTGCAGTGCGGGGATCACGAAGGCGGCGGTCTTGCCGCTGCCGGTGTTCGAGCACACACGCAGGTCGCAGCCGGTCAGGGCGGCGGGGATGGTCTGAGCCTGCACGTCGGTCGGCTCGGTGTAGCCGGCGTCGGTCAGGGCGGCCATGATGGCCGGGTTCAGGTCGAGGTCTGCAAAACTCATGATGACTTCAGTCTTTCTGACGCGCGGAGGGATCGCCGCCGGACGTCTCGGTCGCCGCATCACCGGTTGGTGAACGGTCTTGGGCAGGCAAAAGCACAGCCCGCGCGGCATCCAACAACGCGCGGTAGCGGTACAAAAGCTCAGAGGAGGGGAAGGAGCCCGCCCGGGTCGAACAGCATCGCCGCCGACCGCGCCTGCAGCCCCGCGGACCTGACCGTGAAGGTCGACCGCTGGAGGATGAGGGGAAAGAGGAAGGTCAGAGGGGATGAACGAAACAGCATCGCCCCAACGGGTGGGGCGAGCGGCGCGAAGTGTAGCCCAAGGTTGACGCTTGTGCTGCATTGCACCAAGAAAGAAGCCGCCCGGGCGGGCGGCTTCGTCGGGATGTCACGGCCACCGTGGCGGCCGTGAACGGGTCGGTCACATCACTGCGCCTGCTGGATGCCGGCGATGCGCCAGACCTGCGGTGCCGATGCCTCGCGCACCAGGTGCCAGATTTCGTCGAAGGCGGTGGCGGCCGCATCGGCCTCTTCCCGGATGAGGCCGTGGAAGCGCACGCTGACGACGTCGCGGTTGCTCTCGCGGTCGAAGTCGATCACCTGCGCGGCGACCTGTTCGACGTCGGTCTGCTGCGTCTTGCCGCCCCGGTCCTGCAGGTCCAGGCGGATGCTGGCGAACAGCTCGGCCGTCGTGAACTGGCGCAGGTCATCGAGGTCGCCGCGGTCGTTGGCGGTCTGCATGCGGATGAAGATCATCCGGGCGATGCGCTCGAAGGCCGCCGCGTCGAAGTCGGCCGGCAACACCGGCGCCGCGAAGTTGGCAGCGACCGGTGCCAGCGAGGCGCCGGCGGGCGAGCCGCCGTCCATGCGGAAGCTGTCCGCCGCGCTGCCCGGCAGGGCCTCGCGTTGCAGGGCGGGGGCCGATGCAACTGGGCTGACCGCATCGGTGCTGGCGGGCGACGTCCCGGCACCGGCGTAGGCATAGGCCGGCTGGCCCTTGCCCGCTGCCTGCGCCTTGCCGGCACCGAAGCGGCGCACCAGCCAGGTCACCAGGAAGACGGCTGCGACGGCCAGCAGCGCCATCATCAGGAAGTTGGCCACCGCCTCACCCATGCCGAAGTGGCTCAGCAGCGCGGCGATGCCCAGGCCGGCGGCAAGGCCGGCGATCGGGCCCATCCAGTTGCGCTTGGCCGGTGCGGCAGCGGCGCCCGCCGCACCTGCCACGCCGGGCTGGGCTTGCTGGGCCGGTGCGGCCTGCTGGTTCTGCATCGGCTTGGCCGGTGCGCTGTTGATGTCAGCCGGTTGCGAGCGCGCCGGCAGGCTGCGCTGCATGCCGGCCGAACCGCCACCACCCAGACGCTTGGCGGCGTCCGCGTCGACGGTCCAGGTGCCCATTGCCACGGCCACCGCCAGGGCAGCCATCCAGCCTTGTTTCATCGTGTCTTCCTCGGTTTGAAATCGGAGTCTTGTGGAGGTGAGGCCATCGGCCTTGCGCACAAGGGGCCGCCGGGTCGACCGGCCGCAACGCCCTCGTGTCGCCTCAGAGGACGCCAGCTGGCGGAAGTTCCCGCCGGGCGGCCCCTGCTTGCGGGTCGATCAGGCTGGCGTGTCACCCGGCTCCGCGACGATGCGGATGCACTCGCCGCCGAACCGCACCTCGGCGCCCGGGCGCAGCTTGCGGGTCTTGCGATGTTCGACCTCGCCGTCGACGATGACCTCGCCCGCGCCGATCGCGGCCTTGGCCGCGCCGCCGCTGGGCACCAGGCCGCAGACCTTGAGCAACGCGTCCAGCGTGATGTGGTCGCCGCGCACGGCGAAATCGGTGGTGGGGACAGGGGCGTTCATCGCGGTCCGATCAGCGCGTCGCGCGTCAGCAGCAGCACCTGGTCGACGCCGGCGCTGGTCTCAAGCCAGATCGCCGGCAGGCGCGGGAAGGCGGCCTCGAAATAAGGTCGCTCGTGGCCGACCTCGATCACCAGCACGCCGATCTCGCTGAGCTTGCCCGGCGCGTCGCGCAGCAACTGGCGGATGAAGTCCATGCCGTCGACGCCGCCGGCCAGTGCCAGTTCGGGCTCGGCGCGGAACTCCGGCGGCAGCGCCGCCATCGAGCGCGCGTTGACATAGGGCGGGTTGCACAGGATCAGGTCATACGGGCCGCGCACGTCGGCCAGGCCGTCGCTGGCCATCAGCGTGATGCGCTCGGCCAGGTGGTGGCGGTTGACGTTGATGCGGGCGACGTCGAGCGCGCTGGTCGACAGGTCCGAGGCATCGACATGCACGTCCGGAAAGGCCATCGCGGCCAGTACGGCCAGGCTGCCGTTGCCGGTGCACAGGTCCAGCACCTGCTGGGTTCGGTCACTCAGCCAGGTGTCCAGCGCGTGGCCGTAGTCCGGGTTGCCCAGCAGCTCGGCGATGTAGGAACGCGGCACGATGCAGCGCTCGTCGACGAAGAAGGGCACGCCTTGCAGCCAGGCTTCCTTGGTCAGGTAGGCGGCCGGCTTGCGGCTGGCGATGCGTTCGTCGATGACGGCGGCGACGTCGATGACCTGTTCGGCCGAGACGGGTCCGGCCGCCAGTTCGTCGTAGCCGTCCAGCGGCAGGCCGAGTCGCCACATCGTCAGCCAGATCGCCTCGTCGCGGGCGTTGTGGGTGCCGTGGCCGAAGACGACGCCCGCCGCGGTCATGCGGATGGCCATCTGTTCGACCACCTGGGCCAGGGTCGGGCGGTCGCTGGGAACGGGGCTGTTCATCGTGGGATCGGTCTCGGGACGTGTGTGGCTGGCTTGCTGCGGTTCACGCCGCCGGCAGCAGGGTCGCCAGCGTGCGGCGGTAGATCTCGGCCAGCGGCTCGAGGTCGGCCACCGCGCCGTGCTCATCGACCTGGTGGATGGTCGCGTTGATCGGACCGAACTCGACCACCTGCGGGCAGAGGCGGGCGATGAAGCGGCCATCGGAGGTGCCGCCGGTGGTCGACAGCTCGGTCGTGATGCCGGTGACGTCTCGGATCGCGTCCGAGATCGCGGCGATCAGCGCCCCCGGCCGCGTCAGGAAGGGCCGGCCGCCCAGCGTCCAGTCGATGCGGTGTGGCACGCCGTGGCGCTCCAGCACCGCCTGGACCCGCTGCTGCAGCGCCTCGGGCGTCGACTCGGTCGAATAGCGGAAGTTGAAGTCCACCACCAGTTCGCCCGGGATGACGTTGGTCGCGCCGGTGCCGGCGTGGATGTTGGACATCTGCCAGCTGGTCGGCGGGAAGTGGTCATTGCCGGCGTCCCAGTCGGTCGCCGCCAGTTCGGCCAGCGCTGGTGCGGCCAGATGGATCGGGTTGCGGGCCAGGTGCGGGTAGGCGATGTGGCCTTGCAGGCCGGTCACGGTCAGGCGGCCGGAGAGCGAACCACGGCGACCGTTCTTGATCATGTCCCCCAGCGATTTGACAGAGGTCGGCTCGCCAACGATGCAGGCGTCCAGGCGCTCACCACGCGCTTCCAGCCATTCGCAGACCTTGACGGTGCCGTCGACCGACGGGCCTTCCTCGTCGCTGGTGAGCAAGAAGGCGATGCGGCCGACATGCTGCGGGCGTTCGGCCACGAAGGCCTCGGTGGCGACGACCATCGCGGCCAGCGAGGCCTTCATGTCGGCCGCGCCACGGCCGTAGATCTGGCCATCGCGGTGGGTCGGCACGAAGGGGTCGCTGTGCCACATTGCCAGCGGGCCGGTGGGCACCACGTCGGTGTGGCCGGCGAAGACCAGCGTGGGACCGGGCAGGCCGCCGTCGCGCACGGCCCAGAGGTTGTCGACGCGGCCATCGGCCGGGCCGAAGGGCAGGGCGTGCAGCGTGAAGCCGAGCGCCGCCAGGCGATCGCCGATCAGCGTCTGGCAGCCCGCATCGTCGGGCGTGATCGAGCGGCGCGCGATCAACGCCTCCAGCAGCGTGAGGGTGTTCAAGGACATGGCGGATGGGATCGGTGTGGCGGCGCGGCGGGCCGCGCGGCCTGGGTCACTCAAGATTCACGCAGGGATCAGCTCGACGACAGGCCGCCGGACTTGGTCTGGACCGGGCGCAAGGCCGGGTTGCGCCGACCCTTGTTGGCCTGCTGCGCATGCACGTCCAGCGTGATTTCGGTGAAGGACGGCCCTGGCTCGGCCTCGGCCTCGACCTCGGTCGCCTTCTTGCCGCTCGTCTGACCGTTCTGCAGGCGCCAGAGCAGGTTGGTCGGCGAGTCGGCGTTGGTCAGGGCCTCTTCGCGGGTGACCAGGCCTTCGGACAGCAGGCGTGCCAGGTCTTCTTCGAAGGTCTGCGAGCCTTCGGCGATCGAGCGCTCCATCGCATCCTTGATGCCGGCGAAGTTGCCCTGGTCGATCAGCTCGGCGATCAGCTGCGTGTTGAGCAGCACCTCGCAGGCCGGCACCCGGCCGCCGACGACCGCCTTGAGCAGGCGCTGCGAGACGATCGCCTTCAGGCCTGAGGCGAGGTCCGACAGCAGGGCCGGGCGCGACTCGGGCGTGTAGAAACTCATGATGCGGTTGAGCGCATGCTGGCTGTTGTTGGCATGCAGCGTCGACAGCACCAGGTGGCCCGACAGCGCATAGGACAGTGCCGCGCTCATGGTCTCGCGGTCGCGGATCTCGCCGATGAAGATGCAGTCCGGCGCCTGCCGCATGCCGTTCTTCAGGCCGATCTGCAGCGACTGCACGTCGCGGCCGACCTCGCGCTGGTTGACCAGCGATTTCTGGTTGGTGAAGAGGAACTCGATCGGGTCCTCGATCGTCAGGATGTGGCCGGTGACCGTGCGGTTGCGCTGTTGCAGCATCGACGCCAGGGTCGTGCTCTTGCCGCTGCCGGTGGCGCCCACGATCAGCACCAGACCACGCTTGGCGAGTGCCAGCGAGGGCAGGATCTCCGGCAGTTTCAGGCCGTCAAGCTCGGGGATGTCGGTGGGGATGCAGCGGAACACCGCCGCGATCGTGCCGCGCTGCTTGAAGGCCGACAGCCGGTAGCTGGCCACGCCCGGCACGGCCACGGCGCAGTTGAGCTCGCCGGTGTCATCGAGCTCTTCGAGCTGCGTGGCCGTCAGCACCTCGGACAGCAGCTGGCGCGGCTGGACCGGGGTGAGCTGCTCCTGCGTGAGCTGCAGCATCTGCCCATGGATCTTGATCAGCACCGGCATGTTGGCCGAGAGAAACACGTCCGATGCGCGCTTCTCGGCCATCAGCCGCAGGATGCGTTCCATGTTGCGGTTCATGCCGCTGCTCGGGGAGGTGGCCATGCCGGTGTCGATCAGCCGCGAAGCAGGTCGTTGATGCTGGTCTTGGCGCGGGTCTGGGCGTCCACGCGCTTGACGATCACCGCGCAGTACAGGCTGTACTTGCCGTCCGACGAGGGCAGGTTGCCGCTGACGACGACCGAGCCGGAGGGGATGCGGCCGTAGCTCACCTCGCCGGTGGCGCGGTCATAGATCTTGGTGCTCTGGCCGATGTAGACGCCCATCGAGATGACCGAGTTCTCCTCGACGATCACGCCTTCGACGACCTCCGAGCGGGCGCCGATGAAGCAGTTGTCCTCGATGATGGTCGGGTTGGCCTGCAGCGGTTCGAGCACGCCGCCGATGCCGACGCCGCCCGACAGGTGGACGTTCTTGCCGATCTGCGCGCAGGAGCCGACGGTGGCCCACGTGTCGACCATCGTGCCCGAGTCGACATAGGCGCCGATGTTCACGTAGGACGGCATCAGGATCGCGCCCGGAGCGACGAAGCTGCCGCGGCGCGCGACGGCCGGCGGCACCACGCGCACGCCGGTGGCGCGCAGCTCGGCATCGGTCAGGCCGGCGTACTTGGTCGGCACCTTGTCGAAGAAGGTCAAGTCGCCGCTGCCCATGGGCATGTTGTCGTTCAGGCGGAAGCTCAGCAGCACGGCCTTCTTGAGCCACTGGTTGACTTGCCACTGGCCGACACCCTGGCGCTCGGCCACGCGCAGGCGGCCGGCGTCCAGCTCGGCGATGGCGTGGTTGACGGCGTCGCGGACCTCGGCCGGCGCTGCCGCCACGGACAGGTTGGCGCGGTCTTCCCACGCGGCTTCGATGACGGCTTGGAGCTGGCTGGACATGGTGGTGTGGCTCTTGGAGTGGCTGTGGAAATCAGGGCAGGCCCGGCCGCTCAGGACCAGGGCCGGACGCGTCTGGGAGGAGCGGCTTCAGCCCCGTTGTTCGCGGATGAACCGGGCGATGCGCCGGGCAGCTTCGAGGCACTCATCGACCTCGGCGACCAGCGCCATGCGGATGCGGCCGGCGCCAGGGTTCAGGCCGTGCGCCTCGCGTGCCAGGTAGCTGCCGGGCAGAACCGCCACATTGTATTGACGCAGCAGTTCGCGGGCGAAGTCGGTGTCCGAGCCGCCGAAGACCTGGTCGGGCACCTTGGCCCACAGGTAGAAGCCCGCATCGGGCAGGGCCACGTCCATCACCTCGGCCAGCAGCGGCGTGACCTGGGCGAACTTGGCGCGGTACTGCGCCCGGTTGTCGACCACATGGGCCTCGTCGTGCCAGGCGGCGATGCTGGCCTGCTGCACCGGCGTGCTCATGGCGCTGCCGTGGTAGGTGCGGTAGAGCAGGAAGTTCTTGAGGATCTCGGCATCACCGGCCACAAAGCCCGAGCGCAGGCCCGGCACGTTCGAGCGCTTGGACAGGCTGGTCAGCACGACCAGCCGGCGCCAGTCCGTCCGGCCCAGCGCCTGGGCCGCCTGCAGCGCGCCGAGTGGTGGCTCGTCGCGGAAGTAGATCTCGGAGTAGCACTCGTCCGAGGCGATCACGAAGCCGTGCCGGTCGGACAGCTCGAACAGCTCGCGCCACTCATCGAGCGGCACCACCGCGCCGGCCGGGTTGCCGGGCGAGCAGACGTAGAGCAGCTGGGTGCGGGCCCAAGTGGCCGCGTCGATCTGTTTCCAGTCGGCGGCGAAGTTGCGCGCCGGGTCGCTGTTGGCGAACACCGGCGTGGCGCCGCCCAGCAGGGCCGCGCCCTCGTAGATTTGATAGAACGGGTTGGGGCAGACGACCACCGGGCCACCCGCATCGGCATGGGCAGCGGGGTCAAGCACCGTCTGCGCCAGCGAGAACAGCGCCTCGCGTGAGCCGTTGACCGGCAGCACCTCGGTGGCCGGGTTGACCGTCACGCCGTAGCGGCGCCGGACCCAGTCGGCGCAGGCCTCGCGCATCTCCGGCAGGCCGGCGGTGGCGGGGTAGGCCGACAGGCCCGCCAGCGACGTGGCCAGCGTGTCGGTCAGCAGCGTGGGCGCGGCATGGCGCGGTTCGCCGATGCCCAGGCTGATCGGCCGCAGGGCCGGGTTGGGCGTGATGTCCTTGACGAGGGCGCGCAGCCGCTCGAAGGGGTAGGGCTGCAGGCGCTGGAGGAGCGGATTCATGGGGCGGCATTATCGACACGACCCAAGCGGGTCGCGCGCCCGGCGCCGAAGCATGTCGTCACCGGATCGCCGCCATCCCCCCCTGCCAGGCGGTCGGCGCCACAGGGGCCACCGCTATCATCCGGGCCGCTTCCGACTGCCCCATGCGACTGCATTCCATCAAGCTTTCCGGCTTCAAATCCTTCGCCGATCCGACCCATTTCCAGCTGCCCGGTCAGCTCGTGGGCGTGGTCGGCCCCAACGGCTGCGGCAAGTCCAACATCATGGATGCCGTGCGCTGGGTGCTCGGCGAGAGCAAGGCGAGCGAGCTGCGCGGCGAGTCCATGCAGGACGTCATCTTCAACGGCAGCGGCAACCGCAAGCCGGCCGGCCGGGCCAGCGTCGAGCTGGTGTTTGACAACACCGATGCCCGCGCCGGGGGACAGTGGAACCAGTTCAGCGAGATCGCCGTCAAGCGCGTGCTGACGCGCGACGGCACCTCCAGCTACTTCATCAACAACCAGCCGGTTCGTCGCCGCGACGTGCAGGACGTGTTCCTCGGCACCGGCCTGGGGCCGCGCGCCTACGCCATCATCGGCCAGGGCACGATCAGCCGGATCATCGAGTCGCGCCCCGAGGAACTGCGCCTGTTCCTCGAAGAAGCCGCCGGTGTCTCGAAGTACAAGGAGCGCCGCCGCGAGACCGAGAACCGGCTCAAGGACACGCGCGAGAACCTCACCCGCGTCGACGACATCCTGCGCGAGCTGAACAACAACCTGGAGCGGCTCGAAGGCCAGGCCGAGGTCGCCACCCGCTACAAGGGTCTGCAGGACAGCGGCACGCGCAAGCTGCACCAGCTCTGGTTCCTCAAGCACCGCGACGCCAGCACCGAGCAGCAGCGCACCCATGAGGCCGTGCTGACGGCGGGCAACGCGCTGGAGTCGCGCATGGCCGAGCTGCGCCACGTCGAGGCCGAGCTCGAAGACGTGCGCCAGCAGCACTACGCCGCCAACGACGAGCTGCACGCCGCCCAAGGCGCGCTGGCCGAGGCCGCGATGGAGGTCAGCCGGCTGGAAGAGCGCATCCGCCACGTCGTCGAAGGCCGCGCCCGGGCCCAGCAGCGGCTGGCCGATCTGGAGACCCAGGACGCGCAGTGGACCGAACGCGCCGCGTCGGCGGGCGACGAGCTGGAGCAGCTGGCCGGGCAGATCGCCGCCGCCGACGAGCAGGGCGAGATCCTGTCGGCCCAGGCCGAGGACCAGGCCGCCGAGCTGCCGCGCTGGGAAGACGCCGTGCGCGAGGCTCAGCAGCGCGCCAACCTGCAGCGGGGCAAGGCGGCCGAGGTGCAGCAGCAGATCCAGCTGTTGGCCGCGCAGTCGCGCAACCTCGATGAGCGCCGCCGCGAGCTCAACCAGCGCCGTGACCGGCTGGCTGGCGAGCGCCGCAACCTGGTCGCCCCCGACGCCGATCACCTCGCCGACCTGCGTGAGCAACTGGCCGAGGCCGAGGCCCTGCGCGACGAGGCCGACGCCCAGCTGCAGGACCTTGCCGCCGAGGTGCCGGCCCTTGAAGATGAACGCCGAGCGAAGCAGGACGCCGTCAACGCCGAGACTGCCCGCGCCGCCCAGATCAAGGCCCGGCTGGAGGCCTTGCGGGCCTTGCAGGACAAGGTCCAGACCGAGGGCAAGCTCAAGCCCTGGCTGGCCAAACACGGTCTGGACGGCCTGGCCGGCCTGTGGACCCGCGTGCACATCGAGGCCGGCTGGGAGACGGCCCTGGAGGCCGCCTTGCGCGAGCGCCTGGGTGCCCTCGCGGTCGGCCGCATCGAGACCGTGCGTGCCTTCGAGACCGATGCGCCACCGGCCCGTCTGGCCTTCTACACGCCGCCGCAAGGCGCCATCGCCAACACCCACGAGACCCTGTCGCGCCTGAGCGAGCTGCTGCGGCTGGGCGATGCTGGCCTGAAGGCGCTGCTCAACGACTGGCTCGAAGGCGTCTACACCGCCGCCCACCTGGACGAGGCACTGGCCAATCGCCACAAGCTGACCCATGGCGAGGTCATCATGACCCCGGCCGGCCATGCGGTCAGCCAGCATGCGGTGGCCTTCTACGCGCCCGATTCCGAACAGGCCGGCATGCTGGCGCGGGCCCAGGAGATCGAGAACCTCGACCGCCAGGGCCGTGCCCAGGCCCTGCTGGCCGACGAGACCCGCGCTGCCCAGGTCCGTGCCGAGGCGGCCTACACCGACGCCAGCCAGCGCCTGTCGCGCTTGCGCCGTGAGGCCCAGGAGTCCCAGACCCGCGCCCACCAGCTGCAGGTCGAGGTGCTGCGGCTGGGCCAGCAGGCCGAACAGGCCGGACAGCGCCGCAGCCAGCTCGATGGCGAAGTTGCCGAGATCGACGCCCAGCTTGAAGAGATCGAGGAACGCCGCATGACCGGCGAGGCCCGCTTCGAGGAGCTGGACCAGGCTCTGGCGACCGAGCAGGAAGCCCATGCCGAGCTGGAAGAGGCCGTGATCGCCGCCGAGCGCCGGGCGGCCGATGCCCGCGAGCAGCTGCGCCGCACCGAGCGCGAGGCCCAGGAGGCGCAGTTCTCGGTCCGCGCCATGGCCGCGCGGCGTGGCGAGCTGCAACGCAGCATTGAGACCGCCGAGCAGCAGCGCGCCGCCAATGCCCGAAACGCCGAACAGCTGCGCGAGGAACTCGCCCGTTTTGACGATGCCGCCGCCGAAGGTGGCCTGCAGGAAGCGCTGGCCCTGCGCATCGAACGCGAACAGGCGCTCGGCAGCGCCCGCAGCCGTTATGACGACCTGTCCGCGCAGCTGCGCCGGGCCGATGAGCAGCGCATGGGCTTCGAGCGCAGCCTGCAGCCGCTGCGCGACGAGATCACCCGCCTGCAGCTGGAAGAGCAGGCTGCCCAGCTGGGCGGTGCGCAGTTCATGGAACAGCTGCTGGCCGCCGAGGTCGACCTCGCCGCGCTGGCCACGCAGATCGAGGCCGACGCGGTCAAGCTGCATGGCCTGCAGACCGAGATCGACCGCATCAACCGCGAGATCGCCGCGCTCGGTGCGGTCAACCTCGCCGCCCTCGACGAGCTGGCCGCCGCGCGCGAACGCAAGGGCTTCCTGGATGCCCAGAACGAGGACCTGACCCGCGCCATGACCACGCTGGAAGACGCCATCCGCAAGATCGACGCCGAGACGCGCGACCTGCTCAAGGGCACCTTCGACCAGGTCAACGAAGGCTTCGGCCAGATGTTCCCCAGCCTGTTCGGTGGCGGCCAGGCCCGGCTGGTGATGACCGGCGACGAGATCCTCGACGCGGGCGTGCAGGTCATGGCCCAGCCACCGGGCAAGAAGAACAGCACCATCCACCTGCTGTCGGGCGGCGAGAAGGCCCTGACCGCGATCGCGCTGGTGTTTGCCATCTTCTTGCTCAATCCGGCGCCGTTCTGCCTGCTCGACGAGGTCGACGCGCCGCTGGATGACGCCAACACCGAACGCTACGCCCGGCTGGTCAAGCAGATGTCCTCGGGCACGCAGTTCCTCTTCATCTCCCACAACAAGATCGCGATGGAAATGGCCGAACAGCTGGTGGGCGTGACGATGCAGGAACAGGGTGTCTCGCGCATCGTCGCGGTCGACATGGAATCCGCGCTCGCCATGGCGGAGGCCTGAGGCGATGAACACCTTGCAGTTCTGGCTGGGCATCGTCGGCGCGGCCGTGCTCGTGGTGCTGGTTGGCCACTACATCTGGCAGGCACGCCGTGCCGCCGCGATGTCGCCGCGCTCGCCCGAGTCCCGGCTGGCGCCCGCACCGCAGGCGCGCACTGCGCAGGAACCGACCTTCGGCGCAGCGCCCGCCCCACGCGGCCCGGCGATGGAGCCGCGCTTCGACGACGTGCCGCTCCGCGAGGCCGACCTGCCGGTGCTCGACGACGAGATCGCCGTACCGGCCGACGCCCTGCCGGCGCGACCGGCGCCCAGTGCCGTGCGCGTCGACCCTGAGATCGGCCTGCCGCCGCTGCGCCGCCATGCCTACGTGCCGCGCATCGACGCGCTGATCGACGGCATCGCCAGCCTCGGCTTCGAGGGCCGGATCTCCGGCGAGACGCTGTTGCAGCACCTGCCGACCACCCGCCGTGCCGGTGGCAAGCCCTTCCTGATCGAGGCCCGCGACGTCGTCAGCGGCGACTGGGAGGCACCCCAGCCCAACGCCTGGTACGACGAGGTCCAGGCCGGTGTGCAGCTGGCCAACCGGGTCGGCCCGATCAATGAGATCGAGTACTCCGAGTTCGTCCAGAAGATCCAGGCCTTTGCGGACGCCATCGGCGCCATGCCCGACTTCCCCGACATGCTCGACGTGGTCGCGCGCGGCCGCGAGCTCGACGCCTTCGCCAGCGGCCACGACGCCCAGCTCGCGATGCGCCTGCGCGCCCGCAAGGCCGCCTGGCCGATCGGCTGGGTGGCCCAGCATGCGGCTCGGCATGGCTTCATCCCCGGCGCCACCGCCGGCCGGCTGGTGCTGCCCTCGTCCGAGGAAGGCGCCCCGCCGATGCTGGCGCTGCAGTTCGACGCCCAGGCCGCCATGGCCGACAACGCCCGCGACGCCCAGGTCGCCGAGATCACGCTGATGTTCGACGTGCCCCAGACGCCGGCCAGCGACGAGCCCTACAACGCCTGGTGCGCGGCCGGCCAGGCGCTGGCCATCGCGCTGGATGCCCAGGTCTCCGACGACCAGGATCAGCCGCTCAAGCCCGCTGCCTTCCCGCAGATCGGCGAGGACCTGGCGCAGCTCTATGCCGAGCTGTCCGAACGCGACCTCGCCGCTGGCTCGCTGGCGGCGCGGCGGCTGTTCAGCTGAGGTGCCCGGCGCTGCGCCGGCATCGGTCGTCGCGGTGACGTCGTGGTGCTGTCGGGTGACTGTCGTGGTGCTGTCGTGGCCGCAACGACAGGGTTCGGGAATGCTGCGAGCCTCGACAACGAACCCCACGCGACAGGTCCACGGTCATGAACCACTCGATCCAGAAGATGCGGCTGCAACGCGGCTGGTCCCAGCAGCAACTGGCCGACGCGGCCGGGCTGAGCGCCCGCACCATCCAGCGCATCGAGGCCGGCGCCAGCGCCAGCACCGAGACCCTGAAATCCATCGCGGCGGTGTTCGAGGTCGATTTCTCGACCCTCGAACCGGAGCCTGCCATGTCTGCCACCCCCATCGACCCCCGCCAGCGCGAGGAAGCCGACGCCTTTGCCCACGTCCGCCGCCTGCGCGGCTTCTACGCCCACGCCGCCAAATACGTGCTGGTCATCAGCATCCTGGTGGTCGTCAACCTGGTCACCCGACCGCAGCACCTCTGGGTGCTGTGGGTGATCGGCGGCTGGGGCATTGGCCTGCTGTCGCACGCGCTGGCGGTGTTCCGGCCGGTGCGCTGGTTCGGGCCCGAATGGGAACGCGCCCAGGTCGAGAAGCGGCTTGGCCGACCCTTGTAGCGCGCCCTGTCTCAGTCCGGCTCGGCGGTCTGCGAGCGCACCTCGTCGAAGCGCGCCCGGAACTCCTGCCGCAGCTGGCGCCGCAGCTCGGCGGCGGCGTGGCGGCGGCGCTCATCGGGCGAGAACGGCCGCAGCGGCGGCACCTCGATCGGCTTGCGCTCGTCATCGACCGCCACCATCGTGAAGAAGCAGCTGTTCACATGGCGCTTCTCCTGCGTGCGGATGTTCTCGGCGATCACCTTGATGCCGATCTCCATCGACGTGCGCCCGGTGTGGTTGACGCTGGCGAGGAAGCTCACCAGATCGCCCACATGCACCGGCTGGCGGAACATCACCTGGTCGACGCTGAGCGTGACGACGTAGCGCCCGGCGTAGCGGCTGGCGCAGGCGTAGGCGACCTGGTCGAGCAGCTTGAGGATGGTGCCGCCGTGCACGTTGCCGGCGAAGTTGGCGGTGTCGGGCGTCATCAGCACCGTCATCGTGAGCTGGTGGGCAGGCAGGTCCATGGTCGGGCAGGGCTCCGGGGGCGTCGCGAGGCGCGCAGTCTAGGTGCCGGGCCGTCATGCAGGCCTTGTGCCAAGTACGTATCCGCAGCGGGGAGCCGCCGTTGAACGCCGACCGACCTGCGCCGGGCAACATCGACACCGGCGAGGGCCCGCTGCATGTGCTCGCCGTGCGTGCCTTGTGCGAACTGGTGGCCCGACGCGGTGACCTGGACCTGCGCAACACGCCCGCGCCGACCGCGCAACAGGGCCAGGACGGCCATGCGCTGATCGCCCGTCGGCGCGGGGCGCAGCGCCTGAGCGAGGTCGCCCTGAGCGCCCGCCACGGCGACCTGCTGGTGCGTGGCCGCGCCGATGGCTGGGACCCGGGCGCGCGCCGGCTCGAAGAGGTCAAGACCCACCGCGGCAAGCTGGCGCGCCAGAACCCCGGCCAGCGCGCGCTGCACTGGGCCCAGGCCCAGGTCTACGGCTGGATGCTGTGCCAGACCGAAGGGCTGGATGCGATCGAGCTGGCGCTGGTCTACCTTGACGTCGACCACGGCAGCGAGACCGTGCTGGTCGAGGCCCACACCGCCGAGGCCTTGCGCATCCACTTCGAGACGCTGTGCGAGCGCGCGCTGGCCTGGGTCCGCGCCGAGGCTGCGCACCGCACCGCCCGCGATGCGGCGATGGCCACGCTGGCCTTCCCGCATGCCGACTTCCGACCCGGCCAGCGCGCCCTTGCCGAGGCCGTCTACAAGGGCGCCAAGGGCGGCAGGACCTTACTGGCGCAGGCGCCCACCGGCATCGGCAAGACGGTCGGCACGCTGTTTCCGCTGCTCAAGGCCTTGCCGGCGGCCAAGCTGGACCGGGTCTTCTTCCTGACCGCCAAGACCTCCGGCCGGGCGCTGGCGCTGCACGCCCTGACAACGCTGCGCAGCCACGCCGCAGGCGCGGAGCCCACGCCGCTGCGGGTGCTCGAACTGGTCGCCCGCGACAAGGCCTGTGAACACCCGGACAAGGCCTGCCACGGCGAATCCTGTCCGCTGGCACGCGGCTTCCATGACCGCCTGCCCGGCGCCCGCGAGACCGCCTGCCACTTGCCCGACTGGTCGCGCGAAACGCTGCGCGCCCACGCGGCCGCGCACCAGGTCTGCCCCTACTACCTGGCCCAGGAACTGGCCCGCTGGGCCGATGTGACGGTCGGCGACTACAACCACTACTTCGACAGCAGCGCGCTCCTGCACGCGTTGACGCAGCAGGAGGACTGGCGCGTCGCGCTGCTGGTTGACGAGGCCCACAACCTGATCGAGCGAGCCCGCGCGATGTACAGCGCCAGCCTGTCGGGCGAACAGATCCGCCGCACCCGGCTGAACGCGGCCGGCGAGGTCCGCAAGGCGCTCGACAAGGTCCAGCGGCGCTGGAAGGCCCTGCTGGTCGCCCACGGTCTGGCGGCCGCCAAGGCCAAGGCCGGTGTCGACGCGCCCGCGCTGACGACCGAGGACTACCTCCTGCTCGACCAGCCGCCCGAGGAACTGGTCGAAGCTCTGCAGGCCGCCGCCACCGCCGTCATCGACCGCCTGGTCGACGCGCCCGATTCGGTCGACCCCGGCCTGCTGCAGTTCGGCTTCGACGCCTTGCAATGGGTCCGGCTGGCCGAGGTCTTCGGCACGCACACGCTGATCGATCTGGAGCGGGTGAAGGGACGCCGCGCCGAGCCCGACGACATCCGCCTGACCCTGCGCAACGTCGTGCCCGCGCCGCACCTGCGGCCCCGCCTGGCCGCCGCCCACAGCCTGACGCTGTTCTCGGCCACGCTGCAGCCGCCGGCCCATCACCAGACCCTGCTGGGCCTGGACGCGGACAGCGGCTGGCTCGACGTCGCCGCGCCGTTCTCGGCCGACCAGCTGGCGGTGCATGTCGCCGCCGACGTGTCGACCCGCTGGCAGCACCGCGAACGGTCCTTGCCCCGCGTGGTGGCCCGCATCGCCGCCCAGTACCGGGCGCGCCCGGGCCATTACCTGGCCTTCTTCAGCAGCTTCGACTACCTCGCCCAGGTCCACGAGGCCCTCTCCCGCGACCACCCCGACCTGCCGCTGCGGGCCCAGCGTCGCGGCATGAGCGAGCCCGAACAGGCCGCCTTCCTGGCCGGCTTCGACGCCGGCGGACGTGGCATCGCGCTGGCCGTGCTGGGCGGCTCCTTCGCCGAAGGCATCGATCTGCCCGGCGACCGCCTGATTGGCGCCTTCATCGCCACGCTGGGCCTGCCGCAGGTCAACCCGGTCAACGAACAGATGCGCGAGCGCCTCGACGCCCTGGTCGGCGACGGCTGGGACGCGACCTACCTCTACCCCGGCCTGCAAAAGGTCGTCCAGGCAGCCGGCCGCGTCATCCGCACGACCCAGGATCAGGGCGTGCTGCACCTGCTGGACGACCGCTACGGTCGCGCCGAGGTGAGGGCGCTGCTGCCGGCGTGGTGGCGGGTGGAGGGGTGAGCGGTCGGCATCGCTGGGTGTGGGCGGCCCATCGGCACCAGCCCGTCGGACACCCAGGTGTCCGACCTACCGGGCCAGCGTCGCCGGAGGGCGGCGTGTCATCACGCCTGTCCGAGCGCAGGCGGCGACCAAGGTCTCCGGTAGGTCGGACACCCCGTGTCCGACGGGCTGGTGCCCACAGCCACCGATCCAGAACGTTGACCACCGCGCCAACACCGGCCGGGTAGGACAACCCAGCGCGTTCGACACGGTTGCAGGTTGGAGGCCCATCGGCATCAGCCCGTCGGACACCCTGTGTCCGACGGGCTGATGCCAACGGCCTCCGAACCCCAACCGTGCCGACCGCTCCCGACCGCAGGGCAAGGGCCTGCCCCCCGGGAAAGACCATGGGCCGTGAGCCCGTCGCCATCGGCGAACATTCCCCGCAACCCCACAACCACCGGAGCCCGCCCGATGCATGACCCGATCCCCGTCCGCTATGGCCTGATCGGCAGCGGCATGATGGGCCAGGAGCACCTGCGCAACATCGCCCTGCTGCCGGGTGTTTCGGTGAGCCGGATCTTCGAGCCGGACGACGGCATGGCGCGGGCCAGTCTGGCGCTGGCGCCGGGGGCGCGGCGGGCGGACAGCCTCGCCGAGGTCGTGGGCGCGGACGACGTGGATTGCCTGCTGGTGGCCAGCCCGAACTTTCGCCATGCGGAGCAGCTGCGCGAGATCGCCGCGCTGCGGCCCTTGCCGGTGCTGCTGGAGAAGCCGGCCTGCACCTCGCTGGACGATGTGCGTGCGCTGGCCGCCTTGCAGCGCGGCTACCCGGCGCCCCTCTGGGTGGCGATGGAGTACCGCTACATGCCACCGGTGGCGCGGCTGATCGAGGTGGTGCATGGGCAGCAGGACCTCGGCGCGATGGTGATGCTGGCGATCCGCGAGCACCGCTTTCCCTTCCTGGTCAAGGTCGGCGACTGGAACCGATTCAATCGCTACACCGGCGGCACGCTGGTCGAGAAGTGCTGCCACTTCTTCGACCTGATGCGCCTGTTGATGCGCTGCGAGCCGGTGCGCATCTACGCCTCGGCGTCGGTGGCGCACAACCACCGCGACGAGCGCTACCCGGACGGCGTGCCCGACATCCTCGACAACGCCTTCGTGACGGTTGATTTCGCCGGCGGTCAGCGTGCCGTGCTGGACCTGTGCATGTTTGCCGAAGGCTCGCGCTACCAGGAAGAGATCTCGGCCGTTGGCCCGCGCGGCAAGGTCGAATGTTTTGTGCCCGGACCGGGCCGCTTCTGGCCACCGCAGCTCGGGACCGCGCCCTTGCCCCGACTGGTGCTGAGCCCGCGCGAGCCCAAGGGCCCGCATGAGATCGTCGTGCCGGTCGACCCAGTGGCGCTGGCCGCCGGCGACCACAACGGCTCGACGCTGGACCAGCACCAGCGCTTTGTCGCGGCGGTGCGTGGGCAGGGGCCGGTGGAGGTCAGCTTGCGTGACGGCTTGGCAGCGGTGGTCATGGGACTGGCGGCACAGGCTTCGGCACGGACCGGTCAGGCGATCGACCTGACGCATGGCGAGCACGCGCTG
Source organism: Sphaerotilus mobilis (assembly GCF_004216565.1). Classification (GTDB taxonomy): domain Bacteria; phylum Pseudomonadota; class Gammaproteobacteria; order Burkholderiales; family Burkholderiaceae_C; genus Sphaerotilus; species Sphaerotilus mobilis. The sequence goes on along the minus strand of NZ_SGWV01000008.1, from coordinate 551,323 downwards.
GCGGACCTGCTGGACGGGCCGGAGCCGGCATCTGGCCGGACCTGAAGTCCTTCATCATTCGTGTAAACCAGCGGGTCCGATCGCCGGCCGGGCACCTACATTTTTGGCGAGCCTGGCGCAGGGTTCTGGCGGCCTGCCATCGCACCGCGCCACAGACCGGTTCGAACACCGACCGAACACCGACCGAACACCGACAACACCCGGAGACATCGATGCACGCAGCACACCTCAAGACCCTCGCACTGGCCGCTGGCCTGGCGCTGACCTCGGGCCTGGCCGTGGCCGGCGAGGTCCGTGTCATGTGCTACCAGGACGGCATCGAATGCGATGTCACCAATGAACTGGCGCGCCGCTTCGAGGCCCGCACGCCGGGCACCAAGGTGATCGTCGACGTGGTGCCCTACAAGACCATCGTCGAGCAACTGCCGGTGCAGCTGGCCGCAGGGCAGGGACCGGACATTGCCCGCGTCACCGACCTGGGCGGCCTGGCCAAGTTCTACCTCGACATCTCCGCCGACCTGAAGGACCGCAAGTACTGGGACGCCAACTTCGGCGCCACCGCCGGCTGGCTGCGGCCGTCGGCCACGGACAAGGGCATCTACGGCTTCATGTCGCAGCTGACGATGACCGGGCCCTATGTCAACAAGACCCTGTTCGAGCAGGCCAAGGTGGCGCTGCCCGGCCCTAAGGCGACCTGGGATGACTGGATGGCGGCCGCCCGCAATGTCGCCCGCGCGACCGAGACCAAGGCGGCCATCGCCTGGGACCGCTCCGGCCACCGCTTCGCCGGCCCGGCCATCAGCCAGGGCGCACGCCTGTTCGACGCCCAGGGCAACCCGGTGATCGACGAGGGCTACAAGGCCACCGTGCAGAAGTTCGTCGCCTCGCACAAGGACGGCACCATGCTGCGCGAGGTCTGGGCCGGCTCGGGCGGTTCGACCTATGCCGACTCGATCGGCGAGTTCATCAACGGCAACGTGGTGATGGTGTTGTCGGGCAGTTGGCAGATCAACCGCCTGCAGCGCGATGTCGGCAACAAGTTCGACTGGGTCGCCGTGCCCAATCCCTGCGGTCCGGCCGCGTGTTCGGGCATCCCGGGTGGTGCCGCCTGGGTGGCGCTGAAGACCTCGAAGTCGCCCAAGGAGACGGCGGCCTTCCTGGAGTTCATGGCCTCGGAGGCGTCCTACCAGGAGTTCACCAGCCGCACCAGCAACATCCCCGCTCATGCCGGTCTGGCCGGCAAGGTGAGCTATCCGGCGGCGCAGCCCGCCGCCCGCGCGGCGTTGGGCGTGTTCGGCTCGGGCGTGTCCAGCCTGTCGCCGGTGGCCTACCAGTTCCAGGGCTACAAGTACAACCGGGCCATCATGCTGCCCACGGTGGCCCGGGTGACCCAGGCCATCGTCGGCGAGATGAGCGTCGACGAGGCGGTCGGCAAGATCAGCTCGGACATGCAGGACGCGATCAAGCAGGCGCAGAAGTGAGGCGCATGAACGCGCCCTTGCCGATGCCCTCGTTGCGACCCCTCTGACACGCCGTGCGTGCCCTGGCCTGGCTGGCCTCGCTGTTCTTCGACCTGTTCGAGCCGGTCTTCCGGCTCGGTCAGCGCTGGCTGGGCCTGTCGCGGCTGGGCTGGTTGTTCGTTGCGCCCAACCTGCTGGTGTTCGGGCTGTTCACCTTCCTGCCCATCCTGATCAACGGGGTGTATGCGGTGACGGGTGGCGTCAACCTGCAACCGCTGCAGCGGCCGTGGACGGGCGGCGAGAACTTCCAGATCCTGTTCGAGTGCGGCAACTACCTCGACCTGTCGACCTGCCGCAAGGACGTGTTCTGGCGCGCCATCGGCAACACGCTCAAGTTCAGCTTGCTGCAGGTCGTGCTGATGGTGCTGCTGTCGCTGGCCACCGCGCTGGTGCTCAACCGCAAGATCATCGGCCGCGGCTTCTGGCGGGGCGTGTTCTTCTATCCGGTGCTGCTCTCGCCGGTGGTCGTCGCGCTGATCTGGAAGTGGCTGCTGCAGAGCCAGGGCGTGTTCAACGCGGTGCTGGTGTCGGCCGGCATGTCCCCGGTGGGCTGGCTGACGGAAGCCGGCTGGGCCTTCTTCTGGACCGTGTTTGTGTCCATCTGGGCGCACATGGGCTTCTACACGCTGATCCTGCTGGCTGGCCTGCAGGCCATTCCGCGTGACCTCTATGAGGCCGCCGAGATGGATCGCGCCAGCCCGTGGCGCGTGCTCACCCGCATCACGCTGCCGCTGCTGACACCCAACCTGATCGTGGTGCTGGTGCTGGCGGCGATCCGCGCGGTGCAGGTCTTTGACGAGGTCTTCGTGCTGACCGGCGGCGGCCCGGGTTCGGCCACCACCTTCATCGTGCAGTTCATCTATCAGACCGGCTTTGCCGAGCAGATCCACCTGTACGGACTGGCGGCGGCAGCGTCGCTGGCGCTGGCCGCCTTCCTGATGCTGCTGACGCTCGCCCAGCTGCGCCTGACGCGGGCGGCCGAGGCCGGGCGCAAGGAGCCACGGGCATGAGCGGGGTGCAGAACGTGCGTCAGAACGCGCTGCAGAACGGGCTGCAGAACGCCCTCGGCTTCGTGCTGCGCACACGCGGCCGGCGCCGCCTGCACTGGACCGACGTGGCGACCTATGCCTACCTGATGGTCGGCCTGTTCACCTTGTTCGCGCCGGTGCTGTGGCTGGTGCTGTCTTCGTTCAAGACCGAATCGGCGATCGGCCAGTTCCCGCCGACGCTCCTGCCCTACAGCCAGAAGACCGCCCTCGTGGCCGGCCATGACCAGCCGCTGCCGCTCTACCGCGTCACCACGCCCAGTGGCGAGACCCGCGAGATGGCGCAGGTGAGCCGCATCGGCATCATGGCCACGATGGTCGACCCGGCCCGGCCGGAGGACACGCTCAAGGTCAACATCCGCCAGCGCGTGCCGGTGCAGGAACTGACCTTCGCCTGGACCAACTACAGCGACCTGTTCGGCAAGTTCACCTTCGGCACCTACCTTTGGAACAGCGTGTTCATCACGGTGGTGGCCACGCTGCTGACGCTGCTGTTCAACTCGATGGCGGCGTTTGCGCTGTCCAAGTACCGCTTCACCGGGCAGAAGGCCGTCTACCTGCTGATCATCGGCACCTTGATGATCCCGCCGACCATCATCCTGGTGCCGGTCTTTCTGGTCATCAACCAGGTCGGGCTGCTCAACAACCTGTGGGGCGTGATCCTGCCGGCGGTGGCCACGCCCACTGGCGTCTTCCTGCTGCGGCAGTACATGCTGACGATTCCCGATGAGCTGATCGAGGCCGCGCGCATGGACCACGCCAGCGAATGGCGCATCTACTGGCGCATCGTGCTGCCGCTGTCCGCACCGGCGCTGGCGGTGCTGGCGATCTTCTCGGTCATGTGGCGCTGGAACGATTTCCTGCTGCCGCTGATCGTCCTGTCGCGTAACGAGCAGTTCACGCTGCAACTCGCGCTCAATGCCTTCCAGGGCGAGCTCAACACCCAGTGGCACTACCTGCTGGCGATGACCGTCATCACGCTGTTGCCGGTGACGCTGGTGTTTGCCTTCCTGCAGCGCCACATCACCACCGGCATCGCGAGCGCCGGGGTGAAGTGAGCCCGGCGTCCCTCTCGTCTTCTCCCAGGTCTTACACGTGTCCACCCTCGAACTGCATGCCATCGCCAAGACCTTCGACGCCGTGCAGGTCCTTCACCAGGTCGACCTGGCGGTCGAGACCGGCGAGTTCGTCGTGTTTGTCGGTCCTTCGGGCTGTGGCAAGTCCACGCTGCTGCGCCTGATCGCCGGGCTGGACCTGCCCAGCGGCGGCGAGATCCGCATCGACGGCCAGCGGGTCAACGAGATCGGCGCGGCCGACCGTGGCTGCGCGATGGTGTTCCAGTCCTATGCGCTCTACCCGCACATGACGGTCTACGCCAACATGGCCTTCGGGCTGGAGAACGTGGGCACGCCGCGTGAGCAGATCGAGCAGAAGGTGCGCGCCGCCGCTGCGCTGCTGCAGCTCGATGCCCTGCTGCAGCGCAAGCCGACGCAGTTGTCGGGCGGACAGCGCCAGCGCGTGGCGATCGGCCGCGCCATCGTGCGCGACCCGAAAATCTTCCTGTTCGACGAGCCGCTGTCCAACCTTGATGCCGAGTTGCGCGTGTCGATGCGTGCCGAGCTGCGCGCGCTGCACCAGCGCCTGGGCGCGACGATGGTCTACGTCACCCACGACCAGGTCGAGGCCATGACGCTGGCCGACCGCATCGTCGTGCTTCGCGCCGGCCGCATCGAGCAGGTCGGCACGCCGCAGCAGCTCTACGACCGGCCCGACAACGTCTTCGTGGCCGGCTTCATCGGCAGCCCGCGCATGAACTTCGTGCCGGCCGCGCAGGCCCGCCAGGACCCCACGCTGCGCGATGCCTTGGCGGCCGACGCCGTCCAGGTCGGTGTGCGACCCGAACACTGGCAGCTCGTGCCACTCGGCGAAGGCCTGTCGATGACGGTCACGACCAGCGAATACCTCGGTGCCCAGCGCCTCGTGCTGGGCCGGCTGGATGACGGCAGCGTCGTGCAGCTGCTGCTTGACGGCACGCTCGCGCCGCAGGCCGGCGAGCGCCTGGGCATCCGCCCGCAGGCCGGGCGCTGGCATGCCTTCGATGCGGCCGAACGCCGGCGGGTCACGACCGTGGCGGGAGACGCCCGATGACCCCGCTGATCACGGCCGGCTGGCAGGTCCACCCGGGCGCCGAACAGGCCGATGCGATCGCCCGCCTGGTCGACGGCGGCCAGCTGCGCGTGGTCTTCCTGTCGCCGACGATGGCGCGCTTCACCTGGCTGCCGGCCGGCGGTTTCCGCGAGCCGCGCACCTGGGCGATCGCGCCCCTGCCGCTGGCCGACATGCCGGTGCAGGGCCGTGACCGCTTCAGCCTGGCCGGCTTCGATCGCCCGCCGGTGGCGTCTCAGACCGATGCCGACGGCCGGCCGGTGCTGGCCACCGGGAAGTTGTCCGTGACCTTGCACGGCGGCCTGGGTCAGCCGCTGCGTCTGGTCTGGCAGGAGCCGGCCAGCGGCCGCGTCTTCCAGTCCGACCGCACGACCAGCGCCTACCTGCATGAACGCCGCACGGGCCTTGTCCGCCATTGCCTCGAACGTGACCCACGTGACCGTTATTACGGCCTGGGCGACAAGACCGGCCCGCTCGACCTGCACGGCCGGCGTCTGCGAGGCCTGGGGCAGGACTCGATCGGTTACGACCCGGAACGCGGCGACCCGCTCTACAAGCACTGGCCCTTTGTGCTGACCCGCACGCCCGACGGCCTGTGGACGGGGCTCTACCACGACACCCTGTCGGCCTGCACCCATGACCTGGGCTGCGAGCACGACAACTACCACGGCCTGTTCCGCACCGTGGAGATCGACGACGGCGACATCGACGGCTACCTGATGGTCGGACACAGCCCGGCCGAGGTCGTGGCCCAGTTTGTCGCGCTGATCGGCGGCACGCACCAGCCGCCGCGCTGGAGCCTGGGTTACGCCCAGACCGCCATGGGCCTGGCCGATGCGCCCGATGCGCAGGCGCAGCTCGAAGGCTTCATCGACGCCTGCCAGTCGCACGGCGTGCCGATCTCGGCCTTTCACTACGGCTCGGGCTATTCGAGCCGGGGCCGGCAGCGCTACGTCTTCACCTGGAACCGCAGCAAGTTCCCCGACCCCGAGGGCATCAACGCCCGCTTCCAGGCCGCCGGCATGCGGCTGGTGGCCAACCTCAAGCCCTGCCTGCTGGACGACCACCCGGCCTATGCCGCGCTGCGCGAGGCCCATGCCTTCATCGAGGATGGCCGCAGCGGCGAGCCGGTGGTCGAACCCTATTGGGACGGCCAGGGTTCGCACCTCGACTTCACCCGGCCGCAGGCGGTGGCGTGGTGGCAGCAGCAGCTGCGCGAGCAGATCCTCGACAAGGGCATCGACGTCGGCTGGAACGACAACAACGAATACGCCATCCAGGCCGAAGAGGCCTACAGCCAGGGCGGCGACCAGCCCCTGCCGATGCATCGCAGCCGGCCGCTGCACGCGCTGCTGATGACACGCGCCACCTTCGAGGCCCAGCAGGCCTGGGCGGCCGAACAGGGCCGCGACGAGGCCGTCTACACCGTCACCCGCGCGGGCCCGCCGGGCATCCAGCGCCACGCGCAGACCTGGTCAGGCGACAACACCACCAGCTGGGCGACGCTGAAATGGAACATCCGCACCGGCCTGCAAATGAGCCTGTCCGGCCTGTTCAACATCGGCCATGACGTCGGCGGCTTCTACGGCCCCTTGCCCGGCCCGGAACTGTTCCTGCGCTGGGTGCAGGCCTGCGCGCTCAACCCACGCATGGTGATGAACTCGTGGAAGGCCGGCAACGTCAGCAACCTGCCGTGGATGCACCCGGAGGTGACGCCGCAGGTGCTGGCGGCGATCCGCTTGCGCTACCGCCTGATGCCCTACCTGTGGGCCTGTGTGACGCGCTCATGCGAGCAGCACCTGCCCATCATCCGCCCGACCTTCTTCAACTGGCCCGAGGACCCGCAGTGCCTGCAGGACTGTGACGAGTTCATGCTCGGCGAGCACCTGCTGGTCGCCCCGGTCGTCCACGAGGGCGAACGGCGCCGCCGCGTTTACCTGCCGCAGCTGCCCGACGGGCGCGACTGGATCGGCTTCCACGACCACGCACGCTTCCCGGCGGGGCAATGGCACGAGGTTGACGCGCCGCTGGACCGCCTGCCGCTGTTCGTGGTCGAAGGCGCGGAGCTGCCACTCGCGTCGCCGGTCGGGCAAGCCTTGCCCCGGCATGACGACCCAGTGAGCGAGGTGGTGCGGTACTGACTCAGCGCCGCACGCCGCTGCCCAGCGGCGTTGCCGGCACCCCTGGCGGCACGCGTCCGTAGGCGTGGGGCAGGGACACCGTCTTCAGCTGCGGCAGCACCTTGGTGCCGAAGACCTCGCACTCGTCCAGATGCGGGTAGCCCGAGAAGATGAAGGCCCGCATGCCCATGGCCATGTAGTCGTGGATGCGGCTGAGCACCTGGTCGACGCTGCCGACCAGGGCGGCGCCGCAGCCGCTGCGGGCGCGGCCCACGCCGGTCCAGAGCAGGTCCTCGACGAAGCCGTCGTCATCGGCCCGGTCGCGGTTGGCACGTTGCAGCGCGACGCCCAGGCTGCCGGCATCGAGCGCACGGGCTCGGATCGCGCGGCCCTGGTCGTCGTCCAGCCGCGAGACCAGCTCTCGGGCGTATTCCCGCGCCTCGGCCTCGGTGTCGCGCACGATCATGTGCACGCGCAGGCCGTAGTCCAGCAGCCTGCCATGCTGCTGCGCGTGGGCATGCACCTCCCGCATGCGCTGGGCCAGCAGGTCCATCGGCTCGGGCCACATCAGATAGGTGTCGCAGTGCTCGCCGCACAGGGCCAGAGCATCGGGGCTGTAGCCGCCGAAATAGAGCAGCGGTCCGCCGTTGACCTGATACGGCCGGGCCGGGTCGGTCGACAGGCCCTTGAGCTGGTAGATCTCGCCGTCGTGGTCGATGGTGTCTTGTGTCCAGGCCTGCTTGAGGATCTGCACCACCTCCCGCGAGCGGCGGTAGCGCAGCTCGCTGCTTTCCTGCTGGCCGGGGAAGTCCGAGGAGATCACGTTGAGCGTCAGCCGGCCTTGCAGCAGGTGGTCCAGCGTGGCGACGGTGCGGGCCAGCATCACCGGGTGCATCTCGCCGCAGCGGATCGCCGCCAGCAGGTTCATGCGCGAGCTCAGCGGGGCCATCGCGGCGACGAAGCTCAGCGTGTCCTGACCGACCTGGTAGGACGAGGGGCAGAGGATGTTGCGAAAGCCCAGCGCCTCGGCCCGCAGCGCGATGTCGCGGGTGTGCGCCCAGCTGCTGCGCAGGCTGCCGTCGGGCACGCCCAGGTGGCGGTAGTCGTCCGAACACAGCGGCGCGAACCAGGACACCTCGGCGCCGTCGATGTCGGCACCACGGACAGGGACGATGCTCATCGCCAGCTCCTTGAAGACATGAATCAATCGTAGAGGACTTGATCCCTGGCCGACGCCCCCGGGCGGGTAAGTCCCGAGGCCCGCCTTTGACATACTGGCCCGATGCCCAGCATCAGGAGCTCCGCCAACGCCCAGGCCTTGCCGGTCTACCGCCAGGTCGCCGAATTGCTGGCGCGGCAGATCCGCGCCGGCTACTGGCACGAGGGCGAGCGCCTGCCGCCGGAGGCCGAACTGGCCGTCACGCTCGGTGTGGCCGTGGGCACCTTGCGCAAGGCACTGGCGATGCTGGCCGAGCAGGAACTGCTCGAACGGGTGCAGGGCTCGGGCACCTATGTGAAGCGGCTGTCCCGTCGACGTCGCCAGTACGAGCTGCTGCGGCTGGAACTGCGCCACACCGGGCCGGGCCTGCCGACCGCGCAGATCCTCGACGTGTGTCGCCTGCCGCATCCGCCCGAGGTGCCGGTCTTCGGTGCGCCCGGCGATGCGGCGTGGCGGGTGCGCCGGCTGCGTCGCCTGAGTGGCGAGCCGGTGGCGCTGGAGGAGATCTGGTTCGGCGCGGCCGGCTGCCATGAGCTCAGCGCCGAAGCGCTCGGCGACTCGATGTACCTGTTCTACCAGCAGCGTTTCCAGCGCTGGATCGCCCGTGTCGAAGACCGCCTGGGTGCCGCGCCGGTGCCGACCTGGGCGGTGCCGCCCTTCGGTCTGGCTGCGGGCGCGAGCGCCGGCCACATCGAACGCATCGCCTGGACCGCCGGCAACGCGGTGGCCGAGTTCTCGCAGACCTGGTTCGACCCGCAGCGCTGCTGCTACACGTCGCGGCTCAGCCAGTGAGGCATGGACGGGCGCGCGGGTTTCCTACACTCGCCGCCATGCGCCCGACGTCCCTCATCGCCGACCTTGAACAGCCCCTGATCGACCTCGGCGCCAAGCCCGTGCATGTGCGCCGCCTGCTGCGCACCTGGCTCAACGCGCTGCCCGAGGACGCCGGACGCAGCAAGCCCGAACACTTCCTGCCGCAGGCCGTGCGCGAGGCCTTGCCCGGCTGGCGCACGATGCTCGACGGGCTGGCCCGGCTGCATTCCCAGCACCCCGGCGAGGACGGCTCGGCCCGCCTGCTGGTCGATCTGGCCGACGGCCAGCAGGTCGAAAGCGTGCTGCTGCAGCGTGACGGTCTGTGCGTGTCGACCCAGGTGGGCTGCGCGGTCGGCTGCGTGTTCTGCATGACCGGGCGCGAGGGCCTGATCCGCCAGGTCGGCAGCGCCGAGATCGTCGCCCAGGTTGCTCTCGCGCGGCGGCTGCGGCGGGTCCGCAAGGTGGTCTTCATGGGCATGGGCGAGCCGGCCCACAACCTCGACAACGTGATGGCCGCGATCGAGCTGCTGGGCACGGTGGGCGGCATCGGCCACAAGGAGCTGGTTTTCTCCACCGTTGGCGACGAGCGGGTCTTCGAGCGCCTGCCGCAAGGCCCCGTCAAGCCGGCGCTGGCGCTGTCGCTGCACACCACCAAGGCCGACCTGCGCGCCCGTCTGCTGCCGCGCGCACCCCGCTACGAACCGGCCGAACTGCTGGCCCGCGGCGAGGCCTATGCCCGCGCCACCGGCTACCCGATGCAGGTCCAGTGGACGCTGCTGCGCGGCGTCAACGACGGTGCCGACGAGCTGGACGCGCTGGTCGAGCTGATGCGCGGCAAGTACGCCGTGCTCAACATGATTCCCTACAACAGCGTGCCGGACCTGCCCTTCGAGCGCCCCGACTGGGACGAAGCCGCCGCCATCGCCCGCCACCTGCACCGTCGCGGCGTGCTGACCAAGCTGCGCCAGTCGGCCGGTCAGGACGTCGACGGCGGCTGCGGCCAGCTGCGCGCCCGGGCGGCAGGCGAGCGGCCGGTGAAGGTGTTGCGCCAGGCGGTGCCCGGCCGCATCGGTGCCCTCTGAATCTGTGCGCTCAGGGAACCCCTTTTCTGAATCCTGCGTCCTGCTTCCTGGGTGCCCAGTCGACACACGCATCGACCACGACGCGTGACCTTTCGCGCCCTCGCAGTGCCATGGCGGTCAAGTCGTCGCGCGATTCGGCCCTGCGTTTGATCTCATTCAAACGCTGAACGGCCATACCGCCTCGGTTGGCGGGTCTTTGGCGCACAAGCGCATCTGATGCGTCACCCGCATCGGCCTGAGTCCATGGCTTCAGCCAATCAGGCCCGCCGTGCGCCCAGTCGCGATATCCCCCCACAACGCCACCGTGATCTGCTTCGCCCGTCCGAGGTGCGCCCTACTTATTCTTGCTATCAAAAACCATTATTTTGAGTGGCTGCCAGTCGCTGTTGAATTCATGGAAATGAAACATAGCGGCGTGATGATTCATTTCGAGGTTCGGCGGGTTCTGGCTCGAATGGTTGATCTTCGGGTGCAGCGGTTTGATTCGCCCGTCCAAATGTCATGTCGGACTTGACCATCTGACGGGTGTGAGGCGGGTGCCTGTTGCGGCCATCCAATTGAGGGAGATACAAAATGGCATGGGTCTATTATCTTTACGGTGACGACGAGTATCTGCATTGGACTGCTGGTGACTGGACCGACATCAACTATTACGGTCGGGGCACCATTGACGTAGGGGCAAGTTGGTACCAGTCGAGCAACGTCAAGCTGTTCACGGCTGAGCATGTCAGAAGACTGAGGTTTGACTTCGATGCCTGGGGCGTCAGCGTGATTGGCACAGCAGATGACGCCTACATCAACGCAAAAGGTCTCGATTGGACGTACATCAGCCTCTGGGGCTCGAATGGCAACAGTGTCATGCATGTATCAAGTCCTGGTACCAATGACATCTGGGCGAGCCGCGGCAATGACGTCATCAACGTTTGGGTCGGCGGCCGCTGGACCGGGGTCCACCTCGATTCGGGCAATGACGAGCTGCGGATTCATTCGGGAATCAATGCCGACATCACCCTGGGGAGTGGCGACAAACTGATCGCCACGAACTACCTGGCGGGCTCTGTCAACATCTACGAAACTGCTTGGTGGAGCCAGCGGGACATCAACGTTTCGGCCTGGTATGGCTATGTCCAGGTGGGCAATGGCAACGACACGATTGGGGTGCACGGACTGTCGCAGGCGATCGTCGAAGATGCTGGGGGCAACAACACGGTTTCGCTGGGTGGCGGTGGTTATCTCAAGGCTGTTCTGGGATGGGGCAGCGTCAAGAATGGCAGCGACACGGTCCATCTTTACGCGGGATGGAATGCGGACATCGTCAAGAGCGGTGGTTCTCTGTATGTGTACAACCACTCCTATCGTGGTGGCAACACGTCCATCTGGACCAGCGATGGGCATTGGAACAACAGTCTGGACAACCTCGGGTACTACGATGCTTCGGCTTGGTCAAACAATATTGACGTGCGCGTCAACAAGCATGCGGACATCAACGCGCACGGACTGGGCTGGAACTACATCAACCTCTGGGGTTCGGACGGCAGCAGCCGCATGGACATCACTTCGCCTGGCACCAACGAGATTTGGGCGACCCGCGGCAACGATGAGATCAATGTGTGGGAAGGTGGCCGATGGACCGATGTTCATCTGGATCACGGCGACGATTGGCTGCGCATCCACTCTGGCTTGAGTGCCAAGGTATCCCTGGGCAATGGCAACAAGCGCATCAACACCAACCACTTGGCCGGTGACGTCAGCATCTACGAATGTGCATGGGGGACATCGGGTTCCCGCAACATGGACATCAGTGCCGGCAATGTCGACGTCAAGACGAGTTTCGGCGATGACACCCTCAAGGTCTTCGGAGTCTGGACCGCCAAGATTGATGATGCCGGTGGCAACAACACCATCGATGCGCGCGGCGCGGGTGTTGAAGTCAAGACCGGGCATGGCAACGACACCATTTATGTCAGTGGCGTCTCGGCCAAAGTATCCAGCGGCAATGGCAATGACAGCATCACGCTGGACGGACTGGACGCGCGGCTGAACGACGACGACGCATGGGGTAACAAGCAAGTCCTTGCGCGTGCCGGTGGTGCCTATATTTACACAGGCCATGGCCATGATGCGGTGGAGTTTTATGGTTTGGGTTCGCATATCCAGACAGGTGCAGGCAATGACAGCGTGACGGTGCGGGGTGTCGGCGCTCATGTCGACACGGGCGATGGCAACGACACAGTGGACGTGCGCACCGCTGGCGCATCGGTCAGCACCGGCAGTGGCAACGACTCCGTTTGGAGCCTTGGCGTCGGCGGGCAGAAGATTGATCTCGGCGATGGCGATGACAAGCTGGAGGCTTATGGTGGAGCCAACATCATTTATGCCGGACGCAACGGCAAGAAGTCGGTCAAGGTCGGTGGTGCCCTCAATGTCGTCCAAGTGGGACATGGCGACAGCACCGTAGAAGCCTACGGCGGCATGAATGTTGTTCTGACCGGCCACGGCAACAATGCCGTCCATGCCTATGGTGGCGGCAACTTTCTGCTCAATGGCAATGGACGTTACACAGCGGATGCCTATGGTGGCTTGAACGTCATCTTGTCCGGCCTGGGCCAAGCTGAAATCAACGCATTTGGCGGCACCAACATCGTGATGGCGGGTGACAAGGGCAACACCATACGCGCCTATGGGGTGGGCTATCTCACGGGTATTGGAAATCTGGTGATTTCTGGAGCGGGTGATGACCGCATCAAGGTGGGTGGCCTGCTGGCGGCGGTGACCACGAGTTTTGGTGATTCCAGCGACGAATTTGCTTTTGATCGCATCGTGGTGATCGGCAAGGATGCGGGCGACACCATTGGCAAGACCGCATTGAATGTTTTGAGCCTCACGCTCAATACAGCCTTCAATGCTGGAAATGTCGTCATCGCAGGCGACGGCAACAACAAGGTCAAGGCCTACGGTGGCTATAACTTTGTGCAGACTGGCTCGGGCGACGATGAGGTGTCCATGGTGGGCGCCCTCAATGCAGCAGTCGTCGGCAATGGTCGCAACCGCATCTTTGCGATCGGTGGCAACAACATAGCGGTCGCCGGCTCGGGCCATGACGAGATGCAGGCCATCGGCGGGGCCAATGTCTTCTTCGCCAATGCGGGCAACAACCGCATGACGGCCATCGGCAGCGGCAACCTTTTCATGGCCGCCGATGGCAACGACGACATGTTGGCGATGGGCGGCAGCAACATCGCCATCATGGGCGGCGGCAATAACACCGCGCTGTTGGCCGGTGGTTTTGGCAATCTGGTGCAAGGCGGTTCAGGTGATGACCGCGTGATCGCCCTGAGTCAATGGAATGTGATGATCTTGGGCGACGGCAACAACACCGTCGGCGCTTTGGGCGGCGGCGGCAACCTCGTGTGGACCGGCAGCGGCAACGACACCGTGATTTCACTGGGGCTCTACGCCGGCAATATTCTGTTGCTGGGCGACGGCAACAACTTCGCCATCTCTGGTGGACGCGCCAACATTGTGATTGCAGGCAGTGGCCGCGACAGCGTGCTGTCGGTCGGGCAGTACAACCTGGTGAGCACGGCCAACGGCATCGACAACGTGATCAGCATCGGCGAGTACAACCTGGTTCACACGGGTGGTGATGACGACCTTGCCGCTGTGATCGGGAAGATCAATTTAGTCGACACCGGCTGGGGCCATGACGTGGCCTTGGTCATCGGCAAAACCAACATCGTGTTGACCGAGGCGGGTGATGACACCGGACTGGTCATCGGACAAAACAACTATGTGTTCAGCGGCAGCGGCAACGACATGGTGGCCGTCTTTGGCCAGACCAATTACGTGCTGACTGGCAGCGGCCATGATCTGGTGGCGGTGTTCGGCAAGAAGAATTTCGTCGCCACAGACAACGAGATCGTCTTCAACGACGATGACCTGATCAAGGAGATGAAGGAGTCTGAAAAGGTCAAAGGCTGGAACGGCAAAGGAAAGGATTGGTCAGAGAAGACCGGCCTGGAAGTGTCGACGCAGGCCGAGCTCAAGCTGTCCGCCGATTTGGCGATTTATTTTCCGGACATTGAGTTTTCCACCGCGCAGTCGGCCGATTGGAAGTACCCGACACTGACCTTGCCATCCTACAGTTACCAGATCCCGTCCACGCCTGCTTTGCGTTCGGCACCGGACTATGCCTATGGAAAGCTCGGTGACTATGGCTTGCCCAGCCTGAGCTTCCCGATGCTGAGCAGCCCGCAGCTGCAACTGCCGGGGATAACCATTCCTTCCTTCAGCATTCCCAGCATTCCCGACATAGGGGTGAAGGTTGATCAACTGAAGCCGAACTTCTTCTATGATTTCAATGTCGGGTCTGACTGGTTTGGTGGGTTGTCATCGAGCTTCCAATCCTTGACGGGTCTGCCATCGTCAGCCTCCGGTTCGAGCAGCACCTTGCTTGGCGGTCGCGTGTCCTTCCAACCCAAACTCAGCGGCGATGTCGGCTTTCATGGCACAGACCTGACTGGCAAGGTGTCGGCCAGCAGTCAAGCCAACGCCAACGCGGTCGTGGCCTCAGCAGCCACCAACGCCGATGGCCAGATCAATGCCTCCACCAGTGGCGCCGCCTCTGCTTCCGGTGGTGTGTTTGGAGCGGGAAATCTGTTCAACGAACAAGGTGCCGACGGCATCAGCGGCAGTACTTCCACCGGCAACAAGGACAAATTCCTGATGGTCGATGGCTCGACAAATGGTGGCGATGCGTTCTGGAAACAGAGCGTTCCAATGGTCGCAGGCGCGGACTACACCTTCAGCTTCTGGGCCGCTTCGGGTTGCGACCCACAGCCACAGCTTCAACTGTCGCTGGATGGCGCGCCCATCGGTTCAGTGCAAACCTTGAGCCAATCCAGCGGCTGGACACAGTACAGCGTTGCCTTCAAGGCCAACAGCAGTGGCACTCAAACCCTCGCGCTGACAGATCTGACCGCCCGCGCCGACGGCAACGATTTCGGCATCGACAGCCTGCGCCTGACCAGCGCTGACAACTTCATCACCAATGGGGACTTCTCCGAGGGCACCAGCGGTTTTACCTCTGACTACGCCCTTCAAGCGCAAGCGATGGGTGCCAAGACGGCTGGCGTGGTCGACACCCCGCCGGATTGGGGCCTGGGAGTGAGTACGGGACTGGGCAATGGCCAATTGAGCACCAGCAGCACGGCAGGCAGCGTCGAATATGCATTGCCGACACTCTCGTTCGGCGACATCAAACTGCCCGATCTGCAGCTCAATGGTTTCGACTTCAGTGGCTACTCCAAGCTCTTCACCACATTGTTTTCAGGGCGCGACCTCTACGGCGCGACCTTGCCCGACTTCACCTTGCCGGAGTTCAAGGTGGACAACGTCAATCTGTCGGACTACGTGGGTGGCACGCAGGCCTTGACGATCAAGGGCATGAGTTACACCCTGCCCAGTCTCTACCTGCCCAAGATTGCCGGCATCGACTATCAATCTCGCCTACCGAGCCTCAAGACGCACTATCAATTTCATCAAGGCGATGGCGATGTGGCCGTTGTCGGTGGCGAGGACAACCGTGTCATGACCGGACATGGGGACGACCTGTCCTTGGTGATGGGCAAGACCAACGCCTTGTTCATGGGCGATGGCAACGATGCAGGCCTGATGGTGGGCGAAACGAATGCGTGGCGAGGTGGGGCTGGCAACGACTTCATCCTGGCTGCGGGCAAGGAAAACGCTGCCAAGGGCAACGAAGGCCAGGACATCCTTTTTGTCGTTGGGGCGACGAACAAGGTTGAAGGGGGATCGGGCGACGACGTGGCCGTGGTGCTTGGCAGGATCAACAGTGCCGATGGTGGCGAGGGCAAGGACCTGATGCTGATCGTTGGCCAGAAGAACAACGTCAATATGAAGCTGGACGACAGCACCGGCGACGGCAATGACACGATTCTGGTGCTGGGTCAGGAAAACAACGTCAAGGGCGGACGCGGCGACGATTGGCTGATCGCCTGTGGCGCCACCAACGCGATGGATGGCGGACAAGGCAGCGATGTTGTGGTTGCTGCGGGGTGGAAGAACGTGCTCCACGGTGACTTCGTCGGTGCGGAGAACGGTGACGACGTGCTGGTTTTCCTGGGTGGGGCCAACGAAGTTCACGGAAATGGTGGCAAGGACTTGATCCTGGGCGCGGGTCTGGCCAACCAAGTTCAGGGCAATGCCGGTGATGACATCGCGATCACCGCAGGGCTGACCCAGAACGTCGACCTGGGAGATGGCCATGACAAGGCTGTCACCTTGGGCGCGTTCAACAACGTGTCGGCGGGCGCCGGCCAGGACGTTCTCTACGTGGCAGGGGCTGGCAACAACGTGTTCGCCGGTTCCGGCAACGATGTGTTGTTCGCGCTGGGCGCCGGCAATCTCCTCTGGGGGCAGGACGGGGATGACGTCTTCCTCGCGTCAGGCGTCGGCAGCCGTCAACTGTCGGAGGCTGGCAAGTTGTCCTGCGCGTTGGGTGCCATCGACGTGGCCCTGGACATGCTCAACAAGCTGGGGAGCAGCATCGGCGACGAAGCCGTCCCAAGCTCGCTGAATGACTACCAGCGACGCGACAACACCTACACATACGCTGACGGCGCAGAGGGCTCGGACACCTTCTATTCCGGTTATCAATGCCTGCTGGCCGATGGCGGTGCCGGCAGCGATCGCTATGTCTACTTCCTGGGCGACGGGGGCATGACGGTGCGCGACAGCAGCGGAGATGCCGACACGCTGGTGATCCAGGCCGGCCATGTCCGCAGCCTGGGGGCCGACGTTGATCTGGCGGTCTCGGATCTCTACTACGACCCTGCCAACGGCTTGCTGTCGATCATCAAGGCGGGCAAGTCCTACGGCGAGATCGCCCTGGACGGATTCGGTGGCGGTTCGGACACGATCACGCTGCAAGGTGTCGGCGGCTGCAGCAGTGTCAGCCTGTCTTCACTGCCGGCCTACTCCGGGGCGGCGACGCAGACATGGTCGCCGGTCGTTCCTGGGGCGATGGCGCCCTCGTGGGGCTCGACCGACGTCAACCATCTCTATGGCTTCCTGGACAAGCAATTGGCGATCAACTCGGCGGTGCTGTCTTGAGGTCGGTGCGACCGGCCCGTTTCCTAGGCATCGGTTGTTGGGCCGAGTGTCCGGGACAGTCGTCTGTCCTGGGTACTGGCCGTGAAGGTCCGATCACAGTTGCATCGGTACCGTGAACTGCAAGCCCGCCTTCCGCTGACGTAATTTGATGGCGACCTGCGTGCCGTCTTGCAGGCGCCAGCGCAGCATCGACCCCAGGTTGCTGCGGTTCAGGCTGCGTGCCTCGGGGGCCAGGCTGGCAGTGCCCCTTTCGACCGTGATGCCGCCGTCGACCTGACGCAGCACCCGGCGCACCGGCAGCGGCAGGCGGTCCTGCAGGTCGACGTAGGCATAGAGGCGTTCATGGCCGGTTTCGGCGTGGAGCAGGGTGCCGACCTCGATGCTGCGGCGGCTGAGCGGGCCGAGGTGCAGGCGCAGGCTGACGTTCAGGTCGGTGGCGTCGGCAGATCGCTCGATGCCGCTGTCGGCCCGCGCTGCGGGGCTGGACAGCATCGCCGCACCGAGCAGCAGGGTCAGCGCGCAGCGCTGGATCGCGGGCGTGTGGAGGGCAGGGTGCTGGGCCATGCGGTTGATCCGGTCGCGGGCTGTGTTGATCGGTTTTCGGCCGCGCGCGGCGGCGGCTGGAGGGCGCGCCTGTAAACCGATGCGCATGTTCGTAAGCAGCGGTTTCCGGATCGCCCGAGGTGGCGCTGGCTAGACTTCCGGGATGCCTGAGATGACCGACCTGATCCCCCCCGCGCCGGCCCCCGATGCACCCGCCGCCGAGCACGCCGCCTGGCTGCGCGCCACCTTGGCGCAGCACGCGCACCGCTACTACGTGCTGGACGCGCCGTCCTTGCCGGACGCCGAATACGACCGCCTCTTCCAGGCCCTGCAGGCGATCGAGGCCGAACACCCCGAACTGCGCACCGCCGACTCGCCGACCCAGCGCGTGATCGGTCAGGTGCTGGACGGCCTGGCGCCGGTGCGGCATGCGGTGCCGATGTTGTCGATCGAGACCGAGACCGACACCACCGCGCAAGGTGCGCTGGCCTTCGACGAGCGGGTCCGTTCGGCCCTGAAGCTGACCGAGGCCGACCCGCCAGTGCGCTACGCCGCCGAGCTGAAGTTCGACGGCCTGGCGATCAATCTGCGTTACGAGGCCGGCGTGCTGGTGCAGGCCGCCACGCGTGGCGATGGCGAAACCGGTGAGGACGTCACCCAGAACATCCGCACCATCTCGCAAATACCTCTCAGGTTGATGTGGGCCCCCATGCTTCCCGCCGAAGGCGGGTCGCTGCCCCCCGAGGGGGCGCGTTCCGCCTTGGGGCGGCCCGGCGGCGGAACGGCCCCCACGCTTCCCGCCGTTCCCGCTGTGATCGAGATCCGGGGCGAGGTCTACATGCGCCGGGACGACTTCGAGCGGCTCAATGAGTCACAGCGCGAGAAGGGCGAGAAGACCTATGTCAACCCGCGCAACACCGCCGCTGGTGCGGTGCGGCAGCTCGATCCTGCGGTCACGGCCCAGCGGCCGCTGAGCTTCTATGCCTACGGCGTGGGTGAGGTGCAGGGCTGGGACCTGCCGCCGAGCCATGCCGGTCTGCTGGATGCGTTCGTGGCGATGGGCCTGCCGGTCTGCGCCGATCGGGTCGTGGCCGAGGGCGCGCAGGGACTGGTCGACTTCCATGCCGCGATGGGTGCCAAGCGCGACGCCCTGCCGTTCGACATCGACGGGGTGGTCTACAAGGTCGACGACCGGGCGCTGCAACAGCAACTCGGCTTCAAGACCCGCGAGCCGCGCTGGGCGGTGGCCCACAAATACCCGGCGCAGGAGCAGCTGACGCGCTTGCTGGCCATCGACATCCAGGTCGGTCGCACCGGCAAGATGACCCCGGTGGCCAAGCTGGAGCCGGTCTTCGTCGGCGGCACCACCGTCAGCAACGCGACGCTGCACAACGAGGACGAAGCCCGCCGCAAGGATGTGCGGGTGGGCGACACGGTGATCGTGCGGCGGGCCGGTGACGTCATCCCCGAGGTGGTCGGCGTGGTGCTGGAACGCCGGCCGGACGATGTCGGCGAGCCCTTCGACCTGTATGCCCGGCTGGGCGGGCGCTGTCCGGTCTGCGCCAGCCCGATCGCGCGTGAGGACGGCGAGGTCGACTGGCGCTGCACCGGCGGGCTGACCTGCCCGGCGCAGCGCAAGCAGGCGCTGCTGCACTGGGCCGGGCGACGCATGATGGACATCGAGGGCCTGGGCGACAAGGTGGTCGAGCAACTCGTCGACAGTGGCCTGATCCGCACCCTGCCCGAGCTCTACAAGCTCGGTGTGGCCAAGCTGGTCGAGCTCGAACGTTATGGCGAGAAGAGCGCGCAGAACCTGGTGGCCGCACTCGATGCCAGCAAGCGCACGACGCTCGCGCGCTTTGTCTACGCGCTGGGCATCCGACACGTCGGCGAGGCCACGGCCAAGGACCTGGCGCGCCACTTCGGTGCGATGGACAGGATCATGGACGCCACCGAGGAACAGCTGCAGGCCGTGCGCGACGTGGGCCCGGTCGTGGCCCGCAGCCTGCGTGCCTTCTTCGACCAGCCGCACCACCGCGAGGTGGTCGAACAACTGCGTGCCGCCGGCATCGTCTGGGACGAACACGACGGCAGCGCAGAGATGGATGCCTCGATGCTGCCGCTGGCCGGCAAGACGCTGGTGCTGACCGGCACCCTGCCCACGCTGGGCCGCGACGCCGCCCGCGACCTGGTCGAAGCGGCCGGCGGCAAGGTGGCGGGATCGGTGTCGAAGAAGACGAGCTACGTGATCGCCGGTGCCGAGGCCGGCAGCAAGCTCGACAAGGCCCGCGAACTCGGCATCCCGGTGCTGGACGAGGACGGCCTGCGGGCCCTGTTGGGCGGTCAGACGCCACGGGTCTGAGGCTTTCACTGCTCAGGTTTTTTCAGGACCGGCCGTTATTCTCAGGACCATGTACGCGTCCTTCTTCGGCCTCCAGCACGAACCCTTCTCGATCGCTCCGGATCCCCGCTTTCTCTACATGAGCGAGCGGCACCGCGAGGCGCTGGCGCACCTGATGTATGGCATCCGCGGCAACGGCGGCTTTGTGCTTCTGACCGGCGAGATCGGCGCGGGCAAGACCACCGTCTGCCGCGCCTTCCTGGAGCAGGTGCCGGCCGACTGCGAGGTCGCCTACATCTTCAACCCCAAGCTGACGGTGCACGAGCTGCTCAAGGCCGTGTGCGACGAGTTCGGCGTCGCCGCGCCGGCCGCCGGCACGCCGGGCGTGACGGTGCAGGACTATGTCGAGCCGCTCAACCGCCACCTGCTGGCCACCCATGCGGCCGGGCGCAAGAGCATCCTCATCATCGACGAGGCACAGAACCTCGAGCCCGAGGTGCTGGAGCAGCTGCGCCTGCTGACCAACCTCGAGACCGCCGAACGCAAGCTGCTGCAGATCATGCTGATCGGCCAGCCCGAGCTGCGCGACATGGTCGCCCGGCCCGAGCTGGAACAGCTGGCCCAGCGCATCGTGGCGCGTTGCCACCTCGGCCCGCTGAGTGCCGCAGAGACCGCCCAATACGTGTTGCACCGGATGAGGGTGGCCGGCCTGGGCGCCGCATCACCGTTCACCGCGCGTCAGCTCTTGCAGATCCACAAGCTGACCGGCGGGGTGCCGCGGCGCATCAACCTGCTGTGCGATCGCTCGCTGCTGGGAGCGTATTCGCGTGGCCAGGCGCAGGTCGACGCGCAAGGTGTGCGCAGCGCGGCCAACGAGGTCTTCGACAAGCGACGCGTGCGCATGGTGAGCGAACGGCGCGAATTCCGTCGCCAGCTGGCCTGGGGCGTGGGCATCGCGACCGTGGCGGTGGCCGTCGGTTTTGGCTTGTCGGTCTGGCATGCCGGCACCCAGGGCGGTGGCGTGGTCGGGGCGGACGCGGGGCCGGATCTGGCGCGCAGCGCGACCGACCGCGTGTCGAACCCGAACGTGGCGGTAAATCTGGCGTCGACCGCCGTGGCGGACCTGGCCGCCACCGCGCCTTCCGAGCGGCCCAGCCCAACCGCCGACAACAGCCGCGACGGCCTTGCGGCGCGACCGCTGGGTCCTTCGGACCCGATCATCGGCTGGGGTGACGAGGCCAGCGCCCTGCGCGTGCTGGCGCGGCAATGGGGCATCGACCTGCTGGCGGGCGAAGGCTGTGACGCGACCCGGCGGGTCGGCGTGGCCTGTTACCGGACCCAGGCCAGCGTGGTGCTCGCCCGCCAGCTGGATCGTCCGGCGCTGATCCGCTTGGCCGGCACGCCCACCGGTGCCGGCCAGCACGCCCTGTTGCTCGGCATCGATGGCCAGCAGGCCGTGATGGAACTGCCGCAAGGCCGTGTCAGCCTGCCGCTGGCGGGGCTCGCGGTCCATTGGCGCGGCGACTACGTGACGCTCTGGCGCTCGCCCGAAGGCCTGCTCGGACCGAACCCCACCCCAGCCGGCAAGGCCTGGCTGGACGAGACCCTGCAACGCTTGCCGGACCTCGCCGGCGTGGCTCTGGGTGCCTCGCAAGAGGCCCGTCTGCAGGCACGCCTGCAGGCCTTCCAGCTGACGCAGGGTCTGCAGCCGGACGGCAAGGTCGGTCCGGTGACGCTGATGCGCCTGAACCAGGCGGCCGGCGTGCCCGAACCGCGACTCGAACATGCCGCGACGGCAGGAGCGAACTGAGCATGTCCATCGTCCTGGATGCCCTGCGCAAGGCCGAGGCCGAACGTGCCCGTGGCGAGGTGCCCGGCCTGCACAGCGGCCTGGGCCCGGCCACCGTCCCCTTGCCGGCCTCGCGCGCCACGTCGCTGCCCTGGGCTTGGGTGGCAGCCGGTGCCGGCGGCCTGTTGCTGCTGATCGCGCTGGTGGTCGGCGCGGGGGTCTGGTGGCGTTGGGTCCGTGCGGACCTGACGCCGGCCGTGCCGGTCGTGGCGTCGCCGCCAGTGCCAGTCACAACGCCAGTGCCAGCGCCTGCGCCAGCGCCCACCGCTGCCGTGGCGGCGCCGGCCGTGACGGCGGCCGTGGCGCCGGCCGTTCCACCTGCTGCGGCGCCCCCTGTGGCGCTCCCTCCGAAGCGAGAGGCCCCGCTCGTCGCCGCGCCGACCGCTGCCGCGGTGCCCGCCCCGCCGGCCGCGCCAGCGCCTTCGCCGAAGGTGGCCGCCAGCGCCGTGGCCGCCCCGGCGACAGGCGTCGTGGTCGCGCCTGCCACGCCCGTCACGCCCCCTGTCGCGCCGGCCATGTTGCCGCCCGCCGATGGCCGGCCGGTCGCCTTGGCCGAGCTGCCCGAGGAGGTCCGGCGCGAGCTGCCCGCGCTCAGCGTCGGCGGCCTGATCCAGATGGACGACCCGCCGCGCCGCAGCCTGATCATCAACGGCGCGATCGTGATGGAGGGCGAGGCCATCCAGCCCGGCCTGCTGCTCGAACGCATCGGCAACGCCCAGGCGACGCTGCGCTACAAGGGCTGGCGGATCCTGCTGGGCATCTGACGGGCTGCGGCGCGCACATCAACCCGCACGCAAGCCCGCACGCCGCGAGGCCGTCCGTGCGGTTTTCCCTCCTTCTTTCAGGGTAGGACCGCTGCGGCCGTGTTGACGCTGCCACGCACGCGGGGCGACAGTCCCCGAGCCGACCGGCCAGCGTGGCCGGCGTCTCGCAGGAGCAAGACAAGATGCCCAAGACCCTGGTGTTCTGTGCCGATGGCACCTGGAACGGACCCGACGACGACGACGCGCCCCGACCGCTGGTCCAGCCGGACGACCTGACGAGCCCCGTCCCGGAAGGTCCTGACGAGAAGGAACGCAAGCAGGACGGCATCACCAACGTGCTCAAGCTCTACCAGGCCCTCGACGGCGTGCCGGTCGGCCGCGACGAGCCGGAAGCCGACGAGCAGGAGAAGGTCCTGACGGTCGACGGCGTGGAGCTCCAGCGCGCCCGCTACATCCACGGTGTGGGCGACGCTGGCGGGCCGATCAGCACGCTGTTCGGCGGCACCTTTGGCGCGGGGATCATCAAGCGCATCGTGCGTGGCTACACCTTCCTGTCGCGCCACTACGAGCCCGGCGACGCCATCGTCATCATCGGCTTCAGCCGTGGGGCCTACACCGCCCGTGCCCTGGCCGGGTTGGTGGCCGGCCAAGGCCTGTTGCGCAAGGGCTTGACGCAGCCGAAGGAGGCCGCCTACCAGGCAGGGGCCAAAGCCTGGTACCGGCATCGCCAGAACCGCAGCCAGGACGTCGACTGGCGCGCCCGGCTGGCGGAGTCGCTGGCACACATCGGCGCCTTCTTCGACCGGGATGCGCTGACGGACAAGGACTTCGTGCCGGTGCCGTCGATCCGTGCCGTGGCGGTCTGGGACACCGTGGGCTCGCTGGGCCTGCCCGACTACCAGGGCCAAATCCGCCGCGACCGCTACCAGTTCGCCGACAACGCGCTCAGCCCCAAGGTCGAGCACGGCTTGCATGCGGTGGCGCGGGGCGAGCGGCGGGTGGACTTCACGCCCACGCTGTGGGATGCCTCGCACCCGAACATCCGACAGCTGCAGTTTGCCGGCGCCCATGCGGACGTCGGTGGCGGTTATCCGGCCGGCGAGGAGAGCGGGCTGTCCAACATCGCCCTGAACTGGATGGCCGGTGAGCTGCGCGCGCTGGGGGTGTCCATCGCCGACGACCTGGCGCAGTGCCATCCCGGCAACCCACTGGGCCCGGCGCACCAGCCTTGGAAGGCGCCGATGTTCCGTTTCTCCAGCAAGGCCGATCGCCCGCTCGATGCCGTCGGCGTCGCGCGCCACCCGTCGGTCGAGGCGCGCCACGTCGCGCTGGCCGGTCAGCCCGAACCGCTGGCCTGAAGGGGACGCGCGGTCAGCCGGCCTGCAGGCGCGCGAGCTGCTGTTTCAGCGCGGCGTTCTCGGCCTCCAGCTCGGCGATGCGCGCGCGCAGCACCTCGACCGAATCGGGCGCATGGACCGCTGCGTCGACGCTGTCGCTGGCGTCGTCCTTTGGCTTGCGACGGGCCTCGCGGGCACGCTTGGCGGCCTGCTTGAGCTCGTCCTTGCCACCGCTGGCGGCGGCCACCTGTTCCTCGGCCGGCAACGTCGCCACGGCTGCGGCGGCGCTGATCGACAGGTCGCCCGCGCGCACGGCGGCGACGACTTCCGGCGCGGCCTGCTGGTGGATCTTCTCGATCATCGCGACCTGGGCAGGGCTCAGGCGGGCGGCGCGGGCGAGTTCCTCGCGGCTCTTGAGCGCGGACGGGGCGATCGGTGCGCCGGTCGCTGCGGCGGCGCCGGCCTCGGCCGAGGGCGGCGGGGCGCCGTCGACGTCCCAGGGCGCGGCATCGTCTGTGGCGCCGCTGGTGGCCGTCGTGGCGGCCATCGAGGCGGCCTCCTGCAACTGCTTTTCACGCCGCGCCGCGACGATCTGGCGCTGGCGCAGGGCCAGTTCCCCGCGCTGGAAGTCGGTCAGGCTGCGACGGCCCAGGTGCTGCTCGATCATCCAGAGCTTGACGTCCTCGACCGAGCGGAAGCGCGTGTTCTGCACCGTCTGGAAGGGCAGGCCGTGCTTCTGGCAGATGCCGTAGCGGTTGTGGCCGTCGACCAGCAGTTCGCCCCAGAGCACCAGCGCATCGCGGCAGCCCTCGGTGACGAGGCTACGCTCCAGCGCATCGTGCTCGTCGGGCGTCAGCGGGTCGATGTAGGCCTGGATCTCGGGGTCGATGACGATGCGGGGGGCGACGGATTCGGACATGTGGACAGCACCGGGAACGGGAGGGGCGCGGATTCTAGGGGGGCGCCGAGCGGCGATGATGCGGCCCCGCCGCCGAGCGTCTGACCGACCGTCCGCCACAAGACCCGACCCATGCGATCGCCCATCACCATCGTCGACGTCGACCGCCCGATCACCTGGACCCGCTACCGCCGCGGCCTGTGCGACGACTGCGCCGCCAACTGCTGCACGATGCCGGTGGAGGTCCGCCTGCCCGATCTGGTCCGGCTCGGGCTGGTCGACCCCTTCGAGGCCGAACACGAGGCGCCCCGGCTGATCGCCCGGCGGCTGGAGAAGGCCCGCGTGGTCGAGCGTTACCACGACCGCTCGGGCATCTTCACGCTGGCCCGGCGGGCCGATGGCGACTGCCGCTACCTCGATGCCACCAGCCGACGCTGTACGGTCTATGCGCAGCGGCCCGACACCTGCCGCAAGCACCCGGAGGTCGGACCCCGCCCCGGCCACTGCCCCTACGGCCGCCGGATCTGATCCACGTCAAGCTCGTCACGACTGGACGCACCTTGCCGGTGGGGCCCGCGAAAAGTTCAGTCTGCCTTCACCTTGGGCCCGGAATCTCGGCGTCTTCCCGAAACCGGAGCGTGACCCATGCGGTCGCTGCAGTGACGATGACATCCAGATTCCTCCGTTCCACACGACGGGCACTGTTCGGTGCCAGCCTGGCCGCCCTGCTGGGCGGCTGCGCGCAGTCGGGCATCACCTGGGGCGTCGAACCCTGGGAGCGTGACCTGCTCGCCAAGCCCGAGATGCAGCCCGGCAACGACGCGCTGCAGGCCGCCTACGACGACCACATCTACTTCAGCAAAGAAGCGGCCACCGGCGGTCGCGGCTTTGGTGGCGGGGGCTGTGGATGCAACTGACCTCACACCCGAACCCGAGCCCGACGACCGCAGCTTCGGCCGCCCGTCCCGCCCTGCGGCTGGCGCTGGGCACGGCCGTCGCGGCCCTGCTGGCGCCGGTCGCACCGCTGGCCCAGGCGGCAGCGGACGCACCCGCCAGCCCCACCGCCCGCGTGCCCTGGCAGGTCGACAGCGCCGTGCTGCTCTATGCCGAAAACGGCGGCCGGGTGAAGGCCGTCGAGCCGGTCATCGCGCTGCGCCGCACCGATGCCGACGACCACACGCTGTCGCTCAAGCTGACCGTTGACACGCTGACCGGCGCCTCGCCCAACGGCGCGGTGGCACAACCGGGCGCGCAGACCTTCACCTCGCCGTCCGGCAACCAGAGCTACACGACCGCCGCCGGCAGCACGCCGCTGGACCCGAGTTTCAAGGACACCCGCGGTGCCCTGTCGGTGGGCTATGAACGCCCGCTCGGACGCATGACCCGGCTGTCGGTCGGTGGCAATTTCTCGCAGGAATACGACTTCACCTCGCTGGGCACCAGCCTGGCCGTCGCCCATGACCTCGACGGCCGCAACACCACGCTGAGCCTGGGCCTGGCGCTCGAAGCCAACCAGATGCGCCCGGTCGGCGGCACGCCGGTGGGCCTGAGCGTGGCCTCGGCCAACGGCCCGCGCCTGGGCAATGGCAGCCGCAACGTGGCCGATGTGCTGCTGGGCCTCACGCAGGTGATGAACCGGCGCTGGCTGATGCAGGTGAACCTGGGCCTCGGCCGGGGCAGCGGCGAACACAGCGATCCCTACAAGATCCTGTCGGTGGTCGACGGCAGCACCGGCCTGCTGGCGGGCGATCGCTATGTGCATGAAAGCCGGCCGGACTCGCGCAGCCGCACCTCGCTGTACTGGGGCCACAAGGTCCATCTGGCGCGCGACGTGCTCGACCTGTCTTGGCGCGGCTACCGCGACGACTGGGGCGTGCGCTCGCACACCCTGGACGCACGCTGGCGCGTCAACTTGGGCGGCGGTCGCTACCTCGAGCCGCGCTGGCGCCATCACCGCCAGAGCGCGGCCGACTTCTGGCGCGGCTGGCTGGTCGACGGCCAGGACTGGGACAGCACCGGTCACAGCACCACGCTGTCGGCCGCTTCCGCCGATCCGCGGCTGGCCAAGTTCAGCGGCAACACGCTGGGCCTGACCTGGGGCCAGCCGCTGTCCTGGGGCGGCGAGCTGACGCTGCGGGGCGAGGTCTACCGCCAGGTCCAGGCCACGCCCGCCAACGCACCGGGCGTGCTGCAGGGCCTGCCGATCGCCCCCGGCCTGACGGCGACGATGCTGACCGCCGGCTACCGCTTCAACTGGTGAGCCTCGCTGCCGTGGCCGAACCCGTCCAGCCGTTCGATCTGACGGCGCCGCCCGAGCTTCCCGAGCCGCCCGAGCCGCAGGCCGTGCCCGGCGGCTGGCGGGGGCGCTTCCAGGCCATGACCAGCCCGTGCGAGGTGCTGCTCGAAGGCGTCACGCAGGCGCAGGCCCGCGCGCTGCTGCAGACCGCGCAGGCCGAAGCCCGCCGCATCGAGCAGAAGTTCAGCCGCTACCGGGCCGACAGCGTGGTCTCGCGCTGGCAGGCCCAAGCCGATGTCTGGCACACGCTGGACGAGGAAAGCGCCCTGTTGATCGACTTCGCCGCCCAGTGCCATGCCCTGAGCGGTGGCCTGTTCGACATCAGCAGCGGCGTGTTGCGGCGGGCCTGGACCTTCGACGGCAGCGACCGCCTGCCCGAACCCGGCGCGGTCGAGGCCTTGCGAGCCCACGTCGGCTGGCACCGCATCGACTGGCAGCGGCCACGTCTGCGCGTGCCGGCCGGCATGGAGCTGGACCTGGGCGGCATCGGCAAGGAATACGCGGTCGACCGCGTGCTCGGCCTGCTGCTGCAGCAAGCCGGGCAGTTGGGCTGCGTGGCCCCTGCGCTGCTCGTGAACTTCGGTGGCGATCTGGCGGCCAGCGGACCGCGTCAGGACGGCAGCGCCTGGCGGGTCGGCATCGAGCGGCCGGATGCGCCCCAGCCCGCCGATGGCGCGGCGGCACACAGCGCCGGCCTGCTCGACCTGCGGGTCGGCGGCCTGGCCACCAGCGGCGATGCGCGCCGTTTCATCCACCGTGAGGGCGTGCGCTACGGCCACATCCTCGACCCCCGCACCGGCTGGCCGGTAATCGGCGCGCCGCGTTCGGTCACCGTGGCCGCCCCGACCTGCAGCGAGGCGGGCGTGCTGTCGACGCTGGCCATGCTGCAAGGCCCCCATGCCGAAGATTGGCTGGCAGCCCAGGGCGTGCCGCACTGGGTGCAGCGCGAGCCGGGCGGCCCAAATCCTCAAGGAAGCACCCCATGAATCTGAGCCTGAACCAGAGCCTGAACCTGAGCTTGAACCTGTCCACCGACCGGTCCGTGACCGAGCCGACCCTCAACCGCCGCGCGCTGCTGCGCCAGTCCTGCGGGGGCGCTGTCGCACTCGCCGGCCTGCCGTTCCTGACCGGCACCGCGCAGGCCGCCACCGTCGGCAGCCCGGCCCCGGCGCTGTCCCTGCCCAGCCTGGACGGCACCTTGGACCTGGCCAGCTCGCCGGCCCTGAAGGGCCGGGTCGTGTTGGTCGACTTCTGGGCCTCCTGGTGCGGACCTTGCCGCCAGAGCTTCCCGTGGATGAACCTGATGCAGCAGCGCCACGGGCCGCGCGGCCTGCAAATCGTCGCGGTCAACGTCGACCGCGAACGGGCCGACGCCGACGCTTTCTTGCGCCAGTTCCCACCCAGCTTCCGCATCGCCTTCGACGCCAGCGGCGACACCCCGCGCCGCTGGGGCGCCCGCGCCATGCCCACCAGCGTATTGGTGGGGGCCGACGGCCGGGTGCTGCTGCAACACGAGGGCTTCCGCCCGGCCGATCAGTCTGTGCTGGAGTCGGCCATCGTGCAGGCGACCGAACGCGGCGCGCGCGGCTGAGGCCGGTCTCGGCCCGAACGGCCTGGAACGTTCAGGAACGGGAAGGCCTGGCAGGAATTGACAGAACGCAGGCTGTTTTTTCACGTCCGACGTGTACGCAGGCTGCGCACCGCCGCGGTGCGGGGAGGCGGCTGGAAAGGCTCATGCTAGATTCCCAAGCAGTCTTTCTTGACTTGACGCATGATTTCCGACCCCGACGACCTGATCCCCCTGCACAACGATGACGCGCCGCAGCGGCCCCAGCCGTTCTGGCACGTTCTGGTCGTCGACGATGACCCGGAGGTCCATTCGGCGACCCGCTTCGTGCTGCGTGGTCAGCAGTTGCTGGGCCGGCAGGTCAGCCTGCACAGCGCCTACAGCGCGGCCCAGGCTCGGGACATGCTGTCGCAGGCAGACACCGACTTCGCAGTGGTGCTGCTCGATGTCGTCATGGAGCAGTCCGACGCCGGCCTGAACCTGATCCACACGATCCGCCGTGAGCTTGGCCTGCAAGGGGTGCGCATCATCCTGAGAACCGGCCAGCCCGGCTATGCGCCCGAGCTGGAGGTCATCTCGCGCTATGACATCAACGACTACCGAACCAAGAGCGAGCTGACGCAGACGCGTCTGGTCACCTCTCTCATCAGCGCCTTGCGCAGCTTCGAGCAGATCCGCCGCATCGAGGCCAGCCAGCGCGGACTGTCCCAGATCATCCAGGCCACGCGTGACCTGCTCAGCAGCGACGGCCTACAACGCTTCGCCGGTGGCGTGCTGACCCAGCTCGGCGCATTCCTGTCTCTGGGCGAACAACGCGGCCTGGTGGTCATCAGTCCGACCGCGCTGGGGCGACCGACCTCGCATCCGGCGACGGACCTGCAGGTGGTCGCCGCCAGCGGCCACTACCAAGGACTGCTCAATGGCTCGATCGATGCGATCGAGCCGGCCCAGGTCCGCGACCAGCTGGTTCAAGCCCTCAGAGAGGGCCGCAACATATACGGGCCGCTTGGTTGTGCGCTGCATTGCCGCAGCCAACGGCACCAGCTGGCGGTGTTCATGGACACCGCCGACGAGGTGGACGCCAGCCTGCGCGAACTGCTGGAGATCTTCACCGAGAACGTCGCGCTGTGCTCGGACAACCTGAGCATGCTCGAACAACTGCAGCGCACCGCCTTCGTGGACGCGCTGACCGGCCTGCCCAGCCGCTTGCGGCTGCTGCAGCGCATGGGCGAGGCACCGTTTCCGGACGACGACAGCGCGCTCTTGCTGATCGACATCGACGACTTCAACACCCACGTCGAAACGCTCGGACCGACGGGCAGCGACCTGCTGCTGCGCAGCGTGGCCCAGCGGCTGCTGAGCCTGCCGGACGTTCAGCCGATGACGGTGGTGCGGTTTGGCGGCGATGTGTTCGCCCTGCACGGCCCGGCCGAGCAGTTGGGGCAAGGTCTGCTGCAGACCCTGTGCGACGCCGAGTTCGACGTTGACGGCCTGCCGATCCGCCTGTCGATGTGTGGCGGTCTGGCCCGCCGTGCCGACCTGAGCGGCGCCGCGCCGGCGACCTTGCTGGCGGCGGCCTTCACCGCCCTGAAGAGCGCCAAGCGCGAGCGGCGCCCGGGGTATGTCCGGTATCACCCCGAGATGGGCCGGGCGGCCCTGCGCCGGGCGTCGTTGTCGCGGGCCCTGCATGCCGGCTTGCAGCAACAGGCCTTCCGGCTGGTCCTGCAGCCTCAGATCCGCCTGAGTGACGGCGAGGTGCTGGGTGTCGAGGCCTTGCTGCGCTGGGGTGACGAGTCTGGCGTGTCACCCGCTGAGTTCATTCCGGTGGCCGAGAGCACCGGCCTGATCCTGCCGCTGGGCACCTGGGTCATCGACGAGGCCTGTGCGCAGTTGGCGCAACTCCAGCGTCGCACCGGTCTGCCGCTGCGGATGGCGATCAATGTGTCGCTGGCGCAGTGGCGTGACAACGCCTTGCTGGGACACTTGGACGCGGCGGCGCGGCGCCATGGACTGCAGCCGCAGCAGGTCGAGATCGAGCTGACCGAATCGCTGGCGATGCAGGAGGTCGACCAATTGCTGCCGCGCCTGCATGCGCTGCGTGAACGCGGCATGCGTGTGGCGCTTGACGACTTCGGCACCGGCTTCTCGTCGCTGGCCTACCTTCAGCACATGCCGGTGGACCTGCTCAAGATCGACCGCAGCTTTGTCCATGAGATCGGTTGCAGCCGACGGGGCGAGGACATCGTCCGCACCATCGTGTCACTCGGTCGCCTGATCGGGCTGGAGGTGCTGGCCGAAGGCGTCGAGACGCTGCAGCAGGAAGACTTCCTGCGTGGCTTGGGCTGCGACGCGACCCAGGGCTATCTGCGGGCTCGTCCGATGGGCCTGGACGCCCTGTGCGACTGGCTGGCTCGGCGCCGCGTCGACGGCGTCGCTGACGCCTGAGGCGCAGCGATGCCCCAATCGCTGAACGCGCCGCCGCTGTGGCGTTCCTTGCGCCTGCGTCTGGGTGCGGGCGCGTTTGTGTTCCTCAGCACGATCTTTGCGCTGGTGAGCGTCAACACCCGGCGGGTGCTGGAGGAGGTCGCGCTGGAGAGCAGCCGGCTGGCCGCTGCTCAGGTCGCACAGACGCTCAACCTGGCGCTGGCACCTCACACCGAGTCGTCGCAGACGCTGGCGCGCATCCAGCCCTACTTGCAGGAGTTGGTCACGCCGCAAGGTGGCGGCGTGCTCTACCTCGTGCTGCTGGACGAACGCGGCCGCGAGCTGGCCCGCACCGACGCGGTCCCGGCTGTGCTGCCGCCGGTCGACCATGATCTCGCGGGCGCGTGGACGCGCGGGCTGCTGCACCTGGAACAGGACATCTTGCTGGGCGGCCAACAGGTCGGCCGGCTGCGCTACGGCCTGTCGTCGACCTTGCTGCGCGATGCCTCGGACCGCCTCAAGCGCCAGAACCTGATCACCTATGGCCTGCTGGCGCTGGCGCTGGTGCTGGTGCTGGCCTTGTTGTTGCGCCGGCTCGGCCAGCGCCTGAATCGCCTGACCGATGCCGGCACGCGCATGGCCAAGGGCGACTACGAACAGTCGGTGCGCGAGGAGGGTCATGACGAGCTGACGCTGCTGGCCCGGGTCTTCAACCGCATGGCCGCCGCCGCACGCAGTCGCATCCGTGAGCTCGAGTCCAGCCAGGCTGCGGTGCGTGAACTCAATGAAGCGCTGGAGGCCCGTGTCGAGCAACGCACCGCCGAGCTCCTCACCGCCAACCACCACCTCGAACAGACGCTGGCCGACCTGCGCCGCTTGCAGGCCAGCCTGGTGCAGTCGGAGAAGCTCGCCAGCCTGGGCTCGCTGGTCGCGGCGGTGGCCCATGAACTGAACACGCCGATCGGCAATGCGCTGACGGTGGCGACCGGCTATGCCCACAAGGCCCGGGTGTTCGACGAGCAGGCCCGCGCGCGACTGCAGCGTCAGACGCTCGAACAGTTCCTGACCGACAGCGCCGAGGCGGCCGAACTGCTGCTGCGCAACCTGCTCAAGGCCAGCGAGCTGATTACCAGCTTCAAGCATGTGGCGATCGACCAGACCAGCTCGAAGCGTCGCCACCATGATCTGGCCCGCACGCTGCAGGACATCCTGACGACGCTGGCCCCGGCGCTCAAGCACCGGCCGATCCAGGTCGAGACCGACCTCGAACCGGATGTCCGGATGAACGGCTATCCCGGTCCGCTCGGGCAGGTGATCAACAACCTCTACAACAACGCCTTGCTGCATGCCTTCGATGCCGATCAGCCGGGCGTGATGCACATCAGCGCCCACCGGATCGATGAGCAGCGGGTCCGACTGACCTTCACGGACGACGGTCACGGCATGGACGAGGCCACGCTGCACCGCATCTTCGACCCCTTCTTCACGACCCGGCTGGGTCGGGGCGGCAGCGGCCTGGGCATGCACATCGTTCACAACATCGTTGTCGGGCTGCTGCAGGGTCAGATCGAGGTGCGCAGCCAACCGGGCCTGGGCACGCAGGTCGAGATCGTGCTGCCAATCGACGTGGGCACGCACGCCAGCGCCAGCAGCGATCTGGGCGATCCGTCATGAGGATGAGCCCCGCGTCGCTGTCTGCTGTCGCCCTCCTGGCTGCAGGGCTGGCGGTGGGCTGCGCCACGGCGGTTCCGCTGACGCGGCCGGAGGGCAATCCGGTCGATGCGGGCGAGTTGCAGGTCAACACCTTCGGCACGCTCGGGCTGGCGCGGAGCCATCTCGAAGGCACCAGCTGGCGCGCTGACAGCGTCGCCAGCGCAGGCATCGGGCGGCGCTGGACCGGCGCGGTCGACAGCCGCCTCGGGGCGCAGCTCGGCATGCGTCTGAGTGAGCGCCTGGACCTGACCTGGCAGGGCGTCGTGCGAGAGCAGGACAACGGCCGCGTCTGGCTCCGTACGAACTGGGCCCATGTCGGCTGGCAACAGGCGCCCAACTGGGACCTGAAGATCGGCCGCTACATGTCGCCGCTCTACCTGGCCTCCGACCAGCGACAGGCCGGCCTGTCTCAGCCCTGGGTGCGGGCTCCCCACGAGGTCTACGGTCTGCTGGGGCAGGTCGATTCCCTCGACGGCTTGTGGCTGCGTCACGGTGTGCCGCTGGGTGAACAGACGCTGTCGGTGAGCGGCTACCTGGCGCGACATGTCGACCGCCGAAGCGGCCTGGCCGTCAGCCATCGGCAGATCGGCGGCCTTGGTCTGCGCCTGCAGGACGAGCGCTGGACCTGGCAGGCGATGGTGGCCCGCTCGCGCTCGACCATCCAGCTGGATGCGATCGAGCCTTTTCTGGCGATCGTGGGCGATCCGGGCCTCGGAGGCGATGCCTCGGCGGTGGCCGACTACGACCTGCGGCGGCTCGATCCGATCTGGTTCTTCAGCCTGGGCGCGCGCCATGAGGACAGCGTTTGGCTCTTGATGGCCGAACTGGCCCACGGCCGTTCGCGCCTGAAGTCCCTGCCGGGCAGCACTGCCGGCTACCTGACGCTGGGTCGCACCTGGGGGGCCTGGACACCTTACGCCACGGCGGCCTGGTTGCGCGGGCGTGATCCGGGCAGTGAGAACCGGCTGCTACCCGGCTCGCCCGCAGCGGCGACGGCGGAGCTGTTTCTCGCGCCGGCGCGCGAGGCCGGCCAGACCACGCTCGGCGTCGGGCTGCGCCACGACCTCGCGCCGGGCCTCGCATGGAAGGCCCAGCTCGACCGCCTGCGCCCACGCCGCGAAGGCCGTGGCGGTCTGACGGTGGTCGACAGCGGTGCGGGTGCAGGTGTGGCGGTGCTGCCCGAGGGGCAACGTGATCTCTGGTTGATCAGCATGGTGATCGAATGGGCCTACTGACGACTCGCGCCATCGTCGGGCGGCGTCGGGCTTTGCGGGCCCTGTCGATGTTGTCCCTCTTGCCTGCGTCAGGACTGCGGGCTCAGGGCTTTGCGGAACGCGGCTTGCTGGTGCTGGCGCGTGCCGATCTGCGGGTGGCCAGCCTGGGCCGCGGCGAGGTCGGCGCGCTGTTCTTGCGCACCCGCTCGACGCTGGATGACGGCACGCCCGTCACCGTCATCGACGCGCTGGACGACGCGCTCCGGGACGCCTTCTACCTGCAGGTGCTCGGCCGCAGTCCGGTGCAGATGCATGCCTACTGGTCGCGCATGGTGTTCAGCGGCGGTGGGCGACCGCCCGCGCGGCTGGACCTGGCGTCGGCGCTGGGTCGGCTGCGCGAGTCCGCAACGGCCCATCTTGCCTACATCCCGGCCGCCGACGCGGGCCGCCTGGACCTGCGTGGCCTGCGTGTCGTGTACAGCTCGGGAGACACGCGATGAGATGCGCAAGCCGGTTTCGCTGGGCCCTGCTGGCCGCCTGCCTGAGCGGCAGCCTGCTGTCGGTACAGGCCAGTGAGGATGCGGTGGAGCCAGTGCCGCCGACGCTGCAGACGGACAACACCGCCGCGTCGCCGGTCTGGCGCATCAACACCTTCGGCACCCTGGCTATGGCCCGGCTGAATGCGGCCGGCCTGCAGCTGCGCCAGGAGAACACCGCGCCGTCGGGCATCGGTGCGAACTGGACCGGCTCCTACGACAGCCGGCTGGGCGTCCAGATCAGCTACGAGGCGCGGCCTGGGCTGGACCTGACCCTGCAGCCCGTGTGGCGCCGGCAGACCAGCACCGACCGCATGGGCGCCGAAGTCGACTGGGCCTACGTCGATTGGAAGCCGGCGCCGGATTGGGCATTCAAGGTCGGCCGGTTCGGCTCACCCTTGTTCCTCGGCTCGGAGCAGCGCAGTCTGGGCCTCAGCCAACCCTGGGTGCGACCGCCGGCCGAGGTCTACGGCCAGCTCGGCCAAGTGCCGTCGCTCGATGGCGTCTGGCTGCGCCGTAGCCTGTCGCAGGTCGACCGCACCGTGCAGGTCGATGCCTACCTTGCCCGCCATCGCGAGCGACGGGGCGATCAGGCCGTCGAGCACCACCCGATCGGCGGCCTGCGCCTGCAACTGCTGGGCACCGACTGGACCTGGCAGGCCATGGCCGCGCAGGCCCACACCCGTCTGCGCCTGAGTCCGCAATCGCCCGTCCTGCAGGCACTGGCCCTGCTGGGCGCGCCTGCGGTGGGAGGCGATCCCGTCGCGGCGCTCGAGTACGACGTGCGTGACATCCGGCGGCTGCGTTTCCTGTCCCTGGGCGTTCGCCATGATGGCCGTCCCTGGTTGCTGCAAGCCGAAGTCGCCCGCATCAGCTCGGACAACCGGGCCCTGCCTGGCAGCGTGGGTGCCTACGTGACCGTTGGTCGACAGTGGCAAGACTGGCTGCTGCACCTGAGCTGGTCCGGCTTGCGCGGCATCGATCCGCGCGAAGAGAGCCGTTTCAGCGGCGTGGCGGCCCAGCTCGTCTCGGACCTGCAAGCCTCGCAGAGACGCGATGGCCAGCATCGGCTGGCACTCGGTCTGCGCCATGACCTGCAGCCGGGGCTGGCGCTGAAAGCCCAGATCGATCGCATCCGACCACGCAGCACCAGCCCGGCCGGGATGTTTTTGGAGCCGCAACTGCCACCCGGCCAGCGCACCGTGCTGCTCTACAGCCTGGCGGTCGACTGGGCCTATTGAATGTGGTCACGTTGCTCGCGCACCGCCCGGCGCGGCTCAGCCCGACACCACCCGGATGCCGGCCAGCTGACCCGTCGCAGCCTGGGCGCGGGCTGGCAGCGGGTAGCGCCGACGGTCCCAGCGGTGCAGCAGCTCGGCCTCGCGTTGCTGCGCGGCGGCGAGCTGTGCCGCGCGGACGTGACCGTAGCCGCGCACCTGCTGCGGCAGGCGTGCGATCTCGACGGCCAGCGCGAGGCGGCGTCGCCGAGCCGCCGGGTCCGGCGCGGCGCCTTCGGAGGCGGGGTCCAGCGCGGCCCCTGCGGAGGCCGGTGCGGCATCGGCTGCCAGCCCGCCCAGAAGCTCGTCGATGCGGGCCTCGAAGGCGTGCAGCAAGGCTCTGTCGGCCCGCCGTT
This sequence comes from Sphaerotilus mobilis, assembly GCF_004216565.1. Classification (GTDB taxonomy): domain Bacteria; phylum Pseudomonadota; class Gammaproteobacteria; order Burkholderiales; family Burkholderiaceae_C; genus Sphaerotilus; species Sphaerotilus mobilis. Next base: position 515,108 of record NZ_SGWV01000008.1, on the reverse strand, counting down.
CGGCGCTGTGGCCGAAGGGGTCGAACCAGCGCCCGCGCAGGACCTTGCCGTGCTGCAAGGCGGACAGCAGCGGGCGCATCCAGCGATCGGACAAGACGAGCTTGCGTGGCGCGCGGCCGTCCGCGCCGAGGCGTGACAGCAGCGGCGGGGCCATCAGGAAGTCCAGCCGGTAGTCGACGCCGGGCTCGCCCTCGTAGTGCTCGCGCAGTTGCTGGCGAAAGGCCGGATCGCTGTAGAGCCGCGCCACCTCGTATTCGTCCTTGACGGCCATCAGCGGCCGCACGGCGCGGGCGACGGCGCGGCTCAGCGGCAGTGTGTCGTCCAGTCCGAGGGCCCGCTCTTGTTGCTCGACCGCGCGCACGCGGGCCTCGTAGCGCTGGGCCCAGGCGCGGTCCTGGTAGGCGCTGAGGTGGGCGATGCCGAGCGCCAGCAGACCGTCCAGAGTTTCGGGCTCATGGTCGGGCACACGTTCTGGCTCACGGTCGGGCGCCCCAACGGGCGCGGTGGCTTCGCCGGCCAGCCAGCGTGTGCAGGCCTGTGGATCGGCGGCAGCCAGCCGGCCCAGCGCGAAGGCCAGCTGGTTGGCCGGCACGGCCACGCCGTTGAGCGCGATGGCCTGTTGCAGGGCCGCCAGCTCCAGCGGCACCAGGCCCATCTGCCAGGCGTGACCGAGCGCCAGCACGTTGGCGGTGACGGTGTCGCCCAGCCCGGCCTCGGCCAGCGCCTGGGCGTCGAAGGTGCGGACCTGGGTGTCGCCGGCCGCATGGCGCAGCTTGGCCAACAGGTCGGCCACCGGCAGCTGGGCATCGGGTTGCCGGACCGAATCGGCCACCGGCACCTCATGGGTGTTGACCAGCACGCGGGTGCGGCCGTGGCGCACGGCCTGCAGGGCCTCGGGCGCACAGGCCACGACCAGATCGCAGGCCAGCACCGCGTCGGCTTGCTGGCTGTCGATGCGGACCTGGTTCAAGGCCTGCGGCGTGGCCGCCAGCCGCACGAAGCTGAGCACCGCGCCGCCCTTCTGCGCAAAGCCCATGAAGTCGAGCACGCTGGCGCGCAGTCCCTGCAGGTGCGCGGCCATGGCCACCAGCGCGCCGACCGTCACCACGCCGGTGCCGCCCACGCCGGTGACCAGCAGATCCCAGGGCGCGCCGTTCCAGTCGTGTGCCGAGGCGTCGGGCAGGGCGGCGACGGCGTCCAGCAGCGCCTGCCGCGCGGCACCGTCGGCCGCGCCGACCCGGCGCCGCAGCCGGGCACCGCGCAGCGCGACAAAGCTGGGGCAGAAGCCGTCGGCGCAGCGTTCGTCCTGGTTGCAGGCGGTCGCGTCGATGCGGCGCTTGCGGCCCAGCGCGGTTTCTTGCGGCAGCAGCGCGACGCAGTTGCTCTGCACGCCGCAGTCGCCACAACCCTCGCAGACCGGCGCGTGGATGTGCAGCAGGCGCGGGGCGGCAGCCATCTGGCCCTTCTTGCGGCGGCGGCGCTTCTCGGCCGCACAGGTCTGCTCGTAGATCAGCACGGTGACGCCACGCACCTCGCGCAGCCGGCGCTGCACCGCGTCCAGTTCATGCCGGTCGTGGAAGGTGGTGCCGGCCGGGAAGCGGTGGCGGATGCCGTCGTAGCGGCTGAGGTCGTCGCTCAGCACGGCCACCTCGCGCACGCCTTCGCTGTCGACCTGGCGGGCGATCGCGTCGACGCTGATCGGGCCGTCGACCGGTTGGCCGCCGGTCATCGCCACCGCGTCGTTGAACAGGATCTTGTAGGTGATGGACACGCCCGTCGCGACGCTGGCGGCCACCGCCTGCCGGATCGCCAGGCTGCCGGAGTGGTAGTAGGTGCCGTCGCCAAGGTTCTGGAACACATGCGGCGTGTCGGTGTAGGGCGCATGGGCGATCCAGTCGATGCCTTCGCCGCCCATCTGGATCAGGCCGGCGGTGTCGCGGTCCATCCAGTTGGCCATGAAGTGGCAGCCGATGCCGGCCCGCGCGTGCGAGCCTTCGGGCACCACCGTCGAGCTGTTGTGCGGGCAGCCGGCGCAGAAGTAGGGCAGGCGGCGCACCGCATCGGCGGCGTTGTGCAGCAGGGCCGGCGGCGTGAAGTCGCGCAGGTGGACCAGCAGCTCGCGCGGATCGCCCAGCCGGGGCTCGTCCGGGAAATGAGCGGCCAGCCAGTGCGCCACCGGCTCGATCAGCCGCGACGGCCGCAGCTCGCCGTGTGCGGGCAGCAGCGGCCGGCCAGCGGCGTCGCGCTTGCCGATCAGGCGCGGCCGCCGTTCGGGGCGATGGGCGTAGGCATGGTCGAGCAGCTCGCGCAGCTGGCCTTCGACCACGCCGGCCTTTTCCTCGATCACCAGGATCTCGTCCAGCCCTTCGGCGAAGGCCGTCAAGCGGGTCGGCTCGACCGGCCAGGCCAGGCCGACCTTGTAGAGCCGCAGGCCGATCGCGGCCAGCGTGTCGGGTGTGATCGCCAGCCGGCGCAGCACCTCCATCAGGTCCGCATGCGCCTTGCCGCAGCTGACGATGCCCACGCGCGCCTGCGGCGAGACGATCACCTCGCGGTCGATCGGGTTGATGCGGGCAAACGCACGCACCGCATCGAGCTTGTCGGCCAGGCGCGTCTCCAGCCGCAGCGAGGGCAGGTCGGGCCAGCGCAGGTGCAGGCCATCGGCTGGCGCGACATGGCCGCTGCGCGCGGCCACCGCGTCCGCATCGGCCCAGCCCGCGACCCGGGCGTGGATCGCATCGAGGTCGACCGTGGCCGAGCTTTCGACCACCTCCGACAAGGCCGCCAGGCCGACCCAGGCGCCGCTGTAGCGTGACAGCGCCCAGCCGTAGAGGCCGAACTCGATCAGCTCGGACACGTCGGCCGCTTGCAGCACCGGCAGGCGCCAGGCCATCAGCACCTCGTCGCTCTGGTGCGGCATCGACGACGAGACGCAGCCGTGGTCGTCACCGGCCACCACCAGCACGCCGCCGTGGGGCGACGAGCCGTAGGCATTGCCATGCCGGATCGCGTCGCCGGCCCGGTCCACGCCCGGCCCCTTGCCGTACCAGAGGCCGAACACGCCGTCGACGCGCCGGGCCGGGTCGGACTCGACCCGCTGCGAGCCCAGCACCTGGGTCGCGCCGAGTTCCTCGTTGATCGCGGGCAAGACCCGGATGCCGGCGGCCGCCAGCGTGTCCTTGGCCTTCGACGCTTCCTGGTCCAACTGGCCCAGCGGCGAGCCGCGGTAGCCGCTGATGAAGCCCGCCGTTTGCCAGCCGCGTGCGGCGTCCAGCGCGCGCTGCGTCAGGGCCAGCCGCAGCAGCGCCTGGGTGCCGCTCAGGAAGACGACGCCGCTGGCCGCGTCATAGCGGTCGGCAAGCCGGTAATCGGGTCGGGCAAGGGTGGGCATGGAGGCTCCGCAGCAGGCAGTCCGAAGCCATGAAGATTAGGTCGATGCGAGCGGAAATTGTTTTCTCCATGACGCCTGAATGGCAGGATCTGGAGAACATCATTCTCAGGATCGACCATGAGCGAGAACAATCCGGTTCTTGACCGCCACAGCATCGCCTTGCTGGCCGAACTGCAGCGCGACGCCCGTCAGACCGTGGCGCAGCTGGCCGAGGCGGTCGGCCTGTCGGCCACGCCGTGCTGGAAGCGCATCAAGGACATGGAGGCCAGCGGCGTGATCCGTGGCTACAGCGCGCTGGTCGACCGCCAGCGGGTGGGGCTAAACCTGGCGGTGGTGGTCGAGTGCAACCTGAGCCAGCACAGCGAGGATCTGGTGCGCCGCTTCGAGGACGCCGTGCGCGCCACGCCGCAGATCGTGCGCTGCCTGTCGACCACCGGCCAGAGCGACTACCTGCTGACCGTGCTGGTGAGCGACATCCAGCGCTACGAGGCCTTTCTGCACGCCGTCATCTTCAAGCTGCCGGGCGTGACACATGTGCGCTCCAGCATCGTGCTCAGGGAGGTCAAGTCCGAGGTGACCTTGCCCATCGTCGCGGGCGGCTGAGGCCGCCGCCGCGCTCAGATCTCGTCGATCGGCGTGCTGCGCGCGCTGGCCGGGTCGGCGGGGATCGAGAAGCGCTCGCGCGTGGTGGTGTAGAAGCTCGCGCCGAAACGTCCGACCGGGTGGTAGTCCTGCAGCCGCACGCGCCAGCGTTCGGTGTCGACCAGGCCGTCGCGGGCCCAGAGTTGCAGCACCTCGCCGATGAAGACATAGCGGCTGGGCGATTCCAGGGTCTCGCTCAGCCGGCATTCGAAGGCGACCGGCGCCTCGGCGATGCGCGGCGGGGCGACCTTGCGCGACGGCACGGGTGTCAGGCCGGCATGCACCAGCTCGCTCTCGTTCGGTGGCAGCGCGTCGCCGCAGGCGTGCATGGCGGCGGCGATGGGCTCGTCGCACAGGTGCACAACGAACTCGCGCCGGGCCAGGATGTGGGTGGCGGTGTCCTTCATCGCCCCGTTCTTGCCGACGCGGTTGATGCTCAGGAACAGCGTGGGCGGGTCCTCGCCGAGCATGTTGAACATGCTGAAGGGGGCGGCGTTGATGGTGCCGTCGGCCCCCAGCGTCGTCACCAGCGCGATCGGCCGGGGCACGATCAGGCTGGCCATCAGCTTGTAGCGGGTGTAGACGTCCAGGGTCTCGAAGTCGATGTCCATCGGCGTCCTTGTGCAAGGCCTGTGCCGCGCCGTGTCTGCGTCAGCCTGCAGAGGGCGTGGCCGCTGTCGTGGCCGCCGCCTGCAGCGCCCGCGCCATCACGCCAGCCAGGGCGGCCGAGGCCTTGCGGGCGATGGCCGGATCGGCCCGGCTGGTCAGCGCGATCGGCACCTTGGCACCCAGCACGACGCCGCTGGCGGACGCGCCGGCCAGGTACTCCAGCTGCTTGGCCAGCATGTTGCCGGACTCCAGGTCGGGCACGACCAGGATGTCGGCCAGCCCGGACACCGGCGAGACGATGCCCTTGATGCGGGCGGCCTCGGCCGAAATGGCGTTGTCGAAGGCCAGCGGACCGTCCAGCGTGGCATGGGCGATCTGGCCGCGGTCGGCCATCTTGCACAGCGCGGCGGCGTCCAGCGTCGAGGCGATGCGCGGCGTCACCGTTTCGACCGCCGACAGCAGCGCCACCTTGGGCCGCGCCACGCCCAGCGCACGCGCCAGATCAATGGCGTTGCGCACGATGTCGGCCTTGTCCTCCAGCGTCGGGCTGATGTTGATGGCCGCATCCGTCACCAGCAGCGGGCGCGGGTAGGCCGGCACCTCGAAGCGGAAGGCGTGCGACATGCGCCGGCCGGTGCGCAGGCCGCGTTCGGCCAGCACCGCGCCCATCAGCTCGTCGGTGTGCAGGCTGCCCTTCATCAACATGCCGACCTCGCCCCGCGCGGCCATCGTCGCGGCGACGGTGGCCGAGGCGTGGCTGTGCTCGGTGTCGACGACCTCGATGCCGTCCAGCGACAAGCCCAGGCCCGCAGCCAGCGCCAACAGCCGCGCGCGAGGTGCCACCAGCACCGGCACGATCAGGCCGGCGTCGGCCGCATCGAGCGCGCCGCGCAGCGAGGCCTCGTCACAGGGATGCACCACCGCGCAGCGCACGGCGGGGTGGCCCTGCAGCGTCGCCAGCCATGCCTCGGTGCGGGCCTCCGGGTCGAACAGGTGCAAGGTCGGCAGGGTCGCGCGGGGCCGGCTGACCTTGACGGTGGGCGCACGCACCACGGCGTCACCGCTGACGACCGGATCGCCATGCTGGTTGAGCACCTGGCAGTCCATGCGGACATGGCCCTGGGCATCGTCCTTGGCGCGCACGCACACGGTGACCGTCAAGGTGTCGCCAACGTGGACCGGCCGCATGAACTTCAGGCTCTGCTCGACATAGACCGTGCCGGGCCCGGGAAACTCGTTGCCCAGCAGGCTGGAGATCAGTGCGCCGGCCCACATCCCATGGGCGATGACGCCGTGGAAACGGGTGCCCTGGGCGTATTCGTCGTCGACATGGGCCGGGTTGATGTCGCCCGAGACCAACGCGAAGGCGCTGATGTCATCGCGGCTGAGGGTGCGGCGCAGCTGGGCGCACTGGCCGATGCGCAGTTCGTCGTAGGTGATGTTCTCGATGACTTCTTCAGAGGCGATCATGGCGAGGTCAGGCAAGAGGGTGGGCAAGCGGTGGTCGCAGGCGGTGGTCGCAGGCAGCAGGTCGCGCCAGCATGGCGAGCACGCCAGGCCTCAGTCTGGACCTCATCCGTGAAACCGCAAGCTCAGGAGCATGTCATGACACGACGCGTCGCCATCATCGGTACCGGCTGGGTCGGCACCAGCGTGGCCATGGCCACCTTGCAGGCCGGCGTGGCCGATGAACTCTGGCTGCACGACGCCCGCAGCGCCGTCGCGGAGGGCGAGGCGATGGACCTGGCGCACGGTGCCGCCTTCTACCCGCCGTGTCTCGTGCGGGCCGAGCCCGATCTGGCGGCGCTGCGGGCCTGCGATGTGGTGGTCGTGGCGGCCGGTCGCAACGGCAAGCCGGGCGAGTCGCGCCTGGACCTGCTGCGCGACAACGCCCGGCTGGTCGCCGACATCGGCCGCACGCTGGCCAGCGGCTTCGGCGGCATCGTCGTGCTGGTCACCAACCCGGTGGACGTGCTGACCCAGGTCATGACCGAGGCCAGCGGCCTGCCACCGGCCCGTGTGCTGGGCACCGGCACCATGCTCGACACGGCCAGGCTGCGCCAGATGCTGGGCGCGCAGCTGCGCCTGGACACCCATTCCATCCACGCCCAGGTGGTCGGCGAACACGGCGATTCGGAGGTCGTGCTGTGGTCCGGCGCCCGCGTCGGCGGCATGCCGCTGCGGCAGTGGCACGGCTGGGACGCGGCGACGCTGGAGCCACGCATCGCGCTGGATGTGCGCCGGGCTGCCTACGAGGTCATCCAGCGCAAGGGCGCCACCAACCACGCGATCGGCCTGGTGACCGCCAGCCTGCTGGGCACCTTGCTGCGTGGCGAGCGCCGGCTGCTGACGGTGTCGCGGCTGCAGACCGGTGCGGCTGGGCTCAGTGGCGTGGCCTTGTCCCTGCCGACGGTGGTCAGCGCAGCCGGTGGCAGCGAGGTGATCGAGCCGGCCATGGACGAGGCCGAACGGGCCGCGTTGACCCATTCGGCCGAGGTGCTGCGCGCGGCGATCGGCACGCTGGCGGGCTGAGCCGCCGGTCAGCGCAGCGGGGGAGGCCCGGGCGGGCGCGGCCGCTCGCGTTCGAGGTCGTCCAGACAGGCGTTGACCAGCGGCTGCGCGGCGGCGTCTCGGCTGGCGCGCAGCAAGGCGGCCACCGCATCGACCTGCCAGGAGATCCAGTCGGGCAAGGCCGTCGTCGGGCGATGTTCACCTGCGGGTCCGGCGTGCGGGCAGGCGCTCAGGACGGGCTGGCTGCGGGCGCCATGGGCAACGGCCAGCGGCAGCACGCCGCAGCCGTCGGCATCACACCGGCTGGCATGCGGGTCGTCGCGGCTCTGGATCATCCCGACCTGCCAGCGCGTGGTGTCGGCCAGATCGCTGCGTTGCCAGACCCCGTCCATCACCCTTCCGGGGGGGAGGTAGCCGGCATCGACCGTCAGCACGGCCCGCACCCGCCACCCCGGCGAGCCGCGCGAACCGGGTTGCCAGGCGCGCGCCAGCGCGTCGACTTGCGCCGCACCGCTCGGGCCATGGCCGATCAGCACCAGCGCGTCACAGGGGATCGCCGCCCGGCCTGATGGGTCTGACGGGCCGTATGGGCCGAATGTGTCGGACGGCGGCGCCGTCGCGCCACAACGGGCGTCGATGGCGGCGTGCAGTTCGTCCCGCGACGGGGCACCACCGGCCGGCCACAGCGTGGCATGGCCGGCGTCTTCCAGGGCCTGCGTCGCCGCCTGGGCGGCCGGCGTGCGGGCGTCGCCCAGCAAGACCAGCCAGGCCCGCTGCGCGGCGACGAGCGGCGGATCGCCGGTGGCTGGACTGCCAGCGTTACCGCCACCGCCACATCCGCTCACCAGCAGCATGACGAGCCAGGCCGACGCCGCACACCGCCCCAAGCTGATAACGGCGTAACTCGATTGGGAAATGACGTAATTTTTAGTCACGTCCGCAAGTTGACTGCAGGACCAAGTTGCGCCGTATCCCTCCAAGGTGGGTACGGTGCCGACATGACCCAGGCACGGGCGCAGTTTGCGCTTCGGTTACGTGACGCGATGTTGGCCGCCGGCTATGAGCCGCGGCCGGCCGTGCTGGAGCGCGAGTTCAACATGCGCCACTGGGGCAAGCCGATGACCTTGCATGGCGTGCGTCGCTGGCTCAAGGGCGAGACGCTGCCGTCACATGCCAAGCTGATGACGCTGTCCGAATGGCTGCGTGTGCCACCGGAGGACCTTGTCTTCGGCGTCGGGCCGCGGCGTCGCCTGGAGGCCCGCCAGGCGGCCTGGGACCAGGGCATCGGCTATGTCGAGCGCGACCTGTTCGAGCTGTTCCTGAAGCTGCCGCCGCCGGCCCGCAAGACGGTGCGCGAGGTGATCGTGGCGCTGGCGGTGGCCAACGGCATCGCCAAGCCCAGGGCCCCGGAATGATCCCAGGCTGTCAGCCCAGGCCGTCATCTCAAAACTGAGCGCCAGCCGGCTTCAGGCCAGTGCCGCGCGCCAGTCCTGCTGGCGGGCTTGCAGGGCCAGGTCCAACGAGGCCTGCAGGGCGGCGTCCGGGCCTTGCGGATGCAGCGGCAACAAGCGGCCCGCCGTCGACGGCGTCAGGCCCTGCAGCGGCCGGGTCAGCAGCCAGGCGCCTCGGGCGGTGCCTTCGAGGTCGTCGTCCGGCCGCAGCAGCACGCGACCCGGACAGAGCCCCGCCAGCGCGCGCAGCCAGGCGGCATTGCCGGCCAGCGGACCTTCGAGCACCAGCGGCCGCGCCGCGCCTCCAGCATCCAGTTGCGTGACCAGCTCGGCCGTCAGCTGGGCGCAGTAGAGCGCGGCCAGCGCCGGCCGCAGCGCCGCCGGCACGCAGGCCACGCCGGCTTCGACGACATGGCCGTGGCGCAGCAGCTGCGGCGTCCGCCCGGCATAGGGGCCGCCCGATTCGGCATAGGCGGGCAGGGCGAGCCAGCCTTGCGCCAGCACCTCGGCCAAGGCGGTCTCGTCGGCCCAGTGTGGATCGGCGTCGCCGCAGATCGTGGCGAACTCGCGCCCGCCCATGTAGCGCGCGGTGGCGACCGGCCGGCCGTCGGCCGCGACGTTGACGAGCTGGTCATGCGCCGGATCGAGCCGTTCGGTCGGCGCGCCCGGTGCCATCAACACGCACCAGGTGCCGGTGGACACCACCGTGGCATCGGGCTGACTGCCCAGGTAGCGCGCCAGGCAGGCGTTGCTGTCGTGCGAGCCGACATGGACCTGCACGTCGGCGGGCAGACCGAGCCGCGCGGCCAGCGCCGGGCGGACCGGGCCGAGCACGTCCCAGGCCCAGCGCATCGGCGCGAAGCGGGCGGCCAAGCCGCTGTGCACGGCCCAGTCGCTCGGACGGTCATCGGCCGGCCGCCACAGATCGGTGTGGCAGCCGAGCGAGGAACGTTCGCTGGCCGCGACCGCGCTGAACCACCAGGCCCAGTACTGCGGCCAGGCCAGCCAGTGGCGCACCCGTGCGCAGGCCGCCGGGTGGTGTTCCAGCAGCCAGTGCAGCTGGATGCCGGCGTTCAAGCCTTGCGGCAGGCGCGGGCTGCCGCTGTCGGCATAGGCATCGACGAGCGCGGCGTGGCGCGTGTGCAGGTCGCCGTAGCCGTCCCACTCGTAGTCCATCGGCGGCAGGACCAGACCGGCCTCGTCGATGCCGCAGAAGGCCGCGCCGTGGGTGGTGATCGAGATCCGCCGCACGCCGGCCCGGTCGGCCAGCGTGGGCACCGCATCGAGCAGCCAGGCCTGCAGCGCGGCCACGCCCAGGGCGGTGTAGCCGGGGCCGTCGACGGCGGCGGGCGTGCTGGCATTGGCCCGCACATGCCGTTCGCGCACATGGCCGTCGGCGTCGATCAGCAGCAGCTTGGCGTTGCTCTTGCCGATGTCGAGCACCAGCGTCAGGTCGTCGTGTCCGGCCATGGGCGCAGGCGCCTTCAGTCGAGGTGGAACAGGCAGGCCAGCGGCTCGGCCACCGGCGAGCCATCGGGGTTGGCCCGCATGATGTCGGCCATGTGGGCCCACCAGCGTTGCATCACCGGGTGCTCGGGCAGGCGGTGCATGGTGTGGCCCGGGGCACGCCGCAGCACCGCGAACAGCACGAGGCTGTCCGGGTCGAGGTAGATGCTGTAGTCGCTGATGCTGCTGTCCTTCAGCAGCGCGACCAGCTCGGGCCAGATCGCATCGTGGCGACGCCGGTATTCATCGATCTGGCCGGGGTTGAGGAACATCCGGAAGGCGAACTTCTCGGTCGCAGCGGCTAGGTCGGCGTGGCTCATGTGGTGATCCTCATGTCGTGATCTTCATGTCGTGATCTTCATGTCGCCTGGGCGGCCAGCTTGGGGGTGGGGCGACGACGCAGCCAGCGCGGCAGCACCATGGAGACGATCAGCAGCGCGCCGACGATCATCGACATGACGATGCCGGCGACGTTCATCATGCCCAGCGCAAAGGTGAAGCCGCCCATCAGCACGGCCGCCAGGGCGACGCCGACGATGCTGCCGCGCCCGCCCTCGATGGCCACGCCGCCGAGGATCACGATGGTGATGGCGTCCAGCTCCCAGCCCATCGCCAGGTTGGGCCGCGTGCTGCCGATGCGCCCGGTCAGCAAGATGGCGGCCAGCGCGGCCATGACGCCGGCAAAGATGAACAGGCCAAGCCGGTAGCGGTCCACCGCAATGCCCGAGAAGCGCGAGGCGATCGGGTTGGCGCCGATGGCGTAGACACGCCGGCCCATCACGCTGCGGTGCAGGAAGAGGCCGACGGCCAGCGTCGCCAACAGCATCACCGCGAACTCGATCGGCACGATCAGCGCGGTCGGGTCTTCCAGCCCGAACAGGTCGCCCAGGCTGCCATTGCCCCAGGTGCTGAGCGTCTCCGGGTAGCCGGTGATGGCCTGGTCGCCCAGCAGCACCAGGGCCAGTCCGCGGTAGAGCGACAGCGTGCCGATGGTGACCACGATGCTGGGCAGTTTCCAGCGCGTCACCAGCCAGCCATTGAGCGCGCCGCACGCCACGCCGGTGGCGACGGCGGCCAGCAGCATGAGCGGCAAGCTGGCGCCGGCCTGCATCGCGTAGCCCATCGCCAGCGAGGCCAGCGCCATGGTGGCGGCCACCGACAGGTCGATCTCGCCGGCCACGATCAGCAGCGCCATGGCCAGCGCGATCAGGGCCTTCTCGCTGAAGTTGAAGGTGCTGTCGGCCAGGGCATAGGGCGACAGGAAGTTGTCGACCGTCAGGCCAAAGAACAGGTAGACGAGCGCGATCAGGCCGATCAGCACGCGCTCCCAGGTATCGAGGGCCTTCATGCGCGGTTTCCTTGCGGGACGGGTGTGGCGGGGGGGGCAGGTGGGGCAGCTGATGCGCTGACCGTGCCTTCATGGCGTTCGAGGATCTGCCGGCCGCGCTGGCGCTGCGAGCCGGCGTTCAGGGCGACCGAGATCAGGATGACCGCGCCGGCTATGGCCTGCTGCCAGAACGGCGAGACCTGGATCACCGGCAGCGCGCCGTTGACCACGCCGATGAACAGCACACCCAGCGCCGCACCACCTACGGTGCCGACGCCGCCGCCGATGCTCACGCCGCCGATCACGCAGGCGGCGATCACGGTCAGCTCGAAGCCCGAGGCCAGTTCGGTGAAGGCGATCGAGTAGCGCCCGACCCACAGCAGCCCGGCGACACCGGCCAGCAGGCCCGACAGCGTGTAGGCCATCAGCAGGCGCTGCGTCACGGGGATGCCGGCGTAGACGGCCGCCGACGGGTGGCCACCAAAGGCATACAGCTCGCGCCCTTCGCGACGCCAGCGCAGCAGCCAGGCGCCGAACAGCAGCGCGGCGGCGGCAAACCACAGCAGGGCGGGCAAGCCGAACCAGGTCTCGCGCGGCAGGCCCTTGATCAGCGGGTGGATCTCATGGTCGGAGATCCAGGCGCCGCCGCTGGCCACGAAGATCGCGCCGCGGTAGGCCGACATCGTGCCCAGCGTGACCACGATGGCCGGCAGGTTGAAGCGCACGATCAGCCAGCCGTTGAGCGCGCCCAGCAGCGCGCCGATGCCAGCGGACATGGCCAGCAGCACGACCAACGGGATGCCCGGCCAGGCCCGGCCGGCCAGCGCGCACAGCATGCCGGTCAGCGCCAGGTTGCTGGCCACCGACAGGTCGACGCCACGCGTGAGCAGCACCAGCATCTGGCCGATCACCAGGATGGCGAGGATGGCCGAGTCGTTGGCGATGTCCAGGCCGTTGCGCAGCGTCAGGAAGACCGGCGCGCGGGCTCCGACGGCCAGCGCGATGGCCGCGATGATCACGAGCAGGATCCACTCGCGACGCAGGTTGAGGCTCGGGCGCGTCATGTGGCGCTCTCCGTTTGAAGGTGCAGGCCCGAAGCCGCCGCGACGATGGTTTCGGCATCGGCCTCACCGATCGCGAACTCGGCCACCGGCCGGCCACGCCGCATGACGATGGTGCGGTGCGCGAGGTGCATCACCTCGGGCAGTTCGGAGGACACCAGGATCACCGCCAGGCCCTGTTCGACCATCTCGGCGATCAGCTGGTAGACGGCCTGCTTGGCGCCGACGTCGATGCCCTTGGTGGGCTCATCGAGGATGACGATGCGTGGCTCCAGCCCCAGCCACTTGGCGATCACGACCTTTTGCTGGTTGCCGCCCGACAGGCCCGACAGCGGCGTGTCCTGACTGGCGGTCTTGATGCGCAGGCGCTCGATCATGCGGGCCGCCAGGCCCTGCTCGCGTTCGGCCGACAGCCACGGCCCGCGCGACAGGCTCTGACCGATCGCGCTGCGTGGGCCGGCCAGTCCGGCCAGGCTGATGTTGTGGCGCACCGAGAAGCCCAGGATGCCGCCTTGGCGCTGGCGTTCCTCGGGCACATAGGCCAGGCCGGCGGCGATGGCGTCACCGGGCCGGCGGATGTCGATGGTCTTGCCGTCGATGCGGACCTCGCCGCTCGCATCCGGGTTCAGGCCCATCAGGGCCAGCATGACCTCGCTGCGGCCGGCGCCGACCAGGCCGTAGAAGCCCAGGATCTCGCCACGTCGCAGCTCGAAGGACACGTCCGCGAACTCGGTCGGGTGGCTCAGGCCGTGAACCTGCAGCACGGTCGGTCCGCGCCGGTCGGCCACCGGCGGGTAGATGTCGGCGATCTCGCGGCCGGCCATCAGCGCGACAAGCTGCTGCTCCTGCGCCTCGTCGATCCGGCCGGTGCCGACCGAGGCCCCGTCGCGCAGGACCACGTAGCGGTCGCACACGGCCATGATCTCGTCGAACTTGTGGGTGATGAAGAGGACGGCCACGCCCTGCGCCTTGAGGCCGCGCACGATGCCGTAGAAGTCGCGGATCTCGGCCTGCGACAGCGCGGCGGTCGGCTCGTCAAGGATCACCACGCGGGCCTGTTGCGACAGGGCCCGGGCGATCTCGATCAGGTGGCGCTGGGCCAGGCTCAGCTCGCGCACCAGCGTGGTGGACGTGAAGCCGGCGGTCTCGCGGTCGACGACCTGGTCCAGCGCGGCCTGCGCGTCGCGGTTCATGCGGGCCCAGTCGATCACGCGCAACCACGGCGGACCCTTCATGGGCTGGCGGCCGATGAAGATGTTCTCGGCGGCGGTGAGTTCCTCGAACATCACCGTTTCCTGGTGCACGGCGACGATGCCGGCGGCCTGCGCATCCTGCGCGACCGCGAAGCGCACGGCGCGGTCGTCAAGGCGGATCTCGCCCTCGTCGGGCTGGTGCACGCCGGTCAGCGTCTTGACCAGCGTGGACTTGCCGGCGCCGTTCTCGCCGATCAGCGCCAGCGCCTCGCCGGGCACCAGGTCCAGGTCGACGCCGCGCAGCGCATGGGTCGGCCCGAAGCGCTTGTGCAGGCCACGCAGCGTCAGCAGCGCGGGCTTGGCAGGGGTGGAGGTCATGGTGGGATTCTGGACAACGGCCCGCCAAAAAGCGGGCCGTTGCGGGTCTTCAGGGAGCGGGCCTTGCCGGGTCTCGCAGCGGCCAGCAAGCGCTGGGCCGCTCCAAGGTTCCGGTCAGAAGATCTTGGCGAACTGCTCGACGTTGGACGCGTCGTAGGTGAAGGGCTCGGCCATGGCGGCCTCGTTGTCCTTGTCCAGCGTGGCGGTGCCGACGCGGCCCATCTTCAGCTTGGCGCCCGGGGCGGCCTTGGCGCCCTTGACCAGCGCGTGGGCCAGGTGGATCGACGAGTAGCCCAGGTCGATCGGGTTCCAGATCGCGAAGGACTTGACCGCGCCGCTCTTGACGTGGCCGGCCATTTCCGAAGGCAGGCCCAGGCCGGTCACGAAGATCTGGCCGGTCTTCTTCTCGTCGGTCACGGCCTTGCCGGCGGCGGCGATGCCCACCGTCGTCGGGGCCACGATGGCCTTCAGGTTGGGGTGGCTCTTGAACAGGCCGAGCGCCTCGCGGTAGCTCTTGTCGGTCTGGTCGTCACCGTAGACCACGCTGACCAGCTTCAGGCCGCTGTAGGCGGGCTGGGCCAGGACCTTCTTCATCTCGGCGATCCAGGTGTTCTGGTTGGTCGCCTGCGCAGTGGCCGAGAGCACGGCGATCTCGCCGGTCTTGCCCACGACCTGCTCGGACATCTTGACCAGCTTCTCGCCGATCAGCGCGTTGTTCGACGGCGCGAGGTGCAGCAGCCGGCCGTCCTTGCGGATGCCCGAGTCGAAGGAGATGACCTTGATGCCACGCTGCATGGCCTTCTTGGTCACCGGCACCAGGGCGTCCGGGTCATTGGCCGAGACCACGATGGCCTTGACGTTCTGCGCGATCAGCGAGTTGATGATCTCGATCTGGCCTTCGGCCGTGGCCTTGGCCGGACCGGTGTAGATGATCTCGACATCGCCCAGTTCCTTGGCAGCTTCCAGTGCACCTTGGTGGGTGGCGTCGAAGAAGCCGATGCCCATGGCCTTCACGACAAGGGCGATCTTGTCGGCGGCAAGGGCCGGCGTGGTCAGGCAGACCGACAGGGCGGCGGCGGCAATCAGCTTGTAGCGGGTGGTCATCTCGGGTGTCTCCTCGGGCGGGGTTGTGATGCCGCGGGGGTTGCGGCGGGGGGTGAAAACGCGTGGAAAGAAGGGGGCTTCGGGTCGGTCAGACGATGCCGCCGCCGCCGCCGGCAGCCGCCGGGCGCTCGGCGCCGACACGCTGGCGGTAGCCGCTGGCGCGGTAGGCGCCGACCGGGTCGATGGCACCGCCCGCGTCCAGCCGAACGCGCTGCAGGATGGGCGTGACATCGGTCTGGAAGCCCTGCTTGAGCAGGTGGGTGGCGGTCATCGCGTCGTTGCCGTCCTGGGCCGCATCGAGCGCGTGGCGGTCGACCAGCAGGGCCTGCGCGTAGGTGCGCAGGACCTGCACGGCGCTGGTCATCAGGCTCTCGATCGGATCGGTCACGTTGTGGCTCTGGTCGAGCATGTAGGCCGGCTCGAAGGGCACGCCCTCATGCGCGGCGGCCACCAGCTCGTTGAAGACCAGGAAGAGGCGGTAGGGCGAGACGCTGCCGGCGTCGAGGTCGTCGTCGCCGTACTTGCTGTCGTTGAAGTGGAAGCCGGCCAGCTTGCCTGCCGCGATCAGGCGCGCCACGATCAGCTCGATGTTGACGTTGGGGGCGTGGTGGCCGAGGTCGACCAGGCACTGCGCCTTCGGGCCCAGCGCGCTGGCGGCCAGGTAGCTGCTGCCCCAGTCCTGGATCACGGTGCTGTAGAAGGCCGGCTCGGCGATCTTGTGTTCCAGGAACATGCGCCAGTCTGCGGGCAGGCCGGCATAGATCTGTGCCGAGCTGTCGAGGTAGCGGTCGAAGGCGCGGCGGAAGTGCTGCTGGCCGGGGAAGTTGCTGCCGTCACCGACCCACACCGTCAGGGCCTTGGAGCCGAGCTTCTGGCCGATTTCGATGCATTCGAGGTTGTGGGCCACGGCCTGGGCGCGGGTGGCGGCGTCGCTGTGCGTCAGGCTGCCGTACTTGTAGCTGTGGGCCTGGCCCTTCTGGTCGGAGAAGGTGTTGGAGTTCATCGCATCGAAGGCGAGCCCGTAGGCGGTCGCCGTCTGGCGCAGCTCGGCCCAGTCCGAGCACTTGTCCCAGGGGATGTGCAGCGACACCGTCGGCGTGGCGCGGGCCAGTTGCTGGATCACGCCGCAGTCCTGCAGCTTGTCGAAGACGTGGCGCGGCTCGCCTTGGCCGGGGAAGCGGGCGAAGCGGGTGCCGCCGGTGCCCACGCCCCAGCTCGGGATCGCCACGCCAAAGGCGGCGACCTGCGCGCGCACGGTCTCGATGTCGACGCCACGCCGGGCCAGCTGCTCGCCCAGGTGGGCGTAGTCGCTGTCGAGGTCACGTTGCAGGCGGGCGTTGTGCGCGTCGATGACGCTGCGGTCGATCAGTTGAGATGACATGCTTGTTTCCTGATGTAGGCGTGCAAGTGAGCCGAACGTTCTTGCCCAGCGGCAACCGCAGAACCGGCTTTGCCGGGCTGCCCGTTGCGCCCCCTTGAGGGGGAGCGCCGCAGGCGCTGCGGGGGGGGGCCCATTTATCGGGTGAAGGCCGCCAGGTTGCCGGCGTCGACGTTGAGGATGTTTCCGGTGGACTTCGCGCTCAGGTGTTCGGCGGCGAAGAAGTAGGTGGCCTCGGCGATGTCCTCGGGGAACACGCTGCGCTTGAGCATCGAGCGGTCGCGGTAGAAGGCTTCGAGGTCCTGCTCGCTGATCTTGTTGGCGGCGGCGCGCTCCTCGCTCCACTTGCCGGTCCAGATCTTCGAGCCGCGGATGACCGCATCAGGGTTGACCACGTTGCTGCGGATGCCCAGTGGCGCACCTTCGAGCGCGAAGCTGCGGCTGAGCTGGATCTCGGCGGCCTTGGCCGCGCAATAGGCGGTGGCCTGGGCGCTGGCGACCATGCCGTTCTTGCTGGCGATCATCACGATGCTGCCGCCGGTGCCTTGTGCCTTCATCTGCTTGAAGGCTTCGCGGCCGACCAGGAAATAGCCGGTGGCGAGGATGCTCTGGTTGCGCATCCAAAGTGCCAGCGTGGTCTCCTCGATCGGTGCGGCCGAGGCGATGCCGGCATTGCTCACCAGGATGTCGACGCCGCCGAACTCGATCGCGGCGCGGTCGAAGGCGGCGATCACGCTGGCCTCGTCGGTCACGTCGCAGCGCACGCCACGGACATGGTCACGGCCATGGGCCTTGGCCAGTTCGGCGCTGACGCTGTCGAGCGCTTCCTGGTCGATGTCGGCCAGCACCACGCAGCCGCCATCGGCCAGCATGCGCCGGGCGATCGCCTGGCCGATGCCACCCGCGCCGCCGGTCACCAGTGCGACCTTGCCGACCATGGGCTTGGGCTTGGGCATGCGCTGCAGCTTGGCCTCTTCGAGCAGCCAGTACTCGATGTCGAAGGCTTCCTGCTCGGGCAGGCCGACGTACTGGTCGACCGCATTGGCCTCGCGCATCACGTTGATCGCGTTGACATAGAACTCGCCGGCGATGCGGGCGGTGGCCTTGTCCTTGGCGATCGTCACCATGCCGATGCGCGGCAGCAGGACCACGACCGGATTCGGGTCGCGCAGCGCCGGGCTGTTGGGGCGCTTGCAGCGTGCGTGGTAAGCCGCGTAGTCGGCCCGGTAGGCGGCCAGCAGCTCGCCCAGCTTGTCCTTCAGATCGGCACCGCTCAGGCCATAGACCGACTCGGGCACCACCAGCGGACGGATCTTGGTGCGCAGGAAATGATCGGGGCAGGAGGTGCCCAGCGCGGCCAGCGGCGCGAGGTCCTTCGAGTTGACGAACTCGAGCACTTCCGGCGACGTGTTCAGGTGCAGCAACTTGGGCACGATCTGCCCGCCGCGAGGGCTGCCGTCCGCTGCGGACGACCCGGCGCTTGCGGCACCTTCGGCGCTCAGCCCGCGCAGCACCGGCAGCACACGGGCCAGCGTGCGGTCCCGTTCGGCCTCCGGCAGGGCTGCGAAGGCGGTGCCGCCGAAGACCTGGACATGGCGGCGCGCCCGTTCGCTGGTCAGCCAGGTCTGGGCCCGCTCGATCAGGTCGACCGTGTTCTCGTAGCAGGCCTTGGCGCTGTCGCCCCAGCTGAACAGGCCATGGCCGCCCAGCACGATGCCGCGCAGACCCGGGTGGGCGGCATCGTGTGCGGCCAGTTGCTGGCCCAGCTCGTAGCCCGGACGCAGCCAGGGCAGCCAGCCGACGGTGCCTTCGAAGACCTGCCGGGTGATCGCCTCCGAGTTGGCCATGGCCGCGATCGCGATCACCGCATCGGGGTGCATGTGGTCGACGTGCAGGTAGGGCAGCGACGCATGCAGCGGCGTGTCGATCGAGGCGGCGCGGCTGTTGAGGTTGAAGGTGCAGTGCGGCAGGTAGCCGACCATCTCGTCCTCATGCTCGCGGCCGCGGTAGAGGCCCTTGAGGGCCCGCAGCTTGTCCATGTAGAGGGTGGAGAAGCCGTCCAGCTTCATCGAGCCGACATCGCCGCCGGAGCCCTTGACCCACAGCACCTCCACGTCCTGGCCGCTCAGCGGGTCCTTCTGCATGATCTTGGCCGAGGTGTTGCCGCCACCGTAGTTGGTGATGCGCAGGTCCGAACCCAGCAGGTTGGATCGGTACAGCAGCAGGCCCGGCTCGTCGAGCGTGGCGGCGCGGGCGTCGTCCCAGCGCGGGAAGGGGGCGGTGGTGGTGGTCATGTTCGGGTCTCTGGGTCAGGCGTTCAGGCTTCGTGTCGGGACAGCGCAGGGCGATGTCGATGCCGTCAGGTTAGTGAGGCATGCCTTCAAGAGCAATTGATGAAGCTTGATGAAGTTGATCAGGAGATGCTTATGATCTTGGCGATCCGCCGTGCCTGCTCCGGCCTTGCCCGGGGTTGGCGGCGCGCCAGCGGCAAGAACCTCGCTTCGGATCCGGGAAAGTCCCCGGAAGGCCATTCCCAGCAGGGCAGATGACGCGCCGCAGCATCATGTCCACGACCCGTGTCGGACCCGGGTCCGTCCTCCGGCAACGCCATGAGCATCCACTTCAACCTGCGCCACCTGCACCTGTTCGAGACCGTCGTTGCCAGCGGCAGCTTCTCGCGCGCGGCCGAAACGCTGGGCATGAGCCAGCCGGCCGTGTCGATGCAGATCCGCCAGCTCGAGACCGATCTCGACACCACGCTGTTCGAACGCCCGCAGCGCCAGCGCCTGACCGCTGCGGGGCAGGAACTGCTGCAGCACGCCCGCATCCTGCTGGCTCAGGCGCGGGTCGCCGACGAGGCGCTCGACGCCTTGCGCGGTACCGGCGGGACAGGCGGCGCGGGAGATGAGGCGGCGGGCGCCGCGCGCGGCTTTCGGGGCCTGCTGCACCTGGGTGTCGTGTCGACCGCGCACTACTTCGCGCCACGCCTGATGCACGCCTTCCACCAGCGCCATCCCGATGTGCGCCTGAAGCTCACCGTGGCCAAGCGCAGCGAGGTGCTGGCCATGCTCAACGAGCACCGGCTGGATCTGGCGATCAGCGGCTACCCGCCGTCCGAGGCCGACCTGGAGGCGACCAGCTTCGCGCGCCACCCGCACTGCATCGTGGCCCACCCGTCGCATCCGCTGGTCGGACGCCGCGGCCTGGACTGGGCCGACCTGCGTGACGAGCACTTCATCTTCCGCGAGGCCGGCTCGGCCACCCGCCAGTTCCTCGAACACCTGCTGCAGCAGCAGTCCATCCAGGTCCGCGCCGGGCTGGAACTGGCCGGCAACGAGACCATCAAGCAGGCGGTGATGTGCGGCATGGGCATCAGCTTCCTGTCGGCCCACACCTTCCAGGTCGAACTCGAAGCGGGCCGCATGGCACTGCTCGACGTGCGCGGCATGCCCAAGCACATCGACTGGTGTTTCGTGCAGCGCCGCGACACCCAGCTTGGCGGCGTCAACGCGGCCTTCCGGCAGTTCGTGATCGACGAGGGCGCGCTCTACGCGGCCTGCCGCTCGACGTGAGCGCGGATCAGCGCCCGGCGGGCGTGGCCACGTCGCGGAAATCCTCGAAGCACATCATGTGCACGGCCATCTGGCGGTAGACCTTGTGTGGGCCGACGGCCGCGCCGAAGCTGCGGTATTCGGCCAGGAAGATGTTCTCGCGGTGGCCCCGGTTGGCCACGCCGTCGTCGACGATCAGGCCGATCACATGATCGCGCGGGTTGTCGGGGCCGTAGCTGATGTTCTCGCCACACGCGGCCTTGCGACCCAGCGCCTTGGCGGCGCGCCGCGCCGGATCGCTGCCGTCGCTGCCGGCATGGCCGATGGCGCCGCGCGGTCCCTGGTCCTTGACGTGGCTCTGTGCTGCGCTTGACAGGCAGCCGAAGGCGCGCAGCGGCGGCACCGGCCGGGCCTGGCGGAGAAAGGCCACCGCCTCGCGCACGGCGGGCAGGCCCTCGTTCATGCGGATGCGCACGCCGTCACGCAGGTAGATGCGGTCGTCGCCGAGACCGGCGTAGTTCGCCTCGACCACCGCCGCATATCGAGCCGGTTGGGTGCGGGCGAAGTTCAGCTCGTCGAGCATGGCCTGCTGCGTGGTCCGCTGGGCGGGCGTCAGGGTGCAGTCCTTGAGGCGGGTGACGGGCACCTCCGGGCGGCCGCTCATGCCGCGCGATGAGGCATCGTTGAGGTTCGCCGGATCGGTGTCGGCGGGCATCTTGGGGCCGGCGCAGGCGCTCAGCAGCAGGGCGATGGCAAGGCAGGGCAGACGGCGTGGTGGCATGCGCAAAGTATCTCCGTGGCCACTCCCGAACCCGCCCCGGCCGGCGCCGCAGGCGTGAACAAATGTTGACCGCCGCTTGCTGAGTGGGCCACTCGGGGGCCACAAGCAGCTCACTTGGGTGTCACTTGGGGGCCGCTCGACACGAATGTCGCAAATCCGGCTCGGTCGGGATTGCCGGGATTGGCGGCTGCCGTCAACAACGCCGAGTCTGGCCCCGCTCAAACCTCCGGGTTTGCAAGGGTGGCGCCACGCGTTTTGCCCATGAACCAGACCTTGAACGCCCCGACGGTTGTCGCGCGTGTGGTTCGAAGATTAAAGTTGCGACACCACCGTTTGCAGCCCCTGAGGTATCGCTATACTCCGCTGCAGCAGTTTTTTCCGCAGTCCGTTGACTGCAACCGAAACCCACCGCTTCATGGTGGACACGCTTCCCTGATATTCGAAGGATGGACGCCATGTCGAGCATTTCCGAACTGATCAAGCAACGCGAAGCCCTGGCCGCCCAACAAGCCGCCCTGGAACAAGCGCTCAAGGAACTCCAGAACGCCGAGCGCCAGTCGGCGATCGACAAGGTTCGCGCGCTGATGGCCGAACATGGCCTGACCGTGTCGGACATCGCGTCCGTCGAAGGTCGCAAGACCCGCGGCCCGAACAAGGCCAAGGGCACCGACGGCCGCACCGGCAAGACGGTGGCGGCCAAGTACCGTCACCCGGCCACCCAGGAAACCTGGAGCGGCCGCGGCCTGAAGCCGAAGTGGCTGACGGCGGCCCTCGAAGGCGGCGCCAAGATCGAGGATTTCCTGATCGTCGCGGCCTGAACGCTTCGGCCTGAACGCTTCGGCCTTAGCACTTCGGCCTGATCGCCGACAGACCCGCTTGAGCAGGTTGAGCGGGTCGCCCGGATAGTCCGGGCCAGCGTTGAATCATGTTTCTGTCACAAGGGCTCCGGCGCAGGTCGGGGCCCTTGTCGTTTGTGGTGCGTTTGTCGTTTGTGGTGCGCTTCGTCAGGACGTTTTCAGTTTTCAGACGATCGCCCGCAACACCTGCGCGGCTTCCAGCAAGGGCGGCAGCAACCGTTGAAGGCAGGTGTCCTCGGGATAGGCCTGGGCCTGGAAGGTGATGCTGAGCGCGCCGACGCAACGGCCTTTGCGGTCCAGCAGTGGCACAGCCAAACCCCCCAATCCCACATCGACTTGCTGTTCGATGCGGATATGGCCTTGCAGGCGCGCCCGTTCAACCCGTTCGCGCAGGTGATCGGCATCGGCCACGGTGCTGGCATTGAATTTCAGGAAGTCGTGTGTCGCCAGCCACGACTCCAGCGCTTGTTCAGGCCAGGTCGACAGCACGGCAGTGCCCGGGGAAACCGCATGGGCGGGCATCCGGGCGCCGACCTGAAAACCAATGGACACCACCCGGGGGGAATTGCTGCGCACCAGATAGACCACCTCGTGGCCGTCCAGCACGCTGAAGTTGGCCGTCTCGCCGGTCGTCATCGACAGGCGTTGCAGGAAAGGCTGGACCAGGCGTGGCAGCCGGGCCGCCTCCAGATAGCTCTGGCCCAGGCGCAGCACGCTGGGCATCAGCCAGTAATGTTTACCGTCGGTGTCGGCGTAACCGTCGTGGACCAGCGTCATCAGGTAGCGGCGCGCGGCGGTGCGGGTCATGCCGGTGCGCTCGCCACATTCGGTGGCCGTCATGCGCGGCCATTCGTCGCTGAAGGCCTCGATCACGCGCAGGCCCTTGCCCAGGCCTTCGATCAGCAGGGAGCGGTCGACGGGCTGTCGTTCGGTCGTCATGGCGTGGCCTCGGTGTCTTGCCGGCGGGGGATGAATCTAGGGATAACCACTAATGCGGTCGTTGGATGATAGGCCGCGATCGGTGATCGATCGCGGGGCCCATCTTTGGCTGGTGTCGTGTCGGGCACCGACCTACATTGAATCCACTGCATCCCGCGCTTGAAACGAGGAGACAACGATGATTGACAAGCTGATCAGCGCTTATTGCCGCCTCATCGGCTACCTGATCGCCGCCGCGATGGCGGTGATGGTGGTGCTGGTGTTCGGCAATGTGGTGATGCGCTATGGCTTCAACTCCGGTTTCACCATTTCAGAGGAACTGTCGCGCTGGCTGTTTGTCTGGCTGACCTTTCTGGGCGCGGTCATCGCCTTGCGCGAGAACGCCCACCTCGGCACCGACATGCTGGTGGGCAAGCTGGGCCCGACCGGCAAGCGCTTGTGCATGGGCCTGTCGCTGGTGCTGATGCTCTACATCCTCTGGCTGCTGTTTGCCGGCAGCCTGGAGCAGTTCAAGATCAACGTCGAATCCCAGAGCCCCGTCATGGAAGCGTCGATGGGCTGGTTCTACGCCAGCGGCATGACCTTCGCGGTGCTGGGTGCGCCCATCCTGATCATGGATCTCGTGCGTCTGCTGACCGGCAAGATCGACGACGACCATCTGGTGCTGATCCAGGAATCGGAAGACGTGCCGCACGGTGAGGCCGACGCGCCCGCCAACAGCCACCAGCCACCAGCCGCTGAGCCGCTGAGCCGCTGAGCCGCTGAGCCGCTGAGCCGCGCGTCCGCTCCCACTATCCGACAACAAGGCAACGACATGACCGTCATCGTCTTCCTGGGCTCCCTGATCGCCGCCATGGCGCTGGGCGTCCCCATCGCGTTTGCGTTGCTGCTGTGTGGCGTCGCGCTGATGCTGCATATGGGCAACTTCGACGCCCAGATCCTGGCCCAGAACCTCCTCGAAGGTGCCAACAGCTTCCCGCTGCTGGCGGTGCCCTTCTTCATGCTGGCCGGCGAAATCATGAACGCTGGTGGCCTGTCGCGCCGGATCGTGAACTTCGCGATGTCCCTGGTCGGCCACATCAAGGGCGGCCTGGGCTACGTGACCATCCTGGCGGCCGTCATCATGGCCTCGCTGTCTGGATCGGCCGTGGCCGATGCCGCCGCGCTCGCCGCGCTGCTGCTGCCGATGATGGTCAATGCGGGCCACGACAAGGCGCGCTCGGCTGGCCTGATCGCCGCCGGCGGCATCATTGCCCCGATCATTCCGCCGTCGATCGGCTTCGTGATCTTCGGCGTCGCCGGTGGGGTCTCGATCACCAAGCTGTTCATGGCCGGGATCTTCCCGGGCGTCTGGCTGGCCCTGTCGCTGGTCGTGACCTGGTGGTGGCTGTGCCGCAAGGAACAGATCACCCCGCCGCCGCGCAAGACGACGGCCGAGGTGTTCGCCGCCATGCGCAAGGCCGGCTGGGCGCTGGTGCTGCCGCTGATCATCGTCTTCGGCCTGAAGTTCGGCATCTTCACGCCGACCGAGGCCGCCGTCGTCGCCGCGATGTATTCGCTGTTTGTGTCGACCGTCATCTATGGCGAGCTGAACATCAAGAAGCTGGTGCCGCTGTTCATCTCGGCATCCAAGACCAGCGCCGTGGTGATGTTCCTGGTCGCTGCGGCGATGGTCTCGGCCTGGCTGATCACGGTGGCCAACCTGCCGGGCCAGATCGTCGAGCTGCTGCAGCCGCTGCTGGACAGCCCGCGCCTGCTGATGCTGGCCATCATGGTGCTGACCATGGTGGTGGGCACCGCCCTGGACATGACCCCGACCATCCTGCTGCTGACCCCCGTGCTGATGCCGGTCGTCAAGGCCGCTGGCATCGACCCGGTCTACTTTGGCGTGCTCTTCATCATCAACAACGCGATCGGCCTGATCACCCCGCCCGTGGGCACCGTGCTCAACGCGGTGGCGGGTGCCGGCAAGCTGTCGATGGACCAGGTCACCAAGGGCGTCGTGCCTTTCATGATTGCCCAGTTCATCGCCATGTTCCTGATGATTGCCTTCCCGCAGCTGGTGATGGTGCCCGCCCGCTGGTTCTACTGATCGACGCACGACGCACGACGCACGACGCACGACGCACGACGCACGACGCACGACGCACGACGCACGACGCACGACGCACGTTGTCTGTCACCGGTCGTCGTTCTCCCTTCCCCGTCCTCTTGCCGTTCACCGTTCACCGTTCCCTGACCCACCCCCAACTCTTCGGAGACAAGACCATGAAGCGACTGTTCATCAAGACCCTGCTGGCCACCGTGGCCCTGGCTGCCGTCGGCGCCGTCTCGGCCCAGGAGATCCGCGAGCGCACCATCAAGTTCGGCCTCAACAGCCCCGAAGGCCACCCGGCCGTGGTGGGCATGAAGAAGTTCCAGGCGGCGGTGGAAGCCCGCTCGGGCGGCAAGATGAAGGTCCAGCTCTTCCTCAACGGCACGCTGGGCAGTGACCAGGCGACGCTGTCGGCCGTCAAGGGCGGCACGGTCGAGATGGCGGTGATGAACTCCGGCATCCTGGCCTCCGAGGTCAAGGCGCTCGAAGTCTTCGACTTCCCCTTCCTGTTCAACAACGAGAAGGAAGCCGACGCCATCGTCGACGGCCCCCTCGGCCAGAAGATGCACGCGGCGCTGGCCGACAAGGGCATCGTCGGCCTGTCCTACTGGGAGCTGGGCTTTCGCAACATCACCACCGGCAAGCGCGCGATCAACAAGGTCGATGACATCGCCGGCCTGAAGCTGCGCGTGATCCCCAACGCCATCAACGTCGACTGGGTCAAGGCCCTGAGCGCCAACCCCACGCCGATGCCTTTCCCCGAGGTCTACGCGGCACTGGAGCAGGGCGCGATCGACGGCCAGGAGAACCCGGTCTCGGTGATCGCCGCCAACAAGTTCTGGGAAGTCCAGAAGTTCATCGCGCTGACCAACCACCAGTACAACCCGCAGTCGGTCATCTTCAGCAAGCGCGTCTGGGACCAGCTCAACGCCGCCGAACGCAAGATCATCGACGAGGCCGCCGACGAGGCCGTCAAGGCCCAGCGTGAAGGCGCCCGTGCTGCCGTCGCCGCCAACCTCGAACTGCTCAAGAAGAACGGCATGACCGTGACCTCGCTGCCGGCCGCCGAGCTGGTCAAGCTGCGCGAGAAGATGAAGCCGGTGCTCGACAAGCACAGCGTCTCGGCCGGCCCGATCGTGGCCGAGGTGCAGGCCGAACTGGCCAAGCTGCGCAAGTAAGGCCCAAGGCTCAAGGCCGAAGCGCCAAGCGCCAAGCCCCAAGACCCGTTGTGGTCTCGCGGGCCGGACCTCGGTCCGGCCCGCATCCCTCCCGATCCCCTGAGGCTGTCCATGCGTCGCGCCATCGCCACCGTCTCCCTCTCCGGCATGCTGCGCGAGAAGCTGCAGGCCGCCGCCGCCGCCCGCTTCGACGCGGTCGAGATCTTCGAGAACGACCTGCTGCAGTTCCCCGGCTCGCCGCGTGATGTGCGCAGCATCTGCGAGGACCTGGGCCTGGGCATCGACCTGTTTCAGCCCTTCCGCGACTACGACGCGCCGGGCGCGACACAACTGGCCCGCAACCTCGACCGGGCCGAGCGCAAGTTCGACCTGATGCAGGAGCTGGGCACCCAGATGATCCTGGTCTGCTCGAACGTGCAGCCCGATGCCGTGGCCGACCCGGCGGTGCTGGCCGAGCAGTTCGCGCAGCTGGCCGAACGGGCGGGCCGACGCGGCATGCGCATCGCCTACGAGGCGCTGGCCTGGGGCACGCAGGTCAAGCTCTGGAAACAGGCCTGGGACGTCGTCCGCCGCGTCGACCATCCGCACCTGGGTCTGGCCCTCGACAGCTTCCACACGCTGGCCCTGCGCGATGACCCGACCGACATCGCACAACTGCCCGGCGACAAGATCTTCTTCATGCAGCTGGCCGATGCGCCCTGGGTCGCCACCGACGTGCTGACCCACAGCCGCCACTACCGCTGCTTCCCCGGCCAGGGCGAGCTGGAGGTCGCGCGCTTCACACGCGCTGCGCTCGATGCGGGCTATGACGGCCCGCTGTCGCTGGAGATCTTCAACGACGAGTTCCGCGCCGCGCCGGCCCGCTCCAACGCGGTCGATGCGATGCGTTCATTGCTCTGGCTGGAAGAGCAGGTGCGGCTGGACCGCGCCGCCGAAGCCGCCCGGAAGCCGCTGCTGGCGCCGACCCGCAAGGTCGCGCTGTTTGACCCACCGCCGCCGGCCCGGCTCGACGGCTGGTCCTTCATCGAGTTCGCGGTCGATCCGGCGGCCGGCGTGGTGCTGGCGCAGTGGCTGGCGCGTGCCGGCTTCGTGCGCATGGGCCGGCACCGCTCCAAGCAGGTCGACCTCTACGGCCAGGGCGATGTGCGCATCGTGCTCAACCTGGAAGCCGATTCCTTCGCCCGCAGCCACTTCGAGGCCCATGGCCCCTCGGTCTGCGCGGTGGCGCTGGCCGGGGCCGATCCGGCCGTTGCCGTGGCCCGTGCGGAGGCGCTGCTGTGCCCGCGTGCCATCGGCCGCATCGGGCAGAACGAGCTGGCCATTCCGGCGGTTCGGGCGCCCGATGGCAGCCTGATCTATTTCTGCGGCACCACGCAGGACGGCCACCCGCCCTTCGAGGCCGACTTCGTGCTGGACGCCGGTGTCGACGTGGCCGGTGCCTTCGGGCCCGGCGCCGCCGTCGATCACCTGGTGCATGCCGTGCCGGCCGGTCAGGTCGAGCCCTGGACGCTGTTCAGCCGCGCCGTGCTGGGCCTGGTGCCCGAGCGCAACGTCGTGCTGCACGACCCCTATGGCGTGATCCGCAGCCGCGAGTTCGAGTCAGCCGACAAGGCCGTCCGGCTGGCGGTGACGATGTCCGAGCGCGAGAACACCTCGGTGGCCCGCAGCGTGGCGCGCCAGCGCGGTGCCGGCCTGCAGCAGATCGCCGTGGCCGTGCCCGATCTGGTCGCCACCGCGCGCCGTCTCAAGGCCCTGGGCGCGCCGCTGCTGCCCATCCCCGACAACTACTACGACGACGTGCTGGCCAAACACGACGTCGAGCCCGGCCTGCTCGCCGCCATGCGCGAGCTGGGCATCCTCTATGACCGCGAGCCCGATGGGGCCGAGTTCCTGCAGCTCTACCTGCTGCCCTACGAGGAACGCTTCCACATCGAGCTGGTCGAGCGACGCGGCGGCTATGCCGGCTATGGCACGGCCAACGCGCCATTCCGTCTCGCCGCCATGGCCCAGTGGCGCGACGGCCTGCCGCGTCTGGCCGTGGCCGCCTGAGCTTCACAACCCCTCTGCGCAGAACCTGACCATGATCATCAACGGCCACACCGAGATCGTTGCCCATATCGGCTTCCCGACCCATGCCTTCAAGGCGCCGATGATCTACAACCCGTGGTTCGAGAAGGCCGGCGTCAACGCCATCGTCGTGCCCATGGGTTGCCAGAGCGACGACTACGCGACCTTCCTGCGCTCGGTCTTCCAGCTTGCCAACATCCGCGGCGCGCTGATCACGATGCCGCACAAGGTCGTCACCACCGCGCTGGTCGACGAGGTGCTCCCCACCGCCGCGATCGCCGGGGCCTGCAACGCCGTGCGGCGCCTGCCCGACGGCCGCTTGCAGGGCGACATGTTCGACGGCGAGGGCTTTGTGCGCGGCGTGCTGCGCAAGGGCCGTGTGCTCAAGGGCGCGCGTGTGCTGGTGGTCGGCTGCGGCGGCGTGGGCTCGGCGATCGCCGCGTCGCTGGCCGCCGCAGGCGTCGCCGCGATCACGCTGTTCGACGCCCGCGCCGAATCGGGCGAGGCCCTGGGCGAGCGCCTGCGCACGCACTACCCGATGCTGCAGGTCGTCACCGGCAGCAACGACCCGGCCGGCCACGACGTCGTCGTCAATGCCACGCCCATGGGCATGAACGACGGCGACGCGATGCCGATGGACGTCTCGCGCATCGCGCCGACCACCTTCGTGGGCGAGGTTGTCATGAAGACCGAGATGACCGCCTTCCTGAGCGCCGCCGCGGCGCGTGGCTGCCCCTACCAGATCGGCTCGGACATGCTGTTCGAGCAGATCCCCGCCTACCTCGAATACTTCGGCTTCCCGAGCACGACGCCCGAGATGCTGCGTTCGGTGGCGACCTTGAAGTACTGAGGCGCGTCGGCTGGGGCGCGGCCCATCCCGAACGCCATCGCCGCATGTGCCGAGGGCTATGCGGCAGGGTGTTACAGCGCCGCCGTGCTGGGCCGTGCGGCGGCCCCGCGTGCCTGAGCCGGTTCAGCCCTTGTTCGCCGCCGGCACCGTGCCGGCGCCGCTGCTGCCGCCGGCCGCCTGCTCGATCGCGGCGTGCAGGCGCGCCACCGCCTCGGGCTCGCCCTTGATCGCATAGGTGTCGTGCTCGCAGTGCGGGCAATGCGCCTCGAAGGCGGCGGTGATGCCGGGCAAGGCCGACACGTCGACCGCGTCCATCGCCGTCAAGGTGGCCTGGCAATGGTTGCAGGTGATGAACTTCGGCCGCAGAGCCAGTTTCTGGTCGATCGCGGCTTGCTGGCGCTGTGCCAGGCTGCCACGTTGGCGGGCTTGTCCCATGGGTGTCGTGCTTTCTCGGTGTCGGGCCGCTCAGTGTGGCAGGCCTTCGCAGATCGCCTTCAGGCGCTGCAGGGCCTTCGGGTAGGTGTCGCTCAGGAAGGCCTCGAACTCGGGGACGGCATCGACGCAGACCCGCAGCAGCGTGCCCTCGCCGTCGTTTGCCATGTCGAAGGTCTCGTAGGTCTCGTAGGCCGGGTAGATGCTGCGCGCCCGCTCGCTGTCGCGGTCCTCGACGCCGGCCACGATGTCGCCCAGGTGCCGGATCGACACCCGCTCGTGCAAGCGGTGCTCGGCGATCTCCGCCACCATGCCGTCGCCTCCCGGGGACAGGAAGCGGATCTCGGCACCCACGTGCCACGATCCCAAGAAGTAGGACCCGGCGCAGAAGACCGAGGTCCAGTCCCGGTAGCCCGCATCCGTCAGCATGTGTTGCCACACCACCGAACGTGGCGCGGCGATGTGCAAGCTGAATTCGAGCGTGGTCTTCATGGCGGTCCTCGCGTCGTGGGGTGGTCGGGCGGACAGTCTGGCGCAAGGTGGGGGCGGGCGCCCGGCTTGTCCCTTCCCCTCGGCAGGTTGCCGGCGTGCAGCCGACTCAAAGCCAGCGGCGGGTGCGGTGCCGGTAGTCCCGGTAGGCGGGGCCGAACTTGTCGGCCAGCACACGTTCCTCCGGCAGGATCTGGAAGCGTGTCACGTAGGCCCAGAAGGCCAGCGGCCCAAGCCACGTCAGCACGGCGTCGATGCGCAGCGCATAGGCCGACAGCAGCAGCAACAGGCTCAGGTACATCGGGTTGCGCGACAGCCGGTAGATGCCGGCGGTGACCAGCCGCGAGGCCCTGTGCGGCTGCATCGGATTGATCGTCGTGCGGGCCCGCCACAGCGTCCACAAGGCGGCCAGCGCGATCAGCGCGCTGAGCTGTGACAGGGCCACGCCCAACTGCATGCGCCAGGTGCTCGGATCGACCCGCAGACCGATCGCCAGCACGGCGCCCTTCATGGCCAGGCCGATGGTCAGCGCGATGACGGGCGCGGGTATCCGTGCGTCGAGGGTCTTGAAGTTGGGCACGGCAGGCCAGGCAGATCCAGGGGCGACGATCCTAGCGCCGCACCTTCAGGCCGGGATCAGGCCCAGCTGCCGCAACTGCCCGGCCAGCGCGTCGATGTCGTGCCACGGCAGGATGGGCGAGTTCTGGCGTTCGTCAGGCGGGTTCGTGGGCAGGTCGTTCGACCAGCCGCCACAGCCCACCAGCGGCAGCAGCGGACGCCGGTGCAGCCACGCCAGGCAGACCTCCGAGATCGTGCCGGCCCGCCCGCCGATCACCAGGCAGGCATCGCCCGACAGCGCCATCAGCAGGTTGCGTGCATCGCCCATGCCGCACGGCACGACGACGGTGGCAGGCCAGTCCGGCGGCGGCATCTCGTCGGGCGGGACGATGCTCAGCACCAACCCGCCCGCCGCCATGGCCCGTTCGGCCGCCACCCGCGTCGCGGGACTGCCGCAACCGCTGACGACGGTGACGCCATGGCGGGCGAGCAACTCGCCGGCCTGACCGGCGAGTTCATAGGCGGTCGATCCGGGCTCGGCGCTGCCGAGGATGCAGACCTGGGGACGGCGCATGGGGGTGGGCTTGGATGGGTTCATGACCCGGAGCATGGGCCCACGAAGGGGCAGTTGCAAATCGGGCCGGCGGCTTCAACAACGGCTTCTTCGTTCGTCAGCCCCAAAGCGTCTGCGGTCGACAGCCCGTCGGACACGGGGTGTCCGACCTACCGAAGGAGGTCACGGGGCGAGTTGGGTGCGCGGCGGTGTGGTGGTGATGGGTTTATTCATGCCGCTGTTTCGGTCATGTATTCGGTAGGTCGGACACCCCGTGTCCGACGGGCTGGTGCCGATGGGCCTCCAAATCAAAACCTGTTTGAACGCGACAGGCCTCAACGATGGTCGGCGTTTCGACGCACCATCAATTCCGGATAACCCGTCACCGGATCCTGTTCCCGATTCAATTGCCATCCCGGCAATGCCACCAGCAACACCTCGGCCGTCGTGCGGATCAGGCTGCCGACACCCAGGTGGCCGCCAACGACCTGACCTTGGGCATCGGCCACGGTGATGTGCAGATGCGCGCCGTCCGGGCTCAGGCTGCCAGCCAGGGTGATGATTTCGAGCGGGCCTTGCACGGTGACGGGTTCAGCCGCTCCTGCGTATCGAATCCGTGCGTCGTGCAGGCTGCCGATGCCGGCGACGACGAAGGCCGGACGGGCCAACGATTCCAGCGCCAGACGGAGGTCGTCGCCGGGGTTCAGACGCAGGGGGTGTGCTTGCATCGCCGGTCAATGACCACAGTGTTGTTGTTCGCAGGGTATGCCGTCGCCGTCGCCGTCCATTTCGACGCCTGGACAATTTGCCAGGAATCTCTTCGCTTCCTCACACGACGACATCTGCGAACAGTGTCTCCGGCCATCACATCGAAACCCGGCGACGGTCGGGGACACGGGTGTTGCCATGGGCGCAGGTGCTGCTTGACCTGAAGGTTTCAATGCCCAATTCCCCGTTCGATCCTGACCCGCAACAGGCTGCTTTGCCCTTGCTGCATTCAGTTCTGCGGCGCTGGGTGGCTTGCGAACCTCCTTGGTGGGGCAAGGACCCTGCTGGAACGTGACTGTGCCGTTGATCGTGCATTTGTTGATCTGGGCCCAAGCAGGGAAGGCGGTGGTGAACAACAAGGCGGCAAGGAAGGTGATATATGCATTCATGACAGACAAGATTTAAAAGAAACTTACCCCACCCCCAAGCAATACCCGCGCGCCAGCGCCAGCGTGTATTCCTCGAACGGCCCTTCGATCGCCAGCGCGGCGGCAAGTTGGTCGGGGGCTTTCAGGTAGGCCCAGGCCTGGAGCCGGGGCTGGTCAGCGTCTGCCGGGGACAGTTCGAGCGACACCCGCTGGTAGCCGGTCGGCAGGTCGACTTCTTCGAAGGCATCCATTGCCAGCAGCGCGTCGTCGTCGACCTCGAAGACCTGGCCGATGACGCGGTGGCCGCTGCCCGGCTGGTTGAGCAGCCAGGGCGCGCGGCTTTCGTGGGGCAGTTGCACGACCAGCAGCGGGAGGGCTTGCGCGGTGCGGTGCTGGCCACCGATCGGGCGGCCAGTGTTGAGGTGGCGGTTGGGGAAACCGTCCTTGAGGGTGCCGTAGACGAACAGGTGCTGGCTCATGGCGTGATCTTGGCTTCAGGCCGCGCCAGCAGGGCCCGTGCGGCCGCCTCGTCCGTCACCAGCGTGTGGCAGCCGATGCGTGCGCGGGCGGCCAGGATGGCCGGGGCGCGGTGTGCGCCGCCGGCGGCGATCAGCACGTGGCGGGCTTGTCGCACGGCATCCAGGCCGACCGACATGACGCGGTCGTTGACGGGGTGATCGACGCTGCGTCCGTGGGCATCGATGAAGTTGCACATCACGTCGGCGACCGCACCGGCCGCGCTCAGTTCGCGGCGTTCGGCCGGCGTGACGAGCTGGCTGCCCAGCGCGGTGGCGTCCGGGCTGACGTCGCCGACGCTGAGGATGGCGAGGTCCAGCGACTCGGCCAGCCGGTAGAGCGCGGCCAGGCCGCCGTGCTCGATCAGCAAGCGGCGGGTGGCCGGGCTGTCGACCAGCACGGGCGCGGGGAACAGGTGGCAGCGGGCATCGAGCAGGCTGCTCACGCGCCAGGCGAACTCGACCGGGTTGGCGTGATCGGTCTGGACCGTGCCGCCCAGCAGCGACATGACCTGCATGCCCGTGTGACGCGGCGGGCGGAAGCTGGCCAGCGAGGCGGTCAGCGTGCGGCCCCAGCCCACGCCGATGCGCTGGCCGTCGACCAGTGCCTCGGACAGGAATTGGCCCAGCGCCAGGCCGACGGCGCGGGGCGTGTCGGCCGGATCGGGCGGCGAGGGCACGACGACCGCTTCGTCCAGCCCCAGGGCCTGTTCGAGCTGCAGGGCCAGAGCGATGCATTCGCCATCGCCCTCGTCGATCCAGATGCGGACCTCGTGACGCCGCAGCGCCTCTTCGAGCATGCGCACCACCGTGCTGCGGCCCAGGCCAAGGCGCTCGGCGATGTCCTTCTGGGTCAGGCCGTGGTGGTAGTAGAGCCGCGCCGCACGCAGCCGCAGCGAGGCGGTGTCGCTCAGGGCGACCGGGTTGGCGCGGCGCAACCGGGTCATGGCAAGGCGGCGTCGCGCCGTGTTGCGGCGCGAGCCTGCAGGAAAGCCACCAGCGCCTCGTTGACGAACTTGGCCGACTCGATGTGCGGCAGGTGGCCGGCCTCGGGTGCCAGCACGGTCTGGCCGCCGAAGCCGGCCAGTCGTGCGGCGTCGTGCGGGTTGATGGCGTCGTGTGCGCCCCAGACAACCAGGCGGGGCAGGGTGCCGGGGTCGATCTGGGCGACGGCATCGGCGCTGGCCTGCAGCGTGTCGGCCTCGTCGCGCAGCGCACGGGCGATGCGGCGCAGCGCGTCGCGGCGTGCGGGTTCGGCCAGCTGGGCCAGCACCCGGGCGACCAGCACACGGCCGATCAGGCGCGGCTGCACCACCAGGCGCTGCATCAGCGCGGTGGCCTGTGCGGGGTCGTCCAGCTCGGGGTAGCCGTCGAGGAAGCCGGCGTCGATGCCCTTGCCCAAGCCGGCCGGGGCGATCAGCGCGAGCGAGCCGACCAGGTCCGGGCGATCCTGCGCCAGCCGCAGCGCGACCGCGCCGCCCAGCGAGTGGCCGACGAGGTTCAGGCGCGTCAGGCCGGCTGCGTCGACGGCCTGCGCGACCCGCGCGGCCAGCGTGTCGATGCGGCCATCGCCGACGTCTGCACCGGCGCTGCCATGGCCCGGCAGGTCGACCGCATGCAGAGAACCCAGCGGCTCCAGCGCGGGTTGGTTGAGCAACCACGACAGGCTGTCCGAGCCATAGCCGTGCAGCAGCAGCGTGTCGGTGCCAATACCTTGATCGACGCCGCCCAGGCGCTTGAGTGCAGCCATCGTGCTCAGTCGGCGCGGATGACGCCGAGCGTCGCGCCGACCGCCGCCAGGTCGTCGACCGGCACGTGGATCTCGGCCAGCACGCCGGCGGCCGGGGCCTCGATGTCGATGGTGACCTTGGGCGTCTCGATGGTCAGCAGCGCCTCGCCGGCCGCGACGGGGTCGCCGACGGCCTTGTGCCATTGCTGGATGAGCGCTTCCTCGATCTCGTTGCCGAGCTGGGGCATGACGATGGGGGTGTCCATGGGGTTTCCTTGACGGGGCTGAGAGGGAGCAAAAAGGGCGCTGGATGGGTGCTGGAACGGACTCAGAGCGCGCGTCGTGCGAGCGCCAGATCATCCCAGCCGCGCACGCCGACGCGGGCCTCGGGGCGGCCGGGCAGGAGTTCGGTGGTGACGACGTCGACGATGTCCTCGGCCTGCGGGAAATAGGTCGACTCCAGGTCCGCGCCCGGCACGATCCAGTTGGGCGCGCCCAGCACACGCGGCGGCGCCTTCAGGTCGGCAAAGGCAAATCGGGTGACGTTGGCGGCCAGCGTCATCGCGAAGCTGCCGCGCTCGGAGGCTTCCGAGACGATCAGCAGCCGGCCGGTCTTGCGCACCGAGGCGAGCAGCAGGTCGTAGTCGAAGGGCACGAGGGTGCGGGCGTCGATCACCTCGGCGCTCAGGCCGAAGTCCCGCTGCAACTGCTCGGCCGCCGCGATGGCCGGGTAGAGCGATGGGCCGATGGTCAGCACGGTGACGTCCGAGCCGGCGCGCTTGATGTCGGGCTGGCCCAGCGGCAGGCGGTAGTAGGCGGCGGGGACGCCGTCGGGCTGGAACTGCTCGACGCTGTCGTACAGGCGCTGGCTCTCGAAGAACACGACCGGGTCGTCACCGGCCAGCGCCGCTGCCAGCAGGCCCTTGGCATCGTGCGGCGTGGCGGGGTAGACCACCTTGAGGCCGGGGATGTGGGCGACCAGCGCGGTCCAGTCCTGCGAGTGCTGCGCTCCGTACTTGCTGCCCACCGAGCAGCGCAGCACCACCGGCAGGCGCAGCGCGCCGGCCGACATGGCGTGCCACTTGGCCATCTGGTTGAAGACCTCGTCGCCGGCCCGACCGAGGAAGTCGGCATACATCAGCTCGACCAGCGAACGCCCGCCGGCCATGGCGTGGCCCACGGCGGTGGCGACGATCGCGGCCTCGGAGATCGGCGAGTTGAACAACCGGTGGTAGGGCATCAGCTCATGCAGGCCCTTGTAGACGCCAAAGGCGCCGCCCCACTCGCGGTTCTCCTCGCCGTAGGCGATCAGGCGCTCGTCGTGGACCATGTGGTGCAGGACGGCCTCGAACAGGCCGTCGCGCAGCGTGATCGCGCGCATCGGCGAGAGCTTCTTGCCGTCCGCATCCAGCCCGAAGCGGGCCTTCTTGGCGTCCTGGCGGATGCGGGCACAGTTCTCCAGCGGGGTCAGCAGCGCAGCCGGCGTGGCCGGCAGGTCGCTGAGGGCGTCCGAGAACATCAGCCGGCCGATGCGGGTCGGGTCGGCCGCGATGTCGATCTCCGGCGAGATGCGCGGATCGACCGCTGCGGCCGTCACCGCCGCGATCGTGGCCGCCACCTGCGCCTTCATCGCGGCGATGCCCTCGGCGTCGATCAGGCCGGCGTCGACCAGCGCGGTGCTGTACTGCGTGATCGGGTCGTGGGCTTCCCAGGCCGCGAGTTCTTCCTTGGTGCGGTAGGCGTTGGCGTCGCTGGTGGAGTGGCCGCTGACGCGGTAGCACTCGACGTCCAGCAGGGCAGGGCCTTGCCCCGCGAGCAGCTTGGCGCGCGCGCGTTCGACCGCATCGGCGACGGCCAGCGGGTTGACGCCGTCGACCGTCTCGGCGTGCATGGCCTCGGCATTGATGCCCGCGCCGATGCGCGACAGGCGGTCCCAGCCCATGGTCTCGCCGGCGGTCTGGCCGCCCATGGCGTAGAA
Source organism: Sphaerotilus mobilis (assembly GCF_004216565.1). Lineage (GTDB taxonomy): Bacteria > Pseudomonadota > Gammaproteobacteria > Burkholderiales > Burkholderiaceae_C > Sphaerotilus > Sphaerotilus mobilis. The sequence continues at coordinate 478,849 of NZ_SGWV01000008.1, read as the reverse complement.
GTTGTTCGAGAAGAAGAACAGCACCGGCAGGCCGCCGCGCTTGCGGGCGTCCTGTTCGCCCCACAGCGCCTTGGCCTGGGCCATGGCGGCGAAGTTCATGGCCTCCCAGACGGGGCCGCAGCCGGTCGAGCCATCGCCCGCGTTGGCCACCGCGATGCGATCCTGGCCCGACAGCTTCAGGCGCAAGGCCACGCCGGTGGCGATGCCGGCCGAGGCTCCAACGATGGCGTTGTTCGGGTAGGCGCCAAACGGCGGGAAGAAGGCGTGCATCGAGCCGCCCATGCCGCCGTTGAAGCCGTTGGCGCGCATGAAGATCTCGGCCAGCAGGCCCAGCAGCAGAAAGTGCTCGGCCTCCTCGCGCGGCGTCGCGCCGGGCAGGTGTTGGCGCACCGAGCGCAGCAGCGCGCCGTCCTGGTGGCCCGCCAGGATGCCGGCCAACGTGTCGGCACCGAGCCGCTGCACGGCGGCCAGCCCCTTGGCGATGAACTCGCCGTGGCTGCGGTGGCTGCCCAGGATCAGGTCTTCGGCCTGCAGGCCCAGGGCCTGACCGACGGCGGCACCCTCCTGACCGATCGACAGGTGGGCAGGGCCCTTGTAGTTGTAGGCGATGCCGGCGTAGGCGCCCTTGGCCTTGAAGGTCGCCAGCATGGTCTCGAACTCGCGGATCACCAGCATGTGGCGCAGCACCTCGCGCAGCGCCGTGTCACCGCGCCGGGCCCTTTCCTCGGCCAGCGGCCGGGCATAGGCGTGCACCGGGATGGTGGGCACCACCAGCTGGCCGGGCTGGCGGGTCAAGGCGGGGTCGATGTGCAGGCTCTTGGGCATGGCGCTTCCGTGCAGGGCGGTGGGTTGATCCCGATTCTATGCACGTTTGTGTTTCGTGAAAAACAAAAGATCGTTCATTTTGGCAAACCAATGGAAACCCAAGCTGACACGCAACGGGTCCAAGATCGCCGGTTTCCCGTCTTGCGCCCCGGCGCTGAGGAGCACGCCATGAACCTGCGTCCCCATGTCTGTTTTGACCGCATCCTGCCGAGCGAACTGTTCGCGCCCGCTGGGACGGAACAGGTCGCCGGCCGCACCCGCGCGATATCGCCGATCGGCAAGGCCTGGATGAACGGCTCGACGCTGCGTGTGCGCTTCATCGGCGGGACGGCCGCCGAGCGCGCCAATGCGCAGACACAGGCGGGCTGGTGGCAGGCGGTGGCCAACCTGAGCTTCGTGTTCGACGACTCGCCGCAGGCTGAGATCCGCATCGCCTTCAATGCCAACGACGGCGCCTGGTCCTATGTGGGCACCGACGCCCGGTCGATCCCGGCCGATCAGCCGACCATGAACCTCGGCTTCGAGGACGGCGGCACGGCCGCGCACGAGTTCGGCCATGCGATCGGCCTGGCGCACGAACACCAGAATCCGGCCGGCGGCATCCAGTGGAACGAGGCGGTGGTGATCCGCGAACTGGCGGGCGCGCCGAACTTCTGGGACGAGGCGACGACGCGCCACAACGTGCTCTCGCGCTACAGCGCCGATCAGGTCAACGGCACCGAGTTCGACCCCGCCTCGATCATGTTGTATTTCTTCCCGGCGGCCTGGACCACCAACGGCATCGCCACCCGGGCCAACCAGGTGCTGTCGGCGCTGGACAAGTCCTTCATCGGCGGGGCAAAGATGTACCCGAAGGCTCAGGGTCCGACCGTCGCCACGGCGGTCGCGCTGACGGTCAATGCGCGGCTGCGCACGCCAGCGGCCATCGGCACGTTCGGCGAGGAAGACCTCTACACCTTCACCGTCGCGCAGCGTGGCCTGCACGTCATCGACACCCAGGGTCCGACCGACGTGGTGATGAAGCTGTTCGGCCCCGCCTCGCCCACCGCCCTGATCGCCGAGGACGACGACTCGGGCATCGGCCGCAACGCCCGCATCGCGCGTGCGCTGGTGCCCGGCCAGTACTGGGTCCAGGTGCGCCACTACAACCAGCGCAGCGGCGTGGGTGACTACTCGGTGCGGGTGCGGCGCACGGGCTGAGCGGGCGGTGTCGGCCATCGGTGCATCGCACCAGTCTGGCGCTGGCAGGTCCGTCCTGGTGCGGATCGCCACAAACGTCCTGTTGATCGACCGAATCGCGTGTCCAGGACAAGCTAACTTCGTCGCCATCCCAGCCCCACGAGACCGCGACCATGGTTCATCCGCACCAGATCATCGATGCCTCCCGGCGCGTCGGCGAGATCGCCGAGCAGAAGATCGCCCAGATCCAGAAGATCAACCGATCGACCTCCTACCTGGCCTTGAACGCGCTGATCGAAGCCTCGCGGGCCGGTGCAGCCGGTGACGGCTTTGGCGTCGTCGCGCGCGAGGTCAAGCAGGTCTCGACCCAGATCAACGAGCTGTCGCGCGAGCTGGCGGCGGACCTGCAAAGCCAGATCACGCGGCTGATGCAGCTGGGTGACCAGGTCATGGCCCGTCTGCAGGACCAGCAGGGCCAGCGCCTGGCCGATCTGGCGCTCAACATGATCGACATCATCGACCGCAACCTCTACGAGCGTTCCTGCGACGTGCGCTGGTGGGCCACCGACGCGGCGGTGGTCGATGCGCTGGAGCAGCCCGGTTCGGCCACGGCCCGCCATGCCTCGAAGCGGCTGGGCGTGATCCTCGACAGCTACACCGTCTACCTGGACCTCTGGGTGATCGACCCGCTGGGCCGAGTCGTGGCCAGTGGCCGGCCCGACCGCTACCCGCGGGTGACCGGTGCCAGCGTGCGTGGCCAGAGCTGGTTCGACCGGGCCCTGCACACCCGCGATGGCCAGGGCTTCATCGCCACCGACATCGAGACCAACCCCTGCCTGGACGAGGCGCCGGTGGCCACCTACAGCACGGCGATCCGACGGGGCGGCGCCGTCGACGGCGAGCCGATCGGCGTGCTGGCCATCTTCTTCGACTGGCAGACGCAAGCCCGCGCGGTGGTGGACGGCGTCAAGTTCGACGACGAGGAAAAGCCGCGCGCACGCGCCCTGCTGCTCGATGCGCGCCAGCGGGTCATCGCCTCATCCGACGGCGTGGGTGTGCTCGAAGAGGTGGTCGAGATCAAGCGCCGTGGCCGCACGCTGGGCGCCTACCTGGAGCCAGACGGCACCCACATCGGCTATGCCCGCACGCCCGGCTACGAAACCTACAAGGGACTGGGCTGGTACGGCATGGTGGTGCTGGCGCCCGCGCCGACCGACAAGGGCTCATCGGACGCGGAGACAGCGATCACGGCGCCGGCACACCTGGCGAGCGCCGTGCGCCAGGACCTGGTCTCGGGCATGCAGGCCACGCGCGTCGCGGCCTGACGGGTCAGGCCGACGCCAGCACCGCCTCGATCGCCGCCAGTTCATCGGCCGACAAGGCCACTGCGCCGGCCGCCTCGACGGCATCGCGCACCTGTTGCGGCCGGCTGGCGCCGATCAGCACGCTGGTCATGGCGTCGTGCCGCAGCACCCAGGTCAGCGCCATCTGCGCGAGCTTCTGGCCGCGTGCCCGGGCGATGTTGTCCAGCGCGGCGATGGTGCGCAGGCGCTGCGGCGTCAGGTCGGCGGGCTTGAGGAAGCCCACGCCCTTGGCCGCCCGTGAATCGCCCGGCACCGCGCCGCCCAGGTAGCGGTCGGTCAGCAGGCCCTGGGCCAGCGGCGAGAAGGCGATGCAGCCGATGCCTTGTTCGGCCAGCGCCGGCAACAAGGCGGGCTCGCAGGCCCGGTCCAGCAGGTTGTAGCGCGGCTGGTGGATCAGGCAGGGCGTGCCGAGCTGGCGCAGGATCGCGGCGGCCTCGCGCAGCCGATCGGCCGGGTAGTTGGACAGGCCAACGTACAGGGCCCGGCCGCTGCGCACCGCATGGTCCAGCGCGGCCATCGTCTCTTCCAGCGGCGTGTCCGGATCTGGCCGGTGGTGATAGAAGATGTCGACATAGGCCAGGCCCATGCGCTGCAGGCTCTGGTCCAGGCTGCTGAGCAAATACTTGCGCGAACCGCCGTCGCCATAGGGCCCCGGGCCCATCCGGTAGCCGGCCTTGGTGGAGACGATCAGCTCGTCGCGCAGGCCGGCGAAGTCCTCGCGCAGCAGACGCCCGAAGTTGACCTCGGCCGAGCCGGCCGGCGGACCGTAGTTGTTGGCCAGGTCGATGTGGGTGACGCCAAGGTCGAAGGCGCAGCGCAGCGTCTCGCGCTGGGTCGCCAGGCTGTCGACGTCGCCAAAGTTGTGCCACAGGCCGAGCGAGACCGCGCCCAGCTTCAGGCCGCTGGCGCCGCAGCGCCGGTAGGGCAGGCGCTCGTAGCGGTCGGTGGCGGCTTGCCAGGGGCTCGTGTTCATCGGGGTCCTTGAGGAGAGCTGACTCAGGCGTGGGCGTGCAGGGCGATCGGTCCGGCCCCGGCGCTGGCGTGGCAGACGTAGACGGCGGCGGCCTCGCCGCTGGGGGCGCGGTACTGCGCGGCAATGGCCTCGCGGGCGGCCGCGATGCGCGACTCGGGCAAGAGGGCGACGACGCAGCCGCCGAAGCCGCCACCGGTCATGCGCGCGCCACCGTCCTCGCCGATGACCCGCTGCAGGATCTCGACGAGGTGGTCGATCGGCGGCACGGTGATCTCGAAGTCGTCGCGCATGGACACATGCGACGCCGCCATCAGCGCGCCCATGCGCTTCAGGTCACCGGCGGCCAGCGCCTGCGCGGCGTCCAGCGTGCGCTGGTTTTCGGTCACGATGTGGCGGGCGCGGCGGAACACGACCTCGTCGAGCGTGCCGCGCCGCGCCAGCAGGCCGGCCTCGTCCAGGTCACGCAAGGCCGGCACGCCGTAGTGCGCCGCAGCGGCCTCGCACTGTTGGCGGCGGGTGTTGTATTCGCTGTCGACCAGGCCACGCTTGACGCGCGAATGCACGATCAGCACGGCGACGTCTTCGGGCAGGTGCACGGCAGAGACGTCCAGGCTGCGGCAGTCGATCAGCAGCGCATGGCCGGCCGTGCTGCGCGCGGAGATGAGCTGATCCATGATCCCGCAGTTGCAGCCGACGAAGCGGTTCTCGGCGATCTGCGCGAGCTGGGCGATGCGGGTCTGCGTGAGGTCCAGGTCCTGCAGCGTCTTGAAGGCCTGGGCAATGGCGACTTCGAGGGCCGCCGACGACGACAGGCCCGCGCCCTGCGGCACGTTGCCGGCCACCGCGAGTTCGGCACCGCGCAGCACCAGGCCGTCGTCGATCAGGGCCTTGACGGTGCCGCGCACGTAGTTGATCCAGGCATGGTCGGCCCGGCCGGTGACCGGCACGATCGGCGCGTCGATGCGGAACTCGTCGAGCTGGTCGCCGTAGTCGCTCGCCACCACCCGCACCAGCGGCTCGTCCAGCGGCTGCGCGGCCACCAGCGTGTGGTAGTCGATGGCGCAGGGCAGCACAAAACCGTCGTTGTAGTCGGTGTGTTCGCCGATCAGGTTGACGCGGCCGGGCGCGTGCACCACGGTGGTTGGCGCGGCGTCGAAGCTGTCGGCGAAGGACGCCAGCACGCGCGTCAGCAGGGGGGAGGTCATCGTGTCGGTCCCGGTGAGGATCAGGCCTGGGTGGGGCTCATGCCTTGTGGTGTCGGTCGCTGACCGCGCGCAGCTGGGCGGCGGCCTGTTCGGGCGTCAGGTCGCGCTGGGCCTCGGCCAGCATCTCGAAGCCGACCATGAACTTGCGCACCGTGGCCGAACGCAGCAGCGGCGGATAGAAATGGGCATGCAGTTGCCAGGCCTGCGCGTCGTCGCCGAGGTCGCCGTGCACATCGAACGGCGCGCCATGCCAGCCCATTGAATACGGGAAGCTGCAGCGGAACAGGTTGTCGTAGCGCGAGGTCAGCGCCTTCAGCGCGACGGCCAGGTCGCTGCGCTGGTCGGCGCTCAGCTGCGGCAGGCGCTGCACCGGGAAGCGCGGCAGCAGCAGGGTCTCGAAGGGCCAGGTCGCCCAATAGGGCACCACCGCCAGCCAGTGCGCCGTCTGCACCACCGTGCGCTCGCCGCTGGCGGCTTCGCGCTCGACATAGTCCAGCAGCATCGCGCGGCCGTGTTCGGCGCGGTAGGCGATCTGCTCGCGGTGCTCGGTCGCGGCCTCGTTGGGCAGGTGGCCGGTGGCCCAGATCTGGCCATGCGGGTGTGGCTGCGAGCAGCCCATGATGGCGCCCTTGTTCTCGAACACCTGCACCCAGGCATGGTCACGGCCGAGTTCGGCGGACTGGCTGCACCAGGTCTCGATCACGCCCTCGATGGCGGCCAGCGGCAGCTCGGGCAGCGTGCGGGCATGGTCGGGCGAGAAGCAGATCACCCGGCTGGTGCCGCGTGCCGAGGCCGCCGTGAACAGCGGGTCGGACGACGCCGGCGCGTCGGGCACCTGCGGCAGCAACGCGGCATGGTCGTTGGTGAAGACGTAGGTGCCGGTGTAGGCCGGGTTGACGTCGCCGCTGACGCGTGTGTTGCCCGCACACAGGTAGCAGCCCGGGTCGTGCGAGGGCAGGGCGTCGTCGCTGGCCTCTTCCTGCTTGCCTTGCCACGGCCGCTTGCTGCGGTGGGGCGAGACCAGCACCCACTGACCGGTCAGCGGGTTGCGGCGGCGGTGCGAGTGTTCGGTCGGGTCGAAGGTGTGGGCGTTGGCGTTCATGACGGTTCAGGCCACGCGTTGCAGCGTCACGATGAAGGCGGTCTCAGCCTGGGCGCGCGGCATCGGCAGGCCGGCATGGGCCAGCCAGGCGCCGTCGACCACCAGGCCGTCTGCGGTGTTGATGGCGTCGAAGAAGGCCGCCGTGTGGTGGCGTTCCTTCGAGCGCACGGTGCCCTTGGGCAGGACCTCGCGGACGCGGTAGCGCGCGCCCGCATCGAGCATCGGCAGGCGCAGCGTCGGTGCGTAGCGCAGGCTGCTGGGCTGCGGCCGGTAGGCGATCAGCACCAGGTCGCTGGCGGCCTCGTCGCCATGGGCCTGCCAGACCAGCTGGTCCTCGCCTTCGCCCAGCCAGACGCGGCCTTGGTGCAGGCGATCGCGCAGTTGTTTGTAGATGGCGATCCAGTCGCGCAGCACGCGCCGCTCGTCATCGCCGAGGTGGCGCACATCCAGCTCGACGCCCAGGTGCCCGGGCAGCGCGACGGCGGCGCGGAAGGGCATGGTCTGGCTGCGGCCCGTCGTGTGGGACGGGGCCGTGCCGACGTGCGCGCCCATGATTTCGGGCGGGAAGAACTGCAGCAGGCCGCGCTGGATCTCGATGCGCGAGAGCGCGTCGATGCAGTCGCTGGTCCAGACCCGGTGGGTGTGGCGCAGCACGCCGAAGTCGATGCGGCCGCCACCACCGGAGCAGCTCTCGATCTCGACGCCCGGATGGGCCGCGCGCAGCCGCGCCATCAGCGCATAGGCGGCATGGACCTGGGCGCGGTAGCCGGGCCGCCCGTCGCCCAGACCGGCCGGCGACAGGTCGCGGTTGTGGTCCCACTTCAGGTAGGCGATCGGGTGGGCGGCCAGCAGCGCCGAGATCTTGTCGAACAGGTAGTCGGCCGCCTCGGGCCGCGAGATGTCCAGCACCAGTTGGTTGCGCGCGGTCAACAGCGGCCGGCCGGCGACCTGCAGGGCCCAGTCGGGATGGGCGCGGAACAGCTCGCTGTCGGGGTTGACCATCTCGGGCTCGACCCACAGGCCGAACTCCATGCCCAGGGCGTTGACGTGGGCGATCAGCTCGCCCAGGCCGCGTGGGAACTTGGTCTCGTCGGGCCACCAGTCGCCCAGCGCGGCGCGGTCATGGTGACGGCCGTGGAACCAGCCGTCGTCCAGCACGAAACGCTCGATGCCCACCTCGGCCGCCGCCGTGGCGAGTTCCTGGACTGGCCCCGGATGCACGTCGAAGTAGAAGCCTTCCCAGGTGTTGAGGTGCACCGGCCGCGGCTTCATCGCGCCGCCCGGCCAGTTCAGTCGGCGGCGCAACTCGGCGTGGAAGTTGGCGGCGATGCCGTTCAGGCCCGCGCACGAACAGGTTGCGATCAGCTCGGGCGTGTGCAGGCTCTGGCCCGGCTGCAGGCGGCCTTCGCCTGGGGCCAGCCATTCGCCCATCTGCCACTGGTAGATGCCGTCGTGCAGCCACTCGATGGTCTGCTGGTGGTTGCCCGACCAGGCCAGGTGGGCGCCAAAGCACAGGCCGGCGTCCGCGGTGGTGCCCGGCGTCGTGGCGATCGCGCCGGGGAAGCAGTCGTGGCTGGTCCGGCCGCGCCGGCTTTCCTTGCGCCAGAGGCTGCGTGTCAGCGGGTCGACCTGTGGCAGGAACTCATGCATATGCTGGCCGGCAAACGAGCGCACCGTGTCGCAGTGGCTGGGCAGGCGCAGCGTCGCGGCGGCCAGCCATTGCACGTCCAGCGGCGTGTCGCCCAGGTTGTGCAGCACGCTTTGTGCGACCAGCACGTCGCTCGGGCCGTCCAGGCGCAGCGTCAGGTCCAGGCGCAGGCGGGCGACGTGGTCATGCAGGTGCAGGCAGATCGCCGAGCCGGCGACCAGCCACTCGACCTCGCAGCGGGTCCATGCCTGTGCAAAGTCCAGGCCGTCGCGGTGGGCGAGCAGGGCGCTCTGGCCGAACCAGCCCACGCCAAAGGTCGGGGCGACCGTCAGGGGCTGGTCGACGTCCAGCATGAAGCTGGGCAGCGGTCGGCTGTCGCGCAGCGGCATCTCGGGCACGCTGGCATCGCCCAGTCGCGGACCCCAGTAGCGCCACAGCGGCGCCTCATGGTCATTCACTTCGAGGACCAGGCTGCTGGCGCGGCCATGCAGGGCGATGAAGTGCGGGTCTTGCGCGTGCGTGCTGGACATGCTGGGCAGGATCGTGGCGGTCATGTCTTGGAGGGCGTCTGGGGACTTCAGGCCGCTTGCGGCAGCAGCAGATCGGTGTCGGCGATCAGGCGGGGCAGGGCGTGGCCCTGCGGGTCGAACAGGTGGATGGCGGCGGCCGGCATGGCGAGCGCGATGCGGTGGCCGGCGACCGCGTGGGTGTGGCCGGGCGCCTTGGCGACCAGGGCGTCGCCACCGGCGGCCAGGCTGTGCTCGCCGTCGCCGGCGTCGAGGTAGAGGAAGGTCGATTCGCCCAGTCTTTCCTGCCACTGCACCGGCCGCACGATGTGCTGCGTGGCCGTGCCGAGCTCGGTGTGCTCGGGCCGGATGCCCAGCGTCACCGGCGTGCCGCTCGGCAGGGCGCGGGCGTCGACATGGGCTTCGAGGCGCTCGTTCGTGCCGTTGACCGACACCACCGCGCTGGCCGGGCCGGCGCTGACCAGCGTGGCCTTGAGGAAGTTCATCTTGGGCGAGCCGATGAAGCCGGCGACGAACAGGTTGCGTGGCCGGTGGTAGAGCTCCAGCGGCGAGCCGCATTGCGCCACCGAGCCCTCGCGGGCGACCGCCTCACCGGTGTTGAGCAGCAAGATGCGGTCGGCCAGCGTCATCGCCTCGACCTGGTCGTGCGTCACGTAGACGGTCGACGCGCGGCCGAAGTCGCGGTGCAGCTTGGCGATCTCGAAGCGGGTCTGCACCCGCAGCGCGGCATCGAGGTTGGACAGCGGCTCGTCGAACAAGAAGACGCCCGGCTCGCGCACGATGGCCCGGCCGATCGCCACTCGCTGGCGCTGGCCGCCCGACAGGGCCTTGGGCTTGCGCTCCAGCAGGTGGTCGAGCTGCAGCACCTTGGCGGCGGCGCGGACCTTCTCGTCGATCACCTTCTTGTCGACCTTGGCCAGGCCCAGGCCGAAGGCCATGTTCTCGTAGACCGACATGTGCGGGAACAGCGCATAGGTCTGGAACACCATCGCCACGCCCCGGTGCGCGGGCGGCACCTCGTTCATCAGCGCGCCGCCGATGCGCAGTTCGCCGGCGGTGATGTCCTCCAGCCCGGCAATCATGCGCAGCAGCGTCGACTTGCCGCAGCCAGACGGCCCGACGAAGACGCAGAACTCGCCCTGCGCGATCTGCAGGTCAACCTCGCGGATCACCGGCGGCAGGTCGCCGTAGGCCTTGAAGACGTTCTTGAGTTCGATGCTGGCCATGGTGCGGGTGGGGCTCCGGGCGAGGGGTGGCAAAGGGGGCAAGCGGCAAGGGCGGACGGATCGCTGTCGACCGGCGCCGACCGATGTCCGCGCCGGGTTGGATTGTGTTGCTAATAAAATTAGCGATGACTGGTGAAAACCCGCATGCGCCGCTTCGGCGCTGCAGCCCGTCATCGAGCCCGGAATGTCTCTGATGCGTGCGCAAGATCCAGCAAGCGGCTGGGCGTTGTCGCCTTGCTAATAAATCTGGTAGCCGCGCAACCCAGGCTCGATCAGAAAATTACGTAACGCGCTTTAGTCGCCAGGCGTGTGCAGGGGCTGGTCGACACCCGATGAGCGGGTGCCGGGCCTGCGGCGTCAAGCGGTCTCGGGGGGCTGATCTGGCCGGTGCGCAGCTGCCGCATCGGCCTGCAGATGCCGGTACACCCGCCCGCGCGAAATGCCCAGCAGGCGCGCCGCCTGCGAGACATTGCCGGCGCATTCCGCGACCGCGCGCACGATGGTCTGGTGCTCGGTCTCGCGCAGCGGCGCGGGCGCCTCGGCGGGTGCGGGCACCGGCGGCGTGGCGCTGATCGCCGGTGCCGCGACCGCATGCAGCGGCCGGTGGCCGTCGCGGCTGTGCCAGTCGCAGCGCACCCAGAGCATCAGGCCGTTGGGCAGGGCCAGCGGTTGCGGCGCGGGGCCGCTGCTCCAGGCGATCAGCGTGTCCAGCGGCACGCCGACGTGGTCCTCGACCTGTGCAGCGGCAGGCCGGGCCGTGCCGCCGGCCATGCCGAGCAGCCGCGCGGCGGCGCCGTTGAGCCAGTCGATGCGGCCGTCACCGGTGATGCCCGCCAGGCCGGCCATCGGCGTGTCCAGCAGGCTGGGCACGATCTGCATGCGCACGACGAGGTGCTCGGTCGATTGCGCGCACAGCAAGCGGTTCTCGATCTCGGCGGCGTAGTGGCCGACCACCGTGGCGGCGTCGAAGGCGAAGGGCACACCTTCGCTGGACAGGTCCAGCACGCCGGCCAGCCGGCCACGGATGTCGTGGATGGGCGCGGCCGCGCAATGCATCAGCTGCGCATTGCCGAAGTAGTGCTCGGCGCCGCTGACCACACTGGCCTGCGCGGTGCGGGCGGTCAGGCCCGGCGCGGTCGTGCCCACGGCCTCTTCCGACAGGTTGACGCCGACCCGCGTGGTGATGGGCATCAGGCGTTCGTGGCTGCGTGCCTGCGTGAAGGTGCTGCCGACGATCACGCCTTGTGCATCGGTCAGCATGGCCGTGCTGCTGGTGCCGGCCAGCGTGAGCTTGAGGCGCTCCATCTCCTCGGCCGCCGCCGCCAGCAGTTGCTGGTTCTGGCGCAGCGTGCTGTGCACGCGGCTGGGCGTCACCGGCTCGAAGACCGCCGCACGCCGGTGGTCTGGCTCGGCCCGCAGGCAACGGGCCCAGGACTGGATCACCGCCTCGCTGACCATGCCCGAGGGCCGCACGCCGTCCTCGAAGAAACGTTGCCGGGCCAGCGCGATGCGCTGCTCGGCCGAGGCATAGAAGGGATTGGCGGGCAGGTTGGCACCGGGGGTCATCGTCGCGCGTCCACAAGGTCGGTTCCGGCGCGAGTGTGCGGTGCGCATGCCGCGGGCGGCAAGGTGTCGCGCGGCGGAACAACCACCGACGCGGGTTTGCCCGGAAGTGGCCGGCCGGCGTCGCCGACCTATCGTTTTGCCTGTCCGATGCGACACCACAGACGGCAACGTCACCACAAGAGGAGACAGCATGTTCAAGACCATCGCACGCGGCCTGGCCGTGTGCAGCGTGACGACAGCGGCGACGCTGGCCGGCGCCCAGGGACTGGCCGACCTGCGCAATGACGCGGCGACGGCCGGCGACGTCACCACCTACGGCATGGGCTGGGGCCTGCAACGCCACACGACGCTGGGGCAGATCACGCCGGCCAACGTCAAGACGCTGAGCCCGGTCTGGAACCTCAGCCTGGACAACTCGACCAATGCCTCGAACCAGCCGCTGCTGATCGACGGCACGATGTATGTCGCCTCGCACAGCCACACCGTCGCGATCGACGCCGTGACCGGTCGCCAGAAGTGGAAGGTCGGCCTGGACCTGCCGGCCGACATCGCCGGCTACCTGTGCTGCGGCATCCACACCCGCGGCATGGCCGCCCTGGACGGCGTGCTCTACCGCACCACCATCGACGCCCATGTGCTGGCCATCTCCATGGCCGATGGCAAGGTGCTGTGGAAGCAGAAGGCGGCCGACTACAAGGACGGCTATTCGATGACCGCCGCGCCGCTGATCGCCGGGGGTGCGCTGATCACCGGTGTGTCCGGTGGCGAATACGGCACCCGCGGCTTCATCAACGGCTGGGACCTCAAGACCGGTGCCAAGAAGTGGCACCGCTGGACCACCGCCGCGCCCGGCGAACCCGGCGGCGACACCTGGAAGGGCGACGCTCACAAGACCGGCGGTGGCCCGACCTGGCTGACCGGCAGCTTCGACCCCGAGCTGGACCTCGTCTACTGGGGCGTCGGCAACGGCGGCCCGTGGAACGCGGCCACGCGCGGCGGTGATTCGCTCTACATCAACAGCGTGCTGGCCTTGCGGCCGGCCACCGGCGAGGTCGTCTGGCACTACCAGTTCTCGCCCGGCGACCCGTATGACTACGACGGCGTCAACGAGTTGGTGCTGGCGGACCTCCCGATCGGCGGCAAGCCCACCAAGGTGCTGATGCAGGCCAACCGCAACGGCTTCTTCTACGTGCTCGACCGCAGCAGCGGCAAGCTGCTGTCGGCCACGGCCTTCGCCCGCACCGTCAACTGGGCCAGCGGCGTAGACCTGAAGACCGGCCGGCCGATCGACACCCCGATGACGGCCATGGTGCGCAAGACCGAGGAGATGAAGGACTTCATCGAGGTCTGGCCCAGCGCCTTCGGCGGCAAGAACTGGATGCCGATGAGCTACGACCCGGTGCGCCGGCTGGTCTTCATGAACACCATCGACGTGGGCATGAAGGTCCGCTACGTCAAGCAGGAACGCCCGGGCGGCCCGAACTGGTACCTGGGTCTGGAACTCGGCGGCTTCGTCAGCCCGGCCGATGGCAACCGGGGCGCGCTGGTGGCCTGGGACCCGGTGGCGGGCAAGCCGGTCTGGACGGCGCCCAACAAGTCACCCTACTGGTCGGGCGTGCTGTCGACCGCCAGCGGCGTGGTCTTCACCGGTGCGCAGAACGGCCAGTTCATGGCCTTCGATGCCAAGAGCGGCGAGAAGCTGTGGTCCTTCCAGACCGGCTCGGGCATCTCCGGCCTGCCCATCGCCTGGGAGCGCGGCGGGCGTCAGTACGTGACCGTGCTGAGCGGCTCGGCCCATGTCTACGGCGCCCTCGCCGGCGACCCCGACACGGCCAACGTGCCGGCCGGCGGCTCGGTCTGGACCTTCGCGCTGCCGCAGCGATGAGGTTGGCGCTCCTCCTGGCCAGCAGCCTGGTGCTGCTGGCCACGAACGGGCAGGCCCAGACGGCCGGCCCGGCCACACCGGCCGAACAGGCCGAGGCCGGCCGGCGCGTCTATGTCATGTCCTGCCAGCGCTGCCACGGCATCAACCTGGCGACCAACGGCATCGGCTTTGACCTGCGCACCTTCCCTGCGCACGACAGGGAACGCTTCGACCGGTCGGTCCTGCAGGGCGTGCGCGCCATGCCCGCCTGGGGCGGCACGCTCAAGCCAGGACAGCTCAACCAGCTCTGGGCCTACATCGGCTCGGTCAATGGCTGGGCGGTGGCTGCGCAGGCCGCGCCACCGACGGCGGCGCCGGCCCCATCAGCGCCCTGATGGGGCCTCTGCGCTGCGCCCGTCCTTGAGACGGCGCAAACCCAGGCGAGGACGCCAGGTTCTACATATAATCATTCTCTGATATATGCGGCGCAGCCGGCACGGTGGCGCCAGACCTGGAGACCTCTGCATGACCATCGCCTGGGACACCTTCACCCCTTGGGCCTCGTTGATCGGCGGCCTGCTGATCGGCCTGGCATCGGCCCTGTTCCTGATCGGCAATGGCCGCATCGCGGGCATCGCCGGCATCGTGGCCAGCCCCTTGCGGGCGCTCACCAGTGGCCGGTCCTTGCGGCCGGAAAGCACCCGACTGGTGTTCATCCTCGGCCTGCTGCTGGCGCCCTGGTTGTGGCAGATGGTGGCGCCGCTGCCGGCGGCCAGCGTCGATGTGGGCATGGCGGGCCTGGCGGTCGCCGGGCTGCTGGTGGGCGTGGGCGTGCGCATGGGCAACGGCTGCACCAGCGGCCATGGCGTGTGTGGTCTCAGCCGCCTGTCGCTGCGCTCGCTGGCCAATGTGCTGGCCTTCATGGGCGCGGGCTTCGTGACCGTCTACGTGCTGCGCCATCTGGTCGGCTGAGTCTGCAAGGAAGCACGACATGAACACCCTGAAGCACCCCAACCCAACCCTGCGCCATGTCTACGCGCTGCTGTCCGGCCTGCTCTTCGGGCTCGGCCTGATCGCCGGCGGCATGACCGATCCGGCCAAGGTCAAGGCCTTCCTCGATCTGGCCGGTGCCTGGGACCCCAGCCTCGCCTTTGTCATGGGCGGGGCCATCGCCGTGGGCGTGTTCGCCTTCGCCGCTGCCCGTCGGCGCAGCCGTTCGCTCAGTGGCGACCCGATGGAGATCCCCAGCAGCACGGTGATCGACGCCCGCCTGCTGATCGGCGGCGTCTTGTTCGGTGCCGGCTGGGGCGTCGGTGGCTTCTGCCCGGGGCCGGCCATCGTGGCGGCGGGCTCGGGCTTGTCGTCGGCCTGGATCTTCATCGTCGCGATGCTGGCCGGCATGCTGGTGCATGACCGTTGGCTGGCCCGCTGAAGCCACCTCAGTCAGATCACCCAGGAGCACCGCCATGCTGATCTTCCGCCAGCTCTTCGACACCACCTCGTCGACCTACACCTACCTGCTGGCCGACCGCGACAGCGGCGAGGCGGTGCTGATCGATCCGGTCTTTGAGCAACTGCGGCGCGACACGACGCTGCTGCGCGAGCTGGGTCTGCGCCTGGTGGCCACGCTCGACACCCACGTGCATGCCGACCATGTCACCGCCGCCTGGTTGCTGCGCGAACGACTGGGCAGCCGCATCGCGGTTGCGGCGGTGGCTGGCGCGGCCGGGACCGACCTGGCGCTGCGCCACGGCGAGCGCATCAGCTTGGGCACCCGCTGGCTGGAGGTGCGCGCCACACCGGGCCACACCGATGGTTGCCTGAGCTACGTGCTGGACGACCGCTCGATGGTCTTCACCGGTGACGCGCTGCTGATCCGCGGTTGTGGCCGCACCGACTTCCAGCAGGGCAGCCCGCAGCGGCTCTACCGCTCGGTCCATGAGCAGTTGCTGAGCCTGCCCGACGACTGCGCGATCTACCCCGGCCACGACTACCGCGGCCTGTCGGTCAGCAGCGTCGCCGAAGAGCGCCGCCTCAACCCGCGCCTGGGCGGTGATGCCAGCGAAGGCGACTTCACCGGCCACATGCTCAACCTGGCCTTGCCGCACCCCAAGCAGATGGCGGTGGCGGTGCCGGCCAACCTGCAGTGCGGTCGACCCGAAGGCGAACGCCAGCCGCCGGCCGATCCGGACTGGGCCTCGCTGACCTGGGCCTTCGGCGGCTATTGGGAGGTCCAGCCGGCTGTGCTGGAAGACCTCGGCCCGCTGGTGCAGGTGGTCGACGTGCGGGAGGCCAGCGAGGTGGGCGAGCACGCCGATGCCCTGGGCCACATCGCCGGCTCGATCAACCTGCCGCTTGGTGAATTGCCCGCACGTGTGGCCGAGCTTGATGCGGCCCGGCCGGTGGTCACCGTCTGCCGATCAGGCGCCCGTTCGGCCCAGGCTGCCGTGCTGCTGCAGAAGGCAGGCCTGAGCCGCGTCGCCAACCTCGCGGGCGGCCTGCTGCGCTGGCGCGGGCAGGGTCATCCGGTCGTTGGCTCGGGCGATTGAGCCGCGTGGGGCGGCGGGTGGGGGGTCGAACGGGGGGTGTTCGGGCTCATCGCCAGATGCCCGAGGTGGATGGGCGTTGAACGGCAAGACGATCTGCGCTTGTGCCCACTCGCTCTAAATATCAGTTTATGCGAATATAACGTCTGATTGTCCAGGAGCCCCTCATGTCGTCCGCCCTCCCTGTCGCCCTCCCTGTCGCCCTCCCTGTCGCCCTCCCTGTCGCCCTCCCTGTCGCCCTCCCTGTCGCCCTCCCTGTCGCCCACACTGCCGCCCACACCGCGGCCAGCCCCGTCACCCGCCTTCTGGTCGAAGGTCATTTCGACGCCGCCACCTGGACCGTCAGCTACCTGGTCATTGACCGCGAGACGCGCCGTGCAGCGATCGTCGACAGCGTGCTGGACTACGACCCCAAGTCCGGCCGCACCCGCACCGCCAGCGCCGATGCGCTGATCGCGCGTGTCCGCGCACTTGATGTGCAGGTCGACTGGATCCTCGAGACCCATGTGCATGCCGATCACCTGACGGCCGCGCCCTATCTGAAGCAGCACCTGGGCGGTCGCATCGCCATTGGCGACCACATCCGCACGGTGCAGAAGGTGTTCGGTGGCCTGTTCAACGCGGACGCGTCCTTTGCCCGCGACGGCAGCCAGTTCGACCACCTGTTCGCCGATGGCGAGACCTTCGCGATCGGTGGACTGCCAGCGCGTGCGCTGCACACGCCCGGCCACACGCCGGCCTGCATGACCTATGTGGTGGAGGCCGGTGAAGACCGCGTCGCCTTCGTCGGTGACACGCTGTTCATGCCCGACTACGGCACCGCCCGCTGCGACTTCCCCGGCGGCGATGCGCGCACGCTCTACCGCTCGATCAACAAGGTGCTGAGCCTGCCGCCGCAGACCCGGCTCTACATGTGCCACGACTACCAGCCCGGCGGGCGCGAGGTGCAGTACATCAGCACGGTGGCCGATGAACGGGCCCACAACATCCATGTGCGCGATGGCATCAGCGAGGACGCCTTCGTGGCGATGCGCAGCGCCCGTGATGCGACGCTGGACATGCCGGTGCTGATCCTGCCGTCGGTGCAGGTCAACATGCGCGCAGGCTCATTGCCTGAGCCTGAGGACAACGGCGTGCGCTACATCAAGATCCCGCTGAACGCGGTCTGAGCCGACCTGCGGCGCGCCTTGGTCATACAAGCCCAGGCACACGCCAGCAAAAACAAGCAAGAGCCTCACGAGGAGACAACACCATGGACATCAAGAAGCTGCGCCGCGACATCGGCGTGGGTGGACAGATCACCGTCGACGACGTCAAGGCGATCGCCGAAGCCGGCTACCGCACGCTGATCTGCAACCGGCCGGACGGCGAGGCTGGGGACCAGCCGAACTGGTCCGAGATCGAGACCCGGGCACGCGACTTCGGACTGACCACGCACCACCTGCCGGCCATCTCCGGCAAGGTCACCGACGAGCAGGGGCAGGCCTTCGGTGAGTTGCTGGCCGCCAGCCCCAAGCCGGTGTTCGCCTACTGCCGCAGCGGCATGCGTTCGGTGACGATGTGGGCGCTGTCGCAAGCCAGCCAGCGGCCCATGGCTGAACTGGTCGAAGGCGCGGGCAAGGCCGGCTTTGACCTCAAGGGTGTCGTGCGCCGCATCCTCAACGGCGGACGCACGCCCGTCGAGGTGGCTGATGCAAAACACGCCATCGTCATCGTCGGTGGCGGGGCGGCCGGCATCTCGGTGGCGTCGAGCCTGTTGGCCCGCCAGCCGGACCTGGACATCGCCATCATCGATCCGGCCGACGTGCACTACTACCAGCCGGGCTGGACCCTGGTGGGCGGCGGCGTGTTCGACGCCGCCACCACCGCACGCACCATGGCCAGCGTGCTGCCGCGCGGCGTGAAGTGGATCAAGTCGGCCGTGGCCGCCTTCGAGCCCGAGCGCCATGCGGTCATCCTCGACGGTTGCCGGGTCGTGACCTACGAGCAGTTGGTGGTCTGCCCGGGCCTCAAGCTGGACTGGGGCGCGATCGAGGGCCTGAGCGACACGCTGGGCCGCCATGGCGTGACCTCCAACTACCGCTATGACCTGGCGCCCTACACCTGGCACCTCGTGCAGCAGCTGCACCGTGGCCGCGCGGTCTTCACGCAGCCGCCGATGCCGATCAAGTGCGCTGGCGCGCCGCAGAAGGCGATGTACCTGTCGGCCGACCACTGGCGCCGCAACGGTGTGCTCGATGCGATCGAGATCGACTTCTGCAACGCCGGCGCGGTGCTGTTCGGCGTGGCCGACTACGTGCCGGCGCTGATGAAGTACATCGAGCTCTATGGCGTCAACCTGAACTTCGGCCACACCCTGACGGCCGTCGACGGCCCGGCCCGCCGCGCCACCTTCACGCGCGCCCTGCCCGATGGCACGAAGGAGAGCGTGGTCAAGGAATTCGACATGCTGCACGTGGTGCCGCCCCAGCGCGCACCGGACTTCATCCGCGTCAGCCCGCTCGCCGATGCGGCCGGCTGGGTCGATGTGGATGCGGCCACGTTGCGCCACAAGGTCCATGCCGATGTCTACGCGCTCGGCGACGTGGGCAACACCACCAACGCCAAGACGGCGGCGGCGGCCCGCAAGCAGGCACCGGTGGTCGCGCACAACCTGCTGGTCGCGCGCGGCGTGCTCAAAGGCGATGCCGCCTACGACGGCTATGGCTCCTGCCCCCTGACGGTCGAGCGCGGCAAGATCGTGCTGGCCGAGTTCACCTATGGCGGCAAGGTCGCCCCCAGCTTCCCGGCCTGGCTGATCGACGGCACCCAGCCGTCGCGGCTGGCCTGGTGGCTCAAGGAACGCATCCTGCCGCCGCTTTACTGGCAGGCCATGCTCAAGGGCCGCGAGTGGCTGGCCCAACCTGAGCAGGTGGGCTGAAGGTGAGCTGGCTGCCGACGCTGCCCATCCTCGATTGGGGTCGTCGCTACGACCGCGCCACGCTGGTGAGCGACGGCGTGGCGGCCCTGATCGTGACGATCATGCTGATCCCACAGAGCCTGGCCTATGCGCTGCTGGCGGGGCTGCCGGCCGAGGTCGGCCTGTACGCCAGCGTCGCGCCCTTGCTGCTCTACGCCTTGCTGGGCACCAGCAGCGCGCTGGCGGTCGGGCCGGTGGCCGTGGCCTCGCTGATGACCGCCACCGCGATCGGCGGCCTCGGTTCAAGCTTCGCGGTCGGCACGCCGGCCTATTGGCAGGCCGCGATCACGCTGGCCTTCGTGTCCGGTCTGATGCTGCTGGCGATGGGCTTGTTCAAGCTCGGCTTCCTGGCCAACTTCCTGAGCCATTCGGTGATCTCGGGCTTCATCAGCGCCTCGGCGCTGATCATCGCGGCCAGCCAGATGAAGACGCTGATGGGCGTGTCGGCCAGCGGGCATGACCTGCTCGAATTGCTCACCGCGTTGGTCGCCCAGGCACCGCACACGCACCTGCTGACGCTGGGGATCGGCGTGGCCGCCATGGTCTGGTTGTTCTGGACCCGCCGCCAGCTCAAGCCGCTGCTGCGGCGCTGGGGCTTGGGGCCCTTGCTGGCCGATGTCGTGGCCAAGGCCGGTCCGGTGGCGGCGATTGCCGTCACCACCGGCCTGACCTGGGCGCTGGACTGGCAGCAGTCCGGCGTCAAGGTCGTGGGCAGCATCCCGCAGGGCCTGCCGCCACTGACGCTGCCAAGCTTGGACATGGCGCTGTGGCGCGAACTGGCGATGCCCGCGCTGTTGATCGGTGTGGTCGGCTTTGTCGAGTCGGTGTCGGTGGGCCAGACCCTGGCGGCCAAGCGGCGTGAACGCATCACACCGGACCAGGAACTCGTGGCGCTCGGTGCCAGCAACGTTGGCGCGGCCCTGACCGGCGGCTTCCCGGTGACGGGTGGCTTCTCGCGGTCGGTCGTCAACTTCGACGCCGGTGCGCGCACGCCGGCCGCTGGCGTCTACACGGCGGTCGGCATCTTGCTGGCCTCGCTGCTGCTGACGCCCGCGCTCTATTTCCTGCCGCAGGCGACGCTGGCCGCGACCATCGTGGTGGCCGTGCTGTCGCTGGTCGACCTGGGCATCCTCGCGCGCACCTGGGCCTATTCAAAGGCCGACTTCGCGGCCGTCGCGGCGACCTTGCTGGCCACGCTGGCAACGGGTGTCGAAACCGGGCTGATGGTCGGCGTCGGCGTCTCGCTGGCCCTGCACCTGTGGCGCAGCAGCCGGCCGCACATCGCCGAGGTCGGGCTGGTGCCCGGCACCGAGCACTACCGCAACGTGCAGCGCCACGCGGTGCGCACCAGCGAGCGGCTGGTCAGCCTGCGGGTCGACGAGAGCCTGTACTTCGCCAACGCCCGGGTGCTGGAAGACCGCATCAACGACGCCGTCGCGCAGCACCCGGCCATGGTCCATCTGGTGCTGCAGTGCTCGGCGATCAACGACATCGATGCCAGCGCGCTCGAAAGCCTCGAAGCCATCGCCCACCGTCTGAAGGAGGCCGGCATCGCGCTGTCGCTCAGCGAGGTCAAGGGCCCGGTGATGGACCGGCTGCAGACCACGCACTTCCTGAAGGACCAGGTCCACTCGGTCCACCTGACCCACCACCAGGCCGTGATGGCGCTGGCGCCCGAGACGCTGGGCTGAGCCTCTGCCGAGGCCGAAAGGCCTCGGCAGGTCCACGTCAGGTCAGGCGTGCGCCCTTGGCATCGAACAACTGGACCTCGACAGGGACAGGCGGCTTCACAGCTTCACGGCATCGCCGCGCCGAAGCTCAGGTAGGCCCGGATGAAAGGCGGCTTGAGCGCGGCGGCAGCCTTCAGCACCTCAGCGTCCGGGGCTTGTGCGGCCAGGGCCTGGGTCAGTTGGGCCAGGGCAGCGGTCTCGTCCTGCCGGGCTTTGGTCAGCTGAGCCGAGCGTTCTGCATCCAGGCCGTGAGCGGTGGCGTCGACAGGCATCTCGTCCAGCACCCGCCAGAGCTGGCGGGCGGTGGCCAGATCCGCCTGGAAGGCGCTGCGGTCGAGCCGCGTCGCGTTGGCCAGCGTCTCCATCGCACCGTGGTAGGCCGTGTAGGCATCCAGCGGGTAGTCAATGCCAATGGCTCGACGGGCCTCGAACAGCACCTCGCGCACGTGTTCGAGGGTCTCGTGCGAGCCGGCCCAGTCGGCGCTGGCGACCTGGGTGGACGCGCGCATCAGGTGGCCTTGCACGGCCTCCAGCGCCTGGGTCCAGCGCGCATCGCCCGGCACCGCCGCAGCCAGCGCCGCCCGGCGGGCCGGCCAGCCGTCCACCAGCCGCTTCAGTGCGGCGCGGGCCTTGGCCGGGCCGGTCTCGCTCTTGGGCGCGCTGCCGGTCAGGAACAGCCGCGGGATGTAGTGGGCATCGAAGGCCAGCATGGCCTGGCGGGCATCAGCTGACAGCGTTGTGGCGGACAGCGTCGTGGCGGCCAGCAGAGGGCCGGCCAGCAGGCTGCCGGCGAGCAGGGCGACGAGGGTCCGGCGGTGCGGGATGAACGGGTTCACGGGATCTCCTTGGGTACCCGGTTCAGTATGTTCCGGGGGCGTGGAAATCACATGATCTCGATCATGTTCCGAGGCTCAGTCGAACAAGGGCGCGGTCCGTGTGTCGCCGGGCGCGGCGAGGTCCTGTTCCGCCGCCAGCACCACCCGGTCACGACCCGCGGACTTGGCCGTGTAGAGCGCCCGGTCAGCGCGCAGCAACAGGCTGTCGACGTCGTCATGGTCGCGGCAGACCGCCACGCCGAGGCTGACGGTCAGAGGCTCGCCGTGCGGCGTCGGGCTGCTGGCGACGGCTTCGCGCACCCGTTCGGCGATCTCGCGCGCAGCCTCCTGCGGGGTGCCGGGCGCGCAGATCAGGAACTCTTCGCCGCCCCAGCGCGCCAGCGTGTCGCTGCTGCGCAGATGGGTCCGCATCAGCGCGCCCAGGTGGATCAGCACGGCGTCGCCGACGGCATGGCCGTGGCGGTCGTTGACGGCCTTGAAGTGGTCCGCATCGACCAGCACGATCGCCAGCGGCAGGTCGGCCCGGCGCGACGAATCCAGCGTGCTGTGGAGCGTGTCCAGCATCGACCGGCGATTGGGCAGGCCGGTCAGCACGTCCGTCGCCGCCAGCGTGCGCATGCGCTCGGCGCTGGCGCTGGCATCGGCATGGCTGTCGCGCAGCTTGACCACGGCCCACAGCAGCAAGACATACATCGCATGCGACAGGGCGATGACCACCAGCAGCGGGCCGGACTCCCAGGTCCAGGTGGGCAGCTGATCCTGGTGCCACCACAAGACCATGGGCACGAAGATCGCCGATGCGGTGATGCTGCAGACCACCAGCGCCACTGGCAGGGTCAGGAACACGAAGGCGCAGCCATAGGCCAGCGGCACCCAGTAGAGCGTTGTCAGGGTCTGGTACCACTGCTCGGGCCCGGGGCTCTCAAGCAGCGTCAGGTGCAGCGCGGCGATCAGGTAGAGGTTGAAGGCAGAGACCGGGATCGGTCGGAGTCGTGCGTCGAGATCGGGTCGCCGCACCATCACCAGGCCGGTGCCGCCGACGATCACCGCCAGCAGTGGCTCCATCCAGATGTCCCAGGGTGTGATGACCCCTTGGTGGAGTTCGATCTGCCAGACGCACAGGATCACCGTCGCGCCGATGAACAGCAGGATGTGCAGGACCCGTGCGACGGTCTCCGGCATCGGTGACTCGGTGCGGGTGTTTGTCGGAGGCGGGCGGTGGATCGACATGGCTTGGACGGGTTGTCGGCGGGGTCCGATGCGACTTGAGTGTGTGCGACCGCCTGAATCAGGGGTTCGTCACGGTCTGCTCCAGCAAATTCATGAATGCCGGCAAGGGCAAGGGCCGGCTGAACAGGTAGCCCTGGTAGGCCCGACAACCCATGTCGGCCAGACGCACGCGCTGCGACTCCTGTTCGACGCCCTCGGCCAGCACGCCCAGGCCCAGGCTGTCGGCCAGCGCGATGATGGTGCGGGCGATGGCGGCATCGTCGTCGTCCTTGAGCAGGTGGTCGACAAAGAGGCGGTCGATCTTGAGCTGGTCCAGCGGCAGGCGCTTGAGGTAGGCCAAGGACGAATAACCGGTGCCGAAGTCGTCGAGCGAGAAGCGCACGCCCGCCGAGCGCAGCGCCACCATCTTCGGCACGATGTCGTCGAAGTCGTCGACCAGCACGCTCTCGGTCAGCTCGAGCTTCAGGCGTTTCGGTTTCGCGCCGCTGCGTGCCAGTTCGTCGAGCACGCCGCTGGCGAAATCGGGCCGGCGGAACTGGATCGCGCTGACGTTGACCGACAGGTCCAGTTCGGCCGTGGCCGGATCACGCGACCAGCGCGCCAGCTGGGCGCAGGCGGTGCGCAGCACCCAGGCGCCGAGCGACAGGATCAGGCCGGACTGTTCTGCCAGCGGGATGAAGGTGGCCGGCGAGACCCAGCCGCGCTGCGGATGCTGCCAGCGCAGCAGCGCTTCCGCGCCGGTGATCCGGGTGCCCTGTGCGTCGTGGTCGACCACCTGAGGCTGGTAGTGCAAGGAAAGCTGGCCGAGGTCGATCGCGCGGCGCAGGTCATCTTCGAGCGTCGAGCGGTCGATCAGCGCGGCCTGCATCGGGGCGTCAAAGAAGCGCAGCGCGTTGCGCCCGGCTGCCTTGGCGTTGTACATCGCCAGATCGGCCTTGCGCAGCAGGCCATCGACCGTGTCCGAGGTCGACCCAAACGGCACCACGCCGATGCTGGGCGTGCTGGTGCGCACGACGTCGCCAAGCGGGTAGGGCTGACCCAGCGCGGCCATCATCTTGTCGCCGACGACCTGGGCCATCGCCACCGCATCGGCGGCGCTACGGGCGATCGGGTCCAGCACGACCGCGAACTCGTCGCCACCGAAACGGGCCACCGTGTCCTCGCGACGCAGGCAGGCACTGAGCCGGCCGGCCACCTGGCGCAGCAGGCGGTCGCCGACCTCATGGCCCAGCGTGTCGTTGAGGTTCTTGAAGTTGTCCAGGTCGATGAACAGCAAGGCGCCATGCCGGCCATCGGCCGTGGCGGTGGCCAGGGCATCGCGCAGCCGATCGAGCAACAGGCGGCGGTTGGGCAGGCGCGTCAGCGGGTCGTAGTAGGCCAGCTGGTGGATCTCGCGCTCGGTGGCCTTGCGCTCGGAGATGTCCTCGATCACCCAGATGCTGCCGGCACCGGCTGACTGCTGATCCAGCCGGCAGACCCGCAGATGGGCCCAGAACGGGTGTCCGTCCGGAAGCCGCAGCTCGATCTCGGCCTCGCGGGTGTCCGGAAGATCGGGCAACAGCTCGCGCAGCTGCAAGCCGATCAGGCCACCGCGCGGTCGACCGAAGACCTGATCGGCCTGCGGATTGGCCAGGCGCACGACGCCGTCCTGCTCGAACACGATGCCAACGTCGACGTTGTCCAGGATCGCGCGCTGCTGCGCGAACAAGTCCCTCAGGTCGCTGCGCATGCGCTCCATCTGGCTGGCGAGCTGGCCGATCTCGTCCGATCGCTGCCAGGGCAGGGCCCGTTCGAGGTTGCCGCTGGCCAGCTGGTCCGAGAAACGGGTCAGGGCCGACAGCGGCTGCAGCACGCGGGCCCGGAAGGTCCACAGCAGCAACAGCGTCGACAGCCCCAGCTGCATCAGCAGCACCAGCCCCAGCGAGCGCAGCTCGTTCTGAACCTGCTGCTGCGCGGCGGCGGTGTTCACCGTCAGTTCGACCCAGCCTGCGAGTTCGCCGGAATGGCCCGCCGGATCGGTCTTGGCGTTGAAGCGCAGCTCGCGCCGTGCGGTGGCGAGCCTGAGCACCTGATCGCCCGGTTGACGCGTCAGCTCCAGCAAGGGCAGCCACTGCGCGTCGCGGACCTCGATGCGGATCACGCGGTCGTCGAGCATGGCCGCCGAGGCGATCCGGTCCAGGCCATTGCGGTCAAAGTTCCAGGCCGGCACGGCCAGCGCAGACGCCAGCAGCGCGGCCCGTTCGTCGAGCTGGCTGGCCGCATCGACGGCAACCTGCTGGGTGCGCAGTCGCGACAGCATCCAGCCACCGATGCCGGCCGGCACCAGCAGGCCAACGAGGATGCCCAGCACGATGCCGATGGTGAGACCACGACGGGCCAGTCGCCCCTGCAGGTCCCGCAGTCGCTGGAGCCGCTTCAGCATGTCAGGCACATGAGCTGACGGATGTCGGGCTGGGCCATGTTCTCGCGCGTCACCAGCCGGGTCTCGATGGTGAACTTCTTGTTGGCCATGCCCGGTGGCAACGGAGCCGATGCGGGTGCGGGCCGGACATCGCTCATCAGGCTGATCGCCAGCCGTGCACCCAGCAGGCCCATGTGGCGCGGGTCCTGGATCACCAGGGCGTCGATCTCGCCCGAGCCCACCGCGTCGAGCAGAAAGGGCGTTGCATCGAAACCGATGAAGATGTGCCGCCGAGGCCGGGCGACGCTGCGCAGCGCGCGCAGCATGCCGTCGGTCGACGACTCGTTGACGCTGAAGATGCCGTCGACGTCCGGATGGTTGCGCAGCAGTTCGCCGGCCCGGGCCCGCAGGTCCCCGGGTGCGCCGCCGCCAAAGACATCGGCCACCACGCGCACGGTGGGCGCGATGCGGCCCAGTTCCTCGACGAAGCCTCGGCCGCGGTCGAAGGTGGAGGCACTGCCGGCCAGCGTGCGCAGCACCAACACATCGCCCTTGCCACCGAGCCGACGTGCCATTTCCCGGGCCGCTTGTCGCCCGGCGGCGAGGTTGTCGGTGGCCACCAGGGCGCTGTGCGCGTCGCCGTCCAGCGCCGAGTCCAGGATGATCACGGGAATGCCGGCGGCGACGGCGGCCTGCACCGGTTCGAGCAGCCGCGTGCGGTCGTTGGCGGCCAGCACGATCGCGTCGACATCGGGCCGGATGTAGGACTGCAGGATGCGGATCTGCGCCAGCGCATCGCCGCTGTAGGCCGGCCCGCGCCAGGTCAGCCCGACATCGCGGCCGGCCCGCCCGGCCTCGGCCACCGCCTGCTCGACGCCGCTGCGGACCAGATCCCAGAACAACTGGTCGCTGGCCTTCGGGATCACGACCAGATGCCGCTTGCGTTCACCGGCCTGCACAGCGGCCACACCGGCACCCGCCGGCAGCAGCGGCGAGAGTGCCAAACAGACGCTCAGACGGCGTCGCAGCAGGTTACGCCCCAAGGTTCCGTCCCTGTCCTGGTCTTGACCGACCGGTTCGCCGACGACGCCGGACGTGGCCGGCGCAGCCACGTCCGGGTGACGGTCGCCTGGCTGATTCTGCGCTACCCAAGCGAAGACAGGAAGACAGGACCTTGCGTTGGCGTCCCATGTGGCACGGCACTTGATGCGCGTCAGCCCGACCGGGTTTTGCGGGCCCGCACCCCGACCAACAGGTCGTAAAGGTGTTGCGCGGCCGGCGACAGCGTGCGGCCACGTTTGCGGATCAGGCCGACCTTGCGGGTCACCACCGGATCGACCAGCGGCACGCTGACCAGCAGTGGGTGGTCGCGCCCCGGCATCGCCATGGACGGCACAGCCGCCACGCCGAGGCCGGCCTCGACCAGACCCAGCAGCGTGGTGACGTGCTGGGTCTCGTAAATGGCCTGCGGCGCCCGGGCCACGCCCGCCAGCGCCTGGTCCAGCAACAGCCGGTTGCCCGAGCTGCGGTTGACGGCGATGACGTCGTGTTCGCCCAGCTGGCTCCAGCTGACCCGCTTCATCGCCGCGATCGGATGGTCGCGCCGGCAGGCGGCCACGAAGCGTTCCTCCACCAGGGCGCGGAACTCGAGGTCGCCTTCCTGTGCGCCGATGAAGTTCAGTCCGAAGTCGGCGGCCCCGCGCGAGACCGCGTCCAGCGCCTCGTTGGCTCCGGCATCGAGGACCCTGACCCGCACCTTGGGATGGGTCTCGCGGTAGCGCAGGATGACCTGCGAGAGGTAGTAGTTGACCGTCGACGGCACGCAGGCGACGGTGACCTCGCCCATGCGCGTGGCCGCCACACCGCGGATGCTCAGCAGCGTCACGTCGAGGTCGTCGAGCAGCGCGCGCACCTGGCGTTCGAACTCGCGGCCGACGGTGGTCAGCGTGACCCGGCGCGTGGTGCGTTCGAGCAGCCGCACGCCCAGCGCCTGTTCGAGCTTGTCGATGCGCCGGCTGAAGGCGGGCTGCGAGAGGTGGACCGACTCCGCCGCCTTGCGAAAGTTGGCCAGTTCGGCAACGGCGCGAAAGGCCATCAGGTCATTGAGGTCGAAGTTGATGGCCATGAGCGGCTCCCGTCATTGATGCCGATAGGCTATCAATTGATCGCGACAATGCAATTCACGAAAGCTTGGGGGCTCACCATCATGCCGACCCATGCAATCCCTCACCGTCCCCTGCGTCCTGATGCGAGCCGGCACCTCGCGCGGTCCGTTTTTCTTGCGGGAATGGTTGCCGGCCGACGAGGCGGCGCGTGACGAGGCGCTGATCGGCGCGATCGGCGCATCCGATCTGCTGCAGGTCGACGGCGTGGGCGGCGGCAGCACGCTGACCAGCAAGGTCGCGATCGTGTCGCGTTCGAGCCAGCCGGACTGCCAGCTGGATTACCTCTTCGCCCAGGTCGGCGTCGGCCAGACCTCGGTCGACACGCGGCCCAACTGCGGCAACATGCTTTCGGGTGTCGTGCCCTTTGCGATCGAGCAGGGCCTGATCGACGCCGACGACGGCGAGACCACCGTGCGGGTCTACAACGTCAACACCCGCGCACGCATCGACGTGACCGTGATGACGCCGGGCCGGCGCATCACCTACGACGGGCTGACCGCCATCGACGGCGTGGCGGGCACCGCCGCGCCGATCCGGCTGAACTTCCTCGATGCCTGGGGTTCCGTCACCGGCTCGATCTTCCCGACCGGCCAGCGCATCGACGTCATCGACGGCGTGGAGGTCAGCTGCATCGATGCGGCCATGCCGCTGATGATCGTCCGCGCCCGTGATCTCGGCCTGGCCGGACGCGAGGCGCCGGCCGAGATCGATGCCAACCGCGCGCTGCTCGAACGCATCGAGTCGCTGCGCCGCATTGCTGGCGAGCGCATGGGCCTGGGCGACGTGTCCACCAGCGTCATCCCCAAGCCGGTGCTGGTCAGTCCGGGCGAAG
This sequence comes from Sphaerotilus mobilis, assembly GCF_004216565.1. Taxonomy (GTDB): domain Bacteria; phylum Pseudomonadota; class Gammaproteobacteria; order Burkholderiales; family Burkholderiaceae_C; genus Sphaerotilus; species Sphaerotilus mobilis. The sequence goes on along the minus strand of NZ_SGWV01000008.1, from coordinate 450,671 downwards.
ACGCCGACAGCGTGACCTCGCGCTACTTCACGCCGCGCCGCTGTCACGCCTCGCATGCGGTGACCGGTGCGATCGGCGTGGCGACCGCGTTCGCCCTGCCGGGCACGGTGGCCAGCCAACCCGCTGTCACCGATGGCCCGCGCCGCATCGCCGTGCTGCACCCACAAGGCCGCATCGAGGTCGAGGTCGTCATCGACGGCCACGGCGCCGATGCGCGCATCACCCGAGCCGCGCTGGTCCGCACGGCCCGCAAGATCCTGCAGGGCGACCTGCACATCCCTGCCTACGTGTTCTCGAAGCCCCCCGAAGGAGACAAACCGATGAAGCCGTTGATCGCCCCTGTGCTCGCCGCCGCTGTGCTGGCCGCATCCGCCCCTGCCGCCCTGGCCTGGCCCGACAAGACCATCACGCTGGTGGTGCCCACCGCTGCCGGTGGCGGCAATGACGCCATGGCCCGCACCATTGCCCAGAAGCTCGGGCCGCTGCTGGGCCAGACCATCGTGATCGACAACCGGGCCGGCGCCAACGGCTCGATCGCCAGCGAATACGTCGCCCGTGCGCCGGCCGACGGCCACACGCTGATGTTCGGCTACATCGCCACCCACGCGATGAACCCGGCGCTGCAGAAGCTGCGCTACGACCCGGTGGCCGACTTCGAGCCGGTCGGCCTGGTGGGCTACTCGGCCACGCTGATGGTGGCGCACGCCAAGACCCCGGTGAAGGACGTGCGCGAGCTGGTCAGCCAACTCAAGGCCAAGCCCGATGCCTACACCTATGCCTCGGCCGGCAATGGCACGGCGCCTCACTACGCCGCCGAGCTGTTCAAGCTGGCGGCCGGGGTCGAGATGACCGGCATTCCCTACAAGGGCTCCGCCCCTGCGGTGACCGACACCATCGGCGGACAAACGCAGTTCATGTTCCCCAGCCTGTTCACCGCCTATCCGCACGTCAAGTCCGGCAAGCTGCGCGCGCTGGCCGTCGCAGGCCCGAAACGCGCGGCCCTGCTGCCGGATGTGCCGACCCTGCGGGAGGCTGGCGTCGAGGGCGTCGAGGTGCAGCAGTGGTACGGCGTGTTCGCGCCGGCCAAGACGCCCAAGGCGGTGATCGATCAGCTCAACAAGGCGCTCAACCAGGTCCTGACGGACAAGGACATCGTCAAGCGCATCGAGGACCACGGCGCCGACGTCGAGACCAGCACGCCGGCCGAACTGGGCAACATGGTCAAGACCGAGCTGACCAAGTGGAAGGCCGTGGTTCAGCGTGCCAAGCTGTCGGCCGAATGACGACACCCGTCACGCGACCACCCCGGAGATGACTCCCATGCAGGATCTCAGCACCTGGATCGGCCGCAGCGAGACGCTGCACGACACCTTCACCGCCGCTCCCGTTCGGGCGTTGAGCGCCACGCTTGACCATGCCGAGGCGCCCGATGCCGCCGGATCGCCCCTGCCACCGCTGTGGCACTGGCTCTACTTCCTGCCGATGCACCGCCAGAGCGAGATCGGGCCGGACGGCCACGCCCGTCGCGGCGGCTTCCTGCCGCCGGTGCCGCTGCCGCGCCGCATGTGGGCCGGCAGCCAGTTCGATTTCCGCCGAGCGCTGCGGGTCGGTGACGCGGTCGAACGCCGCTCGACCATCGAGAACGTGAGCCGCAAGGACGGTCGCACCGGCGCGCTGGTCTTCGTGAAGGTGCGCCACGAGCTGTACACCGCCGACGCGACCGAGCCGGCGCTGGTCGAGCATCACGACATCGTCTACCGCGAGGCGCGCCGGCCCGACGACATCGAGCCGCCACCGCAGCCCGCGCCGACCGGGGCAGCCTGGCGGCGCGAGCTGCTGCCCGACGACGTGCTGCTGTTCCGCTATTCGGCGCTGACCTTCAACGGCCACCGCATCCACTACGACCGGCGCTATGTCACCGAGGTCGAGGGCTACCCCGGACTGATCGTGCACGGCCCGCTGATCGCCACCTTGCTGATGGACCTGCTGCGCCGCGAGTGGCCTGAGGCCGACGTGGCCAGCTTCCGCTTCAAGGCGGTCCGCCCGACCTTCGATGGCAGGCCGATGGCCGTGCATGGCCAGCCCGACGCCGACGGTCGCAGCGTGCGGCTGTGGGCCAGCGATCACGAGGGCTGGCTGACGATGGACGCCGTGGCCACGTTGCGCTGATCCGGACCGGAACGCCCGTCGCAGCCTGCAGCAGCCCGTCTCAGCCCGTCTCAGCCCGCTAACGCCTGCCCGTCACCCACCGCCGGAACCCACCGACATGCAACCTTTGCAAGGCATCACCGTCGTCACGCTCGAACACGCGATTGCCGCGCCATTTGCGAGCCGCCAGCTCGCCGACCTGGGCGCACGGGTCATCAAGATCGAACGACCCGGCGTGGGCGACTTCGCCCGGGGCTATGACACGCGGGTGCGCGGCCTGGCGTCGCACTTCGTCTGGACCAACCGCTCCAAGGAAAGTGTGACGCTCGACGTCAAGCACCCAGCAGCCCGGGCGCTGCTGCAGCGCCTGGTGCTGGAGCAGGCCGATGTGCTGATCCAGAACCTGGCCCCCGGCGCCGCTGCCCGGCTGGGCCTGGGCTGGGACGAGCTCAAGCCGCTCAAGCCCTCGCTGATCGTCTGCGACATCTCCGGCTACGGCTCGGACGGCCCCTATCGCGACAAGAAGGCCTACGACCTGCTGATCCAGAGCGAGGCCGGCTTCTTGTCCGTCACCGGCACGGCCGACGAGCCCTGCAAGGCCGGGCCGTCGATCGCCGACATCGCGGCGGGCATGTACGCCCACAGCCAGATCCTGGCCGCGCTGCTGCAGCGGGGGCGCACAGGGCAGGGCGCCCACATCGACCTGTCGATGCTGGAGGCGCTGACCGAATGGACCAGCTACCCGCTGTACTACGCCTTCGACGGCGCAGCGCCACCGGCCCGCACCGGTGCCAGCCACGCCACCATCTACCCCTACGGACCCTTCCCGGCGGGCGATGGCGGCACCGTCATGCTGGGTCTGCAGAACGAACGTGAATGGGCCGCCTTCTGCGCGGTCGTGCTGCAGATGCCGGACCTGGCACGCGATCCCCGCTTCGACGCCAACCCGAAGCGCAGCGCCGAACGGGTCGCCCTGCGTGCGTTGATCGTCGAGGTCTTTGCGGCCCTGAGCACGGCCCAGGTGCTCGAACGCATCGAGGCCGCGCAGATCGCCAACGCCCGTGTCAACACCATGGCCGAGGTCTGGGACCACCCGCAGCTGCGCGCCCGGGATCGCTGGCGCGAGGTCGACACCCCCGCCGGACCGGTGCCGGCGCTCTTGCCACCGGGCAGCTGGAACGATGGCGAAGGACCACGCATGGACCCGGTCCCCGCGCTGGGTCAACACACCGACGCCGTGTTGGGCGCGCTGGGCCTGAACCCCGCCGACATCGCCGCCCTGCGCGCCGACGGAGCGATCTGAGCATGTCGCCGCGCAGCTACCTGTTCGTGCCGGGCGACCGTCCCGAGCGCCTGGCCAAGGCCTTGGCCAGCGGCGCCGACGCGGTCGTGCTGGATCTCGAAGACGCGGTGGCGCCGACCCGCAAGGCCATGGCGCGAGAGGCGATGTTCGAGGCCCTGTCGACGCTTGCAGCGGCCAGCGATGCGGCCGGGCGATGCGTCGTGCGCATCAACGATCGGTCCAGTCCCCACCATGCCGAGGACCTGGCATGGCTGGCCCGGCTGGCCCAGGCGGACATCTCGCTGGCTGGCGTCATGTTGCCCAAGGCAGAGTCGGCCGACGACATCGCCGCGCTGCGCATGGGCATCGGCACCTTGCCGGTGCTGGCCTTGATCGAGAGCGCCCGTGGCGTGCTGCAGGCTGGCGCGATCGCGGCAGCGCCGGGCGTGCAGCGGCTGGTGTTTGGCACGCTCGACTACGCGCTCGACCTCGATCTGGACCTGGACGCCTGGCCCGAGCCGCTGGCACTGGACGCCGCAGCCGCGACGCTGGCGCAGGCCTCGCGCTCGGCAGGCCTGGTTTCACCGGTGGCCGGGGTCACCGTGCAGATCGACGACGAGGCCCCGCTGCAGCGCGACCTGGCCCGCCAGCGTGCGCACGGCTACGGCGCCAAGCTGTGCATCCACCCGCGCCAGATTGCGGCCGTGCATGCCGCGTTGACGCCCGATGCCGCCACGCTGGCCTGGGCGCGGCGCGTGCTGCAAGCCATCGCCGAGGCTGGCGACCAGGCCGGGGTCGTGCAACTTGACGGCCGCATGGTCGACCGACCGGTGATCGAACGTGCCCGCCGCCTGCTCGCCCGTGCGCCGGGCTGATGCTTGCCCGAGACGTGCCGCGTCCATCCACGCCGAACGCATCCCACCCGCTTCCATTCGCATCCATTCACATCACACAAGCAACACCCCACGAGGAGGAAACCCCATGGCCGCCAGCATCATTGACTCGCAGATCTTCCAGGGCATCTTCGGCACCGAGGCCATGCGCCAGGTCTGGTCCGACGAGAACCGCACCGCGCAGTACGTTGCCGTCGAGCGCGCACTGGCGATCGTGCAGGGCCGGCTTGGCCTGATCCCGCAAGAGGCGGCCGACGAGATCGTCAGCCACTGCGAGATCGGCCAGATCGACATGGCCCGGCTGCGCGAGCAGACCGAGCGCATCGGCTACCCCATCCTGGGCGTGGTCACGCAGATCAACCAGCTCTGCCGCGACGGCCTGGGCGAGTACGTGCACTGGGGCGCGACCACCCAGGACATCACCGACACCGCGACGGTGCTGCAGATCCGCCAGGCCTTGCAGCTGGTCGACGACGAACTGGCCGCGATCGCCCAGGCCATGGCCCAACTGGCCCGCGAACACCGCCTCACGCCGATGATCGGCCGCAGCAATCTGCAGCAGGCCATTCCCGTGACCTTCGGCTACAAGATCGCCGGTCTGCTGTCGGCCGTGCTGCGCCACCGTGAGCGACTGGCGCAGCTGCGCGAACGGGTGCTGGTGGGTGAGTTCGCCGGCGCCGCCGGCACGCTGGCCTCGCTGCAGACCGGCGCGATGGAGACCCAGGCCGCGCTGTGCGCCGAACTGGGCCTGGGCCAGCCGGTGATCGCCTGGCACACCATCCGCGACAACATCGCCGAGGTCGGTGCGGTGCTGGGCCTGATCGGGGGCACGCTGGGCAAGCTCAGCATGGACGTCAAGCTGATGATGCAGACCGAGGTCGGCGAGGTCTACGAGCCCTATCACCACGGCCGCGGCTCCAGCAGCACGATGCCGCAGAAGCGCAACCCGATCAGCAGCTGCTACATCCATGCCGCGATCAGCGTGGTGCGCCAGCATGCCGCCGCGCTGATGGACGCGATGGTGGCCGACCACGAGCGCAGCACGGGCCCGTGGGAAATCGAGTGGATCGTGCTGCCGGAGGCCTTCTGCCTGCTCGCCGGCGCGTTGCGCCAGTCACGCGCCGTGCTCGAAGGCCTGGAGGTCGACCCGGTCGCGATGCGTCGCAACATCGACCTGACCGGCGGTCTGGTGATGAGCGAGGCGGTCATGATGGGCCTGGGCCACCACATCGGTCGCGAACATGCGCACGACCTGGTCTACGACCTCTGCCGCGAATCGCTCGCCCGCCGGGTGCCGCTGCTGGACCTGCTGGCCAGCCACCCGGAAATCACGCCGCACGTCGACCGGGCCGGGCTCGAACAGATGCTCGATCCGGCCAACTACCTGGGTCAGTCCGGGTTGATGGTCGACCGGGTGCTGGCGCAAATGGCTTGAGCGCACGGACGGGGTTGGGGCATCTGCCCGCACCCCGTCTCGCGCGTCACTTCCCGCCGCGCAGCTTGCCCAGCGCTGCCTGGGTCTCGCTCCACAGCTCGGCACCCACGTTGGCGGCGATGGCGGTGTTCACGCTGGCGAGCTTCTCGCGCATGCGGGCCGATTCGGTCGCCGGCAGTTCGTTGATCTGCATGCCCTTGGCCTTCAGCTCGGCCAGCGCCTTGGCGGCTTCGTCGCGGGTGTCCTTGCGCTCGAAGTCACGGGCGCTGCGGGCGGCGTCGAGCAGCACCTTCTGCTCGTCCTTGCTCAGGCCGTCCCACCACTTCTTGCTGACCGTGACGATCCACGGGCTGTAGACGTGGTTGGTCACCGACAGGTACTTCTGCACCTCGTAGAACTTGCTCGACAGGATCGTGTTGTACGGGTTCTCCTGGCCGTCGACCGTCTTGGTCTCGAGCGCGCTGAACAGCTCCGAGAAGGGCAGCGGCACGGCGTTGGCGCCCAGCAGCTTGAAGCTGTCGAGGTAGACGTTGTTCTGCATCACGCGCAGCTTGATGCCGTCCAGGTCTTCCAGCTTCGTCACAGGGCGCTTGGTGTTGGTCAGGTTGCGGAAGCCGTTCTCCCAATAGGCCAGGCCGACCAGGCCCTTGTCCTGCAGCTTGTCCATCACCTTCTGGCCGATCGGGCCGTCCAGCACCGCGTCCGCTTCCTTGGCGTTGTTGAACAGGAAGGGCGTGTCCCACAGCGCCATTTCCTTGCTGATGCCCACCAGCGTGGCGGTCGAGCCGACCATCATTTCCTGGGCACCGCCGATCAGCGCCTGCTGCATCTGCGTGTCAGGGCCGAGCGCGGCCGCGCCGATGGCACGCACCTTCATCTTGCCGCCGCTGGCCTTCTCGACCGCCTCGGCAAAGACCTTGACCGCACGGCCCTGGTTGGACTGCTCGTTCAGGCCGTAGCCGAAGCGGATCAGGCGCGGCTTGAAGTCCTGCGCCAGGCTGGCGAAGGGCGCGGCCAGCGCGGCGACAGCGGCGGTGGCGAGCAGGGTGCGGCGAAGCATGGACATGGTTGTCTCCGTTTTCAGTGGGACGGTTGGGGAAGGGAAAGTGGAGGTTCGGGGAGGGGCAGGCAGGGGCAGGCAGGGGCAGGCAGGGGCCACCCATCCACCGATCAGCGCAGCCACGCGACCGGCGCGGTCACGATCTGCGGGAAGACGACGAACAGCGCCAGGATCAGCGTGTAGGTCAGCAAGAAGGGGTTCACGCCCTTGATGACCTGGTGCAGCGACAGCCGGCCGACGCTGGCGACGACGTTGAGCACCGTGCCGACCGGCGGGGTGATCAGGCCGATCGCGCTGTTGAGCACGAACATCAGGCCGAAGTACACCGGGTCGATGCCGGCCTTGACCGCGATCGGCAGCATCACCGGCGCGAAGATCAGGATGGTCGGGGTCAGGTCCAGCGCGGTGCCGATCAGCACCAGCACGACCATCATCACCGCCATCAGCAGACGCGGGCTCTCGACCAGCGGACCGAGCCAGCCGCTCAGCGTCGCAGGCAGGTCGGCCAGCGTGATCATGTAGCTGGCCACGGCTGCCCCGGCGCACAGGAACATCACGATGGACGTGGTCCGGGCGGCCCGCACCAGCACGCCACCGATCTCGCCGGGCGTCATCTCGCGGTGCACGAACAGGGCGATCACCAGCGCATAGAAGGCGGCCACCACGGCGGCCTCGGTCGGCGTGAAGACGCCCGACTTCATGCCGCCGATGATGATGATGGGCATCAGCAGGGCCCAGAAGGCCTGCGCCGTCTTGCGCAGTCGCTCGACCATCGGCACGGGCGCCGAGCCGGCCAGGTCCATGTCGCGCAGCACCAGGCGCCAGGCCACGATCAGGCCGGCACCCATGATCAGGCCGGGCACGATGCCCGAGACGAACAGCGCCGAGATCGAGGTGTTGGTCGTCACGCCGTAGATCACGAACGGCATGCTCGGCGGGATGATGGGCGCGATGATCCCGCCCGAGGCCAGCAGCCCGGCGGAGGTGTGCATCGGGTAGCCGTGCTGCTTCATCATCGGCAGCAGGATGGTCGCCAGCGCGGCGGTGTCGGCCAGGGCCGAGCCGCTCATGCTGGCCATCAGCACGGCCGCGCCGATCGCGACGTAGCCCAGGCCGCCGCGGATGTGGCCGACCCAGGCCTGCGACATCGCGATGATCCGGCGGCTGATGCCGCCCGAGTTCATCAGCTCGCCGGCCAGGATGAAGAAGGGCACCGCCAGCAGCGGGAAGCTGTCGACGCCGGCCACCATGTTCTGGGCCAGCAGCTGGGTGTCCCAGAAGTCCAGCACCCAGGCCATGCCGGCACCGGTCAGCAGCAGGGCAAAGGCCATGTTCATGCCGATGCCCATCAGCACCAGCATCCCCAGCGAGAAAACGACGAAGGCGCTGGCCTCGGGCGTCATGCCGAACATCATGGTCACTCCACCTCGGCGCTGTGGCCGAGATCCAGGGGTTGCATGCGCAGCAGCTCGACGCAGGCCGTCAGGCCGATCGCAACCGCACACAGGAAGGCCGGCAAGGGCAGCAGCGCGGTTGGGTAGCCGAGCACCACCGAGTGGCTGTTCAGCCCGACGATGACCTGCTGCCAGGCGCCCCAGCCCATCAGCGCGCACGCCAGGATGACCAGCAGGCGGATCAGCGCGCTCATCGCCAGCATCGGCACGCGGCGGTGCTTGAGCAGGCCCACCAGGCTGGTGAAGGCCATGTGCTCGCCCGCCGGGTAAGCGGCGGTCGCGCCGATGAAGACCATCCAGACGAACAGCAGGCGCGACAGCTCCTCGCTGGCCGCGATGCCGCTGCCAAAGCCGTAGCGCAGCACGACGTTGACGAACACGGCCAGCGCCATGACGCCCAGGCAGGTCGCCATCAGCAGCTGGGTGATGCGCTGGAAGCGCGAGACACGGGTGGGCGTCGACGGGCTCATGTCGCTTCCTTCGTGGCGGTCGGGCCGTGCAGGGCGTGGGTGGCGGCGGCCGCGACCAGCGTGTGCAGCGGCAAGGTGGCGTCCAGCGTCAACACGCCGGGTTCGCCGCTCGGGGGCTCCAGCGCCTCGAACTGGCTGCTGACCAGCGTGGGCGAGAAGAAGTGGGCGTTGCGGCCGGAGACCCGCGCCTGGGCCGTGGCGATGTCCAGGTCCAGGAAGGCGAAGCGCAGACCCGGTGCGGCCGCGCGCAGGCGCTCGCGGTAGCTGCGCTTGAGCGCCGAGCAGGTCAGCACGGCGCCGTCCGGATGGGCCTGCACCTCGCGGCCAAGGCGGTCGAGCCAGCCGATCCGGTCGGCATCGACCAAGGGCTGGCCGGTCGCCATCTTGGTCTTGTTGGCCGGCGGGTGAAAGTCGTCGCCCTCGATCAGGGTCCAGCCCAGTTCCCGGGCCACCGCCTCGCCGAGGCTGGACTTGCCGCAGCCGGACACGCCCATCACGACCAGCGCGGGCATGTCAGCAGGCCTCCGTGGGTGCGGGTTGCGGCTTGGACAGCGCTATCATCGACGGACAAAAAAAGGGCCTGCAACAATGCGCCATGGCAACGACGGTCAAGGGGACAAACATGCGGGCTGACATAGGTGGATGCACGGCTGCGAACAGCGTGGCGCTGAGGCCACCTTCCGGGGCTTTCAGCGTTTGGACAGCGCTATCCTAAACAGCTTCAAACCCTTATGAACCAGGGAAAACCCGAGTCAACCGACAAGCCGCGCCGATCGCGCGCCACCGGCCGCGTCACGCTCGATGCGGTCGCGGCGGCGGCCGGCGTCAGCCCGATCACGGTCTCGCGCGCCTTGCGCGGCGAGCGCAGCGTCTCGGCCGATCTGGTCGAGCGGGTGCGTGCCGCTGCCGACCAGCTCGGCTATGTGCCCGATCCGGCCGCACGCGCGCTGGCGTCACAGCGCAGCGCCAACGTTGTGGTGCTGGTGCCGCTGCTGTCGAACGCGCTGTTCGTCGACCTGCTCGAAGCCGCGCAACGCACGCTGCAACCGGCCGGCTACCAGACCCTGATCGGCGTGACGCACTACGACCCGGTCGAGGAGGGCCAGCTGCTGCAGGGCTATCTGGCGCACCGGCCGGCCGGCCTGATCGTCACCGGCTTTGACCGCAGCGAGGCCAGCCGCCAGCTGATCGCCGCCAGCGGCGTGCCCTGCGTGCACCTGATGGAGACCACCTCGGCGCCGGGCGTCCACTGGGTCGGCTTCTCGCAGGTCGATGCCGGCCATGCGATCACGGCGCATCTGGTCGCCCGGGGCCGGCGTCGCATCGCCTTTGTCGCCGCCCAGCTGGACCCGCGGGTGCTGCAACGCGCCGAAGGCTACCGGCGCTGTCTGCGTGAGGCCGGCCTGTACGACGCCCGGCTCGAACTGCTGCATCCGGAAAGCTCGTCCATGGCGCTGGGCGCCAGTCTGTTTGAGGACCTGTTGCGCACACGGCCGGACGTCGACGCGGTCTTCTTCTGCAACGACGACCTGGCCCAGGGCGGCCTGCTGGCGGCGCTGCGGCTGGGCGTCCCGGTGCCGGAGCAGGTGGCGGTGGCCGGCTTCAACGACCTTGCCGGCAGCGACCAGATGATCCCGCCGCTGACCACCGTGCACACCCCGCGCGCCGAGATCGGGGTGGCCGCCGCGCGCATGCTGCTGAGCCTGATGCGCAAGGAGCCGGTGTCGCCGGCCGGCGTCGACGTCGGCTACCGCATCGTGGTGCGCGGCAGCAGCTGAGGCCTGGCCTCAACGTCCCCGCTCACCGACCCCTCTCAACGTCCCCTCTCAACGTCCCCTTTCAACTTCCCCTGCCACCCGCCGATAACCCCGGTGGGCATGCACCCGCTGGCCCGGAACACCGACCCACGACCGCGCTGATCCCGCGACGGTCCCATGAGAGCGGCACGCCATGCACGGCAGAGGACTCAACAGCATCCGCTGGCGCTTCACGCTGGCCAGCATCATCCTGACCCTGGCGGGCGTCACGCTGCGAGACGCCGGGCTGGACCCGGACTGGCGGCCCGATGCGGCCTGGCTGCTGACCCTGGCGCTGCTGACGCTGGCGATCGCGGCGGCAACGTTCTGGATGGCCAGCCGGCTGACCGGCCTGATCGCTTCGCTCAAGCGCAGCACCGACGCGATCGCTGCGGGTGACTTCGATGCGCCGGTCGATGTCGACTGCGCGTGCGAGGTCGGCGGCCTCGCACACAGCTTCCGCCAGATGACCTCGCGGCTGAACGCCAACATCTTGCGCATGAACGCGCTGGCCCATGTCGACGCGATCACCGGCCTGCCCAACCGCAGTGTCATCGACCATTTGCTGCGCTACGCACTGGACAGCGAGCGCGAGGGGCGCTTCCGGGCGGCCATCGTGTTCATCGACCTCGACGGCTTCAAGCGCATCAACGACACGCTCGGTCACGCGGGTGGCGATCAGCTGCTGCGGCTGGCCAGCCAGCGCATCCTGGAACGAGGGCTGCAGCGCACCCATGCGACGCTGGACACCTGCATGGACCCGTTCGGCAACCCGTGTGAACGGCTGCCCGAGGACATCGTGTTCGCCCGTTTTGCCGGTGACGAGTTTGTCGCCGTGCTGCCCGGCCAGACCGATCGCACCCGCCTGGCCGGTGTGGGCGAGGCCATCATCGAGGCGCTGCGCGAGCCCTTCCACATCAAGAACCAGGATGTGGTGGTCGGCGCCAGCATCGGCATCGCGATCGCACCGGACGACACCGACTGCGCAGAGGAGCTCCTCACGTTTGCCGATCTGGCGATGTACAGCTCCAAGCAGGCTGGCAAGGCGCGATGCATGTTCTTTGACAAGAAGATCCGCGAGACGCTGGTCGCGCGTGCCCGTGTCGAAGCCGACCTGCGACTGGCGCTGCAGCGTGACGAACTGCTGCTGCACTTCCAGCCCAAGGTCGACACCCAGACGCTGGAGATCGGCTGCGTTGAGGCGCTGGTGCGTTGGCAACACCCGATGCGCGGCCTGCTGATGCCGGCCGATTTCATCGATGTGGCCGAACAAAGCGGCCTGATGTCGCCCTTGGGCCAACAGGTGATGGTGTTGGCGCTGGCGCAGTGCAGACGCTGGCTGGACCAGGGCATTGAACGACCGGTGGCCGTGAACGTGTCACCGTCCCAGTTCGTCGAGCCCGACTTTGTGCCGGGCCTGCTGAAGCTGCTGTCGCAATCCGGCGTGCCGGCCCGCTTGCTGTCCATCGAGATCACCGAGTCGATCGCGATGACCGACTTCGAGATGAATGTGCTGCGCCTGGGCAGCCTGCGGGCGGCGGGTGTGAGGGTGGCGATCGATGATTTCGGCATCGGCTACTCCAACCTGTCGCAGCTGGCCCGCCTGCCGATGGATGAGCTGAAGATCGACCGCTCGCTGATCGCTGCCATCGGCCGCAGCGAGAAGAGCGAAGCCATCATCCGGGCCATTCTGAGCATGGCTCGTGCGCTGGGCTACCGCAGCATCGCCGAAGGCATCGAGACCGCCGAGCAGCTCGCTTTCCTGAGGGACCTGGGCTGCGACGCCTTGCAGGGCTATCTGTTCGGGCGGCCCATGCCGGCGGCACAGATCGAAGACTGGGCTGCCGCCCGCCGCGCCGGTCTGCAGGTCGCCGTGACGGCCTGAACATGGCCGTTGCCGGCCAGGGCTGCGAAGATCGCGGCATGCCAGTGCCCTCCACGCGTTCGACGCTTTCCACGCTTTCCACGCAGTCATCGGCCCCCTTGAAGGTCGCCATCGCCGGCATCGGCGCGGTCGGCGGCGTGTTCGCCGGCTGGCTGGGCTCGCGCCTGCCGCCCGGCCGCATCGCCTTGTCGGCCTGGGCCCGTGGCACGACCTTGCAGGCGCTGCGCACACACGGTCTGCGGCTGCGGCAAGACGATGGCAGCGAGCTGGCCGTGCCCCTGCACGCCAGCGACGACCCGGCCACGCTCGGCCCGCAAGACCTCGTCATCCTGGCGGCCAAGGGCCCGGCCTTGCCGGCCATGGCAGCGGGCGTGCGCGCGCTGCTGGGGCCACAGACCACCGTGCTGGTCGCCATGAACGGCGTGCCATGGTGGTTCTTCGACGGCCTGCCGGGTGAGGCGGCCGGCTGGTCGATCGAGGCGGTCGATCCCGGCGGCGTGATCGCGGCGGCCATCCCGACCGCTCATGTGCTGGGCTGCGTCGTGCACCTGAGCAGCGCCACGCCCGAGCCGGGCGTGGTGGCCCGCATCCGTCACAACGCCCTGGTGATCGGCGAGCCGGCCGGCGGGCGATCTGACCGGGTCGACGCGCTGGCCGCGCTGCTTGGCGCGGCGGGATTCGCGCTGACGTGCAGCGAGCGCATCCAGCGCGACATCTGGTTCAAGCTGTGGGGCAACATGACCATGAACCCGGTCTCGGCGCTGACCGGCGTCACCTGCGACCGCATCCTGGACGACCCGCTGGTGCGCGGCTTCTGCAGCGCGGTGATGCGTGAAGCCCAGGCCATCGGTGCCCGCATCGGCTGCGCGATAGACCAGCAACCCGACGACCGCCATGCGATCACGCGTGGGCTGGGTGCCTTCAAGACCTCGATGCTGCAGGACCTCGAAGCGGGTCGTCCGCTCGAGATCGACGGCCTGGTCGGCGCGGTGCGCGAGATCGGGCTGCGCCTGGGCCTGGCCACGCCCAACATCGACGCGATGCTGGGCCTGGTGCGCCTGTTGGCGCAGGGCCGGGGGCTGTATCCGGTCGCGTCCGTCGCGTGACGCTGACCGTGCCCGCTGACCGGACCCGCTGACCGGGTCCAAGGAACTCAGCGCACCGCCAGCTGCTTCTCGATGGCCGCGACCAGCTTGCGGTCGTCCGGGGCGACGTTGCTGACGTACTGATCGATGACCTGGCCGTCGCGGCCGATCAGGTATTTGTGGAAGTTCCAGCGCGGTGCCTGGCCGGTCTTGGCAGCCAGCTCGCGGTAGAAGGGCGAGGCTTGCGCGCCCTTGACGCTGCTCTTGGCAAACATCGGGAACTTGACGTCGAAGGTGTTGGCGCAGAACTCGGCGATGGCCTTGTTGTCGCCGCCTTCCTGGTTGAAGTCGTTGGACGGGAAGCCCAGCACCACCAGGCCCTTGTCCTTGTAGCGCGCGTGCAGCGCCTCCAGGCCCTCGTACTGGCCGGTGTAGCCGCAGAAGCTGGCGGTGTTGACGACCAGCAGGACCTTGCCGGCGTACTGGCAGAGCGACTGGTCCTTCTCGTCCTGCAGGCGCGGGAACGTGTGCTTGAGCAGAGCCGGGCAGTTGGCGGCCTGAGCCGGGGCGGGCTTGGCGGTCTGGGCGGCCGCCGGGGTGGGCAGCGTGGCGGACCCCGCAGCGACCAGCAGGGCGGCGAGGGCGGCAGCAAGGGTGGGGCGCAGGGCAGTCATGGCATCTCGATCGGTGGACACGGGCGGTTTGCCGTGGCGACGATTCTGGCGGCGGGCCTTCAGTCGTGCAGCAGGGCGGTCATCACCTGCCGGACGATGGCCAGCGCGGGCGCCTCGGCCCGGCCGGCCAGCACGACCAGGCCGAAGCGCGCGGCGGCGTCCAGCGGCGGGCTCAGGTTCAGCTCGACCAGGCCCGGCGCGGCCTTGCGGATGGCCAGCAGCACCGCGTCGCTGTGTTCGACGACGTCGACCAGGCTGGCGATCTCTTCGCAGCGCAGGGTCACGCAGCGGGCCGGGTGCGCGGCGGGGCCGTAGCGTTCGATCAGGATGCGGGCGACCTCGTCGCTCAGCGGCGTCGACGCGATCGGCCAGGCCTGCAGGTCGGCGAAGGTGATGGCCTTGCGGCGCCGGGACAGCGGGTGCCCGGGCCGGCACAGGAAGGCGCCGCGCAGCTGCGCCACCGCCTCGACCTGCAGGTCGGCCGCCGGCTCGACCGAGCGGGCGTCGACCACCAGCGCATCGAGCCGGCGTTCGCGCAGCTGTTCGACCAGCAAGGCGGTCTGGCCGCGGGCGACCTCGACCTGCACCTTGGGATGGTGTGTCGCCATGTGCTGCAGCAGCGGCGTCATCAGGAGCGCGCCGGGGCCCGAGCCCAGGCCGATGCGCAGCCGGCCGGCCTCACCGTCGCGCATCTGGCGGCCGCTGGCGCCCAGCTCGTCGGCATCGAAGACCAGTTGCCGGGCGCGCTGCAGCACCTCGCGGCCGAAGGGCGTCAGCTCGTTGCGGCGGCCGATGCGGTCGAACAGCGGCTGGCCCAGGCCGTCCTCCAGCGCCCGGATGCTGCGGCTGAGCGCCGGCTGGGTCAGGAACAGCGCCTCGGCCGAGCGGCTGAACGAGCCACTCTCGGCCACCGCGATCAGGTGACGCAACTGGACCAGGGTCATGCGGGACTCCTGAAATGGATGAGTGGAACTCATGCTATCGGAAAGAACAATGCATTGGACTGCGGGCAAGGCCGTCCATACGATGGGTTCACGCGATCCCGATCCCGATCCCGGTCCCGACACCCACCGCCGCGACGACGGCACAGGAGACAAAGACATGCACCCCATCCTTCGACGCCCGCTGCTGCTGGCCGCCGCGCTGCTGATGACCTGCGGCAGCACGCTGGCGCAGACCTGGCCGAGCAAGCCGGTCAACCTGATGGTCCCGTACCCGGCCGGTGGGCCGTCCGACGCAATCGGGCGCATCTTCGCGACGCCGCTGGGCCAGGCGCTGGGCCAGCAGGTGCTGGTCGAGAACCTGGGTGGCGTCAGCGGCGCACTGGCCGCGCAGAAGGTGCTGGCCGCGCCGACCGACGGCCAGTACATCTTCCAGGGTTCGCCCAATGAGGTGATCCTGTCGCCGCTGGCGAACGCCGCCGTCAAGCTGAAGTCGGAAGACTTCCGGCTGGTCCACCCGATCGCCGACGCGGTGATGGTCTTCGTGACCCGCAAGGACCTGGGCGCCAACACCGTCGACGAGCTGATCGCGCTGGCCCGCAAGACGCCGGACCGTCCGCTGACCTATGGCAGCGTGGGCATCGGCTCGCTCTACCACCTGATCCTGGAGAACGCCCAGCAGCTCACCGGCATCCAGCTCCAGCACGTGCCCTACAAGGGCAACGCGCCGCTGCTGCAGGACATCGCCGGTGGCCAGGTCGACTTCGCGGTGCTGGTCTACAGCGCCGGCATGGGCGCGCTGGCCGATCAGGGCAAGCTCAAGGTCATCGCCCAGCTCGGTGAACAACGCTCGGAGCTGCTGAAGAACCTGCCGACCGCCTCCGAAGGCCAGGCGCTCAAGGGCTTTGCCTACAAGATCTGGACCGGCCTGATGGTGCCCAAGAACACGCCCGAGCCCATCGTTGCGCGGCTGCACGAGACCATCGCCAAGACCCTGCAGGACCCGGCGGTGCGTAGCCAGCTGGCGGCGCAGACTCAACTGGCCTCGCCGGCCATGTCGCTGGCCGATGCGGCGAAGTTCTATGCGGCGGAGACGGCGCGCTACCGCGCCATCGCCGCGTCGATCAAGCTGCAGCCGCAGTGAGGGCGGGCGTGAGTGTCGACGCCTGCACCGACAGGCCGGTCTCTGGCCGCTACCTGCTCGCGGCGATGACGCCGCGGGTGGGTGAGTTCATCGCGCTGCGCCGCGACATCCACCAGCACCCGGAACTGGCCTTCGACGAGCACCGCACCGCCGCGCTGGTGGCCGAGCGCCTGCAGGCCTGGGGCTATGCGGTCGAACGTGGCGTCGGCGGCACCGGCGTGGTCGGCACCTTGGTGCGGGGCGATGCGTGCGCGCCCGGCGCCAAGCGCCTGGGCCTGCGGGCCGACATGGATGCGCTGCCGATCCAGGAGGCCAGCGGCGTGGCCTGGGCCAGCGCCCGGCCCGGCCTGATGCATGCCTGCGGTCACGACGGCCACACGGCGATGCTGCTGGCGGCGGCCCGCACGCTGGCCGAACACGGCCGCTTCACCGGCACGCTCAACCTGATCTTCCAGCCGGCCGAGGAGGGCGGCGGCGGTGCGCTGCGCATGATGGCCGACGGCCTGTTCGAGCGTCATCCCTGTGACGCGATCTTCGCGATGCACAACATGCCCGGTGTGCCGCAAGGCCGGCTGGTCTTCCGCGACGGGCCGGCGATGGCATCGAGCGACTACGCCAGCGTGACGATCGAAGGCCAAGGCGGCCATGGCGCCATGCCGCACCGGGCCGCCGACCCGATCGTCGCAGCGGCCAGCATCGTGATGGCGCTGCAGACGGTGGTCTCGCGCAACGTTGATCCGCTGCAGATGGCGGTGGTGACGGTGGGCGCGATCCACGCCGGCCAGGCCAACAACGTCATCCCGGCCCGCGCGACGCTGGAACTCAGCGTGCGCGCGCTCGACCGCGAGGTGCGGGTCCTGCTGGAACGCCGCATCAAGGCCCTGATCGCCGCCCAGGCCGAGAGCCTCGGCGTGACGGCCCGCATCGACTGGCGGCCCGGCTACGCGGTGCTGGTCAATGCCAAGGCCGAGACCGATTTCGCACGCCAGGTCGGGCTGGACCTGGTCGGCGCCGAACAGGTCACGCTCGACGGTCCGGCACTGAGCGGCAGCGAGGACTTCGCCTTCATGCTCGAACAGGTGGCCGGCAGCTACCTGCTGATCGGCAACGGCGTGCCTGCCGGGGCTGGCTCATCCGATGAGCCACGGCCCGGCGCCTGCATGGTCCACAACCCGGGCTATGACTTCGACGACGCCAACATCGCCATCGGCTCGGCCTATTGGGTGGCGCTGGCCGAACGGTTTCTGGCCTGAGGCGACGACCGGCGGGGCTCAGACCCTTGGCGGCCCGGCGGGCATCCCCGCCTGTCGATGCAGCGCGACGATCGCCTCGGTCATCTGGGCGTGGCTCGCCGGTCCGTCGCCCCAGCCGCCACCGGCCTTGGCCAGGGCCTTCAACACCTGCAGGCCGATGTGCTGACCCAGGCTGCGGTAGGCCTCGAACTGGCCTTCGCTGAACATCTGGTCGGCGGTCGACTCGTGAGGGAAGGACGGGCTGCGGGCGCGGTACTCGCGGATCACCTCGTCCTCATCGCCGGTCAAGGACGACTTCAGGTAGAGCAGGTAGCCCGGCTCGGCCTCGTCGGGATAGGTGATCTGGCCGATGGCCCAGTGCGCCGCGCACAGGCCGTTGTCGTGCAGGCGCAGCGCGTCCACGTCGATGTCGATGTGCACGCCCAGGTCAATGCGGGCCGATCGGATCAGCGTGGCCAGGCCGTTGAACAGGTGCTTCGGGTCGGCCTCGCCGTCGCCGATCAGCATGAAGCGGCAGCGCCGGCGCAGCAGCTCGATGCCGGCCAGGTTCTCGATGTGGCCGCCGTCCGACAGGTTGACCCAGCGGTGCTTCTCGTCGAGCCGGCTGGTCATCTCGCGCAACAGCGCGCCGGGCCTGATGCGCCAACTGAACTGCTCGCCGATGGTGCCGCGCAGCCGTGTCGTGCCCGCGCCCATCTGCAGCAGGCGGTGACCGGCGGGGATGCGCTCGCCCTCGGCCACGGCCGGCTCGGCGAAATGGGCATAGCGGTAGCTGCGGCGCTGCACGGCGGGCTGGGCGGGCGCGGCGCTGCCGCGCAGTCGTCGCCAGCCGGCGCGCAGGGCTTGCCAGCCCCGCGCTGGTTCGGACTCGACGTCGATGCGCACGCCGCCGTCTGGCTCGCGGTGCAGGCTGACACGGCCGGCGATCTCGCTCTCGGTGCGCGTGCGGCGGCGCATCAGCGCGCTGATGCTCGAACCCAGGTAGCCACCGCCCGACACGGTCGACATGTAGTCGATGTGGTCGAACAGACCTTGGCTGTGCAGGGCCTGGGTGATGCCCAGGTTGAGCGTGGCCGAGCGGATGCCGCCGCCCGAATAGCCGATGCCGATGAGGTCGTGCCGCACGGTCGGCTTGGGCATGTCGGCGATCAGCGTGCGCAGGCTGCCACCGGGCAATTGCTGCCAGCGGTGGCGGACCTCGCGCAGTTCCTCGGCGAAGACCTCGGGGAAGCCGAAGCCGGCCGGCTCGCCGTCGCGGTCCACCGCTGGCCGGCGCGGTCCGCAGAGGTCCTGCAAGCGACCGGGGTTGGGCGCCCAGATGCCCAGGCGCACATTCATCAGCGTCATGAAGGCCACCAGCGCCGGGTTGGTGGCGCGGCCCATGTTGGGCGAGGCTGCGGCGGCCGAGATCGCCATGGCGGTCGACAGGCTCATCTGCGGGAACACCCGCTCCATCAGCTCGCTGCGGCAGTAGCCGGTGGCACGTCCGCCGATGAAGCGCTTGCTGAAGATGAAGAAGTCGCTGCGCCGGTCGCGCACCCGCACGCTGTCGCTGCCCTGCAGGTTGAGCGCCACATTGATCAGGTGATAGGGCGCTGTCGAGCCGGCCTCGTGGCGCGCCAGGTCGCCCAGATCGAGGTCTTCCTCGATGTCGACGTCGCCGGTGGTGTCCGCGCCGATCAGGAAGGCCGAGGCCAGCCGGTCGCGGTAGAGACCGTGGATGGAGGTCAGGTTGACGTCGACCGTCAGCCAGCAGGCCAGCCACAACAGCAGGGCGACCGACATGACGATCAGGGCCTTGGGCTGGAAGGCGGTGCGGCGGAAGGTGTTTGCCTCGGCTTGGATCTGTGGGTAGAGCGAGAGGTCGTCGATGGTCGAGGACGCCGCGTCCCAGCGGATCTCGCTGAGCAGGTCGTACCAGTAGCCGAGGCGAATTTCTATCGCCAGCAGGCCGTCCAGCAGCTCCCGCGTGGCCGGGTCGTTGCCGCCGAGCACGCGGTGCAGCTCGGGGTAGAGCGCCAGCCCGGCTTCGCCGGTGCCGGGTTCGATGGCGGTGTCGCTGTGATTGCTGTTGTTGCTGTCGGTGTTGTTGCTGCTGCCGCTGTTGCTGTTGCTCTCGTTGCTCACCGTGTTTTCGCCGCCGCTCGCCCCCGCATCGGCTTCGGTCTTGACCAGCGGCTTGACCTGCGACCAGGTCTGGCCGCAGGCCGATGACGGGGACTCGGGTGGTTCGCCAATCAGCAGCGGAAAGTCCTTGGCCAGCAGCAGGTAGCTCAACAGGGCCGCGCGGTCATGGCGCTGTTCGATGTCCTGCCAGGCACTGAGCGGCGCCAGCACGGCGATCCGGCAGTTCAGCAGGTCGATCTCGTGGGTGATGGCGCTGGCCTGATCGGGCGTGACCGGCAAGGCGGCCAGTTGGGTCGCCAGGTCGGCTGCCAGCTCATGGGCCAGGTAGAAGGACGACTGCTGGCCCAGCTTGCCCAGCGTCGCCAGGGCGTCGGGCAGGTTGGCGGCGGGCGCCAGGGTGTCTGCGCTTTTCTGGAAGTCGGGGTCGAGCAGCGCCATCGCACCTGCCAGCTCGTCCCAGCGCCAACCCCAGCTGGCGCGGTCCCAGGCCATGCCACCGGTGCCGTTGTCCGCCGGTTCGGGCTGTGCCTCGGGGTCGTTGCCGATGCCGGCCGCGATGATGGGCAGGGTCGCCATCGCCTTGGCCAGTTCGTTGAGGGACTCGTCGACGCTGGCGTTGAGTTCGGAGAAGCGATGCTCCATCTCCTCATGGGCCACGGCCATGATCAGGACCGAGACGAACAGCGCCCCGACCAGCTTGAGGAAGTCCTTCCAGGAAAAGGCCCGGGCCAGCGTGCCCGCGATCAGCAGCAGGGTGATGCCGGCGGGCAGCAGCCAGGCCATCAGCACCGGCAGTGCGGTGTCGCTGAGCAGCGAGGCCATGGTCGACGGGGAGCCGCGCCAGGACCAGTCGACCCGCGTGTAGACGAGGAAGTCGGCCACCAGCATGACGATCAGCGTCGGGATCAGCAGCCCGAGCGCACCGACCAGCAGCAGCGCGATGCGCTGCGTCAAGCCACCCAGCAGCGACAGCAGCTTGTCCGACAGGCTGGAGAACATCAGCAGCGCACCGAGCAGCGAGGTCACCACCTGCCAGCTGACACCGCTGGCGTTGATGGCATCGTGGAAGTGGCCGAGCCAGGCGGGCAGGGCCTCGAAGGCGGCCACGACCACGATCAGCACCAGCGCGGCGCCGTACCAGCGTTCCCAACGGCTGCGCTGCTTGACGCTGCTGTCCGAGCCGGTCAGCAAGCTGCGCCGGAAGCCCCAGATCCGCAACAGGTAGGACAGGAAGGGAAACAGCACCACGGCGACCGCCGACAGGATCAGCAGCCAGGGTGTGATGTGGAAACCCGGTGCCTCGGGCTGCAGGTGCAGCCAGGCGACCACGATCGCGGTCAGCAGCAAGATGGGCAGCACCACCAGGGCGTTGATGATCATGCCGCGCAGCAGCACGGCCACCGCACGGAAGTAGTCCATCAGGCCGCGCGCGGCCATGTAGTTCGCGTTGTTGCGCACCCAGGTCAGGTAGCGCGACTCGTGCGGCCCGTCGGCCATCGGGAAGGGGAAATCGCCAGGCTTCACGCCGTGACGGCCGGTGTTCTCGGGCGCTTGCCCCATGACCATCCCCCCCCTTGTCGCCCGCAAGGAGCGACGACGTGTCGTCGGGTGTGCTGACACCGGATGCGATCGCCGATGGCCGTTCTGTGCGGCCCGGACGCGCAAAACTGATCATGCCCGGGCGGGCTTCGCTTGGGAATAGGGTCGACGAGCGACCGGCCGCCAGCGGCTCAGCGCGAACGGCGCTCCCGGTCACGCCCGGACTTCGCCGCTTGCCGACCCGCCGCCGGCGCCGCCACCTGCCAGGCCGGCAGGCGCCAGTCGAGGACCACCGCCAGCGCCCTCAACGTGGTGGTGGCCAGGGCAGCGGCCAGCAACGCCAGCCAGGGCGCGGCATCGAGGCGCTGCAGGCCCACCAGCACCCAGCCGCCGGCAAAGGCGCAGACGGCGTAGGGCCGGTGGTCGCTGAAGGCGCGCGGGATCTCGTTGCAGACGATGTCGCGCAGCACGCCGCCGAAGACGGCCGTGACCACGCCCAGCATGACCGCGATCACGCCGGGCATGGCCGCGTCCAGCGCGATCTGCGTGCCACCGGCGGTGAACAGACCCAGGCCCAGCGCGTCGGGCCACTGCATGGCGCGTTCGGTGGGTTCAAGGTGGCGCGTGCGCATGAACAGCATCGCGGCGGCACACAGCGCCAGCAGGGCCCAGACCCAGTTGGCGTGCTGGACCCAGAACAGCGGCCGGCGGTCCAGCAAGATGTCGCGCAGCGTGCCGCCGCCAAAGGCCGACAAGCCGGCGACGACGCAGATGCCCACCGCGTCCAGCCGCTTGCGGGCCCCTTCGATGACGCCCGACAAGGCAAAGGCGAGGGTGGCAACCACCTCGATGGCGGTCTGGGCCTGGGTCAGGGCCTGGGTCAGGCCCGATGGGGTGGTGATCTGCATCGTCGACATGCTGCCTGTCTGTCGATCTGCCGGCCAGGGGTCAAGCCCGGCCCGGGTCCACCGTGGCGGCGTGGCCGACCGCGCGGTGCAGGTGGGCCAGGAACTGCCGCACCGCCGGCTTGAGCAGCGCGTCATGGCGCACGATGGCACCGAGCGTGAGCTGCAGGTGGCCCTCGCTGATCGGCACCACCGTCATGTAGGGCGCAGCGGCCGGATGGAGCGCGATCGGCAGCGGCATCAGGCCGACGCATTCGCTGCTGCCGATCAGGGCCAGCAGCGCGAGGGTGGAATTGACCATCGCCGCCGGCTCGGGCGGTGTCATGCCGTGGCGGGTGAACAGCATGTGGGCGTAGCCGGTGTGGCCCGACAGGCTGGTGTAGACCCAGCGGGCATCGGCCAGCTCGCGCAGCGATCGGGCCCGGGCCAGCGGGCTGCCGCGGCCGACCACAACCGCCATCTCGATGGGCATCAGCGGCTCGACGTGGAATTCGCCAGCCGGCAAGGGATCGGGGATCGGACCCAGCGCGACGTCGACCTCGCCCTGACGCAGGTTGCCGAGCTGGGCGATGTAGAGCTCCTCGCGCACCCGCAGCTGGATGTCGGGGAACTCGCGGCCGTAGGTGCGCAAGGTCTCCGGGATCAGCAGCAGCACCGCCAGCGGCACCGCGCCGATGCTGAGTTCACCGACCATGCGGCCACCGAGCTGGTCGATCTGCGTGACCGCGTCATCGAGTTCGCGCACGGCCTTGCGGGCATGTTCGACCAGCACCTTGCCCTGCGGGGTGGGCAAGACACCCTTGGTGGAACGCTGCAGCAGCGTCGCACCCAGTTCAAGTTCGAGCTCGCGGACCATCTTGGTGAGCGCCGGCTGAGACACGCCGACCCGCCGCGCCGCGGCCCTCAGGCTGCCCTCGTCGACGGCGGCGACCAGGGCCTGCAGGGTGTTCAGCTTCATGAAAACCATGATAACCAGGGGCTATCACCGCTGCGAACAGCGGATCTTCTCCGTGCCGCCCGCCATTCCTAGACTTCGCCGCCATGGCTTGCGGTGGATCAAGGCACCGCGAGACGCTCACCGATCCAAGGAGACCGACTTGTTCCAGATCACGTTCTTGCATCGCGCCGTCGCGGCGCTGACCCTCGGCGTTGCCGCCCTGGCCCCTGCCCAGGCCCAGGAGGTCACGCTGAAGGTGCACCACTTCCTGCCGGCCGGCTCCTACGCCAACACACAGTTCATCCAGCCCTGGTGCGACAAGATCGCCCGCGAATCGGCCAACCGGATGAAGTGCCAGATCTACCCGTCGATGCAACTCGGCGGCACGCCGCCGCAACTGTTCGACCAGGCCAAGGACGGCGTCGCCGACGTGGTCTGGACCCTGCCGGGCTACACCGCCGGCCGCTTCCCGCTGACGGAGGTGTTCGAGCTGCCGTTCATGATGCAGAACCCCGAAGCGACCAGCAAGGCGCTCTGGGACTACATCCAGCAGTTCGACCAGGCCGAGTTCAAGGACGTGCATCCGATCGTCTTCCACGTGCATGGCGACGGCGTCTTCCACATGCGCGAGAAGCCGATCCGCACGCTGGCCGACCTCAAGGGCCTGAAGGTGCGCGCCCCGACCCGCCAGACCAATCGCTACCTGGCCGCGCTGGGCGCCACGCCGGTGGCGATGCCGGTGCCCGCCGTCAGCGAGGCCCTCAGCAAGGGCGTGATCGACGGCGCGGTGGTGCCCTACGAGGTGGTGCCTTCGGTCAAGATCCAGGAGATCGTCAAGTTCCACTCCGAGACCGACCCGGCCGAGCCGGCCTTCTACACCTCGGCCTTCATGTTCGTGATGAACAAGGCGCGCTATGCCGCCTTGCCGCCGGACCTGAAGAAGGTGATCGATGCCAACAGCGGCCAGGCCCTGTCCGGCCAGATCGGCAAGGTCTTCCTGAGCGCCGACGGCGAGGGCAAGAAGCTGACCGCCAAGAACACGACCAACGTGATCGGCCGTGAGGAACTGGCCAACTGGAAGAAGGCCGGCCAGCCCATCGTCGACGGCTGGGTGTCCGAGGTGACGGCCAAGGGCCACGATGGCCGCAAGCTGCTCGACAGCGCCCGCAGCCTGATCGCCGGTCACCTCGCCGGCAAGTGATCCTGGCCTGGACGCGGTGACGAAGCACCTGCCGCGTCACCGCATCGGCTGATGTGTCCTTCCCCGCCCGCGCCGTCCTGGCGCGGGTTCTTCCCCCGACGTCCCTCTGCCATGAATGAACCCCTTCCGGGCGCCGGCCCTGCCGGCGTCCCGCCCGGCTTCGGCCCTGCCGGGCGCCTGTTGCTGCGCACCTGCCAGGCCGCAGCCGTCGTTGGCGGCCTCGTGTTTGTCGCGCTGGTGCTGATGAGCATCGTCAGCATCGTCGGCCGCAAGCTGGCCTCCGCCCCCATCCCCGGCGACATCGAGGTCCTGCAGATGTGCGCCGCCGTGGCCTGCGCGACCTTCTTCGCCTATTGCCACCTGGTCGGTGGCGACGTCAAGGTCGACTTCTTCACCGCCCGCCTGTCGGCGCGCATCTGCCACCGGCTGGACGCGGCGGGCTCGGCGCTGTTTGGCGTCATCGGCCTGCTGCTGGCGTGGCGGACCACCGCTGCCGCGCTGGCCTCGCAAGAGTCCGGCGAGACCAGCGTCGTGCTGGCCTGGCCCTTGTGGATCGCGCAGATGGCCATGGTCCCGGGCTTTGTGCTGATGGCGCTGGCCGGCCTCTACATGGTCGGCGCGCACCTGCGCACGCCCGTGACGGGCGTCGCCACGAACCACGACGAGGTGCGCGCATGACCGGCATCCAGATCGGCCTGCTGATCTTTGCCTGCCTGATGGGCCTGCTCGCGCTGCGCGTGCCCATCGGCGTGGCCATGTTCGTGATGGGCTCGGCGGGCTACTTCGCGCTGTCGGGTGGCTCGTCCGCACCGCTGCTGAGCGCCTGGAAGAACGTGGCCTATGCGCGGCTGTCGAACTACGACCTGATCGTCATCCCGATGTTCCTGCTGATGGGCCAGTTCGCCACCCATGGCGGGCTCAGTGCGGCGCTGTTCCGCTTTGTCGCGGCCTTCATGGGCCACCTCAAGGGCGGCGTGGCGATGGCCTCCATCGGCGCCTGTGCCGGCTTCGGCGCGATCTGCGGCTCCTCGCTGGCGACCGCCGCGACGATGGGGCAGGTGGCCTTGCCCGAGCTGCGGCGCTTCGGCTATTCGGGCAGCCTCGCGACCGGCGCGCTGGCTGCCGGTGGCACGCTGGGCATCATGATTCCGCCGTCGGTGCCGCTGGTGATCTACGCGATCCTGACGCAGGAATCGATCGGCAAGCTGTTCATGGCCGCTGTGCTGCCGGGCCTGATCGCGATGGTCGGCTACATGCTCGTGGTGCGCTTGGTGGTCACGCTGAACCCGTCCGCCGGACCGGCCGGCCCGCGGGTGGCCTGGCCCGAGCGGCTGCGCGCGCTGGCCCAGGTGGCGCCGGTGATCGGCGTGTTCGTGGTCGTCATCGTCGGCATCTACGGCGGCTGGGCCAACCCGACGGAGGCCGCTGCGATTGGTGCAGCGGCTTGCGGCCTGCTGGCGGTCGCCGGCGGTGGCATGCGGCTGCGCGGTCTGCTGGCCAGCACGCTGGGAACGGCCCAGGCCACCGCGATGATCTTCCTGGTGCTGCTCGGTGCGGACATGCTCAACAGCGCGCTGGCCCTGTCGCAGATGCCGGTCGAGCTGGCCGCATGGGTGCAAGGCAGTGGCCTGAGCCCGATGGTGGTGATGGTCGCGATCCTGGTGATCTACATCCTGCTCGGCTGCGTGATGGACAGCCTGGCCATGATCTTGCTGACCATCCCGATCTTCTACCCGGTGGTCATGGGCCTGGAATTCCATGGCCTGTCGCCGACCGACAAGAGCATCTGGTTCGGCATCCTCGCGCTGATGGTGGTCGAGATCGGCCTGGTCCATCCGCCGGTGGGCATGAACGTCTTCATCATCAACCGGCTGGCCCGCGATGTGCCGTTGACCGACACCTTCAAGGGCGTGATGCCCTTCCTTGCCTCCGACCTCGTGCGCATCGTGCTGCTGCTGGCCTTCCCGGCGATCCCGCTGGTGCTGGTGCGCAGCTTCGGTGGCTGAACGATCCAACTTCCAGGAGCACGCCCCATGGCCCGCATCATCGGCGGCATCGCCGCCTCGCACACGCCCACCATCGGCTTTGCGGTCGACCGCAACAAGCGCCACGACCCCGTCTGGGCACCGATCTTCGAGGCCTTCGGCCCCGTCCGGCAATGGATCGAGGAGCGTCGACCGGACGTGCTGCTGATGGTCTACAACGACCACGTCACCTCCTTCTTCTTCGACCACTACTCGGCCTTCGTGCTGGGCGTGGGCGAGCGCTGGGAGGTGGCTGACGAGGGCGGTGGCGCCCGCGACCTGCCGCCCATCGAGGGCCATGCCGCGCTGGCCCGTCACATCGGCCAGTCGCTGATGACCGACGAGTTCGACATGTCCTTCTTCCAGGACAAGCCGCTCGACCATGGCTGCTTCTCGCCCTTGTCCATCATGTGCCCGCCACAAGCCGCTGCCGGCATGCCAGACGGGCCGGCGGGTGCACAGCCCGCATGGCCGGTCCGGCTGGTGCCCTTGCAGATGGGCGTATTGCAGTTCCCGATCCCGAGCGCGCGGCGCTGCTACCGGCTCGGCCAGGCCTTGCGCCGCGCGATCGAGAGCTACCCCGAGGACCTGAGCGTCGCGGTGGTGGCCACGGGCGGCCTGTCGCACCAGGTCCACGGCGAGCGCGCCGGCTTCAACAACCCCGGCTGGGACGCCCGTTTCCTGGCGACCTTCGAGCGCGACCCGGAGCGGCTGGCCGAGATGACGCAGGCCGAGTTCGCCGAGCTGGGTGGCTTGGAAGGTGCCGAGGTCATCATGTGGCTGACCATGCGCGGCGCGCTGTCGGCCCAGGTCCGGCAGATCCACCAGACCTACTACCTGCCGTCGATGACCGGCATCGCCACCGCCATCTACGAGAACCAGGCCGAGCCGCCGGTGGCCGGCGAGGTGGTCCGTCACCGGGCCCGCATGGCCGAACAACTGGCCGGCGTCGAAGGCCTGAGCGGCACCTATCCCTTTGACCTCGAACGCAGCGTGCGGGCCTATCGCCTGAACCGCTTCCTGCACGGGCTGATCGTGCCGGCGACGCGTGCGCGCTTCCTCGCCGACGAGGCCGCTTGCCTGGCTGCGTCTGACCTGAGCCAGACCGAACGTGAGCTGATCGCGCGGCGCGACTGGCGCGGCCTGATCCACCACGGTGCCATCTTCTTCATGCTGGAGAAGCTGGGCGCGGTGGTCGGCACGTCCAACCTGCACATCTACGCCGCGATGCGTGGCGAGTCACTGGAGGCATTCCAGAAGACCCGCAACGCGCCCGGCGCGCTCTACTCGGTGGCGGGCAAGGATACGGCAGCGCCGTCCTGGGACGCACCGCCATCGACCGAACACAAGGAGCCAGCATGAGCACCACGGAACGGCGCATCACCGGCCACACCCAGGTCTTCTTCATCATCGGCGACCCGGTCTCGCAGGTCCGCGCGCCGGAGGTCTACAACGCGCTGTTCGCCCGCCACGGCATCGACGCCGTGCTGGTGCCGATGCGGGTGGCGGCGGCGGACCTGGCCGGCTGGGTGCGCCACACGCTGCGCGCGCAGAACGTGGGTGGGCT
This sequence comes from Sphaerotilus mobilis, assembly GCF_004216565.1. Lineage (GTDB taxonomy): Bacteria > Pseudomonadota > Gammaproteobacteria > Burkholderiales > Burkholderiaceae_C > Sphaerotilus > Sphaerotilus mobilis. Next base: position 422,851 of record NZ_SGWV01000008.1, on the reverse strand, counting down.
GTGGGCGACGATTCCGCACAAGCCGGCGCTGGTCGGCCTGGTCGACCGCATCGACCCGCTGGCGCGGGTGGCCGGTGCGGTCAATGCGGTGCGGCGCTGTGCCGACGGCAGCACCGACGGTGCCCTGTTCGACGGCATCGGCTTCGTCAAGGGGCTGGACCAGGCCGGCATTCCCATCGCCGGCCAGCGTGCGCTGATGCTGGGTGCCGGTGGGGGTGGCCAGGCGGTCGCCGCCGCGCTGCTGTCGCGTGGCATCGGCGAGCTGGCGGTGCACAACCGCAGCCGGGCGCGTGCCGAGGCGCTGGTGGCGCAACTGCAGGCCGAGGCCGCCGTGACGGGATCGGCCAGCGTCATCCGTGTGGCCGATCACAACGACCCCGGCGGCTTCGGCCTGGTCGTCAACTGCACCTCGCAGGGCCTGAAGGCGGATGACCCGATGCCGGTCGACCCGGCCCGCATCGATGTCGGTGCGGTGGTCGTCGACATCATCATGAGCCGCGAGCCCACGCCCCTGTTGCGGGCCTGCGCCGAGCGCGGCATCGCCGGCCACGCCGGCTTCGAGATGCTGGTCCAGCAGGTGCCCGAATACCTGCGCTTCTTCGGCCATGAAGCCCTGGCGCAGACGCTGCAGCAGGACCTCACCGAGGTGCGCGCGCTGCTGCGACCGCGCTGAGCCCTGCCGGCAAGAACCCCGTTCCCATCGACCCAAAACGGCCACACGGCCATCCGGCCCTACGGCCACCCACAGGAGACAAGACCATGCACCCATCCACCCAACGCCGCGCCGGCCTTCAAGCCGCCGTCGCCGTCGCGGCCGCCAGCCTGTTCGCCCTGCCGGCCCTGGCCGCCGATGTCGTCAAGATCGCCACGCTGGTCGAGCTGTCCGGCGCGGGCGCGACCTCGGGCACCAACTTCAAGAACGGTATCGAGCTGGCGGTGCGCGAGATCAACGCGGCCGGCGGCATCCTGGGTCGCAAGATCGAGACGTCGACCTCCGACACGCAGAGCAACCCCGGCGTGGCCAAGGGCCTGGCGCAGAAGGCCGTTGACGACGAGGTGTTCGCGGTCTTCGGGCCGGTGTTCTCCGGCTCCATCATGGTCAGCATGGCCGAGACCCGGCGGGCCGAGGTGCCCAACTTCACCGGCGGCGAGGCGGCGGCGATCACCAAGCAGGGCAACCCCTACATCTTCCGCACCAGCTTCACCCAGGACACCGCGATGCCCAAGGTGGCACGCTACATCGCGCAGAACCTGAAGGCCAAGACCGTCGCGCTCATCTACGTCAACAACGACTACGGCAAGGGTGGCCGCGAATCGCTGATGGCCGCGCTGGAACCGCTGGGCGTCAAGGTCATCGCCGACCTGTCCACCGAACAGGCGCAGATCGACTTCTCCGCACCGGTCCTCAAGGCCAAGCAGGCCAATGCCGACGTGGTCTTCGTCTACACCAACGAAGAGGAATCCGCCCGTGCCCTGCGCGAGCTGCGCAAGCAAGGTGTCACCAAGCCCATCGTGGGCGAGACCACGCTGGTCGGGCAGAAGGTGATCGAGCTAGCGGGCGAGGCCGCGAACGGTGCGGTCGCCCACGTGGGCCTGACGGTCGATGCGCCGTCGCCGGCGATGAAGGCCTTCAACGCCAAGTTCCAGAAGGAATACAAGTACGTCACCGACCACAACGGCATCAAGGGCTACACCGGCATCTACATCCTCAAGGCCGCGATCGAGAAGGTCGGCAAGTTCGACCGCAAGGCAGTGGCTGCCGCGCTGCATGGTCTGACCATCTCCGCGGCCAAGGAGCCGGGTGTCATCATGGACGTGAGCATCGACGCCAACGGCGACCTGGACCGCGAGAGCTTCCTGGTCGAGGCCCGCAACGGCGGCCAGATCGTCAAGGAAGTGCTGCCCGCGCTGGGCCGCCGTTGATGACGGGCGGGCCCTGGGTCATGGGCCCGCCATGACATCCCCTTGAAGGCGGACATGAACATCTTCGACGAGCCCAAGATCGACTGCCACAACCATGTGCTGGACCCCGTCCGGCACCCCTATGCGGCGGATGTCGCCTACCGCCCGGCGGGGCAGGAGATCGGCACGCTGGCCCAGCACCGGCTGGTGATGGACAGCTACGGCATCCGTCATGCGCTGGTGGTCGGGCCGAACTCGGGCTACGGGCTGGACAACCGCTGCCTGCTGGACACGCTGGCCGCCAGTGGCGGGCGCTACAAGGGCATCGCGGTGGTCCGCAACGACACCAGCCGCGAGGAACTGCAGCGGCTGCAGCAAGCCGGCGTGGTTGGCGTGGCCTTCAACGCCACGATCCATGGCGTGGACCACTACCTCGACAGCGCGCCGATGCTGCGCCACCTCGCCGATCTCGGCCTGTTCATCCAAGCCCAGGTCACCGACGACCAGATGGTGGGCCTGGCTCCGCTGCTGCTGGACAGCGGCGCACGCATCCTGATCGACCATGCCGGCCGGCCGGTGCCGTCGCGCGGCCTGCAGCAGCCGGGTTTCCAGGCCGTGCTGGACCTGGCCCGCAGTGGCAGGGCGGTGGTCAAGCTCTCGGGCCACCAGAAGTACTCGGCCGGCCCCTGGCCTTACGACGATGCCGAGCCACATGTTCGCGCCCTCGTCGATGCCTACGGGCTGGACGCCTGCGTGTGGGCCAGCGACTGGCCCTTTCTGCGGGCTGGCGAGCGGCTGGACATGGGCCCGCTGCTGCGACTGGTCGAGCGCTGGTGGCCCGATCCGGCCGATCGGCGCCGGCTGCTGTGGGACACGCCACGGCGACTTTTTCAGTTCGGTCAAGCGGGCTGACACCGATCGGCGGGGCTGATCGGCCCCACTCTTGACCTGCATCGGTCCTCGTGATGATTCCGTCACGCTCCGGCCCCTGCTTCGGGCAACCCTGCGTGGCCGGCCCGAGACAGGTCCGGGACACTCTGAGGATTACCTTAAGCAGTGCTGGGATCGGTGCCGACACGATGAGCGATGACACGACAGACAAGACGCGCGGCCCATCCGGGGCGAGGCGCCGTTTCATCGGCCTGCTGGCCGGCGCAACAGCGGGGCTGATTGGGCATGACCTCGCCTCGGCTCAGGCCGGGCCGCCCAAGGGGCGGGTGATGCTCACCGTCCGGGGCGTCCTGAAGCATCCGAACGTGCCGGATGCGCCTGCCCGCCACCTGTTTGATGCCGACATGCTCGATGCGCTGCCGGTGCAGACCGTGCGCACCCGCACGCCTTGGCACAAGGGGCTGATCGTCTTCACCGGGCCCTTGCTGGCCGATGTGCTGGCCCAGGCCGGAGCGGCCGGCCAGATCGCCCAGATGACGGCCCTCAACGACTACCAGGTCCGCATGCCACTGGGCGAGGTGCTGCCGTACCGGCCCATCCTGGCCCGTCGTGCCGATGGCGTCGAACTGTCCGTGCGCGACAAGGGGCCGCTGTTCCTGATCTTTCCCTACGACGACGTGCCGGAGGTTCGCAACGACCTCTACCACTCGCGTTCGATCTGGCAGGTCAAAGAGATCGAGGTCCGATGACCCAGGGTCTTTTTGCCCGACTGCGGCGTGTCGGACGTGCTGCGACGGCGCGGCGCTTCTGGCAGCCGGCGCTGTCGGCGCTGGTGGTCGTGCTGGTGCTGGGCATCGGCGGCCTGCAGTACAACCAATGGAAGCGCTTCGAGGCCACCGTCAGCCTCAGTCGTGCCGGCGTCGAGTGGGACTTGTTCCAGCTGCAGGCCGAGCGCTACAAGATGATCGCCAAGCTCAACGAGGCGCTGCTCACGCGCGGCGATCCTGCCGTCATGGACGAGGTCCTGCTGCGCTACGAGGTGATCATCAGCCGGCTGGAGATCATGCGTGCGGGGTCCGGACCGCGCGAGGAGTTCCGCGCGCCGCGCAACCGTCCGCTGTTCGAGCGCATGGAAGCGTTTGCACAGGCGGGCGACACCTACTTCCATGACCGGGATCGCCCGCCGCTCTATGACGAGGCCCGCTTGCGCGACCTGCGCCGGGCGCTGGAGGACATGGCCGCGCCGCTGCAGGAGGTCGTCCTCAACATCAACACCCTGCAGAACGAAGAGGCGCTGGCGCGGGTGCAGCAGCTGCGCGAGCAGGCGGTGCTGTCCGGCGCGAGTTCGTTGGCCCTGGCCGCGCTGGTCGGGGCACTCGGACTGCTGGCCTTGCGCCAGTTGCGCACCACGCGGCAGAAGAACGCCGAGCTGATGGCGGTACAGGCCCAGCTCCAGGATGCGCTCGATCGCGCCGAGGCCAGCAACACCGCCTTGCGCGAGAGCGAGCAGCGCCTGACCGGGCTCATCGACACCGCCAAGGACGCGATCATCAGCATCGACCAGTCCCAGCGCATCATCGTTTTCAACTCGGCGGCGGAGGCCATGTTCGGCCGGACGACCGAGGACATGCTGGGCGAAACGCTGGACGTGCTGCTGCCCCTGTCGACGCGGCCGGGTCATGCCGGGTTCGTCGCCCGCTTCGGGGAACTCAGCGGTGCACCGCGTGCCATGGGCACCCTGTCGGGCCTGACGGCTCTGCGCGCCAATGGCGAGGTCTTCCCGATCGAGGCGTCGATCTCGGCCTTCGATGCCGCGGGTCGCAAGGCCTTCCTGGTCATCATCCGCGACATCACCGAGCGCGAACGGGCCTTCCGGGCGCTGCAGGCCAGCGAGGCGTCGCTGCGCGAGGCCCAGGGCAAGGTCCAGCAACTGGCTTATTTCGACAGCCTCACGCAGGTCCCCAACCGGACCCACTACGTCACCGAGATCGTTGGCATCCTGGACCGCGCCCTCGAACATCGCCGGCTCGGTGCGGTCATCCTGATCGACCTCGACAACTTCAAGGCCATCAACGACAACTGGGGTCACCGCAGCGGGGACCGCCTGCTCATCGAGTTCGCACGCCGCATCGTCGAACACGTTCCCGAAGGCACCTTTGTGGCCCGCCTCGGTGGCGACGAGTTCATCGCCGTGCTGACCGGTCTGTCGGCCGATGTGGCAGCCGCTTCGGCCGATGTGCGCGACACCTGTCGCCACCTGCTGCAGGCCCTGCAGGCACCGTGCGTGATCGACGGCCGCGAGCACGCTTGTTCGGCCAGCATGGGTGTGGCGCTGTTTGGCGACGCGCCGTTGAACGCCGATGACCTGCTGAGCCGGGCCGATTCGGCCATGTACCAGGCCAAGGCCGATGGCCGCAACGACTTCCGCTTCTTCGACCAGCAACTGCAGGCTCATCTGGTGAGCCAGGCCGAGCTGGAAGCCGACCTGCGTCAGAGCATCACCCGCGAGGAACTGAGCCTGCATCTGCAGGCGCAGGTCGATGCGCGTGGCGTGATGGTGGGTGTCGAGGCGCTGCTGCGCTGGAACCACCCGACCCGCGGATCGGTCTCGCCCGCCCAGTTCATCGCCGTGGCCGAGAGCAGCGGCTACATCCTCAGGCTCGGTCCCTGGGTGTTGCGCAAGGCCTGCGACATCCTCGCGAGCTGGTCCCGGGACGACGCGACGGCGGCGCTGACCATGGCGGTCAATGTGAGTGCCCGGCAGTTCCACCACCCCGACTTTGTCAACCAGGTGGTGGATGCCTTGCGCCAGTCAGGGGCCAACCCGACGCGGCTCAAGCTCGAACTGACCGAAAGCATGCTCGCGCGTGATCTGGGCGTCATCGCGCAGAAGATGGCCACGCTCAAGGCACTCGGCGTGACCTTCTCGCTGGACGACTTCGGCACCGGCTATTCGTCGCTCGCCTACCTGCAGCGCCTGCCGCTGGACCAGCTCAAGATCGATCGTGGCTTTGTGCATGGCCTGCCCGACGGAGCCAGCGAATCGGCCATCGTGCGCACCGTGATCGCACTGGGTCGGCAGCTCGGTTTCGAGGTCATCGCCGAGGGGGTCGAGACCGCCGATCAGCTCGCCTTCCTGCGGCAGCACGGCTGCGAGCGCTTCCAGGGCTACCTGTTCGGCCGGCCGATGCCCTTGAACGAGCTGTTGGCGGTCTGCGGACACTCCTAAACTGCGGGGCAAACAACCGAAGCGGTACAGGTTCCCTCATGTCCTCGCACGTTCTGTGGCTCGCGCTGTGCCGGTTCGGGCTGGTGCAAGGACTGCTGACGGTTCTGTGCGCCCTGGCCGCTGGCTGGCCCGGCGCGACGCTGGCGGCCAGCCCGGCGCCGCTCATCGAATCCGTGGGGACCGATGTCATCGCCCGCGATGTGGTGGCCGCGCTGGCCCAGGACCGGCATGGATTCCTCTGGGTGGCGACCGGTGACGGCCTGGTCCGTCACGACGGCATCGAGTTCCGGGCCCAGGAGCTGCCAGACAGCGATCCGGCCCGGCGCAGCGTCGGCTGGGTGCGGGCCTTGCTCCCGGCGCGTGATGGCCGGCTGTGGGTCGGCACCGAGTCGCAGGGTCTGGCGGTCCATGACCCCGCCAGCGGCCGCTTGAAGCGGTGGCCGATCGCCGTCGATGCCGAACCGTCCATGGGTCAGGTGGCCGCCCCCGATGCCCCCAATGCCCCCGCGCGTGCGCTGCCGCAGATCCAGGCCCTGGCCGAGGACATCGACGGCGCGATCTGGGTCGGCTACCGCGGCGAGGGGCTTGTGCGCATCGACCTGTCGACCGGCGCGGCGCGGCGGCTGGATGACGCCGGTCTGCCCGATGGCCGCGTCGAGGCGCTGCTGTTCGGCCGCAACGGCGTGCTCTGGGTGGGCACCTGGCGGGGACTGAGCCGGCGTTTGCCTGGCGCGGAACGCGTCGAGGCCGTGCCGCTGCCCGGCCCCGGCGCGGCCGACGGGCCGGCGCGCACCGTGCAGGCCCTGCTGGAAGATGCGCAAGGCAGGATCTGGGCCGGCACGCGCGAAGGCGACCTGCTGCTTGTCGACGGCGGGCGTGGTCCGCTGCGCACGCAACGCCTGGTCGACGGCCTGGGACGCTCCCACGGGGCGCCCGTCACCAGCCTGGCGCAGGCCCGCGACGGCACGGTCTGGGTCGGACGTGCCAATGGCATCGACCTGCACGCCGCCGATGGACGGCCGCTCGCTTCCTTGCGCCACGAGCCCGGACAGGTCGGCGGCCTGGCGGCCGACGAGGTGACCAGCCTGATCGTCGACCGCGCCGGCTGGGTCTGGATCGGTGGCATCGGCCTGGGCCTGCAGCGCCACAACCCGGCCAACCGCGACATCACCCTGGTGGGCATCGCGCCGGCCCTCGGACAACGGCCGCGCGAGGTCGATGTGCGGGGCCTGCTGGTGCGCCCCGATGGTCAGGTCTGGGTCTCGACGCTGGACGAAGGCGTGAGCGTGCTGGACGCCGACCTGAGGCTGAGCCGGCGGGTCAATGTCGACCCGGGGACGCCGACCGGTGCCCGGGAAACCGTCGTGGCGCTGGCCGAAGCGGGGGCCGGGTCGACCTGGCTGGCCACCGGCACGCGCCTGATCCTGCTCGATGCGGCTGGGCAGGTGCGCCGCAGCGTCGTGCACGGCGCAGGCCTTGTTCATGCGCTGCGTGTCGGCCCCGGTGGCACCCTCTGGGTCGGGGCGCAGGGCGGTCTGCATCGCCTCGATGCGGACGCCACCGCGCTGGCCGCCGTCTTGCGCAGCGATGGTGTGCCGCTCGGCGGCGACGTCTATGTGCTGGCAGAAGCACCGGACCGCTCGCTCTGGGTCGGTGGCCTGCAGGGGCTGCATCAGGTGCAGCCCGGCGGCGCGAGGCTGCTTCCGGTCCTTGCCGCCGAGGGCCATGGGCTGGGCAGCCCCGTCGTCATCGACCTGCTGTTCGATGCGCAGGGCGTGCTGTGGGTCGACACCGCCGTGGCCGGCCTGCACCGGATGACAGAAGGGCCCGACGGACCCGATGGCCGGGCCCGCTTCGACCGGGTCAGCCAGCGCCTGGGCATCGTGGGCAAGCCCTTTGGCAGCAACCTGTTGCAGGACCGGCGCGGGCGCATCTGGACCCATCTGCATGTGCACGATCCGCAAGCCGATCGCATCGACACGCTGACCGCTGTCGATGGCGTGCGCATCGGCAACGGCCGCTTCCGCGTCAAGGGCGTCCTGCCCGATGGCCGGCTGCTGTTCGGCGGCACCAAGGGCCTGCTGGCGGTGCGTGCCGAGGCCTGGGACCGATCGACCGACCAGCCGCCGCTGGTGGTCACCAGCCTGCGCATCCATGGTCAGCCACAGGTGACGGGGCCCTTGCCGGCGGTGTTGAAGCTGGCGTCCGGCGAACGCGATCTGGCTGTCGAGTTCGCCGCGCTCGACCTCAGCGAATCACGGCGGCTGCGCTACCGCTATCGCCTGGAGGGTCATGACGACGACTGGCTCGACACCCGCGCCGACCTGCGCGTGGCCAGCTACGGCAACCTCTGGCCGGGCGACTACCTGCTGCGGGTGCAGGCCACCAACCGCAGCGGGGTCTGGAGCGCCCAGGAGTTGGCGATCCGCCTGCGGGTCGAGCCGTCCTGGTGGCAGACCTGGGCCTTCGGGGTGGTGGCCGTGCTGCTGGTGCTGGCCGCTGCCAGCCTGGCCTGGCAGTTGCGCACCCGCGCGCTGCGCCTGCGTCATGATGAACTTGAGGCGCTGGTGCGCCAGCGCACCGCCGCGCTGGAAACCATGTCGCATGAGTTGCAGCAACGCTCTGCCGCGCTGGAGGCCGCCAGCCTGGTCGACCCGCTGACCGGCCTGCACAACCGCCGCTACCTGACCGAACAGATCGACGCGCTGGTGGCGCAGGCGATCCGCCGCCATGACAACCATCGCTTGCATGGCACGCCGCTGGGCGAGGACGCCGACCTGGTCTTTTTCCTGGTCGACATCGACCACTTCAAGGAAGTCAACGACCAGCACGGCCATGCCGCCGGCGATGCCGTGCTGCGCCAGATGCGCGCACGCCTGCAGCAGGTCTTCCGCGCGGGCGATCACCTGGTGCGCTGGGGCGGCGAGGAGTTCCTGGTCGTCGCCGTCGGCACCTCGCGGGCCGGTGCCGAACTGCTGGCCGAGCGCACGCGCGCGGCCGTGGCCGACCGGCCCTTCGTGCTCGACGACGGCAGCGTCCTGAGCAAGACCTGCTCGATCGGCTATGCCTGCCTGCCGCTGGCGCCCGTGTGGCCCCGGGCGCTGGACTGGCAGCAGGTGCTCAACGTGGCCGATGCGGCGCTCTATGCCGTCAAGGGCAGCGGGCGCGACGGCTGGATGGGCGTCATCCAGGCCGAGACCCCGTCGGTCGAGGACTTGCAGGCGCGGCTGCGCCTGCCGCTGGACGGCCCGCCCGGCCCGGTGGTGCTGACGCTGCGCCGTCGTCCGCCGACCGCAGGCCCGCAGGCCTGACGTCGGCGGCTGCTATAAGCGCAGCTTCAACCCAACCGAGGGAAAACCATGGGACTTTTTGATTCCGTCGCCGGCCAGCTGCTGGGCGCCGTCACGCAAGGCGCCGGCGCCAGCGCCGATGCACAGGGCGGTCTGATCGAGGCCATCGGCGGCCTGCTCAACAACCCCGCCACAGGCGGCATCCAGGGTCTGGTCTCGACCTTCGAGCAGCAGGGCCTGGGCGGGGTGATCCAGTCCTGGATCAGCACCGGCCAGAACCTGCCGATCTCGGCCGAGCAGATCCAGGCCGTGCTGGGCAGCAGCCAGGTGCAGGGCATCGCCCAGTCGCTGGGCCTGTCGCCCGACGCGGTCGGCGGCCAGCTCGCCAGCCTGCTGCCCCAGGTCATCGACGGCCTGACGCCGGGCGGCCAACTGCCCGAAGCCGGTGGCGGTCTGGACCTGTCCTCGCTCGGCGGCCTGCTGGGCATGCTGGGCAACAAGGGCTGACGCCGCCCGGGCGTGCCGGGCCGTGGTCGTTCAGGCGACCGTGGCGAGGATCACGTCCGACGGCTTGACCAGTGCGCTGACGGCGCTGCCGGGCTGCAGGCCCAGGTCGGCGATGGCGTGCTGGTCGACGATGGCGACGATGGCGAGTCCGCCAGCGTCCACGATCACCTCGGCGTTGACCGCGCCGGGGCGGATGGTGCGCACGCTGCCGTGAAGGTGGTTGCGGGTCGAGACGCGGGCCGGCCCGCTGGACAGCCCGGTCGCCAACATCACCGACGAGGACTTCACCAGCGCGATCACCGTCTGCTTGAGGCGCAGGGCCAGCGCCTCGGTGCTCTCTCGGGTGACGATGACCGACAGGCGCTGGCCGCCGGCCAGGTCCAGCTCGACCTCGTCGTTGACGGCCCCGGCGCGGATCGCCGCGATGCTGCCGACCCACTGGTTGCGTGCGCTGGTCTTCATGTTGAGGGCCTGGAGGATGGAGAAGTCCTGCGCCAGATCGAGTGCCCGAAGGTCCAGCAGGTCCAGGAAGCGCTGGTGCACCGCCTGGATCTGGCCGTAGCGTTCGAGCAGGCGCTGGCCGTGGTCGGTCAGGCGGGTGCGGCCACCACCACGGCCGCCGGTCACACGTTCGACCAGCGGCGTGCCGGAGAGCGTGTTCATCGCGTCGATCGCGTCCCAGGCGGCCTTGTAGCTCATGCCGTAGGCCTTGGCGGCCTGTGTGATCGAGCCCTGTTCGGCGACCGCCTGCAACAGGCCCATGCGGACCGCGCCGGCCAGGTCCTGATCGCCCATGGCCAGCGTGAGCGAGCCCTTCAGGCCCAGCGCGGGCGTGGCTGGGCGGCGGCGCGGCATCGTCATGGCGTCGTTGCCCCTCGCGGCGCGTCGACCACCCGGCCGGCCCGCACGTGCACGACCTGCTCGGCCAGATCGTCGACGTCCTCGTCGTCGTGCGTGATCAGCAGCATCGGCAGGCCCAGGTCCGTCTGCAAGGCCTTCAGTTCGCGCCGCAATTGCTGGCGCAGGGAGCGGTCGAGCGCGGCAAAGGGCTCGTCGAGCAGCAGCGCGCGCGGCTCGTGCACCAGCGCGCGGGCGAGCGCCGCACGCTGGCGCTGGCCGCCGGAGATCTGGTGCGGCAGGTGGTCGGCGATGGCCTGCAGATGGAAGTCGCGCAGCCAGCGGTCGACCACCGGGTCGGCGATGCGTCGCGGCGGGTTGAACCAGCCGCTGCGCCGGGCGAAGGCGATGTTCTGGCGCACGCTCAGGTGCGGGAACAGGGCATGGTCCTGGAACACGCAGCCCAGGCCGCGCTGCTGCGGTGTCAGCCAGGTGCCGCTGGCGCTGTCGGCCAGGACCTGCTCGGCGACGACGACACGCCCGGCGTCCGGCCGTCCGATGCCCGCGATCAGGCGCAGCGTCTGCGTCTTGCCGGAGCCGGACGGGCCGAACAGCACGATGCGGCCGGCATCGCTGCGGATGTGCATGTCGAGCTCGAAGCGCTCCGGGCCGTGGCGCAGCTGCTTGCGCAGCGAGATGTCCCAGCTCATGACCGCACCATCACGCGCCCCGGCACCAGCCGGCCGGCGCTCAGCAACACGGCGATGCAGGTCAGCGAGGTGATGGCGACCAGGAAGTGGGCGGTGTCGTCCTGTCCGGCCTGGACCGCCTCGTAGACCGCGATCGACAGGGTCTGCGTCTTGCCGGCGATGCTGCCGGCCACCATCAGCGTGGCGCCGAACTCGCCCAGCGCCCGAGCAAAGGACAGCAGCAGCCCGGCCAGGATGCCGCGCCAGGCCAGCGGCAAGGACACCCGGAAGAAGACGGCCGACTCGCTCAGCCCGAGCGAGCGGGCGGCGTCTTCCAGTTGCGGCTCGACGTTCTCGAAGGCCGCCCGGGCGGCCTTGAAGACCAGCGGGAAGGCGACGATCGTCGCGGCGATCACGGCGGCCTGCCAGGTGAAGATCAGGCGGATGCCGAAGGTCGACAGCAACCATTGCCCGAGCGTGCCCTGGGTGCCGATGACCACCAGCAGGTAGTAGCCCAGCACGGTCGGCGGCATGACCATCGGCAGGGTCAACGCGGCGTCCAGCAGGTCGCGTCCGGCCCAGCGCCAGCGCGCCATCGCGTAGCCGGTGGCGACGCCCAGGAACAGGTTGATGAAGGTCGCCCAGCCCGCCACCTTGAGCGTGAGCTGCAGAGCGATCCAGGCGCTGTCCATCAGGGCTTGCCAAAGCCGTAGCGGGCCAGCACCGTTTGCGCCGGTGGGGTGCGCAGGAAGTCGATGAAGCGGGCCCCGTCCACCGGGTTCGGCGCCGCCGCGAGTGCCGCCACGGGGTAGACGATGGCTTGGGCGGTCGGCACCGTGAGGGCGATCTTGACCCGGTCGGGCATCAGCGCCGCATCGGTGGCGTAGACGAAGCCGGCATCGACCTCGGCACGCGCGACGTAGTCCAGCGCCTGGCGCACCGAACTGGCTCCGATCATCTTGGGCGCGATCGCCCCCCAGAGCTTGGCGGCCTCCAGCACGCCCTGGGTGTAACGCCCGACCGGCACGCTGGCGGGCAGTCCGATGGCGATGCGGCCGTAGGCTGGCTGGGTCAGGTCGGCGATGGTCTTGGGCATCGTGGCGCTGCTGCCCGGCACGATCACCACCAGCGTGTTGGACACCACATCACGCCGGCTGCCGGCCTTCAACAAGCCCTGGGCCTGCGCCCGGTCCATCGTCTCCTGGTCGGCACTGATGAAGACGTCGACCGGCGCCCCCTTGGCAATCTGCTGCAACAAGGCCCCCGACGCACCAAAGTTCAGCTGCACCTTGGCACCGGGATATGCCGACTCATACAACGGTGCAATATCCTTGAACGCGTTCGTCAGGCTGGCGGCAGCCGAGACGGTGAGGTCTGCAGCAAACGCACAAGGCGTCAGGAGCAGCGCCGCAGCCAGTGGGTAGAGGTGTCGGAGCGGCATGTTCACACGTCTCAGGAATTCGTTGTATGCGGAAATATACAACGAGGCTGTCCCACCTTGACCGCTCGCGGGACCCGCTGATCCGACCAGCGCCGACGCACGCGGCGGGTTGTCTCAGGACGCAAAAAAGCCGCCTCGGTGGGCGGCTTCTCAGCTTTTTTGCGCTTTCGCGTTTTTGCTTTTTTCAACCTGTCCGCCCTTGAAGGGTGGTGCCGGCAAGAGGAGTCGAACCCCCGACCTTCGCATTACGAATGCGCTGCTCTACCAACTGAGCTATGCCGGCTTCGGCGAAAGACCGCGATTCTAGGGGGAAAAAACGCAAGTGATCAAGCGGGGGCCTCCAAAGTCTGTCGACGAGGCGAGGCGCGGGTGCCGGTTTGTTCACGGACTGCGCCGGCCGGGCGGGCCATCGGGGGCGGTGGCAGCAGCGCATCCTGCAGGCGGCCGGCGAGCAGGGCGGGCTGGAACAGCGGGGCACCGGCGTGGCGGCTGATGCCTTGTTGGCGCTGGGCGAGCAGCGCGCGCGGCTGGCGCAGGGCGGCGAGGGCGGCCTGTTGCCAGGCGTCGATGTCGTCGTGACACGCGTCGACCGCGTCGGCGGCTTTCAACAGCGCACGCACGCGGCCGGACGGATCGGCCGTGCCGGCCAGAGCGAGCACCGGCACGGCGGCGGCCAGGGCCTGGGCGAGGGGATCGGGCAGGGCGTGGTCGTGCCAGTCGGGGGTGAGCTGCAGGTAGAGATCGACGGCGCTCAGCGCACCGCGCCGCAGCGCGAGGGCGTGTGGCCCGGCTTCTGTGTGGTGCAGACGCTCCGGGGCGATGCCGGCCGCGCGGGCGAGGTCGACGATGGCGGCCCGCAGCGCGGGGTCGGCCGGCGCCAGCCACAGGTGGGCGGGAGGACAGGCCTGCAGCAGCGCGAACAGGCGGTCCAGCGCGGGGCGCGACAAGGACTCCAGCGGCGCCAGGCAGGCCAGCACCGGGGCCTTGCCCGGCAGGCCCAGGCGGGTGCGCCAGCGCGACCGCAAGGGACTGGCCGCCTGCAGCGCGTCGGCCGGGCCGGCGCAGGCGAGCGTGACGGGCCAGGGCGACAGCGTTGGCGCGCCCGGGGCGTCGTCCGGCATCTGGCAACGGTCGAAGGCCGCCAGCCGCAGCGAGGCCGGCAGGCGTGGCCACAGGCCCGGTCGGGCGTGACAGCCGTCGCCGTCCAGGTCCACCAGGGCATCGGGTTCGAGGCTCAGGACCTGTCGCGCCAGTTCGGCATCGCTGCCAGCGCCCAGATCCTCGGCATCCAGACCGGCCGGCGTGCTGACCCGGCCGTCGTCCTGCGGGGCCGACCAGTGCCAGACCTGCACGTCGAAACGGCTGCGGTCGTGCTGGGCCAGCAGGCTGCGCACGCCATCCTGATGACGCAGCAGCGCGTGGGGCGAGCCGATGTAGGCCAGCCGGGGGCGGCGGCTGGCGAGGCTGCGGCGTTCGGGCGCTGCGGCATCTGGGGCCGGATGGGCCGGACGCAGCGCGGCGCGGGTGGCGTCGTCCAGCAAGGGCGCCAGGGTGCACCACAGGGCGGTGTCCAGCGCTTGGGCGCGAGGCGCGACGGCGAGCACGGCGGCGGCGGCCGTGGCGCGGCGGTCGTCCGGTGCCACGGTGGGATCGCTCAGGCGCAGCAGCCACCAGGCTTCGAGGTCGCGCCAGGCGAGGTCGGCCGGCGCATCGGCCTCTGGCGTCGTTGCCGATGGGTCGGGCAAGGTGTCGACCGGCCGGGCGAGCCGCAGGAGTTCACGCGCACGGCTGTTCAAGCCCGCTTGCCGATACAGCCGGGCCAGCGTGGCGACCGCCTGGGCGTCGCCGGGTCGGCGTTCAAGACAGCGGCGCAGGCAGGCCGCTGCGGCGTCGGTGTCGCCCCGAGCGGCGTGGGCGCGGGCCGACAGGCGCAGCGCGCGGGCATGGCCGGCGTGGCTGGCATCGAGCTGGCGCAGGCAGGCATCGAGGTAGGACAGGGCGGCTTCGGGCTCGCCGACGCCGATCAGCAAGCTCGCCAGCGCGAGTTGCCAGTCGGTCTCGGCCGGCTGGTGGCCCAGGCCTTCGCGGTAGAGCGTGATGGCGAGGTCGGCGTCGCCGGCGAGGCCACGTTCGTCGTGCAAGCGGGCCAGCGGCCCCCGCACGCCACCGTCCGAAGGCGCCAGCGCCAGCGCGCGGGTCAGGGCGTCGATGGCGGGATCGGTTCGTGCCAGCTCGACCCGCAGCAGGCCCAGGCTCTTCCAGCCGTCCGGCCAGGCCGGCGCGACCTCGGTGACGCGGGCGTGGCAACGCTCGGCCCAGGCGAGCTGGCCGGTGGTCTGGCCGATCAGGCCGAGCAGGCGCCAGGCGTCCGGGCGCTGCGGATGGCTGATCAGCAACTGCAGGGCATGGTCGCGGGCGGCGTCCAGGGCGCCCTGCTGGCAGGCGTTGATGGCCTCGACGACGCCGGCCAGCGCGTCGTCCGGAGACTGGCGGCGCAGGGCATGGCGGCGCGACGGTGCCCACGCGGCCAGGGCGCCGGGCAGGTCCTGCACGGTGACGACGGTCGGCGCGCCGAGGTGGGCCGGTGGGGGCGACGAGGGCAGGTCCGCGTCAGGCCCGCTCGCCAGCCACCAGACTGGCTTGCCGAGCGCCCAGGCCAGCGTGGCCGCTTCCGGCTGGTGGGTCACGAGCAGGTCCAGCGTGGCGATGCGGCGGGCCAGCAGCAGGCGGTCGGTGGC
Organism: Sphaerotilus mobilis; assembly: GCF_004216565.1. Classification (GTDB taxonomy): domain Bacteria; phylum Pseudomonadota; class Gammaproteobacteria; order Burkholderiales; family Burkholderiaceae_C; genus Sphaerotilus; species Sphaerotilus mobilis. Next base: position 407,327 of record NZ_SGWV01000008.1, on the reverse strand, counting down.
TGCTGCAGCCAGGTCGGGCCAGCGGCCCAGGCGACGGGCGCGGGTCACGTCGTCCAGGCTGTCGACCGGCTCGCGCCAATGCCAGGCGCAGATCCGCAGGGGTTCGGCCAGGCCGTCGAGCAGGTCCATCGCCGGTGCGCCTTGCGGGCTGTTGTCCAGGCAACTGCCGATCCAGAGGGTGTCGGCCCGGTCGGGCTGGCCTTGGGCGTCGGCCTCGTCGAACAGGCTGGTGACGTAGGCCGCACCCAGGTGCAGGCGTGGCCAGGGCCCGTCGGCGACCGCGCCCAGCAAGGCCGGCAGCTCGCCGAGCGGGATCCAGGCGTCGACCGCGCCGACCAGATCGGGCGGCGCGTCGCCCGGGTCGAGCCGGTCCTCGGTGTGGCCTTCCCGGTCGACCGGCCAGACCGCCCAGACGCCCCAGACCCGTGCCAGCCAGTCGGCCTGCGTCGCCGGCAGGCGCAGCAGCACGCGGATGCCCCGCGCGGCCAGCGTCGCCAAGGCGTCGGCGGCGGCGAGGTTGCTGGCCAGGTCCGGGCCGGCAACGACCAGGAGCGCACGCGACGCGGCCAGATCGGCGCCGAGCCAGCGCGGCCACGGCAGCGCGGGTTCTGGATGGGAGGCGGGGGAGGGCAAGGACGGCGAGGACGTCATGACATGGCGGGCAGGGCGGGCTGCGTGGGCGCCGGACCGGATGCCGACGCTTGCCCGCCAGCCTACGCCGCCGCGGTCGTGGCAAGGACGGGAACAGGCCGACGCTTGCCGCCCATCTCGTTCTGGCAGATCTGCACGTCCACCGAGCGCGTGTGCGCCGGTTCGTGACCGATCTCACACCATCGATGGCCCCCAGCTGCGGGATCGGGTTGCAGAGCAAAAGTGTCCGGAACCTGCTAGCCATTTCCTTCGATGGTCACCCTCAAGTTTCCGGCACCGTAGGCGATATCCCGACGAGCAAGCAGATTCCCGGTCCGTCGGCAATCCGCACAACGCCCGCTCATCGCCCCGTCAACGCAGGAAACGTCCATGGCCACCATCGTCCCGTCCCTTACCACCTCCCAGGTCGCCGGCCTGTCGACCCGCTCGATCGCCGCCCTGACGACCGAGGACTGGGCCGCGTTCACCAGCGACCAGATCACGGCGCTGAGTTCGAGCCAGGTGGCTGCGATCGAGACGGCCGATCTGGCCGCGATCACCACCGAGGCCCTTGCCGCGATGGAGACCGCCGACCTGCGCGGGCTCAACACCCGTCAGATGCAGGCGCTGACGACCGACCAGATCGCCGCCTTCACGACCGAGCAGATCGCGGGCTTCTCGACCAGCCAGATCGCCTCGTTGACCAGCACGCAGATCGGGGCCCTGGGCACCGCCTCGATCGCCGCCTTCACCACCGCACAGGCCGCCGCGTTGACCGGCGCACAGCTGGCGGCGCTGAGCACCGACCAAGTCCAGGCCATCGAGACGGAAGACCTCGCGGCCCTCAACACGACCGCGCTGCGTTCGCTGGGCACCGACGCGATCGTCGCGCTGACGACCGACCAGGTCGCCGCGCTGACCACCCGCCAGGTCGGCGCGCTGACGACCTCCCAGATCGCCGCCATCGCCACCGACGACATCGCCGCGCTGACGACCTCGCAGGTGCAGGCCATCACGACGACCCAGCTGGGCGCCTTGGCCACCGACCAGATCGTTGAGCTGACGACCGATCAAGTTGCCAGCCTGCGCACGCAGCAGATCGCCGCGCTGTCGACCACCCAGGTTGGCGCGATCGCCACCGACGACATCGCCGCGCTGACCACCGCGCAGGCGGCGGTGCTGACGTCGACCCAGCTCGGCGCTTTGGGCACCGAACAAATCCAGGCCATCGAGACGGAAGACCTCGCCGCCGTGCGCACCACGGCGCTGCGCGGGCTGGCCACCGCCGCGATCGAGGCGCTGACGACCGACCAGGTCGCCTCGATGACCTCCGGCCAGGTCGCCAGCCTGACGACGACCCAGATCGCCGCCATCGCCACCGACGACATCGCCGCCCTGACGACCTCGCAGGTCCAGGCGATCACGACCAACCAGCTGCGGTCCCTGTCGACCGACCAGATCGTGGCGCTGACGACCGAGCAGGTCGGGCAGCTCGCGACCCGCCAGGTCGCTGCATTGACGACCAGCCAGATCGCCGCGGTCGAGACCGATGACATCGCCGCGCTGACCACCGCCCAGGCGGCCGCGCTCAACAGCGACCAGGTGGCCGCCCTGACGACCGCACAGGTCCAGGCGGTCGAGACGGCCGATCTGCAGGCCATCCGGACCGTCGCCCTGCGCGGCCTGCAGACCGCCGGCGTCGATGCGCTGACGACCGAACAGGCCGCAGCCCTGACCAGCGCCCAGGTGGCAGCTCTGACGACCACCCAGGTGGCCGCCATCGCCACCGATGACATCGCCGCGCTGGGCACTCACCAGGCCGCTGCGCTGACCACCGCCCAGGCGGCGGCACTCGGCAGCGCCCAGGTCCAGGCCCTGACCACCGAAGGCCTGCAGGCCATGCGCACCGCAGCGGTCCGCAACCTGGACACCGACGCCATCGGCGCGCTGACGACCGACCAGGCCGCCGCGCTGACCAGCGCCCAGGTCGCCGGCCTGAGCACCACCCAGGTCCAGGCCCTGAGCACCGACGGCGTGTCCGCGCTCGGCACCGTGCAGGTGGCGGGCATGACCTCGCTTCAGGTTGCCGCGCTGGGCAGCGCCCAGATCGCCGCCTTGACGACCGACCAGATCGTGGCGCTCAACAGCCGCCAGGTCGCCGCCCTGAACTCGACCCAGGTGGGTGCGCTCAGCACCGACCAGATCGCCGCGATGGAGTCGACCGACCTGCGTGGCATGAGCTCGACCGCCATCCAGGCGCTCAGCACCGACGGCGTCGCCGCCCTCAGCTCGACCCAGGCCGCCGGCCTGTCCAATGCCCAGGTGGCGGCGCTGACGACCGGCCAGATCCAGTCGCTCGGCACCGAAGCCTTTGCCGCCATGGGCAGCGCCCAGCTCAATGCGCTGACGACCAGCCAGATCGCCGCCCTGACCACCGACCAGCTGGCCGCCCTGACCAGCACCCAGGCCGCTGGCTTGACGACCCGCTCGCTGGCCTTGCTGGGAACCGACCAGCTGCAGGCCCTGCTGACCGACAACATCGCCGCGCTGACCTCCGCACAAGCGGCGGCGCTGACCTCGGCCCAGGTGGCGGCGCTGACGACCGACCAGGTCCAGGCGCTGGAGACCGCCGACCTGCGCGCCATCCGCTCGGCTGCGCTGCAGGCCATGACGACCGAGGGCATCGACGCCCTGACCACCGCCCAGATCGCCGCGCTCAACAGCGCCCAGGTCGCCGCCCTGACGACCGCCCAGGTGGCCGCCATCGCCACCGACGACATCGCCGCGATGACCAGCGCGCAGATGCGTTCGCTGACCACCGCCCAGATCGCCGCGCTCGGCACCGACCAGATCGCCGCGATGACCAGCGCCCAGCTGGCCGGCCTGAACACCCTCCAGATCGCCGCGCTCGGCACCAGCCAGATCCAGGCCTTGCTGACCGACAACATCGGCGCGCTGACCTCGGCCCAGGCCGCCGCCCTCAGCAGCGACCAGGTCGCCGCGCTGACCAGCGACCAGGTCCAGCAGCTCGAAACGGCTGACCTGCGCGCCATCCGCACCGCCGCGCTGCAGTCCCTGAGCACCGACGCCATCGCCGTGCTCGGCACCGCCCAGGTTGGCGCCTTCTCGACCGCCCAGGTGGCGGCGTTGACGACCGCCCAGGTTGCCGCGATCGGCACCGACAACATCGCCGCGCTCAGCTCGCAGCAGGCGGCAGCGCTCAGCTCCAGCCAGGTTGGCGCGCTGACCACCGACCAGGTCCAGGCCTTGGAGACGGCGGACCTGCGCGCCATCCGCACCGCCTCGCTGGCAGCCCTCGGCACCGACGCGATCGACGCGCTGACGACGGCCCAAATCGCTGCGATGAGCAGCGCGCAAGTGGCCGCCTTGTCCAGCACCCAGGTCGGCGCCATCGCCACCGATGACCTGGCGGCAATGACCTCGACCCAGATCCGCGCCCTGACCACCGGCCAGCTCGGCGCCCTGTCGACCGACCAGATCGGCGCGCTCACGTCCAGCCAGGTCGCCGGCATGACGACCGGCCAGATCGCCGCGCTCGACACCGCCCAGATTGCCGCGCTGGCCACCGACAACATCGCCGCCCTGACGTCCGCCCAGGTGGCCGCCCTCGGCTCGGCCCAGGCCGCCGCGCTGACGACCGACCAGATCGTCGCCCTCGAGACGGCCGATCTGCGGGCCCTGCGCACCGTCGCCTTGCAGGCGCTCGGCAGCGACGCCATCCAGGCCCTCGACACGGCCCAGGCCGCCGCGCTGACCTCCGCCCAGGTGGCCGCGCTGACGACCGCCCAGGTCGCGGCCATCGCCACCGATGACCTCGCCGTGCTCGGCACCGCCCAGATCCGCGCCCTTGGCACGACGTTGCTCGGTGCCCTGTCGACCGAACAGATCGGCGCCCTGACGACCGGCCAAATGGCCGGCCTCAACACCAGCCAGATCGCCGCACTGGGCAGCGACCAGATCGCCGCGCTTGGCACCGATCACATCGCGGCCTTGTCCTCGGCCCAGGCCGCCGCCCTGACCTCGACCCAGATCGCCGCGCTGTCGACCGATCAAATCCAGGCCATCGAGACCGCCGACCTGCGGGCCATCCGCACGTCGGTGCTGCAGGCCCTTGGCACAGAAGGCATCGACGCCCTGAGCTCCGACCAGGTTGCGGCGCTGACGTCCGCCCAGGTCGCTGCTCTGACCACCACGCAAGTGGCCGCCATCGCCACCGACGACCTCGCCGCCATGGGCACCGCGCAGATCCGTGCGCTGACCACCGACCAGATCGCCGCGCTCGGCACCAGCCAGATCGAGGCGCTGACCAGCGGCCAGCTGGCCGGCCTGACGACGCGCCAGATCGTCGCGTTGTCGAGTGACCAGATCGCGGCGCTGACGACCGACAACGTCGCCGCGCTGACCTCCACGCAGGCCGCTGCGCTCGGCTCCGACCAGGTCGCCGCGCTGTCGACCACCCAGGTCCAGGCGCTGGAGACGGCCGACCTGCGCGCCATCCGCACGGCCTCGCTGCAAGCGCTGGGCACCGACGCGATCGAAGCCCTGAGCACCGCCCAGATCGCCGCGCTCAGCTCCGCCCAGGTGGCGGCCCTGACGACCGAGCAGGTGGCCGCCATCGCCACCGATGACCTCGCCGCCATGGGCACCGCGCAGATCCGCGCCCTCGGCACGGCCCAGCTCGCGGCGCTGTCGAGCGACCAGATCGCCGCCCTGACCACCGCCCAGATCCCGGGTCTGAACACCCTGCAGATCGCCGCCTTGGCCAGCGATCAGGTGCAGGCGCTGACGACCGACAACATCGCCGCGCTGACCTCCGCCCAGGCCGCCGCGCTCACGTCTGACCAGGTGGCCGCCCTGACGACCGACCAGGTCCAGGCGCTGGAGACCGCCGACCTGCGTGCCATCCGTACCAGCGTGCTGCAGTCGCTCGGCACCGATGCCATCGGGGCGCTCGGCACGGCCCAAATGGCCGCGCTGACCTCGGCCCAGGTGGCTGCGCTGACCACCGCGCAGATCGCCGCGATCGCCACCGACGACCTGGCCGCGATGACCTCGGCCCAGGTCCGTGCGCTGGGCAGCACCCAGCTCGCCGCGCTGGGCAGCGACCAGATCGGCGCCTTGACCACCGGCCAGGTCGCCGCGCTGACCACCGCCCAGGTGGCCGCCTTTGGCAGTGACCAGATCGCCGCGCTGTCGACCGACAGCATCGCCGCGCTGACCTCCTTGCAGGCCGGTGCGCTGACCTCGACCCAGCTGGCCGCACTGACCAGCGACCAGATCCAGTCCTTCGAGACCGCTGATCTGGCGGCCATCCGCACCGCCGCGCTGCAAGCGCTGGCCACCGACGTCGTGGCCGCCCTCGACTCGGCCCAGATCGCCGCGCTGAAGACGACCCAGGTTGCCGCGCTGACGACCGAGCAGGTCGCCGCGCTCGACACCGACGATGTGGCCGCGCTGACCACGCTCCAGACCGCCGCGCTCAGCTCGGCCCAGGTTGCCGCGTTGACGACCGACCAGGTCCAGGCCCTCGAGACCGCCGACCTGCGCGCCATCAAGACCGCCGCCCTGCAGGCGCTGGGCACCGAGGCCATCGATGCGCTGACCACCGCCCAGGCCGCCGCCCTCAGCTCCAGCCAGATCGCGGCGCTGACGACCAGCCAGGTCGCCGCCATCGCCACCGACGACCTCGCCGCGCTGGGTTCGGCCCAGGTGCGCGGCCTGACCAGCGCCCAGCTCGGTGCCTTGTCGACCGACCAGATCGCCGCACTGGCGACGACCCAGGTGACCGGCCTGAGCACGACCCAGATCGCCCAGCTTGCGAGCGACCAGATCGCTGCGCTGTCGACCGCCAACGTGGCCGCCCTAAGCAGCGCCCAGGCCGCCGCGCTGACCTCCACCCAGGTGGCGGCGCTGACGACCGACCAGGTCCAGGCGCTGGAAACCGCTGACCTGCGGGCCATACGGACCGCTTCCCTGCAGGCCCTCGGCACCGAAGGCATCGACGCGCTGAGCACCGCCCAGGTCGCCGCGCTGGCCACCGCCCAGGTGGCGGCGCTGACGACCAGCCAGGTCGCGGCCATCGCCACCGATGACCTGGCCGCGATGGGTTCGGCACAGATCCGTGCCCTGACCACCGCCCAGCTCGGCGCCTTGTCGACCGACCAGATCGCCGCGCTGACCACCGCCCAGATCCCCGGCCTGAGCACGGCCCAGCTGGCGTCGCTCGGCAGCGACCAGATCGCGGCCCTGTCGACCGGCAACATCGCCGCGCTGACGGCGCTGCAGGCCGCTGGCCTGAGTTCGACCCAGGTCGGCGCGCTGACGACCGACCAGGTCCAGGCGCTGGAGACCGCTGATCTCGTCGCCATCAAGACCACCGCGCTGCAAGGCCTGAGCACCGAAGGCGTCGAGGCCCTGACCACCGCACAGGCGGCGGCGCTGACATCGGTCCAGGTGGCCGCGCTGACGACCGCCCAGATCGGCGCGATCGCCACCGACGACCTCGCCGCCCTGTCGAGTGCGCAGGTCCGCAGCCTGACCACCGCCCAGCTGGGCGCCTTGTCCAGCGATCAGGTCGCCGTGCTGACGACCGCCCAGGTCGCTGGCCTGACGACCACCCAGGTCGTGTCGCTCGGCAGCGACCAGATCGCCGCGCTGTCGACCGGTGCCATCGCCGCCCTGAGCGTGCTGCAGGCCGCCGCGCTGACCTCCACGCAGGTGGGGGCACTGACGACCGACCAGGTCCAGGCGCTGGAGACCGCAGACCTCGCCGCCATCAAGACCGCCGCGCTGCAGGGCCTGACCACCGACGGCGTGGAAGCCCTGACGACCGCCCAGGCCGCTGCGCTGACCGCCGCCCAGGTGGCCGCGCTGACGACCGCCCAGGTCGCCGCCATCGCCACCGACGACATCGCCGCGCTCGGCACCGCTCAGATCCGCAGCCTGGGCAGCAGCCAGCTTGGCGCCCTGTCCAGCGACCAGATCGGCGCCCTGACGACCAGCCAGATCGGTGGCCTGAGCACCACCCAGGTGGCCGCCCTCGGCAGCGACCAGGTGGCCGCGCTGGGCACCGCCCAGGTGGCCGCGCTGACCAGCGCGCAAGCCGCGGCGCTCAGCTCTGCACAGGTGGCGGCGCTGACGACCGATCAGGTCCAGGCGCTGGAGACCGCTGACCTCGCGGCCATCAAGACCGCTGCGCTGCAAGGCCTGAGCACCGACGGCATCGGCGCCCTGACGACCGCCCAGATCGCGGCGCTGACGACCGCCCAGGTGGCGGCACTGACCAGCGACCAGGTCGCGGCCATCGCCACCGACGACATCGCCGCGCTGACCACCAACGAGATCCGCGCCTTCACCAGCACCCAGATCGGCGCGCTCACCAGCGACCAGATCAGCGCGCTGACGACCGCCCAGACGGCGGCCCTGACCACGGCGGAGCTGGCTGCGCTGGGCACCGACCAGATCGCCGCCATCGCCACCGACGACATCGCCGCGCTGACGACGGTGCAGGCCGCTTCGCTGGGTTCGACCGCCCTCGGCGCGCTGACGACCGAACAGGTCCAGGCCCTTGAAGCGGCCGACCTGGCCGCCCTCAAGACCGGCGCCTTGGCCGGATTGGGCACCGATGCACTGGCGGTCCTGACGACCGAACAGGCGGCGGCGCTGACCAGCAACCAGCTCAACGCCCTGAGCAGCACCCAGCTGCAGGCGCTGACCACCGACACGATCGACGCCCTGACGACCGCACAGATCGCCGGCCTGTCGACCACCCAGGTCAGCCTGCTGACGACCGATCAGCTGGTCGCGCTGAGCACCGACGACATGGTGGCGCTGACGACCGCGCAGTTCAACGCGCTGTCGACGACGCAGTTCCAGGCTCTGGAGACCGGTGACATCGCCGCCATCACGACGGCCGACTTCGGCGCGCTCAACACCAGCCTGGTGGCCGCCTTCAGCACCGACCAGATCCAGGCGCTGACGACCGCTCAGATCGTGGCCTTCACGACCACGCAGATCAGCCAGCTGACGACCGATGCGGTCGTGGCGCTGACGACCGAACAGGTTGTGGCGCTGCAGACCGCCGACATCGCCGCGATGACGACGGCCCAGATCGCCGCCTTCGAGACCACCGACGTGGCGGTGCTGAGCAATGCCCAGATCGACGCCATGATCGCGGCCACCCCGATCGTGCTGGATCTGGACGGCAACGGCATCCAGACGGTCTCGGCCGCCCAGGGCGTGACCTTCGACGTCGACGCCAGCGGCTCGGTCGAGCGGACCGGCTGGGTCGGCGGCAACGACGGCCTGCTGGTGCGTGACCTCAACGCCGACGGCCAGATCAACGACGGCCGCGAGCTGTTCGGCGCCGGCACCCAACTGGCCAACGGCCAGCGCGCCGGCACCGGTTATGCCGCCATGGCCGACCTCGACAGCAACCGCGACGGCCAGCTCAGCCAGTCTGACGCCGCCTTCGGCGAGCTGAAGGTCTGGGTCGACCGCGACGCCGACGGCATCACCGACACCGGTGAGCTGCGCAGCCTGGCCGACCTCGGCATCGTCTCGATGGACCTGCATGCGGTCGCTGGCCAGACGGTGGACAACGGCAACCTGCTGGGCCTGACGTCGAGCTACCAGACGGCGGACGGCCAGTCGCACCAGATGGCCGACGTCTGGTTCGCCAAGCAGACCGACACCAGCGGCGCCGCTGCGGCCAACACCACCAGCGTGCCGGTGAGCCTGCAAGACGTGCTGGTCGAGGCGCCCGAGGCCCTGCTGCAGACCCCGGCAACGGGCGACGCCAGCACCGCCGTGGCCGACGCCGCCGCGTCCGCCTCGATGACCGCACCGGCCACCGACCTGCACGCCGCCGTCCTGCTGCCGCAGGACCCGGCCCAGGACGACCTGCTGCGCAACACGCCGCTGATCTGATGCACCTGCCCCGATCCTGATCGAAGGGAACCCCGCCGCCCGCCGGACACGCCGTCACCGAACGGCCCCCGGCCCGGCCCCGAACGCCGCGTTCCGGCCCCTGGCACCTGCCAGGGCCGACGCGGCGTTCTTCTTTGTGCGGACCGGCAAGCGACACGTCCGCCAGCGTCGACCCAGGTCCGCTGTTGTGGTGTGGCGAGGCCGTGCCGGTTCGTTCTCTGGAGGGATGGCGCGCCCGTTGCGCGGGTGCGAAGGTTCTGTCTGGCGCACCCGCCTCATGGCCAAGGTCTATCAGGTCCGGCAGGTCCTGCAGGCCATCGACAAGCTCAACGACGACCGACATGAACACTGACCGCTACACCTATCGCCTGACCTGGTCCACCGACGATCAGGAGCATGTTGGTCTGTGCGCGGAGTTCCCCTCGTTGTCGTGGCTGGATGCCAGTCCGGAGGCGGCGCTGGCCGGCATCCGGCGGGTGGTGGCCGACGTCGTGGCGGAGATGGGCGAGCGCGGCGAGGCCGTGCCGCAGCCCTACGCGGAACGGCAGTTCAGCGGGGAGTTCCGGGTCCGGATTCCGCCGGAACAGCATCGGCGGCTGGTGATCCAGGCGGTGGAGCAGGGCGTCAGCCTGAAACGGTGGGTCAGCCTGAAGTTGTCGGAAGGTTGACGCAAGCCCGGAACTGCGCCGCCGGCCCGGCCGTTTTTCGTGCTTCGGGGTGACGGCATCGGGACAACATCGGTGTCGATCAGGCGCACCTGTCGTGCGCTGGAAAGACCTCGCGCATGGCCGCCACCGACACCCTCGAAGAACGTCCCCAGGCTGAAGCCCAAGCCGTTGCCGGCGCTGGCGTGGACCCGCGCGAACGGCTGATCCAGGGCATCACGCTGCAGAACGCCGGGCGGATGGATGAGGCCAAGGCGCTGCTGCAGGCCTATCTGCTCGACCATCCGGCCGATCCGGCCGGGCTGTATTCGCTGGCGGTGATCCTGCTCAAGCAACCGGACATGCCCGCCGCGCGCGCGCTGCTGGACCGGGGGGTGCAACTCGTGCCGGGCTATGCGCCGCTGTGGTTTGCCCATGCCACCGCCTTGCAGGGCGCCGGTGAACGCGATGCGGCGCTGGCCAGCTATGACCGGGCGCTGGCGCTGCAGGCCGACTACACCGAGGTGCTCATCAATTCCGGCGTGCTGCTGCGCGAGATGCTGCGCCACGCCGAGGCGCTCGATCGTTTCCAGCGCGTGCTGGCGATCAAGCCCGAGCACGAGACCGCGCTGGCCAACTGCGCCGTGCTGCTGACCGACTTCAAGCGCAGCGAGGAAGCCACCGCGATGTTCGAGCGGCTGCTGACGCTCAACCCGGACTACGACTACGGCCCGGGCATGCTGCTCTACGAACGCCTGCACCGCTGCGACTGGACCGGCTTTGACGCGCTGCGCAGCCAGATCGTCGAGGGCCTGCGCCAGGGCAAGCGCACCTGCAAGTCGCTCGCGCTGATGGCGATCACCGACGACGCGGCCGACCACCAGCGCGCGGCCCAACTGTTCTCGCGCCAGCGTTATCCGACGCGTGAACCGCTCTGGCGCGGCGAGCGCTACCGCCACGACCGCATCCGCATCGCCTATGTCTCGCCGGACCTGCGCGAGCACCCGGTTGGCCACCTGATGGCCGGCGTGTTCGAGCGCCACGACCGGCGCCGTTTCGAGACCATCGCCATCTCACTGGGCACCGATGACGGCAGCCGGCTGCGCGCGCGCATGCAGGGCAGCTTCGACCGCTTCATCGACGCCCGCCCCTTCAGTGCGCCGCAGATCGCCCGGTTGATGCGGGCGCTGGAGGTCGACATCGCCATCGACCTGGCCGGCTACACGGCCGACTCCCGCAACGAGATCTTCTCGGAGCGGCCCGCGCCGGTGCATGTGAACTTCCTGGGCTATCCAGGCACGCTGGGCAACCCGCACATCGACGTGATCGTGGCCGACCGCCACGTCATCCCGCCCGAGCACCAGACGCATTGCGACGAGCGGGTGGTCTACCTGCCCGACAACTACCTGCCGGCCGCCGCCGGCCTGGAGATCGCTGAGCGCACACCGACACGCGCCGAATGCGGCCTGCCCGAGACTGGCGTGGTGTTCTGTTCCTTCAACCACGACTACAAGATCTCGCCGCCGATGTTCGCCACCTGGATGCGCGTCCTCGCGGCCACCCCCGGCAGCGTGCTGTGGCTGATGTCGCGCAGTGCCGCGTCGCAGCACAACCTGCGCGCGGCCGCCCAGGCCGCCGGCATCGCACCGGATCGGCTGGTGTTCGCCCAGCGGGTGCCCAGGGTGGAAGACCACCTCGCGCGCTACCGCCAGGCCGATCTGTTCCTGGACACGCATCCCTACAACGCCCACACCACCGCGTCGGACGCCCTGCTGGCGGGTCTGCCGGTGCTGACCTACAGCGGCCAGTCCTTCCCCTCACGCGTGGCGGGCAGCCTGTTGCACGCCGCCGGTCTGCCCGAGCTGGTCACGCACAGCGTGGCCGACTACGAGGCGCTGGCGATCCGGCTGGGCCAGCAGCCGGCCGAACTGGCCGCCTGCAAGCGCAAGCTGGCCGAGGCCCGGCCGGGCAGCGCGCTGCTGGACATCGACGGCTACACCCGCAACCTCGAAGCCATCTGGATCGCCCTCTGGCGCGAGAGCCAGCTGGGCGGGGTGCGTGACGCGATGTCGGGCGCCCTGCGGCGCTGAGGTCCGCGCTCAGGCCGCAATGGCCTTGCACTGCTTGGCGCAGTCGACGCAGCTGTCGGCGCAGGCCTTGCATTCGGCGTGCTTGCTGGCGTGCTTGCGGCACTCCTTCTCGCAGGCCTCGCAGGTCTTGGCCGCCACGCGGGCCAGGTCCTTGAGGATGGGGCCTTGCTGGGCCGCCACCTTGTGCAGCGCGTCGCAGACCGCCAGCAGCTGGTTGACCGATTGCGCGCAGCCCGCCATTTCCTTGTCGCCATTGCCCAGCAACACCAGGCAATGGGCCAGGCAGGCCTGACCCGTGCTGACACAGGCGCTGGCCGCCGCGATCAGTGCCGCATTGGGTGCCCCATGGCCGGCATGGCCGCCGTGGTGGTGGGCATGCGGATCAGCCGCCTGAGCGGCAGCCGCCGTGGCGAAAGCGGCGAGGGCGGTGGTGCCTGCGGTCTGGATGAGGGTGCGACGGTCCATGGTGGTCCTCCGAGCAAATGGTTGAGCGCCGAATCGGTCGTCGGCGTTCTTTCATTTTCGCTGGGCTTGCTTTGGTTTTGCCTGAGGGCCATCACGAGGAACGTGCAACCGTCCGCAACGCCAAGGCCGATCAGCGGGTCCGGCTGCGGGTGACGCCGCCCGGCAGTTCGCCGGCCGACAGCAGCAGCCCAGGCATCAGGCGGACCTTGCGGTTGCCGACGTCTTCGAGCAGGCCGGTGCGGCGGAAGTGCGACACCACGCGGCAGACCGTCTCGTTGGTCGACGCAGTGATGGCGGCGATCGTCGCCAGCGACGGCAATTCGAGCGCGACGGGCTCCTCGTCCGTCAGCCGCGATCCGGGGCCGCTGCAGCCGGTCAGCAAGAGCAGCAGCCGGCGCACCCGCTCGCCGACCGAGCCCACACGCAGATGGGCGAGGCCGGCCTGGGTGTCGCGGCGCAGCAGCGCGTGCAGCAGCAGCTCGCGCCATTCGGCATCGCTCATGCGGCGCAAGGGCGCCAGCTCGCAGTCGGTCAGGGCCTGGATGCGGCGTTCGCCCACGCGCATCTGGAAGGATTCCAGCCCGACCAGGTCACCGGGTTGCAGCAGTTGCAGGTCTTCGGGCTCGTCGATCGGGCGACGGCTGATCGCGTGACCCGACAGCAGCACATGGGGCAGCGTCAGGGACCGCAAGCCGTCGACGTCTTCACCAGCGCGCAGGAACACGCGCGCCGGCAAGCGCTCCGGCGCCGGGCTGGCGTAGCCGCCCGATCGGGTGTTGGCTTGGCCGTATTGGCTGTATTGGCCGTGCTGGCCGTGGAGGGATGCGCTCGCAAGGCCGTGCAAGGGCCGGGACGAGACATGCAATGGGTTCATGTCGGGACTCCGAAAGACAGGGTTCTGGCGTGGCCGGCCAGGGCTGGCCGCGCACGCCGCGCTGAGGACTTGTCGCCGCAGGGCGACGTCGATCAGGGCTGTGCCGGAGGTCCGCGGGACTGGGGCTGCTGCCATGACAGCCGACCGAGCAGGGGCGCGTCGGACGCGCCTCGCCAGGTGGCCGATTCGGCGGGCAGGTGGGCCGGCACGCGCAGGGCGGGCGGGCGGGGAAGGTCGGCCGCTACCACGCACAGGTCGCAATGGACCTTGGCGTGCAGCAGGGTCTTGCTGTCCTGGGTGGACGTGTCGGAGGCGTCGGACGGGTCGGACGTGGCGGTCACACCGCCGCTGCCACCGCCAGCCAGCCGACCGCCCTTGAGCGTGTCCGCCGGCGTGACGCACCAGTCGGCCGGCAGGTCCGCGGACCCGCTGCGCGACGCCAGCGCGAGTTGTCCCCAGCCGGCCATCGCGCCACCCCACAGCAGCGCCAGGCAGGTCAGCCAGACCAGCAGCATCGCCCGCGTGACCCGGCCGCCCATCTGGCGGAAGACAGGGTGTGCGCGAGGGCGGGGAGTGGCGAGGGACACGGCGTGAGTCTAGGCGTGGCGACCCCGGCTTCGGTTTGCCCGATTGACGGTGATCAATCGCATCGGCCAAAAAACGCAGCGCGCGTGAACGGATCGACACGCCCGATCGAGCGCCCGGTCTTCAGTTCGCCGCCTCAGCGCCGAATTGGCGGCCAGACCGGGCCGATATCCGGCCTTCGCGGCGGCGCCGCCTGCCTAGAGTTCCAGCTGAGAAAAGTGAAACCCGCCTCGCCCTTGTGGCCGCTGCGGATCACGTCCCCCTCAGTCCCAGCCTGGAGCCTCAGCATGCGTTTTCTCGTCGTCGGAGCCGGATTTGCCGGGGCCACCTGCGCCCGCCAGCTGGCCGAAGCCGGCCATGACGTGCACGTCGTCGACCGCCGCGAGCACATCGCCGGCAATGCCTACGACCACCTCGACGAGCACGGCGTGCTGGTGCACCGCTATGGCCCGCACATCTTCCACACCAACAGCGACAAGGTGTTCGACTACCTGTCGCGCTACACCGACTGGCGCGCCTACGAACACCGCGTGCTGGCCTCGGTCGACGGCCAACAGGTGCCGATCCCGATCAACCGCACGACCATCAACACGCTATACGGGCTGGACCTTGACGAGGCCGGTGTCGCCGCCTTCCTCGAACGTGTGCGCGAGCCTCGCGAGAGCCTGCGCACCAGCGAGGACGTGGTGCTCAACTCGGTCGGCCGCGAGCTGTGCGACAAGTTCTTCCGCGGCTACACCCGCAAGCAGTGGGGCCGCGACCTGAGCGAGCTGTCGGCCGGCGTGGCCGCCCGCATCCCGACCCGCACCAACGACGACGACCGCTACTTCACCGACCGCCACCAGGGCATGCCGGCTCAGGGCTACACCGCGCTGTTCGAGCGGCTGCTGGACCACCCGCGCATCCGCATCAGCCTGCGCACCGACTGGCGCGACCTGCGCCAGGACGATGTCGCCCAGGGCTGGGACCGGCTGGTCTATTCCGGCCCGATCGATGAGTACTTCGGCTGCGTGCTGGGCAAGCTGCCCTACCGCTCGCTGCGCTTCGAGCATCGCCATGTCGCCGATGTCGACGCGCTGCTGCTGCCGGTGGGCACGGTCAATCACCCCAACGAACACGGCTACACGCGTGAGACCGAGTTCCGTCACCTGACCGGCCAGGACCACACCGGCACGTCGCTGGTGCGCGAGTTCCCAACCGACGAGGGCGAGCCCTACTACCCGATCCCGGCGGCCGAAAACGAGGCGCTGTTCAAGCAGTACCAGGCCATGGCCGAGGCCGAGGCCGCTGGCGGCAAGGGCGTGCTGTTCGTGGGCCGGCTGGCCCAGTACCGCTACTACAACATGGACCAGGTCGTGGCCGCCGCGCTGCACGCCTGCGAGGAACTGCTGGCCGAGCTGGCCGCGCCGCTTTCCGCCACGCCGGTCCGCCAAGAGGAAACCGTCGCATGAAGGTCCACGTGCTTTGCCCGGCCACCACGGTGACCGGCGGTCCCGAGGCGCTGCACCAACTGGTCGATGCCGGCCAGCGTCTGGGCTACGACATGGCGATGGTCTATGCGCCCGAAGGTCATCCGGACCCGACCCCGCCGGTCTTTCGCATGTATGCGCCGCGCACCGCGCTGCGCGTGGCCGACACGCCCGACAGCGTCGTCATCGCCGCCGAGACCACCGCGCCGGCCTTGCTCGGGCTGCAGCACGCCACCCGCGTGCTGAGCTGGCTGAGCGTCGACCACTACCGCAACTTCGCCGAACAGGCCCGGCCGGTCCCGGGCGCGGCCAGCCCCTTCGACTTCGTGCTCGACCCGACCCAGCAGGTCGTGCATGTGGCGCAGTCCGAATACGCCCGCCGCTGGCTGGCCGACCAGGGGCTGGATGCCCTCATGCTGACCGACTACATCCGCGACGAGCTGGTCGACCGCGCGAACGCGGTGCGCGGCTCGGTCAAGGAGGACATCGTGGCCTTCAACCCCAAGAAGGGACTGGAATTCACCCGCGCGCTGATGGCCGCCGCGCCGGCCCATGTGCGCTGGGTGCCGATCCAGAACATGACCCCTGTCGAGGTGGCCGGTCTGCTCGGCCGCAGCAAGGTCTACATCGATTTTGGCGCCCACCCGGGGCGTGACCGGATCCCGCGTGAGGCCGCGCTGTGCGGCTGCGTGGTCATCACCGGCACCCAGGGCAGCGCCGCCTTCGACGAGGACCTGCCCCTGCCGCCCGGCTTCAAGTTCGACGAGCGTCAGGCCATGGCCGTGCCGCTGGTGCTGCGCCGCATCGAGACCGCCCTGCGCGACTACGACAGCCTGAGCCCGCGCTTCGAGCCCTACCGCCAGTGGATCGCCGGCCAGCGCGAGGTCTTCTTCGACGAGGTGCATGTGCTGCTCGCCACGCTCGAAGCCCGGCTGCGGCAAAAACGTGCGTTGCGAGCCGCAGCCTGAACACCCTGCGTTCGACCCCGATCCCGTTCCCGATCCGTTCTCGTCCCGGAGCCCGCATGCCCGCCATCCACCTCTGTGTCGTCCAGCCCGCCGGCCGACCGGCCGAACAACTGCAGGCGCTCGCTGGCCTGGATCTGGCGCTGATGCTGCGCACCGCCTTGCGCCAGTCCGGCCGCGGCCCGGTCACGCTGGCCAAGAACCGGCTGCGCGATGACGCGGTCAACCTCGTGATCGGCGGACACCGGGCTGTCGATCCCGCCGCCTGGGCCGATGCGGCCTGCGTGCTGGTCAATGCCGAGCCGCTGGGGCAGGGCGCCGCCGCGCTGTCGCCGCACTACCTGCGGCTTCTGCAGGAGCTGCCGGTGCTGGAACTCGACGCCGCCAACCTGGCGCTGCATGGGCCGGCGGCGGCGGGGCGTGTCGCCCTGCTGCATCCGTCGGTGGACGCGGCCCGCTCCCGGCGCACGGTGGCCGAAGCGGCCCGCCCGCTGGCCGATCGCGCCATCGAGCTGCTGCACATCGGCCGCCTGACACCTTGGCGCGTGCAACGCCTGCAAGCCCTGCAGGCGCTGGGCGTGCGCGTGGCCCGCATGGATGCCGCCGTGCACGGCCCTGAGCGTGACGAGCTGGTCCGCAACGCCCGTGCCGTGCTGCTGCTGCCCGAGACGCCGGACGGCCGCCCGGAGGCCGTCACCGCGATGGGCGTGATGGCGCTTGGCACCCCGGTGATCGCCGAACTGGCCGACACCACCCGCATCGACCCGCTCTGGCGCGAGACGCTGTTGTGCGTCAGCCCGGAACGCTGTGGCGAGGTCTTCGGACCCGGCCAGTGGAACCAGGCAGCGTTGTTCGCGCGCCTTCAGGCGGGGCAGGATGCCCACGCGCAGCCCGATCTGCAGGCCGAATGGACGGCCTTCGATGCGCTGGTCGAGCCACTCGCCGCGCAACAGGCGGCGCGCCCGGCGCGTCCCGCCCCGGACCGGCTCAACGCCGACATGGCCCACCAGGGCCATCGGCCGGGTTGGCTCAATCTGGCGGCCGATGCGGCGCTGCGGCCCGATGTGTGCGCGTCGCTGGGCGACGATCCCGCCCACGCCCCGGCGCTGGCCGAGCTGCTGGCGCAGGGCGCTGGCCGTCTGGCCCAGGTCGATCTGGGGGATCTGGGTGATTTGGGCGCTATTGGCAATCTGGGCAATCTGGGCAATCTGGGCGAGCGGGCACCGGACACATCGGCCGCTGCAACGCGCATCTTCGACCACGCCCTCAGCCTGTTGCGACCCGGCGGCGTGCTGGTGCTGCGCGCCAAGGGCCTGAGCCCCGCGCAGGCCCGCGAGCGTCTGGCCGCTCAGACCGATGCCTTCTGGCGCAGCGGCTGGTTCCGGCACCGTCTGTCGGTCGACGCGGTGCTTGCCCTCGATGCCCAGGGTCTGCCCAGCCGCGACGCCACGCCACACGCCGTGCGCATCGTGCTGCGCAAGGTCGAGACCAGCCTGGCCGAACGCACGCTGGCGCGTGTCGCCCGCGAGGACTACGCGCTGGACGATGCCTGAGTGCCGCGCGCACGGCATGTGTCGTCGCGCCCCGAACCGATCCTCCACCGCTGCTGGTCCTGCCCATGTCCGTTGTCTTTCTTGAGGAATCCCCCACGCCGATCTATGCCCGCATCGCGAGGGCGCTCGGTCAGGAACTGGCGCGGCGCGGCCATGAGGTCATGCTGGTCAAGCCTTCGGGCTTCAGCACCGCCACCTTCCCGGAATTCCTGCGCGGCCAGCAAGGCGCCGTCTACCTCTCGACCGCCGGCTCCAACGTCATCCAGCAGAGGGCCGAAGGCCGGCCCGGCCACTTCTTCGAGGAGTTCCCCGGCCGGCTGGTCTTTCTGCACCAGGACGCGCTGCTCGGCGGCCTGAGCTTCGAGGCCGCGCAGTCGCGCCTGCGGGCCTGGCAAAGGGTGGCCGGCCGTTCGGCCCACCTGTGCATCGAGCCCGACAGCGTCAGCGCGCTGGCCGCCGTGGGCATCGGCCATGCCGCCTGGGTGCCGCATGCCAGCGAGTTCGCCGCGACCACGCCGCTGGACACCGCCGACTGCCGCCACGGCGCCAGCTTCGTGGGCCATGCGCTGCCCTGGTCCTACCAGCCCAGGATGGCCAACGCCTCTCTCGAACAACTGCTCGGCGGCCTGCTGGAGCAGCGCAGCGCCCAGCTCGACACCGCCCTGCATCCGGCGCTGCTGCCCTGGGTCGACCGCAGCCTGAGCGCCTTCAGCGGCATGCCCGACGCCAGCGACGTGGCCGTCTCGCGCCAGGCCTATGTGCACTGGCTGCGCGGCCAATGCAACCTGCGCACGATGGCCTTCCGCGGCCGCCTGCTCGAACAGGCCGCCGCCGCCGGCATGACCGACGTCACCGTCTACGGCGGCGACCCGGCCTACCTGCACCGGGTCGACCGCCAGGCCACGCTGGGCCACGGCATCCGCCACGAACCACCGGTCTACGACGACGCCGCCGTGCACGGCATCTACCGCAGCAGCGCCTGCAGCATCAACATCAGCTCGCTGCAGTTCGACCATGCGGTGGTCAACCGCGTGCATGACGTCTTCATGGCCGGCGGCCTGTGCCTGACCGACCGCCGCCCCGGCCTGCCCGAGCTGACGCGCGAACACGCCGACATCAGCTACGCCACACCCGACGAGCTGCACGACCGCGTCCGCCACTTCAGCGACCCGCGCCACGCCAGCCAGCGCCGCGCACTGATCGCGGCGGTCCAGCGCGACGTCATGGCGCACTCCGGCTACCCGAAGGTGGTCGACGGGATCGAGCAGGTGCTGGCGCGGATGTGAGGGGGCGGGGCGGCGAACACCGTTCCGGTCCGGAGACCCATCGGCGACACCGCGTCGGACACGGCGTGTCCGACCTACCTTGTCCCAACACGTCGAAGGGTGACGATGGGTTGTCGCCGAACGGCCGAAGCGGACCGTAATGGCTCGTCCCACTGCCCTCGGGCGACACACGTCGTCAGGAGGTCGGACACATCGAGTTCGACGCGGTGATGCCGATGGGCATGCGGCCTTGACACGCGTTGAACACGCCCGTCGGATGTCCCGTCCCCCTGACGGCCCGGATCAAGCCCCCCCGCGTCCCCCTTTTCCACGCGCTGCGGCGGGGCGGGCTGGGCCACAGTCGGGCATGGCGAACCCACGATGGGCGAGCCCGGTGCGTGCCGCGACGAGGGCGTGCGCCGAACGACCCGAGTCCCCACCTGCACGATGACCTCAGCCGCTGCCCACGCCCATGCGCCGGACGCCTACGCGAACGGTGGCCGTGCCGTCGTCGACAGCAGCGACGACGCCTTGCTCGGTGCCGTCATCTGGCTCATCCGCCACCACGGGGTGCAGCGCACGCCGCAGTCGCTGCTGGACGGGCTGGGCATCGCGCAGATGTTGACGCCGCCGCTGGCGGTGCGGGTGCTGGATGCGGCTGGCTTCAACGCCAGCGTGGTCGAGCGTGAACCGCGCCAGATCCTGGCGCTGCTGCTGCCGGCCATCTTGCTGCTGCGCAATGGTGATGCCTGCGTGCTGGTCGAGCGGGTCGTGCGCGGCCAGCAGGTCGCCTACCGCATGCTGATGCCGCCGGGCGAGCCGGGTGGCGCGCCGGTCGAGGTGCTCGCCAGCGAGGCCGAGCTGCAGGCCGAGTACTCCGGCCATGTCCTGATGGCCACGCCGCGTCTGGGTGCGCCGCTGGCCGGTCGGCGTGCCGATGACGATCTGGTCAACCCGCGTGGCCACTGGCTCTGGAGCACGCTGCGCCGCTTCATGCCCTACTACCGCGGCGCCATGCTGGCGGCGTTGCTGAGCAATGTGCTGATGCTGTTCATCGGCCTGTTCACCTCGGTCGTCTACGACCGCGTGATCCCCAACCAGGCCTTCGTGACCCTGTGGTCGCTGGCCGCTGGCGCCGGGCTGGCGATCGTCTTCGACCTGATCGCGCGCCAGCTGCGCAGCCACCTGATCGATCAGGCCGGCAAGAAGGCCGACCTCGCGCTGGGCGCCATCCTGTTCCGCAAGGCGCTGTCGGTGCGGCTGGAACACCGGCCCGAATCGTCCGGCTCCTTTGCCCACCACCTTGCCCAGCTGGAGGTGGTGCGCGACTTCTCGACCTCGGCGACGATGTCGGCGATCAGCGACCTGCCGTTCATCTTCCTGTTCATCGCGATGATCTGGTTTGTCGGCGGCCCGCTGGTGGTCGTGCTGCTGATCGCCGTGCCGCTGATCCTCGCGCTGACGGTGGGCGTGCAGCATGTGCTGCGCAAGGCGTCGACCGCCAACCAGCGCCAGCAGGCCGACATGCAGGGCATCGTGATCGAGTCGATGGAAGGCATCGAGACGGTCCGCGCCGCCAGCGCACAAGGCCACTTCCAGCGCCAGTACGAAGAAAGCAATGCGATGGCCGCACAGGCCGCGCTGCGGGCGCGTGCGCTGTCGAGCTGGGTCAACAACCTGACGATGGTGTCGCAGCAGATCATCACCGTGGTGATGCTGGTCTGGGGCGTGCACCTGATCGCCGAAGGTCATCTGACGGCCGGCGCGCTGATCTCGGCGGTGATGTTCGCCGGCCGCGTCGTCGCCCCGCTCGGTGGCGTCGTCAGCCTGGCGTCGCGCTACCAGGGCGCCCGCGCCGCGCTGCGCATGCTCGACCAGCTGATGGCCCAGCCGAGCGAGCGCGATCCCGCCCATGCCTATCTGCCGCGTGCGCGCATCAGCGGCCAGATCGGCCTGCGCGACACCGCCTTCGCCTACAGCCAGAGCAATGCCGCCGGTGCGACCAGCCAGGGCCCGACGGTGCTCAAGGGCATCAACCTGCGCATCGAGGCCGGCGAGCGGGTCGCCATCCTCGGCAAGATCGGCAGCGGCAAGAGCACGGTGCTGCGCCTGCTCGGTGGCCTCTACCTGCCCACCGAGGGCTACACCGAGGTCGACGGCATCGACCTGCGCCAAATCGACCCGGCCGACTACCGCGCCCAGGTCGGCTTCGTGGCCCAGGAGCCGCGCCTGTTCCGCGGCTCGCTGCGCGACAACATCCTGCTCAGCCGTTCACACGCGAGCGCCAGCACGCTGGCCGAGGTGCTGCGCCTGACCGGTCTGGACCGGGTCGCCGCTGCCCATCCACAAGGCATCGAGATGCCGGTGGGCGAGGGCGGCCGGATGCTCTCCGGCGGGCAACGCCAGCTGGTGGCGCTGGCGCGTTGCCTGGTCACCAGCCCGAAGGTGTTGCTGATGGACGAGCCGACCAGTTCGATGGATGCCCAGAGCGAGATGCAGTTCATCGCTCAGCTGCGCCCGCTGGTGCGCGATCGCACGCTGGTGGTCGTGACGCACCGCCCGGCGCTGCTCGAACTGGTCGAGCGCATCGTCGTGGTCGATGGTGGCAAGGTGGTCATCGACGGGCCGAAACAGGCGGTGTTGCAGGCGCTGGCCGGTGGCCCCAAGCCCGGCGCTGCGCTGCCGCAGCAGGGCGTGACGCCCGGCGCGCTCAACACCGGCATCTATGTCGGACCGGCCGGTGGCATGGGCCAGGCCGCGCAGGCCGCGCACGCGGGTCGCGCACCTTTCAGCGTGGTGGCCTGAGCGCAGCGGGCAACGTCCAACATGGCCTTCAAGCTCAGCCTCCCGCAACCCGGCGCCTGGTTCGCCGCGCTGGCGCAACGCGCGCCGTGGCGGCGCAAGGTCGTGGCCGAGCCGGTGGATGCGGCGTCGGCCGCGCCACGTCCGGCCCTGTCGGCACCGGCACCGGCAGCGACGCCGACCGCCGAGCGACCGCAGGTTGGCACGCGCCGCAACGGCCCCGGTCGACGGGCCACCGACCAGGCTCGCCAGGAGCCTGCGATGGGCCTGGAGGCCGATCTGGCGGCACTGCGCCGGGGTGAGCGCCGGCCGCCGCCCGGCATCGACATGCCCGGTGAGGATGCCCAGACCCCGGGCCTTGCCATGCCCCGTGCCGGAGATCGCGGCTGGGGCGCCTACAGCGCCGAGCGCGACTACAAGGACGATGTCCGGCCCGACCGCCTGGGCCAGGTCCGGCCCGGTGACGAGGACTTCCTGCAAGGCCTGAAGGCCGCCCGCGCGGTCGAGGCCACGCCCGGCGCGCTGTGGCCGCTGTGGCTGCTGGCGCTGATCGTCGCTTGCGCGCTCGGCTGGGCCGCGCTGGCCAAGGTCGACGTCATCACACGGGCCGAAGGCAAGGTGGTGCCCGATGCGCGTGAACAGGTCATCGCCAGCCTGGAAGGCGGGATCCTGAGGGCCCTGCATGTGCGCGAAGGCGATCTGGTCGAGGCCGGCCAGGAGCTGGCGCAGCTCGACCCGACCCGCTTCGCAGCGGTCCAGAACGAGGGCCAGGCCCGCCAGGTCGCCCTGCGTGGCACGGCGGCCCGGCTGGCGGCCGAGGCCAACGGGCGTGCGCTGGTCTTCCCGGCCGATGTCCGCAACGACCCCAGCGTCGTGGCTGCCGAGACCGAGGCCTACGACGCCCGCCGTCGTTTGCTGGAAGAAGCCGCTGCCGTGATCCGCCGCAGCATCGGCCTGATCGACCGAGAACTCGGCACCGCCGAGGCGCTGGCCAGCCAGGGCCTGATGTCGGACGTCGAGGTCATGCGCTTGCGTCGTCAGCGCAACGACCTGCAGATGCAGGTGCAGGAGCGTGTCAACCGCTTCCGCCAGGACGCCAGCACCGAATTGCTGCGGGTGCGCACCGAACTCGCCCAGCTCGGCGAGCAGCAGATCGCCAAGGACGACCAGCTCAAGCGCACCACGCTGACATCGCCGCTGCGCGGCATCGTCAAGAACATCCGCATCGCCACGCTCGGCGGCATCGTCGGGCCCGGCGCACCCATCCTGGAGATCGTGCCGCTGACCGACCGCGTGCTGATCGAGGCGCGCATCAAGCCGGCCGACATCGGCTTTGTGCGGGCGGGGCTGCAGGCCGAGGTCAAGCTCAGCGCCTACGACTACTACACCTACGGCGGCCTCAAGGGCACGATCGAATACCTGAGCCCCGACGCGCTGGGCGACGAACGGGCGGGCGGTCCGGACAACACCTACTACCGGGCCCGCATCCGCACCGATGCGGCCACCTTGCGCGGCAAGGACGACAAGCCCCTGCCGGTGCTGCCCGGCATGACCGCCGCCATCGAGATCCGCACCGGCGACCGCTCGGTCATGCACTTCCTGCTCAAGCCCATGATGAAGGGCACCGAGGCCTTCCGCGAGCGTTGAGTCGTGCCGGTTTCACCGCGCTATTCCCGGCCGACCGGATCGCGAAGAAACGTACAGTTCCGGCAAACGCCGCCTCGCGCGGTCCTGTGGAGCCTGTGCATGTTGATCCGAGTCCGCCGCCCGTCCGCCTCGTCCGCCCCGTTCTCTTCGGCTTCTCCGTTCTCTCCCGGTGCCTTGTGCGGCAGGCTGCGTCCCCTGGCCGTGGCTGGCCTGGTCGCCTGGATCGGCGCCAGCGCGCCGGGCCTTGCGATGGCCTATTGCGACGAGGCCGATGCGGTGGCTGGTGCGCCTGCCGGTCGACCGGCCTTGCCGGACACGCAGGCCTTCAGCGCCTCCGAACTGTTCGATGGGCCGGCCCAGGGTGACGGCATGACCCAACTGGCCTCGCTGGCCCGCGAGGCCGTGCAGGCCAGCTTCGACGTGCGCGGGGCCGAACACGGCAGCCGCGCCGCCCGCCAGGATCTGCGCCAAGTCGAGGCCGGCAAGAGCCCGCAGATCGGCGTGAACGGCACGCTCGGCATCGGCCAGAGTGCCGTGGCGGGCACCACCCAATCGGTCGGCGGCGTCGGCACGGCCGGCGTCAACGCCAGTGCGCCGCTCTACGACGGCGGTCGCCTCGACGCCTTGAAGGACTACCGCCAGCGCCTCGTCTCGGCCAGCGACGAAGGCGTCGGCAACGCCCGCGAACGGGCCTTGCGTGAGGCGCTGCTGACCGTCATCGACCGCAACCGCTACCGCCTGCAGCTCAAGGTGCATGGCCAGCAGGTGGCCAAGCTGAGCTGCCTGAGCCGTTCGATCGAGCAGATCGTCGCCCGCGACCGCGGCCGCGCCAGCGAGTTGGTGCAGGCGCGCAAGGGTGTGCGCCAGGCCGAGATCGCGCGTGACGAGGTCCAGTCCCTGCTGCGCCAGGCCGATGCCCGGCTGCGCCGCGTGGTCGGCGACAACGTCGCGCCCTGGGGCGCGGTGGGCGTGCCGCTGATCGAGCTGCCGGCCCTGGACGGCTTGCTGGCCCAGGTCAACGACAGCCCCGAGATCCGCGCGCTGCGCCTGCAGGCCGAGGCCCTCGACCGGCTGGCCCGCGCCAACGCGGCCGAAGGCGCGCCGCAGGTGCGTTGGCAGGTGGGCGCCAATTCGGCTCGCCAGGCCCAGACCACCACCCACGGCTGGAACGCGGGTCTGGCGCTGAACATGGTGATCGACGACGGCGGTGCGGTGAACGCCGCCGCCAGCGCCAGCCGCGAACGCGCTGAGGCCACCCGTCGCGCGATGGAGTCGGGCATCAACGAACGCGCCAAGCAGGTCAGCACCTTCCACGACGCGGCCCGCAGCGCTTACCTCCGCGCGCGCCATTTCGCCGGTGTCCTGCAGGACAGCGACCAGCTGCGCAACGCGACCTTCGAACAATGGTCCAAGCTCGGCCGCCGCTCGCTGTTCGACCTGATCTCGGCCGAGAACGAGCACTACCAGCTGCGCATCGCCTACATCAACGCGCTGCACGACGGCTTCAGCGCCTCAGCCCAGCTGCGCAACGCCAGCTCGGGTCTGTTGCCCTGGGTGGCGCCGGAGCTGGCGGCAGTGCCGGCGCGCTGAGCAAGGTTGGGGTTCGGAGGCCCATCGGCACCAGCCCGTCGGACACGGGGTGTCCGACCTACCGAAGGCAGGCCGGGCCCAATCGAAACAAGCGCGTTTGGCAGGTCGGGGTTGGGCGGCCCATCGGCACCAGCCCGTCGGACACGGGGTGTCCGACCTACCGAAGGCGGGCCGGGCCCCATCGAAACGAGCGCGTTTGGCAGGTTGGGGTTGGGCGGCCCATCGGCGCCAGCCCGTCGAACACGGGGTGTCCGACCTACCGAAGGCGGGCCGGGCCCAATCGAAACAAGCGCGTTTGGTAGGTCGGGGTTGGGCGGCCATCGGCACCAGCCCGTCGGACACGGGGTGTCCGACCTACCGAAGGCGGGCCAGGCCCAATCGAATCAAACGCTCTTGAATGGTCGGACCAAGGTGGCTCACCGGCACCAGCCGTTCGGACACGATGTGTCCGAACGGCCGAAGGCAGGCTGGGTTCACTCGTATCAACCGTTTTCGGTAGGTCGGACACCCCGTGTCCGACGGGCTGGTGCCGATGGGCCTCCAAACGTCCACGGCGTGGAACGCGCCCACGGGCATCCTGCCCGGGTCGCTCAGGCCGTGAGCCAATGCACCGAGAACAGCTCGTCCGGATCGCTCCAGACCCGCTCGGGCTGCCAGCCGGCCCGCGCTGCCAGCGCCTGGAAGCCCGGCACCGTGTACTTGCAGGAGTTCTCCGTGTGCACGCCATCGCCTTCCGCGAAGGTGAAGGCATGGCCGGCGACGTGCACGGTCTGGGCGCGGCGGCTGACCAGGTGCATCTCGATGCGCTGGTGCGCCGGTGAATAGAAGGCCGCGTGGTGCCAGGCCGACAGGTCGAAGTCGGCGTCAGCCTCGCGGTTGGCCCTTGCCCACAGGTTGAGGTTGAAGGCCGCCGTCACACCCTCGGGGTCGTTGTAGGCCGCATGCAGCCGGGCCGGGTCCTTGATGCGGTCGACGCCGATCAGCAGGCCGCCGCCCGGGCCGATCCAGTCGCGGAAGCGCTGCAGCAGCGCGACCGCCTCGCCAGGCTCGAAGTTGCCGATCGAGCCACCGGGATAGAAGCCGACGCGGCGGCCATCGGCCAGCGGTGCGGGCAGTTGCAGCGGCTGCAGGAAGTCGGCTGTCAGCGGGCGCACCGGCAGCGTGGGCAGGGCATCGGCCAGGTCGGCCCGCAAGGCGTCCGCCGCCGCCAGCAGATGGGCGCCGGAGATGTCGATCGGCAGGTAGCCGGCGGGACGCCAGCCGCCGCGCTGCATCGCCCGCAGCAGCACGCGCACCTTGGTGGCCGAGCCGGCGCCGGGTTCGACGATCTCGGCATCCGGGCCCAGCGCTGCGGCGATCTCGTCGGCGTGGCGGGCCAGCAGTGCGGTCTCGGTGCGGGTCGGGTAGTAGGCCTCGAGCGTGCAGATGCGGTCGAACAGGGCCGAGCCGGCCTCGTCGTAGAACCACTTCGGCGACAGCCGGCGCGGCGTCGCCGACAGCCCCGCCACGAGTTCATCGGCATAGCTGGCCGCAGCAGGGGTCTCGGGGTGCATCACAGGTCCTTGGCCAGCCGCAGGCCGGTGAACTGCCAGCGCGCGGCGGGCGGGAAGAAGTTGCGGTAGCTGTCGCGGGCGTGGCCGTCCGGTGTGGCCAGGCTGGAGCCACGCAGCACCAGTTGGCCGACCATGAACTTGCCGTTGTATTCGCCGACGGCGCCTGCCGCCGGGTGGTAGCGCGGGTAGGGGTCGTAGGACGAGCGGGTCCATTGCCAGGCCACGCCGTGCGACTGCGCCAGCGCGGGTTCGGCGCGGGCAGCGGCCTCCCACTCGAACTCGGTCGGCAGCCGCGCCCCGGCCCATTCGGCATAGGCTGCCGCCTCGTACAGGCTGAGGTGGCGCACGGGCTGGTCGGCTTGACGGGACTGCACGCCATGCAAGGTGAACTGCTGGCCGTCATCGAGCCAGTGCAGCGGCGCGGTCCAGCCCTGGGCCTGCACGGTGGCCCAGCCGTCGGACAGCCACAGCGCCGCGCGCCGGTAGCCACCGTCGTCGATGAAGGCCTGGTACTCGCCTTGCGTGACCAGCCGCGTGGCCAGCGCATGGGGCTGCAGCAGCGCCTCGTGTGCCGGGCCTTCGTTGTCGAACAGGAAGCGGCCGTCGCGGGCCGGGTCGTGGCCGATGCGGGCGATGCCGCCGGGGCGTTCGATCCAGCCGGCCGCTGCACAGGCGTCCAGCGGCAAGGGGCCGGCCCGCAGCGCCGGCCGCAGCGGGTTGAGCGAGAACAGGTGCAGCAGATCGGTCAGCAGCAGTTCCTGGTGCTGCTGCTCGTGGTGCAAGCCCAGCTCGATCAGCGCGAGCACGGCGGCGACCTCCGGCTCGTCGGCACGGGCCTCGGCCGCGCCGATCAGGTCGGCCATCGCGGCATCGACCGCCCGGCGATAGGCCAGCACCTCGGCCAGCGTCGGCCGGGTCAGCAGGCCGCGTTGCGGGCGCGGGTGACGCGGCCCCAGCGCCTCGTAATACGAGTTGAACAGCAGCTGGAAGACGGGGTCATGCGCCGTGCAACCACGCGCCAGCCCGGTCGATGCGGGCTCGGCCTGCGGCAGCAGCACCAGCGTTTCGAAGAACCAGGTCGTGTGCGCCAGATGCCACTTGGCCGGGCTGGCGTCGGGCATGGACTGCACGCACAGGTCTTCGGCCGACAGGCCGTCGATGCGCGCCAGCGTCTGGCGCCTGACCTCGGCGTAGCGCTGCGCCAGCGGGGTCGCCACCATTCAGTCGACCACCTTCACGCCCTTCCAGAAGGCGACGCGGCCGCGGATCTCGGCAGCGGCTTCCTTCGGGTCGGGATAGAACCAGACGGCATCCGGGTTGGCGTTGCCATCGATGAACAGCGTCAGGTAGCTCGCCTGACCCTTCCAGGAACACATGGTGTGCGTGTTGCTGGGCAGCACGTAGTCGTCCTTGAGCGCGCTGCGCGGGAAGTAGTGGTTGCCTTCGACCACCACGGTGTCGTCGCTCTCGGCAACGACCGTGCCATTCCAGATTGCCTTCATGTGGGAGGTCTCCTGCCCGGTCTGCGGGCGTGGGTGGATCGGTGTAGTCGGACAGCGGCGGCGATTCTTTCAGCGGCGCCGGCCGTCATCGGCTGCGGTTCAGCTTGGACGGCGATCAGCATACGTGGCGAACGTTTCTTGTGTGCGACCCCGTAAGAACCATGGGGGCTCGGCCGTCCAAGCAGCACGGTCGCTGGAAAGGGTCCAGCGGCTTGTAACCCCAAGCGATCCAAGCCGATTGCAAGCAACCTTCTGGAGTTCGACATGACCGCTTCCATCACCACCCGCCTGCCTGCCGCCGCTCTCGCCATCGCCCTGGCCTCTGCCTTCACCGCACTGCCGGTCGCTGCCCAGTCGGCCGACAAGGAAAAGTGCTTCGGCGTCGCCGCAGCCGGCAAGAACGACTGCGCCGCCGGTG
Source organism: Sphaerotilus mobilis (assembly GCF_004216565.1). Taxonomy (GTDB): domain Bacteria; phylum Pseudomonadota; class Gammaproteobacteria; order Burkholderiales; family Burkholderiaceae_C; genus Sphaerotilus; species Sphaerotilus mobilis. The sequence goes on along the minus strand of NZ_SGWV01000008.1, from coordinate 378,326 downwards.
CCGGGACGACCTGCGCGGGCACCTCCAAGACCGAGCACCAGGCCAACGCCTGGTCCTATGTGCCCAAGGGCAGCTGCATGAAGACCGTCTCCAAGACCTCGCCCACCGGCTTCGGTCAGACCATGGCCTTCAAGGACATGATGAAGAAGGGCTGAGCCCGCGCCCGGCCGCCACTTCAGCGACTTCGACCGCATCGACCGCATCGACCTCCCGGAATCCCGATGAACACGCATCCCATCCACCGCAGCGGACCCGCAGCTGCTGGCATCGGCCTGAAGCACGGCCACGTCGCCGAGCTGCTGGCGATGCGTCCGGACATCGGTTTCCTGGAGGTCCACGCCGAGAACTACCTGGTCGCTGGCGGGCCGCTGCACCACGCGCTGACCGCGGTGCGCGAGCGTCACGCGATCACGATGCACGGCGTGGGCCTGTCGATCGGCGGTGAGGACGCGCTGGACACCGATCACCTCGACCGGCTTGCCGCGCTGCTCGATCGCTACCAGCCCACCGTCTTCTCCGAACACCTGGCCTGGTCCAGCCACGGCCAGAACTTCTACAACGACCTGCTGCCGCTGCCCTATGACGGCGCCACCCTGCAGCGGGTCTGTGAACACGTCGACCAGGTGCAGACCCGCCTGCGCCGCCGCCTGCTGCTGGAGAACCCGTCCACCTACGTCGAGTTCGCCGCGTCGACGATGGACGAGGCCAGCTTTCTCTCCGAGGTCGTGCGCCGCACCGGCTGCGGCCTGCTGCTGGACGTCAACAACCTGCATGTGTCCTGCGTCAACCACGGCCGCAGCCCCGCCACCGACCTGCGCCGTTTGCCGCTGCATGCCGTCGGGCAGGTCCATTTGGCCGGTCATGCCGTCGAACACGACAGCCTGGGCGCGCCGCTGCTGATCGACAACCACGGCTCGCCGGTCGCCGAGGCCGTCTGGTCGCTCTACCGCGAGCTGCTCTGGCGCATCGGCCCGGTGCCCACACTGATCGAACGCGACAACGACATCCCGCCGCTGCCCGACCTGCTGGCCGAGGCCGACCGGGCCCGGCGGGCGATGGATGCGCTGGTCATCGACGACACCCGGGCGGCCGCATGACCACCGCCCACCAACAGATCGCCCGAGCCTTGCGCAGCCCGACCGCGCCCCTGCCGGCGGGTCTGCGCAGCTGGAACGGCTCGGACGTCGGCCAACGTTTCGCGGTCCATCGCAACAACGTGCGTGTGGGCTTGGTCGATGCGCTGGCGCAGAGCTTTCCGGTCACGCGTTGCCTGGTCGGCGATGACTTCTTCCGCGCGATGGCCGGCCACTACGTCGCGCAGCACCTGCCGCAAAGCCGCGTCATGGCGCTCTACGGCGACACCTTGGCGGACTTCATCGACCATTTCGAGCCGGCCACCCAACTGCCCTGGCTGGGCGACGTCGCCTGGCTCGAACACGCCCGGGTCGTTTCCTGTCACGCGGCCGATGCCGAGCCGGTGCAGGCTCAGCGGGTGAGCCAGGCGCTGGCCCTGGGCGAGCGGATCGGCACGTTGCGCTTCACGCTGCAGCCGTCGGCCCGGCTGGTTCGGTCGCGCCATGCGGTGGTCGACATCTGGTTGGCCCATCAGGCGGACGACGGCGAGGTCACGCCCTTCGACCCGGTGGGCGCGCAGGACGCGTTGATCGTGCGCCCCGCCAGCGAGGTCCTGCTGCTGCGCCTGCCGCCGGGCGCCGCAGCCTTCATCGATGCGGCGATGCAAGGCCTGCCGCTGGCCGAATGCGCCGAGCAAGCTATGACCGAAGCACCCGATGTCGACCTGTCGGCGACGCTGGGCCTGTTGCTGGCCCATGGCGTCTGCACCGAATTGAACTGGCCCGAGGACACCACCCCATGAACAGCCCCTACCTCCGCGACGCCCTGGCCCTGTGCCAGCGCATCCCGCAAGACGCCATCGCCCTGCTGGCCCGTGTCTCCATCGCCAGCGTCTTCTGGCTGTCGGGCCAAACCAAGGTCCAGGGCTTCGTGCTCAACCCGCTCAGCGGCGAGGTCCAGCTCGGTTGGCCGCGCCTGTCCGACAGCGTCGTCGACCTGTTCCGCGAGGAATACCGCCTGCCGTTGATCGACCCGACGATCGCCGCCGTCATGGCCGCCGCAGCCGAACATGTCTTACCGCTGTTGCTGTTGCTCGGCCTCGCCACCCGCTTCTCGGCACTGGCCCTGCTGGGCATGACGGCGGTGATCCAGCTGCTGGTCTACCCGGGCGCGTGGCCGACACACGGGACGTGGGCGGCGGTGCTGCTGATGCTGGTGGCCAGCGGGGCGGGCCGGTGGTCCCTGGATGGGTGGTGGACGGGTCGGCGAGCCGGACGCGCTTGAAAGACGGGGTGGCACGAGGCGCCACACCGGCACCGCAGGTGCGGTGCGCTCAGCCCGCCTGCTGCCCTTGCGCCTCGACGTGATAGCGCGTCACGCGCTCCACCTCGTTCTTTGAGCCCAGCATCACCGCGACACGTTCGTGCAGGGCCGTGGGCACGATGTCCATGATGCGGCGTTCGCCGTTGGTGGCGGCGCCGCCAGCCTGTTCGATGAGGAAGGCCATCGGGTTGGCCTCGTACATCAGGCGCAGCTTGCCGGGCTTGTTGGGCTCGCGGCGGTCCCAGGGATAGAGGAAGACGCCGCCACGGGTCAGGATGCGGTGGACGTCGGCGACCATGGACGCGACCCAGCGCATGTTGAAGTCCTTGCCGCGGCTGCCTTCCTTGCCGGCCAGGCATTCGTCGATGTAGCGCGTCACCGGCGGGGCCCAGTGGCGCATGTTGGACATGTTGATCGCAAATTCCTTGGTGTCCTCGGGGATGCTCACGTCCTCGTCGGTCAGCACGAAGCTGCCGGTCTCGCGGTCGAGGGTGAACATCGCCACGCCGTCACCGACCGTCAGCACCAGCGTGGTCTGCGGGCCATAGACGCAGTAGCCGGCCGCCGCCTGCTGCTTGCCGGGCTGCAGGAAGTCTTCCTCGCTGACACCGCGCTGGTTGTTGACCTTGCGCAGCACCGAGAAGATGGTGCCGATGGACACGTTGACGTCGATGTTGCTGCTGCCGTCGAGCGGGTCGAACAGCAGCAGGAACTCGCCCTGCGGGTAGCGGTTGGGCACGACGTGGATGGAGTCCATCTCCTCGGACGCCATGGCCGCCAGGTGGCCGCCCCATTCGTTGGCCTCGATCAGCACCTCGTTGGAGATGATGTCGAGCTTCTTCTGCACCTCGCCCTGCACGTTCTCGCTGCCGGCGCTGCCCAGCACCTCGCCAAGGGCACCCTTGTTGACGCTGATGGCGATGCGCTTGCAGGCGCGGGCGACGACCTCGATCAGCAGGCGCAGCTCGGAGGTGATGTGGCCGTGCTTGCGGTGCTGTTCGACGAGGTAGCGCGTGAGGCTGACGGGTTGGGCCATGTGGGGTTCCTGCGGGACGACAAATGGAGGAGTTTCGCGATCAATCCTGCAAGGCTCGCGTGACGATTTCGCGCGTGTCCGGAGAAAGATCGGCCCGGCCGGACACCCGAATGAGGGCCTCTTGCGCCGCGCTGCGATACGGCTCGGCCAGGGTGCGCCAGCGGTCCAGGCCACGCGCGAGGCGGGCGGCCAGTTGCGGGTTGAAGGTGTCGACCTCGACGACCTTGTCGGCCCAGAAGACATAGCCGGCCGCGTCCTCGCGGTGCAGCGCGGACGGGTTCATGACAAACAGCGTGGCCAGCAGGCTGCGCGCCCGGTTCGGGTTGCGCAGCGAATAGTCCGGGTGCAGCGCCAGCGCCTTGATGCGGGCAAAGACGCGGCCGTCGCGTTCGGGCGTGCCGGCCTGCAGGGCGAACCAGCGGTCGATCACCAGGGCCTCGTCCTTGAACTGGGCGTGTACACGCGCGAGTGCCGGTTCGGCCAGTTCGTGATGGGCATGCAGCAGGGCGATCAGCGCGCCCTGCCGGTCGGTGAAGTTGCCGGCGTCCTTGACGCGCTGGAAGGCCTTGCCGGGCCAGACGGTGTCGCCGGTCCGCGCGGCATCGAGCACCAGATGCGACAGTGCCAAGTTGGCCAGCGCGCGACGCCCGGCCGAGACCGGGTCGGGGCGGTAGGCGCCGTTGTCCTGATGGGCCTCGAAGGCCCAGACCCAGTCCTCGTGCAGGGCCTGCGCCATCTGGCTGCGCAGGGCCTCTCGGGCGGCGTGGATGCGCGGCGGGTCCACCGGGATGCCGTCGGCGGCGAGCTGTTCGGCCAGATAGCCGGCGCTCGGCGGGGTCAGCACCAGGTCCTTGAAGGCGGCATCCAGCGTCGGGTCGCGCAGCACGACGCGCTGGGCGTCCAGCCAGGCGGCATCGAGCTGCAGCGGCTGGCCCGAACGCACCGCAGACAGCAGGCGCTGGACGGCCAGGCGCTGCGCCGCCTCCCAGCGGTTGAACGGGTCGGTGTCGTGGCGCAGCTGGGTGAACAGCGCCGCCTCGTCGGCCTGCGCATCCAGGATGACGGGCGCCGAGAAGCCCCGCAGCAGCGACGGCACCGGCGCGCTGGTCAGGCCGTACAGGCCGGTGAAGACGAAGGTGAGGCTGGCCTGGTCAAGCACCAGCACGCGCTCGGTGCCGCTGTAGCCGTTCTCGCCATCGAGTTGCAGCAGCAAGGGGCGGCCGTCGGAATCGAGCAGGCCCATCGCGACGGGGATCACAAAGGGCGCCTTGACCGGCTGACCGGGCGTGGCGGGGGTGTGCTGGCTGAGCGTCAGCGTGTAACTGCCTTGCTCGGCGCTGTAGACGCCGCGGGCGCTGACCCGTGGCGTACCGGCCTGCGCATACCAGCGCTTGAAGCTGTCCAGGCGGGTGGCCAGCGGGCTGCCGGGGTTGGCGTCCGCTATGGCCTGGGCGTAGTCGTCGCAGGTGACGGCCTGGCCGTCGTGGCGCTGGAAGTAGAGGTCCATACCGGCGCGGAAGCCGGCCTCGCCGACCAGCGTGGCCATCATGCGCACGACCTCGGCACCCTTCTCGTAGACGGTGGTGGTGTAGAAGTTGTCGATCGCCTGGTACTGCTCGGGCCGCACCGGGTGGGCCATTGGGCCTGCATCTTCGGGGAACTGCATCTGACGCAGCTGGCGCACGTCCTCGATGCGCTTGACGGCGCGGGCCGAGGCCTCGCCGGCCATGTCCTGGCTGAAGGTCTGGTCGCGGTAGACGGTCAGGCCTTCCTTGAGGCTGAGCTGGAACCAGTCGCGGCAGGTGACGCGGTTGCCGGTCCAGTTGTGGAAGTACTCGTGGCCGACGACGGCCTCGATGTTCCCGTAGTCGACATCGGTGGCGGTGGCCGGGTTGGCAAGAACGAACTTCGTGTTGAAGATGTTCAGGCCCTTGTTCTCCATCGCGCCCATGTTGAAGTCGCTGACGGCGACGATCATGAACCGCTCGAGGTCCAGGCTCAGGCCGAAACGGGCCTCGTCCCACACGACCGAGGCGATCAGCGAGTTCATCGCGTGTTCGGTCTTGTCGAGGTCACCGGCGCGCACATAGACCTGCAGCAGGTGGTCGCGGCCCGAGCGGCTGCGCACGCGCTGTTCGCGGCAGACCAGATCGCCAGCGACCAGCGCAAACAGGTAGGACGGCTTCGGGTGCGGGTCGACCCAGGTGGCGTAGTGGCGGCCGTGGTCGAGCCGGCCTTGCTCGACCAGATTGCCGTTTGACAGCAGCACCGGGTAGCTGCGCGCATCGGCACGCAGCGTGACGCGGAACAGCGCCATCACATCCGGGCGGTCCAGGAAGTAGGTGATGCGGCGGAAGCCCTGCGCCTCGCACTGCGTGAAGAAGCTGCCGCCGGAGGTGTAGAGGCCCGACAGCTCCAGGTTCTTCTCCGGCGCGCAGGTGTTGCGGATCTCCAGCGCGAAGGGCTCGGCGGGCAGGTTCTCCAGCACCAGCTGGCCGCCCTCGTTGCGAAAGGAGATCGACTCGCCGTTGACCAGCACGCGCGTCAGCACGATGTCCTCGCCGTCCAGCCGCAGCGGCTCGCCCGGGCGCGCGGCATTGGGCTCGACCTGCATGCGGTTGATGACCAGGGTCTTGGCTGGATCGAGGTCGAAGCTCAGGTCGACGCTGCGGATCCAGTGCGACGGGGCGGTGTAGTCCTCGCGCCGCACCAGCGGGGTCGTGCCTTCACGCATGGGAGTTCTCTTTCAGGTCGGAAGATGGGTCGGCAGCTTGTAGCCGGTGTAGTCGGCGATCGAGCCGATCACGTTCGGGTAGGCCGAGAAGGCGCTGGCGGGCAAGGTGGTGGTCAAGGCCACGGCGGCCATGCCGGCGCGGCGTGCCGCCTCGATGCCCAGCGGCGCGTCCTCGAACACAAGGCAGTGTTCCGGCGCGATGCCAAAGCGGCGGGCCGCTTCGGCAAAGATGTCCGGATGTGGCTTGCCACGCAGGGTCTCGCCGGGCGCACCGCCGAACTTGGGTTCGGACGGGCTGGTGATCGTGTCGATCAAGGCTTCAAGCCCGAAGCGCTCGAAGGTGACCGCGATGTTCTCGCGCGGCGCGGCGGTGCACAGCGCAACCTTCAGGCCGCGCTCGCGGGCCTGGGCGCAGATCTCGGCCGCACCGGCGATCAGCTGCAGCTCGCGCGCCGCGATCTCGCGGTAGAGCGCTTCCTTGCGCTCGGCCAGCATCAGGCGCCGGTCGGCATCCCAGTCGGGCCAGTGGTCGCGCACGATCTCTTGCTGGGTCCGCCCGGCGGTGGCCAGGAAGAAGCCGTCCGGGTCGTCGAAAGGCAGTTCCAGCTCGGCATGCCAGAGGATCCAGGACCGCTCGTGCAGCGGCATGCTGTCGATCAGCGTGCCGTCCATGTCGAACAGCACGGCCCGCAGTTCGTGTCCGTGTGCCATCACAGCCCCGACTTCAGGCTGGCTTCGATGAAGGCATCGAGGTCGCCATCGAGCACCTTCTGCGTCGCCGAGGTCTCGTGGTTGGTGCGCAGGTCCTTGATGCGGCTCTGGTCGAGCACGTAGCTGCGGATCTGGTGGCCCCAGCCCACGTCGGTCTTGGTGTCTTCGAGCTTCTGCTGGGCTTCCTGGCGCTTGCGCATCTCGAAGTCGTAGAGGCGCGAGCGCAGCCGCTTCCAGGCGACGTCGCGGTTGCTGTGCTGGCTGCGGCCGTCCTGGCACTGCACGACGATGCCGGTGGGGATGTGCGTCAGGCGCACCGCCGAGTCGGTCTTGTTGATGTGCTGACCGCCCGCGCCCGAGGCGCGGAAGGTGTCGGTGCGCACGTCGGCCGGGTTGATCTCGATCTCGATCGAGTCGTCGATCTCCGGGTAGACGAAGAGCGAGGCGAAGCTGGTGTGGCGCCCGCCCGAGCTGTCGAACGGGCTCTTGCGGACCAGCCGGTGCACGCCGGTCTCGCTGCGCAGGTGGCCGAAGGCGTAGTCGCCTTCGACCTTGATGGTGGCGCTCTTGATGCCGGCGGTGTCGCCTTCGGTCTGGTCCTCGACCGTGGCCTTGAAGCCCTTGCGCTCGCAGTACTTGAGGTACTGGCGCAGCAGCATGCTGGCCCAGTCACAGGCCTCGGTGCCACCGGCGCCGGCCTGGATGTCGATGAAGCAGTTGCTCGGGTCGGCCGGGTTGCTGAACATGCGGCGGAACTCGAGCTTCTCGATCAGCTCGCGCAGGCCGGCGACCTCGGCCTCGATGGCCGCCAGGCCGTCGAGGTCGCCGTCGTCCTTGCTCATGTCGTAGAGCTCGGTGTTGTCGGCGAGGTTGCGCGTCAGGTGGTCGATGGTCATGACCACGTCCTCCAGCGCCTTCTTTTCCTTGCCCAGTTCCTGGGCGCGTTTCGGGTCGTTCCAGACGCTCGGATTTTCGAGCGCGGCGTTCACCTCGGCGAGCTGCAGCGACTTGCGTTCGTAGTCAAAGATACCCCCTTAGCGCGTTCGTGCGCTCGCTGAGGTCGGCCAGGGCGGTGCCGATGGCGTTGATCTGTTCGATGTCCATGGGACGGTGTCCTTCGACGTTTTTCTTCAGGATCCTGGTGCGCGACGGTGTCGTGGCAGGGCGACCTGCTGACCGAAGCGAAGCCCGCGATTTTCGCACGCCGCTTGGGGTTGGCCTGCATGCGGACCGTGCTGGGCCACAGGGTCTCAGCGTGCCAGGAAGGGCTGGATCCACGCGGCCAGCGCATCCGGCTGGTCGTGGTGCAGCATGTGGCCGCAGCCGTCGAGGACGTGGGCGCGCAGGTCGGCGACCCAGGTCTTGCGACGTTCGACCTCGGCGCGCACGGCGTCCTGGGGCATCTGCCAGAAGCTGAAGACCTCCGTCTGCGCCGCTTCGATCCACAGCACCGGCGCGGTGATGCGGCGCCAGCAGGCTTCCATCTCCTCTTGCCGGGCCAGCATCGGGTTGCTGTGCTTGTGGGCCGGATCGGCCCGCAGCGCATGAAGGCCATCGGCCGTTGGCCGCGACCACTGTGCCGCCAGCCAGAGCGCACGTTCGATCGGCAGACGCGGGTTGTTGGCCCGCAGGCGACGCGCCACGCCGGCCAGGTCCGCATACGGGCGCAGCTCGGCCGGCTGGCGCAGCTCGTCGAGCCAGCGGGCGTAGCGATCCGGCGCCTGCACCGCCCGGGTCGGCGGCATGCCGAAGCCTTCGAGGTTGACCGCCCGGCGCACCCGCTGCGGCCGCACGCCGGCATAGAGCATGGTCACGTTGGCGCCCATGCTGTGGCCGATCAGGTCGACCGGTGCGTCCGGGCTGAGCACATCGAGCAGCGCATCCAGGTCGGCCAGGTAGTCGGGGAACCAGTAGGCGTCGACCTCCGCGCAGCGGGTCTCGCCGAAGCCGCGCCAGTCCAGCGCGATCAGCTCGCGGCCGGCCAGGAAGGTGTCGTCGAAGGCGTCGACCAGGAACTGAAAGGACGCGCCAACGTCCATCCAGCCGTGCAGCAGCAGCACCGGGGGCAAGGTGGCTGTCTGCGGGCTGCCCCAGCGCAGCAGGTGCAGGTCCAGCAGCGGCGCGCCGGGCCGGCCACGCAGGCCGATGCGTTCGGAGTGGGCGGGGCGGCGGGGCGTGTAGGCGGTGTCGGGTGTCGTCATGCGTCGGGCGGGTCCTGAAAACCGCCAGCGCGGTAGGTCAGCACGAGGGTGTCGCGCCAGCCACCCGGCTCGGCCGGCTGGATGGGAGTCGATTCATGGATCACGCGGGCGTCGTCCAGCAGCAGCGCGCTCCAGGGCTGGGCCAGCGTGAAGCGCACGCCGCGCGGGCCGTCGGCCTCGAAGACGCGGGTCTCGCCGCCGATCACGCCGTGGCGCTCGACCAGCAGCACGGCGACGAAGGCGACGCCGTCGCGGTGCGCGCCCTCGGGTGTCGGCCGGCCCACGCCGCCGGTGGTGTCGATGCGGAAGGCGTGCGCCTCGATGGCCCAGTGGCCGTCGAAGACCGGTTCGCCTGCGACCGCCGGCAAGGCCCTTGCGGCCTGCGCGAACACCTCGCCCAGGTGCTGGACGACAGCCAGGAAGGCGGGCGACGTGGCCAGCGCCGGCTGCAGGGGATCGAACCAGCGCAGCATGCCGCCGTGCAGGGCGTTGTAGGTGGTCGGCTGCCAGTGGGCGCGGTGCGGCACGGCGTCGAGCGTGCCGCTGGCGGTGTCCTGCACATAGCTGCCGTGGCGACGGCGGCGGTAGCGACCGCCGTCCTTCAGGTGGGCATCGGGCGGCAGGTCGTGCCAATGTGGCGCCAGCGCGGTCAGCGCATCGGGCGGCACCTGGGCCAGGGCGGCGAGCGCAGCGGGCGTCAGGCGCACATGGCCCTGTTCACGCAGCAGGTCGGCACAGGTGTCGAGCGCAGCGGCATCGACCGGGTCGGGGTGTCGGAACATCGGCATGGGGCGCGGATTCTGCCCTTGCCCGCTGCACCGCAGCTTGCGCGTAGGGCTTGCAACCCCGGGTCGTCCCGACGTGTCAGGGCCGGAAGGCGCCGCCTATGCTGACGCACATGAAGTCCACTGCCACGACCGCCCTCGAAGCTCCCGAAGCCGACCACCATGCCGCCCTGCACGGCGATTTCCGCTGGCAGGTGCCACCCGTCTTCAACATCGCCCAGGCTTGCGGCGAGCGCTGGGCCCGCGAGACGCCCGAGCGCATCGCCATCCTGGCCGAAGACGCCGACGGCCCGATCGACGGCCCCGACGGCGCCCTGAGCTGCGCCGCCTTGTGGCGCCAGGCCGGCGCGCTGGCGGCCAGCCTGCGCGATCGGGGCGTGGCGCCGGGCGACCGCGTCGCCATCGTCATGCCGCAGCGGCCCGAGACCGCGGTGGCGCATCTGGCGATCTGCGCGATCGGGGCGGTGGCGATGCCGCTGTCCATGCTCTTCGGTCCGGAGGCGCTGGCCTATCGGCTGGCCGACAGCGGCGCGCGCCTGGCCATCGCCGACGACTCGGCCTGGTCGGCGCTGGTGCAGGCCCGCGCCGAGGCCCCGCAACTGGCCACGCTGGTGGCCGTGGGCGAGGTGCCCGGTCCGGTCGATGCGCAGTGGTCCGAGCTGCTGGCACACCGTCACCCGATCGAGACCGCCATGGCCACAGCCGCAGACGATGCCGCCGTGCTGATCTACACCAGCGGCACCACCGGCCCGCCCAAGGGTGCGCTGATCCCACACCGCGCGCTGATCGGCAACCTGACCGGCTTTGTCTGCAGCCAGAACGCCTGCCCGCAGCCCAGTGACGTGTTCTGGAGCCCCGCCGACTGGGCCTGGACCGGCGGACTGATGGACGCGCTCCTGCCCTGTCTCTACCTGGGCGTGCCCATCGTCGGCCTGCGCGCCCGCTTCACGCCCGAACGCGCCTTCGAGCTGATGCAGCGCCACCGCGTCACCAACACCTTCCTGTTCCCGACCGCGCTCAAGGCCATGATGAAGGCGGTGCCACGTCCACGCGAGGTCTACGACCTGCGGCTGCGGGCGGTGATGAGCGCCGGGGAGGCCGTTGGCGATGCGGTCTTCCAGTGGTGCGACGAGGCGCTGGGCGTGCGCGTCAACGAGATGTTCGGCCAGACCGAGATCAACTACATCGTTGGCAACTGCGGCGCCTTCCAGGGCCGCGACGGCCGTCTGCACCCGGGCTGGCCGGCGCGTCCCGGCAGCATGGGCCGCGCCTACCCGGGCCATCGCGTCGCGGTGATCGACGACGACGGCCACGAGTGCCCGCGCGGCACGCCCGGCGACGTCGCGCTGCACCGGCTGGACGTGCATGGCCAGCCCGATCCGGTCTTCTTCCTGGGCTACTGGAAACGCGAGGACGCCACCCGCGCCAAGTTCACCGGCGACCCGTCCGACAGCTGGTGCCGCACCGGCGACACCGCGGTCATGGATGCCGACGGCTACCTCTGGTATCAGGGCCGCAGCGACGACGTCTTCAAGGCCGCCGGCTACCGCATCGGGCCGAGCGAGGTCGAGAACTGCCTGGTCCGCCACCCGGCCGTCGCCAACGCGGCGGTGGTCCCGCGCCCTGACCCCGAGCGCGGTGCAGTGGTCAAGGCCTACGTCGTCGTCGCCCCCGGTCACGTCGCCGACGACGCCCTCGTCGCGGCCCTGCAGGCCCACGTCAAGGGCAAGCTGGCGCCCTACGAATACCCCAAGGAGATCGAGTTCATCGACGCCTTGCCGATGACCACGACAGGCAAGGTGCAGCGGCGGGTGCTGAGGCTGAGGGAGGAGGAGCGGGCGAAGGGGAGGGCGCTCACCTGAACGACGTCGACATCGTGAAGGTCTGCGGATTGCCGGGCACCGCATGCATCGAGATGGCCATGTCCAAGCCGATTGGCGGGCGCCACATGCGCTTCATGGCCGGGCTGGGCGATCAGGCTTGACCGATCACCTCGGTGTCGCAGTCGCAGCCGATGCCCGCCGCGATCCAGCGCCGGGCGGCGCGTGAGATCGGCGCGGCCAGCGGGCGCAGCCATCGGGGCAGCACCTCGCGCGGCTGGCTCAGCAGGCCGCAGTGGTAGCGGGCGTCGGCTTCGCTCCAGCGCAGGGCGTCGCATGCGCCGTGGCGCTTGTGGCTGAGCAGGGCGCCGACGGGGCAGGGTTCCTGCAGGCAGCACACGCCGCAGCCGTTGCAGGGTTGACCCCAGGCGGGCTTGGTCGGGGCGGCGGGGTGGATGGCGATGACGCGCTGCGCCGCCCCACCCGGCGGCGGCGCGTCCGCGCTCGCCATGTTCAAGCGTCCTGAGCCGCGAGCCGCAAGGGCTCGCGCCGCAGCCAGGCCAGCAGCATGACCGCGCAGGCCAGGCCGAACAGCCAGCCGGGTTGCAGGGCGCCTGCGCCGGTGTTGCCGCGGTCGGCCGAGGCGATGCTGACCGCCGCGTCACCGGCGCGCAGCATCACGGTGCTGCTGCGACTGCCACTCACCTGGGTGTTGCAGGTGGGGGCGCTGGTCGGGCAGACCGTCAGGCGCACCTTGACCATGCCGGTGGCGCTGATGTCGAGCGTCGTCACCGCCGTGTCCGTGCGGTTGCTGCCGAAGCTGGCGATGCCGCTGCCTTCGACCAGCTCCCAGTGGTATCGGACGGCGCCAAAGGGCCGCGAGCGGCCCCCATCGAGCACGACGGTGGTGCCAGGATCGACCTGGGTGTTGGACGGCTCGATGGTGGCCACCGCCTGTCCCGTCGCCAGGGCGCGCGTCAGCGCGGCTTGGGCGTCGAGCAGGCCGGCGCCGCAGGTGGCGGTGGTGCAGGCGCAGCGTGCCAGCTGGGCGCTGGTGGTCACGCTGCTGCAGGTCGACACGTCGCCGCTGGCGGCGGGGAAGGCGCGGGCGCTGGCCGTCAGGTAGCCCGTCAGCTCGGCCACCGAGGCTTCCGGCCGGACCGACAGCAGCAAGGCCGCGACACCGGCCACCAAGGGCGTTGCGTAGCTGGTGCCCGCTGCCCGGTTGGTCGTTCCATTGGTGTAGCCACTCGCACCGGGGCCCGTGGTGCCGAGGTTGACGGTGCTGAGCATGGGGTAGAGACAGCTCAGCGCGACGCAGGCGCCATCGCCCCCGGGTGCGCTGATCGTGACCCGGCTGCCCAGGTTCGAGAAATAGGACTTGTGGCCGTCGTGGTCGACCCCGCCGACCGCGATCACGCCCGCGCAGTTGGCCGGGTCGCCGACGGCCACGCCTTCGTTGCCCGCTGACGAGACCACCACGGCACCCCGTTGCCGCGCGTCGTTGATCGCGGACTGGTAAGTGGCCGAGCAGGCGTTGTTGCCGCCCAGGCTCAGGCTGATGATCCGCGCCGGGTTCGGGTTGTCGGGAACACCACGAACGCTCAAGCCGGCCGCCCAGCGGATGCCGTCGGCGATGTCGGCCGTGAAACCGCCGCACTTGCCCAGCACGCGCACCGGCAGGATGCGCACGTGCCGACCGGTGCCCGCCATGCCGATGCCGTTGTGGGTCGACGCGGCGATCAAGCCCGCCATCTGCGTGCCGTGCCAGCTGCTGCTGGGATCAAGCGCCGCATCGGCGCAGACCCCTGTGCGGCGGTCGCTGGCGACGACCCAGTCGCCCGGATCGCTCGGGTCGCCATCGCGGCCGTTCCCGTCGTTGCCGACATAGGCGTCGCTGACAAAGTCATAGCCCGGCAGGAGCTTGCCCACCAGGTCCGGATGGTCCGGGCGCACGCCGGTGTCGAGCACGGCCACCACCACGTCGGCGCTGCCGGTGCTGATCGACCAGGCGTTGTCGAGGTTGGCGGCGGCGCGCAGGTTGGCATCGGGCGTGCGCAGATACCACTGGCCGGCGACCGGGTTGGTGCCCGCACCACCCGCATGGAGCGGGTCGTTGGGCGCCGCATGCCGCCAGGCGCGTCGGTCTTCCTCGACGTATTCGACCTCTGGATCGGCCGCAAGCTGGCGGGCAATGGCCTGGCCGTCCTGACCCGGATCGACCAGCAGCACCTGCCCGGCCGTGCCCACCGGCGGGCCGTCGCGCAGGCTCAGGCGGTGACGCTGGGACAGGGGCCCGGCGCGGCGCACGGGGGCTTCGTCGTCGTCCGTTGCGTCGGGTCGTGTCCGATCGAGCGACAGGACCCGGGCCTGCACAGCGCCGGTCGGCGCGGCCTCGCGGTACTTGACGATCAGCCTCTGGCTGGGCGCCAGATCACCACCTGCATGGGCTGGGGTCTGCCAGGTCAGCAAGGCCGGCACCAGCCAGCAGGCGACCAGCAGCGCCGCAGAGCGTCGAACAGGGCGGCGGAGCCGGGCGGGCAAGGGCATGGGCAGATCGGGCGCGGTTCAGGGGCGGGCGAGGAACCGTCAGTGTAGACAGCGCCCCCATGCCCAAAGCGCCGAACTGGCCGGCTTGTTGCCACCACCCACGGGGTGTCACACCGGCGTAACAGCCCGGTGGGCCGCGCGATCGCGTTGTCAGGCCGCCCAGGGCAGGCTGAGCTGGACCGGATGGGCCAGGCGCAAGCCGGTCGAGCGCGGCAGGGGTGGTCGGCCGACGGCGGGCGTGCTGCGTGCCAGCGGGCGAGCCAACGGGCGTGCCGTCGTGCGTGCTGCCGTGCGTACTGACGGGTGCAGCGGCGGCAGCAGTCGCACCGGGCGTTGCGGCGCGGGCGTGTCGGCATCCGGGTGACACAGCACGGCGGTGTCGCACAGGCCCCGTGCGATGGCGCGTTCGATCAGCGCGGTGCAGGACGCCGCGTCGAGCTGCAGCGCCAGTCGGGTCCACAGGCGCAGCACCTCGGGGTCGCGCCAAGCGTCCTCGATGGCCCAGCGGCGCTGCAGCGGGTCGGCGGCATGACCGGCTTCCAGCACCCTGGCCAGCAGGGCCAGGAAGAAGCGCTGCAGTGCATCGCGCTGGGCGGCGTGCGGCAGCAGGGCTTGCCAGCCTTGCAGCCGTGCGGTCCAGCCGCTGCGCAGCAGCAGCCGGCTCAGCAATGCCTGCAGGGCCTGCACCGGCTGGGCCAGCTGCAGCCGGTTGGGCGGCAGCACACGCAGCGGTCGCACGGCGGCCTCGGGGTGCGACATCGGCGTGACGTAGCCGAGCAGCGCGGCCAGGCGTTCGCGCTGGGCGGTGTCCAGGCCTTCGATGGCCACGCTGCGATCGCTCAGGTCGTCCAGGTCGTGGCTGTCGAGCACGGCCGCCGCACGGCGGCTCAGCATCACCAGCAGGCCGGCGTCGACCCCTTGCCGGCGGTCCAGCGTGACGAGCCGGGCATCGTCCGGATGTGGGGTGCGTGCCGGTTCGGTCAGCGCGGCGGTATCCAGCCGGCGCCGCGTGACCGGGCAATGGCTGGCGTCGATGCGGCCGACCAGGTGCGGCGTGACGCGGCAGGGCTCGAAGGCCTCGCCGCGCAGGCTCGCCTGCAGCCGCAGGTGCAGCCAACGCCGGGTGCGCTCGTCGGCCGGCCAGGGCCGCAGGCCGAACAGCGCCTGACCGGCCAGCCAGCCGCACCACATCGGGTCGCCGGATCGGGCCAGGCCGCCGGGCAGCGGCAGGCCATGGCGGGCGAAGTCGCGGCCGATGTCGTGGGACACGACGGCGAAGGCGTCCGCGGAAGCGGCGGCAGCGGCCGCGTGGCAAGCGGGGTTCAGGGCACGATCGGACATCGGGATCTCCTGCAGCGACCGGGCGGGTTTGTCCGGCTTGGGTTGCAGTTTCGGGGTCGGGTGGCTCAAGACGTGAGCCACTGCGGCGGGCCGATCTCGCAATCGGTTGCGAGTGGCTGGCAGCTGCGATGCGCCGCCGCGACGGCTGGCCGCGCCCCCCGGTCTGCGGGATCATGCGCAGGCTCGAAGCCCACCCGGGCGCCATTAACATGGTTCGACAGGGCTCTCCGGCCGGGCTCAGGGCCTGAGCCACCATCCGGACGTGACCCCTTGGCAAGGGAATGGAGAACGACGATGGACCGCACCGAACGCTTCTACAAGATCGAGATGCTGATCAAGAGCCGCGGCTCGGTCAGCTTTGCCACGCTGATGGACGAGCTGGAGGTGTCGCGCGCGACGCTCAAGCGCGACCTTGACTACCTGCGCAGCCGCATGGACGCGCCCATCGTCTATGACCGCGACAGCAATGGCTACCGCTTCGAGCAGGCGACCGGCCGGGGCGCCGGTGGCAAGGCCCGCGAGGCCAGCCACGAGCTGCCGGGCGTGTGGTTCAGCGAACGCGAGATCCACGCGCTGCTGACGCTGCACCACCTGATTCAGGGGCTGGACAACGCCGGCATGCTGGGTCGTCACCTCGCGCCGCTGCTGGACAAGCTGCACGGCATGCTGGGCACCAGCGAGGGCGAGGCCCGCGAGCTGATGCGGCGGGTGCGCATCGTCCACCCGGCCCAGCGCCCGGTGGTCGGCAAGTTCTTCGAGCGTGTCGCCAGCGCCCTGCTGGAACGGCGCCGCCTGCAGATCACCTACTACAGCCGCAGCAAGCAGAGCGAATCGCAGCGCGCGGTCTCGCCGCTGCGCCTCGTTCACTACCGCAGCACGTGGTACCTGGACGCCTGGTGCCACGAATCCGACGGCCTGCGCCGCTTTGCGCTCGATGCCCTGCGCGAGGCCGAAGGCCTGACCCAGCGCGCCAAGGACGTCGCGATGAAGACGGTCGAGGCCGAACTGGACGCCGGCTACGGCATCTACGGCGGCAAGGACGTCAAGCAAGCGACGCTGATGTTCAGCGCAGAGGCCGCCCAGTGGGTCGCCAACGAGCTGTGGCACCCGCGCCAGGTGCTCGAACCCCAGGCCGACGGCCGGCTGCGCATGAAGCTGCCGTACACCGACGACACCGAGCTGCTGATGGACCTGCTGCGCCACGGACCGGACGTGAAGGTCGAGGCGCCCGCCGCCCTGCGCAACAAGCTGCAGCAGCGCCTGCAGGCCGCCATCGGCCAATACAACGGCTGATGCCAGCCCGCGAGGACGCCGCCCCGTTCACCCCGGGGCTGCTGGTGCTGCAGGGCAACCGGCTGGAGGACCTGCTGGAGGTCTTGCTCGACTGGCTGGCACAGACGCCGCTGGCGCCGCTCGAAGAAGAGGTCCTGCTGGTCCAGAGCAACGGCATCGCCGAGTGGCTGAAGATGCGCCTGGCGCAGCGCCGTGGCATCTGCGCGGCCACCCGTGTCGAACTGCCGGCCCGCTTCCTGTGGCGCAGCTACCGCGCCATGCTGGGCCGCGACGGCGCGCCCGCCCGCTCGCCCCTGGACGAGGGCCCGCTGACCTGGCGCCTGATGCGTCTGTTGCCCGAACTGCTCGCCGATGTGCGCATGGCGCCGCTGGCGCAGTTCCTGGCTGGGCCAGTGGACGAGGCCAGGGCCGACGCTGCGCCCGATCTGGCCCGTCGCCTGCAACTGGCCCGCCACCTGTCCGACCTGCTGGACCAGTACCAGGTCTACCGCGCCGACTGGTTGGCCGACTGGACCGACGGCCGCGACGTGCTGCGTGACGCACGGGGCATCGCCCGCGAGCTGCCGGCCGAACAAGCCTGGCAGCCGGCGCTGTGGCGCGCGCTGGTCGCGGATGTGCGGACCGACCCTGTCGACGACATCGACCGCCACGATGGCCACCAAGACGCCCGCCATGACGCCCGCGACGTGCTCGCTGGCATCCGCCCTGCCGTGCACCGCCGCTTTGTCGCTGCACTGGCCGAGGGGCAGGCGCCGCGCCGGCCACTGCCGCGCCGCGTCGTGCTGTTCGGCCACAGCCACCTGCCGGGCCAGACGCTGGAGGCGCTGGCCGCCTTGGCCAGCCGGGCCCAGGTCATCCTGGCCGTGCCCAACCCCTGCCGCTACCACTGGGCCGACCTGATCGACGGCCGCGAGCTGCTGCGCGCGCGCCACCACCGCCTGCCGCACCGGTCCGGCGTTGACCTTGGTGCCATCGACCTGGCCGATGCCCACGCACAGGGCCATCCGCTGCTGGCCGGCTGGGGACGGCAAGGGCGCGATTTCCTGCGCCTGCTCGACGACTTCGAGGAACGCCTCGGCGCGCACGAATCGGACGCCTTGCGCAGCCAGCTGCCGCGTGTGGACGTGTTCGACGACGCGCCCGGCACGACGCTGCTGGCGCAGGTCCAGGCCCGCATCCGCGACGCCGTGCCGCTGACAGAACACGCCGAGCTGGCCGGAGCCGAGCTGCTGACGCCCGGCGACGACTCGCTGGTCTTCCACAGCTGTCACAGCGCCTTGCGCGAGCTGGAGGTCCTGCACGACCGCCTGCTGGACCGCCTGGCCGATGCGCGTGGCACGCTGGCACCCCGCGACATCGTCGTGATGGTCCCGGACATCGAGGCGAGCGCACCGCTGGTCCATGCCGTGTTCGGTGCCGTGCCGCCGGGCGATGCCCGCCACATCCCCTACGAGATCGCCGACCTGCGCCCGCGTGGCCGGCACCCGATGCTGCTGGCGCTCGAATGGCTGCTGCGCATCACCGAACAGCGCTGCACCGCCAGCGAGCTGCGCGAGCTGATGGAGGTCGCCCCGCTGGCACGCCGGTTCCGGCTGGCCGATGAGGACCGCGCCGTGCTGTCGCGCTGGCTGGCCGGTGCGGGCGTGCGCTGGGGCCTGGATGTCGAACACCGCGCCAGCCTCGACCTGCAGGCCTGCGGCGAGGCCAACACCTGGGCCTTCGGCCTGAGCCGCATGCTGCTGGGCTATGCGGCGGGCGACCTGGCGCTGGACCATGCGGACGAGGGCGAACGCGATCTCGCTGTCGATGTTGATATCGATGCCGATCTCGATCTCGATCTCGATCGGGAAGGCGCTGGCGACCGACGTCCGCCCGCACCGCCCTGGCACGACATCGCGCCCTACCCGGAGGTGGCTGGCCTGAGCGCCAGCGCGGCCGGTGCGCTCGATGCGCTGATCGAGGTGTTGCGACGCTGGTGGCGCGACGCCCGCGACAGCGCCACGCCCGCGGCCTGGGCCGAGCGCGCCCGCAGGCTGCTGACCGATGTCTTTGTCGCCGCCGACGATGCCGAGCGCGAGCTGCACGATGCGCTCGAACAAGCGCTTGCCCGCTGGGTCCGCGACGCCGACGAGGCCCGTTTTGACCAGTCCGTGCCGCTGGCGGTCTTGCGCGAGGCCTGGCTGTCCGGCGTGGCCGAACCCGGTCTGCGCAGCCGCTTCCTGGCCGGCGGCGTCACCTTCTGCACGCTGATGCCGATGCGGGCGATTCCCTTCCAGCTCGTCGCCCTGCTGGGCATGAACGAGGGCGACTACCCGCGCCGTGCGCCACGGGCCGACTTCGACCTGCTGGGCCTGCCCGGCCAGCGCCGGCCGGGTGACCGGGCCCGCCGCGACGACGACCGCATGCTGATGCTTGAAGCGCTGCTGAGTGCGCGCCGCCACCTGATCGTCAGCTGGGTCGGCCGCAGCGTGCGCGACCAGAGCCCGCAGCCGCCCTCGGTGCTGGTCGGCCAGTTGCGCGACTACATCGCCGCTGGCTGGGGCGCGGCGGTGCTGGCCCGCATCACCACCGAACACCCGTTGCAGCCCTTCAGCCGGGCCTACTTCGCCAGCGACACCGCCCCGCGCCTGGCCACACACGCGGTCGAGTGGCGGGCCGTGCATGAACGCCCGCCGCTGGCTGCATCGACCACCGGGGACACGCCGGTCGCAGCCGCGCCAGCAACGCTGTCCGTCGACCGCCAGCGCCTGCAGCGCTTCTTGCGCAACCCTGCCCGCGATCTCCTGGTCGAGCGCCTGGGCATCCGGCTCGATGCGGTCGACGAGGACCGCGAGCGGGCGCCCGACGACGAGCCGATGACCGTCGACGCGCTGGAAGAACACCAGCTGCTGGGCCTGCTGATCGCCCAGGCCGGCCGGCTCGATGCGACCGACGGGCAGGCGGGCGTGCCGGTCGATGCGGGGGGGCCGGCCTTGCCGGACAGCCTACCGATCACCCCCCCGATCACCCCGGCCGAACGCGACACCTTGCTCGCGACCCTGCAGGCCGCCGCCGCCGCCCTGCAGCGCGAGGGCCGTCTGCCGCTGGCCGGCCTGGGCGAGCGCTGGCAACGCCACTTCGTCGACACCAGCCTGCCGCTGCTGGCGGCCTGGCGGCGCGAGCGGGCGGCCCTGCCGCGCCGCTTGCCGGCCCTGCCGCTGCGGCACGTCCTGGAAGGGGTGGATCCGTCCGGCGCACGCGTGCGCATCGAGCTGTCGGACTGGCTCGACGGCCTGCATGGCGTCCCTGCCGATGTTCCCGCTGATGTTCCCGCCGAAGATCTGGCCGAAGACTTGGCCGAAGACTTGGCCAATCCCGTCGTGCCGGTCTGGCTGGACCTGAGCGCCAGCAAGCTGATCCAGAACAAGTCCCGAAGCCGCCCGCTGCCGCGTGCCGACAAGTTGCTGCCGGCCTGGCTGGCCCTGATCGCGGCAGCGGCCGGCGGCCAGCCGCTGCGCGCCGTGCTGATCGGCCGCGACGCCCGCATCGAGATGCAGGCGCCCGCGCCCGAGCTGGCCCGCGCTGCGCTGCAGTCGTTGCTGATGCACTGGGCCCGCGCGCGCCGCGAGCCGCTGCCGCTGGCCCTGCGCGCCGGTCTGGCGGGCTGCCGCAAGGCCATCGAGGGCCTGTCCGGCCTGCCCTGGAAGGAGGAGGTCTGGGACGCCGTTGCCCAGACCTACGACGGCGGCGGTTTCCGCTCCGGCGCGACGCCCGAGCGCGACGACCCGTCGCTGGCGCGGCTGTGGCCCGATGCCGAGGCGCTGCTGGCCGATCCGGACGCCTTCCAGGCCGCTGCCGAGGACCTGCTGATGCCGCTGCTGCGCTGGAGCCTCGACCCGGCCTGCGTGCGCGTCACCCGCTTGCCGCAGATGGCCGCCGACGGCGCTGACCCTGATGACGCCGGTGGCGCCGAAGACGACGATGAGGCCGGCGATGACTGAAGCCCTGCATCCGACCGCCGTGCCGCTCGATCCGTTGACCCTGCCGCTGCACGGCAGCCGGCTGATCGAGGCCAGCGCCGGCACCGGCAAGACCTGGACCATCGCCGCGCTGATGCTGCGTCTGGTGCTGGGCCACGGCGACGCGGCCAGCGCGCCGCCGAGGGCGTTGGCGCCCGGCGAGATCCTGGTCATGACCTTCACCCGCGCCGCCACCCGCGAGCTGAGCGACCGCATCCGCGCCCGGCTGCTGGAGGCCGCGCGCTGCTTCCGGGGTGAGACCCCGCTGGCCGAGGCGGATGCCTTCCTGCAGCAGCTGCAGGCGGCCTACCCCGACGGCCCGGCCCGCCGAGAGGCCGGCCACCGGCTGGCGCTGGCGGCCGAATCCATGGACGACGCGGCGGTGCACACCATCGACGCCTGGTGCCAGCGCATGCTGCGCGAGCATGCCTTCGACAGCGCCCAGCTCTTCGACGAGGCGCTGGAAGCCGATGAGATCGGCCGGCGACGCCAGGCCGTGCAGGACTACTGGCGCCAGGAGATCTACCCGCTGGACCCTGTTGCGCTGGACACCGTGCTGGCGCTCTGGCCGACCGTCGACGCGCTGGAGGCTCAGGTCGTGAGCCTGCTGAACCGGCTCGATGCGCTGGAGCCGGCCGTGGGCTTGTCGCTGGCCGACTGGCTGCGGCAGATCGACATCGAGCAGCGTGCCGAACTGGCCCAGCTGAAGGCCGGCTGGGCGGCGCGCATCGAGGACCTGCGTGGCTGGTTCATGGCCCGCATGGCCGACAAGGACAAGCCCTTCAATGGCAGCAAGGTGCAGCGTCGCTACGTCGACAGCTGGTGCAACCCGGTGCGCGACTGGGCGGCCTCGCCAGATGCGGCCGGTGTCGCACTCAGCAAGACGGCGCGGCATCGCCTGACGCACGAAGGCTTTGCCGACACGCTCAAGGCCGGCGTGCGTCTGGCGCCACCTGAGGTCTTCCACGACGTGGTGGCGCTGCTGGAGCAACTCGACGCGCGCACACCGCTGCACCAGGCCCTGCAACGCCATGCGGCGCACGCCATCGCGGCTCGGCTGGCCGCGCTCAAGCGCCGGGCCGGCCGGTTCGGCTATGCCGACCTGTCGCTGCGGCTGGACGCGGCCTTGCACGGCCCGCAGGGCGAGGTGCTGGCCCAGCGCATCCGAGCGCAGTTCCCGGTCGCCCTGATCGACGAGTTCCAGGACACCTCGCCGCTGCAGTTCCGCATCTTCGACCGCATCTACCGCAGCGCCCAGGACCGCGCCGAGACCGGCCTGCTGCTGATCGGCGACCCGAAGCAGTCGATCTACGGCTTTCGCGGCGCCGACATCTACAGCTACCTGCGCGCCCGCCACGCCACCGCCGGCCGCCACCATGCGCTGGACACCAACTACCGGTCGACGCAGGCGCTGGTCGATGCGGTCAACCAGGTCTTTGTGCAGGCCGAGGCCGAACGGTCCGAGGGTGCCTTCGCGCTGGGCCGGAACGGCCCGCAGGCCTTGCCCTTCGAGCCGGTCCGTGCCCAGGGCCGCAACGATCGGCTGCTGCGCGCGGGCGCTGCCTTGCCCGCTCTGCAGGCGGGCTGGTTGCCGGCCCGGCTCGGCCAGCGTCCGTTGCGCCGCTTGCTGGCCGAACACGCCGCCGGCATCTTGACCGAATGGCTATCGGACCCGACGACCGGCTGGGCAGACCTGGACGCCAACCTGCCGAGCCGGCCCTTGCGGCCGGGCGACATCGCCGTGCTGGTCCGTGACCAGCACGAGGCGGAGGCGATCCGGCGTGCGCTGGCGCGGCGCTCGATCCCTTCGGTCTACCTGTCGGAGAAGGACAGCGTTTTCGCCAGCCCCGAGGCCGCCGACCTGCTGCGCTGGCTGCGTGCGGTCGACCAGCCCCTGGACGGCGTGCTGGCCCGCGCCGCCTATGGCTGCGCCAGCTGGGACCTGCCGCTGGCCGAACTGGCCGCGCACCTGGATGACGAACGCCTGTGGGACCGCCGCGTCGCGCTGTTGTTGCGCCTGAAGGCCGTCTGGCAACGGCAAGGCGTGCTGACCCTGTTGCGCCAGACCTTGCACGCGCTGGCCTTGCCGCAACGCTGGTTGGCCGACGAGACGGTGCAAGACGATGCCGATGAAGCCGATGAACACAGCCACAGCCGTGGCCGGGGCGCCGAGCGTCGCCTGACCAACCTGCTGCACCTCGGCGAGCTGCTGCAATCGGCCAGCGCGCGTCTTGAAGGGCCGGGCGCCCTGATCCGCTGGCTGGCCGCGCAGGTGCAGGGCGGTGGCCGCGACGGGGGTGCCGGACTGGGCGCTGCCGCCGGCACATCAGCCGTCGTCAGCGACACCGAGGCCCATGTCGTGCGGCTGGAAAGCGACGCCCAGCTTGTCCAGGTGGTCACCGTGCACAAGTCCAAGGGGCTGGAATACCCGGTCGTGATGCTGCCCTTCGCGCATGCCGTGCGCGACGTCAAGCCGCGCCGCACCGAGCCGGTCGAATGGGTCGACGAGCTGACGGGCACGCGCCAGCTGGACTACCTCTGCCGCCCGATGTCGATCGAGCGGGCGCGCCACGAGCGCCTGCGTGAGGACCTGCGGCTGCTCTACGTGGCGCTGACCCGCGCCCGCCATGCGCTGTGGCTGGGTGTGGGCTTGCCGGTGCCGCGCAACAGCCAGCAGGCCGCGCCGACGTCCGCGCTGACGTGGTTGCTGATGGGCGCAACGCCGGACGACCCGGCCCAGCTCGGACTCGCGCTGCAGCGCTGGGCCGATGCGCAGCCGGCGATCCAGGTCCAGCCGCTCGTCGGCCCGCCGTCGCGCCGGGCCTGGCGCGACACCCGCACGCTGGCGCCGCTGCGGCCGCCCTCGGCCTATGACGCGACCTTCGAACGCCGCTGGGGCATCGGCAGCTTCAGCGCGCTGGTGCGCGACAAGCAGGGCGACCACGCGGCGGCGGCGGCGCCGAGCCTGCGGGCACTGGACGCCGACCGGGTCCAGGCCGAACGCAGTCTGGACGAATGGCGCGCGGCGGCGGGCGAGTTGGCGTTGCCGACCCGGACCGCCGCGCGGGACATGTGGCACCGCTGGACCCGGGGAGCGCGGGCCGGCAACCTGCTGCACGACCTGCTGGAGTGGCTGGCCGAAGAAGGGTTCGACCAGGTCGACACGCCCGAGGTTCAGGCGGCGCTGAAGCGGCGTTGCCGACAGGCGCTGGCGCAGGTCCGGATCGCTGGAACGGTCGATGCCGACGCGAATGCAGATGCGGTTGCGGATGCGGATGCGGATGCGGATGCGGATGCGGATGCGGATGCACAAGGCCTGGCCGATTGGCTGCGCGCCTTTCTGCACACACGCTTGCCGCCACTGGGCGCGGCCTTGTGCGAGGTCGGCCCGATGCTGGCCGAGATGGAGTTCTGGTTGCCCAGCCCGGCGCTGGACCCGCAGCGGCTGGACGACATCTGCCAGCGCCACCTGCTGCCCGGTCAGCCGCGCCCGATCCTGGCCCGGCGCACGCTGCAGGGTCTGCTGATGGGCTATGCCGATCTGGTGTTCGAACACGACGGGCGCTGGTGGGTGATGGACTACAAGTCCAACGCGCTCGGCGACGACGATGCCGCCTACACGCCGGCCGCGATGGACGCCGCCATGCTGTCGCACCGCTACGAGCTGCAGGCCGCCGTCTACCTGCTGGCGCTGCACCGCCTGCTGCGGCATCGGCTGGGTGATGCCTACGACCCGACGCAGCACCTCGGCGGTGCGGTCTACGTCTTCCTGCGCGGCTGGCGCGGTGCTGCGGCGGGCTGTGTGTGGCTGCAGGCCGATGCCGACGCCCTGGCCGAGCTGGAGGCTGCGCTGGGCGAAGGTGGCGCGGTGCATGAGCCGGTCGATGCGGAGCGTGATGCATGAGCGACCCGATCCACGAAACGACCGCTGTCGACGACGTGCTCGCCGACCTGGCCCGCTGGGTCGAATCCGGCTGGCTGCGTGCGCTGGATCTCGCGCTGGCACGGTTGCTGGTCACCCAATGCCCGCAAGCCGATGCCGTGCTGCCGCTGGCCGTCGCGCTGCTGGCCCACAACGAAGGGCGTGGCCACACCTGCCTGCCGCTGGACGAGTTGCTCGCGCCGCCTTCGGCCTTCAACGACCCTTGGCTGGCCGGCCCGGTGGCCGCGCAAGCCGAACTGGCCGCGACGCTGCAGCGCCTGCCGGCGCGCACCGTGGCCGACTGGCAGGCCGCCTTGCTGGGCAGTGGCGCGGTCGACGATGCACGCCGTGCAGGTCCGGGCGACCCGCAGGCCGCGCCCCTGCTGCTCGACGGCGCGCGGCTCTACCTGCGTCGTCACCACCGCGACGAGGTCACCGTGGCGCTGGCGCTGCGTCGGCGGGTCACCTCCGATGGCCCGCTCGACACCTTGCTGCGTCCCGATCCGGCCTGGGTCCGGGGCTGGCTGGACCGCCTGTTCGGCGCCTTGCCGGCCGACCGCATCGACCACCAGCGCATCGCCTGCGCGACCGCCTTGCGGGGCCGGCTCACGCTGATCACCGGCGGGCCGGGCACGGGCAAGACCTACACCGTGGCGCGCCTGCTGGCCTTGCTGCAGGCCGATCAGCAGCGGCAACAGGCGCTGGCACCGGCCGCACGGCCCTTGCGCATCGCCCTGGCCGCACCGACCGGCAAGGCGGCCGCCCGGCTGCAACAGTCGATCCGCAGCGCGTTGGACGGCTTGCGGGGGCCGTTGCAAGGCCAACTCGACTGGGACGGTCTGGTCGACGGCACCGCCAATGCCCAGACCCTGCATGCCCTGCTCGGCGCCCGGCCCGGCACCCGCCAGTTCGCCCGCCATGCCCAGCGCCCGCTGGAGGTGGACCTGCTGGTGGTCGACGAGGCCTCGATGGTCCACCTCGAGATGATGGCCGCGCTGTTGCGCGCCTTGCCCGACGGCGCCCGGCTGGTCCTGCTGGGCGACCAGGACCAGCTCGCCTCGGTCGAGGCCGGCGCGGTGCTGGGCGACCTTTGCGCTGACGCGGTCGACGTGGCCTTGCCGGCGGCGGACGCGGCCTGGCTCGCAGCCTGCATGGGCCCGTCGATGCCGGGCGTGGCGGCGAACGAGACGGCGAACGAGACGGAGGGCGAGCGGCAGGCCAGCGTGCTGGCGCCGCAAACCGTGCAGCTGCGCCACAGCCACCGTTTTGCCGGCGCGATCGGCGCGCTGGCGCGTGCGGTGAATGCGGGGGCGCTGGCCGAGGCGCGCGCGTGCCTGGGCTGGCCGCAGCAAGGCGCCCGGCCAGACCGGGTGCAACGTAGCCCGGCCGTGGCTGCGCTGAGCGGCGTCGACCCGGCCTTGGTTGTGCAGGTTGCGCTGGCCGGGCGACCGGCGGACGGTGTGGTCGATCCTGCCGATAGCCAGGCCGCGGAGGCCGCAGAGGCCGCAGAGGCTGTGTCGGCCGCCGGTGCCGGTTATCGCCAGATGCTGCAGGTGCTGGCCGGACAGCGTCCCGGTCCGAAGACCCTGTCCGCCGTGCCCGCTGAAGCCCACCCGGCGCTGCTCGAAGCCTGGGCCCGCGAGGTGCTGCGCGCCTTCGACCGCAGCCGTGTGCTGTGCGCGGTGCGCGAGGGCGACTGGGGCGTCGAAGGCTTGAACCGCGCCGTCGAAGCCGCCCTGCGCCGCGACGGCCTGATCGCGCGCCAAGGCGAGTGGTACGAGGGCCGGCCGGTGATGGTCACCCGCAACGACCCGTCGCTGGGCGTCTACAACGGCGACATCGGCATCGCGCTGCGCCAGCCACCCGGCGAGCGTGCACGCGGAGGCGCGGTTCTGGAGCCCGCTGGCTCATCGCATGAGCCCGAGCCGCTGCGCGTCTGGTTCCTCGACGGCGACCAGGTCCGCTCGGTGCTCGCCAGCCGCCTGAGCGCGGTCGAGACCGCCTGGGCGATGACGGTCCACAAGTCGCAAGGCTCCGAGTTCGGCCACACCGTGCTGGTGCTGCCGCCACGCATCAACCCGGTCCTGAGCCGCGAGCTGGTCTACACCGGCATCACGCGAGCCCGCCTGGCCTTCACGCTGATCGCCCCCGATGCTGCAGTGTTCGATGCAGCCTTGTCGCGCCGGACACGGCGGGCGAGCGGGTTGAGGGGGCGTTTGCTGGGGTGATAGCCCGCATGGGGGAGGCGCGTTCAACGCGCCGGGCGGTCCGGCATGGCGTTCTGGGCATCGGCCAACGATCTGGTTCGGTGGCTGATGGCAATAGCCCGTCGGACACGGGTTGTCCGACCTACCTGGGAATGGACGACCGAGGCTACCTCGCGACACCGGCTTTCGGTAGGTCGGACACGCTGTGTCCGACGGGCTGGTGCCGGTGGGCAACTTGCCCGAAACCGCGTTCAACGCGCCGGGCGGTCCGGCGTGGCGACGTGGGCCGCCTCATCGAGCCCGTGTTCACGGCACCCGGCGGCAGGCCCACTCTTCGTCACATCTTGCAGCCACGCGCCGGGTCGGCGAGACCCTTCGCTGCCAAGCCGACGTTCTTGTTGACCTTGCCGACCACCTGCCGCAGGTAGAAGTCCTGCACCGGGTTGTGGGCCTTGCTCAGCGTGAAGGGGCCGCGCGGGCTGTCGATGCGGGCGGCTTCCATGGCCTTGACCAGGGCGTCGCGGTTCTTGATGTCGCCCTTGACCGCCGCGAGGCCGGCGCCCAGCAGCTGGGCGGCGTCGTAGCCCTGCACCGCGTAGACATCGGGCTGCAGCTTGTAGGTCTTGGCGTATTGCAGACGGAAGGCCTGATCGCGCTTGTTGCTCAGGTCGTCGGCATAGTGCAGCGCCGTCATGATGCCGGCGGCCGCGTCGCCCTGGGCTTCGAGCGTGCCGTCGGTCAGGAAGCCGGAGGCGTAGAGCGGGATCTTGTCCTTCAGACCGGCAGCAGACCAGTCCTTGACGAACTTGACCGCGCCGCCACCGGCGAAGAAGACGAACACGACGTCGGGTTTGGTCGCCGCGATCTCGGTCAGCAAGGCCTGGAACTCGACGGTGGGGAAGGGCAGGTTGAGTTCCTTGACGACCTTGCCGCCGCCGCCTTCGAAGGCCTCCTTGAAGCCGCGCACGGTCTCGTCGCCAGCGGCGTATTTCCAGGTCAGCGTGACGGCGGTCTTGAACTTGCGCTCGGCCGCGACCTTGCCGATCGCATAGCCGGGCTGCCAATTCGAGAAGGAGCTGCGGAAGATGTTGGGCGCACACAGCGGGCCGGTGATGGCGTCGGCGCCGGCATTGGGCACGATCAGCAGCGTGTCGTTGTCCTTGGCGACCTTGGCCATGGCCAGGGCGACGCCGGAGTGCACCGTGCCGACCATCACGTCGACGTTGTCGCGCTTGACCAGCTTGTTGGCGTTGTCGGCAGCCTTGGCCGGGTCAGACTCGTCGTCGACCTTGACGAACTCGATCGCCCGGCCGCCGAGCTTGCCGCCTTGCTCGTCGACGTACTGACGGAAGCCGTTCTCGATGGCCACACCCAGGGCGGCGAAGGTGCCGGTGTAGGGCAGCATCAAGCCGACCTTGATCTTCTCCTGGGCGACGGCCTGCAGGCTCAGGCCGCCCAAGGCGGCAGCCACGGCGGTGGCGAGCGCGACGTGGCGCAGGGTGGAGGAGGGGACGATGGCGTGGGACATGGTGAGGACTCCGGAAAAGATGCCCAACACAATGCACCAGGCCGTCGCGCCGCAACATCCGGACTTGCTTGAGGATCGGCCGTTCGCAGGCCAAAAAGAGACAGGCGGTGGACCCGCTGGCGCAGGGCCACCGCCTGTGAGGTGCAGCCTTCCGTGTTGAAGCCGTCCGTGGTGCAGACGGCTTCGGCGGGCTTACTTCTTCTCGTCCTTGGCCTGCTGCTCGAAGATCGCCATCGGATCTTCTTCGACAGCGGAGGCGGCTCCGCTGGCGCCGCCAGGGCTCAGAAGGCTCGAGGGGTCGACGGCAGGCGCCTGCTCCTGGAAGTCGATCTGGACGTTGTCGACGTTGACCTCTTCCTTCTTGTCCAGCCCCCCAGACACCAGGTTCGGGAAGGCGATGATCAGGCCGACCATGATGATCTGGATCACCACGAAGGGCACGGCGCCCCAGTAGATCTGGCCGGTCGTGACCTTGGGGACCGTCTTGCCCGTGACGCGGTCCTTGTAGTCCTCGGTCGGTGCCACGCTGCGCAGGTAGAACAGCGCGAAGCCGAACGGCGGGTGCATGAAGGACGTCTGCATGTTGACCGCCAGCAGCACGCCGAACCAGACCAGGTCGATGCCCAGCTTCTCGGCGACCGGGCCGAGCAGCGGCACGACGATGAAGCTCAGCTCGAAGAAGTCGAGGAAGAACGCCAGCACGAAGATCAGGATGTTCACCACGATCAGGAAGCCGAGCTGGCCGCCGGGCAGGCTGGTCAGCAGGTGTTCGACCCACTTCGGTCCGTCAACGGCCTGGAAGCTCAGGCTGAAGACCGTCGAGCCGATCAGGATGAAGACCACGAAGGTCGACAGCTTCATCGTCGAGTCCATGGCCTGACGCAGCAGGCGCATGTCCAGACGACGGCGTCCGATGGCCATGGCCAGGGCGCCGACGGCACCCATGGCGCCGCCCTCGGTCGGCGTGGCGATGCCCAGGAAGATCGTGCCCAGGACCAGGAAGATCAGGCCCAGCGGCGGGATGAGCACGAAGGTCACGCGCTCCGCCATCTTCGACAGCAGCTTCAGCCCGGTGACCTTGTTGAACACCGCCAGCACAAAGGCCACGCCCACGCCGACGCACATCGACACGACGATCAACTCGTCGGTCGGGGTGTTGTCCGGCCGGGTCTGGGCAAAGGCGACAGCAAGTCCGACCGACAGCAGCGTCAGCAAGCCCAGCGAGGGCAGGCCGGAACTGCCGCTGGCCTCGCGGTAGACGCGCGCTTCGACGGGCAGGGCCGGGGCCCAGTTCGGACGCCACAACGTGATCAGGAGCACATAGCCAATGTAGAGACCTGTCAGGACGAAGCCGGGGATGAACGCACCCTTGTAGAGGTCGCCCACGCTGCGGCCGAGCTGGTCGGCCATGATGATCAGCACCAGCGATGGCGGAATGATCTGCGCCAGCGTGCCCGAGGCGGCGATGACGCCACTGGCAAGCCGGCGGTCATAGCCGTAGCGCAGCATGATGGGCAGCGAGATCAGGCCCATCGAGATCACCGACGCGGCCACCACGCCGGTGGTCGCGGCCAGCATGGCGCCGACCAGGATCACCGCGAAAGCCAGGCCGCCACGGATCGGGCCGAACAGCTGGCCGATGGTGTCAAGCAGGTCTTCGGCCATGCCCGATCGTTCGAGGATCAGGCCCATGAAGGTGAAGAAGGGGATCGCGAGCAGCGTGTCGTTCTGCATGATCCCGAAGATGCGCAGCGGCAGGGCCTGCATCAGCGAGGCGGGCAGCATGCCCATCTCGATGCCGATGAGGCCGAACAGCAGGCCGCAGGCACCGAGCGAGAACGCGACCGAATAGCCCATCAACAGGAAGATGACGAGCCCGATGAACATGATCGGGGCCATGTTCGCAGAGAAGAATTCCATCACTTGCGGGCTCCTTCAGCCTGAGCCCGGATGGCTTCGGCAAGTTCTTCTTCAGCGGTCTTGACGCCCTTCTTCTGGGTCGGGTCGTCGATCAGGCCCTTGAGGAAGGCCACCCGCTTGATCAGTTCGGAGATGCCTTGCAGGCCCAGCAGTGCAAAGCCGGCGGGGACCAGGGCATAGACCGGCCAGCGGATCAGGCCGCCCGCGTTGGACGACATCTCGCCCGACACCATGGCCTTGATGACCAACGGCACCACCAGGTCGATCACCGCGATGACCAGCGGGAACAGGAAGACCACGATGCCGAAGACTTCGACCTTGATCTGCGTGGGCTTGCTGAAGCGACTGAGCACGACGTCGATCTTGACGTGCTCTTGGCGCAGCATGGTGTAGCCGGCGGCGAGCAGGAAGCTGGCCGCGAACAGGTACCACTGGATTTCGAGGAAGGCGTTGGAACTGGTGTCGAAGACCTTGCGCACCACCGCGTTGGACGCGGAGACGAGCACGGCCGCCAGCACCAGCCAGGCCACCCAGCGGCCGACGAACTCATTGAGTGCGTCGATCCGCCTGGAGATGTTCAGCAAGGCAGTCAAGGAGAGACCTCCGGAAGGGGCAGGAACGTCGAAAGGGAAGGGTTGCGGCGGGGTGTTCCGCAGACGCGAAACCGGGCGGGATGAGCCCGGTTCGTGCGGGCCGTATGACACTCGAAAACCCTGATGTCTGGCATCGGGTGTTACGACTACGCGGCACTACGCACGTGAAGGTGTCAGGTGGCTGCGTCGTCACCGAGGGTCCGGCAACGCTCCACCGCATAGCGGATCAGCTCGGCCTGACCGGCGATGCGCAACTTGCGGCGGATGTTCTGGCGGTGGGTCTCGACGGTGCGCACGCTCAGGTCGAAATGGGCCGCGATCTGCTTGCTCGACAGCCCGCGGGCGAGCGCGTTGAGGATCTCGCTCTCGCGTTCGGACAGCAGCGGCCGGGCCGATTCGTCGGCGGCGACCACCGGCGTGCGGGTCAGCTCGGCACTCAGGTAGCTGCCGCCGGCGGCGATCGCCTCGATGGCGGCGAAGATCTCGCTGGACGGGCCATCTTTGAGCACATAGCCGCGCGCGCCGGCCTGCAGGGCCTGGTGCACGTATTCGGGGTTGTCGTACATGCTGAGCATCAGCACGGCCAGGCCGGGGTGGCGACGCATCAGTTCGGCGGTCAAGGCGATGCCGTTGGACTGGCGGATGCCGATGTCCATCAGCACCAGGTCCGGCTGCAGCTCGGCGATGCGGCTCAGGGCCTCGTCGACCTGGGCGGCCTCGCCGACCACCTGCAGCGAGGGCTGGCTGGCGAGCAGGGCCCTCACGCCCTCGCGCACCAGCGCGTGGTCATCGACCAGAACGATGCGCATCGGCGAGCCTAGTGGACGTGTGGGACGTGTGGGACGTGACACCGGCCGCGTCGCCCGCGACCCCTGCGGGTGGTGCGAAGCGCCGGATCGCTGCGCGCGGCACATCGGCGATCACCCGGGTCGTGCCAGGCCGCGACTGCATGCGCAGCTGGCCGCCGATAGAGGCGAGCCGCTCATGCATATTGCGCAGGCCGATGCCGCGGCGCGGGTCGTCGCGCAGGGCCTCCGCGTCATAGCCGACACCGTCGTCCTGCACCGTCAGGCGCAGACCGCTGGCGCTGTTGACCAGCCGCAGGTCGACCCGGCTGGCGCGGGCATGTCGCTGGATGTTGGTCAGCGCCTCCTGGGTGACGCGGAACAGCACCGTCTTGATCTCGTCGGGCAGGTCGATGGCCGGGCCGCGCTCGCGCAGGAAGAAGGCCAGGTCGGCGTGTTCGGCGAACTCCTCGCCGAGGTGGCGCAGGGCAGCTGGCAGGCCGAAGGTGTCCAGCAGCGGCGGGCGCAGCCGATGCGAGAGCGTGCGGATCTCGCCGAGCGCGTCCTCGATCCGGTCGCGCGCCTTGTCCAGCGTGGCCGGTGCGCCCTCAGGGCCCAGCCGGCGCAACTGGCCGATGGCGCTGTCCATCAGCAGCTTGATCGACACCAGGGTCTGGCCGGTGCCGTCGTGCAGCTCACGCGAGAGGTGGGCCCGTTCGGCCTCTTGCGACTGCACGACCTGACGCGCCATCAGCTGCAGTTGCGCATCGGCCGCCCGCGCGCCGTTGAGGTTGAGCACCAGCGCACAACCGCCGACCAGTGCGATGCCCAGCAGCGCAATGGCGGTGATCCAGGCCATGGTCGTCCAGATGTTGGCGTGGGCCCGCTGTTCGAGCTCGCGCAGCGTGATGCCGACATCGTCGAGGTAGATGCCAGAGCCCATCATCCAGCCCCAGCGCGGCAGGCCGACGACATAGCCCAGCTTGGGCACCTCGGCACGCAGGCTGGGCTTGTTCCAGACGTACTGAAAGTAGCCGCTGCCCTCGCGGGCCTTGGCGATCAGCGACTGCACGACCGGACGGCCGTCGCGGTCGCGGATCTCCCACAGGTTCTGGCCGACCAGATGGGGCTGCGGGGGCAGCACCAGGCACTCGCCGTCGAAGCGGTAGGCGAAGAAGTACTGGTCACCGCCGCCGTTGTCCAGCGAGCGCAGCAGGCGCTTGGCCTCAGCCTGGATGGCTTCGTCGTGGCGGCCGGTGTCGTAGAGCGGCTGGATCACGCTCAGGGCCAGGTCGACCGAGCGCTTGAGCTCGTTCTTCTTGCTCGACATATAGGCCGACTCGACCAGTTCGCGCTCGCTGCGCACCAGCTCTTGGGTCTGGTGGCGCACCGCCAGCGCGATCAGCAGCAGCGAGGCCAGCAGCGGCAGCACCGCCAGCAGCAGCAACTGGCGACGCAGCGCGCGCACGCCTCGCGGCTCGGTGCGGATGGACGTGGCGCTGGCCGTGCTCACGCGAGGTCCCAGGTCCGACCGATGTGCCGATGTGCCGATCAGCCCAGCTCGCAGGCCTGGCTGTAGAGCTTGGTCGAACGAGCGCCGCTGCGGCAGAAGGCCAGCACCGGACCCGGCAGGGTGTCGATCAGTTGCCGGAACGCGGCGACTTCCTCGGGGGTCTGGTAGACGCCCGACACCGGCAGGTAGGCGTACTGCAGACCGGCCGCGCGGGCGGCGGCTTCGATGACGGCGCTGGTCGGTTGTTCCGGGCCGCCTTCGAAATCAGGCCGGTTGTTGATGACGGAGCGGAAGCCGGCCGCTGCAGCGGCAGCCATGGCTTCCGGTGCGAGTTGGGGGGCGACCGAAATCTTCGCGTTCAGGGCTTGGGCGGGCAGCAGGGGAGCGTTCATGGTGAAGCGGGTGTGGTGTTGGAGTTCAGTACTTTGCAGGTTCGGCGTCTGGCGGCGATTGGTCGCGAATGCCGGCCTTCCGGTCGGCGGGCGATCAGGGCTGCAGGGCGCGTTTCACGGCGGCGGAAACCAGGCCCATGTCGGCCTGGCCGGCCAGCTTCTGCTTGACCGCGCCCATCACCTTGCCCATGTCGCCGGGGCCGGTGGCGCCCAGCTCGGTCACGATGGCGCGAACGGCGGCGTCGATCTCGTCGGCGCCCAGGCGGGCGGGCAGGTAGGCCTCCAGCACCAGCAGCTCGGCGCTTTCCTTGGCGACCAGGTCGTCGCGCCCCGCTGCACCGAACTGGGAAATCGAGTCCTTGCGCTGCTTGATGAGCTTGTCGACGATGGCGACGACCATCGCGTCGTCGAGGACCACGCGCTCGTCGACCTCCTTTTGCTTGAGCGCCGCCAGCAACAGGCGGATGGTGCCGAGTCGATCGGCGTCCTTGGCGCGCATGGCGGCCTTCATGTCTTCGGTGATGCGGTCCTTGAGGCTCATGGCAGGTCTCGGCGGAAGTGGGGTGACGGCGGGCGCTCGATCCACGATCAACGATCAGCGATCAAGCAGCAGAAAGGCGTCCTGGAAATGAAAAAGCCCACACGGCGTCCCGCGTGGGCTCATTCGTTCGACTGGCCGGCTGCATGCATCCGGTTCAGCCGCGCGGGGCGATCAGTACAGCTTCTTGGGGAGCTGCATCGAACGCACGCGCTTGTAGTGGCGCTTGACGGCCGCAGCCTTCTTGCGCTTGCGCTCGGCGGTGGGCTTCTCGTAGAACTCGCGGGCGCGCAGTTCGGTCAGCAGGCCGAGCTTCTCGATGGTGCGCTTGAAGCGGCGCAGGGCCACGTCGAACGGCTCGTTTTCCTTGACACGGATGGTCGTCATGAACTGAAGGATCCTTCGGTTGTGCCCTCGGTGGTCGGTGTCTTGATGGGGTTCCGCGCGGAGCGGTCCAAGCCGGGTAGTCCCCGGTTCGGACCGACAACCCTCTGATCACCAACTCGATCAGGCCTATTGCAGCAAAGACCGAAATTATAGACAAAGTTTTCGGAGGCTGGTCCAGCTTCACGCCACAAAATTCCCGGAGGCGGAAAACCGAAGTACTTCGGGGTGGCTTTCCGCCCTGCGTGCGAATACCTGTGCGGTCGGACCGGTGCGGCCGGCTCAGACCTTTTGCCAGGCCAGTCCGCCGCCGGCGAATATCTCGCGCAGGCGACCTTGTTCGGCCAGCTCGTTGAGGCTGCTCTGCAGCGCACGGGCCAGGTCCCCGGAACTGCGCTTGACCGCCATGCCCACCGCCCAGCCGTCGCGCGGGGCACGCGGGATCGGCAGCGGGGTGATGGCATAGCGGGGGTCGTCGCGCAGGGTCGATTCCAGTTCCGAACGCAGACCAGCCGCCACCGGCACCTCGCCCTTGCGCAGCATCAGGGCGGCATCGACGCCGTTGCCCATGTCGGTCAGCAACTGCTCGCGCAGGCGACCGTTTTCGGCGCCGATCATCAGCCAGCCGGCCAGTGACAGACCCGGCACCGCGATGCGGCGGTTGCGCAGGTCGTCCAGGCTGTCGAGCTTGGGGACGACGCTCAGGTCACGCGCGATCACCACACGTTCGCGCCAGTAGGGGCCGAAGATTTCGACCTGTGGGCTGGCATCGATCAAGGGGCGGTCGACCGGCACGTGCAGCAGCACGTCGGCGGGGCCCCAGCCGAGGTAGTGGCCACGCCAGACCATGTTGCGCAGGTCGTCGGACATGTTCTCGCCAGCCGCGAACGGCAGCACCGACGGCTGGACACCCAGGCCGCTGGCCAGCGCCTTCGCCAGCTCGATCTCGATGCCTTTGCCTTCCGTGTGGAAGGGCGGCAGGTCGTTGTAGATGCCGACGATCAGCCGGCCGCGGGCACGCACCTTTTCCAGCGCCGAGGCGCCGTCGGCCGCCTGGGCCAGGGCGCGGCTCGTGGAGGTGGCGGCGCCGAGCGCCAGGGCCAGGGCGCTGCCCTGCTGCAGGAAACGACGACGGTTCATGGCGGGACTCTCTTGGTTCGGCGCTTCGGAGGGCGCCTGGACGATCAGAAGCGACATCGGCGCCACAGAGGCGCCGAACGGGAAAGGGCTGCGGCGGCCAGCCGTCGCTCAGAGCGGCTTCTCGCGGCGGGTTTCGAGGTAGGCCTTGATCGACCAGACCGCTTCCTGCGACAAGATGCCCTCGAACGGCGGCATGTAGACCGCGCCGTTGCGGACCTTGCCGCGGCGCACGCTGCCAGCGAAATAGTCGTCCATTTCCTTCACGCAAGCAGACTTGCGGCGGGCGTCCTTGGCACTGGCGCAGTCGTTGTCGAGTTTGCGCAGGTCGGGCGCGATGCCGCCGGAGATGGCTTCCAGGCCGTGGCAGCGGGCGCAGTTCTGGTTGTAGGCCGACGTGCCGATCGCGATCGCCTTGTCGTTGGCGCGGTACGGGTTCTCGGGCCGCCAATCCTCGCCGAGCGGCGGCAAGGTGCTGGTGTCGACCGCTTGCGGCGTGACGTCACCATGGGCCAGGGCCCAGGTGCTGAGGCCGGCGAGGGCCAGGGCGGCGAGGGTGCGCGCCACGGGGCGCAGGGTCAGGGAGCGGGGCATCGACGTGTCTCCGGATCGTTGGGAAATGTGCTCGGGGCCGGAGTCTGCAACGTCCGTGCCATGCCGACTTCGGCCGTCTCGGCAGCCCAGGTGGCGGGTGGTTTGCGGGGTTGTCCGGGTGCGCTGTTGCGACTTGGCGCGCGCGACACGGTGTCGGCTTGTGTCATTCCGTGGTGCCCTTCGATGTGCTCCATCGTGAGACACACCCGGGACACTCCCGGGTGGCAAGAGGTGCCAGGCTCGACCATCCTTCGGCCTGTCCGATGCCCGGTTGTGCCGGTGCGCGCCTCCGTCACACCCGCAAGAACAGAGTCTGGAGACCTGCATGTCCACGAGTTACCTGCCGCCGATCGGCAGCGCACGCGCCCGCCTGCAGGCCGAGGAGCCCCGCCGCCCGGTCGCCTCAGCGCTGCAACTGCCGGAGGAACACGTCGAACGCATCGACCAGTCGCATGAGCGTTGCCAGGCGCTCGGCCTGTCGCGCATCGAGCGGCCCGATTTTTCGCCGCTCGGCCGCACCGACCTGTCGGTCGTGCGCGAACGCAACCAGCGTCTCTATGCCCACGCCTCGCCGGTCATGGAGATGCTGCACGACCAGATCGTCGAGTCGAAGAGCATGGTGGTGCTGACCGATGCGACCGGCGTGATCCTGCATTCGATCGGCGTGGACGACTTCCTCAGCCGCGCCTCCAAGGTCGCGCTGGCGCCCGGTGCCAACTGGTCCGAGCAGTACAAGGGCACCAATGCGGTCGGCACCGCGCTGATCGAGGAGCGCCCGGTGCTGGTCCATGCCGATGAGCACTACCTGCATGCCAACCATTTCCTGACCTGCTCGGCCGCACCCATCCTGGACCCGCGCGGCAACATCCTGGGCGTGCTCGACGTCTCGGGCGACCACCGCGGCTACCACCAGCACACCATGGGGCTGGTCAAGATGAGCGCGCGGATGATCGAGAACCACTGGCTCACCGACGACTACCGCAACGTCATGCGCCTGCACTTCCACAGCCGGGTCGAGTTCATCGGCACCTTGATGGAGGGCATCGTCGCGGTCAGCCAGGACGGCAAGCTGGTGGGTGCCAACCGTGGCGCGCTGGAGCAGCTGGGCCTGAGCGGCGCGGCCCTGCGCATGCACAGCCTGAGCACGCTGTTCGGCACCACGGTCGCCGCGCTGGTTGACCGCTTCCGCTCGCCGCTGGCGACGCCGCTGCCGCTGGAGACCAACAACGGCCGCCAGTTCCACGTCTACGCACGCTTCAACTGGCCGGTCTGGCAGAGCTTTGACACGATGCTGCGCGAGCAGACCGGCGATCTGGCGACCGGTGGCGCGGCGACGGCGGCGGGCGAGGCCGGCTCGGCGTCCGCCAGTGCGCCTACGGCCAGCACGCCGTCCCCCTTCGCGCCGTCCCCCTTCCCGCCGTCGGGGTCTGCCGGCCCGGTGTCGGGTGCCGGGTCGGTCGCCGCGTCGGGTGCATCACCCGCCGGTGGCGCCGCCCGCGACGGGCTGGCCCGACTGGCCACCGGCGATGCGGCGGTCGGATCGCTGCTCGACAAGATCCGTCGCGTGCTCAACCGCGACATCCCCATCCTCGTGCTGGGTGAGACCGGCACCGGCAAGGAACTGCTGGCCCGCGCCATCCACCAGGATTCCGACCGCGCCAAGCAGCCCTTCGTGGCGGTCAACTGCGCCTCCATCCCGGACACGCTGATCGAGGCCGAGCTGTTCGGCTACGAGGAAGGCGCCTTCACCGGCGCGCGCCGCAAGGGCGCGGTCGGCAAGATCGTCCAGGCCAACGGCGGCACGCTCTTCCTCGACGAGATCGGCGACATGCCGATCGCCCTGCAGGCCCACCTGCTGCGGGTGCTGCAGGAGCGTCAGGTGACGCCGCTGGGCAGCGCCAAGTCGGTCGCGGTCGACGTCATGCTGGTCTGCGCGACCCACCGCAACCTGCGCGAGATGATCGAGCAGAAGACCTTCCGCGAGGACCTCTACTACCGCCTCAACGGCCTGGCCGTGCGCCTGCCCCCGCTGCGTGAACGCAGCGACCTGCTGCCGCTGGTCGAACGCATCCTGGAGCGCGAATGCGGTCGCACCGCGCCCACGCTCAGCGCCGAGGTGATGCGGCTGTTCCAGGCCTATGCCTGGCCCGGCAACGTGCGCCAGTTGTTCAACGTGCTGCGCACCGCCTGCGTCATGGCGGCGGGCGAGCGCGTCATCACGCGCGACCACCTGTCGGACGACTTCATCGAGGACGCCCGTCGAGCGCTCGACGAGCGTCAGGCGCGCGCCGCCGTCACGCCCGAGGGGCGCGCCGAGTTGACGATGCCGGCGGCTGCGGCCCTGTCTTCGGCGGCTGTCGCGGCAACAGCTGTCGCCGACCTGCCGGTGTCGACCCTGGGCTCTGCGAGCCTGCCACCCGGCGTGGCCCGTGGCATGCCGGTGGAGGCAACGCCGCGCTCGCTGGAGGACATCGAGCTGATGTCGATCCGCACGGCGGTCGAGGCGGCCGGCGGCAACATCTCCGTGGCGGCCAAGCAGCTGGGCATCAGCCGCAACACCATCTACCGCAAGCTGCGCTGGAACAAGCCGGCCTGATGCGCGGCGGTCGACGGATGGGTGCGGCGCCTCAGCGCTCGGCGGGCGCCGACTCGAAGGCCTGTTCCTCGCGCTCGCGCCAGGCCCTTTGCCAGTTCAGGGCATGTCGCTCGCCACGGGTCAGCCCGGACGGAACGCCCGGCAGGGAGCTCGGCGCGGGATCGGTCTCGCCGACACCCGCAGCCAGCGCGGCATCGACCGCGCGCCGCAGGGACTGCCAGTACGCCGCCTGTGCGGCGGGCGCGGCCAGCGCGCCGATGTCACCTTGTTCGGGCAGCCAGCGCGGGCTTGGGCCCGGCAGGTCTGCGCCGATCTGCTCCAGCCGTGCCACCCCTGCGAACAGGCCGTCGAGCGTGGCGTCGCGCAGGTCGGGCGCGCCGTCGCTCCAGGACAGGCCGTGCGCCGTCGCCACGCCGCTGGGCGCATGCCACCACAGCGTCGTCACGGTGCCGGGCGTGCGTTCGATGAGCCACCAGTGCCAAGGGCCGAGCCGACCCTGGTCGCCGCTCAGCAGCGACCCGGGGCGAGGGATCGAGACCGGGTCACCCAGGTCACCGGCCTGCTTGCCCAGCCGCGATGCCAGCCGCTCGACACAGTGGCCGCAGCGTTCGGCCATGGCGGCGGCGACGTCGGCATGGGCCCACAAGCGCACGCCGGCCGGCAGCCCGGCAAGTCCGAGCACCAGCTCCGGACGCGGCCACGGCGCGATCGCGTCGCTGACGTCGCGACCAAAGCGGCAGCGGATGTTGGCGGCCAGCGCGCGCCCGTATGCCGCACTCGGCCCGGCGCCGACCAGCCAGGTGCGGGTGCCGTCGATCAGCAGCAAGAGGTTGGATATCGCGCCCCGGTTGACGTCATTGCTGTCGCCCGGTGCACCTGGCAGCCACCACAGGTCCGGGCCCAGCGCTTGCCAGCCGGCAATGGCGGGCTGGCCGGACGGCGTCGTGCAAGGGACGGCCGCGGGCGTGGGCGGCGCGTCCTGGGCGCTGGCCGTGGTCGACACGGTGCTGGACAGCAGGGTCAGCGCCAGCATCAAAGAGCGTCCGATCCGCATGGGAGCCGAAGTGGAGGCGGAAGCCGAGGTAGTAGCGGGGACAGGAGCGGGGACAGGAGCGGGAGCGATGGAGGTCACGTCAGCAAGTGGTTCGAAAAGCTGGGCGCGGTGCGACACAGTGTCACGCCGCCGCTGCGACAGCATAGGGGCGACCGGTCGTGCGACGTGCATGGAGCGCCGAACCCATGCGCCAACGCAGCGATGTGTCACCTTGGAACAGTGTTCGACGGTGCCGGGCGCAGCCGCTGGCGCGGCGTGGGTGGCTGGCTCGGTGTTTTCCATCAAAACGAACGGTCGTTCGGTGGCCGTGCGCGTCAAGTTGACGGGCCTGTCTCGCGGCATGTCTCTTGCTCGACACCGCTTTGACACCGCCCCGCGTGTCGGCGCCAAGACGCCTGTCGGGAGCGGCCCATGAACCAGGCGAGGAAGTACAGCGATGTGGGGTCAGACGTGAAGCTGGTGGTGCTCAAGGGCGGCGTGGACGCCGTGCCGCTGCCCCAGCGCAGCCAGTTGGCGCACATGCCGCCCAGTCGCACGGCGGGCGCGGCGGCGCTGTCGGGCGACGGTCGGCACTGGTTGCTGGTCAATGTGACGCCGGCCGTGGCCGACCAGTTGGCGACCGACGCCCGGCTGCTGCGCCATCCCGGGCTGGCTGATGCCGCCGTGCGCACCGTCGTGCTGACGGATGCGCAGATGGACCATGTCACGGGCTTGCTGAGCCTGCGTGACGGCGCCCCCATCCACCTGTTCGCGACGCCAGCGGTGTTCGAGGAACTCAGCCACAACCTGCCGGTGCTGCCGATGCTGGAGCACTACTGCGGCGTGCACTGGCATGTCATCCCGGTGGCCGGCGAATGCCGCAGCGCGGTGTTCCAGGTCGACGGCCAGCCGCAGCTTGAATTCACGGCGGTGGCCACCGATGGCCCGCTGCCTCGCCACAGTCACCACGCCAGTGGGCCGCAGGTCGGCTCGACCATCGCGCTGGCGGTGCGTGACCTGCAGACCGGCCAGCGCTTTTTCTGCGCTTCCAGCGTGGCCGGGGTTGGCGCCATGGCCGGGGAATGGATGCGCGAGGCCGACTGCGTGCTGCTGGGCGGCAGCCCGGCCAGCCCGGCGCATGAATCGCCGGCCGCCCTGCGCTGGACGCCCGACGCCGCCAACGAGCCATGGAGCGCCCTCGAAGGTGCGCGGGCCAGTCGACGGCTGGTGCTGGAGTCGGCCGACGATGCCCAGACCACGGTGCGTGAGCAACTGATCGAGCGCTGGGGACTCGAACCCGCATCGGACCGCATGGAGGTCGAACTCTGATGAGCCTGAACACCGGCACCCCGCCGATCCTGCGCGTCGACCGACTGGTCAAGCGCTATGGCGAGCGGGTCGCACTCGCGGGCCTGAGCCTGCAGATTCCGCCCGGTCAGCGGGTGGCCCTGCTCGGGCCCAACGGCGCCGGCAAGTCGACCTTGTTCCAGGTCCTGACGGGGCTTTTTGCGGCCGACGAAGGCGATGTCGACGTCGCGGGCATCGCGGTGCGTCGCTCGCCCTCGGCCGCCTTGCGCCACATCGGCGTGGTGTTCCAGCAGATGTCGCTGGATCTGGATCTGTCGGTCGAACGCAACCTGCGCTTTCACGCCGACCTGCATGGCCTGCCACGCAGCGTCACAACCGAGCGCATCGCGCTGGGCTGTGCCGCCATGGGCCTGGGCACCGAGCTGGGCCGCACGGTGCGTGAACTCTCAGGCGGCAACCGCCGCAAGGTCGAGCTCGTGCGGGCCTTGTTGCACCGCCCGGCGCTGGTGCTGATGGATGAGCCGACCGTCGGCCTGGACCCGAAATCGCGCCGCGACCTGCTGGCCGCCATCCGGGCCGATGTCGCCGCCCGGGCCAGCAGCGTGCTCTGGGCCACGCACCTGGTCGAAGAGGCAGAAGCGGCCGACCGCGTCGTGGTGCTGCACAAAGGCAAGCTGCTGGCAGACGGCACGCCGGCCGAGGTGGCCGCAGCGCTCGGAGGCACGCGCTTGGAGGAAGCCTTCATCCACGCCACGACTTGAGCGGAGCCACGCCCCGATGAGGGCGCCATCACGCCCCCATCACGCGCCCAACAACGATCCGAGACCGCGGCCCCGGACGGGCCGCACCGAACCGCCCCTCGATGGGCGGTCGGACCCAGAACACAGGAGACAAACGATGCGCACCCCCTTCCACGGCCGCTGCGGCCGGACGGCCCTTCTGTCCGTCCGTCCCTCGCAGCGACAGGTCCGAACGGTCAGACCGGTCCTGTTGGGCATGGCAGGCCTGCTGGCGATGACGCTGGCGCAGGCCGCAGCCTTCAAGGCCGTGCTGATTGCCCCCGAGGACGACCCGCGGCTGGACCGCAACCGGATCGAGCGGGCCTACCTGGGCCACACCGGCGGTCCGGCGGCCGATGGCATCCGGGTGGCGTTGAAGGAAGCGGCGCTCGAACTGGAGTCGGCCGGCGCGACGGTGAGCTTCGAGGTCGTCAACGTCGCCGCCACGCCGGAGGCCGCACGCGCGGCTGCCGAGAAGGCGGAGAAGGGCGGCGCGACCT
This sequence comes from Sphaerotilus mobilis, assembly GCF_004216565.1. Lineage (GTDB taxonomy): Bacteria > Pseudomonadota > Gammaproteobacteria > Burkholderiales > Burkholderiaceae_C > Sphaerotilus > Sphaerotilus mobilis. The sequence goes on along the minus strand of NZ_SGWV01000008.1, from coordinate 335,731 downwards.
TTGTGCTGACCGACCTGTCGCCGGCCCAGACGCTGGCCGTGGCCGATGCGGTCAAGCTGCCGGTCATCAACGTCGGCGATGCCAGCGACGCGCTGCGCGAGAAGGACTGCCGCCCCCGCCTGTTCCACACCCTGCCCAGCGACCGCATGCGCGCCGATGCCTTGGCGCAGACCCTGGTGGCGCAGAAGTGGTCCGGCGTGCTGCTGCTGACCGGCCCGAGCCCGGCCGATGCCCAGCGCAGCGCCGTGGCGCAGGCGGCAATCAAGCGCTACGGCCTGAAGCTGGCCGGCAGCAAGCCCTTCAAGCTCTCGGGCGACCCGCGCGAGCGTGACCTGGCCAATCCGGCGCTGCTGACACAGGGCAGCTACGACGTCGTCTGGGTGGTCGACAGCGACGGCGAGTTCGCCCGCAGCCTGCCCTACCGCACGGTCCTGCCGCGCCCGGTGGTCGGCGATGCCGGCCTGACGGCGGTGGCCTGGCATCCGCAGTACGAGCGCTACGGCGCGCCGCAGGTCTCGCGTCGCTTCACCCGCGATGCCAAGCGGCCGATGGGCGGCCATGAGTGGTCGGCCTGGATGGCCGGCAAGGCCATTGCGGCGGCGGCCGTCGAGGCCCCCAAGGGTCCGGCCGCCGCGGTGCACAAGGCTTTGGCTGCCCTGGAGTTGGACGGCTCCAAGGGCGTGACGATGGGCTTTCGTCCGTGGGACGGCCAGATGCGCCAGACGATGTTGATGACCGACGGGCAGGGCGTCGTCTCGCTGGCGCCGTCCGACGGCATCCTGCACCCGAAGAACAAGCTCGACACCCTGGGTGCTGACGCGCCCGAAAAGCTCTGCAAGGCGCGCGGATGACCTCACCGAACGATGCTGCGGCGCGCACCGGCCTGCCGCACGCGCTGCAGGCGATGTGGGCGATCGTCGCCCGCGAACTCGCCAAGTTCATGCGCCAGACCGGCCGGCTGGTGTCGGCCCTGGTGCGCCCGCTGCTGTGGCTGGCGGTGTTCGCGGCGGGCTTTCGCAACGTCTTCGGGGTGGCGATCGCTGAGCCCTACGACACCTACATCCCCTACGACGTCTACATCGCGCCCGGGCTGATCGGCATGGTGCTGCTGTTCAACGGCATGCAGTCCAGCCTGGCGATGGTCTATGACCGGGAAATGGGCCTGATGCGCCTGTTGCTGACCGCGCCGCTGCCACGCACCTGGATCTTGCTGTCCAAGCTGGTGGCGACCGCCGTGCTGTCGCTGATCCAGGCGCTGGCCTTTGTCGCCATCGCCTGGTTGCTCGGCACCGAACTGCCGGTCTGGGGGCCACAGACGCCGCACGTCATCGTCGCGGCGGTCAGCGCCGCGCTGATGCTGGGCGCGCTGGGCCTGCTGCTGAGCGTCCACATCAAGCAGCTCGAGAACTTCGCCGGCACGATGAACTTCGTCATCTTCCCGATGTACTTCATGTCCACCGCGCTCTATCCGCTGTGGAAGCTGGAGGAGGCGGGCGCCGACTGGGTCTTCCAGATCGCCCGCTTCAACCCCTTCACCCATGCCGTCGAGTGGCTGCGCTTTGCGCTCTACGACAAGGACCCGGGCATGTCGCCGTGGATCGTGCTGGGCACGCTGGCCCTTTGTTTTGGCGTCGCCAGCTGGGGCTATGACCCGCAGCGTGGCTTCGGCGCCCTGACCAAGCGTGGCTGACATGGGTGCGATCCGCAACAAGCGCGACGGCGCACCGGCGATCGAGCCGATCTGGCTGGAGTGGCTGACGCTCGGCGGCCTGCTGATCTTCGCGACCTGGCTGCTGGGCGTGCGCGGGGTCTGGGGTCTGCTGCTGCGCTCCGATCCGACGGGGCTGACGCTGGTCATCATCGTCATCTTTGCCGGTGCGACCCTGTGGTGCGGCGCCCGATCGCGGGAGCTGCAGCACCAGCGCCGGCTGATGGAGGCGGCCCGGCAACGTCCGGTGGCCGGTCATGCCGAACACGATGCCGACGGCTGGGCCGCGAGCTACTGGGCGGCGCTGGCGGCATCGCCGCGCGATGCCGATGCGCCGCTGGACCTGCTGCTTGAACAGGCGCAGGGGCCGCACCACACCGCCTGGTGGGTCAACGGCATCCAGCTCAAGCTGGGCCTGCTGGGCAAGGTGATCGGCTTCTCGATCCTGGCCATCCAGATCGGCCAGCTGCAGAGCTTTGACCCGAACCAGACCCAGGACCTGCTGCGCACGCTGACCTCGGGACTGGGCATCGCCTTGCTGACCACCATGGTCGGCCTGGTCGGCAACATCCTGCTGGGACTGCAGCTGACCCGGCTGGACCGCTATGCCGACCTCTTCATCGCCGACTGCCAGCGCCTGGGCCTGCGCCACGCCGGCACGGCCGGGCAGGGCTGAGCGATGGCACGAGCACGCCGGGCCCGGAGTGGCCGCGAGGCCGAGGTCGATCCCTTCTACGACATGTTGTTCAACATGTTGATCGCCTTCGTCTTCTGCTTCCTGATCGCCTTGCTGGCGATGAACCCGAAGGCGCTGAAGGCCGGCGACATCCCTGCCAAGGCCGAGTACATCGTCACCGTCTCCTGGCCCGACCTGAATCCCAACGACATCGACACCTGGGTGCAGGACCCGGGTGGCAACCTGGTCTGGTTCCGCGCCCGCGAAGCTGGCCTGATGCACCTGGACCGCGATGACCGGGGGCTGGCCAACGACACCATCGTCGTCAACGGCCGTCAGGTCGTGAACCCGCTCAACCAGGAGGTGGTGACGCTGCGCGGCATCGCCCCGGGCGAGTACACCGTCAACGCCCACTACTACGACAGCAAGGACGGCAAGCCGGTGGAGGTGACCGTCAGCATCGTCAAGGTCAACCCGCGCGCCGAGGTCGTGTACTACGGCTCGCTGCCGCTGGCCCGCAAGGGCGACGAAGGCACCGCCGCGCGCTTCACGCTGCTGTCGGACGGCGCGGTCACCCAGATCAACACGCTGCCGAAGTCGCTGGTGCAGCGACTCTGAACGAAGCCGATGAACACGCCGTACACGATGAACCCGATCGACATGAGCCACGCATGACCCTCGCCCTGACCCTCACCTTCGTCGTGCTGGCCGCACTGACCGTGCTGGCGCTGCTGTGGTCCCGCTGGCCTGGCTGGCTCAAGGGCCTGCTGGTGACCGGCGTGGCGGTCTTCTATTTCTGGGCCGACGGCGTGGTGCACGACCTCGCCGGCTGGCCGACCACCGACGCGCTGCCCGAACGCTTCGTGCTGCTGGCCGCCGTCATCGAGGAGCCGACCAACAAGGGCCCGGGCGCGCTGTTCATCTGGGTCCAGGCGCTGCAGGACGGCAAGCCCGTGCGCCAGCCGCGTGGCTACCAGTTGCCCTACGCCAAGGACCTGCATGCGCTGCTCAACGAGGGCATCAAGAAGTCGCGCCAGGGCGTCACGCAGATGGGCCAGGCCGAACCGAAGGCCGGTCGCAAGGGTCTGAACTGGCTGCGGCCGGGCAGCGACGAGCAGGTCGTCAAGATCCGCGACCTGCCCGCGCCGCAACTGCCGGAGAAATGACGTGAACTCGCCGATGCCACGTGAACGTCCCGGTCGACGGCGGGTCTTGTCGGCACCGCTGCGGCGCACGCTGCTGGCTGCACTGATCGGTGCGGCCATCGTTGGCAGCGTGGTGCTGGGCGGCTGCAGCCCGTCCGGCGCGGCCGTGGCGATGTTTCCGCTCGAAGGCGGGCACCGCTGGGTCTACCGCCAGACCAGCACCTGGGAGAACGACGTCGTCGAGCGCGACGAGCTGGTGATCACCAGCCGTGGTGCCGATGACCTGTCCGGCATCGGTCGTGCTTGGCACCGGCGCAGCGACTCGGGCGTCGACTACTGGCTGCGCAGCGACGACAGCGGTGTCTACCGGGTGGCGAGCAAGAACGACACCGAGGCCGAGCCGGTGGCCGATCCGGCACCGCGTTACGTGCTGCGCCAGCCGCTGGTGGTCGGCACGCAGTGGCAGGCCAGCACGACCGCCTACCTGTTGCGGCGCCGGCAGGAGTTTCCGCCCGAGATCCGCCATACCCATGCGCCGGTCATCATGACCTACACGATCGAGGCGGTCGGCGAGACCGTCGACAGCGCCGCAGGCCGCTACAGCCTGTGCGTCCGGGTCAAGGGCACGGCGCAGATGCGCCTGTTCGCCGACCCGGTGCAGGGCTGGCGCGACCTGCCGCTGACCACCACCGAGTGGTATTGCCCAGGCCCGGGCCTGGTGCGCGTGGTGCGCGAGGAACCGGCCAACTCGACCTTTCTGGTCGGGGGCACACAGACCCTGGAGTTGAACGAATGGCACTGATCCAACGCCGCCGCCTGCTGGCCTGGCTGGCTTCCTGCAGCGCCGGTTCGGCCGCCGCGCTGCCGGTGGCCAGCCTGGCGCAGGACGGCCGATTTCCCCAGCGGACCATCACCCTGTGGGTGCCGTGGCCGGCTGGCGGCGCGACCGATCTGACGATGCGCCTGCTGGCCGAACTGGCCAGCCACAAGCTGGGCCAGCGCGTGGTGGTCGAAAACCGTTCCGGCGCCGGTGGCACGCTGGTCATGCCGGTGCTGCAGCAAGCCGCGCCCGATGGCTACACCATCGCCCAGCTGCCCCAGCCGGTGCTGCGCGCGCCACATGTCCAGAAGGTGTTGTGGGACCCGATCCGCGACACCACGCCCATCCTGCAGCTGACCGGCGTGACCTTCGGCATCGTCGTGCCCGCCGCCAGCGAGCTGCGCAGCGTCGAGGACCTGTTCGCCTGGGCCCGCAGCCGTCCGGGCGAACTGACCCTCGCCACCAACGGCGTGGGCACCACCCCACACGTCGTCATGGACGACCTGTTCGGTCGTCGCAGCCTGACCTACACCCACGTGCCCTACAAGGGCACGGCCGAGCAGATGCTGGCGGTGTCGGCCGGGCAGGTCATGGTGGGCGTCAATTCCAACGGCTTCGCGCCCTATGTCGACAGCGGCAAGCTGCGCCTGCTGGCCACCTTCGGCGGCCAGCGCACCCAGCGCTGGCCGCAGGTGCCCACGCTCAAGGAGCTGGGCCACGGCATCGTCGCCAGCTCGCCCTACGGCCTGGTCGGCCCGCGTGGCCTGCCCGCCGAGGTGGTGCAGGTGCTGCACGACGCCTTCCGGTCGGCCCTGAACGACCCGGCCCATGTGGCCGAACTGGCGAAGTACGACCAGACCGTCGACTACCTCGGCCCGGACGACTACGGCCGCTCGATGCGCGAGGCCTATGCGGCCGAAAAGCGCACGGTCGAGCGACTGGGTCTGGCGCGGGGCGGCAGCGGCGGCTGAGCCACAGGCGCAGGATGGGCCTGGTGGGTCGGTTTCGGCGGACCCGCGTTCGGCTTCAGGATGCCGGCCGGGCCAGCACCAGCGTCCAGTAGCGCACGTTGCTGCGGTTGACGACGCAGGCCAGCCCGATCTCGGTGACCGAGGGCGACATCAGGTTGGCGCAGTGCGGTGGACTTTCCTGCCAGAGCTTCATCGCGGCCGCCGTGTCGAGCAAGCCCTTGCGGGCGCTGCTGGCGGGACCGCGGGCGATGTTCTCGGCCACCCGGACATAGCGGTAGCCGGTGTTGGTCACGCGTTGCGCTGGGGTGTCCTGCGCCGAACCGTCGTGCTCGAAATACGACCGGTTGGCCATGTCCAGGCTGTGGACCTGCGCGGCCTCGTAAAGCTGGGCGTTCCAGCGCACACGGCCGGCGGCCGGGTAGCGGCCCAAGCCGCCGCAGACCTGGGGCTGGGCCCGGATCAGCGACAGCCGTTCGGTCGCCACCTCCTTCATCCCGAGCTCGCCGCAGTTGGCCTCGCCGGCGGGCAGCACGGCCTCGCCCGTGATGGTCTGGGTGACCGGCTCGGGCGAGGCTTCGCCGGCAGACCCTTCGGCGCCGGTGGCGCCGTCACTGCCCCCGCCGCCACAAGCGACCAGCGCCAGGTTCAGGGCGACCAGCAGGCTCATCCCGACACGGCTCGGTCCGCTCGCGCGGGGTCGGAGGGGGACGTGATCTTCGACGGTGGGCGCGCGCTTCATGGCCAGTCAGCTTCTGGGTCGGACGGTGTCGTCGCAGCGTCGCAGCGGGACCTGCGCTCGCCTGGGTTCTGACCTGACGATAGTGTGTAAGCTGACGGCCGGGTGATCGGCCTTCGTTCGCTTTTTGCATTTCGGGGCATTTCGTTGCCGTCACGCCACCCAACTCCGTAGAACCCCCAGCCCTATCCGATGCTCGCCTACCGACACGCCTTCCATGCCGGCAACCATGCCGACGTCCTCAAGCACCTGGTGCTGGTCCAGGTGCTGCGCCACATGGCTCTCAAGGACAAGCCCTACCGCCTGGTCGACACCCATGCCGGCGGCGGCGGCTATGCGCTGGACAGCGCCCAGGCGCAGAAGAAGGGCGAGTACCTGCAGGGCATCGCCCGCCTGTGGGACGTCGACGACGCACCCGCCGCCGTGACCGACTACCTCGATCTGGTGCGGGCCTTCAACGCCCGCCAGAACACCGATGGCGGCGCGTCCGGTGGCGCCGCAGGCGGCTCCTTGCCGCTGCGCCACTACCCGGGCTCGCCGGCCATTGCCCAGGCCTTGTTGCGGCCGATGGACCAGCTGCGGCTGTTCGAGCTGCACCCGACCGAGTTCGGCATCTTGTCGGACCACCTCGGCCACGCGCGGGGCGTGCAACTCGCCCAGGCCGACGGCTTCGAGTCGCTCAAGGGCCAGTTGCCGCCGCCGTCGCGCCGGGCCGTGGTGCTGATGGACCCGTCCTACGAACTGGCCAGCGACTACGCCCGCGTGGTCGACAGCCTGCGCGATGCGCTCAGGCGCTTTGCCGAAGGGGTCTACGTGGTCTGGTATCCGCAGGTCAGCCGGGTCGAGGCCGGCCAGTTGCCGCGCCGGCTCCAGGCGCTGGCGCCCAAGGGCTGGCTGCATGCGCGCATCAGCGTCCAGCAGGCCGATGCCCAGGGCTATGGCCTGACCGGCAGCGGCATGTTCATCCTCAACCCGCCGTACACCCTGCACGCCACGCTGGCCGCCTGCCTGCCGTGGCTGGTCGAGCGGCTGGCCCAGCATCACCACGCGACCTACTTGCTGGACCAGCACGTGGTGTGACGGCGTGCCTTGACGGCGTGCCTTGACGGCGTGCATTGACGGCGTGCCTTGACGGCGCGCCTTGGCGACGATCAGGGCGCGTCCGGGCAGATCGCCTCGGCCTGTGCCAGCAGGGCGCTTGCCAGGCGGGTCATGCCCGGCGCGTGGTGCCGCACGCAGGTCTTGACCTGACGCGACAGCAGCAGGGTGGCCACATGCCACCGGTAGCTGGGCAGCAGATCGGGGTCGCCGCCTGCCGCGATGCAGGTCTGCGGCCAGGCGGCCAGCGGCCCGGCCAGGCCGGCCGCCTGGGCCGGGTCCAGCAGGCCGATCAGCATCAGCCGGGTCGACAGCAGCGCCATGTCCCAGGCTGGGTCGCCCACCATCAGGCTGTCCAGGTCGATGAAGGCGACGCCGCCGTCCGGGCGCAGCAGCAGGTTGCCGGTGTGCAGGTCGCCGTGCAGCAAGGCAGCGGGCCGGTCACCCCGCTCAGGCACGCAGCGGCCCAGCCGGTCGGCCAGCGCCTGGGCCCGGTCGGACAAGCCCGGCAGCGCCGCCCGGATCCTTTTCATGACCTTGTGGTCCAGCCGGCGGTGGACCTGCGCGCCGCTCTGGCGCGGCAACATCTCCAGGCCGTCCAGCGGCTGTCGGTGCAGGTCGACCAGGGCGGTGGCGGCCTGCTGCAGCACGGCGTCCCAGCCGCGATCCCGGGCGGCGTCTTCCAGGCGGATGCCGGGCAGGAAGCGCTCCCAGCGCAGCGCGGACGGTTCGGACTGCAGCGGGTCTGCGATCAGGGGCTTGGCGTTCAAGGGCTCGGCCATCAAGGGTTCAGCCACCAAGGGCTCGGCCATTTGCCAGCGCCGCCCCGGTTGCTGCCACAGCCGGCGCAAGGCCGTCGCATGGGCCACGCCTTGGCGCTGGGCCTTCATGACCCAGCCGGCGGAGGCGTCGGCATCCGCCGACAGCGGCGCGTCGGGCCGCTGCGGATCGAGCTGCCAGCGCAACGCCAGCCGCTCGCCCGGCGCGTAGGACAGGAGGCTGGCGCGCAAGCGGGCATGGCGAGGCAAGGTCTCCGGCAGCGCCAGCCGTGCCAGATCGGGCGACAGCCAACGGGCCAGCGGCAGGCCGGCCGGGTCGTCGGGCCAGAGCCAGGCCTGCGCGCGAGCCTGCGGCAACCACCGTGCCGGTTCGGCGGTCAAGGGCTCGGCGCCTGGCGTGGCGAACAGCAGCGTGACCCGACCGCCTGGGGCACACGCCAGCCGGTAGACCACCTGCAGTTGCCGGCCGGGCAGGTAGTAGACGTTCTCGACCTCGGCGGGTGTGGCCGGCCAGCCCAGCGAGGCGGCCAGACCGCTGTCCAGCCAGTCCGAGCCGAAGCACCAGCGCCGTTGCGGGAAGTCGGTCGGTGGCGGCGCGTCGGGGTCGTCGCCATCGCGGTGGGACCAGGGGATGTTCATGGTGTGTCTGTGCCTGTCACCGCATCGTTGGCCAGTTCCACCGGCAGGCCGCAGCGGGCGGGTCCGCCTTCCGGGTGGACCTGAACCGGCAGGACCACGACCGAGCCATTGGCCGGCTTGTAGTCGCGCGTGGCCAGCATGCCGCGCACGTCCAGCGCGCGCAGCCGGCCCAGCAGCAGGCGCAGGCTCCAGAAGTGCGCCACGACAACCACGGTGTCGCCCCGCGACAGCGGCGGCGCCAGCGTCGGCAGCCAGGCATCGACGCGGCGTTCGACATCGGCCAGGCTCTCGCCGCCGGGCATGGGCTGGTCGATGTGTGTGTGCCGCAGCCTCAGCGGCGGGCCGTCCTTGCTGCGGCCGGTGTGGATGCCGTAGTCGATCTCGCGCAGGGCCTCGTGGCGTTGCAGGACCAGTCCGTCGCGGCCAGCCTGGATCGCCTGGGCGGTGACGACCGCGCGTTGCAGCGTGCTGGCGTGCAGCGCGGCGATCGGGCGATCGCGCAACAACTCGGCGGCGCGCCGGGCCTGGGCCTCGCCGACCTCGTCCAGCGGCAGGTCGAGCCAGCCGACGTGCTGCTGGCCATTGCCGGCCGTGCGGCCGTGGCGCACCAGGATCAGGCTGCCCGTCCGGGGCATGACGGCAGCCGGCCTCATCCGCGCACCGGCCGGGCCGCTGGCTGCAGCAGCTCGTCGTAGAGCGCACCGAGTCGGTCGGCACTGCGTTGCCAGCCCAGCGTGGCGACACGGGCCGGGCCGGCCCGACCGAGTGCGTGGCGCCGGTCCGGATCGCGCAACAAGCCGCCGATGGCCGCCGCAAGGGCGTCGACGTCGTCGCTGGCCACCAACTCGGCCGGCCGGTCCCGGTCGGCCAGCTCGCCGTCGCCGACCACCTCGGGGATGGCGCCGGCCCGGCTCGCGACGATGGCCGTGCCGCAGGCCATGGCCTCGACCAGCATCAGGCCGTAGCCTTCCCAGCGCGACGGCGCGGCGAGCAGGTCGATCGCCTGGTAGAGCGTGGGCATGTCCTGCAGGTGACCGGGCAGGCTGACACGGTTGGCCGGCAGGCGCAGCGCGGCGGCGAGGGCCAGCAGCTCATCGCGGGTCGCCGTGTCATCGGCCGAGCCGACCAGCAGCCAGCGGGCCTCGGGATGTGCGTGCCGCAGACGGGCGGCGGCGCGCAGCAGCAGGTCTTGCCCCTTCTGGCGACTGAGCCGGCCGACCAGGGCGATCCAGGGCTGGCTGGCCAGGCCCGCCGGATCCGCCGGGTCTGCCGGATCCCCGTCGCCCGCCGTCCAGCCCAGTTGTGGCAGCAGGCGCTGGCGGGCGGCCAGCCGGGCCGCCGCGTCGGCGGCTGGCCGGAAGCGTTCGCCGTCGACCCCGTTGGGCACCACGACCACCCGGCCCGCCGCCAGCCCCAGGCGCTCCTCGACATGGCCGGCAACCGCCGTGGAACAGGCCACCAGCGCGGCGCTGCGCTCGGCCAGTTGCCGGTCCAGCGCCAGACTGCCGTCGGCCTGCCACTTGTTGTCGTATTGGTTGTGATAGTGCGCGACCAGCGGCAGACCGGTGGGTCCGAGCGCGGCGGCCTGCAGCCGAGCCTGCAGGTTGGGCTTGTAGGAATGGGTGTGCAGCAGCGCGATGCGGTGACGGTGGAGCCACTCGCCGAAGGCGGCTTGCCGGGCCAGCGGACCGTCGCCTGCGACGCAGCCGCTGACGCGGATGCCGGCCGCCTCGAAACGGGCCAGCCGCTCCGCACGCGCCTGGGCGGCCTGGTCGGTCTGGTCGGCACTGCTGGCCGGCGGGCTCATGACGTAGAGGTGGCGCTCCCAGCGCGCGGCCGGCAGGCGCGACAGCAACTGCCAGGCGGCCTCCGGCACGCCGCCCAACCCGGCGGTGTTGAGGACATGGCCGATGGGACGCGCCGTCATGACCATGCCCGATCGCCCGCCAGGCGCAAGGCGCGGTCGAGCCGATGACCGTAGGAGACAGGCTCCAGCGTGTCCTTCTTCAGTGCAAGTCCGAGGTGGTAGATCTCGGCGCAGAGCCGGTGCCAGCGCAGCCGCCGGGCGTCTTGCCGGATCGACTCGGGTGTGCTCGACAGGGCCCGTGCGCGCGCGCCCAGACAGGCCTCGGTCAGCGCGTCGTGGTCGACCTGTGGCCGAGCCTGAGCGGCATCCCGGGCCAGCGCCGGCACGTCCTGGCTGAGCGAGGCCAGCAAGATCCCCAGGTCACGCAGCGGGTCGCCCCGGTGGGCCAGGTCGAAGTCGGTGATGGACCAGGTCGGGTCCGCACCGACCAGAAACTGCGAGCAGACGAAATCGCCGTGGCAGAAGCCGACCGGGCCGTCGATGCCGTCGTCCGGATCGGGCAGGTGCCCGACCGCCTCGGCCAGACGCGCGACCGGGTCGACCAGGTCCGGCCGCATCCAGCCGATCCAGGCCAGATCGGTGCGGGCCTGGGCCTGCCAATGGGCGATGCTGCGCAGTGCCAGCGTCGGCACATCCAGTTGCTGCAGACGGGCGTGGCGCTGCGCGATGCCCTCGATCCAGCCGGTGGCATTGGCCGGCGTGACCTGCTCGGCCAGATCCTCGCCGGGCAGGCAGGTCTGGAAATACAGCGCCTGCTGGGGCTTGAGCGCGATCGGCGCGGAGACCCGATAGCCGTGCTGCGGCCATTCACCGACCGGCGACCCGAACGCCTGCCGCTGCGCCGCCTCGTCGATGAGTCCCAGCAGCCCGTAGGCCTGGGCATAGCGCGAGCGGCGCTTGAACTTGCCGATGGCCACACGCCCGCCCGCATGGCGCAGCCGGAAGGTCAAGCGCCGCAGCGGCACATAACGAAGGATCTGCAGCCCGGCGCCGGCCGGTGTCGCCGCCAGCCAGTTGGCCATCTCGGACAGGTAGGGGTCGTGTGGCAGCCGCAACCAGTCCAGCCGGGCCGGCGCCTGGGGGCGCAGGTCGGCGCTCAGGGTGTAGGCCAACAGGCCGCCGGCGGCGGTGGCGTCGCGTTGCTGGATCGACCAGTAGGCGCGCTCCAGCGTCCAGCGCCCGTCGGGCTGGCGCACGCCCTTGAGTTCGGCCTGTATGCGCGCGTCCGGCGGCGCCACCGGGCCGAGCCGGATCGCCTCGCGCAGGGCCTGCACCGGTTCGGCCCAGGGGTGGTCGTCGGCGACGACGGCATAGGGCCGACGCGCGGGGCGGTCGATCGGATGGACGGCATGGCTGTCGATGTCGAGCCGGTCGGCCAGCGGGCGTTGGGTGGTCATGGTCGGTCTCGCGCAGGCAAGTGCGGCGTGGTCAGCGTGCTCAGCTCGGTGGTGGCCAGGGTGGCCAGGGTGGGCGGTGTGGCGCGGGACGCGGTGGCGCCATCCCAGCCGCCACCCAGCGCCCGGTACAGCAGCACATGGGCACGGGCGCGGGCTTCGCGGGCGTCGAGCAGGGCCTGTTCATTGAGCAGCAGCTGGCGGCGGGCCTCCAGCACCACACCCAGGTCGACCGCCCCGGCCTGCAGGCGCAGCTCGGCCAGCCTGACCGCCTCGGCGCCGGCCTGTGCGGCGGCCTGTTCATGGGTCTGGCGCGCGCCGGTTTCCTCGATCACCGCAAGCGCCTCATGGACCTCGCGCCAGGCCACCAGCGCGACCTGCAGGTAGTCCTGCACCAGGGCGTCTCGGCCGGCCTCGCGCTGCGCGACCTCGGCACGGCGCTGACCACCGTCGAACAGCACGGCGCCCAGCTCGGCCGCGACCGACCAGGCGAATGCCGCCGGTTGGGTCAGGAGTGCGAGCCGACCGGCCTCGCGGCCGACCTGGGCGCCCACGGTCAGGCGGGGCCACAGGGCAGCCCGGGCGGCGGCGACATCGGCATCGGCGGCGTCCAGCATGGCCTCGATGCGGCGCACATCGGGCCGGCGTGACAGCAGCACGCCGGGCAGGCCGGCGGCCGGCAGGTCGTCGCTGCGCAAGCTCGACAGCGACAAGGCCGGCAGCGCCAGGTCCTGACCCGGCCGCGCCAGCAAGGTCGCCAGGGCTTCCAGGGCCAGGCGTTGGCGCAGGCGCAGCGGTGCGATGGCCGCTTCGCTGCTCGACAGGGCGGCCTGCTGGCGCGCCAGGTCCAGGCCATTGGCCCGACCGGCCTGTTTCTGGGCCTCCAGCAGCGCCAGCAGCCGGCGGTGGTTGGCGACATGGGCGTGGACCAGGGCCAGCCGGTCGTGCAGGCCACGCAGCTCGACATGCAGCGTCGCGACCTCGGCGGCCAGTTGCAGGCGCAGCGAGCGCTCGTCCAGCCGGGCGGCTTGCCAGGCGGCCGACCGGGCGCGGGCGGCGTCGTCCAGGCCGCCGGCCAGGTCGACCTCCCAGGCCAGTTGCAGATCGGCGCCCAGGCGTGTGGCCGCGCTGCCCGCGCCGGGCTCGCGTTCGCGTCCGGCCGAGGCCGCCGCACTCAGCTGAGGCAGCCGGGCGCCGTCGGCCTGTCGCATCAGGGCGCGCGCCTGTGCCACCCGGGCCTGGGCCGCCCGCACACCTGGCCACGCCTGCTGGGCCTGTGCGACATGACCGGCCAGCAGCTCGCCGCCGAAGCGCGCCCAGCCTTGCTGCGCGTCCGGCCAGGCGTTCGTGCGGGCCTCGGGCGGACCGGCCCATGCCGGCGGTGCCAAGGCCTCGGCGGCGGCGCGGGCCCGCGCCGGTCCGCCGTCGGGCGCGGTGGCCGGGCCCGCCAGGGGGGAGCTTGTGTTCGATGTCGCGGCCGGGCCGGTGGCGCAGGCCGTCAACAGCGCCAGCGCGCAAGCGGCGGCGCCGCCCCGTGCGATCCGTTGATGGCGACGTGGCGAAGCTTCGGCGGCGTGGCGGTCGTTCATGCGGTGTCTGTCGTTCATTGCGTCGCCAGCGCCTGGACCGGGTCGAGCCGGGCGGCCCGTCGCGCCGGCAGGTAGCCAAACAGCAGGCCGATGCCGAGCGAGGTGCCCAGCGCCAGCACGATCGGCAGGCCGGCAAAGCGCACCGGGGCGCCGGCTTGTTCGGCCAGCGCGGCGGCGGCCAGACCCAGCGCGACGCCGATCAGGCCACCGGCGCTGCAGACCAGCAGGGCTTCGAGGTTGAACTGCATGAGGATGTGGCGCATGCGGGCGCCGCAGGCCATGCGGATGCCGATCTCGCGCACCCGCTCGGTCACCGACACCCACATGATGTTCATGACGCCGATGCCACCGACCAGCAGAGAGATCGCCGCCACCGAGCCCAGCAGCAGCGTCAGCGTGTCCTGGGTCTGGCTGGCGGTCTCCAGCAGCGAGGCCATGTTGCGGACCTGGAAGTCGTCCTTGCCGTGCCGCTCGCGCAGCAGCGCACGGACGGTGTCAGCCACGGCGTCGGCACGCGCCACGTCCTGCACCTGCACGGTGATGGCGCGCAGGTGCGCGCGGCCGTAGAGCCGCAGGCGGGCGGTCGACAGCGGCATCAGCGCGACGTCGTCCTGGTCGTTGCCGGACGCGCTGGCGCCCTTGGGGGCCAGCACGCCGATGACCAGGAACGGCACGTTGCGCACCAGCACCGTCTGGCCGACCGGGTCGCTGCCGTCCTCGAACAGCTGCTGCGCCACGGTGTGGCCCAGCACAAGCACGGCGGCCGCACCGCGTTCGTCGGCGGCGCTGTGGAAGGTGCCGGCCGCCAGCCGCCAGCCGCGCGCCTGGGCGTAGTCCACGCCGGTGCCGTTGACCTGGGTGGTGACGTCGACCGAGCCGGCGCGGATCTGCTGCGCCTGTCCGTACTCCGGCACCGCCAGCCGCACGCCAGGCAGCTCGGCGATGGCAGCGGCGTCCTCGGGCAGGAGCGAGGCGCTTTCCTCGCGGGTGCGGACATTGCGCGCGCCGGGCCGCACCACCAGCAGGTCGGCGCCCATGGCCTCGATGCGTTCGAGCACCTGGGCCTTGCTGCCATCGCCCAGTGCCAGCATGGCGACCACCGAGGCCACGCCGATCACCACGCCCAGCAGCGTCAGGGCGGTGCGCAGCAGGTGAGAGCGCAGCGCGCGCTGGGCCAGCCGGAGCGCCTCGCCCAGGTCGTGCCGCCAACTGGAACGGGCCGATGGCGGGGGCGGCGTGGCGGCCACGGGGGCCGCCGGTGCGGCAGCCGGCCCGGCCAGGCGCTGGTCTTCGACGATGCGGCCGTCCTCGATGCGGATGCGGCGCCCGGCTTGTCGGGCGACGGCCTCGTCGTGGGTGATCAGCACGAGGGTGTGGCCGGCCTCGTGCAGCTCGCGCAGCAGGGCCATGACCTGTCGGCCGCTTTCGCGATCAAGGGCGCCGGTCGGCTCATCGGCCAGGATGACCTGGGCGCCGTTCATCAGCGCGCGTGCGATCGAGACCCGCTGCTGCTGGCCGCCCGAGAGCTGATCGGGCCGATGGCCGCTGCGACCGGCCAGGCCCAGGCGGTCCAGCAGCGCGGCGGCGCGGCGGCGGCGCTCTCCGGCATCGACACCGGCATAGAGCGCCGGCACCTCGACATTGGCCAGCGCGCTGTCGCCGGCCAGCAGGTTGTAGCGCTGGAAGACGAAGCCAAAACTGTGGCGGCGCAGGGCCGCCAGCTCGTCGGCGCTG
Source organism: Sphaerotilus mobilis (assembly GCF_004216565.1). Classification (GTDB taxonomy): domain Bacteria; phylum Pseudomonadota; class Gammaproteobacteria; order Burkholderiales; family Burkholderiaceae_C; genus Sphaerotilus; species Sphaerotilus mobilis. The sequence goes on along the minus strand of NZ_SGWV01000008.1, from coordinate 320,575 downwards.
CAGCGCGAGACGTCGCGGCCTTCGTGCAGATACTGGCCCCGGCTGGGCCGGTCCAGCCCGCCCAGGATGTTCATCAGCGTGGACTTGCCCGAGCCGGACGGCCCGACGATGGCGACGTACTCGCCCGCCTCGATGCGCAGGTCGATGCCGTCCAGCACCGTGCTGGGCGCCTGCGCGGTGCCGAAGTCGCGTCCGATGCCGCGCAGCTCGATCAGCGCTGCAGCGGGTCCGGCCGTGGGGAAGGCTGTCATGGTGTCGATCCAGGTGCGCGGGGCGTCAGAAGCGCTTGAAGGCGGTCGTCGCCGTGGTCGTCTGGGCGGGCTTGGCGGCCTTGCGGTCGGCGCCGTCCCGGGCTGCGCCAGCGGCACCGCCAGCCGTGACCACGCGCTCGCCCTCGGCCAGCCCGGCGACCACCTGGACGCGGCTGCGCGTGACCACCCCGAGCTGGACCGTGCGTGCTTCGAGCCGGCCGTCGTCGTGCAGGACCTGCACCTTCGACGGAGCCTGAGCCTCGCCCGTGCCGCCCTGCAGTGCCGAGCGCGGCACGACCAGCGCGCCTTCGGCGTGCTGGCGCACAAAGCTGACCTGCGCGCTCATCTGCGGGCGCAGCGCACCGTCGGGGTTGTCGACGTCGAACAGCACCTGGTAGAGCACCACGTTGTTGACGCTCTCCGGCATCGGCAACACCTGCCGGACCTGGCCTTGCCAGCGCCGGTGCGGCTCGCCCAGCGTGCTGAAGCTCACCGGCATGCCCAGGCGGATGTGCGGCACGTCGGCCTCGGTCACCTGGGCCCAGACCGTCATGCGACCCAGGTCGGCGATGCGCACGATCACCGGCGCCTGCTGGTTGGCGACCAGGGTCTGGCCCTCGCGGGCGTTGATGGCGACCACCGTGCCGGCCATCGGCGCGTGGATGCGGGTGGCGCGCAGGCTGGCCTCGTCGGCACCGAGGTTGGCCTCGGCCTGGGCGATCTGGGCGGCAAGCGCCTGGACCTGTGCCGCCGACGACCGGGCCGCTGCCGAACTGGCCTGCAGCAGCTCTTCGCTGACCGCCTCGGCGCGGATCAGCGAGCGGTTGCGCTGCCACTGCTGCATCGCCAGCTCGGCCTGCACGCTGCGGTCCAGCCACTGCGCCTGCAGGTGGCGCAGGCCGGCCCGGCTGGCGTCGACGCGGGCTTGCAGCAGGGTGGGATCCAGCTCAGCCAGCAGCGCCTGGGCCGGCACCGTCTGGCCCAGCTGGACATGCAGGCGGCGCAGTTGGCCGCTGATCTGCGTGCCAACCTCGACCGAGCGCAAGGGCTGCAGCGTGCCGAGCGCCGCGATCTCGTCGACCAGATCGGCCCGCAGCACCGATTGGGCGACGACACCGTCGGCGACGGACGACTTGGACACGCTGCGACCCGGCCAGCCCAGGATGGCGACGGCCAGGCCGGCGACAGCCAGGCCCAGCAACAGCGGGCGTTGCACGGGCCGCGCGAGCAGGCGGAGTCGGGTCATCAGGATGGGGGTCATGGTGGAACGGGTGGGCGTCGGGGCGGGAGGTGGACGCATCACGCGCCTTCGAGCAGGGGCAAGTCAGGTGGGACCGAGCCCTCGACCGGGGCCGTCTCGGCGGTGCCGAACAGCGTGCGGTAGGCGCCGGCTTGGGCGATCAGCTCGGCGTGGCGGCCCTGCTGAACGATGCGGCCGTCCTGCAGCACGACGATCAGGTCGGCATCGAGCACGCTGTGCAACTGGTGGGCGATGACGATGCTGGTGCGCCCGGCGTGGGCCGAGGCGATCGCCGCACGCACCTGCCGCTCGGCGCTCGCGTCGAGCGCCGAGGTCGGCTCGTCGAGCAGCAGGATCGGCGGGTCCTTGATCAAGGCACGCGCCAGGCACAGGCGCTGGCGCTGTCCGCCCGACAGGGTGGCGCCGCCCGGGCCGAGCACATGGTCATAGCCACCGGGCAAGGCGCAGATGAAGTCGTGGGCCCGGGCCAGCTTGGCGGCGGCGACGATCTGGGCCTCGCTGGCGTCCTCGCGGCCGTAGGCGATGTTGTCGCGCACCCGACTGCCCGACAGCAGGTTGTCCTGCAGCACCATGCCGATCTGCTCGCGCAAGGACCGGCGGGTCCAGCGCCGCACGTCGGTGCCGTCGATGCACACGCGACCGGCATGGGGCTCGATCAGGCGCACCAGCAGGCGCGCCAGCGTCGACTTGCCAGCGCCGGACGGTCCGACGATCGCGACCCGGATGCCGGCGGGGATGTGCAGGTCGATGTCGTGCAGCACCGTGCGCTCCTCGTGGCGCACGCTGACCTGCTCGAAGCGGATGTCGCCGCGCAGGACCGGCGCGGCGACCGCGTCGGCCGCGTCCTGACCCTCGGGCTGCAGCGCCAGGATCTCCTCGATGCGCTCGATCGATGCCCGCGCCTTGGCCATGCGGGCGGCCAGCTTGGACAGCTGCTTGACCGGCTTGAACATCGCGCTCACGTAGGCCATGCAGACGAGCAAGCTGCCCGGCGACAGCTCGCCGCGCAAGGTCAGCCAGCCGCCAGCGGCCAGGATCAACGCCGTCGCGGCGGCGGTCACCAGCTCGATCAGGCGACCGGCCGCCGCCTCGGCCCGGCTGGTGCGCAGGCTCTCGTCGGTGGCACGGCGACTCTCGTCGTCGAAGCGGTCGCGCTCTTGTTGCTCGCGGCCGTAGGCCTGCACCAGGCTGACCGACTGCAGCATCTCGCCGACCCGGTGGGCCAGCCGGCCTTCGTTGGAACGCTGGCGCCGGGCGCTGGCCGTGATGCGACGCAGCCTTTGCAGCAAGAGCAGCAGCAGTGGCGGAAAGCTCAGCGTGGCCAGCGCACCCAGCCGCAGGTCCAGCGTCAGCAACAACGCCAGCATGCCCACCAGCGTCAGCGCATGGGTCGTGAAGACCAGCACCGACTCGCTGCAGACGTCGCGCAGGGTGGTCGTGTCGGCGGTGATCTTGCTCATCAGCTCGCCGCTGCGGGCCCGGCTGTGGAAGGACAGGGGCAACTGCTGGACATGCTCGAACAAGGTGCTGCGCAGGCGGTGCACGATGCGAAAGCCGATGCGCTGGGTCTGCATCTGCTGGACGAAGCCGCAGAGCGCCGCCAGCAGGGCGATCAGCATCAGCGCGCCACACAGCAGGCCAATGGCGGCCAGCGGCTCGCCGCCCAGCCAGGGCGCCACCATGGCATCCAGGCCCGACGGCGGGGTGCGGGTCGGCAGCAGGACCCGGTCGAAGGCGAGCTTGAGCGGCCAGGGCGCAGCCAGCGCGGCCAGCGTCGAGCCGAGCACGCAGACAGCGGCCAGCGCGATGGGGCCGCGCACCTGACGCAGCTCGCTCAGCACCAGCGAGCGGAAACGGGAGGGGTGGGGGGGCGGTTCGGGCTGCACAGGCATCGCGGGCATCACAGGCATCACAGGCATCACAGGCATCACAGGCAACGCGGACATCACGCGCTCACGGGGCTGCGGTGGCCAGGGCCGGCGACGCGTCGCTGGCGAAGACCCGGCGCAGGCGCGCGACGTTGTGGTGGATGTCGAAGTCGCTCTCGATGCGCGCACGGGCCTGCCGCGCCAGGCGCTCGCCCAGCGCCGGATCGGCCAGCAGTCGACCCAGCGCATCGGCCAGGGCGACGGCATCGTGCTGCGGCACCTGCAGGCCGCTGTGGCCGTCGCTGAGCACCTCCGGGATGCCGGTCACATCGGTGGACACACAGGGACAGCCCAGCGCCATCGCTTCCAGCAGCACGGTGGGCAGGCCGTCGCGGTCGCCGTCGGCACCCACCACACAGGGCGCCGCGAAGACCGCCGCGCGCTGCATCCAGTGCTGCACCTCCGACGACGGCACGGCGCCCAGCAGCCGGACCTGTTCGTTCAGGTCCAGCGTGTCGATCTGGTGCGCCAGCGTGGCCATCAGCGGGCCGCCGCCAGCGATCACGCAGCGCATGCGCAGGCCACGATCGCGCAGCAGCGCGCAGGCATCGATCAGGTCGCCGAAGCCCTTCTTCTCGATCAGGCGGCCAACGGCCAGGATCAGCGGCTCGCGCGCGCCCGCCTGAAGGCTGAAGCGCCGCAGGTCCAGGCCGTTGTAGATGCGCACGACATGGTCGGGCGCCAGGCCGTAGCGCGTGATCAGGTGCTGGCGGTTGTAGTCGCTGACGGTGACGACCTGCCGTGCCGCGCGCAGGCGCAGCGCCAGCGCGTCATGGTCCAGGTCATCCAGGAAGATGTCGCGGGCATGGGCGGTGAAGGAATAGCCGATGCCCGCGCGTTCGGCCGCCAGCCGGGCCACTTCGGCCGCGCTGTTGCCGAAGTGCGCATGCAGGTGGCGGATGCCGAGGTGGCGCACGCGTTGCGCCAGTTCCTCGGCCTGGGCCGCGATCAGCGCCTCGCCGCGCTCGGTCGATGCCGCGTCGCCCAGCCGGTGCACGGCGGCGCGCACCGCGCTGACATCGGCCTGCGCGTCCTCCGGCCGGGGATGTCGCAGGGTCTCGATGCGCAGCGGCTGGCTGGCCGCCTCGTGGGCCAGGATCTCGTTGACGATGAAGGTCTGCGACAGGCGCGGAAAGGTCTTGAGGACGTAGGCGAGGCTCATGTCGGCACTCCGGGGTTCGTGACACGCGACGGCGTCGCCAGCGCCTGTTGCGCGGCGAGCAGTTCGGCATGGATGCGGGCGGGCTCGGCGCCCAGGCGATGCGACTTGCACGCCCGCCGCAGGTGATGGAAGGCGCGCCAGACCGGCAATCGCTCGCGCAGGGCGGCCATGCGCTCCGCGCCGTAGCCCTCACACAGCGCGGCCGTGCAGTCGGCCTGATGGCCCGGCCAGCGGCGATCCAGATGGATCAGCAGGTTGGCCAGGTCCAGCGCCGGATCGGCGGCACCGGCCAGATCCCAGTCGATCAGGTCGATGCCTTGCGGCGAGACGAAGAGCTGGCGCGGATGCACGTCGCGGTGAGCCAGGGTGGCCGGCGCGCTGCGGTGGCCGTCCTCATGGCGCCGCGCGATGTCGGTCTGCACCTGACGGACCAGCGCCGTCAGCGGCGCGCATTGCCGGGCCAGGGTGTCGGGCTGGGGCCGCATCAGGGCATCGATCTGGTCGTGCAGGCGCTCGCCGGAGCGCTCGGCATGGCCCAGCACGGACGCTGGCGTGCGGTGCAGCCGGGCCAGGGCGGCGCCGGTCTGCGACAGTGCGGCCAGCAGCTTGGGGCCAGCCGGAAGGTCGCTCAGCAGCTGACCGCGGGCGGGCGCCTGCAGCAGGCAGCGGCCGTCCTGGTCGACGCCCAAGGGTTGCGGGATGTGCAGCGGGTGGCCGGTGTCCTGGGTCTGCAGGACATGGCGCAGGCGCAGCAGCCGGGCGTGCTGGGCACTGGCGCCGCGGTCAGGGTAGACCTTGGCGTAGACCTTGACGGAGACGACCCCGTTGGCGTCCCGGTCGCCGAAACCGAACACCGCACTGCCGGAGGCGACACCACCGACCTCGATCGGGGCGTTGCGCGGGTCGGCCATCTGGTCGAGCGGCCCGTAGAGCTCGCGCACCGCCCGGGTGGCGATCTCGCGCGGGCTGGCGCTGGGGTGGACCGGGGCGTTCATGGCTGGACACCCCGGCTGGCCAGACGAGTCCGGGCCAGCTCGTGCAGCAGCTGCGCTGCCGCTTCATTGCCACGACGGGGCGGCGCCAGCCGGGCGGCGCATAGACGCATCCGGCCCAGGCGCTGCGGGTCGTCCAGCAGCGTGCGCACCGACTGCGCCAGCAGGCTGGCCGCCTGCGGATCGGTGGCGTCCAGCACCTCGGCCCTGCCTGCATCGGCCAGCACCTGCACGCGCCCATGCTGGTCGTCCTTGCCCCGCGCAGACGGCAGGAACAGCGCCGGCGTGTGGGTATCCAGGATCTCGTTGACGGTGTTGTAGCCACCCTCGGCAATCACCAGATCCGACAGCGCCAGCAGGCTGACCAGCTCCGGTTCGGCGGCCAGGACCCGCAAGCCCGGCAGCGGGTCGACCGTGCCGGCATAGTTGGGTCCGAGGATGAGCAGGTGCTCGACCGGCCGGCCTGCCGCCTGCCAGGTCGGCTGCAGCGACCGGTGCGCGGCCCGCACCACCTCGAAGAAGCGCTCGGCCTGGGCGGTGAAACCGCCTCCGCCCACCGTGCTGGTGAGCACGAAGGCGCCGTCGGCCAGCCCCAGGCGCTGGCGCAGCGCCTGCTGGGCCGCCGGGCTGGTGCGGCGACGGATCGTGCCGACGCAATGGGTGCGGTCGGCCAGCGCCGCCGGCACCGGGCCGTAGTCGAGCGCCTCGTGCGGCACGATGAAGCGCGCGATCCGGTCCATCAGCGGGTGGGCATGCAAGGCGCGTTGTTCGTCAGGCAGGCACTCACGCATCACGAAGGCCAGCGCGGCGCGTGTGCTGCCGACCTCGTCGGGCGCCGGCAGCAGGGTGTCGAACACGATCACGTCCGGGTCCAGCCGCTCGACCGTGGCCTGCCAGCTGCGCGTCGGATGGGCCGGATCGGCCGCGTCCTCGACCGTCAGGCCCAGGTCGTCCGGCCAGAAGCCCGCGCCCGGTGCGGTGCGCAGGTGGAAGTCGATGCGGGCATCCGGCCGGATGCGGCGCAGCGCGGCGGCGATGTTGAGCCCGCGCATCATGTGCCCGAGCCCCCGCCGGTTGCGGACCTGGAACAGCAGGCGCGGGGCCGTGTCGTGGGCGGTCAGGGTCTGCATCACGTTTCCAGATGTCCGCCGGCATGGCGGTGCAAGGGGCGGTCGGCCGCCAGCCTCAGGCTCAGGTCGGCGGCGGCGTCGCCGATCACGAGGTGGTCGAGCACGCCCGCCTCACCTCGCCGACGACGGTGCAGCAGACGTGCATGGCCGCTGCCGCAGTCCGGTGCCAGGGTGTCGAACGCCAGCGGCTGCGCGCCGCAGGCCAACACGGTCTGGTCGACCCAGGCGCCCAGCCGGTCGTGGCCGGTGACGCGCACATGCACCTGATCGCCAACCCGCCAGGCGTCGACCGCATCGACCGCCTCGTCGGCGGTGTCGGCCGCCAGCACGCTGACGAACCAGGCGCGGTCGACAAAAGGCGTTGCCAGGCGCAGCACCGGTGCCGCCTCCTTGATGCCGTAGCTGCGGCTGACCCAGCCAGGCTGGTGTTCGAGCGGCTGGGCGCTGTCGCAGGCCAGGTGCAGGCGCCAGCCCTGCGCGGCCGCCGTCCAGACCGGCCGCTCGGTCGGGCAACGCGACACGGCGGTGCGGTCCAGCCAGTCGGCCGCCAGGTGCAGGTTCAGGACGGCCTGGTGCGCTTGGCCGTCGTCGGCCGCGACGTGGTCGATCAACAGCAGCAGGCGACGCTGTGCATGCAGGACCAGGCGGGTGTGGCGCGGCGTGTACTCATGGCTCAGCGCGGTCGCGCAGGCCCAGTCGCTGCGCCGCCCGGTCATCACGCGGCGATCTGTCGCCACCACGGCCGGACCGTGCTTGCCGATGTGCCGGCTGCGGTCCAGCCGCTCCAGCCCGGCGGCCGGCTGGCGGGCCTTGGACAGGTAGCGGGTCTGGTTACGGCCGTCGATCTCGACCGTGTTGTGTGCGGCGGTGCGCTTGAAGGCGTGGCGCCAGTCGATGCCCTCGGCATCCGGCTCGGCGTGGTAGGTGTAGCGGCCGGGGTCGACCAGCACCTGCCGGCCGCCGATGCTCAGGCAGACGTTGAAGAGGTCGTAGTGGGCATGGCTGCCGGCCCCGAGTTCGCCGAAGTCGGCGAACAGGTGCTGGCTCGTCGGGCTCGCCGCGTGGCCGATGGCCCAGTCGCTGCGGCTGAACAGGTAGCCGGCCTGGGCGAACCAGGCCGAACGTTCCGGCGGTGCCTTGCCCTGCTGCCCCGCGCTGGCCAGCCACGCCAAGGCGGCATCGCCGTGGCGACGCGCACCGGCGGCCAGCAGGCGGCGGTGGTCACCGGCGTCGGCATCGTTCATCAGCGGCATGTCGCCGTCGGGCAGTTGCAGCCAGGCCGAATGGCGCAGCGCCGCGCGCAGACGCTGCTCGAGCGCGGTCGGCAGGGGGACGCCCACCGCATCGGCCGTCAGCGCGAAGGCCATGGCGGCCTCCAGCGTGATCTGGTGGTAGTGGCTGGACAGCTCGATGTGCACGCCGTCGGCGCCGAAATCGTCCAGCAGGTTGGCGCACAGCAGGGCTTGGCTGCGCTCGCGCCAGTCTTGGCTGGACGGGTCAGCCGGCAAGGCCACCGCCACCAGCCAGACCGACAGCAGCTGGAAGGTGCGGTGGTTGCGCGACGGCCGCAGGTGGGCCAGCACGTAGGCGGCCTCGTCGCGCAGTCGGCCGTGCAGGCGATGGATCAGGCGCGCGGGCAGCCCGTCGGCACCGGCCTGTTGCAGCACGGCCAGCGACAGCAGCCAGTGCTCGATGCGCTTGGCCTCGACCTGGGCGTCGCTGCTGCGCAGTTCGCCGGTGCCCATCGTCGTCAGCCAACTGTCCAGCAGCTCGCACCAGGCCTGCAGCCAGCGCGGCTCACGCGTGGCCGTCCAGCACAGCGCCAGATCGATCAGCACCGGCATCTTGTGGTGTTCGATCAGCCACTCATGGTCCGGGCTCGGGTTGTGGCGCCAGTCGATCGGCCAGGCCAGCCGGTACCGCACGCCGACCGCGCGGTGCAGGCCTGCCAGCAGGTCGTCGGCGCGGGCCTGCCGGTCCGGGCTCAGCTCGGGCCGGGCCAGCGACAGCAAGGCGTCGACCACCGGCCGTGCCAGGGCCGGCGCGGAGTCCGCGCAAACCTCGGCGGCAAGCGGGGTGAGCATCACGCTCACCAGGCGTAGGCCGGACCACCACCCAGGCGGCTGCGCGCGAAGCCCCGGGTGAGGGCCTGCAGGGCGGTGTCCAGCGACAGGGCTTCGGACTGGGCCAGCCTTTCCTCGTCGGCCATGCCGTCGTCGACGCGCCAGCCAGAGCCGGTGGCCGGGCCGTCCTGGGCGATCAGGGCCGCCGTCTGCGCCTCCACGCCGGCCAGTCCCCGCATCTCGAAGCGCGCCAGCGCGCTGCTCGGTCGCTGACCCTGCTGGAACTGCGCGGTGATGGCGCGCAGCAGCGTTTCCTCGTTGAGCTGGTCCGGATGGATGGCGCTGAACAGCCCCGCGCGCTGCATGCGGTCAGCCCGCACCGCCTGTTCGAGCGAGGGTTCGACGCGCGGCACGACCACCGCCGGCTTGCGCAGCGTCAACAGCTCGCAGACGGTGTTGTAGCCACCCATGCAGACGACCACGTCGGCCGTGTTCATGCAGCCCAACATGTCGGCGGTGAACTCGCGCAGCACCACGCTGGGCAACAGATCGGCCTGGCGACGCAGATCGCTGCGCAGGCCGGGCGGCATCTCCGGGCCGGTGATCAGCAGGCTGCGGAAGGGCAGGGGCGCGCCAGCGGCATCGGCGCTGGCGACCAGGTCCAGATGGGTCTGCAGCAGGCGATGGCCGTCGGCACCGCCTCCGGCGGTCACCAGCACCAGCGGGGCTTGCGCCGGCAGGTCGAGATCGGCGCGCACACGTTCAGCCGGGGCATGGGCGCCCGGCCGTGCCAGATAGCCGCAATACCGCACCTTGGCTGCCGAAGCGGGCGGGAAGTCGTACTCGCGCACGACGTCGAACACGCTGGCCTCGCCGACCACCAGGATGCTGTCGACGTGGCGCTCGATCGCCTCGTGGTAGCGGCCCTGCTGCCACTGACGGCGGGTGCGCGCCGGCTCGTCGAGGATGTCGCGCAGCAGCAAGGCCACCCGCGGGGCCCGCGGCCCGCGGCTGAGCGCGTCGAGCATCGGTTCGAGCTCGTCGTCGATGCCCAGCGGCTTCTTGTCGACCAAGATCAGGTCGGGCGCGAAGTCCAGCGCGGCCATCAGGATCATGTTGGCGCGCATCCGGATGGTCGAGGCGTAGTCCAGCGCCAGCGTCTTGACACCCGCCGCACCACGTTCGCTGCGGCTGACGCAGGGCAGCTTGATGTAGTCGACCCGCTCCGGAATCCGGAAGGCCTGGATCATCGGCGAGCCCGTCACCACCAGCACCGACAGCTGCGCGTCGCTGTCGACCAGGTGCCGGGTGATCTCCAGCATGCGACGGATGTTGCCCAGACCGTAGGTGTCGTGGGAGTAAACCAGGATGCGTTTCATGCGCGGGCTCCGGCAGATCGGGGTTCGAGAGAACTCGAATAATGGGATGCAATCCCATCCTCAATTGCAGAAGTCGTGCCAGCTTTGAACCCATGGCAGGCTGTGGCAAGCCTGAATCAGGAATAACGCAATGAAATCAGGGGCTTGAAGGCGAAACTGTCACCAACTTGTCATCAAGCGGCCGACTCGGGACACGCGCGGACCTGCGCAATACCACCCACCCAACGCTGATTTCACCCAACTGGGCCCCATCAGCCCAAGTCCGACGGGCCGCGCGGCGCGAAGCTCATGCGGCGCTGCAGGCCGTGCTTTTCCAGCCGGTAGCGCAGCGCGTCGCGTGTCAGGTTGAGGGCCTGGGCGGTGCGCGAGACGTTCCAGTGGCAACGCTCCAGCGCCGCCACCAGCGCCTCGCGTTCGGCCGCCACCGCCGGGTCGACCGGGATGTTCACCGGGTTCAGGCCGCCAGGGCCGCTGTGACCGCCCGGGTTGCCACCCAGGCCGCCGAAGCCGGAGTTGCCGAAGCTCGGGTTGCCGAATCCGGAACCGGCGAAGGCCCCGAAGTTGCTCGCCTGGAAGCCGTTGCCGGCCCGGCTGGAGGTCAGCCCGCTTTCCATCACCGGCATGGCCGGTGGCGCACTCTGGCGGGCCGGGGACATGCTGACCAGCGCGAGGTGCTGGTCCTCGATCGGCCCGTTGCCGCACATCAGCAGGGCCTGTTCGAGCACGTTGCGCAGCTCGCGCACATTGCCCGGCCAGCCATGGGCCAGCATGCGGCGTTGCGCCGCCGCGCTGAGTGCCGGTGGCTTGCGGCCATACCGCGCGGCCAGCTCGGACAGGAAATGGTCGGCCAACAGCAGCGCGTCCCGCTCGCGCTCGCGCAGCGGTGCGATCACCATGCGCACGACGCAGAGCCGGAAATAGAGGTCGGCACGGAAACGGCCTTCCTGCACCAGCGTCTCCAGCGGCCGATGGGTGGCGGCGATCACGCGCACGTCCACGCTCAGCTCGCGCAGGCCGCCGACCCGGCGCATGGTGCGTTCCTCCAGCAGCTTGAGCAGCTTGGCCTGCAAGCCCAGGTCCATGTCGCCGATCTCGTCGAGAAAGAGCGTGCCGCCTTCGGCCGTCTCGACCAGGCCGAGCTTGCGTTCGTTGGCACCGGTGAAGGCGCCACGCTCGTGGCCAAACAGCTCGGACTCCAGCAACTGGGCCGGCAGCGCGGCGCAGTTCAGCTCGACAAAGGGCTTGTCGCGGCGCCGGCCACCGAAGTGCAGCGTGCGTGCGACCACCTCCTTGCCGGTGCCGGTCTCACCCAGGATGAGCACGGCCGGCGGCGTGGATTGCGGCGAGGTGCTCATGTGCGACTCGGCATCGAGCAACTGCTGCAGCGAGCTGCGCAACTGCCGGATCGCCACCGACTCGCCGACCAGGCCGTGGCGCGGCAGCGCCTCGTTGTCGCGCGAGGTCAGGTAGTCGATGTTGCGGTCACGGCGGGCGTCGTCCATGGCCTTGTCCAGCACCAGCTTGAGCTTGGCCAGCGAGACCGGCTTGGTCAGGAACTCGCGCGCACCCAGCTTCATCGCCTCGACCGCCATCTCGACGTTGCCATGGCCGGTGATCATCACCACGGGCAGGGTCGGTGCGGTTTCCTGCAGCCGGCGCAGGGCCTCCAGGCCGTCCATGCCCGGCAGGTTGAAGTCCAGCACCACGGCATCGGGCTTGAAGCGATCCATCAGCGCCAGCCCTTCCTCGGCGGTCTCGGCGATGCGGACCTCGCAGTCGTGGTGCTCCAGATAGAGCCCCATGTTCTTGGCCAGGATGGTTTCGTCCTCGATCAGCAAGATGGCTTTGCGCATGTGTGATCTCCCGAGAGCTGGGTGTCGTTGTGTTTGTGTGGGCAGTACGTCGAGCAAGAAATCCTGGGCGATCAGCCGTGGGCCGGCATGCGCACGTGCACAGAGGTGCCGTGGCCGGGCGCGCTGTCGATCTCGAGCGTGCCGTCCAGCCGCTCGACGACCCGGCGCGCCAGCGCCAGGCCAACGCCCAGGCCACGCGGCTTGGTCGTGAAGAAGGGCTGGCCGGCGCAGCGCAGCTCGGCCGCGGTCATGCCTGGGCCGTTGTCGCTGATGGTGACGGTGATGCGACGCCCGCCCGCATCGAGTTCGGCCTGCACGCGGATGCGGCCGCCGTTGACGCAGGCCTCCAGCGCGTTGGACAGCAGGCTGCGCAGCACCTGCCCGATCAGCAGCGCATTGCCGCGCACGGCCGGCAGGCGATCGGGCAGGTCGGTCTCGATCTGGATGCCGCGCCGGGCGAATTCCCGCCGGCTTTCATCCAGACAGGTCTGGATCAGTGGCGACAGGGCCACCGGCACCTGTTCGGCATGCAGGGGGCGGGCATAGGACAGCAGCTCGTTGACCCACTGTTCCAGTCGGTCGCACTCGGAGATCACGTCATCGACCGCCTGCTCGACCAGCGCCGGCGTTCCGACCTGGATCAGCTCGGCCGAGCTGCGGATCGACGCCAGCGGGTTGCGGATGCCGTGGGCGACCGCTGTGCTCATCTCGCCGATGACGGCCATCTTCTCGTGGTCGAGCAGGCGTTCCTGCTGGCGCTGCATGGTCAGGTCGGCGCGCCGGATCAGGCCGAACAGGGCCATGTAGAGCAGCACGGCGCAGACCACGCCGCCCACCGCGATGTAGACATGCAACTCCTGCAGGGCCTGCTGGAGTGCCTTGGGCCGCTTGTAGAACTCGATCGCGCCGACCACCTCGCCAGCCAGCGCATCGACCACGGGCACGTAGGTCTCCATGAAGATGCCGTGCTCCAGCCGGGGCGCTTCGCGTTCCTCGACGCCATGCTCGATGAAGTCGTCGTCACGCTGGCTCACCACCTCGCCCCGCAGCGCGGCTTCGAGGTTGGGGTTGTGCTGGTACTGACGGCCGATCAGGCGCCCGTCGCTGGACCAGATCACCTCATGGTCGCGGTTGTAGACGTTGGCGCGCAGCACGTCGGGCATCGCCGCCAGATGGGACAGGGCGGTGCGGACATGCGGCTCCGGGGGCTGCTTCGGTCCGCTGACGAACAGCAACATGGGGCGCTCAACCCGCATCAGGCTGTTGACGAACTCGGCGGTCAGCACCGCCTGCTGGTTCATCAGGCGGTCCGAGAAGAACCAGTTCAGCAGCAGGGCCAGGGCCAGCGTGATGACCGAGATCGATGCCAGCGCCACGACCGCGAACCAGCGTGTCAGGCTGAAGGCCTGGAGATCGCGCTTCGAGGCAGGCGTCTGGAAGGACATGGCAGGTGCAATCGATGGCAAGAGGCGCTGCAATCATGGGAGAGGGTCCCATCCTTGATCGCAGTTTCCGTGCCCAAGCGGGGACTCCCGCACGAATCACCGTCTTTTGTGGTGATCGTCGCCAATCTTCTCGCTAAATGCGTTCAAACCACGCATTGTGGCCAGCCCCAACGGAAGGTCTTGGCGGATCGGATGGGGCATATCAACCAGGCCGTGTGCAGATGCCCCACATGGGTCCACCAACGACAACGGCGACCCGAAGGTCGCCGTTGCGTGGGCCGCGTCACCAGGACGCGGCAGGTTGGTTCAGCAGGCCCGGGGCCCGCCGGAACTCACTTCATCAGCTTGAAGACCCAGACCGAACCACCTTGCTCCAGGTAGTTGACCTTCTTGGCCACGTCGCCGCCCCACAGCGGGACCGCGCCGCCCCAGCCAGAGGCCACGGCGACGTACTGTTCGCCACCTTCGCTCCAGGTCACCGGCGGGGCCACGACGCCCGAACCGGTCTGGAACTTCCAGACGATCTTGCCGGTCTTGGCGTCAGCCGCCTGCAGATAGCCTTCCGGGGTGCCCCAGAAGACCAGGTTGCCGCCAGTGGTCAGCACGCCACCCCACAGCGGGGCGTTGTTCGGGGCTTCCCAGACGATCTTGCCGGTCTTGGGGTCGATCGCACGCATCGCGCCGATGGGGCCGTCGCCCAGCGTCTTGATGGTGAAGCCGGCGCCCAGGTAGGCCGCGCCCTTCTTGTAGGTGACGGGCTCGTTCCAGATCTCCATGCCCCATTCGTTGGCCGGCACGTAGAACAGCTTCGTGTCGGGCGAGTAGGCCATCGGCATCTGGTTCTTGCCGCCCAGGAAGGACGGTGCAGAGAACACCGAGTTGCCCTTCTTGCCGTCAGAGCCGGCGGTCGGGTCGCCCGGACGGTTTTCCGGCACGTAGTTCGGACGGCCGGTCTTCAGGTCGATGCCAGTGGCCCAGGTGATCTTCTTGACGAAGGGGAAGGCGTTCTCCAGCTTGCCGTTCTTCGCGTCCATGACGTAGAAGAAGCCGTTGCGGTCGGCCTTGCCGCCGAGGATCTTGCCGCCGTCTTCGTAGGTCACCAGTTCGTTGACGCCGTCGAAGTCCCAGCCGTCGTTCGGCGTGGTCTGGTAGTGCCAGACGATCTTGCCGGTCTTGATGTCGATGGCGACGGTGGCGCAGCTGAAGAGGTTGTCACCCTTGCGCAGGTGGCTGTTCCACGGCGCCGGGTTGCCGGTGCCGAAGTAGGCCAGGCCCGTCTTCGGGTTGTAGGTGCCGCCCAGCCAGGTGGCCGAGCCGCCGGTCTTCCACAGGTCGCCCGGCCAGGTCTGGCCGGTCGTGCCGGAGACGCCGTTTTCCTTCTTGTTGCCGTCCTTGTCGTACATGTAGCCCATGTGGCCTTCGACGGTCGGACGGGTCCAGACCAGCGCGCCGGTCTTGGGGTCACGCGCTTCGACGCGGCCAGTGACGCCGAACTCGCCGCCAGACACGCCGGTCAGCAGCAGGCCGCCAGCGATCAGCGGCGCGGCCGAGGCCGAGTAGCCGGCGGCGTAGTCGTCGATCTTTTCCTTCCAGACCACTTCGCCGGTGTCCTGGTTCAGGGCCACCAGCTGGGCGTCCAGCGTGGCGAAGATGACGAGGTTGTCGTACAGGGCGGCGCCACGGTTGATCACGTCGCAGCAGGGCATGATGCCGTCCGGCAGGCGATGCTCGTACTTCCACAGCTTGGTGCCGGTCTTGGCGTCCAGCGCAAAGATGCGCGAGTAGGACGCCGTCACGAACATCTTGCCGTTGTGGATCACCGGCTGAGATTCCTGGCCGCGCTGCTTCTCGCCGCCGAAGGAGAACGACCACACCGGCACCAGCTTGTTGATCGTCGACGGGTTGATCTGCTTGAGCGGCGAATAGCGCTGGCCCTGTTGGCCGATGCCCCAGCTCAGCACGTCACCCGTGCTGGCGGCGTCGTTCTCGATCATCTTGTCGGTCACGGCCGCTTGTGCGGACAGCGACGACAGGGAAGCTGCAACCAGCAGGCTCAGCAAACTCATCTTCATGGGGATGTCTCCTCGGCGAGGTGTGTCATGGCGGCTTGAACTTGGCCGCCCGGGAATCCTTCCTGGGCAACAAGCGTGCCAATACACAAACGGGGTTTCGGCGCATGTCCTGCTGCTTTTGACCCCCCAGACTTGCGGGTTAGTCCGCAGCGGGTGTGCCAGCCTTGAGCAAATGACCAGCCGGTGTCCGGCCTGGGACGGCCACCTCACCGTGCGTCTGTCACAGGCCGGCGTGCAGGGAAACCCGCAACTGGCCGATCAGGTCCGGCCGGGCCGCTTCAAACCAGGCCGTCGAACAGCCAGACCTCGACCGTCTCGCCAGCGGCCACCGAAGCCTGCTCGTGGCCCAGCACGACTAAGGCATTGGCCTCGCTCATGCTGCGCAGGATGCCGGCACCCTGGGCGCCGGTCAGCCGCACCGACCAGCCACCGTCGGCCGCGCGGGCGACGATGCCGCGCTGGAACTCGGTCCGGCCAGGCCGCTTGCGGATGGCGGTCTCGCAGCGCACCCGCAGCGTCGGCAGCGGTTGGGCATCGGCTCCGCCAAGCTGCAACAGCGCTTCGCGCACGAAGGCGTAGAAGGTCACGAGGCTCGCGACCGGATTGCCTGGCAGCGCAAACAACCAGCGTAGCGGCTGGCCGTCGGGTGCCGTCAAGGGGCCGAAGGCAAAGGGCCGGCCCGGTCGCATCGCCACCTTCCAGAAGTCAACCCGGCCCAGCCGCGCCAGCAGCGCGCGGGTGTGGTCGGCATCACCGACGCTGACGCCGCCGCTGGTCAGCACCACGTCGGCCTCTGCGATGGCGCGTTCCAGCGTGGCGGCCAGCGCGTCCGGGTCGTCGCGCACCAGGCCCAGGTCGAGCACCTCGACACCCAGGCGGCTCAGCGCGCCGGTCAGCGTGTGGCGGTTGCTGTCGTAGATGCAGCCCGGATCAAGCGGCTGGCCCAGGTCGCGCAGTTCGTTGCCGGTCGAGAACAGGGCGACCCGCAGGCGCCGGCGGACCGTCACCGTGCCGATGCCCAACGAGGCGATCAGTCCCAGCTCGGCCGGCCGCAACAGCCGCCCGGCCGGTACGGCAGGCTTGCCACGGGCGAGGTCCTCGCCAGCATGGCGGCGGTTCTCGCCGGGTTGCACGACGCCGGCCGACAACGTCACCACGACGTGTCCGTCGCGGTTTTCGGCGCGGCACAGTTCCTGTGGCACGACGGTGTCGAGCCCGGCGGGCATGACTGCGCCGGTCATGATGCGCACGCAGGTGCCGCTTGGCACCTGGAAGTCCGGCACCGCGCCGGCATGCAGCGTGGCGACCACCTGCAGCTTGACCTCGCCGCCGACCGGCGGGAGGTCCGTCGACGCGAAGGCATAGCCATCCATCGCCGAGTTGTCGTGCGCCGGCACGTTGATCGGCGAGATCACCGGCTCAGCCAGCACCCGGCCGAGCGCCTGGTGCAGGGCCACGGTCTCGTCGCCAGTGACGGGCACCAGCGCGGCGGCGATGGCGGCGCGGGCCTGGTCGACGCTCAGGTGCGCATCGCCGGTGATCAGGGGGGAGGGGCCGAGGGCTGCGGTCATCGGGCGGTGGGCTCGCGGTGGATCGGTGGCGGGCCCGGATGGTAGCCAGCGGGTGTCCCGTCGAGGAGAAGGAAGCACCCTGTTATGCACGGAGACACATATCGCCAGCCTCCTGCAAGATCCGCAGAATCCCATCCTACATGAACGGTCTTTCCTATCTTGCGGGCCATCCGGCCGTCTCTGCGCGATGACGACGCTGGCTTTGAGCCTGTCCACGGCCGTTGATCTGATCGTTCGCGGCGACCCTGCCGTGCGACAGATCGTGGTGTTGTCCTTGCAGGTCAGCGGTGCGGCCTGCGCCATCGGAGCGGCCTTCGGCCTGCTGCTGGGGGCCTGGATGGCGGTGGCGCGATTTCCGGGCCACGCGCTGGCGGTCTGGCTGCTCAACACCTTGCTGGCCCTGCCTTCGGTCGTGGTCGGCCTGCTGGTCTACCTGCTGCTGTCGCGCAGCGGACCGCTCGGTTCGCTGGGCATCCTGTTCACGCCCTCGGCCATGGTGGTGGCGCAGAGCATCCTGGTCGTGCCCCTGATCGCTGCGCTCACGCGTCGCCTGGTCATCGACGGCATGGCCGAAGGCGGCGACCAGTTGCGCTCGATGGGTGCCGGGCCCTTGATGGGTGCGCTGCTGGTGCTGCTGCACGAGCGCCTGTCGGTGCTGACCGTGCTGCTGACGGCCTTCGGTCGAGCGGTGGCCGAAGTCGGCGCGGTGATGATCGTCGGCGGCAACATCGACGGTGTGACCCGCGTGATGACCACCGCCATCGCGCTGGAGACCAGCAAGGGCGACCTGCCGCTGGCGTTGGCGCTTGGCCTGCTGTTGCTGGGTGTCGTCGGCGTCATCAATGGGGTGGTCGGCTGGCTGCAGCCCCAAGGACTGCGGGCGGCTGGCGAGGGTGCCGTCGGATGAACGCTGACCTGATCACGCTGCGTCGAGCAGGCGTTGTCTTCGGCGCGGTGCCGGCACTGGTCGAAATCGACCTGACGTTGCGACGTGGCGACCGGCTGGCGCTGGTCGGCGCCAACGGCTCGGGCAAGACCACGCTGCTGCGCCGCCTGCATGGCCTGATCGACGGGCCTGGCGAGCGCACGCTGCACCTGTGCGAGCGGGGCCGGCCGCCGGTCATGGCGATGCTGTTCCAGCGACCTTTCCTGCTGCACCTGAGCGCGCGCCGCAACCTGACGCTGGCCCTGTGGCTGGCCGGCGTCCCGCGTGACGAACGCCGTGCGCGCGCCGATGCGGCGCTGGAGCGGGTCGGCCTGCAGACGCTTGCCCAGCGTTCGGCCCGTGCCTTGTCCGGAGGGCAGCAGCAGCGTCTGGCCCTGGCGCGGGCCTGGGCATTGCGGCCCGACGTCCTGTTCCTGGATGAGCCGACCGCCAGCTTGGACCCGAGCGCCAAGCGCGAAGTCGAGACGCTGATCGACGAGTTCGCGCGCGATGGCGTCACCCTCGTCATGAGCACGCACAACCTCGGCCAGGCCAAGCGCCTGGCCAGCCGGGTGGTCCACCTCGAGGCTGGCCGGCTGGTGGTCGACTTGCCTGTGGACCGATTCTTCCGTGACACCCTGCCGCCCGCAGCGGCGCAATTCCTGAAAGGCGAACTTCCATGGACCACCTGAACCTGTCCGGCTGCCCGGCCACGCCCGCCCGCCGTCACCTGCTCGCAGCGGCCTTGTGCCTGGCGGGCCTGCTGGCTGGTGCGCTGCCAGCCGCTGCGCAGGAGAAGTTCATCGTCGTGGCGTCCACCACGTCGACCGAGCAGTCCGGCCTGTTTGGCCACCTGCTGCCGATTTACAAGACCGCCACCGGCACGGAAGTCCGGGTGGTCGCGCTGGGCACCGGCCAGGCGCTGGACATGGGCCGCCGCGGCGATGCCGACGTGGTCTTTGTGCATGACCAGGTGGCCGAAGAGAAGTTCGTCGCCGACGGGTTCGGCGTCAAGCGCCTACCGGTCATGTACAACGACTTCGTGCTGATTGGCCCTGCCGCCGATCCGGCCAAGGTCAAGGGCCGCGACATCGTGGCCGCACTGCAAAAGCTGGCTGGCGCGACGGCCGCCAGCGGCGCGACCTTCATCTCGCGCGGCGACAAGAGTGGTACCCACGCTGCCGAGCTGCGCTACTGGAAGCAGGCCGGCACCGACATCGCCAGCGGCGCCGCCAAGCCGACGGGCTACCGCGAATGCGGTTGTGGCATGGGCCCGGCGCTCAACATGGCCGCCAGCACCGGCGCCTATGTGCTGGCCGACCGCGGCACGTGGCTGTCATTCAAGAACCGCGCCGATCTGGCCGTGCTGGTCGAAGGTGACATGAAACTGTTCAACCAGTACGGCGTGATGCTGGTCAATCCGGCCAAGCACCCGCATGTCAAGCAAGCGGCCGGTCAGCAGTTCGTCGACTGGGTGGTGTCGCCGGCCGGCCAATCGGCCATCGCGGCCTACAAGATCGGCGGCGAGCAGTTGTTCTTCCCGAACGCGCCGCGCTGAGCCGCCGGGCCGTTCGCGGCCGGCGTCGGACGAATCGACGTACCAGGCTGGGACAGACTTTCAGGTCGTCCCCCATACCCGCATGAGTTCTACGGGTTAGGCCTAGGTAGGCATCGGCTATCGCTATGCAGATGATTGCATAGAGCTGCTCGAAGGCATGGCCTGCGGGAAGCGTTCACTCCTACCCACGGAACGACTGCGGAGAACCCCGTCATGCAGAAGAGCCTCCACATCAACCCGGACAAGTGCACGGGTTGTCTCCAGTGCGAGATGGCCTGTTCTTACGAGAACTACGGTGTATTTGCCACCGCGAAGTCGCGCATCAAGGTGTTCGACTTCCACGAGACCGGCCGCAAGGTGCCCTACACCTGCACCCAGTGCGACGAGGCCTGGTGCCTGCACGCATGCCCGGTCGAGGCCATCACGGTCGACAAGTCCACTGGCGCCAAGGTCGTCAACGACAGCACCTGTGTGGGCTGCAAGGTCTGCACGATCTCCTGCCCCTTCGGCACGATCAACTACGTGCAGGAAACCGGCAAGGTCCAAAAGTGCGACCTGTGCGGCGGCGAACCGGCCTGTGCCGAAGCCTGCCCCACTGGCGCGATCACCTTCATCGATGCCAACTGGACCGGTCTGAACAAGATGCAGGCCTGGGCGGACAAGCTCGGCAACCAAACCGCCGCGTAAGGAGCACACACATGGCATGGGCAGGAAAAATCCTTCGCGTCAACCTGAGCACCGGCACGGTGGCCTCCGAGCCGCTGAAGATGGACTGGGCCAAGCAGTACCTCGGTTCGCGCGGACTGGCATCCAAGTACCTGGTCGAGGAAGTCGACCCCAAGGTCGATCCGCTGTCGGCGGACAACAAGATCATCTGGTCGACCGGACCGTTGACGGGCACGATGGCCTCCACCGGCGGCCGCTACACGGTCGTCACCAAGGGTCCTCTGACCGGCGCCATCGCCTGTTCGAACTCGGGCGGCTATTGGGGCGCCGAGCTGAAGATGGCTGGCTGGGACATGGTCATCTTCGAAGGCCGCTCCGAGAAGCCGGTCTATCTCTACATCGCCGATGACGTGGCCGAACTGCGCGACGCCTCCGGCCTGTGGGGCAAGAGCGTCTGGGTCACTGAGGAGACCCTCAAGACCCAGCACCAGGACCCGCTGCTGCGCGTCTCCAGCATCGGCCTGGCGGGCGAGAACCAGGTCCTGTTCGCGGCCGTCGTCAACGACCTTCACCGTGCGGCAGGCCGCTCGGGTGTGGGGGCGGTGATGGGCAGCAAGAACCTCAAGGCGGTGGCCGTGCGTGGCACCAAGGGCGTGGGCAACATTGCCAACCCCAAGGAGTTCATGCGCGTCACGTTCGAGAAGAAGAAGATCCTTCACGACAACGCCGTCACCGGCCAGGGCCTGCCGACCTACGGGACGCAGGTGCTGATGAACGTGATCAACGAGATGGGTGCGCTGCCCACACGCAACCACAAGGACATCCAGTTCGAGGGCGCCAAGGACATCTCTGCCGAAGCCATGGCCACGCCCCGTGCGACCGACGGCAAGAAGCAGCTGGTGACCAACCAGGCCTGTTTTGGCTGCACCATCGCCTGCGGCCGGATCTCCAAGATCGACCAGGGTCACTTCACGGTCGAGAACAAGCCGCAGTACTGGGGCGCCTCGGGCGGTCTGGAGTACGAGGCTGCCTGGGCCCTGGGCGCCGCCAACGGCGTCAATGACCTTGAGGCGCTGCAGTACGCCAACGTGATCTGCAACGAGCAGGGCATGGACCCGATCTCGTTTGGCGCCACCATCGGCGCGGTGATGGAGCTCTATGAGATGGGCGTGCTGACGGCCGAGCAGCTGGGCATCGATGCCAAGTTCGGTTCGGCCCAGGCGCTGGCGCACTTCGTCGACATCACCGCCCGCGGCGAGGGTTTCGGCAAGGAGATCGGCCAGGGCTCACGGCG
Source organism: Sphaerotilus mobilis (assembly GCF_004216565.1). Taxonomy (GTDB): domain Bacteria; phylum Pseudomonadota; class Gammaproteobacteria; order Burkholderiales; family Burkholderiaceae_C; genus Sphaerotilus; species Sphaerotilus mobilis. Next base: position 299,025 of record NZ_SGWV01000008.1, on the reverse strand, counting down.
CCTGTGCGCCAAGTACGGGCATCCCGAGTTGTCGATGACGGTCAAGAGCCAGGAATTCCCGGCCTACGACTCGCGCGGCATCCAGGGCATGGGCCTGACCTATGCGACGTCCAACCGCGGCGCCTGCCACCTGCGCAGCTACACCGTGGCCTCGGAAGTGCTGGGCATTCCGGTCAAGACCGACCCGCTGACGGCCGACGGCAAGCCGGAACTGGTGATGGCCTTCCAGGACGCCACCGCCGCCTTCGACTCTGCCGGCATCTGCATCTTCACCAGCTTTGCCTGGACCCTGGCCGACGTGCAGCCGCAGGTCGCGGCGGCCTGCGGTGACGAGTTCACGCTGGAGAACCTGAACCAGATCGGCGAACGCATCTGGAACATGGAGCGCGACTTCAACAACCGCGCCGGCTTCACCAGCAAGGACGACACGTTGCCCCCGCGTCTGCTCAACGAGCCGGCCAAGACGGGCCCGGCCAAGGGACTGGTCAACAAGCTGCCCGAGATGCTGCCCAAGTACTACGAGATCCGCGGCTGGGACCACGACGGCCAGCTCAAGCCCGAGACGCGCTCGCGTCTGGGTCTCTGAGCCGGCAACGGCGGACGGTTCGGGGCTTGCCCGAACTGCCCGTCGGCCCTGTGCAAGTCCAGGCGGTCTCGGACCGCCTTTTTTGTTGTTCCGCCACGCTCTCCACCGTGTGAGCCACCAACCATCGCCACCACCATGAACCACGTGATCCTGGGTGCCGGACCGGCCGGCATCATTGCCGCCGAGACGCTCCGCAAGCATGCGCCGCACGACCAGGTGGTCGTCATCGGCGACGAGCCGGAAGCGCCGTACTCGCGCATGGCCATTCCCTATCTGCTGATCGGCAAGGTCGGCGAAGACGGTACCCACCTGCGACATGGCGCAGACCACTACGCCAAGCTGGGCATCACGCTCAAGCGTGGCCGTGCCGTCAAGGTCGATGTGCAGGCCCGCACTGTCGAGTTGCAGGACGGCAGCAGCGTGGCTTGGGACCGGCTGTTGATCACCACCGGCTCATCGCCCGCGACACCGCCGATACCGGGCATCGAGGGCCCTGGCGTGCACCCGTGCTGGACGCTGGAAAACGCGCGCGAGATCATGAAGCTGGCACAGCCCGGTGCCCGCGTTCTGCAACTCGGTGCCGGTTTCATCGGCTGCATCATCATGGAAGCCTTGGCCATGCGTGGCGTGCAGCTGACGGTGGTCGAGATGGGTGACCGCATGGTGCCCCGCATGATGGGGCCGACCGCCGGCACGATGATCAAGCAATGGGTCCAAGACAAGGGCGTCAAGGTCCACACCGGCGCGCGTGCCGAAGCCATCGAACGGGACACCGAGCCCGGCCTGCTGGGCAAGGTTGCCAAGGCCATCGGCCTGGGCGCTCCATCGCCGTCCGCGCCGATGCGCGTGCGTCTGTCGACCGGCGAGAAGATCGACGCCGACCTGGTCATCAGCGCCACCGGCGTGCGGCCCAACATCGGTTTTCTCGAGAACTCGGGCATCACCTGCCTCGTCGGTGTGCTGACCGACGAGCACATGCAGACCAATGTGCCCGGTGTCTACGCGGCGGGCGACTGCGCTGAGGCCTACGACAAGGTCAGCGGCACGACCATCGTCAGCGCCATCCAACCCAATGCGGCCGAGCAAGCCCGAGTGGCTGCGCTCAACATGGCCAGCCACATCGGTCAGCCTTCAGCGGAGCTCAAGGGCGTCACCCAGATCAACGTGCTGGACACGCTGGGCATGATCTCGGCGAGCTTCGGCAAATGGGACGGCGTGCCCGGCGGCGAACACGTCGAGCTGACCGATGCGGCCAACGGCCGTCACCTGAGCTTGCAGTTCAGCGGTGACACGCTGGTGGGCTGCAACGCCATCGGCTGGATCCAGCATGTCGGCGTGATGCGTGGTCTGGTCGAGGGCCAGGTCAAGCTGGGCGAATGGAAGCAACACCTGATGGATGACCCGACGCAGCTGATGGCCGCCTACCTCGCCTGCGCGCAGGGTCAGTCCGCGCGTGCCCATGTCCGTGGCTGACGTTGCCGACGTGCGGCAGCATCGCACCATGCGCATCACCTTCAAGCTCTACGCCACGCTCGGCGACTACCTGCCCAGTGAGGGCCGCGTCGGCAATGTCGTCCACTTGGACGTGCCCGACACCACGACGGTCGTCGACCTGGTTGAGCAGCACCGCCTGCCGCCCAGGCTGGTGCACCTGGTGTTGATCAACGGTGTCTTCATCCCGCCGGCAGAACGCGCCACCCGCGTGTTGCTGCCCGACGATGTGCTGGCGATCTGGCCGCCGGTGGCGGGCGGCTGAGGCCGCACTTCCCCTCAGGTCATCGCCGCTCAGGCCGTCCACGGCGTCTTCGACCCTCGCGGCGCGCAAGCCGCCGCGAGGGTGTACGAGTGCAGCCGCGCCGCATGGTCGTGCATCGCACCAGCGACGATCAGCTCGTCGGCGCCGGTGCGGTCAGCCAGGGCCTGCAGGCCGGCGCGAACGGTGTCGGGTCCACCCACCACCGACACCGCCAGCATGCGCTCGACTTGGGCGCGTTCGGCCGGGTTCCAGCGTGCGTCCATGTCCTCGACCGGCGGTGGCAAGGGCCCGCGCCGGCCGCGCACCATGCCCAGGAAACGCTGCTGGATGGATGTGAACTGGAAGGCCGCCGAGGCGTCGTCGTCGGCCGCAACCACGTTGACCGCGACCATCGCGTGCGAGGTCGGATGCGCCTCGCTCGGTCGATACGTGCTGCGATAGACCTGCAGGGCCTGCATCAGCTGATCGGGCGCGAAGTGCGAGGCGAACGCGAAGGGCATGCCCAGATACGCGGCCAGCTGGGCGCTGTACAGGCTGGAGCCGAGCAACCAGATCGGCACCTGCGTGCCGATGCCGGGGATGGCACGCACGGCCTCGGGCGGGCGGTTTTCGTCGGGCCGGTCGAGGTAGCCCTGCAGCTCCAACACGTCCTGCGGAAAGCTCTCTTCGTCGCCGCCCTGCAGCGTGCGGCGCAGGGCGCGGGCGGTGGCGCGGTCGGTGCCCGGCGCGCGACCCAGGCCCAGGTCGATGCGACCGGGGTAGAGCGTGGCCAGCGTGCCGAACTGTTCGGCGATCACCAGCGGCGCATGGTTGGGCAACATCACGCCGCCCGAGCCAACCCGGATCGACGTGGTGCCACCGGCGATGTGGCCGACCAGCACGGCGGTGGCCGAGCAGGCCAGGCCGTCCATGTTGTGATGCTCGGCCAGCCAGTAGCGGCGGTAGCCGATCGATTCGGCATGGCGCGCCAGTTCGAGGCTGTGGCGCAAGGCATCGGCGGGGCCTTCGCCTTCGGCGATCGGGGCGAGGTCCAGGACGGACAGCGAGACGGTGGGCGTTGAACTCATCCGGTCATGATGCCGCGCGATCAGAAACCCGTCGTGATCGCGTCCACGATGCGCCCGTCGCCATCGGCCACCGGCATCCAGCGCCACTTGTCGAAGGTCGTGCAAGGGTGCGAGATGCCCAGCCCGATGCGGTCGCCGATGCGCGGCGCCAGCGCCGGGTCGGCATCGTGCAGACGCAGGTGCGCATGTTGGTCGTTCAGGGCCACGACCTGCCAGGCTGCCGGCGTGGCAACGGCCACGCGCTCGCCGCGTCGGCACATCTGCTTCGGAACCGGCAGGCCCATGTCGAAGGACAGGTCGCGCTTGCCCGCGTCCAGGATCACCAGGCCCGGCTCCGGCGTGGCCTGCACCACCGCCCAGACCGTCAGCGCGGCGCGCAGGCCGTCTGCCTCGCTGCAGCCCAGCCGCCGGTTGGCGTGGCGCACCAGGCGCTGGTAGTGGCCGTCGTCGTGGGTGACGTAGCAGCCCGAGCGCAGCAGGCCGAGAACAGGCCGTTGCAGCGCCTCGTCGCCCGTGGGCCCGCGCAGGGCCGGCGCGATCAGGTCGAACAGGGCCGAGCCTCCGGCCGTCAGGATGACCTCGTCGGCCTCGAACAAGCCCTCGGCCTCGCAGGCCCGCGCCAGCGCGTGGGTGTCGCGCACCAGACCGTCCACCAGTGGCCTGTCCTTGCTGTCGTCGCCACTGCCCCAGAGTCCCTCGTAGGTGCTGATGCCGACCAGCCGCACGGCAGGGCTGGCCCGCACCCGTCGCGCCAGTTCGAGCGCCTCGGCCACGGTGCGGCAGCCGGTGCGACCACCGGCCAGGCCGACCTCCAGCAACACCTCGAAAGGCCGAGCGGCTTGCGGCGCGCCGACAGCCGCAATCGCCTTAACTGCCTCGACGATCTCGACCTGCTCGACCGCATCGACCAGAAAGGGCGCACGTAGCCCCGGATGCCGTGTCAGCAAGCCCGCCAGTTGGCGCAACTCGGCCGGCTGCACGACCTGGTTGGCGATCAGCACGCGTTGGCCGCCCGAGGCGATCACCGCGTCGATCTGGCGCACCTGCGACACCGTGATGCCCCAGGCGCCCGCCGCCAGCTGGGCCGCGAACAGCTGCGGCGACAGCGTCGTCTTGCCATGCGGCGCCAGGCCCAGGCCTTCGCGCCGGACGAGGGTCTGCAACCAGCCGGTGTTGTGCGCCAGCGCGGCCCGGTCCAGCACCGCCAGCGGCATGGGCAAGTCGTCGCCCAGCACATGCCAGCCCTGATCGCCGACCTGCGAGACGCGCAAGGGCTGGGCATCTGGCGGGTAGCCCTTGAAGCTGGCATCGATCAGCGGATCGAAGGCGATGCGGGGCAGGGCGGTCGTGTTCATCGGCACATCCGGGCGTCGTTCGTCATGGGGCCAGCAGCATAGACGCAGGCTGGCGTTGCCCTGGCGACAGTCTTGAACATCGCTCAGGACGAATAATCGAGGCCATGACGAATGCCAACACGGCGGCTGCCACCGCCACGACAAGCACCGAGACGCCCGCCACCTTCAGCCGTGAGCAGGGTTGTTCGGAAGCCGAATGGCAGGGCTGGTTGCCCGGTGCGGTCGGCCCGCACCCTTGGCGATCGCTGGGCCCGGGTCGGGCCGAGGTCCAGCTTGACGCCAGCCAGCCCGGCGCCCGCCTGCTGCTGGACTGGGAGACCCTGCCGCCGCGCCAGATCGCGCTGCTGCGCATGCCGCGCTTGGCGGTGCGGTTCACCTTCGAAGCCTGCAACGCCCAGGACCGCGCCCGCTTCATGGACTACTTCGACCTCTACACCCGCCGCGGCGGCGGTTGATCGACCACGATGAAGAGCCTCGGCGTCCACCTTCAGTACAGCTTCGACCCCAGTGCCCAACAAGGCGCGCAGGTCCGCAACCCCTTGTTCGACCTGCTCTGGGCCGTGCGCGAGAACGGCTCGATCCAGCATGCCGCCAAGGCGCTGGGCCTGTCCTACCGCCACGTCTGGGGCTCGCTCAAGCAGTGGCAGGAGGTGCTCGGCGAACCGCTCGTCAGCTGGTCCCAGGGCCAGCCGGCGCGGCTCACGCCGTTTGCCGAACGCCTGGTGTGGGCCGAGACCCGGGCCCGCACCCGTCTGACGCCGCACATCGAGGCGCTGAGGGTCGAGCTCGAACGCGCCCTGGCCGAAGCCCGCGATGGTGATCAGCATGTGCTGACGATCTACGCCAGCCACGACCTGGCCCTGCCCGCACTGCGCGAACTGGCCTCGCGCCAGCAGCGTCTGCACGTCGAACTGCGCTTCGCCGGCAGCGTCGACGCCCTGCGTGCGCTGGCTGAAGGGCGGTGCCGGATCGCCGGTTTCCACGTCCCGCCTTTGCCCGATTCGCCCAAGCTGTTCGCCCAGGCCCTCAAGCCCCTGCTCAAGCCCGGTCAGCACAAGCTCATCGGCTTCAGCCGTCGCGCACAGGGCCTGATGGTCGCCCCCGGCAACCCGCTGTCGCTGCGCACGCTCGCCGACGTTGTGCGCACCGGCGCCCGCTTTGTCCAGCGCCAGACCGGCTCTGGCACCCGCTTGCTGACCGACCACCTGCTGCAGGACGCCGGTCTTCCGGCAGACGCGCTCAACCGCCATGAACTGGCCGCCGAGGACAGCCACATTGCCGTCGCCGCCGCCATCGCCAGCGGTCTGGGGGACGTCGGCATGGGCATCCAGGCCGCCGCTCAGTCCTTCGGGCTGGCCTTCGTACCCATGGCGAACGAGGACTACTTCCTCGTCGGCCTGAAGGACGCCCTCGATCACCCGGCCGTCCTCAAGCTGCGCGCCGTGCTCGGCAGTACCGATTGGCAACAGACCCTGGCGGCGGTCCCCGGCTATGAACCTCCCGCCATCGGCGCCGCCGGCGAGGTGCTGTCCCTGACCAAGGCCCTGCCGTGGTGGCATTTCAAGCAGGCGAAGGCGTCGGTGGCACCCTTGGGCTTGTTGCCGACGGGATGAGGCAGCGCTCGCTGGCGGGGCTCAGGTCGCCAGCATGTGTTCAAGCTCACAGGCTTTTCACAGCTGCCCCAACCACTCGGCAGGCACACGCACTTTGCGGCGGCCGACTTGCATGGCTTCGGTCAAGACCTGGGTGATTCTGGCCAGGATGTTCTTCAGGTCCAAGACCCTCGGATACCAGCTACCGAGTCTCGCCCCTCAACACCGCATCCTCCACCCTCGGAAACAGATGCACCACGTTGCGCAGGTACTCGGTTTCCACGGCGGCCCAAGACTTGTAGGGGGTGGGTACGGGGAGCTTCAGGACCTCGGCGAGTTCGAGGCCGTTGCCAGCGGCGGTGCGCAGGCGCTGGTCGAGCCAGCGCAGGTAGTCGCGGGTCTGGAACAGGGCGAAGGTGTCGCTGCGCACAGGGCCGTGGCTGGGCACGATGACGCGGGCGTCGGCGGCTTTCAGCGTCGTGGCCAGGGTCGTGAGGCTGGCCAGCCAGGTGTCGATGCGGGCGTGCGGGGTCGTCGGGATGCGCTCGGCGAAGGCCAGGCCGCCAACGAAGGCGACGCCGCTGCGGCGGTCGATCAGGACCAGGTCGGAATCGGTGTGGCCCTGCAGCACCTGCAGCAGCAACTCGCGCCCACCGATGCGCAGCACGCCGGCATCGGCGGCTGCGTCCAGCGTGCTGGCCGGGCCGGCGGCCGGCAACAGGGCCTGCGTGGCCTTCATCCAGTCGCCGCAGAGGCGGTAGAGGTTGGTTTCGTAGGCGCCAGCCTCGCGCGCCATGCCGGCGCGGGTGGCCTCGGTGGCGCGGCGCGGCACGTCCGCGTAGGCCTGGTTGCCGAGGAAGTAGTCGGGGTGCAGGTTCAGGTGGATGACCTGGGCGACCGCCTTGCCGGTGGTGCGCTCGATCAGGGCCCGCTGCTGCTCGCCATAGAGCCGGCTGGGGCCGGTGTTGACGACGACCACGCCGGCATCGGTCTCGATGAAGCCGGTGTTGATGATGTTGCAGCCATTGGCCGGGCTGAAGTCGGCGTTGGCGCCTTCGATGACGTAAACGCCATCGGCCAGCCGGCGGGCCCGCAGGCCGTAGTCCAGGCGCGAGATGTCCACTTGCGAGGCCTGCAGGGCCTGCGGGATCTGCGTCTGGGCGAGCGCGATGGCGGCGGGCCCGGCCAGAGCGGCCGCGAGCCCGGCCGCGGACAGGAGCGTGGCGATGGGCCTCATTCGATCCTGCTGTCGATGCGGTTGCCGTTGTTGTCCACGCCCACCAGCCGCAGCGGGCCGGCGGGGCGGACCGGGAAGTCGAAGGAGAAGACGGGGTTCTCGCTGACCGGCTCAAAGGGTTGCAGGCGCAGCAGTTCCCGGTCAGCGCCGTCGCGCAGCGTGAGCTTGCTCAGGTAGAAGGCCGGCACGCCGGCCACCAGGCCGGTGTCCATCGGGTGCATGACCCGCACGCGGATGCGCGAGCCGGCGTCCAGCGCGATGGTGTCCGCCGCACCGGAGGCCGATCCTGCCGCCTCGCTGCGCTCGAACACCCGCGAACTGACGGTGCCCAGCGTGCGCGACCAGCTGCCGTCCTTGCGGGTGGCGCCCGAGACGGTGCAGCCGCCGCCGGACGAGTCGACCCAGGTGCCGCCGACATGCCAGCGCCCGTCGGCGGTGCGCACCGCTGCCCGCACGGGGCTGGCCTGTTCGAGCTTGAAGCGGAAGGACACGCGGGGCAGGGCGGCCAGCGGCTGGTACTCCAGCACCTTGCGGATGGGGTTGCGGTCGACCAGGATGACGATGCGCTCGATGCCGGTCAGCCCGTCGACGCTGACCGACACCGGCACGTTCATCGGGTCCTCGGCAAACGCCGGTCCGCTGACCTGCACCCGCGCGTCCCAGACCACCTCGCCCGCGCCGAGAAACTCGCGGCGCATGTCGGACCAGGGGTGGGACTGGTAGGGATCGCCCTCGAAGGCATCGGCCGCGAGGGCCGGTGCCGTGGCCAACAGGCAGAGGGCGCCGGCGAGCCACCGGCGGCGGGCGAGGGGCAGCGGGTGGGTCATGCGGATTCAGGCGATCAGAACTTGCGCTGGTAGCGCAGGGAGACCAGGGCGCTGCGGCCGGGGGCGGGCTCGTAGTAGCGGCCGTTCAGGTCGTTGACGATGACGCTGCCGGCATAGCGGCGATCACCCAGGTTGTCGACGCGGGCCAGCAGTTCGACCGCCCCGTTTGCATCCAGGGCGAAGCGCTGGCGGTAGCGCACGTTGGCGATGCCATAACCCGCCGCGTAGGCCGTGTTGAGGTCATTGGCTGCCGTGTTGCCCGCTGCGCGCCATTCAAGCGCCGTCTCGGCATCGCTGGCCCATGGCGCCTTCCAGGCCAGTTCGGCGTAGATCGATTGCTGTTGGGTGCCCGCGATCCGGTTGCCGGCCGGCACGACGTCGGTGCCGGTGGTGGCGTTGCAAGGGATGGCGGTGCAGGTGACGAAGTTGTCGAGGTAGGTGGCGTCCAGCACGCTCACGGCCAACATGGAACGCAGCGCTGGCGTGATGCGCCATGCGCCCGAGAGTTCGGCACCGCTGCGTTCGGTCCGGCCGACGTTCTGGAACGAGGATCTGCCGCCCTGGTTGAACGACACGCCGATCTCGTTCGCGGTGCGGATCGCAAACACGGTCGCATCCAGGGCCAGCGGACCGGCTCGCCATTTGGCACCCAGCTCCAGCTGGCGGCTGCTTTGCGCCTGCAGCGTCGTGTTGAAGCCATTGAGCGTGTTGTTGGGCGGATAGGCCAGCTCGCCCAGGGTCGGGGTCTCGTAGCCACGACCGGCGCTGGCGTGCAGCGTCATGGTGTCGCTGGTCTTCCAGCGCAGGCCGATGACCGGGTTGACGTAGCTGAAGCTGCGCTCGCCGGAATCGTCGCCATTGCTCAGGTAGGCGTCGTCGACGCTCATCGTCACCTTGCCGCCGCGCAGGCCGCCGCTGAGCTGCCAGTCATTGGACAGGTCCCAGGCGGACTGCGCATAGGCCTCGCGGGACTGCGCCTTGTTGACCTCGTTGCGTCGTGGGTTGCTCAACACGCCCACCACCTGGTTGGGTGCGGTGCCGGTGAAGTTCTCGAAGCCGCGGCGGTCGTCGGACTGTTGCTCCAGGTTGATGCCGGTGATCAGGTCCACCTGATCCCAGCGCCAGTCGAGCCTGCCGTCGATGCCGCTGTAGCTGCGATCGAAGTCGATCACGCCGCCACCGTGGCGCGGATTGGCCTGGGTGCCCGGGGTGATGGCGAGGAACTGCACGACGGCCCGTTGTCCCGCATAGGCGCTGAGCTGGCTGCCCGCCAGCGCACCGGCATCGTCGAATCGGTGTTGCCAGCTGGTGCCGAGCTGGTCCTGCTCGATGGTCTTGCGCGTGTTGTAGAGGATCGCGTTGGCGGTGGTGGAGTCGGGGTCGGTGTTGAACTGGGCCGCGTCGAGCCCGAGCGGGTCGCTGGCCCGCTGGCGCTGGTGGCTGAAGGTGGCGACGACCTTGTCGGTCGCGTTCTTCCAGCCCAGTCGCACGGTCGCCAGCTGGCGATCGGCATCGCTCTGGGGCCGGAAGCCGTCGATCTGGAAATCGGACACGTTGGCCGAGAGGTCGAAACCGTCGCCGAAAGGAGTCGCCACGCTGGCGCGCAGCTGTCGCAGACCGGCGCTGCCCGCGTCGGCGGCGACTTCCATGTTCGGCTCGCGCACCGGCTTGCTGAAGACGGCGATCACACCGCCCGATGAGCTGCCATAGATCGATGAGAACGGCCCACGCAGCACCTCCACCCGATCCGCGCCGGCGAGGTCGAAGTGGGCGACCTGACCTTGCCCGTCGGGCATCGTGGCGGGGATGCCGTCCGCATACAGCCGCATGCCACGCACGCCGAAGCCGGCGCGTGCGCCGAAGCCGCGGGAGCTGATCTGCAGGTCCTGGGCGTAGTTGTTGCGGTTGGCGACGACCAGGCCGGGCACCGACTGCAGGGCCTCCGAGAGGTTGACCATCGGGCCGGCGGCGCGCAGCGCCTCGCTGCCGACGGCATTGATCGCGTAGGGCGTGTCGACCAGCTTCTGCTCACGGGTCGAGCCGGTGATGACGACCGGTTCGAGGCGGTCGGCCTCCTGAGCCCCGGCAAGGCCGAGGTTGCTGGCGGCCAGCAGGCCCAGCGCGGCGCGCACGGCCAGCACGGAGAGACGGGGAGGGGTGGTGGGAAGAACGAACGAGGAAGCGAGCAGGGCGGACATCTTGGGCGTGGGTGTATGAGGGTCGTGGCACGGACCCTTGCGAGCCCTGGCATGTTCACCAGCGCGGGGCTGACATGCCAGTTCGCATTAACCCGCTCGGAGGGGGTCGCCGATGCGACAAGCCGACGGGGTTCAGCGGCAGGGGGTGTGGGTGTTGGAGCAGCTCGATTGCTCCAGCACGAGACACTTGCCCACCCGCTGCCTCAGACCACGCAGCCGGCCTCCGCGCCGTTCACCGTGCCACCGACCGAACCTTCGACCGCCACCGGCTCCGGGATCCGGTAGCCGTAACGCACGCCGGTCACCTCGGCCAGGATCGCCACCGCGATTTCTGGCGGTGTGCGGGCACCGTTCTTGATGCCGACTGGGCCGTGCAGGCGGGCGAGTTCGGCCTCGGTCAGGCCGAAGTGCTCCATCAGCCGCGACTTGCGCTTGGCCTGGTTCAGGCGCGAGCCGATCGCCCCCACATAGAAACAGGGCGAACGCAGCGCTTCCATCAGTGCCAGGTCATCGAGCTTGGGGTCGTGGGTCAGGGCGATGACGGCGCAGTGCGCATCCAGCGACAGGGCCACCAGCGCGTCGTCGGGCATGTCGCGCACGAGTTGGCAGCCGGGCACCTCGAAGCCGTCGGCGTATTCGGGGCGCGGGTCGACGATGAAGACTTGGTAGTCCAGCGCGCGGCCCATCTCGGCGAGGAACTGGGTCATCTGGCCCGCGCCGATGACGATCAGACGCCAGCCCGGGCCGTGGGTGCTGACAAGCGTCTGGCCGTCGAAGCTCAGGGTGTCGCCCGCCTGTGCCTCGGTCAGCGTGACGGCGCCGGTGAGGAAGTCGAGCGTGCGGCGCACCCGGCGTCCGCTGGCCAACCGTTCAAGCAGTCCCTCGATCTGGCTGTGCGGAAAGACCGGTTCGAGCACCAGCTCGATCGTGCCGCCGCATGGCAGGCCAAAGCGCGCGGCCTCGTCGCCGGAGACGCCATAGCGCACGGTGCGGGGGGTGTCGGCCAGCAAAGCGCCTTCACGGACGCGCGCGATCAGGTCGTCCTCGATGCAGCCGCCGGAGACCGAGCCGGCGATCTGGCCGTCGTCGCGCACGGCGACCACCGAGCCGATCGGCCGGGGTGCCGAGCCCCAGGTGCGGATGATGGTGCCGAGCACCACGCGGTGGCCGGCCGCTCGCCAGTTCTGCACCTGGCGAAGGATCTGGAGATCGATGTTGTCCATGGGGTTGAACCTTACTGCGGCGACATCCTGACGCCGATGCCTCTTCTACCCCTATGAAGACTTTTGCCGATCAAGACTCATGCAAAGTTGTTCATAGGGAATCGCGACAGGCAGTATCGACGGGCCGTGCTGCATAGGATGCGCCTCGAGTTGACGGCCGGCAGCGGGTGACGCCACGCACCCGAGCGGGTCCGACGACCATCAGACCCACGAGGAGACCCCCATGTCGACACAGACGATCACCCTTCAGGTCAACGGCCGCGACGTCACGCGCGCCGTCGAGCCGCAGACCCTGCTGGTCCAGTTCATCCGCGAGACGCTGCAGCTGACCGGCACGCACGTCGGCTGCGACACCTCGCAGTGCGGTGCGTGCACAGTGCACGTCGATGGCCGTGCGATGAAGAGCTGCGCGATGCTGGCCGTGCAAGCCGCCGGCACGAAGGTCACCACCATCGAGGGCCTGGCGGCCGCCGATGGCACGCTGCACCCGATGCAGGCCGCTTTCAACCAGTGCCACGGCCTGCAGTGCGGCTTCTGCACTCCCGGCATGGTGATGAGCGCGGTCGACCTGGTCCAGCACCACGGTTGCCAGAGCGATGCCCAGGTGCGTGAAGCCCTGGAAGGCAACCTCTGCCGCTGCACCGGCTACCAGAACATCGTCAAGGCGGTGTTCGTGGGTGCCGAGGCGATGAAGGCCTGACCCCGGCCTGATCCGCCACGGAACACTCCCTACGACACCCACCGGAGCACATTGCATGAACGCACGTCAAGGATTCATCGGTCAGTCGGTCGTCCGTCGCGAGGACGGTCGCTTCCTGACCGGTCGCGGTCAGTACACCGACGACATCACGCTGCCTGGCCAGACCTATGGCTATTTCCTGCGCTCGCCCTATGCGCACGCCCGCCTGCTGAAGGTTGACACCGCTGCCGCCGCCGCCGCCCCGGGCGTCGTGGGCGTGTTCACCGGCGAACACTTCAAGGCCGTTGGCGGTCTGCCCTGCGGCTGGCTGATCAACAACATCGACGGCACGCCGATGAAGGAGCCTAAGCACCCGGTGCTGGCCGACGGCAAGGTGCGCTATGTGGGCGACCGCGTCGCGCTGGTCGTTGCCGAGACGCTGGACCAGGCCAAGGCCGCCGCCGAGCTGATCGAGGTCGACTACGAGGAACTGACCCCCGTCATCACCCCCGCCAAGGCGCTGACCGCCCCGGCTTCGGTGCATGCCGAAGCGCCCAACAACCAGTGCTACCTCTGGGGCATCGGCGACAAGGACGGCGTGGCCGAGGCGTTCAAGACCGCCGCCCACATCACCACGCTGAAGTTCAAGAACAACCGCCTGGCGCCCAACCCGATGGAGCCGCGTGCGGCCAATGCGTCGTACAGCCGCGCCGACGACAACTACACGCTCTACGTCAGCAACCAGAACCCGCACGTCGAGCGCTTGCTGATGTGCGCCTTCGTGCTGGGCATCCCCGAGCACAAGATGCGCGTGGTGGCCCCGGATGTTGGCGGCGGCTTCGGCGCCAAGATCTACCTGTACGGCGAAGAGACCGCGCTGGTCTGGGCCTCCAAGCAGGTCAACCGCCCGATCAAGTGGACCTGCGAACGTGGCGAGGCCTTCCTGTCGGACGCCCACGGCCGTGATCACGACTCGTTGGCCGAACTGGCGCTGGACAAGGACGGCAACTTCCTGGCGCTGCGGGCCACGACGACGGCCAACCTGGGCGCCTACCTGTCGACCTTCTCGACCTGCATCCCGACCATCCTGCACGCCACGCTGCTGGCCGGCCAGTACAAGACGCCCAAGATCTACGCCGAGATCAACGCGGTGTTCACCAACACCTCGCCGGTCGACGCCTACCGCGGCGCCGGTCGTCCGGAAGCGACCTATCTGCTCGAACGCATCGTCGAGACGGCCGCCAAGGAAATGGGCATCGCCCCGGCCGAGCTGCGTCGTCGCAACTTCATCACCCAGTTCCCATACGCCTCGCCGGTCGGCCTGACGTATGACACCGGTGACTTCTTCGCGACCCTCCAGCGCGCCGAGGAACTGGCCGATGTGGCGGGCTTCGCCGCCCGCCGTGCCGAGTCGGAAGCCAAGGGCCTCAAGCGTGGCCTGGGTCACAGCTGCTACATCGAGGCCTGCGGCATCGCACCGTCGGCCGTCGCTGGCGCACTCGGTGCCCGCGCCGGCCTGTTCGAGGCGGGCGAGGTCCGTGTCCACCCGACCGGCAAGGTCACGGTGTTTACCGGCTCGCACAGCCACGGCCAGGGCCACGAGACGACCTTCGCGCAGGTCGTGGCCGAGAAGCTCGGCATCCCGATGGAAGACATCGACATCGTGCACGGCGACACCAGCAAGGTGCTGTTTGGCATGGGCACCTACGGCTCGCGTTCGCTGGCCGTGGGCGGCACCGCCATCGTCAAGGCGCTGGACAAGGTGATCGCCAAGGGCAAGAAGATCGCCGCCCACCTGATGGAAGCGGCCGACACCGACGTGGTCTTCGAGAACGGCAACTTCAAGGTCGCCGGCACCGACAAGTCCATCCCGTTTGCGCAGGTCTCGTTGACGGCCTACGTGCCGCACAACTTCCCTCACGACAAGCTGGAGCCGGGCCTGAACGAGAACGCGTTCTACGACCCGAGCAACTTCACCTACCCGGCTGGCGCCTACATCTGCGAGGTCGAGATCGACCCCGCGACCGGCACCACCCGCATCGACCGCTTCACGGCGGTGGATGACTTCGGCAACGTCGTCAACCCGATGATCGTCGAGGGTCAGGTGCACGGCGGCATCGCCCAGGGCGTGGGCCAGGCACTGCTCGAACACGCGATCTACGACGAGGAAACCGGCCAGCTGCTGACCGGCAGCTACATGGACTACGCCATGCCGCGCGCCGACGACCTGCCCAACCTGACGGTCGAGACCGCCAAGGGCACGCCCTGCACGCACAACCCGCTGGGCGTGAAGGGCTGCGGCGAAGCCGGTGCCATCGGCACGCCGCCGGCGGTCATCAACGCGGTCTGCGACGCCATCGGCGTCAAGGACATGGTCATGCCCGCCACGCCGTTCGCGGTCTGGCAGGCCGTGAACGGCAAGGCTTCGGCCTGATCCCGCGGACGACAAGGAGAACCATCCATGCAAGCTTTTGCGTACCACACCCCGTCCTCCGTGGCCGACGCCGCCAGCGCGGCCGCCGGCGATGACGTCAAGATCGTGGCCGGCGGCCAGTCGCTGCTGGCCTCGATGAAGCTCGGCCTGGCGGCGCCCTCGGCGCTGGTCGACCTGGGCGCCATCTCGGGCCTGAAGGGCATCAGCGTCGCCAACGGCACGGTCACCATCGGTGCCATGACCACCCACGCCACGGTCGCCGCTTCGGCCGAGGTCCAGAAGGCGATCCCCGCGCTGGCCGATCTGGCCAGCCGGATCGGCGATCGCCAGGTCCGCAACCGCGGCACCATCGGTGGCAGCCTGGCCAACAACGACCCGGCCGCCTGCTATCCGGCTGCGGTGCTGGGCCTGGGTGCGACGGTCAACACCGACCGACGCAGCATCGCCGCCGATGACTTCTTCGTCGGCCTGTACGAGACGGCACTGCAGCCCGGCGAGGTCATCACCTCGGTGAGCTTCCCGATCCCGGCCAAGGCCGCGTGGCAGAAGTTCAAGCAGCCGGCCTCGCGCTTCTCGATCGTCGGCGTGTTCGTCAGCCAGGGCCCGCAAGGCACCCGGGTGGCGGTCACCGGCGCCGGTGCCTGCGTGCACCGCGCCAGCACGATCGAGGCGGCGCTGGCCGGCAGCTGGTCGGCAGCGGCTGCTGCGGCGGTCAGCGTGTCGGCCGACGGCCTGAACAGCGACCTGCACGGCTCGGCGGCCTACCGCGCCGCGCTGATCCCGGTGCTGGCCTCGCGCGCCGTCGCAGCGGCCTGAGCCCGGAGCGACGATGAGTGACCCCGTGGTGAACCCGGTGCTCGGTCTGAACGGTGCCGGCCGGCTGGCCGACCAGCTCGGCCGCAGTCCGGTCGGCATGTTGCCCAGCAGCATCGACGACACGCAGGCCAGCCTGCTGGCGTTGGGCTATGTGCCCGAGCGCTCGCTCGCCACGGTGGTCTACCTCGCCCTCAAGCTTCAGCGTCCGGTCTTGCTGGAGGGCGAGCCCGGCACCGGCAAGACCGAGATCGCAAAGACGCTCGCGGCGATGCTGGGCCGGCCCTTGATCCGTCTGCAGTGCCATGAGGGCCTGGACCTTGCCGGCGCCGCCTACGAATGGAACTACGCCCGCCAGATGATGGAGATCCGGCTGGCGGAGGCCGGCGGGCAGGGCGGATCGGGCCATGCAGCCGACCGAGATGCTCTGGCTGCCGAGCTGTTCTCCGCGCGCTTCCTGATCAAGCGCGCCTTGCTGCAGGCGATCGACCCGGCTAACCCGGTCGCGCCGGTGCTGCTGATCGACGAACTCGACCGGGCCGACGAGCCCTTCGAGGCCTTTTTGCTCGAAGTCCTGTCGGACTTCCAGATCACGATTCCCGAGTTCGGCACGGTCAAGGCCAAGGAGCCGCCGATCGTCGTGCTGACCTCCAACCGCACCCGCGAAATCCACGATGCGGTCAAGCGGCGCTGTCTCTACCACTGGGTCGACTTCCCGACCGTCAAGCGCGAGTTGCAGATCCTTGAAGCCCGCCTGCCGCAGGTCGGCCGCGAGCTGGCGCGCGAGATCGTGGCCTTCATCCAGGGCCTGCGCAAGCTCGACCTCTACAAGCTGCCCGGCATCGCCGAGACGCTGGAATGGAGCCGCGCGCTGCTCGAACTCGACGCCATGGTGCTCGACCCCGAACTGGTCCAGCAGACCCTGGGCGTGCTGCTGAAGTACCAGGACGACATCCAGCGCGTGCATGGCAGCGAGGCTGCCCGGCTGCTGGAGGAAGCCCGCGTGGCCGCCCGCAGCCTGCAGGACGCGGCGCGCGCCTGAGCGCCACGCCAGCCCCATGCTGCCCGTTCCGAAAGCCGACGCGCTGGCGGGCCATCTGGCCGAGAACGTCATGCATTTCGCCCGCGTGCTGCGCGCCGCCGGCATCCCCGTGGGCACCGGCCGCATCGAGCTGGCCCTGACGGCCCTGAAGCTCGGTGGGCTGGAAAGCCGGCGCGACTTCCACGCCGCCCTCAGCGCCACGCTGATCGACCGGGCCGAACACCGCCTGCTGTTCGACCAGGCCTTCCACATCTTCTGGAAGAACCCCGACCTCGAAGGTCGCATGCGTGCGCTGCTGCTGCCCAAGGTCGACCTCAACGGGTCCTTGCCGCCGCCGCCCGAACACAAGCGCCTAGCCGCCGCCTTCTTTCCCAACACACAACCGCCCGCGCCGCCACCCGATCGGCAACCCGAGGACGAGCTGCAGATCGACGCCGCACTGACCTGGAACGAGCAGGAGGTGCTGCGCCACACCGACTTCGAGACCATGACGGCCGATGAGTGGCGCGACGCAAAGCGCTTGCTGCACAAGCTCGCCCTGTTCGTCGAACCGCTGCCGACCCGTCGCCAGGCCCGTGCCCACACGCCCGGCCGGGCCGACTGGCGTGCAACGATGCAGGCGATGGCACGCCAAGGTGGCTCGGTCTGGGACATGCGCTGGCGCCGCCCACGCGTCGAGCCCGCGCCGCTGGTGGTGCTGGCCGACATCTCCGGCTCGATGAGCCGCTACTCGCGCATGCTGCTGCACTTCACGCATGCGCTGGGCCATGCGGACGCGCGGGTCGACAGCTTCGTCTTTGGCACCCGCCTGACCCACACCACCCGGCTGATGCGCCAGCGTGACCCGGACCTCGCGGTCGGGCAGGTCAGCCATGCGGTGCAGGACTGGGCCGGCGGCACGCGCATCAGCGCCTGCCTGCACACCTTCAACCGCCGTTGGGCCCGCCGGGTGCTGCGTGGCAACGCGACCGTGCTGCTGGTGACCGACGGGCTGGAACACGGCGACACCTCGGCGCTGTCCTTCGAGATGGACCGGCTCTCGCGCAGCTGCCGCCGGCTGGTCTGGCTCAACCCGCTGCTGCGCTACGACGCCTTCGAGCCACGCGCGGCCGGCATCCGGGCCATGCTGCCGCACGTCGACGAGTTCATGAGCGCGCACAACCTCGACAGCCTGGCCGACCTGGCCCGGCTGCTGGCTCAGCCGGCGAGCCACCGCATCCCGCCGTCGCGCGGTTCGTTTTTGCAGGCCTTGCATGACGACACGTCTGTGCTGAGCTGATTTGCGCTGACCTGCGCTGACCCGACCTGACCGGCGCCGGGGCCAGCCACCCAGTGCACGCCCAGTGCTCGCCCAGTACCCGCCCAGAACCGCATCTGACCTTCACGTTTTCTTCAACCTTCCGGAGCTTCCCATGCAACTCGAGAACACCCAGACCCTGCCCGTCTCCCAGGCCCTTGCCTGGGAGAGCCTCAACGACATGAGCCTGATCCAGCAGGCCATTCCCGGCTGCGAGGGCATCGAGACGGTCGGCGAGAACCAGTACGAGGTCGTGGTGGTTGCCGCCATCGGCCCGGTCAAGGCCAAGTTCAAGGGCAAGCTCCACATCAGCGACATCGTCGCGCCCGTGTCCTACCAGCTCGCCTTCGAAGGCCAAGGCGGCGCGGCCGGCCACGGCAAGGGCACGGCCCAGGTGAGCTTGAGCGCGCAGGGCGACAACGAGACGCTGCTGACCTACAGCGTGCACGCCACGGTCGGCGGCAAGATCGCCCAGATCGGCTCGCGCCTGGTCGACATGGCCGCAGCCAAGATGGCCCGCGACTTCTTCGAGAAGTTCAACGCCGCCCTGACCGAACGCCACGCCCCCCCGGCCGAGGTCGCCGCCGAGGATGCTGCGCCGGCCGATACCGCCGAGAAGAAGGGCTGGTTCAAGAAGCTGGTCGGCAAGACCTGAGCGACCGTCCTGGCCAGCGCCTGACGCCCACACACGTCAAAAGGCCGGCATATGCCGGCCTTTCGTGCTTGCTTTTTCGGGTTCCTTCAGGACGACCCGAGGGCCTCGTCAGGGAACCGGAGGATTGAGAACCTGGCTGAAGAAGCCGGCGGTGGCTGCACTGCAGAAGGGTGCGACTGTCGCGTGGTAGTTCTGTGCGACAGCGGCAAGGGCATTGGCACCGGCTTCGGTTGCGATGCGGGTGATGCGCGCCTGGAAGGCAGCCTTCAGGTTCGTGATGGCGGTGGAATCACCCGTCTGGGCAACCTTCAAATCGAGCGCCCGAACGAACTGTGCCGGCATGCCAAGACCAAGGAAATAGGCCTGGGTGCGCTCGGTGTTGCTGTAGTAGACCGTTGGGTCGTCAGCACCGCCGCACATGAATATCGGGAAGGTCAGGTAGCCCGCTTGCCAGCCGGTCCGCAGATCGTTGGCCTTGGCGGCCACGCGCAGTGGGTGCGCAGGCGTACAGGTCGCCGGGCTACTGCCCGTGGCACAAGGCTGGGCGGCGATGTCGGACTGGACTGCAGCGGCATAGCTGGTCTTGATCAAGCCTGAACCGGTCGTCGCACCGTAGAAGGGCGATCCCACCACGCCACCCGGCAGGTCCGCGTCGAACAGCGCAGCCTGTGGCAGCTTGGGCGTGTTGGGGGGCACGCCGAACAGCTGGGCGTCCGTGAGCGTCGTTGGCAAAAGTGATTCGATGCCCGTCGCCCAAGTCGCGTTGTAGAGCTCCGACGCCGAGGTGTAGAGATTGCCGTAGGCACGTTGCCAGCTGTTGGTCAGCAGCGGTGCGAACAGCGTGCCGCCGACGATCGGTCCGGACTTGGCTCCGACGGTCTCCGGTGCGCTGCGGAAGATGTCGTCCGCGAAGGCTGCCAGCGCATAGGGGCCACTGCCACCGGCCAAGGCTGTCACCGGTTGTCCGGCGGCTCGCAAAGCCCGTGCCGTGGCCATGGCGACGTGTGCACCTTGCGAGTAGCCTGTCAGCAGCAGCTTGCCGTTGTCACTCACCGGGCCATTGATCTTGGCGATGGCCTTTCTGGCAGCCGTCAACGCGTCGATCATGTCCTTGGACTGCTGATCGGCGTGCAGGTAGGGGTGGTAGCCCAGACTCGACTGTTCGTAGCCGGCGTAGTTGGGGGCCACGACGATCATGCCCTTGGCGGCGTACATCGCCGCAATGATGGTGGTCTCACCTGCGGCTGCATTGGTCGAGCCGAGCAAAGCGAGGTTGTAGTCCTTGGCAGTCGTCGTGCCATGTGCATGCAGGACGATGGGGCGTGGACCGGTGCAGCCCGCGCCCGTCGGCAGATACAGGACGCCGCTGGCATTCGTCTTCTCGCCGGCACTGCCCACCGTGCCGTATTGCAGGTAGCGCACGTCGACGCCACAAGGGAGGAAAGCCGTGTCCGTCGTCGGCGGGACACCGGCGAGTTCCAGGATGGCTTGACCGTTCGCATTGGCGCTGCCGTCTGCATTGAACCGAAGCGCTGTCGTGAATGCCACGTTGGTGCGCTCGGCGAGCAGCGTCGGCGGGTTGCGCTGGATCGAGCCGCGGTCGTTGGACAGGTCGATCGTCACATCGTCGCTGTCCCCACCGCCCCCGCAGGCGGCCAGGGTGAGCAGGGCGGCGGTGGCGAGGGTGCCGAGCAGGAAGCGGTTGGAGCGCATGGGTGGGCGTCGTCGTGTTGGAGTTGAATAGCACGACCGTGCTATTTATTCGAGTATCCGACCCGTTACCCAAACGTCACAAATGGTGGAAACCCTTCAACGTCGGGCGCTGACGACGAAAAGGCGCGCGGCGGGGTCGGCGGGCGGTCGTCAGGCGGGGACGGCTGCGATCCAGCCTTCCAGCGGATCGACCCGCTCGGGCCAGCCAAGCCGGGGTCGCCCCAGCGTCCAGGCGGTCTGCAGCAGGCACAGGACGGCGTCGAGGGCGTCGCCCTTGGGATCGGCGCGCAGCGCGTGGCGCTGGTCGGCGTTGATGACCAGCCGCAGGCCCAGCGTCGGCGCGCCCGCTTCGAGCTGGGCCAGCAAGGCGGCGCGTGCGCTGTCGCGCTCGGGGGTGTGCTTCGTCGGGTCGTCGCTCTTGTAGGACGCGCGGCCAATCAGGGCGCGGGCCAGGTGGCCGGGATAGGCCTCCAGCGCGGCGCGGTCCGGATCGCCGGCATGCAGGCCGGGCAGATCGCAGCCAGCGTCCAGCAAGGCCGCGATGCCGGCGTGCAGCATGTAGGCGACCGGCGGGTTGACCCACTTCATCGACGGCGACGAGCCCGCCGGCCGGTCGCAGGCGCGGTGCGCGAACTTGCCACCGGCCGGGCGTGCGTCGCAGAAGGCGGCAAAGGTGGCCCGGATCGTGGCGCGGTCCAGCGCCAGGTAGTGCCGCATCAGCCCATGCCAGTCGGTCGGCCAGCCCAGGGTGTCGACCAGTTCGCGCGGCAGGCCGAAAGGCAGGTCGAAGCCCCCCAGCCACGGACCGGGCTCCCGCAGCAGGGCAGCGAACGATGCCTCGTCAGGGCAGGCGCGCAGGCCGGTCAGCGTGACCGCATCGCCAGCGCGTTGCCCTTCGGCGACGACGATGGGCTTGCGACGTGTCGGCCGGCTGCTGAAGTCGACGCCCAGCAGGCGCAGGGCCGGTGTGACGTCCATGCCGCAATGGCCTCGAGGGTCAGTCGGACGGGTCCGGACCGTGGCCCGGCGGCAGGCCGGCGTGGCCTTCGACCAGCTTGTGCAGCATCGCCATGAAGACGGGCCGATCGGCCTCGGGCAGTGGCCCGAGGATGAGTTCCTGGGTGGCTCGCACGCCGGGCAGGACCTCGGCCAGCAGCGCCTCGCCAGCGGGCGTCACGGTCAGCAGGCGCACGCGCCGGTCGTGCGGGGCGAGGTTGCGCTGGATCAGGCCGCGGCGCTCCAGCCGGTCGATCACGCCGCCGATGGTGGACGTGTCGAAGCCGATGGTCTCGGCCAGCGTGCGCTGGTCCAGGCCAGGCTGTTCATGGGTGGCGATCAGCGCGGCGAACTGCACCGGCGTGATCGCGTGCTCGGCCGTCTGCGCCATGAAGAGAGCGACGGCGGCCTGCTGCAGGCGTCGCACCAGGTAGCCGGGCTGGACCTGGAGGTAGGGGCGTGGCGTCGTGTCGACCATCGGGGGAAGGCGCAGTGCTGCGCAGGGGGCAAGGCGGCGGATCGTAGCCCGCCTCTGCCACGTTCAGCCCCACCGATTCAGACGGCGCGGCCGACGATGGAGGCGGTCGCGATCAGTTCTTCGAGCATCGCCATCGACACCTCGCCGGGCACGCCGAAGGGGTCGAGCACCGGACGTTCGCTGTACTTCAGCACGATCGACGGGTTGATGCGCGCCAGGTTGACCTGGCCCATGGTCCAGCCGGAGAAGCGCCGCTCGGCGATCTCGGCGTAGTGCAGCAGCGTGACGTCCTGGTGGCGCGGGTCGCTGGCGATGCGGTTGTAGAGCTGGTTGACCGGTTCACGGCCGCCTTCAAGCACCTGCATGAAGACGTCGCCGCCGTGGCAGAGGATGCCGGTGATGCCGAGCGCGGGGTTGTGCACCCGCGAGCGAGCCAGGATGGCCTCGATCAGGTCGGGCGTGACCGCGTCGACGCGGCTGGCATAGAGCAGTCGGACGAGCATGGGAAGCTTTCGTGTCGAACGGTGGTGGGCAGGTGGCGAAGGCTCAGGCCTTCTTGCGCTGCAGCAGCGACAAGAACTCGCGACGCAGGTTGGCGTCCTTCAGGAAGGAGCCGCGCATGACGCTGTTGATCATCTTGGAGTCCATGTCCTTGACGCCGCGCCAGCCCATGCAGAAGTGGTCGGCCTCCATCACGACGGCCAGGCCGTCGGGCTGCATCTTGGACTGCAGCAGGTCGGCTACCTGGGTGACGGCCTCCTCCTGGATCTGCGGCCGGCTCATGACCCAGTCGGCCAGGCGGGCGTATTTGGACAGGCCGATCAGGTTGGAGTGCTCGTTGGGCATGACGCCGATCCAGAGCTGGCCAACGATGGGGCAGAGGTGGTGCGAGCAGGCGCTGCGCACGGTGATCGGGCCCACGATCATCAACTCATTGAGGTGTTCGACGTTCGGGAACTCGGTGGTCGCCGGGGCGGCCACGTAGCGGCCCTTGAAGACCTCGCGCACATACATCTTGGCGACGCGGCGGGCGGTGTCCTGGGTGTTGTGGTCGCTGTCGGTGTCGATCACCAGGCTGGACAGCACGGCCGCCATCTTGGTCTGGACCTCATCGACCAGGGCGTCGAGCTCGCCGTCCTGGATGAAGTCGGCGATGTTGTCGTTGGCATGGAAGCGCCGCTGGGCGGCCTTGATGCGTTCGCGGATGCGTTGCGACACCGGCACGCCGTCCAGCGTGGCGACCGCATCGGCATCGGCTACGTCGTCACGGTCGTTGGCGTGAACCAGGTCAGGCAGGAGGGAAGGGTTGGACATGGCGATGGTGGCGAGCGCGGAGCCCTGTGGCAGTGACCGTTGTAAAGGATGCTAGCAGTGGCTTTCCAACCGGCGTTGGCGTGAGGCTGTCTGCGCTGGAGGGCACCGGCCAGTCGGGCGGCGGGTGACAGGGGGTGGCTCACCGATTGCGCCATCGGGCGTGGGTTTGCCGAGACGGGAGGCCACTTTGCGGGCCTGGGGCGGTGATTTTGCCGGGCGACCGCCCCTGCAAGTGCGGGGGGTCGTCAGCATGCAAAGCTTTGATCCGGCACAGACTCGGTGCATCCGATCCGGGCTTGGCAGATGCGTCGATCCAGGCCCGTGTCGTGAGTCGTCAACCCAGGCATGCAGCAGACATGCCCGCTGGAGATCGCATGCACCCACCGCCGCCCGCCCACGTCGATCCGTCGGCACCCACCCTCCGTCAGAAGGGAGCCTGAAGCCATGGCCCTCGATCCCCAGGCCCAACGCCGCCGAGCCGCCGTCGCGGTGCTTTCAGCCGTGCTCGACGAGAACGCGCTGATGCAGGCGCTCTGGCAACTGCAGGACAGCATGCGCGGTGACGCGGTGTCCGACATCATCCGCAGCGTCGATGCGCTGGCGCGTCAGCACATGCTCGATGCCGCCACCTGCCGGCGGCTCTACAACGACTTCTACAAGGCCCTGCGCGAGCCTGAGGAACGTCTGCCGATCGACCCGTGGCCGGCCATGCAGGCGACGCGTCCGGCCTCGGCGTCGGCACCGGTCGCCGCGCCGATGTACGCGCCGCCGCCGCAGGTCGCGCCGCAGCCTTACTGGCAACAGCCGCAGCAGGCCGCACCTGCCGGCTACGCGCCGGCCTATCCGCAGCCAATGCCGCCGATGCCGCAAATGCAGCCGATGGCTCAGCCGATGAGCCCGCCCGGCTACCCGCCGCCGCAGATCATTGGCTATGCCCTCAACGGCCAGCCGATCTATGGCCAGCCCGAGCAGACCGCAGCCGGCTGGGTCGCCCCAGCGGCGGCGGCGGTCGCGGCGGCACCGGCCCCGGCGCCGGTCGTCGAGACCGCCATCGCGGCCGAGCCGCCGGTGGTCTTCGGCGCGGTCATGCGCGAGCTGGTCAGCGAGGTCTACGCCTTCCACCGCGATGCCCTCGACGAGGTCCAGCGCGACGCGATGAAGGCGCTGGCCAACGCCAAGGTCAGTGCAGCCTTGCAGGGCAACTTCAAGGACGCCTGGCGGCGCGCCCGCCAGCACGACTGGCAGCTGCAGGGCCAGCACGCCGACCTGGCCGAGCTGATCAAGGTGATGTATGCGGCGCTCAACGAGGCCTTCGGCCGCGTCGGCGCCGACCAGATCCTGCAGCGCGCGATCGCGTCGGCCGAAGGCCTGCCCGAGGCGCGCCAGTTCTCGCCCAAGCGCCTGATGGCCACGATGTGATCGCTGCCGGCGACACCGATCCGATGACCGAGGAACGCTGCCCCGTCGGCAGCGCCCGCTGAATTCCCACCGCTGCCGGCCGTCCACCGGCGGCAGACCGATCCTGGAGCCCGAACATGGCCGATTTTTCTGAAAGCAAGTTCGACGATGGCCACCAGCCGATGACCAGCGAAGAGCGCAAGCTCATCTTCGCGTCGTCGCTGGGCACCGTCTTCGAGTGGTACGACTTCTACCTCTACGGCGCGCTGGCCAGCATCATCGCGCGGCAGTTCTTCTCGGGCCTGGACCCGACCTCCGCCTTCATCTTCGCGCTGCTGGCCTTCGCGGCCGGCTTCATCGTGCGACCCTTCGGTGCGCTGTTCTTCGGCCGCCTGGGCGACATGATCGGGCGCAAGTACACCTTCATGGTCACCATCCTGATCATGGGCGGCTCGACCTTCCTGGTGGGCGTGCTGCCCAGCTACGCCAGCATCGGCGTGGCGGCTCCGGCCATCCTGATCATCCTGCGACTGGCCCAGGGCCTGGCGCTGGGCGGCGAGTACGGCGGTGCGGCGACCTATGTGGCCGAACACGCGCCGCAGGGCAAGCGTGGCGCGTTCACATCCTGGATCCAGACGACCGCGACGCTGGGCCTGTTCCTGTCGCTGGTCGTGATCCTGGGCACCCGCCAGGCCCTCGGCGAAGCGACCTTTGCCGACTGGGGCTGGCGCGTTCCCTTCCTGATCTCGATCGTGATGCTCGGCATCTCGGTGTGGATCCGGCTGTCGATGAGCGAGTCGCCGGCCTTCCAGAAGATGCAGGACGAAGGCAAGACCTCGAAGGCGCCGCTGTCCGAATGCTTCGGCGAGTGGAAGAACTTGCGCATCATCTTGCTGGCCTTGTTCGGTCTCGTCGCCGGCCAGGCGGTGGTCTGGTACACGGGTCAGTTCTATGCCCTGTTCTTCCTGACCAGCGTGCTCAAGGTCGATGCGTCGACGGCCAACATCCTGGTGGCGGCCGCGCTGCTGCTGGGCACGCCGTTCTTCGTCATCTTCGGCACCGTCTCGGACCGCATCGGCCGCAAGCCCATCATCATGGCCGGCCTGCTGCTGGCCGCGGTGACCTACTTCCCGCTGTTCAAGGCGTTGACGCAGGCCGCCAACCCGGATCTGGCACGGGCCCAGGCCGGTGCGCAGATCGTCGTCGTTGCCGACCCGGCCACCTGCTCCTTCCAGGGCAGCCCGATCGCCCGCGAAATCGACTTCACCAGCGCCTGCGACATCGCCAAGCGTGGACTGGCGCAAAGCTCGGCCAGCTACGGCAACCAGGCCGCACCGGCGGGCACCGCCACGCACATCCTGATCGGCGACCAGCGCATCGACGTGCCGACGGCGACCCTCAACGCCAACGGCAACCAGTTCAGCCCGGAGTCATCGGCCCAGATCGCCACCTTCCGCAAGGCGCTGGCCGAGGGCATGACCGCAGCCGGCTACCCGAGCAAGGCTGACCCGGCCAAGATCGCCAAGTTCGAGATCGTGCTGATCCTGACGGTGCTGGTGATCTACGTGACGATGGTCTACGGCCCGATCGCCGCGACCCTGGTCGAGCTGTTCCCGACCCGCATCCGCTACACCTCGATGAGCCTGCCTTACCACGTCGGCAACGGCTGGTTCGGCGGCCTGATGCCCACCATCGCCTTTGCCATGGTGGCCCAGAACGGCAACATCTACCACGGCCTGTGGTACCCGGTGGTGATCGCGCTGGCGACCTTTGTCATCGGCATGCTGTTCGTGCGCGAGACCAAGGACGTCGACATCTACGCCAAGTTCCTCTACTGGCACCCGAACCGCGTGCGCCGCTGATCGGCCTGCGCGAGCAGCGCGGGCAGGTTGCTGGCCTCCAGCGGCGACACCTCGTCGAGCAGGCCCAGCACGCGCGGCTCGCGCAACATCACGCCGCTGCGGCGGCGGGCGTTGGCCTCGATTCCTTCGAAGGCCAATGACAGCACCAGGCCCGGGCGCAGGCTGCGCACCGGGCCGTGTCGTGCCACGGTCGTGGCGCGCACCAGGCGGTCGACGCGTGCGCGTGCGTCCGTCGACAGCGTCAGCGTCAGCGTCGCGCGTGTCAACGGGAGCAATTCCAGCGCACCGGGCGAGCCGTCGCGCGGCGCCTGCTGCGCAATGGCCTCGATCACGGCCTCGGCCTCGGTGGCGTCGCGCGGTGGGCGACTCCAGACCGCCAGCGTCAGATCGGTGTAGAGCCCGGCATCACGCCTGGTGCCAGCCTGCGCATGCAGCAGCAGCACCTGCGCCAGCAGCGGCTGGGCGGGCAAACGCCAGGCGGGCTCGGCGATGCCGTCCAGGCCATCGGCACGGGACGATCGACGGCACAGCAAGAGGCCGTCTGCGTCCGACCAGCTGCCCAGCGGCACGATCGGCACGCACGCCCAGGCTGGCGACACGTGTCGCGCCAGCAAGGCCTCCAGGCGTTCGCGCCGCGCCGTCAAGGGCAGGGCGCGCAGGTCTTCGCCATCGCAGCTCAGCAGGTCGCGCAGCCGCAGGCGCTGGCCGGTGCGCTGGGCCGCCCGCTCTGCAGCCCGCTCAGGGATCCTTTCAGAACCCCGTTCAGCAACGGGTTCGCTCACCAGTTCGCCCAGCAGTTCGATCTGCGCCGGCAGGTCATCGGCCGCCGCGACCAGACGCGGGTGATCGGCGTTGAGCAGGTGCTCGTCGGCCGACCAGAGCCAGGTCCGGCCGTTGCGGCGCGTCAGGCGCACGGGCAGTCCGACCGGGTCGGGATGGGCCAGCCAGTCGGCCGTCGGTCCGAGCCGCCCGGCGCGCTCGGGCACCGGCAGGTCCAGCACCGGCCAGGGGGCCAGCCGACCGGGCGCGGGCGCCTCTTCGGGCAGGACCGGCGCGGTCAGCGCCTGCCATGCGCCCAGGTCGACCGGACGGCGATGACCCTGCCAGGTCGACCAGCGCTGGGCGACGACCACCGCCGGCAGATCCGCGTGTTCGGCGACGGCGGCCTGCAGCAGCGTGGTCGCTGGCAGGCCGCGCAGTCGACCGGTCACCAGGCGGATCCCAAGCTCCCGACAGGGCCCCGCCAGATGGCACCAGGCCTGCATCAGGCGCTCGGCCTGCTCCTGCCCAGACAGGCCTGCCAAGGGGTGCAAGGTGTGCCGGATCCATGCCGACACGGCCGGGACGCGCGCGTCAGCGGGCTCCGGCGGCAGCAGCGCAGCGGTCTCGGCCAGGTCGCCGACGGCGCTCAGGCAGGACACGAACAGCCACTCGGGCAGGCCGCTGGCCCGCCAGGCCGCCTGCCTGATCACCGCAGCGGTGGGTGCCGGGCGCAAGGGGCGACCGCCGCCGAGCAGGAAGACGCACCAGGCGGCGTCCTCGGTCGAACACCCGTCGAGCAGCCTGACGATGCGCTCGATCGCAGCGGCATCGGGCAGGCCGGCGTCGATGTCGGCGGTGCAACGGGCAAGGCGGTCCATGCCATCAGCTTAACGGGACCGCCACGACACCCACATGGGGGTCAGTCGGTGCGTGATCGGGTCAGTGTCGGGTCATTTGCCCAACACCACCGGGCCGGATCACCCATTGATGAACGACGCGTGGCCCCCTGTTCGTGGGGTGCGGCGTCGTGAACGTGACCAACTGTTCTAGAGTGCTTCGAGACATGTTGCACGGCTTCATGTCTTGCCACCGCAGCCGGGATCGGCAGAACCAACAAATGCGGCGAAACGCGGACTGGCGGGAACACGCCGGGCCTTGACCAGGAAATGGGACAAGACGATGAGAACGATGCGTTTGGGAGCGATCGCAGCCGGTCTGCTGATCGGCACGGTGATGCTGGCCCTGGTGGCCGAACGGGTGGTGACGATGTGGCAAGCCCCGGACGCGGCGCGCCTGTCGGGCGCCAGTGCCGACATCCGTCTGCTGCTCGCAGGTGCGGTGGTGGCCTGGTCGCTGGCGATCGCGGTCGCGCTGCTGCATCTGGTGTCGCGCCAGGACCGCATCGCCGAGCAGGAGATGCGGCTGGGTCGCATGTTGTCCGAGCAGGAGGTCCACCTGGCCGCCCGGTGCCGCGAGCTGAGCGCTCAGCTGATGCACAGCCGCGAGGTCGTCATGAACGACATGGTCTCGCTGGACACCGCCCAGCAGCACCGCCAGGGCCTGCAGGAGATGCGTTTTGCCAGCGTCGAGGCCTCGATCAAGCGCATCGACGACACCTTGACCGAGCGACTGGAGGGCATGGCCGCCTTGATCAGCCACCACCTGCAGGCCAGCAGCAGCCGCCAGGTCGGGCAGGACGGTGCCGGCGGGCCGGCGCTGGAGGCGCACTTCAAGCGCATCGATCGCCAGCTGGCCCACCGCTTCGACGAGATCGAGGCGCGCATCACCCAGCCCGCCGGCCTGGGCGGTGCCAGCGGCCACGTCGACTTCGATCCGTTCTCGCCGGTGTCGGCCTATCACGGCCTGGTCGAACTCGGGCAAGCCGGGGCGCCGGTGCAGGACGACCGCGCGCTGCGCGACCTGGCAGAGCGCATCGGCCACATCGACGGCCGTCTCGAACAGCTCGCGGCCGGCACCCGCAACGATCTGGCGGAACTGGGCGCCATGCTGGTCCGGCTGGATCGGCGCATCGACCATCCGGCCCTCGCCACAGGTGCGTCGGACATCGCGCCAGTGGCCGATGCCGCCCTCAAGCGCGCCATCGATGCGCTGGGCCGTCGCCTCGATGGCATCGAGGTCTGGCTGCGCCAGCACGGCGAACACGTCGGCCTGGCCTTCACCGACCTGTCGCAGCGGCTGGACGAGCGCTCGGTCAACAACTCGGTCTTTGGCGAGCTGGGCAGCAGCATGGGCAACGGCATGGGCAACGGCATGGGCAACACCCTGGGCGGCAGCAGCCTCGCGATGCCGCTCGATCCGGGCGTCGTCGGCCAAGCGGCGGGGCCGGCATCGGGTCTGCAGGAGTTGCAGACCATGATCCTCAACCTGGCCCACCTGCAGGTCGACCTGCGGGCCGAACGCAGCCAGTTGCGCCGTCGCCTGCGCGACCTGGGTGGCGATGCGCCGGCAGCTGCGGCCGGGGCCTGATCAGCTGACGATGTAGGCCGCCGCTCCCGTCGCGATCAGCAGGCCGCTGTCGTTGACCAGGCGCATCTGGACCGCGGCGACGCGGCCGCCCAGCTTGGTGACCACCGCGCTGGCGACGAAGTGCGCGCCCAGGCCGGGCCGCAGGTAGTCGATGCGCATGTCGATGGTGCCCAGACGCGCGAAGCGGTGCATGACCTGCTCGGCCGTTTCGTCGCCGTGGCGGTCGGCAATGCCCAACATCACGGCGTTGCCGCCGGCCGCGTCCAGCGCCGCCGCGATCACGCCGCCGTGCAGTCGACCGTAGAGGTAGTGACCGACCAGATCGGGACGCATGTCGAAGGCCATGCGGTAGTCCTGCGGGTCCATCGACACCGTGCGCAGGCCAAGCACCTCGTTGAAGCGAATGCGCTGGTCGAACAGTTCGCGCAACGCGGCCTCGACACGTTGTTGTTCCTCGGCGGAGCGGCGGGGCAGCGGGGTGTGGGTCATGGGGCGTTCGAGACAGATCGAGCGGCCATGGTAGGGGCTGCGTCCTGCGTCGACCTTGCAGGCCCGCCCCTGATGGCGGCCTGCTCAGCTATCGTCCGGCGATGAGTGCCGCACGCCTGGACCGACTCGATGCGCTGCGTGGCTTCGCGATGGTCTGGATGACCGTCTTCCACGCCAGCTTCGACCTCAACAACTTCCGCCTGATCGCGCCGCAGGACTTCTACCGGGACCCGTTCTGGACCGGCCAGCGTCTGGTGATCGTCTCGATCTTCCTGGCCTGCGCTGGGGCGTCGCAGGCGGTGGCGCAGCAGCAGGGCGTGGACTGGCCGCGCTTCTGGCAGCGCTGGTGGCGCATCGCGGCCTGCGCGGTGGCGGTCACCATCGGCTCGTGGTGGATGTTCCCGAACAGCTGGATCAGCTTTGGCGTGCTGCACGGCATGGCGCTGATGGTGCTGCTTGCGCGCCTGCTGGCGCCGCTGGGCCAGCCCATGCTCTTGGCCCTGGCCGTGCTCGCCCTGGCCGCGCCGCAGTGGCTGGCCGACCCCTTGTTCGACAGCCGCTGGACGAACTGGGTCGGTCTGGTCACGCACAAGCCACGCACCGAGGACTTCGTGCCAGTCCTGCCGTGGTTGGGCATCGTGCTGATCGGCGTCGTCGCCGCGCGGACCTCGCTGGCGCGGTGGCCGTCGCTGCTGGCCGGCCCGCTGCCCGCGCCGTTGCAGCCGCTGGCCCGACTCGGTCGCTGGTCGCTGAGCTACTACATGGTCCACCAGCCGGTGCTGATCGGTCTGTGCATGGCCTGGGTGGCGCTGCGCTGATCGGATCCAGGGCAACAGCGGACGTGAAAAAGGGCGCTCGCAGCGCCCTTGGCAGTTCTCGACGACAGATGTCGGGGGTGGGTCAAAGGTCACCGGCAGACCGGCGACCTCGGCCACATCACTGCGAGAACTTGTAGTCGGTCTTGGCCTTGGCGCGCAGGTCGTCGCGGTACTTGCCGATCTTGGTCTGCTGCAGGCGCTGCTGGAGCTGGGCCTTGACCTCGTCGAGTGCCGGGAACTGGGCTTCACGCACGTCTTCCAGCTGGATCACGTGGAAGCCGAACTGGCTGCGCACCGGCTCCTGGGTGTAGGCACCCTTGGTCAGGCCGACCATCGCCTGCGAGAACTCAGGCACGTAGTTGGCCGGCGCTGCCCAGTCGAGGTCGCCGCCGTTCTGGGCCGAGCCCGGGTCCTTGGACGCCTTCTTGGCCAGGTCCTCGAACTTGGCGCCGCCCTTGAGCTCGGCGATCAGGGCCTTGGCCTCGTCTTCCTTCTCGACCAGGATGTGGCGGGCGCGGTATTCCTTCTCGCCAGCGCCGGCCTTGACCTTGTCGTACTCCGCCTGGACTTCGGCGTCGGTGACCGGGTTCTTCTTCTGGTAGTCGGCGAACAGCTCGCGGATCAGCAGGCTCTGGCGCGCGATCTCCATCTGCGTCTTGTATTCGTCGTTGCGCTGCAGGCCGCGCTTTTCGGCTTCCTGCACGAAGATTTCGCGCAGCACCAGCTCGTCCTTGACCTGGCGCTCCAGCTCCGGCGTGCGGGGCTGGTTGCCCTGCTTGGTGATCTGGGTCATGAAGGACTCGAAGCGTGCCGTCGGCACGCCCTTGCCATTGACGATGGCCACGTTCTGGGCCTGCGACACGGCCGGCAGCAACGCGACGGCGAGGGCGGCGGCGGGCACCGCGCGGAGCAGCGCGCGCAAGGCGTAGGGGAGCTGTTGCATGGGAAGAAACACCTGGTTGGAAGAAGAACCGGCTGGGTCGCGAGCGGTGCGGTGACCGTTGGCCTGCCGGCGGTGAACTGGATCGGGAAAGGCTGGATCGGGTGTGGCGTCCGGGGTGTCCGGGGCTACTCGCTCAGGGCTGCTGAGCGTTGGCTTGGCCCTCATCCGCATCGATGGCCAGCGCGTGGATACCACTGTCCATTAGATCCTTCAGGGCATCATACACAAGGCGATGTCGGGCCAGACGGGCCTTGCCGGCGAAGGCCGGGGCACGGATCACGACCGTGAAATGCCCGCCGCTGGCGGCCCCGGCATGGCCCGCGTGGGCGGCGCTGTCGTCGCGCACGACGAGGCTGTCCAGCGGTGCGAAATGCGCGCGCAGCCGGGCGTCGAGGTCGGCCGCCGTCACGCGCACCCGGGTCGTTGCCGGGGCGCTCACGAGGCCTGCTCCGGCTTCATGTGGCGGTGCATGTAGAAGCCCTGGCCGACCATGAAGACCAGCATCAGGCCCATGCCGCCGAAGGCCTTGAAGGTGGCCCAGGTGCTGGTGCTGAAGTTGTAGGCGACCCAGATATTGAGCAAGCCCATGAAGGCGAAGAAGGCGGCCCAGGCCCAGTTCAGGCGCTGCCAGGCGAACTCGGGCAGGTCGATCTGGCCGCCCAGCATGGCGCGCAACAGGTTCTTGCCGGCAACGATCGGGCTGAGCAGGAAGGCCAGCGACATCACGCCGTAGAGCACCGTCGGCTTCCACTTGATGAAGGTCTCGCTGTGGAACCAGATCGTCGCGCCGCCCATCACCGTCACCAGGCCCAGACTGACCCAGAGCATGGTGTCGACCTTCTGGCCGCGCAGCTTGAGGTAGAGCACCTGGGCCAGCGTGGCCAGGATCACCACCACCGTGGCCAGCAGGATTGGCGCCTCGGCCGGTCCCACAACCCCGCCCGAGACCAGTCCACCGAGGTGTTCCGTGGCAAAGGCTGCCGCCTCGTCCGAGCGTCCTTCGGCAACCTTGAAGGTCATGAAGAACAAGATGATGGGCAGGAAGTCGAGCAGCAGTTTCATGCGGAGTTCGGACGGGGAAGTGGTCGGGGCGTGCGAGTGAAGAGACGAGGAGGCGAAGAGACGAGGAGACGCGGGCTGGATTATCACGACCGCGTGCCAGCGGTCTGTGCCCGCGCGGCCCTGGGAACGGGCCGGCATGTGCAGTCTTGCCCCCGCATTCAGGCGGGATCGCGGGGCGTGAAGTCGATGGAGGCGGAGTTGATGCAGTAACGCTCGCCGGTCGGCGCCGGGCCGTCCTCGAAGACGTGGCCCAGGTGGGCGCCGCATTGGCCGCAACGCACCTCCACCCGGGTCATGCCGTGGCTGCGGTCGACCAGGCGCTCGACCCGGCCGGGAACCATCTCCTCGCTGAAGCTGGGCCAGCCACAACCGGCGTCGAACTTGGTGCCGGCATCGAACAGCACGGCCTCGCAGCAGACGCAGCGGTAGCTGCCGTCGGCGAAGTGGTCCCAGTACTTGCCGGTGAAGGCGCGTTCGGTGGCGCACTCGCGGGTCACGGCGTACTGGACCTTGTCCAGTTGCTCGCGCCATTCGGCGGCGGACTTGCGCACCGGGTAGTCGGGCGCATCGGTGGGCTTGGTGCTCATGGCGTGGAACTCGTCAAGTCGAAGACGGGGGCAGGATCGCCTCAGGACGAGCAGGAAACCTCAAGGCTTCCGGCCCAGTCCGGCGGCAGGGCGGTGGCGTGGCGCCAGGACGGGTCGTCGGGCAACTCGTCAAACGGCTGTCGCAGCAGGCGGGCCAGATCTTTCAGCACGTCGACGTTGCCTTCGCGGGCGGCCCGGATGGCCTCTTCGGCCAGGTGGTTGCGCAGCACAAGGGCCGGGTTGATGCGGTCCATGCGACGGCGGCGCACGGCGTCGTCGCTGCCTTCGGCACGCAGCCGTGCGAGGTAGCGGTTCAGCCAGGCATCGAAGGCGGCGCGGTCCAGGAAGAGGTCGCGCACCGGGCCGGCGGCGAGGCTGGCCTCTCGCCCTTCGACGCTGGACACGGCCGACAGCCGGCGCCAGGTCAGGGTGTAGTCGACCTTCGTCGTGGCCATCAGCTGCAGCAGGTCCTCGATCAGCACGCGGTCTTCGGGCCGGTCCACGGCCAGGCCCAGCTTGGCGCGCATCAGCGCATCCAGCGCGATCGGGAAGACCTCGCGGTAGGGCTCCAGCGCCGCGCCCAGGATCTCGGCGGCCGCTTCGGCCGGCGCATCGACCAGCGGGACCAGCGCCTGCGCCAGCGCATGCAGGTTCCACCAGCCGATCTGCGGCTGGCGGGCGTAGGCGTAGCGGCCGCGGTCGTCGGAGTGGTTGCAGATGTGGCCCGGGTCGAAGCCGTCGAGGAAGCCGAAAGGCCCGTAGTCGATGGTCAGGCCCAGGATGGACATGTTGTCGGTGTTCATCACACCGTGGCAGAAGCCGACCGCCTGCCAGTGCGCCATCAGCTCGGCCGTGCGGCGGGCGACACATTCGAGCAGCGCAGCGGCCGGGTGCTGCGCCTCGCGGCAGGCCGGTAGGTGGGCGTCGATCACGTGGTCCATCAGCTGGCGCAGGGCCGCGTGCTGGTCGTGGTGGCAGAAGTGCTCGAAGTGGCCGAAGCGGATGAAGCTCGGCGCGGTGCGGGTGACCACCGCCGCCGTCTCGATCTCCTCGCGCCGCACCAGCGTCGGCGAGCCGACCAGGGCCAGCGCCCGCGTGGTCGGGATGCCCAGCGCGTGCATGGCCTCGGAACACAGGTACTCGCGGATCGACGAGCGCAGCACCGCGCGGCCATCGGCGCGGCGCGAATACGGGGTCATGCCGCTGCCCTTGAGCTGGATCTCGCGCGGGCCGTGCGGGGTGTCGACCTCGCCCAGCAACAGCGCCCGGCCGTCGCCCAGCTGCCCCGCCCAGACGCCGAACTGGTGGCCGCTGTAGACCGTCGCGAAGGGCTGCGAGCCGGGCCAGGACGGGCCGCCGGCATGGGCGTCCAGGGCCAGCGGATGGCGCCACCAGTCGGCCGGCCAGCCCAGTTCGGCGGCGGCTTCATCGCTGGTCGCCAGCCACTCCGGATCGCTCACCGGCTGGCCGGTCATGGCCCGGCCGAAGGCAGGACCCAGGCCGGCATGACGGTTGCGCCAGGTCAGGGCGCTGGGGTCGAAGGCGGTTTCGGCCGTCTCGGCGGGCAGGAGGGTCGGTGCAAGCATCGATCCAGTTTATCGACCGCACCGTGTCCCGGACGGGCCGGGGACTTGGCGTCTACCCAGGGGTCCGGGCGGGCTCAGGGTTAGTCCTTGCGTGCCGTGGCCAGGGGCGCTTCCTATAGTCGCCCGCAAGCAAGAACACCCATCTGGAGACCCCATGAGCGCGACGAACGACCTGCCGCTGGCCGGCCGCATGATGCAGATGCCCCTGCTGATCTCTGGCTTGCTGACCCATGCTGCGCGCCACCATGGCCGCACCGAGGTGGTGTCGCGGCGCTGCGAGGGCGACACCCACCGCACGACGTGGGCCGGCATCGAACAACGCGCCCGACAGCTGGCACAGGCCCTCGCCGCGCTCGGTACCCAGCCGGGCGATCGCATCGGCACGCTGGCCTGGAACAGCCACCGCCATCTGGAGATCTACTACGCCGTCTCGGGCTCGCAGCGGATCTGCCACACCATCAACCCGCGCCTGTTCCCCGAGCAGATCGCCTGGATCGTCAACGACGCCGCCGATCAGGTGCTCTGTTTCGACCTGACCTTCCTGCCGCTGGTCGAGAAGCTCGCGCCGCTGCTCAAGACCGTGCGCCACCTCGTCCTGATGACGGACCGCGCCCACATGCCCGCGCAGACCTCCTTGCCCAACCTGCTGTGCTTCGACGAGCTGGTCGACGCGCACGACGGCGACTGGCACTGGCCCGAGTTCGACGAGAACAGCGCCTCCAGCATCTGCTACACGTCGGGCACCACCGGCCACCCCAAGGGCGCCGTCTACAGCCACCGCTCGACGGTGCTGCACGCGATGGGCGCGGCCTTGCCCGATGCGATGGGCTGCTCGACCGGCGACGTCATCTTGCCGGTGGTGCCGATGTTCCATGTCAACGCCTGGGGCCTGCCGTACGCCTCGGCGCTGGTTGGCGCCAAGCTGGTCTTCCCCGGGCCGCACCTGGACGGTGCGTCGGTGCACACACTGATGGAGGAGGAGGGCGTCACCTTCAGTGCTGGCGTGCCGACCATCTGGCTGGGCCTGCTCAACCACGTCAAGGCCAAGGGCCTGGGCTTTTCGACCTTCCGCCGCACGGTGATCGGCGGCTCGGCCTGCCCGCCGGCCATGATGCGGGCCTTCGAGGAACACGGCGTGCGCGTCATCCATGCCTGGGGCATGACCGAGATGTCGCCGCTGGGCACGCTGGCCAGCCTGAGCGCGGCGCAGCGCCAACTGCCGGTCGATGAGCAGCGCCGCATCCTCGAGAAGCAGGGCCGCGTCATCTACGGCGTGGACATGACGATCGTCGGCGACAACGGCGAGCGTCAACCCTGGGACGGTCACACCACCGGCGACCTGCTGGTGCGGGGCCACTGGGTCATCGAACGTTATTTCGGCCGCGACGAAAGCCCGCTGCGCGAGGTCGACGGCCAGGCCTGGTTCCCGACCGGCGACGTCGCCACCATCGACGCCGACTGCACCATGCAGATCGCCGACCGCAGCAAGGACGTCATCAAGTCGGGCGGCGAGTGGATCAGCTCCATCGAGCTGGAGAACATCGCCATGTCCCACCCTGACGTCGCCGAGGCCGCCGCGATCGCCTGCGCGCACCCAAAGTGGGACGAACGCCCGCTGCTGGTGGCCGTGCGCAAGCCCGGCACCGGCGTCACCCGCGAGGCCTTGCTGGCCCATTACGTTGGCCGGATCGCCAAGTGGCAGGTGCCCGACGACGTCGTCTTCGTCGACGAGCTGCCGCACACCGCCACCGGCAAGCTGCTGAAAACCAAGCTGCGCGAGCAGTTCAAGGGGCATGTGCTGCCGGGGGTCTGAACGCGTCGCAGGCAGGGGCAATCTCTGAGGGAGGGCCGAAGGAGGGCCGGGGGCCACAATGCGTCAGCCGAGGCGGGCGCAGGACTTGCATAGCCCGCCCATCGCGCCCGCTGCGCTTTTTCCTTCTTTCATGCCTGCGTTTGAGCTTTCGCCATTCGAGCGCGGTCCAGGTGCCCCACCCATGGTCCGACTCCAGATCTCCCTTGAACTCGCCTACGAGGTCACCGCCCCCGGCAGCGACTTCATCTTCGCCTTCCACGCCGCCCAGACGCGCCACCAGCGCATCGTCGAGGAGCGCCTGAACGTCAGCCAGCCGGTCGCCCGCACGCTGACGCTGGACCCCGCCAGCGGCAACCGCGTGATGCGCCTGCAGGCCATGCCCGGATCGCTGCGTTTGACCTATGACGCGACCATCGACGTCGCTCACCACATCGCGCTGCCCGAGCAGGTCGGCGAGGTGCCGGTGGCCCAGTTGCCGGTGCATGTGCTGCCCTTCCTGCTGCCCAGCCGCTACTGCGAATCCGACCGCCTCGGCCGCTTCGCGATCAGCGAGTTCGGCACGTTGTGGCAGGGCTACGGCCGGGTGCTGGCCATCCGCGACTGGGTTCAGCGCCATGTCACGTTTGCCTCCAACACGACCGACGGCAACACCTCGGCGGTCGACACGCTGACCGAGCGGGTGGGCGTCTGTCGCGACTTCGCCCACCTGATGATCGCGCTGTGCCGGGCGCTGAGCATCCCGGCGCGCTTCACCACCGGATTCGACTTCGGCGCCGACCCGGCCCTCGGCCCGCCCGATTTCCACGCCTATGTCGAGGTCTGGCTCGGCGGGCGCTGGTATCTGTTCGACCCGTCCGGCACGGCCATTCCGATGGGTCTGGTGCGGCTGGCAACCGGGCGCGACGCGGCCGATGTCGCCTTCGCCACCATCTTCGGCACGGTGCAGTCGCAGGCCCCGGTGATCCGGCTGGGCGCGGAGACCGATCCGACCCGCCACATGGAATGGCCGCGCCACCGGCCCGAGGCCTTGTCGACCGACGGCGGCCGGCTGGACGAGGTGCTGCGGCCGGGCTGAACGGCACGGGTCGCGTCCCCGCCACGGCGGGCGCTCACGGTCCCCTTAAACTCGTTTTCCCAGGCGAACGACCGTTCGTTTCTGGCGCCTGCGGGCGCCGGGCCGTCCGCCTGACGACGACACGAGGAGACCCCATGACCGCCACCCTGGCCAGCCGCGGACGCATCGCGGTGATCACCCTGGACCACCCACCCGTCAACGGCCTGAGCCTGGCCACGCGCCGGGCCGTTGCCGCCGCCGTCGACGCGGCCGAGGACGATGCCGGCATCGACGCCCTCGTGCTGGCCGGCAAAGCGCAGGTCTTCTGCGCCGGTGCCGACATCACCGAGTTCGGCAGTTCCAAGGCCGTCGCCGAGCCGCACCTGATCTCGCTGATCACCCGGCTGGAGAACTGCAGCAAGCCGGTCGTCGCCGCGATCGCCGGCACCTGCATGGGCGGTGGTCTGGAACTGGCGCTGGGCTGCCACTACCGGGTCGCAGGGCGGGGCGTGAAGGTGGCGCTGCCGGAGGTCAAGATCGGCCTGGTGCCCGGTGCCGGTGGCACGCAGCGCCTGCCCCGGGCGCTGGGCGTGGAACCGGCGCTGAACATGATCATCAGCGGCGAGCCGGTCGCCGCCGAGCGCCTCGCCCAGCTGCCCGGCCAGCGCCTGTTTGACCGCCTGGTCGACGCCGCCGAGGTGCTGGACGCTGCCGTCGCGCTGGCCACCGAGATGGCCGCCGTGCGCCCCTTGCCCCGTGTGCGTGAGCTGAAGGCGACGCACCCCAGCCCCGACGCCTACTTCCGCTTCGTGCGCAACAGCGTCGCCGCGATGAGCCGCAACCTGCCGGCGCCGGTGAAGTGCGTCGACTGCGTCGAGCAGGCGGTCAAGGCCAAGGTCGACGCCGGCCTGACCTTTGAGCGCGAGACCTTCCTCGCGCTCATGGTCACGCCTGAGAGCCGCGCGCTGCGCCACGCCTTCCTGGCCGAGCGGGCCGCTGGCAAGCTTGCCGACCTGCCGCCGGGCACCGTGCCGCGCCCGGTCGAGCGGGTCGGCGTGATCGGCGCCGGCACCATGGGCACGGGCATCGCGCTGAACTTTCTGGCCGCCGGGATCCCGGTGGTCCTGGTCGAGCAGACCCAGGCCGCGCTGGACCGGGGCGTGGCGGCGCTGCGCGGCGTGCTGGACGCCCAGCTCAAGAAAGGCAAGCTCAAGCCCGAGGCGCTGGACGCCCGGCTGGCCCTGTTGCAGCCGACGCTGGACTGGCAGGCGCTGGCCGATGTCGACCTGGTCATCGAGGCGGTGTTCGAGGACCTGGCGGTCAAGCAGCAGGTCTTCGAACGCCTGGACGGCATCGCCAAGGCCGGTGCCATCCTGGCCAGCAACACCTCCACGCTGGACGTCGACCGCATCGCGCAGTTCACCCGCCGGCCGCAGGACGTGCTGGGCCTGCACTTCTTCAGCCCCGCCCACGTCATGAAGCTGCTGGAAGTGGTGCGTGGCAAGGCCACCGCGCCGGACGTGCTGTTGGGCGCGCTGGCCGTGGCCAAGCGCATCCGCAAGACCAGCGTGGTCAGCGGCGTCTGCGACGGCTTCATCGGCAACCGCATGGTGGAGCACTATTTCCGCCAGGCCGGCTTCCTGATCGACGAAGGCGCGACGCCTCAGCAGGTCGACCGGGCGATGGAGCGCTTCGGCTTCGCGATGGGGCCGTTTGCGGTCAGCGATCTGGCCGGCAACGACATCGGCTGGGCGATCCGTCAACGCCGCGCGGTCGAACGGCCGGATCTGCGCTACAGCACCTTGGCCGACACGCTCTGCGAAGCCGGCCGCTTCGGTCAGAAGACCGGCGCGGGCTGGTATGACCATGTCGCGGGCGGCAAGCCCGGTCGCACGCAGGCCCGACCCAGTCCGGTGGTGGCGCAGATGATCGACGCCCACCGCCAGCGCCTGGGCATCACCCCGCGCCGCATCGGCGATGAGGAAATCGTCTCGCGTCTGCTGGGTGCCCTGGTCAACGAAGGGGCGCGCTTGCTGGAGGAGGGCATCGCCGCCCGCGCCAGCGACATCGACATCGTCTACCTGACCGGCTACGGCTTCCCGGCCTGGCGCGGCGGGCCGATGTGCTGGGCCGACACGCAGGGGCTGTTCAACGTCGTGCAGATGATGAAGCGCCTGTCCCGCAACCCCCACGATGACGCCGCCTTCTGGCAGCCCGCGCCGCTGCTGCGCCGGCTGGCCGACGAAGGCCGGACCTTCAACTGACACGCGCCCCCAGAACAACCGGAGACCCGCCATGACCCGAGCCGTGATCGTCTCGACCGCCCGGACCCCGCTGGCCAAGAGCTGGAAGGGATCCTTCAACATGACCCACGGCGCGACCCTGGGCGGCCATGCCGTCGCGGCCGCCGTGGCCCGCGCCGGCATCGACCCGGGCCGCATCGAGGACGTGCTGATGGGCTGTGCCAACCCCGAGGGCGCAACCGGTTGGAACATCGCCCGCCAGGTGGCGATCCGCGCCGGCCTGCCGATGTCGGTATCGGGCATGACCGTCAACCGCTTCTGCTCCAGCGGCCTGCAGACCCTCGCGCTGGCGGCCCAGCGCATCGCCAGCGGCGAGGGCGAGGCCTATGTCGCGGGCGGCGTCGAAAGCATCTCCTGCGTGCAGAACGAGATGAACCGCCACTTCTTCGACGACCCGTGGCTCGCGCAGCACAAGCCCGAGATCTACTGGCCGATGCTGCAGACCGCCGAGAACGTCGCGCGGCGCTACCGCATCGGCCGCGACCGCATGGACGCCTACGGCGCGCAGAGCCAGCAACGCGCCTGCGCGGCCCGCGCGGCGGGTGCCTTCGAGGCCGAGATCGCACCGATCACCGTCACCGCCGGTGTGGTCGACAAGGTGATGGGGCTGGTGACACGCGAAGTGACCGTGAGCCACGACGAAGGCCTGCGCGAAGGCACCACGCTGGCGGCCGTGACGAGCATCCAGCCGGCGCTGCCCGACGGCGTCGTCACCGCCGGCAACGCCAGCCAGTTCAGCGACGGCGCGGGTGCCTGCGTGGTGGTCGACGAGGCCCTGGCCGAGCGTGAAGGTCTGCAGCCGCTGGGCCGTTTCCTGGGCTTCGCAACGGCTGGCTGCGAGCCTGACGAGATGGGCATCGGCCCGGTCTTTGCGGTGCCCAAGCTGCTCCAGCGCCTGGGCCTCGCGGTCGACGACATCGGCCTGTGGGAACTCAACGAGGCCTTCGCGGTGCAGGTGCTGCACTGCGCCGATGTGCTGGGCATTCCGATGGAGCGCCTCAACGTCAACGGGGGCGCGATCGCCCTCGGCCATCCCTACGGCATGAGCGGCCAGCGCCTGACCGGCCACGCCCTGATCGAGGGCCGGCGGCGCGGCGTCAAGCATGTCTGCGTGACCATGTGCGTGGGCGGTGGCATGGGCGCGGCGGGCGTCTTCGAGGTGCTGTGAGCATGGCGGTGCATGACCTGGACGTCGTCGCCGAGCTGGCCTTACCGGCGCTGACCCTGCGCATCAGCAACCCCTTCGTGACCTGGCTCGGCTTCGAGCTGGTGCGCTACGAGGACGGCCTCGCCGCCATCCGCTTCCGGCCCCGGCCCGATCACCACAACTCCTTCGACGTGGTGCACGGCGGCGTCTGCATGACGCTGCTGGACGTCTGCATGGCCTACGCCGGGCGCAGCAGCAACATCGCGCTGGGCGATGCCGCGCCAGGGCTGGTGACGGTCGAGATGAAGACCCAGTTCATGCGCCCGGCCGAAGGCCTGCTGCTGGCCCGCGCGACCCTGCTGCACCGCACCGCCACGATGGTCTTCACCGAAGGCCGCGTCTTCGACGAACGTGGCGGGCTGTGCGCCCACGCCACCGGCACCTTCAAGTTCGTGCGCAAGCTGCCGGCGAGCGCCGGTGCGCTGAAGGAACAATCCCGCCTGCCGACCCGCAAGCTCGACGGGCCGGGTTCCGATTGACCGATCTCCAGCCCCGATGACCGCACCGATCCGACCGATGAAGACCTTGACGATGCCCACGCTGCACTGGACCTGGACCCGCTGGGAAGGCCTCAGCAAGGACGACCTCTACGACGCGCTGGCGCTGCGCTGCGAGGTCTTCATCGTCGAGCAGGAGCCCTACCAGGACGTCGACGGCCTGGACCGCCACAGCTGGCACCTGATCGGCCGCGACGACCGCGGCGCCTTGCAGGCCTATTGCCGCGTGGTCGATCCGGGCTTGAAGTACGACGAGCCCTCGCTCGGCCGCGTCGTCACCCGCGCCCACCTGCGCGGCACCGGCGCCGGCGCCGCCCTGGTCGCCGAAGCCCTGCGCCGCTGCGACGAACAGGCCTGGCCCGGCCACGCCAACCGCATCAGCGCCCAGGCCCACCTGCAGCGCTTCTATG
This sequence comes from Sphaerotilus mobilis, assembly GCF_004216565.1. Lineage (GTDB taxonomy): Bacteria > Pseudomonadota > Gammaproteobacteria > Burkholderiales > Burkholderiaceae_C > Sphaerotilus > Sphaerotilus mobilis. Next base: position 256,485 of record NZ_SGWV01000008.1, on the reverse strand, counting down.
GGGCGCAGGGTTACGTGGCGCTGGGTGAGGAATACATGGAAGACAACATCCCGCACCGGGAGATGGTGCGGGCTGGGCGGGAATAGGGCGCGTGCGTTCGGCGCCGATCCTGGTTCGGAGGCCCATCGGCGCCAGCCCGTCGGACACGAGGTGTCCGACCTACCGAACCGAGCACACCGAGCACACCGAGCACACCGAGCACACCGAGTGCACCATGTACACCGAGCACACCGAGCACACCGAGCACACCGAGCACACCGAGCACGCCGAGTGCACCGAGTGCACCGAGTGCACCGAGCGCATCGAACACACCGAACACACCGAGGCGACCGAGCGCACCGTCAGGCCGATCGTGCGCAGCGCATTCCGGTAGGTCGGACACCCCGTGTCCGACGGGCTGCTGCCGATGGGCCTCCATTCCCCGATGGTGGCCAACGCACGGTGGGGTGGCGCAAGCCGCTACCAGCCGCCGCCCACCAGATCCCTGCTCGCCCACATCGCCCGCAGGCCGACCCAGCGCACGTCGGGGCGGCTGGACGACTCGGTGCCGGCTTCGGCACCGAGGGTCCAGTCGCGGGTCGGTGACCAGCTCAGCGAGGCTGCTGCGCGACGCACCGGGGTGTTGGGGGTCAGTCCGGCATCGACAGCGACGCGGCTGGCGCCCGGGCCGCTGAGTTCGTGTCGGGCCTGGGCCTGTTCCAGCCTCAGGCCGGCGAGCCATGGCTCGTCAATCTGCCACTGCAGGTCGATCCAGCCGCCACGCGTCAGGCTGCGGACCTCGGCCTGTCCGAGCGAGCTGGTGAGCTGACCGCGGTCACGCTGGATCAGGCCGGCCAGCGTGACGGTCCAGGGCTCCTCGTGCGGGTCCCACATCAGGCTGGCGCCCAGCAGGTCGGTGCGGCCGTCGAAACAGACCAGGTTGACGGTGCTGAGGCGGCAATCGGGTGTGTCGTGGTTGTGCACCGTCGACGCACTGGCGAGCGGGATGCCGCGGCCTCGCGGCTTCAGCCGGGCGACGGCCAGGTCGGCACGCCAGGTGTCCCAGTTGCCCTCCAGATGCAGGGCAGGTGTCCACCCGGCAGAAGCGGCACCCGGCCAGGAGCGGCTGCGCCACAGGCCCAGGTCGACGCTCTGCAGGCCCTCGCTCACTCCACGTTGCCAGCGCAGGTTCAGGCCGTCGGCGAACCAGTCGCCATCCAGGGCGACCCGCTTGATGACCGGCGGCTGGGCATGTCGATCGAAGTGGCCCGCGCTCGTCAGCGCCGCGCCGAGCGGCACGCGGTCGCGGCCGAACTGCAGGCTCAGGCGGTCCAGGCCCAGGTCGGTGCGGGCCTCGATGCGCGCGGCTTCGGTGTGGACCTGACCGGTGCCATGCTGGCCAGCGGCGAGCACTAGCCCCAGCCGCGTTCCGGCCTGTGGCATGACGGCGGCGGCCAGGTCGATGGTGGCGTGTTCGAGGCCCAGTCCACGCCGGTCGTCGGGCGAGCTGCCGCTGCCGGGCAGGCCGCTCCAGCGTGATGTCGGCCAGGCGGTGTCGCCGTCGGTCTCCAGCGCCGTCACCGCTGCCGCCGCGCCAAGGCGCCAGCCAGCGGCTGCTGGAACGGGGTCCTGGCTCAGGTCGTGAGCCTGTGCGCCGGACAGCAGCAGGCCGAGGGCACAGGCCAGGCCGGGTCTGCGCACGTCAAGGCGCCGATGCGGCGCTGTCGAAGGGATTGGCATGGTCGGGGTTGCTCAGGAAGGCTTCGTCGGTCAGGGTGCGCAGGAAGGCGACGATGTCGGCCTTGTCCTGGGCATTGAGCTGGATCACGGGGATCAGGTCGCTCTTGTAGGGATTGAGGCGGCCGTCTCCCGCATGGGGCTGGCCGGCAGCGATGAAACGCCCGCCGGCGGCGTAGTTGTCGAGCACGTCTTCCAGCGTCGCGACGCTGCCGTCGTGTGCATAGGGAGCCGTGACGGCGACATTGCGCAGGCTGGGTGCGCGGAACTTGCCCATGTCGGAGGCGACCGCCGTCATCGTGATCAGGCCGAGGTTGTCGCCCGGATAGGCCCCAAGCCCGTCGACGTTGTAGAGACCGGTGTTGTGGAAAGGCGTGCGCGGCTGGGTGGTGCCCGCATGCACCACCTGGTCGTTGAAGTTGAAGCCGACGTGGCAATGGAAGCACTCGGCGCGCTCGCTGTTGAACAGGTTCAGGCCGCGCAGTTCGGCGGCCGTGAGCGTGGCGGCGCCCCGCTCCCAGCGGTCGTAACGGCTGTCGATGCTGACAAGGCTGCGCTGGAAGCTGGCGATGGCACGCACGATGTTGCCGACGGTCCAGGGGTCCGCCTCGCCCGGGAAGGCCGCCGCGAACATGGCCGGGTAGCGCGGCTCGTCGCGCAGACGCTGCAGGACGGTCGGCAGGTTGGCGTTGGTCAAGCCCATCTCGACCGGGCTGGTGCCGAACAGAGGCACCAGCATCTGCTGCTCCAGATCGGTCAAGGCCGGGTTGGCCCATGTCAGCGTGGCGTTCCATGCGACGTTGGCCAGCCCCTGCGCATTGCGCGGGTGTGACTCGCCGGTCGAGCCGATCGCCGTGGCCCGTCCGTCCGTGAAGGCCAGCGACTGCAAGTGGCAGTCACCGCAACTCTGCTGGCCATTGCCCGACAAGCGGCGGTCATAGAACAGGAAACGGCCGAGGGCGACCTTGGCCTTGCTCATCGGGTTGTTGACGGGCACCTTGGGCAAGGGCATCGACAGCGGCAGCGCCCAGGTCCAGTCACCTTGAGACACCGAGGTGTCATCGACCTGGGTACCGCCCCCGCCACCACAGGCGACCAGGGCGAGCGTGGCGATGCCGGCCGCCGCAGCGGCCAGCACGCCCGTGTATCGGCGGATCGCCGGACGGCGGGCGGCGTTCATCACTTGGCGATCGGGCGGAACACCGTGGTGCCGCTTCGGAAGGCGTTGTTGCTGGCGTCATCCGCGCTCAGGCTAGAGACCGTGATGGCGCCGGTGACTGCGTCCAGGCTGAAGGACTTGCCGATCACCGACCACATGGCCTGGCACTGCGGGTCGGTCTGGCCGCTCATGCAACCCGGCGCGCCACCGGATTCAACCTGCAGGTTGGATTGGGCAAACAAGGCACCGATGTCCACCGCGACCTTCTGCGTCCCGGCATTGAAGGCGGTCATCGTGATGGTGCTGGTGTTCTCCGACAGGCAGGTGCTGCTCGACAAGGGCACACCCGCCGTGCAGTTGGTGTCCCCGAGGTGGAAGTTGAAGGTGTTGGCGGTCGTGTTCGGCGTGACCGCGGTGTTGGTCATGCCGCCGGTGTAGATGCCCGCCGTGGTGGCGTTCTCCGGGTTGACTTCGATCTTGGCGTGCTTGTAGCCGCCGGTCCACGACCAGAACATGTCGTTGTTGGTCAGCGGCGCGACGGTGGTCGCGGCGGTGGCATCGAGGTGATTGAGCGCAGAGGGCACGCCGAGCGTGAACTTCACGCCGGTGTAGGTGCCGACCGGTGCTGTGCCGGCCACGCGGATGTTGGTCGCAGCGTCACCGGCGCAGGTGTCGGCGTCGTTTTCCAGGTCGATCAGGGTCAGGCCGTGGCCACCCTGGGTCAGCTGCCAATCATTGGAGGCCAGGGTCACGGCGACCTCCTGCCCGCTGGCGGTGATCAGCTTGACGTCGGACACATAGAAGCGCAGGTCGGTCAGCTTGGCGTTGACGCTGCCCGTGCCCATGCCGGTCAGCACGCTGGCGCAGGAAACGGGGGTGTTGGCGAGCCCATTGACGGCCGCGAACTCGATCGCGACGGCTTGGGTCGTGGCCGGCGCTTCATCTCCGCCACCACAGGCGGCCAAGGCGGCCAGGGCGAGGGTGGACAGGGCGATGCGGGCGGTGGAGATGTTCAGGAAAGAAGTCATGGTCTGTGCGGACAAGAGGTGTGGGATGCGGACACGAGCGAACGCAGGTCGACACAGGCAGGCTGCGGACCGGAGGGCTCGGGTCGAGAACAGGGGATCGCCGCGACGGTGAACGTCCGGCGGGGCGGCGCGCTCAGGCGCCGCGAGCAGGCTCAGGGAGGTTCAGGCAGCCTGAGGCTTCAGGGCGCGGGAGGGGCGCGGGCCTGGATCTCGTGCGAGTCGGGTGCCTCGCAGGGCAGCGGCTCGGTGGCGGCGGCGGGCGCTGGTGTGCTGCGCAAGACCGGCAGCGCGGCCGGCAGTTGGGCCGGCAGTGCCAGCGCGGCGGGCGCGCTGACGCAGAAGGGGCAGGCCAGGTTGGACGAGGCGAGCTCGGCGGCAGGGTCCGAGGCCGGCTCCGACGCCTGATCGCTGGCCTGTGCATCCGGGCTGACCTGGACGACGCCCATCGAGCACCACTGCGGCAACACCCCCGGCACCCCCGGCCCGCGCACGGCGTGCGCCAGGGTCGGGGCGAACACGTTCAGCAGGATCAGCGCGATGCCGATCCAGCCGATGACGCGGCGCCGGTGGAGAGTTAAATGCATGGTGCGGATTTTCTGGTTCGAGTCTTTGTCCGATCTTTGTCGATCCTGAACAAGTCCGAAGGGTGCTTCCTGACGCCGCGGCAATGTGCGGCAAGTCACGTCAGGAAGAACTGACAACGCTCAAGCTGTCGCGCGTCAACATCAAGATGGGCCCCCGAATGGGTCCTGAAGGAGGCTGGGATCGGCACGGGATGGGCCCTTCAGGCCCCCGAAACCCCTGTGGCACACTCCCGCGCTCCGTGGTTTTCCAGGCCCCGTCAGGGGCGACGAGACGTCTTGGAACAGATTCTTTTGCAGCTGGCCGCCGAACTGAAGGTTCGTCCGGCCCAGGTCCAGGCAGCGGTCACGCTGCTTGACGGTGGTGCCACCGTTCCCTTCATCGCCCGCTACCGCAAGGAGGCCACCGACGGCCTCGACGACACCCAGTTGCGCGATCTGGAGGCCCGTCTGGGCTATCTGCGCGAGCTGGAGACGCGCCGCGCGGCGATCCTCAAGAGCATCGAGGAGCAGGGCAAGCTGACGCCCGAGCTGCGCGCCGCCGTGCTGGCCGCGCCGACCAAGCAGGAACTGGAAGACCTTTACCTGCCCTACAAGCAAAAGCGCCGCACCAAGGGAATGATCGCCCGCGAGGCCGGGCTGGAGCCGCTGGCCGATCGGCTGTTTGCCGATCCGACGCTCGATCCGCGCGCCGAGGCGCAGGCCTTCATCGCAGGCTATGAAGGCGGCCTGGAGGCGCTCACCACGGCCGGCTTTGCCGACGCGCTGGCGGTGCTCGACGGCGTGCGCGACATCCTCAGCGAACGTTGGGCCGAGGACGCGGTGCTCGTCAAGCAACTGCGTGAGTGGCTGTGGGAGGAGGGCCTGTTCAAGTCCAAGCTGGCCGACGGCAAGGACGAGACGAACCCCGACCACGCCAAGTTCCGCGACTACTTCGACTACGACGAGCCCATCCACAAGGTGCCGTCGCACCGCGCGCTGGCGGTGTTCCGGGGCCGCACGCTGGAGATCCTCGACGCCCGCCTGGCCTTGGACGAGGAGGCCGTGCCCGGCACGCCCAGCCTGGCCGAGGGCAAGATCGCCATCCACCTCGGCTGGAGCCACGCGAAGCGCCCGGCCGATGACCTGATCCGCAAGACGATCGCCTGGACCTGGAAGGTCAAGCTCTCGCTGAGCCTGGAGCGTGACCTGTTCACCCGCCTGCGCGAGGACGCCGAGACGGTCGCCATCAAGGTCTTCGGCGAGAACCTGCGCGACCTGCTGCTGGCCGCGCCGGCCGGCAAGCGTGTGGTGATGGGGCTGGACCCGGGCATCCGCACCGGCGTCAAGGTCGCGGTGGTCAGCGACACCGGCAAGGTGCTCGACACCGCCACCGTCTACCCGCATGAGCCGCGGCGCGACTGGGACGGCTCGCTGCATGTGCTGGCGCGGCTGTGCGCCACCCACGGCGTCAACCTGATCGCCATCGGCAACGGCACCGCCAGCCGCGAAACCGACAAGCTGGCCGCCGACCTGATCAAGCAGTTGAAGGCGATTGCGCCGGACGCCTGGCTCGACAAGGTCGTGGTCAGCGAGGCCGGCGCCTCGGTCTATTCGGCCAGCGAGTTCGCGAGCAAGGAACTGCCCGAGCTGGACGTCAGCCTGCGCGGCGCGGTGTCGATTGCCCGTCGCCTGCAGGACCCGCTGGCCGAGCTGGTCAAGATCGACCCCAAGAGCATCGGCGTGGGCCAGTACCAGCATGACGTCAACCAGGGCGAACTGGCGCGCACGCTGGTGGCCGTGGTGGAGGACTGCGTCAACTCGGTCGGCGTGGACCTCAACACCGCCTCGGCGCCACTGCTGTCACGTGTGTCCGGCCTGAGCGCGGCGGTGGCCGCCAGCGTGGTGCGCTGGCGCGATGCCCATGGCGCCTTCCGCAACCGCCGCCAGTTGCTGGACGTCGCCGGCCTGGGCCCCAAGACCTTCGAACAGGCGGCGGGCTTCCTGCGCATCCGGGGCGGCGACAACCCGCTGGACCTCTCCGGCGTGCACCCGGAGACCTACCCGGTGGTCGAGAAGATCGTCGCCGCCGTCGGCCGTCCGGTGCAGGACCTGATCGGCAACAGCGACGTGATCCGCAAGCTCAAGCCCGATGCCTTCGCCGATGAGCGCTTCGGCGCGATCACGGTCAAGGACATCCTGGCCGAGCTGGAGAAGCCCGGCCGTGACCCGCGCCCGGACTTCAAGGTCGCACGCTTCAACGACGGCGTCGAGGACATCAAGGACCTGAGCGAGGGCATGGTGCTCGAAGGCACCGTCAGCAACGTCGCCCAGTTCGGTGCCTTCGTCGATCTGGGCGTGCACCAGGACGGTCTGGTACATGTCAGCCAGCTCAGCCACAAGTTCGTCAACGATGCGCGCGAGATCGTCAAGACCGGCGACATCGTCAAGGTGCGGGTGGTCGAGGTCGACCTGGCCCGCAAGCGCATCGCGCTCACGATGAAGCTGGACGCGCCGACGCCGTCCAAGGGCGCGCGCAACGCCGACAACAGCTTCAAGCCGGCCGCACGCGGCGAGCGTTACGCCCAGCCGGCGCGCGGCGGCAACGCGGGGCAAGCGGCGCAACCGGCGTCCGGCAATGCCATGGCCGCCGCTTTCGCCAAGCTGCAGGGCAAGCGCTGATCGAGGGCCAGGGGCGGGCTCGCTAGCATCGGCACCCTCTTGTGATGGAGGCGAACAGCCGATGAGCGCGATCTTCTACCTGACCCAGATCGAGCTGGGCCATGAGGCGGTGGCCACGCTGCCGGCCCATGCCGGGCGTGTGGGCATGCGCCGACCCCTGGTCGTGACGGACAAGGGCGTGCGCGCGGCTGGCGTGCTGGACACCGTGCTGGCGACGCTGCCCGGTGGTGCCCAGACGCCGGTCTACGACGGCACGCCGTCCAACCCGACCGAAGTGGCGGTGCGCGCGGCGGTCGAGGCCTTGCGCCAGCACGGTTGCGACGGCCTGATCGCGGTGGGCGGCGGCTCGGCCATCGACCTGGCCAAGGGCGTGGCGATCGCAGCGACCCATGACGGCCCGTTGCGGCACTACGCGACCATCGAAGGCGGCTCGCCACGCATCACCGAGCGGGTGCTGCCGCTGATCGCCGTGCCGACCACGGCAGGCACTGGCAGCGAAGTGGCGCGCGGCGCCATCCTGATCGTCGACGACGGCCGCAAGCTGGGTTTCCACAGCTGGCACCTGCTGCCCAAGGCTGCCATCTGCGATCCGCTGCTGACGCTGGGCCTGCCGCCGAAGCTGACCGCCGCGACCGGCATGGACGCGATCGCGCACTGCATCGAGACCTTCCTGTCGGCCGCCTTCAACCCGCCGGCCGACGGCATCGCCCTGGAAGGGCTGCGGCGCGGCTGGGCGGCCATCGAACGCGCCACCCGCGATGGCAGCGACCGCGATGCGCGGCTGGACATGATGTGTGCCTCGATGCACGGGGCCATGGCGTTCCAGAAGGGCCTGGGTTGCGTGCATTCGCTCAGCCACAGCCTTGGCGGTGTCGACCCTCGGCTGCACCACGGCACGCTCAACGCGGTCTTCTTGCCGGCGGTGGTGCGCTTCAACGCCGAAGCCGACAGCGTGCGGCGCGACGGCCGCGTCGCCCGGCTGGCTCAGGCCATGAGCCTGCCGGACGGCGAGCACCCGGCCGACGCGATCGTGGCGATGAACCGACGACTGGGGCTGCCCTCAGGGCTGTCGGAACTGGGCGTGGGCGCGGACCTGGACGATCGCGTCATCGCCGGCGCGATGAAGGACCACTGCCACGCCACCAACCCCCGGTTGGCGAGCGAGGCCGACTACCGGGCGATGCTGGCGGCCTCGCGCTGACGCAGGACGGCGGCCCAGATCACGCACAGGGTCCAGCACAGCCAGGCCGACCAGAGCGTGTGGCTGACGAAGTGCGCGCCGCGCACCAGCTGGCCCGTGCCGAACACGGTCCCCGCCACCAGCACCCCGATCAGCAGGCGGCGGGCCAGCCGGGGCTGCTGTTCGCGCCACAGGAAGTGCAGGCTGAAGAAGGCAAACGCCGCGACCGCATGGCCGGACGGGAAACAATGCCCGCCGCCGCCATCAACCCCGCCCAGCTGCCAGTGCGACACGTAGCGAGCAACGCCGCCGAACAGGCTCAGATCCCACGGACAGCTGGTCGAGCTGACGCGCTTGACGGCCGGGACCAGCAGCAGACAGGCCAGGGTGGCGCCGATCCAGGCGCCACGCGTGGCCCGGCCCGGCCCGGCCGGCGGTCGATGCCGCATCGGCCGAATGGCGTCGACCAGCATCAGCACCAGCACCACCATCGCGAGCGCACGGCCGCCTTCGTGCAACAGGGTGCGGGTCCACCAGGCGTCGCGCAGCGCGAAGCCTTGCTCGGTGCCGAACATCGCCGACACGGTCAGGTCCAGCCCTGACAGGTCCCAGCCCAGCACCAGCAGGCCGGCCAACACGGTGACGGTCAGATCACGCGCGCCGACACGCGGCAAGGGCGCAGCCTCGAACCAGGTGGTCATGGCGAGCCGGCCGGCCGGGTGCAGCTGGCCAGCAGGTCCCAGTCCTTCTCGTGCAGCGCGGTCTGCACATCGAGCAGGCCCAGCACGGTGTGGAACAGGTGGTCATGCTTGGCCGGCTTCGAGGCTACGCGGCGCACGCAGGCGGTGTCCAGGCCGGTCGAGCGCTGCAGGCCCTCGGAGAACCACATCACCATCGGCACCTTCTTCTGGGTGTCCGGCGCGATCGCGTAGGGCAGGCCGTGCAGGAACAGGTTGTTCTCGCCGAGCGACTCACCGTGGTCGGAGACGTAGACCATCGCGCTGTCGACCCGGTCGGACTGGGCCTGCAGCTTGGCGATCAGGGCGGCCAGCAGGTGGTCGGTGTAGAGCAGGGCGTTGTCGTAGGCGTGGGCGATCTCTTGCGCGCTGCACTTCTGCAGGTCGTCCTCCCGGCAGGCGGGCTGGAAGCGTTCGAAGGCGGGTGGGTAGCGACGGAAGTAGGACGGCCCGTGGTTGCCGAGCTGGTGCAGCACCAGCACCTCGCGGCTGGAGCCGCCTGCCAGTCGGGCGATGCGCGCGTCCAGGCCGTGCAGCAGGCCCTCGTCCAGGCAGCGCCCACCGTCGCACAGACCGGCAGGATGCAGCGCGGCGACTTCCTCGGTCGGCAAGCCTTCGCAGACGCCCTTGCAGCCGGACTGGTTGTCGCGCCACAGCACGCCCACGCCTGCGCGCGCCAGCACGTGCAGCAACGACTGGCTGCCGCGGATGGTGTCCTCGTCATAGTCGCGCCGGCCAACCGGGGCGAACATGCACGGCAGCGACACCTCGGTGTTGGTGCCGCAGCTGGTGACGTCGGGGAAGTTGATGACTGGCAGCTTGGCCAGCTCCGGCGTCGTCGCCCGCACATGACCGTTCAGGCCCCAGTTGGCCGCCCGGGCGGTCTCGCCGACGACCAGCACCAGCAGGCGCGGGCGGGTCTGGCTGGCCCAGCCAGGGCCCGGCCGGGCGTCTTCGCCGATCGGTGCGCGGGGCTTGGCGGCCCCCTTCAGGTCCTGCGCGATGACGGTGCCGATCGACCACAAGTAGTTGGCCGGCGTGATCAGGAAGCGCATCTCTTTGTGGTTGCGCATCTGCGAGGAGAAGGGCTGGAAGACCGACAGGATGGCGCCGATCAACACCGCCAGCGTCAGCGCCAGCATCGCCAGCCGCACGCCGACCGCCTTCAGCCAGCCGCTCCTTGGCACGATGTGCACATGCCAGAGCAGCAGCAGCGGCAAGCCGGCGTAGATCAGCAGGTGCAAGACCAGCGAGACCGACAGCAGCTCGCTCGCCTCGCCCGGATCGGTGCGCATCACATTGCGCAGCATCGACGGGTCGAGGTAGACGTGGAAGGTCTGCATGAAGTGGCTGGCAAAGGCCGTGGCCACGATCAGCACGGCCAGCACCGGCTTGAGGGTCCAGCGCGTGGCGACCAGGCCGATCAGCAAGGCATGCACCGCCACAAGCGCCAGACCGATGGCCAGCGCATAGCCCCAGTTGGCGGCGACGCCGATCTCGCGGCCCTGCAGCACCGCGCCGATGAACAGTCGATTGGCGCTGAGCGCGAAGAACAGGCTGGCGACCAGGACCACCTGCTCGACGCTGGCACGGATCAGCGGCGCGTCGGTCGTGTCGCGGGTGGCATCGGGGCGCATCGTGCGGGGCAGGCGGTCGGGGTTCATCGGGCGCGATTGCAGGCGATGCAACTGAAGCCGGTCTGAAGTCCCGGTGCCTGCGCCGCCGGCGAGGCCGGTGTTACCGTTCCATCGAGCCGTGAACGTCCCCTGTGCAAACTCTTTCACCCCGCCGCGATGCGACTGCTGTTGATCGAAGACGACGAGATCCTGGGCGAAGGCCTGCGCGACTACCTGCGCGCCGAGGGCCATGTGGTCGACTGGTGCACCCGGCTGTCCCAGGCCGATGCCACCCGGGGCGAGCCCTATGACGTGCTGCTGATCGACTGGCAGTTGCCGGACGGTTCAGGCGTGGCCTGGCTGCGCAACCTGCGCAGCCGGGGCGACGCGACGCCAGCGCTGGTGCTGACCGCACGCGACAGCCTTTCCGACCGCATCGAAGGCCTGGACCAGGGTGCCGACGACTACCTCGTCAAACCCGTGGCGCCCGAAGAGCTGGCCGCGCGACTGCGCGGTGTCGCGCGCCGCACCGCTGCGGCGCCCCAGGCCCGCCTGTGCTTCGGCGATGTTGAGGTCGACCTGCAGGCCCGCGCGGTCTGGCGAGCCGGTGCGCGCATCGACCTGACCGCCCGCGAGTGGACGGTGCTCGAAGCCCTGGCCCTGCGCGCCGGCCGCATCGTGGCCAAGGTCGACCTCGAACGGCTGGTGCTGGGCATGGACTCCGATGTCGCCAGCAACGTGCTGGAGGTCCACATCTCCAGCCTGCGACGCAAGCTCGGGCGGGATCTGGTCGAGACCGTGCGCGGTCTGGGGTATCGCCTGGAGGCCTCGTGAGCCGCGCCGCGCCGGCCTCGATTGCCACCCGCATCACGCGGGCGATGGCCGCCTGGTCGGTGGTCTGGCTGCTGCTGGTCACGCTGGCCGTGCTGATGTCGGTCCGGCACGAGGTCGACGAACTGCTCGACGACGCCATGCTGGCCTCGTCGGAGGTGCTGACCGCGATGCTGAGCAGCCCGGCGGCGCGCTCGCTCGGTGGGGCGGTCGACGGCATGTCGCCGCCCAGCTTCCTGCCGTCCGAGACCCGCTACGCCTGGCAACTGGTCAACCGGGACGGCCGTGTCGACCTGCGTTCGAACGGCGCCCCCGAGTCCGCCTGGCTGGCCACGCCGACGGCCGGCTACACCGATCTTCCCGACTGGCATGTGCACGGCGCCGCAGTCCCTGCCACCGGCCAGATGCTCTATGTCGCGCAGACCCAGGACGAGCGCCGCGAGGCGCTGATCGACCTGGCACTCGGCGCGGCGCTGGCCACCCTGTGTGTCGCCTTGCTGGCCTGGTTCACGCTCCATGCCATGGTGTTGAGGGAACTGGCGCCGCTGGCGCGCTTGAGCCAGCGTCTGAGCGAGCTGGACCCGGTCCGGCTGGAGCGACAACTGGGCCCACCTGAACGGGCCGAACTGGTGCCGGTGCACCAGGCGCTGGACCTGATGGGACGCCGTCTGGCGCGCCGGCTGGCGCAGGAGCGGGTCTTCTCTGCCCATGCAGCCCACGCGCTGCGCACACCGCTGGCCGGCATGGACGTGCAACTGGCGATGGCCGTGCGCGAGGCGCCGGCCAGCCTGCAAACCCGCCTGTCCCGGGTGCGCGAGGCGGGCAGCCGGATGCAACGCATGGTCGCCACCCTGTTGCTGCTGTTTCGCGCCGATGGCGTCGACGCCACGGCCCTGCGCTTGCAGACGCTGGACGTCGCCGGCCTGCTGGCACGCTGGCCGATCGAGGGCCTCGTGTTGCAGGTTCAACCCGGGCTGCAGGTGCGGGCCGATGCCGACCTGCTGGCCGCCGCCTTGCTCAACCTGATCGACAACGCCCTGCGGCACGGTGGCCACACGGTCCGCGTCGAAGCGCCGCAACCGGACTGCCTGCGCATCAGCGACGACGGCCCCGGCGTGCTGCCGGCACAGCGCCAGCGCCTGGCGCTGTGGCTGGCGCGTCTCGATGACGATGAGTTGGGTGGACCGCTGGCGCACCGTGAGGGTGGCGATGCCGGCCCGTCGTTCCAGGCCGAAGGCACCGGGCTGGGCCTGCAGATGGCGCAGCTGGTGGCGCGGGCTCACGGGGGCTCGCTGGACCTGCCCGACCTGGGCGCTGGCTTTGTGGTCGACCTGCACTGGCCCATGGCCGTGCCGCCGAGCGGCGGCGGCTAGCATCCCCGGCCATGCGAGCCCTCAGCCTGCACGCCGGTCCGCGTGCCCTGGACCATCTGCGCCGCCATGGCCTGCAGCCGAGCCACGTGCGGGCCATCGTGGCCGCTGCCGGCGGACCCAAGGGCCTGATCCTCAACGGCCTGGACCGGCACCTGTTCGGCCACTGGCTGACGGGTCCTGGACCGACCCTGCATCTGGCCGGGGCCAGCATCGGCGCCTGGCGCATGGCGGCCGCCTGCCTGCCCGACGGCGGATCTGGCGCTGGCTCGGACGCTGCCATGGCCGAGATGGCCGAGCGCTACATCGCCTGCCGCTACGACCCGCCTGCCGGCCAGACGCTGCGCGCCCACCACGTCAGCGCCAGCTATGCCGGTCTGCTGCACGACCAGCTCGGCGGCCGGCAAGCTCAGCTGCTGAGCCACCCGCGCCGTCGCCTGCATGTGGTCACCAGCCGGGGTCGCCACCTGCTGCGGCGTGAAAGGCGTTTCTGGACCGGCCTGGGCTATGGCGCAGCCTTCCTGAGCAACCTGGCGCACCGGCGCGGGCTGGGCCTGTGGCTGGAGCGGGTGCTGTTCAGCGACCGGCGCGAGGCCTTGCCCATCCCCTTGACGGATCTGCCCACCCGGCGGGTTGATCTGGCGACCGACAACCTGCTGGGCAGCGTGCTGGCGTCCGGCTCGATTCCCTTCTGGCTCGATGCCGTGCATGACCTGCCCGGCGCGCCGCGTGGCGCCTACTGGGATGGCGGCATCACCGATTACCACCTGCACTGGCCCTGGTCGCATTGGCAAGGTGACGGCACGCCAGCCATCGTGCTGGTGCCACATTTCCAGTCCAGCCTGGTCCCTGGCTGGCTGGACAAGGCCTTGCGCGCGCGCCACCGCCCGACGCCCTGGCTGGACAACGTGCTGCTGCTGTGCCCGCGCCACGACTGGATCGCCACCTTGCCCAACGCCAAGTTGCCCGACCGCAAGGACTTCCAGGGCCTGCCGGTCGAGCAGCGCCAGCGCGACTGGCGCGTGGCCGTCACACGCAGCCGTCAGCTGGCCGACGAGTTTGACGACTGGTTGGCCCGTGGCACGCCGGTCGACGAGGTCAGGCCCCTGGGCGCACCGGCCTGATCCCGCTGGCCCCTCATACCTGTCGAACAACCTTGCCAACACCTCGATGTCCCACCGCAAGCCCGCCGCCCTGACCCCGGCGATGCAGTCGTTGCTGCAGCGCATCCGCAAGGCCGGCCGGCCGGCGCTGCACCAGTTGCCTCCGGAGCAGGCCCGCGAGCTCTACCACCTTGGCGCCGAAATGCTCGACCCGCCGCGCGCGCCGCTGGCCCGCGTCGAGACGCTGTCGCTGACGCTGGCGCCTGGCGTGGTCCGTCCGGCGCGGCTTTACGCGCCACGTCGGGCCGGCGAGGGCGATCCGCTGCCGGTGCTGCTCTACCTGCATGGCGGTGGCTTCACGATCGGCGGGCTGGACACCCATGACAGCCTGTGCCGACAGCTGGCCCGCCGCAGCGGCGCGGCGGTGCTGTCGCTGGACTACCGGCTGGCGCCCGAACACCGCTTCCCGATCGCCGTCGACGACGCCTGGGCCGGCCTGGGCTGGCTGGTGGCACACGCTGCTGCGCTCGGCCTGGACGGCCGGCGCCTCGCGGTCGGCGGCGACAGCGCGGGCGGCACCTTGGCGGCGGTGCTGGCCCTGATGGCGCGCGACCACGGCCTGCCGCTGGCCTTGCAGGTGCTGATCACGCCTGGCGTCGGTGCCCATGCCGACACCGAGTCGCATGCGCTGTATGCCCAGGGCTACCTGCTCGAACGCGACAGCATCGCCTGGTTCTTCGACCACTACATCGACCACGCCCAGCGCAGCGACTGGCGCTTTGCGCCGCTGCTGGCGCCCGACCATGACGCGCTGGCGCCGGCCTGGATCGGCCTGGCCGAATGTGATCCGCTGGTCGACGAGGGTGTGGCCTACGCCGACCGGCTGCGCATGGCCGGCGTGCCGGTGCAGCTCGAACTCTGGCGCGGCGTGACGCACGACTTCATCAAAATGGGCCGCGCCATCCCCGAAGCGCTGCAGGCCCAGGCCTCGATCGCCGAGGCACTGCGCAGCGCGTTCGACCTGCCCGAGCCCGACCTGTCCTGAGCCGCATCCGACCCCCATGAGCACCCCAACGCCCCGCCTGGAACGCCACCACTTCCGCCAGCTGCACCGCCTGCGTGTGCGCTGGGCCGAGGTCGACCTGCAGCAGATCGTCTTCAACGGCCATTACCTGATGTATTTCGACACGGCGGTGGCCGAGCACTGGCGCGCGCTCGCCTTGCCGTACGGCGCGACGATGGCGGCGCTGGGCGGCGACCTGTTCGTGCGCAAGGCTGAACTCGAATACCACGCCAGCGCCCGCTACGACGACCAGCTGGAGATCGGCGTGCGCTGCCTGCGCATCGGTCGGACCTCGATGGTGCTGGGCTGCGCGGTCTTCCGCGGTGTGCAGCGGCTGGTCGACGGCGAGCTGGTCTACGTGCATGCCGACGCGAAGACGCACCAGCCCCTACCGGTGCCCGAGGCCTTGCGCGCCGTTTTCCTGGGCTACGAAGCCGGCGAGCCGATGCTGCAGGTGGCCATCGGCGACTGGGCCACGCTCGGCGCCGATGCCCATGCGATCCGGCGCGAGGTCTTTGTCGACGAACAGAAGGTGCCGGCGGATCTGGAACACGACGCAGCCGACCTCCACATCGTCACCCATGCGCTGGCCCGCAACCGGCTGGGTCTGGCCCTGGCCACCGGCCGCTGGGTGCCGCAGGACGACGGCCGCGTCGCGCGCATCGGCCGCATGGCCGTGCGCGCGTCGATGCGCGGCAGTGCGGTGGGACGTCAGGTGCTCGACGCGCTGCTGGCCTCGGCCCGCGCCGCCGGTTGCCGTGAGGCCCTGCTGCACGCCCAGGCCAGCGCCATCGGCTTCTACCTGCGCGCGGGCTTCCAGCCCCAGGGCGAACGCTTCGTCGAAGCCGGCATCGAGCACCTGGAGATGGTCAAAGCGCTTTGACCGCAGCGTGCAAGCGCCCGCTCAGGGGTTTTCGACCTGCAGCTCGATCGGGTGCCGGTCAGCCGGCGACACCGAGGCCGGCGCATGGCCCCGGTCGTCGCCCAGCGGCACCAGCAGCGGCTCGCTCACGGCCAGGGGCGGCCAGTGCGGTAGGGTCACGCGGCGTCGAACGGGCGGGTGGCCGGCGCTGGCGACGCTGCGCTCGACCAGCGTGGTCTCGTAACGCGGCGCGCCACCGCCGATCACCCGTTCGACCACCAGCACGGTCGAGCTGCGTGTGCCATAGCCGCGCTCGGGCATGTCGATGCAAATGGCGGACAAGGCGCGTTCGATCTCCAGCGGCACGCCGGTGGCCGGCAAGGCGGCATCGGCCGCGCGCTCACGCTGCTGCAGGGCGCGCAGCAACTGCTCGACCAGGTGATCGCGCGGCGCGTGGCGCGCCAGGGTGTCCTGCGTGATCGACGCCAACGCATCCTTCAAGGCGACGACCTTGGGCCAGGGCTCGTCCAGCGCGCCGTTGGACAGGCCGTAGAGACCCGCTTCCAGGCGTTGCGGGCTCGGCCGGTCGCTGCTCATCCAGTGGCTGCGCCCTTCGACCAGGTCGATGTTGACGAGGTTGAAGCCGTTGTGACCGGCCATCGCCGTGCGCACCCAGAGCTCCTCGGGCGCGAGCGGGCTGTCCAGCCAATCCGGGACGATGACCCCGCGGGTCGGGGCATCGTCGCGCTGGCGTTGCGGCGCCCGGATGTTGGTCAGCAAGGCCAGACGGCCCCGGCTGCCCAGACCGAACCAGGTGCCACCGGCCTGCAGGTCACGCCCGGCCAGGATCTGGCGACCATCGGGCCGGGCCGGCCACCAGCCCAGGCCGGCGGTCGGACGGTCATGGAACTCGTCACGGTTGGAGGCCAACACCAGCGGGAAGCGCGCGTGCTGCTCGATCGACCAGGCCACCAGGCACATGGGCGTTCAGGCTCCGGTGGCTGGATTGGGGAAGGGCATGAAGCGTTCTTCATGCCGATCGGAGAGGCGGCCTGGCGGCAGCGCGGCCAAGCCCTCGCGCAAGGCCGCCAAGCGGTCGTGCGACAAGCCGTCAGGGTGGCGGTAGATCTCCATCCACGTCAGCGGCTGGCCGGGGCGGGCGGCATCGGCGCGTTGCAGCAGGCGGGCCTGCAGGCCGGGCCAGTCGCGGCACAGCGCGGCCTGGGCCGCCAGCAGGGCGGTGCGGGCGGGGTCGACCTGGCTCGGGTCGACACCGTAGTACACGTACAGCTCCAACAACTTCTCCCGGACGTCGGACGTCACCGGCCCATTGTGTGACCCGCAGCGGGCGCCGGGATGTCGCTCAGGCGGTCGGGGTGGCGTCACCTGCCAACTGCGGCACGGCATAGGGCAGGGCCAGCAGCGTCAGGGTCGGCCCTTGGGCCGAGCCGAGGTGCAGCGTGCCCGTGCCGACCGCGCCGATCTTCAGCTCGGCCAGCGCCAGCGCCGCGTCGCCATCCGCGCCAACCGGCGCCGAGGCGGCGACCTGGCCGGCGGGCTGCTCCGGGTCCTCGCTCCAGTAGATCTCCTGGCCCGGCTTGGGCTGGGTAGCGCCGGCCAGCAAGAAGGCGCGGCGCTTGAGCTTGCCGAGGTACTGGCTGCGGGCGACGATCTCCTGGCCCGGATAGCAGCCCTTCTTGAAGTCGACGCCGCCGACCAGTTCGTAGTTCAGCATCTGCGGCACGAACAGCCCGCTGGTGGCGGCTTGCACCGGCGCGACGCCGGCACGGATGTCCAGCCGTTCCCAGGTGGTGGTCGACAGGGCGGGCAGGGCGCCCTCCAAGGCTGCGGCCGCGTCGGCCGGTCCAACCCACAGCCAGCGCGGCAGGCCCGCGTCGGGCAGGCGCACGACCAGGCCGCTGTCCAGGTCGTGACGGCTCCAGGCCTCGGCAGCGGGCGCATGACCCAGCGCGCGACCGAGGTGCGTCTGCGCCGCCTCGCCGGCCAACCCCACAACGACCAGGCCACCGCTGACGTCGCTCAGCTTGGCCTTGGCCCGCAACACGAACATCGACAGACGCTTGAGCGTGGCCGGCAGCAGGTCGGCGGCACAGAGCAGCCAGATCGTGTCGGCATCGCGGCGCGCGACGATCAGGCTGGCCAGCATGCGGCCCTGCGCGTTGCAGTAGCCGGCCAGACGGGCCTGACGGGCATCGAGCCGATTGACGTCGTTGCTCAGTTGGCCGTGCAGGAAGCTCGCCGCATCGGCGCCGCTGGCCTGCATCACGCCCCAGAAGGGCAAGCGGCAGACGCCGCCGAGGGCGTGGTCGTGACGGGATGGGTCTTGCGGCAGGGCCTTCGGGACGTCGTTCATCGTGGCGGTGGGAGGGTCCGGGAAAGGGCGCTCATTATCATCAGCCGCCATGTCCCGAACGTCCTGCCACCGCCCTTGCACCTGCGCCACTGCGGGGCTTGCGCCATGAGCCGTCGCGTGCAGAAGCCCAAGCCGGGCCCGAGCCGTCGTCGCAGCCCGGCCCGCCGTGTGCGCCGCTGGCCGTGGGTCTTGCTGGCCCTCGTGCTGCTGGTCGGCGCGATGGCCGGCGCCGTCGGGCACTGGCTCCATCGGCCGCTGAGCCTGGCGCAGCCCAGCATCGAGATGACGGTCGAGCCTGGCGACAGCCCGCGCGACATCGCCCACCGCCTGGTCGATGCCGGTGTGTTGACCGAACCGCGCTGGCTCTATGAATACTTTCGCTGGTCCGGCCAAGCGCGCGCGATCAAGGCCGGCAGCTACGAGTTCGGCGCGGGCACCCGCCCGGTCGACCTGCTGCGCAAGCTGGTCGATGGCGACGTGACGCTGGCGCGCATCCGGCTGATCGAGGGTTGGACCTTCCGCCAGTGGCGCGCCGAGCTGGCGCGTCACCCCGACCTGAAACACGAGGCCGCCACGCTGGACGATGCCGCGCTGATGGCCGCGATCGGCGCGCCCGGCCTGCCGCCCGAGGGCCGCTTCTACCCCGACACCTATGCCTTCTCCAAGGGCAGCAGCGATCTGGCCGTGCTGCGTCGGGCCCTGCACGCGATGCAGCGCCACCTGGACAACGCCTGGCAAGGTCGCCTCGATGGCCTGCCGCTGAAGTCGGCCGACGAGGCGCTGACGCTGGCCTCCATCGTCGAGAAGGAGACCGGCCGCGCATCCGACCGGCCGCAGATCGCCGGGGTCTTCATCAACCGGCTGCGCATCGGCATGCCGCTGCAGACCGATCCGACGGTGATCTACGGCCTGGGCGCGGCCTTTGATGGCAACCTGCGCCGCCGCGACCTCGAAACCGACACGCCGTACAACACCTACACCCGTGGCGGCCTGCCGCCCACGCCGATCTCGATGCCGGGACGCGACGCCCTGCTGGCCGCGACCCGTCCGGGGACGACGAACGCGCTCTATTTCGTTGCCCGCGGCGACGGCAGCAGCGAGTTCAGCAGCAACCTCGCCGACCACAACCGTGCCGTCGACCGCTACCAGCGTCGCGCTGGCAAGCCCTGACCCGAGTCCACCGCCCTTGACCGAACCCCGCACCCACTCGCCCGCGCCGGCCGGCCGCTTCATCACCATCGAAGGCATCGACGGTGCCGGCAAGACCAGCCACGTCGAGGCGATCGCCCAGCGCTGGCGCGCGCGCGGCCTGGAGGTCGTGCGCAGCCGCGAGCCCGGCGGCACGCCGCTGGCGGAGATGCTGCGCGACCTGGTCCTGAACGAGGCCATGGACCCGCTGACCGAGGCCCTGCTGGTCTTCGCCGCCCGGCGTGACCACACCGAGCGGGTGATCCGCCCGGCGCTGGCCCGTGGCGCGGTGGTGCTGTGCGACCGCTACACCGACGCGACCTTCGCCTACCAGGGTGGCGGTCGTGGCTTCGACCTGGCGGTGCTGACGCAGCTTGAAGCCTGGGTCCAGCAAGGCCTGCAACCCGACCTGACCTTGTGGTTCGACCTGCCGGCCGAGGTGGCGGCGCAACGTCGTGGCGCGGCCCGTGCGCCCGATCGTTTCGAGCGCGAGGAACTCGATTTCTTCGACGCCGTGCGCGCCGGCTACGCCCGCCGTGAGCGCGCCGATCCGCAACGGGTGCGCCGGCTCGACGCCAGCGGCACGCCCGAGCAGGTTGCGCACGCTTGGCAGGCGGTGCTGGAGTCGTTGGGATGGTGACCCGCACGGTGCCCAAGGCTGACAAGGCCGACAAGCCTGAGAAGGCCGACGCCGGTCCGCGCCTGGACCTCGACGCCGCGCGCCTGCCTTGGCTGCGTGACACGCTGGCCCGCACGCTGGCCAGCCAGCGTTCGCATGCGCTGCTGGTCAGCGGCCCGAGCGGCGTCGGCCAGCTGGCCTTTGCGCTGGCACTGGCCAAGTCCTGGCTGTGCGAGACGGCACTGGCCGATCGTCCGCAGCAACTGGCCTGCGGCCACTGCGGCAGTTGCCACCTGGTCGACGAACGCAGCCACCCGGACCTGCGCCTGATCGTGCCCGAGGCCTTGCGCGGCGAGGTCGGCCTGGATGCGGACGAGGCCGGCGAAGGCGACGGCGACGGCAAGAGCAAGAAGGCCAAGCCCAGCCAGGAGATCAAGGTCGACCAGATCCGGGCGGCGATCGGCTTTTCCGAGCTGACCGCCGGCCGCGCCCGCACCAAGGTGCTGGTGCTGCACCCGGCCGAGGCGCTCAACACCATCTCGGCCAACGCCATCCTGAAGACGCTGGAAGAGCCGCCCGGCACCTTGCGCTTCGTGCTGTCCACGGCCGAGCCGCAAAGCCTGCTGCCGACCATCCGCAGCCGCTGCCAGGTCGTGCCGCTGCCGCCGCCCGAGGTGGGGCCGGCCACGGCGTGGCTGGCTGAACAGGGCGTCGACCAGCCAGCGGTGATGCTCGCGGCCAGCGGCGAACAACCGCTGGTCGCGCTGGCGATGCACCAGGCCGGGCTGAACGCCGCCAGCTGGCTGGCCTTGCCCGAACGTGTCGCGGCTGGCGATGTCACGGCCTTCAGCGGCTGGGCCTTGCCGGTGCTGGTCGAGACGCTGCAGAAGCTCTGCCACGACCGCCTGCTGGTCAGCGTGGGCGCCACGCCGCGCTACTTTGCCGGTGCCCGGCTGGCGGCGGGTGAGGTCGCGCGGCTGACGGCCTGGGCGGCCGACCTGCGGCGCCAGGCCCGCCACGCCGATCACCCCTACAACGCCGGCCTCGCCGTGGAAGCGCTGCTGGCGCAGGCGCGCGACGCCAGCACGATCACGCCGATGAACGGCGGTGTTGGCGCGGCATCCGCACGCCAGCGCCCGCCGGGTGGGCCGATACACTCACGGCCATGAACGAACCCGCCCTGCGTCCCGCCCTTGCCTCGGCCCAACCGGCCAACCGGCCCAGCGTGATCCAGCTGGTGTTTCGCGAGAAGGGCGCGCTGTACGCGGCCTACATCCCGCTGTTTTCGGAAGGCGGCTTGTTCGTGCCAACCACCCGCGAGTACAAGCTCGGCGAGGACGTCTACCTGCTGCTGACGCTCCCGGAAGATCCGCAGCGCTACCCGGTCGCCGGCAAGGTCGCCTGGATCACGCCGGCCAACGCGTCTGGCGGCCGCACCCAGGGCGTTGGCGTGCGTTTCCCGCAGGACGAGAAGACCCGCGCGCTGCGGGTGCGGATCGAGGAAACGCTGGGCACGGCGATCCAGTCGTCCAAGCCGACCCAAACCATCTGAGGCCTGTCCTCGCTGCCCCGAAACGCCGGCTCCGTGCCGGCGGTTTTCTTTTCCGGATGCCCCGACCATGTTCGTCGACTCACACTGCCACCTGAACTTCCCCGGCTTGCGCGAGCGCCTGCCCGAGATCCTCGATGCCATGGCGGCCGCCCAGGTCGAGCGGGCGATGTGCATCTGCACCACGATGGAGGAGTTCGAGGCCGTGCACGCGCTGGCGATGGCGCACGACAACCTGTGGGCCACCGTCGGTGTACATCCGGACAACGAGGGCGAGGAGATCGCCGAGCCGGACGTCGACACGCTGGTCGCCTGGGGCCGTCGCCCGCGTGTGCTGGCGGTCGGCGAGACGGGGCTGGACTACTACCGCATCGGCGAGCGCAGCCATGCCGACATGCACTGGCAGCGCGAACGGCTGCGGGTGCATGTGCGGGCCGCGCGTGAGCTGGCCAAGCCGCTGGTGATCCACACCCGCAGCGCCTCGGCCGACACGCTGGCGATCCTGCGCGAGGAGGGCGCCGATCAGGTCGGCGGCGTCTTCCACTGCTTCACCGAGACCCGCGAGGTGGCCGAGGCGGCGCTGGACATGGGCTTCCACATCTCGTTTTCCGGGATCATGACCTTCAAGACGGCTCAGGACCTGCGCGATGTCGCCGCCTTCGTGCCGCTGGACCGTTGCCTGATCGAGACCGACAGCCCCTACCTGGCGCCCGTGCCCTACCGCGGCAAGACCAACACGCCGGCGCTGGTGCCCTACGTGGCCGCCGAGCTGGCGCGGGTCAAGGGTCTGGATGTGCAGGAAGTGGCACAAGCGACCACCGCGAACTTCGACCGCCTGTTCAGACCGGAAGGCGTCGCACCTCAAGCGGCGTGAGAAACGACTTTCAATGACGCCAGCAAGTCCTTGTCATTGAAAGAGTTTTAGAAGACTTCATGTGTCACTTGAAGTCGCCCATTGGGCCGCGCTGACAGCGTGTCAGACATTTTCTGACACGGCTTTTCGCATTTGGACCACTGACGCGGCGACGGCTCGACTCCTAGAGTTCAGTCATCGGCTCCGGGATTCGGGGCCTGTCGCAGAACCCGTCAGGAGTGCGCCATGAAAGCCCAGAACCTTCGCGTCGATGCCTTCACGCTGATGATGAACCCGCAGGTCGTCCTGCAGGCGATGGAACGTTCGGAGCGCCTGCAAGGCCTCGCCCGCCACGTCTGCCGGCCGCTGGACAAGCCGCTGATCCCGCACAAGCTCAGCGACCTCGAGGCCTGGGACCACGACATCGACGAAGATCCGTCCGAGCCCGGCGCCGACTTCGACGACGGCCTGGGCGAGTGAGCCGGCCGAGAGCCGGCGTTCCGGGCGCTGCGGCGCCTGACCTTCCGGCTCCCGTCCGTCCATGCCCGTCCGTCCGATCCTGAAGATGGGTGATGCGCGCCTGCTGCGCATCGCCCGCCCTGTCGAAGCCTTCGACACCCCCGCGCTGCATGCGCTGATCGCCGACCTGCGCGAAACCATGGCGGCCGCCAACGGCGCCGGCATTGCGGCGCCGCAGATTGGCGTTGACCTGGCGGTGGTGATCTTTGGCTTCGAGCGCAACGAGCGTTACCCCGACGCCCCGCCGGTGCCACAGACGGTGCTGGTCAACCCGCGCATCGACGTGCTCGATGCCAGCGAGGAAGAGGGCTGGGAGGGCTGCCTGTCCGTGCCCGGCCTGCGCGGCATCGTGCCGCGTGCGCGCCGCATCCGCTATGCCGGCTTCGACGAGCGCGGCACGCCCATCGAGCGCGAGGCCGAGGGCTTCCACGCCCGCGTGGTCCAGCATGAATGCGACCACCTGATCGGCACGCTCTACCCGATGCGGGTGCGCGACTTCACGCGCTTTGGCTACACCGACATCCTGTTCCCGGGCCTCGATCCCGCCTCGGACGATTGAGCCTTTGCGCACCGCTGGCGAGGGGTGACGGCGTCACGCCAACGTCAAGGAAAACCCGCAAGCTCGGCCCTACACTCGCGCCTTCGTTTTTGGCCGCCCGGGCTCCATCTTGGAAAACGTCGGTGGCGGCCGATGGTCCCGCCTTCCCCGATCCGTGCCGTGCCCCAGGAGTCCGCCATGCAGCGCTTCCACTTCCCCATCGTCATCATCGACGAGGACTACCGCAGCGAGAACACCTCGGGCCTGGGCATCCGGGCGCTGGCCCAGGCCATCGAGAAGGAAGGCTTCGAGGTGCTGGGCGCCACCAGCTACGGCGACCTGAGCCAGTTCGCGCAACAGCAAAGCCGCGCCAGTGCCTTCATCCTGTCGATCGACGATGAGGAGTTCACGCCCGGCCCCGAGCTGGACCCGGCGGTGCTGAACCTGCGAAAGTTCATCGAAGAAATCCGCTTCCGCAACGTCGACATCCCGATCTACATCTACGGCGAGACGCGCACCAGCCAGCACATCCCGAACGACATCCTGCGCGAGCTGCACGGCTTCATCCACATGTTCGAGGACACGCCGGAGTTCGTCGCCCGGCACATCATCCGCGAGGCCAAGAGCTACCTCGACGGCTTGGCGCCGCCCTTCTTCAAGCAGCTGATGGACTATGCCCAGGATGGCTCCTACAGCTGGCACTGCCCCGGCCACTCCGGCGGCGTCGCTTTCCTGAAGAGCCCGGTCGGCCAGATGTTCCACCAGTTCTTCGGCGAGAACATGCTGCGCGCGGACGTCTGCAACGCGGTCGAGGAACTCGGCCAGTTGCTCGATCACACCGGCCCGGTGGCGCAGAGCGAGCGCAACGCGGCGCGCATCTTCAACGCCGACCACTGCTTCTTCGTCACCAACGGCACCAGCACGTCCAACAAGATGGTCTGGCACCACACGGTGGCCCCGGGCGACGTGGTGGTGGTGGACCGCAACTGTCACAAGTCCATCCTGCACTCGATCATCATGACCGGCGCCATCCCCGTGTTCATGACGCCCACGCGCAACCATTACGGGATCATCGGACCGATCCCGAAGAGCGAGTTCACCCGCGAGGTCATCGAGCGCAAGATCGCCGCCAACCCGCTGCTGGCCGGCGTCGATACCACGCAGATCAAGCCGCGCATCATGACCCTGACGCAGAGCACCTACGACGGCGTGCTCTACAACACCGAGACCATCAAAGGCATGGTCGACGGCTGGATCGACACGCTGCACTTCGACGAGGCCTGGCTGCCGCACGCGGCCTTCCACAAGTTCTACGGCACCTACCACGCCATGGGCAAGGGCCGGCCGCGCCCGAAGCAGGCGATGGTCTATGCGACCCAGTCGACCCACAAGCTGCTGGCCGGCCTGAGCCAGGCCTCGCAGGTGCTGGTGCAGGATGCGCAAGAGCAGAAGCTCGATCGCCACCTCTTCAACGAGGCCTACCTGATGCACAGCAGCACCAGCCCGCAGTACGCCATCATCGCCAGCTGCGATGTCGCCGCCGCG
The DNA here is from genome assembly GCF_004216565.1 of Sphaerotilus mobilis. Lineage (GTDB taxonomy): Bacteria > Pseudomonadota > Gammaproteobacteria > Burkholderiales > Burkholderiaceae_C > Sphaerotilus > Sphaerotilus mobilis. The sequence goes on along the minus strand of NZ_SGWV01000008.1, from coordinate 231,393 downwards.
ATGATGGAGCCGCCCGGCGGCACCGCGCTGGTCGAGGAAAGCATCAAGGAAGCGCTGGACTTCCGGCGCGCCATGCGCAAGGTCGAGGACGAGTTCGGCCACGACTGGTGGTTCAAGGTCTGGGGACCCGAGCGCCTGGCCGAGGACGGCATCGGCCGGGCCGACGGCTGGGTCCTGCAGGCCAACGAGCAATGGCACGGCTTCGGCGACCTGGCCCCGGGCTTCAACATGCTCGACCCGATCAAGTCGACCATCATCACGCCCGGACTGAACATGCAGGGCGAGTTCGCCAAGACCGGCATCCCGGCGTCCATCGTCACCAAGTTCCTGGCCGAGCATGGCGTGGTGGTCGAGAAGACCGGCCTCTACAGCTTCTTCATCATGTTCACCATCGGCATCACCAAGGGCCGCTGGAACACGCTGCTGACCGCGCTGCAGCAGTTCAAGGACGACTACGACCGCAACCAGCCGCTCTGGCGCATCCTGCCGGAGTTCGCGGCCCAGTTCCCGATGTACGAGCGCATGGGGCTGCGCGACCTCTGCCAAGCGATCCACGAGACCTATGCCGAAGGCGACATCGCCCGGCTGACCACCGAGATGTACCTGTCGGACCTGCAGCCAGCGATGAAGCCCAGCGAGGCCTATGCGCACATCGCCCACCGCAAGACCGAACGGGTCGAGATCGACGCCCTCGAAGGCCGCATCACCACGTCGCTGCTGACGCCTTACCCGCCGGGCATCCCGCTGCTGATCCCGGGCGAGCGCTTCAACAAGAAGATCTGCGACTACCTGCGCTTCACGCGCCAGTTCAATGACCGCTTCCCCGGCTTCCACACCGACGTCCATGGCCTGGTCGAGGAAGACCTGGGCAATGGCAAGCGGCGCTATTACGTCGACTGCGTCAAGGCCTGAATCCGGCCCGTCCCAGGGCCTCGGTTTCGGGGTAAGCCTGGGCTGAGGTCTATGGGGTACAGCGGGGTTACATGGCAAGATGAATGTCATGTTTTCTTCGCTGGTAAACGGTTTCATCAACAGCAGTGTCCCGAAGCCGCCGGGCCACGGCGTGGCCGTGCTGCCAGAGCTAATGCGTGCGGGCCAGCCCTGGCCCATGGGTGCGCAGGTCCTGTCCGACGGCAGTGGGCTGGCTTTGAACGTCGCGGTCTGGGCGCCTGACGCGACGCGGCTGGAGGTCTGCTTCTTCGATGTCACCGGCGAGCACGAGCTCGCGCGTCTGCCACTGCCCGCCTTCAGCGACGGTGTCTGGCATGGCCGACTGGGCGCAGAGGCGCTCGACGGCCTGCGTGCCAAGGTCCTGCTCGACAGCGACCGGGCGATCGACAGCCTCGTCTACGGCCTGCGTGCCTACGGTCCCTGGGAGCCGGCGCGCGGCCATCGCTTCAACCCGGCCAAGGTCCTGCTCGACCCCTATGCGCGCGAGCTGGTGGGCGCCTATGCCGGAGACCTGTCGCTGCACCTGGGCCATGACGCCAGCGACCCGGCCCATCCGGATCCGCGCGACAACGCTGCCAGCGCGCTGAAAGCGCGCGTGCGCCTGCAGGTCCGCAGCGACCTGGCGGACCCGGCCCTCAGGACCGGACGCAGCGACGGCCCGCGTGTTCCGCCTGAGCTGACGGTGCTGTGCGAGCTGCACGTCAAGGGCGCGAGCCAGCGGCATGCTGGCGTGCCGGACCGTCTTCGAGGCAGCTATGCCGGCCTGGCCCGGCCCGAGCTGCTGGCCCACTACAAGCGCCTGGGCGTCACGACCTTGAGCCTGCTGCCGGTCCACGCAAGGGCCGACGAGGCGCGGCTGCAGCAGCTGGGTCTGAGCAACTACTGGGGCTACAGCAGCATCGCTTTCCTGGCGCCCGAGCCGCGTTACGCCAGCCGGCCGGACCACGCCGCCAGCGAGTTCCGCGACATGGTCGACGGCCTGCACCGCGAGGGCTTCGAGGTCGTGCTCGACGTGGTCTACAACCACAGCGCCGAGACCGACGAGCTGGGCCCGACGCTGTCGCTGCGGGGCCTGGCCAACGCCCGTTACTACCACCTCGACGACCAGACGCCGCGCCACTACCGCAACTGGAGCGGCTGCGGCAACTGCCTGAACCTGGCCGAGCCGCGGGTGGTCCAGCTGGTGATCGAGTCGCTGCGCCACTGGGTGCTGGAACACGGCGTGGACGGCTTCCGCTTCGACCTCGCACCGATCCTCGCGCGTGGCCGCGATGGCGGCTTCAGCGTGGCCAGCGGCTTCTTCGCCGCACTGCAGGCCGATCCGGTGCTGTCACGCGTCAAACTGATCGCCGAACCCTGGGACATCGGCCCGGGCGGCTACCAGCTCGGCGCCTTCCCGCCCGGCTGGCTGGAATGGAACGACCAGTTCCGCGACACGATGCGCTCCTGGTGGTTGCGTGGCGCGGGCGATCGCGGCGTGTTCGCGCACCGCTTCGCCGCATCCAGCACGCAGTTCCACCACGACGGTCGTTCGCCGCTGGCCAGCGTCAACTTCATCACCGCCCACGACGGCTTCACGCTGCGCGACCTGGTCTCCTACAACCACAAGCACAACGACGCCAACGGCGAGCACAACCGCGACGGCCACCACCACAACTGCAGCTGGAACGCCGGTGTTGAGGGCGACACCGACCGCGCCGAGGTGCTGGCCCTGCGGGCCCGTCTGCAACGTGCGCTGCTGGCCACGCTGCTGCTGGCCCAGGGCACGCCGATGCTGCTGGGCGGCGACGAGATCGGCCACACCCAACGTGGCAACAACAACGCCTACTGCCAGGACAACGAGATCACCTGGCTGGACTGGGCCGGTGCCGACCTGACGCTGGCGGCCTACGTCGCACGCCTGCTGCGGCTGCGGCGCGAACTGCCGTCCCTGCGCATCACCCACTGGCTGCGCGGTCTGCCCGATGCCCAGGGCCGCAGCGACGTGACCTGGTGGCATCCGGAAGGCCGCGTGCTGGCCGGCGGCGACTGGGGCGATCCGCATGACCGCGCCATGGGCGTGCGCCTGGACGCCGGAGGCGATGCGGCGGCGGTGCTGCTGCTGGTCAACCCGGGCACACGCTCGCAGCGCTTCGTGCTGCCCCCCGGGCCCTGGCAGACGCTGTTGTGCAGTTGCACGCCCGACGGCGCGCCCGGCCCGCAGCACACCCCGCGGGTCGACCCGCTGAACGCGCCAGACGGCGCCTGCGAGGTCGAGTGCCGCTCGATGCGCGTGCTGGTCCAGGTGGCGACCTGGCCGGCGGCCTGAGTGGCCGACAAGAACGATCCCGAAGATCCCGAAGATCCCGAAGATTTTGAAGACCCCACCGACCCTCACCGAAGTGCTTCCACCATGAAGATCATCCAGGTCCCCACCCAAGCGATTGCCGGGCAGCGTCCCGGCACCTCCGGCCTGCGCAAGAAGGTCACGGTGTTCCAGCAGCCGCACTACCTCGAGAACTTCGTGCAGGCGCTGTTCGAGGTTCTGGAGGACCGTCGCGGCCAGACCCTGGTGCTGGGTGGCGACGGCCGCTTCCACAACCGGGTGGCGGTGCAGGTCATCTTGCGCATGGCCGCTGCGCACGGCTTCGCGCGTGTGCTGGTGGGGCAGGGCGGTTTGCTGTCGACGCCAGCGGCCAGCGCGGTGATCCGCAAGCGCGGGGCCTATGGCGGTGTGGTGCTGTCGGCCAGCCACAACCCGGGCGGTCCGGACGGGGATTTCGGCATCAAGTACAACGTTGGCAACGGCGGCCCGGCGCCCGAGAAGGTCACCGAGGCGGTCTACGCCCGGACCCAGCAGCTGACGAGCTACACCATCGCCACCGAGGTCGACGACATCGACCTGGGCCGGCTGGGCGAACAGCGCATCGGCGACCTGGTGGTCGAGGTCATCGACCCGGTCGCCGACCATGCCGAGCTGATGCAGCAGCTGTTCGATTTCGACGCCATGCGCGCCTGGTTCGCCTCCGGCAAACGCATGTGCTACGACGCCATGGGCGCGGCCGGCGGCCCCTATGCCAAGGCGGTGCTCGAAGGCCTGCTGGGCGCGCCGGCCGGCACGGTCATCAACGGCGAGCCGCTGGAGGACTTCGGTGGCCACCACCCGGACCCCAACCCGGCGCATGCGCAGGAACTGATTGCGATCATGTCGGGCCCGCATGCACCCGACTTTGGTGCAGCGTCCGACGGCGATGCCGACCGCAACATGATCCTGGGCCGCGACTTCGTCGTCACGCCGTCCGACAGCCTGGCCGTGCTGGCCGCCCATGCCACCCGCGTGCCGGGCTACCGCAAGGGCCTGGCCGGCATCGCCCGCTCGATGCCGACCTCGCAGGCGGCCGACCGGGTGGCGCAGATGCTGGGCATTCCCTGCCATGAAACGCCCACCGGCTGGAAGTTCTTCGGCAACCTGCTGGACGCCGGTCAGGCCACCTTGTGTGGGGAAGAAAGCTACGGCACCGGCTCCAACCATGTGCGCGAGAAGGACGGCCTGTGGGCCGTGCTGTTCTGGCTCAACTTGCTGGCGTCCACCGGCCAGTCGGTCGAGCAGCTCGTGCGGGCGCACTGGGCCCGCTTCGGTCGCAACTACTACTCGCGCCACGACTGGGAAGGCGTCGCCACCGACCGGGCCGATGCGCTGATGAGCAGCCTGCGCAGCCGCCTCTCGGGCCTGGCCGGACAACGCTTTGGCAGCCTGCAGGTCGAGGCCGCCGACGACTTCGCCTACACCGATCCGGTCGACGGTTCGGTGTCGAAGGCGCAGGGCCTGCGCATCCTGCTGGCCGGCGGCTCGCGCATCGTGCTGCGCCTGTCGGGCACCGGCACCGAAGGCGCGACGCTGCGGGTCTACCTCGAACGCTACGAGGCCGATCCGGCCCGCCACGACCTCGAACCCCAGCAGGCGCTGGCCGACCTGATCACGCTGGCTGACCAGCTGGCGGGCATCCGTTCGCACACCGGCATGGCGGCGCCGGCCGTCATCACCTGAACCCCAGACCGACCGATATCCCGAGCCTCAAGGCCGCCACCTGGCCTGCGCCTTGCAATGTCCGGCCCCGTGCCGGGCGAGTCCTATCCCAGAACAGACCTACTCAACCGGAGACAACATGGACCTCACAAGAATGGCTCAAACCCGCAGCCTGACCCGTCGCTCGCTCGCCCTGGTGCTGGCCGGTGGCCGTGGTTCGCGACTGAAAGCGCTGACCGACCGCCGCGCCAAGCCGGCGGTGCACTTTGGCGGCAAGTTCCGCATCATCGACTTCGCGCTGTCGAACTGCATCAACTCGGGCATCCGCCGCATTGGCGTGATCACGCAGTACAAGTCCCACTCGCTGCTGCGCCACCTGCAGCGAGGCTGGTCGTTCATGCGCAACGAGATGAACGAGTTCGTCGACCTGCTGCCCGCGCAGCAGCGCGTGGACGAGGAAAGCTGGTACCGCGGCACCGCCGATGCGATCTACCAGAACCTGGACATCATCCGCAACTCGACCCCGCCGGACTACGTCATCGTGCTGGCCGGCGACCACATCTACAAGATGGACTACTCGCTGATGCTGGCCGACCACGCCGCCAGCGGACGTGGCGTGACGGTCGGCTGCATCGAGGTCCCGCGCGAGGAGGCCAAGGCCTTCGGCGTGATGGCGATCAACGAGGACCGCCACATCATCGAGTTCGTCGAAAAGCCGGCCGATCCGCCGCACATGCCGGGTGACGAGAACACGTCGCTGGCCAGCATGGGCATCTACATCTTCACGGCCGATTACCTCTACCAGTTGCTGGAGGACGACGCGGCCGATCCGGCCTCGGAACACGACTTCGGCAAGAACCTGATCCCCCGCGCGGTGCGCGAGAACCAGGCCATTGCCCACCCGTTCTCGATGTCGGCCATCGCCAACCCGCCGTATTCCAAGGCCTACTGGCGCGACGTCGGCACGGTCGACGCCTATTGGGCGGCCAACCTCGACCTGGCCTCGCCGACGCCCGAACTCAACATGTACGACAAGGACTGGCCGATCTGGACCTACCAGGAACAGCTGCCGCCGGCCAAGTTCGTGCACGACTACGAGGGCCGTCGCGGCGAGGCGATCAACTCGCTGGTCTCGGGCGGCTGCATCGTCTCGGGCTCGACCATCCGCAACTCGGTGCTGTTCTCCAACGTGCTGGTGCGTTCGTACAGCGCGATCAACGAGGTCGTGATCCTTCCGGACGTGCAGATCGGCCGCAACTGCCGCCTGACCAAGTGCGTGATCGACCGACGCTGCCATGTGCCCGACGGTCTGGTCGTTGGCGAGGATCCGGAACTCGACGCGCAGCGCTTCTTCCGCACCGAGAACGGCGTCGTGCTGGTCACGCGCGGCATGCTCGCCAAGCTCTGAGAACGGCACCGACCATGCGCATCCTGCAGAGCTGTGCCGAGATCTTCCCGCTGCTCAAGACCGGCGGCCTGGCCGACGTGGCCGGCGCGCTGCCGGCGGCGTTGGCCGGGCAGGGCGGCGACGTGCGTGTCCTGCTGCCGGGCTTCCCGCAGATCCAGGCCGGACTCGCCGATGTCGTCGACCTGGGCCCGCTGAGCCCGCCCGGCGCCATTGGCCTCGGGCAGGCGATCCGGCTGCAGCGCGGCATCCTGCCGGCCTGCGGCGGCGTCACCGCCTACGTGATCGACGCGCCGGGCTACTACCACCGCGACGGCGGGCCCTATCAGGATGCGCGTGGCACGCCCTGGGGTGACAACCACCTGCGCTTCGCGCTGCTGGGCTGGACGGCGGCAAAGCTGGCCGACGGCGCGGACATGTCCTGGTCGGCCGAGATCGTGCACGCACACGACTGGCATGCGGCACTGGCGGCGCCCTACCTCGCGGCGATGGGCCGTGAACAGGGGCGGCGCCTCGCCGGCACGGTCTACACGGTGCACAACCTCGCCTACCAGGGCTTCTTCGGTGCGCACCACTATGCCGACCTGGGCCTGCCCTGGGACTTCTACGGCGTCAACGGGCTGGAGTTCCACAGCCAGATCAGCTTCATGAAGGGCGGCCTGTTCTTCTCGGAGCGCCTGACCACCGTCAGCCCGACCTATGCGCAGGAGATCCAGGGTGCCGAGCAGGGCTGCGGGCTGGACGGCCTGCTGCGCTCGCGTGCCAACACGCTCAGCGGCATCCTCAACGGTGTCGACGACGCGGTCTGGAATCCGGCCAGCGATGCCTTGATCCCGTCCCATTTCGGCGCCGGCAGGCTGGCCGGAAAGGCCCGCTGCAAGGCCGAGCTGCAGCATGAGCTGGGTCTGGCGGTGACGCCTGATGCGCCGCTGCTGTGCGTGGTCAGCCGCTTGACCGAACAGAAGGGCCTGCACCTGGTGCTGCAAGCCATCGAGCACTGGGTCGGACGTGGCGCGCAGCTGGGCCTGCTGGGCAGCGGTGACGCCAGCATGGAGGCCGCCTTCCGCGAATGGGCCGCCCGTGCGCCGCAGTCGGTGGCCGTGCGCATCGGCTACGACGAGTCCTTCGCGCACCGGCTGATCGCCGGCTCCGACCTGATCCTCGTGCCATCGCGCTACGAGCCCTGTGGTCTGACCCAGCTCTACGGCCTGCGCTACGGCACGCTGCCGGTCGTGCGCCGGGTTGGCGGCCTGGCCGACACGGTGGCCGACGCGCGGCTGGAGACGCTCGACGTCGACGCCACCGGCTTCGTCTTCGACGACTTCAGCGTCGCCGGCCTGACCGCCGCCACCGACCGGGCCCAGGCGCTGCACCGCCGCTCGGCCGACTGGCGTCGCGTCCAGCAGCGCGCCATGGCGCAGCGCTTTGGCTGGACCGAGGCGGCGCAGCGCTACATGGCGCTTTACCGGGGCCTGGGCTACTGACCCGCGTCAGCGCCCGTCCCCACGACACAGAACAACGCAAGACCTGAGAAGACCGAAAGACCGGGATGGACCTCCAACAGTTCGAGCACCAGTACGACCACCTCGCCCGCGATGTCGCCGCCTTCAAGCGCGCCATTTCCAACAAGCTGATGTACAGCGTCGGCAAGGACCCCGTCTCGGCGCGTCCGGAAGACTGGCTGCAGGCGGTCTCCTACGCCGTGCGCGACCACCTGGTCGAGCGCTGGATGAACACCACCCGCGCGCAGTACGAGCAGGACGTCAAGCGGGTCTATTACCTGTCGGCGGAGTTCCTGATCGGCCGGACCTTCAGCAACGCCTTGCTGGCACTGGACCTGATGCCGACGCTGCAGCAGGCGCTGCGCGAACTCGATGTCAACCTCGACGGCCTGTTCGACCTCGAACCCGATGCGGCGCTGGGCAACGGCGGCCTTGGCCGGCTGGCGGCCTGCTTCCTCGATTCCATGGCGACGCTGGGCGTGCCGGGTTTCGGCTACGGCATCCGCTACGACTACGGCATGTTCCGCCAGATGGTGGTCGACGGCCGCCAGGTCGAGGCGCCCGACTACTGGCTCAAGGCCGGCAACCCCTGGGAGTTCCCGCGCCCCGAGGTGGTCTACCGCGTGCGTTTCGGGGGTCGCATCGAGGACAGCGGGCAGGGCCCGGCCAAGGTCCGCTGGGTCGACACCGACGACGTGCTGGCGATGGCCTACGACACCATCATCCCGGGCTACGGCACGCAGGCCACCAACACGCTGCGCCTGTGGTCAGCCAAGGCCACCGAGGAGATGGACCTGCGCGCCTTCAACCAGGGCAACTACTTCGGCGCGGTGGCCAGCAAGAACCTGTCGGAGAACGTCTCGCGGGTGCTCTACCCGGACGACTCGACGTTGTCGGGCCGCGAGCTGCGGCTGCGCCAGGAGTATTTCTTCTGCTCGGCCAGCGTGCAGGACCTGCTGCGCCGCTACCTGCGCACCCACACCACCTTCGACGCGCTGCCCGACAAGGTCAGCATCCACCTCAACGACACCCACCCGGTGCTGGCCATCCCCGAGCTGATGCGCCTGCTGGTCGATGAACATGCGGTGCCGTGGGCGCAGGCCTGGTCGCTCTGCCAAAGGGTCTTCTCGTACACCAACCACACCTTGATGCACGAGGCGCTGGAGACCTGGCCGATCGACCTGTTCGGTCGTGTGCTGCCGCGCCATCTGCGCATCATCTTCGACATCAATGCGGACTTTCTGGCCGCGCTGACCCAGCGCCACGGCTACCAGCCCGAGCTGATGCGCAAGCTCTCGCTGATCGACGAGTCCGGCGAGCGCCGCGTGCGCATGGCCTACCTCGCGGTCGTCACCAGCCATTCCATCAATGGCGTGTCGGCGCTGCATTCGGAGCTGATGAAGGCGTCGATCTTCTCGGACTTCGCCGCGCAATGGCCCGAGCGCTTCAACAACAAGACCAATGGCGTGACGCCGCGGCGCTGGCTGGCACAGGCCAACCCTGGCCTGGCCGACCTGATCGACCACCGCATCGGACGCGGCTGGCGTCGTCACCTCGACGAGCTTGAAGGCCTGCGCCACGCGCTGGAGATCCCGGGCTTCCTCGGTGCCTTCCGCCGCATCAAGCGGCAGAACAAGGACCGCCTGGCCCGCCTGGTCCACAAGCAGCTGGGCGTGACGATCAGCCCCGATGCGCTGTTCGACGTGCAGGTCAAGCGCATCCACGAGTACAAGCGCCAGCTGCTCAACCTGCTGCATGTGGTGACGCGCTACCAGGCCATCCTGGCCCAGCCGGATGCCGACTGGGTACCGCGCGTGGTGGTGTTCGCCGGCAAGGCGGCCTCGGCTTATCACATGGCCAAGCTGGTCATCAAGCTGGTCAACGACGTCGCTCGGACCATCAACAACGACCCGCGTGTGGGCGACCGGCTCAAGGTCGTCTTCATCCCGAACTACAGCGTCAGCCTGGCCGAGGTGATCATCCCGGCGGCCGACCTGTCCGAGCAGATCTCGACGGCCGGCACCGAGGCCTCAGGCACCGGCAACATGAAGTTCGCGTTGAACGGGGCCATGACCATCGGCACGCTCGACGGGGCCAATGTGGAGATGCGCGAGCAGGTGGGCGCCGAGAACTTCTTCATCTTCGGCAACACCACCGAGCAGGTCGCGGGGATCCGTGCCCAGGGCTACCAGCCCCGCGCGCACTACGACGCCGATCCGCGCCTGAAGGCCGCGCTCGACGCGATCCGCGACGGCGTCTTCAGCCCCGAAGAGCCCGGGCGCTTCCAACAGATCTTCGACACGCTGGTGAACTGGGGCGACCACTACCTGCTGCTGGCCGACTATGCCAGCTACATCGCCACGCAGGATGCGGTCGATGCGCTCTACCGCGACCCGGAAGCTTGGGCGCGCAAGGCGGTGCTCAACGTCGCCGGCATGGGCGCCTTCTCGTCGGACCGGACGATCGCCGAATACGCCAACCAGATCTGGCGCACCCGGCCGGTTGTCCTGCCGCTGCCGCACACGGTCGCCCTGGCGGCCAACGCCACGCCACCGAAGGCTTGAGACCAACGGCTGCCCAAGAGATGCTTCAGGACTTCTTTCGAGCGGCCCGGGCGCTCAGGGCGTTCGGGAAGTAAAGGGCGGTCAGGCTCGCGGTGTGCACCGGCACGGTCGCCTCTCGCAGCGGCTGGCTGGACTCGAAGCGGCGCCAGTCACGCAGCCAGTGGATGGCGTCGCAGGTTTCCAGCAGGCCCATGGTTTCGCGGTCGCCGATCAGGATGCCCTGGACCCGCAGGCCCAGTTCTGCGCGAGCCTGGTCCAGCCGTTCCAGCGTGGCCGGCACACAGCCGAACTCGCCGTCGCTGACGATCAGCAGGTCAGCGCTGCGCCAGCGGGCCTGGTGCACCCGGTCGATGGCGTGTTCGATCGGGGTCTGCACGTCGGTGCCGCCGTCGAAGCCCATGCCGATCAGTTCGAGCATCGCGTCCAGCCCGGCCCGACCAGCCTGCAGCTCGCGCGTGACCATCTCGCCCTGGCCGCCGAACGCGATCAGCAAGCAGCCGCGCTGTTCTCGCTGCGCCGTGCGCAGGGCTTCGAGCACGACGGCCTTGGCGATCTTCTCGGGCGCGCCCTGCATCGAGCCGGAGGTGTCGACGCACAAGATGATCGGCCCACGCTGGCGCGGCGCGCGCAGCGTGCGCGCCGCCTCAGGCTGGTGTGCGGTCGGGTCGACCACGCGTTCGTGCAGCACGCCCTGGCTGTCATAGGTCAACAGGCTGGCCTCGGCCAGACGGGCCCGCCACAGCCGGTGTAGCACCCGATGGCGGATCTGCGCGGCCTCGCTGCCCAGCAGGCGATCCAACCGACCTGACCGGTGTATGCCCGTCAGCTCGCCTGGCGCCCCGGGCAACAAGGTTTCGCGGGTCCGCATGGCCAGCCGCAGCGTCGTTGGATCCGCGTCGGTCGTGTCGGCCGGCGGCGCGGCCGGGTCGTGTTCGGTGCGGCCAAGCTGGCGGATCAGCTCGACCAGCGGTTGCAGGTGGGCGAGCAGGGCGCTCAGGCGCTGCGCCTCCTGCCATTCGCGCGAACGCAGCAGGCCCTGGATCTCGTCCCAGCGCAGATGCGCCAGGTCGCCCAGCCCCCGCAGCAGCGCCAGTTCGTCGCGCCAGCCTTGAGTCTGCACGGTCCATTCGGCGACGAAGTCGGCGGTGACACGCGCGATGGCCGCCTCGCGGCTGAGTGCCGGTTGCAGGTCGACGATGCGGTCCAGCGACCAGAACAAAGTGCGCAAGACCTGCAGCACCAGCGCTGGCACGCCCACGCACAAGGTCGGCAGGCCCAGCGTGGCGATGGCCGAGCGCATCGGCAACAACGCGTGGGGATCGCCAAAGTCATGTTCGGGCAGCGGCAGGCGGCCGGCTTCCAGGGCGGCCACCCACGGCGCCAGGTGGTCGATGCGCCGGGCCGTCTGCCCAGCGGAGTTGACGATGGCCGGCAACCACAGCTCGCGGGACTGAAGGTCCAGCGGGGCGTACGGTGCGTCGAGCGCGCGCATCGGGCGGCCGCGTCAGGCCCGCCGTTCCTGGTCGTCCCAGGCCACAGGCGGCGGCGCGGGCTGCGCCAGTTGCGTGTCCACGGGCAGGTCGCCAAAACCAGCCCTCAGCGTGAGCAATCGCGCATGAAGTTGGGCCAGGGCGGCGATCGTGCGGCCACGTTCACCCAGCACCCGGTCCAGCAGCTCCGGCGGCCACCAGATCCGGTCCGCCAGACGCGCTTGCAGGTCGGCCAGCCCAACACGCAACACCGCCAGATGGTCGTCGACACGCCCGATCAGCTCCTCGACCTGGGTGATGCGAGCCGCGATGTGCACGCTGCTGTAGCGCCGTCGCTGGTGGGCTTCGAGGGCGGCATTGACGATGCGCAGCATGCCGTCGTGGCTGGTCTGTCCGCCGATGGCCTTGGCGAGCGCGAGCTTGCCCGCGCCAGCGTCCGGGATGTCCTCCGCCTCAGCGCTGCGCTCCAGATCCAGCTGCTGCTCGAAAGCCTCGACCGCGCGGCCCAGCCAGGTCGGTGTCTGCGGTGCCGCTTCGACCACCTCGGCCAGGAACCACTGGGCCAATGGCCCGACCTGGTCGGGCTGGTGGGCCAGCACGTGCGGCAACAGCCAGAGGTCCAGCGGGTCGACCTGTTCGCGGCCTTCGGTCAGTGCGGCGCTGCGCAACAGGCTGGCCAGCTGGCGCCAGCGGCGGTCCGACACGGCGATGTCCCAAGCGCGCAGGCGCGGGCGCAGCGCGCCCAGGTGGTTCAGCACGGTGTCGGACAGGGGAATGTGTTCCCGCGCGGCACGCAAGGCAGCCAGTTCATGCGGCTGCCAGGGCAGGGCGTCGCAGGCGGCCGGCCGTGTGGCATCGAGCCGCAGCAACGCGCCGAAGCTGGCATCGCTCACCGGGTCAACCACGACACGCAGCAGGAAGCGGTCGTGGAAAGCCAGCAGGGCCTCCTCGGTCGGCACCTCGTTGGTCGCGCCGACGACGCTGACCAGCGGCACCGCCAGGCGCTGCTGACCGTTGTCGAACTCGCGCTCGTTGAGCAGGGTCAGCAAGGCATTGAGGATGGCCGAGTTGGCCTTGAACACCTCGTCAAGAAAGGCCACGCCGGCGGTTGGCAGGTAGCCCTCGGTCAGTCGCTCGTAGCGGTCATCCTCCAGCGCCTTCAGCGACAGGGGACCGAACAGCTCCTCGGGCGTCGAAAAGCGCGTCAGCAGGCGCTCGAAGTAGCGGCCGACGGCCATCACACCGTGCAGCCGTCGCGCCAGCTCGCTCTTGGCGGTGCCGGGCGGGCCGATCAGCAGCACGTGTTCGCCGGCCAGCGCGGCGAGCAGCATCAGGCGGGTGGCGGCACCGCGTTCGAGCAGGCCGGCTTCGAGCGTCGCAAGCTGCGCCTTCAGGCGGCTCGACAGGTGAGATTCGGTCGTCATCGGGTGATTCTGCAAGGGCGGCAGGTCGGCCGCCATGCGGGCCGTCACCCTTCCAACGAGAACGCCGCTCAAGCGGCTCGGCGCAACTTCACGTAGGCCACAAAGCCGCCTTGCGGCGCGTTGGCCAGTTCCAGCATGCCGCCCATGCGGGTGACGGTCTTCTCGACGATGGCCAGGCCCAGGCCGGCACCCGTGGTGCTGGTGTGGGTGCGGGCCTTGTCGCCGCGGTAGAAGGGCGTGGTCAGGCGAGCCAGGGTCTCGGGGCTGACACCGGGCCCTTCGTCGCGCACGCTCACGACCACCCATTGGCCGGCCCGCGCGTAGGTGACCGTCACGCGGGCGATGCCGTCCTCGGACTGGGCATAGCGGCGGGCGTTCTCGAAGAGGTTGGCGAAGACGCGGTCAAGGTCGGTCTCGTCTCCCATCACCCGCACATCGGTGGTGACGCGGGCGGTGATCTTCAGGTGGTCGTTGGAGACGCGCCGCGAGACGGTGTCGAGCAGCACGGCCAGCACGATGGGCACCAGCTTGACCTCGGTCGGCCGGGCGTAGTCCATGAACTTGTCGATGATGGCGTCGAGCTGGTCGATGTCCATGGCCATGTTGCGGCGCGCTTCCTCGTCGACCACGCTCATCTCGGTCTCGAGCCGGATGCGCGCCAGCGGCGTGCGCAGGTCATGCGAGATGCCGGCCAGCATGACGGCGCGGTCGTCCTCGATCTTGGCCAGCTCGCGGGCCATGCGGTTGAAGCCGCGGTTGACCTCGCGGATCTCCATCGTCGCGGTGTCCTCGTCCAGCCGCGAGGTGTATTCGCCCTCGCGGATGCGGCTGGCGGCCGAGCTGAGTTCCCGCAGCGGCAAGTTGATCTTGGCGGCGATGTAGGCCGAGACGATCAGCGTGGCCACAAAGGTCAGGCCCATGACCAGAAAGTAGGTCATGCCGGTGATGGCGGTCTGGACCCGGTTCGGGTCGGCTTGCAGCCAGTACTGGTCGGTCTCGATCAGGAAGCCGACCCACAGCCCGCTGCTGCCATTGACGCTGCTGGCCACCACCGTCTGCGGGCCGAGCCGGCTGCGCAGTTGCGCGCCGATGGTGCGGGTGAAGCGGTCGACCTCGAAGGGCTCCCATTTGTCGCCCGGTTCACGCGGCTGCAACTTGACGGCTTCCTGCTCGGCGATGTTCTTGACCAGTGCGACGCGGTTGACCTGATCGGTGTAGCGCAGCGCAGCGCGCGACAGGTTGACCAAGCTGGCGATCTGCTGCGCGGCCTGCACCGCACGCGGCTCCAGCTCGAAGTAGCGCAGGACATAGGTCCAGCCCAGGATGCCCACGCCCAGCATCAAGGACAGCAGCAGAAAGGTGCGCCAGAACAGGCTCAAGATGAAGGTCCGGCGGAACATCGCCAAGACACGCTGCAGCGGCCGGCGCTGGGCCGGTGCGGCGCTGCGGCGGTTGGTCGTGTGGGGCGAGACCGAAGGGGGACCCTGCACGGAGTTGGCGGTGGAGGTGGTGGCGACCATGAACGCTCGCTGATCGGTGCTGCCGGGTCAGCTGGGATACCGGGATCGGGCAGGTCGCTGGCGACGGCGGGCCTGCCCGGGGGCGAGTCTCAGGCCGCGCCGTCCGGAACGAACACATAACCGACACCCCAGACGGTCTGGATGTAGCGCGGCTGCGACGGATCGGGCTCGATCATCTTGCGCAGGCGCGAGACCTGCACGTCCAGGCTGCGGTCGAAGGGCTCGAACTCACGGCCGCGGGCCAGTTGCGCGAGCTTGTCGCGCGACAGAGGCTGGCGCGGGTGACGAACCAGCGCCTTGAGCATCGAGAACTCGCCGGTCGTCAGCGAGATCACCTCGCCTTCGCGGGTCAGGCGACGCAGCGCGAGGTCGAACTCGAAGGGTCCGAAGGTGACGCTCTGGGCCTCGCGCGAGGGCGCGCCAGGCGCTTCCATCACCGGGCGGCGGCGCAGCACGGCGTTGATGCGGGCCAGCAGCTCGCGCGGGTTGAAGGGCTTGGGCAGGTAGTCGTCGGCACCGACCTCCAGGCCGACGATGCGGTCGACGTCGTCGACCTTGGCCGTCAGCATGATGATGGGCGTGATGTCGTTGCCCGCGCGCAGGCGGCGGCAGATCGACAGGCCGTCCTCGCCGGGCAGCATCAGGTCGAGCACGATCAGGTCGACCGTCTCGCGGGTCAGGATGCGGTTGAGGGCCTTGGAGTCTTCGGCCAGCAGGACTTCGAAGCCCTCCTGGGTGAGGTAGCGGCGCAGCAGGTCGCGGATGCGGGCGTCGTCGTCGACCACGACAATGCGGTCGGTGCGCTGGGGGTTGGGCGTCGTCATCGGCGGCTCCGTAATTTGTAACAGCCGCGATTGTGCGCATGGCCCAAGCGGGTTTTTCGGCGGTCTGACCCCCTGTTACATCTCTTTCGGATCGTGGTGCCCACCGCGTGAGGACTGCCCACGTTGAGCCTGGACGCTGGTTTGCAGCGTGTTGCCCGACCCTTGAAAGGACTCCATGCCTGCCACGTCCACATGCTCGGAACGCCGCCTCGATGCACGGCTGCGCCGCTGTCGCCACGCCCTGTCCGCCCTTGGCCTGGCGCTCGTGACGGCGTTGGCCATGGCGCCATCACATGCCGCCGACATGCCCGAGGCGATGCGCGCCCACCAGGTCAGCCTGTCGGCCGAAGCCAGCACGGAGGTCCTGCAGGACACGCTCGGCGTGGTGCTGCGGGCCCAGCGGGAAGGCACCGATGCGGGCCAGGTCCAGGTCCAGCTCAAGCAGGTGCTCGACAGTGCCCTGGCGACGGCCCGGCGCGAACGCAGCGACACGCTCGAGGTCAGCACCGGGGCCTTCAACCTGTCGCCCCGCTACGGTCGGGAAGGCCGCATCAACGGCTGGATCGGCGTGGCCGAGTTGCAGCTCAAGGGCCGCGACACCGCCCGCATCGCCGCGTTGACCGGCAGGCTCGACGGCATGACGGTGCAATCGGTGCAGCACAGCTTGTCGCCGTCGGCCCGCGACCAGCAGGAAAGCGCCCTGACGGCGCAGGCGATCAAGCAGTTCCGGCAGCGTGCCGGCGAGATCGCTGAGCAGTTCGGCTATCGGGGCTACACGCTGGTCGACGCCCAGGTCACGCGGGTCGAGAACGAGGAGGGCGGACGGCCCCCCGTGATGTTCATGAAGGCGGCCGCCGCGCCGATGGCCGACGCGGCGCCATTGCCCGTTGAAGGTGGCAAGAGCCGCCTGGGCGTGACCGTGCAAGGCACGATCCGCATGACGCCCTGAGGGGGGGGCGTCTGCCGGTCGACTTACTGGGCGGTCCAGCCGCCGTCGACGCTCCAGGCCACGCCACGCACGTTGTTGGCGGCGGCCGAGCACAGGAAGACCGCCAGTTCGCCCAGTTCCTCGGGCGTGGTGAACTGCATCGACGGCTGCTTGTCGCCCAGCAGTCGGCGGATCGCCTCGGCGTTGTCGACGCCCTCGGCAGCGGCCCGCGCATCGACCTGTTTCTGCACCAGGGGGGTCAGCACCCAACCCGGGCAGATCGCGTTGCAGGTCACGCCGGTCGTGGCGTTCTCCAGCGCGGTCACCTTGGTCAGGCCGATCACGCCATGCTTGGCCGCGACATATGCCGACTTCTGCGTCGACGCGACCAGGCCATGCACCGAGGCGATGTTGATGATGCGGCCCCAGTTGCGCGACTGCATGCCAGGCAAGGCCAGGCGCGTGGCGTGGAAGGCCGAGCTCAGGTTGATCGCGATGATCGCGTCCCAGCGTTCGACCGGAAAGGACTCGACCGGTGCGACATGCTGGATGCCGGCGTTGTTGACCAGGATGTCGACGCCGCCGAAGGTCTCGCCGGCGTAGGCCATCATGGCCTCGATCTCGGCCGGCTTGCTCATGTCGGCGCCGTGGTAGCCGACCTGCACACCCAGCGCGGCGACCTGCGCCTTGGGGCCTTCGACATCGCCGAAGCCGTTCAACACGATGTTCGCGCCCTGGCGAGCCAGCGAGAGGGCCACGCCGAGTCCGATGCCGCTGGTCGATCCGGTGACCAGCGCTGTCTTGCCCTTGAGCATGAAAGATTCCTTGAGCAGTTGGGTACGATGACGATTATGAAGGGGGGTCCTTTGCCCACCATGACAAGCCAGCACATGCCAGATCCGCGCCTGCATCACGTCGACTGCCTCGATACCACCGGCTTGCACCGGATGGGCTATTGGGAATGGGGCGCGTCCGACAACCCCGACGTGGTCGTCTGCGTGCACGGCCTGTCGCGCCAGGGCCGCGATTTCGACACCCTCGCTCAGGCATTGGCACCGCGCTGGCGCGTGATCTGCCCCGATGTGGTGGGCCGCGGCCAGTCCGACTGGCTGGCCGATCCGATGGGCTACCAGGTACCGGCCTATGTGGCCGACATGGTCACGCTGGTCGCGCGTCTGGGCGTGGCCAAGGTGTCCTGGGTGGGCACCTCGATGGGTGGCTTGATCGGCATGGGCCTGGCCAGCTTGCGGGGTTCGCCGGTGCAGCGCCTGGTGCTCAACGACGTCGGGCCGGTGATCGAATATTCATCCTTGCAGCGCATCGGCACCTACCTGGGCGCGCCCGTGCGCTTTCCCGACGAGGCGCAAGGCGCCGCTTTCCTGCGCAGCATCTCGGCCAGCTTCGGCCCGCACACCGACGAGCAATGGGCTGCCCTGTCGCGGCCCCAGTTCAAGCGCAGTCCCCAAGGCGATCTGGTGCCGCATTACGACCCGGCCATCGCCGCTGCCTTCAAGGCCGTGACGCCCGAGATCGCCACAGCTGGCGAGCAGATCCTCTGGTCCGCCTACGACCGCATCCAGGTACCCACCTTGCTGCTGCGCGGGGCCGAATCGGACCTGTTGTCGCCGGCCACCGCACAGGCCATGACCCAACGCGGACCGAAGGCCACGCTGGTCGAGTTCGGTGGCGTGGGCCATGCACCCACACTGGTCGCGCCGGACCAGGTCGCGGCGGTGCAGGCCTTTCTTGAGGCTGGTCGCTGAGGACGATCTCCCATGAAGACCACCGGCCTTGAGCGTGACGCCGAGGCCCGCACGGCGTTATCGCCCATCCTGGCGCTGGCCGACGAGGTCGCGGCCGGGGGACAGCCGCAGGACGCCGCAGCCGAACAGGAAAGGCTGGGCAAGGCGCGCGCCTTCGCGCTGCCCCTGCTGAGTGGGCGGACCTTCGACACCGGCGAGGACGCGCTGACCCATGCCGACGGCGTGGCGCGCATCCTGGCCGACATCGGCGCGGCGCCTTCGATGCAGGCCGCCGTCTACCTGGTCTATGCGGGCGACTTCCTGACCGATCCGGAGACTGTGGTCGAACAGGCCTTCGGGCCGTCCTACGCCCGGCTCGTCACCTACACCCGCAAGCTGGTCAAGCTGCAGCGCAACGCCCGCGACGCGCTGGCCGACGAGACCGATGCCGAGGTGCTGGCCGAGCAGCTCGAACGTGTGCGCAAGATGCTGCTGGCCTTCTCGCACGATCTGCGTGTCGTGCTGCTGCGCCTGGCCTCGCGTCTGCAGACCTTGCGCTTCTACGCAGCCAGCCGCCAGCCTTGTCCGAGAGCGCTGGCGCGCGAGACCCAGCAGATCTTCGCGCCGCTGGCCAACCGGCTGGGCATCTGGCAGATCAAGTGGGAGCTGGAGGACCTGTCCTTTCGCTTCCTGCAACCGGAGCCCTACAAGCAGATCGCCCGCTGGCTGGACGAGAAGCGCGTCGAACGCGAAGCCGGCATCGAACGCGTTCGCCAGCAGCTCGCCGAGGCGCTGGCCCTCCAAGGCCTGCCGGCCCAGGTGCAGGGCCGCCCGAAGCACATCTACAGCATCTGGAAGAAGATGCGCGGCAAGGGCCTGGACTTCTCGCAGGTGCTCGACGTCCGCGCGCTGCGTGTGCTGGTCACCGACGTGCCGGCTTGCTATGCCGCGCTGAGCCGCGTGCACGAACTCTGGCTGGCCATGCCAGAAGAGTTCGACGACTACATCGCCCGCCCCAAACCCAACGGCTACCAGTCGCTGCACACCGTGGTGATCGATGCAGACCAGCGCCCGATCGAGATCCAGATCCGCACCCGTGCGATGCACGAACATGCCGAGAGCGGCATCGCCGCGCACTGGGCCTACAAGGAAGCAGGCACCAAGGGCTATGCGGGCGTCAGCGCGGCGGGTGACTTCGAGAGCCGCGTCGCTCAAGCGAGGCGTGCCGTGCTGCATCAATTGCTGGCCTGGGAACGCGAGCTGGCCGGCGCCGACGAGGATGGGTCGACTGGCACGTCGCAGGTCGTCGTCGATGGCAGCACCGGCAAGGGCCTGTTCGAGGACCGCATCTACGTGCTGACGCCGCAGGCCACCATCATGGAACTGCCGGCCGGCGCGACCGCGGTCGACTTCGCCTACCACCTGCACACCGAGCTGGGGCACCGCTGCCGCGGCGCCAAGATTGACGGCGCGCTGCAGCCGCTGAACACGCCGCTGCGCAACGGCCAGACCGTCGAGGTCGTGACGGTCAAGGAGGGCGGTCCATCGATGGACTGGCTCAACCCGCAGCTCGGCTTCCTGCAGAGCCAGCGCTCCAAGGCCAAGGTGCGGGCCTGGTTCAACGCGCGTGCACAGCAGGAAACCATCGCGCGCGGCCGCGAGGCCGTCGAGAAGCTGCTGCAGCGCGAAGGCCGCACCGCCTTCAGGCTCGATGACCTGGCCGCGCAGCTCGGCTTCCGCACGGCTGACGCGCTGTTCGAGGTGGTCGGCAAGGACGAGTTCTCGCTGCGCAACATCGAGCAACTGTTGCGGCCACCGGAGCCGGTCGTGGCCGAGGAAGCGCCCATCCTCAAGCGTGCGCGCAGCCAGTCCAGTGGCGGACGTGGCGTGCTGGTGGTCGGCGTGGACTCGCTGCTCACACAGCTTGCGCATTGCTGCCGGCCTGCGCCGCCGGACCGCATCGGCGGCTACGTGACGCGCGGGCGCGGCGTGTCCATCCACCGCGCCGACTGCATTAACTACCGCGAGATGGCGCAGCGCAGTCCTGAGCGGGTCATCCCCGTGGCCTGGGGCGAGAGCCGCAACGCAAAGGGCGACAGCGCCGTCTACCCGGTCGACATCGCGATCACGGCACAAGACCGGCAAGGCCTGCTGCGCGACATCTCCGAGGTCTTCGCCAAGGAGAAGATGAACGTCACCGGCGTGCACACGCAGACCCTGCGTGGCACGGCGGCAATGACCTTCACGATCGAGGTGTCGGATGCCTCTCGACTGGCTCACGTCATGAGCCAGCTCGGGCAGGTCAAGGGCGTCCAGCATGCGCGCCGCCGCTGATTCTCAAGAAGTTGGGGTCCGACGCTTGACGACTTTCAGGCCCATGCTATGATTCAATTCTTCCCAGGCGCGTAGCTCAGTTGGTTAGAGCACCACCTTGACATGGTGGGGGTCGTTGGTTCGAATCCAATCGCGCCTACCAAATTTCCTGAGGTTGCTGAAGGGCACCGGCCACAAGCCGGTGCCCTTTTTGTTTGGCCTGATGCCTGTGACCGAGCGTCGGTGACAAACCCCAGTGCGACCGCTCAGGCACGATCCATAGAATCGGCAACGATTTGCCCCAGGAGACCGCATCCATGCCAGCCACCCGTCGCACCGAGGCGACCGACAACGGTCCGACCGCAGGCCTGCGCGTTCTCAAGAAGTACCCGAACCGCCGCCTCTACGACACGCAGACCAGCAGCTACATCACGCTGGCCGATGTCAAGCAGATGGTGCTGGATGCCGAGAACTTCGAGGTCCGTGACGCCAAGAGTGGCGAGGAGATCACACGCAGCATCCTGCTGCAGATCATCCTGGAAGAGGAGACCGCTGGTGTGCCGATGTTCTCGACCCAGATGCTCGCTCAGATCATCCGGTTCTATGGCCACACCATGCAGGGCCTGATGGGCGCCTACCTCGAGAAGAACCTGATGGTCTTCATCGACCTGCAGAAGCGCTACACCGAACAGACCGGTGGCCTCTACGAAGGCAAGCCCTTCAATCCCGACGCCTGGTCGCAGTTCATGTCGATGCAGGCCCCTGTCATGCAAGGCTTCATGAGCAGCTACCTGGACCAGTCCAAGTCCTTGTTCGCGCAGATGCAAGAGCAGATGCAAAAGCAGGCGGGCAACTTCTTCCCCGGTATGCCCGGACTGGGTCCCAGCGGCAAGGAATGACCGGGCGGGCAGGGCACTGGCTCAGCGTCTGAGCCAGCTGTCCATCACTGGCCAGATCGTGTCGAGGATCAATGGGTGTGCCGCAGCCACAGGGTGGATGCGGTCGGGCTGAAACCACTTCGTCGCGTCCCCGTTGTCGACCAGCGCAGCCAGCATGAAGGGCACAAGCGCGGTCTTCTCGTCCTTGGCGACGCGGCTGAAAATGGCCGCGAAGTCACGCGCATAGGCTGCCCCGTAGTTGGGCGGCATCTGCATGCCGACCAGCAGGACAGCGGCGCCCTCTGCTCGTGCGGCCTTCACCATCGCTCGCAGGTTGTCCTCGGTCATGCGCAAGGGCAGGCCGCGCAAGGCATCGTTGCCGCCCAGTTCGATCACGACGTGGCTCGGGCGATGTCGTGCCAGCAGGGCGGACAGCCGCGAGCGTCCGCCCGAGGTCGTCTCGCCACTGATGCTCGCGTTGACGACCGTGGCCGCGACCTGGCGCTCGGCCAGTCGACGCTCCAGCAGCGCAACCCAGCCACTGCCACGTGGCAGGCCGTATTCGGCCGACAGGCTGTCGCCAACAATCAGCAACGTGCGTCGGGCGGGCGCAGCGTTGGCGGCATCCATCGTGCTGGTCAGCAGCCCTGCCAAGGACAGCGCCAGGATGCGCGCGATACAGTCGCGCCGGTTCGCAGCCACGCCCGCACGGGTCGCTGGCATCGGTGCAATCAAGAGAGGACGGTTCATCAGCGTGGTCGAGCAATCAGCCATCATCGACGTGCAAGGCGTCACCAAGCAGGTGCGTGACGCCAACGGGACGCTCACGATACTGCATGACATCCGCTTCCAGCTCGCACCCCGAGAGTCGGTGGCCATCGTCGGCGCATCGGGTTCGGGCAAGAGCACCCTGCTGTCCATCATGGCGGGGCTGGACGTGCCCAGCGCCGGTACCGTTCAGCTCGGCGGCGTCGATCTCTTCAGCCTGGACGAGGACGGCCGCGCCGCCTTACGAGGCGAGCGCCTTGGCTTCGTGTTCCAGAGCTTCCAGCTGATGGCCCATCTGACCGCGCTCGAGAACGTCATGCTGCCCCTCGAGTTGCGCGGTGACCGAGAGGCCCGCCAGCGCGCCACCGACATGCTCGGGCGTGTCGGCCTGGGCAGCCGGCTCGGCCACTACCCGCGCCTGCTGTCGGGTGGTGAGCAGCAACGTGTGGCGCTGGCCCGGGCCTTCGTGATCGAGCCTGCATTGCTGCTCGCCGACGAGCCCACCGGCAGCTTGGACCATGCTACCGGCGAAAGCGTGATGCAGCTGATGCTGGAGCTCAACCGAGCCGCCGGCACGACGCTGGTGCTGGTCACGCACGACCCGGCGCTGGCCGCTCGTTGCGACCGTCAACTGCGCATCGAGGCGGGTCGGCTGGTCGATTGAGGTGGTCGCGCAGACGTCAGCCGCTACCATCGTCCGATGCCCGCTCCCACCCGCCTGCTGTTCGGTTTTCATGCCGTCACCATCCGCCTGAAGACCGCGCCTGCGTCGGTCCAGGAGATCCACATCGATGCCAGCCGGCGCGACGCCCGCATGCACCAGTTCATCGAGCGCGCCCGCGCGGCTGGGCTGCGCATCGTCGACAGCGACGACGCACGCCTGACTCAACTCAGCGGCAACACACGCCATCAGGGCGTCGTGGCGCGGGTCGAGCCGGTGGTGCTCAACAAGTCGCTCGATGACCTGCTCGATGCGGTCGAAGGACCGCCGTTGCTGCTGGTGCTCGACGGCATCACCGACCCGCACAACCTCGGCGCCTGCCTGCGCGTGGCCGACGGTGCCGGTGCCCATGCGGTGATCGCCCCGCGTGACCATGCCGCCGGCATCAACGCCACGGTCGCCAAAGTGGCCAGCGGTGCGGCAGAAACGGTCCCGTACTTCATGGTGACCAACCTGGCGCGCACTCTGGGTGAACTCAAGGAGCGCGACATCCGCATCGTCGGCACCAGCGATGACGCGCCACGATCGCTCTATCAGTCTGATGTTGCCGGGCCGACCGCCTGGGTGCTCGGTGCCGAAGGCGGCGGCATGCGCCAGCTCACGCGCAAGACCTGCGACGAGCTGGTCAGCATCCCGATGCGCGGCACGGTCGAAAGCCTCAACGTGTCGGTGGCGTCTGCCATCTGCCTCTACGAAACCCTGCGTCAACGGAGCTGAGTGCGACCATGGCCCTGAACCTCGCCAAGACCTTTCCCCACGCCTGGCGCGTGGCAGCAGCCATGACGATGGCGGGTGGCCTGCTGCTGCTCGGAGCCTGTACCCAGGAACGGCAGAACGAGATCCGCCGCAGCATCCAGAACTGGACCGGCACCGATGGCGTGCTGGAGGTCTATGCTGGCGACAAGCTGGTGCGGCGCTTCGTCAAGATCGACAAGCTGAGCACCGCCTACGGCACCGATGACGGCGCTGCACGGCCCTATCGCTATGGCTATGGCGTGCTCGACGCCAACCTCGATGGCAAGGTCAGCGACGGCGAGAAGCGCGTGTACTTCGAGTTCAGCGACTATTCCACCGCCTACGTGTTCTACGAGAACCCGTCCTGAACGACGGTCAGCGCGGCCTCAGCGTCGCACCACCTGGAGGGCCTCTGGGTTCACGATGTGGGTCGGCTTGCCTTGCAGGAAGTTCACAACGTTCTGGAAGGCGGCGCCAAAGTAGCGCTCATAGCTGTCGAGCTCCACGTAGCCGATGTGGGGCGTGCACACCGCGTTCTCCAGCCGCAGCAGCGGATGGCCTTGCAAGGTCGGCTCGCTCTCGAAGACGTCGACCGCTGCAAGCCCCGGGCGCCCTCGGTTGAGCGCGGTCACCAGCGCGTTCTCCTCGACCAGCTCGGCGCGCGAGGTGTTGACGAACAGGGCGGTGGGCTTCATGAGGGCGAAGTCGCTCATGCCGATCAGCCCACGGGTCGCGTCGGCCAGTCGCAGGTGCACGCTGAGCACGTCGCTCTGCTCGAACAGTTCTTCTCGGCTCGCGTAGACCTCGTGGCCATCGGCTTTGGCACGTTCCAGGCTCTGCGGGCTGGACCAGATGCGAACGTCCATGCCGAAGGCGCGACCGTAGCCGGCCACCAGCTTGCCGATGCGGCCGTAGCCCCAGACCCCGAGTCGGCGGCCCTTGAGCACCAGACCCAGACCGAAGTTCGGCGGCATCGAGCCGGCCTTGAGCCCGGCCTGCTGCCAGGCGCCATGCTTGAGGTTGCCGATGTATTGAGGAATGCGTCGCATGGACGCCATGATCAGTGCCCAAGTCAGCTCTGCCGGAGCGGTCGGATCGCCAACGCCTTCGGCGACGACGATGCCCAGCCGGGTGCAGGTCTCCAGGTCGATGTGGGACCCGACCCTGCCGGTCTGCGCGATCAGACGCAAGCGGGGCAGCTTCTCCAGCAAGGCGCGAGGGAAGGGCGTGCGTTCGCGGATCAGCACCAAGACTTCGGCATCGCGCAGCCGCACCGCCAACTGGCCGATGCCCTTGACCGTGTTGGTGTAGATCTTCGGGCCATAGGGCTCCAGCAGCGCGGCGCAAGGCAGCTTGCGCACGGCGTCCTGGTAGTCATCAAGAATGACGATGTTCATGGGCGTTCTTCTCGTTCGCGCCATTGTGCCCCGAGCCCCCTTCGACGCTTTCGGGGTTCTCCGGAAGTCGATGGCGCCCTCGAAGCAGGCACCATGGCGCCATGATCTTGCAGCGACCTGGACCATCGGCGGCACGCCCGAATCCGTCACCGAGCACGCCCGTGCGGTGTCGCTGGCTGCGCGTGCTGGGCGCCTGTGTGCTCGGTGGCATCGTGCTGCTGCTGGCGACCTACGCGGCCTATCGGCAGCAGGTCCTGCCCAGAGCGGACGGCACGCGCACCGTGATCAGCGCCTGGGGTGACGTTCGCATCGCACGCGACGGCCATGGCGTTCCGAGCATCCACGCCAAGCGCCTCGAAGGCGCCCTGTTCGGCCTCGGTTACGCGCATGCGCAGGATCGCCTCTGGCAGCTCGACCTGCACCGCCGGATCGGCTCCGGCCGACTGGCCGAGGCCTTCGGCGTTGCGGCCCTGGACAACGACCGCTTCATCCGTGCCCTGGGCGTGCGCCAGGCCGCCGAGGCGCAATGGGAACGCTTGGATGCCCCGACCCGACAGGCGTTGCAGGCCTATGCCGATGGCGTCAACGCCTGGTCACAGCAGCACCTGAAGGCGCGGCCGCCGGAGTTCCTGCTGCTCGGCCTGCGCCCAGAGCCCTGGACGCCCGTCGACTCGTTGGCCTGGTCGATCATGATGGCGTGGGACCTGGGCGGCAACTGGAGCAGCGAACTGCTGCGGCTGCGTCTGGCGGCCCGCATGGACCTGGCTCGCATCCATCAGTTGTTGCCGCCTTACCCTGGCGAGCAGCCGCTGCCGGTGGCCGACTACACCGCGCTGGCCCGCGACTGGCAGGTGCAGGGCGGCGAGGTCATCGAGCGCCTGATCGGCATGGCACCCGAGTCCGGTGTCGAAGGCGTCGGCTCGAACAACTGGGCCGTCGACGGACGTCGCAGCGACAGCGGCCTGCCTCTGATCGCCAACGACCCGCACCTGCGCCTGAGCACACCGTCGCTGTGGTACCTGGCGCGCCTGTTCGCGCCGGGACTGCACGTCGCCGGCGCAAGCATCCCCGGCCTGCCGGCCGTCGTGCTGGGCCAGAACCAGGACATTGCCTGGGCCTACACAAACACGAATCCCGACGTGCAGGACCTCTACATCGAGGCCATCGACCCGGCCGATCCGATGCGCTATCGAACACCCGATGGCTGGGCCCGCTTCGAGCAGCGCGAGGAGCTGATCGCCGTGCGAGGCCAGGCCGAGCCTGTGCGGCTGCAGGTGCGCACCGGCCGTCACGGACCACTGATCTCGGACGCCGCAACCGCCGCCACGCAAGACTTGACCGGCAGGGCAGGGCAGCCCTACGGATTGGCGATGCGCTGGACGGCGCTCGATGCCGACGTCACGACCATCGCTGCAGGCATCGGCTTCAACCAGGCCCGCTCGATCGAGGACTTCGTCGCCGCCGCGCGCGGCTACGGTGCGCCGATGCAGAACATGCTGGTGGCTGACCGGCGCGGGCCGCACGGGCGCATCGCCTTGCTCTTGCCCGGGCGCGTGCCGGTGCGGGGTGCCCTTCACGACCTGCATGGGCAGGTGCCGGCGCCCGGCTGGCAGGCGCGCTACGACTGGGTCGGCCAGATCGATCCGGCCGAGCTCCCGCTGCAGGTCGATCCCGCCAGCGGCTGGCTGGCCACCGCGAACCAGCGCACGACGCCCGATGGCTACCGGTATTTCCTGAGTTCAGAATGGACCTTTCCGCACCGGCAGCAGCGCATCGAGGATCTCTTGCTGGCCCGGCCGCTGCATGACGTCGACAGCTTCGCCGCCATGCAGCGTGACGTCCGATCGCTGTCGTCGCGGACCCTGTTGGCGGCCTTCCGCTCGGCGACGTGGCGAGGCCCCGCGTCGAACGGCGATGCCGCATGGATCGAACAACTGGCGCGCATCCAGGCCCGTTTCGACGGCGAGATGAGCGCCGATTCGACCGGCGCCAGCCTGTATCAGGCCTGGGCGCTGGCCGTGACCCGTCGCGTGCTGGCCGATGAGTTGGGTCCGCTGTGGGGTCGTCAGTTCAGCGAGCGGCGCAGCTTCCGGGATGCCTTGACCGGCATCCTGGCGGACCAGGATCGGTGGTGGTGCGACGACAAGGCCACCTCTGACCGCACGGAAAGCTGCGCTGAGCAGGTCGATGCCGCCTATGCCGACGCCATCGCCGACCTGCGCCAACGGCTCGGCGAGGACCCGACCACCTGGCGCTGGGAACGGCTGCACCGGGTTCGGGCCGAGCACCGGCCTTTCAGCCAGATCGCGCCGCTGCGCCGGCTGTTCGAGCTGCGGGTCGCCGTGCCGGGCGACAGCCACGGCATCAACGCGATGCGCGTCAACCTGCGGGCCGACCCGGGCGATGCGCGGACCTACCAGGTCGAGCACGGGCCCGGCCTGCGGGCGATCTACGACCTGGCAGCGCCAGCCCGTTCGCGCATCGTGCAGTCGACCGGCCAGTCGGGCATCGCGCTGTCGCCGGACCATGGCAACTTGTTGGCGCTCTGGTCGCGGGGTGAGGGCATCCCCCTCTGGCCGGTCCGGCCGCCTGCCCGTGAGCTGAGCTTGCGGGCGATCAAACCCTGAGAGCATTAAGGTTCATTTATCGCGCATGTTCTGGACACCTGAAGCACGGATGACTATCCTTTTTTGAATCCGGGACGTCAGGTCGATGTCCCGTCTCATCAAGGCCGTCACGCCGTCGGTCAGGAAGGCAGTCGAGACATGACCGATCCCCAAAGCTTGCCTGCCAAAGCGCAGGAGCTGAAAGCCTTCCTAGTCCTGTCCGTCCTTCTGGCGCCCGTGCTGGCGCTCGGGCTGGTGTCAGGCTATGGCTTCATGGTCTGGATGATCCAGCTGCTCGCCGGCCCTCCGGGGTCACTGTCCTGAGGCCCACGAAGGTGGGCCTCGACGAACTCCACATCGCCAGCCTGGTGGTGCACACATCCCCGAGCCGGGTCGAGCGGATCGCCGCGCAGATCGTCGCCATGCCCGATGCCGTCGTCCATGCGACGTCGGAGCGGGGCAAGCTGGTCGTGACGCTGGAGGCTTCCAGCGCACCCGCCATGAGCCTGAGGGTGTCGGACATCCAGCACATCGACGGCGTGATGTCGGCGGCCCTGGTCTACCAGTGCGCCGACAGCCTGGACGCCATGAACGAGGAGCTTCCTGATGCGTAGGCGCGACTTCATCCGCCAATCCGCCGCTGCAGCCGCTGGGTCTGCTGCCGGCATTTCCGTGCCGACGCCGGCACAGACCGCTGCCGGCGAGGCCGGCGTCAAGTGGAGCAAGGCGCCCTGTCGCTTCTGCGGGACCGGCTGCGGCGTCAACGTCGCGGTGAAGGACAACCGCGTCATCGCCACGCAGGGCGACGTGCAGGCCGAGGTCAACAAGGGCCTGAACTGCATCAAGGGCTACTACCTCTCCAAGATCATGTACGGCGAGGACCGGCTGACCGCTCCGCTGCTGCGCATGAAGGACGGCAAGTACGCCAAGGACGGCGAGTTCGAGCGGGTGTCCTGGGACACCGCCTTCGACGTCATGGCCGAACAGTTCAAGCGTGCCCTGAAGGACAAGGGGCCGACGGCGGTGGGCATGTTCGGCTCGGGCCAGTGGACGATCTGGGAAGGCTATGCCGCGCTCAAGCTGATGAAGGCCGGGTTCCGGTCCAACAACATCGACCCGAACGCGCGCCATTGCATGGCCTCGGCCGCGGTGGGCTTCATGCGCACCTTCGGCGCCGATGAGCCCATGGGCTGCTACGACGACATCGAGGTCGCCGACGCCTTCGTGCTCTGGGGCTCGAACATGGCCGAGATGCACCCCATCCTCTGGACCCGTGTGACCGACCGGCGCCTGAGCGCGCCCGACGTCAAGGTGGCGGTGCTGTCCACCTTCGAACATCGCTCCTACGAACTGGCCGACATCGAGCTGACCTTCACGCCGCAGTCCGACCTGGCCATCCTCAACTTCATCGCCCACCACATCATCAGCACCGGTCGGGTCAACAAGGCCTTCGTCGAGAAGCACACCACCTTCCTGCGCGGCAACACCGACATCGGCTACGGCCTGCGGCCCGATCACCCGCTGCAGAAGGCGGCCAAGAACGCCGGGCCGATGGCGGGCGGCTCCAAGCCGATGACCTTCGACGAGTTCGCCGCTTTTGTGGCGACCTATGACCTCGAGTACACGGCGCGCCTGAGCGGTGTGCCCAAGAACCGGCTGCTCGCGCTGGCCGAGTTGTATGCGGATCCAAAGATCAAGGTGATGTCGTTCTGGACCATGGGCTTCAACCAGCACACCCGCGGGGTCTGGTGCAACAACATGGTCTACAACATCCACCTGCTGACCGGCAAGATCTCCACGCCGGGCAACAGCCCGTTCTCGCTGACCGGCCAGCCCTCGGCCTGCGGCACGGCCCGCGAGGTCGGCACGTTTGCCCATCGCCTGCCAGCCGACTTGGTGGTCACCAACCCAAAACACCGGGCACATGCCGAGGAGATCTGGCAACTGCCGCCCGGCACGATCCCCGATGTGCCCGGCTACCACGCGGTGCTGCAGAACCGGATGCTCAAGGACGGCAAGCTCAATGCCTACTGGGTGATGGTCAACAACAACATGCAGGCCGGCGCCAATCTGGCTCAGGAGGGCTATCCCGGCTACCGCAACCCGGCCAATTTTGTGGTCGTCTCGGATGCCTACCCGACCGTGACGGCGCTGGCCGCCGACCTGATCCTGCCGGCCGCCATGTGGGTCGAGAAGGAGGGCGCCTATGGCAACGCCGAGAGGCGCACCCACTTCTGGCATCAACTGGTGTCACCGCCCGGCGAAGCCCGCTCGGACCTGTGGCAGTTGATGGCGTTCTCCAAGCGCTTCAAGGTCGAGGAGGTCTGGCCGGCCGACCTGCTGGCCCGCAAGCCGGCGTACCGCGGCAAGACCCTGTACGACATCCTGTTCCGCAATGGCGTGGCCGATCGTTTCCCGGTCTCCGACATCGAGGCTGGCTACGCCAACGCCGAGGCGAAGGAATTCGGCTTCTATCCGCAGAAGGGCCTGTTCGAGGAATACGCGCAGTTCGGCCGTGGCCACGGACACGACCTGGCTCCGTTCGATGTCTACCACCAGGGCAGGGGACTGCGCTGGCCCGTGGTGAACGGCAAGGAGACACGTTGGCGCTACAAGGAAGGGACCGATCCCTACGTCAAGCCGGGATCGGACTTCCAGTTCTACGGCTTCCCCGACGGCAAGGCGCGCATCTACGCGCTGCCCTACGAACCACCGGCAGAGTCGCCCGACAAGGACTATCCGTTCTGGCTGTCAACCGG
This sequence comes from Sphaerotilus mobilis, assembly GCF_004216565.1. Classification (GTDB taxonomy): domain Bacteria; phylum Pseudomonadota; class Gammaproteobacteria; order Burkholderiales; family Burkholderiaceae_C; genus Sphaerotilus; species Sphaerotilus mobilis. The sequence goes on along the minus strand of NZ_SGWV01000008.1, from coordinate 200,860 downwards.
CCGTGTGCTTGAACACTGGCATTCGGGTTCGATGACCCGTCGTGTTCCCGAGTTGCACAAGGCGGTGCCTCATGCGGTCTGCTACATGCATCCCGACGACGCCCGAGCGCTGGGCCTGCGTCGCGGCTCGGAGATCGAGATCAGTTCCCGGCGCGGCAGCATGCGCACCCGCGTGGAGACGCGGGACCGCAACAAACCCCCGCGCGGCCTCGTGTTCGTGCCGTGGTTCGATGCGAGCCAGCTCATCAACAAGCTGACGCTCGATGCCACCGATCCCATCTCGTTCCAGACCGACTTCAAGAAATGCGCCGTCAAGATCGTCAAGGTCTAGGGCGAACCGGCCTGGAGGGCCTGTCATGAGATCCAGCCTGTTCCTGTGCCTGGCCGCGTGGATGGCCACGTCCGCCGGGTTCGCCGCGCACGCCGCGCCGCTGCTCGATGCGCTGCGTGGCGCCACGCCCATCACCGGCACCACCGCGCCTGCGCGTCTGGGCAATGCGGTCAACGACGACCAGCGACTCCCGCGGAGCTATACGCAGCAGCCGCCGGTGATCCCGCACCGCATCGACGGCTACCAGGTCGACCGCAACTTCAACAAATGCCTGGACTGCCATGCGCGCGAAAGGACATCGCTGTCGCAGGCCGTTCCGGTGAGCGCGACGCACCACGTCGATCGCAGCGGCAAGGTCCTCGACCACATCTCGACACGACGCTACTTCTGCAAGCAGTGCCATGTGGCGCAGGAGAACGTGCCACCTCTGGTGCGCAACGACTACCGCGCCGAGCCCGCCAATGCCAACGCAGCGCCGATCCGCCCCTAGCATGACAAACAGGACCACAGCCATGCGCCTGCGCCTTCGACAGTTCTGGCAAATCGTCCGCCGCCCGAGCGTTCACTACAGCCTCGGACTCCTGACCATCGGCGGCTTCATCGGTGGCGTCATCTTCTGGGGCGCCTTCAACACGGCCATGGAAGCGACCAACACGGAAGCCTTCTGCACCGGGTGCCACGAGATGCGCGACAACGTCTTTGCGGAACTGAAAACGACCATCCACTACAGCAACCGCTCGGGTGTGAGGGCCATCTGCTCGGACTGCCACGTGCCACACAACTGGACCGACAAGATCGCCCGCAAGATGCAGGCGTCCAAGGAGGTCTGGGGCAAGGTCTTCGGCACCATCGACACACCCGAGAAGTTCGCGGCCATGCGCCTGGAGCTGGCTCAGCATGAATGGTCCCGCCTCAAGGCCAACGACTCGCTCGAATGCCGCAACTGCCACCAGTACGAGTCCATGGATTTCACCCGCCAGAGTGTGCGTGCGCAGACGATGCACGCGACCTATCTGGCCAACCAGGAGAAGACCTGCATCGACTGTCACAAGGGCATCGCGCACCGTCTGCCGCATGTGCCACCCGGCGCAGCGCCGACCGACACGTCCGGTCAAGTGGTACCGGCCAAGTGACGTGACGTGAAGCGACCCGATGTCCAGACCTCGTCTGAAGCATCTGGGTCATCACGTGATGCGCAACGATGTTGATTATGTCAACTTGCGCCACGACCAAACCCGCATAAGCGCTCCTACATGGATCGCCGTTTTCGTTCATGGCGCGTTCATGTCGGTCTTTCGGGTGATGTGACGCACGCCCGGCGCCGGCTTGGATCGGCTCATGCTGAATCGCTTGCCCACGCCTACCCAGCTTCCACCGCTGGGCCTCATGCTCGACGACATCGGCGCGCCGTCCAGCGCCGCGATAGCCAAGGCACTGGACGTCACGGTCAGGACCGTGGAACGCTGGCGCTACATCGACCAGGCGCCGCGCCCGGTTGAGCTGGCCTTGTACTGGCTGACGCGGTGGGGTCAGGATGCGGCGGCCTGTGAGGCCGTCAACTTTCGGGCGCTGCAGCAGACGGAGCTGGCCATTCTTCGGGGCGAAGTCGCCCGCCTGCGCGGCGAGCTGGCCCGCGTGCTGGCCGTCGCCGATTTCGGCTGCGCAAACGACGCGGCCGCGACGGTGAGCCCGGCGCGGCCGTTGGAACAGGTGGCACCGGCTCGGCCGGTGCTGCAGGTGGTCAGGGTGTGACGGTGACGGACGCGCAGTTGTCGGCGTGATTGATGCCGCTCCACTGAGCTGCCCACGACTCAGGGCGCAACTTCACACAGACGGTGTGCCCTCCTGCTGGCATTGGCGCGAGGTCGACGGCCAGTGACCCGGTGAAGATCCCCGAGCCCGCCGTTCCAGTCTTCAGGGTGTACTCGGTCACGCACGACACCCCAGACACTACGCCGTCGATGATGACCTGGCACGGAACGTCAATGACGGCTGAAGCCGGCGAGAAGGTCCCGGTGAACTTGGTCGATGCGCGAATGCGAATGGTGTCTGTCGTGGTCGCTGGATCTGGCGTGGCCGATCCATCGTATTCCGCGAAGATCCCCGTCAGGTCGGTTCCTGTCGTGCCATTGCCCCCTGCGGTGCTGCCGGTGCCTCCCGTACCGCCCGTGCTGCTGGTGCCTCCGGTGTTGCCGGTGTTGCCGGTGCTGCCGGTGCCTCCGGTGCTGCCGGTGCTGCCGGTGCTGCCGGTGCTGCCGGTGCTGCTGCCGCCGCTGCTGTCGTCACCCCCTCCCCCACACGCCGCAAGGACCAGGACCAGAAGGACAGCGATGAAATGGCGCATGGGTCTCCCCCAAGTGATGAAGGGTCAGACCTTGCCCGGCCGCATTCGCTTGGGTGTACCCCCCAGACGGTGGAGCCCTAGCGGCCCGTCCACTGGCGCGCGATCCACGCACGCAGCGGGGGCACGGCGCCGATGACGGCCGCCGCGATGACCGTGGCGGCCAGCGTCACCAGGGCCTGCCGGCCGATCTCAGATGACAGGCGGCGCGACACGCTGGCGTTGCCGCTCGTCCAGGCGGTCCAGGTGGGCTTCGATGCGCGCCATGCTCGCTTCGATGGCCGACACGCGGCCGGCCAGCGTCAGGGCGCTTGCTGACCAGCCGATGACGGCGCCGGCCGAAGCCGTCACCACGGCCATGACCAGGCGGTGCAGCGCATCACTTGCCATGTCGCACCCCTTCCCGCTTGACGATCGCCAGCGCGCCCGCGATCAGCGAGCCCCAGGCCATCGGGTCGGTGCCTCGGCTGGCCAGCAGCGCCGGGGCGGCATTGACGATCAGGCCGATGCCGGCCAGCGAAGAGGCTTCGAAGAGTCTGCTCATGGTCATAGTCCTTGTGGACCGTAGATGGTCCCGTCTGGTGTGGTGTTCGTGGCGCCCTCCCAGGGCGTGCCGGCCCATGGGTCGGGGCGGCCCGTCGTCGACGGCCCCCGGATCTGCCCGGCGTGGTCGTAGACGGTGGCGGCCGGTGTGGTCGACCTGGCCGGGCTGGTGCCGTGGACGGCGGTCGACTCTGCCGTGACCGTGGCGGGGTTGAGCCACTCGAACACGGACGCGCCCAGCGAGAAGTTCGGGTTGTCGGTGACGGTCGCGCCGATGGCGTTGACGCCCCGGTGCGCGAGGTTGTTCGAGCTGGTCGGGTCGATGGCGCCGGCCGCGATGCCCCGCCATGCTTTCCAGGCGACGACGCCCACGGCCACGGCCGCCGCCGCGATGGCGAGGCCCTTCGCTTGGTCGGCGGTCGGCGCCCTCATGACAGCGCGCCCCCGGCGGCCGTGTAGGCGTCCAGCAGCGCGGACAGGCGCCGCTCGGGCTGGCCGTAGCCGGCGCCGGGCAGGCTGGCCCATTCTGCGCGGCACAGTGCCACAGCATCGGCAATGCGGCCCTCGGCGATTGCGTCGACGGCGCCGCGCCGCCGGATCAGCCACAGCGCGGCCATGTCCTGCGAGATGGGGCCGAAGTCCGGAAGGCGCAGCGCCCTCCGCGCTTCGATCCAGGTGGGGCGGATGATCTGGTAGCGGCCGGCGGCCGTGCTGACCAGTCCGCCGTAGGCCGCCCCCAGCTTGTCCAGCGGCTCGCCGCGCCACTCGCCGGACACGGCCGGATGGTCGGACAGGTCGCGGATGGTGTGGCGGTAGCCGTAGCAGACGCGGTACGGCTCTGGCGCGCGGTCCGTGCCCTCGGCGCTGGCGATCATCGACAGGAACGCGCGGGCGTTGGTGCTGTCGCGGTCCTGGCCGGCGCGGTAGTTGTCCCACATCGCGGAGGCTGCGCCCCAGGCGTCGACCGCATCCAGTGCGGTGGTTCCGGTGTCCTGCGCGGCGGCGTCGGCGGTCTTGGAGAGGGCAGCGGCGGCGAGGAAGCCGGCCGTCGTGAGGGTGAGCGGGGTCATGAAAACCACGCCTTCGCGTTCACCGTGAATTTTTGGCCATTTTCAGCGACGACCAAAAGGCATGTTGACAGCGAGATTTCGCACTCGATCCGAATCAATTGCTTTTCTGCCAGGTAGTAATTCGCAATTTTTTCGTGTACATACCTCCCCCCTGAAGGGAGTGGCCCAACGAAATCAGACGGGTACAAATTCGAGTCAACCTCAGTCCCTGCCATTGCTACTAGAGTTGCAGCGGTGGAATTGGTCGAACTTATGCCATATTTAAAGCCTGTACCGCCGATTTTCTTTTTTGTCACGTATAAAGAGAAAATGCCGGCCTGATCGCTTTGAATTTCAATGTATTCAATTGCGGCTAGATTGCCTGTTTCTTGCTGCAGAAATACAAGGTTTTTTCCGGACACTCTTTGTGCGCCGCTTTCTTGACACACGTAAACGATTTGCCCGTTTGTAACCTTGATTTTGTGTTGATCGGTTGTTGTGATGTTGCCGCTATCGACGGTAACTTGCCCAGCCATGCGCCGCGTGCCGCCGCGCCCCCGCTCCATCACTAGAACACTGAGTTCCGTGTAATTTACGCCACACGTAATCTGAAACGATGAGTATTCGAGTTCTGCAAAGATTCCAGCTTTCGCATTTTTCCACACATCAGTGATCTGACCATCTGCGCCATAGAATGTAACGTTCACTTCTGAAATTTCGTCGTGCGTGCTTCCGATTATTTCGAAGTATCTCCCGGCCTTCATGTAGGTTTTGGTTTCGTTGCCTTTCAGCGAAACTTTGATGATTTCCATTGCAGTCAGGCTTTCTTCTTCACGATCATCCAGGCCACGACCAGGACGGCCGCGCCAATGGCCAGCGCGCGGCCGGAGCCTGCGACGGTGGCCGCAGCCTTGGCGCCGGCCGCGTCGGCGGTGTTGAGGGCGGTGTTCACGTCGGACCGGGCACGCGCCAGCGCGTCGGCCGCGTCGGCGCGGACCTGCGCGGAATTGGCTTCTGACCTGGCGGTCATGTCGCCCATCGTGCGGATCGCCTCGGTGCCCATCGTGGCGGCTATGCGGAATGCATCGCCTTGAGCCTCGCCCTGCGCCTGTAGGAGCTGGGTGCCCATCTGCCACATATTGGCTAGGCCGGGGTCTGTGCCGGTAAATGATTCGTAGTTCGACGAATAGTTGTGACTGTTGTCGCCCGACTGGTCGTGCGTGTATGTGTTGGTGTGTGTGTCGTGCGAGTCGACGTTGTGGCTATCGGTTTCCGTCTGCTTGTTCGCAATGCCGTTTCCGCCGCCGCCGCCCAGCAGTCCCCCAAGAATTCCGCCCAATCCCATCAGCGCCTCACTGCCAGCATGACCAGCACAGCCGCGACTGCAGCGCCAGCCGCCCACGCCCAGGCCGGAATTGATTTCCCGGATGCCCCCGAGCTGCTTGCCTCCGGCTCAGGTGCGACGGCCGTCGACGCTGATCCGCGCGATCTCCCTGTGACGACGGAGACTGCAAAAGTTGGCCCGCCGCTGCGGCTGTTGCCGTTCTGGATCTGGTCTGTCTTCGAGCTTGGCCCGTTCTCGACCACGCCCGTAAGTGCCTGCGCTGCGGCGCCGTAGGGGTTCGCGCCCATCATCGCTCCGGCTGCACCCGCCGCAGCGGACCCGCCGCCGCTCGAAATGTTCCGCGACGCGGTGCCGGCGCCGCTGGGCGCCGCCCCGCCGGACACCCACTGCTGCAGGAGCTGGGCGCCGATCTGGTCGGTGGTGCTGCTCACGTCAGCCCTTCCGGGTGACGAAGTACGCCAGCAGCAGCCCGCCCAGGATCAGCGGTAGGCCCAGCTTCAGGCCGCCGGCCTGCGCGGGCGCGACTGCGCCCCCTTGCTGCGTGTAGGTCCGGCCGTTCTGGCCGGCGATCGTGCCGGGGCTGGTGTTGCCCATCGTGCCGGTCGACTGGCCCGGGTAGCGGTTGTCGATCATGCGGGTGGCGCCGTACATGACCAGCGATTCCCACCAGGCGGCCGGCTGCTGGCCGGTGGTCGCCGGGGCGCCGCTGGAATAGGCGCCCATCTTGGCGGCCTCGGCGATGTCGTCGGGCAGGTAGCCCGTCTCTCCGGTCGCCATCGAGTCGGACGGAAGGGCGCCGCTGGTGTTGCCGGCGTAGAAGTCTTCGAAACTCATGTCCATAGCGGCGCCGCCCGGCTCAGAGCTGGCCGTTCAGGGCGTAGCCCTCGGCGTAGATTGTCAGCGTGTCGGCCCCCGTCACCGTGGCGCGCACGTCCAGGTTCTGGACCGGGACGCCCTTGCCACCGGCCAGCGTGAAAGCCGTGTTCAAGGCGTTGGACACCAGCACGTCGGGCATGAAATCAACGACGTGATACCCGGCCTGCGGCGTCATTCGGAAATCCTGCTGTCTGAAATTGGCCAGCGCCACCGGCAGGGCTTCGTAGATCTCGACGCCATCGCGGCGTACACGGACGTTCGCCAAGTTGGTGTTCTTGATGATCAGCCGCTTGAGCTGAAAACCTTGCGGGCCGAAAGGTAGGTAAATCATTTCCTCGGATGCGGCCGCCAGCGTCTTCTGCTGCACCATGACGCGGGAAATGATTTTGTTCGCGCTGGGCGATTCGACATCTGCGTACGCCTCCAGCACGAAGCCGGACGGCGTGAAATTGCCCATGTCGATTTCCAGCGTGAAATCTTGCACCCCGGCCTCCTGCGTGGCCGCGATGGTGCCCAGGGTCATACCCACCTCTTCGCGCGCCTGGCGTTCAGTGAAGTCGATGACCAAGAAACTGGCGTTGATCGCGTTGCCCTTGTAGGCGTTGAGCACGTCCATGTCGGCGGCCGTGTTCCAGCGCATGAACTCCTTGTTGTTCAAGCGCAAGACGATGTTCGACATCACCGCCTTGGCGACGTTGGTGCCCAGGCGGAGGTAAATCTTCTGGTAGCACACGCCCAGCGGAAGCCGCAAGGTGGTCTTCGTGTTGGCCGTGGCGTTCTGGAACGCGGGAAGCTTGATGGTGCGCATGGGTCGTGTGCCTTGGGGTTGATCAGCCGTTCAGGGCCTTGGTGACGACGCCGTTCACCATGGGGATCTTCCGCGCCACGAAGATCGTGACGAGAACCACGGCGGTGGTGATGACAGCCTCTTTCAGGTGCTTCTGCATGGTGGTGTTCCTGTGTGGATGGTGGTGGATGACCGGCCGGAGTTGGCACCGCCGGGCCAGTACGTCGCAAGTCGACCGGCCTGTACGTAGGGGCTACGTCGCCTCTCGCACGTACGGCACCTGGCGCTCGGTCATGCGGCCGGCGCGCGACACGTCGATACGGCCCTGAACGATGGTCCGCGCCCGCCGGTCCCGCTCCAGGTAGCGGATCGCCACCCCGCCGCCGTCGCGCTCATCCGTGCCCAGGGCGGACACGGCGGCGTCGTCGCAGTCCAGCTCACGAGCCATGGCGCGGCGGTCGGCGTCGTAGCCCAAGATGAAGCACCTGACCCGCGTGCAATTGCCCAGGAAGGTCTTGTCGATCAGCGTGGGGCGCTGCGCCGCGCCGATGACGTGCAGCCCCTTGTGTCGACCCTGCGTGATGAGCCTTCGCCATGCTGGCGGGGCGTGACTGGCCGTGGTCACGTCCGACAGCTCCTCGGCCACGAAGACCAGGCCGCCGGCCTCGAACACCAGCAAGCACACCAGCGCGAACGCTTCGCCCAGGGCCAGCGCCCCGCCGGGCACGTAGCGCGTACGTACGGGGCCGGACGGCCCGGCCGCCCGTACCTGGCGCACCAGCTCACCAAGTGAGCCAGTGGCCGGGGCGTGGCGGCCGTACTCGTCGCGCGGGTCCCAGATGACGAGGCGTGCCGGCGCCAGCTCGGCCAGCCGGCGGGTGATGCTCACCCCTTTGCCGGACCCGCTGGCGCCGATATAGCCCTCAATCGCGGGGCGGTTCTTGACGCTCACGGCCGCACGCCCTCGGCGTCCTCGGGCTGGTCGGGAAGCTCGGCTTCTTCGACCCATCGCCTGGCGGCCTGCTCGGCGCGGTGCTGGCGCATCGCGGCGTAGGTCGCAGCGGCCGGCGGAAGCGTGGCGGCCGCTAGGCCCAGGTACGGGCCCCAGGTCGACATGAGCCCGCCCACGGCCCAGCCGTGCCGGTCGATGACGGCGCCGCCGGCCTGCGCGATCTGGCGGATCTGCGCATCGGACCAGACCTGGCCGAAGTCTGGCCACCAGGTCATGGCAGGGCCGGCCATCATGCGCAGCAGCTCCAGCACGCCCAGCAGCTCGGCGGCCGTGTCCAGCGCCGGCACCGGCTCGGCCTGGCCGGGTGCGCCGGGTGCCGGCGGTGACGCGGCCGCATCGAGCGCGACGGCCTGCGCCTCCAGCGCGTCCAGGGCCTGCGACGAGGGGGCCGCAGTGCCCTCCCCTGCGGTGTCGGGGCCGGCCATCAGCGCAGCTCGGCCGCTACGGCGGCCGCCTCGTATGCGCGGCACTCGACCAGCATCCGCCGGGCCTCGGTCTGCAGCACGTCCAAGCGGGCGCGGGCGCTGGCGATGTAGGCCGGCGGAAGACGCGGATCGGCCTCGATGTGGCGCCGGACCTGGCCGGCGGCGTCAGCGAGTCGCCGGGCCATGTCGCTGGATTTCTCGGGTGTGGTGGTGGTCTTGCTCATGTCATCCCCATCGGATGCGGAAGCCCCCGGCCTCGGCCGGCGGCGTGGAAGGCGCAGCCGCAGCCGGCGCGGCGGCCGGTGCGGGTGCGGGTGGTGGTGCGGGCTCACCGGATGAGCCCGCACGCTCGATCAGCAGCGCCCGCAATCGCGTGTCGGACTGATCCGAGCGTGCGAACGTCTGGCTGTTGCACGCGTTGCACGTCACGTAGGCCAGAGCCTTCGTGCTGACGCGCAGCGCGGCGGCCTGCGATGCGCAGACGGGGCACCTGCAGCGCCCGATCTCGTTTTCGCGGGCGCCGGCCATCAGGCGCCGCCGGGCGTCGTGGCGGGGTCGGCGGACTGCTCAGCGGCCTGCGGCTGCATGGCCGCCAGCTCGGCCGCAGTCGCGGCCATGAACTCCGCGAAGAGTTCAATCAACTTCTGGACCGGCGCCGGCACGAATGCGCGGTTGGCTGCTGCGATCAGGTCTTGGGTCTCGGTGCAAATCTCGGTCGTGGTGCGCATTTCGCGTGCTCCATGTGTGCCACCGGCCCAGCCGCCGGTGACGTGTGGTGGTCGGCGCGAACATCCGCGCCTCATCCGCTGGCTGGCGCGGACAGTTATTGACAGGACTCCAAGGCCGCGCGGCTGCGCCGCTCGGCTGGGTGGACTGCATGCGCTGGATCGTCTCGGCCGCCCTCGCCTTCGGGACGACGATCCAGGTAGACCGCTCGGACTCGACCTCTACGCGGCCGGTCCACTGGCGACGAAATCCGCCGGCCTTGAGCATCGGCATAGGCACCCACTCGCTGCGCTGCTCGACGTGCTGGACGCCCACCGGCCGCGCCGGGGTCGGCTCGCCGTAGCGGCCGATTTCCCCGGTCTGCTCCTGCAGCAGCCGCACGCGCAGCAGCCGGCGGGGCACGCGGGCGCCGCCTTGCAGTTCCAGGTAGGTCGCCCAGCCGTGCGCGGCGGTGTACTGGCGCACGGCCTCGGTCTCGCCGGCCGTGTCGGCGCTGGCGGTGACGTTGACCGCATCGAGCATCAGCGCCACGGCCGGCGCGGTGTCGGCCTGCTCGGGGTGCAGCCGGCGCAGCTCGCGCCAGATGCCCACCGGCGCGCCGCCGATCTGCTGGAACTGGCGGATGCGCCACGTCGACGCCCACGCCTCGACGCGGGCCGATGACTCCATGGCGTCATTGCCGAAGAGGTCGCGCCCGACGTTGTTCCCGTCGATGTTCTTACTGACGTACTTCGCGACGTAGCCGGCCGCCGATCCCCGCTTCCAGTCGATTGCCTCGATGGTCACGCGGTGCGCGGCTGCGCCCGGCTCGGTCGGGCTGTCGGCCTGTAGGAAGTAGCGGTCCAGCAGCGCCGCGAGTAGCTCACTCGATGAGCCACCCTCATGACGACTCGGCCGGCGTCCGGTGCCGGCGCCGACGCGCTCGGGGTGGAACAACAGGGCGTGCCAATGCGGCGTCCCGTCGTGCTGCGGCTCGGCGATCCGGAAACCATAGACGTCCAGCCCCTGGCGGTCTGCTGCGGAACGGAACTTGGCCCACTGGCCAGCCAGCCATCGCTGCGCCTCATCGGGCTGGGTGCCGTCGTAGACCGGGTTCGGCTCAACGCCCCATCCCGTCCGCTTGCTGCGCATGGCGTGCATCCGGCTCGGACACGTGACAGTCACGAAGCTGGCGCCGTGCGAACACTCGCGGGCGATGACCTCGAATCCGGCAATGCGGGTCATCAGCTCATGCCGGCGAATCTGCTTGTTCGCGGCCCCCTTCGCGGCCAGCTCGGCCAGCGTGTAGGACTGGCCGGTTTCGTTCACGGCCGTCACCGACTGCAATGCCGCCTCATTGCGCACGACCTGGCCGCGTCGACGGCGGCAGGCGTCGTCACTGGCGTAGCAGCCGGCGTGCCGATGCACCAGGCCGATGGTCCGCGCCGTGCCCTCGCACGCCTGCGCATGCAGCCGGCGCAGCACGCGGCGCCACCAGCGCGGGCACTGTACGCGGCGCAGCGCCCCGGTGATCGTGACGCCCCGGCCGTCCGGCCAGCGGTCGCCCAGGCCGCGCGCGTCCAGCCAGTGTCGGGCTTCGATGACCTGGCCCAGCATCTGCAGCCGCTCCCGCTGGTCCGGCTCGCGGTCGGCCAGCCGGCCGGCGGCGATGCGCTGGACGAGGCCAAGCCGGCGGGTCATGTCGCGGGCGCTGGCGTCAGCCTCGGCCCTGATCTGGCCGTCTCCGGCGTCCGGGGCGAGGCCGGCCACGGCCGCCCGCCGGACGGCGCCGACAGTCGACAGCAGCCGCAGATTGCGGGCGCGGCGGTCCGGCTCGGAAGACCACCGGGCCAGCATCCGCGCCGCCCAGGCGGTCGGCAGATCGTCGACCAGGCCGGCGGACCATTCCGAGTCGGTGGTGTAGGCCAGCGCGGGGCCGGGGAGGTCGGGGCGGAGGGGCATGGTCAGAACAGGGGCAACTGCCCCGGCTGGTCGGCCTGCTGGATCCGACGCCAGTAGGTCGGCCCCTCGTCCGCGGCCGCGTCCCGCAAGTCGCGCCAGACGCTCGGCGCCACCTCGGTCAAGCCGGAGAGCGAGTAGCCGTGCCCTTCCCTCCCGTCATCGACCGGCCGCCCCTGGCGGTCCACGCCCCAGCGGCGGCATTGCCATGTCTCGGAGTCGGTCCACTCGTGCGGCGGCCAGACGCGGATGACCTCGAAGCAGTAGCTGAAGCCGGTGCGGCTGACGGGGCGAAGGAAGGTGCCGGGGGTCATCACCGGCCCCGCAGCGCCTGCGCCGCCTCATCCAACAGGGCCGCAATGCCCGGCGCGCTCACGACACACCCCGCAGCACGACCCCAGGAAAGCCCGGAAAGTCATCGCTGTTTTCGCCGCACCCACCCGCCGGAACCAGCTCCCTGGCGTCGATCGATCGATTCATGGCCATGAACGGGCAATCCGGCCAGTCGTGCCGCAGCCCATACGGGAGCACCCGGCCGGTGAGAGTCAGCACCGCCGACAGCTCTTGCATCCTCGTCGCGTGGTCGATGGTCTTCATGCCACGCATCCCGGCCGCGCGTTCAGCGCCTGGCAGTCCGGGCACGCGCCGCAGACCCGCCGCAGCGCGTCCAGCGGCTCGACGTGCAGATGCTGGCCCGCGCCGGCCACAGCCAGCACGGCGCACGGCTCGCCGTGGCGCATCGTCAGCGCCGTGACCGTGGCGTACAGCCAGACGCCGCGATCAGCGCCGAACTGGAAGGTCACGCGGTCGCCCGCGTAGATCGTCGCGTCCCGCGCGGCGAGTGCCGATAGCTGCGCCTGCAGCGTCGCGACTTGGAGGGCTAGCGCCTCCGGTGTGGTGGTGTGCATGGTCTCCCCGGCTCCCCTTCCCGTCCTGCCCTGCGCCCTTGCATGAGGGCGCCACGGCGGCCGGGTGACGGGTGAGGAGACGAGGTGTCAGAGGCCCGGCCGACGTGACAGGGCAGATTTCAGCGGCGTCATCTGCATTGATGAAGCGACGATTTCTTGGCTCGGATAGCGTCCGGCCTACCGCATTCAGGGCCTGCGTCGATGTCGCATCGCGCGGTGATTGCCTGAGTGCCGGTTTCGAGATTTACCCGATGAATACGGGGAAATTTCGATTCACACAGCGGACAGCTTGCGGGGCTGTCTGTTGATTATGTCAACTCGCGCCACGACCAAACCCGCATAAGCGGTGCAAGCTAATTTGGCCCGTCTGCGCGGCGAGCTGGCCCGGGTGCTGGCCGTCGCCGATTTCGGCTGCGCAAATGACGCGGCCGCGACGGTGAGCCCGGCGCGGCCGTTGGAACAGGCGGCACCGGCTCGGCCGGTGCTTCAGGTGGTCAGGGTGTGACGGTGACGGACGCGCAGGCCGGCCCGGCCGTGGTCACGTCGGCGCGGGACGCCACGCTGGCCGGCCTCAGCGTGATGCAGACCGTGTGCTGACCGACAGCTTGAGCTGGCGCCGTGATGGCCAGCGTGCCGAAGAATTCCCCATCACCCGGCTCGCCTGACACGAGCTTGTAGGTGATCGCACACGCGACACCAGGCATTGCCCGCCCGTCGATCTCTGCATCGCACGGAATCGTCAGCTCGTCGTCACGGGGCCTGAAGTCGCCAGTGAAGAGCCCGGATGCTTGGACGTCCAGCCGCTGGCCCGTCGTCGACGGGTCGGGCGTGACGATACCTGAGAGCGAAGAGAACGTGCCGTCCAGCGTCGACAGCTTCGACAGCGTGCCGGTGCTCGTGGTTCCGCTGCTGTCGTCACCCCCTCCCCCACACGCTGCAAGGACCAGGACCAGAAGGACAGCGGTGAAATGGCGCATGGGTCTCCCCCCAAGTGATGAAGACCCGGACATTGCCCGGCCGCATTCGCTTGGGTGTACCCCCCGAAGGGATGAACATCAGCGGGTCGGCATCTGCCTTCGCTTGTGTCGGACGCACGCTGTTGGGCCCTTGGGCGGCAAAATGCGCTCCCCTCGACCGCGATCCCCACGAGCTGCACGATGACTGTTCCGCGCCTGCCTGCCGACCTCGACTTCATCGTGGCCCATGCCCTCAACGAAGACATCGGCACCGGTGATGTCACCGCGCAGTTGGTGGACCCTGCGACGCACGGCCGGGCGCGCATCGTCGCGCGTGAGACGGCCGTGATTTGCGGACAGGCTTGGGTCAACGCGGTGTTCCGGGCGCTGCAATCGCCGGTGCGCATCGAGTGGACCGTTGCCGAAGGTGCGCAGGTGGCGGCCGATCAGGTCATCTGCCTGCTGTCCGGCCCGGCGCGTACGCTGTTGACGGGAGAGCGCACCGCCTTGAATTTCCTGCAGACGCTGTCGGGCACGGCGACCACGGTGCGCCGCTATGTCGACGCCGTGGCGGGCACCGGCACGCGCATCGTCGATACCCGCAAGACCTTGCCGGGGCTGCGCAACGCGCAGAAGTACGCGGTCGTCTGTGGCGGCGGCGTGAACCACCGGATCGGGCTGTACGACGGGATCCTCATCAAGGAGAACCACATCGCGGCCGCCGGTGGCATCCGGCAGGCGATCCAGCAAGCCCGGGCGCTCGGTGCGGCGGTGCCGCTGATGACTGAGGCCGAGAACCTCGAAGAGGCCCGCATTGCGCTGGACGAGGACGTCGACCTGCTGTTGGTCGATGACTTCTCCTTGCCCGACATCCGCCTAGCCGTGCAGAAGGTTCGCGAGCACCGGGCCTGTGGCGGCAAGACCTTGATCGAGTACTCCGGCGGCGCCACGCTGGAGACCATCCGCGCGCTGGCCGAGACCGGCGTCGACCGCATCTCGGTCGGCTCGCTGACCAAGCATCTGCGCGCCGTCGACCTGTCGATGAGGTTCGCGGAGGACTGATTAGAATCCGCGCCACGCGGGTGTAGTTCAATGGCAGAACGGCAGCTTCCCAAGCTTCATACGAGGGTTCGATTCCCTTCACCCGCTCCAGATTTCGCGTGATCCCACCAGAAGCCGGCGCTCGCCGGCTTCGTCGTTTCCGAGCCATGAACACAGACCAAGAACCGACCGCGCCAGACCCCACCGAGGCGTCGCCGCATCCGGCCCGAGCCATCCGCAGCTTCGTGTTGCGGGCCGGGCGCATGGGCACTGGGCAGCAAAAGGCACTGGCCGATCTGAGCCCGCGCTTCGTCGTGCCTTACCGACCGGAGTCGCTGGACGTGGCGCAGACCTTCGGGCGGCAGGCCGACACCATTGTCGAGATCGGCTTCGGCATGGGCGGTGCCACCGCCGAGATCGCGGCCGCGCGGCCGGGGGAGGACTTCATCGGCATCGAGGTGCACACACCCGGCGTCGGGGCCTTGCTCAAGCTGATCGGTGAACGTGGCTTGAGCAACTTGCGCATCGTCCAGCACGATGCCGTCGAGGTGCTGGAGCACATGGTGACGCCAGGCTCGCTGGCCGGTGTGCACGTGTTCTTCCCGGACCCTTGGCACAAGAAAAAGCACAACAAGCGACGACTGATCCAGTCGGGCTTCGTCGCCAAACTGGTGTCACGGCTCAAGCCCGGCGGCTACCTTCACTGCGCCACCGACTGGCAGCCCTATGCCGAGCAGATGCTGGCGGTGTTGTCCGCCGAGCCTGGCCTGGTCAACACCACGGATGAGGCCGTGGGCTACGCCCCCAGGCCCGACTACCGGCCGCTGACCAAGTTCGAACAGCGCGGCATCCGGCTGGGCCATGGTGTGTGGGACCTGGTGTTCCGGCGCCGCGAAGACGCCGTGTCCGCCGCTGTCGACCTCACTCGGACCAGTTGATCCAGCCGCTGCTCGCGCTGACCAGCACCACGATGCCGAAGGCGATGCGGTACCAGGCAAACGGCACGAAGTTGTGGGTCGCCACGTAGCGCAGCAGCCAGCGCACGCACAGCCAGGCCGACAGGAAAGAGAACAGCAGGCCGACCGAGAACATCGGCAGGTCGGCCATCGACAGCAGCGCCCGCTCCTTGTAGAGGCTGTAGGCGCCCGCGCCGATCAGCGTCGGAATGGCGAGGAAGAAGCTGAAGTCGGTCGCCGCCTGGCGCGACAGGCCCAGCAGCATGCCGCCGATGATGGTGGCGCCCGAGCGGCTGGTGCCGGGGATCATCGCCAGGCACTGCACGAGGCCGACCTTCAGCGCGTCCAGGGGCTGCATGTCGTCGACATGGGCGATGCGAACGCTGGCCTGGCTGCGCTTCTCCGCCCACAGGATGATCAGCCCGCCGATGATGAAGGTGCTGGCCACGACCACCGGTGTGAACAGGTGAGCCTTGATCGCCTTGCCAAACAGCAGTCCCAGCACGACGGCCGGAAAGAAGCCGATGGCCACGTTGATGACGAAGCGGCGCGAGCGCTCTTGCGAGCCCAGGCCGGCGGCCGTCTCACGCAGTCGCTGCCAATAGACCAGGATCACGGCGACAATCGCGCCCGTCTGGATCGCGATGTCGAAGACCTTGCTCTTGTCGTCGGTGAAGCCCAGCAGCGAGCCGGCCAGGATCAGGTGGCCGGTGCTGGAGATGGGCAGAAACTCGGTCAATCCCTCGACCACACCCATCACCGCAGCCTTGATCAGCAAGACGAGATCCACACGCACTCCCTCGGCGCCTACGGGGCGCCAGCCGTTCCAGACATGAAAAAACCCCGACCCGCGGGGCTGACTCGATCACTGCGACAAGACCTTAGCACGGGGTCGACACGCGCCGAATGACCGCCTCCACGCACCTGCCCACATGGTCACGCTCAAGCTGAAGAAATCACCCGATGCCGGGTTGCCGTCGTCGTCCACGTCGCCCGCCAACCCGTCAGGACCACGTCGCACGCCGGTGCGCGGCCTTGCCGCCGCGCGCCAGCGCCCCACGCTGGCCGAGGCGCAGGCTGAACGGGCCGAGCGCGAAGAGTCGTTCCGGCTGCGCAACGAGTCCGCGCAAGGGCAGTTCGGAACGCCCCGCCAGGATCCGCGCCAGGACGCTCGACCGGGCCCGCGCGACGACCGACGTCACGACCCGAGAAGTGGTCACGCTGGTCACGGTGGTCAGGTTGGCCCCGCCAGCCCCCGCCGCGACGCCCGTCCCGATGGTCGCTTTGACCCGCGCGGCGAGCCCGGCCGAGGCCCGCGTGATCCGCAACGCCCAGGTCCGCATGGCGCCCCTCGCCATGACGATCGACGGGTTGATCGACGCGATGGCCCGCCGCGCCAGGAACAACGTGTCGATCCACGTTCGGCGCCTCGCGCGGACCACCGAGACGACCGGCGCGGACCGCCGTCCGGTCCGCGTGGCGACGATCGCCGCCCCTTCGATCCGCGCGGGCCGCAGCACGGGCCGCATTTCGCCCAGGGTCAGCACGGCCGCCCTGCCCCACGCGTGGATGACCGTCGCGCCGGGCCGCCACACGAGGAACGCCGCTGGCCCGACCGCGGACCCGGCCCCGGCTATGGCCGCGACACGCCGGCACCGCAGGCGCGACGTGACGATCGCAGCCCCGATCGCCCCTTCGTTCGACCATCGGAACGCCTCAAGGCGCGCGCGGCCGGCCACACGACGCCTCAGGACGAGCACGCAACGCCAGACGCACCGGCCCTGCGCACCGACGGCGAGCGCCTGTCCAAGCGCATGACGGCACTCGGCCTGGCTTCGCGCCGCGAGGCCGATACCTGGATCGAGGCGGGCTGGGTCCGGGTCGACGGCAAGATGGCCGTGCTCGGTCAGCGCGTGGGTCCGGATGCCCGCATCGAGGTCGATGCCGCCGCGCACCAGCAGCAGGCCCAGCGGGTGACCATCTTGCTGAACAAGCCGATCGGCTATGTCAGCGGTCAGGCCGAGGACGGCCATGAGCCCGCCGTTGTCCTGCTGCGGCCCGAGAACCAATGGGCCGAGGACAAAAGCGGCACGCGTTGGCATCCGGGCCAGCTGCGCGGCCTGGCACCGGCCGGTCGCCTGGACATCGATTCGGTCGGGCTGCTGGTGCTGACACAGGACGGACGCGTCGCCCGCCAGCTGATCGGCGAGGACTCGACCATCGAGAAGGAATACCTCGTGCGCGTGGTCAAGGAAGGCGGCGGCCAGCTGTCCGACCAGGCCCTGGCCTTGCTCAACCACGGCCTGGAGCTGGACGGCCACAAGCTCAAGCCGGCCAAGGTCAGCTGGGCCAACGAGGACCAGCTCCGCTTCGTGCTGCGTGAAGGCCGCAAGCGCCAGATCCGCCGCATGTGCGAGCTGGTCGGGCTGACCGTGGTGGGCCTCAAGCGCGTGCGCATCGGCAGCGTCGTGCTGGGCCACCTGCCGCCGGGGCAATGGCGTTACCTGCGTCGCGAGGAGTTCTTCGGTTGACCCAGGTTTACGGTTCCCGCGCCGATTCCTTCCACAGCCGTCGGCACCACCGCCGCCGGCTGCTGGAGGCGCTGGCGGTGTGCGTGGCGCGCCATGGCTATGCGCAGACGACCATCGCCGACATCGCGGCGGCGGCGCATGTCTCCAAGCGGACCTTCTACGAGCACTTCGCCGACAAGCAGGCCTGCATGATTGCGCTCTACGAGAGCGCCAGCGAGGCCAGCCGGCGCCAGCTGGGCTTGGACGATGCGGAAGGCCTGAGCTGGGCCGAGCAGGTTGAACGCGCGGTGCGCCGCTACTTCAGCCACCTGGCCACCCGGCCGCTGCTCATGCGTGCGCTGTTCATGGAGGTCCTGTCGCTGGGACCGGAAGGACTTCGTGCCCGCCGCGCCAACCTGGACGCCTTGGCAGAAGCGATCCAGCACAGTGCCGACACACAGGGCGTGACGTTGCCGGCGGCCGAGGCGGCCGCGCTGATCGGCATGTTGTCCGAGTGGATCCTGCTGGCGATCGAGCAGGACCGCGTCGCCGCCCTGCCCGATGACGCCCCGGCGGTCGCCGCGATGCTGCGGGCGGCCATCCTGGGGCGTCGTCTGACGGCCTGAGCCGTCGGACGACGGGCCGAACCGTTCAGCCGACCCAGCGGCGGGCGTTGCCGAACATGCGCGCCCACGGGCTGCGCGCGCTGACATCGCCCGAGGTCCAGCTCATCTGGACGTTGCGGAAGACCCGCTCCGGGTGCGGCATCAGCACCGTGAAACGGCCGTCGGCGGTGGTCACCGAGGTCAGGCCGTCCGGGCTGCCGTTGGGATTGAGCGGATAGGTCTCGGTCGGGCGGCCGGCGCCGTCGACGTAGCGCATCGCGCGCAGCACCTGGCCGGCGTCGCCGCGCTGGGAAAAGTCCGCGTAACCCTCGCCATGCGCCACCGCGATTGGCAGACGGCTGCCGGCCATGCCCTGGAAGAAGACCGACGGGCTGTCGAGGATCTCGACCAGCGAGAGGCGGGCCTCGAACTGCTCGCTCTTGTTGCGGGTGAACTTGGGCCAGTGCTGGGCGCCCGGGATGATCGGGCTGAGCGCGGCCATCATCTGGCAGCCATTGCACACGCCCAGCGCGAAGGTGTCGTCACGACCGAAGAAGCCCTGGAACTGCTCGGCCAGGCGCGGGTTGAACAACACCGATCGGGCCCAGCCTTCGCCGGCGCCCAGCGTGTCGCCGTAGCTGAAGCCGCCGCAGGCGACAAAGCCCTGAAAAGCCGACAGCGAGGCGCGGCCGGCCTGCAGGTCGCTCATGTGCACGTCGTGGGTGTCGAAGCCGGCCTGGGCCATGGCGTAGGCCATCTCGACGTGCGAGTTGACGCCCTGCTCGCGCAGGATTGCGACCTTGGGCCGGGCCTTGGCGATGTAGGGGGCGGCCACGTCCTCGGCCGCATCGAAGCTGAGCGCAACGTGCAGACCGCCGTCCTGCAGCGTGCCGGCCAGCGCATGTTCGCTGTCGGCGCAGGCCGGGTTGTCGCGCAGCGCGGCGATGCGCCAGCTGACCTCGTCCCAGGCCTGTTGCAGGTCTTGCAGCGGTGCGGCGTAGACAGACTTGGCATCGCGCCAGACCTCGACCACGCGGCGCTCGTTGGTCTTGCCCACGACATGGCTGTGGCGCGACAGGCCGTGCGTGCGCAGGGTGCGCAGCACGGCGTCGCGCTCGGCGGTCGGCACCTGGATGACGGCGCCGAGTTCCTCGTTGAACAGCGCCTTGAGCGTCAGCTCATTGCGACGTTCACCGACCTGACCGGTCCAGTTCTTCGAGTCACCGGTGTCGGCCCGGCTGTCGCTGATGCCGTCGCCTTCGGTGACCAGCAGGTCGACGTTGAGGCTGACGCCCACCTGGCCGGCAAAGGCCATTTCGCAGGCCGCCGCCCACAGGCCGCCGTCGCTGCGGTCGTGGTAGGCAAGCAGCTTGCCCTCCGCACGCAGCTGGTTGATGGCGGCGACCAGGGCCTTGAGCTGGGCCGGGTCGTCCACGTCGGGCACGCCGTCCTTCAGGTGGCAACCAAACTGGCCCAGCACCTGCGCAAGGATCGAGCCGCCCATGCGCTGGCGGCCCTGGCCCAAGTCGATCAGGATCAGCGTGGTGTCGGTACCGGCCGGCGTGTCGGTGCGCAGCTGCGGCGTCAGCGTGCCGCGCACGTCGTCCAGCGAGACAAAGGCGGTGACGATCAGCGAGACCGGCGCGACGACCTGGCGGGCCTCGCCGCCAGCGTCGGTCCAACGGGTGCGCATCGACAGCGAATCCTTGCCGACCGGGATGCCGATGCCAAGGGCCGGGCACAGGTCCATGCCGACGGCACGGACGGTGTCGTACAGCGCGGCGTCCTCGCCAGCCTCGCCGCAGGCCGCCATCCAGTTGGCGCTGAGCTTGACGCGCGAGAGGTCCAGCGGCGCGGCCAGCAGGTTGGTGATCGCCTCGGCCACCGCCATGCGGCCAGATGCCGGCGCGTCCAGGGCGGCCAGCGGGGTGCGTTCGCCCATGCTCATGGCCTCGCCGCGGAAGCCGGCGTAGTCGGCCAGCGTGACGGCGCAGTCGGCCACCGGCACTTGCCACGGGCCGACCATCTGGTCGCGGTGGCTGAGGCCGCCGACGCTGCGGTCGCCGATCGTGATCAGGAAGCGCTTGGAGGCCACGCTCGGGTGACGCAGCACGCTCAGGGCGACCTCGTCGAGCTTCACCCCGGTGAGGTCCAGCGGCTGGCCTTGACGGGCCACACGCGCGACGTCGCGGGTCATCTTGGGCGGCTTGCCCAGCAGCACGTCCATCGGCATGTCGATCGGACGATCGCCACCGGGGCCGTCTTCCAGCACCAGCGATAGCTCGTCGGTGGCCGTGCCGATGACGGCGAACGGGCAGCGCTCACGCTCGGCCAGCGCGGTGAACAGCGGCAGGCTGTCCGGCGCGATCGCGAGCACATAACGCTCCTGGCTCTCGTTGCACCAGATTTCCTTGGGTGCCAGGCCGGTCTCTTCGAGCGGGACCCGGCGCATGTCGAAGGTCGCGCCCTTGCCGGCGCCGTCGACCAGTTCGGGGAAGGCGTTGCTGATGCCACCGGCGCCAACGTCGTGGATGGCCAGGATGGGGTTGGCGGCGCCCATCGTCCAGCAGTGGTTGATGACCTCCTGCGCGCGGCGCTGGATCTCGGGGTTGCCGCGCTGGACCGAGTCGAAGTCCAGCGACGCGGCGTTGGTGCCTGCCGCCATCGAACTGGCCGCGCCGCCGCCCATACCGATGCGCATGCCCGGACCGCCCAGCTGGATCAGCAGCGTGCCCGCGCCGAACGGCAGCTTGTGGGTCTGGCCGTCGGCGATCACACCCAGGCCGCCGGCGATCATGATGGGCTTGTGATAGCCGCGCCGCACGCCGGCCACGTCTTGCTCGAAGACGCGGAAATAGCCCGCCAGGTTGGGCCGGCCGAACTCGTTGTTGAAGGCCGCGCCGCCGAGCGGCCCGTCGATCATGATCTGCAGCGCGCTGGCGATGTGCTCGGGCTTGCCGACCGGCGCGCGTTCCCAGGGCTCGTCGGTGCCGGGCAGGTGCAGGTTGGAGACGCTGAAGCCCGTCAGGCCGGCCTTGGGCTTGGAGCCGCGACCGGTGGCGCCCTCGTCGCGGATCTCGCCGCCCGCGCCGGTCGACGCGCCCGGAAAGGGCGAGATCGCGGTCGGGTGGTTGTGGGTCTCGACCTTCATCAGCACATGGCCGACCTCGTCGCGGGCGACGTAGCGGGGTGCACCGGCGCCGGGCTCGCTGTCGATCGGCAGCCAGCGCTGCAGCGGGCCGCCGGTCATCACCGCAGCGTTGTCGCTGTAGGCCACGACGGTCGATTGCGGCGCGAGCTTCTCGGTGTTGCGGATCATCCCGAACATCGACAGCGGCTGGCGTTCGCCGTCGACGATGAACTCGGCGTTGAAGATCTTGTGGCGGCAGTGCTCGGAATTGGCCTGCGCGAACATCATCAGCTCGACGTCGCTGGGGTTGCGCGCCAGTCCGGTGAAGGCGGCGACCAGGTAGTCGATCTCGTCGTCGCTGAGCGCGAGGCCAAAGTCCTTGTTGGCGGCGACCAGCGCCGAGCGGCCCTGCCCCAGCACGTCGACATGGGCCATCGGTTCGGCCTGCTGGGCATCGAACAGATGGCGGGCGGCCTCGCGTTCGGCGGCCACGCTCTCGGTCATGCGGTCATGCAACACCAAAGCACAAGCCTGCCATTGCGCTGTGCTCAGGCCCTTGGCCGCACCGCGCAGGCTGTCGATCACGCCGCGCACGCCGCCGCTCTTCAGGCCGATGCGGAACTCGGTGACACGCTCGACGCGGTGGATGCCAAGGCCGCAGTTGTGGGCGATGTCGGTGGCCTTGGAGGCCCAGGGCGAGACGGTGCCCAGACGCGGCATGACGACGATCAGCGCGTCATCGGCGGAGGGCTCGCCGGCCTCGTAGGGATCGCCGTAATCCAGCAGCGCGGCCAGGCGCTGTTGCTCGTCGGTGGTCAGCGCTTCATTCGACTGGACCCAGTGCACATGACGGGCATGGACCGAGACGATGCGCTCGTCGATGGCCTGCAAGCGAGGCAACAGTGCCTGGGCGCGGAAGGTCGACAGGGCATTGCCGCCCTCGACATGCATGAACTGGGGGCTGAGGCTGGAGGAAGTCGACACGCGCAAGGGTCCCGCTAGGCTGGGGCGACGTGGCCAGGGCTGGCCGTGTTCGCCGGGGCACAAAAGACAGACAGCCGGGAAATCCCGGCTGCGGCGGCGCGGATTTTAGGTGAGGTGCGCGTCCAGCAACTCGCCGACATGCTCGGCGATGGCCAGACAGGCGGTCAGCCCCGGCGACTCGATGCCGAACAGCTCGACCAGCCCGGGCAGGCCATGGCGCTGCGGCCCGTCGATGCGGAAGTCGGCCGCCGACTGTCCGGCGCCGGCCAGCTTGGGACGCACGCCGGCGTAGTCCGCCCGCAAGGCGTCGTCAGGCAGGTCGGGCCAGTAGCGCCGGATGGCTGCGGCCAGGCCGGCCATGCGCCTCGGGTCGACCGCATAGTCGATCTGCCCCGGATCGTCGATGCCTTGCAGCCATTGCACGTCCGGTCCGAAACGCAGTTGTCCGCCCAGGTCCAGCGTGACGTGCACGCCCAGGCCGTCGGCCTCCGGCACCGGATAGATCAAGCGGCTGAAGGGCGAACGCCCGGCCAGGCTGAAGTAGTTGCCCTTGCACAGGTGCAGTCCGGGCAAGGCCGGAGCGTCGTCCGGGCGTGGCCCGATCTGGCGCGACAGCAGCGGCGCCCACAGGCCGGCAGCGTTGACCAGCTCGCGGCAACGCAGCCTGGTCGAGGGCGTGTCAGGGGAGCCAGGGGCGTCATCGAGCGCGCCAACTTCCAGCAGCCAGGCGCCGTCGTGGCGTTCGGCGCGCCGCAGCGGAGAGCCGAGCGCGAGCACCGCGCCGGCCGCCTCGGCGTCACCGAGCAAGGCGGTCATCAGAGCGTGGCTGTCGATGATCCCGGTGGCCGGCGACCAGAGCGCCGCGACGCAGGCCAGCGCCGGCTCGATCGCCCGGGCCTGGGCCGCGCTCAGGTGCTGGAGCGCTTCGCGGTCGTGCAGGCCATTGGCATGCGCCTGATCGGCCAGCCGCTGCAGCTCGGGCAGTTGGTCCTCGGAGGTCGCCACGATCAGCTTGCCGCAACGCTGCATCGGCACGCCGTGGTCGGCGCACCAGGTGCTCAGCAGATGACGACCCCGCACACACAGCCGGGCCTTGAGCGAGCCGGTAGGGTAGTAGATGCCGGCGTGCAGAACCTCGCTGTTGCGCGAGCTGGTGGCGCTGCCCCAGGTCGTCGCGGCCTCCAGGATCACCACCTCACGGCCGGCGCGGGCGAGTTCACGGGCGATCGCCAGCCCAATCACCCCGGCGCCCACGACCACGCAATCGACGTGATCGACGTCATCGGCGCTGGTGTCCAGGTCGATGTCCAGGTCGATCTCCAGGGCGCTTGCAGGCGTCGTCATGGGCTGATTTTGTCGACCTTTGCGACGCAGCGGCGCGCATCCGCATGGCGTCCACGGGCATGGCCCGATGCAATAATTCCGCGCTTATGACGATCACCATCAAGACCGCCGCCGACATCGAGGCGATGCGCGTGGCCGGGCGCCTCGCCTCCGAGGTGCTGGACATGCTGACCCCACACGTGCGGGCCGGCATCACGACCAACGAACTGGACAAGCTGGCACACGACCACATCGTCCACGTCCAGCAGGCGATCCCCGCGCCACTGAACTACACGCCGCCGGGCTACACGCCCTACCCGAAGTCGATCTGCACGTCGATCAACCACCAGGTCTGTCACGGCATCCCGAACGACAAGGCGCTGAAGAACGGCGACATCGTCAACATCGACGTCACCGTCATCAAGGACGGCTGGCACGGCGACACCAGCCGGATGTTTGTGATCGGTGAAGGCTCGATCGCCTCGAAGCGGCTGTGCCAGCTGACCTACGACGCGATGTGGAAGGGCATCCAGAAGGTTCGACCGGGCGTCACGCTCGGCGACATCGGCCACGCCATCCAGACCTTCGTCGAGAACCAGGGACTGAGTGTGGTGCGCGAGTTCTGCGGCCACGGCATCGGCCGCAAGTTCCATGAGGAGCCGCAGGTGCTGCACTACGGCCGCCCCGGCACGCTGGACAAGCTGGTGCCGGGCATGGTGTTCACCATCGAGCCCATGGTGAACGCCGGCAAGCGCGACATCAAGGAAGCCGGGGACGGCTGGACCATCGTGACGCGCGACCGCTCGCTGTCGGCCCAGTGGGAACACACCATCGTCGTGACCGAGACCGGCTATGAGGTGTTGACGGTCTCGGCCGGCAGCCCGCCCATCCCCGCCTTCGTGACCGCCGGGGCTGCGTTGCCCGCTGGCACCTGAGCCCGCCGATCGACAGCCCGCGAGGATCCGGATGGACACCGCCGTCGTGACTGAAACAGCCGCGGCGCTCCGCCCGGCCCTTCCCTTGCCCGAACTGCGCCGACTGGTGCGCGACGGCCGCCTGAGCCTGATCGACCAGTTCCAGCGCGGCCGTGCCTCGGCACCGGCCGCCAGCCGCTTGGTGCGCCTGCTGGCCGAACACACCGACGACGTGCTGGCCCAGCTTTGGGACCAGTCCGGCCTGCCCAAGGGCGCCGCGCTGGTGGCCGTCGGCGGCTATGGCCGGGGCGAGCTCTACCCGTATTCGGATGTCGACGTGCTGCTGCTGATGCCGCACGACCTGGCGCCGGCCGACACCACGTCGGTGGTGGGCGACGAGCGTCAGCATGTCGAGGCCTTCATCACCGCCTGCTGGGACATCGGCCTGGAGATCGGCTCGAGCGTGCGCACCGTCGACGAATGTGTCGCCGAGGCCCTGGCCGATGTCACCACCCAGACAGCGATGCTCGAATGCCGCTTCCTGTGCGGCAGCAAGCGCCTGTTCGAGCAGTTCCGCCGTCGCATCCAGGAGGTGCTGGACCCGGCCGAGTTCATGATCGCCAAGACGCTGGAGATGCGTCAGCGCCACACCAAGTACGAGGACACGCCCTACTCGCTCGAACCCAACTGCAAGGAAAGCCCGGGCGGCCTGCGCGACCTGCAGGTGCTGCGCTGGGTGGCGGGTGCGGCCGGTCTGGGCAAGAGCTGGAGCGAGATGGCCAGCAAAGGCCTGATCACGCGCTTCGAGGCCCGCCAGCTGCAGCGCAACGAAGGCCTGCTGCGCCTGATCCGGGCCCGCCTTCACACCGTGGCGAAGCGGCGCGAGGATCGCTTGGTGTTTGACCTGCAGACCGCCGTGGCCGAGAGCTTTGGCTATGCCTCGACGGCCGAGCGACGTGCCAGCGAAGCGCTGATGCGGCGTTACTACTGGGCTGCCAAGGCGGTGGTGCAGCTCAACCAGATCCTGATGCTCAACATCGAGGAGCGCATCAACGGCATGCACGACGCCGCGATGCGGCCGATCAACGCGAAGTTCTTTGACCGCGGCGGCATGATCGAGGTCGCCAGCGATGACCTCTACGAAAAAGACCCGCACGCCATCCTCGAGACCTTCCTGACCTTCCAGCAGTCCGTCGGTGCCAAGGGCTTGTCGGTGCGCACGCTGCGTGCGCTCTACAACGCCCGTGAGCTGATGGACGCGAAGTTCCGCGCCGATCCGGAGAACCGCCGGCTGTTCATGGAGATCCTGCAGCAGCCGCGTGGCCAGACCCATGCGCTGCGGCTGATGAACGACACCTCGGTGCTGGGCCGCTACCTCTGGGTCTTCCGCCGCATCGTCGGCCAGATGCAGCACGACCTGTTCCACGTCTACACGGTCGACCAGCACATCCTGATGGTGCTGCGCAACGTGCGCCGCTTCTTTATCCCGGAGCACACCCACGAGTACCCGTTCTGCTCGCAGCTGGCGGCCCACTGGGACCGGCCCTGGGTGCTGTTTGTCGCGGCGCTGTTCCACGACGTCGCCAAGGGCCGTGGCGGCGACCACTCCGACCTCGGCGCGATCGAGGTGCGGCGCTTCTGCCGCGACCACGGCATCGACCGCGACGACGCCAAGCTGATCGAGTTCCTGGTCCAGGAACACCTGACCATGTCGCGCGTGGCGCAGAAGGAAGACCTGTCAGACCCCGAGGTGATCCGCACCTTCGCCGAGCGTGTGCGCGACCCGCGTCGGCTGACCGGGCTCTACCTGCTGACGGTCTCCGACATCCGCGGCACCAGCCCCAAGGTGTGGAACGCCTGGAAGGGCAAGCTGCTGGAAGACCTGTACCGCTCGACGCTGCGTGCGCTGGGCGGATCCCAGCCCAACAACGCCGCCGACATCGAGATGCGCAAGCAGGAGGCTCGCCAGATGCTGGCCCTGCATTCGATGCTGCCGGGCTCGCAGGAGGCGCTCTGGCAGACGCTGGACCTGAGCTACTTCGCCCGCCACGACAGCGGCGAGATTGCCTGGCATGCCCGCTCGCTCAAGAAGCGCGTGGACACCGTCACGCCGGTCGTTAGCGCCCGCCTGTCACCGGTCGGCGAAGGCCTGCAGGTGATGGTCTATGCACCCGATCGCCCGGACCTGTTCGCGCGCATCTGCGGCTACTTCGACAGTGGCCAGTTCAGCATCCTGGACGCCCGCGTGCACACCACCCGGGCGGGCTATGCGCTGGACACCTTCCAGGTGATCACGCCCTACATCGACCAGGCCTATCGTGACCTGATCGTGATGGTCGAGACCCAGCTTGCGCTGGCCCTGGCCAGCGACAAGGCCCTGCCGGAACCCGGCACCGGCCGGCTGTCGCGCCGGGTCAAGTCCTTCCCGGTCGCCCCGCGTGTGCAACTGCGACCGGACGAGAAGGCGCAGCGCTGGCTGCTGTCGGTCTCGGCCAGCGACCGCTCCGGCCTGCTCTACCGCATCGCGCGTGTGCTGGCACAACACCGCATCAACCTGCAGCTGGCCAAGATCAGCACGCTGGGCGAGCGGGTCGAGGACACCTTCCTGGTCGACGGCGCCGCGCTGCAGCACAACCGCAGCCAGATCGAGTTCGAGACCGAGCTGCTGGCCGCGCTGGCTTGATCAGGCCGCGTCGTCGGTTTCTGACACCGCGTCGGCCACTGGCTCGGGCGCGGCGACCGGCTCGGGCGGCAAGGTCCAGCCGTCGATGCGCTCGAACACCGCGATCGACTCGACGTGGGCCGTGTGCGGGAACATGTTCACCGCGCCAGCTGCGACGCTGCGGTAGCCAGCCTGGTGCACCAGCAGGCCGGCATCGCGGGCCAGCGTCGCCGGGTTGCAGCTGACGTAGACGATGCGCTGCGGCGGCTGGTAGCCCTCGATCGGCTGCTGTCGAACAGCGGCCAGGGCCCGCACCAGCGCGAAGGCGCCTTCGCGTGGCGGGTCGATCAGCCAACGTTCCGCGCTGCCGTAGGCGGCCAGGTCGGGCGCGGCCATCTCGAACAGGTTGCGGGCCGCAAAGCTGGTGCGATCGGCCAGGCCGTTGCGCACCGCGTTCTCGCGCGAGCGGGCCACCAGCGTCTCGCTGCCTTCGATGCCCAGCACCTCGCGCGACTGCGTCGCCAGGGCCAGCGTGAAATTGCCAAGGCCGCAGAACCAGTCGATCACACGTTCATCGGCTCGCACGCCCAGCAGGCCCAGCGCCTTGACCACCAGCACGCGGTTGATGTGGTGGTTGACCTGGGTGAAGTCGGTCGGCTTGAAGGGCATGGTCAGGCCGAACTCGGGCAGGCCATAGGCCAGTTCGGGGCCGTCGTCCGGGTCCAGCCGGTGGACCGTCTCCGGTCCCTTGGGCTGCAACCACCACTGCACGCCGTGTTCGGCGCCAAAGGCCTTCAGGCGCGCGCCGTCGTCAGCGCTCAGCGGCTCCAGGTGACGCAGCACCAGGGCGGTCACGAGGCCGGCCGGCGAGTCGCCCACCGCCAGCTCGATCTGCGGCAGGCGGTCGCGGGCGTCCATCGAGGCGATCAGCCCGCGCAGCGGCAGCAGCATCGCGCTGACGTGCGGCGGCAGCACCGCGCAGGTCTGCATGTCGGCCACGTAGCGCGACTTGCGCTCATGAAAACCGACCAGCACGACGCCCTTCTTGACGACATGACGCACCGACAGCCGGGCGCGGTAGCGATAGCCCCAGGTCGGGCCTTCGACCGGCCGCAACAGCTGCTCGGGCCGGACCTTGCCGAGGTGCCAGAGGTTGTCCTCCAGCACACGCTGCTTGATGGCGACCTGAGCGGCGCCATGCAGGTGCTGCATCTTGCAGCCGCCGCAGGCACCGGCGTGCAGGCCGAAATGCGGACAGCCAGGGCGCACACGCTGGGCGCTCTCACGCCCGATCTGCACCAGCGTGGCCTGTTCCCAGTTGTTCTTGCGCCGGTTGGTGTGGGCTTGGACACGTTCACCGGGCAAGGCACCCTCGATGAACACGACCTTGCCTTCGGCATTGCGGGCGACGCCCTGCGCTTCAAGGTCGAGCGCGTCGACCAGCAACCATTCGTCCGCAGCAGTCATGGCACAGCCTGGCTTGATGCCCGCGCAGTGCACGGCGGGCGCTGCTGCAGGCGGGTGGGAATCAGCGATTCGGGAGGTAGCGGGCCGGATCGACCGGCTTGCCGCGGCGCCGGATCTCGAAGTGCAGCTGCACCCGGTCGGCATCGGTCGATCCCATCTCAGCGATCTTCTGACCACGCTTGACGGCCTGGTCCTCGCGCACCAGCAAAGCCTGGTTGTGGGCGTAGGCGGTGAGGAAGGTGTCGTTGTGCTTGATGATGACCAGGTTGCCGTAACCGCGCAGACCGGAGCCGGCGTAGACCACGCGACCATCGGCTGCCGCGATCACTGGGTCGCCAGCCTTGCCACCGATCGCCACGCCCTTGTTGCGACTGTCATCGAAGGCCGCGACCACCGCGCCTTGCGCCGGCCAGATCCAGTTCAGGTCGTCATCGCCCTGGGCCGATGCGGCAGCCGCTGGCGCAGGCGTCGGCACCGCCGGGGCAGGCACGGGAACCGGCACCGGCAAGACCGCCGTGCCCGTGGCCGGTGGCAGCGTCTTGCTGTCGGATGCAGGCTTGTCGACCGGACGCGGGGGCGTGACCGCCCGCACGGTGGAAGCACCCGGATCCTGTCCAGGCGGCAGCACCCGCAGCACCTGACCCACCTCGATGCGATCGGGGTTGTCCAGGCCGTTCCAGCGTTGAAGGTCACGCCAGTTCTGGCCGGTTTCCAGGCCAACGCGGATCAAGGTGTCACCCGGACGCACGGTGTAGTAGCCGGGCTTGCCAGCGTTCTCGACGCCGGGTGGAGCCTTGGGAACTTCAGGGCTTGCCGCTGGCGTCGGCGCCGGTGTGGTCTGGCGCACGGCCTGGGTGTAGCGGTCCTCGACGGGCGCCTGCACCTTCGGTGCGCCGGCACAAGCCACCAGCAGCAGCACGCTGGTGCCAAACACGACAAAACGCGCTGCACGGGCAGCGATGGGCTTCAAGGTCATGGGCATCGGGGGGCAGGAATTCCGGTCATCGAGGATGAGCGCCTGGCGCCTTGCGCGGGGTCATCTCAAGCCGGCCTGTGGTCACGGGTGCCGGATTCTAAGGGGACGAAACGGACGGTTTCATGGCGTTGCTCGACCCATCGCCCGTCGGCCATGCGATCGACCACGATCAGCACCTGTTCCCGCGATTCCGGTGCGCTCTGTACGGGCGCGACCAGTCGTCCACCGGGTGCCAGTTGATCGAGCCAGGCCTGCGGGAGGCCGAGTCCGCCCGCTGCGGACACGATGCCGTCGTAGGGCGCGTTGGGCGCATGACCGAGACGGCCATCACCAAAGACCAGACGCAGATTGGCGGGCCGGATCGGCGCCAAGTTCTCGCGGGCCTTGTCGTGCAAGGCCTTGAGGCGCTCGACCGAATACACATTGCGCGCCAGTCCACACAGCAAGGCGGCCTGATAGCCACAGCCGGTGCCGATCTCAAGCACCCGCGACAGTGCCGCGCCACCGGGCCGGGCCCGCAGCAGCGCAAGCATGCGCGCGACCACCGAAGGCTTGGAAATCGTCTGGCCCAGCCCGATGGGCAGGCTGGTGTCCTCATAGGCCTGCGAAACCAGGGCGGGGTCGACAAACAGGTGCCGAGGCACCTCACCGAAGACCCGCAGCACCTCGGCGTCGGTGCAGCCATCCAGGCGGATTCGATCGACCATGCGGGCGCGGAAGCTGGCCGAATCCAGGCCGAGACTGCCATGCGTCCGTGAGGCCATGGGCGATGGAGCGGATGAGGTCCTCGCGGGTGTCACCTTCGACGCCGCGGGGCGGGTGTCATCCAGCGTGAGCGGGAAGCGCTTGCGGCGCGGCGTGTCGAGGTCGCTCATGAACCTCAGGCCGGACCGGCGCGCCAGCGGCTCGCCCAGTTGCCCAGTCGGGCATGGTCGGTGAGGTCGACCTGCAGGGGGGTGATCGAGATCCGGCCGTTGGCGACGGCGTGGAAGTCGGTGCCATCGCCCGCCTCCCGCGCATCTCCGGCGGCGCCGATCCAGTAGATCGGCTCGTCGCGCGGGCTCATCTGGCGGATCACGGGCTCGCTGGCGTGGCGCTTGCCCAGTCGCGTGACCTCGATCGGCGCCTCGGCCGCATCGGCGCGGCTGGGGATGTTGACGTTGAGCAGCCAGTGCTCGCGGGCCCAGGCCGCATCCAGCGCCATGCGCAGCACCCGCCGCATCGCGGCTTCAGCCGCATCGAGGTGGCCCCATCCCTTTTCCGATAAGGAGAACGCGATGGCCGGCACACCGAACAGATAGCCCTCCATCGCGGCGGCGACAGTGCCCGAATAGACCGTGTCGTCGCCCATGTTGGCGCCGTTGTTGATGCCGCTGACGACCAGATCGGGCCGGTCGGACAACAAGCCCGTCATCGCCACATGAACGCAGTCCGACGGCGTGCCATTGACGTAGCGGTAGCCGTTGGATGCCGTGTGGACCGACAAGGGTCTCGTCAAGGTGAGGGCGTTGGACGTGCCGCTCGCGTTCTGCTCCGGCGCGACCACCTCGATCGTTCCGAACTCGCTGCAAACCCTCGCCAGGGCCTGAAGGCCCGGGGCGAGGTACCCGTCGTCGTTGGCTACCAGGATGCGCATGGGCGGATTGTAGGGATCGTGCGGTTTCAGATCGGGAGATGGTTCAACCGTTTGCGCCCCGCGCATCAAGTCAAGCTTCACCTGCAAGAACCCGAAAAACCCTGTATCGGAGCCAGGTCACGGCGTCGTATCGGGTGGCCTCACCCATCCGGCCCCTGGTCCTCGGGGGACAACATACAGGGCCGCCGACGCACGCCGATAATCGCTTGACCGAACGCCGAACACTGCACCGACCATGTCCGTTCCCTTGCCCTTGCGGGCCCTTGTCGTCGAAGAAAACGCCGCCGCTCGCCAGTTCATGGTGCGCGTTGTCAGAGAGAGCTTCAGCGACGACATCGAGTTCAAGGAGGCCGGCGATCTCGAGGCCGCCAGGCAGTTGCTGGGCCTGTCGGCATGCGGCTCGCAGCGAGACCCAGGATGTCTTGGTTTCGATCTGGTGCTGTGCGACCTGGAGTCGGCCGATGGCGACGGACTTGCGCTGCTGGCCCAGCTGAGCGATGACCCATCGATCAAGGTCGCCACCACGCTGCATTCGGACGATGAGCACCTGTTCCCTGCGCTGCAATGTGGCGCCCGCGGCTACCTGCTCAAGGAAGACCGCTTCGAGGTGCTGGTCGAGGAGCTTCAGAAGATCGCTCGCGGTCAGCCTTCCTTGTCACCCGCCATGGCGCGCCGCATGCTGGGTTTCTTCCGCGAGATCGCCGCCTCGGACGCGCCCAGGCCAGCCGGTGCCCGCGATCCTGTGATCGACCTGCTGGCGGAGCGTGAACGAGACGTGTTGACGTTGCTGAGCAAGGGCTACGCGGTCAAGGAGATTGCCCGACAACTGGGCATCGCCTGGTTCGTCGTCAACGACCACATCCGCACGTCCTGGCGCAAGCTGGTCCAGGCCAGTTCGCCGGAAGCGGCTCTGCGACAGGCCAGGCGCACCTTCAACGATTGAGAACGACGGAGGCTCGTATGGGAAGCCAGAGTGGCAGGCCAGCTTGGCGGGCCACCATGCAAAACGCCCGGCAAGCCGGGCGTTTTTTCGTGTGCGGTGGGGTGGCTGATGGGACTCGAACCCACGACCACCGGAATCACAATCCGGGGCTCTACCAACTGAGCTACAGCCACCGCAGAGACATAAAGTATAGCCTGAGACTCTCGACTGTCCAGTCACAGGTGCTGTTTTTCATCGACGCAAAGGGCGTCGATCGACATCAGCGCGCGACGGACGACGCGGCCGCAGCCGGCGCGGTGACCTCGGCCTTGAACTGTTTGCGCAGGGCCTTGTAGTACGCAGCGGTCTCGGCCTGCGTCCAGAGCTGCGCGTATTGAAGCGCGGCGCGCTGCGGCTCCATCACGGCCGGATCGGCACCGAGGACCTTGTTGATGCGGGCGATCGCGTATCCGCCCTGCCCGAGGTCCACGCCCACCCATGCGGGCAGCGTGTCGGTCGCCGCACGCATCACCGCCGTCAACACGGCCTGCGTCTGGCCGCGGGGTTCGAAGCGGGACACCGTCATCGCCGCACCAAGGGCCGCGCCGGCGGGCTGCTGCTTCCAGCTTTCGAGCGCAGCCTTGCCTGCTGCGACGGCGGCAGCGGCGGCCTTCTGGTCGATCACCAGCTGGCGCAGCCGATCGCCGAGTTCTTCCATCGTCTGGCGACGTGAGGGCGCATGTTCGGTGACGTGCACCGCTGCCAGCTGGTTGCCGCCGAGTTCGATGGGCGCCGAGTTGCGCTTGGAGGCCAGCGTCTGCGGGTCGAACAAGGTCTCGATCAGCTTCGGATTACCGAGCAACGGCGTGCTGGCCGGATCACCACGGCCGAACTTGTCGGCCTTCAGGATCGTCAACTTCAGCTTGGTGGCCACGGCCTGCAGGTTGTCTTCCTGCTCGACCAGATCGGTGAACTGTTCAGCCAGTTCGGCATAGCGCTTCTGGGCCAGTTGCTGGCGCACCTCGGCCTCGATCTCGCCACGCACGCTCTCGAAGCTGCGGCGGTCGCCGCCACGGATGTCCAGCACCTCGACGATGTGGAGTCCGAACTCGCTCTCGACGATGCCGCTGAGTTCGCCCTTGCCCAGGCCATAGACCGCGTCCTCGAAGGGCTTGACCATCGCGCCGCGCGAGATCCAGCTCAGGTCGCCACCTTGCGCGGCCGAGCCTGGGTCATCCGACTGCTTGCGGGCCAGCTCGGCAAATGCCTTGCGATCCGCCTTGATCTGCTGGAGCAGGCCTTCGGCCTTGGCGCGGGCCTTGGCCTTGTCGTCGGCACTGGCTGATGAATCGATCTTGACGAGGATGTGGCGCGCGTTGCGCTCTTGCGGCGTCTCGTAGCGCGACACGTTCTCGTCGTAGAACTTGCGGACATCGTCGGCCGCCAGGGTCACGGACTGTGCGGCCGACGCAACGTCGAGCACCACATACTCGAAGGAGACCGTCTCGCGCGACTGGAAGCGGGCCGCGTTCTTCTCGTCGTCGTAGAAGGCCTTCAGTTCGGCATCGCTGACCTGGACCTTGGCGCGCTGGTCCTGGACCGGGAAAGTCGCCACCTGGATCTCGCGTTGCTGGAAATAAGGATCGAGCGCCCGCGTGGTCACGGCGGTCGATGCCGGCACGGAAGCCCCCAGACCCAGCATCACCTGGCGCATCGCCACGTCCTGCTTGAGCTGCTGCGCGAACTGCGCCGAAGTCATGCCGCGCATCGACAGCAGCTCGGCGCGGACCGAGCCATCGGGGTTGCGCAGACTCTCGAAGTTGGGGTCGCTGCGGAACAGCCGCTGCAGACGCTGGTCGGTCGGATCGAGCCTAAGGTCGCGCGCTGCGGCGAACATCACCCGTTCGCGCACCAGTTGCTCAAGCACCTGCTGCCGCACCATCGGGCTGTCGAGCAGCTTGGCATCGACGTTGGGCATGTTCGCGCGCATGCGCTCGGCCTGGTCGCGGTGGGCTGCATCCCATTCGGCCTGCGTGATCGGCTGCCCGTCGACATGGGCGACGGCGAGGTTGCTCTCGTTGAAGCTCTGATAGCCCTGGATGCCGAAGGCGACGAATGACGGGAAGATCACGATCACCAGGCCGAGCTGCAGCAGGCGGTTGTGGCGACGAACGAAATCGAACATGGAGACTCTCGGGGTGGCGTCGTGACGTGATGGGGATGACCGGTGTCACACGACGGTGGTGGGTGCTGAGGGGCTCGAACCCCCGACCTACGCCTTGTAAGGGCGCCGCTCTACCAACTGAGCTAAGCACCCGTCGTGTGCAGAAATCCGATCTGGTTTCAGTTGATGGCGTCCCGCAGGGCCTTGCCCGGTCGGAACTTCGCCACCTTGCTGGCCTTGATCTTGATGGCCGCGCCTGTGCGCGGGTTGCGGCCTGCGCGCGGCGCGCGCTTGGTGACCGAGAACGTGCCGAAGCCGACCAATGCCACGCTGTCGCCCTTGCGCAAGGCAGTACCGACGCCGCCGATCACGGCCTCCAGAGCCCGCGCAGCGGCAGCCTTGGAGATGTCGGCCTGTTCGGCGATGTGTTCGATCAGTTCGGACTTGTTCACGGAAGCATCCTCGGGACTTGCGCCCCCTACGCATCGGCACGGACCACGGTCTGCGCCTGGTGATGCAAGCGGTCCGGATCGAACCGCCTTGCCCAGGCTGCGGCGCCGGATTCTAAGGCCCCGCCATCACCCATCCGAACGCCAGGACCGGGGGCTGCGCCAGTCGTTCACGCAGGCAGGCAGCCGGCATCAGGACCGGGCCGACGGGCTGCGAACCACCAGCAACACGCCCGACACGCTCAGCACGATGCCAGCGGCCATGCTGGCATCAAGCCGTTCGTCAAACAGCAGCCAAGCCAGCACGGCGGTGCACGGCGGGACCAGGTACATCAAGCTGGTGACGCGGGTGGCCGCGCCGCGTGCGATCAGCAGGTAGAGCAGCGAGCTGCCACCCAGCGTCAGCACCAGTACCGACCACGCCATGGCACCGAACAGATCGGGGTGAAGGTCGACCGTCGCACCACCCAAGGTCAGCTCGGCCAGCGCGATGGGTGCCGTCAGCGCCAGAGCGGCCATCATCTGCACGCCGCCAGCCGTGCGCACATCACATGGACGCACGTGGTGCTTCTGATAAAGCGTGCCGGCCGTGATGCTGAGCAGCGCGACGAGGGCCAGGCCGAGATTGATCGGCGTCACCTCGCCATGGCCCAGCTTCGGACCGACCACCAGCGCCAGGCCACACAGGCCCATCAAGAGCCCGACCCAGTGGCGCCGGCCCAGTCGTTCATGACCCGCCGACCCGACCGCAGCGCCAGGCCGTGCCGTGACCCACAGCGTCGTCAACAAGGGCTGCAGGCCAACGATCAAGGCCACGGTGCCGGCGCCGATGCCCCAGCGCACGGCCGCC
Source organism: Sphaerotilus mobilis (assembly GCF_004216565.1). GTDB lineage: Bacteria > Pseudomonadota > Gammaproteobacteria > Burkholderiales > Burkholderiaceae_C > Sphaerotilus > Sphaerotilus mobilis. The sequence continues at coordinate 165,034 of NZ_SGWV01000008.1, read as the reverse complement.
CAAACGCCACCGAGATAGCCCGCCTGCATCAGCAAGCCGGTGACGGCCAGGTGCCCCCACTGCTTGGCGCTGGTCGGCCACGCGGCGTCAGCCAGCCGGGCCCACAGACCCAGGCACAGCATCGACAGGAAGAAGCGCACCGCCAGGAAGGTGAAGGGCGGGGCATGCGGCATCCCATAACGTGCGACAACGAATCCGGTGCTCCAGATCAGCACGAACACGGCCGGCATGGCGGCGATCCAGCGGTCGCCGCTGGTCGACGGCGTCGAGCCTGCGACCGCCACTCAGCGGACCTTTGCGCGGATCTCGGGCACCGCCTTCTGCAGGTAATAGACCATGGACCAGATCGTCAGCAGCGCCGCAACGATCAACAACCAACTGCCCCAGTAGCGCGTGTCGAACAGGCCGAACAAACGACCATCGAGCAGCAGGAAGGGAATGGCGATCATCTGGGCTGCTGTCTTGAGCTTGCCGAGCATGTGCACGGCCACGCTGCGTGAGGCACCGATCTGCGCCATCCATTCCCGAAGCGCGGAGATGGTGATCTCGCGCCCGATGATCACCAGCGCCACCAGGGCGTGGACACGATCGAGTTGCAGCAGCACCAGCAACGCCGCGCAGACGAGCAGCTTGTCCGCCACCGGATCGAGGAAGGCGCCGAAGGCCGAGGTCTGGTTGAGCCTGCGGGCCAGGTAGCCGTCCAGCCAGTCGGTCAGCGCGACCAGCACAAACAGCGCGGTGGCCGATTCATTGCGATGTTCGATCGTCCACGGCAGGTAATAGATGCCCACGATGAGCGGAATGGCCACGATGCGGGCCCAGGTCAACAGCGTTGGTAGCGTCGTGAACATGGTGGGGATTGTGCACAGGTTCACACGACAGCCCGTCGCGTCCTCACCTCAGGGCCTGGTGGATCTGCTGCGCCAGCTCAACCGAGATGCCTTCGACCCCCGCGAGCTCGTCGACGCTGGCCTGTGCGACGCCCCGAGCGCCGCCGAAGCGCTGCAGCAGCCGGGCCCGCTTCTTCGGGCCAACGCCCGGGATGTCTTCCAGGCGGCTGCCACCCGTGCGCACCGAGGCCCGCTTGGCGCGCATGCCGGTGATGGCGAAGCGGTGCGCCTCGTCGCGGATCTGTGCGACCAGCATCAACGCGGCCGAGTCGCGACCGAGGTAGACCTTGTCGCGCCCGTCGGCGAAGACCAGTTCCTCCAGACCGACCTTGCGGCCCTCCCCCTTCTCGACGCCGACGATGATGGACAGATCGATGCCGAGCGATTCGAAGACCTCGCGCGCCACGCCGACCTGGCCCTTGCCGCCGTCGATCAGCACAAGATCCGGCAATCGCCCTTCGCCTTGCCGCGCGGCTTCAACCAGCTTGGCGTAACGCCGCTGCAGCACCTGGCGCATCGCGGCATAGTCGTCGCCGCCCTGGATGCCGGTGATGTTGAAGCGCCGGTACTGGGCGGGTTGCATCCGGTGGGCCTCGAACACCACGCAGGAGGCCTGCGTCGCCTCGCCCTGCGTGTGGCTGATGTCGAAGCACTCGATGCGCAGGCTGTCGAGCGCGGCGTCCTCGCCTTCGGGTGCGAGGTCCAGCGCCTCGACCAGCGCGCGGGTGCGGGCCTGTTGCGAGCCTTCTTCGGCCAGCAGGCGGGCCAACGCGATCTCGCCGCCCTTGATGGTCATGTCCAGCCAGATCCGGCGCTGGTCGCGCGGCTGGTGCTGGGCGCTGATGCGTCGTTGCGACGGACCGCCCAGTGCGTCCAGCAGATCACGCGAGACCGCATGGCTGGTGACCAGCAAGGCGGGGCAGTCGACGCCCAGGTAGTGCTGCGCCATGAAGGCCTCCAGCACGGTTTGCTCGGCGCTGCGTGCTTCCGTCGATGCGACGACGTGGCCGTTTTCATCGGCCTCATCGCTGTTCGCGTCGTCGGCTTCTGCCGCGCTCAAGGCCAGCGCGTCCTCGATGTGGGCCGGGAAGTAGGCCCGGTCACCGAGGTGTCGGCCGCCCCGGATCATGGCCAGGTTGACGCAGGCCTTGCCGCCCTGGACCTTGACCGCCAGCACGTCGACGTCGCGGTCGTCACCGGTGTCGATGGCCTGCTGGTGCAGCACCTTGGACAGCGCGCCGATGCGGTCGCGCACCTCGGCAGCCTTCTCGTATTCATAGGCCTCGGCGGCGGCCATCATCTCGTCCTGCAGGCCGGCCAGCACGGCCTCGGTCTCGCCGTCGAGGAAGCGCACGGCATCACGCACGTCGCGGGCGTAGTCCTCGCGGCTGATCTCGCCGACACAAGGTCCCGAGCAGCGGTGGATCTGGAACAGCAGGCAGGGCCGGGTTCGGTTGGCGTAGACCGTGTCCTCGCAGGTCCGCAGCATGAAGACCTTCTGGATCAACTGGATGCCTTCCTTCACGGCCCATGCGCTCGGGTAGGGCCCGAAGTAGCGGTGTCGCCGGTCGACCGCGCCACGGAAATAAGCCACCCGCGGAAACTCGTGCGTGACCAGCTTGAGATAGGGGTAGCTCTTGTCGTCCCGGAACAGGATGTTGAAGCGCGGGTTCTGCGTCTTGATGAGGTTGTTCTCAAGCAGCAGCGCCTCGGCCTCGTTGCGCACCACCGTGGTCTCGAGCCGGTCGATGCGGCCGACCATGTGGCCGATGCGCGTGCCGGCGTGATCCTTGTGGAAGTAGCTCGAAACACGCTTGCGCAGGTTGCGCGCCTTGCCGACGTAGAGCAGACCGCCCTGAGCGTCAAAGTAGCGGTAGACGCCCGGCAGTTGTGGCAAGGCGGCGACCTCGATCAGCAGGCGCTGCCAGGTCAGCTCGCGAGCGCTGGCAGGCTCGTTCGCCGCGACCGGCGCGGCTGCAGCCGTCTGTTCTTCAGGCGAGGCTGGCGTGGCGTCGTTGGCGGGGTCCGGGTGCATGCGAAGATTTTGCCGTCTTCGACCTGTGCACCATGACGCCGATCCCGCCATTCCCGCCGACCCATAAGCCTGCCGACCGCCCTGCCCTCGCGCCTGGCCTGCGCTGGGACGTTTTCTGTCGCGTCATCGACAACCACGGCGATGTGGGGGTGTGCTGGCGCCTGTCGGCCGACCTGGCCGCGCGTGGCCATGCCGTGCGCCTGTGGATCGACGATGCCAGCGCGCTGGCCTGGATGGCTCCACAAGGTGCGGCGGGCGTGCAGGTGCTGCCGTGGCGTGATCCGCTGGCCGACGAGGTGCCTCTTGACGTCGTCGTCGAAGCCTTCGGCTGTGACCCGCCAGCAGCCTTCGTCGAACGCATGGCCGCATGCCACGCGCCACCGCTGTGGATCAACCTCGAATACCTGAGCGCCGAGGCCTATGTCGAGCGCTCCCACGGCCTGCGTTCGCCGCAGATGGCCGGACCGGGCCGCGGGCTCGACAAGTGGTTCTTCTACCCCGGCTTCACCGAGACGACCGGCGGGCTCTTGCGCGGGGCCGGCGTGGCACTGGCACCGTCCCCTCGCGCGCTCGACCGTCCGCTGCACCTCACGCTATTCAGCTACGACCCACCGGGCCTGAGCGCCTTTCGGGATGCGCTGTCCACCTTGCCCGGCGGCGCCTGCGTCGACGTGACGCCCGGCTGGTCGACCCGCGTGGTGCAGGAGCAGCTGGGTCTGGCGCTCCAACTGGCCGGACCGACCCGCGACGGGCGTCTCACCTGGCGAGCCTTGCCACTGGTGTCGCAGCCCGGCTTCGATGAACAACTTCGCCGCAGCGACCTCAACCTGGTGCGCGGCGAGGACTCGCTGGTCCGCGCGATCTGGGCCGGCAAGCCCTTGGTCTGGCAGCTCTATCCGCAGGACGACGGCGCCCACGCCGACAAGCTCGAAGCATTTCTGGCGCTCTACCTGAGCGGTGCCCCGACCGGACTGGCTGCGGCGCTGTCGACCGTGTGGCGATCCTGGAACGGGCTGTCAGACGACCCCGAAGCCGCCGCCGCGTGGGCCGACCTGTTGCCGCCTAAGCCGCTCTGGACGGTCTGGCAGCACTGGGCACACCAACAGGCGATGGCGCTGTCCAGACCAAGCGATCTGGTGTCCCGGCTGCTGGACTTCGTCGCCCGCCATCGGGTTGCCAGTCAAACCGTCTAGAATCGCGGGCTTTGCGCAGGGCAGCGGGGCCGCGACGTCCGCCTGGAACACCTTCCAAGACCGCCCTCCGAGACCAACTGGGAAACTGGGACACCGAGATGAAGATTGCACAGGAAATCCGCGCCGGCAACGTGATCATGCAGGGCAAGGACCCGATGGTCGTGCTGAGGACTGAATACAGCCGCGGTGGCCGCAATGCTGCCACCGTGCGCATGAAGCTCAAGAGCCTGCTGAACAACTCCGGCACCGAAGTCGTGTTCAAGGCCGACGACAAGATGGATCAGGTCATCCTCGACAAGAAGGAATGCACCTACTCCTACTTCGCCGACCCCATGTACGTCTTCATGGACACGGACTTCAACCAGTTCGAGGTCGAGGCCGAGAACATGGGCGACGCCATCAGCTACCTGGAAGACGGCATGCAGGCCGAAGTCGTGTTCTACGACGGCAAGGCCATCTCGGTCGAACTGCCGACCTCGCTGGTCCGTGAAGTGACCTGGACCGAACCGGCCGTCAAGGGCGACACCTCGGGCAAGGTTCTGAAGCCCGCCAAGATCTCCACCGGCTTCGAGATCCCGGTTCCCATCTTCGTGGCCCAGGGCGACAAGATCGAAATCGACACCCGCACCCACGAGTACCGCAAGCGCGTCTGATCCACGCCGCTTGAAGCACAAAGGCGCCTCACGAGGCGCCTTTTTCTTGGCCGATGCGCTGATGACCTGCGCTCAGCCCACCTCGCGGAAGCTGACCTCCAGCCGCACGTCGCGCTCTTCGGCGCCATCCACGCTGCACTTGAAGCGCCGCACCGCCCGCTGCACGGCGCGGTGGTATTCCTTCGGGCCGGACAGAGCCTGCACGTCGACCACCTGGCTGCCTCGGACCTTGATCAGCACCTCGACCACGCCGGTGATACCGACACGGTTCCACTCGTCGGCCAGCGTGGACTCCAGGATGCGACGGTAGCCAGGGCAGACCACGGCGACTTCGACGCCGACAGGTCCACGCGTCGCCGGGACAGGCGGAGCCGGAGCCGTGGCTGGCGCGGCAGCTGGTGTCGGTGTCGGTGGCGGTGACGGCGCGGGTGGCGCCGGAGCCGGAGCCGGCGGTGCCGGAATCGGCAGGGGGTCGATCGGCCGAGGCTCAGGCGTCGGCGCAGGTATCGCCGCCGGTATCGGCGCCGGACTGGGTGTGGGTGCAGGTGTCGGCGGCGGTGGCGGCACGGGTGCCGGCGGCGGCGGGGCCTTCGGGGGTGTCACGGGCCGGGGTGCCTCGACCAGTCGGGCGGGCGCAGGGGGCGGCGGCGGCGGCGGTGGCGGCGCATCCAGGATCGCCGCCTCGATCACCTTCAACCGAGCCGGCAACTCCCGCAGCGTCGGTTGCAGCAGCCACCAGCCCATCAGCACGTGCAGCCCCACGACCAGCGACAGGCCGATGCGGCGGGTGCGACGCGAAGCGTCCAGCGCCGCCTGTTCAGCCACCTCGTCGATCCCCGTGTGACGCACGTTCATCGCCGAGATCCTCACGGCCCGACTGGCACGCTGGCCACGCCCAGCCGGCGCAGGCCGGCCTGGTCGGCGGCGACCATCACGCTGGCCAGTGCCCCGTAGCTCGCGCGGCCGTCGGACTCGATGCGCAGCGGCACGCCGGTCGGCTGCGCCGCCAACGCGGCCATGCGGCGCTGCAGGTCGGCGCGGTCGGCCAGCGGTTCACCGTTCCAGCTGAGCGTGTCATCGGCACCGATGCGCAGCGTCACCGGCACCGGCGGCGGCGCAGTGGCCACCGTCTTGGAGACCGGCAGACGCAGGTCGACGGCGTGAAGCTGGATCGGGATGGTGATGATCAGCATCACCAGCAGCACCAGCATCACGTCGATCAGCGGCGTGGTGTTGATGTCCATGATCGGCGCGTCGTCGTCGCCTGATCCACCCAGCGGGGTCATCGCCATGTCTGCAGACTCATTGACGGGGTGGCGGTTCGGTGATGAACGACACCTTGGCAATGCCGGCCAGCGTGCAGGCCTGCAACACCGGCGCGACCATCGCATAGCGGGCCGTCGCATCGCCGCGCAGATGCACCTCGGGCTGCGGCTGGCGCTGGGCGACGTCGCGCAGCCGGGCAAGCAGCGCGTCGCGGTCCTTCAAGGGCTGGTCGAACCAGTGCAGTCCGCCACGGGCATCGACCGACACGATGATGTTGTCGGGCTGGCTCTGGCGCGGCTGGTTGCGTTCCTTGGGCAAGGCCACTGGCGCGGACAGGTTCACCACCGGAATCGTGATCAGGAAGATGATCAGCAGCACCAGCATCACGTCCACCAGCGGCGTGGTGTTGATGCTGGCGATGACCTCGTCGCCATCGTCCTTGATCGGCTCGAAGACCATGTGTGCGCCGCCCTCAGCGCGCCTGCGCGGCCTGTGCCAGCAAGACCGCGTGCAGGTCGCCAGCAAAGGCACGAACCTCGTCCATCGCGGCCTTGTTGCGACGCACGAGCCAGTTGTAGCCCAGCACGGCAGGCACCGCCACGGCCAGTCCGATGGCGGTCATGATCAATGCCTCGCCGACCGGGCCGGCAACCTTGTCGATCGAGGCCTGTCCTGCCACGCCGATGGCGGTCAGCGCGTGGTAGATGCCCCAGACCGTGCCGAACAGGCCGATGAACGGCGCCGTCGAACCGACCGTGGCCAGCAAGGCCAGGCCGCCCTGCAGCCGCGAGTTGACACGTTCGATGGCGCGCTGGATCGACATCGTGACCCAGGTGTTCAGGTCGATCTGGCCAAGCAGGCCGTCGTGCTTGCGCGTGGCGTCGACGCCAGAGTTCGCCAAGGCCCGGAACGGGCTTGCCGCGTCCAGCGCCTCGATGCCCTGTTGCAGGTCAGTGGCCACCCAGAAGCGTGCCTGGGCTTCACGCGCATGTCGACCGATGTGGGACTGTTCAATCAGCTTGACGACGATCACATACCAGCTGCCCACCGACATCAGGGCCAGCATCAACAGCACCAGGCGAGCCACCAGATCGCTGCCGGCCCAGAGGGCCTGCAAACCGTAGGGGTTGTCGATCGCCGCTGAGGCGACGTCGACCGCTTGCGTGGCCATGGCCTCGGATGCTGCCTGGGCACAGGCCAGCATCGGCAGCAAACCGGCGGCCAGCACGACAGCCGATGGCATGAGCCGTTGGCGCCGCAGGCTCACTGGATGAGCCTGCCAAAGCATGACGCGAAAGCGTCGGCACAGAGGCCTTGGTTGAAGCTCGGGCTGACCCGTCATATCGTCCTCTTATCGCAGGCAGCGGCCTGGCGAACAGGCCCGATTTTCAGAAGCTGGCCGACACCTGGAGCCCGAACACACGCCCGGTCGGGTCGGCAAGGCGCGGATCATAGCCAGCCTGGAATGAGCGGGTTTGCAGGCTCAGCGGCGGGTCACGGTCGAACAGGTTGCGGACCGTGAAGGTCGTGAGCCAGGTCTCGGAAACACGCCACTGCACCCCCAGATCGTGGGTGATGTCGGCCACCACGCGGCGCATGGCCAGTTGGTCCTGGTAGCCGGAGCGGTAGCGTTGCGAGCCACTGACGAGCCAGTCGCCGCGCTGCCAGCTCAAGGTGGCCACATGCTGCCAGCGCAGCACCGGACCGTCATCGCCATAGACCCCGACAGCCTCGCGCCACGCCCCACCGGTCTCACGCTGGTAGCGGTGACTCAGCACACGGGTGCCATCCAGCCGGACGGACCAGCGCCCGGATGGTCCGCGCGAGATCAGCCACTGCAGGCCGAGGTCCAGCCCGTGCGTGCGCAGCGCGCCGAGGTTCTGAGTCGGCAGATCCACGTAGGCGATGGTGTCGGCGGTGCCGCTCAAGCAGGCCGGAAAGTCGTCGCGCCGCAGTCCTTCGCCGGGTCCGATCGGCAACTGGCTGCAGCGCACGATGCGGGCGCCATAGCGCGACGGATCGTCAAACACAGCCCCATCGGCCAAGGCGCCGATGGCCTGGCGCACATGGATCTGCCAGACATCGAGCGCGACGCTCAGCGTCGGGATGGGCAACCAGTGACTGCCCAGCGTGAACTGACGCGAGCGCTCGGGCGCCAGGCTGGACAAGGGCTGCCCGTTGGCGGCCGGGCCCGAGCTTCGGACCCGGAACTGAACGCCACAGGCCAGCGCCTGATCGGCCGTGGACAGGCCGTTGATCGCCGTGCCGCCTGGGCAAAGCAGCGGGTCGTCACGGACATCGGCGGTGTAGCCCAGGGCGCTGGGCCGGTGCAGGTCGTACAGAGTGGGCGGACGAAAACCGGTGCCGTAGCTGCCGCGCAGGGTCCAGGTCGGCGTCGGCCGCCAGCGCAGCGCCACCTTGGGGCTCAGGGCCGTGCCGATGTCGTCGTAGCGATCGACCCGGAAGGCCGTTGTCAGGTCCATCCGTTCGGCCAGGGGCCAGAGCAGCTCGGTATGGAAGGCATCGATGCGCCGCCCGCCCTCGGTGTCAGCCCCGGCATCGAGACCGAGGCTGGACAGAGACGACACCCCGTCGGCGACCTGGAAGGCCGAGCGTTCACGGCGGTGCTCCAGTCCGAAGGCGGCAGGTACCGGTCCGAGCGACGTCTGCATCAGGTCGCCCCGAAGCTTCAGGTCGACCACATCCTGCGTGGCACGTCCGGACTGCACGACGGCGCGGACCTGCGCCGCCTCAATGGCCTGCTGGCCCGCCAAGGTCTGCGGACCGAAGGGGTTGATCAGGCCGTCCCAGACGCCTTGCTGCATCAGGTTGTCGTCGACGAAGCCCGATCGCACGCGCTCGACGCTGCTGCTGCGGGCGCGCCCAACGGCGGTTTCCAGAGACCAGCCGCCCGACAGCTCACCACGCAGTCCCAGCAGCGTCCGACCCGACAAGGTGGTCGCCGATCGGATGCGGGGTCCTGCCGCGAGTTCACGCCAGGAGACAAGGCCGCCGGGTACCTGCAGGGTGGGATCGGGTCCATAGAGGTCCGGCACGTCTTGCACGACGCCGGGGGGCACGTTGGGGAAGAACGGGGTGCCGGCTGGCATGAAGAGGTCGACCGACGCGGCACCGCTGTTGGCCACCACTTGATGCCGCGACCAGACATGGTCGGCGCTCAAGGCCCAGCCGGTCCCCAGGTCTCGTTCCACCCGCAGCAGCGCCAGCCGCTGCTGGTTGGCCGGGATCGCATCGACGGTTGCCGCGATGTCGTAGCGACACAGGCCCTGGCTGCCCAGCACCGAGTTCGGCTGCGCACACGTCGGCGCGGCCGGGTCGTAGCCATTGATCGATCCGGGATGACCGTAATAACTGGTCAGCCGATCGGTGTCGCCCAGCAGGACACCCGTGCGCGAGGCCGCGCGACGATGGGCCGGCAGGCGTTGCTGGTCGCGCAGGTCGAGCGCGTGCATCCAGCGCCACCCGGTGTCGTCCGACGACCCACTGACCAGCGAAAAGCGCCGCACGAGCCCGCCGCCCAGGGTTGAACCCTGGGCCTCGGCCGCGATCTCGTTGGCGTCCACCTCTCGTCTCAGGACCACGTTGACGACGCCGCCGATGGCGTCCGCGCCATAGACCGCAGACGCACCATCGCGCAGCACTTCGATGCGGTCGACCGCCGCGAGCGGGATCGCGTGGACGTCGACGGAAGCGCCGTCATAGGGATGGTTGACGAGCCGCCGGCCGTCGAGCAACACCAGCGTGCGAGCCGATCCGGACCCGAGCGTGACGCCGAGCCCGCGCAGATCGACTTCTGCCTTGCCGCCGTTGAGATTGCCCACGCTGTCAGCCACGTCGACACGCGACTGATTGGCCGCGACGTAGGTCAACGCCTGCGCCAGGGTGGTCACGCCGCGCTGGCGCAACTCCACCGCCCGCAGCACCGTGATGGGGGCACCGACATCGCCATCGGGGCGTCGCAACAGACTGCCCGTGATCTCAACGCGCGGTAGTTGGCCCGTGGCGGCGATGGGATCGGCCACGTCGCGAGACCCATCAGCCGCATGGACAGACGACGTGCAGACGACCAAGCCAAGCGCACACAGGCGGATCGACAGGGCCCGCGTCAGGTGATGGGCGCGGGAAGGCTTCTGGTGGCGCCTGGGGGCCCGATGCGTAGATGACATGCGCGACAAGTCGGTAGGCTGAATCAGCAAACCGTCATTGTCGAAGTCGAACCGGGGGGGTCAGCGTGACTTCCGCGAGATGTACGCTGGAGTCGGTGACTACCGCGCAAGTAGCCGTCGCGCACATGCAACAAATTCTGCAGAATCTGATCGCTCTGATCTGACAAACCCGACATCGGCATCGCTAGGCGCCCCTCGAGTTTTCTGGCAGACAAAAGAAAAAGCCCCTCGGCGCAAACCGAGGGGCTTTCAATGTTGGTGGGCCCTGAGTGACTCGAACACTCGACCAACGGATTAAGAGTCCGCTGCTCTACCAACTGAGCTAAGAGCCCGCAAGAACTAGATCATAACACTGTTTGGTGGGTTGTGCGTGACTCGAACACGCGACCAACGGATTAAAAGTCCGCTGCTCTACCGACTGAGCTAACAACCCGCCTTGATGCTTGGCATCAACCCTGCGCGTCCCACCACCGGTTAGTCAGGCCTTGCGACCTCGGTACCAAGCGGTGATCTTGGGGAGTATCGGTAAGACTTCGGTAGGTCTTGCCGATACTCTCGTCGGAACGTTCCCGGGGTTACTCCAAACATCCCATCTTGACGCTGGCGACTCGGCAGTTTTTGCCCAGTCCCCACCAAGCGTGCTTCAAGCGTTTCAACACTTGATCAATTGGAAGTCGTACCCCGGAAAGCCAAAGATTATAGGCAATGAATCGGAGGTCACGCAAGACCCTCGGACACCGTTGACGACGCTGCCACGGTCTTGCTGGCGACCCGGGCCCGCAACTCGGCCAGCGCCGCTTCTGCGGCCGTCATGCCGAACGTGGCGGTGACGGCCACCGTCGAACCGTAGCCCGCGCAGTTCAGACTGCCGTCGGTCGCACAGGCGTCACCACCTGCTTGGGGCATCGCCACCGCTTCTTCCGAGTAGACGCAGATCGGCCCGAGCACTTCCCGCGGACCGATCGGCCCGGACACGCCCATCGCCTTGCGCAACTGCTGGCGCAGTCGGGCCAGCAAGGGATCGTGCGTGACCCGGGCGAGATCAGCGACGCGCACGCGCTGCGGCTGGGTCTTGCCGCCGGCCGCCCCGACCGTCACCAGTGGAACGCCGGTCTGCACCGCCCAACGCGCCAGCAGCAGCTTGGCGCGACCCTGGTCACAGGCATCGATGACGATGTCGACGGGGCCTGGCAACAGGCCCGGCCAGTTCTCGTCTTCCGCGAACTGCTCGACCGCGCGCACATCACAAGCGGGGTGGATGTCACGCACCCGTGCGGCCATCACCGCGACCTTGGCCGCACCCACGCTGCTGCCCAGGGCCTGGACCTGGCGGTTGATGTTGGATTCGGCGATCTGGTCGAAATCGATCAGCACCAGCTGCGCCACGCCACAGCGGGCCAGCGCCTCAGCGGTCCAGGAGCCCACGCCGCCGAGTCCGACCACGACGACACGCGCCTGCCGGACGGCCCGATACCCGGCATCGCCCCACAGGCGACGCAGTCCGCCGAAGCGGCGCTCGTGATCGGCATCTGCGCTCAGGTCAGGCTCGGTCACGGTCGTCACATCGAGCGTTCAAGTTGCCAGCTCAGGAAACGCAGACCCGCCACACAGCCCGCGACGATGGCACCCAGGGCGACGATGCTGGTCAGACCCAGCGTCGAGATGCCCGACAAGCCTTGTCCGATGCTGCAGCCCATCGCGGTGACGCCGCCGATGCCCATCAGCACCGCGCCAACCAGGTGTCGGGCCGTGTCGGCCGTGTCGCGGAAGCCTTCCCAGCGGAACTCGCGCCGGACCAGATGCACGGCCAGCGAGCCGAAGAAAACACCCAGCACGGCGACCAGGCCTGTGGTCGTGCGCCGGCCGGCATCGGTGTAGAAGACCAGCCATTCATAGCCCTGGGCCACCGGTGACACGAAGTTCAGCGCCTCGCCACGACGGCTCGCGGTGCCGAGGAAGGCCTCCTCAAGCGTCTCGGGATGTTCAGCCAGATGACCGAACTGCAAGGACACCCACCACACCGCCAGCAACAGGGCGCCGACGCCCACGCCGCCCAACAGAACCTGGCGCTCGCGGCCCTCGGCGGCTGACAGCACCCAGGCGATCACGCCGCCGCCGACCAGCACACCCAGTCCGAGCGCGACCTGCCCGGTCGACAGGCCCAGCGCCGACGCCAGCACGCTGGGGAGATCCTGCGGGGTGGACAGCGTGATGGCCCAGGCATCGACGCTGTTGACCCGCAGCACTGCGGTCAGGCCTCGCAGCGTCATCCAGGCGCTCAGGCCCATGACGACCAGCACCACGAGCGCCTTCAGGCTGCCCGAACCCAGGCGCTGCAAGTTGCGGCTGCCACAGCCCGAGGCCAGCACCATGCCGAAGCCGAACATCGCGCCGCCGACCAGGGCCGAAGCCCACAACCAACGATCGCCGCCATAAAGCGTCCGGTCGGCGACGAAGCTGCCTTGGGCGACCAGCAGGTTGAAGCCCAACACCGCCACGCCGATCGCCAGCATCCACATGCGCAGCCGGCGCTGATCGCCGAAGTTGACGACGTCGGCGATCGCACCCATGGTGCAGAACTGGGTTCGCACGCCCAGCGCGCCGAAGGCAAAGGCCAGAATGAAGACGGCCCAGAGAACCTGGGCCGTCAGCATGTTCACGTTGATATCTTCCATGGCGCCGGATTCTAGAAGCCCGGCACCCGGCGATGTCACAAAGGCGTGCTCACTTGAGCTGTGCGATGCGCTCGCGACCGGACTGCGCGGCCTCGGACTGCGGGTAGTTCTTGACCAGCTCGTCGAGCGTCTTGCGGGCTGACTTCGGGTCCTTCAGCTCGACCTGGCAATTGGCCACCGCCAACAGCGCCTCGGCGGCGCGGGGGTGGTCAGGCGTCGTTGTCACGAGCGCGCGGAAGGTCGCCATCGCTTCCTTGACGTCGCCCTTGCCATACAGCGCGTTTCCCAGCCAGTACTGCACATGGCCGCCATAGCTGCTGCCGGCGAACCGGCGCTGGAAGGCCTGAAGCGCGTCGACGGCTCGCGCAAAGTCGCCCTTGCGCAAGACGCCGATCGCATCGTCGTAGGCCCTCTTCTCGGCCACATCGACGGTAATCTCACGGCCGTCCAGGCTGACCTTCTGCGGTTCGAGCCGGCGCAGGCGTTCGTCTTGAGCGGCCAGCGCCGCCAGCAAGTCCTTCTGCTTGCGCTGGAGATCGGCCAGCTCGCGCGTGGCATCGCGGTTGGACTGGCTGACCTGCTCGTCCTGACCCCGCAGACGCGCCATGTCGCCGCGCAGCAGTTCGATCTGGCTGTTGAGATCCAGCACACCACGACGCAGCACGTTGAGCTGCTCGGTCATCTCGGTGTTCTCGACCTTGCGGGCGGCCTGCTGCTGCTGGAGCTGCTGGTTGAGCTGGGTGTTGGCGGCTTCGGCCTTGTCCAAGCGGCCACGCAGTTCCAGGATCGCCTTGCGGGCTTCCTCGTCATCGAACAAGCCGGCCTGGGCCGTCGGCACCAGACCCAGCAGCGGCAGGCAGGTCAGCAGGGCTTGCGCCAGCCGGCTCAGGGTCATGGGGCGGGATGTCGTGTTCATCAGCGATCCTTCAACTCGACGCGACGATTCTTGGCCCAGCTGGCCTCGTCGTTGCCGCTGGCAGCTGGGCGTTCCTTGCCATAGCTCACGGCTTCGGTCTGGGCGCCGCCGGTTCCCAGCAGGCCGAGCGCACGCACGACCGCATCGGCGCGCTTCTGGCCCAGCGCGAGGTTGTATTCACGGCCACCACGCTCGTCGGTGTGTCCCTCGACCAGCAAGCGCCGCTTGCGATCGGCGCTGAGGTAGCGGGCATGGGCCTCGATGACGTTGCGGTAGTCGTCCTTGACGACATAGCTGTCGAAGTCGAAGTAGACGACGCGCGGCAGGCCGGCATTGCCACCGGCCCCGTTGTCTGCGCTGCCCAGGTCGATCGACGGGATGCGGTTGTCGCCCGGCAGGGCCGTGCCGCCGGCCTGGCCGCCGTTGACCGTGCCCACGCCGGCTGCACCACCCGCGCCGCCGCCGGCCAGGGCGGACGACGCGCCGCGGTTGCGGTCCTCGACCGGTGCGGGCGGATCCAGCCGGGTCGACGACGCACACGCCGACAGCAGCACGACGACACCGGCCGCTGCGGCCAGGCGCAGCGGGCGGATCCAGTGGTCATATGTGGGATTCATCTCGGGAGGCTCCAGGCCGCATCGAGGCGGCCACTGTTCGGTGAATTCTTCGGTGGGAACGGTCCGGGCCTTGCGACTCAGCGACCGAAGGGTCCCCAAGTCGGCTCGCGGACGTCAACCTGCGGGACACCCAGACGGGCCTTGATCGCACCGTCCAGCGTGGTCGTCATCAGCACGTCGCGGCCACCGGCGCGGGTCGCGTAGATCAGCATCCGGCCGTTGGGCGCGAAGCTGGGGCTCTCGTCCTCGTTGGTGTCGGTCAGGGTGCGGATGGTTCCGGTGGCGATGTCCATCAGCGTGAGCTGGAAGTTGTTGCCGCCGTTGCGCGAGATGTAGGCCAGGCTGCGACCGTCCGGGCTGATCGCGGGGCTGATGTTGTAGTTGCCAGCGAAGGTCACCCGATCGACCGCCCCGCCGGCAACCTGCACGCGGTAGATCTGGGGGCCGCCGCCACGGTCGCTGACGAAAAAGAGGCTCTTGCCATCGGGGGCCCAGGTGGCCTCGGTGTCGATGCTGCTGCCATTGGTCAGGCGCCGGAGGTCGCCGCCGTTGCGGTTCATCAGCCAGATCTGCGACGGCCCGTCGCGGGTCAAGGTGACTGCCAGCATGCTCCCGTTGGGCGACCAGGCCGGTGCGCTGTTCGAGCCCTTGAAGTTGGCCACCACACGGCGCTTGCCGGCGTAGACATCCTGCACGTAGACGACGGCCTTGCGTTCCTCGAACGAGACGTAGGCCAACTCGCGCGCATCGGGCGACCACGAGGGCGACATGATGGGTTCGGGGCCGGTCAGCGCCACCTGAGCGGCCTCGCCGTCGGCATCGGCGATCCACAGCGTGTAGCGCCCCGCCGCCTTCGAGACATAGGCGATGCGGGTCGAGAACACGCCGCGTTCATTGGTCAGCTTCTCGTAGATGAAGTCCGACATTTCATGCGCCACGCCACGCAACTCGTCCTTGCCGGACGGCGGGGCGGCCTTGCCGCCGAGATCGGCGCCCTTCACCACGTCCCAGAGCCGGTAGCGCACATCGAACCGACCGTCCGCCAGCCGAGCGATCGACCCGGCGGCCAGGGCATCGACCGCCTTGGCACGCCAGTCCGGATAGGCCGGCCGGGCGTTCTCGTCGGTGACCCCGTTGATGCCGTCGAGGACCCGGAACAGCCCGCTGCGCTCGAGGTCGGCGCGCACGATCGCGGAGATCGGCACGGGCGACTTGTCCTCGTCACGCAGGCGCGCCAAGCTGATCGGGACCTGGGTCGCACCGACGCCGGAGATCTCGACCCGGAACTGCGCCAGCGCGGCCGGCGACCAGGGCAAGGCGAGGCCACCCAGCGCACTCAGCGCCAGGCGTGAAAACTGTCGACGGGAAGTCATCTTGCTCTTGTGGATCCGTGGTTTGCGGGGCCGTTCAGCGAGGGCCGGCGCCCGGGGTGCGGGGAATATATCCCATGGTTACAGAGGGTCCGTGACAGGCTGTTCCAGACCGATGCGAGCCACCGGCACGCGTTGCACACGGTCGCCATGGCAGCATCCGCGCATCCGGATCGACCCCTTGGAGACCGCCTTGACCGCCGCCGCAACCACCCCATCGACCCATCCGATCAGCCGCTATCCGACGCCTGCCCTGGACAGCCTGCCCGACGACCTGCGCGAGCGCATCCTGGCCGTCCAGGCCAAGGCCGGCTTCGTGCCCAATGTCTTTCTGGCACTGGCCCACCGACCGGACGAATGCCGCGCCTTCTTCGACTACCACGACGCGCTGATGTTGCGGCCTTCGGGCCTGAGCAAGGGCGAGAAGGAAATGATCGTCGTGGCGACCTCGGGCGCGAACCGCTGCCTCTACTGCGTGGTGGCGCACGGCGCGATCCTGCGCATCTACGAGAAGTCGCCGCTGCTGGCCGACGCGGTGGCGATCAATCACCACAAGGCAAGCCTGAGCCCGCGCCAGCACGCCATGCTGGATTTCGCGCTGAAGGTCGGTGGCGATTCGTCGCAGGTCGACGAATCTGACTTCGAAGCCCTGCGCCAGCACGGTTTCAGCGACGAGGACATCTGGGACATTGGCGCCATCACGGCCTTCTTCGGCCTGTCCAACCGCATGGCCAACCTGCTCAGCCTGATGCCCAACGCCGAGTTCTACCTGATGGGCCGCGTGCCGCGCGGCTGATCAGACCCGGCGCCGGGACCCATCACGCGGCGCTGTCGGGCACCGGCTCATCCAGCCCCGGGATCATCCCGACCGGCAGGTTCTGGTAGCAGACCGGCCGCAGCCAGCGGCGGATCGACAGCGTGCCGACCGAGGTGGCGCCGAAGTTGGTCGACGCCGGGTAGGGTCCGCCGTGGACCATGGCGTCACACACCTCCACGCCCGTCGGGAAACCATTGGCCAGCACCCGGCCCGCCTTGCGTTCCAGGATGGGCAGCAGGCTGCGCGCCAGGGCGGCGTCACCGGCATCGTCAGGCTCCATGTGCAACGTGGTGGTCAGCTGGCCGCTCAGGGAGCGCGCCACCGCGTGCATCTGGTCCGGGTCGTCGACCTTGACGATCAGGCCGAGCGGGCCGAACACCTCTTCGGCCAGCGTGTGGTTGCCGAGCCAGTCGCTGGCGTCGACGCGGTAGAGGTAGGGCGTCGCCTGGCGCAGGTCGCAGGTCGACGTCAGCAGCGTCTGCACGCCCGTGCCGGCGGCCACCCGGTCGCGCCCGGCGCGGTAGGCGGCGGCGATGCCGTCGGTCAGCATGACCTGGGACGGCACCTGGGCCAGCGCGGCCACGGCCGCCTCGGCGAAGGCCTCGCCGTCCGTGCCGCGCAGCACCACCGCGATGCCGGGGTTGGTGCAGAACTGGCCGGCACCCATGCTCAAGGACGCCGCCCAGCCGGCGCCGATCTCGCGCCCGCGCCGGGCCACGGCGGCCGGCAGCAGGAACATCGGGTTGACCGAGCCCAGCTCGCCGAAGAAGGGAATGGGCTCAGGCCGCGAGGCGCACAGGTCGAACAGGGCACGGCCGCCGGCCAGCGAGCCGGTGAAGCCGACCGCGCGGATCAGCGGATGGCGGACCAGCGCCTCGCCGACATCGCGCCGGCCGCCCTGAATCAGCGAGAACACGCCCGCCGGCATGCCACAACGGGCCGCCGCCGCCGCGATCGCCTCGGCGACGATCTCGGAGGTGCCCGGGTGCGCCGAGTGCCCCTTGACCACCACCGGGCAACCGGCCGCCAGCGCGGACGCCGTGTCGCCGCCGGCCACCGAGAAGGCCAGCGGGAAGTTCGACGCACCGAAGACCGCAACCGGGCCGATCGGGCGCTGCACCAGGCGCAGTTCTGGACGCGGCAGCGGCTGGCGATCCGGCAGGGCCGCGTCGTGGCGCCGGTCGAGGTACTCGCCTCGCCGGATGTGGCTGGCGAACAGGCGCAACTGGCCTTGCGTGCGGCCCCGCTCGCCGACCAGGCGGGCAGTGGGCAAGCCGGTCTCCTGGCTGCCGATCTCGGTGATGGCCGAGGCGCGCGCGTCGATCTCGTCGGCGATGGCGTCGAGGAAGACCGCCCTCGCCTCCCGCGTCGTCTGGGCAAAGGTCCAGGACGCTTCCTCGGCTGCACGGCAGGCCGCGTCGACGAGTTCCGGCGTGCCGCTGCAGAAGGTGTGCGCGGGCCCGCTGGCCGGGCTCGACAGGAATGTCGTGGCGGTCGCGACGCGTTCGCCGGCGATGACGTGGCGGCCGTGTGGCGAGTCGCTGGAGGGTGTCGTCATGGTGTGTCCTGTTGGGGTTCGGTGCGGGGCGGCTTCAGGTGGGTGGTCGTTCGCCGCCCAGCACATGGCTGATGTCGTCGCTGGTCTCTTCGAGCTGGACCAGCGTGGCCTGGCGCGCCGCGAGCGGGTCACGCACCTGCAGCGCGGTCAGGATGGCCTTGTGCCGGGGCAGCGACAGCGCGTGGGTGTCGGGCATCTTGCTGCTGAGCTTGATCGACTCGCGCAAGGCATGCGAGAGCATGGTGCCGATGTAGGCCAGCAGCGGGTTGCCCGAGGCCTCGGCGATGCGGCGGTGAAAGGCGACGTCCGGCTCCAGCAATTCCTCGGGCGTCGTGGCGGCCTCCATGCCGGCATAGGCCTCGGCGATGCGGGCGATCTCGGCATCGCTGGCCGACCGTGCGGCCAGCGCGGCGGCGGCCGGCTCGATGATGCGGCGCACGGTGAACAGGGTCTCGACGAAGGTCGTGGCCGGCTGGGCCTCGATGAACCAGTAGAGGACATCGGGGTCGAGCAAATGCCATTCGCTCTGGGCGCGGACCACCACGCCGGTGCGCTGCCGCGATACCACCAGGCCCTTGGCCGACAACACCCGGATGGCCTCGCGCAGCACCGGTCGGCTGACCTCGTAGGCGGCGCACAGCGTCGCCTCGGCGGGCAGCTTGTCGCCCGGCGCCAGCTCGCCCGAGACGATGCGCAGGCCAAGCTCCCGCACGATGCGCGCGTGCATGCTCTTGCTCTCGCGCGGGCGTCGGTAGTCTTCGTTCTTCACGGCGGGCGTCGCGCTTCTGGCGTTCTGAGGTCGGTGGGCCGCGATTGTGCCGGCCGCTCCCGCAGGCGTCCGGCCCGGTCCGGCTCGATCAGCGCTTGTTGCGGTTGTAGACGTCGACGAACACGGCGGCCAACAGCACCAGGCCCTTGATGACCTGCTGGTAGTCGATGCCGATGCCCAGGATGGACATGCCGTTGTTCATCACGCCCATGATGAAGGCACCGATCACCGCCCCATAGACCCGCCCCACCCCACCCGAGGCTGACGCGCCGCCGATGAAGCAGGCGGCGATCACGTCCAGCTCGAAGCCCTGGCCGGCCTTGGGCGTGGCGGTGTTCAGGCGGGCCGCGAAGATCAGGCCGGCGACCGCCGCCAGCACGCCCATGTTGACGAAGGTGCCGAAGGTCAGCCGGTCGGTGCGGATGCCCGACAGCCGCGCGGCCTTCTCATTGCCCCCCAGCGCATAGACCCGCCGTCCGACGGTGGTGCGAGTGGTGACGAACTCATAGGCCACGATCAGCACGGCCATCACCATCAACACGTTGGGGATGCCCTTGTAGGTCGACATCAGCGTGACCAGGGCGACCAGCACCGCCGCAAAGACCAGGTTCTTGAGCCAGAACAGCAGGCCGGGCTCGACCGCCATGTGGTGGGCCTGCGCGACCCGTCGCGCGCGCCACTTCGACACCAGCAACGCGACACCCGCCAGCACGCCGAGCAGCACCGACAGCAGCCGCAGCGACTCGCCCTGCAGCGGGTCGGGCAGGAAGCCCGAGCTGAGCAGCTGGAAGGTCGGCGGGAAGGGCCCGACCGACTGCCCGCCCAGCACCGCCAGGGCCAGACCCTTGAAGATCAGCATGCCCGCCAGCGTGACGATGAACGACGGGATCTTGACGTAGGCCACGAACCAGCCCTGGGCCGCGCCGATCACCCCGCCCAGCACCAGGCAGATCAGCGTGGCCGGCACGTAATGCATCTCGAGGTTCACCATCAGCACGGCCGCCACCGCGCCGACGAAGCCGCAGACCGAGCCGACCGACAGGTCGATGTGGCCGGCCACGATCACCATCAGCATGCCCAGGGCCATGATGATGATGTAGCTGTTCTGCAGGATCAGGTTGGTGATGTTCAACGGCTGCATCAGCGTGCCATCGGTCATGACCTGGAAGAAGGCCATGATCGCCACCAGCGACATCAGCATGCCGTATTCGCGCATGTGGTGGCGCAGGTAGGCCAGGCCACTGGCCGTGTCGTTCTGTGCCTTCATGTCAGCGGCCTCCGGACTTGACGATGGATCTCATGATCGATTCCTGTGTGGCCTGCGCGCCGTCCATTTCGGCGACGAAGCGGCCCTCATTCATGACGTAGATGCGGTCGCACATGCCGAGCAGCTCGGGCATCTCCGAGGAGATCATGACGATGGTGCGACCCTGGGCGGCCAGTTCGGCCATCAGGGTGTAGATCTCGTACTTGGCGCCGACGTCGATGCCGCGGGTCGGCTCGTCGACGATCAGCACCTGCGGGTCGGCGAACAGCCACTTGGCCAGCACGACCTTCTGCTGGTTGCCACCGGACAGATTGCCGACCTGCTGGAAGACGCTCGAACAGCGGATGCCGAGCTTCTGGCGGTAGTCGCTGGCGACCGCGAACTCGCGTCCCGGGTCGATCACGCCACGCGTGGAGACGCCGCCCAGGTTGGCCAGGCTGACGTTGCGCACGATCTCGTCACCCAGCACCAGGCCCCAGCCCTTGCGGTCCTCGGTGACATAGGCCAGACCCTGCCGGACGGCGCGTTCGACCGTCGACACGTCGACCGTCTGGCCCTTGAGACGGACCTCGCCGCGGATGCGCTGGCCGTAGGAGCGGCCGAACACGCTCATCGCGAACTCGGTGCGGCCCGCGCCCATCAGGCCGGCGATGCCGACGATCTCGCCGCGCCGCGCGTGCAGGTCCACGCCTTTCACGACGACCCGGTCCGGATGCAGGTGGTGGTGGACATGCCAGTCGCGCACCTCGAACACCGTCTCGCCGATCTGCGGCGTGCGGTGCGGGTAGCGGTCGGCCATCTCGCGGCCGACCATCGCCCGGATGATCAGGTCCTCGCTGACCGAGGCGCTGCCGTGGCAGTCCAGCGTGGTCACCGAGGTGCCGTCACGCAGCACCGTGATGCGGTCGGCCACGCGTGTGATCTCGTTGAGCTTGTGCGAGATCAGGATGCAAGCGATGCCTTGTGCTCGCAGGTCGACCAGCAGGTCGAGCAAGGCGTCGCTGTCGGTCTCGTTGAGGCTGGCGGTGGGCTCGTCGAGGATCAGCACCTTGACGTCCTTGGACAGCGCCTTGGCGATCTCCACCAGCTGCTGCTTGCCCACGCCCAGGTCGTCGATCAGCGTCGATGGCGACTCGACCAGCCCGACCTTGGCCAGCAGCGCGCGGGTGCGGCTGTGGGCCGCATGCGGGTCGATCACGCCATGCTGCGCGATCTCCTGGCCCAGAAAGATGTTCTCGGCAATCGACAGCAGCGGCACCAGGGCCAGCTCCTGGTGAATGATGATGATGCCCAGCCGTTCGCTGTCGGCGATGTCGCGCAACTGGCGCGGCTGGCCGTCAAAGACGATCTGCCCTTCGAAGCTGCCGTGCGGGTAGACGCCGCTGAGCACCTTCATCAGCGTGGACTTGCCGGCCCCGTTCTCGCCAACGATGGCGTGGATCTCGCCGGGCTGCACCGCCAGATCGACGCGATCCAGCGCCTTCACGCCGGGGAAGGTCTTGCTGATGCCGCGCATCTCGAGGATGGCACTCAAGGATGTTCTCCCGCAGGGAAGACGACCCGGGCACACCGCCCGGGTCGTGCTTTCAAGGTGGCAAGGCTTGCGGCCCACCAGGGCTCAGCGAACCTGGCTTTCCTTGTAGTAGCCGCTGTCGATCAGCACCTTCTTCCAGTTGCTCGCGTCCACGCTGACGGGCTTGAGCAGGTAGGACGGCACGACCTTGATGCCGTTGTTGTAGGTCTTGGTGTCGTTGACCTCTGGCTGCTTGCCGGCCATCACCGCGTCCACCATGTTGGCGGCGACCTTGGCGAGCTCGCGGGTGTCCTTGAACACGGTCGAGTACTGCTCGTTGCGCAGGATGGACTTGACCGACGGCACCTCGGCGTCCTGGCCGCTGACCACCGGGCAAGGCTGCTTGGCGCTGCAGTAGCCCACGCCCTTGAGCGAGGACAGGATGCCGATCGACAAGCCGTCATACGGGCTCAGCACCGCGTCGACCTTGGCGTTGCCATAGAAAGCCGACAGCAGGTTGTCCATGCGGGCCTGGGCGACCGCGCCGTCCCAGCGCAGCGTGCCAACCTTGTCCATGCCCATCTGCTTGCTGCGCACCACCAGCTTGCCGCTGTCGATGTAGGGCTTGAGCACGCTCATGCCGCCGTCGTAGAAGAAGAAGGCGTTGTTGTCGTCGGGCGAGCCGCCGAACAGCTCGATGTTGAACGGGCCCTTGCCCTGCTTCAGACCGAGCTTGTCGACGATCGATCCGGCCTGCAGCACGCCGACCTGGAAGTTGTCGAAGGTGGCGTAGTAGTCGACGTTCTTGCTGCCCTTGATCAGGCGGTCATAGGCGATGACCTTGATGCCCTTGTCGGCCGCGCTCTGCAGCACCTTGGTCAGCGTGGTGCCGTCGATCGAGGCGATCACCAGCACCTTGACACCCTTGGTCACCATGTTCTCGATCTGGGCGAGCTGGTTGGGGATGTCGTCCTCGGCGTACTGCAGGTCGGTCTTGTAGCCGCGCTCCTTGAGCACCTTGACCATGTTGTCGCCGTCGGCGATCCAGCGGGCCGACGACTTGGTCGGCATGGCGATGCCGACGGTGCCCTTGTCCTGGGCGAGGGCCGGCAGGGCCGCGCCCAGAAGGCCGAAGGCGATGGCCGCAGCCAGGCTTTTGAACGTGTTCATCGAAAGTCTCCTGTGTCGGTGGGTTGGGGGTGACAAGGCTGTGACGGGCCGACCGATCAGCGGCTCCATCGCAGCACCAAGGGATCGAGTCGGCGCGCAGTGGCGAGCAGGCTCGCCCGCGTCGCCGGATGCAGCGGCGCGAAGGGGTGGCGGGGGGCGTCGCAGGCGATCACGCCACCCGCCTTCATCAAGGCCTTGGCGGTCAGCAGCCCCCCCTGGCGGTTCTCGTGGTTGATCAGTGGCAGCCAGCGCTGGTAGAGGTCGGCCGCGCGTTCGGGCTCGCCGGCAAACCAGGCGTCGGTGATCTGGCGGATGCCGTCCGGGAAGCCCCCGCCGGTCATCGCCCCGGTCGCGCCGGCCTCCAGATCGGCCAGCAGCGTGATGCCTTCCTCGCCGTCCCACGGCCCTTCGACCGCCTCGCCGCCGAGCGCGATCAGCTCGCGCAGCTTGCTGGCGGCGCCGGCGGTCTCGATCTTGAAGTAGGCAATCTGCTCGACCTCACGGGCCAGCCGTGCGAGGAAGGCCGGCGACAGCGGCGTGCCGGCCACCGGGGCGTCCTGGATCATGATGGGGATGTCGATCGCGTCGGACACACGCGCATAGAACTCATGGATCTGCGCCTCGCCGCAGCGGAAGGTGGCACCGTGATACGGCGGCATCACCATCACCATCGCCGCGCCCAGGTCCTGTGCCTGGCGGCTGCGGGCCGCGCAGATGCGCGAGCCGTAGTGCGAGGTCGTGACGATCACCGGCACCCGGCCGGCGACATGTTCAAGCTGCACCCGAGTCAGCGTCTCTCGCTCGGCATCCGACAGGGCGAACTGCTCGGAGAAGTTGGCCAGGATGCACAGGCCATCCGAGCCCGCGTCGATCATGAAGTCGATGCAGCGCTTCTGGCTGTCGAGATCAAGCTCACCCGATGCGGTGAAAGTGGTCGGGACGACCGGGAAGACGCCGCGATAGGGGCGGCTGGGCGATGGCAGTGACACGGCGTGGCTCTCGGAGGGTGTCGGGTGGATGCGCGTGAATGCGAATGACGTCAATGCGAATGACGCGGCACCTCGGCGCCACGACAGCCGACGAGGAAGTCGAAGTCGCAGCCCTGATCGGCCTGCAGCACGTGGTCGACGTAGAGGGCGCGGTAGCCGCTGCGGTCGCGTGCATCGGGGCGATGGGCGGCGCGCCAGTCGGCCAGCCGGGCTTCGAGTTCCTCGGCCGGGATGTCCAGGTGCAGCCGGCCCTGATGGCAGTCGAGCTCGATCCAGTCGCCGTCGTGCACCACCGCGAGCGGGCCGCCCGCGCTGGCCTCGGGAGCGACGTGCAGCACCACCGTGCCGTAGGCCGTGCCGCTCATGCGGGCGTCGGAGATGCGGACCATGTCGGTCACGCCTTGTGCCAGCAGCTTGGGAGGCAGGCCCATGTTGCCGACCTCGGCCATGCCGGGGTAGCCGCGCGGTCCGCAGTGTTTGAGGACCAGCACCGAGTTCGCATCCACCACCAGATCGGGGTCGACGATGCGGGCCTTGTAGTGTTCGAGGTTCTCGAACACCACCGCCTGGCCGCGATGCACCAGCAGCTCGGGCGTCGCCGCAGAGGGCTTGAGCACGGCGCCCAGCGGCGCGAGGTTGCCGCGCAGCACCGATATCGCGCCATCGGCACGCAGCGGCCGGTCGAGCGGGCGGATCACCTCTTCGTCGTGGATCGGCGCCTCGCGCACGTTGTCCCAGATCGACAGGCCGTTGGCGGTCAGCGCACCCGGGTGCGGCAACAGGCCCGCCTCGCCCAGGCGGCGCAGCACGGCGGGCAGGCCACCGGCGTAGTAGAACTCCTCCATCAGGAAACGACCCGAGGGCTGCAGGTCGACCACGGTCGGCGTGCCCCTACCGACGCGGGTCCAATCGTCGAGTTCAAGCGGCACGCCGATGCGACCGGCGATCGCCTTCAGGTGGATGACCGCATTGGTCGAACCACCGATGGCGGCATTGGCGCGAATCGCGTTTTCGAAGGCCTCACGGGTCAGCAGCTTCGACAGCCGCAGGTCTTCCCAGACCATGTCGACGATGCGCATGCCCGACATGTGCGCCAGCACATAGCGGCGCGAGTCGACCGCCGGGATCGCCGCGTTGTGCGGCAGGCTCACGCCAAGAGCCTCCGCCATGCAGGCCATGGTCGAGGCGGTGCCCATCGTGTTGCAGGTGCCGGCCGAGCGTGACATGCCAGCCTCGGCCGACATGAACTCATGCAGCGTGATCGTGCCGGCCTTGACCTGTTCGGACAGCTGCCAGACAGCGGTGCCTGAGCCGATGTCGCGGCCCTTGTGCTTGCCGTTGAGCATCGGCCCGCCGGTCACGACGATGGCCGGCACGTCGCAGCTGGCCGCGCCCATCAGCAGCGCGGGCGTGGTCTTGTCGCAGCCGACCAGCAGCACCACCGCGTCGATCGGGTTGCCGCGGATGGCCTCTTCCACGTCCATGCTGGCGAGGTTGCGGGTGAACATCGCGGTGGGCCGCAGGTTGGACTCGCCGTTGGAGAAGACCGGAAACTCGACCGGCAGACCGCCCGCCTCGATGACGCCGCACCGGACGTGTTCGGCCAGCTTGCGGAAGTGCGCATTGCACGGCGTCAGCTCGCTCCAGGTGTTGCAGATGCCGATCACCGGCTTGCCACGGAACTCATGGTCCGGGATGCCCTGGTTCTTCATCCAGCTGCGGTACATGAACCCGTTCTTGTCGTCCGGGCCGAACCATTCGGCCGAGCGCAGCTTCACATCGGATCGGGACATCAGGGGCCTCGTGACAGAGATGGCGGGAGCTCGCAGCGGACCGTTGGCCCGCCGTGGACGCGATCATAAAGTCATACTTTTTAATCAAGGACTCGGTGAAAACACCAAGATCTGGCGATGAAGCGTCCACTCGTAAACTTCAAAGGTCCGACTATTTGGACGATCGCACCCAGGATTCAGGAAGCCGCATGACCCCCTCCGCACTCGCCCGCTACCCCAGCCTGGAAGGCCGGGTGGTCCTCGTCACCGGAGGCGCCACGGGCATCGGCGCCACCTTGGTCGAGCACTTCGTCGCCCAAGGAAGCCGTGTCGGCTTCATCGATCTGGCGGCCGAGGAAGGGGCCGCGCTGGCCGCCCGCCTGGCGGCGTCGCCGGGCACGCCGGCAGGGGTTCCAGCGACCGCGCCGGTGTTCGTGCCGGCCGACCTCACCGATGTCGACGCCTTGCGCGCGGCGATCGCCCAGGTGCGCCAGGCCCTCGGGCCGATCGGCGTGCTGCTCAACAACGCGGCCAATGACCGCCGCCATTCGATCGAGTCGGTCACGTCCGAGAGCTGGGACCACGGCATCGCCGTCAACCTCAAGCACCCCTTCTTCTGCGCCCAGGCGGTCATCGAGGACATGCGCCAGGCGGGCGGCGGGAGCATCGTCAACTTCGGCTCGCTCAGCTGGATGATCAAACAGGGTGGCATGCCGGTCTACACGACCAGCAAGTCGGCGATCCAGGGCCTGACCCGCTCGCTGGCGCGCGACTTCGGTCCGCACCGGGTGCGCGTCAACACGCTCTTGCCCGGCTGGGTGATGACCGACAAGCAGCTGCGCCTGTGGGTCAACGACGAGACCCGCGCCGAGATCTCCCGCAGCCAGTGCATCGACGCGCCGCTGCTGCCGGTCCACATCGCCTCGATGGCGCTGTTCCTCGCGGCCGACGACAGCGCCATGTGCACCGCCCAAACCTTCACCGTCGACGGGGGCTGGACATGAGCAGCGCCGTGCACCGCAGCCCGGGCCAGCTGCTGGTCGACGCGCGCCACAGGCTGGGCGAATGTGCGCTCTGGTGCGAACGCCGCCAGGCGCTTTGGTGGACCGACCTCGAAGGCGCCGCCCTGCAACGCTGGGACAGCGCCAGCGGCGCGGTCAGCCGCTGGCCCATGCCCGACCGAGTCGGCTCCTTCGCCTTCTGCGAAGACCCGGACCTGCTGCTGCTCGGCCTGGCCGGCGGCATCGCCCTGCACCGCCTGTCGACCGGCACCACCTCGGCCCTCGTGCCGGTCGAGCCCGGCGTCGCCACCACCCGCATCAACGACGGCCGTTGCGACCACGAGGGTCGCTTCGTCTTCGGCATGTACAACCAGACCGACGACGAAGGCCCGATCGGCGGCTGGTACCGCGTCCATGCCGACCTCACGGTGGAGCCCCTGCCCTTGCCGCTGACCGGCGTCGCCAACAGCACCTGCTTCAGCCCTGACGGGCGGCGCCTGTACCACACCGACTCGCCCGGCCGCACCGTCTGGTGCCGCGACTACCACGCCGACGGCCGCATCGGTCCACCCGAGGTCTTCCTCCGCCTCGACGCCAGCGAGGGCTACCCCGACGGCTCCTGCGTCGACGCCAGCGGTGGCGTCTGGACGGCCTGCTGGCAAGGCCACGCCGTGCGCCGCCACGACGACCAGGGCCGCCTGACCGACGTCGTCGACCTGCCCGCTCCCAACATCACCTGCCCCGCCTTCGGCGGCGCGTCTCTCGACCAGCTCTTCCTCACCAGCGCCCGCAAGGGCATGGACGAGGCCGCGCTGGCGGCATGGCCCGGCAGCGGCGGGGTGTTCCGGGCCGCAACCCGGCACAGGGGGTTGGCGGAGCGGCGCTTTGAGGTGCGGGTGGGCGTGTCGCCAGCCGATCAGCGCCATGTGCAGCGTTGACGCAGGCCTGCCACGGCGAGGCCCCTGCGTCATTGCGTCCTTGCGACGTGTCAGCGCGCTCGGCGCGACAAGACCCGCTACGCAGCCTGGCCGGGCATCAACAGGCCGCTGGAACGGTCGCGCCTGAAATCAGCACGACGGGCGTGCGGCGAACACGGCCTTCAGATCTTGATGAAGTTCGTTGCCGACAAGGGCCCGAACGGCAGCTCAGAAAGTCGGCCGCCGACGGCCAGCGAGCCGAGATCCACCGGGAAATAGCCGATGGCGTCGAGCAACTGGCGCACCGCCTGCTTGGCATCGGCGTCGTCGCCGGCATAGAACTGCACGCGCTGGCCGCCCGACACCTCGGGCTGCGCCAGCACGTTCACGTCCAGGTGGTTCAGCGCCTTGACGACGCGGGCGCCGGGCAGCATGTCGCGAACCACCTCGCTCGATGAGCGGCCACCCAGATCGATCGCCTTGATGCCGTAGGCGGCCAGCGGGTTGCTCGGGTCCTTGGCGTCGGGCGACAGCGGGTCCAGGAACTCGACGGGGTTGGTCCCGTCGATGACGATGCGTTGGTTCCAGGCCGGCAGACCTGTCAATGCGCTGCCCAGGTCGGTCCAGCGCACGGCGATCAGCACGATGTCGGCCGAGGCCGCCTCGGTCACGGTTCCGGCCTGGACGGAACTGCCCAGTTCGGTCACCAGCGCAGCCAGTGACTCGGGCCCGCGGCGGGTTGAAATCGTGACGGCCATGCCCTTGTTGGCCAGGGCCCGTGCCACGTTGGAACCCAGTCCGCCTGATCCGATGATGCCGATCTTCATGGTGTCTTCCTTTGCTTGGTGAGGGGCGTGAACAGGCTGAATCGTCAGCGCCCCTGCGCACCGATGGATTCGAGTGGACGCCGCGAAGTGGCGGCGACGTTGAATGGGTCCGGTGGCGGCCGAGGCCGCCGGGCGGTCGCCTTAGTCGAGCCGCCCGGCCTCGCGCAGGCGCTGGCCGATGCGGCGGATCTCCGCTGTGCCCTGCGCAAGCGCGAGCCTGTTCGTGTGCACCGAGTACGACCCCATCACCAGATCGTGCGGGTGCGCGACGGCCGAGCCGAGCACGAAGGACGTGTCGGCGCGCGCCTGGAAGTCGATCGGTGCGCCCGAGGGCTCGAAGACCACCAGCTCACCGGCATCGATCGGCTCGCCGGCCGTCAATTGCCCGGTGGCAACGGCGACCCAGGCAACGGTGTGCCCGGTCGGTGGCACATAGCGCCAATGCATGCCCGCGCCCAGGCGAACCGACAGATAGCTCATATCCGACGGGGCCTCGATGACAGCCTGAGCCGCACCGTGGTGCCCCAGCAGCACACGCGCCGGGCCGTCGACCGGCACCTGCTCCGGCGCGAGGTAGCGGCTTACGGCCGTGGCCAGTTCGAGCGCAGCCGGCAAGGCGACCCACAGCTGGAAGCCACGTCCGGCCGTGTCACCGACTGGCGCGCCCGTGTGCCAGACGCCGCCGCCGGCGCGCATCCATTCCACGCCACCGGCGGGCAGGATGCCGGCCTGGCCGGTGGTGTCTTCATAGCGCACATCACCCTCGGTCATGAAGGTCAAGGTGGCGATGCCTGAATGCGGGTGCATGCCAAAGCCCTGGCCGAGCGCGCCCGGCTGGAAGTTGACCAGGTCGAGAAAGATGAAGGGCTTGAGCACACGGCCCAGGTCGCCGGGGCTCATCAAGCGCGTGATCGGCCCGTGCGTGGTGCCGCGCGTGCGGTGCACGATGGTCCGGCTGGCGTGTGCCGTGGGGGTGGGGTCGCTGGTCATGGTCGGCCTCGGTGATCCAAGGCTTGCAGCGTAGGACGGCCGGCAATCCACGACTAGACAGCACAATCGGCTTGAACTCATCCAAAAATGGAATCAATCAGACGATGCTTGACCTCAACGACGTGGCGGTGTTTGTGCAGGTCGTGCGCTTCGGCAGCTTCGCCGAGGCCTCACGTCGCCTGGGTATGCCGCCGAACACGCTGAGCCGGCGCGTGCAGCAGCTCGAAGCGCAACTCGGGACCCGGCTGATGCAGCGATCCACCCGCAGCCTGGCCTTGACCAGCGCCGGGCAGGCCTTCCATGCCCGTTGCGCGGATGCGGTGGACGGGCTGGTCAACGCCGGTGATGAGTTGTTGTCGGGCACGGCGGAACCCAGCGGGCTCGTGCGCGTCGCGGCGCCGGCCGACTTCTTCGACCTGTTCCCGATGGAGTGGCTGACGGAGTTCCTGTCCGCACATCCACGCGTCCGGGTCGACTTCGTCCTCAGCGATGCGCGCGCCGACCTGATCGCCGACCGCATCGACGTGGCCATCCGCGGCGGACCCCTTGAGGATTCGGGCTTCTTTGCCCGCAAGGTGCTCGACGCCGGTGTCGACGCGCTGGTGGCGAGCCCCGCCTACCTCTCGTCGCGCGGCTCACCGGGCGAGCTGACGGAGCTGGTCGAGCACGACTGCCTCGTCTTTGCCAACCCCGCCGGCCGCACCACCTGGCACTTGAAGGGCCCGGACGGGGTGGATGCCGAGGTGCAGGTGGCCGGACGCTTCAGCGGCAACACCGCACAAGCCTTGCGCAAGGCGGCGCTGGCCGGCCTGGGCATCGCCTTGTTGCCCGCCACGATGACCCGGCGCGACCTGCGCGAGGGCCGTCTCGCCCCGGTGCTCGCGCCCTACCACCGCGCAGGTCATGGCGTGAACCTCGTCTACCCGAGCCGACGCCACGTGCCGCTCGCGGTGGCCGCCTTCATCGATCTGGTGGTCGAGAAACTCGGCGCCGTCGAGGAACTACCGACCACGGATGACGACCGCTCCCCGGATGCACCGCCAGCGCGGATGCGATCGGGCGATGCGCGCTGAAGCGCGTGGCCGCAGGCGGGCAACATCGCCGGGCCTGCATGTGTCGGGCATGCCCTGCCGACCGAGAAGGCCGGGTTCATGGCTTGGGCAAGGTGTTGAACGTCAGACTTGGATCCGCCCCTGGCTTCATCGCCCCAAGGGGCTCGACGTCCAGCCCCAGCGCTCCATTGCTCGCCGGTCGCGTGCGACTTCGGCGTCGACCGAGTTCTGTGGCAGCTGGCGTAGACAGTCGGCCAGGGCGACCGGGTCCGGGGGCTCGGGTGGCGCCAGCGGCGCTGGAACCTGGGGTGATTGCCCGTCCCAGACGTGGCGGTTGACGAAGCGCGGCGCCTGGGGTTCGCAGTCGTGTTCGTAGCGCGGCGGGTCGTCGTGGGCGTGGGGGCTGAACTCGATGGTGCGCTCGAAGATCAGCGTGCGCCCGCCAGGCGGGGCTGGCCAGCGGGGCATGGCGGCCATGGCGTCGCGCGCCAGGCGTTCCGCCACGGGTGAGGTGGACCAGACGGTGTCCAGGCGCGCCAGCGTGCCGTCGGGTGTGATCTCGACCCGGAACCGCACCGAACCCTGGTCAGGTCCTTCGACGGCCGTGCCCATCTGGCTGCGCACCTGCTGGGCCCAGCTGTGGCGGTAGGCCTTGCCGTTGCGCGGGGTGTAGCTGCTGGCGAAGGCCCATGCTTCTGCGGTGGGCGGCGGCGGGGCAGCCCGCGATGCCGCCGGGCCGGCTGCACGGGGCACCACCCCGTCCTGCGGCACCCATCGTGGCAAGTCGGTGATGGGTTCGTTGATCGGTTCGGTGATGGGTTCGGCGGTGGGTTCGGCGCTGTCCGCCGTTGAACGTGTCGGTGCCCGGCTTGGCCGCCATGGCGGTGCTGCCGGTGGTGCTGGCACGCGGGCGGACAAGACCACACGGATCTCGCGCGCGGGTTGTGTCGGCGGCGGCTGGTTCAGCGGCGGCTGGCTTGGCGTCGGTCCGAACTCGGCAACCCCGGTCAGCACCAGCGCGTGCCACGCCAGCGACACGGCCAAGCCGACCAGCAAGGCGCTCTGAGCGCGTGGCCGGTCTCCGTCCACCCGCTGCGGCCGGCCACTCACATCAGCACGATGTCGTATTGCTCCGGGTTCATCGTCGCCTCGGTCTGCAGGGAGATCGGCTTGCCGATGAAGTCGCTCAGGCCGGCGAGGTGCTGGCTTTCTTCGTCGAGCAGCATCTCGACCACGGCGGCGCAGGCGATGACGCGGAATTCCTTGGGGTTGAACTGGCGGGCTTCGCGCAGGATCTCGCGCAGGATGTCGTAGCAGACGCTGCGTGCCGTCTTGGTCTGGCCCCGGCCGCTGCAGGTCGGGCAGGGTTCGCACAGCATGTGGGCGAGCGATTCGCGGGTGCGCTTGCGGGTCATCTCGACCAGGCCGAGCTGGGTGAAGCCGCTGATCGTCGTCTTGGTGCGGTCGCGCGCAAGCTGTTTGCGCAGTTCGGCCAGCACCTGCTCCTGGTGCTCGGCGCGGGTCATGTCGATGAAGTCGATGATGATGATGCCGCCCAGGTTGCGCAGCCGCAGCTGGCGGGCGATGGCCTGGGAGGCTTCGAGGTTGGTCTTGAAGATGGTGTCGTCGAAGTTGCGCGCGCCGACGTAGCCGCCGGTGTTGACGTCGATGGTGGTCAAGGCCTCGGTCTGGTCGATCACGAGGTAGCCACCGGACTTCAGCTCGACACGCCGACCCAGGGCCTTCTCGACCTCCTGGTCAATGCTGAACAGGTCGAAGATGGGCCGCTCGCCCCTGTAGTGCTGCAGCCGGCCGACCGCGCTGGGCGTGTACTGGGAGCCGAAGCTGCGCAGCAGCTCGAACTGCATGCCCGAGTCGATGCGGATGGACTGGGTGTGCTCATTGACCAGGTCGCGCAGCACGCGCTGGATCAGGTTGAGGTCCTCGTGCAGCAGCGCGCCGGCAGGGCTTTTGAGCGCCAGGGCGCGCATGGTCGCCCAGGTCTTGCGCAGGTAGGCGATGTCGTCGGCGAGTTCGCGGTCGTCGGCGTCCTCGGCATTGGTGCGCAGGATGAAGCCGCCGCCACCGCCCTCCTCCCGCGTGCCGACCAGCGCCGCCATGCGCTGGCGCAGCTGGTCGCGCAGTTCGGGCGAGCCGATCTTCTGGGAGATGCCGATGTGGTCGTCCTGCGGCAGGTAGACCAGCAGCCGGCCGGCCACGCTGATCTGGGTCGACAGCCGCGCACCCTTGGTGCCGATCGGGTCCTTGATGACCTGCACGACCAGGCTCTGGCCCTCGAAGACGAGCTTCTCGATCGGCGGCATCGAGGCCGCGTCAGCATGCGGTCCGCGCCCGTGCGGCTGGCCGGCCACATGCACGTCGGCGACATGCAGGAAGGCGGCGCGTTCAAGGCCGATGTCGATGAAGGCGCTTTGCATGCCGGGCAGCACACGCACGACCTTGCCGAGGTAGACGTTGCCGACGAGTCCACGTTCGAGCGTGCGTTCGAGGTGCAGCTCCTGCACCGCGCCGTTCTCGACCACCGCCACGCGGGTTTCCTGCGGGGACCAGTTCACCAGGATGTCTTGCATGCTCAAGCGCGCTTTCGTGGGCCGGCCGTGTCAGGGCGCGGCGGTGTCGGGTACAGCAGCGTGGGGTCAGATCGGCTGGCCGGCTGGCCGCCGACGGATCACGTCAGAGGGGCCAGCCGTAGCGGCGCAGCAGCACGGCGGTCTCATGCAGCGGCAGGCCCATGATGCCCGAATGGCTGCCGTGCACGACGCTGGCCCAGGCACCGGCCCGGCCCTGGATGCCGTAGGCGCCGGCCTTGCCCATGGGCTCGCCGGTATCGGCATAGGCGCGGATCTGGCGCGCCGTCAGGGGCTCGAAGCGCACCCGCGAAACCTGCAGCGCGGCCTCGGTGCGGCGGGCGGTGCCGACGGCGACGGCAGTCAGCACGCGGTGTTCGCGCCCGGCCAGCTCGGCCAGCATCGCGCAGGCATGGTCGGCGTCGACCGGCTTGGCGAGGATGCGCCGCCCGATCGCCACGGTCGTGTCGGCGCACAGGATGGGCGCGGCGGGCAGGCCCAGCGCCTTCAGGCGGCGCCGCGCGGCATCGAGCTTGGCGGCGGTGACACGCTGCACATAGGCCGCTGGCGACTCGCCCCGGCGCTCGGCTTCAAGCGCCTCGGCGTCCTCTTCCGGTGACGGCAGCAAGGGCCGGTGGACGATGCCAAGCTGGTCCAGCAGCTGGGCCCGGCGCGGGCTCTGGGAGGCAAGGTAGAGCCAGTCGGGTCGTGCCATGGCGGTCAGGCCTCAGGTCATTCGCGGTGGTAGGGATGGCCGATCGACAGCGTCCAGGCGCGGTAGAGCGCCTCGGCCAGCATGACGCGCACGAAGGCGTGCGGCAGGGTCAGGTCAGACAGGCGCAGGCTCTCGTCGGCACTGGCGCGCAAGGCGGGGTCGAGGCCATCGGGGCCACCGACCAGCAAGGCGGCGTCGCGGCCGTCCATCTGCCAGGCCTTGAGGCGCTCGGCCAGCTGCACGGTGGTGACACGGGTGCCGCGCTCGTCGAGCACGATGCGGCGCGCGCCGCGCGGAATGGCGGCCTCGATGCGCTGGGCTTCGGCGGCCATCAGCGCATCGACCGGCTTGCCGCTCTGGCGCGATTCGGTCTTGACCGCCTTCAGTTCCAGCCGCAGTTCGGGCGGGAAGCGCTTGGCGTAGTCGGCATAGGCCTCATCGGCCCAGCCGGGCAGGCGCTGGCCGACGGCGACGAGCAGGAGCTTCACGCAGGGACGGGTTCAGGCGCTCGGGCGCAGCGGATGCGCCCGGTGCGATCAGCTGCTGCGCTTGCGGGCCGGAGCCGCCTTCTTGGCCGGTGCTTTGGCCGGTGCTTTGGCCGGTGCCTTGGCAGCGGGCTTGGCGGCGACCGTCTTCGCAGCGGCCTTCTTGGCCGGTGCCTTGCGAGCCGGCGCCGGTGCGGGCGCTGCAGCCGGAGCGGCCTTGCGGGCTGCCGCCTTGCGGGCGGTGGTCTGCGTGGCGGCCTGGACCGTGGCCGTCGGCGTCTTGCGCTTGAGGACCTTGCCCTCGGGCAGCACGACCAGCGACTGCACATTCGTCGGCGCGCGCCGGCCGGTGGTCTTGCGGGCCACTGCCTTGCGGCCGACCGCCGTGCCCGGGGCGTCGGCCTTGCCGGCGTTCGGAGCGGTCTTGGAGGCCGGCTTGCGCGCGGCGGTCTTGGAGGTCTTGCGGGCCGGGCGGGCGGCGCCACGCAGGGTCAGCTCGTCCTCGTCGTCGTCGACGCGGGTTTGCGAGGCGCGCACCGCGTTGTCGGCTTCGGTCAGGTGATCCTCACGGGCGATGCGAGGGCTGCGGCGCTTGGGCGCGGGGGGCGGCGTCTCGTCCTCTTCCTCGATCGGCTCGCTGGCCTTGACCAGTCCGCCCTTGGCGGCGCCGAGCTTGATGCGGACCTGCTTGCCGCCCCAGATCTCTTCGAGGTGGTAGTACTGGCGAATCGCGGGTTGCATGACGTGCACGACGGCCGCGCCGCAGTCCACGATGATCCATTCGCCGTTGTCGCCACCTTCGGTGCTGAGGATCTGGCCACCCGCACTGCGGACCGCGTCGCGCACGCTCGCGGCCAGCGCGTTGGTCTGGCGGTTGCTCGTGCCCGAGGCGATGACCACGCGCTCGAACAGGGGCGAGAGGTGTTCGGTGTTGTAGACGACGATGTCCTGCGCCTTGACGTCTTCGAGACCGTCGACGATGGCACGTTGCAGCTTGCGGATGTCCATGCGGGTGGTGTTTGGTGCGCGCTTGTCAGGGACGCTGTTGGGGGACGCCGGATGACGCGCGGTCCGTGGCGGTGACGGGCCCGGCGTCGGGCGTTGCGGGCCTGTCCACAGGCTGCGCGGGGACGGGATGGTACAGCCCCCGACGCCCGATGAGATCGGCCACCGCAGGCGAGAGCCACGCGGGTGCGAGAAGCTGCGCGGACTCGCCCGCCGCGAGCCGGCTGCGGATGGCGGTCGCGCTGGCCGGATGTGGCGACATCGGCAGGACCTGCCAGCGATGCGGCACCGTGGCCAGCTCGCCCGACGGCTGCGGCGCCACACCGTCGCGGGCGGCCACTGCCAGGCCCACGCGAGCGAGCAGCTCGCGCCAGTCGCGCCAGCTGCAGAAGTTGGCATGCTGGTCCTGTCCGATCAGCAGCCACCAGTCGGTATCGATCGGCTCGGCGGCCTGCAGGGCGCGCACCGTGTCGATCGTGTAGCTCGGCCCCTCGCGGTCGACCTCGATGCGTTCGAGACGCTGGCCGGGCGCGCTGCCGATGGCCGCCTCGACCATGGCCATTCGGTCTGCGGCCGGAGCCAGTTGCCGGTCGGCCTTCTGCCAAGGCTGGCCGGCGACCACCCAGCGCAGTTCCGTCAGCCCCAGTTGGCCCATCGCGGCCTGGGCCAGCGCCAGATGGCCCTGATGGACCGGATCGAAGCTGCCACCGAACAAGCCGATGCGTCGCCCCGGACGGGCCGGCATCGGCGCTGTCATCTCACTCACCCACACCGAGCCAGTCGCGCGGACGCAGGAAGTCGCTGTAGAGACGTGCCTCGGCCGTGCCGGGCTCGGGCGACCATTGGTAGCGCCAGTCGGCCTGCGGCGGCATCGACATCAGGATGGATTCGGTCCGGCCACCGGACTGCAGGCCGAACAGCGTGCCGCGGTCCCAGACCAGGTTGAACTCGACATAGCGGCCACGGCGGTAGCGCTGGAAGTCGCGCTCGCGCTCGCCATAGGGCGTGTCGCGGCGACGCTGGGCGATCGGCAACCAGCCCTTGAGCAAGGCGTCGCCGACGTCGCGCAGCATCGCGAAACTGCCGTCCGGGCCGAGTTCGGCGAAGTCGTCGAAGAAGATGCCGCCAATGCCACGCGGCTCGTTGCGGTGCTTGAGGAAGAAATACTCGTCGCACCAGCGCTTGAAGCGCGGATAGAGCGCCGCGCCGTGCGGCGCCAGCGCGTCCTGGCAAGCCTGGTGGAAGTGCACCGCATCTTCCTCGACGCCGTAATACGGCGTCAGGTCCATGCCACCGCCGAACCAGCGCACCGGCACGCCCGCGTTCGGGCCCTGGCTCGGCGTGGCCGACAGCATGCGCACGTTCATGTGCACGGTCGGCACATGCGGGTTGCGCGGGTGGAAGACCAGCGACACGCCCATCGCCTCGAAAGGCGCGCCGGCCAGCTCGGGCCGGTGCTGCGTGGCCGATGGCGGCAAGGCCGTGCCGCGCACCTGCGAGAAGGCACAGCCGCCGCGTTCGAGCAGCTCGCCGCCCTCGACCAGGCGGGTGATGCCCTTGCCTTCGAGCTTGCCGCCGGGCGGGCGCTCCCAGGCGTCGGAGATGAAGGCATGGCCGTCCTGCGCCTGCAAGGTGCTGCAGATGTGTTCCTGCAGCCCCAGCAGGTAGGCACGGACGGTGTCGTTGCTCAGCGCGGTGTCTGCCATGGAGAGCCTCCCGGTTCAGCGCTTGATGGCGCGGTGGCCGATGTCACGGCGGAACTGCATGCCGTCGAAGTGGATGCCCTGCAGGCCCTGGTAGGCGCGCTGGGCGGTCTTGACCGAGTCGCCCAGTCCGGTGACGCACAGCACGCGCCCGCCGCTGGTGACGACCTGGCCTTGCGCGTCCAGGGTCGTGCCAGCGTGGAAGACCATGCAGTCCTCGGCCTCGGCGGGCAGGCCGCGCACGACGTCACCCTTGCGCGGCGCGTTCGGGTAGCCACCGGCGGCGAGCACCACACCGAGCGCGACGCGCCGGTCCCAGTCGAGCTGGACGGTGTCGAGCGTGCCGTCGGTGGCGTGCAGCAGCACCTCCAGCAGGTCGCTCTTCAGTCGCATCAGGATGGGCTGGGTCTCGGGGTCGCCCATGCGGGTGTTGAACTCGAGCGTCTTGACCTGGCCCTGCGCGTCGATCATCAGGCCGGCGTAGAGGAAGCCGGTGAAGGGCACGCCGTCGCGGGCCATGCCGGCGATGGTCGGGCCAATGATCTCGTGCATCACCCGGTTGTGGATGTTGGGCGTGACCACCGGGGCGGGCGAGTAGGCGCCCATGCCACCGGTGTTCGGGCCGGTGTCGCCGTCGCCGATGCGCTTGTGGTCCTGGCTGGTCGCCAGCGGCAGCACGTTGCGGCCGTCGCACAGCACGATGAAACTGGCTTCCTCGCCCTGCAGAAACTCTTCGATGACAACCCGTGCGCCGCCACTGTTGTGTAACACGCCCAGGGTGTTGTCGACCAGCATCCAGTCGACCGCCTCATGCGCCTCGGCCAGCGTCATCGCCACGACCACACCCTTGCCGGCGGCCAGGCCGTCGGCCTTGATGACGATGGGCGCGCCCATCTGATCGACATAGGCGTGCGCCGCCGCCGCGTCGGTGAAGGTGTCGTACGCCGCCGTCGGGATGGCGTGGCGCTTCATGAAGGCCTTGGCAAAAGCCTTGGAGCTCTCCAGCTGCGCGGCCGCCTGGGTCGGGCCGAAGATGCGCAGGCCGCGTCGGCGGAACTCGTCGACCACGCCCTGCGACAGCGGCGCCTCGGGGCCCACCACGGTCAGGCCAATCTTCTCGGCCTGCGCGAAGTCGGCCAGCGCGTTGACGTCGCTCAGCGCGACGCTGGACAGCGCCGGACTGAGCGCGGTGCCGCCATTGCCGGGCGCGACATAGACCTTCTGCACCCGCGGCGACGCCGCGAGCTTCCAGGCCAGGGCGTGCTCGCGGCCGCCGGAACCGATCACCAGGACTTTCATGGGGGAGCGTGTGTGGGAAATGGGAGGAACGGCGGGGCCGGATGTGCTGGGAACGTGGACGACGCTCAAGCGTCGATCTCGGCGTTGTGAAAGACGTCCTGCACGTCGTCAAGGTCCTCGATGACATCGAGCAGCTTCTGCATGCGCGCGGCGTCGTCACCGGTCAGCGGGATGCTGTTCTCAGCGCGCCAGGTGACCTCGGCGATCTCGGCCTGGAGGCCAGCGGCTTCGAGCGCGTTCTTGACCGCTTCAAACGCGGCGGGCGGGGTCAGCACCTCGATGGCACCGTCGTCGTCGCGGATCACGTCATCGGCGCCGGCTTCGAGGGCGATCTCCATGACCTGATCCTCGGACGTGCCCGGCGCGAAGACCAGCTGGCCGCAGTGCTTGAACTGGAAGGCCACCGAGCCTTCGGTGCCCAGGTTGCCGCCGTACTTGCTGAAGGCATGCCGGACCTCGGCGACGGTGCGCACGCGGTTGTCGGTCATGGTGTCGACGATGATGGCCGCGCCGCCGATGCCGTAGCCCTCGTAGCGGATCTCCTCGTAGGTGACACCTTCGAGCGAGCCGGTGGCCTTGTCGATGTTGCGCTTGACCGTGTCGGCCGGCATGTTGGCCGCCTTGGCCTTCTCGACCGCCAGCCGCAGGCGCGGGTTGGCGGTGATGTCGCCACCACCCTGGCGGGCAGCGACCATGATCTCGCGGATCACGCGGGTCCAGACCTTGCCGCGCTTTTCGTCCTGGCGGCCTTTGCGATGCTGGATGTTGGCCCACTTGGAATGACCGGCCATGGATGCTCCTGATGCGTCGTCGGATGGGCCACGGCAGAGGAAAACGGCTGGCGGGACCGCTCCCTCTCAGAGCCGGTGCCCCGGGTTTCTTCGATAGACTGCCATTCTACTTTTGGCCCTGAGCCTCACCCCCGGAGACCCAACCATGGCCGACCCGATCCTGCTCGCCCAGCATGGCGAGATCCGCTGTGAACTGCTGCCCGCCCTGGCCAACCGCCACGGCCTGATTACCGGGGCCACCGGCACCGGCAAGACCATCACCTTGCAGAAGCTGGCCGAGAGCTTGTCTTCCATCGGCGTGCCGGTCTTCATGGCCGACGTCAAGGGCGACCTGACCGGCATCAGCCAGAAGGGTGGCGACAACGCGAAGCTGCTGAAGATCCTGGCCGAACGCGGCCTGGACACGCCCGCATGGGCCGCTTGCCCGACCACGCTGTGGGACGTCTTCGGCAAGCAGGGCCACCCGGTGCGCGCGACGGTCTCGGACATGGGCCCGCTGCTGCTGGCGCGCATGCTCAACCTCAACGACACGCAGCAAGGCGTGCTGTCGCTGGCCTTCAAGATCGCCGATGACAACGGCATGCTGCTGCTGGACCTGAAGGACCTGCGCGCCATGCTGCAGCACGTCGGCGAGAACGCGGCGACCTTCCAGACCGAGTACGGCAACATCAGCGCGGCCTCGGTCGGCGCGATCCAGCGCGGCCTGATGCAGATCGACGAACAGGGCGGCGACCAGTTCTTCGGCGAGCCCATGCTGGCCATCGACGACTTCATGCAGACCGTCGACGGTCGGGGCGTCGTCAACATCCTCGCGGCCGACCAGCTGATGGCCTCGCCCCGGCTGTATGCGACCTTCCTGCTGTGGATGTTGTCCGAGCTGTTCGAGACCCTGCCCGAGGTCGGCGACCTGGACAAGCCCAAGCTGGTCTTCTTCTTCGACGAGGCCCACCTGCTGTTCAAGGACGCACCGGCCGCGCTGGTCGAACGCATCGAGCTGGTCGTGCGCCTGGTGCGGTCCAAGGGCGTCGGCGTCTACTTCGTGACGCAGAACCCGCTGGACATTCCCGATGCCGTGCTGGGCCAGCTGGGCAACCGCGTCCAGCACGCCCTGCGCGCCTTCACGCCGCGTGACCAGAAGGCGGTCAAGTCGGCGGCCGAGACCATGCGCGCCAACCCGGGCCTGGACATCTCCGAGGCCATCACCGAACTCGGCGTGGGCGAAGCCCTGGTCAGCCTGCTCGACGAGAAGGGCCGACCCGGCATCACCCAGCGGGTCTACATGGTGCCGCCGGGCAGCCGCATCGGCCCGATCGACGCGGCCCAGCGCCAGGCGCTGCTGGACGGCTCGCTGGTGGCTGGCGTCTACGAGAAGACGGTCGACCGCGAATCAGCCTACGAGATCCTCAAGGGCCGCGCCAACACCAGCGCCGACACCGCTGAGGCTCGCCAGACGGCTGGCGCTGCGGCCCCGGCCGGCGGCAACACGCCAGACAGCGGCGGAAGTGGAAGTGCGAGCGGCAACGACATCGCCTCGGCCGTCATGGGCGGCCTGGGCAGCCTGCTGTTCGGCAGCACCGGCCCGCGTGGCGGCCAGCGCGACGGCATCGCCCAGACGCTGGTCAAGTCCGCCGTGCGCCAGGTGGGTTCGAGCGTCGGGCGCGAGATCGTGCGCGGCGTGCTGGGCTCGCTGCTGGGCGGCTCGGCCAGCACGCGCCGGCGTCGCTGAGCGCCAACGCACGTGATGGCCCTGCTGCTGCGCCTGATCCTGATCGCCCTCGCCTTGTCGGGCGTGGTGCTGGTGGCCGCACGCCTCGGTGCCTTCAGCGGCCGGCCGCCGAGCGATCTGGGCGTGCGCGACGGGCGCCTGAAGCCGCCGTCGACCACACCCAACAGCGTCAGCAGCCAAGCGAGCCTCTACCCGGACCACCCGCAGCGGGCCTATGCCCAGGTCGAGCCCTACCCGCTGCGCGGCACGCCGGCCGAAGCGATGGCCGACTGGGCCGCACGCATCGCCGCGCAGCCCGGCGCGCGCATCGTCGACCAGCGCGAGGACTACCTGCGCGCCGAGTTCACGACGGCGTGGATGCGCTACGTCGACGACGTCGAGCTGTGGGCCGATGCGGCCAGTGGCGTCATCCACGTGCGTTCGGCCTCGCGCCTGGGCCATGGCGACCTGGGCTTGAACCGCCGTCGCATCGAGGCCCTTCGTGCAGGGTCGGCGCCCTAAAATCTTTGGCTTGGTTCGCCCACCGGAACGTCCTTGCCCTGCCCGGTTCCGGGCCCTTGCCGCGTACCCCCAACCAGATCCAGAGCCTGCATGAGCGCACCCTCCAGCGACGCCAACCCGGCCGCCGTCAAGCCCGCCAATTTCCTGCGCACGATCATCGAGCGCGACCTTGAGGCCGGCACCTACGCCGGCCGTCATTTCGCCGGCACGCCCGGTGACGCGACCCACCATGCCGCCGGCCCGCTGGACGCCGCACGCGTGCGCACCCGCTTCCCGCCCGAGCCCAACGGCTATCTGCACATCGGCCACGCCAAGAGCATCTGCCTGAACTTCGGCTTGGCGCGCGACTTCGGTGGCGTCTGCCACATGCGCTTCGACGACACCAATCCGGAGAAGGAAGAGCAGGAATACGTCGACGGCATCCTCGATGCCGTGCGCTGGCTGGGCTTTGGCTGGGACGCGCCGGACGCACATGCGCCGGGCCAGAACCGCAGCCACCTGTTCTACGCCAGCAGCTATTTCGACTTCATGTACCGCGCGGCCGAGCACCTGATCGAGCGCAGTCTGGCCTATGTCGACGAGCAGACGCCTGAGGACATGCGTCGCAACCGCGGCGACTTCACGACGCCCGGTACCGACAGCCCCTTCCGCAGCCGCAGCCCGGCCGACAACCTGGCCCGCTTCCGCGAGATGCGCGCCGGCCAGCATGCCGATGGCGCGATGGTGCTGCGCGCCAAGATCGACATGGCGTCGCCCAACATCAACCTGCGCGACCCGGCCCTCTACCGCATCAAGCACGCCGAGCACCACGCGACTGGCACGGCCTGGTGCATCTACCCGATGTACACCTTCGCGCACCCGATCGAGGACGCGCTGGAACGCATCACGCACTCGATCTGCACGCTGGAGTTCGAGGATCAGCGGCCCTTCTACGACTGGCTGCTCGAACGCCTCGCCGAAGGCGGTCTGCTGGCCCAGCCGCTGCCCAAGCAGTACGAGTTCGCGCGGCTGAACATGACCTACATCATCACCAGCAAGCGCAAGCTCAAGCAGCTGGTCGACGAGGGCCACGTCAGCGGCTGGGACGACCCGCGCATGCCCACCATCGTCGGCCTGCGCCGACGCGGCTACACGCCCGAGAGCCTGCAGCTGCTGGCCGAGCGCACCGGCGCGAGCAAGGCCAACAGCTGGATCGACTACAGCTGGCTGGACATCGCGCTGCGCGACGACCTTGAAGGCAAGGCCGCGCGGGCGATGGCGGTGATCGACCCGATCAAGCTGGTGCTTGGCAACTGGTCCGAGGTCTTCGGCAGCGACGACCACACCGAGGCCTGCAGTGCGCCAGCGCACCCGCAGCGCCCGGAACTGGGCCAGCGCCAGTTCAGCCTGGGCCGTGAGGTCTGGATCGAACGCGACGACTTCGCCGAGCAGCCGCCCAAGGGCTTCTTCCGGCTCTTCCCGGGCAACAAGGTGCGGCTCAAGTACGGCTATGTGATCGAGTGCACCGGCTGCGAGAAGGATGCCGACGGACGCATCACCGCCGTGCTCGCCCGGGTCGTGCCCGACACCAAGAGCGGCACGCCGGGCGCGGACAGCGTCAAGGTCAAGGGCGTCATCACCTGGGTCGGCGTGCACGACGGCATCGCCGCCGAGTTGCGCCTGTACGACCGACTGTTCAGCGAGGCCCAGCCCGATGCCGGCGGCAAGGACTTCCTGAGTGCCCTGAACCCGGCGAGCAAGTCGGTCACCACCGGCTACCTGGAACCGTCGCTGCGCGACCTGCCGGCCGACCAGCGCTTCCAGTTCGAGCGCCACGGCTACTTCGTCACCGACCGCATCGACCACCGCGCCGACCGCCCGGTGATCAACCGCATCACCGGCCTCAAGGACGGCTGGACCAAGTGAGCCCCGCGATGACCAAGCCCAAGCCCGCGTTGCGCAGTGGCCCGATCCGCACGCGCACCCACGAGCTGGAGCTGCTGGCCCCGGCGCGCGATGCCGACATCGGCATTGAGGCCGTCAACCACGGGGCCGATGCGGTCTACATCGGCGGGCCCGACTTCGGCGCGCGCCACAACGCCGGCAATGGCGTGGCAGACATCGCCCGGCTGGTGGCCCACGCGCACCGCTACCACGCGCGCATCTTCGTCACGCTCAACACCATCTTGCGCGACGACGAGCTGGAGCCGGCACGTCGACTGATCCACCAGTTGCACGACGCCGGCGTGGACGCGCTGATCGTGCAGGACATGGGCCTGCTCGAACTCGACCTGCCGCCGATCCAGCTGCATGCCAGCACGCAGACCGACATCCGCACGCCCGAGAAGGCGCGTTTCCTGCAGGACGTCGGCTTCTCGCAGATGGTGCTGGCGCGCGAACTGGACCTCGGCCAGATCCGCGCCATTGCCGACCAGGTGCCGCGTGCCACGCTCGAGTTCTTCGTGCATGGCGCCCTGTGCGTGGCCTACAGCGGCCAGTGCTACGTCAGCCACGCCCACACAGGCCGCAGCGCCAACCGGGGCGATTGTTCGCAGGCCTGCCGTCTGCCCTACACCGTCACCGACACGCAGGGCCGCATCGTCGCGCACGAGCAGCATGTGCTCTCGCTCAAGGACAACAACCAGAGCGCCAACCTGGCCGCGCTGGTCGATGCCGGCATCCGCAGCTTCAAGATCGAGGGCCGCTACAAGGACCTCGGCTACGTCAAGAACATCACCGCCCACTACCGCCAGCTGCTGGACGGTCTGCTGGAACAGCGACCCGAGTTGGCGCGTACCTCGCACGGCCACAGCCGCTACACCTTCACGCCTGACCCGGACCGCAACTTCAACCGTGGCTCGACCGACTACTTCGTCAACGGCCGTCAGTCCGACATCGGCGCCTTCGACACGCCCAAGCACGCCGGCCTGCCGCTGGGCTGGGTCACCAAGGTGGCGCGTGACCACCTGGAGGTCCAGCTCGACGAGGGCGTCAGCCCGCTCAACAACAACGACGCGCTGACCTACCAGGACCTGCAAGGCGAACTGGTCGGCATGCCGATCAACACGGCCGAATGTGTCGATGCGGCACGGCGTGTCTGGCGGCTGGTGCCCAAGGATCCGCTGCCGGCCTACAAGGACCTGCGGCGCGACCTGGCGCTGCGACGCAACCGCGACATGGCCTGGGACCGGATGCTGGACAAGCCTTCGGCCGAACGCCGCATCGGCGTCTGGATGAGCCTGTCCGACACCACCGACGGCCTGGCGCTGACGCTGGTCGACGAGGCCGGCACCGAGGCCGTCGCCACCTTGGCGGTGGAACGCCAGCCGCCACGCGACCTGGCACGCGCCGAGTCGACCTTGCGCGAGCAGCTGGGCAAGCTCGGCACCACGGTCTATGCGGCCCACGAGATCCGCATCGCCTGCGCCCAGCCCTGGTTCGTGCCGGCCAGCGCGCTCAATGCGCTGCGGCGTGCGGCGGTCGAGGCGCTGGATGGCGCGCGCGCCAAGGCGCTGCAACCCTTGCCGCG
Organism: Sphaerotilus mobilis; assembly: GCF_004216565.1. GTDB lineage: Bacteria > Pseudomonadota > Gammaproteobacteria > Burkholderiales > Burkholderiaceae_C > Sphaerotilus > Sphaerotilus mobilis. Next base: position 120,269 of record NZ_SGWV01000008.1, on the reverse strand, counting down.
TGACGCGGCGGTGGCCCCGCCGGTGCCCTATCCCGAGGACACGTTGAGCTACCTGGCCAACGTCTACAACCAGAAGGCGCATGACTTCTACGCCCGCCACGGCGTGCAGGTGATCGAGTCGGCCTACGAGAGCCACGAGGCCCTGGGCGAGGCCAGCCTGATGATCACCAAGCACTGCGTGCGCTGGTCGCTGAGCCTGTGTCCCAAGCAGGCCAAGGGCGTGCAAGGTGTGCAAGGCACGGTGCGGGCCGAGCCGATGACGATCCGTCACGGCGACGAGGTGCTCACGCTGCGCTTCGATTGCAAGCCCTGCGAGATGCACGTGGTCGGCAAGATGAAGCCCAATGTGCTGGCACAGGCGAAGCGCGAAGAACGCCAGCGCCTGGCCGAGGGCGTGCCGATGACCTTCTACAAGGCCCGGCCGACGGCCTGAGCGACGCCCAGGCCGGGCTGTCGATCGGTGCGCCGCGATCAGTGCGCCACGATCAGTGCACCGCGACCGGCGCCTCCAGCGTTTCCGGCGTGGTCTTCTCGCCGGGCACCGAACGGCGTGCCAGCAGGGTGTAGACCGTCGGCACAACAAACAGCGTCAGCAGCGTGCCCAGCGACATCCCGCCGACGATGACCCAGCCGATCTGGCGCCGGCTCTCCGCACCCGCCCCGCTGGCCAGCGCCAATGGCAAGGCGCCCAGGACCATCGCGCCGGTGGTCATCAGGATCGGCCGCAGGCGCAGCGTGGCGGCCTCCATCGTCGCTTCGACCACCGCCTTGCCCTGCTGGCGCAACTGGTTGCTGAACTCGACGATCAGGATGCCGTGCTTGCTGATCAGGCCGACCAGCGTGATCAGGCCGATCTGCGAGTACACGTTCAAGGTCCCGCCGCTCCATTGCAGCGCGGCCAACGCGCCCACCATCGACAAGGGCACCGCCAGCAAGATGATGAAGGGGTCGACGAAGCTCTCAAACTGGGCCGCCAGCACCAGGAAGATGAACAGCAGCGCCAGCACGAACACCAGCCCCAGCGCGCCGCTGGAGGCGCGGAACTCCCGGCTGACGCCGTTCAGTTCGGTGGTGTAGCCCGCCGGCAGCACCTTAGCCGCCGTCTGGTCCATGAAGGTCAGCGCCTCGCCCAGTGAGTAGCCGGGTGCGAGGTTGGCGGTGATCGACACCGAGCGACGCTGATTGAAGTGGTTCAGCTCGCGCGGGCTGACCGACTCGCGGATCTTCACCAGCGAGGACAGCGGCACCATGGTGTCGTTGCGGCCGCGCACGAACAGGCGGTCGATGTCCTCGGGCGTCGTGCGCCCGCCGGCCTGCGTCTGCACCAGCACGTCGTACTGGTCGGCATCGCGCTTGTAGCGGGTCACGGCGCGGCCACCGAGCATGGTCTCGACCGTGCGCGCCACCTGGTCGACGGAGACGCCGGCATCGGCCGCGCGGTCGCGGTCGACCTCCATGACGATCTCCGGCTTGTTCAGCCGCAGGTCGCTGTCGGGCTGGACGATGCCCGGGTTCTTGCCCATTTCGGCGATGAACTGCTGCGACACACGCGACAGGTTGGCGTAGCTGTCGTTGGTGACGACCACGAAGTTGATGGCCCGTTCGCGGAAGCCCTGGCCCAGGCTGGGCGGGGTGATCGGGAAGGCCGTGACACCTGGCAGGTTGGCGAACTGCGGCTGCAGCGCGCGGGCGATTTCCTGGGTCGAGCGGGTGCGCTCGGACCAGTCGACCGTGCGCAGGATGGCGGTGGCCTGGGCCACCGTCGGGTTGCCGGTGATGACGAAGTTGCGGTCCAGCTCGGGGTACTGCTCCACGATGCGTTCGAGCGCCTGCGCATAGCGGGCGGTGTAGGCCAGCGTGGAGCCGTCCGGTGCGTTGACGTTGGTGATGATGACGCCGCGATCCTCGATCGGCGCGAGCTCGCTCTTGGCGGTCGTGAACAGCCACCAGCTGCCGCCGGCCGAGGCCAGCATCACCAGCAGCACGATCCAGCGCTGGTGCAGCACGAAGCCCAGCGCGGCGCTGTAGCCGCGTGTCAGCCGGGTCAGGCCGGCTTCAATGATGCGGTCGAATACATTCGGCTTGGCCTCGTGGCGCAGCAGCACGCTGCACATCATCGGCGTCAGCGTCAGGGCGACGAAGCCCGAGACGATCACCGCGCCGGCCAGCGTCAGCGCGAACTCGACGAACAGCCGTCCGGTGCGCCCGGGCGTGAAGGCCAGCGGCGCATAGACGGCGGCCAGCGTCATCGTCATCGCGACCACCGCGAAGCCGATCTCCTTGGCGCCCTTCAAGGCGGCCTGGAACGGTGCGAGGCCCTCCTCGACGTGGCGGAAGATGTTCTCGAGCACGACGATGGCGTCGTCGACCACCAGGCCGATGGCCAGCACCAGCGACAGCAGCGTCAAGGTGTTGATCGTGAAGCCGGCGGCGGCCATCAGCGCAAAGGCGCCGATCAGGCTGACGGGGATGGTCACCAGCGGAATGACGGCCGCGCGCAGGTGGCGCAGGAAGACGAAGACGACCAGCGCGACCAGCACCACCGCCTCGCCGATGGTCTTGTAGACCGACTGCACCGAGCGGTCGATGAAGACCGCGTTGTCGTTGGCCACCACCACCTTCAGATCGCCCGGCAGGTCCTGCTGGACCCGCGGCAGGATGGCCCGGATGGCCGCCGACACCTCCAGCGGGTTGGCCGTCGCCTGGCGGACCACGCCCGTCGAGATCGCCGGCTGGCCATTCAGCCGCACGATCGAGCGCTCGCTGGCCGGCGCCTGCTCGATGCGGGCGACGTCGCGCAGGCGCACCGTGTAGCCGTTGACCGCCCGCAACGCGACCTCGCCGAACTGGGCCTCGGTGTTGAGGTCGGTGCGCGAGGTGACGTTGAACTCGCGCTGGCGGCTTTCGATGCGGCCGGCCGGCACCTCCAGGTTCTGTCGCCGCAGGGCGTCCTCGACGTCCTGGGTGGTCAGGCGGTAGGCGGCCAGCCGTTCCGGGTCCAGCCAGATGCGCATCGCGTAGGTGCGGTCGCCGTTGATCGTCACGTCGGCCACGCCCGGCACGGTCTGCAGGCGCGGCTTGACGACGCGGTTGATCACGTCGGTCATCTGCAGCGCCGTCATCGAGGCGCTGCTGAAGGCCAGGAAGACGGTCGGCGTCGCATCGGCCTCGACCTTGGCGATGACAGGCTCGTCGATCGCATCGGGCAGCCGGCCACGCACCCGCGAAACCCGGTCGCGCACGTCGGCCGCCGCGTCATCCGGGCTCTTCTCAAGCTTGAAGCGCACGGTGATCTGGCTTTGTTCGGCCCGCGAGATCGACGTGATGATGTCGACGCCGTCGATCCCGGCGATCGAATCTTCCAGCGGCTTGCTGACCTGCGACTCGATGACCTCGGCCGATGCCCCCGTGAGCTTGGAGCGCACCGTCACCACCGGCTCGTCGATGCGCGGGTACTCGCGCACCTGCAGCCGGGTGTACGACACGATGCCCACCAGGATGAGCATCAGCGACATCACCGTCGCGAAGACCGGCCGACGGATCGAAATTTCTGACAGACGCATGGCGCGCTCCTGCTGTGCGATGGGGCCCGGGAACGGCTGGACTCAGGGCGACTTGGCCGCCTCGACCGCGACGGTGCCGCTGGCGGCCCTGCCGGCTGCAGCGCCCGACGCCGCACCGGCACCCGACGCCGCACCTCGCGGGCCGGCCGGCCGGTTCAGGTCGACCAGCCGGACCGGTGCCGGCGCGTCACCACGGCCAAGACGCGACTGGCCGGCGGTCACGACCGCATCTCCGGCTTGCACATCACCCTTGATCTCGACGATGCCCGGCAGGCGCATGCCGATCTGGATCTCGACCCGGCGGGCCTGCTGGCCCTTCTCGGCCGGCTCGATCTTGAAGACGTACTGCTTGTTGCCCAGCGGCACCAAGGCTTCTTCGGGCACCACCAGCGCCTTCTCACGCACGGCCATGACGGTCCGCACGCGGGCGAACATGCCCGACTTCAGCACCTGGCCGGGATTGGCCATGCGCGCACGCACCAGCAGCGCCCGTCCGTTGGCATCGATTTGCGCATCCACCGCCTCGACCTGGCCCTTGAAGGACTTGCCGGGCAAGGCATCGAGTTCGGCCTCGATCGACGCGCCGGGCTTGAGACGCCCCAGCACACGTTCGGGCAGGCGGAAGTCCAGCCACATCCGGCTGTTGTCCTCCAGGCCGACGAGATCGGCGCCGTCCTTGACGTAGTCGCCGACGTTGACCGTGCGGATGCCGGCCAGCGCATCGAAGGGCGCGACGATGCGCATGCGCGCCACCTGGGCTTCGGCCAGCCGGACCTGGGCCTCGGCGACCGCCAGCGTCGCGGCGGCCTGGTCGACCGCGCTGGGACTGAGGAAGTTCTGTGCCGCCAGATCACGGCTGCGCTGCAGGTTGGTGGCCGCGATCCCGGCCTGGGCCTTGGCCTGCGCCAGCTGGGCCTGCTGCAGGCTGTCATCGAGCTGGACCATCAACTCGCCGCGACGCACGCGCTGGCCGTCGCGGAAGTTGAGCGCCTGGATCCGCCCCGACACCTCCGGGCGCAGCACGATGCTCTGGTTCGATCGCATGCTGCCGACGGCATGGACCTCGTCCTCCAGGCGGCGCTGCTCGACCTTGGCGACCTCGACCGGCGCCGGGCCACCCTCGCCACGCCGTCCGCCAGCGCCAGCGCCGGCGCCTGGTCCCGGCGCCGCAGGCCCACTGCCCGCAGCAGCCACCGGGCCTGAGGCCCCCGACTCGGCAGCAGCCGACTTGCCCAGGTTGCCGCGGTTCTGGACCCAGTAGGCGGCGCCCAGGAGGACGAGCAGACCGGCGATGGCGAGGGCTTTTTGCGTGATCTTCACAGGCGTGGATCCAAGGAGGAAGCGAAGGCAGCCGGCGACCTGGCGCCGATGGATGAAGGCGGGATTGTCGGGGCCGTCGATGTCATCCTGACCAAGGGCTTGCACGACATCTGCAACACGGGCGGCCGAGGTCGCACGCCTCTCGGAACGTCAGCGTTGACGGGCGCTGTCGACCCCACGGTTGGCCAGCGCATCGGCGCGCTCGTTGCCCGGATCCCCGTTGTGGCCGCGCACCCAGCGCCAGTCGACGCGATGCAGCGCGGCCAGCGCCTCCAGTCGCTTCCAGAGGTCGGCGTTCTTGACCGGCTTGCGGTCGGCGGTCAGCCAGCCCCGCGACTTCCAGCCGTGGATCCAGGTCGTGATGCCGTTCTTGACGTACTCGCTGTCGGTGTAGACGGTGATGCGGCAGGTCCGCTTCAGACTGGCCAGCGCCTCGATCACAGCCGTCAGCTCCATCCGGTTGTTGGTGGTGCCGGGCTCGCCCCCCCACAGTTCCTTCTCATGCCCCCCGCTGACCAGCCAGGCGCCCCACCCACCCGGGCCGGGGTTGCCCTTGCAGGCGCCATCGGTGTAGACCACCACCTCCGGCAAGGCAATGGCCGCTGCGGCCGCTGCGGGCGCTGCGGTGGCGGGGTTCGCGGACGGCGGGTTCGTGGGGGCGGCGGTCGGTTCGGGCATGGCGTCAGGGATCGAGCGTCGATCAGGGTCGGGGCAAGCCCGCGAGTATCGGTTGACCGATCTAGACCCGGCCGTCACCACCCTGACGCGAAGCCACGGCCGCCGTGGCCGCCTTGGGCGCGGGACGACGCTTCCATGCCTTGCCAACCAGACGCATCGCCTTCACCCGCTTGACCGCCACCATGACGTAGGCCGAGCCGAGCACCGGCCACCAGCGCGGCCCGGCACGGTCCAGCCACGCGGTGCGATCCAGCCAGGTCGCGCTGGCCAGCGGCGGGCGCCAGCAACCGAACTGGCCGCCCTCGTGCTCGAAGCCCAGCAGGCGCAACCAGTCGCGCAGCCGGCGCCAGCCGATCAGCTCGGTGCCGCCGGGCACCGAAGGCTGCATCCAGCCCAGCCGGGAAGCCACGTCGGTACCGGCCTTGTAGGCGCCCCACAGGCTGGCCGGGTTGAAGCCGATGATGACCACGCGGCCCTCGGGCATCAGCACCCGTTCGACCTCGCGCAGCGTCTCGTGCGGGTCGGCGGCGAGCTCCAGCGTGTGCGGCAGCACGACGAGGTCCAGGCTGTTGGCGGGGAATGGCAAGGCGTCGTATTCGGCCAGCACGCTCAGGGGCAAGGGGGCGGGTGGGAAGATCGCCGTCTCGTCTTGCGGCTGCGGGGCCAGGGTCGCCAGGTCCAGGTCGCCACTGCCATCGGTCACCAGCCAGCGGTGCGACATGCGGTTGCAGCGCAGTCCCTGCAGGGCCGGCCAGCCCAGTTGCACCGCGTGGTAGCCAAACAGGTTGCTCACGAGGGCATCCATGCGGGCCTGTTCCCAAGCCACCAGGTAGCGCCCCGGAGGGGTCGTCAGCCAGTGGTCGATCCCTATAATCGCGGACTCTTTTGCCATGAATCTGGTCGCGCTACCCGCCTTCGACGATAACTACATCTGGATGCTCCACGACGGCCACAAGGCCCTCGTGGTCGACCCGGGTGATGCCGACCCGGTGTGCGTCGCGCTCGAACGTCTGGAGCTCAAGCTCGCAGGGATTCTAGTGACGCACCACCACGGCGATCACGTGGGCGGCGTGGCAGCCCTGCTGGCCTCGCACCCGGCGACCGTGTGGGGTCCTGCACGCGAGGCAATGCCGATCCCCGTCATCGCGGTCAGCCACGGGCAACGCATCGAGATCGCGGCCTTCGACGGCCTGATGATCGACGTCATCGACGTGCCTGGCCACACCGCCGGCCATGTCGCCTACGTCGTGGCGGCCATGGCCGGCGAGGCACCGATCCTGTTCTGCGGCGACACCTTGTTCTCGGCGGGCTGCGGCCGGCTGTTCGAGGGCACGCCGGCGCAGATGCTCGACTCGCTGGGCCGGCTCGCCCGCCTGCCCGCCGAGACCCGGGTCTGCTGCGCCCATGAATACACGCTGGCCAACCTGCGCTTCGCGCACGCGGTCGAACCCGACAACCCGGCCATCACGGCCCACCAGGCCCGCTGCCTATCGTTGCGCGATGACCTGCTGCCGACGCTGCCCAGCTCGATCGGGCTGGAGCGCCAGATCAACCCCTACCTGCGCGGCGACCAGCCCCAGGTGCAGGCCAGCGCCGCACTGCGTGGCGCCAACCCGGCCGACCCGGTGTCCGTCCTGGCGACGATCCGGGCCTGGAAGAACGAATTCCGATGACTTTCACCCCTGAGACCGAACGCATGCTGCGCGGGCTGATCACGTCGCTGACCGCCCTGCTGCTGACTGCCTGCGCGACACCCGGCCCGATCCCGGAGCAGGACCTGCCCCCGCCGCCACCGCAACTCACGACCTTGCCCACCCGCGTGCCGGTCACGCGCGAGGGCCCTTTGGCGCCGATCCCCGGCGTGCCCGAGGTGGTGCGCCCCGTGCTTGCCCCGGCGCCGCTGGCGGCGGCCTCCGCGCCTCTTGCGGCACCGGCCGACGTCGTGACCGGACCGGGCTTCGAGGTCGGCTCGCTGCCGCCCCCGCCAACCAGCGCGGCCAACCTGCCGGCCCAGCCGGAGTCCGGTGCGGGCGCAGCCGGCAAGCCGATCGACGTGCCGGGTGCCCTACCGGCCGAGCCAGCCGAAGTCCGCAAGGACCTCTGGCAGCGGGTGCGCGAGGGCTATGCCATCCCCGACCTGGGTGGCGCGCATGCCTTGCTGGTGGCCGAACATGAGCGCTGGTATGCCAACCGTCCGGACTACGTCGATCGCATGACCACACGCGGCGGACGCTACCTGTTCCACATCGTCCAGGAGGTCGAGAAGCGTGGCATGCCGACCGAGCTGGCGCTGCTGCCCTTCATCGAGAGCGCGTTCAACCCGCAGGCCATGTCGACCGCCAAGGCCTCGGGCATGTGGCAGTTCATCCCCTCTACCGGGCGCCACTACGACCTGACACAGAACGTCTTCCGCGACGACCGGCGCGACGTGCTGGCGTCGACCCGTGCGGCCCTGGACTACCTCGGCCGTCTGAATGCCGAGTTCAACGACTGGCAACTCTCGCTGGCCGCCTACAACTGGGGCGAGGGCAATGTGCGGCGCGCGATCGCACGCAACCGCAAGGCTGGCAAGCCGACGGACTACGCCAGCCTGCGCATGCCCGCCGAGACACGCCATTACGTGCCCAAGCTGCTGGCGGTGCGCAACATCGTCCGCCAGCCTGACGCCTTCGGCCTGACGCTGCCGGCCCTGGAGAACCACCCGTACTTCCTGAGTGTGCCGATGCGGCGCGACATCGACGTGGCGCTGGCCGCCAGCCTCGCCGAGATGTCGGTCGACGAGTTCAAGGCGCTCAACCCGTCGATGAACAAGCCGGTCATCCTGGCAGCCGGCACGCCCCAGATCCTGCTGCCCTACGACAACGCCGAGGGCTTCAAGCGCCGCCTGGATGACCATGTCGGACCGCTGGCCAGCTGGACCGCCTGGGTGGTGCCCGCGACGATGAAGCCCGCCGATGCGGCGCGCCGCATCGGCGTGTCCGAGGCGACGCTGCGCGAGGTCAACCGCATCCCGCCGCGGGTGCTGGTCAAGGCTGGCTCGACCCTGCTGGTGCCGCGTCACGCCCAGCGCGAGGCCGACGTGCCCGAGCACCTGGCCGACCACGCGCACATGGCCCTCGCCCCGGACCGGCCCCTGCGCAAGGTCTCGATCCAGGTCCGCAAGGGCGACACGGTGGCGAGCCTGGCGCAGCGCCATCGCGTCAGCGCGGCGCAGCTCGCGCAGTGGAACCGCATGACCGAGAAGGCGCGCCTGAGCGCCGGCCAGAAGCTGGTGATCTGGCAGGCGGCCCCCGTCAGCAAGAAGCGCAGCCAGGCGGCCCCTGCGACGCGCAAGAAAGCTGCGGCAAGGCCGTCGCGCACGGCCCAGGTTGGCCGCACGCGGCCCTGAGGGCAGCCGCTCAGCGCCGCTCGCTGAGCGCGTGGGCGATGGTGCCCAGATCGACGTATTCGAGTTCGCTGCCGACGGGCACGCCGCGCGCCAGCCGGGTCACGCGGATGCCGCGTGGCTTGAGCGCCTCGGCGATCACATGGGCCGTGACCTCGCCCTCGGCGTTGAAGTTGGTCGCGACGATGACCTCCTCGACCGCCACGCCCGAACCGGCGCCCTCGCCGTCCCAGACCCGCTCGATCAGCTCGGGCAGTCCGATGGCATGGGCGCCGATGCCGTCCAGCGGACTCAGCCGCCCCATCAACACGAAGTAGAGGCCGCGGTAGCTGCCGGTGCGCTCAAGCGCCGCCTGATCGGCCGGCGTCTCGACCACGCAGAGCTGGCGCGCGTCGCGGCTCGGGTCCAGGCAGGTCGTGCAGACCGGCTGTTCGGTGAAGGTGTGGCAGCGCGCGCAGTGGCGCACCTGCGCCACCGCCGTCTGCAAGGCATGCGCGATCTGCTGAGCCGCCGGTCGGTCGTGCTGCAGCAGGTGGTAGGCCATGCGCTGGGCCGACTTGGCGCCCACGCCGGGCAGGCGCTTGAGCGCCTCGACCAGCGCGCCCATCGCGTCGACCGGGACAGGGCCCTGCGTCATGCCGGCAAGCCGATCAGAACGGGAACTTCATGCCCGGGGGCATGGGCATGCCGGCGGTCAGCTTGCCCATCTTTTCCTGGCTGACCGACTCGGCGCGGCGCACCGCGTCGTTGAAGGCGGCGGCGACCAGGTCCTCCAGCATGTCCTTGTCATCGGCCAGCAAGCTGGGGTCGATGGCGATGCGCTTGACGTCGTGCTTGCAGGTCATGACCACCTTGACCAGGCCGGCACCGGACTGGCCCTCGACCTCGACCAGGGCCAGTTCGTCCTGGGCCTTCTTGAGGTTGTCCTGCATGGCCTGGGCCTGTTTCATCAGGCCGGCGAGTTGTCCTTTGAGCATCGTGTGTCCTCTTTTGGAAAGCGGTGGGAGTCAGGGAAAAACAGGAAAGAAACCGTGAAAACGTTGGTGGCGACCGGGCCAAGTCGGGCTGCTGCCGGGGCGATCAGCGCGGCCGGATCGAGCCCGGCACGATGCGCGCCGACGGGTAGGCCGCCAGCAGCTGGCGCACCACCGGGTCGGCGTGGATCAGGTCCTCGGCCTCGGCCTGGCGCAAGGCCTTCGCGGCGCTGTCCCGGCGTGCGGCGCTGTCGATCGCGACGCCGGCCTCGACCTCCAGGCGCTGAGGCCGATCAAACAGCGTGGCCAAGGCGGCCTGCAGGCGCTCGCGATGGCTGGCCTGGCGCAACGATTCCCGTTCGACCTTGAGGCGCCAGACCGTCTGCCCATCGACCTCGTCGCAGCCGGTGCACTGGGCCTGCCAAGCGAGTTCACGCACCAGACCGGCGACGGCGCCGCGCTCGAACAGCGCATCCATGGCCTGCATCCAGCGGTCCTGCGCAGGCGTGCGATCGAAGGTGATCTGGGCGACGCGCTTGGGCTGCGGATCTGCATCGCGGGGGGCTTCCGACGGCGACGCGGCCACGGCCGGTCGCGCCGGCTCGCGCATCGCTGGGCCAAGCGCTGGACCCACCGCGTCGTCCGCCGGCTCCTCGCGCACCCAGCTGGGCTCAGTCACTTCCTCCCAGGGCGGTGCGTCATCGGCGACCTGGGGACGTGCGGGCTGAGCGGCCGTGCGAGCCGCCGGAACGATGGGCGCTGGGGTAGGCGCTGCGGTTTGCGCTGTGGCGGGCGCCATGGCCGGCGCTGTGTCGGGAGCCAGTCCCGGCGCCGCCTGCGCGGCCGGTGCCGGTGCCGATGCGGTTGCCGATGGCGGCAGTGCGACTGCGAGCGGCGCAACGGGTGCGGTTGACGCCACCGGGGCTGCACGGAACTCGGTGGTCGGACGCAGCAACTCGCGGCGGGCGACCGGCGCCTCGGTGCGCACGGCGCTGGTCGTGCTGGCGACCGGCTTGTGCGGGGTCGACGGCGATGTCGGCGTCACAGCGCCCTTCCCCGCCGGACGGAAGGCCAGCAGGCGCAGCAAGACCATCGTCAGGCCGCTGTACTCATCGGGTGCCAGCGCCAGTTCGGCGCGGCCATGCAAGGTGATGCTGTAGAGCAGTTGCAGCTCGTCGGCCGACAGCAGCGGCAGGAGCGCCTGCAAGGTCGCGGCGTCCGGGTCGGCCGGATCGAGCGCCTGCGGCACCGCCTGGATCACGGCCAGGCGCTGGGCCAGGTCGGAGAGTTCCTCCAGCAGACCGGCGGCCGACAAGCCCAGGCCGCGCAGCCGCTCGACCGCGTCGACCAGGCCGGCGCCGTCCGATGCCCCCAGCGCCTGGACGATGCGCACGGCGTGGGTGCGATCGACGGCGCCCAGCATCTGTCGCACCGCCGCCTCGGCCAGTTCGCCGCCGGCATAGGCGATGGCCTGGTCGGTCAGCGACAGCGCATCACGCATGGAGCCGTGGGCCGCCCGCGCGATCAGGCGCAGCGCGGTGTCCTCAAAGGGCACCTGCTCGGCGCCGAGCACGGCCTGCAGGTGTTCAGCAACGGTTTCGCCAGCCATCGGCCGCAGGTTGAACTGCAGGCAGCGGCTCAGCACGGTGACCGGCACCTTCTGCGGATCGGTCGTGGCGAGCACGAACTTGAGGTACTCCGGCGGCTCTTCGAGCGTCTTCAGCATCGCGTTGAAGGCGGTCGTCGAGAGCATGTGCACCTCGTCGATCATGTAGACCTTGTAGCGGCCGACCACCGGCTTGTAGACCGCCTGGTCGAGCAGCTGGCTGATCTCGTCGACGCCCCGGTTGGAGGCCGCATCCAGTTCGACGTAGTCCACATGCCGGCCGGCATCGATGTCGCGGCAGGCGCTGCAGACGCCGCAGGGCGTGGCGGTGATGCCGCCGTTGCCGTCGGGCCCGGTGCAGTTCAGGCTCTTGGCGAGGATGCGCGATACCGTGGTCTTGCCCACGCCGCGGGTGCCGGTGAACAGGTAGGCATGGTGCAGCCGCTGCTGCGTCAGCGCATTGGTCAGCGCCTGCACGACGTGGCCCTGGCCGACCATCTCCGAGAAGGTGCGCGGGCGGTACTTGCGGGCCAGGACGACGTAGGACATGGGCGGCGATTCTAGGGGTCATGCCACGCCCGCCCGGACGGGCCGGGCCATCGGCTGGCCGATAATCCGGCGCATGAATTACGCACCGACGAACGGCCACGCCGACGCTACCCAGCCCCCTCCATCGACCACGACCCCGACCACGCTCAGCTACGACCAGGCCGGCGTGAACTACGACCTGATCGACCCCCTCAAGATCGCCGCGCAACGTGCGGCGGCGTCCACCGCGAGCCAGCTCGCGCACCACGGCTTCAGCGAGATCCTGGCCTCGCGTGGTGAATCGGCCTATGTCGTCGACGTCGGCCCCTTCTACCTGGCCTCGATCGTCGAATGCCTCGGCACCAAGACCCTGGTGGCCGACGAGATGGCCCGCCTGACCGGCGTCAGCCGCTACGACGCGATCGCGCAGGACACCATCGCCATGGCGATCAACGACCTGATCACCGTTGGCGCCACGCCGCTGGTGGTGCAGGCCTACTGGGCCGCCGGCGGCTCGGACTGGTTCGGCGACGCGCAGCGCTCGCAGGCCCTGGTGGCCGGCTGGAAGAGTGCCTGCGAGACCTGCCAGGTCGCCTGGGGCGGCGGCGAGACGCCCGCGCTGGCCGGCATCGTCGAGAGCGGCCGGGTCGACCTCGCCGCCTCCTGCACCGGCCTGGTCAACCCGAAGCAGCGCCTGTCCCTGGGCGACAAGCTCGGCGCGGGCGACGCCATCGTGCTGCTGGCCTCCAGCGGCATCCATGCCAACGGCCTGAGCCTGGCACGCAAGCTGGTCGAGCGCCTGCCGCAGGGCTACCTGACCGAGGTCGCGCCGGGCCTGAGCTATGGCGATGCGCTGCTGGCCCCGACCACGCTGTACTCGCCCGTCACCGAGGCCCTGTGGAAGGCCGGCATCACGCCGCACTACTGCGCCAACGTGACCGGCCACGGCTGGCGCAAGCTGCTGCGTCACCCGGCCGAGCTGAGCTACCGCATCCACACGCTGCCCAGCGTGCCGCCGGTGCTGACGTTCATCCAGCAACAAGCCCGCCAGGACGACCGCGAGGCCTACAGCACGCTCAACATGGGCGCGGGCTTCGCGCTCTACGTGGCCGCCGAGGACGCGCAGCGCTGCGTCGAGATCTCGCGAGCCCAGGGCATCGAGGCCTGGGTGGCCGGCACGGTCGAGGCGGGCCCCAAGTGCCTGGACATCGAGCCGCTGGGCATCCGCTGGGGTGGCGAAGACCTGCAGCTGCGTTGAGTCGAACCGGCCGGATCGCCACACCGTGATCCCCTGGCTGCCCGAAGACGAGCCGGTGGACGCCGGGCCGGACGCGTTGATCTGGCCCTTCCCGCCGACGGCTGCCGCGCTTGGCCCCGAGACCGATGCGCCGGGATTGCTCTGTGCCGGCGGTCGCCTGAGCGTCGCCCGCCTGATGCTGGCCTACCGACAGGGCATCTTCCCCTGGTACAGCATCGGCCAGCCGGTGCTGTGGTGGACGACCGATCCGCGCATGGTCCTGCCGGTGGCTGAGTTCCGGCTGCACCGCTCGCTGCGCAAGACCCTGCAGCGCTTTCTGGCGACCCCCGGCTGCGAGATCCGCGTCGACAGCGCGTTCGAGGCGGTCCTGCGCCACTGCAGCGGCACGCCACGCGCGGGCCAGTCGGGCACCTGGATCGTCGACGAGGTGCGCGCCGCCTACCTGAGGCTGCACCGGGCCGGTCGGGCCCATGCCTTCGAGACCTGGATCGACGGCGAACTGGTCGGCGGGCTCTATGGCGTCAACATCGGCCGGATGTTCTACGGCGAATCGATGTTCGCCCACCGAACCGACGCCTCGAAGTTCGCGCTGGCCGCATTGGTGGCCTTCTGTCGCGCCCAAGGCATCGCCTGGATCGATTGCCAGCAGGAGACCGCGCACCTGGCTTCGATGGGTGCCCGGCCGGTGCCACGTGCGCGCTTTGAACGCCATCTGGTCGAGGTGGTCGACCTGCCCATGCCAAAAACTTGGTCCTATGATCCGGCGAACTGGTCGCAGCTGGCGCTGCGCACCGATCCCCCAGGTTCCGATCCGCCGACATCCGAGGCCGCGTGACGCACCCGACCGACCTGCCCCTGGCCCAGCTGCAGTTCTACGCCACCGCGCCCTACCCCTGCAGCTACCTGAGTGAGCGCATGGCCCGCTCGCAGGTCGCCACGCCGTCGCACCTGATCAATGCCGACACGTATTCGGGCCTGGTCGCCGCCGGCTTCCGGCGCAGCGGCATGTTCACCTACCGGCCCTATTGCGACGGCTGCCAGCGCTGCGTCCCCTTGCGCATCCCCGTGGCCGACTTCGCGCCGCGCCGGGCCCAGCGGCGGGCCTGGAAGCAGCACGGCAACCTGGTCTCGCGGGTCATGCGGCTGGGCTTTGTGCCGGAGCACTACGCGCTCTACCTGCGCTACCAGAACGATCGCCACGCCGGCGGTGGCATGGATCAGGACTCGATCGACCAGTACACCCAGTTCCTGCTGCAAAGCCGCGTCAACTCGCGCCTGGTCGAGTTCCGCCTGCCGAGCAGCGAGGACGGCCGGCCCGGCGAACTCAAGATGGTGTCGATCCTCGACGTGCTCAACGACGGCCTGTCAGCCGTCTACACCTTCTACGCGCCCGAGGACCGGGCCAGCTACGGCACCTACAACGTGATGTGGCAGATCGCCCAGGCGCGTGAGCTGCGCCTGCCCCACGTTTACCTGGGCTACTGGATCGAAGCCAGCCGCAAGATGGCCTACAAGGCCCAGTTCAACCCGCACGAACGCCTGGTCGACGGCCAGTGGCAGCGCCACGTCGGCCTGGACGCTGTCGGCGACTGAGCCGGGCCTCAGGCCCGCACGAACAGCGTTCGCAACGGCACCTGGCCCAGCTGGCGGCTGCAATGGCCATGCACCTTGGCATCGAAGGTGGCGCCCGCCGGCAGCACGTCGGCCGAATAGAAGTGGTCGCCGGGCAGGAAGACGCGGGTGCTGCCGTCCTGCAGGCCGATCTCCATGGCCCCGCCGATCACGAACAGCCACTGGGGCTCGCCGGTGCAGTGAAAGTCGCTGCGAAAGCCCACCGGGCTCTCGCGCAACTGGAAGCCACCGCTGGCCATCAGGGCCGACAGCCGCGCCTGCGGCTTGCCCTGGTCCAGCGGGATCTGCGCCTCTTCCCAGCAGGCGCGGCCGTCGGCACCGGTGACGAGGCGGACCTGGGTGAAATAAAGGGTGTGGTCAAGCGTGTCGGACATGGTCTCTCCTGGCCAAAAACGGCGCGGACCATAGCACGCAGCCCCGCCGTGACAGCGCCAGAATCGGCCCGATCCCTCCTTCGATCCGGCCTCTCAGCCCAACACCCAAAGACCGACACCATGAGCGAGATTTCCTCACCCACCGATGCTGCCCCGGGCCGCATCGCCCTCGTCACCGGCGCCGGCAGCGGCATCGGCAAGGCCTGTGCGCAGGCGCTGCTGCACGAGGGCTGGACCGTCGTGTACGCCGGCCGCACATCGGCCACGCTGTCGGCCGCGATTGCCCAGGCCGACGCCAGCCAGGCGGGCTGCGGTGAGCGCGCCTGGTCGCATGGGGTCGACGTTGGCGACGAGGCCTCGGTCGCCGCACTGTTCGCGGCCATCCGGGACCGCCACGGGCGGCTCGACCTGCTGTTCAACAACGCCGGCATCTTTCCGCCTGGCGGCACGCCGGACGTGATGGACGGCGCGGCCTGGCGGCGCTCGGTCGACACCAACCTCAACGGCGCCTTCTACTGCCTGTCGGCGGCCTTCGCGCTGATGCGCGCGCAGTCGCCACAGGGCGGTCGGATCATCAACAACGGCTCGATCTCGGCCCATGCGCCACGCCCCAACTCGATCGCCTACACGACCACCAAACACGCGATCACCGGCCTGACCAAGGCGGCGTCGCTGGACGGCCGGGCCTTCAACATCGCGGTCGGCCAGATCGACATCGGCAACGTCGCCAGCGAGATGACCGAGCGCATGGCCGCCGGCATCCTGCAGGCCGACGGCAGCATCCGCCCGGAAGCCCGCATGGACATGTCGGCCGTGACCGAGACCTTCATGGCCATGGCTCGCCTGCCGCTGTCGGCCAATGTGCTGTTCACCACCGTGATGGCCACGCGCATGCCCTTTGTCGGGCGCGGTTGACGACCTCGGCGCGCCTGTCGACGTGCATCCGGGTTTTCCCGATGCACCAAGCACAGGCGCCGGGCGCGCCGCGCTGGTGCGCCCGGCGGACGCCGCCCACGTCCGCGGCGCTTCTTCCCTCTGAGCGCGTCCCCTGAGGCCGGCTGGCACGGCTCCTGCAATACCTCCTTCAAGCCCCGGTGCAATGGCGTACCGGTGGCAACAGGCATCGGACAAAGGCGTCCGACCCGTTCCCAGCGACGACGTCGCGGGTGCGTGGTCGAGACGCCTTTTCCTTTTTTGGCATCGCCCCCCCTTTCCATTTCCAGCCCTTCCACTCGTCGGAGATCGAACATGTTCAAGCCCGAAGGACTCATCAGCGCAGGTCGCCGCCGCTTCATCCAGGAGACGACCGCGGTGTCCGCCGCCGTGGTGGCGGGCTCGGCCCTGTCGACCCATGCCTGGGCGGCCGGCTCCGACGCCCCGGAGAAGAAGGAAGTGCGCATCGGCTTCATCCCGCTGACCGACTGCGCCTCGGTGGTGATGGCCTCGCTGATGAAGTTCGACGAGAAGCACGGCATCAAGATCATCCCGAGCAAGGAATCGTCCTGGGCCGCCGTGCGCGACAAGCTGGTCAACGGCGAACTCGACGCGGCCCACTCGCTCTACGGCCTGATCTACGGCGTGCACCTGGGCATCAGCGGGCCAAAAAAGGACATGGCTGTCCTGATGACGCTCAACCACAACGGCCAGGCGATCACGCTGTCGAAGAAGCTGGCCGACAAGGGTGCGGTCGACGGCGCCGGGCTGGCCAAGCTGATGAAGGCCGAGCCGCGTGAATACACCTTCGCGCAGACCTTCCCGACCGGCACGCACGCGATGTGGCTGTACTACTGGATGGCGGCCAACGGCATCAACCCGATGCAGGACGCCAAGGTCATCACCGTGCCGCCGCCGCAGATGGTGGCCAACATGCGCGTGGGCAACATGGACGGCTACTGCGTGGGCGAGCCGTGGAACCACCGCGCGATCGCCGACGGCATCGGCATCACCGCGATCACCACGCAGGACATCTGGCGCGACCACCCCGAGAAGGTGCTCGGCACCACCGCCGAGTTCGTGCAGAAGAACCCGAACACGGCACGCGCCATGGTCATGGCCATTCTCGAGGCCAGCCGCTGGATCGACACCGGCCTGCAGAACAAGATGAAGATGGCCGAGGCGATCGCCGAGAAGTCCTTCGTCAACACCACCGTCGACGTCATCAACCAGCGCATCCTGGGCCGCTACCAGAACGGCCTGGGCAAGACCTGGGACGACCCGAACCACATGAAGTTCTTCAACGACGGCGCTGTCAACTACCCCTACCTGTCCGACGGCATGTGGTTCCTGACCCAGCATCGCCGCTGGGGCCTGCTCAAGGCCGACATCGACTACCTGGGTGTCGCCAAGGCCATCAACCAGACGGCGATCTACAAGGAAGCGGCTACCCAGCTGAAGATCAACCTGCCAAAAAGCGACATGCGCAGCAGCAAGATGGTCGACGGCGTGACCTGGGATGGCAAGGACCCAGGCAAGTACGCCAGCGGCTTCAAGATCAAGGTCGCCTGAGCGGTCGCCCCCTGACCACGCCGCCCGATCCCGCACCCCAGACACGCACAGGAGCGACCTCGATGAGCGCAAGCACGCTGGCCATCTCCGGCCTCACGCCTCCCGCAGCCCCGCCACAGTCCGGCCCGGCCCACCCGGTGTCCTCACCGCCCCTGGCCGTGGTCGCGGCCCACCCGGCTGCGGCGGACCTGGCCGAGGCCGTCGCCCTCTCCCAGGGCGACACGGCAGCGCGCGAACAGACCGCCGCGCTGCTGCGGGCACAACGCCGGGTGCTGCTGACCAAGGTCGTCGCACCCGTGCTGGGCTTGCTGCTGATGCTGCTGGTCTGGCAGTTGGTGGCGCAGACCGGCGACAAGCAACTGCCCGGCCCGATCGCCACCTGGGACGCCGCCGTCAAGCTGTTCGCCGACCCTTTCTACGTCAAGGGCCCGAACGACCAGGGCATCGGCTGGAACGTGCTGTCCTCGCTGCAGCGGGTGGCCCTGGGCTTTGGCCTGGCCGCGCTGGTGGGCATCCCGCTGGGCTTCGCGATCGGCCGCTTCAGCTTCCTCAACCAGATGCTCGATCCGATCATCAGCCTGCTGCGCCCGGTCTCGCCGCTGGCCTGGCTGCCGATCGGCCTGATGGTCTTCAAGGCCGCCAATCCGGCGGCCATCTGGACCATCTTCATCTGCTCGATCTGGCCGATGGTGATCAACACGGCGGTCGGGGTGCGGCAGGTGCCGCAGGACTACCTCAACGTCGCCCGGGTGCTCAACCTCAGCGAGTGGACGATCCTGCGCAAGATCCTCTTTCCCGCCGTGCTGCCCTACATGCTGACCGGCGTGCGACTGGCCGTCGGCACCGCCTGGCTGGTGATCGTTGCCGCCGAGATGCTGACCGGCGGTCAGGGCATCGGCTTCTGGCTGTGGGACGAGTGGAACAACCTCAACGTCGCCCACATCCTGATCGCCATCTTCGTGATCGGTGGCGTCGGCCTGCTGCTGGAAGCCCTGCTGGTGGCCTTCGCCCGCCGCTTCGAGTACCGCTGATCCGACCGAGCCCCACGACACGTCGCCACGCCTTCAAGGACCCGAGATGACCGCCTCCGTGAACCAGAGCCGCTTCCTGAGCATCAGCCAGGTCGGCATGACCTTCCCGACCCGCAAGGGCCCCTTCGTGGCGCTGCGCGACATCAACCTCGACGTCGCCCGCGGCGAGTTCATCGCGTTGATCGGCCATTCCGGCTGCGGCAAGTCCACGCTGCTGAACCTCGTGGCCGGTCTGACGACGCCGACCAGCGGCGTGCTGCTGCTTGACGGCCGCGAGCTGCGTGGCCCCGGCCCGGACCGCGCGGTGGTGTTCCAGAACCACTCGCTGCTGCCCTGGCTGACCTGCCTGGACAACGTGCTGCTGGCCGTCGAACGGGTCTTCGGCGCGACCGAGAAGAAGGCCCAGTTGCGCGAGCGCGCCCGCGCCGCCTTGAACCTGGTCGGCCTGACCCATGCCAGCGACAAGCGGCCCGGCGAGATCTCCGGCGGCATGAAGCAGCGTGTGGGCATCGCCCGGGCGCTGGCGATGGAGCCCAAGATGCTGCTGATGGACGAGCCCTTCGGCGCGCTCGATGCCCTGACCCGCGCCAAGCTGCAGGACGAGCTGATGAAGATCGTCGCTGCGACCGGCTCCACCGTGATGATGGTGACGCACGACGTCGACGAGGCGGTGCTGCTGTCCGACCGCATCGTGATGCTGACCAACGGCCCGGCCGCCACGATCGGCGAGGTGCTCAATGTGCCGCTGCCGCCGGTGCGCGAAGCCGCCCGCAACCGCCTGGAGATGGCCCACGACGCCCGCTACCTGCAGGCGCGCGAGTCGGTGCTGGAGTTCCTGTACGCCAAGCAGGCCCACGTCGAGGCGCACGCGGCATGACACGCGACGATCTTCCGGCACCACGGCCGCGCCTCGTCCTCGTCGGCAACGGCATGGCCGGCATGCGCACGCTGGAGGAACTGCTGAAGATCGCACCCGAGCGCTACGACATCACCGTGTTCGGCGCCGAACCGCATCCGAACTACAACCGCATCATGCTCAGCCCCGTGCTGGCCGGCGAACAGACGATCGAGCAGATCGTGCTCCACCCACTGGACTGGTACGCGCGCCACGGCATCACGCTGCACCTGGACCGCAAGGTCGAGCGCATCGACCGTGTTCGACGGGTCGTGGTGGCCGATGACGGCAGCGAGGCGCCGTATGAGCGGCTGCTGATCGCCACCGGCTCCACACCCTTCATGCCGCCCATCCCCGGCCGTGCGCTAGACGGCGTGCTGGCCTGGCGCAACATCGCCGACACGCAGGCCATGATCGAGGCGGCGCGAACGCGCCACCATGCCGTCGTCATCGGCGGTGGCGTGCTGGGGCTGGAAGCCGCCAACGGCCTGAGCCAGCGCGGCATGTCGGTCAGCGTGGTCCACCTCGCCGCCTGGCCGATGGACCGCCAGCTCGATGCCGCTGCGGGTGCGCTGCTGCAGGCCGAACTGGAACGGCGTGGCCTGCGCTTCGAGCTGGGCGCGCAGACCGAGGCCCTGCTGGGCGATGAACAGGGCCGCGTGCGTGCCGTGCGTTTCCAGGACGGCCGCGAGATCCCCGCCGACTTGGTCGTGATGGCCGCCGGCATCCGTCCGAACACGGCCCTGGCCGAAGCCGCCGGCCTGCGCTGCGAGCGCGGCATCGTCGTGCACGACACGCTGCAGAGCGTGACCGACCCGCGCATCTACGCGGTTGGCGAATGTGCCGCCCACCGCGGCATCGCCTACGGGCTGGTCGCGCCGGTGTTCGAACAAGGCCGCGTCTGCGCCACCCACCTGGCCGAGTCCGGCATCGGCCGCTATGTGGGCAGCCAGGTCAGCACGCAGCTCAAGGTCAGCGGCATCGCACTGTATTCGGCCGGCAACTTCACCGGCGGTGACGACCATGAAGAGATCGTGCTGAAAGACCCCGCAGCAGGCGTCTACCGCAAGCTGGTGCTGCACCGGGACAAGCTGGTCGGTGCCTGCCTGTATGGCGACACCTCCGAAGGCGCCTGGTATCTGCAGCTGATCCGCGAAGGCCGCGACGTGCGCGGCATCCGCCACGCGCTGATGTTCGGTGCGGCCGCCCTGGCGTCCTGATCGAACGTTCGACCCACCTTCCGCCCGACCGCATCCCAGCCATGGCCGAGACCCGTTCCACCTGCCCCTATTGCGGCGTCGGCTGCGGCGTCGTCATCGCGCACGAGGCCGGTGCGATCACCGGCGTGCGCGGCGATCCTGACCATCCGGCCAATTTTGGACGGCTGTGCACCAAGGGCAGCACGCTGCACCTGACGGCCACGCCGGTGCTGCTGCAGACCGCCCGCCTGCACCGCCCGATGGCCCGCACCCAGCGGGGCGCGCCACTGGCACCGATCGGCTGGGACACGGCGCTGGACCGGGTCGCGGACCGCCTGGCCGCCACCATCACCGATCACGGCCCGGACGCGGTCGGCTTCTACCTCTCCGGCCAGTTGCTGACCGAGGATTACCACGTCTTCAACAAGCTGGCCAAGGGCCTCATCGGCAGCAACAACGTCGACACCAACTCGCGCCTGTGCATGAGCAGCGCGGTGTCCGGCTACAAGTCCAGCCTGGGCGCGGACGCCCCGCCCGCCTGCTACGACGATCTGGCGCTGGCCCGCACCGTCTTCATCACCGGCAGCAACATGGCCTGGGCCCACCCGGTGCTGTTCCGCCGACTCGAAGACGCCCGAGCCGCCCGGCCCGACATGAAGCTGGTGGTGGTCGACCCGCGCCGCACCGAGACCGCCGCCGTCGCCGACCTGCACCTGGCGATCCAGCCCGGCACCGACGTGATGCTGCATCACGCGATGCTGCACATCATGCTGGCCGAAGGCCTGCACGACGCAGCCTGGATCGCCGCCCACACCAACGGCTTCGAGGCCCTGCGCGAACGTGTGCGCGACCTCACCCCGGCCCGTGCCGCGCGCATCTGCGGCGTGCCAGAAACAGACATCGTGCAGGCCGCCCGCTGGTTTGCCGGCCAGTCGACGGACGGCGGGCGATTCCCGACCCTGAGCCTGTATTGCCAAGGACTCAACCAGAGCAGCAGCGGCACCGACAAGAACACCACGCTGATCAACCTCCACCTGACCACCGGCCAGATCGGCCAGCCCGGTGCCGGGCCACTGTCGCTGACCGGTCAGCCCAATGCGATGGGCGGGCGCGAGGTGGGCGGCCTCGCCACGCTGCTGAGCGGCCACCGCGACCTCGGCAACCCCGAACACCGCGCCGAGGTGGCCCGCCTGTGGGGCGTCACCGATGTGCCGGCCCGGCCGGGCAAGGCGGCTGTGCAGATGTTCGAGGCGGCGGCCGACGGCGAGATCCGCGCCCTGTGGATCGCCTGCACCAACCCCGCTCAATCGCTGCCCGACCAGGCCATGGTCCGGCGTGCCCTGGAACGCTGCGAGTTTGTCGTGCTGCAGGAGGCCTACCGCCACACCGCCACCACGCCCTATGCCGACCTGGTCCTGCCCGCCAGCAGCTGGGGCGAGAAGGACGGCAGCGTGACCAACAGCGAACGCCGCATCAGCCGCGTGCGCCCCGCCATCGATGCGCCCGGCCTGGCCCGCCACGACTGGCTCATCGCCCGCGACGTGGCCCAGCGGCTCGAAGCGCGCCTGCCCTCGCGCCGCACGCCCGAGTCGGCCGGCCGTTCGATGTTCGATTTCCGGACGCCCGAATCGGTCTGGCTCGAACACCGCGAGATGACCCGCGGCCGCGACCTCGACATCACCGGTCTGGACTGGGCTGCGCTGGACCGCGCCCCGGCGCAATGGCCGTGCCCGCAAGGCCAGACCACCGGCACGGCCCGGCTCTACACCGACGGCCGCTTCGTCACGGGCGACGGCCGCGCGCGTTTCAGCGCCCCGGCCCCGCGCGGCCCGGCCGAATCCTGCGACGACGACTTCCCGCTGGCCCTGACCAGCGGCCGCCTGCGCGACCAGTGGCACGGAATGAGCCGCACCGGGACGCTGGGCCGGCTGCTCGCCCACACGCCCGAGCCGGCGCTGCAGATGCATCGGCGCGACCTCGAACGGCGTGGCCTGACCGGCGGCGACCTGGTGCGCGTGCGGACCCGGCGCGGCGAACTGGTCCTGCCGGTGCAGGCGAGCGACGAGCTGGCCGAGGCCCAGGTCCATCTGGCCATGCATTGGGGCAGTGAGGTGCTGGGCGGTGCCGGCAGCGCGGGCGTCAACACGCTGACGCAGCCGATCTGCTGCCCGTCATCCGGCCAGCCCGAGCTGAAACACAGCGCTGCACAGGTCGAGGCCGTCGACCTGCCGTGGCGTGCGGTGGCCGCCGCCTGGTTGCCCGAATCCGACTGGGTCAGCACGCGAGAAGCGCTGCAGGCGCTGATGGCCCGGCAAACCTACGCGAGCTGCGTGCCCTTCGGCCGCGAACCGCAAGGCCGCGTCGGCCTGCTGCTGCGTGTGGCCGCCGACCAGCCCTTGTCAGCGGACTGGCTGAGCCAGCTTCAGGCGCTGTTGAAGCTGGACGCCGGCACCGTGCTGCGCTACGCCGACCGCCACGCCGGCCAGGACCGCGCCATGCACCTCGACAAGGCTGGCCGCCTTGACGCCTTCCTGCTGTCGGGCGACACGCGAGCGGCCTCGTGGATGCTGGACCTGCTCCAGCAAGACGGCGACGCCGCCGCACTGGGCCGTTCCCTGCTCGCCGCCAGCCCGACCTCACCGTCTCCGCTGCCCGCCCGCAGCCCGCAGATCTGCGCCTGCCTGGACGTCAGCCTGCAACGCATCCAAGACACGCTCGGCGCCCTGCCCGAACACAGCGCCGACCCGGCCGACCGGCTGGCACGCCTGCAAGGTGAACTGAAATGCGGCACGCAGTGCGGTAGCTGTCTGCCCAAGCTGCGCACGCTGGTGCAGGACAGCCTGACAGCGAAGGTGGTCGTGCAGGTGGCGGTGGCAAGCGCCGCGCGGACCAGCAGCCCGAGGTCCATCAGCCCAATGGCTTGATCGCCAGGCTAGGCGCTGACGCGGGTGACCCGTGAAGGTGCTGCCTTGCGCGGCCGCGTGCTGCGGGCCCTGTCTGGCCTGGGCGCGGGGATGCACGAAGCTGCCATTGCGAGGGTGTCATGCCCAGGCGTTGCAGGAAGACGCGCCCGAAGGCCCCAGGGCTGACATAGCCCACGTCGGCGGCCACCTGCTTCACCGGCAGACCCTGGCGCAGCAGCGAACGGGCGAGACCCAGACGCCAGCCGGTCAGGTATTCGCCGGGGGGCACACCGACCGTGCGCGTGAAGTGCGCGGCGAAGCGGGCCCGCGACATGCCGGCCTGCTCGGCCATCACCTCCAGGGTCCAGGGACGCGCGGGATCTGCATGCAGCGCGCTGATGGCCTTGGCCAGTCGGGGGTCGGCGAGGCCGGCCATGACGCCGCCGTCCACCAACTGGTGGGCCATGGCATGGCGCAGAAGCTGGATCACCAGCACCTCGGTGAGGCGGTCCACCACCGCGCCATGTCCGCAGCGGCCGGCCTGCGCCTCGCCAAACAGCAGTTGCTGGGCGAGATCAAGGCCGGGCAGTTGGGCCAACGGCACGCTCAGCAAGGCCGGCAGACCGAGCAGCAGCGGGTTCTCGTCACCGGCGCCGAAATCGATCGACGCACACACGACATCGGCGCCCTCGCCCTCTCCTCCGTCGAGCCGGTACGCACCGGCACGCGGGAAGAACAGCACGCTGGGTTCGCTGACCACACGGTGCCGCCCCAGCGTGTCGGTCACGCCCAGAGGCCCGCGCCGCAGCAGGTGCAAATGGCCGATGCCGGCACCGCCATCGAAGTCGGTGATGCCGCACAGCGCGCCGCTGTGGAACACACGTGCATGCAGTTCGAAGCGCTGGAGCAAGGCAGACAGACGGTCAGACATGGCGCACGCGGATGAGACGAATGGTTCAATATTGGAGATGAACGGATGCCAATCATCTCATTGAAGGCACTACATTGCGGCGACCCCCATCCGCCTTCTGGAGACCTGACATGTCGACGACCTCCCTGCCGTCCCCGCTGATCCCGCGTCAGCCTGTGCCGACCCTGGAGGTGCCGACGCTGGACCACGGCAGCTTTACCCTGGCGGAGGACGCCGCTGCGAACTTCACGCTGGTGGTGTTCTATCGCGGCCTGCATTGCCCGGTCTGCCTGAAGTACCTGCTGGAACTCGGCCGCCTGCAGCCCGAGTTCACCAAGCGTGGTGTGAAGGTGATCGCGATCTCCAGCGATGGGCGCGAGCGCGCACAAGCCATGGCCGACAAGCTGAAGGCTCCTGAATTGCGGATGGGCCACGACCTGGGCCTGGACAAGGCACGTGAGTGGGGGCTGTACATCAGCACCTCGCGCGGCGTCACCTCCATCGGCATCGAGGAACCGGCGCTCTTCTCCGAGCCCGGCGTGTTCATCGTGCGGCCCGACGGCACGCTGTACTACGGCGCGGTGCAGACCATGCCCTTCGCGCGGCCGCACTTCGACGACCTTCTGGGGGCGCTGGACTTTGCGCTCGACAAGAACTACCCGGCTCGCGGCGAGTACATCGGAGCGGTATGAACGAGATGCGCCTGCTTGGTCTCACCCGGCGCCGGGCCCTGTTCGCAGGGCTGGCCGGGCTGAGCACGGTCAGCGGGCGGGTCGGCGCGAAGACCTTCGCGTCGCCTGACCCGAAGCCCTGGGCGGTCCATGCCGTGCCGGCAGACGAACCGATCCGACAGCTGCATGCGGGCGGACCCTCAGGCTTGTTGGGCACCGGCGCGAGCGGCAGCTTGTGGGCGTTGTCGCTGAACGGCCAGGCGCCACGCCGCATCACCCATGGGCTCGACCCGAGCACGCCCATCGCCACGGGCCATGGCCGCATCGCCGCGCGGATGGCCGACGGCGGACTGTGGGTCTGGGAAGGAAGTGAAGGGGGCGGAGGGGGCGGCCACGCGCGCCCATCGACGGCGGCGAGCCTGTCGGTCCATGCGGGACTGCTGGTCCTGCCGCTGGCGGTGCTGGCGGTGGTGACGGTGGTGAACCCGAGCGCGCAGCCTGCCAACGCGCTCAGCCATCGACTGGCCCGATTTGAACCCGACCCGGCTGGACGCTGGCGCGAAGTGGCGCGGTCCAGCGACGCCGTGCTGCCCGACGCGCGACCGGTGCAGGTCGACCTGGATGGCCGCGGTGACGGCGGCCACGTCGTGGTGCTGGCCGGCCCGGACGGCAGCCGCTACGACCATGGCGTCCTGGGCGATGCGATTGAAGCCACGCGGGTGCTCTGGCTCGAACGCCACGGGCTGGACGTGTTGCGCGAACTGAGCTTGCCCGCACCGCATGTGTTCGAAGACATCGCGCCCCGGCCGGTGATGCTGCCCGGCACGCAGGGTGGGCGCGGCTTGCTCACGGTGCGATCCGGCCCTGACGGCGGGCAACTGGCGCTGGTGACAGCCGACCTGGCACGGCCCCGGTCCCTGCGTCTGTCCTCGGTGGGCGACACCGTCGGCGGCCATCACCGCTGGCTGGCACCCACGACCGACGGCCAGCACATGGCGGCGGTGCACACACCGCACATCGGTGGCGTGCTGCACGCCTATCAGAGCGACGGCGAGCGACTGCTCCGTCGCCGCCTGCTCGCCGATGTCAGCACCCACCGCATCGGAACGCGCGAGATCGACCTCTCGGCTTGGCTGCAAGGCCTGTTGATCTTGCCCAGCCAGGACGGCAGGCAGCTGCGGCTGTTGAACCCGGCAGCCGACTGGACCGAGTTGACGGCGGTGGAACTTCCAGGTCGCGCCACCCTGACCGCCGCCTTGCCAGACGCTGCTGCACTGGCCGTCTTGCTGGACGGGGGCCTGGTCGTGCGGATGGGGGCGGCGGGGCGCTCGGCCTCTGGCGGTTGATCGCCACAAAGGAACGCCACGAAGGATCGCCGGGCCGGTGGGCGCGGCTCGATGCGCGCGCCCGCCTACACCCGCGCCGGCGGCTTGCTCAGTGCACCGCCACGCCCGTCGCCTTCTGAATGTCCTCATGCGACACGCCCGGCGCGGCTTCGACGAGCTTCAGGCCTTCGGGGGTCACGTCCAGCACGGCGAGGTCCGTGATGATGCGGTTGACCACGCCGACGCCGGTCAGCGGCAGGGTGCACTGGGGCAGGATCTTCAGGTCGGTGCTGCCGTCCTTCTTGGTCGCGACATGCTCCATCAGCACGACCACGCGGCCGACGCCGGCCACCAGGTCCATCGCGCCGCCCATGCCCTTGACCATCTTGCCGGGGATCATCCAGTTGGCCAGGTCGCCACGTTCGCTGACCTGCATGGCGCCCAGGATGGCCAGGTTGATCTTGCCGCCGCGGATCATGCCGAAGCTGTCGGCGCTGCTGAAGATGCTCGATCCCGGCAGCGTCGTGACGGTCTGCTTGCCGGCGTTGATCAGGTCGGCGTCGACCGCGTCATCGGTCGGGAAAGGGCCGATGCCCAGCAGGCCGTTTTCGCTCTGCAGCCAGACCTCCATGCCTTCTGGCACGTGGTTGGCGACCAGCGTGGGCAGGCCGATGCCCAGGTTCACGTAGTAGCCGTCCTGCAGTTCACGCGCCGCGCGGGCGGCCATCTCGTCTCGGGTCCATGCCATGTCTTGCTCCTCGGTCCTGGGACCTGGTTCAGGCCGCCGCCTTGCGGACGGTGCGTTGTTCGATGCGCTTCTCGGGGGTCTCGTTGAGCACGATGCGGTGCACGAAGATGCCCGGCAGGTGGACCGCGTCCGGATCGAGCGCGCCGGTCTCGACGATCTTCTCGACCTCGACCACGGTGATCTTGCCGGCCTGCGCCACGTTGGGGTTGAAGTTGCGCGCGGTCTTGCGGAAGACGAGGTTGCCGCTCTTGTCGGCCATGTAGGCCTTGACCAGCGAGACCTCGGGCGTCAGCGCACGTTCCATCACGTAGGTGTGACCGTCGAACTCGCGCAGTTCCTTGCCCTCGGCCACGATGGTGCCCACGCCGGTCTTGGTGAAGAAGGCCGGGATGCCCGCACCGCCCGCACGCAGCTTCTCGGCCAGCGTGCCCTGGGGCGTGAACTCCAGCTGCAGCTCGCCGCTGAGGTACTGGCGCTCGAACTCCTTGTTCTCGCCGACGTAGCTGGAAATCATCTTGCGGATCTGGCGCGTCTGCAGCAGCTTGCCCAGCCCGAAGCCGTCGACGCCGGCGTTGTTCGAGATGACGGTGAGGTCCTTGACGCCGCTGGCCTGCAGCGCATCGATCAGGGCCTCGGGGATGCCGCACAGGCCGAAGCCGCCAACCGCCATCAGCTGGCCGTCGTGGACGATGCCGTCGAGCGCGGCGGCCGCGCTCGGGTAAACCTTGTTCATGCGTGGGTCTCCGATGGAGGGGTCACAGGGGATCTTGGAACGGCCTGCAGCGTACTACTTAAGCCCTTACGTAGTGGATACGTAGAATTGACTCAGGGTTAGCCCGGAGCCTGCATGACCGCCAGCGATCTTGACCTTGACTACCGCACCGCCTTCGACCTCGCACCCATCGGCATGGTGCTGTCGCGCCACCGCCTGATGGTCGATTGCAACCGCCAGATGCTGGCGATGTTCGGGGCCCAGCGCGAGCAGCTGATCGGCCTGAGCTTCGAGGTGCTCTACCCCAGCACGGCCGAGTTCGAGCGCACCGGCGCGCGCATCGTGGCCAGCCTGGACCGCGATGGCCGCTATGCCGACGAGCGGGTGATGAAGCGCCTGCACGCGCCCCATGGCGACGAGCTGTTCTGGTGCCATGTCTCCGGTCGCGCGCTGGACCCGACGCAGCCGCACGCGGCGGGCATCTGGACCTTCGAGGACCTGTCCGCGCTGCGCCAGCTCAAGGCCGACCTGACCCCGCGCGAGCGCGAGATCGCTGCACTGCTGATCGAGGGTCTGACCAGCAAGCTGATCGGCAAGCGCCTGACCATCAGCCCGCGCACGGTCGATGTCTACCGGGCCCGCCTGATGCGCAAGTACGAGGCGTCGACCACGCCCGAGCTGGTGCACAAGCTGCTCAGCGCCTAAGGCCAGAAAAGCCAATCGCGCACGCGCACGCCGCAGAGCCCGCGTCTCGTCGAGGGGCCGTTCCGTGACCGTTTGACGCTGCCAAGTGCGGGGCGTATGTTGCGCCGCACGTCTGGTGCGGCCGGCATCGACCGCGACGTTCACGAACGACAACGAGGAGCCCCGAATGATCCAGTTCCAGGTCAATGGCCAGGCGCGCAGCGTCGACGCCGACCCCGAGATGCCCCTGCTGTGGGCCCTGCGCGAAAACCTGCAGCTCACCGGCACCAAGTTCGGCTGTGGCATGGCGCTATGTGGCGCCTGCACCGTCCACCTCGACGGTCAGGCCGTGCGCTCTTGCCAGACGCCGCTGTCGGCGGTGGCGGGCAAGAAGGTCGTCACCATCGAGGGTGTCGGCGCGCAAGCGGTCGGCAAGGCCGTGCAGACCGCCTGGATGAAGCTGGACGTACCCCAGTGCGGCTACTGCCAGTCTGGCCAGATCATGAGCGCCTGCGCCCTGCTCAAAGACCAGCGCAAGCCCAGCGACGCCGACATCGACGCGGCCATGAGCGGCAACATCTGCCGCTGCGGCACCTACAACCAGATCCGCGCGGCCATCAAGGACGCGGCGCAGAACCTGGCCAAGGGAGCCTGAGATGACACACATCCACCACCCGCAAGACAAGTCCGACGCGGCCCACACCGCTGTCACCGCCGACACGAAGGCGGCGCAGCACGCCGGCCAGCCGCTGCTCGAACGGCGCGCCTTCCTGGGCACCAGCGGCGCGCTCGTGCTGGGCTTCGCGCTGCCCTCCGGCGCGCTGGCCGCCGGCCGCCAGGCGTCGATGACAGAGGGTCATGTGCTCAATGCCTGGGTGCGCATCGGCAGCGACGACACGGTCACCGTCATCTGCGGCTCGGCCGAGATGGGCCAGGGCGTGCTGACCGCGATCCCGATGCTGCTGGCCGAGGAACTCGACGCCGACTGGGCCCGCGTTAAGGTCGAACAGGCACCGGCCGATCCGGCCTACAACAACCCGATGTTCGGCATGCAGGCCACCGGCGGCAGCACGACGGTGCGCGGCCACTGGGAGCCGCTGCGCAAGGCCGGCGCCGCGGCCCGCGCCATGCTGATCGCCGCTGCTGCTGAGCGCTGGAAGGTCGATGCGGCGCAGTGCCGCACCGCCGCTGGCGTGGTCACCGGACCGGGCAACCGCCGCGCCCGCTACGGTGCGCTCGCCGAGGCAGCGGCGCGTCAGCCGGTGCCCGCCAATGTGGTGCTCAAAGACAGCAAGGACTTCAAGATCCTGGGCCAGCCCAAGAGACGCCTGGACACGCCCAACAAGCTCAACGGCAGCGCGAAGTACGGCATCGACGCCCAAGTCCCCGGCATGCTGGTCGCGGTGATGGCGCGCGCACCGATGCCGGGCGCCAAGGTCCGCACGCTCGATGACAGCGCCGCCAAGGCTGTGCCCGGCGTGCGCCAGGTCATCAGCATCCCGCACGGTGTGGCCGTGCTGGCCGACGGCTACTGGACGGCTCGCAAGGGCCGCGACGCGCTGAAGATCGACTGGGACCAGGGCGCCACCGCCGAGCTGACGACCGCCAAGGTCGAGCAGATGCTGGGCGACGCGGCCAAGGCCGGTGCACCGTCGGTGGCCAAGGCCGCTGGCGATCTGGCCGCCGGCCGTTCCGGCGCCACGAAGCAACTGGAGGCCGACTACAGCGCGCCCTACCTCGCCCATGCCTGCATGGAGCCGATGAACTGCACCGCCTGGGTCAAGGGCGACGAGGTCGAGATCTGGGCCGGCACCCAGAGCCAGGGCCCGGCCCAGGGCATCCTCGGTTCGGTGGCACAGGTCGCGCCGGCCAAGGTCAAGGTCCACACCATGATGCTGGGCGGCGGCTTCGGCCGTCGCTTCGCGCCCGACTTCGCCATCGATGCGACGCTCTTGTCCAAGCTCAGCGGCAAGCCGGTCAAGCTGATCTACACCCGCGAGGACGACATGGCGGCCGGCTTCTACCGCCCGGCCGCCGCCGCGCGCTTCACCGGCGCGCTCGATGCGGCGGGCAAGCTGCTGGCCCTCAGCGCGGACGTGGCCTCGCCGTCGATCATGGGCGGCTCGGGCTTCATGAAGATCCCCGAAAACGGCGTCGACCACTTCGCCGTCGAAGGCATCGCCGACATGCCCTACGACATCCCCAACCTGCGGCTGGCCTACAGCCGTCAGGAGCCGGGGCCGCAGGTCTGGTTCTGGCGCTCGGTCGGACACTCGCAGAACATCTTCTTCATGGAAGGCTTCATCGACGAGCTGGCCCAGGCCGCCGGTCGTGACCCGTACGAGTTCCGGCGTGAGCTGCTGGGCAGCCAGCCGCGCTACAAGGGCGTGCTGGAGGCAGCGGCCAAGGCGGCTGGCTGGGGCAAGCCACTGCCGGCGGGCGTGTTCCGTGGCATCGCGGTGGGCCAGAGCTTCGGCAGCTACGTGGCCGAGGTGGCCGAGGTCTCGGTGGCGGCCGACGGCACGCCCAAGGTGCACCGGGTTGTCGCGGCGGTGGACTGCGGTCAGGTGGTCAACCCGGCCATCGTCCAGCGCCAGATCGAGGGCAGCATCGTCTACGGTCTGAGCGCTGCGCTCTACGGCAAGCTGGAGATCGAGGCGGGCCGGGTCAAGACCAGCAACTTCCACGACTACCCGATGCTGCGCATGAACGAGATGCCCAAGGTCGAGGTCCACATCCTCGCCAGCAGCGAGAAGCCCGGCGGCATCGGCGAGCCCGGCACGCCGCCGGTCGCTCCGGCGGTGGTCAACGCGATCGCCGCAGCCACCGGCAAGCGCCTGCGCAGCCTGCCGATCGACGCGGGCAAGCTGCGTCGGGCCTGAGCCTCAGGTCGGGCACCGCATGAGGTTTGAAGGGCGCCACTGGCGCCCTTCATTCGTTTAAGCGTCGCTCTTCAACGACGCCGCAGCCGATCCACGTCGAGGCTGCCGTCGGGCATCAACCAGGCCCGCAGTTCGACCTCGTCGCCGGGGCCGGGCTGCTTGTCGCGCCGGCCGCCCGGCGGCAGCACCAGGCCGTCGAGCGTGCCGTCGGCCGACATCACACCACGCAGGCGGATGCGGGCACCGCCCCGGATTGGCGCGGGCTTGCCGGTGGCGTCCCGGGCACCCTGGCGGATCCAGTCGTCGACCAGCTTGATCTCGTCGGCGCCCAGCCAAGGCGGACCGTCGTAGGGCATGCGCGGCCGGGCATGGCCCTTGACTCGACGGGACAGCTCGCTGGCTTCGGGTCGACCCGGCACGACCCGGGCGCGGTCATTGGCCGAGACGGTCGCCTCATAGCTGTTGAGCACATAGCCCTCCGGGGCCGGGCCCATCAGACCCTGCGGGCTGTGGCACTTGGCACAGCGGGTCGCCAGGATCGGCGCGACATGGGCCCAGGTCGGCGGCTGGCCGGCGGCGGGCTTGGGCGCAGCCACGGCCGCAGCTGGCGCGATGGCGCCGCCGGCGGGCAGGCCAGCGGCGATCCAGCGTTCCACGCGGGCGATGTCGGCGTCGTCCACCCACGGCGGGCCGGTCAGCGGCATGCGTGGCAGGCTGATGCCCTTGAGCCGCTTGACCAGTTCGCTGCTGCCCGGCTGACCCGACACGACGACGGCGCCGCGTGTGCTGCCCTTGGTGAGACCGGCCAGCGTGTCCAGCGCCAAGCCCGCCGCCGCGCCCGCGCCGCTGTGGCAGAGCACGCAGCGCTGCTGGAACAGCGGCTGCAGGTCGGCATAGGTCGGCGGTTCGGCGGCCAGGCTGGCCAGCGTCGACACGGTCAGCGCGAGGCCGGCGATCCAGCGTGGCATGGCCGTCATCCGCGCTGGCCTGTGGACAGCACCTCGGGGTTCAGGGCGGTCGGCGGACGGCCGCCGGTGAAGCGGGCGATCAGGTTGTCGGCGGCCAGGTTGGCCATGGCCATGCGGGTCGGGATGCTGGCGCTGCCGATGTGCGGCGTCAGCACGACGTTGGGGACCGTGAGCAGGTCCGGATGCACGGCGGGCTCGCCCTCGAACACATCCAGGCCAGCGGCGGCGATCACGTTCTGGCTCAGCGCCTGAGCCAGTGCCGCGTCGTCGACGATGCCGCCACGGGCGACGTTGGTCAGCGTCGCGGTCGGCTTCATCTTCGCCAGTTGCGCCGCGCCGATCAGGTGGTGCGATGCCGGGCTGTAGGGCAACACGATGATCAGGTGATCGGATCCCTGCAGCAGGCCGTCGAAGTCGACCCAGCGCGCGCCCAGCGGCTGCTCGATCTCGGGCGCCAGCTTCGAACGGTTGTGATAGATCACCTTCATGCCAAAGCCCAGCGCGCCGCGCCGGGCGATCGCCTGGCCGATCCGGCCCATGCCCAGGATGCCGAGCGTGCGGCCATGCACGTCCTGGCCGCACATCATGTCGACCGACCACTTCTGCCACTTGCCAGCCCGCAGGTAATGCTCGCTCTCGGCGAGGCGGCGGGCGGCGGCCATCATCAGCGCGAAGCCCAAGTCGGCAGTGGTCTCGGTCAGCACGTCCGGCGCATTGCTGGCCAGCACGCCGTGTTCGGTGCAGGCCGGCACGTCGATGTTGTTGTAGCCCACCGCCATGCTGCAAACCGCCTTGAGCTGCGGGCAAGCCGCCAACAAGGTGCGGTCGATCGGCTCGCTGGTGGTGACAAAGACGGCGTCAAAGCCTTGCAGGCGCGCGATCAGCGCGTCGCGGCTCCAGACCGCGTCGTCGGTGTTGACCTCGAGGTCGAAATGCTCACGCAAGCGGTCGATCACGGGCGTGAAGACATTGCGGGCGACCAGCAGGCGGGGCTTGGCGGACATGTCGGTTTCCTGGGCTCGGGTGGGTCGAAGTAGGGATTTCAGCAGCGCGACGTCAGCGCATCCAGATGAAGGTCATCGCGATGAACAGTGGGATCAGCACCGCGCCGCTCCAGGCCATGTAGCCGAAGAAGCTGGGCATCTTCACGCCACGATCTTCGGCAATGGCCTTGACCATGAGGTTGGGCGCGTTGCCGATGTAGCTGTTGGCGCCCATGAAGACGGAGCCGGCCGAGATCGCCGCCAGCACCGGTGCCAAGGTCGTCATCAGCACCTGCGGGTCGCCACCGGCGAGGTTGAAGAAGACCAGGTAGGTGGGCGCGTTGTCCAGGAAGGACGACAGCAGGCCAGAGGCCCAGAAATACATCGCCGGGATGGGCTGGCCGTCGGGCGCGGTCACCAGGTTGACGACCGGCGCGAAGGCCCCCGCGCTGCCGGCCTTGAGCATCGCCAGCACCGGCGTGATGGTCAGGAAGATGCCGGCGAAGAGCTTGGCCACCTCCTGCATCGGCGCCCAGTTGAACTGGTTGTCCTGATGCACGCGGCGATGGGTCAGCTGCAGCGAGGCCACGATCACGCCCAGCAACGCGACGTCGCGCACCAGTTGTTCGAGCCCGACCTGGAAGCCGGCAACGTCGATGTGGATGCCGGGCTTCCAGGTGCCGCTCATCAGCACCAGCGCGACGATCACCAGCAGCAGCAGCAGGTTGACGCGGCCCTCGATCGCGAAGCGGTCGTCGTCGGGCGTCGGGTCGGCGCGCTCGACGCCTTCACGGCGGTAGAACCAGGTGTCGACGAGCCAGAAGATCGCCAGCAGCGCGCCGACAAGGAACAGCGTTTCCGGGAAGACGTGGCCCAGGGTCCAGAAGAAGTCGACGCCCTTGAGGAAGCCCAGGAACAGCGGCGGATCGCCCAGCGGCGTCAGCGAGCCACCCGCGTTGCTGACGATGAAGATGAAGAACACGACGACGTGGGCCGCGTGCTTGCGGTTGTCGTTGGCGCGGATCAGCGGCCGGATCATCAGCATCGACGCGCCGGTCGTGCCCATGAAGCTCGCCAGCACCGCGCCAATCACCATCAGCAGCGCGTTGAAACCCGGACTGCCGTGGAAGTTGCCCCGGATGTGGATGCCGCCAGCCACCGTGTAGAGCGCCGTCAGCAGCACGATGAAGGGCAGGTACTCGGCCACCAGCGCATGCACCAGACCCTGCCCGGCCAGGCCGGCGCCGAACACCGCCGCGAAGGGCAGCAGGAAAGCCAGCGACCAGCCGGCCGTGATCTTGCCGAAATGGTGGTGCCAGACGACGGGCATCAGCAGCGGGCACAGCGCGATCGACAGCAGCAGGCCGGCAAACGGGATCGCCCAGGCGGCGGACAAGGTGCTGCCGTCGACCTCGGCCGCGTGTGCAAGCGGCGTGACCAGCAGGCTCAGGCTGGCCAGCAGCCAGGCGAGTCGGGGTTGGCGTCGAACCAGGGACATCAGGGCTCCAGCGGGTGGGGAGAGGGTAAGCGGGGCGCCCGATGCTAGCGGCGCACTGCGGGCCCCGCGCCGGCAATCGCCCCTACGTGGGAGCACGCAGGGCGCCCCGTGCGTGCCAGTCTTCCCAGGCCAGTTCGAGCGTGCGCCGCTGCACCGCGACGGTCTGCGCCAGGTCGATCCCGTAACCCCCACCCATGCAGATCGCCACCGGAATGCCCCGCTGGCGCAAGGCCGCGTAGACCCGGCGATCGCGTTCGGCGACGCCGTCTGCCGTCAGCTTCAGGCGGCCCAGCCGGTCGCCCTCGTGCACGTCGGCACCCGCGTTGTAGAAGGCCAGCCCGGGCAGGCCATCGGCATGGGCCGTCCACAGACGGTCGAGCGCGGCATCCAGCGCGGCCAGGTAGTCGGCATCGCCGCAGCCGTCGGGCAGGGCCACGTCGTCGTCACTGGCGACCTTGCGAAAGGGGAAGTTGTGCTGGCCGTGCAGCGACAACGTCCAGACCGTCGGGTCGTCGGCCAGGATCGCGGCGGTGCCGTTGCCTTGGTGCACGTCCAGGTCGATCACCGCCACACGCAACAGGCGGCGATGGTGGCGGTGCCATTCGGCCTGCATCAGCCGGGCGGCCACGGCCACGTCGTTGAAGACGCAAAAGCCACTGCCGGCATCGGTGCTGGCGTGGTGGGTGCCGCCGGCCAGGTTGGCGGAGACGCCCTCGTGCAAGGCCGCGCGGGCGGCGGCGATGGTCGCGCCGACCGAGCGGCGCGAGCGCTCCGCCATCTGTGGTGACCAGGGGAAGCCGATCTCACGCTGCTGGGCGGCGCTGAGGTGGCCGTGCAGCACCGCATCGACATAGGACGGCGTGTGCGCCAGTGCCAGTTCACCGGGCGATGCGGACGGCGCCTCGACAAAGCGCGCCTGCGGCAGCGCCACCGCCAGCGCGTCGTGCAGGTCGCGGTACTTGCGCATCGGGAAGCGGTGGCCCTCCGGCAGGGGCAGCACGAAGTGATCGCTGTAGTGGCATTGCATGGCGGAATTGTGTCTGCAGGCCGCCAGATGCCCGGAAAGGACGCCGGCTAGAGCTTCCCCCCTAATCTCTGCTGCACTGCAGCAACGACGCTTGCTTTTGCGTTCCGGGCTCCTATACTGACCCCATTGCTGCAGTGCAACAAACACGCCGCACCCCTTCATGTCACCCAAGGAGCCCTCGATGAACACGTCCCCTGAGCAATTCGCTGCCGCCGGCAAGGCCAACCTCGAAGCCGTGCTCGAACTGAGCCAGAAGGCCTTCGAAGGCGTCGAGAAGCTGGTCGAACTGAACCTGCAAGCCGGCCGCGCCACCCTGGCCGAGTCGACCGAGACCGCCAAGGCCCTGCTGGCCGCCAAGGACGCCCAAGAGCTGCTGGCTCTGCAATCGTCGCTGGTTCAGCCGGCCACCGAGAAGGTCGCCTCCTACAGCCGCCAGGTCTACGAAATCGCCTCGTCGACCCAGGGCGAAGTCGCCAAGCTGGCCGAAGCCCAGTTCGGCGCCGTCCAGGCCCAGATCACCTCGCTGATCGAAGCCGCCCTGAAGAACGCCCCGGCCGGCAGCGAAGGCGCCGTCGCCTTCGTCAAGTCGGCCATGAGCGCCGGCCAGAACGCCGTCGAATCGGCCCAGAAGGCTGCCAAGCAAGCCCAGACCGCCGCCGAAGCCAGCTTCGAGCAACTGAGCCAGACCGCGACGACCGCCGCCAAGGCCGCCACCACCGCCGCCGCTCCGAAGCGCCGCACCGCTGCGTGATTCGGCCGGCTCGGGCTTGATCTGGCGCAAGCCAGGATTCAGCCTGCTGCAGCACACTGCCGTCATGGCGGTTGGCTTCCGGGCCACCGTCCCCCGACGGATCCGCGCAGACCGATGTCTGCGCCACAAGTTGTCTCCTCGGTACCGCGCGAAAGTCTTCTTTCCAGGTACCTTTCAACCCGGCTGATGGCCGGGTTTTTTTATGCCTGCGCCGCTTTCGTCACGGTGCAGCCTCACTCGCAAGCCAGGCACGACCGCCGGGCTTGAACAGATCCCGCACAATCGATTCATGCATTTCCTGCGCACGCGCACCCACATCGTCTGGCTCGGCATCCTGCTGGTCCTGATGCCGCTGATGGCACCCGCCATCAGCCATGCGGTCGTGCGTGCGCAAGGTGGCGACGCCGCCGTGGCGGCCTGGATCGTCGGTCTGGACGACCGCGGCTGGTGCAGTCCGCAAGGGTCCGCCCAGGTCTCCGGCGACGATGCCGGTGTGGAGGCTGCGGACGAAGCGCCCGCTGCACACCGGGCTGCGGCCTGCGACTACTGCAGCTGGCCGGCCGGCCTGAGCGCGGTCCCGATGCTGCCCGCCGGGCTGCTGGATCCGGCCCTGCTGCCGGATGCTGCGCCACGCCACACGGGTCGGGCCACACAGGCCCACCCCTGGCCGTCGGCCCACGGCGCACGAGCGCCACCCGCGGTGACGGCACGGCAGGCCTGACAGCGCCTGCCACACGGCATGGCCGAAGGCGTCCGCGCGGCCCTGCCCTGTTTTTGCCCAGCTTCTGTCCGATCCCCCCGATCGGTCCGGCACGCGGCCCCGATCACCGACCATCCCCCTGCGGCCCGCCACAGCACGGCAGCCGCTCACCACGCCTGAACACCATGACACGCGCTTTCTGCTCGGCCACGCGCCGCCGTTTTGCCCTGACCCTGACCCTGTCCGCCGCCCTCGGCATGGGCAGCCTGGCCGCCCATGCGGCTCCGGCCGATGACCAGCAGGCCATCCGTCACGTCCTGATGAAGACCTTCGACCGCCCGGAAGCGCGCCTGCAGGTCGATCCGATCGTCATCCACAAGGACCACGCGATCGCCGACTGGCAACAGGGTGATCGCGGTGGCCGCGCGCTGATGCGCCGCAGCGACGACGGCCGTCAGTGGGAGATCAACCTCTGCGCCGGCGATGGCCTCAAGCACGTTCACATGCTGGAGCAAACCGGCATGGCCGCTGCCGACGCGCGGGCCCTGTCGGGCGCGCTGGCACGTGCCGAGTCCCGCCTGGACAAGGCCACGCTGGCCCGGCTTGCCAGCTTCGAAGGCATCGTGCGCATGGGCCCGAACGGCGAGCATCCCCCGGTGGCCGGACATGGCGCAGCGGCGCACGGCGGACACGATGCACATGGCTCGCACGCAGGCCATGACGACCACAAGGCCCAACACGGCGGTTCGAAGGCCGCGAAGCATTGACCGCGCCGCAACGCCCAGGAGCCCGAACCATGAACAAGCGTCACCTGTTGCGCACCCTGAGCGTCGCCCTGCTGGCGACCGGTGCCCTGACCACCCTGCCCGCCCTCGCCCATGGCAGCCGGGCTGGCGATGTCCGCATCGACCACCCCTATGCCACGCCGACGCCACCGGGCGTGCGCAGCGGCGCGGTCTACTTCCGTGCTTTGGCCAACACCGGCAAGCAGCTTGATCGCCTGCTGGCCGCCGAGACGCCCGTGGCCGGCAAGGTCGAGTTCCACGAGATGAAGATGGCCGGCGACATCATGAAGATGCGCGCCCTGCCCTCGATCGACCTGGCCCCGGGCCAATCGATCGCGCTGCGCCATGGCGGCGAGCTGCACATCATGCTGCTGGACCTGCGCAAGCCCCTGCAGGAAGGCGACCGTTTCCCGGTCACGCTGACCTTCGAGCGCGGCGGCAAGGAAGAGGTCATGGTCTGGGTCCAGAAACCCCGGACGGCCACCCAGGACATGGACAAGAACCACGGCAGCCACGCCGGTCACTGAGCCTTCGACGCTGGTCGCCCACCCGCCCGCCCGTCCTTCCCGAATCGAACTGGAAACGTCTTGACCTTCGCCCGACGCACCTTCAACCGCTCACTGCTCGCCACCACGGCGACGCTCGCACTGGGCGGCCTGCTGACCGCCTGCACGAAGGCCCCACCGCCGTTCAAGAACATCGACATCACCGATGCCGAATACGCCAAGGGCTTCTCGCTGAGCGACCCGGACGGCAAGGTCCGGACGCTCGACGACTTCAAGGGCCGCCTCGTGATGGTCTTCTTCGGCTTCACGCAATGCCCGGACGTCTGTCCGACGGCCTTGACGCGGGCCATCGAGGTCCGCCGCCAGCTCGGCCCGCAGGGCGACAAGCTGCAGGTCATCTTCATCACCGTCGACCCCGAGCGCGACACCGCCGAGCTGCTCAAGGGCTACACCGCCGCGTTCGACCCGAGCTTCCTCGCCTTGCGGGGCGACGACGCCCAGACCCGCGCCACGGCGCGCGACTTCAAGGTCTTCTACAGCAAGGTGCCGACCGGTTCGACCTACACGATGGACCACACCGCGCTGTCCTACGTCTACGACACGCAAGGCAAGTTGCGCCTGGCCGTGCGGCACAACCAGACCGCCGACGACATCACGCACGACCTGAAGATCCTGCTCGGCGCGGGTTGAACGCCCCAACCCCACTCGATCCTTCTCGTCCCTTCCAGAACCCCTCCAGAACCCTTCAACCTCCTTCCAGGACACCCACATGAACCGCTTCAAGACCCTGACCCTCGCCCTGACCACGGCCCTGAGCCTGGCGACCTTCGCCGGCAGCGTGCAGGCACAAGCCGCCGTGCAGGCCAAGGACCCCTGGGTCCGCCAGACCATCGCGACCCAGAAGGCCACCGGCGCCTTCATGACGCTGACCGCCAGCAGCGATCTGAAGCTGATCAGCGCCAGCTCGCCGGCCGCTCGCGTGGTCGAGATCCACGAGATGGCGATGGAAGGCGACATCATGAAGATGCGCGCTGTGCCGTCGCTGGACCTGCCCTCGGGCAAGGCCGTGGAACTGAAGCCGGGCGGCTACCACATCATGCTGATCGACGTGTTCAGCCCGCTCAAGGCCGGCGCCACCGTCAAGGTGGAACTGGAGGTCGAGGACAAGGCCCAGAAGCGCTCGAAGATCACCGTCGACGCACCGGTTCGCGCCATGGCAGGCATGCCTGCCGCCGGCCACGGTGACCATGGCGCGCACGGCGCCCACAAGGGTCACTGATCCTTGTCGGATGTCGTGCCGAGCAGCCGCCGGCGCGACATCCTGCACAGCGCAGATCGGAAGGGCTGGGCTAGCATCGTTTGCTGAATTTTTCAGTTTCGATGCCGACCCGGCCCTTCTTCATGCCCCACGCATCCGCTTGCCTGTCGCCACCTGTCGGCCCTGCGGCCGCCTGCCATGCCGAACGCTGAAACCCAGCTTCGGCACCTGGCGGCCACGATGGTCGACCTCTCGGGCCTGCGTGAGCGCGGCGCTCTTGAGGAACGCCTGATCGCCGGCCTGGCCGAGATGCTGTCGGCTCGCTCGGTGGCGCTGTGGATCCGTGACGTTGACATGAAGGTTGACATGAAGGTCGACGTGAAGGTCGACATCCAGGCCGCCCCCGGCGACGAGACCCTGCCGACGCCCGGCTGGCGCCTCGCGCGGGCCGTGTCCGCCGGTGCCCTGCCCGTCCCCGATCGTGTGCGCAACCGTCTGCGCGACTGGGTTGCCCATGCCGAGCGCGGCGCCCAGCCCGCCGAGCATCCCGGTCTGTGGGTGCTGCCGCTGCTGCACGGGCACACGCCGGTCGCACTGGTGGAGATCGAGCGCGAGCCGCCGGTCGATGCCGCCGAGCGCGCCCGCACCGAGCAGTTGCTGCGGCTCTACGGCAACCTGCGCCGCCTGCTCGATGACAACGAGTGCGACGAACTCACCGGCCTGCTCAACCGCAAGACCTTCGACGAGAGCTTCATGCGGCTCGGCCCCCTGCGCCAGGTC
This sequence comes from Sphaerotilus mobilis, assembly GCF_004216565.1. Taxonomy (GTDB): domain Bacteria; phylum Pseudomonadota; class Gammaproteobacteria; order Burkholderiales; family Burkholderiaceae_C; genus Sphaerotilus; species Sphaerotilus mobilis. The sequence continues at coordinate 79,230 of NZ_SGWV01000008.1, read as the reverse complement.
GAGCCGGTGGAGCTGTTGCCCCTGCTCGAAGACGGTGATGACGACGAGCGCCGCAGCCGGCCGGCGGGTGAGCAATCGTGGCTTGCGGTGGTGGACGTCGACCACTTCAAGCGTGTCAACGACCGCTACGGCCACCTGGTCGGCGACGAGGTGCTGCTGCTGCTGTCACAGCTGATGCGCGACACCTTCCGCCAGAGCGACCGGCTCTACCGTTTTGGCGGCGAGGAGTTCGTCGTGCTGCTGCGTTGCCCGGACGGCCAAGGCGCACGCGCCGCGCTGGAACGGCTGCGGCGGCGCGTCGCCGAACGCGACTTCCCTCAGGTGGGCCAGCTGACCATCAGCATCGGCTACACCCACATCGACGCCGACGACACGCCCGAAAGCGCCTTTGGCCGCGCCGATCAGGCCGTCTATCACGCCAAGCAGGCGGGAAGGAACCAGGTCCACGAACACGCCGAGCTGGTCGCGCTGGGCAAGCTGAACGCGCCCGAGCCGGTCAGCAGCGGCGTGGACTTCTTCTAGGCCTGGCCGTCGAGCGGATCAGATCGCCTCGTCCGACCCGAGCAGGAAGTCCTGCTTGCCGAGGTCGACACCGTTGTGGCGCAGCAGCGCATAGGTCGTCGTGGTGTGGAACATCACGTTGGCCAAGGCCCAGTGGCGCAGGTAGTCGGCGCCCTTGAGCGTGCGGGTGGCGTCGCGGCCGACCGGGAAGGTCACTTCGACGTCCTCGCGGCCGTCCAGCGCGTCGGCCGGCACGGATTCCAGAAAGGCCAACGTGCTGGCGATGCGGGTCTTCAGCTCGGCCAGCGTGGTCTCGTTGTCCTCGAACTTCGGCGCCGTCAGGCCACCGACCCGCGCCACCGCGAGCTTGGCCGCGTCGCAGGCGATGCGCACCTGCGAGGTCAGCGGCAGCATGTCAGGCGCCAGCCGGGCCTGGGCCAGCACATCGGGACTGAACTTGCGGGCCGCCGCGTTGGCGATCGCCTTGTCGAGGAAGTGGTCCATGTTGCGCAGGGCGCGCTTGAAGACCGGCAGGAAGGCGGAGGTCAGGGTGATGGTCATGTCGGTTCCAGGCGAAAGTGGAGTGATCGGGGGGTGAATCGACGTTTATGCGACGAGTGTGCGACGCCTGCGCGACGCGTGTGCGCCGGACATCGCCGGGCCTCAGGCGTCCAGGGTTTCCAGCCAGGCCTGTGCGCTGCGCGCGCTCAGGCGGAAGTCTGCAGCGACCTTCTTGCGCGCCAGCAGCTCGCCCGCCGCGTCGTGTGCGCTGAGGGTGGCGCTGGGCATGTCCTCATCCGGTTCGATGTCCAGCGTGACCTCGACCCGGCCAGCCGGCGTGTCGATGCGCAGGCGCTGATGCAGCTGCGCATGCAGCTGCTGCTCATGCCGGCGCAGGACCTCGTGGGCGGTCTTGATCCAGGTGTTGAAGGCGTTGATGTCCAGCGGCTTGGGGTTCTTCTTGTCGCGCCCCATGGTCCAGGGCGCGACCAGCACCGGCTCGGACTCGCCGCGCCGCGTCATCGACACGGCCCAGCCCTCGTCGTCCTCGTTCTTGATGACGCAGGCGCTCCACAGCGCGTCGCGCCAGAGCTTGGGCGACTGGACCGGCGCCCAGTCGTCGTCAAGCCCATCGGCCGCATCAAGGCCGGGCTCAGACACGCTCGGCAACCCAGCCCTGCACGCTGGCGAGCGCGCCGTCCAGCTTGCTGGCATCGGTGCCGCCAGCCATGGCCAGGTCCGGCTTGCCGCCGCCCTTGCCGCCAACCTGCTGGGCGACGAAGTTGACCAGCTCACCGGCCTTGACCTTGGCCGTCGCATCGGCGGTCACGCCGGCCGCCAGCTGGACCTTGCCGCCGTCGACCGCCGCCAGCACGATGGCCGCGCTCTTGAGCTTGTTCTTGAGCTGGTCCATCGTGGCGCGCAGCGTGGCGGCATCGGCACCCTCGAGCGTCGCGGCCAGCACCTTCAGGCCCTTGATGTCGATGGCCTGGGCGACCAGGCCGTCGCCCTGCGAGGAGGCCAGCTTGCCCTTGAGCGCGCCGAGTTCCTTCTCCAGCGCGCGGATCTGGTCCTGCAGGCCGGCGATGCGCGCGGGCACCTCGGGCACCGCCGCCTTGAGGGCGCTGGCGACGTCGTTGACGGTCCGCTCCAGGCCCTGCAGATAGGCCAGCGCGTTGTCGCCTGTGACGGCCTCGACACGCCGGATGCCCGCTGCGACGCCGCTCTCGGCCACGATCTTGAACAGGCCGATGTCGCCGGTGCGCCCCACGTGCGTGCCGCCGCAGAGTTCTTTGCTCGAACCGATGGTCAGCACCCGCACGGTCTCGCCGTACTTCTCGCCAAACAGCATCATCGCGCCGCTCTTTTGCGCATCGTCGAGCGCCATGACCTGCGCCGCCGCAGCGGCATTGGCCAGGATCTCGGCATTGACAATGGCCTCGACGCGGCGCACCTCGTCATCGCTCATCGGCGCGTTGTGGGCAAAGTCGAAGCGGGTGCGTTCGGCATTGACCAGGCTGCCCTTTTGCTGGACATGCGCGCCCAGCACCTCACGCAGCGCCTTGTGCATCAGGTGGGTGGCGCTGTGGTTGCGCACGGTGCGGCTGCGGCGCTCGGCGTCGACGCGGGCGGTGTAGACGTCACCGACCTTGACCGAGCCCTCGACCACGCGGCCGTGGTGGCCGAACACGTCGGCCTGGATCTTGATCGTGTCCTCGACCAGCACGCGGCTGCTGGCGTTGCGCAGCTCGCCGCTGTCGCCGGCCTGGCCGCCGCTCTCGGCATAGAAGGGCGTGTGATCGAGCACGATGACGGCATCGTCACCGGCGTCGGCCGAGGCCACCGGGCTGCCGTCGACGTAGACGGCGACGACCTTGGCGGTCTCGCAGACCAGGTGCTCATAGCCGTGGAAGGTGGTCGGCGTGCCGCTGTATTCGAGGCCGGCGGCCATCTTGAACTTGCCGGCCGCGCGGGCCTGTTCGCGCTGGCGGTTCATGGCCGATTCGAAACCGGCTTGGTCGACCGTGACACCCCGCTCGCGGCAGACGTCGGCGGTCAGGTCGACCGGGAAGCCGTAGGTGTCGTGCAGCTTGAAGGCGGTCTCGCCGTCGACCGTCTTGGCACCACCGGCCAGCGCGCCTTCGAGGATCTCCATGCCGTGCTGGATGGTCAGGAAGAAGCGCTCTTCTTCCTGCTTGAGCACCTCGGTGACACGGGCCTGGGCGGCGCGCAGCTCGGGGTAGGCCTCGCCCATCTGCGTGACCAGCTCGGCCACGATCAGGTGGAAGAAGGGCTTGCGCGCGCCAAGCTTGTAGCCGTGGCGAATGGCGCGACGGGCGATGCGGCGCAGCACGTAGCCACGGCCTTCATTGCCGGGGATGACGCCATCGGTGATCGTGAACGAGCAGGCGCGGATGTGGTCGGCGATCACCTTCAGGCTGGGCGAGGCCGGGTCGATGTCCTGGCCACCGCTGGCCTCGACGGCCGACTTGGCCGCCGCCAGCAGCGCGACGAACAGGTCGATCTCGTAGTTGCCATGCACATGCTGCAGCACCGCCGTGATGCGCTCCAGGCCCATGCCGGTGTCGACCGAAGGCTTGGGCAGGCGGTGCATCACCCCGTCTTCGGTGCGGTTGAACTGCATGAAGACGTTGTTCCAGATCTCGATGTAGCGGTCGCCGTCCTCGTCCGGGCTGCCCGGCGGGCCGCCGGGGATGCCTTCGCCGTGGTCGAAGAAGATCTCGGTGCAGGGGCCGCACGGACCGGTGTCGCCCATCATCCAGAAGTTGTCGGACATGTAGCGGCCGCCCTTGTTGTCACCGATGCGCACGATGCGCTCGGCGGGCACGCCCACCACCTTGTTCCAGATCTCGTAGGCCTCGTCGTCCTCGGCGTAGACCGTCACCCACAGCTTCTCGGTGGGCAGCTTGAAGTGCACGGTCAGCAGTTCCCAGGCGTACTGGATGGCGTCGTGCTTGAAGTAGTCGCCGAAGCTGAAGTTGCCCAGCATCTCGAAGAAGGTGTGGTGCCGCGCGGTGTAGCCCACGTTGTCGAGGTCGTTGTGCTTGCCGCCCGCGCGGATGCACTTCTGGCTGGTCGTCGCGCGTGTGTAGGCGCGCTTGTCAAAGCCCAGGAAGACGTCCTTGAACTGGTTCATGCCGGCATTGGTGAACAGCAGCGTCGGGTCATCGCCCGGGATCACCGGCGAGGACGAGACGATGGTGTGGCCCTTGCTCTCGAAGAACTTCAGGAAGGTGTGGCGGATGTCGGAGGCTTTCATGGGCGTCGTCAGGTTCGGGATGGGCAATGACTTGGAAGGGATGAGGCTCAATCGAGAACCATGACGCCGGCGCGCTGTGCGGCAGCCGCCATGCGGGCGTCCAGCGTGGCCAACGCGCAGCGGCGCTGCACGGCCAGGTCCACATAGGCGGCATCGTAGGCGGTCAGGTCATGGGCGCTGGCGGCCGCGTGGCGTTGCTGCACCGACGTGTCGGCGCTGCCCAGCACTTCGATGCCATAGGCGTCCAGGCGGGCACAGACCTCGGCCACCTCGTCGCCGCGCAGACGGCCACGACGCACCACGTGGCGCAGCACGTTGGCCACCTCGAAGGGCCAGAGCGCGGGGACCACCAGACGGCCCTCGATGGCCTGATGCAGGCTGACAGGCAACTGCTCGTCGGGCATCACCATGGCCAGCGTGTAGGAGCAGTCGACGACGATCACCGGCGCCCCTCATCGCGCCACTGCAGGATCTCGTCGACCGTGATCGGCCCTCCTCGCTCGGCCATGCGCCGTCCGATGCCTTGCAACTCGGACAGGGCCTGGCGGCGCCGAGCCACCAGATCGGCCGGCACCTCGTTGATCGGCACCAGCTTGGCCACCGGCTTGTTGTGCCGCGTGATCACCACCTCCTCGCCGCGTTCGGCGCGAGCGATCAACTCGGACAGGTGCGTCTTGGCTTCGAACAGACCGACGGTTTCCATGGGGTACTCCAGGCTGGCGTGAGGGACGTGCGCGAATTGGTTGAATCAACCAGATTCTAGCCGTGCCGACCCGCCTCGGCCTCACACCGCCTGACGCCGGCTTTCCAGGAAGGTGTAGAGCCGCTCATCGTCGCAGTAGGCGACGTTGAAGCGCATCCACGGCGTCGGGGCCAGGTCGGTCGTGAAGAGGTGGCCGGGGCCCAGCAGCAGGTCGTGTTCGGCGGCCTGGTTGCTGGTCTGCACGGCATCGGGCATGTCGGCGTGGCGGGCCCACAGAAACATGCCGGCCTTGGGCTCACAGAAGATCTCGAAGCCGAGGTCATCGAGCCGCTGGGCGACCCGTTCATGGGCCTTGGCCAGGCGCTCGCGCAGGGCCTTGAGGTGCTTGCGCCAGCGGCCTTCGGTGAGGGCACCAAAGGCCAGGCGCTCGCCGAACTCGGAGCTGGTCAGGCCGGCAATCATCTTGAGCTGGGCCAGGTCCTCGACCAGATCGGGGTGGGCGACCAGATGGCCGACGCGGATGTTGGGCGAGATGGTCTTGCTGTAGCTGCCCACATGCACGACCCGGTTGAGCTGGTCGAGGCTGGCCAGCGACGGGCGCGGCTCCGGGTCCAGGTCGGCGTAGATGTCGTTCTCGACGATCAGCACGTCGTGTTTCTCGGCCAGCTGCAGCACGCGGTGCAGCTGGGCCAGCGTGGCGACCGAGCCGGTCGGGCTCTGCAGGCGCGGCTGGGTGAAGAACACCCGTGGCTGGTGTTCGACCAGCGCGGCCTCCAGCGCTGCGAGGTCGTAGCCGCCGGGCGTGCGCGGCACCCCCACCAGCCGGGCGCCCTGGAAGCGCAGGCAGAACAGCAGGTTGGCATAGCCCGGGTCGTCGACCAGCACGGCGTCGCCGGGCCGCACCAGGCGGCGCGCGCACAGGTCCAGCGCCTGGCTGCTGCCCTGGGTCAGCAGGACCTGCTCGGTGGTCGCGGCCACCTCCTGTTCGGCCAGCGTGTCGCGGATCAGCTGGCGCAGCGGCGGATAGCCCTTGGGGTCGCCATAGCCGCCGAGGTCGACGTCATCGCCGGCCAGGCCGCGCAGGCTGCGCTTGAGGCCGTCCTCGAACAGCCAGTCACCCGGCAACCAGCCGCAGCCGGGCTTCATCGACAGGTGGCGGTTCTCGAAGATCTTGCGCAGGTACCACATCGAGTCGAACGAGGTGCCCGCGATACCGGCCGGCGAGGCCACATCGACCGAGGCCACCGCGCCCTCGCCGCGCTTGCGCACGAAGAAGCCCGAATGTGGCCGCGACACCAGCCAGCCCTGCGCCACCAGCCGGTCATAGGCCTCGACCACCGTGAAGATGCTGACCTGGTGGGCATGCGCGAACTGGCGGATCGACGGCACCTTGGTGCCCGCGCGCAGGCCGCCTTCCTCGATCTGTCGGCTCAAGGCCTGGACGATCTGCACCACCAGCGGGGTGGCGGACTTGGGGTTGAGCGTGAACATGGCGGGAACGGAGCAAGCAGTGGAACGGGCCAGCCGGGACCGACAGACAGCGCGGCGCTGTGCCGGTCGGCGGCCCAGCACAGTGCATCGGTGCGGGGTGGCTGCCTGTACATGGTAGACGCCGGGTGCGGCCCCTACATTGCCTCGTCACCCGCCCACCCGGAGTCCCACGATGCAACGCGAACCCCACCTCAACAACGCTGCCCTGATGGCGCGCCGCCGCGCCGCCCTGCCCAGCGGCCTGGGCCAGAGCCACGAGATCTTCGTGCACCGCGCCGACAACGCCGAGGTCTGGGATGTCGAGGGACGCCGCTACATCGACTTCGCCGGTGGCATCGCGGTGCTCAACACCGGCCACCGCCACCCGCGCCTGGTCCAGGCCATTGCCGAACAGCTCGACCGGTTCACCCACACCTGCTTCCAGGTGCTGGCCTACGAGCCCTATGTCGAACTGGCCGAACGCCTGAACGCCAAGGCGCCCGGCCACTTCGCCAAGAAGAGCTTCTTCCTGACGACCGGCGCCGAGGCGATCGAGAACGCCGTCAAGGTCGCCCGCGCCTACACCAAGCGCCAGGCGCTGATCGCCTTCGGCGGCGGCTTCCACGGCCGCACGATGATGGGCATGGCGCTGACCGGCAAGGTCGCCCCCTACAAGACCGGCTTCGGCCCCTTCCCCGCCGAGGTCTACCACGCCAAGTTCCCCTGCGAGCTGCACGGCATCAGCGTCGACGACGCCATGGCCTCGATCGAGGCGATCTTCAAGTACGACGTCGAGGCCGCCCGCGTCGCCGCCATCATCCTGGAGCCGGTGCAGGGCGAAGGCGGCTTCTACGTCGCCCCGCCGGAGTTCGCGCGCCGCCTGCGGGCGCTGTGTGACCAGCACGGCATCGTGCTGATCGCCGACGAGGTCCAGACCGGCGCCGGTCGCACCGGCACCTGGCTCGCTTGCGAACAATGGGGCCCGGATGCCGTGCCCGACATCATCACCATGGCGAAGTCGCTGGCCGGCGGCATGCCGCTGTCGGCCGTCATCGGCCGGGCCGAAATGATGGACGCGCCCGGACCCGGCGGCCTGGGTGGCACCTATGCCGGCAACCCGCTGGCCTGCGCCTCGGCACTGGCCGTGCTGGACGTCTTCGAACAGGACGGCCTGCTCGAACGCGGCCGTGCCGTCGGCGAGCGCCTCAAGGCCGGCCTGTCGGCCATCGCCGCGAAGCACCCGGTGATCGCCGAGGTGCGCGGCCCCGGCGCGATGGTCGCCATCGAGCTGTGCAAGGACGGCGATGCGCACCAGCCCGACGCGGCGCTGACCGGTGCCATCGTCAAGGAAGCCGCCAAGCGCGGGCTGATCCTGCTGTCCTGCGGCACCTATGCCAACGTGATCCGCGTGCTGGTGCCGCTGACGGCATCCGATGCCGTGCTCGACGAGGGTCTGGCCATCATGGCCGACTGCTTCGCCGCGCTGGCCTGACCCGTTCCGCCCAAGCCACCGACCGCCTCAGAAAGACCTCCATGGCCAGCCACGCCGCCTTCAACTGGGAAGACCCCCTCAACCTCGACGCGCAGCTCAGCGGCGATGAACGTGCGGTGCGCGACGCCGCCCATGCCTATTGCCAGGAGCGGCTGGCACCGCGCGTGCTCGAAGCCTTCCGGCATGAGAAGACCGATCGCGCCATCTTCCAAGAGATGGGCGAGCTGGGCCTGCTGGGTCCGACCATCGCCGAGGCCTACGGTGGCTCGGGCCTGAACTACGTCAGCTACGGCCTGGTGGCGCGCGAGGTCGAGCGCATCGACTCGGGCTACCGCTCGATGATGAGCGTGCAGTCCTCGCTGGTGATGGTGCCCATCGAGGCCTTCGGCACCGAGGCGCAGAAGCAGAAGTACCTGCCCAAGCTGGCCCGTGGCGAGTGGGTCGGCTGCTTTGGCCTGACCGAGCCGGACCACGGCTCCGACCCCGGCAGCATGGTCACGCGCGCCCGCAAGGTGGCGGGCGGCTGGAAGCTCTCGGGCGCCAAGATGTGGATCACCAACAGCCCCATCGCCGACGTCTTCGTGGTCTGGGCCAAGGACGACGAGGGCGCGATCCGCGGCTACATCCTCAACCGTGGCGCGGCGGGCCTGAGCACGCCGGCGATCCACAGCAAGGTGGGCCTGCGCGCGAGCATCACCGGCGAGATCGTCATGGACGAGGTGTTCTGCCCGGACGAGGACGCCTTCCCCGACGTGCGCGGCCTCAAGGGCCCCTTCACCTGCCTGAACAGCGCCCGCTACGGCATCGCCTGGGGGGCACTCGGCGCGGCCGAGGACTGCTTCCACCGGGCCCGCAGCTACACGCTCGATCGCCGCCAGTTCGGCCGTCCGCTGGCGGCCAACCAGCTGATCCAGAAGAAGCTGGCCGACATGCTGACCGACATCGCGCTGGGCCTGCAGGGCTGTCTGCAGCTGGGCCGGCTGAAGGACGCAGGCACGGCCTCGGTCGAGGCCACGTCCATCCTCAAGCGCAACAGCTGCGGCAAGGCGCTGGACATCGCCCGCATGGCGCGCGACATGCTCGGCGGCAACGGCATCTCCGACGAGTTCGGCGTGGCGCGGCACCTGGTCAACCTGGAGGTGGTCAACACCTACGAGGGCACCCACGACGTGCATGCGCTGATCCTGGGCCGCGCCATCACCGGCATCCAGGCCTTTTCATGACCCCCCCCAGGAGCGCCATGGGCGCTCCCCCCCAGGGGGGCGCCGTCAGCGGACCGGCAGAGCCGGATCCGCGACGTCCGCTGGACAAAGACCCGCCGGCGATGCTTCAGGGCATGCGCGTCTTGGACCTGTCGCGCGTGCTGGCCGGGCCCTGGGCCGGTCAGCTGCTGGCGGACTACGGTGCGGACGTCATCAAGGTCGAACGACCCGACGTGGGTGACGACACGCGCGGCTGGGGCCCGCCCTGGTGGGGCCCGGCCGATGCGCGCATGTCGGCCTACTACCTGAGCGCGAACCGCGGCAAGCGCTCGGTCGCCATCGACCTGGCCACGCCCGAGGGCGCGGCGATGGTGCGCCAGCTCGCGGCCGAGGCCGATGTGCTGCTGGAGAACTACAAGGTCGGCCAGCTCGCCCGCTACGGGCTGGATGCGGCCAGCCTGATGTCGCTCAACCCGCGCCTGGTCTATTGCTCGGTCACCGGCTACGGCCAGGACGGGCCCATGGCGCAGGCCGCCGGCTATGACTTCGCCATCCAGGCCACCGGCGGGCTGATGAGCCTGACCGGCGAGGCCGAGGGCACGCCCGGCACCCAGCCGCAGAAGGTCGGCGTGGCCGTCACCGACCTGTTCACCGGCGTCTACGCCAGCACCGCGATCCTGGCGGCGCTGGTCGAACGCGGTCGCACGGGACGCGGTCGCCACATCGATGCGGCCCTGCTGGACGTGCAGGTCGCCATGCTCGCCAACCAGGCCAGCAACCACCTGATCGGTGGCACGGTGCCGCGCCGCATGGGCAATGCACACCCGAACATCGTGCCCTACCAGGTCTTCGAGACGGCCGACGGCCACATCGTGCTGGCCATCGGCAACGACGGCCAGTTCACGCGCCTGTGCGAACTCGCCGGCCATGCCGAGGTCGCCACCGACCCGCGCTACGCCCGCAACCCGCAACGGGTCGCCCACCGCGCCGAACTGGTGCCCCTGCTGGCCGACTGGCTGCGCACACGCACCACGCAGGCGTGGATGGACCTGCTGGAGCCGCATGCGGTGCCCTGTGCGCCCATCCTCGACATCGCCGGCGTGTTCACGCACCCGCAGGTGCTGGCCCGGGGCTTGCGTGTGGACCTGCCGTCTGGGTCGGCCTTTGACCACGCCGACCACCCCGCCAACGACCACCCCGCCATGCCACTGGTGCGCAACCCGATGCGCGTCGATGGCCAGGCGGTGGTGGCCGATCAGGCCCCTCCTGCCCTGGACCAGCAGGGCGACGCGATCCGCGCCGCGCTCGCCCGTGGCGAGGGGTGGCCCACGCGATGAGCCAGCGAGCCGTCCTTGTTCCCAAGGCGGCCCGCCGCCCGTGCGCAACCCCCTGTTTCTGTGTACCGGCTGCACAGCCGATACAGCCATCGCGCTGTCTGCGCTCGGCTGTACATGGCGCCACGCAGGTCCCGGCCGCAACATCGCCGCGCTCACCCTGAGACCACCATGCCATCTGCCGCGATCCTTCGTCACCCCACGCTCGACATCACACCGGCCGCCACGCCCGCGCCGGCCGATGCCGACACCCTCGTGCGGTTCCGTGGCGTGCAAAAGACCTACGACGGCGAAACGCTGGTCGTGCGTGGCCTGGACCTCGACATCCGGCGCGGCGAGTTCCTGTCGCTGCTGGGCCCGTCGGGCTCGGGCAAGACCACCTGTTTGATGATGCTGGCCGGCTTCGAGTCGCCGACCGCTGGCGAGATCCTGCTCAACGACCAGCCGATCACGCGCACGCCGCCGCACAAGCGCAACTTCGGCATGGTGTTCCAGAACTACGCGCTGTTCCCGCACCTGTCGATCGCCGACAACGTCGCCTATCCCCTGACCGTGCGCAAGGTGCCCAAGGCGCAGATCGCCGAACGGGTCGCCAAGGCGCTGGCGATGGTGCAGCTGACCGGCCGAGACCAGCGCTTCCCGTCGCAGCTCTCGGGCGGCCAGCAGCAGCGTGTGGCGCTGGCCCGCGCCCTCGTCTTCGAGCCGCAGCTGGTGCTGATGGACGAGCCGCTGGGCGCCCTCGACAAGCAGTTGCGCGAGCACATGCAGATCGAGCTGAAGGCGCTGCACCGCCAGCTTGGCGTGACCTTCGTCTACGTCACCCACGACCAGGGCGAGGCCCTGACGATGAGCGACCGCGTGGCCGTCTTCAACGACGGCGAGATCCAGCAGCTCGATGCCGTCGACCGGCTCTACGAGACGCCGTCCAACCGCTTCGTCGCCGGCTTCGTCGGCGACAGCACGCCGCTGGCCGGCACGCTGGGCGCCCTCGCCGGCCACCCCACCAAACCCGGCAGTCCGTGCGAGCTGCGGCTCGACGGCGGCGCGCGCCTGAGCGGCATCAACGTCAACGGCGCGGCCGATGGCGCGGCGGTGCTGGCCTCGGTGCGACCCGAACGCATCGAGGTCCGCACCGAAGCCGATGCCGTGCTGGCACCCAACACGCTGCCGGCCGAGGTCGACGACGTCATCTACTTCGGCGACCACCTGCGGCTGCGCTGCCGTGTTGCCGGACAGGCGCCCGCCACCGTCAAGCTGCCGCTGTCCGGCGCCTCCCATCCGCAGGTCGGCCAGCGCATCGGCCTGCACATCCCCACACCGTTCCTGCGCGTGTATGCCTGAGCAGGCCCGCAAGAGCCGGCCAGGCGCTGACCCGATCCAACCGGATCATCCCCAACCCCGAGGAGTTGCTCGCATGAAGAAGATTGCCCACTGGTCCGTCGCGGCCGCCGCCCTGCTCGCGCTGCCCGCGCTGGCCCAGACCTCGCTGACGGTCGTCAACTTCGGCGGTGCCAACGGCGCCGCGCAGAAGAAGGCCTACTTCGAGCCCTTCGAGAAGACCGGCGTGGCCAAGATCGTCGGCGTCGAATACAACGGCGAGCAGGCCAAGATCAAGGCCATGGTCGAGACCAAGAAGATCAGCTGGGACGTCGTCGAGGTCGAGAGCCCGGACGTCAACCGTGGCTGCGACGAAGGCCTGTTCGAGAAGCTCGACTACAGCCGAATCGGCAACAAGGCCGACTTCCAGCCGGCCGCCGTGCATGAGTGCGGCATCGGCGTGTTCGTCTGGTCGACCGTCATGGCCTACAACGGCGACAAGCTCAAGGACGCGCCCAAGAACTGGGCCGACTTCTGGGACGTGAAGAAGTACCCCGGCAAGCGTGGCCTGCGCAAGGGCGCGCGCTACAACCTCGAATTCGCGCTGATGGCCGACGGCGTCAAGTCCGCCGACGTCTACAAGGAACTCGCCACCAAGGCCGGTGCCGACCGCGCCTTCAAGAAGCTGACCGAACTCAAGCCCAGCATCCAGTGGTGGGAAGCCGGCGCGCAGCCGCCGCAGTTCCTGGTCGCCGGTGACGTCACCATGACCACCGCCTACAACGGCCGCATCGACGCGGCCCAGCGCGAGGGCAAGAACCTCAAGATCAGCTGGACCGGCGGCATCTATGACCTGGACTACTGGACCATCGTCAAGGGCTCGCCCAACAAGGACGCGGCGCTGAAGTTCATCGCCTTTGCCTCGTCGCCGGATGCCCAGGCCGAATACGCCCGCAACATCAGCTACGGCCCGACCAACAACAAGGCGCTGGCCAAGCTCGATGCCAAGGTGCTGGACCTGCTGCCGACCTCACCGGCCAACAGCCGTGATGCGCTGCAGTTCAACATCAAGTTCTGGGCCGATGCCGGTGAGGAACTCGAAAAGCGCTTCGCCTCGTGGGCGGCCCAGTAAGGCCTCGACCGACGTCCTGCTGACGCTGTTTCCAGCCGCCTGAAAGTGCCCCGCCGATGACCGCCACCGTGCTCGATGCCCCTGCCCTGCGCAGCTCCCTGAAGCGGGTGCAGGTGCGTCAACGCTGGCTGGCCATCGGCCTGACACTGCCGCTGCTGGTCTTCTTGCTGGCCACCTTGCTGGTCCCGATCGGCGCGCTGCTGCTGCGCGCGGTCGAGAACCCGGAGGTGGCTGGCGCCCTGTCCCGCACCGGCGCGGCCCTGTCATCCTGGGACCGCCAGGCCGAGCCGCCGGCTGCCGCGTTTGCCGGCGTGGCCCAAGACCTCGCCGCGATCGAGGAAGGCGCGCAGGCCGGCGCGCTGGCGCGGCGCCTGAACACCGAAGCCTCCGGCGCCCGTTCGCTGGTCATGGCCACCTACAAGGCCGTGCACAACCCGGAAGCCTGGGGCGCCGACCTGGGCACGCAGTCGCCCGAACAGATCCGCGCGCGTCTGCTCGAACTCGATGCCCGCTGGTCCGACCTGAAGTACTGGCAGGCGATCGCCAAGAACGCCTCGCGCTGGACGCCCGACTACCTGCTGACCTCGGTCGACCTGCGCCGCACGCCCGAGGGCGAGATCGCCCGCGTCGAGCCCGACCAGCGCGTCTTCGGCCGCATCCTGCTGCGCACCTTCGAGATCAGCGCGGTCGTCACCGTCTGGTGCCTGCTGCTGGCCTATCCGCTCGCCTACTGGCTGTCGACGCTGCCCGCGCGCCGCGCCAACGTGCTGATGATCCTGGTGCTGGTGCCCTTCTGGACCTCCATCCTCGTGCGCGTGGCCGCCTGGATCGTGCTGCTGCAGCGCGAGGGGCTGGTCAACAAGTCGCTGATGGCGCTGTCGGTGCTCAACGAGCCGGCCGCGCTGCTGTTCAACCGCACCGGCGTGGTCATCGCGATGGTGCACATCCTGCTGCCCTTCATGATCCTGCCGCTCTACAGTGTCATGAAGTCGGTGCCGCCGACCTATCTGCGCGCGGCGGTGTCGCTGGGCAGTGCGCCGCTGGCGGCGTTCTTCCGCGTCTACGTGCCGCAGACCTATCCCGGCATCGGTGCCGGCGCGCTGCTGGTCTTCATCCTGAGCATCGGCTACTACGTCACCCCGGCCCTGCTCGGCGGCGCGGACGACCAGATGCTGAGCTACTACATCGCCCAGTACACCAACGTCGACATCAACTGGGGCATGGCCTGCGCGCTCGGCGCGGTGCTGCTGGTGACCACGCTGATGCTCTACGGCGTCTACCGCCGGCTGGTCAAGTCCGAGCTGAGCCTGGGCTGAGGAGACACCGACCATGCTGCCCAAGGCCCTCGCGCTGCCCATCTTCCCGGCCTACTACACGCCGCTCGACAAGCTCGGCTGGTGGGCCCTGCGACTGACCGGCGTGGCGGTGCTGCTCTTCCTGCTGCTGCCCATCCTGGTGATCGTGCCGCTGTCGTTCTCGGCCAGTTCCTTCCTGGCCTACCCGATGCCGGGCTGGAGCCTGCAGTGGTACGAGAACCTGTTCACCTCCGACGACTGGGCGCGTGCCGCACGCAACAGCTTCATCGTCGCGCCAGCCGCCACGCTGATCGCGACCGTGCTGGGCACGCTGACGGCGGTCGGCCTGGCGCGCACCCAGTTCCCCGGCAAGGGCCTGCTGATGAGCGTGCTGATCGCGCCGATGGTCGTGCCCATCGTGGTGGTCGGCGTGGCCTGCTACCTGTTCTTCGCCCGCATCGGCCTAGCCGACACCTATGTCGGCCTGATCGTGGTGCATGCCGCCCTCGGCGCACCCTTTGTCGTCACCACCGTGCTGGCGACGCTGCAGGGCTTCAACCACAACCTGGTGCGCGCCAGCCTGAGCCTGGGCGCCGGGCCGCTCCAGACCTTCTGGCGCGTGACGCTGCCGGTGATCGCGCCGGGCGTGATCTCGGGCGCGCTGTTCGCCTTCGCCACCTCCTTCGACGAGGTCGTCGTCACGCTCTTCATCGCCGGCCCACAGCAGGTGACGCTGCCGCGCCAGATGTTCACGGGCATCCGCGAGAACATCAACCCGACCATCGCGGCGGTGGCCACGCTGCTCACGATCTTCACGACCGGACTGATGCTGGTGCTCGAATGGATACGCGGGAAAAGGGCATGAGGGGCATGACGGGCATGACGGGCATGACGGGCATGAATCAGCGGGCCGAGCGCCGCGCCGCTCCCAAGCCGGCCCGCATCCCCACGGGGGATCGGCCCGTGCACCCACGGGACGAGGGCTCGACATGAACCAACCCCTCGGCGGCAACGAGATGCCGCGCTTTGGCGGCATCGCCAGCATGATGCGGCTGCCGCTGGCGGACTCGCCCGAGGGCCTGGACGCCGCCTTCATCGGCGTCCCGCTGGACATCGGCACCAGCCACCGGCCGGGCGCGCGCTTCGGGCCGCGCCAGATCCGCGCCGAGTCGGCGCTGATCCGGCCCTACAACATGGCCACCGGCGCCGCGCCCTTCGACGCGCTGCAGGTCGCCGACCTGGGCGACGTGCCGATCAACACCTACTCGCTGGACAAGTCGCTGGCCATCATCACCGCCTACTACGCGCGCGTGCTGGCCGCCGGCTGCCGGCCGTTGACGATGGGCGGCGACCACACCATCGCCCTGCCCATCCTGCGCGCCATGGCCGCGCGCCACGGCCCGGTGGCGCTGGTGCATGTCGATGCCCATGCCGACGTCAACGACGACATGTTCGGCGAGCGCATCGCCCACGGCACACCCTTCCGCCGCGCGGTCGAGGAAGGCCTGCTGCGCACCCAGCAGGTCTGGCAGATCGGCCTGCGTGGCAGTGGCTACGCGGCCGATGACTTCGACTGGCCACGCCGCCAGGGCTTCCGCCTGGTGCTGGCCCACGAGGTCTGGTGGCAGTCGCTCGCGCCGCTGATGGCCGAGGTGCGCGCCACCATCGGCGATGCGCCCTGCTACCTGAGCTTCGACATCGACGGCATCGATCCGTCCTACGCCGGCGGCACCGGCACGCCCGAGATCGGCGGGCTGACCGTGCCGCAGGCGCTGGAGATCATCCGCGGCTGCCACGGCCTGAACCTCGTCGGCGCCGACCTGGTCGAGGTCTCGCCCCCCTACGACCCCAGCGGCAACACCGCGCTGCTGGGCGCCAACCTGCTCTACGAGATGCTCTGCGTGATGCCCGGCGTGCCACGCCGCTGAACCCCCGGTGAGCCAACGCTTAGCCGCCCCGCGTAGAGTTGACCGACGCCCTTCCCCACCCGCTTTCGCCCAACGCTGCACACGACCATGGACACCCAAACCTCCCCGCTGGCCCTGCTCGCCGACCCCACCCTGCTGCGCACCGATGCGCTGATCAACGGCGAGTGGGTTGCGGGCGCTTCGCGTTTCGCGGTCGAAGACCCGGCCACCGGCCTACGGCTGGCCGACGTCGCCAACACCGGCGCGGCCGACGCCGAACAGGCCATCGCGGCAGCGAATGCGGCCTGGCCCGCGTGGAAGGCCAAGCCCGCCAAGGAACGCGCCGCGATCCTGATGCGCTGGTTCCACCTGCTGGTCCAGCATGCCGATGACCTGGCCCGCATCATGACCGCCGAACAGGGCAAGCCGCTGTCCGAGGCGCGCGGCGAGGTCATGTACGGCGCCAGCTTCATCGAGTGGTTCGCCGAGGAAGGCAAGCGCGTCTACGGCGAGACCATCCCGACCACCGATCCGAACAAGCGCTTCATCGTGCTCAAGCAGCCGATCGGCGTCTGCGCGGCGATCACGCCGTGGAACTTCCCGATCGCGATGATCACCCGCAAGGTCGCCCCGGCCCTGGCCGCCGGCTGCCCGGTCGTCATCAAGCCGGCCGAGCAGACGCCGCTGTCAGCGCTGGCCTGTGCCGAACTGGCCCTGCGCGCGGGCATGCCCGCTGGCGTGCTCAACATCCTGACGGCCGACGCCGACCGCTCGATCGAGATCGGCAACGTCCTGTGCGCCTCCGACGTGGTGCGCCACCTGAGCTTCACCGGCTCCACCGAGGTCGGCCGCATCCTGATGCGCCAGTGCGCGCCGACGATCAAGAAGCTCAGCCTCGAACTGGGCGGCAACGCACCCTTCATCGTCTTCGACGACGCCGACCTGGACAGCGCGGCCGAAGGCGCCCTGATCAGCAAATACCGCAACGCCGGCCAGACCTGCGTCTGTGCCAACCGGCTCTATGTGCAGGCAGGCGTCTACGACGCCTTCGTCGAGAAACTGGCCGCCAAGGCCCGCGCCATCCAGGTCGGCAACGGCTTCGCACCGGGCGTCAACCAGGGCCCGCTGATCGACGCCCAGGCCATGAACAAGGTCGAGTCCCACGTGGCCGACGCCCTCGCCAAGGGCGCCACGCTGGTGACCGGCGGCAGCCGCGCCCCGGGCGCACTGGCCGAGCGCTTCTACACGCCGACGGTGCTCGCCAACGTCACCGCCGACATGCTCTGCGCCCGCGAGGAAACTTTCGGCCCGGTCGCCCCGGTCTTCCGCTTCGACACGGAAGCCGACGTCATCAACCTGGCCAACGCCACCGAATTCGGCCTCGCCAGCTACTTCTACAGCCGCGACATCGGCCGCATCTTCCGCGTCGCCGAGGCACTAGAAACCGGCATGGTCGGCATCAACACCGGCCTCATCTCCGTGGCCGAAGTCCCCTTCGGCGGCGTCAAACAATCCGGCCTCGGCCGCGAGGGCTCGCGCCATGGGATCGAGGACTATGTGGAGATGAAGTACTTGTGTATTGGGGATGTGATGAGGTGAGGTGGGAGGGCAGGCTCGAGGGGCGATCGGGTTGCTGGATGGAAGATCCGGTGAAGACTGGACTGAGACATTCAGTCCGCGTGGGCGAGCGTCGCCGGCCACCTGAACCGGCCGTTCGGTTTGTGCCGCAGTCTGTGACCGCAGTTCCCAGGAAGCTGCCATCGCGCCAGATTGCCCGGGCAGACCGCACGCCATCGCCCAAGTGCTCGGCCGAGTCCGCTCTCTCAAGGGTCAGTGTGGCGGTACCGACCCGGAGCAGATCTTCGAATCGCCCGCCACGCTGCGAAAATGCAGTCACTCATGTCTGCGCTGGAATGATGAGTTGCTCCGAGTCCGCAGTTGTCGATAGCCAGCGCGTCGGCGGCTTCAATGGCGAGGTCCCGAGCCCACGCCTCGTGGGGCAGGATTTTCCGCCCGAATAGGTGATACTTCTAAATGATCGGGAGCCAGGAAGCATGCAGGGAAGAAATGCCGAAGAAATCTTAAAGCCGCTGCGGCTGGTGGCTAGCGCAGGACAGTTGGCTGACATTGTGAGCCCCGGAAGTGACGTGATGCGCATGGTGAGCACGCAATGAAGTTGAACCTCAGCGATGAGATCGCTAGCCTTGAGTCGATTCGCGGCAAATATGCGAAGGTTTTTCCTGGCTACATCACCCACATACGCTTTCCCCGCTTCAAGAACATAGCGGACGGGACGCGCATTGACTTTTCATTTCCAGTCACAGCCTTGGTCGGGTCCAATGGCTCAGGGAAGACCTCGGTTCTGAACGCCTTGTATGGCGCGCCCGCCGGGCGGTCCACCGGACAGTACTGGTTCAGCACGAAGGTTGACCCTATTGAGGAAGGGGAGGGCAGCCCGAGTCGCTTCATTTACGGCTATCGCAATGCCGCCTTCAACGGCATCGTTGAAACGCGCAAGGCTAGAGTGCGCAAGACGCGCAATGGGTTGCCTGATCCCAACTATTGGGAGCCGACAAAGGAAAGTCCTGGTGACGGCATGGTCGAGCCTGAATTGAAGCCGAACAAGTCTTATGGGGGACGCTCCAAGGACCGGTGGAATCCGGTGTCGCGCAAGGTTCTGTACATCAACTTCCGAAAAGAATTGAGCGCGTTCGACAAGTACTTCTACTTCGGGAAGGAGCCCGTACCTCATGCACCTCCGCCCAAGGGGGCAAGGGTGTCCCCGCTGCGAATTTCAAGCAAAATGGATCAGGTGCGGCACGATGCCGAATTGCTTGCGCGCGTCATAGAATCCGGCAACACGGCCTATAAGTATCGCAATCGCAAGGTGGCGACGGAGAACCGGCTGCTGAATCAGGAAGAGCTTGAAATAGCGAGCTTCGTATTGGGTAGGCAGTATGAAGAAGCTCGTTGGATTCGGCATCGACTCTTCAAGGGAGACGGTGGGCTGAGCGTGGTTTTTAAGACCAAGCATGGTCGCTATTCTGAGGCGTTCGCTGGCAGCGGAGAGGTCGCGGTAACAAGCTGCGTAGTCCAGATTCTCGGCGCGCAAAGGGGCACGCTAGTTCTGCTGGATGAGCCGGAGGTCTCCTTGCACCCTGGTGCACAAGAGCGCTTGCTGGCATTCCTGTCGAAGATGGCCAGAACCAAGCAGCTCCAGGTGGTCTTTTCTACGCACTCGCCGCATCTCATTGCCGCGCTGCCCGACGATGCGATCAAGGCCTTCCATCAGCTTGACGATGGCCGATTTGTTGTCCTGGATGCCAGCCACCCGTATGCCGCGTTTCGACGACTTGGGGTCGTTGACGGAGGTGAAGTGCGGGTGCTAGTGGAAGACCAGCTTGCCAAATCTGTCGTGAAGCAGGCGCTGATGCTGTTTTCAGACCAAGCCCAAGCTGCGATCTTCAAGGTTGAGTACATGACAGGCGGTGCTGAGGCAATCCTGAAGTACCAGGTTCCTGTGTTGATGTCGGCGCCTGGTCATACGCTGATACTGCTCGATGGCGACAAGAAGCGATTAGACGAGTTCGTCGATCCAGACACAATCGCGGCGGCCGATGATGGAAGTCTCGGCGCAAGGATTTTGGAGGCTGTGGGTGTCGAGCCCGCCTTCACCGTGGATGGCGGGGTTGCTGGTGGTAATGCGGTCCAGCGGGCGGCGGCCCAGCGTCGCTACCTTGCGTGGCTGAGACAAAATGTACACTTTATTCCAACGCTGTGCCCAGAGGCGCTGGTTCTGATCGCCGCTGGAAAAATCGACGCTGCTGCGACGACAGCCCAGCACCACAAGGACCGCTTGCGTTCCCTGACGGTCGAGTTGTACGGTCAGGACGCCACCAATCAGCGCACTGACATGCACGGTGAAGAGCTTCTGGCCCGTAACCGCGCTGGATCGGCAGAGCTGGCCCAACTTGCGCAGATTCTTGTCGCGCATCTTCCTAAGGCGATGGCCCGCCATCGTCAAAGTGATCAACCTTGAAGCATCGACGTCCTTGTACGAATGATCCGCGCTAAGAAACCAGCAGAACGGAAGCTATATGCCATTGACCTATTTAGCGGTTGCGGCGGGCTGAGCCTCGGGCTCAAAGGCGCGGGCTTCACAGTGGCCGCAGCGGTAGAGTTCGACTATAAGGCGCAAGAAACCTACCGCCTTAATCACCCCAACGTCCGACTTTACGCCGAGGACATTCGCAAGCTCGATCCTCGGGAAATTCTTGAACAGGCGAGTCTTGCCGCTGGGGAGCTTGACTTGTTGGCTGGCTGCCCACCATGCCAGGGCTTTTCCCGCCTGCGCACCAAAAACAAGATGACCTCGGTGAACGACGACCGAAATGATCTCGTGGATGACTTCCTCCGCTTCATCGAGGTCATGAAGCCGAAAACGGTGATGCTTGAGAACGTTCCTGCACTGGCAAAGGATGCACGATTTCTCGGCATGCAGAACAGGTTGCGCGCGCTTGGCTACGAGACCGTAGTCCACGTACTGGACGCGGCTGACTACTCAGTACCTCAGCGACGCAAACGGCTCATCATGCTCGCGTCGAGGGTACATGTACCGGCGGTCGGAGAAAAAGCAAAGATGCGCCTAACGGTTCGGCAAGCTCTAAAGGGCATGGTTGAGCCAGGGCAGGGACGGGACAAGCTTCATAGCCTGGGCGAAAACCGGTCACAGAAGGTCCGAGACCTCATAGCGCTTATACCGAAGGATGGGGGCAGCCGTTGTGACTTGCCCGCGAAATACCAGTTGGACTGTCACAAGCGCAGCGATGGCTTCAGTGATGTCTACGGTCGCCTCTCTTGGGATGATGTATCTCCTACCATCACCAGCGGTTGCCACAACCCATCAAAAGGACGTTTTTTGCATCCGGGACAGGATAGGACCATCAGTCTGCGCGAAGCTGCAGTGTTGCAAGGATTTCCGCGCTCCTACAAGTTCAACGTTGCGCATGGTAAGGAGTCAATTGCTCTCATGATCGGGAACGCGCTGCCGCCCCCTTTCATCACAGCCCACGCCCGCTCACTTCGGGTAGGGCTATTGCAGTCTGGGGCTTAGCAATGGCTGAAACTTGCCATTCGTGAACGACAGCTCCTGGCCAGCCCGGTCCTCAGTCGGAATCGCCGACAGCTAACCTCCGCCAGCGAGGACGCCGGCCGTAATGTCAGCTTGCTGGCTCGGCTGCGAACGCGCGCTGCCGGCCAAGAGCAGGAATCCCCATGCGCCCGCAAAACAGACCTCTTTGGTCTACCGCATCCACCATGCAGTTGATCATTTGCGCAGGTGTTGAACCAACCTACACTTGATTCGCGGTCCCCATGATCAAGCCAAATTGCCGAGTGCAGCCGCCGCACGCTTACACGACCGAGACAAGTCCTTTGCGTAGCTGATCGTGAGCACAGCCGGAAAGTTGGGGTAGTCGCCGGCATGATGAACGGCATTCGTGAATTGAATCGCATGGGCCAAGCTGACGATCGCATTGCGAGCAAGCGTCACCCCGGGCGGGGTATCCGCGAGCTTCGGTTTCACAGTACGTGTCAGCAGCGATGCCAAGGAATGTTGCGCCTCGACATTGGAGCCCGTGTGGATATCCAGCGCTTCTGCTATGTCGACCGCAAGATTGTGAAGGTCTTTGTGACTGCACTCCCACCATTGGCTGAACAGTCGCGATACAAGATACTCACCACTTGCGCTACCTCCCGGCCGGAAGTCGTCAGGTGCGACACGACGTCTCTTGTCCTCTGACTGGGAGATCAGGTGTATCAAATCGACAGGGCCCTTGCTTCCGCCAAGGCGTGCACGCAACTTCGCAGCGGCTGTCGGGGCGCGCCCATAGACAGAGGCAAGCCTTGCACATAGAGCAGATTCGAGCGCATGCAACGAAGCGTTGATAGAGGCGACAGGGATATCCGGCGATGCGAATGAAATGTCGATAGAGTCCGTAACGTTCTTGATCGTGACCGTCAACAGCTCGCAGGGCCATTGCGGAAACCAGTCTGGCAAGGTAACCGGTGAAGAAAGCTGGGGGACGCCAAGTGACCGTTTTGACACCAGGACCAGCGAGAACTTCTCATCTCGAGTAATGGCTGTTCGCTTTTCCTCGCCGAACCACTCGACGTTGTCCGAAATGGTCTTCGCTAGGTCGTCGATGATCCCATTCGCATCATCGAAGGCTCCTTTCGGGACTGCGGCAATGAGGATGGGTAGGTCCGACAGCAGAGCCGAGAGCTGGGACACGAGTTCTGAGCGCGATGCTGCCTCGTCAAGCCAATACGCGGCCACGGCAACGTCGCGTTGCACGTGAAGGTTCCTGAGGTAGTCTGCGATAACTTGAACGTTCATAATGATTCGTTGTCTATGGGTGCGTCACCTGCGGGTCGCTGAAGCGATCCTGGCCAAGATGGGAATCTTGGCCGCGACCTGATCATCCTCGACCTCCACGAAGTTGCTTCGAGCCGCACTGGCGATGAAGGACTCGCATGTGAAGCTCGACAATCCAGCTAGCTCCAACGTGGCGGTGAGCGATGCCTCGATGTCGGCGCGATTCGCAGCCAGCTTCCCGCCTGCGCCGGAGGTGCCGAGCAAAGTCAAGAGGTGATAAGCAGTATGGACCCAGGGCGCCTCCTTGGCGCCGTCGTCAGAAAGTGCCTCGGCGGCGGCTGACCTGAAATACTCGAAGTGTTTGCTCAACGCAATCGACTTGGGATCGAGTCTCTCACCCATAAACTCGTCGAACATTGCCCTGGTCAGCATGACGTCGCTCGGAACGACGCTTTTGCTGATCAGCCAGTCCACCAGCTCTCGCAAAAGGTTCACCGTCAAGAACGGGTGCCCGCCGGTCTCCTCGAAGGCCCGATTCGCGAACGATGCGTCGTACTTCAGTGTATTTGAAAATACCTTCTCCAGTAGATCCCAGAACTCGCCCTGCGTCGCATCTTTCGAATGAGAGAAGAGCGGATACGACTCCTGCTGCACGTACGCGCTCAACTGGTTCTGATCCATGAAGATAAAATGCGCGTTTGGCTGCTGACCGAGAAAGATCAACAAGTTCTCAGTGGCGAACTCCACAAGCTGGTCGAGAAGTGGCTGCACAACCAAGTGGCGTGCATCCTCGTTCCGCCGCCCAGCGGCACGAAGAAGGCCAAACAGCCGGTCGTACTCATCGAGAATCAGAATGGAGCCTTGGCTCGGAGCAACACCCATTGGAGCGGCCTGAGCGACGAGCTTGCGTACGAAGTCTTTCGGAAGCGGGACCAATTCAGAGAGCGCATCGCGCACAGCCTCAAAGAGCACGCGACTCGCCTGGTCCAGGCCGGTCATCTCACACCGCTGAAAGACGGCGCTCTTCCCTTGGATGGCGTTTGCTAGTTCGGTGACCCCCGTGGTTTTTCCACTGCGCCTGACACTGCACCAAAGAAGAACACCAGTGCGGTTGGAAATGGTCGATTCGAGGGCACGGATGCTCTGACGCTGCACACGGAAGAAGGTGAGAAGGGTGGGGTTCTCTAGAGGGAAGCGCTCTGCGACGTTGGTACGCAGTGGAGCGCCCCTCGGTATCAAGACCTTGGTTTCGTGGAACCGCTGCCGCAATCGAGTAAGCAAAAAACCACTGTTGGCTTCTGCAAGCGGCACGACGAGCTCTGCGATGGTTCCAGGCACAAACTTTCCGCCCCAATAGTCTCGCGCGGGCCTGTTAGTTAAGCACGCAATGTAGCCATGCTTGGCCCGTTGCTCGATCTGCGAGCGTGCGGTGATACCATCTCCACCGATGACCGCCACTTCGAGTGGCTTCGTATCGCTGGAATCTGCCGGTGGACGAAGCGTCACGTCTAGGACTCGATCGTACAAGTTCATCGAGGTGAACAGCACCACTATTGGATCGACACTGCTCATCTGGGACGCTTCATCCAGAGCGCATGTCAAGCGATGCAACGGCTCGCCGAGAATGGGCGATAGCGTATCGAGCCCGAGGCGCTGATCGACTGCCTTGAGATCCTGCCCCTCCAGGAGTGGAAGTACATGCGCCCAGGACTTGACTGTCCGTCGCAGCATCTCAATCGCGGAACTGGATCCCAAAGTGGCTTCAGAGAAGCCAAGCAAGATTGCCGACAGAAGCCGAGAGGTTGCGCGCCTCAGGACTCTGCAGTCTTGCGGGGCACTTAGTCGGGCTGACTGGTCGGCATACAGCTCAACGGGCAAGACTAGAAAGGAACGGAGCCCGCCGAGTGCCTTCCCTTCAGCCGAGTCCGCAACGGCCCAGGGCTGGGACATAACGAAGGTATAGCCCTTCGTGAAGATCTCTCTGGCGTGTTTACGCGCGTGGTCGCGCAGAAGATCAAATGCGGCATCTGCGGCCTTGTCGGCCCGGATCAGATCAACAACGTCGGCAAGGATGCCGCGCAGTTCGTCCCGGTAATACGTTGACCACTGGAAAATGTGCCAGCGGCTCAGCTCATCAAAGCGATCACTGACCGTCGACTCGAACTCTTTGATGCCTCCTTGTGCGGACTTCGTCTTCGCTACCGGGACGGCGTCGCGCGCATCGCTCGTGCCAAGACGTTGCTCCAGCGCTTGGCCGAGGTCGCGCTTCCGTTTCGGGAGAAAGCGCACAATGATTTCGCTCAGCGACGGTTGGAGGCGCTGGATGTCGACCTTGCTTCCATGCTGGATAAGTGCAAGGAGAGTGTCGAATGCTCGACTAACCTCATTGCGTGAGATTAGATCCTCGCATTCCGCCAGAATGGCTTCGATTGGCTTACTCATAGAAGCGCACTAAACACGTAGTGATGATGCTCGTTTAATTTTGACCCAATAATCCACTCGGGTCTGCGCGCTGAATTCTGCCCCACATTTGCGGCAGATTACAGGGAACATCAAAAAGCTTTCGGCCGAACGTCCGCCTCCGTAGATTACGACGGTCCGCTTCGGGTCGGAGGAGTCCGTGGCGCAGTTGGGGCGGTCACTCACAGTGGGAGGCAGCGTCGTGGCATCCCGAGAGTCAGCTGACCGCCCCATGGCTGCCGCCCGTAGCGGTGCCGGCCGTGAGACCAAGTGACCGCTTGATGGCGATTGCCGTGAGTCCACCCGCTGACCGCCCCCGACTCCTCACGCTGCAGAGAAGACCTTCCCGTCACATCTACAGACACCCAACCCAAGCCCCAAGCCCCAACCCCACCGAGCGGCCAAGGCGTCGCCCTTCCGCCTTTAATCCGCCGCGCACTTACAGCCCTAAAGCGGCTTCGCTGTCCAGCCCAACCGGAATGCCTTCCACCCCGATTCGCCAAGGCATGTCGATCACGCCGCACATGCCGTGGCACCGTCACACGATGAGGTTGGTTGCCAAGATTGCTTCGAGCAGCCTTGTGCCATCAGACCGCCGCTGACGCCCCTTCCCCCTCCTGATGCAAGCTCCCCCGCGCCGCCGCCTTGACCGACTCGGTCAGCCGGCGGGCGGGGTCGGATTCGCGGGCCCAGTGGTGCCAGTAGAGGTGGACGTCGACCGTTGCATCGGGCAGGACCTCGACCAGGCTGGGGCGGTCGGTCAGGTGCTGTTCGGGGACCATGCCCCAGCCCAGGCCGAGTTCGATGGCGCGTTCGAAGGCGTCGACCGCTGGGGCGTGGTGGCGTGGGTAGTGCGGCTGGCGCAGGCCCAGGTGCTGGGCCAGGAAGGTGTCCTGCAGGGCGTCCTTGCGGTTGAAGATGACGGCCGGCTCGGCCAGCAGGCGGTGGGGTGACAGGCGGCCGGTTGGCGTGCGGCAGCGCGCGGCCACCTCGGGCGAGGCGACGCAGCGGTAGCGCAAGGCGCCCAGGGGCTCGGCCACGCAGCCGCGGATGGCGCGGGCCAGCGTTGTCACGCAGCCGACCACGTCGCCGCTCTTGAGGGCATCGTGGGTGTGGTCCTGGTCGTCGATGACGATCTCCATCAGCAGCCGGTGACGCTGCAGCAGCGGTGCCACGCCGGGCAGGAACCAACTGGCGACGGAGTCGGCGTTGATCGCCACGCCCAGGCTCTGCCAGGCGGCTGCGCCGCGTGCCCGTCCACCGGGCAGGCCGGCCAGCAGGTCGGCTTCCATCAGCCGGACCTGCTTGACGTGGGCCAGCAGTGCCTGCCCGGCCGCTGTCGCCCTGACCGTCTTGCCACGCACGACCAGGCGCTGGCCGAGGCCGGATTCCAGCGACTTGATGCGCAGCGAGACGGCGGCCAGCGTCAGGTCAAGCGCCTGCGCGGCCGGGCCGAAGCCGCCGTGTTCCAGGACCGCGACAAAGGCTTGCAGCTGGCGGGCGTCGAGCATGGTTGTTCAAGGAAATATTGAGTGAATGCATTTTGATTGAACTTCCTTCAAACAAGGCCCTGCCCTGGCCACACTCGCGCTCACAGCGACCGCTGTTGCCACCGTTGCCCGGAGCCCTGCCGCCATGCCCCCGATCCGCCCTGCCGATGCGCCGCTGACCGTCTTCGGTCCCGACTTCCCGTTTGCCTACGACGACTGGCTGCGTCACCCGGCCGGGCTGGCGTCCTTGCCGCCAGCGGCCTATGGCACGGAGGTCGGCATCGTCGGTGCCGGCATCGCCGGGCTGGTGGCCGCGCATGAGCTGATGAAGCTCGGGCTCAAGCCGGTCGTCTACGAGGCCTCGCGCATGGGCGGCCGGCTGCGCTCGCAAGCCTTTGAAGGCGGCGGCGGGGTCGTCGCCGAGCTGGGGGGCATGCGCTTCCCGGCGTCCAGCACGGCCTTCTTCCACTACGTCGACCAGCTCGGCCTGCAGCGCCGGCCCTTCCCCAACCCGCTGACGCCGGCCGCCGGGAGCACCGTCATCGACCTGGCCGGGCAGAGCCACTACGCCCGTGGCCTGGACGATCTGCCGCCGCTGTTCCAGGAGGTGGCGCACGCCTGGGACGAGGCCTTGTCCGAACTCGGCTTCGGCGAGCTGCAGACCGCTCTGCGCCAGCGCGACGTGGCGCAGCTCAAGGCGCTGTGGAACCGGCTCGTGCCGTTGTGGGACGACCGCACCTTCTACGACTTCGTGGCGCAGTCGCGCGCGTTCTCGCGGCTGTCCTTCCGGCACCGCGAGGTCTTCGGCCAGGTCGGCTTTGGCACCGGCGGCTGGGACTCGGACTTCCCGAACACGATGCTGGAGATCCTGCGGGTCGTGCTGACCGGCTGCGACGAGAACCAGCACCTGATCGAGGGCGGCGTGCAGCAGGTGCCGATGGGCCTGTGGCAGCACGCGCCGGAGGACATCGCGCACTGGCCGCGCGGCACCTCGCTGGCCAGCCTGCATGGCGGCGCGAGCCGGCCGGGCGTGACGGCGATCGCGCGTGCGGCCGATGGCCGTCTGGCCGTGACCGACACCTGGGGCACCCGGCGCGAGCATGCCGCCGTGCTGGTCACCTGCCAGAGCTGGCTGCTGACGACCCAGATCGAGGTCGAGGAAAACCTGTTCTCGCAGGCCCTGTGGATGGCGCTGGACCGCACCCGCTACATGCAGTCGAGCAAGACCTTTGTGATGGTCGACCGGCCGTTCTGGAAGGACCGCGACCCGCGCACCGGCCGCGACGTGATGAGCATGACGCTGACCGACCGCCTGACGCGCGGCACCTACCTGTTCGACCACGGCCCCGACCGGCCGGCCGTGATCTGCCTGTCCTACGCCTGGATGAGCGACGCGCTGAAGATGCTGCCGCACGGGCCGGAAAAGCGCGTGCAGCTGGCGCTGGCGGCGCTCGCCAAGATCTACCCGGATGTGGACATCGCCAGCCACATCGTCGGCGACCCGATCACCGTGTCCTGGGAGGCCGACCCCTACTTCCTGGGCGCCTTCAAGGGCGCGCTGCCGGGCCACTACCGCTACAACCACCGCATGCACGGGCACTTCATGCAGGACGGCCTGCCGGCGGCCGAACGCGGCATCTTCATCGCGGGCGACGACGTGTCCTTCACGCCGGCCTGGGTCGAAGGCGCGGTGCAGACCTCGCTCAACGCGGTCTGGGGCATCGTGCATCAGCTGGGCGGGCATTGCCCGGCCGACAACCCGGGGCCGGGCGATCTCTACCCAACGCTGGGCCCGGTCGCCCTGCCCGATTGAGGAAGCGGCCATGAACGATCTGAACCTCGCCATCTGGCAGACGGCCTATGCCGCGACACCCGCCGCAGCCCTGCAAGGTCTGGACGCCACCGCCGCCCAGGCCCGTGCGGCGGGTGCGGACCTGCTGCTGTGCCCGGAGATGAGCCTGACCGGCTATGCCATCGGCGCGGACGCGGTGCGCCGCGTCGCCGAAGCGGTCGACGGGCCCTTGGCGCAGGCGGCAGCCGCCGTGGCGCGGCGACATGGCCTGGCGCTGGTCGTCGGCATGGCCGAGACCCATCCGGACGGGCAAAAGCCTTACAACACCGCGCTCGCCTTCGGCCCGGACGGCGCGCGGCTGGGCCACTACCGCAAGACCCATCTGTTTGGTGAACGGGACCGCGCCCAGTTCAGCGCCGGGGATGTCGCCTCGCAGGTGTTCGACTGGCGCGGCTGGCGGCTCGGGCTGCTGATCTGCTACGACGTCGAGTTCCCGGAGACGGTGCGCCTGCTGGCGCTGCAGGGCGTCGACGCGGTGCTGGTGCCGACCGCCAACATGACGGGCTTTGACGAGGTCCCGCACCGGTTGGTGTCGGCGCGCGCCTGCGAGAACCGCGTCATGCTGGCCTATGCCAACGCCTGCGGCGTCGAAGGCCCGCTGTCCTACGGCGGCCTGTCCACCGTGGCCGATGCCAGCGGCGCGGTGCTGCGGCAGGCGCATCGAGGCGAAGACCTGTTCACGGTCGGGCTGTCGCGCACGAGCCTGGAACAGGCGCGACGGCACGATCCGCTGGCCGACCGCCGGCCCGATCTCTATCAGCCGCTGTCGCTGCGGCCGGGCATCACCAGCCGGTAGCTGACGCTGCGCCCGCCGCCGTCGCGCGCGATGACGCCACGCGCCAGCAGGTCATTCAGGTCGCGCAAGGCGGTGTCGGGCGAGCAGCGGGCCAGCGCAGCCCACTTGCGGTTGTTCAAGGCCCCTTCGAAGCCGTCCAGCAGGCGGGCCAGCACCCGCAACTGGCGCTCGTTGAAGGCCACATGTGACCAGCCCTGCCAGAAGCGGCTGCGGGCCAGCACCTCGTCGAGCGTGCGATCGGCCTCGTCGACCGCCTGGCGCAAGGCCTGCAGGAACCAGTGCAGCCAAGCGGTCACGTCGAGGTCGCCGCGCTGGGTGCGTTCCAGGATGGCGTAGTAGCCAGCGCGCTGCTGCTGGATCTGCGCCGACAGGCTGTAGACCCGCTGGGCCATGCCGTCGGCCCGCGACAACAGCAAATCGCCGATGGCCCGCGCGATGCGGCCGTTGCCGTCGTCATAGGGGTGCAAGGTGACGAACCACAGGTGGGCGATGCCGGCACGCAGCAGCGCGGGCAGGTCGTGCAGGGCGCTCGACGTCACCGGCGCGTCGACCCAGTCGAGCAGGCGGGCGATCTCAGCCGGCAGGCGCTCGGCGCTCGGCGCCTCGAAGTGCACCCGTGGCGCGTGCAGCGGGCCCGACACCACCTGCATCGGGCCGTTGGCGTCATCCCGGAAGTCGCCCACCCGGGTGCGCCCGAAGCCGCTGCGCCCAGTGGGGAACAAGGCCGCATGCCAGCCGTGCAGGCGATCGAGCGTGAGCGGCTGATCGGCGTGCGTCGTGGCGTCCAGCACCATGTCAACGACCCCGTCGACGTGGCGGTCGGCCGGGGCCAGCGCGCCGATGTCCACGCCCAGGCGACGGGCGATCGACGAACGCACCGACTCGGGCGGCAGGTCCTCGCCCTCGATGGCGCTGGTCTGGATGACGTCGTCGGTCAGGGCACCCAGGCTGACCCGCTGGCGCAGGTCCAGCCCGACGCCGTCAAGCCGGCCCTGAAGCCGGCCGTGGGCGCTGCTGACCGCCAGCAAAGGTTCGATCAAGGGCGCGTAGTCAAGGCGCCACGCCGGCCAGTCGGGCCGTTGCCAGATGAAGGTGCCGTTTTCGCCGCGCCGCATGCAGCGATTGTGGCTGAGAAGACCGGAGAGTCCTGGCAATCACCGCATGATTAGCGGTGAATGGCGGGCGGAATCGCCGCAGGCTCCGCAGACGCCGCAGACGCCTCAGTCGTCGTTGGCCGCGTCGTCCATGCCGCCGACCAGACCGCCGCGGCGTGGGTTGCGCGACTGCACCGCGCCGGCATAGGCCAGGCGCAGCAGTTCCTCGGCCTGACGGCCGTGGTCGGGGTAGAGGCTGACGCCGGTGCCGATGCCCAGCACGGCCTGCTGGCCGGTGACGACGTAGGGCTCGCTCATGCTCTGGGCCAGCTTGGCGGCGACCCGTTCGCCGTCCTGCGGACGTTCCATGCTGGGCAGGACCGCCGCGAAGGCGTCGCTGCCGACGACGGCGACGACGTCGCTCGAACGCAGTCCCGCACGCAAGCGCACGGCGGCCTTGCGCTTGAGCAGCTGTGCGGCCTGCGGGCCCAGCCGGGCCTGGACCGCGTCCAGCCCATCGAGGCGGAAGACCAGCAGCGCCATGGGCACCGGTTCGCGCTCGCGCAGCGCGCAGAGCTGGTTCAGGAGTTCGACCAGCAAGGCCCGGTTGGGCAGGCCGGTGCCCAGGTCGATCGACCAGGCACGGCGCACTTCGAGGTCCTGAGCCTTGCGGTCGATGGCCTGGTAGACGGCACGCTTCAGGCGCGGACCTTGTGCATCGTCGAGCGACAGCACGTCCTGCACACCCATCTGGATCAGGCGCCGAGCTAGGTCACGGTCGGGCGCGGGCCAGGCCACCAGCACGGCCGAGGCCGCAGCGGCCTGCGACAGGCCGCTCCAGGCCAGCAAGGCCTGCGCCTGCTGGCGGTTCGGGCATCCCAGCACGATGGCCGGCGGCGTGTGCAGCTGAAGCTGGGCGCTCAGGGCGTCCAGGCTGTCGATGGCTTCCCAGGTCAATCCGTCGGACGGATCTCCAGGCAGGACGCCACCCAAGCCCAGGTGGCAGACGGAGACCCGTTCGGTACGCGAGTTGGACATGACGAAAAAAAGACCACCTGGAAAAACAAGGTTCTTCGATGTTACTGAGGCCACACGCGCCCACCGAGACCCACAGGCCTGAGTCGTGCCCGACTACACGAACATGTCGGTCAATCCCCCAAATCAATGCACCAACGCTGTGCAGCGAGGGTCGAGAACGGGAAATCTTGAGGTTTGACAAGCCATTCGGACGCTGAAGATCAGGAACTTCATCACTATGGGGGAATCCCCTTCTGCCGAATCCACTTTAACCTGCGGTTCAGCCACTCAAACAAGTAGTTGCCATGAAAGCCCTGCTGCTCAGCCACACCAGCGACCTGCAAGTGCTTCTCCAGCATGAGTTGCGTCGCCGCCGGACCGATGCCGAGATCGCCCGGACCCACACACTCGCCAGTGCCCTGCCCTATCTGCGGCAGGAACCCGAGATCGACCATGTCGTGCTGGATCTGGGCCTGTGCGGCTGGTCCCGCATGAGCACACTGGTCACGACCTTGCGGCCCTGCCTCGGGCATCGGCGCCTGGTCTTGCTGGTCGACACCGTCGAGGACGTCATGCGCGTGCGCGCCCAGGGCGTGACGGTGGATGCCTGCCTGCCGCGCTCGGCCGGTCTGGGTCCGCTGGCCGATCTGCTGCTGCAGACCGATGCGACCCTGCCCACGCTGACGGCCACGCGCTGGGCCTACCGCGACCGCGAGGCGGTCGAGCAGGCCCTGACCGGCGCCGCTCCGGTCGGCCGCACCGGCGTGCGGGTTGCGGGTGATGGCGCGAGTTCGGCCAAGGTCTATTCGGGCATGTTCAACCGGCAGGCCTGGTAGTAGGTACGCGGGTAGGCGGGTCAGCGGGTAAGCAGCTAGAGCGGCTGCGGGCCGACACGCTCAGGCCCGCCGCACCACCACGAATCTCCGCGGGAAGCGGAACAGCCGTTGCCCGTCGACGCGCGCTGGGTAGGCCGCGTCGATGCGTTCGCGGTAGGCCGCCAGGTAGGCCGCGCGCTCGCCGTCATCGGCCAGCGCATCCAGGAAAGGCCGCAAGCCGGTCGCACGTACCCAATCGACGATGGCATCCGCATCGGCCATGACCTGTTCGTAACGGGTCTCCCAGATGTCGACCTCGGCGGCGAGCGGCGCCAGCAGGTCGTAATAGTCGGCGGGCTCCAGCACATGGTTCATGGCTTGGGCCGCCACGCCCAGCCGGCCGGCCCAGGGACCGGGCAGCTCGCGCATCCAGCGGTGGCTGGGCTCGTCGCGGTTGGCGGGCATCTGCAGGGCCAGCACGCCGCCCGGTCGGACCTGTGCCAGCAGCTGCGGCAGCAAGCGGCGGTGGTCCGGCACCCACTGGAAGACCGCATTGGCGAACAGCACATCGACCGGTCGCCCGGCCGGCGCGCGCCAGGTCGACACGTCGGCCTCGACCCAGTCCAGCGCCGGCAAGGCCTGCCGAGCCGCCTTGAGCATCGCCGCTGAGTTGTCGACGCCGGTGATGCGGGCGCCGGGCCAGCGCGCGGCCAGCAGCGCGGTCGAATTGCCGGGGCCGCAGCCGAGGTCGACCACCTCGGCGACGGCGACCGCCGGGTCAGGCCGGACCCGCGCCAGCAGGTCCACGGCCGCGCGTGTGCGCTGGTCGCCAAAGCGCAGGTAGAGGGTGTCGTTCCAGTCCGTCATGGGCCGGGATTCTGACGGGCGCTCCCTAGAATCCGCCGCCATGCAGCTGCCCACCCTCGTCCCCGGAAAACGCTACACGCTCCCGCGCACCATCGGCTCGTCCGACGCGCTGCTGCTGGCGCGTCATGCACAGGCCCGCAAGGCGGCCGGCGAGCTGGTCGCCATCGTCGTGGCCGAACCCGCCGACGCGCAGCGCCTGCCCGACGAGCTGGCCTTCTTCGCACCCGAGCTGGTGGTGGCCGTCTTCCCCGACTGGGAGACCCTGCCCTACGACAGCTTCAGCCCCCACCAGGACCTGATCTCCGAGCGCCTGGCCACCCTCTGGCGGGTGCTGCAGCGGCGCAAGGCGGCCGATCCGCTGGACGTCGTGATCCTGCCGGCGACGACCGCGCTGACGCGGCTGGCGCCACCGTCCTTCCTGGCCGCCTACACCTTCCACTTCAAGCAGAAGCAGAAGCTCGACGAACAGGGCCTGCGCTCGCAACTGACGCTGGCGGGCTACCAGCATGTCAGCCAGGTCGTCTCGCCCGGCGAATACGCCGTGCGCGGCGGGCTGATCGACCTCTACCCGATGGGCTCGCTGGTGCCCTACCGGGTCGACCTGTTCGACAACGAGGTCGACTCGATCCGCGTCTTCGACCCGGACAGCCAGCGCAGCCTCTACCCCGTGCCGGAGGTGCGCCTGTTGCCCGGCCGTGAGTTCCCGATGGACGACGCGGCGCGCACCGCCTTCCGCTCGCGCTGGCGCGAGAAGATGGACGGCGACCCAAGCCGCGCCCGCATCTACAAGGACATGGCCCAGGGCATCACCACCTCGGGCATCGAGTACTACCTGCCGCTGTTCTTCGACGAGCCGGCGACCTTCTTCGACTACCTCGGCGAGCAGGCCTCGCTGGTGCTGCACGGCGAGGTCGACGAGGCCCTGGAGCGCTTCTGGACCGAGACCCGCGAGCGCCACCGCTTCCTACAGCACGACCCGGAACGGCCGGTGCTGCCGCCCGAGGAGCTGTTCCTGCGCGGCGAAGGTTTCTTCACCCGCTGCAACGACTTCGCCCAACTGGCGGTGCGCGGCCTGGGCCCTGTCGACTGGGCCCGGCCGCTGCCCGACCTGAGCGTGCAGCGCGGCGCGCCCGACCCGCTGCGCCGGCTCGAAGACCAGCTGGCCCGGCTGCGCGAGACCGGCCAGCGCCTGCTGGTGGTGGCCGAGAGCGCCGGCCGGCGCGAGAGCCTGCTGGAGCTGCTGCGTGACCACCGGTTGGAGCCGCCCCCGGTCGACACGCTGGCCGCCTTCATCGCCAGCGACCACGCCTATGCGATCACCACGGCGGCGATGGCCTCGGGCTTTTTCTGGACCGATGCGACGGCCGACTTCGGCATCCAGTTGGTCACCGAGACCGAGCTGTTCGACACCACACCAACGGTGCGCCGGCGCCGCAAGCAGGAGGCCACCAGCGACGTCGACGCGCTGATCAAGGACCTCTCCGAGCTGAAGGTCGGCGACCCGGTGGTGCACGCCAACCACGGCATCGGCCGCTACCGAGGGCTGGTCAACATCGACCTGGCGGGCGACGGCGCGAGCAACGAGTTCCTGTTCCTCGAATACGCCGACCAGGCGACCTTGTATGTGCCGGTGGCGCAGCTGCAGCTGATCAGCCGCTACACGGGCGTCAGCGCGGACGAGGCGCCGCTGCACCGGCTCGGCTCGGGCCAATGGGAGAAGGCCCGCCGCAAGGCCGCCGAACAGGTCCGCGACGCGGCGGCCGAGCTGCTCAACCTCTACGCCCGCCGGGCCGCGCGCGAGGGCCATCCTTTCCGCTACAGCCCGCAGGACTACGAGGCCTTCGCGACCAGCTTCGGCTTCGAGGAGACGCCAGACCAGGCCGCCGCGATCCATGCCGTCATCCAGGACATGATCAGCCCGCGCCCGATGGACCGGCTGGTCTGCGGCGACGTCGGCTTTGGCAAGACCGAGGTGGCCTTGCGCGCCGCCTTCGTGGCGGTCACCGGCGGCAAGCAGGTGGCCTTGCTGGCACCCACCACGCTGCTGGCCGAGCAGCACTTCCAGACGATTGCCGACCGCTTTGCGCCCTGGCCGGTCAAGGTCGCCGAGATGAGCCGCTTCCGCTCGCCCAAGGAGGTCAAGGCGGCGATGGAGGGCCTGGCCGCCGGCACCATCGACATCGTGGTCGGCACGCACAAGCTGCTGAGCCCGGAGACGAAGTTCAAGAACCTGGGCCTGCTGATCATCGACGAGGAGCACCGTTTCGGCGTGCGCCACAAGGAGCAGATGAAGGCCATGCGCGCCGAGGTCGACGTGCTGACGCTGACCGCCACGCCGATCCCGCGCACACTGGGCATGGCGCTCGAAGGGTTGCGTGACCTGAGCGTGATCGCCACCGCGCCGCAGCGCCGCCTGGCCATCAAGACCTTTGTGCGCAACGAGACCACCGGCACGATCCGCGAGGCCGTGCTGCGCGAATTGAAGCGCGGCGGGCAGGTCTACTTCCTGCACAACGAGGTCGACACGATCGAGAACCGGCGCCAGAAGCTGGAGGAACTGCTGCCCGAAGCCCGCATCGGCGTGGCCCACGGCCAGATGCCCGAACGCGAGCTGGAACGGGTGATGCGCGACTTCGTCGCCCAGCGCCACAACCTGCTGCTGTGCTCGACCATCATCGAGACCGGCATCGACGTGCCCAGCGCCAACACCATCGTCATCAGCCGGGCCGACAAGTTCGGCCTGGCGCAGCTGCACCAGCTGCGCGGCCGGGTGGGCCGCAGCCACCACCAGGCCTATGCCTACCTGATGGTCCCGGACATCGAGGGCCTGACCAAGCAGGCCCAGCAGCGGCTGGACGCGATCCAGAGCATGGAAGAACTGGGCTCGGGCTTCTACCTGGCGATGCACGACCTGGAGATCCGCGGCGCCGGCGAGGTGCTGGGCGACAACCAGAGCGGCAACATGATGGAGGTCGGCTTCCAGCTCTACAACGAGATGCTGGCCGAGGCGGTGCGCGCACTGAAGAACGGGCAAGAGCCGGATCTGCTGTCGCCGACCGGCTTCTTCGGCGGCACGACCGAGGTCAACCTGCACGCACCCGCGCTGCTGCCCGAGGCCTATTGCCCGGACGTGCAGATGCGCCTGAGCCTGTACAAGCGCCTGGCCAGCACCGACCGCGCCGACAAGATCGACGCGATGCTCGAAGAGCTGGTCGACCGCTTCGGCAAGCTGCCGGCGCAGGCCCAGACCCTGTTCGACCTGCACCGGCTGCGCATCCAGGCCAAGGTCTGGGGCGTGCAGAAGATCGAGGCCGGCCCCGGCGTGATCGCCATCCACTTCCGCCCCAACCCGCCGATCGACCCGATGAAGATCATCGAGCTGGTGCAGAAGAACCGCCACATCAAGCTGGCCGGCAACGACAAGCTGCGCATCGAACGCGCCTGGCCCGACCCGAAGGACAGGGCACAGGCGGTGCGCGAGGTCTTCCGGCTGCTCGGCACGCCGCTGGCCGCATCGCCTGCACGACCCGCGCCGACGGCGCCCCGCACCGTGCGCTGACGGGCGCGGCACCGCAGGAGCCCAGATGCCGGGCATTTCCGGCCTTCATCGGCGCATGGTGCGGCCTCGTCTGCAAGCAACATGCGCGTCAGCGTCGGCCCAGCAGTACCCCCCCGGAAACCGGCGCTTCCGTGGAGACATCTCGATGATCGAACTGCTGCGCCGCTACAGCCAGGCCAACCGTGTCCTGGCCGGCTTTGCCCTGATGACCCTGATGCTGGTCGGCCTCGCGCTCGCCGCTGCCGTGCCCTTGCGAGAACGAGGCGCCGACGATGCCGCGCTGGCCCTGGTCGTCGCTGCCGTCCTGCTCGGCGGCATCGGCATGACGCTCGGCTGGTTCATCCGCGCCAGCATCAAGGCACCGGTCGAGGACACCGCGATGGCCGTCATGCGCATCGCCAAGGGCGACCTGGTCAGCCGCATCGACTCGCCCGGGCGCGACGAGCTGTCGTGGCTGCGTGCCGAACTCAACAACATGCGCAAGCGCCTGTCGGAGACGGTCGGCGGCGTGCGCATGTCGGTCGACAGCGTGGCCTCGGCGTCCGAGCAGATCGCGCTGGGCAACAACGACCTGTCGACCCGCACCGAGAACCAGGCCGCCGCGCTGCAGCAGACCGCCAGCACGATGGACGAGCTGGCCTCGACCGTGCGCAGCCATGCCCAGAGCGCCCAGGACGCCCGCCGCGAGATGGACGGCGCCCGCGATGTCGCCACCAAGGGTGGCGAACTGGTCGGGCAGGTGGTGCAGCGCATGCAGGACATCCACCAGAGCGCCAACCGGATCAACGAGATCATCGGCGTGATCGACGGCATCGCCTTCCAGACCAACATCCTCGCGCTCAATGCCGCCGTCGAAGCGGCCCGGGCGGGCGAACAGGGTCGCGGGTTTGCGGTCGTTGCCGGCGAGGTCCGCGCGCTGGCCCAGCGCAGCGCCACCGCCGCCCGCGAGATCAAGACGCTGATCGGCGATTCGACCGAAAAGGTCGACGCCGGCCAGCGCCTGGTGCAGCAAGCCGGTGACAACATGCAGGACCTGCTCGACCGGGTCGGGCGTGTCGGCGGCCTGATCAGCTCGATGGCCGACGCCGGCAGCGAACAGAGCCGCGCCATCGATCAGGTCCACCAGGCCATTTCGCAGATCGACAGCGTGACGCAGCAGAACGCCGCGCTGGTCGAAGAGGTGTCGGCCGCCGCCCAGTCCCTCAAGGGCCAGTCCGGCCAGCTGCTCGAAGCTGTGGGTGTGTTCAAGACCCAGGGTTGACCCGCATCGGGGAGAATCCCGGGTTTGCCGGGGACACGCGCCCCGCGCCATGTCTCCCGCCTTGCCTGCCCTCCCCGACCATGCCCGAACCGACGTTCCCGATCGCCCCCGGCCTCACCGTGCGCGGCTTCACCCCACCGCTGCGCCTGGCCGACTTCAAGCTGATCGCGTTCGACATGGACTCGACGCTGATCAACATCGAATGCATCGACGAGATCGCCGATGCCGCCGGCCGCAAGCCGGAGGTCGCCGCCATCACCGCCGCTGCGATGCGCGGTGAGATCGCCGACTACAAGGACAGCCTGCGCCAGCGTGTCGCCCTGCTCAAGGGCGTACCGGCCCGTGCGCTGGACGAGGTCTACGAGCAACGCCTGCAGCTCAACCCTGGCGCCGAGGCGCTGGTGCGGGCCTGCCAGGCTGCCGGGCTGAAGACGCTGCTGGTCTCCGGCGGCTTCACCTATTTCACCGATCGCCTGCAGCAGCGCCTGGGCCTGGACTGGACCCGCAGCAACCTGCTCGAAATCGTCGACGGCCAGCTGACCGGCCGGCTGGTCGACCAGGCCTGGGGCGACATCTGCGACGGCGAGGAAAAGCGCCGCACGGTGCTGGCCACCTGCGCCGCGATGGGCATCGAGCCGCATCAGGCGATCGCGATGGGCGACGGTGCCAACGACCTGCCGATGATGTCGGTGGTCGGTCTGTCGGTTGCCCACCATGCCAAGCCGGCCGTGCGCGAGCAGGCCATGGTGGCGATTGAGGACGGCGGCCTGGACCGGCTGCTGGACGTCGTCCGGCCCTGAGACGGCGCCCGGACGCCCTGGCGGCTCAGACCATCAGTTCGAGCTGGCTGCCCAGCTCGTCGCACCAGACGTCGAAATCGGCCTCGCGCGCACCCAGGGCGATCAGCGCCTGTTGACCGCCGCGCTGCCACTCACCGTGCCGGTTGCGCCCCTCGCGGCGCTGCAGGTAGCGGTCGGCCACCAAGGCCAGGGCGACCAGATGGGCGACCCGGCTGCGCCCGGGCTGCGTGAAGACCCGGTAGTCGTGGTGCCAGGCAACGGCCTCGACGATCTCGTCGCTGACGCCCCAGCTCTGCGCCAGCGCGGCGCCCACGGCCGCGTGATCGGTGCTGTGGCGGGCGCGTTCGACGTCGGTGAACGGCCGATGACCCAGGTTGGCCTCGGCCAGCGTGACGCGGTAGCTCGGGTTGAAGAAACGCTGCAGCAGCACCGGGATGCCGACGTCGCAGAACAGCCCGAAGGTGTGTGCCAGATCGGCCTCGACCACACCGAGCTGGCGCGCCAGCCAGGCCATGGCGAGGCTGCGGCGGTGGGCCACGTCCCAGAACCGTTCGAAGGTGCTGGACGGCACCGGCAGGACCTTGCGCAGCACCAGCGCGCTCAGGATGGCAATGCAGCGCTTGCTGCCCAGTTGCTCGAAGGCACGCCGCAAGGTGCCGGCTCCGGCGCGGGTGCCCGGTCCGCGCGCGTTGGCCACCTTGAGCAGCGCGGCGGCGATGGCCACGTCGAAGGAGGCCAGCTGCACCAGCATGTCCAGCCGCGGCTGGTCATGCGTCAGCTCGTCGTGCAGGCGTTCGAGCAGCTGCGGACGCGGCGGAATGCCGATGTCGCGCACCAGCGTGGCGAGTTGCTGCGTGTCTATCAGGGGATCGGCAAGGACGAAGGGGGACATGCGCGGCCAGGTTGGACCGGCCCCCGAAACGTCCGCTGGCCGGTCTCCCTGTTGTCGGCCGATCAGCCCCGGACTTGAGCGCCGGCTGCTTTCAGGCCGGCGCCCGGGGCATCACGACGACGCCATCGACATCGGCGCACAACCACTCGCCCGGACGCACCGTGACGCCCTGCACCTGCACGGGCACATCGACCTCGCCGGCGACGCGGCGCTCGGTCGGCAGGGGCATGCGCGCCAGCGCCAGGATGCCGACATCGCAGGCGGCCAGCTCGGCGACATCGCGCACACAGCCGTCGACCAGCACGCCGGCCCAGCCATTGCGGGCCGCCGCCGCGCCGATGTTGCCGCCCACCAGCGCCCGGCGCAGCGAGCCACCCCCGTCGACCACCAGCACGCGCCCCAGGCCGGGGCCTTCGAGCAGTTGCTTGACGGTGGTGTTGTCCTCGAAGCACTTCACCGTCACCACAAGCCCGGCAAACGCGGTCCGCCCACCAAAGCTGCGCCAGACCGGCGGCAGCACGCGGAAGTCGCCGCTGCGATCGGCCTTGTGGACGTCGCAGAGGTCGCAGGTTGCCGGCATGGCGGGGATGGACGGGCTGGCAGAGGTCATGGCGGGCAAGGGCCGGAGCGGCCGGGCAAGGTCGATCGCGCCAGCTTAGAAGCCCCGCGCGACGCGTGCCTTACAGCCCGGCGCTGGTCAGGCTCTGCAGGAACTGCGGGACGTTCTGGTAGCCGATCACCCGGGCGGCGCTGCGTTCCTGACCCTGGGCGTCGAAGAACAGGATGCCGGGCGGGCCGAACAGGGAAAAGCGCTTGAGCAGTTCGCGGTCGGCCGCGTCATTGGCCGTCACATCGGCCTGCAGCAGCAGCGCACCTGCCAGCTTGGCCTGCACCTGCGGGTCGGGGAAGGTGAACTGCTCGAACTCCTTGCAGGACACGCACCAGTCGGCATAGAAGTCCAGCATCACCGGCTGGCCAGCGGTCTTCAGGATCTGGTCGAGTTCTGCCGAGGTCTTGACCCGGCGGTAGGCCGCCAGCCCGGCGTCGTGGGGCACCTTGGCCGTCACGCCGCTGGCACCCGCGGCCGAGGCCGGCCCCGCGCCGCCGGCCAGATGGCCCAGCGGCTGCAAGACCGAACGGCCACCCGACAGCAGGCCGATCCACTGCGCCGCGCCGACCAGCGCGAGCACGAGGGCCAGGCCCTTGGCGCTGCGAGCGAGCATCGAGGCGGAGTCCGACAGCCGGTCCAGCAGGCCCAGCAGCACCGCCGAGACGATCAGCAGCAGGCCCCAGGCGGCCATCGCGACCCAGGTCGGGATCACAGGCGTGAGCATCCAGATCGCCACGGCCAGCATGGTGATGCCGAAGAAGCGCTTGACGCCGTCCATCCAGGCACCGGCGCGCGGCAACAGCGAACCGGCCGACGCTCCCACCAGCAGCAGCGGCACGCTCATGCCGCAGGCCAGCGCGAACAGCGCGACCGCGCCGATCAGCACGTCGCGGGTCTGCGAGATGTAGAGCAGCGCGCCGGCCAGCGGTGCGGCCACGCAGGGGCCGACGATCAGCGCGGAGATGCCGCCCATCACGAACACACCCAGGTGATGGCCGCCGCCGCCCAGGTTGCCGGACCAGGCGGTCAGGCGGGTCTGCAAGGACGCCGGCATCTGCAGCTCATAGGCACCGAACATCGACAGCGACAGGATCACCAGCAGCGCGGCGAAGGCGCCCAGCACCGCCGGCGTCTGCAGCGTCGCGGCCAGACCCTCGCCCGCCAGCCCGGCCAGCACGCCAAACAGCGTGTAGACCAGTGCCAAGCCCAGCGCATAGCTGATCGACAGCATCAGCCCCCGCGAGCGCGAGGTGGCAGCACCCTGCCCCACGATGATGGACGAGAGGATCGGCACCATCGGCAGCACACACGGCGTGAAGGACAGCAGCAGGCCCGCCAGCGCGAACACCGCGACGACGCTCCACAGGCTGCCCGAGCGCAGCGCGCGCGAGACCGCATCGTCCGAGCCGGCGGCAGGCGCCGGCTGCACGGCCGCCACGGCGGTGATCGCCTGCGCGGTCGCGGCCACAGGCGTCCAGGCCGCACCAGCCTCGTCGCCCAGGACCTCGACCGAGCGGATCGCACCGCCGTCGGTCTTGACCTTCAGCACCTGCTCGCGCGGCGGATAACACAGGCCCGCATCGGCGCAGCCCTGGCTGGTCACCGTCAGCTTGAACTCGGCCGGTGCCGAGGTGACCGGCACCCGGTAGACCAGCTCGCGGCGGTAGGTCTCGACGTCCTTCTGGAAGGTCTCGTCGAACTTGACCTTGCCCGGCGGGATGACC
This sequence comes from Sphaerotilus mobilis, assembly GCF_004216565.1. Taxonomy (GTDB): domain Bacteria; phylum Pseudomonadota; class Gammaproteobacteria; order Burkholderiales; family Burkholderiaceae_C; genus Sphaerotilus; species Sphaerotilus mobilis. The sequence continues at coordinate 37,483 of NZ_SGWV01000008.1, read as the reverse complement.
GGCGCGCCCAGCTGCACGCCGTCGGGCGCGGCAACGACCGCCAGCCGCTCGCGGTACATGTAGTAGTCGTCGACGATCTCGTAGCGCACCTCGATCTGGGCGCCGTCCGGGCTGCGCGCCGACAGCTTGAAGGCCTGGTCGGGTTCGAGGAACTCAGCCGCGCGCAGCGGCGCGACGGCGCACAAGAGGACAAACGCCGTGAACAGCCCGCCGACCAGGCGGACCAGCGACGTCCAACGGTGCGCCGACGGGCGACGCAGCGAGACGGAAAGGGACTTGGATGACATCCGGAAATTGTCGCCCGCTTCAGATCCGAATGCTTTGACTCAGGCTGATGCCGGTGCGCGGGATGCGGCCCCGCGTGCGGTATGTCGCCCGACCAGCGCCGAGGCGACCACCGCCGCGACCAGGGCCAGTGCCGAACCGAGCAGCACGCCAGCCGGCTGACCGCGGTCGAGCAGCCAGCCGAAGATCGGCGCGGCGACCGAAAACCCCAGGTCCAGGCCGGAATACACCAGGCCGTAGACACGACCGGACGCGCCCGGTGGCGCGGCGCGCCGGATCAGCATGTCGCGCGACGGTCCGGCCAGCCCTGTGCCGATGCCCGCTGCGGCCACCAGCGCCAGCGCCAGCCAGCCCGGCACCCAGGGCATCGCAGCCAGCACCAGAAAGCTGCCGGCCAGCATCAGCGCCCGGGCGATCAACGGCTCCAGGCGTTCGGCGCGGGCCAGCAGGAAGCCACCGGCGACCATGCCCAGCGCGCCGCAGACCATGTAGGCGCTGACGACCCAGGCCGACCAGCGCAGCGGCACGCCATGCAGCAGTTGCAGAGCAGGACTGGCGAAGCTCTGGATCGCCGCCAGCGCGCTGGTCGTGAAAAACAGGAAGGAGAAACACAGCCAGACCGAGGGCAGGCGCAAAAAGCCGAAGGTGGACGCGCTGGCCCCTTCCGCCTGGGCACTCGCATGGGCACTCGCCTGGGCACCCGCCTGGCCACCCGCCGGGACAGCGCCCTGCGCCGGCTCGACCGAGCGGCGCAGGGCGGCGCGGTCGTCCAGGTCATCGCGCCGCCACCAGACGATGGCCAGCACCAGCAGCGCCACCATGGCCACCGCCGCGTAGGTCCAGCGCAGCGAGCCGGTCAGCGCGAACAACTCGGTCGAGAAGATCGGCGACAGCGCCCAGCCCAGGTTGCCGCTGATGCCGTGGACCGAATAGGCGTGTCCCAGACGGGGCGTCGACACCCGCCGATTCAGGATCGTGAAATCGACCGGGTGGAACGGCGCATTGCCCAGTCCGGCCATGGCCGAGGCGAGCAGCAACCCGCCATAACCCTCGGCACCGGCCGCCAGCAGCGCGGCGGCGACAAAACAGGCGAGTGCGCCCATCAGTGCCGGCCGGGCACCGATGCGGTCGACCAGGAAACCCGACAAGGCCTGACCCACGCCGGATATCACGAAAAACACCGTGACGAGCAGGCCGAGCTGGGAATAACTCAAGCCGAATTCGCGCATGAAATGCGGAAACAGCGGCGGCAGCAGCAGGTGGAAGAAGTGCGAGGTGCCGTGCACCAGGCCGACCAGGCCGATCGTCCGGGCGTCCCGGCGCAGGATGGCAGCGGGGTTGCCAAGGGCGTCGGCGGCAGCGATGGAAGTCATCCCAGCATGATAAAGAGCATGGTCCCTGGCACGCCCCGCCGGCCCGTGACACAGCGCCGCGTGTGCGCCCTTGTGGCGAGGCCCCGACCTGTTGCCAACTGTTTCTCACCGCCGTTTGCGGCCGTAACCCATCCGACTAAAGTAGGGGCTGGCCGACGCGTCGATGATGCGTTTGCACCGATCCAGAACACGATACCCCGCCGGTTTACCGACCGGCAGCGCAGCCGCGACGACGAGGAATTCATGCTGAAAAGCCTGTTTGGAGATTTGACCCCGCTGCGCGAGCCGGCCGAGCGGCGTGAGTCGCCACCCGACTTTGTGGCCACCGCGATACTCGAATCGGTGGCGGGCGAGGTCAATGACCGCGGCCAGATCGTCGACCGCAACCTGCGCGACCTCTTCGTCACCGGCTCGCCGGCCCAGGCGATGCGGGCCCACTTCGCGGGCAGCCGCGAGGAACATGGCGCCGACCAGCGCATCATCAGCCTGCACGACCCGGCCCAGATGTGGGCGGCGGCGGTCATCAAGGCCCTGGCCGACGCCAGCGGCCAGCCGGTCGAACGCCTGCACCTGCGCGACCAGACGACGCTGGGCACGCTGGCCATGATCGAGCGCACGACCCTGCCGCGCCGGGCTGGCGACACGCTCAAGGTCTACCACGCCGATGTGCGCGGTCAGGGCGCCGATGTCAGCGCCATCCCCTATGCGCTGATGGAACGCTCGGACCTGACCGCTGTGATCGTCGGCCCGCTGCCGCCGTCGGCGATCGACGAGATGCTCACGCAGCTGCGCACCGCCATCGCCAGCGACACCTGGCATTGCCCGCACCTGCTGTTCTTGCTGCCGGTCGGTGCGTCCTGGATCGCCAACAAGATCGAGGCCTTGAGCTGGCCGGCCGGCATGCAGGTGCAGACGCTGGCCGAGCCGCTGACCAGCGCCAGCGCGGTCTGGAACAAGCTGCTGGCGCACTGGAACCAGATCAAGGGCAGCCACGGCGCAGCGGCGGGTCCTGCCACCCAGGCCCGCGTGGCGCCGGGCGGACCGGGGTCCAGCCATGCGGCCATGGCGCGTGCCGAAGCGGGTCCGAGCGGCTTTGGCCTGGCCTCGGCCTTTGCGCCGACCTATCCGCCTTCGCTGAGCCCGGCACCGCACAACGAGAGCGTGCACACCAACAACACGACGACGGTGCTGGTGGCCTCGCCGGCCTATCCGTCGGCCGCGTCGGCCTATCCCAGCACAGGCGCCGGCGACGCCGCCGGCGGCCATGAAGCCACACGCCGCGCCCCCGATGCGCAGCGCGCGGCCAGCGTGCTCCATGAGCTGATGCTGTTGGATGGCCTGATCTTCGCGGCGCTGGTCGACATCAATTCCGGTCAGGTCGTCGCCAGCGAAGGTCGCGGCCCGGACATCGACCGCGCCGCCGTCGCCGCCAGCGAGGTGCTGCGGGTCCACCGCCGCACGCTGCGCCAGCTTGGCCATGCGCGGGTCAACGATCCGGTCGACGAGGTGCTGGTGACAGCCGGCAGCCGCTACCACATCCTGCGCACGCTGCAGGCGCATCCGGACTTCTTCATCCTCGCCGTGCTCGACAAGCTGCGCAGCAACCTGGCCATGACCCGCTTCCGCATCATGGAAGCGCAACAGGTGCTGAACTGAGCGTGAGCCGCCCCGGTCCGGGCCTGCTGGCCCAACCCACGACACCATCGACGCCCCCGACCGGCGAGCTCCCGCGCGTGCGCCTGCTCAAGCGCGAGCTGCGCACCACTGAAAAGGCGCCCGACGCGCCGGCGCTGGCGCGGATCTTTGGCAAGACGGCGGCCACCGCTCTGAGCTGGCTGGTGATCTGGGACGCCTCACGCAGCTGGCCGGCGTTGGCCATGGTGGATCTGGCCGAGGCCGGCACCGGCGCGATCACCGAGCTGTCGATGCGCCGCGAAGGCCAGTTGGCCCCTTTGCTGCACGCCGAACACGTCGAACTGACGCTCGACGGCCAGGCGCTGGGCGTGCTGCTGCTGCGCACCCTGCCGCACCACACGGCGTCTCTCAAGCTGGCCCTGTCGCTGATGCGCCAGGCCGACCGGCTGGTGGTGATGGCCGGGGGCAGCGCCGACCACGACTGGCTGCGCGTGCTCGAACACGCCTTGCCGGCGTCCGGTTGGCAGGGCCCGGTCTGGCAAGTGGCCGTGCCGGTGGAGGCGTCGACCCGGGCGGCCCGGCTGCGTCGCCACACCTGGCCGGCGGGCGTGCGGGTGCAGGCCTTCGACTGGCCCCGGGCCGGTCGCAAGCACTGGAACCTGGACCTGCTGCGACGTGTCTTGCTGGAGCCGATCGGCGTGACCTTCCCCAACACCCCGACCGGCGCCCCTGCCGGTCCCGACCTGGAGTCCCGCGTGGCCCGACCGAAACCCCTGCGCACGGCCCCGCATGCCGAGTCGAGCAAGGTACAGCCCCGCGTCGACCTGCCGCCGCTGGGTCCGCCCGACCGGCTGCACAAGTCGGCCTGCGAACAGCTGATCGCCGTGCCCGGTGTGCGGGCTTGCGCCGTGTTGCGGCTGGCCGACGCGGCCTTGCTGGCGCAGCAGGGTGATGCGGACTGGCTGGCCGCCGGTGCGGCCGAGACCGGGCGTGTCGCCCGTGGCTGGCGTCAGAGCAACGCGGCCACCGAGACATCGCCCGACACCCTCAGCTGGACCCATGCCCAGCGCCAGCACCTGCTGCTGCGCCTGCCTGAGGATGGCCGCGACCTGGCCTTGCTCGCCCTCAGCGACCCGGCCACGACCGACACCGCCGAGCTGCGCTGGATGGCCACCGTCGCCCGCAACGCCCTGGCCTGAGAGCCCAAGGGGCTCGGGGGCTGGGCTAGCATCCCCGCCCGTTCTTCAGCCCTGCACCTGCGGCCCCTGCGCCGCCCCGCCATGACCACCGCCACCCCGCAGCAGTCCGCCCAGTACGACTATGACCAGCAGGACGCCAGCGGCGCCACCTGCACCGCCCACGCCTGGGCCAAGGTGCCCGCGCCGCTGACGCCCGCGCAGCGGCGGGATCTGAAGGCCCGCGCCGCCGAGCTGATCAAGGCCCGTGGCGCCGTGCTGGTCGCCCACTACTACGTCGACGGTGACCTGCAGGACCTGGCGGTGGAGACCGGCGGCTGCGTCTCCGACTCGCTGGAGATGGCCCGCTTCGGCCGCGACCATGCGGCGCAGACGCTGGTCGTCGCGGGCGTGCGCTTCATGGGCGAGAGCGCCAAGATCCTGTCGCCTGCCAAGCGGGTGCTGATGCCCGACCTGGACGCCACCTGCTCGCTCGACCTGGGTTGCCCGAGCGACGCCTTCAACGCTTTCTGCGATGCCCACCCGGACCGCACCGTGGTGGTCTACGCCAACACCAGCGCGGCCGTGAAGGCCCGCGCCGACTGGATGGTCACCAGCAGCTGCGCCCTGCCCATCGTGCGCCACCTGCATGCCCAGGGCCGCAAGATCCTGTGGGCGCCGGATCGCCACCTGGGCGGCTACATCCAGCGCGAGACCGGCGCCGACATGCTGATGTGGAACGGCGCCTGCATCGTGCACGACGAGTTCAAGGGCCTGGAGCTGGAGCTGCTGCGCCGCGAACACCCGGGCGCGAAGATCCTGGTGCACCCCGAGTCGCCGCAGCACGTGGTCGAACAGGCCGACGTGGTCGGCTCGACCGCGCAGCTGCTCAAGGCGGTGATCGAGCTGGACGCGCGCGAGTTCATCGTCGCCACCGACAACGGCATGTTCCACCGCATGCGCCAGGCCGCGCCGGGCAAGGTGCTGATTGAGGCGCCGACCGCCGGCAATGGCGCGACGTGCAAGAGCTGCGCACACTGCCCGTGGATGGCGATGAACGCCCTGCAGGGTGTGATCGACTGCCTCGAACACGGCCACGGCGAGATCCAGGTCGACGAGCCGGTGCGCACGCAGGCCGAAGGCTGCATCCGCCGCATGCTCGACTTCGTCGCCGCGCAACCGTCGGCCGTCGCCGCGCCGATGTCGACCCGCATGGGCGCAGCCTGAGCAGGCTGTCACGGCGCCACGGCCGACCTTGCGGGTTTGTTCAAGTTCGGTGAGCGCTGGCCGATAAGGCCGTCAGACCGACCTCAGCGGAACCGCCTGCCATGACGCCCGACTTCAGCTCCGTGCACAACCACTACGAACGCCCGGTGTTCGACGCCGTCGCGCGCATGGCATCGAACTACCCCTACCTGAGCGCCGAACAGCTGCCCGACGTGGCCTGCGTGGCGCTCAACCGGCTGGGGGCGCGCTACATCCGCCACACCGTCGACCTGGCCTTCTACCTGACCGAGAAGGAGCGCCTGTCGATGGAACAGACCATCAGCGACGCGGTCAGCTTTGCTTTCGAATTTGTGCAGGCCCGCATCGCGATGCGGGCGCGGCGCTGAGCGAAGGCCAGCGATCCGCTGGGCGCCATCGCGCCGGAATCAACCGGCGTCGATCGTGCGCCGGCGCGCCTCGCGCACCAGGATGGTGGGGAAGCTGACCGGCAGCGTGTCCGGGAAGTCGCGGCTGAAGTGCAGGCCGCGGCTCTCGTGGCGCATCAGCGCCGACCGCACGATCAGCTCGGCACAGTCGACCAGGTTGCGCAGCTCCAGCAGGTCGCGGTTGACGCGGAAGTTCTTGTAGTAGTCGTCGATCTCGCTGCGCAGGAACTCGATGCGGTGCAATGCCCGCTCCAGCCGGCGGGTGGTGCGCACGATGCCGACGTAGTTCCACATCAGCAGGCGCAGTTCGTCCCAGTTGTGCGAGATGACGACCTGCTCGTCGGCGTCCTCGACCTTGCTTTCGTCCCAGGCCGGCACCGACGGGTGCCGCTCGGAGGGCCGCGCCAGGATGGACTCGGCACAGGTCCGCCCCAGCACCACACATTCCAGCAGCGAGTTGCTGGCCAGCCGGTTGGCACCGTGCAGGCCGGTGTAGGTCGTCTCGCCAACGGCGTAGAGGCCCGGCAGGTCGGTGCGGCCGAACAGGTCGGTGACGACGCCGCCGCAGGTGTAGTGGGCCGCCGGCACCACCGGGATGGGCTGCACGGCGATGTCGATGCCCAGCGCCAGGCAACGGGCGTGGATGGTCGGGAAGTGCTCGCGCAGGAAGGCTTCGCCGAGGTGGGTCGCGTCCAGCCAGACATGGTCCAGGCCGTGGCGCTTCATCTCGAAGTCGATCGCCCGGGCCACCACGTCGCGCGGCGCGAGTTCGGCGCGTTCGTCGTGCTGTGGCATGAAGCGGGTGCCGTCGGGCAGGCGCAGCAGGCCGCCCTCGCCGCGCAGCGCCTCGGTGATCAGGAAGCTGCGGTCCTGCGGGTGGTAGAGGCAGGTCGGGTGGAACTGGATGAATTCCATGTTGCCGACCCGGCAGCCGGCCCGCCACGCCATGGCGATGCCGTCGCCGGTGGAGGTGTCCGGGTTGGTCGTGTAGCGGTAGACCTTGCCGGCGCCGCCACTGGCCAGCACGACCGCCTCGGCCGGCAGGGTCTCGACCCGGCGGGTGTCGATGTCCAGCGCGTAGACGCCGTAGCAGCGCGGCGCCTCGTTGCGGCGCACATGGCGCGAGGTGATCAGGTCGACCGCCATCCACCGTGCCCGCAGCGAAATGCGTGGATGCTGGCGGACCTCGGCGAGCAGCGCCTCGTGGATGGCCTTGCCGGTCGCGTCCGCCGCGTGGGCGATCCGGCGCACGGCATGGCCGCCCTCGCGCGTCAGGTGCAGGCCCAGCGGGCCTTCCGGGTCGGCCGAGAACGGCACGCCCCGGTCGACCAGCCAGCTCACCGCCTCGGCGCTGCGCTCGGCGATGAAGCGGGCGGTGTGCTCGTCGACCAGACCGGCGCCGGCCTCCTGGGTGTCGCGCACATGGCTGTCGACGCTGTCGTCGTCGCCCAGCACGCCGACGATGCCACCCTGCGCCCAGGCGGTGGCCGATTCCTCCAGGCTGCGTTTGGCCAGCACGACCACGTCGCGGCCCTCCTGGGCCAGGTGCAGGGCGACGGTCAGGCCGGCCAGACCGGCGCCGATGATGACAACGGGCAGGCCTGCGGAAACGGTGTTGGAGCTCATGAAGCGGCTTTTGCGCGACACCTGCGGGCGGCTCGGAGCTGGCCGCTTGGGTTCATCGCTGTCGGTGGGGGCTGGATGATAGGATGACCGAATGTAAACAAATGCTGCAGCGATGGTCGCCTCAGACGACCGTTGCGCGCCCTGCGGCAGTTCCCAGCGCAAGGTCCGACTGGACCGGAGGCCCGGCATGAATCGTCCGCTCGAACTGCCCTCGCGTCGCCGCGCTGATCCCGGCATGGATTCCCGTCCGATGGGCCTGTCGACCTTCGACACCGTGCGCGACAACGGTCCCGAAAGCCAGATCCACACGCTGATCGCGCCCAACCCAGGCGACTACCTCGGCGAACGGCCGGACATCGGTCGCGCGGTCGGCAACCAGACCCGCGAGCTGTTCGTGTCCTGCGAGGTCGGTGACGCGCTGCAGCAGCAGTTTGACCACCTGCAGCCGTCCTACATCGCCCTGCACGACCTCGCCTGCCACGCCGCCAGCCACCTGCTGCAGGCGGTCGCGGCGGCGGCCGGTCGACCGGTTCAACGCCTCGTGATCCGCCGTCAGGGTTACGGCACGACGCTGGCGAGCCTGGAATTTGTCGACTGCCCCGCCAGCCAGCAGGGCGTCGTGCGCATCTACAGCACCGACGCCGACACCGACACCCAATCGCGCACGGCCTTGACCCGCGTGCTGCTGAGCCGCGCCACCTTGGCGGTGGTGATGATGGGCGACCTGCCCAGCCACGCCGTGCCGGAACAGTTGCAGCCGCTGCGTGAGCTGCTGTTCAGCCCGGCCTGGGAGTGCCCGCACCTGCAGCTGATGCCGCTGGCGCCGGCAACGGCCATCGCGCTGAAGTCGGTCGCTGGTGGCCTGACCGCCGGTGCCGGCGTGCAGACCCGGCTGGCGCCCATGGTCAGCCGCCCGGCCGAAGCCTGGGCCTACCTGAGCGCGACCTGGAACCACATCCAGTCGCAGCAACACCCGGACGGTCAGGGCCTGGCCCTGCTGGACACGCTGGCGCCGTCGCGCGAGGTCCGCCTGGCGATGCCCGACACCCGCAGCGGCAGCGCCCGGCCCAAGCCGATGGAGCGCTTCGTGCACGAGGTCAGCGCCCTACCCGGCGTGCGTGACATCTGCCTGTTCGAGGTCTCGACCAGCCGCGTGCTGGCCCATGCCGGCCTGCATCCCAAGTCGACCGAGCTGGCGCGCCGCGGCACCTTGCTGCTGGCGGCCGCCGCCAGCAACCGCAAGCAGCTCGACATCGACGGCCCCACCGACGAACTGCTGCTGATGGGTGGCCTGCACGCCCAGGGCCTGCGCATGCTGCACAGCCACCCGGGCATCGCGATGCACGTGATCTTCACGCCCACCCAGACCGACTGGCCGCAGCTGCGCCCGAAACTCATGGCGCTGGATGCCGCGCTGCCCCGGGGACCAGTGATCTAGTGCCCCTCGCCCGGCGGGTACGCCGGGCGATCCCCCAAGGGGATGGCCGGCCGGCTTGGGGCGGCCCGGCGCTCGGCCGGCTGGGATGGTGCCCCTCGCCCGGCGGGTACGCCGGGCGATCCCCCGAGGGGATGGCCGGCCGGCTTGGGGCGGCCCGGCGCTCGGCCGGCTGGGTCAATGCACGGTGCGCCCGAACTCGAAGCTGCCGTCGGCGGCCAGGTTGACTGGCACGACGTCCTTCGGGCCGAAGCGGCCTTCGAGGATCAGTCGGGCGACCGGGTTCTCGATGCGCTGCTGGATGGCGCGCTTGAGCGGGCGGGCGCCAAACAGCGGATCGAAGCCGACCTTGGCGAGTTCGGCCAGCGCCTCGGGCGTGACCTCCAGCGCCATGTCCATCTTGGCCAGACGGCCTTCGAGCGCCTTGAGCTGGATCTTGGCGATCGCCTCGATGTGGGTCTGGTCGAGCGCGTGGAAGACCACCGTCTCGTCGATCCGGTTGAGGAACTCGGGTCGGAAGTGCAGCTTGACCTCATCCCAGACCGCCTCGCGGATCAGCTCGGTGTCCTGACCGGCCATCTGCATGATCAGCTGCGAGCCCAGGTTGCTGGTCATCACGATCACCGCGTTCTTGAAGTCGACCGTGCGGCCCTGGCCGTCCGTCAGCCGGCCATCGTCAAGCACCTGCAGCAGCACGTTGAAGACGTCCGGGTGGGCCTTTTCGACCTCGTCGAGCAGGATGACGCTGTAGGGCTTGCGCCGCACCGCTTCGGTCAGGTAGCCGCCCTCGTCGTAGCCGACGTAGCCGGGCGGCGCGCCGATCAGGCGCGAGACCGAGTGCTTCTCCATGAACTCGCTCATGTCGATGCGGATCATGTGCTCCTCGCTGTCGAACAGGAATCCCGCCAGCGCCTTGCACAGCTCGGTCTTGCCCACGCCAGTCGGGCCCAGGAAGAGGAAGCTGCCGAGCGGCCGGTTCGGGTCCGACAGGCCAGCGCGCGAGCGCCGGATCGCGTTGGCGACCGCGACGATGGCCTCTTCCTGCCCGACCACGCGCTCGTGCAGCCGGCCCTCCATCTTCAGCAGCTTGTCGCGCTCGCCCTGCATCAGCTTGGACACCGGGATGCCGGTGGCGCGCGAGACCACCTCGGCGATCTCCTCGGCGCCGACCATGGTGCGCAGCAGCTGCGGCCGGCCGGTGCCCTTCTTGTTGGCCTCGGCGTCCTGCGACGCCTTCAGGCGCTTCTCGATCTCGGGCAGGCGGCCGTACTGCAGCTCGGCGACCTGGTTGAACAGGCCCTTGCGGGTCAGGTCCTCGATCTGCGAGCGGATGCGGTCACGCTCGGCCAGCAGGTCCTCGCTGCCCAGCGCGGCGGCCTTCTCGGCCTTCCAGATCTCGTCGAGGTCGTTGAGCTCGCGCTGCAGCTTGAGCATCTCGTCCTCGATCAGGTCGAAGCGCTTGACCGAGGCCTCGTCCTTTTCCTTGCGCACCGCCTCGCGCTCGATCTTCAGCTGGATCAGCCGACGGTCGAGCTTGTCCATCGCCTCGGGCTTGCTGTCCTTCTCGATCTTGATCTTGGCCGCTGCCTCGTCGATCAGGTCGATCGCCTTGTCGGGCAGGAAGCGGTCGGTGATGTAGCGGTGGCTCAGCTCGGCGGCGGCAACGATGGCCGGGTCGGTGATCTCCACGCCATGGTGGACCTCGTACTTCTCCTGCAAGCCGCGCAGGATGGCCACCGTCGCTTCAACGCTGGGCTCGTCGACCAGCACCTTCTGGAAGCGGCGCTCCAACGCGGCGTCCTTCTCGACATGCTTGCGGTACTCGTCGAGCGTGGTCGCGCCGATGCAGTGCAGCTCGCCGCGCGCCAGGGCCGGCTTGAGCATGTTGCCGGCGTCGATCGCGCCCTCGGCCTTGCCCGCGCCGACCATGGTGTGAAGCTCGTCGATGAACAGGATGATGCGGCCCTCGTCGAGCGCGACTTCCTTGAGCACCGCCTTGAGCCTTTCCTCGAACTCGCCGCGGTACTTGGCACCGGCCAGCAAGCCGGCCATGTCCAGCACCAGCACGCGCTTGTTCTTCAGCGACTCGGGCACCTCGCCGTTGACGATGCGCTGGGCCAGCCCTTCGACGATGGCGGTCTTGCCCACGCCCGGCTCGCCGATCAGCACGGGGTTGTTCTTGCTGCGCCGCTGCAGCACCTGGATGGCGCGGCGGATCTCGTCGTCGCGGCCGATGACCGGGTCGAGCTTGCCCATGCGGGCCCGCTCGGTCAGGTCGAGCGTGTACTTCTTGAGCGCCTCGCGCTGACCTTCGGCATCGGCCGTGTCGACCTTCTGCCCGCCCCGCACGGCGTCGATGGCCGCTTCCAGCGATTTGCGCGTCAGGCCATGGCCACGCACCACGCCGCCGATGTCGTTGCGGGCGTCCGCCAGCGCGAGCAGGAACATCTCGCTGGCGATGAAGGGATCGCCGCGCTGGCCGGCTTCCTTGTCGGTCGCCTGCAGCAGCTGCATCAGGTCACGGCCGGGCTGGATCGGGCCGCCGCCCTGCACGCTGGGCAGGCCCTTGACGAGGGTGTCCATCGCGGTCTTGAGCGCGGCCACGTCGGCACCGGCCCGTTCGAGCAGGGCACGCGGGCCGTCCGGCTGGGCCAGCATCGCGGCCAGCAGGTGGGCGGGTTCGATGTAGGGGTTGTCGCGGGCAACGGCCAGGCTCTGGGCGTCGGCGAGCGACTGCTGAAAGGCGGTGGTGAGCTTGTCGAGACGCATGGGTTGGTCCTCCGGATGCAGGACGACATGAGGCGAGCCCGGTCCATTTCAAGCCTGCCCGCCAGCCCACTGATCCCCGGATCGCCGGCATCGACGGGCGCTTGCGCTGCGTCAAGCCGGTGCGGATCAACCCCGCAGCGCCAGGAACTTCAGGCCGCCGGCCAGATCGCCCGCGCCAGCGCGAAGCCGCCCGCCGCCGCCGCCAGCGAGGCCACGACATGCGCCAGCGTGTGCGCCAGCGCCCAGCCATATCGACCGGCCTGCAGCAGCGCCAGCGACTCGGACGAGAAACTCGAGAAGGTCGTGAAGCCGCCCAGCAGGCCAGTCACCAGCAGCAGGCGCAAGAGCGGATCGGGCCAGCGCTGCAACGCCACCATGGCCACGCCGATCAGCAAGCCGCCAACCACGTTGACCAGCCAGGTGCCCAGCGGAAAGCCCTTGAAGACCGGGTTGAACAAGACACCCACCTGCCAGCGCGCCAGCGCGCCCAGCGCCGAGCCGGCCGCAACCGCGCCGGCTTGCAGCAGCATCGAGGCGCTCAAGCGCCCTCGCCCGCCACCGCGTTGCGGGTCGACAGGCCCCAGCGCTGCGCCGCCGCGTCGTCACTGACGCGGGCGTCGACCCAGCGGGCGCCTTCGGGTGTCGTTTCCTTCTTCCAAAACGGCGCCTCGGACTTGAGGTAGTCCATCAGGAATTCGCAGGCCTGGAAGGACTGGCCGCGGTGCGCCGAGCTGACGGCCACCAGCACGATCTGGTCGAGCGCCTGCAGGAGGCCGACGCGGTGGATGACCCGCGCGGCGCGGATGTCGAAGCGGCGCAGGGCCTCGTCGATCATGGCCTCGATGGCGCGCTCGGTCATGCCGGGGTAGTGCTCCAGCTCCATCGTGCTGATGCCGCGCACGCCAGCGCCGTCGTCGCGGTCGCGAACGGTGCCGACAAAGGACGTGACCGCGCCGACGCCACCGTCACCGGCGCGCAGCGCGGCAACCTCGGCAGCCAGGTCGAAGTCGGCGGTCTGGATCGAGACGCGGGGCATCGTGGCCATGGCGGGCTCCGGGGCAGTGGGTCAGCCGCCAGTGACGGGCGGGAAGAAGGCCAGTTCGGCGCCATCGGCCAGCGCGGCGCTCTCGGCCACCATGGCCTGGTTCAGCGCCGCGCGCACGGCCCGGCCGCGGGCCAGCGCGCTGGCGTGGGCGCCGCCGCGTGCGATCAGCAGGTCACGCACCTCGGCGACGGTGGCCGGGCCGGCCAGTTCGAGCGTCTCGCCGGGGCCGAGGGCCTCGCGCAGGGCGGCAAAGTAGCGCAGCTGGATCTTCATGGTCTGCAGGCGACTCATTCGGTGAAGGGGATGAAGCGCACGGTGTCGCCGGCGGCGATGGTCTGGCCACCCGGGTTGTCAACCAGGCCGTCGGCCCAGTGGGCCGAGGTCAGCACGCCGGAGCTCTGGTTGGGGAACAGGTCCAGCCCACCCCGATCGTTGACGCGCACACGCAGGAACTCGCGCCGCTTGTCGGCACGCGGCCAGTCGAAGTCGGCACGCAACGGAAGGGCCTTGGGCGCGAGGTCGGTCGCGCCCTGCAGGCGCCGGATCACCGGTCGCACCATCAGCAAACAGGTGACGAAGCTGGACACCGGATTGCCCGGCAGGCCGATGAACCAGGCCCCGAGGTGGCGCTCCGGATCCGGCGCATCGATGGCGCGGCGCACGCTGCCAAAGGCCAGCGGCTTGCCGGGCTTCATCGCGATCTGCCACAGGTGCAGCCGGCCTTCGGCTTCCACGGCCGGCCGGATGTGGTCTTCCTCGCCGACCGAGACGCCGCCGGAGGTGAGGATCAGGTCGTGCGACTGCGCGGCTTCCCGCAGGGCGGCACGCGTGTCGGCCAGCCGGTCCGGCACGATGCCGAGGTCGGTGACCTCGCAGCCCAGGCCTTCGAGCAAGGCCCGCAGCGTGTAGCGGTTGGAGTTGTAGATGGCACCGGGCCGCAGCGGCTCGCCGGGCATGACGAGCTCGTCGCCGGTCGAGAACAGCGCGACACGCGGGCGCGGCGCGACGCCCAGGCTGGCCGCGCCAACGGACGCCGCCAGGCCCAGCGCCGCCGCGTTCAGCCGCGTGCCCGCGTGCAGCACGGTGCTGCCCACGCGCACGTCCTCGCCCTGACGGCGGATCCACTGACCGGCTTCGGGACGGGCCTGGATCACCACATGGCCGAGCCCGCCGGCCGCATCCGGTTCGTGGCGGGTCTGTTCCTGCATCACCACCGCATCGGCGCCGGGCGGGATCTGCGCGCCGGTGAAGATGCGCGCGGCGGTGCCCGGCTTCAGGGGCTGGCCCACCACGCCAGCGGGGATGCGCTGATCAACTCGCAGGCGCGTCTCGTCACCCACGATGTCGGCGACACGCAGCGCGTAGCCGTCCATCGAGGTGTTGTCGGCCGGCGGCACGTCAAGCAAGGAGATGACGTCCTCGGCCAGGATGCGGTCGCGGGCCTGGAAGGTGGAGACCCGCTCCCCGCGTGTCGCGGGCAAGGGCGACACGGTGCTCAGCAGTCGTTCAAGCGCGTCGTCCAGCGGCAGCAGGGGCGAGGCGGGGCGGCGGGCAGGTTCAGTCGACATGGGGGACGTGGACGGTGGCGTCGTAGGCGTGGCGTCGCGGATCTTGCAACAGGAAGTCGACGATCTGCGCGGGGCTGTCCAGATCCAGCACCGGCAGCCCGGTCGGCTCGGGCAGCGCCGCGCCGGCCTTGACCGCCAGCGCGATGACATGCGGATCGCCCTGCGCATACAGCGCGACAGCGCCGGGCGTCGCGCGCCAGACCTCGATCTTGGGCAGGCTGGCGTGCTTGAAGCCTTCGACCAGCACCCAGTGCCCGGGCCCGAGGTCGACCAGCTCGGCCAGCATCTGGTGGACATCCAGCGCCTCGGGCGACGCGAACTCGCGCACCTTGGCCAGCCGGTGGTCGTTGGCGATGACGACCTCGAAGGCACCGGCCTGGCGATGCCGCCAGCTGTCCTTGCCCGGCACGTCGATGTCGAACCGCTTGTGCGCGTGTTTGACCACCGAGACACGCAGGCCGCGGGCGCGGAACGCAGCGATCAGGCCTTCGGCCAGGGTCGTCTTGCCCGAGCCGGACACACCACAGAGACCGACAACGTGCATGAGACGAATCCGGGAAGCGAAGCAGGATCGGGCGCAGGTCGACACCCGCGCCCGGGGGTCACAAGCTGACGTGCGCCTCGATGTAGCGCTGCACCGTGGCCGTGTCGGCCGGCACGATCTGAAAGCGCTTGGGACGCGACTCCAGATCCGCCAGATGGGCCGGCCGAGGCGCGTGCACGTCCTCGCCCAGCGCCTCGGTGATCGTGGCTTCGAACTTGGCCGGCAAGGCCGTCTCCAGCACGATCATCGGGATGCCGTCCTGGCGACGCTCGCGCGCCACCTTCAGGCCGTCGGCCGTGTGGGTGTCGACCAGCACGCCATGACCCTGCCAGGTCGCCTGGATGGTCGCCAGCCGGTCGGCATGGGTGCTGCGCCCGGCCACGAAGCCGTAGCTGGCCACCCGCGCGAACTCGTCGGCCGACAGCGTGAATGCGCCCTCGGTCGACAAGGCCGCCCCGAACAGCGCCTGCGTGCGCGCACCGTCACGACCCAGCAGGTCGAAGACAAAACGCTCGAAGTTGCTGGCCTTGGAGATGTCCATCGACGGGCTCGACGTCTCCCAGGTCTCGGCGCTGGCGCGCACCCGGTAGGTGCCGGTGCGGAAGAACTCCTCCAGCACGTTGTTCTCGTTGGTCGCGACCACCAGCTGCGCGATCGGCAGGCCCATCATCCGGGCGACATGGCCGGCGCAGACGTTGCCGAAGTTGCCCGAAGGCACCGTGAAGCTGACCACCTGGTCGTTCGTCGAGGTGGCCTGGAAGTAGCCGGCAAAGTAGTACACGACCTGGGCCAGCAGGCGGGCCCAGTTGATCGAGTTGACCGTGCCGATGCGGTACTTGCGCTTGAAGGCCAGGTCGTTGGAGACCGCCTTGACGATGTCCTGACAGTCGTCGAACACGCCCTCGACCGCGAGGTTGTGGATGTTGGCGTCCTGCAGGCTGAACATCTGCGCCTGCTGGAAGGGGCTCATGCGGCCGTGCGGGCTGAGCATGAAGACGTTGACGCCCTTCTTGCCGCGCATCGCATGTTCGGCCGCGCTGCCGGTGTCGCCCGAGGTGGCGCCCAGGATGTTGAGGCTCTCGCCGCGTCGGGCCAGTTCGTACTCGAACAGGTGGCCCAGCAACTGCATGGCCATGTCCTTGAAGGCCAGCGTCGGGCCGTTGGACAGGGCTTCGAGCATCAACCCGGATTCCAGCGGCTTGAGCGGCACGATCGCCGCCGTGCCGAACACCTCGGCGGTGTAGGTCTTGCGCACCAGCGTGCGCAGGTCCTCGGCCGGGATGTCGTCGATGTAGAGCGACAGGATCTCGAAGGCCAGGTCGGCGTAGGACAAGCCGCGCCAAGCGGCCAGCGTCGCCGCGTCGACCGTCGGGTAGGCGACGGGCAGGTAGAGCCCGCCGTCCGGTGCCAGGCCTTCGAGCAGGATCTCGGAGAAGCCGCGCGGGGTCTGGTCGCCGCGGGTGCTGATGTACTTCATCGACGGCCTCAGGCGAGTTCTTCCTTGCGCAGGCTGACGATGGGCGCAAGCACCGTCGGCAAGGCCTGCATCTGCGTCAGCGCCGCACGCATGCGGCCTTCGACGGTCTCGTGCGTCAGGATGATGACGTCGGTGGAGTGCTCGCCCTCGGCCGATTCGCGCTGCAGCACCGCATCGATCGAGATGTCGGACTCGGCCAGGATGCGCGTGATGGCGGCCAGCACGCCCTTCTGGTCGGCCACCCGAAGGCGCAGATAGAAGGAGGTCACGACCTGGTCGATCGACACGATCGGCGTGGCATGCAGCTCGTCGGGCTGGAAGGCCAGGTGGGGCACGCGTTGCTCGGGGTCGGCGGTGTGCAGACGGGTGATGTCGACCAGATCGGCGATCACGGCCGATGCGGTCGGCTCGCTGCCGGCGCCCTTGCCGTAGTACAGCGTGGTGCCCACGGCATCGCCCTGCACCATCACCGCGTTCATCGCACCTTCGACGTTGGCGATCAGGCGCTTGCTGGGCACCAGCGTCGGGTGCACACGCAGCTCGATGCCGGCGGCCTGGCGGCGAGCGATGCCCAGCAGCTTGATGCGGTAGCCGAGCTGCTCGGCGTAGCGGATGTCCGCGCCCTGGAGCTTGGTGATGCCCTCGACGTGCGCCTTGTCGAACTGCACCGGGATGCCGAAGGCCAGCGCGCTCATCAGCGTGGCCTTGTGGGCCGCATCGACCCCTTCGATGTCGAAGGTCGGATCGGCTTCCGCATAGCCCAGGCGCTGCGCCTCCTTGAGCACGACCTCGAAGTCGAGGCCCTTGTCGCGCATCTCGCTGAGGATGAAGTTGGTGGTGCCGTTGATGATGCCGGCGACCCACTGGATCTGGTTGGCGGTGAGGCCCTCACGCAGGGCCTTGATGATGGGGATGCCACCGGCCACGGCGGCCTCGAAGGCAACCATCACGCCACGCTCGCGTGCGGCGGCGAAGATCTCCGAGCCGTGCACGGCCAGCAGCGCCTTGTTGGCGGTGACCACGTGCTTGCCAGCGGCGATCGCCTCCAGCGCCAGCGTGCGGGCGATGCCGTAGCCGCCGATCAGCTCGATGACGATGTCGATGTCCGGGTTGGCAATGACCTGGCGCGCATCGGCCACGACCTGGGCACGATCGCCGACGACCTCGCGGGCGCGCTCGACGTTGAGGTCGGCCACCATCGTGATCTCGATGCCCCGGCCCGCGCGGCGGCGGATCTCTTCCTGGTTGCGGGTCAGCACGTTGAAGGTGCCACTGCCGACGGTACCGATGCCGAGCAGGCCGACTTGAATGGGTTTCATGGAAGCGGGACGCAGAGCGCCAGGTTCAGGGGTCTAGGGGAACGGGAAAGCGGGCGAGGACGGACGACGTCGCAGCGGCTCAGCGACCGTGGCGGCGCCGGTAGCCGTCGAGAAAACGTGCGATGCGCATGACCGCATCGGTCAGGTCGTCCGAGTTGGGCAGGAAGACCAGCCGGAAGTGGTCCGGGGTCGGCCAGTTGAAGCCGGTGCCCTGCACGATCAGGACCTTCTCCTCGGCCAGCAGCTCGTAAGCGAAGGCCTGGTCGTCCTCGATCGGGTAGAGCTTGGGGTCCAGGCGCGGGAACATGTAGAGCGCACCCTTGGGCTTGACGCAGCTGACGCCGGGGATGTCGGTCAGCAGCTTGTGCGCCAGATCCCGCTGGCGGCACAGCCGGCCGGTCGGCGCGACGAGGTCCTTGATGCTCTGGTAGCCACCCAACGCGGTCTGGATCGCCAGCTGCCCGGGCGTGTTGGCACACAAGCGCATGGAGGCCAGCATCGTCAGGCCCTCGATGTAGTCGCGGGCATGGCGCTTGTCGCCCGAGACCACCATCCAGCCGGCCCGGTAGCCACAGGAGCGGTAGTTCTTGCTCAGGCCGTTGAAGGTCAGCGTCAGAACGTCATCGCACAGCGAGGCGATGCTGGTGTGCGAGTTGCCGTCGTAGAGCGTCTTGTCGTAGATCTCGTCGGCAAAGATGATCAGCTGATGCTGGCGCGCGACCTCGATCAGTTCAAGCAGCAGGCTGTCCGGGTAGAGCGCACCGGTCGGGTTGTTCGGGTTGATGACCACGATCGCCTTGGTGCGCGACGTGATCTTGGCCTTGATGTCGGCGATGTCGGGGTACCACTCGCTCTGCTCGTCGCACTGGTAGTGCACCGGACGGCCACCGGACAGCGCCACGACGGCGGTGTAGAGCGGGTAGTCGGGCGAGGGGATCAGCACCTCGTCGCCATCGTCGAGCAAGGCGTTCATGCTCATGGCGATCAGCTCGGAGGCGCCGTTGCCGAGGTAGACATCGTCCACCGTCACGCCCTTGACGCCCTTCTCCTGCGTGTAGTGCACGACCGACTTGCGCGGCGCGAACAGGCCCTTGCTGTCGGTGTAGCCGGCCGAATGCGGCATGTTGCGGATCATGTCCTGCACGATCTCGTCGGGCGGCTCCAGCCCGAACACGGCGAGGTTGCCGATGTTGAGCTTGATGATCTTGTGGCCTTCTTCCTCCATCTGGCGGGCCTTCTCCAGCACCGGGCCACGGATGTCGTAGCACACGTTGGCGAGCTTGCTGGACTTGGCGACGGGCTTGAGCACAAGGTCTCCTGATGGATGGCCACGACCGGCAACCACGGACCCTTCCGAGCGCTGCCTGGGGCACAAAGCATAGAATTTTAGCCCCAGCCCAAGGGCTCACCAGGCCGTGCCAGCACCGTGAAGTTCCAACCCGAACGCCTCGAAGGCGTCAACGCCATCCAGGCCAGCACCGCCACCCAGTTGACGGTCAACCAGCAGGTCTGGACCACCAGCGTGATGGTGCCGTGGCAGGGAGAGATCGTCGCCTTCCCATGTGCCCGCGCCGAGGACTTGCAGGTCTCGCACTTTGAGGGGCTGCTGGCCTTGCAGCCCGAGGTCGTGATCGTCGGCACCGGCACGCGCCACCAGTTCGTCTCGCCGCGCCTGAGCCACCCGCTGCTGACCCGTCACATCGGCGTCGAGAGCATGGACACCGCCGCCGCCTGCCGCACCTACAACATCCTGGTCGGCGAAGGTCGCCGCGCCGTGGCGGTGCTGCTGCTTGATTGATCCGATCAGCACGTGCATCGCACGCATCGGGCCGCTGCGCCAGCCCCCGATCAGGCTGTTGAGCAAGCCGATGAGCAAGGGCGATCAGTCCAGGCGTTTTATAATCACGGGATTGCACTCGACCGAGTGCTTCTCCTGATAGAACGCTGCATGACGCCTGCTCTCAACAAAGCCCTGCCGGACATCGACGCCAACGCCACGGGAGGCGTCAAGTTCACGTCGCAAGCCTTCCTGGGCAAGGCAGTGGTGCTGTACTTCTACCCGAAGGACAACACGCCGGGTTGTACCACCGAAGCGATGCAGTTCCGCGACCAGCATCAGGACTTCAAGGACGCCGGCGCGGTGGTCTTTGGCGTCTCGCGGGACAACATGGCCTCGCACGACAAGTTCAAGCAGAACCTGGAACTGCCCTTCGAGCTGATCGCCGACACCGAAGAGAAGCTCTGCCACATGTTCGGCGTGGTCAAGAACAAGATCATGTACGGCAAGAAGGTCAAGGGCATCGAACGCTCGACCTTCCTGATCGATGCCGAAGGCGTGCTGCGCGCCGAGTGGCGTGGGATCAAGGTCGCTGGCCACGTCGAGGAAGTCCTCAAGGCCGTGCGCGAACTCAACATCACCACCGCCTGAACGCCTGCAAGGGCGTGAAGGCGGTCACGAGTGCCGCCACGACGCCCGTGCATAATGAATTCATGCCTGCGACGACCAGATCGCACCCCCTGATGAAGCCGCCCAGCTTGCTGTGCGGCTTTTTTGTTGCCGCGACCGCCGACCGTCCCGCCGGCCGACGTGGCCTGTCCTCAGCCCGCGAAGCCTGAACTCGATGCCTCTGCCTCAACCTCCCGCCAAACGCGGCGCTGTCCTCGATCCCGCCAAGTACGACAAGCCGGCCCTCGGCCGCAGCGCCAAGCGCAGCGCGCCGGCCGTCCAGGAAGACCTCGTCGACGACGTCGATGAGTTGGTCGCCACCAGCCCCGTCCTCGCGGCCATCCCGCCCGTGCCGGCGGTGACGACCGTGGCGCTCAAGTCCCGCAAGGCCAAGGCGCCGGCCGCCGTCGCCACACCGGAGGTGACGCCGCCCCAGCCCGTTGCCAAGGTGGCGCGTCCCGCGAAGGCACCGGCGACCGCCAAGGCCGGCTCGCCCGCCGTGGTCCAGCCGCCTGCCCAGCCCGCCGCGCCCACCCCGGTGGCGACGCGCTCGCGCAAGCCGCGCGGCACCGGGCCGGCCAAGCTGTTCGTGCTCGACACCAATGTGCTGATGCATGACCCGATGTCGATCTTCCGCTTCGAGGAACACGACATCTACCTGCCGATGATCACGCTCGAAGAGCTTGACGGCCACAAGAAGGGCATGAGCGAGGTCTCGCGCAACGTGCGCCAGGTCAGCCGCGAACTCGACGCCCTGGCCGCCAGCCTGGACGACAACGGCAAGCTCGACGCCGCCAGCGGCATCTCGCTGGCCAAGACCGGGCACCGCGAGGCCGGTGGCAAGCTCTACTTCCAGACCACCTTCCTGGACATCAAGCTGCCCGACGGCCTGCCCCAGGGCAAGGCCGACAACCAGATCCTCGGCGTGGTGCAAAGCCTGCGCAACGCCATGCCCGGTCGCGAGGTCGTGCTGGTGTCCAAGGACATCAACATGCGCATCAAGGCGCGTGCGCTCGGCCTGCCCGCAGAGGACTACTTCAACGACAAGACCCTCGAAGACGGTGACCTGCTCTACACCGGCGTCATGGCCCTGCCGTCGGACTTCTGGGAGCGCCACGGCAAGACCATGGAGAGCTGGCAGCAAGGCGGCTCGACCTACTACCGCATCAGCGGCCCGCTGGTCCCCGCGCTGATGGTCAACCAGTTCGTCTACCTCGAGACCCCGGGCAATGCCGCGCTCTATGCCAAGGTCACCGAGATCACCGGCAAGTCGGCGGTGTTGAAGACGCTCAAGGACTACACCCACGCCAAGCACAGCGTCTGGGGCGTGATGGCCCGCAACCGAGAGCAGAACTTCGCGCTGAACCTGCTGCTGGACCCGGACTGCGACTTCATCACGCTGACCGGCACCGCCGGCACCGGCAAGACGCTGATGACGCTGGCCTCGGGCCTGGCGCAGGTGCTCGACGACCGGCGCTACTCCGAGATCATCGTCACCCGCGTGACCGTGCCGGTCGGCGAGGACATCGGCTTCCTGCCCGGCAACGAGGAGGAAAAGATGGGGCCGTGGATGGGCGCGCTCGACGACAACCTCGAGGTGCTGGCGCGGGGCGACAGCGCCGCCGGCGAATGGGGTCGTGCGGCCACCAACGACCTGGTGCGCAGCAAGATCAAGATCAAGAGCCTGAACTTCATGCGCGGGCGGACCTTCCTCAACAAGTTCGTCATCATCGATGAGGCCCAGAACCTGACGCCCAAGCAGATGAAGACGTTGGTCACGCGCGCCGGTCCGGGCACCAAGATCGTCTGCCTAGGCAACCTCGCGCAGATCGACACGCCCTACCTGACCGAAGGCTCGTCGGGCCTGACCTTCGCGGTCGACCGCTTCAAGGGCTGGCCGCACGCCGGCCACATCACGCTGGCGCGCGGCGAGCGTTCGCGGCTGGCGGACTTCGCCTCCGACGTGCTCTGACGGGCCTGCCGCCCACCCCCGCAAGACCGGCTCCGGCCGGTCTTGCTGTTTCTGGAAGTCCGCCATGACGCCGACCCAGGACCTCGTGGTCCTCATCTTCTCGCTGGTCTATCTGGGCATGATCCTGGGCGGACTGCCCTTGCTGCAGCTCGACCGCACCGGCGTCGCGCTGCTCGGCGCCATCGCGCTGATCGGCCTGGATGCCGTGTCGATGCAAGAAGCCGCGCAAGCCGTGCACATCCCCACGGTGATCCTGCTGTTCGCCTTCATGGTCGTGTCGGCCCAGATGCGACTGGGCGGCTTCTACGACTGGGCGACGCGGGCACTGGCCGCCCTGCCCTTGCCGCCCCAGGCGCTGTTGGCCGCGCTGATCGCGGTCAGTGCCGTCCTGTCGGCGGTGTTCAGCAACGACATCGTCTGCCTGGCCGTCGCGCCGGTGCTGGTCGACGCCGCCCGGCGACGCGGCCTGAACCCGCTGCCGCTGCTGCTGGCGCTGGCCTGCGCGTCCAACATCGGCTCGGCCGCGACGCTGATCGGCAACCCGCAGAACATGCTGATCGGCGAGACCCTGAAGCTCGACTTCGCCCGCCACCTGCGCGACGCCGCACTGCCGGTGCTGCTGGCCCTGGCGCTGACCTGGGCGATCGTGGCGCGACTGTTCCGTGGCCGCTGGCTGGGTCCGGTCGAGGCCTCTGCGCAGGCGCCCGAGATCATGCTCGACCGCTGGCAGACCGCCAAGGGCCTGGCGGTGGCGTTGGGCATCGTCGCCTGCTTCTTGCTGACCGACTGGCCGCGCGAAGTCGTCGCACTGACCGGCGCCGGCCTGCTGCTGCTCAGCCGCAAGCTGCACTCGCGCGACATGCTGGGCCTGGTCGACCACGAGCTGCTGCTGCTCTTCATCGGCTTGTTCATCGTCAATCACGCCTTCGCGGCCACCGGCCTGCCGCAGCAGGCGGTCGACGCGCTGGCGCAAGCCGGCATCGCACTCGGTGATCCAGCGCCACTGGCGCTGACCACCTTCGGCCTGTCCAACCTGGTCTCCAACGTGCCCGCCGTGATGCTGCTGCTGCCCCATGCGACACATGCGCTGGCAGGGCTGACGCTGACGCTGGTCAGCACCCTGGCCGGCAACCTGCTGATCGTTGGCAGCATCGCCAACATCATCGTGGTCGACGCCGCCCAGCGCCGGGGCGTGACCCTCGACTGGCGCACCCACGCCCGGGTCGGCGTGCCGGTGACGCTGGGGTCGATGGCGATCTGCGCCGCCTGGCTGGCCTCGTTGGCCTGATCACAGCCGCGGCAAGGCCGCCCACAGTGCCCGCGTCACGGCATGGCGCTGGCCCTGCACCGGGTTGAGGACCTGCGCGACCGGGCCGGATTCGACGATCCGGCCGGCGTCCATCACCGCGACCTCGTCGGCGATGGCCTCGACCAGCGCCAGGTGGTGGGTGATGAAGACCAGCGCCACGCCCGTGTCGCGCTGCAACCGGGCCAGCAGGCTCAGCACCTGAGCCTGCGTGATCAGGTCCAGCGCCGAGGTCGGCTCGTCGCAGATCAGCACACGCGGCTCGCAGGCCAGCGCACGGGCGAAGGCCAGACGCTGGCGTTGGCCGCCCGAATAGGCATGCGGGTGACGGCCCAGGTCCAGCCCGGCGAGGCCGACCTGCTCGATCAGGTGGGCGATGCGCGCGGCGCGGCGGGCCACGTCCCACTCCGGCCGCAGCGAGGCCAGCGTCTCGGCCAGCATGTCGCCGACACGCTGGCGCGGGTCCAGCGAGGCGAGCGGATCCTGGAAGACCAGCTGGATGTCGCGGCGGGCCGCGCGCAAGGCCCGGCCGGCGAGCGGCAACAGCGCCGTCTCGCCCAGCCGCACCGAGCCGCTCGCCACCGCGTCCTCGGGCAGCAACCGGGCCAGCGCCAGCGCGACGCTGGACTTGCCGCAGCCGCTGGCCCCCACCAGCGCCAGCGTGCGCCCGGCCGCGACCGAGAAGCCGATGCCGTCGACCGCCACCTGCCCACCCCGCGCCACGCCCCAGCGCCGCCTGCCGGGGTAGTCAACGCGAAGGTTTTCGACCCGGAGCACGGGCGGGTCTGCGGACGACGGACCGTGCGTCCGTTCGGCGCCCCAGCCTGCCCCACCTGGCACCGCGTCGAGCAGCTCGCGCAGCAGTGGCAAGGCGGGTGCGCCGTCACGACCCAGCAGCAAGGTGGGCGGTCCGACCGCCACCAGCCGCCCTTGGTCCAGCAGCGCGATGCGGTCGGCGCGGGCGGCGGCCACCGCCAGGTCGTGCGTGATCAGCAGCAGGCCGAGCCGGCGTTCGGCTTGCAGGCGGTCGATCAGGTCCAGCACCTGGGCCTGGGTCACCACATCCAGCGCGGACGTGGCCTCGTCGGCAATCAGCAGATCGGGCTCGCCGGCCAGCGCGATGGCCAGCATGGCGCGTTGCTGCTGGCCGCCGGACAGCTCGAAGGCGTGGCGGTCCAGCGCCGACGCCGGCAGGCCCACCTCGGCCAGCCAGCGCAAGGCCTTGTCCCGGGCCGCCGCACCGCGCAGCAGCGTATGGGCCTGCAGCGACTCCTGCAACTGGCGGCCGATGGTCAGCACCGGGTTGAGGCTGGCGCCCGGGTCCTGGAAGACGATGCCGATGCGAGCGCCGCGCACCGCTCGCAGCTCGGCCTCGCCCAGGTCGGGCAGGTTCTGCGGCTCGACGTGTTGACCGGCCCGGGCGGCCAGCCGCACGTCGCCGGATGCGATCCAGGCGTTGTCCGGCAGGAGCCGCAGGATCGCCGCCGCCGTCAGGCTCTTGCCGCTGCCGGACGGCCCGACCAGCGCGACCGTCTCGCCGCGTCGCCATGCCAGCGTCAGGCCGTGCAGGACGCGGCGTGTGCCCAGCTCGTCGTCCTGCAGGTCGACACACAGCTCGTCGATGTCGAGCAAGGCCCTGCTCATGGACGCCCCCCGCCGAGCGCCGCGCGGGGGTCGAAGGCGAGCCGGATCGCGTCGGCCAGCACGTTCAGCGCCAGCACCAGCACGACCATGAAGACAAAGGCCGCGCCGACCGAGCCGTAGACGACCGGCTCGCGCAGCAGCTCGCTGCGGGCCAGGTTGATCATGCTGCCGAAGCTCTGCAGCGCCGGGTCGACGCCGACGCCGACATAGGTCAGCACGGCCTCGTAGAGCACCAGCATGGACAGGTCCAGCGCCGCCTGGATCAGCACCAGATGGGCGACGTGGGGAGCGAGGTGGCGCCAGACGATGCGGGCGTCCGACAGCCCCGAGCCCCGCGCGGCGCGGATGAAGTCCAGCGAGCGCAGCCGCAGCGTTTCGGCCCGCACCAGCCGGCACAGGCCCGCCCAGCCACCCAGGCCGAGGATCAGACACAGCAGCAGCAGCTTGGCATCGGCCCGTTCCAGCGCCGAGGCAAACGCCTGCGGCCGCGCATCGATGGCCGCCTGCGCCAGCAGCACGCCGGCCGCGATCAGCAGCACGTTGGGGATGGCGGCCAGCACGGCGGTCACGCCCTGCACCGCCGCATCCACCGCGCCGCGATACCAGCCCGCCAGCAGACCCAGCGCGAGGGCCGGCGGCACGGTGGCAAGGCTCGCCAGCAGGCCGATCACGAGGGCGGTGCGCACGCTCTTGAGCGCCTGCACCAGCACGTCCTGCCCGATGCGGTCGGTGCCCAGCACATGCCAGGCGCCCGCCCAGGCCACGACGCTGCCGGCCAGCGTGGCCAGCACGGCGACGGCGATGGCGGCCTCGCGGGCGGGGCCGCGCAGCCGGTCCGGGCGTTGGCGCGACACGGCGGTGATCCCGGCCAGCGCGAGCAGCAGGCCGGTCAGGCCGCCCGACACGCCACGCACGACGAGATCGCGCCCCCGCTCGGCCGCCGGGTCGATCAGATGCGCGCCGCCATGCGCCAGGCGCTGCGGCTCGCGCGTCACCACGCCGTGGCGCACGACGCTTTCGCGGGTCAGCGTCCAGGCGTCCAGCGGATGGGAATAGCCCGATTCGCGCATCGCCAGCGGCCGGGCCAGCAGCAGGTCCAGCAGCGATTCGGTCTGCGTGGCCTGCACCGTCGGCGCACCGGCGGCCGAGGGCAAGGCGCGTCGGAAGTGCACGCTGTCGAGCATCGCCAGCGTGCCCATCGCCGCCAGCACGACCAGCGCTGCGGGCGCGCCCGGCGTGGCCAGCACGCGCCGCCAGGCCCGCCGCTGCAAGGGATCGCGCCGCAGCCGCCCGGCGACCAGCACGCCGCCGATCAACAAGGCCCAGAGCAGCAGGTCGGTCCACAGCAGCACCGGCCGGGCCTGCGCCAGCACAATCCAGATCGGCGCGTCCAGCGTGTTCATCGGCCCGCCTCCGTGCCCGCCAGGCGGATGCGTGGATCGGCCCACCACAGCGCGGCGTCGACCAGCAGCATGGCGGCCACGTACAGCGCCGCGCCGAGCACGACCATGGTCCGCACGACCGCGAAGTCCTGCGCCGCGATCGCCTCGATCGCATAGGCGCCCAGGCCCGGCAGGCCGAAGAAGCTCTCGAAGACCAGGCTGCCCAGGAAGACCTGCGGCAGCACCAGGCCGGCGCTGGTCAGCACCGGCACGGCCGCGTTGCGCAGCACATGTCGGCCCAGCACGGCGGACTCGCCCAGGCCCCGGGCGCGGGCGGCGCGCACATGCGGCTTGCCGGCCTCTTCCAGCAGCATCGCGCGGTAGAGCCGCACATCGCCAGCCAGACGGGTCAGCAGCGCCAGACCGAGCGGCAGGGCCAGGAAGCGCCAGGACGCCCAGCCGTCCGCCCAGCCCGAGACGGGTGCCAGCCGCAGCAGGTGCGAGAACAGCGCCTGCCCGGCGACGATGTAGAACAGGCTGGAGACCGACAGCATCAGCAAGGTCAGCGCCCCGCCCCAGCGCTCCAGCGCACTGCCGCGCACGGCAACCAGCGCCAGCGCGATCAGCAGGCTGGCCAGCCCCTGCAGCACAAACAGCGGCAAGGCGAGTTGCACGCTGACCGCCATGCGGCGGGCGACCTCGCGGCCGATGTCGCCGCCGCTCTCGCTGTCGGCGCGGCCGAAGTCCAGCTGCAGCAAGGAGGCGCTGCGCTGCCAGAAGATGGTCTGCGTCAGCGCGGCAGCCCCGTGTTCATCGCCATTCCAGAGCAAGGGCCGGTCATAGCCACGTTCGCGTTTCCAGTGCGTGACCTGTTCGGCCGTGACGCGCTTGCCGCCCAGTGCCAGCCGCGCCATGTCATCGGGCGTGTTGACACCGAAGAACAGCAAGAAGGTCAGCACATGCACGCCCACCAGGACCAGCGCAGCGTCACGCAAGCGCCGGAACAGGAAAGCCAGCATCGGGCGCAGGCTCATGGCCTGAGCCTCCTCGGGTCACGGCCGGACGCCATCGCGCGGCGCCGCAACAGGCGCCGCCACAGCAGCACGGCCCCCGCCAGCGACAGCGCCAGGACCGCCAGCGGCACCTGCCAGCGCGGCGCATTCCACTGCGCCAGCAGGCGGGCGCGCTGCGCCGTGTCCAGCCGCAGGTAGCGCAGCTGGTCCTTGGTCAGCACCGGCACGCCCGCGTTGCGCACCCACGGCTGCCAGGCCGCCCGGCCGGGCGAGACATAGCCCCAGGCCCAGGGCGTGTCGCGCTGGAGGATGGCGACCGCCTGGTCGATCAGCGCCTGCCGCGTCGGGCCGTCCGGCAGCAGCTGGATGCGGCGGAACAGCGCGTCATGGTCCGCATCGGCGTAGTTCGACAGGTTCTCGCCGTCGCTGCGGCTCTTGCCGTTCGGGCCATGCAGCAGGAAGAGGAAGTTCTCGGCATCCGGATAGTCCGCGCCCCAGCCGGAGAAATAGAGCTGGTGACGGCCCTTGCGCACCTTGTCCTGGAACTGGTTGTTGTCGGTCGCACGCAGGTCCAGCGTGATGCCGATGGCGGCGAAGCGGCCGGTCAGCCAGGCGATCTCGGCGCGCAGCTCGGGCGTCATCGCGCGGTAGAAGTCGAGGTGCAGGACCAGCGGCTGGCCGTTCGCCGCATCGCGCCCGTCCGGGTAGCCGGCTTCGCGCAAAAGCGCCCGGGCCTCGTCCAGGCTGCGGCGTACGGCATGGCCGCCGCCGGGCTCGGCCGGCGCGTCGACCCAGCGGTGTGTCACCGGGTTGACGCCCTCGCGTGTGCCCAGCCGCGAACCGGCGATGCCAGCCGGCAAGGGCCCCATGGCCTCGCGCCCACCCTTGGCCGGGAAGATGCGGGCGTGTTCGCCCCAGTCCAGCGCGATCGCCACCGCCTGGCGCAGGGCCCGGTTGCGGCGCTGACGCTCGGGTGTGTCGCCCTGGCCAACGATGGGGTCGAGCATGTTGAAGCCCAGGTACCAGATGACCAGGTCGTCGGCCTCGGGCAATTGCAGGCCACGTTCGCTCAGGCGCTCGCGGGTCGCGTCGTCGTC
The DNA here is from genome assembly GCF_004216565.1 of Sphaerotilus mobilis. Classification (GTDB taxonomy): domain Bacteria; phylum Pseudomonadota; class Gammaproteobacteria; order Burkholderiales; family Burkholderiaceae_C; genus Sphaerotilus; species Sphaerotilus mobilis. Next base: position 8,720 of record NZ_SGWV01000008.1, on the reverse strand, counting down.
GCGCATGTCCAGCGCGTAGTCCGAGCCGCGGTCGGTGCGTTCGACCTCGGGCGCATCCAGCCAGCCCTGCAGGAACTTGGTCTTGAGCGTGGCGGCCTCGCGCTCGATGCGGAACTCCACACGGTCGATGAAGGGCAAGGGCTGGCCGCAATCGGCCAGCAGGCCGCGTTCGGCATCGCCGGGCATGCCCTCGCAGGGATAGGTCTCGTGGCGGAAGTGGGGGTTGCGCACCAGCACATGGCGGCGGTCCTGTTCGTAGACCGCCAGCATGTAGGGCCCCGTGCCGACCGGCCAGCGGTCCAGCGTCAGACCTCGGCGGGCGCGGCCGGGCTCGGCGTGGAAGGCCTCGACCTCCCACGGCACCGGCGCGACAAAGGTCGTCGCCAGCCAGTAGCGGAAGGCCGGGTAGCGGCCCTTCAGGCGGATGCGCAGGGTGTGCGCGTCGGGCGCCGTCACGCCCGCCAGCGGCCAGCGGCGGAAGTCCAGCCACGGCAGGTCGGGCGCGTCGGCGCTCAGGCCGGCGCGCAGGCGCTGATCTTCGGCGCGGACCTGGGCGGCGTAGTCGGCCATGCCCACCACATGCTCGGCCAGCAGGCTGTAGATCGGCGCGGGCAGGCGCGGCGTGGCGTGGCGCTGGAAGGCCAGCACGAAGTCGGCGGCGACCAGTTCGCGCGTGTCCAGATGCGGGAAGGCCAGCGGCGCGTCGGGCTCGTCGGCCAGCCGTTCTGCATGCGCGCCGTGGTAGCGCCAACGCCCCTGTGCATCACGCGCGAAGGCCGGGTGCGGCTGGTAGCGCACGCCCGGCCGGATCGCGATCTCGTAGACGCTCTCGGCCACCCGCTCATCGGGCGCATCGGCCGGCAGCGTGCGGCCTTGCGCATCCTTCAGCACCGGCTCGGGCACCGCCAGCGCCAGGCGCGGGATCAGCGTGTACGGCCGCTTGAGGTAGTGGTAGGCGAGCAGCGGCTCGTAGATGCTGTGGGTGTAGGGCGTGTCCTGGTTCCAGTAGGACGCGACCGGGTCGAGGTGGCGCGGCGAGCGTTCGGTGAAGGCGGTGTAGAGCGTGTTGGCCTCGGCCGCGCCGGGCGGATAGGGGCTGTTGCCGCAGCCGCCGAGCCCCGCCAACAGGGTCAGCAACAGGACCAGCGGCCAGCCCCGCATCACACGCGCGCCTCAGCCCCAGGCGACCAGGGCATCGCGGCCCTGCACCACCAGATCCGCCTTGAGGCCCGAGGGCAAGGTGACCTTGGTGCGGCCGTGGCCAACCGGCAGGCCGGTCAGCACCGGCACCGCGCAGACGCTGCGCAGGTGTTCGACCATGGCCTTGAGGTTGTAGCCCCGGTCCAGCGGGCTCTTCTTCCAGCCGCTGAAGTCGCCCAGCAAGATCGCCTTCTGCGCCCCCAGCACACCCGCCTGCTGCAGCTGCAGCAGCATGCGTTCGACCCGGTAGGGATGCTCGTTGACGTCTTCCAGGAACAGGATGCCGCCGCGCACCCGGGGCCAGTGCGGCGTGCCCAGCAGGCTGGTCAGCACGCACAGGTTGCCGCCCCAGAGCCGGCCGCTCACGGCCAGGCCGTCGTGGCCTTCCGGCACGCGAAAGCCGATCGCCTCCAGCTCGCCGCTGACGGCCTCGTGGAAGCAGTCGGGCGTGACCTCGTCCAGCCCGCCGTCGGCATCGCTGGCACCGAAGTCGGCACAGGCCAGCGGGCCATGCCAGGTCACCGCGTTCGGGCTGTTGCCGATGTGGGCCAGCAGGCCGGCTTGCAGGGCGGTCTGGTCGCTGTGACCGACCCAGTGCGTGCCACGTTCGACCGCCTGCGCGATGAGTGTCCAGTCGATCCGGTCGAGCAGCCGCGTCAGGCCGTAGCCGCCCCGGCTGGCCAGTGCGACATGCGGGGCGGCCGTGGCGACGCGGTGCAGCGCGGCCAGGCGCGTGTCGTCGTCACCGGCAAAGCGCTGGTGGCGCGCCAGCGCGGCCTCGTCGATGCTGACGCGGTAGCCGGCCTGCCCCAGCCGCTTGGCTGCGCGCTTGAGCACGGCGGCCTGCGCCACCACGCCGGAGGGGCTGTAGACATGCAGCTCGCCCAGGTCGGGACGGGAAGACGGGGACGTGGCTGCGGACATGCAAGGGCTTTCAGGATTCAAGAAACGGACGAGGCCGCTGACGCGCGGCCTCGGCGGGGACGGACACGGTGGTCAGCCCGGGCTCATGCCCGCGTGCCAGGCCCGCGGTCCTTGTCGGGCCCCAGGGCATCGAGGCCCGCGAAGGCGCTGAGCCCGCCCAGCTGCGTCAGGGTCGCCTCGGCCACATCGGGCAGCGGCATCGGTTCGAGCGGCGCGAGCTGGGTGACCGGCAGCGAGGGGTCCTCGATCACCTCGGGCAGCGTGAAGGTCAGCGTGTCGTTCTCGCGCGTGCTGTGGGGCGGACCGGGCGGATGGCCGCCGTAGTCGACATCCGCGCTGGCAGGCTGCAGCGGCGTCGCCGCCGGGTGGCCGACGATGGGCGCATGCACCAGGCCGACCGGGGCATCGGCCTCGGGCTCACGGTCGTGTGACGTGCCGGTCATGCCCTCGGCCACACGCGCCAGGCGCTCGGCCTTCTGCTGGGCCCGGCGCTCGGCGAAGAAGTCGCGCAGCACCCGGCCGCAAGGCTCTTCCAGCACGCCACCGACCACGGCGGTGTGGTGGTTGAGCTGGTTCAGGCCGAACAGGTCGACCACCGATCCGGCCGCGCCGGTCTTCGGGTCGCGGGCACCGAAGACCACCCGCTTGAAGCGCGCGTGCAGCAGCGCCATCGCGCACATCGGACACGGTTCGAGCGTCACATAGAGCTCGCAATCCGGCAGCCGGTAGTTCTCGACCAGCGCGGCCGCGTGGCGCAAGGCCACCAGTTCGGCGTGGGCGGTCGGATCGTGTGTCGTGATCGGCCGGTTGTAGCCCGTGGCCAGCACCTTCGGGCCATCGGCGGTGTGCTGCACGATGACCGCCCCGACCGGCACCTCGCCCGCCAGGTGGGCGTTCAGCGCCTGGTCCAGCGCCAGGCGCATCAGGTGTTCGTCGACCGGCGTGATGCTGGCCGGCGAGGGGAAATGGTCGATGCCGGTGCCCAGTTCGGGCAAGGCACCCGGCTCGTCGGCAAGGGCTGCGCGGGGGTCGCGGTTGGAAGGTTCGGACATCGCGGGAGGGGTCGTCGGTCGTCGGCATGATCGCCGTGTGCGCCGCCGCTCACGGCATGGCGCAGGCCAGCCGGCATTGTCACCGCCGGGCGGGCGGCTGCAACCGGCCGTGCGCCGTGCGCTGGACTCAGGCCTTGGGCTTGACCTTGGCCACAGGCGCCTTCGTCACCCAGCATTCGGACAGCGACTGGCTGCGCGCCGCCGCTTCGACCTGCTCGACAAACCGGTCGGCCAGCGCCGCATCCAGCCGCATGGGGCGGAACTGACCATCGCCACACAGCCAACGCACCATGCCCGGATCGGCCTTGAGCAGATCGGTGACGTTGCGCAGCGCCTCCTCCTTGCGGCCGGTCTGCATCAGCAGCAGCGACAGGTTGTAGGCCGGCCAGGGCCGCACGACCTGATCAGGCCGGCCTTGCGCCAGTTCGATCGCACGGCGCAGATGCTGTTCGGATGCGGCCAGCGCCCGAGGCACCTCCGCACCCGGCGCAGCGCCCTTGGCCTCTGCCGTCAGGAACAGGGCCTGACGCAGCTGCGCATAGCCCAGGATGCCGTGTGCCTCGCTGCTGTCGGGGAAACGCTGCGTGTATTCCTCCAAGGCGGCCAGGGCCTCGGGGTACTGCCGGTTGATCAGGAAGCGCGTGCCCACCTGGAACAGCTCGAAGGAGTCGACCGTCTGCTTCAGGCGGGCATCGGCCTGTTCAAGCAGGACCTGCCGCTCCGCAAGCTTCACATCCATCTCGGCCAGACGAGCCTCCAGCGGCGCCAGCCGCGTGGCGCTGTAGACCAGCGCACCGATCAGGCAGGCAGCGCCCAGCAGGACCATGCCCAGCGAGGTCTTCGACGAACGCTGCAGCTCGCTCAGCGTCGACGCGATCTGGGCGTCATCCATGTTTGCTCAGGTTGCTGATCAGGCTCTCCACCAAGGTGAAGGCCCGGTTGAAGAAATGGCTGATGCGGGCCGACGACGCCGTCACCAGACCGGTGCTGCCGAACACCGCGACCAGGCTGGTCGTGTCGGCCTTCTCGGTCGTGACGATCATGTAGCCCGCTGCTAGCAGCATCACGAAGGACACCCCGGTCAGCACCAGATAGACGATGCGTTCGACCTGGAACAGGCGCAGCAGCCGATCCAGCGCGTCCATCGCCGTCTCGACCAGTTGCCGGTTCTGGTCCGCCACCGAAGCGCCGGTGCTGCCGGCCGTGCCTGCCGTGCCCGCCGGGCCTGTGTTGTTCTCCGCCATCGCTGACTCCCTCCGACCACGCCATGTGGCTGTCGCCAGAGTGTGCGGCGAGGCGCCGGTGATGCCCACCGGCCGGTTTCACATCGACCGGATTAGGCTCGACTTGTTCACAACCGGCACGCCACGACGCGCTCGGGCCGATCAGCGCAAGCCGCCCACATAACGCCCCAGCAGCCCCTGCGCCGGCCGCAGGGGTGCGTCCGCTCCCGCGTTGGCATCCAGCGGCATCGGGCCGCTGTTGGCGGCCTGCGCCGTGCGGGTCGGCGTCTGCGTCTGCGTCTGCGTCTGCGTTGACGTTGGCGGAAAAAGGGCGGCCTGCAGCTTGAGCGCCCAGCCCTGCAACTCGGGGTGATCGCGTTCGGCCAGCGCGATGCGGATGACCTCGCGCGCATAGGTCGCGTCGCGCACCAGCCATTCCACATCGGTCACCCGACCGATCTTGCGGCGCATCGCCACATGCAGATGCGCGGCGATGCCGAGCTTGTCGCTCTCGCTCAGGCGTGCCGGGGTGGGGTCGTTGATCAGGGCCATGTTGCTTGCCGTCCTTGTCGTGCTGCTGCGGGTCACTCGACCCGTTCGCCGTGCTGGCTCAGGTCCAGCCCGGCGTGTTCCTGTCGCGCATTGACCCGCAGACCCAGCGTCGCGCCGATCAGCCACAGGATCGCGGCCGTTGCCACCGCGCTGTAGAGCGCGACGGCCCCCACGGCAGTCGCCTGCGCGAGCAGCGAGCCGCTGACGCCGCCGATGCGCGGATCGGCCAGCACGCCGGTCAGCAAGGCCCCCAGCAGGCCCGCCACGCCATGCACGCCGAACACGTCCAGGCTGTCGTCCGCCCCCAGCATCCGTTTCAGGCCCGTGGCGCCCCAGTAGCAGGCGACACCCGCCAGCGCACCGATCAGTGCCGCCGAGGCCGGCGTCACATAGCCCGAGGCCGGCGTCACCGCCACCAGCCCGCCGATCGCGCCACTGCACAGGCCCAGCAGCGTCGGCGTGCCCCGCACCAGCCATTCCGCCGCCATCCAGGCCAGCGTGCCGGCGGCGGCGGCCATCTGCGTGTTCAGGATCGCGATGCCCGCCCGCCCATCGGCGGCCATCGCCGAGCCGCCGTTGAAGCCCATCCAGCCGACCCACAGCAGGCCCGCGCCGGTCAGCGTCCAGCCCAGGTTGGCCGGCATCAGCGGCACCTCGCCATAGCCCAGCCGCCGCCCCAGGATCGCGGCCGCCACCAGCCCGGCCACACCCGCGTTGACATGCACGACGGTGCCCCCGGCAAAGTCCAGCGCCCCCAGCGCCCCGAGCCATCCACCGGGCCCCCAGACCCAGTGCGCCACCGGCGCATAAACCACCAGCGACCACAGGCCCATGAACCACAACAGGGCGGCAAAGCGCATGCGTTCAGCAAACGCGCCCACGATCAGGGCAGGCGTGATCACCGCGAAGCTCAGCTGATACATCACGAACACCGACTCCGGCACCGTCGGCGCCAGCGCATGAACACTGGCCTGCCCCTGCGCCAGATCCATCGCCAGCGTCCCCAGCCACACGGCCCCGAAGTCCCCCAACCAGCCATTGCCCGGCCGGAACGCCAGGCTGTAGCCCACCGCACACCACAGCAACGAGACCAGCGCACACGTCGCCAGCACCTGCGCCATCGTCGCCAACAGGTTCTTCTTGCGCACCATGCCGGCATAGAACAGCGCCAGACCGGGCAAGGTCATCAACAGCACCAGCACGGTGGCAACCAGCATCCAGGCGGTGTTGCCAGTGTCGAGGGTGGGCATGGGGCGGGCGAGCGGGAGTGGAGGGCTGGCCGGATGTTGCAAATTGCGGGCCGGCCTGCCGATCTCTGAACCGCGAGGGGCCCTCCGGCCTTCGATCTGTGATCTCGCCAGGCGCAACCGACACACGCCAATCCGCAAGGAAGATTGCATGCCCGGAGCAAGTGGTGTTTGATGCCGACCGCACAAACATCCCCCAGGAAACACCATGCAAAGCATCCCGATCTCAGCCGTGTTCATCGGCATCTTTGCCCTGCTGCAGATTCCACTCACCGTGATGGTGGGCTTGCGGCGCGCGATCACCGGTATCCAGTTCTTCGACGGCGGTGACCAGACGCTCTTGCGTCGCATGCGGGCGCACGGCAACTACACGGAAACCGTCCCCATCGTGCTGCTGGCGATGGCGGCCTCGGAAGCCACCGGCGCGCCTGCGTGGATGTTGTGGGCTGGCGGCGCCTCGTTGCTGATCGGCAGACTCATGCACGCCGCCATCCTGGTCCTCAAGGGCTGGGGCCTGCCCCGGGCGCTGGGGATGATCCTCACCTTCGTCCCCATGCTGGGTTTTGGCGCCTGGTGTCTGTCACGCGCCTGGCTGGCACATTGACGCCTGCGGGACATGCCGCACATCGCCACGCAAGGCTCACGGCGCAGGCATGTGGACGCAGCACCCGGGTTCAGAAGCTGTCGAGCGGACTGCGCACCCCGCGCCCGCCCCGGTTCAGCACATGTGTGTAGATCATGGTCGTGCGCACGTCCGCATGGCCCAGCAGTTCCTGCACCGTGCGGATGTCGTAGCCGGCCTGCAGCAGATGCGTCGCAAAGGAATGGCGCAGCACATGCGGCGACACCGGCTTGTCCACCCCCGCCCGCCGGGCGGCCAGCGACACCGCGCGCTGCACCGACTGCTCATGCAGGTGATGTCGCCGCTCGACACCGCTGCGCGGATCCGTGCTGGTTGCAGGACTCGGGAACACCCACTGCCAGCCCCAGACCCTGGGCGCGGCCGGATATTTCACCGCCAAGGCATCGGGCAGCCACACCCCCGGCAGACCCGCCGCCAGGTCCCGCTCGTGTTGCACCTTGGCGCTGACCAGTTGCTGCTGCAAAGGACCGATCAGGTTCTCCGGCAGGACGGTCACCCGGTCCTTGCCACCCTTGCCATCGCGCACCACGCATTCCCGGCGCGTGAACTCCACATCCTTGACCCGCAGCCGCAAGCCTTCGAGCAAGCGCATGCCGGTGCCATACAGCAAAGCCGCCACCAACCACTGCGCACCGCTCAGCTCATTGAGCAGCCGCTCGACCTCACGAGGCGTCAACACGACCGGCAGATGCCGCGAAGGCTTGGCGATCACCACCTCGTCCAGCCACGGCAGATCGACGCCGAGCACCTCCCGATACAAGAACAACAAGGCGGCCCGCGCCTGCGACTGTGTCGACGCACTGACGTTGCGCTCCGACGCCAGATGCGTCAGGAAGGCCGTCACCTCCGGTCCTCCTAAATCTTGTGGATGACGCAGCCCATGAAAATGAATATAGCGCCGAGCCCAGCCGACATACACCTCCTCGGTGCGCAGGGCATATTGCCGGACACGGATCGCCTGCCGAAGCAGCGTCAGCAGCTTCGGTTTAGTCGTCACCGCCGAGGTGCTCGGGTTATCGCTCATGGACGTCCTAGGAGCTTCAATGCAGACGGACCAATTTAGGCGGCCTATTCACCGTCCCCCATCACCTTGAAGAGGGCCCCAAAGGGGGCTGTTCACCTGGGACCGAGGGCGCTAGCATCCGCGCGTGGGCGACACCGGGACTGCGCGTTAGGCTGCAGAGCAATCCCTACACCATGTCCCCTAAACGACGTTGAGCATCATGAATTCCGTTCGGCGCTCTTGCCCACAATGCGGCCGACTCGCTCTCGGCGAAACACTCGTTGCGAACGCCGGCCTTTGCCTCTCATGCAGTAAGAGGAATTCGCCGACCTATCCGCTGAGTCCCGAGCTTGCAGCGCGAGCCGTCCCCGTGCCAAGCGGCGCGGCCGCAGCTGAACTTAAGGCCGCCCGACTGCTGCGACTCCAGGAGCCGCTTCGCGCGCTACTTCAAGCGGAACTGGCTCTTGGAAACGTCGTTGTTGAAACTGCCGAGGAGTGGCCACAGCCGGGAAGCATCTTTGTCATGCTCGGGAAGCCATTCCTGGCGAAACCGGCCGCGTTGCCAACGGGCGTCGTTCTTCGCGAAATCAATGACCCGCACTATTGGAAGGCCGAGTATGTCCATGAGAGTTCAGTCCATGTCTTGGCCTGCCGCTTCTAGGTGGCGCTCTCTGATGCCCAACCCATCATTGCAGCGGACGCCTTCGGCGTCCGCTGAATTCAGACGTTAGGCCACTCGCCCATTCATGCCCGAACCGCGTCAATCATGAAAACCGAGCCGCTCACGCTGTTCACCGATGCTGCCCAACTTCACACGCTGGCGCGTCCGGCCTCGGTTTCTTGCCGCCGCGTGTCGCTCTGGCCGTTCCAAACGTT
>NZ_SGWV01000007.1 GCF_004216565.1 Sphaerotilus mobilis | reverse complement strand
GACGGCACGACGCAGCTGTTTGACGCGGCGGGCAACGCCGTGGCGGGCAGCACGGATCTGAGTGCCATGGACAGCCAAGGCATTGATACCAAGGCCCCGACCATCACCCAGTTCACCTCCAGCACCGACAACGGCAGCTACAACGAAGGCGACACGATCACGATCCAGGCAACGGCCAGCGAGAACCTGCAGGCCGGCGCGACGATCACCGTGACGCTCAACACCGTGCCGGCGACCACGGTGACGCTGACCCGTCATGCCAGCACCGCCAACCTGCTGGAAGGCAGCTACCCGGTGGCAGCGGGCCAGAACGCCGACGACCTGACGGTGGTCAGCTACACGCTGGGCACCGCATCGGCTGCGCCCAAGGACGTCGCAGGCAACGCGATGATCAGCACGGCTCAGCCGGCTGACAGCAGCAACATCGGCGGCCTGAAGAACCTGGTGATCGACACCACCGCGCCGACGCTGGTCATCAGCGACACCCAGGTGTCGGGCACCGCCACGGGCGATGTCACCTACACCTTCCAGTTCAGCGAAACCGTCACCGGCTTCGATGCCAGCGACGTGACCGTCACGAACGGCAGCAAGGGCTTGTTCACGGCGGTGGACGGCGACACCTACACGCTGGTCGTCAGCCCGACGGCAAATGCCCAAGGTGCCGACATTGGTGTCAGCGTGGGCACCGGCCTGAGCGACGTGGCGGGCAATGCCATCGCATCGACCACCACGGCGGCGGCGCAGGCCTGGGATCGGAAGTTGCCGACCATCACCCAGTTCACCTCGACCAAGGCTGACGGTGCCTACAAGGTGGGTGAGGCCTTCGTGATTCAAGCGACGGCCAGCGAGAACCTGCAGGCCGGCGCGACGATCACTGTGACGCTCAACACCGTGCCGGCGACCACGGTGACGCTGACCCGTCATGCCAGCACCGCCAACCTGCTGGAAGGCACCTACACGGTGGCTGCGGGCCAAAACGCCGCCGACCTGACGGTGGCCAGCTACACGCTGGGCACGTCATCGGCTGCGCCCAAGGATGACGTGGGCAACCTGATGACCAGCACCACGGTGCCGGCGGCCAGCAGCAACATCGGTGGTCTGAAGAACCTGGTGATCGACACCCAAGCGCCGACGCTGGCCATCAGCGACAGCCAGGTCTCGGGCACAGCCACGGGCGATGTCACCTACACCTTCCAGTTCAGTGAAACCGTCACCGGCTTCGGGGCGGCAGACGTGACTGTCACGAACGGCACCAAGGGTATGTTCACCGCGGTGGACGGTGACACCTACACGCTGGTCGTCAGCCCGACGGCCGATGCCCAAGGCGCCGACATCGGCGTGAGCGTGGGCACTGGCCTGAATGACCTGGCAGGAAACTTCATCGCATCGACCACCACAGCGGCGGTACAGGCCTGGGATCGGAAGTTGCCGACCATCACCCAGTTCACCTCGACCAAGGCTGACGGTGCCTACAAGGTGGGTGAGGCCATCGTGATTCAAGCGACGGCCAGCGAGAACCTGCAGGCCGGCGCGACGATCACCGTGACGCTCAACACCGTGCCGGCGACCACGGTCTTGCTGACCCGTCATGCCAGCACCGCCAACCTGCTGGAAGGCACCTACACGGTGGCAGCGGGCCAAAACGCCGCCGACCTGACGGTGGCCAGCTACACGCTGGGCACTGCATCGGCTGCGCCCAAGGATGACGCAGGCAACCTGATGACCAGCACCACGGTGCCGGCGGCCGGCAGCAACATCGGTGGTCTGAAGAACCTGGTGATCGACACCCAAGCGCCGACGCTGGCCATCAGCGACAGCCAGGTCTCGGGCACGGCCACGGGCGATGTCACCTACACCTTCCAGTTCAGCGAAACCGTCACCGGCTTCACGGCCGACGACGTGAACCTCACGAACGGCAGCAAGGGGACGTTCACGGCGGTCGATGGCGACACCTACACGCTGGTCGTCAGCCCAGCGGTGGATACCGAAGGCGCCGATATCGGCGTCAGCGTGGGCACCGGCCTGAGTGACGTGGCGGGCAATGCCATCGCGTCGACCACCACGGCGGCGGTACAGGCCTGGGATCGGAAGTTGCCAACCATCACCCAGTTCACCTCCAGCACCGTCAACGGCAGCTACAACGAGGGCGACACGATCACGATCCAGGCAACGGCCAGCGAGAACCTGCAGGCCGGCGCGACGATCACCGTGACGCTCAACACCGTGCCGGCGACCACGGTCTTGCTGACCCGCCACGCCAGCACCGCCAACCTGCTGGAAGGCACCTACACGGTGGCAGCGGGCCAAAACGCCGCCGACCTGACGGTGGCCAGCTACACGCTGGGCACTGCATCGGCAGCGCCCAAGGATGACGTGGGCAACCTGATGACCAGCACCACGGTGCCGGCGGCCAGCAGCAACATCGGCGGTCTGAAAGACGTGGTGATCGACACCCAAGCGCCGACGCTGGCCATCAGCGACAGCCTGGCCTCGGGCACAGCCACGGGCGATGTCACCTACACCTTCCAGTTCAGTGAAACCGTCACCGGTTTCGATGCCAGCGACGTGACCGTCACGACCGGCAGCAAGGGGACGTTCACGGCGGTGGACGGCGACACCTACACGCTGGTCGTCAGCCCAGCGGTGAACACCGAAGGCGCCGACATCGGCGTCAGCGTGGGCACCGGCCTGACCGACGTGGCGGGCAATGCCATCGCCGCGATCACTACGGCGGACGCGCAGGCCTGGGACCGCAAGGCCCCGACCATCACTCGGTTCACGTCCAGCAAGACGGATGGAGCCTACAAGGCGGGTGAGGCCATCGTCATCCAGGCGACGGCCAGCGAGAACCTGCAGGACGGCGCGACGATCACCGTGACGCTGAACTCTGGGGGCACCGCACTCTTGACTCGTGTGACCGGCTCCGCCAACTTGCTGGAAGGCACATACACCGTGTCAGCGGGCCAGAACGTCGCAGACCTGTCGGTGGCCAGCTACACGCTGGGCACCTCGGCTGCCGCGCCCAAGGACATCGCGGGCAACCTGATGACCAGTACCGCATTGCCGACGGGCAGCAACCTTGGCGACTTGAAGAATCTGGAGATCGACACGGTGGCACCCACGGGGCCGAGCGTTGTGTTGACGCGTGCCACCGACAACTTGCCCACCAACGAGTGGACCGTCGCAGCCACTCAGGCGACGCGCATCGCGTCTGCCACGGGCCAAGGGTCGAACAACCGGATCACCGTGGCCGCCACATTGACGGGCGACATGACAGCCGAAGGATGGTTCAAAGCCGACGCACCGACCGCATCGGCAACCCAGCACCTTTTCTACGTCGTTGGCCCCAGTGGTCCGTATGAGCTCTTCATTCGAAACGGCGAGCTGCTGACGTGGAGCACCGGTGCCGGTGACCAGAGAGTTGATTTGAACGGCAGTGCCGCCGGCACAGGCAGTTTCACCTCCACCGACTGGAACCACTTTGCAGTCACGACCAACGGCAGTGGTGGCTGGGTGGTTTACCTGAATGGCACACAGGTGCATAGCCAATCGGCCATTTCGATGTCATCGACGGCGACATCTGTGACGGTGTATGCGGGCAACCACAAGGATGCGACCACCACTTCCTCTGGTAGCAACAACAGCTTCAACGGTCTCGTGAGCAGCATCGAACTGTGGGACACACAGCGCACGGCAGCGCAAATCACACAGGACATGCTGACCGTCTCCAGCTCCGATGCCAACCGCAAGGGTGCATGGCTGCTGGGCAGCAGCAACTCGACCAACGAGGTGTCGGGTGGTTCTGCCGCCACGTTGGGCTCGGCCACGTCGCTGGCTGCCATCAACCGCACGTTTGTCAGTAACGATGGCACCCAAACCCTGAGCGGCACGCTGTCCGATGTTCTGCCGGAGAACCACAAGGTGGTTGTCCTCTCGGGCGATACCGTGGTCGGTGAAGCCAGCCCCACGGGAACCATTTGGACCATCACCACATCCGCACTGAGCCAAGGCGTGCAGTCGCTCACCGCAGCGGTGTCAGACCGCGCGGGCAACTTGGGGCCGCGCAGCGCCGTCTATTCAGTCAACATCAACTCGGTGGTGTCTCGTGTGGACCTGGATGATTCGACCGCAGACACGCAAAGCCGCTTTGCACAACTGTCAAACGAAGCAGCGGATATCGCCATTGCGCCCAAGATGGCGCTGACTGCCGACGACGACATCAGCTCGATCGAGGTGAGCATCGGTGGGACCATCAACACCGATGTGCTGAAGCTCGGTGCGATCAGCTTGACGCTCAACGGCAGCGCTCAGTCCGCCAGCAACGTCACTGTGGCCGGGGTGAGTGGGGTGAACTGGAGTTACTCCGGTGCCAGCTCTGTGGTGACCTTGAGCAGGAACGGCGGGGGGGCCTTCACGGCCACCCAAGTGCAGCAACTGGAAAAGGCCTTGACATTCACGACGGCGGAACTTGATCCGTCGTCTCCGGTGACATTTGGATTCAAGCGCTACGACCTGATTGGCAACGCCAGTGAAACGGCCACGGTTGACCTCGATGTCGTCACGATCATGTACTTGGATCTCTTGGCCGATACTGCTGAAGCCGATTCGGGACGCATTGGCGGTACGGCCAGCGATGGCATCACCGCTGCGGGTGTGTTGAAGGTCTCTGGCGGCGGCACCCAGTGGCAATACACCTTGAACGGTGGCGCCACGTGGGAGTCGGTGAGCAAAGCCGAAGGCCTCAAGGCCAGCTCGGCCTGGGACGGTGTGAAGGTCGATGCCAATGCGGCCCGCATTTATCTGCCCGAAGGCTCGTACACGGTGGCCAATATCCAGGTGCGCAAGTCGGAAGGCAGGGATGTGGCCAACATCGGCAACATGGCGGCGTCCACCACGACCCTGTTGGTGGACTGGTTCACCAAGACCAAGACGATGACAGAAATCTTGGTGGACGGCAGAACCGGTGGCTCCGACGGCGCAGGCGACAGCATCTTGGTCAATGGCAGCAGCGCGAGAGAGGTTCTGACGCTCAATCACCTGGGATTGGTGCAAGGCTTGCAAGCCGCCGCCGCCAGACCCGAAGACGTGACCTTGACGTTCAGCAACGAAACGAACGTGACGGTCTACCTCAGCGGCAGCGCACTGTCGTCTGGCGGAGTCGTGTCGCTTGCGGACGTGAACAGTGGTCTGGTGACCTTGGCCTACAACCAGGACGCGGCCAGCTTGATCTCCGGCGGAGCATTTGCGCGTGTTGACTTCACGGTCAGTGAGGCAGCGACCTGGAACGGCTCGGCCTCGTTCACCAACACCTTGAATTTCAAGTTCTCGGACAACCGGGTGGTGATTTATGGGGATGCCTCAGGCAACGGAGCGCAATCGGGCGTTAATGACATCACTGTATATTCGAATACACGATTTGACGGTGTTGTGGCTCAAGCCGGCCAAGCTGCGCCCGATAAACTGATGGGTGGCTCTGCAAATGACGTTATCTTCGGCGATGGTTCGGGTGGTTCCGGTGCTAATTCGCCTACCACGAACAGAAATATCAGCGGAGGCGCAGCAGGCGGAGCAAGCGACCATATCTTTGGCGGTGCCGGCAGTGATCTGATCTTCGGAGATGGATTCAATGGGGCTAATGGCGAAAACGTTAGTCCATTTTCCGATGGCACAAACGTCATTGGTATTGTTGGTGAGTTTGGTGGCGGTGGCAGCAACAATGTCTATGGCAGATGGTCATCATCGAACTCCATTTCAACTTCCGTCGGATCCACAACCGGCGGAGGCGGTGCGGGTGGTCTGGCCGACGGAGCGGGTGGAACGGCGCTTCTGGGCAATACAGCGGGTGGTTCTGCATCTACCTATGTTGTTTCGGGCTTTAACTTTCGAATCGGCGGCTTTGGCGCAGGCGTTCAAAAGGACGGGCTCAACACCAATGCCGTGATCGTGGAGGACACGCTCAGTTCCGTGGGCTCTTGGCAGTTCAACACGCCAGCCAGTGGCCAAAACTCTGCTGCAAATGTGGGTTCGGTCTACTCGCAGATGGATTCGAAGCTCCTCAACAGTGGCACGACCTTTACCGGATTGACATCCGGCGTGGGTGATGACGTGATTCATGGCGGCAGGGGCCACGACAAGATCGCAGGCGGCAACGGCAGCGATCGAATCGTAGGCGGCCAAGGCAACGACCTCATGTGGGGCAATGGCGGAGGTTCCAACGGCGCCAACAATGACACCTTCGTCTGGCAGCGCGGCGATGCGGGCAGCACCGGTGCGGCCGATGAGATCCGGGACTGGAACGCATCCAGTATGAAGTTGGACATCTCTGGTTTGCTGGAGAACCATGCGGCGCTCAGCATCACCGGCTTGGCGAACTGGGTCACGGTCAGTGCCGCAACAGCCGGTGAGATCAACACCAGCATGGGGCTCGGATCGACTTTGGGCGGTGGCGGCGTCAAGCTCGTGATCGACGTGGACGGCGTCGGCGGCAGCTCGGTGACGCAGACCATCTACCTGCGTGGCATCACGTACAACGCCGCGACGATGGACCTGGCCACGAAGTGGACGGGGTCGAACTGGCTGATCGTTTGACGGCAGCACGCTGATCGAGAAAGGGGCCAACGGCCCCTTTCTTTTTTCTGGATGGTCGTGCGCATGCCATTGCTTGCGACCCTGCTGCCGCCGCTGCATGGCCAGACGCTCGTGTTCATCGGCCTTCCCGTGATTCGGCAGGCGCGCGAGTGTGCGTTCGTCGCCTGCCTGATTCGGTGTGATTCCTACCCATACATGTCATTGAAGGGCCGTTCGCCCTCATTGAGACTGACCGGAAATGCTCACTTGACCGGTTCTTTTTCAAAGACGGTCATGGCCGATTGCACTGCGGGATGGGGCAACAGCGGGAACACGCACATGACCATGACAGAGGACGACGACCAGCACATCTGCCATGCGCCGCATGAAGAGGCTCACGAGCCTCTGCAGGTCCGGATGCCTGCGCTCAAGTCAACGGTTGGGCATCGATCGGGCGACCCGATCGATGCGGGCATCCCGGGCACGTCGGGCACGTCAGGCACCTCGGTTGGTTCGGGCCTGACACGCGAGCGCCGGGCCACGGGCCCGTTGTTGATGCCCTTGCCCCGCGCCGTTTTCGTCAGCTACATGAGCGGGGGTCTGATCCATGTCGGGCTCGACAACCACTGTGCCTTCGTCTTCCCAGCCAGCCGGGTTCAGGCGCTGGCAAGCGCACGCGCCATCGAACTGCGGCAGGTCTGGATCGAAGCCGACGGTCAGCAACTTCATTGGCCCCGCATGCGGGCGCGCGTGTCTTTGCCTGACCTGATGCGAGGCATCTTGGGTTCACCCGGATGGATGCGCCAGCAGGCCTTCCGGATTGCCGCACCCAACGTGCCGAGCGTGTCCAAGGCGACCCCCAACCGCAAGGCGCGTACACGCCCGGCCCTGTCGAACGACTGAAGGCGCGGGAGGCCCTGGCGCTGCCCGCCCGATCCCCGCGCACCTTTTCTTTCACGTCATCGTCAAGAGGAGACGATCCATGCCAAACATGCAGAAGCACCTGGAGGTGCACGCGGTTGATCCGTTGACCACCAAGCGCCGCACGACCTTGCCGATGACTGTGGGCCTGCCGCCGCAACAGCCTGTCGAGGCCGTTGCACCGTCCACGCTGAACGCCGATTTGCCCACGATCCGGACCTTGCTCGCGCCGGGCACCTCCCAGGGGGCTGCCGATGGCATGCGGCGTCATGTTCAGGCCCGTCGAGAGGCTGTGCGGCTTGAGCGTGAAGGCGGTGAATCGCTGCTCAATCACAGCCCGGAATGGATGGCCGCGATCGGTCGCCTCGGCGGGCAATCCAAGTCAGCCGCCAAGTCGCGTGCGGCACGCCTGAACGGGGCCAAGGGTGGCCGGCCCCGCAAGACCGATCCCCTGGTCGACGTGGACGCTGAGACGCGCCACGAGGTCGTGCACATCGAGGCTGGCAACAGCCTGCCGGCATCGGGTGCCAAGCGCTGATCGTCTGATCCCTTGCGCCACTGACCCACTGACCCTCTGATCCTCTGATCCCCTGACCACGTTTCCCGCATCGGCCTGTCCTGGGCCGAGACGCGGCCTTGCTGTCTTCTTGCCACACAGGTGAACCCGATGTCCGCTGCGTCCCATTCGATCGATGCCGAAGAAGATCACAACTTCTGGCCCGGCTATGTCGACACCCTCGTCAACATGGTCATGTTCCTGATCCTGCTGATCGTCATCCTGGCGATGGCCGTGATCTTCTTTTCGGCCCGTGCGCGGTTTGATGCGATGCAGACGCAACAAGGTCCGGTGACCGATCAGCCGATCGATCCGACCCCTGCGCCGATGCTCTATCCCAACGAGAAGCAGCCTTTGCCCGGCGAGGCCGACCGGCGTCCGAACCAGCCGACGCTGGAGGACATGACCAAGATGGTCGACGAGCTGAAGAAGAAGCTCTTCCTCGCCGAGCAACGCTACAAGCCCGTCCTGAACCCGCCGCAGGCCAAGGAAGAGCGCGAGGTCAAGGACGCCAAGGGCGAGCAGACGGTCGAGGCCACGCAGCCCAAGCCGGTGGCCGATCCGAAGGGCGTGCAGGAGTTCTCTTTGCGGCCCACGGCGCTGATCGTGAACTTCAAGCCGGGCGCTCTGGACCTGAATGCCGAAGAGGCCGACCGGCTCGCGCAGTTGTTCGCCCGTCACTTCGACACCCAGGCCAACCCGGGCCAGCGCTACCTGATCTCCGCAGAAGCTGCCGAGGGCCTGAGCGAGTCCTCGCGCATGGCCTATTACCGCGTCACCGCTGTTCGCAACCGCCTGATGGGCGTGGCCGGTGTGCCGCGTGACGCCCTGCAGCAGCGTGTGTTCATCGTGCCGACGTCCGAGGTCAAGGGCACCGAAGCGCTGTCGGTGCGCATCACGGTGATTGCGCCTGTGGCCGCCACGCCGGCCGCGTCGAACTGATCGGCCGAATCTCCTCCACGACACAGGGCACGACCATGATCCAAGAGCCACTGACGTGCCGCAGCGATCGCGCTCGGCCGACCACCCGCCGCCGTCGCGCCATGGCCGTGGCAGCGGCCTTGGCATGGACCTTGACGCTGGCAGGCTGCGGCGGCGGGTCATCCAAGAATGACTCGACCTCCGGGACCCAGAACACGGTCACCACGGGCAAGGTCACGCTGACCGGCGTGGTGTCCAAAGGCGTGATGGTCGGTGCCGTCGTGACGGCCCATCCGGTCAAGGACGGCGTGGTCGACACGGCCACCGTGCTGGCCCGTGGCATCACCGTGGCGGGCGGACGCTACACCTTGCCCGCCTTCGATGCGCCGCTGGGCAGCCCGGTGATCGTGCGTGCCCAGGTGGTCGACAAGACCGTGCACACCGATGAACTCAGCCGCCAGGTTGTGCCCTTGCCCACGGGCTTCGAGATGCGCTCGGCCATCGTGCCGCAGGTGGCGGACACGCCGTCGCCCTTGCCCGTCAGCATCACGCCCTACACCGAGATGCTGGTCAACGCGGCCGAGTCGGGTGCCGACAAGCTCGACAAGGCCAGCATCGACCAGGGCAAAAGCGCGGTGACGCAGTTGCTGGGCTTCGATCCGGTGGCGACCGATGTCAATGGCATCGCGGTCGCCAACAGCACGGCGGTCAATGCCTATGGCCTGATGCTGGCAGCCGTCTCGCAACTGGCGACCCAGTCGGCGGCGCTGGGATGCGGGCAGACCGATGCCGGTGCGGCCATGGCTTGCACGGTCGGCAAGCTCGCCGACGCCGCGCAGCTCGACAGCGTCCAGCTCCAGCTTGGCGAGGTCGATGTGGGCGCAAAGCTCTCGGCGGCGGTGAGCACCGTGGCCGGCAATTCGACCGTGACGAACGCGGTTGATGTGTCTCAGACGGTCGACGGCGTGACCCAAAGGCTGGCCTGCGTGCCCGGCAGCCTGACCAACCCCTGCGAGGTGGCATCGGTCGACCAGACGGTCACGGGCGTGGCCGCCGCCAAGGCCATGTTCGCGGCCATGCGCACGTCGATGGACGGCTGGATGTCGCGCGGTGGCACGGCGGGGAGCGGACGGCTCAACCAGGATGCACAGGCCTTCGAGGCCGCCGTGACCGGCGCACAGGTGCCGCTGGACCAGGTGGAGCAGGATCTGGCGGCGATCAAGCTGGGCATCCGGCTCTATGAGGACCACATGGCCGGCCGGTCGGACGTGATGAGCAAGGGCGCCCGGCCCGGTCTCGCGGACGGGTATGACCGCACCTTGGAGACGAACGGCACCTACTGGCCACACGGCGGCACCTGGGCGGACAACGCGATTGGTTGCATGCTCTACAAGGCCCCCAATGTGGTTGCGACCTCAAAGGAGGACGTCGCCTTCATCGGTTGCCGGTCTTCCGTGCGCACCGAGATCGAACGTGTCCAGCCCAACGGCATGACCCCCGGCACGATCCGCCTCACGGACTGGCGACACGGCTACACGATCACGCCCAAGGGGGTCACCAGCGCCGGGAATCTGCAGTTCGACTACACGACGTCCGCCTCCAAGCGGGTCCGCGCGCGAACGTGCACCGGCAGCGTCTTTCCGTGGAGCCTTTCGGGGTGCAACGCCCAAGCCGAGGTTGTGGACGAGCGGGTCGATCTCCAGCTGAAGCCCGACGGCACGGCCCGTGGGTACTCCGGCTCGATCATCGTCTCGCCCTCGTCCTCGGTCCCTGCGGGCCTTGTGGTGGAGGTCACGGGTGAGATGCCCGGCCTGATCGACGGCGTCAACGGCGCGCTGCTCAGTGACCGCCAGTCCGTCACGCTGACCGCCCGGGACGACGGCAGCGTGAGCAGCATCGCCACCGTGAGCGGCGAGGTGAAGGTCTATGCCAGCGCAGCCGCCAGCACGCCCATCGGCACCTTGGCGATCGCCCCGAACAGCCAGATCACGTTTGTCGCCGCCAACGAGGACGGCTCCCGCCCGATCAGCGGCCAGACCGCCACCGGGCGCGAGATAAACACCGCCCGTTTCGGCCTGTCGTGGACCACGCCCGGCGCTGCCTTGAGCGGCACCTTGACCGTCAACAGCAGCGGCTGGGACCGTTCGGGGTTTCAAAGGGATGCAACGAGCCTGATGTTCAACGGCAGGCTCGACCAGATCCAGGCCGGCGTCGCCCGACACTGGATCACCGCCGACCTGTCGATGTCGACCACCGGCTATGACCAGCACGACGTGACCTTGCCGGTCAGCGCCAGCAACCCGGCCTATCGCATCGCCGCGGACTTCTCCGGCACCGTGACGCCGACCGATGGCAAGCCGCCGTTTTTCCTGAGCCTGAACACGTCCAAGGCGTCCAACGAGGCCAACCCGACCTCGCTCACCGGCACCCTGCGCATGGGCACGGCCTCGGCGGCCAAGGTCAACATCCAGCTGTCGGCCAGCGTCGATGCGCTGGGCGCGCAGACGTGGACGCTGCATGAGACGGTCCAGGACGTGACGTTGACGCTGCAACCGCACCAGCGCAGCACGGCGATCCGCCAAGGCAGCGGACAACGGCAGGTCGGCACGATCGACCTCGACCGGCGGCGTGCCAGCTACGTCGACGGCAGCTTCGAGTCGCTGGACCTCGGCCTTTGACGGCAGGGCCCGGGCATCCGGGCCACCGCCGCTCGGTGGTCGGTCGGGTGGTCAGCTGGGTGGCCGGCGGGCTATTGGTCCTGGTCATGCCCGTGCAGGCCGGCGAGGGGCCATCCGATGCACCGGCCGATGCCTGGGTGTTGGGCATCCGACTGGATCACCACGACGATGCCGCGCCCCTGCGGGCCCATGGCGATGACGACGAGGTGCGGCGCCGCCTCGACCCCCGGCCCGGTCGCAACCGGGCCTGGATCGATGACGAGGTTCGCGCCGAGCGCCGCTGGGGCGCGTGGACGCTCGGCGCCCTGGCGCGCAGCCGCGTCGACATCCGGGTCGACGCGTCAACGCTGGACCTGATCGGGCATGTCGAACGGGATACGGCGGCCTCCCCGCAACACCGGGCCTGGAACGTGGACGCCCGCGCGGTCGGCTTTGCCGGGCGTGGTCTGGCGCTCGGCTGGCAGGCCGGAAGCCTCGATGCCGAGGCCGATGCTGGCTCCGGCTGGTTGGAGGTTCAAGGCCTGCAGCTCACACGCTGGATCGAGCAGCGCTGGTCCGGCGAGGTGGTGCAGGACCCGGCCGACGGCCGCTACGCCGTGCACCTGCAGAGCTGGCGACGGGACGACCGCCAGGTCGCCCCCTTCCTCGCGCCGCCCGACCCGCACGGTCAGGCCCTGTTGCTGGCCGGCGGCCTGCGCTGGCGGTTCGCGCCCGACTGGCAATTGACCGCCTCTGTGCATGACCTGGGCTGGCTGCGCTGGCGCGGCATCGTCGAAGAGCAGACCGTCGTCTCCACCGACACCGAACAGCGCGACGCCGACGGCCGCGTGATGCTGGCTCCGTTGATGCAAGGGCAGGTGCGCG
Source organism: Sphaerotilus mobilis (assembly GCF_004216565.1). Classification (GTDB taxonomy): domain Bacteria; phylum Pseudomonadota; class Gammaproteobacteria; order Burkholderiales; family Burkholderiaceae_C; genus Sphaerotilus; species Sphaerotilus mobilis. Next base: position 1,157,707 of record NZ_SGWV01000007.1, on the reverse strand, counting down.
CTCGCCGGGCCTGGGCTGCCGCGCCGGCCGGGTCGCAGCTGCGGCTGGAATGGCGGGCGTCCGCACGGCACCACCTGTCCTGGACGACACGCGGCGGTGCGTCCGGCTTCGGTGGCCCCCAGTTCGGCTGGCTGACACGGCTGTCTCCGGCCCACGCGGTCGAGTGGACGGCCTTGGGCCCGCGCTGGCCGGTCCGGCGCTGGGGCTTGACGTGGCAGGTCTTCACGCAGGCGATGGGCAGCGCATCCGGCCCCGGGTCGACGGCCTGCTCGGGCTGGACGATCGGCCTGGCAACGGATCGCCTGAGCGCCGACCGGCGCAGCCTGTCGGGGCAGCTGGGGTGGCGAGCTTGTTCCTGATTCATCCCAGCCGTGCCATCCATGGTCCCCCGTCGGTTTCGGTGCGACCTTGACGACAGCAATATTTGTAGCCATATTCGGTGCTTATTTTGGAGCTGAAAATGGAAGCCATCTTTGCCGACGTCACCGTGAGCATGTCCGAGTTCAAGAAGAACCCGGCGGCCGTGCTCAGGGAGGCCAATCACCGTCCGGTGGCCGTGCTCAACCACAACCGTGCGGCGTTCTACATGGTTGAACCGCGATTGTTCGAGGCGATGATGGAGGAGCTGGCCGACCAGGACCTCTATCGCAAGGCAGCGATTCGGCTGGCCGAGAAGTCGCGAGCGGTCGAGGTGGACATTGACGACCTTTGAGGGCAAGCCGACGCACACGTACAAGCTTCGCTTCATGCCTGAGGCGCTGGACGAGTGGCACAAGCTGGATGGCTCGATCAAGGCCAACTTGAAGAAGCTGCTCGTCAAGCGCCTCGATCACCCGCATGTTCCTGGCGGCGAACTGCATGGGCCATTGGCCGGTTGCTACAAGATCAAGCTTCGACAACAAGGCGTTCGTTTGGTCTATTCGGTCGAAGACGACCACCTGCTGGTGACGGTCATTGCCGTCGACAGGCGGGAGGATGGCGTGGTGTACGAATCGGCGCTGTCGCGACTTTCCAAAGCTGCTGCGACGTTGTCTCAGGTCCTTCGCGACAAGCTCAAGTAGGCATCTCGGTCGATCGGCAGGTGCGCCCCCCCTCGCCACTCACCCCCACATAAGCCCCCCGAACCCGCACTTGTTTGCCGGATTCGTCGCGACCCTCGCTGCCTACGATGCCAAGGCACGCCGTTCCGTTTCCGGACTCGGCCGTTCACGAGGTTCGCCATGTCCCCACCCGCCACGATTTCCAACCCGGTGTCGACCGCCACGGCAGCGGCGCCCCCTGCGTCTGCCGCGCCGGGGGCCGTGACCGCGAAGGTCGCCACGTCCGCCGCCGGCTGGACGCCCTATGCGTGGCCGACGCCGCCGCTGGCGGCCTATCCGCAACCGACGCCGTCGCTGGAACCCGAGCCTTGTGAGATCGAGGCGCGAGGCGGCCAGCTGATGATGGGCGTGCTGGTCGACTTCGACCTCAATGAAGGTCAGGCCCGTGTCCTGATGCCGCCCGACAAGCTGCCCGTGGTGCTGCGCTTCAGCCAGATCCGGCGCATCACGCTCAAGCGCAGCCTGGCCCCGCTGAGTGCGGCGATGGTGGCCGACGCCAGCGGTGATGCGATCGGTCAGGTGTTGGGCCATCGGCGCAGCCTGACCTACACCGTGCATTTGCAGGATGGGGGCCGGCTCAGTGGTCGCACGGTCGGCCATCTGGACCTGCCGGCCGGGCTGTTCCTGTTCGCGCCGGTCGACGCGCTGGGTTCGGTACAGCGCCTGTTCGTGCCACGCGCCATGCTGGTGCAGCAAAGCATCGGCGACCCGCTCGGCCAGATGCTGGTCGAACAAATGGCGACCTCGGCCGATGAACTGGACCAGGCGCTGGCCGACCAGCAGGTGCAACGCAACCGCAAGCTGGGCGAGCAACTGGTGGCGCGTCAACTGGTGACGCATGAGCAGCTGACCGAGGCGCTGGACGCGCAGGCCCGCATGCCCACCGTCCGGCTGGGCGAGGCCCTTGTGCAGATGGGTTTCATCTCGGAGGCGCAGCTGCAGCAGGCGCTCGACCAACAGCGCTCCGAGCGGGCCCAGCCGCTGGGCGAGCTGCTGCTGCTGCGTGGTGTGGTCGACGTGCAGCACCTGCGCATCGCGCTGGCGCGCAAGCTGGGTTATCCGGTCGTCGACATCGACCATTTCCCGGTCGACCGCGCGGCGGTCGGCCTGCTGCCGCTGGGCGAGGCCCGACGCCTGTCGGTCCTGCCGCTGATGCGTCGCGGGGGCCGGCTGGTCGTGGCGATGATGGACGCCAGCCAGCACGAGGTGGTCAGCGAGCTGGAACGCATCACCCAGACCCACATCGCGCCGACGCTGGCGGGCAGCGGCTCGCTGCGGCTGGCGATCGAGCGGGCCTATGGGGGTTCGCCCGAGGCGATCCCCTACGACCTCAAGGACATCGACCTCGCCAATGCCGCGCTGGTCAAGCGCAGCTTGCCACCGGCCGCCGCCAAGGCGGCCGATCGTGCGGCGGCAGCGGGCCGCAACGACAAGGCCGCCGGTCCGGCGGTGGCACCCGAACGTGTCATCGACGCGGGCATCGTGGTGCCCGCGCTCACGGTGGCGCTCGACATCGCGCTGGACGATGCCGCGCCGGATGTGGCGGTGGAGCAGGGCCAGGCCCATGCACAGGCACAGGCGTTGTCACCCGCACCGGCACCCGCACCGGCACCGGCACCGGTACCGGCAAGCGCGCCGACCCTGGACCTGTCCCCGGCTTTCGATCCGGTGCCGTCGCCCGTCAAGGTCGCCGAGGCGCTGGACCCGGCCGAACTGACCCAGCGGGCCCGCGCCGCAGCGGCGCGGCATGAAAGCCCCTTGCTGCAAAGCCTGTCCAACATCGTGCTGGACGCGCTGGCGCGTGGCGCGAGCAGCGTGCAGATCGAGGCCATGGGCCTGGACGACAAGCTGCAGGTGCGGCTGCGCCGGCACGGTCGCCTGGAGACCCACAGCGAGCTGCCGGCGGCCTGGCGCAGCCCGCTGCTGGCACGCATCAAGGCGCTGGCGGATCTGGACATCAGCGAGAGCCGCAAGCCGCAGGAGGGCCGCCTGTCCTTCGCCCGCCTGGTGCCGCAGCATGCGATCGACCTGCGGGTGCTGACGCTGCCGACCCACGACGGGCTGGAGGACGTCGTGCTCGGTCTGCCGGCCCGCCTCAAGCCCTATGCGCTCGAAGCGGTCGGCCTGCCCGCCGACGACCTGGGCCGGCTGCGCCAGTTGCTGGAGCGGCCGGCTGGCCTGATCCTGACGGCAGGCCCGGCACGCTCGGGCCGCACCACGACGCTGCACGCGATGCTGTCGCACCTGAACCGGCCGGACCGCCGCATCTGGACGCTGGAGGAGCGCATCGAGCGCCTGCAACCCGGCCTGCGCCAGATGGAGGTGCGCGCCGAGGACGGCCAGAGCATGGAACTGGCGTTGCGCTCGCTGATGAACACCGATGCCGACGTGATCATGGTCGGCCACATCGGCGACGCCGCCACGGCCCGGCTGGCGGTTGACGCCGCCTTGCGCGGTCGGCTGGTGATCGCCGGCATGACCGCTCGCCATGCCGGCGATGCGGTGATGCGCCTGATCGACCAGGGCGTGCCGGCCTGGGATCTGGCCGACGCGCTGTTGGGCGTGCACAGCCAGCGCCTGTTGCGCCGCCTGTGCAATGCCTGCCGCATGAGCCGCACGGCCAAGGACAACGAGGTCGACGACTGGGTCGACGGCTACTTCCACGGCGGTGCGGTCGACGACGCACAAGCCGATCGCGAGGCCCTGCTCAAGGGCTGGGTCGAACGCCACGGCCGCGACGGCCGGCTGCGCCGCTACCAGAGTCAGGGCTGCGAACGGTGTGGCCACACGGGCTTGCGCGGGCGTGTCGCGGTCCATGAACTGCTGACCCTCAGCCGTGATCTGCGCCGGCTGGTGCGGGCCGGCGCCCCGGGCTGGAACCTGCAGCGTCAGGCCGCCCAGGAAGGCTTGCACAGCCTGCGTCAGGATGCCCTGGACAAGATGGTCGCGGGCCAGGTCTCGCTGGACGAGGTACGCAGCCTGGTCGAGACCTGAATCCCACCCTGCAGACCCTCCCGAACCCGCCGCTGGCGGGTTTTCTTTTTTCAGCTCCGGACCGCCGGTGTGGCTCAAACGATGAGCCTGATCGACGGGGAAGGTTCGCGCGATGAGCCTGCCCGCGTGCGCGGTCGTGACTTATTTCCGCTCGCTGGACGGTCCGCCCGGAAGCCCGTCGCAAGCGGGATTTTTTGGGATGCGCAGGCACCCCCGTTCGAGGGGTTCAGGCCTGCCGGAGGCCGTCTGCAAAGGGGTGCGTGGCTACCATGAATTCCATTCCCGGAGCCGATTCAACAGATCGCTCCAAGTCTTCCAGATCCGCCTTTTCGGCCCGCCACAGCCAGAACGGAAATCCGCATGAGCACCCAACGTCAGCCCGTCCCCGCACCCCAGCAAGGTGTGCGTTCCATGTTCTTCGGCGGCAAGCAGAAGAAGGGCGATCCGCTTCAGGAACGCATCGATTGCCTGATCGGCCCTGGCACCAGCATCGAGGGTGACCTGATCTTCACCGGCGGCCTGCGCATCGACGGCGCGATCCGCGGCGATGTCACCGTCTCGGACGTCAAGGCCGGCACGCTGGTGATCGGCGACGGCGGTCGCATCGAAGGCGATGTGCGGGTCTCGCACGTGATCGTCTACGGCGAGATCGTCGGCACCATCTACGCCACCGGTCTGGTCGATCTGCGCGCCAACGCCCGCATCGCCGGCGACGTCCACTACGACGCGCTGGAGATGCAGGCCGGTGCCGAGATCACCGGCCACCTGGTCAAGAACAAGCAGGCTGGAGCCGCAGCGTGAACATCGACGCCGCAGGCCAGATCGCACCCCGGACGGCACCGAGTGCCGCTGTCGCCAGCCTCGACGGTCTGGCGCTGCATCCGGTGTTCTCGCGTCATCGCCCGGGCAGCCTCGCGCCGCTCGACCAGGGTGGTCCGTTCGAACAGTGGCGCCACCTGGGTGCGGCGATCGCCCGTGATCCGCTCGACCTCGAATCGCATGTGCTGCGTGTGCAACTGGCCTGCGCCGCGCCGTTGACGGACTTCGCCTTCGGCGCGCTGCTGGACCTGTTCCTGGTGCTGGGCCCGCGCGGTCGGGCCCTGCGCAGCCGCCTGCTGGCCCAGGCCGAGGCCTGGCTGGCGCCCGAGGATGCGCACTTCCTGCATGCCCATCTGGACGCCGGCCTGAGCCGTGCTGTTGCCCTGCCGTCGGCACCGGGCGCGCTGTTCCATGGCGCCATCGTCGGGGTGGCTCAGATGGTGAGCCATCAGCGCGTCGCCGCAGCGGTGCAGAGCCTGCACGAACAGGCCGCCGCCATGCTTGACGAAGGCAACCTGGCCGGCGCCCGCGAGCTGCTGGAACAAGGTCTGCTGGACGACCCGGCCGATGCCGAGGCACAGACCGAACTGCTGGGCATCTACCGCCACAGCCGAGACGACGCCGCGAAGACGGCGATGAGCGAACGACTCCTGGCCCGACATGGCCAGTTGCCGGCGGGCTGGGTCTGAGGCTGTTGTCGCCTCGCCTGCCTGTCCAACATCACCCCTAGCCGAGCCTCGACCCTGTGGATCACCTCAAGCCGCCTTCCCGCCTGAACGTGGTGCTGCTGTCGCTGCCACCGCGGACCCAGGCCGTGCTGGACTACTTCTTCTCCAGCACCGGTCGCAGCAGCTTCGCGGTCACCGACCCCGAGCTGGCCCATGCCGCGATCTTCGACGTCGACACGCTGGGTTCGCGCCAGCACTGGGACGCCTGGCACGCCGGCACCGGTCGGCCCGGCATCGCCATGTCGATCCAGCCGCAGGAACTGCCCGGCACCGTCTGGGTGCGCAAGCCGATCACGCCGGCGGCGCTGCTGCATGCGGCGGCCGAGCTGGGCGCGCGTCGCTGGCATCCGATGCAAGAGGCCGCGCCGGCCGCGGCCGTCCCGGTGACGGACACGGTGCCTGCCCCTGTCCTTGCACCGGTGATGGCACCTGTGGCCGCCCCTGTGGCCGTTCCTGTGATCGCCCCCGCGTTAGCCCCGGTCGTCGAAGCCGCTGCGCAGCCGCCAGCGGTCGCCGCGCCGGTGCCGGAGCCTGTCGCACGGTGGGTGGCCGAGCCGGTGCAGGCGCCCGTCGCCGCGCCCGTCGCCACGCCGGTGGTTGCGCCGGTGATGGCGCCGGTGATCGAGCCAGTGCCGACACCCGCCGTCGCCGCCGAGGTGGTTGCCGTCGCGGCCACGCCCGTATCCGTCTCTGAACCTGTCCCTGAACCCGTCCCCGAACCCGTCGCAGCTGCGCCGCTGGCCGAGACCCGCGTGGCGCCTGTTCGCCAAGAACCGCGTCAAGAACCACGTCAAGAGCCGCGCCAAGAAGCCCGCCACGACGCGCGTCAGGATCGGGCCCCGGACAGCCGCCCGGCCGGCATCGGTGGCTTCTTCAAGCGCCTGTTCGGCGCGGCACCGGCGCCGCAGCCGGCCCAGGCGGCGGCCCGTCCGGCGGTCGCCCGGACCACCTTCCCGACCGCCACGCCGGTGGTCCGCCCGTCCGCACCCGTCTCGCCGCTGGGCAAGGCCGCCATGGCCGGCCAAGGGCCTGCCGCACCGGCGGTGGTCGAGCCCGCCCCGGTGGTGACCGCCGCCGCGCCGGAGCCGGTTGCGCTGGGCCTCGTCGGCGCCAGCCCGGCGCCGGCCGCCCGTCCGACCGTCGTGCCGCTGAGCAAGACCCATGTGCGCAAGCGCGGTCGCAAGGGACCGACCCGCTGGGTCGACCCCAACGGCGTGGTCCAGCACGGTGCGCGCGAAGGCGGACCGGCCGATGCCGCACCGCTCGGTTCGGGGGATGACGAACGCGATGACCGCGATGACCGCGAGGATGGCGACGACCACGACGGCGTCGACGGCCTGGACGAGGTCACGCCGGACACCACGACCCGCATCGCCCGGCCGGCGGCCAACGACGGGGGTGTCGGTGAAGGTGTTGTCGCAGGTGTCGCCGCAGGTGCCTCATCGGGTGCGGCCTCCGCTGCGGCCTCGGTGATCACGCTGGAAGCGGAGCCGGTCGTGCGCATCGAGCCCTATGGCAGCGACGCGCAGGCGGCGACGGCCGCCAATGCCGAGTCGGGCGCTGACACGTCCGAGCCGGCGACGCCGGCCGGCCCCACCGTGGTCTGGCGTGGCCTGTCCAGCCCGACCGACCAGGCCGACGAGGCGCTCTATTGCGGCAGCCGTCCGGATGCGCCGATCGAGGTGCTGCAGGCCGACCGCTCGCTGCGCCACGATCCGTCGCAGTCGCTGGTCGCCGCCCTGACCGAGGCCTACCTGATCGGCCGCAAATGGCAGGTGCCGACGCAGTTCGAGTGCAGCATGGGCCGCGTCATCGTCGACAGCCCGCGCAACCGCGTGCTGCTGGGCTTTGACGACGCGGCGCTGCTGGAGGTGCTCGCGCGGGGTCCGGAACGCATCAAGACGCTGGCCCTGAACCGCCATGAACAGGCCGCCCTGCAACTGCGCGAGGGCGAGAACTGGCAGCCGCTGGATCGCCTGCTGTGGCGTGCCGGCCTGCTGCAGGCCCAAGGCCGTCTGCCCCAGGGCATGGACCTGAAGCGGCCGGTCTACCTCAAGCAATGGCCCAACCTGACCCGCGTGCAGCGCACACCGCATGCGATGCGCATCGCCGCGCTCTGGGCCACCCGCGGCGCCGGGCTGGTCGAGACCGCCGAGCTGCTCAAGGTCCCGCAACGCCACGTCTTTGCCTTCTACAGCGCCGCCCTGGCCGCCGATCTGGTGACCGAGGACGGCAGTTCGGTCAAGCGTGCACAGCGTCGTGGTGCCCGCAACCGCGGCCTGATCACGCGCCTGCTTGGCTGGCTGCAGGCCTGAGCCTGCCACCGGTCCCCCGCCACCCCCCGACACCTCCACGCAGGCCCGCCGCCTCGCGCACACCATGGCTCACAAAGACCACAAGATCATCTTCACCGGCCCGGTGGGCGCGGGCAAGACCACGGCGATCGCGTCAATCAGCGACATCGAGCCGATCCGCACCGACGAGCAGGCCTCGGACATGACGACGCGGCGCAAGCCGGCGACGACCGTGGCGATGGACTACGGAATGATCCGGCTCGGCCCGACCGAGAAGGTCCACCTCTACGGCACGCCCGGCCAGGAGCGCTTCGACTTCATGTGGGAGATCCTGACGCAGGGCGGCATCGGCCTGGTCCTGTTGCTGGACAACACCCGCCCGACGCCCTTCGAGGACATGAAGTTCTACGTCAAGGCCTTCCACGAGTTCATCTCCAGCACGCGCCTGGTCATCGGCATCACGCAGATGGACACCCGCTCGTCGCCGACGCTGGACGACTACGTCCGGCAGATGAAGGAGCTGGACATCGACGCGCCGATCTTCGAGGTCGACGCGCGCCGTCGCGAGGACGTGTCCTCGCTGATCCAGGCCATGTTGCTGTCGATCGATCCGGTCATCTGAGACCGCACACGCCGCCCCTCCCGAGCCCTGCGCCTGCCGCGAACCCAGCGAGACCACCCGCCCCATGGACCACTACACCCTCACCGGCGAGTACTACCTGCACCCGACGCCGGCCGGCGCCTACTACGCCGCCAGCCGGCCTGAGCGCGACCCGGCGCGCAGCTTCCTGCAGCGCCTGCTGCGCGAGCCGGCCACGCCGCGCCTGAGCGCGTCGCTGATCGCGCAATGGACGGGTCTGGGCGAACACGACGCGCTCGAATTTGTCTACCGCATGCAGTCCTCGGGCTTCATCCAGGGCCTGCCGGTGCAGGTCGAGGTGCCGCCCGAGCGCATCGAGGCCCTGCTGCCGCCGGTGCTGGCCCAGCTGTCCGACGAGGGCAAGGCCATCCTGGCCGAGAAGCGCGGCCTCTACCTGGGCACCGCCGGCTTCGCCCATGAACAGTCTGAGGAACTTGCCGCCCTGGGCGCCGACCTGGCCACCGTGCAGGAACGCCATGCCCAGCTGCTGCACGGAAACATGCGCCTGCGCGGCGACGGCTGGGGCTTCATGAACGCTGGCGGCTACAGCGAGCTCGGCTTCTGGCCGCTGTACTTCGGCGACGACTACTTCATCCTGGTGGTGGGCGGGCAACCGCGCTTCAACCAGGAGGCCTACACCACGCTGATCTGGACCCTCGGCGTGCGCTACGGCGGCGCGGCCTGAACGGCCTGAATGGCCTGAACGACCCGCGACCGACCGATCCCACCCCGAACCCCAACCCTGCATCACACCAAGAGGAAATCGCCATGCGCGCAGAACTGCTGAACTCCATCCTGAGCGAACTCAACGGCTCGACCGCCGACATCGAGGCTTCGGCCGTGCTGTCCACCGACGGCCTGATGATGGCCTCCATGCTGCCCGCCGGCATGGACGAGGACCGTGTGGGCGCCATGAGCGCGGCCATGCTGTCGCTGGGCGACCGGACCTCGCGCGAGCTGGCCCGTGGCGAGCTGGAGCAGGTGCTGGTCAAGGGCCATCGTGGCTATGTGCTGATGACCCACGCCGGCAACGACGCCGTGCTGACCGCCCTGTGCAAGCCCAACGCCCGCCTTGGCCTGATCTTCCTGGACGTCAAGCGCGCGGCAGACTCGATCAGCAAGGTCATCTGAGGACGGCCCACAGGATCTGACCATGACCGATTTCCAAGAGGCCTGGCTCGTGCCGGACGCCGATGGACGGCGCGAGCACCACCTGCGCTACCACGACGGGCTCGAACGCAGCGTCTGGACGGTGGACCGCGAGGTGCCGTTTCCGGACGGCAAGCTGATCGTCTCTCGCACCGACACGGCCGGCCACATCACGCACGCGAACCCCGCGTTCATCGAGATGTCCGGCTACACCCGCGAGGAGCTGATCGGCCAGCCGCACTGCATCCTGCGCCATCCGGATATGCCTGCGGCTGCCTACCAGGACCTCTGGGACACGGTGCAGCGCGGCCAGACCTGGCAAGGCCACGTGAAGAACCTCCGCAAGGACGGTGCCCATTACTGGGTGCTGGCCACCGTGATTCCCAACATCCGCGACGGCGTCGTCGTGGGCTACACCTCCGTGCGCCGCAAGCCGTCGCGCACCCAGGTCGATGCCTGCACCGCGCAGTACGCCCGGATGCGCGCCGAGGAGCTCGCGACATGACCCTGCAACTCTCCGTCAGTCCCGATTTCTCGCCCGACCACATCGCCGGCTGGTATGTCTTCAACACCTGGCTGCAACGCCGGCTGGGCGAGCGCATCCACCTGGAGCTGTTCGAGAACTTCGAGGCCCAGCGTGCCGCGATCGAGGCCGACCGCATCGACCTGATCTACGCCAACCCCTATGACGCGGCCATGCTGGTGCGCCAGAAGGGCTACGTCGCGCTGGCCGCGCCACGCAACCTGCCCGACGAGGTCCTGGTCGCCGTGCCATCGGACTCGCCGGTGCAGCGGATCGAGGACCTGCGCAGCGGCTGCCGCCTGGCCGTCACCAGCGACCCGGTCGTCAACCTGCTGGGCATGGCCACGCTGGCCAGCGCCGACCTGAACGCGACCAACACGGTCCACCAGATGACGGGCTCCTACGTGCTGGTGGCCAAGCAGCTGGTGCAGGGCAAGGCCGATGCCGGCTTCTTCCTCGCCCGTGCCTACAACAGCCTCAGCCCGGTGATCCGGCGCCAGCTGCGTCCGCTCGTCACCAGCGACATCGGCGACGTCCGCCACGTGCTGCTGGCCGGTCCGCGTGCGGCCCACCTGCTGGCGCCGCTGCGCGAGCTGCTGCCCATGATGGACACGCCCGGCTCGGACGGCGGCGCGGTGCTGCAGGCGCTCGGCCTGGAGGGCTTCATGGCCCAGGACGTCGAGGCCACCGAGTTCATGATCGACCTGATGGACACGCTGAAGGTCTGAGTGCTGCCCCGGCAGACGACCCCCAGGCCCTCCACGCCCAACCCGCGGAAGCCCACGATGACGACACCGACCCTCCGGCCCCTGGCCGCGTTGCTGCTGGCCGCCTATGCCGGCTGGCTCGCCGCGCCTCTGCCCGCCCAGGCGCAGGCCAGCGCAGCCGCTGCGACGGTCGCCGACCCGGCCTCGGCCGCCGGCAGCCGCATCACGGTCAGCAACGACACCTTGTGGGCCATCGCCGCCACGGTCGTGCCCGGCAATGTGCCGAGCCGGCCGCAGGTCATGGTGGCCATCTTGCGCGCCAACCCGGATGCCTTCCAGGGCGGCAACATGCACCGCCTGCGCAAGGGCGTCACGCTGCAACTGCCGCCGCTGGAGGCCATGCGCGCCGAGCCCGCCGCCCGGGCCGCCGCGCTGGTCGACATCCACCTGAATGCGCTGGCCGACGGCAAGCCCGTGCCAGCGCTGGGCGCACTGGCGGGTGTGTCGGCGGGTGTGCCGGCGGCGCCGCCGGTTGCGCCGGCACCGGCACCGGCCCCGGCACCCGCGCCAGTTGCCCCGCCCGCTACCCCTCCGGTTGCGCCCCCAGCGCCGGTCGCGCCGCCCGCGCCCGCGCCGACACCTGTCCCTGCACCTGCACCGGTCGAACCACCCGCGCCGGTGCCGCCGCCGGCCTCGGCGCCCGAGCCGGTCGCCCCGGCCAGTGCCCCAGCCAGTGCGCCGGACAGCGCCCCAGCCAGCGCGGTCGCCAGCCCGCCCGCACCGGCGGACGCGACCGACCCGCTGACCCGCTGGCTGCCCTATGGCATGGCCGTCGTGCTGGTCGGCCTGGCGGCCGGCCTGTGGCTGGGCATGCGCCGCCCGCGCCGCAGCGGCGAGGATGCGCTGCCGTCGACCTTCGTCGACGAACAGGGCGTGACCCGCCGCCGTCGCCCCAAGGTGCTCGACATCTCCAACGCCGCCGCCGACCTGGCGCGCGCGGTCGAGACCTTGGAGCCCGCCGCCCAGCTGGTGCGGGGCGCCGACGGCGAGATCACCTCGGCCAGCGTGCCCGGCACGGTCCCCGACGGCGATCCCCGCCTGCGTGACCAGGCTGCCCTCAAGCTGGACATCGCCCGCGCCCTCATCGAGGTCGGCCGTCGTGAGGCCGCCAAGCCTTGGCTGGCGGCCGTGGCCCGCGAAGGCAACCTCGAACAGCAGGCGGATGCGGTGGAGCTGGCCGCCCGTTGACCGCAGCCCGGGGCCTCGCGCGGCGCAAGGCCGCAGCGGGGCCCGAGGCGGCGCAGGTCCGCAGGCGCTTAGACGCTCAGACGCTCAGCGCCACCGCCCCCAGCGCCTGCACCACGGCCGCATCGGCCTGGATCGCGGCGCGGCGGTGGTAGAAGCCCAGCGCGCGCAGGCCGCCCAGTTCCTCCCCGCCGCCGGCCCGGCCGGGGCCGCCGTGCAGGGATTGCGGCATGACGTTGCCGTGGCCCGTCTGCGTCGTCGCCACCGACGGGCTGATGACATGCACCCGGCCATGGCAGGCGGCCAGCTCGGTCGCGCAGGCGGCCAGGGCGGCCGCATGTTCACCGTCCGTGTCGCCATACAGCGAACACACCAGCGAGCCTTCGCCACGGGCCACCAAGGCCAGTGCGTGGGCCAGGTCGCGGTAGGGCATCAGCGTGGCGACCGGGCCGAAGACCTCGACGCGGTGGACGAGGTTCGCCGCGTCCGGGTCGTCACAAGCCAGCAGCGTCGGTCCCAGGCAGGCTGCCACGGCCGGATCGGCGTCGACCAGCGGCTGGGCGCGGCCGTCAAACAGCACGCGCACCTGCGCCTGTGACGTCAGTCGCTCGATCCCGGCCAGCACGCTGTCGAACTGCTCGCGGTTGACCAGCGCGCCCATGCGCACCGAGGTCTCGCGCGGGTTGCCCACGGTGACGCCGGCCAGCTTGGCGGCGATGGCCGCGCCGACCTGGTCGTAGACGGCCTGTGGCACCAGCGCGCGGCGGATGGCGGTGCACTTCTGGCCGGACTTGATCGTCATCTCGCGCACCACCTCGCGCACGAACAGCGCCTGTGCCTCGGCGCTGGCGGCGGGCATCAGCAGGGCGGCGTTCAGGCTGTCGGCCTCGATGTTCAGACGCACGGCGTTCTGGACGACCACCGGGTGCGAGCGGATCATCTCGGCGGTCTGGGCCGAGCCGGTGAAGCTCAGCACGTCGAAGGGCTGGAGCTGATCGAGCAAGCCCGCCGAGCTGCCGCAGATGACCGACAGCGCGCCCTCGGGCAACAGGCCGCTGGCGACCACGTCGGCCACCATGCGCTGCGTCAGCCAGGCCGTCGCGGTGGCGGGCTTGACGATCACCGGCACGCCGGCCAGCAGGGCTGGCGCGGCCTTCTCCCACAAGCCCCAGCTCGGGAAGTTGAAGGCGTTGATGAACAGCGCCACGCCCCGTGTGGGCACCAGCAGGTGCTGGGACTGGAAGACGCCGTCCTTGCTCATCGTGGCCGGACCGCCGTCCAGCAGCGCCTTGGCGTCACCGAGCTTGGCGCCCCAGCGGGCGTACTGGCCGAGCGTGTAGATGCCGCCGTCGACGTCGATGGCGGTGTCGCTGGCCGTCGTGCCCGAATTGGCCAGCGCGATGGCGTGGTAGGCGTCCCGGTTGGCCTGCAGCCGCTTGGCGATCGCGGCCAGCGCCTCGGCCCGCTGGCCGTAGCTCAGCGCCCGCAGCGCCGCGCCGCCCTGTTCGCGCGCGAAGGCAAAGGCGCGCGGCAGGTCCAGCCCGGCGCTGGAGACCCGCACCAGCTCTGCACCGGTGACGGGATCGGTCAGCGGCGTGCCGTCGCCGGTTCCGGCGACCCAGGCGCCGTGGACGAAGTTGGGCAGGAGTTCGGTCATCGCGGTTCCTTGAAGGGACAGGAAAGGACGGCGCGCAGCGGGCGGGCGCCGTCCGGACGACCGGAACTTTAATGCATCAGACCATCAATCAGGCAACATAATTCATCTTGTTGCCGGGCTGCCGCCTTCAGGCGGCGGGTCGGGCCGGGATGTTCAGCCCGCGCTGCACCGCCGGGCGGGCCAGGAAGGCGGCCAGCACGCGCTGCACATCGGGGAAGTCCGGCCAGCCGACCAGATCGCCCGCGCCGTAGAAGCCGACCAGGTTGTTGACCCACGGGAGGATGGCGATGTCGGCCACCGTGTAGTCGTCGCCCATGACCCAGTCGCGGCCGCGCAGGCGCTGGTCCAACACGCCCAGCAGGCGGCGCGATTCGGCCACGTAGCGCTCACGCGGGCGCTTGTCCTCGATGTCCTTGCCGGCGAACTTGTGGAAGAAGCCGAGCTGACCAAACATCGGCCCGATGCCGCCCATCTGGAACATCAGCCACTGCAGCGTCTCGTAGCGCCGGGCCGGATCGGCGGGCATCAGCTGGCCGGTCTTGTCGGCCAGGTAGACCAGGATGGCGCCGGACTCGAACAGCGCCAGCGGATGGCCGCCCGGACCGTTCGGGTCGAGGATCGCGGGGATCTTGTTGTTCGGGTTGAGCGCCAGGAACTCCGGCGTCAGCTGGTCGTTGGTGTCGAAGCGGACCAGGTGGGGCTCGTAGTCCAGGCCGGTTTCCTCCAGCGCGATCGACACCTTGACGCCATTGGGCGTGGGCAGCGAATACAGCTGCAGCCGCTGCGGGTGCTGCGCCGGCCAGCGGCGGGTGATGGGGTGCTCGTGCAAGGTCATGGTGAGTGGTCGGGGTTGGCAAGCAACAAGAACAGGAACAGGAACTAGAACAGGAACAGGAACTAGAACAGGAACAAGAACAGGAACAAGAACAGGAAAGGCGCTTCAGGCCAGCCACTCGCCGGCCCAGCCCTGCAGCTGCAGGGCAAGGGCGACCAGCGCGGCCGAGGTGAGCACCAGCGTCAGCGCCGCCATCACCGTGCCGGCGATGACGACCAGGCCGTCGCGGAAGACCAGTCCCAGGCCAATGATCGCCACCGCGATCGCCGGCAGGATGTTGCCGAAGGGGATGGGCAGCACCAGGATCACGGCCATCACGCCCAGCACGAGCGCCAGCCAGGCGGCGGGCCGGGCCGGGGCGAGGTGGCCGAGGCGCTCCCGCGAACAGCATTCGGCCCAGCCGTAGAGCGTGGCCATCAGGCCCAGCACGCGGCAGGCCCAGCGGCGCGACATCTCCAGCTCGGCGACCCGGCGCGGCAGCGGCGCATCGTCGCGGCCCTGCAGCATGGCCAGCGCCAGCGCGGCGATGCCCAGGCCCATGACGGTGCCGGCACCGGGCACCGGCAGCAGGCTGGGCACCGCCATCAGCAGCAGCAGACTGCCGTGCAGCGCCGGACCATGGGCATCGGCCAGCGTGGCCACGCTCACACGTTCGGTGGACAAGGCCTCGGCGGCATCGCGCAGGCGCTGGGCGATCGATCGGTTCATCGGGGGCTCCGGGTGGGGTGGACGGGGCAGGGGGCTGAACTACGGTGCTGCATAGACCAGCACCTTGAGCGCGCGTTCCGTCGACACGTCCTCGAAGGTGTCGGGGTTCGCCACCCGTTCGACGAAACGCAGCGTCGGCGCCAGCTCGGCCATCGCGTCACGCAGGAAGGCCAGGCCCAGCTCAGGCGCGTTCAGGCACAGCAGCACATGGCCCTCGGGCGCCAGCAGATCCGGCAGGCGGCGCATCAGGCGGGCGTAGTCCTTGGTGGCGACGAAGCTGCCCTTCTGGAAGCTCGGCGGGTCGACGATCACCAGGTCATAGGGCCCGGCCCGGCCGACCTTGCCCCAGGAACTGAACAGGTCATGGGCCAGGAAGCTGACCCCGGCCGCCGCGCTGGCCGGCAGGCCGTTGAGCGCGTGGTTGCGCCGCCCGATCGCCAGTGCGCCGTCGGCCATGTCCAGGTTGACGACCGCCCGCGCGCCAGCCTGCATCGCCACGACCGAGAAGGCGCAGGTGTAGGCGAACAGGTTCAGCACCTTCATGCCCGGCCACTGCGCGACATGCGCGCGGACCCAGCGCCGGCCGCCGGCCATGTCCAGGAAGAGGCCGTGGTTCTGGCCCTTGAGCACATGCACCTGATAGGCCGCGCCGTCCTCGTGCACGACATGCGGCTCGGGCACCGCGCCAGCCATCAGCCGGGTCTCGACGCGGCCGCCCGGCTGGCGCTGCTGGAAGACCCAGTTCAGCCCGGCACCGTCCGGCGCGATCTGGACCCAGCGCCGCGCCAGCGCCTCGCCGATGACGGCAAGCTCGGTCTCGTCGACCGGCTGGAAGCTGGTCAGCACCAAGACCGGCGGGTAGGCGTCCAGGGTCCAGTGTTCACAACCCGGGTGCCGGCCACCCCGGCCGTGGAACACCCGCGTGGCATCGGTGGGCAGGGCCATCGTGGCGAGGGTGTCGAGCAGGGCTTGCATGGAGGTCTGGCGGCGACGCGGCCGGTTCGTGCGACGGGCCGGCGAGTGTAGGCAGGCCTGCTCGACCGCGCGGTGTCAGGCCCGGGTGCGGCGCCGCCATCCCTCCGGCACGAAGCGCCCCACCAGCACCGCCAGCCCCAGCAGCGCCGGCAGCCAGCGCAGGTCGGTCGGGACCGGGGCGCGGGTGACCAGGGCCGGATCGAGCATGGCGTCGGCCAGGTCGGATGGGTGGGACAGCCGGCGGTAGCCCAAGCCCAGCAGATCGCCGAGCGCGCGCAGGTGGGGCTCGCGCAGTTCCGAGAGGTGTTCATGCGCCGTGCCCGGCGTGTCCGGGCCGAAGCGCTGGACGACGTCCTCGGCGGCCCAGAAGCCGAGGTCGCGGCCGTCGTCGTCGTGGCGCGGGATGCGTTGCGGCAGGTCGCCGCCAACGCCGATCAGCCAGCCGCCGATCTCGCCGGGCGTCAGGTCCTGCACCGGCGGCGTCTCGCTGGCGCTGCGCAGCGGCGGTGACTCGTGGCCGTCGGTCAGGAAGACGGCGCGGGTCTGCGGGTCGATCGCGCGGGCCGTGCGCACCACCCAGCTGGCGCCCTTGCCGACCTTGCTGGCGTTGGCCCAGCGCATGCGGCCGTCGATCGCCTCCAGCGCGGCCAGCAGGCCCTCGTGGTTGGCGCAGACCTCCACCGGCGCCATCAGCAGCATCACCCGGTAGTCGGCAAAGACCGACCAACCCAGTTGTGAGCCGCAGGGCAGGCGCGCCAACGCCAGTCGGGCCGCCGCGCGCGACATCGCCAGGCGCGAGACCGGCACACCGTCCAGCAACTGGTCGGGCACGTCCATGCTCTGGGTGACGTCGAAGGTGACGAGGTAGCGCCAGGTCGGCCGCTGCAGCGTCAGCGGTGGCAGCCAGACCGCAGCGGCGAGCAGCAAGGTCGCGGCGACGAAGGCCCGTTGCGGGCGCAGCATCGTCGCCAGGTCAGCCAGCCGGCTCATGGCAGGTCGCCCGCCTTCATGCCGCGCAGTTGCACGTTGCGGCGTTCGACCGGCTCGTTGTCGGGCTCGGCGACGGCTTCCTCCTGCTCGGGCGAGAGCCGCAGCGCACGTTCGAGGTTGTGGCGCGCATCCCAGTCGTCCGGCGCCAGCCGCAGCAGGTCGCGGTAGCGCTGCTTGGCCAGCTCGACCAGCGGGCTGGTGGCTGGCTCGGTCGCGTTGGCCGGGGTGGCGGACGCGAGGGCTTGCCGCAGGTGGAGATTGCCCAGGTCGAACAGCGCGGCGCGCCCGACCGCATCGACCTGACCGGGTTCGATCAGGCCGCTGTAGAGCCGCGTCGCGGCCTCGTGTTCGCCGGCCCGGGCCAGCGCGGTGGCGCGGGCCAGGCGGACCTCGCGCGGGGCATCGCGCAGCGTGGAGTCGAGGGCGGCTGCGTCCTTGGAGGACTGCGCCGCGCGGCTGATCGCCGCGTCCAGCGCCTGGTGCTGGCGCAGCCGCCACGTCTGCACGACCAGCAACAAGGTGGCCACCAGCGCGGCGAGCGCGAACAGCAGGTGCAGGGTGCGGCGTTTCATCGGGGGACTCCGCTTCGGCCCGGGTCCGGCCAGCGTTCGAGCTGCAGCGCGCGGCAGGCCAGCAGGCCCAGACAGGCGAGCAGGGCGGCCAGGTAGCAGGCCGGGCTGAGGTCACGGCGGGGCAGGCGTTCGAGCGTCGACAGCGGCAGGTTCTGTTGCCGGTCGATCTCGGCCATGGCCTGCGCCATCGCCTCGGCGTCGTCGGTCTGGTAGAGCCGGTAGGGCGTGGCCAGGCTGCGGAAGAAGTCGTGCAGGGCCTGTTCCTCGTCCGAATCGAGCGTGCCGGCGACGTCGCGGCTCAGGTCGGGCGAGTTGGGGCTGCTGCGGATGTAGACCCAGTACAGGCCGATGCGGTGGCGCGCCAGGCCGGCGGCGATGCGCTGGCGCTGGCCCTCGTCCAGCCGGGCACCGCCGTCAGAGACGATCAGGACGATGCGGCTGCCCGAATACGGCCGGTCGGCAAACTGCCCGATCGCCGCCTGCAGCGCCCGGCCCATCAGCGTGTCGGGCAGGCCGCGGCCGATCGCGGTGGCCTGCAGGCCGGCCTGCACCGTGGCGTGGGAATCGCTGAAGGGGGCGACCAGCATGGCCTGGGTGCTGAAGGTCATCAGCGCGAAGCGGTCATCAGGCCGCTTGGCGACGAACTCGCTCAGCAGCTCGCGCACCACCGCGATCTTGGTCGGCCGGCTGGCGTTGAATTGGCCGCCGGACTTGACGTCCTTCTGCAGCGTGTTGGCGTCCATGCTGGAACTGCGGTCCATCAGGATCAGGATCTCCGCGCCGCGCCCGGTGCGCAGCTGCTGCGCGCCGCTGCGGCCCGGTCCGGCCAGGCCGACGACGATGCCGGCGATCGCCAGCACCGCAAAGGCCCGCCACAGCAGCCCGGCGAACCGGCCGACGCGGTCGTGTGGCAGCCAGGCGATGGTGGCGAGGGTCAGGGTGTCGCGGCGCCGACGCAGCAGGGGCAGGACCGCCAGCGGCAAGAGCAGCAGCCAGAGCGGCTGCGCCAGGTCGATGCCCGTGACCAGGTCCACGGCGAGGTCCACGTTCATCGCGCCCCGCGCCGTTCGGCCGTGCGCAGGGCGCGGGCCAGCCGTTTCAGCGGGAAGGCCGGCGCCGTCGAGGCGTCGCCGTCGACATCGGCGAAGAAACGCGCGTCAGAGGCCTGGAAAAACGCGTCCAGATCACCTTGCAAGGGCAACAAGGGCCGCAGCGCCGGCCGGTCGGCCAGCAGCGTGGCCAGCGTCGAGCCTTGCACGACCTGCCCGGCACTGGCGTTGATCGCGTGGTGCAGTGCGCGCCAGGCCTGCGGATCGGCCTCATCGAGCCGGCGCATCTGTCGCCAGGCCGAGGCGAAGGGCAGGCGGCGGGCCTCGATCGCGTTGCGGCCCGCCCACCAGCCGGCCCAGGCCAGCAGCACGCCGGCCAGCAGGGCGATCGACAGGCGCTGCTGGTGTTCCAGCGGCGCAGCGTCGCCGGCCGACATGAGCCGGTCCGGTCGCAGCGCGGCGGCCTCGTCGGCACCGCCCGACTCGGCCGGCGTGATCGGCCCGATCCGGATCGGCCAGGCCGGCAGCGCCAGCACCGCGCCGCCCACCGTCGTCAGCTGCAGGGCCGGCAGGCGGGTCTCGGTCAAGGCCGTCGGGGCATTGATGACCTGGTGCTCGATCACCAGCCAGCGCCGGCCCTGTGCATCGCGTTCGAGCCGCGGCGTGCGCCGTTCCAGCCACAGCCCGACCCGGTCGGCGGCGGGCAGCGCGGTGGGCGTCAGCTCGCGGCCGTCGACCTCCAGCAGCACGCGCTGGCTCAGCACGTCGCCGATGACGTGGCCGAAGCTGCGCGGTTGTTCGATCCGCGGCTCGGCAGCGGCCGTGAAGGTGGTCGGGGCCAGGGCCAGGGCCATGGTCATGACCAGCCCGGCCGCAGCGGCGCGTCGCGCGGCGCGGGCCCTCATGCGACCGCCTCCAGGAAGTGCCGCGTCAGTGCCTCGGGGTCAAAAAAGCCTTGCAGGTGGAAGGGCGCCAGGCCGTGGGCGGCGAACAGCGCCTTCAGCGTCGCGCGGCGTTCGGCCACGGCGTCGCGCCACTGCTGGCGCAGGCGATCGCGCAGCCACAGCGTGCGGCGCTCGCCGGTCTCGGCATCGCTGACGGCCAGCAGCGCGCGGGCCTCGGGCGGCTCGACCTCGGCCGGGTCCCAGACCACCAGCGGCACCACGCAGGCGGGTGCCAGACGTGCCAGCGCCGGGCCCAGGTGATCGAGCGGGCCGTGGAAATCCGACACCACGAAGACCAGCCCCTCGCGCCCGGCCAGCCGGCCGAGTTGCGTGGCCAGCGCCCGGGCGCCGCGCTCGCTGGCGTGGGCATCTGCCGCGGCCGGCTCGGCGGCGACGCGCCGCAGCGCATCGGCCATGGCCAGGCCGGCGCCCCGGCTGTGGCGCGGGCTCACCTGCAGGTCGTCGCGCGGCGCGTCGTCGCAGGCCAGCAGGCCGAGCGCATCACCACTGCGGAAGGCGCTGTGACCAAGGGCCTCGATGAGGTCGGCGACGACGTGCAGCTTGGGCCGCGCCGAGCCGAAGCGCATCGACGCCGACACGTCCACCACCGCCTGCACGACCACCGCCGCACGCTGGCGCTGGATGCGTACCAGCCACTCGCCGCCGGGGTCGCGCAGGCTGGCCCGCAGATCGAGCCGGCGCGGGTCCGGGTGGTCGAACAGGCGGCGATGCGCCGCGAAGGCCAAGCCGGTGCCCAGGCTGCGACCGGCATGGGCGCCGGGTCGCAGGCCACCGACGCTGCCGGGCAGGCGGTAGTGGAACTCGGCGGCGGGCGACGTCATCGCGTCCGTCCTCAAGGTGCGGCCACCTGATCCATGATGGCCCGCACCAGGGCCGGCGCCAGTTCGGCGCGGCGCAGCTCATGGACCGGCGTGAAGAAGATCCGGTGCCCCAGCACCGTCGGCAGCACCGCCTGCACGTCATCGGGCCGCAGGTGGCTGCGGCCGTCCAGCCAGGCGACCACGCGGGCGGCGCGCAGCAGGGCGCTCATGCCGCGCGGGCTGGCGCCGGCCAGCACCAGGCGGTCCATGTCGATGCCACTCAGGCGCACGCCAAAACGCTGCGGGTCCTCGCTGGCCTCCCACAGGTCCAGCACGTAGCGCTCCAGGGTCTGGCTGCTGCGCACGCCGTGCTGGATCCGCGCGCCGATCTCGTTGAGCCGCTCCCAGGGCAGCAGGCCGGGCGTGACCCGCTCGATCAGCCGGTCGGCGTCGTGGAAGGCGGTGTCGAAGACCAGCGCGCGGCGCACCTCGCGGTCGACCGGCTTGCTCATGCCCAGCTCGAACATGAAGCGATCACGGGCGGCCGAGGCCAGCTCGAAGGTCTCTTCCTTCTCGATCCGGTTGCGGTCGGCGAACACCGTCATGTGCGGGAAGCGGTGTTCGCGCCCGAAGGCCGACACGGTGCGTTCGGCCATCGCCCGCAGCAGCAGCGACTGCACCTGCGGCCGGGCCCGGTTGATCTCGTTGAAGAAGAAGGTCGTCAGCCGCTCGCCGTGGCGCAGCAGCGGGCCGGGGTCGATGCGTGGCTTGCCGTCGGCATCGACATGGGTGTGATAGATCAAGTCGCCGGGCATCAGGTCGACGGTGCCCTCGACCCGCTCGAAGTCGCCGCCGATGCCGCGCGCAAAGGCACGCAGCACGGTGGTCTTGCCCACGCCCACGTCGCCTTCGAGCAGCACATGGCCGCGCGCAAAGATCGCCACATTGATCAGCCGCAGCGTCGGCGCCTGGCCGATCACCACCTGGGCAACCTCGTGTTCCAGGCGCAGCGCCAGCGCGCGCCAGTCGGCCAGTTCGTGGTCCGTGTTCATGGCATCCCTCGGGACCGAAGGGTCCGCGTCGATGCCAGCATGCGCAGGAAGCGGGGTGCGCGCAGCCCCGGGTCTACACCGAGGCGGGGCGCGGGCGCTCAGGCGGGGTCAGGGCGAGTCAGCGCCGGTCGGGGCCGGTCGGGGCAGATCAGGCCTGAGCGGTGCGGCCCGGATCGGTCGGCACCCACGCCCACCAATCATGGTCTTCGGCCACCGGCGTGCCGGCGGCGATGGCGGCCGCCAGTGCGGCGGCGAGTTCCTCGTCGGTGACGGCGAAAGGCCGTGGCACCTTCACGCCCGGGAAGCGGGCGACATAGGCCGCGCGCACCGCCGCCAGGGCCGGCGCCGGCGGCGTTGCCGGTGCCTCGCGCGGCAGGTCGACCCAGCCGTGCGCCTGCAGCGATTCGGCCACCTGCTCGTAGCTCAGACCGGCGTGTGATTCACCGGGACGCACGGTCACGACGACGTCGCCGCTGCGGTCGCTCGGGTGGTTGGATCGGATCCAGATCTGCACCGGCTCACCGGGCAGCGTCGGGCCACCGGCGTAGGCGCGCGTGGGCGGGGCGCGGGGGTCGAGGGTCATCGCGCCATGATGCCGGGCCGGCACGTCGGCGGGATGCCATCCCCCGCATCCGGGTGTGCACGAAGTCTTGATCGGCGCGAGGACATGGGGGTCGGACGCGCGGATCGGACGCGCGGATCGGACGCTCGGATGTGGCGCCCCGATCAGTCGTCCCGCCCCATCGCCGCCGGCCGGTACTTCTCCAGCCAGGCGGGCGTGACATCGAAGCGCTCGGCAGCAAACAGGGCCGCGAAACAGGTGCCCCGGTGCCCTTGCCGCCACAGCGTCACATAGACCCAGCGGCCCCCTCGCCGCAGCAGCAGCACCTCGGCCGGCACATGGCCGCCCCGCTGGTAGAGCGGGTAACGCGCCTCGGCCGCCTGCTGGAAACGCTGCCGGTCCCCGGGGTCGAGCATGGCCTGCTCGGTCGTGACCGGCAGCGTCAGGCCGGGCGAGCCGGAGACGCAGCTGGGGACCGTGAAGCTGGCAGGCTGGGCATTGGCCAGCGGGGTCAGAGCGGCCAGGAGCAGAACGGCAAGGCGGGGCATGGCGGCATCGTAGGAGGGGGGAGGGCGGCTGGGGACGAGGCTATCCCGGAGCCTCCGTCAACCCGTCAACCCGTCAACGCGGGCGGCAGCCGCTGCGCCAGGAAGTCGTAGACCCGCCGCACGACCGGGTTGCCGCGGATCTCTCGGTGCACCGCCAGCCAGCAAGGGAGCGGCGGGATCTTCAGCATCGGCAGCAGCGGCTGGACGCCGCCCAGGTTCGGCAGGGTGTAGGCGGCGATGAAGCCGATGCCGGCGCCGGCCGCCACCAGTTGGCTGTAGACGATCTGGTTGTCGGTGCGCAGCGCGAACCGGCTGCGAGGCAGTGGCAGGCCCAGTCTGGCGAAACCCTGCTCGATGGTCGTGTCGCTGTCATAGCCGATCAGGGTGTGCTCGGCCAGGTCCTCAGGCCGGCGCGGCGTGCCGGCGCGCTGCAGGTAGCTCGCGTGGGCAGCGGCGCAGATGCCGACCTCGCCGAGCTTGCGTGCGATCAGCGAACCCTGGGTCGGGCGCAACATGCGCACCGCGATGTCGGCCTCGCGGCGCAGCAGATTGGTCAGCGTGTTGCTGGCGACCAGTTCGACCTGGATGCCCGGCTCGGCCTGTCGCAGCGCCGCCAGCACCGGCGGCAGCAGCCAGGTGGCCGCCACGT
The DNA here is from genome assembly GCF_004216565.1 of Sphaerotilus mobilis. Lineage (GTDB taxonomy): Bacteria > Pseudomonadota > Gammaproteobacteria > Burkholderiales > Burkholderiaceae_C > Sphaerotilus > Sphaerotilus mobilis. The sequence continues at coordinate 1,134,146 of NZ_SGWV01000007.1, read as the reverse complement.
CGCTGGTGGTGATGCGCACCGTGCCGGACGTGGCCTCGCGGCTGCGCTGCAGCGTGCGGCCGAGCGTGTCGGCGCCGTCCTGCATCTGTCGCGCGGCATCGGCGATCGCCAGCCCGGCGGCGGTCGGTACGACGCCGCGGCCCGTGCGCTCGAACAACGGCACGCCCAGTTGCGCCTCCAGCTGGGCCAGGTGGCGCGACAAGGTCGGCTGCTGCGCCTGCAGGCGTCGGGCCGCACCCATCAGGCTGCCGGCGTCCAACACGGCCACGAAGCTCTTCACGAGCGCCCAGTCGAAGTCGCCGGAAGGGGTAGAGGTCGTCGAAGTCATGCAGGAATGTATGGCTGACTTGCCGACCTCGGCAATTGCCGGATGGGTCAGCGGGGTCGAGACTGACGTCATCCCCGGTCTCTCGCCGGGACACCCGAACCGCACAGGAGCCGCCCATGACCGCACCCACCGTCCTCATCCTCGGCGCCGCCGGCCGCCTGGGCAGCGCCGCCGTCATCGCCTTTGCCGCCGCTGGCTGGCGGGTGCTGGCCCAGCAGCGCAAGGCCACGTCCTTGCCAGAAGGCGTCGATCAGGTGTCCACGCCGCTGCACGACACGGCGGCGCTGGCCGCGCAGGCTGTTGGCGCGCAGGTGGTGGTCTACGCCGTCAACCCGCCCTACGACCGCTGGGACCAGGAGCTGCTGCCACTCGCCCGACAGGGCATGGACGTGGCCGAGGCGCTCGGCGCGACGCTGCTGCTGCCGGGCAACGTCTACAACTTCGGCCCTGACATGCCGGCACGCCTGGATGTCGACACCCCGCAGCCCGGCGGCACCCCCAAGGGCCGCCAACGCTGCGCGATGGAGGCCGAGCTGCGCGAACGCACCAGCCGTGGCCGCATGAAGGCCACCGTGATCCGGGCCGGCGACTTTTACGGCCATGGCGTGGGCAGCTGGCTGGACCAGGCCATGGCCAAGGACATCGCCCGCGGCAAGCTGGTCTACCCCGGCCCGCTGGACCTGCCGCATGCCTGGGCCTACCTGCCCGACCTGGCGCGTGCCTTCGTGGCCGTCGCCGAACGCTGCCGGCACGGCGCGGCGCCGGTCTTCGAGACCTTGATGTTCGAAGGCCACACGCTGACCGGCCATGAACTGCTCGCCCACCTGCAACAAGCCGCCGCCGACCTGGGCCATCGGCCCGCCAGCGGCTGGCGCATCGCCGGCCTGCCGTGGGGCGTCATCCGCCTGATCGGCCTGTTCCGCCCGGTCATGCGCGAACTCGCACGCATGAGCTACCTCTGGCGCGTGCCCCATGCCATCGACGGACGTTCGCTGGTGGACGCGGTCGGGCCGCTGGCGGGGACGGCGGTGGGGCCGGCGGTGAGGGCGGCGGTGGTGGGGTTGGGGCTGGTCGGGCCGGCGGAGGGCGCGCGTATCGAGAACCCCCAAGTGTCCTGACGACCAGGGAAAAGCGTTTGAGCTTGACTGAACGCTCGTTTCCAAGGCCGCCGACGGAGCGTCGGTGAGCCGGCGGGTCTGGCGTCCTTGCTGCTTGATCGGTGGGAGGAGGACGGCATCGTCGACCTGGCCTCGTGTTGATCGATGCGCTCGATGTGGTGCAGGTCACTTGCTGCACCAGTTGGCGCCATTCGGACAGTGTGGTCAGAGACCTCCGCATTCACGCCCTGGGCTCAGCGCCTGAGTGCTTCGCGCGCAGGCCTTCGTAGAGCTGCGCGGGCCCCAGCAAGATGTCGCGCAGGCCGTCCTGCACGCGTTCGGATCCCAGCGCCTGCGTGCTCATCTTCTGGTGGGCATCGAAGGCGTCCATGATGGCGTCGAGCAGGGCCTGCTTCAGGTCAGGCGAGTTGGCGAACTGCTCCTTGCTGTTGCTGGCGGCCTGCTGCACCAACAACTCGTTTTCCAGCAGCTTGCCTTTCAGCGCGCCGTTCACGTAGACGAGCTGGTCCGTGTCGGACAGCTCGCCTTCGAACAAGCCGTTCACCTTCTCAATGATCTCGACCAGGTAGTCCTTCTGCTTCTCCTGCACGCCACCCGTGCCCGCCCCGTCCATGGGTGTGAGTGGGTAGGTGCCGTTCGGCGTCAAGCCCAAGGGCTGGTTGCCTCGGTTCTTCAGGTTGTGGTGGGTCAGCACCACTTTGCTCAGGTCGACCGTGTCGCGCTCACGGCCGAAATCGAGCAGGGGGATCAGCCGCTTGAAGAACAGGAAACGCTTCTCGATGGCCGTGTTGCCGTAGTCGAAGATCTGGCTCAGGAAGGCGTACAGGCGCACGTAGGCGCCCATGTCGCCCTTGAAGAGCAACAGCGCGTCCAGCACGTCCTTGGCGGCCTTCGCAGCCGGGTCGTCACCGATGCCCTCGGCGTGCAGCTTCTCGGCCTGTGCGGCCTTGTAGCGCTTGAGCAGGCGGTCGGCCACGGGGGCTATTGCCGCGTCGAGCTGTTTCTGCGTGCCGTTCGGATCGAGGTCGACCTTGGCAACCCGGTCCACCTCGAACTCGTCGTAGTGGCCGGCCGCATCCAGCTTGGCCCGCAGGTCGTAGACCAGGTGCGGATCGGTCGTGGCTTCCAGTTCGGCGGTCTGGTAGTAGGTCTGGAAGGCCGCCAGCACCTGGGCCGGGTCGTTGACGAAGTCGAGGATGTAGGTCGTGTCCTTGCCGGGGTGCGCGCGGTTCAGGCGCGACAGGGTCTGCACCGCCTGGATGCCACCCAGCATCTTGTCGACGTACATGCCACACAGCAGCGGCTGGTCGAAGCCGGTCTGGAACTTGTTGGCCACCAGCAGCAGGTGGTTCTCGGACTGCGCGAATGCCTCGCGGATGTCGCGGCCCTTGAGCTTGGGGTTCACGTCCGCGCTGGCTTCGCTGACCGGTGCCGGGTAGCTCTCCGCGTCATCCACTTCGCCGGAGAAGGCGGTCAACACGCCCAGTTCATAGCCACGCTGCGCGATGTAGGCCCGCACCGCCTTCTGCCAGCGCACCGCCTCCTTGCGGCTGGCCACCACCACCATGGCCTTGGCGCGACCCTCCAGCAGGGGCTGCACGTTCTCGCGGTAGTGCTCGACGACGACCTGCACCTTCTGCGCGATGTTGTAGGGGTGCAGTCGAACCCACTGCATGATCCCCTTCATCGCGGCGCTGCGCTCGACCTGGGCGTCATCGACCTCCTGCCCGTTGTGCGCGAGCTTGAAGGCCAGCTTGTAGCTGGTGTAGTTCTTCAGCACGTCGAGGATGAAGCCCTCCTCGATGGCCTGCCGCATCGAGTAGACGTGGAAGGGTTGAGGCAGCCCATCCGTGCCCGGCCGTCCGAACAGCTCCAGCGTCTTGGCCTTGGGCGTGGCCGTGAAGGCGATGTAGGTCAGCCCTTGCTCGCTGGACTTCGCGGCCATCTGCGCAGCCAGCAGGGCCTCGGTGTCCAACTCGCCGCCGTCCTGCAGATCCTTGGAGACAGCGGCCCATTCTTCGGCCGACAGCAGTTGCTTGAGCTTGGCCGCCGCTTCACCGGTCTGCGAGCTGTGCGCCTCGTCGGCGATGACGACGAAGCGCTTGCCCTCGGTGGCGGCCAGTTCCTGCACCGCCTGCAAGGCGAAGGGAAAGGTCTGGATGGTGCAGACGATGATCTTCTTGCCATCCTTCAGCGCCTGCGAAAGCTGGGCACTCTTGCTGCCCGCTTCGTTGGTGATGCTGGCCACCACGCCGGTGGTGCGCGCGAAGTCGAACAGCGCCTCTTGAAGCTGCGCATCCAGCACGTTGCGGTCGCTCACGACCAGCACACTGTCGAACACCTTCTGGTGCTGCGCATCGTGCAGGTCGGCCAGGAAGTGGGCGGTCCAGGCGATCGAGTTGGTCTTGCCGGAGCCGGCCGAGTGTTGGATCAGGTAGCGCTGGCCACCTTCTCCCCGATTCGCGTTGGCTAGCACGTCGGCCACCAGCCGACGCGTCGCGTCGAGCTGGTGGTAGCGCGGGAAGATCACCGCCTGCAGCTGCTTCTTGTCGTCGCGCTTGCCGACCAGGTATCGGTGCAGGATCTCCAGCCAGCTGTCGCGCGCCCACACCTCTTCCCACAGGTAGGCGGTGGCGTAGCCCTCCGGATTGGGCGCATTGCCTGCCGCGCCTTCGTTGCCCCGGTTGAAGGGCAGGAATCGCGTGGCCGATCCCGACAGCCGCGTGGCCATCATCACCTCGCTCTGGCTGACGGCGAAGTGCACCAGCGCGCCGCCGGGGAAAGCCAGCACGGGTTCCGGCATGCCGCCCTTGGCGGTCTTCGGGTGGGGCAAGCGGTCGTAGCGGTACTGGTCGACCGCATCGTGCACGCTCTGCGTGAAGTTGCTCTTGAGTTCCACCGTTGCCACCGGCAGACCGTTGAGGCACAGCACCAGGTCGAGCGCATCCTTGGGCTGATGGGGCGAGTGGTGCACCTGCCGCAGCACGCGCAGCCGGTTGGCGGCATAGCGCGCCTGCGTGGCCGGGTTCAGGCCCAGCGCGGGCTTGAACTGCGCCAGCGCCAGCGGCTCCTTCAGGCCCAACAGTTCCAGGCCACGGCGCAGCACCTCCAGCGTGCCGCGCTCGTTGAGCACCTTGCGCAGACGATCGGCCAGCACGGTGGGCGCCGCAGTGCCGTGGCTCTTCTGCAGCTTGTGCCAAGCCTCCGCTTGCGTGGCCTCGATCCAGGCCAGCAGGTCGGGCATGTAGAGGCCACGTGCGGTGTCGAAGCCGCTGGCGGCGCCGTCCTCGTAGAGCCAGCCGTGCGCGGCGAGGTGGGCGCAGATGTCGGTCTCGAAGTGGATTTCCTGGTGCAGGCTCATGGCGGCCTTTCTCCCTGTCTTGGTGGGTCACTCGCCCGGGTCGACGTCCGAGTCCAAGGCCTGTCCTTGCATGGCGCGGCGGACGGCCTGCTCGATGGCATCGAGCACATGCGCCTGGACCCGGTCTGCATAGCGCTTGCGGCGGTTGTTGGACAGCGTGCCGCCGTTCTGGTGGATCGTCACGATGAGGGTGGCCAGATCACTGCCGCGCAAGTCGTGGCGGGCGTCGATGTGGCGCTTGACCTGATCGAACAAGGCCAGAAACTCCACCTCCTGGCGCATGTGGGTGTCCAGCGATGCCTCGGCCATGTCGAGCGTGAAGGCCACCGCATCGGTCAGGTCCATGGTCCGGAACCAGATGTCGGCACCGTCGGCCCAGTCGTAGGCATAGTGCTCGTCGCCAGCCCAGGTCACTTGGCACAACTGGCGTGCCGGCTTGCTGAAGGCCGTCAGCGCGCTCAGGTAGGCGGCCTCGTGTTTCTTCATCGCCACCGAGACGGGCAGCAGGAATTGAGGCGGCAACAGGCCCGTCTGCCCCAGGCAGTGGTGGATCAGGAAGCGCGACAGTCGTCCGTTGCCGTCCATGAACGGGTGGATGAACACGAAGGCGAACGACACCACGGCGGCGTGCACCAGGGCGTCCAGCGTGGCGGGGCGCTCATTGGCCAGGCGCATCAGGCCATGCATCAGCGCCACTGCCAGTTCAGGGGCCGGGGGGACGTAGGTCACGCCGGCGGCACCCGGAACGTCCTTCTGCAGCCGGTTCTGTTCGGTGCGGAACTGCACCGCCTTGTCGTATGGGTTGGAGATGGCGGCGTTCTGCAACTCCACCAGCATCTCTTCCGTGACCGGTCGCTGCTCATGGGCGCGTCGCAGCACGGCGGCGAACAGGGCGGTCTTGTCTTGGCTGGGGGTTTCACCCTCGATGGCGAAGGAGCCTTCGGTCTCGCTCAGGTAGGCCCAGGCCAGGGCGCGCTCCAGCATGGCGGCGCCCACCGAATCGGCAAACGCCTTGGCTTGCGCCAGGATGTCCTTGTCCACCAGGGCCTGGATGGCGGGCGTCTTGCGCACCACGGGGCAGAAGTCCAGCTCGCCCAGGCCGTTGCACTCGATGCGCCAGCGCGCATCACGCCGCGCCTGACCCACGAAGTAGGTCGCCGGGTCGAACAAGGGCGCATAGGCAGACGCCACGCGGAAGTCATCCAGCCCGGGCAGCTGCTGTCGGTGCCAACGCTCCCACAGGTGGCCCAGCTTGCGGCCGTACACGCCGTTCGGGGCGGCCAGCACCAGCGCCGTCAGGTCCTGGGGCGGCGTGTTGCGCAGGGCGCTGAGGAGCAGGCCCAGGTGCACGCCCTCGTGCTTGAGGGCGAACAGCGCGTGTTGAAGGACGGTGGGCTCAGGCGCCAGCTTGTCGGGCACCGCCAGTCCACCGTCCGCGCTGCGTTCGATGCGCGTGACCCCTGAGCTCAGGCGCGCGCGCCGCGCACCCAGGAAGTTCGGCGTCCCCAGCCGATCCTGGATCCAGGCGTAGCCCACGTCGCTCATGCCAGTTCCACCCCGAGCGCTTGAAAAACCGCCAGTGTCACGATTTTTTTGCCAGAACGACGGTGCTCACACACTTTTTTCTCAGGCCGCCTGCCAGCCACGCACGTCGATCTGCCCGGTGACGGCGGCGGCGATGAGGGCGGCGCGGCGTTCTTTTAGAAGCGAAATAGTCCGCTGTGCCTCGCCGTAGAGTCGGTCGAGCTTTTTCGTCTCGATGTCAAGGAATTCACTGATCAGTCGTTGCTCTACAACCGGCGGTTTGGTCAGTACATAGTTTCTAATGGTGCCGACATTGACGTGCGGGGAGGTGGCGCCGACGGTGTCCAGTTCGCCTTGTCGATAAGTACTCCGTGCGGTCAATTGCCACATTAAAAACCGAGCGTGCATCGTCGATGCTGAACGAAACTGCATCATCCGCTGACCTAGACAGAACATTTCGCTTTCGGGTACTTGTGCAGCGAAACCCCATCGCTCGCCTTCACGACCGTAGACGATGTCACCTGCCTCGAGAGCCATGCGACGGATGCGCCGTTGATACTCGCCTTGCGCAACTGAATACATTGCATCCAAGTGCAGTTGTCCTTCACTTACATCGGCCGTTCGAATAACTCGATATAAGCCATCGTCGTCATAAGTAGGTGTCTCGTGTGGGCAATCAACTACGAATTCGGTGGCATGTTTCAGCCGCGTGACGTCCCAATGCCCCGGCACCTCTCCCAACCAAGCCACTCCTGAATCCCTCATCGGCACCCCAGGATTGAGCCCGCGCGTCACAGCATGGGAGATGGTGGCCTGCCGCTTCTCGGCCAGCAGGGCGATGAGCTTTTCCTGCTCGGCAATCAGCGCGTCGAGCTTGGCGGTTTCTTGGTCGAGGAAGGTCGCGATGGCGGTTTGTTCGTTAAGCGGCGGGAATGGTGCTCGCTCATTGAAGTAGCGGTCTTGGTCAAGGTTCTGGATGCCGGACGTCTGATTGATGGCACCAACGTTAACGCCGACGGAGTACGCGGCGCTGTGGACATAGTTCCAGAAGCCCGCGCTCATGCCTGACGCCAAAGCCACCCGTGCGACAAAATTCGAGCAAACCGCAGGGGTGTCCAATTGGTACATCACGACTTGGCCAACAGGCTGAAGTTCACCGCCGCCTGACTTTTCAAGCAGGAGATCACCCTTGCGCAACAGCCTGCCAGCTCGCTCCTTTTCGGTGATGGATCGCACCGTCGGAATTGGTGCTTTCACCTTGACACCTATTCGATCGAAATCCGCCACTCGAACGCAAGCAATATCGTCGGTGTCCCCCTTTGGTTCCTCGCCCCAGATGCCGTTGCGCGCCGACTCGATGGACGCCTTGAGACGGTCTACCCGCCAATGCGCTGGAACCTCTCCCAGCCACTCCACGCCGCTGGGCTTGTAGTTTGGATACCTCGGCAAACTCACGCTGCTACCCCCTGCGGCGACAGCAGTTGCATGTCGATGTGCACTTCGGTGTAGGGGCGGACCACGCCGCCGGGGGCCGTGCGTTCCACCAGGCCGAGTTCGAGCAGGGACTGAACATCCTCGTGCATGCGCTTGACGTCACGGCCCGCGCGGCGCCCCAGTTCACACACCCCCAGATCGTCTTGGCCTTGAGGCGCGCCCACCGGCGCCCAACGCTTGTCGCTCAGGCGCGAGAAGAAGGCGGCCGGGGTCTCGAAGTTGAGTTGTTCACCTTGGCGGCGTGTTTGCATCACTAAAAACGGTCTACAAGTAAATCGTGTTTGACTTGTTGGGCACTTTTTAGTCGTGGCGCGTGCGAGATATCGCGTCCTCATTCCGCCAGCTCCCCCAGCATCCGGACGATGTTGGCCGACACCGCCTTCAGCTCCTCGTCGATCGCCTGCAGGCTGCGCGGCGGCTCGAAAACGTAGAAGTGGCGGTTGAAGGGGATCTCGTAGCCGACCTTGCTCTTCTCGTCGTCGATCCAGGCGTCGGGTGCGTGGGGCAGCACCTCGCGGGCGAAGTAGGCAGCGATGTCCTCGCCGAGTGGCACGTTCTCGGTGTCGCGCAGGGCGCTGTCGGGCTGGGGCTTGCCCTTCTGCTTGCCTTTCTGGCCGACGACGATGTTGCCGGCTTCATCACGCAGCGGGCGTTCGACGGTGAGCGTCGTGTAGCCGAAGTCCTCGTTGCGGAAGATGCGGGCGATGGGCACGCGCTTGAGGCGCCCGCCTTCCGGTGCGGCGGGCAGCGTTTCGGTGGCGGGGACGAGCTGCGGTTCGCCGACCGGCTGGCCCCGGGCGTCCAGCACCGTGACCTGCTCGGCTTCGGTGAAGTCGCCGAACAGGTTTGTGACGGTGGAGATGTGCGCGTCGCTCATCTCGCGGCGCTTGCTGCCCAGGCTCTTGCGCATCTTCTGCCAGAAGCTGCTGGCGTCGATGAGCTGCACGTAGCCCTTGCGGTCCTCGGGCTTGCGGTTGGAGACGATCCACACGTAGGTGGCGATGCCGGTGTTGTAGAACATGTCGGTGGGCAGGCCGACGATGGCTTCCAGCAGGTCGTTCTCCAGCACGCAGCGGCGGATCTCGCTCTCGCCGCTGCCGGCGCCACCGGTGAACAGTGGCGAGCCGTTCAGCACGATGCCGAAGCGGCTGCCGCCCTCTGCAGCCGGGCGCATCTTGCTGATGAGGTGCAGCAGGAAGAGCATCGAACCGTCGCTGACACGCGGCAGGCCGGGGCCGAATCGGCCGTCGTAGCCCTTCTGCTCATGCTCCTGGCGCACCTGCTTCTCGACCTTCTTCCACTCCACGCCGAAGGGCGGGTTGGCCAGCATGTAGTCGAAGCGACGGGTGACGTGGCCGTCGTCGCTCAGGGTGTTGCCCGCGACGATGTTGCCGACGTCCTGGCCCTTGATGAGCATGTCGGCCTTGCAGATGGCATAGCTCTCGTCGTTGAGCTCCTGGCCGTACATGGTCAGCCGCGCCTGCGGGTTATGCGCCAGCAGGTGCTCGGCCGCCACGCTCAACATGCCGCCGGTCCCGGCGGTGGGGTCGTAGATCGTCCGCACCACGGCGTTGCCGGGCGTGAGCACGTCGTCGTCCTCGATGAACAGCAGGTTCACCATCAGGCGGATGACCTCGCGCGGGGTGAAGTGCTCCCCGGCGGTCTCGTTGCTGATTTCTGCAAACTTGCGGATCAGTTCCTCGAAGACGCTGCCCATCGTCGCGTTGTCGACCACCTGCGGGTGCAGGTCGATGTTGGCGAACTTCTCGGTGACGAGGTAGAGCAGGTCGGCCTTGGCCAGGCGCTCGACCTGGGCGTGGAAGTCGAAGCGATCGAAGATGTCGCGCGCCGACGGCGAGAAGGCCTGCAGGTAGGCGTAGAGGTTCTGCCGGATGTGGTCCTGATCGCCCAGCAGCGTGGGCAGGTCCAGCGGGCTGCTGTTGAAGAAGCCCACACCGGTCTTGCGCAGCAGGAAGGGCTCGGGATTCAGGCCGGCCTGGGTCTTGGACTTGAACTCGGCCAGCACGGCCGGCTTGGTGGCCTCCAGCACGCAGTCCAGTCGACGCAGGATCGTGAAGGGAAGGATGACGCGGCCGTACTCGGACTGCCTGTAGTCGCCGCGCAGCAGGTCGGCGACGGACCAGATGAAGGAAGAGAGGGCCTGGTTGTTCATGAGGTCGTGGGGGTTCCTGTCGCGTCCGCTGGCGTCGCCAGGGCCACGGTCGCATCCAACGCCAGCGCGATGTCGGAGGTGTTCTTGCCTGCTGCGTGGGCGACTTGCAGGCAAGGCGATAAGACCTGCGTCACCAGCACGGCGACTTTGGTTTCGAACGCTGCGGCTGGCATGGCCGTCTTCTCCCTGGCTTCCACCGTCCGCGCCCCGCTCATTCGCAAGGGGTCATCTGGCCGGCGTTTCGTTTTTCTTCAGCGCGGGGATGGTATCGAACAGGGTTCGGCTGCGAGATCGGCCAGGGCCACAAGCCGCGCGGATGTCGTGCCCTGCGACAAGAGTGGAAAGCCTTGTGACGAGGTCAGGGCAGGGCTCAGAAATCGAAGATGGTCGACCCGCCAAAAGCAAAGGGCCCTGCATCGCTGCAGGGCCCTTGCCGTTGGATCGGTGGTGGAGAGGAGGAGGATCGAACTCCCGACCTCCGCATTGCGAACGCGGCGCTCTCCCAGCTGAGCTACCCCCCCACACGAACGACAAAAAGTATAGCAGGGCGCTATCGGGGGCTGGTGTGGCGTTGGTGTAGAAACCGGGCACTTGTGGGCAACGATAGGGCGAGGCGATGGCGGGTGAACGGGTGAATGAGGGGGTTGATCAGGCGGCGCTGGATGCGCTCTACGACAACCGGGCGCGGGTGCCGGAGCATGGGCAGATCTTCGAGCGCTGGGCGGCGGCTTCGGCGCGGGCTCGGGAGGGGCTGCCGGGCGTTGCGCTCGACCTGGCCTACGGGCCGACGGCGGGGCAACGGCTGGATGTCTTTCCGGCTGACGACGATGGCGCGCCGGTGCTGTTTTTCATCCACGGCGGTTGGTGGCGGTCGCTGGACAAGTCGCAGCACAGCTTTGTGGCGCCGGCCTTTGTGCAGGGCGGGGCGACGGTGGTGGTGCCGAACTACGACCTGTGCCCCACGGTGTCGATCGGCGAGATCGCCGCGCAGATGGCCCGGGCGCTGGCCTGGACCTGGCGGGAGGTGGCCCGCTACGGTGGCGATCGGCGGCGCATTCTGGTGGTCGGTCATTCGGCCGGCGCGCACCTGGCGACCCTGATGCTGGCCTGCGACTGGGCCCGGGTCGATCCGGATCTGCCGGCCGATCTGGTGCGGCGCTCGGTCGGGTTGTCGGGCGTGTACGACCTCGCGCCGGTCTCGCGCGTGGGCTTTTTGCGCGACGACCTGAAGCTGGGCGACGAGGACGTCGCGCGCTGGAGCCCCGTGTGCCGGCCTGCGCCCAAGGGCCGGCACGCGGCCTTCGTGGGTGGCGACGAGAGCAGCGCCTTCCTCGATCAGAACCGCGCGCTGGCGCAGGCCTGGGGGACGCGGGCGGTGCCGGTCTGCGAGACGCTGCCCGGTGTCAACCACTTCACCATCGTCGACGAGCTGGCCGAGCCCGGCACGCGGGCGCAGTCGCTGGTGTTCGAGTGGCTCGACGAGGTCTGATCAGGTCGGATCGGGCTTGCGCTGGGCCCGCGCACGCGCCAGCGCGGCCTGGATGACGGCGCGCTTGCGGGCGAGTTCCTCGCCATGGGCGTCGCGGGTCAAGGTCTCGACGTGGGCGAGCTTGTGTTCGGCCTTGGCCTGCAGCGCCTGGGCATGGCGTGCCTTCAGGCGTTCGCGGCGGGCCTGGCGTTCGAGGTAGAGGCGCCGGGCGGTGGCGGCGGCCTCGTCGCTCCAGGCCGACCAGCCGCTGCGGCCGGGCGTCACGACGTCGAGCTGGATGCAGTCGACCGGGCAGGCGGGGATGCACAGCTCGCAGCCGGTGCAGTCGGCCTCGACCACGGTGTGCATGCGCTTGTGGCTGCCGACGATGCAGTCGACCGGGCAGGCCTTGATGCACAGGGTGCAGCCGATGCACCAACGCTCGTCGATCCAGGCAACGGTGCGCGGCCCTTCGTGGCCACACGCCGGATCGAGCGGGACCGCCGCCTGACCGGTGATCTCGGCCAGCCGCTGCACACCTTGCGCACCGCCGGGCGGGCAGCGGTTGATGGCCGCACGGCCGGCCACGATGGCCTCGGCGTAGCCGTGGCAGTCCGGCTCGCCGCAGCGGGTGCACTGGGTCTGCGGCAGGGCCGCGTCGACCTGTGCGATCGTGAAGACGGGCCGGCTCAGGACGGTCAGCGCTGGTGTTGCAGGATGAAGGAACGGATTTCCGGATAGGCCTTCTCGCGCCAGCGGCGGCCCGAGAAGATGCCGTAGTGGCCCGCGCCTTCGACGCTGTAGTGGCGCTTGCTGGCCGCCGGGATGCCGGCGCAGAGGCCTTGGGCGGCCTCGGTCTGGCCGGCGCCGGAGATGTCGTCCAGTTCGCCCTCGACCGTCAGCAGCGCCGTCTGGGTGATGTCCTGCGGGCGCACCAGCTGGCCGCGCACCTGCCAGGTGCCGTAGACCAGCGCAAAGTCCTGGAACACCGTCCGGATGGTGTCGAGGTAGTACTCGGCCGGCATGTCCAGCACGGCGTTGTACTCGTCGTAGAACTTGCGGTGCGCGTCGGCGCTGTCGTCGTCGCCGCGGATCAGGTCGAGGAAGTAGTCCCAGTGCGAGTTGACGTGGCGATCGGGGTTCATCGCCACGAAGCCGGTGTGCTGCATGAAGCCGGGGTAGACCCGACGCCCGGAGGCCGGGAAGTTCTGCGGCACGCGGTAAATGACGTTGCTCTCGAACCACTCGAGCGTGCGGTTCATCGCCAGGTTGTTGACGGCCGTCGGGCTCTTGCGGGCATCGATCGGGCCACCCATCATCGTCATGGTGCGCGGGGTGGCTTCGCCATTGCTGGCCATCAGCGAGATCGCGGCCAGCACCGGCACGGTCGGCTGGCACACCGAGATGACGTTGACCTCGGGGCCGATCTGGCGGATGAAGTCCTGCACGTAGGCGACGTAGTCGTCGAGGTGGAAGGCGCCGTCGGACAGCGGCACCATGCGCGCGTCGACCCAGTCGGTGATGTAGACCTTGTGGTCCTGCAGCAGCGTGCGCACGGTGTCGCGCAGCAGCGTGCTGTGGTGGCCCGACAGCGGCGCGACGACCAGCACGGCCGGCTGGGCGCGCATGCGCTCCAGCACCTTGCTGTCGTCGGTGTAGCGCTTGAAGCGCAGCAGGCGGCAGAAGGGGCGCGCTTCGACGGTCTGCTCCTGGACCGCGACGTCGACGCCGCCGACCTTGACCGAGGTGATCTCGAAGGCCGGCTTCTCGTATTCCTTGGTCAGGCGATGCAGCAGGTCGAAGCCGGCTGCCATGCGCTGCGAACCTGGTGCGTTGGCGAACGGCGACATCGGATGGCTGTACAGCTTGGACGAGGCGCTCGCGAATTCGGCGAACGGGCTCAGCAGGGCACGCTGGGTTTCATAGAGCTGATAAAGCATCGCGCATCCTTTTGGGGCAATGGGTGGCCGATCGGGTGTCGGCAAACAGCACAAGGGTTGCATGCTGCACCGCAACATTCTATCCGGGACACCCCGGATTCGAAGCTTGTCGCGGCGCTTGACCGTGATCAAGCCAGCAAAGATGCGAGCTTGCGCGAGCGCGCTGAAAGGGTGCTGACACCCGTGGGCTCGGGTCGCCCGGACCCGTCTTCCCCCCTGATCAGGCGGGCTGCAGGTGCTCGAAGACCGGCTGCAGGGCGTCCTGCCAGTGGGTCAGCTCATGTTCATGGATCTGCAGGTGACGCAGGCAGTCGCCGCCGCGCTGGATCCATTCCGGTGCATCCGGGTGGCCTTCATGGCTGTGCACCAGGTGCTCGGCCAGCACGGTGGCGGCCAGCAGCACACGCACCGGTTCGGCGATCGAGCGGTCTTCCAGGGCCTCGACCTCGTGGTGCAGGCGGATGGCGGTCTTGAGGTCCTCCGGCAGTCCCCAGGTGCGGGCGACCAGGGCGCCGACGATGGTGTGGTCGGTCTTGTGGGCGATCTGCTCGGTCAGGGTGTGCGTGCGGTCCATGCGGGCACGCGCCTCGACCAGCGTGCCGGCGTAGCCGGGCAGGCCCTGCAGCATCACCGGGATGCCGACGTCACAGAACAGGCCCAGCGTGTGGGCCAGGTCGGGCGAGGTGCCGTAGAGCTGGCGGGCGACATAGCCCATGGCCAGCGCGCGGCGCGAGGAGCCGAGCCAGAAGGTTTCCAGCAACGGATGGTTGAGCGGCAACGCGCGGGCGGCCAGGAACTGGGTCAGCAGCACGGCGGTCTGGCGCAGGCCCAGCAGCGACATGGCCTGCGGCACGTTGTCGACGCCGCGACCACGGCTGTAGACGGGGCTGTTGGCCGCACGAACCAGCGAGGCGGCCATGGCGACGTCCGCCGAGGCGATCGCGGCGACCGCGTCCCAGTCGGGATCGGCCTCGGCCATCACCGCCTGCAGCCGCGTCAGCAGCTCGGGGCAGGGCGGGATGGTGAGCGTGCGCACGGGGCCGGACTGGCGCGCGTGGTCAAGTTCTCGATCGATGGGGGAGGTGGACATGGGCGGGACCGGGCCGGACGCGTAGCGGACTGAGCGTCGACTCTAGGGCGCCGGGCCGGGCCTGAAAGGACAAACAGCGCGGACGGAGCCGCGCTGTTTGTGCTGGACACGGCGGACGCTGCCGCCTGTCCGGGAGGTGGGCCGACCTTACTGGCTGGCCGCCGGTGCAGCGACCGGGGCCGAGGCTTCGGCCGCCTGCACCTGCGCCGCAGGTTCGGCATGCGCCGCCTTGGGCGCCTGCGCCGCGCCGGCCGGCAGCAGCGGCACGATCAGCAGGGCGACGATGTTGATGATCTTGATCAGCGGGTTGACGGCCGGGCCGGCGGTGTCCTTGTAGGGATCGCCGACGGTGTCGCCGGTGACGGCCGACTTGTGGGCCTCGCTGCCCTTGCGGTGGATCACGCCGTCGCTGTCCTTGAAGCCTTCCTCGATCAGCTTCTTGGCGTTGTCCCAGGCACCGCCGCCGGTGCACATGCTGATGCCGACGAACAGGCCGGTGACGATGGTGCCCATCAGCAGGCCACCGAGCGCGGCCGGGCCGAGCAGCAGGCCGACCAGGATCGGCGCGACCACCGGCAGCAGCGAGGGCACGATCATTTCCTTGATCGCCGCCGTGGTCAGCATGTCGACCGCTGCGCTGTAGTCCGGCTTGCGCTTGCCGGCCATGATCTGGCCGTCAGCGAACTGCTTGCGCACCTCGACCACGACCGCACCGGCCGCACGGCCGACGGCCTCCATCGCCATCGCGCCGAACAGGTAAGGGATCAGGCCGCCGATGAACAGGCCGACGATCACCTTGTGGTCCGACAGGTCGAAGGTGACCGACAGGCCGCGCGCTTCGAGCGCGTGGGTGTAGTCGGCGAACAGCACCAGCGCGGCCAGGCCAGCCGAGCCGATCGCGTAGCCCTTGGTGACGGCCTTGGTGGTGTTGCCCACGGCGTCCAGCGGGTCGGTGATGTCGCGCACGCTGGCGGGCAGCTCGGCCATCTCGGCGATGCCACCGGCGTTGTCGGTGATGGGGCCGTAGGCGTCCAGCGCGACCACGATGCCGGCCATCGACAGCATCGAGGTGGCGGCGATCGCGATGCCGTACAGGCCAGCCATCGCGTAGGCGGCGTAGATCGCCAGGCAGATGAAGGCGACCGGCCAGGCGGTCGACTTCATGCTCACGCCCAGGCCCGCGATGATGTTGGTGCCGTGGCCGGTGGTCGACGCCTGCGCGATGTGCTGCACCGGGCTGAATTGCGTGCCGGTGTAGAACTCGGTGATCCAGACCATCGCGGCGGTCAGCAGCAGGCCGACGATGCAGGCGCCAAACAGGCTCGTCGCGCTCGCGCTGGCGCCGTCGGCCAGGGCGACCGGCTGCGGGAACATCGCCGAGGTGACGAACCAGAAGGCCACCAGCGACAGCAGACCCGCGACGATCAGGCCCTTGTAGAGCGCCGGCATCACGTTCTTCATGCCAGGGCTGGCCTTGACGAAGTGGCAGCCGATGATGGAGGCGATGATGGACACGCCACCCAGCGCCAGCGGGTAGACCACGGCGGTCAGGGCCGCGCCGGTGGCCATCAAGGCACCGAGCGCCATCGCGGCGATCAGCGTGACGGCGTAGGTCTCGAACAGGTCGGCGGCCATGCCGGCGCAGTCGCCGACGTTGTCACCGACGTTGTCGGCGATCACCGCCGGGTTGCGCGGGTCGTCCTCGGGAATGCCAGCCTCGACCTTGCCGACCAGGTCGGCGCCGACGTCCGCGCCCTTGGTGAAGATGCCGCCGCCCAGACGGGCAAAGATCGAGATCAGCGACGAGCCGAAGGCCAGGCCCAGCAGCGGCTTGAGCGATTCGCTCGACACGTTGGTGCCGCCGGTGACGACGTAGAAGAAGCCGGTCACGCCCAGCAGGCCCAGGCCGACCACCAGCATGCCGGTGATGGCGCCGCCGCGGAAGGCCACGTCCAGCGCCGGCCCGATGCCGCGGGTGGCGGCCTGCGCGGTGCGCACGTTGGCGCGCACCGACACGTTCATGCCGATGAAGCCGCAAGCCCCCGACAGCACCGCGCCGAGCACGAAGCCTGTCGCCGTCATGCCACCCAGGAACAGCGCGATCGGGATGGCCAGCGCCACGCCGACGATCGCGATGGTGCGGTACTGCCGCGCCAGGTAAGCGGCGGCACCTTGCTGCACCGCTGCGGAGATTTCCTGCATGCGGGCATTGCCCGCGTCCTGGCCCAGGATCCAGCTGCGGGTGACAAAGCCGTAGATGACGGCTGCCAGGCCACAGAGCAGCGCCAGCATCAGCGCCGTGGATGACGACATGGGGTTTCCTTCCTCATCGATTGATCATCGGGAGCGTCGCCGGGCGATGAGCGCCCCGCGACGGCATCGTGCCTGCGGTGCCTCCTGCGAGGCGGACCCATGCTAGGGGAAGGGTTTCCCGGCCCCGCCCCGTGTTTTCCAGCACGTTCCACCCTGGGACAGGCCCGGCTGACCTCGGTCAAGCGGGCCGGCCAACGCAAGGCCACCGCAAGGCCCAACCGTAGAATCCGGGCGATTCCCGGTTGACGGCAACCCGGCTTTGCAAGCCAAGAGAACGCCGCGCCGACCCCGTCTCCACAACCACCTGGCCGATCCCCCATGAGCCTGCACAACGTCACCCCCGGCGCCAAGGCGCCCGATCAGTTCAACGTGATCATCGAGATCCCGATGAACGCCGACCCGATCAAGTACGAGGTCGACAAGGAGACCGGCGCGATCTTCGTCGACCGCTTCATGACGACCGCCATGCACTACCCGTGCAACTACGGCTACATCCCTCAGACGCTGGCCGATGACGGCGACCCGGTCGACGTGCTGGTCATCACCCCCTACCCGCTGACCCCGGGCGTGGTCGTCACCTGCCGCCCGATCGGCGTGCTGAAGATGGACGACGAGGCCGGTGGCGACGCCAAGCTGCTCGCCGTGCCGATCGACAAGATCCTGCCGATCTACACCCACTGGCAGAAGCCCGAGGACATCAACCAGATGCGCCTGAAGGCGATCCAGCACTTCTTCGAGCACTACAAGGACCTCGAGGTCGGCAAGTGGGTCAAGGTCCAGGGCTGGGAAGGCCCGGAGTCGGCCAAGGCCGAGGTCGTGACCGGCATGGAAAACTACGCCAAGTCCAGCCAGGCCTGATCGGCTCGTCCCGAGCCCCGAAAGAGAGAGCCCCCGGGCTCTCTTTTTTTTCGTCCGCTGATTTAGTCTCGCGGCTTCGTGCCCGCAGAAATCGAACGAATCACGAGGACCCATGGACTGGAACCAAGAATTGCTCAACAGCGCGATCTGGCTGGCGCGCACCTATGCGGTGACGCTGGTCGCCTTTGTCGTGGTGATGGGGGTGCTCGCCCGCACGACGGTCTGGGGGCGCCAGTTCTGGGCGCTCAGCGGCGCGTGGTTCTGGCCTTCCACGGCCGAACTCGGCGGGCGGCCGCGGCAGTGGCGCGACTGGAAGCCGCTGATGGGCGTGGCGCTGATCCTGTTCTTCGTGCTGCTGACGGTGCGGGTGAACGTGCTGTTCTCGTTTTGGTACAACGGTTTCTACACGGCGCTGCAGGGGCTGGACCAGCCGGCCTTCTGGACCCACATGCACCTGTTCGCGCTGCTGGCGTCGCTGCATGTGGTGCGGGCGCTGGTCAATGGCTACATCCGTTCGGCGTTCTCGATCCACTGGCGTGAGTGGATGAACGACCGCCTGCTGACACGCTGGCTCGATGGCCGCGCCTACCACTTGGGCCGCTACGCCAGCCCCGAGGTCGACAACCCCGAGCAGCGCATCCAGCAGGACGCCACCAGCCTGGTCGGCGACACGCTGGGACTGTCGATGGGGCTGGTTGGCTCGGTGGTCTCGGTGGTCGAGTTCACCGGCATCCTCTGGGGCCTGTCCGGGCCGCTGGCGCTGGCGGGCACCGAGGTGCCGCAGGCGATGGTCTTCCTGGTCTACATCTACGTCATCGTCGCAACCTTCTTCGCGGTGCGCATCGGCCGGCCCTTGATCAGCCTGAACTTCCTCAACGAGAAGCTCACCGCCACCTACCGCTACCTGCTGATGCGGCTGCGCGAGTACGGCGAGAGCGTGGCCATGTACCGCGGCGAGGCGGCCGAGCGGGTCACGCTGGAACGCGGCTTCATGGCCGTCATCGCCAACGCCTGGGCGACGCTGTGGCGCACGCTGAAGTTCGATGGCTACAACCTGTCGATCAGCCAGGTGGCGGTCATCTTCCCCTTCCTGATCCAGGCCCCGCGCCTGTTCGCCGGCACCATCAAGCTGGGCGACGTGATGCAGACCGCGCAGGCCTTCGGCCAGGTCGAGGAGGCGCTCAGCTTCTTCCGCACCTCCTACGACTCGTTTGCCAGCTACCGGGCCGTGCTCGACCGCCTGACCGGCTTCACCGGCAACACCGATGCCGCCAGGGCGCTGACGATGCCGACGCTTGCGGCACGTCCCGAGGGCCTGTCGCTCGACCACCTGACGGTGCGCCGGCCCGACGGCCGGGTGCTGACCGCCGACCTGAGCCTGCAACTCGACCCCGGTCAGGCGCTGCTGATCCGCGGCCCTTCGGGCAGCGGCAAGACCACCTTGCTGCGCAGCCTTGCCGGCCTGTGGCCGCATGCCCAGGGCAACGCCGCCCGGCCGGACGATGCCGACTGCCTGTTCCTGTCGCAAAAGCCCTACCTGCCGCTGGGCACGCTGCGCCACGCGCTGGCCTACCCGCGCGCGACGCTGGACGATGCCCAGGCACGCGCCATCCTCGACCAGGTCCAGCTGGGCCATCTGGCCGACCAGCTGGAGGTCGACCGCGACTGGTCCCAGGTCCTGTCACCGGGCGAGCAGCAACGCCTCGCCTTCGGCCGCGTGGTCGCCACACGCCCGGCGCTGGTCTTCCTCGACGAGGCCACCTCGGCCACCGACACCGGTCTGGAACACAGCCTCTACAGCCTGATCCGCCGCGAACTGCCCCAAGCGGTGCTGGTCAGCGTCGGCCACCGCGAGACGCTGGCGCCGCTGCACGACCAGGTGCTGCAGATCGAGCTGGGTGGCGGGTGGAAGCTGGGGACGAGCTTGGCTTGAGCGCTCATTCGCCCCGATCCCCTTGTTGTCTGGCGATGGCTGGTTTGACGGCGACAGTTGGGGTAAGGTAGTACCTAGTGATACTCAACGTGGCGCCGACATGACCGCTTCAGCCGTTCGCCCCATGGCGATCAAACTTGACGACGACACCAAGGGCCGCCTGAAGCGCTTGGCCGAAGCGCGACACCGCACGTCCCACTGGCTGATGCGCGAGGCGATCACCCAGTATGTGGATCGGGAGGAAAAGCGTGAGGCCTTCCGTCAGGACACCCTCAAGGCCTGGGAGGCGTACCGAGCCACAGGGCAGCACGTGAACGCCGAAGAGGCCGACGCCTGGATGGCCAGGCTCGAACAAGGCGATGACGTCGACCCTCCGCCATGTCACGTCTGATCTGGTCGCCTGCGGCGCTGCTTGACGTGCAGCGCCTCTATCGGTTTCTCGCCCTCAAGAATCCCGACGCGGCACAACGGGCAGTGAAGTCCATTCGAGGGGGCGTCAAGGTGCTGGCTCAGCAGCCTGGACTGGGCCGTCTCATCGAAGACATGCCCGACGACTTTCGGGAATGGATCATCGACTTCGGTGACAGCGGCTACCTTGTCCGCTATCACGTCGACGCGCTCGCTGATGTCGCCACGATTCTGGCCGTGCGGCACCAGAAGGAAGCAGGCTACTGAAGCACTTGCCCCGCCTTGAACGGACTGTGCTCCGCCAGCTCATCCACATAGGCATCGATGCCCGCGCCCTCGCGCGCCAGGTGGCGTGCGACGGCGTCGTGGAAGCCGGCGTCGGCCAGGGTGTGGGCTGACCAGGTGGTGACCGGCAGCAGGCCGCGCGCCATCTTGTGTTCGCCTTGGGCGCCACCCTCGAAGCGTTGCCAGCCGTGGGCGATGCACCATTCCAGCGGGGCGTGGTAGCAGGCCTCGAAGTGCAGGCAGCGCACCGGCTCGGTGGCGCCCCAGTAGCGGCCCCAGGCGACGCGGCGTTCGGGGTCCAGGGCGATCAGCGAGCGGGCGATCGGCACGCCCGCGCGTGAGCCCACGACCATCAGCCAGTGCTCGGGCATGTCGCGCGCCATGCGGGCGAAGAAGTCGCGGCTCAGGTAGGGCGTGCTGTGGTGGGCCTGGTAGGTCAGCGTGTAGCAGTGGTGGAAGTGGTCCCAGTCGGCCTCGTTGATCTCGCGGCCGACAAGGCAGTGCATCGTCACGCCGGCCTCGCGCACATAGCGGCGTTCTTGCTGGACCTTCTTGCGCTTGTCGCGCTGCAAGCTGGCCAGGAAGTCGGCCATGTCGGCATAGGGCTGTGGCTGGCGGTTCTCCCAGTGGAACTGGACCGTGCGGCGCATCAGCCAGCCGGCCGCTTCGGCGCAGCGGCGGTCGGCCTCGTCCATGAACAGGATGTGGGCCGATGACAGGCCCATCGCCCGCATCTGCTGCTGCATGACGTGCAGCAGCCGCGTGCGGCCGGCGTCGTCGCGGGCCAGCAGGCGGGTGCCGGGCACGGGCGTGAAGGGCACCGCGCCCAGCATCTTGGGGTAGTAACGACCGCCCGCGCGCTCCCAGGCGTCGGCCCAGGCCCAGTCGAACACGTACTCGCCGTAGGAATGGCGCTTGAGCCAGAGCATCGCCGCCGCCTGCAGCGCGCCAGCGCGATCGCGGGCGGCCAGTACGAAGGGCTGCCAGCCGGTGTCGGCGCAGGCGCTGGCGCTGTCGACCATCGCACTCAGGAAGGCGTGGCGCAGGAAGGGCGTGGGCTGACCGGTCTGCGCCAGCAGGGCGTCCCATTCAGCGCCGTCCAGCTCGTCCAGGCCGGTGTGGGCGTGCCAGGACCAGGTCTCGACGCCGGCCGGGACGTCGCCTGGGTTGTGTCCCGCCTCCCCGTCGGGCAGGGGCGCGCCGCTACCATGCCCAACACCCCTGCTGCCGCGATCTTCCGCACCGCTGTCCATGTCTTCACCGACCTCCGTGTCGTCCGCCGCCGGCCTGCCGGTGGCGCTGCTGCAACTCAATCCGACCGTGGGCGACCTCGCCGGCAACGTGCGCCGCATCGCCGAGGCGGCCCGCGCCGCGCATGCCGCCGGGGCCCGGGTGGCCGTGGCGCCGGAGCTGGCGCTGTGTGGCTACCCGCCCGAGGACCTGCTGCTGCGCCCGGCCTTCCTCGACGCCTGCGAGACCGCCCTGGGCGAGCTCGCCGCCGCGCTGGCCGACCTGGGCGACCTGCACGTGGTGGTCGGCCATCCGCGTGATCTGAGGCGTGAACTGGCCGGCCATCCGGGCCATGTTCGCACGCGCTCCTGGGCCCTGCAGGGCTGCCTGAACATGGCCTCGGTGCTGCACGGCGGCGAGGTCATCGCCAGCTACGCCAAGCGCGAGCTGCCCAACTACCAGGTCTTCGACGAGCGCCGCTACTTCGTCAGCGGCCGTGATGCCGGTCTGGCGCCCGTGGTGATCGAGGTCGGCGGGCGCCGGCTCGGGCTGCTGATCTGCGAGGACGCCTGGTTCGATGAGCCCGCCGACGCCGCGCAGGCCGCCGGTGCCGATGCGCTGCTGGTGCTCAATGCCTCGCCCTTCCACCTGGGCAAGCCGGCCGAGCGCGAAGGCCGCATGGCCGATCTGGCGCGCCGCACCGGCCTGCCGCTGCTCTATGCGCATCTGGTTGGTGCGCAGGACGAGGTGGCTTTCGACGGCGCGTCCTTCGCGGTTGACGCACAAGGCGTGCTGGCCGCCCGCGCGCCGATGTTCGAGGACGCCAACCTGCTGGTGAACCTGCTGCCCGGCGGCGCGGTCAGCGGCCCGGTCGTCGAGCTGCCCGAACTGGAGGCGCAGGCCTGGGGCGCGCTGGTGACCGGCGTGCGCGACTACATCGGCAAGAACGGTTTCCCCGGCGCGCTGATCGGCCTGTCCGGCGGCATCGACTCGGCGTTGGTGCTGGCCATCGCGGTCGACGCGATCGGCGCCGAGCGCATCCGCACGGTCATGATGCCCAGCCCGTACACGGCGGAGATCTCCTGGGTCGATGCGCGCGACATGGCCGATCGCCTGCAGGTGCGCCATGACGAGATCAGCATCGTGCCGATGTTCGACGCCTTCCGCGCCACGCTCGATCCGCTGTTCGAGGGCCGGCCCGAGGACGCGACCGAGGAGAACATCCAGGCCCGCATCCGCGGCACGCTGCTGATGGCGCTGTCCAACAAGTTCGGCGCCATCGTGCTGACCACCGGCAACAAGAGCGAAATGGCGACCGGCTACTGCACGCTCTATGGCGACATGGCCGGCGGCTACGCGGTCATCAAGGACGTCGCCAAGACGCTGGTCTACCGCCTCGCCGAGTGGCGCAACCGGCAGGGCGACGCGCCGGTGATCCCCGAACGCATCATCACCCGGCCGCCTTCGGCCGAGCTGCGGCCCGACCAGACCGACCAGGACAGCCTGCCGCCCTACGAGGTGCTGGACGCCATCCTGGCGATGTACATGGAAGAGGACCGCTCGCTCGAACAGATCGTCGCCGCCGGCTATGCCGCCGCCGACGTCGAGCGGGTGACGCGGCTGATCAAGTTCAACGAATACAAGCGCCGCCAGGCGCCGATCGGGCTGCGCATCACCCACCGCGGCTTTGGCCGCGACTGGCGCTACCCGATCACCTCGAAGTTCCGCGCCTGAGGCCGCCCCGGCCCGAACAACCACTGTCACCGCCACAATGCCGCCACGCCCGAACGCCGCACCCGCCGCCCGCTTCTTGTCCCTGTCCCTGCTGACGCTGTTGGCGGCCTGTGCGCAGACCGGCGAGAAGGGCGATCCGGCGGCCATGCCGGCCGCAGCGGCTGCAGCGCCCAAGCCCGCCCCACAGGCGGGATCTGCGGGATCTGCGGGAGCGGCCGGATCGGCGACTTCGGCCAACGCGGCGGCCGCCCCCGCAGCCCCCGCCGCACCTGCCGCAGCGCCGGCACCCGGCGCGCCGCCGGCCTTTGCCACCGTCATCAAGGACGCCCGCCGCAGCGAGGGCCTGCTGCCGGTCTGGCAACGGGAGGACAAGGTCTGGATCGAGCTGGCCGAGGCCGACCTCAACGTGCCCTTCTTCCTGTCGCCCAAGATTGCCAGCGGCATCGGAGAAGGCCGTCTGGCGGGCGGGCTGATGCTGGGCAGCGGCGCCTGGGTCGAGTTCCGTCGCATCCACAACCAGGTCCAGCTGATCGAGCGCAACGCCGACCATGTCGCGCGCAGCGGCACGCCCGAGGCGCGGGCGGTCGCCGCCGCCTTCTCGCCCAGCCTGATCGCCAGCACGCCGGTGGCCAGCGCGCCGCACCCCGAGCGCAAGACCGTGCTGATCGACGCTGCCGCGTTGGTGATGGGCGACTGGCCCGGCCTGGCCAGCGCCTTGCAGCGCAGCTACCGGCAGAGCTACGGCTACGACGGCCGCAACTCGGCCATCACCTCGGTGCGGGTGTCGCCCGAGCTGCTGGTGTTCGAGCTGCAGAACCACTACGCCGCACCCAACCTGGCCTTCCCCCAGCCCGGTGGCCCGCCCGGCGCGGTGGCGCCGTCCTTGCCGTCCACGCTGCCCGACCCGCGCAGCCTGTTCGTGCGCCTGCATTACTCGCTGACCCGCTTGCCGGCCGAGCCGATGCGGCCCAGGCCGGCCGACCAGCGCATCGGTCACTTCACCACCGTCGTCCAGGACCACAGCGACGACCTGGCGCGCAACGCCAAGCTGCGCCACGTCAACCGGTGGCGGCTGGAGAAGAAGGAGCCGGCCGCCGCGCTGTCCGAACCGGTCAAGCCGATCACCTACTGGATCGACCGCAACGTGCCGCTGAAGTACCGCTCGGTCATCAGCGACGGCATCCTCGAATGGAACACCGCGTTCGAGCGCATCGGCTTCAAGAACGCGATCGAGGTGCGGGTCCAGCCCGATGACGCGCGCTTTGACACACTCGATGCCGGCATCGCCTCGGTGCGCTGGATGCTCAGCGCCCAGCCTGGCCTGGCCGGCATCGGCCCGTCCCACGTCGACCCGCGCAGCGGCGAGATCCTCGATGCCGACATCGCCTTCGAGGGCAATTCGCTGCGCTTCCAGCGCCTGTTGCGGCGCCAGATCCTGGCCGAGGGTGGCCAGACCGACTGGTCGACCGTGCTGCAGGTCGGCGCGGCCGGCCCAGACGGCAGCCGGCCGGCCGCCGCCGGTCCGCTGGCCCCCGCCTCGGCGCTGCAGGCGGCACTGGGTGCGCCGGACCTGGCGTGCGCCGCCGCCGAACGGGGCGCGGCCCAGCTGGGCTACGCGCTCGAACAGCTGGCCGCCGAGTTCGGTGCGTCCAACACCGACAACGACAACGACACCGACGACGACGCCACCGAGGCCGCCGCCGAGGCGCTGGTGCGGTCCTATCTGAAGAACCTGGTGATGCACGAGGTCGGCCACACCCTGGGTCTGCGGCACAACTTCCGGGCCTCTCAGGTGGTGGATCCGACGCGGCTGGCCGATCCGGTCTGGTCGCGCGAGAACCCGCTGACCGGCTCGGTGATGGACTACGTCGCCGCCAACCTGCCCAGCCCGGGCGCGCCCGCACCGGCGGCCTACCAGCAGCAGCTTGGCGCCTACGATTTCTGGGCCATCGAATACGCCTACCGGCCCCTCGATCCGGCCGACGAGCGCGCCGAACTGGCCCGCATCGCCGGCCGCAGCGCCGAGCCCGAGCTGGCTTTCGGCACCGACGAAGACGCCCTGCTGGGGCTTGATCCGCAGGTGCTGCAGTTCGACCTGGGCAGCGACCCGCTGGCCCATGTCAGCAAGCGCCTGGCGATCGCCCGTGACCTGATCTCACGGGCCGAGCGCCAGACCCTGGCCGACGGCGACGAATACGCCCGGCTGCGCCGCCGCGTCTCCTACGCCCTTCTCGACATCGGCGGGGCGACCGGCATCGCGCTGCGCCAGATCGGCGGCGTGGTGACGCTGCGTGACCGCGCCGGCAGCGGGCGTGATCCGCTGCAGCCCTTGCCGGCGGCCCCGCAACGTGCCGCGCTGGACCTGCTCGCCCGCGAGGTGCTGTCGACCCGCGGCCTGGCGGTGTCGGCCGCCCTGCAGCGCCGGCTCGCGCCCGATTACTTCGACCGGGCCGAGAACCTCGGGCGCAGTCCCGTCAACACCGAGTTCCAGCCCGAACAGGTGCTGGGCGGCCTGCAGCGCAGCGTGCTCAACCAGCTGATGAGCGACGGCTTGGCCCAGCGCCTGCTCGACCAGCAGGGCAAGGCCCGCACGGCCGACGAGGTGTTGACGCTGACCGAGCTGCTCGAACGGGTCCGCACGGAGGTCTGGGCCGAACTGGCGCGGCCCGAGGCTGGCCGGATCGAGCCCCTGCGCCGCGACCTGCAGCGCGAACACGCCAGCCGCTTGGCCGGCGCGCTGCTGCGCGCGGCACCCGGCCAGCGCGCCGAGCTGCGCAGCCAGCTGCGCGTGCAGGCCCGCGAACTGCACGCCAGCCTGCGCCGCAGCCTGCAGGCCAAGGGCTGGGATGCGCTGGCACGGCGCCATCTGCAGGACCTGCACGACGAGCTGGGCGAGGCGCTCGACGCCCGCGTGGTCCGCGCGGTCAGCGGCGGCTGAACGCCTCGGCGGCGGCGCCGGATGCGGCGGTGGCGCTCAGGCAACCGGCTTGCCCGCATCGCTTGGATTTATTGATCGCGGCGCGCGCCGGCGGTGGCATCCTGGGACCGGACCGTCGGTCAGCCTGACCGTGACGGGCGCCCGGAACCCGGGGTGGCGCTTGCGCGGTCTGCGCCTTCTTCGCGGTCTGCGTGGTCTGCGCGATTGCGGATGCATTTGCTGGTGCGGCATCCCGCAAGTCGTGGCTTGTCGGAACGGCGTGCGTGCGAAGAATGGCGGACATCCCACACCGCTGCGCTGCCGTCGCCTCCTCTGCCATGTCCAACACTGCCTTGTCCTTCTTCCAGCGCTTCACGCAGGGCGTGGCGCGGCGTCTGGCGCTGGGCTATGCGGCGCTGCTGCTGGCCCTGGCCATCGTGGGCGGGGTGGCCCTCCATGACCTCGGCGGCCTGCAGCGCGAGACCGAACTGGCGCAGACCCGTCACCTCGACCGCGTCGAGCTGGTGCTGTCGCTGCAGTCGGGCATCGACCGCGTGTCGGTCCACGCCCGCAACCTGGTGCTGGCCGACGATGCGCTGTCGCAGACGCAGGAACAGCGCCTGCTGAACCAGCAGCTGGCCCGCGTCGACGAGCTGGAGCGTCGCTTGCGTGCGCTGGACTGGGACGGCGCCAGCCTCGGTCTGCTCGACGCCTGGAGCGCGGCGGCCACGGCGGTGCGGCCGCGTCTGGATGCCTTGACGCGGCAGGGTCGCCAGGCGACCGGCCCGAGCCGTGACGGCCTGACGACGGCGCTGGTACAGCTGCGCCCGGCCGAATCGCTCTGGCAGCAGCAGACCCAGACCCTGATTCGCCACGTCACCGAAGATGCCGAAGCAGCGCTGGTGGCACACCGCGCATCGCACCAGAACGTGCGCCAGCAGCTCTCGGCGCTGCTGCTCATCGGCTTGGTGCTGGGCAGTCTCTTGTCCTGGCTGCTGGTGCGCAGCGTGCGCCAGCCCGTCCGTCAGGCCGTGCGCATGGCTGAGAAGCTGGCGCAGGGTGCGCAGGCCGACCTGGCGGTGCGCGGCGACGAACTCGACCGCATGCAGCACGCGATGCGCGGCCTGCAACAGCGTTTGCGTGCCCAGTCCGTCGACCTGACCCAGCCGCCGCTCCAACGGCCCTCCGTGGCGGTGCCGGGTCGCCTGCAGGAGTCGGAGGCGCCGCGCACGACCGCGCCGGTGTCTGCCTCGCTGTCTGCCCAGGAGTCCGCCCCGCTGTCCGCCCCCCTGTCCGCCCCCCTGTCCGCGCTGGTGGCCGCACCACTGCCGGTTGCCGGCGCTGAGCGGGTCCGGCAGGAACCTCAGTTCGACGGTGCCGAGCCGACCGCCGCCGCAGCGCCGACGCCGGCTACGGACGTCGCCTTGCAGGCCTTGCTGCAGCGGGTCCAGTCCAGCCAACACCCGGTGGATCCCCTGCTCGCGAACGAGGCCAGCGACGACGCGGCCGGCAGCACCGACGCCCAGACGCTGGTCAGCCACGCCGTGGACGTGGCCGAGCGCGGCAGCGAGGTCGTCACCCAGGTGGTCTCCAACATGGAGGACATCTCGACCTCGAGCCGCAAGATCAACGAGATCCTGGCCACCATCGACGGCATCGCCTTCCAGACCAATCTGCTGGCGCTGAACGCCGCCGTGCAGGCGGCCCGTGCGGGTCATGACGGCGGATCGGGCAACCACGGCGCCGTCGCGGGCGAGGTGCGTGGGCTGGCCCAGCGCGCGGCCAGTGCGGCGCGCGAGATCAAGGGGCTGATCAACGCCTCGCTGGATCAGGCCGAAGCCAGCAACCGGCTGGTCAGGGATGCCGGCGTGACGATGGACGCGCTGGTCTCGTCGGTCCAGAGCGTGACCGACCTGGTCGGCCAGATCGGTGGCAACACCGAGGCCCACAGCCCCGAGACGCTGCGCGAGGCCGACCGCTCGGTGCGCCAGCTCGACCAGCTGACCCGCCAGAACGCCACGCTGGTCGAACAGAGCGCCAGCGCGGCCGATGCGCTGCGCGACCAGGCCGAGCGCCTGCAGAAGGTGGTCGCCGCCTTCCGCCTGCTGCAGCAGACCCAGGAAGCGGCATGGACGGCCCACACCGCCATCCACAGCGCCCGCACCACCTCGCGTGGCGACACCTTGCCCGGTGGTCTGGACGAACTTCCGCCGACCGGCACGCCGGTCGCTGATCCGAAGGTCAAGGCCAGCCGCAAGAGCCGCCGCAAGGGCAACGAGCCGCCGGCGGGGAGTGACTGGAAGAACTTCTGACGCGGGGGCGTCGGGCCGCTGAAGCCCGCGCTGGCTGCGCGCCAGCGACCCCGACTCAGATCGGCTCGGTCCGCCGCATCAGCCAGTCCAGCGCATCACCCTCGACCCGCGGCGACAGGCGGGCGCGGACCTCGGCGTGATAGCTGTTGAGCCAGGCGCGTTCGTCCGGGCGCAGCAGCGCCGGGTCGATGCAGCGGGTGTCGATCGGGCAGAGCGTCAGGGTCTCGAACGCAAGGAAGTCGCCAAAACCCTCGTGCAGCGCTGCGGGCACGTTCATCACCAGGTTCTCGATGCGCACGCCCCACTGGCCGGGCCGGTACAGGCCGGGCTCGATCGAGGTGATCATGCCCGGCTGCATCGCCATCTGCGGTTCGGGAATGGCCGGCGAGATGCTCTGCGGGCCCTCATGCACGTTGAGGAAATAACCCACGCCGTGACCGGTGCCGTGGCCGTAGTTCAGGCCGGCCTCCCACAGCGGCGCCCGCGCGATCGCGTCCAGCATCGGCGACAGCGTGCCGAGCGGGTAGCGGGTGCGTGACAACGCGATCGTGCCCTTGAGCACGCGCGTGTAGTCGGCCTTCTGGGCCGCGCTGGCCATGCCGATCGGCCAGACCCGGGTGATGTCGGTGGTGCCGCCCAGGTACTGCGCGCCCGAGTCGATCAGCAGCAGTCCTTCGGCGACCAGGCCGTCCGGCGTCGAGATCGGCGCATGTGACTCGGCCGTGGCGCGGTAGTGCGGCATCGCGCCGTTGGCGTTGAAGCCGGCGATGGTCGGGAAGCTCAGGCTGACGAAGCCGGGCTGCTTGGCCCGTTCGGCACTGAGCCACTCATCGACCGTGATCTCGCTGATCGCCTCGCGGCCGAGCGCGGCTTCGAAGCGGGCATAGAAGGCACACATCGCGGCACCGTCGGCCTCCATCGCCTGACGGATGTGGGCGGCCTCGGCAGCGGTCTTGCGGCTCTTGGCCAGCGTGCTGGGGTTGATCGCCTCGATCACCTGCACGCCGGCCGCGACCGCCTCGCGGAAGCCCAACGTGATGCGGCGCGGGTCCAGCAGCAGCTTGGCCTCGGCCGGCAGCGCCGCCAGGGCGGCGGCGGCGGCGTCGTAGGGCGCCAGCACCAGGCCGTCACTGGCGAGCGTGGCGGCGAGCGCGGCGTCGACCTTGCCGGCGCCGACGAACAGCGTCGCCGCGCCGCCGGCCGGGATCAGCAGGTGGGCCAGGAAGACCGGGTTGTAGTCGACGTCCGCGCCGCGCAGGTTGGTGATCCAGGCGATGTCGTCAACGGTGGAGACAAAGTGGTGCGTCGCCCCGTGCGACTGCATCGCCGCGCGGACCTGGGCCAGCTTGTCGGCCCGGCCGACGACGGCTTCGGGCGGGCGGTGTTCATAGACCGGCGCCTGCGGCAGCGCCGGGCGGTCGGCCCAGGCCTCGGCCAGCAGGTCGACATCGGTGCGCAGCCCGATGCCATGGGGTGCCAGCGCCTCGGCCAGTGCCTTGGCGGCCGCCAGGCCCATCACCGCGCCGTCGACGGCCAGGCTTTGGCCGGCCTGGACATGGCCGGTCAGCCACTGGATCTGGTGGGACACGGCGCCGCTGGGGATCTTGACCAGCTCGACGCCGGTGCCCGCCAGTTCGACCTCGGCCTGGACCCAGTAACGGCTGTCGGCAAACACCGCCGCCTGCTCGGCCGTGACGATCAGCGTGCCCATCGAGCCGGTGAAGCCGCTGTAGCGCACGCGGCCTTGCCAGCGTTCGGGCAGGTATTCCGACAGGTGGGGGTCCGAGGACGGCACCAGCACGGCGGCCAGGCCGTGGTGGTGCAGGGCGATGCGCAATTCGGCCAGGCGCTGGCGGATCGGGTCGGTGCGGGTGTCCATGGGCGTGGGCGGGCTCGAAGGAGGCACGGTGGCCGATCGGGCGATTGTGGCAAGGGCGACGCGGCGCGCCCGTCCGATGCCGACCAAGTCCCTGCCGATCGGGCCGGTGTGGCGGATCTCACGATGGGCATGCCCTTGTCATGTGGGCCGGCTAGCGTCGGCGCCGCCTCAAGGACCTTCCACCGCGCCCCCGTGCTCGATCACCACGTTCCCGTCAAGACGACCGCCTGCCGCCGGCTCTTGAGCGACCACAGCGGCCCGATCAC
This sequence comes from Sphaerotilus mobilis, assembly GCF_004216565.1. Lineage (GTDB taxonomy): Bacteria > Pseudomonadota > Gammaproteobacteria > Burkholderiales > Burkholderiaceae_C > Sphaerotilus > Sphaerotilus mobilis. Next base: position 1,103,515 of record NZ_SGWV01000007.1, on the reverse strand, counting down.
GCGCGCGCGCCGGTCGCTGCTGATCATGGTCGACGGCCGTCGCTCGGTGGCCGAGTTGCGGCCGGCCATGGCGGCGCTGCAACTGGGCATGGGCGACCTGCAGGCGCTGACCGAGGCGGGCCTGCTGCACTGGCTGAATCGGGCGGCGGATGCGCCGCCCCAGCGCCCAGCGGGCAATCGCAGCGTGGCCGGTGCCAAGCTCTATGCGCTGGACCTGCTCGGCCGCATGCTGGCCCGCGATGACGTGCTGCTGCGCGAAGCCGCCCGCGCGGTCACCGTCGAGGCCGACCTGTTGCCTTGGCTGCGGCTTTGCGAGCATGTGCTGACCGAGCGTTGCCATGCGCAGCGAGCGGCGCTGTTCATCGACAAGGTCTGCACCCTGTTGCCGGAGGAATGGGCCACCGCCTTGCGGGCCGGGGACCCATCCGAACTGGACGCGGAGCGGCTGGCACGTCAGAGCCGGTAGACCCGCTCGCCGGTCGTGCCATAGAGCTGGTCACCGCTCAGGCGCCGGATCACCTGCCCGCCGGTGAACTCGCCGAAGGCCGGCAACACCAGCACCGTGGCGCTGGCGTGGAAGCAGGGCAGGCGCACGCTGTCCAGCCCGTGGCCGATGCGTGTGACCGGGTGGATGTGGCCGGCCAGCGCGAAGCCGGATGCCCGGGTCTTCGGGTCATGACAGAGCGCCAGGCCGGCACAGGTGTGTGGCTCGTCGACGACCTCGATGTCGAACGCGGGCGGCGGGTCGCCGGCGTGGTCGTCGTGGTTGCCGCGCACCAGCGTGATCGGCAAGTGGGCATGGCGCTCGCGCCAGGCCTGGATCGCCGCCATCGTGGCCGGGGCCCGGCCGGTGGCGGCATGCAGCAGGTCACCCAGCACGGCCAGATGCCGCACCGGCCAGCGCGCGAGCAGGTCGTCCAGCCGGGCCAGGTTGGCCTCGGTCGTGCCGGCCGGCACCGGCACACCCAGGCGCCGGAAGCTGGCCGCCTTGCCCAGGTGCACGTCGGCCACCAGCAGCAGCCCCGCGTCGGCGAGGTAGGCGGCGCGCTCGGGCAGCAGGGTCAGGGGCCGGCCGTCGGGCAGGACGTGGTCGAGGTGCGGGGTGGGGGCGGACGTCATCGCCCGCGAGTGTCGCGTCGTCGCGGCGAGCGCAGCGCCGGGGCCGGCTCGCTCGGACGGCCCTGCACGGCGGCTTCCAGCTCCGCGAGCAGGCGTTGTACCCGCTGGTTCAGCGGTTCATTGCTGATGCGCTCGCGCAGCCGTTCGAGCATCAGCGGCACGCCGAACGGTGTCAGGCGCTGGGGCCGGGTGATGACCAGCTCGCCGGCCGCCAGCCGGGCCAGGCAGCGCTGCAGGCGTTCGACGTCCAGCTCCTGCGCCAGGGTCTCGGCCTCGGCCTGGGCCAGCAGCAGGTTGCCCGGGTCGAACTTGCGGAACACGTCGAAGAACAGGCTCGACGAGGCCTGCACCTGCCGCGTGCTGCGTGGCGCACCCGGGTAGCCGGTGAAGACCAGGCCGGCGACACGCGCGATCTCGCGGAAACGGCGTTGCGACAGCTCGGTCGCGTTGAGCGCCTGTTGCAGGTCGGGCAAGAGCCGCTCGGCCGACAGCAGACCGCGGGCGCTGGAGCCCGGCCCGTCCGGCTCCAGCAGGGTGGCCCAGTCGAACGGCGTGCGCGACAGCAGCTCGAAGCCGTGGTCGTTCATCGAGAGGCTGAAGGTGCCGGGCCGGTCGCGCGCCGCCCGCCAGGCCAGCAGCGCGCCCAGGCCGATGTGCACCATGCGGCCGGCCAGCGGGTAGCCGAACAGGTGCTGGCCCTCGTCGGTTTCTAGCAGCTCGAAGACGACCCTGCCCGTGCGCGGCAAGGCCGACTCGCGCGCCTGCAGCGCCAGCAACGGGGCCAGGGCGCGGAGTTCGGGCGGCACATCGGCCGGCACCGGCGTGTCGACCGCGCCCGTCAGGGCCGGCAGCAGCGGCTCGGCCCGCGCCAGCAGATCCAGCACGCTGTCGGCCAGTTCGCTGGACAAGGGCATCTTGCCGCCCTGCCAGGTCGGCACCGCGCCCTGGTTCTTGGGTGCCGGCTTGACGTAGGCGGTCAGGTCGCGCACACGGATCAGCTGCAGCACCCGGCCGCTGAAGATGAAGCAGTCGCCCTCGCGCAGGCTGGCCAGGAAACCTTCCTCGATCGAGCCCAGCCGGCCGCCGTTCAACCACTGCACGGTCATCGAGGTGTCCGACACGATGGTGCCGATGGCCATGCGGTGGCGCCGCGCCACGTCGCGCCGGGCCACGCGCCAGAGCCCGTCGTCCGGGTCACGGGCGATGCGGTGGTGCTCCGGGTAGGCCGCCAGCGCCAAGCCGCCATGCACGGTGAAGCCCAGACAGCCGTCGAAGGTCTCGCGGTCCAGGTCGCGGTAGGGCCAGGCCAGCCGGACTTCGTCGAACAGCGCGTCGGCGTCGAAGCCTTCGCCAACCGCCAGCGTCAGCAGGTGCTGGATCAGCACGTCGATCGGCCAGGGCGGCGGCTCGCGCGACTCGATCCGGCGCGCCAGCGCGGCTTCGCGGGCCGCTGCGCCTTCCAGGATCTCCAGCGCATGTGTGGGCACGACGGTGATGCGCGACGGTCGCCCCGGCGCATGGCCCGATCGCCCGGCGCGCTGCAGCAGCCGGGCGATGCCCTTGGGCGAGCCGATCTGCAGCACACGTTCGACCGGCAGGAAGTCCACGCCCAGGTCCAGGCTGCTGGTGCAGACCACCGCCTTGAGCGCGCCGTTTTTCAGCCCGGACTCGACCCACTGCCGCACGGCGGGGTCCAGCGAGCCGTGGTGCAGCGCGATCAGGCCGGCCCAGTCCGGGCGGGCTTCGAGCAGCGCCTGATACCAGACCTCGGCCTGCGAGCGGGTGTTGGTGAAGACCAGGCAGGACGCGGCGGCGTCGACCTCGCGCACCACCTCGTCGCGCAGCCGCAGGCCCAGGTGGCCACCCCAGGGGAAACGTTCCAGCGTGTCGGGCAGCAAGGTGTCGACCGTCAGCGACTTGGGCAGCGCGCCCTGCACCGTCACCGCGTCCGGCCCGGCCAGGGCCTCTGCCGCCAGGGCCAAGTTGCCCAGCGTGGCCGACAGGCCCCAGACCCGCAGGCCGGGGTTGAGTCGGCGCATCCGGGCCAGCGCCAGCATCACCTGGGTGCCGCGCTTGTTGCCCAGTAGCTCGTGCCATTCGTCGACCACCAGCACCTCGACGTCGCCCAGCACGGCCGAGCTGTCGGCCAGCGCCAGCATCAGGCAGAGACTTTCCGGCGTCGTCACCAGCGCCGCCGGCCAGCGCTGGCGCTGGCGGGCCTTCTCGCTGGCCGCCGTGTCGCCGGTGCGCATGGCGACGGTCCAGCCCATGCCGAGGCCGTCGCAGGCCGCTTGCAGCGCCAGCGTCGTGTCGGCCGCCAGCGCCCGCATCGGCGTGATCCACAGGATGCGCGGGCCGCTGCGCCCGACCCGCTCCGGCCGGGCCCGGCAGACCGCCAGGGCGCCAAACCACGCCGCCAACGTCTTGCCGGCACCCGTCGTGGCATGCAGCAGGCCGCTGCGGCCGGCGGCCATGTGAGCCCACACCTCGCGCTGGAAGGCAAAGGGTTGCCAGCCGCGCTGGCTGAACCAGCTTTCGGCATCGGGCGCGACGGGGCCAGCCTTGTCGGGGCCTGAGGTGCGAGCGTGCGCTGACTTCGCTGGCGCGGCGGCCGCCTTGCGCCGTGCCTGCGCCCGCCGCAACGCGGTCAGCTGGGTGCCCACGTTGGGCCCAGGCGGCAAGCCGCCGCGCCAGGGCGGGTCGTCGGGTGATTGCTCGCTCACGTCGGGTTGATGTCGGTTGGGCTCGATCCTTCGGGGGGGACGGCGGCCGCAGCTTAGCCGGCAAAGTCGCCAGCGCCGTCCCCGAACGGGATCGAGGACGCGACCTAGGAGCACATGCGATGCGATGGACCCGCCCAAGCTGGCGCATCCCCATGAGCAGGGCCGCTGGCCTGCTCGTCCTCGGCCTGCTGGCGAGTTGTGGCGACGGGGGCCCGGACGCCGGCATCTCCGCCTTTGATGCCCCTCGTCAGACGGCATCGAGCCACCGACTCGTGACGCTGGTACATGTCGGCTATCAGCTGAGCTACGACTGTGACGACCGCCTCGGCGTGCGATTTGCCTACACGCTCACGTCTGACACGGGTCAAGCCGCTCGCCCGACCGAGTTCACGCGGGTCGACCCTTTGCTGCCAACCGGCTGTCCGGCCCAGCTCAGCGCAGGCGCCTACGGCCCGGGCTGGGCGCGCGGCCACCTGGTTGCCGCCAACCACATGGACGCCAGCGACACGCAGATCGCCCAGACCTTCCTGATGAGCAACATCGTCCCGCAGCGGTCCACGTTCAACCAGGGCATCTGGGCCGAAGCCGAGGCCATCGCCGAATGCTGGCGCGACACCGCGCCGGTCCAGGTGGTTGGCGGCGTGCTGGCGAACGACCCGGCCAACGACGCGTTCACCGTCTCGCACGGCGTCGCCACGCCGGACTGGTTCTGGATGATCCTCGTCAGCGCCGATCCAGCCCGCCCGGGCCAGCAGCGTGTGCTGGCTTGGTGGATCCCCAACATCGACGCCACCGGCACCCTGTCCAGCCGCCGCGTCAGCATCACGACGATCGAGTCCCGCATCGGCACCGCGCGGGTCGGCGTGAGCGGTGTCGATGCGGCCTTGAAGGACTCGATCGGGTCGGACTGGGGCGTGCCGGCGGGGGGGTGTGGGGCGGGGTGAAGTGGCCCGGGCCAGGATCAGATCGCGAAGGGTTCGATCGCCAGTAACGGCACCGGCGAGAAATGCCGGACATTGCCTGTGAGAACCGCCAGGCCATGCACGCGGGCGGTTGCCGCAATCAGCGCGTCGGCCATCTGCAGGCCGTGACTCAAGGTCAGGCTGTTCATCAGTTCCAGGGCCACAGCGGAAATGTCGGCCGACAGCGGCATGACCTGGGCCGATCGACGCTCGAACATTCGCCGCAGTGCTTGCCATTCATGGCGGTTGCGCAGGCCTTGAAGTATCTCCATCTCAGTCACTGCCGAGATCGTCAGGCGGGAGAGGCCGTCAAGCCGGTGCGTGGCCTGGGCGTGATCACGCAGGTGCCAGATCAGCACGTCGGTGTCGACCAGCAGGGTCACGTCCGGCGCCTGCCGTCGCTGCCGTAGCGGCCGGTCCGCAGGTCGCGAACGTGGGCCGTTACATCGGCCAAATCGTCGCGGTCACGCCAGATGCCGAAGGCCGGATCGTCGATCCCGCTGTCGCCTTCCATCGTCACGGGCATGTCTGGTGATTCGAACTCGGCCTCGATGCGTACGGTGACCCGTTCGGCCTGATGCGGTGCCAGCCGCGCTCGCCAGGCTTCGGGCAGCTGGTCCAGTGGTACATGTTCGATCACGACGGCGTTCATGGGGTGTTCCCGGCGATGAGGTCGGGCCAGATTAGCAGCCGCGCCTTCACGGTCGATCCCACCCACGGGGGAAGGTGAAACCCGGTCCCCCCTTGCCCCGTTCCGAATCCGAGCGGCCGAGCGGATTCCCCCTCACGCCGCCTGCAAACGCCGCCTCACCAGCTGGATGTGGCTGCGCAGCGCATACAGCTCCTCGGCGTGCGACAGCGGCACCGGCAGGCGTTCGACGCGGGCGTCCAGGGCCTTGAGTTCGGCTTCGAGGGCGGCGATGGCCTCGGGCGTCAGGGCCGGGTCGCCGGCGCGTTCCTCGATCTCGCGCAGCGTGCCGTACCAGCGGAAGATGCGTGAGCGGATGCGCATGGTGTAGAGCGGCGGCACGATGCGCGACAGCGGGATCACCACCGCGACGATCGACACCAGCACGACCCACATGCGGTCGATCAGGTTGGCCAGCCAGAACGGCAGGTAGCGCTGCAGCAGCGGCGTGCCGCTCTCGAAGTAGCGCTGGGCCTCGCCGGCCAGCGTGTAGTCGCTGACGCCGGCCTGCGGGAACTCGCCCTTGCGCTGGAACCAGTTGCCCTCGCCGTGGATGCGTCCTGCGGCCTGCACCAGCAGCTGCTGCAGGGCCGGGTGGGTGTCATCGCGCACGACCAGCGTGGCGTTGGCGGCCAGCAGGCGCAGGTCCTGACGCGGCAGGTCGCGGGCCAGGTCGACCACGCCACGCGGCAGCAGCACCGGCTGGACCTGCGGCACGCGCCGCGCATAGGCCTCGGCCTGGGCGAAGTCCAGCAGGCGGACGCCCGGCGTGATCAGCAGCATGCGCACCAGCGGAGATTCGGGTGCCGAGACCAGCGCCAGCGCGTCGATGCGGCCGGCCAGCAGCTCGACCACGGCTGGCGTGGGTTCGAGCCGGCCGAGCTTCTGGGTCCGCGGGTCGATGCCATTGGCGTTGAAAAGCCGCCGCATCACGTTGGTGACGCCGCTGCCTTCGTGGCCGATGTTGATGCGCCAGCCCTTGAGCTGCGCCAGGCTGTCGAGCGTCTTGCGCTCATGCCGTTGGACGGCGACCGCCTCGCGGTAGAACACCCAGACCGGCTCTCGGAACAGGTTGCCCAGGCTGGCCAGGCCCTCGGGCGGGGCCTCGTCCGGCCCCAGCTCGTCCTGCGCGCCGCCCTGCACGAAGGCGGCATCGACGGCGCCGGCCTGCAGCAGCGTGAGGTTCTCCTGCGAGCCCTTGGTGGTGCGCAGCTCGACGGTGATGCCGTGTTTCTTCAGCGCGTTGACATAGCGCGGGCCGAACTCGGCATAGGCGCCCTGGTCGGGGCCGGTGGCCAGCACCATGCGTTGCGGCGGCGTCGGGCTCAGCACCCGGTAGGCCAGCACCATCAGGCCGATGGCCAGCAGCAGCACGGGGCCGGCGGTCAGCAGCAGGTCGCCGATCTGGAGCAGGGTGGTCTTGAACTTGCGCATGCGGAGGTGTCGGCTTTCGGTTCTGGGTTCGGGTGGGGACGTGTGCGGCGTCGCCATCACATCGGCTCTGCATCGACCGCGTCCACGACAGGATCGCGCGGCCGGTGGCGCCACAGCATCTCGGCGCTGAAGACCACGCAGGCGATCCAGATCAGCACAAAGCCCTGCAGCCGGGCGCCGCCGAAGGGCTCGCCGAACAGCCACACGCCCAGCGCCAGCTGGATCGTCGGGCCGATGTACTGCAGCATGCCCAGCAGGCTCATCGGGATGCGCTGGGCGGCCGCGCCGAAGAAGATCAGCGGAATGGCGGTCAGCGGACCGGCGGCGGCCAGCAGCAGCTGGGTCGACAGGCTGGCGTGCTGGAAGCCGGTGGCGCCCTGTGTGCCCATCCACAGCAGGCCGATCAGGGCCAGCGGACCGAGCAGCAGGCTCTCCAGTGTCAGGCCTTCGAGCGTGCCCAGCGGGGCCTTCTTGCGCAACAGGCCGTAAGTCCCGAAGGAGGCCGCGAGCGCCAGCGAGATCCACGGCACCTGCCCGGTCTGCCAAGCCAGCCAGGCCACGCCGGCCGCTGCCAGTGCGACGGCCGCCTTCTGCGCCAGCACCAGCCGTTCGCCCAGCACCAGGCGGCCCAGCAGCACGTTGAACAGCGGGTTGATGAAGTAGCCCAGGCTGGCCTCGACCACCCGTCCGTTCGTGACCGCCCAGACGTAGATGAACCAGTTGGTGGCCAGCAGCACCGAACTGCCGACAAAGGCCAGCATCACCCGCCGGTCGCCCAGCGCGGGACGCAGCCAGGCGGTGCGCCGCAGCGCCGTCATCAGCACGGCCATGAAGACCAGCGACCAGACCACCCGGTGCGCAGTGATCTCCAGCGCCGGGATCTCGTCGACCAGGCGGAAATAGAGCGGGAACAGCCCCCACAGCACATAGGCCGTCGCCGCCTGCAAGGCCCCGCGACGCATCAGGCGGGACGCCGCGCGGGCCGCGTGGCGGGTCGGTTCAACAGGCGCGGCATGGTGGCTCGGTCAGGGCAAACACGGGGGGCGGAGCATAGCGGGGCGTCGTGAACCGTAGGGGCCGGAGGTCGGGCCCGACTTGAAAGCCCGGCGATCGGCCCCAACACCACAGGCTGTCCGCCATTCGGTGTTGCCGATACTGTCGCCATGAACGCCCTCCGCCAGAACCTCCAACGTTTCCTGCGCCCCGTCCTGTTCGCCCTGCCGATGGCGTTGCTGGCCCTGCTGGGCGCCCAGCTGCTGGTCGGGCCGGCGGGTGCGGCCGATGCGCAGCCTCGGTCGGTCAGTCCGCGCGGGGCCCTGTTGCCCGACGAGGCGGCGGTTGTGCGGCTGTTCGAGGAGACCGCGCCGTCGGTGGCCTACATCACCACCGAGACGGTGCAGCGCAACGCGCTCGGCGGGGCCGAGATGAGCCAGGGCGCGGGCAGCGGCTTCGTCTGGGACAGCGCGGGCCATGTGGTGACGAACTACCACGTCATCGAAGGTGCCCGACGGGTCTTCGTGCAGCTCGATGCCGGCAAGCCGATCGAGGCCGAGCCGGTTGGCGGCGCGCCCGAGTACGACCTGGCCGTGATCCGCCTGAAGACCCTGCCGCGGGCGCTGCGGCCGGTGCCGCTGGGCAGCAGCCGGGACCTGCGCATCGGCCAGACGGTCTATGCGATCGGCAACCCCTTCGGCCTGCAGCGCACCTTGACCAAGGGCCTGGTCAGCGCGCTGGACCGCGAGTTGCCGACCGCCAACTTCCGCGAGGTTGTCGGCGTGATCCAGACCGATGCGGCGATCAACCCCGGCAACTCCGGCGGGCCGCTGCTGGACAGCGCCGGTCGGCTGATCGGCGTCAACAGCGCGATCCGATCGGCCAGTGGCAGCAGCTCGGGCATCGGCTTTGCGATCCCCGCCGATCTGGTGAACCGGGTCGTGCCGGCCCTGATCAGCAAAGGCCACGCGCCCTTGCCGGGCATCGGCGTGACCCCCGTGCGGCCGGACCTGGTGGCGCGCGCGGGCATCAGCGGCGTGGTGCTGGCCGAGGTCGGCCGTGGCACGCCGGCGGCGCAGGCCGGGCTGGTGGCGATGAACCGCCGCAGCGGCGACCTGGGCGACGTCATCACCGCCGTCAACGGCCGGGCGGTGGACACGCTGTCGGACTTCGTCGCCGAGCTGGAACGGGCCGGCGTCGACAGCCAGGTCGAACTGAGCGTCAAGCGCGGCGAGCGCGAGCGGCGGGTCCGCGTGCGGGTGATCGACCTGCGCGAGTGAGGTCCGCGCCCCGGACGCCGGGGTCGAACGCGGCTCAGGCCAGCTTGCGCTGCGGCGGGTCCAGCAGGGCCTCGAAGTCCGGCACGGTCAGGGCGCCGGCCACCAGGAAACCCTGGAAGGACGCACAACCCAGTTCGCACAGGGCGCGGTGCTGGGCGTCGGTCTCGACCCCTTCGGCGATCACGTCCAGGCCGAGCGCCTGGGCCAGCTGCACGATGGTGTGGGTGATGGCGCGGTCGCTGGTGTCATCGGGCAGGTTGCGGATGAACTCGCGGTCGATCTTGAGCCGGTGGATGGGCAGGCGCTTGAGGTAGCGCAGGCTCGAATAACCGGTGCCGAAGTCGTCGATCGCCAGCCGCACACCCAGGTCGGCCAGGGCCTGCAGCTGCTGCAGGTGGGCGTCGACCTCGTCGAGCAGCAGGCTCTCGGTCAGCTCCAGCTCCAGCAGCCCGGGCGGCAGATGGGCTTCGGCCAGCGCGCGGGCCACCCCGGCGACAAAGCCGGCATCGCGGAACTGCAGCGCCGAGACGTTGACCGACACCGGCAGCGCCCGGCCGGCGCGGTGCCAGCGGGCCGCTTGCGCGACCGCCTCATGCAGCACCCAGTCGCCCAGCTCGGCGATGAAGCCGGTTTCTTCGGCCACGCCGATGAACTGAGCCGGCGAGACCGGTCCGCGTTGCGGATCGGTCCAGCGGCACAGCGCCTCGGCGCCAAGGATGCGGCCGTCGCGCAGGTCGACCTGGGGCTGGTATTGCAGCCGGAACTGGCCAGCCGCCAGGCCCAGCCGCATGGCCTGGTCAAGCTGCAGGCGGGCGAGCAGGTCGCGGTTCATGGCCGGTTGGTAGAAGCGCAGCTCGCCGCCTTGCTGCAGCCGGGCGGCCTGCATCGCGCTGTCGGCGTTGCGCAGCAGGGTGTCGGCGCTGACGCCATCGGCCGGGAATAGCGCCACACCGGCACTGGCCTTGATGGTCAGGCTCAGGCCCGACAGCTTGACCTGGCCCAGCGTCAGCGGTTCGGCGATCACCTGCAGCAGCCGTCGTCCGACGGCTTCGGCCTGGGCCGCGTCGGCGCCGTCGAGCATCAGCACGAAGCTGTCGCCCGCCAACCGGCCGAGCGTGTCGGCGCCACGCACCTGGGCGCCCACGCGGCGCGCCATCTCCACCAGCACCTGGTCGCCGCAACCGTGGCCGAGCGAGTCGTTGATGCGGTCCAGCCGTTCGAGGCCGACCATCAGCAGCGCAAAGCCGCCGCCGCCGGCAGCCCCCAGCCGCTGTCGTTCAATGGTGGCCTGGATCTGCTGCTCCAGCCGGATCCGGTTGGGCAGGCCGGTCAGGCCATCGGTCTCGGCCAGTTCGCGCAGCTGGCGCTGCTGGGCGACCCGCTCGCGCAGGTCACGCAGCACGACGATGCAGGCGCCCGCGTCCGCGTCGTCCTGGATAGCGTGTGCGATCAGGTGGGCCTGTACCGGCACGATGCCGTCCAGCGCCTGCAGCTGCAGCTCACCCCGCCATGGACGCCCCGGCGCGACACGCGCCAGCAGCGCCTCGATCGGGCCGGCCGGGCCGTCCAGCAACCAGCCGGGCGAGCGGCCCAGCAAGGCCGGGCGCGGCTGGCCGGTCAGCGCGGCAGCGGCCGGGTTGGCGGCGATCACGCGGTGGTGGGCATCGAGCACCAGCAGCGCGTCCAGGCTGGCATCGAAGACCTGCGAGGCCAGCTGCAAGCGCGCTTCCTGGGCCAGCGCCGGGCTCAGGTCATGCCAGACCTGGATCCAGCCTACCGGCCGGCCGTGGCCGTATTGCGGCATCAGCCGGCGTTCGAAGATGCGACCGTCGGCGCAGGCGATGCGGTCGACCGCGCAGCGCGCATCGGCGCTGCCCGGCGTGGCCTGACCGAGCGCCTGCTGGCGCGTGTGCAACTGGTCGGCGTAGCCCAGCGGATCCGCCAGCCGTTCGCCCAGGTGGTCGAGCAGCTGGGCGTCGTCCCAGCCGTCGAGCTCGGCGGCGCCTTCGGGCAGATCCCACAGGGCGGCGCAGGCGGCGTTCAGGCCGCGCACCCTGCCGTCCAGATCGGTGACCAGGATCGCGTCGCGGCTGGAGGCCAGCGTGGCGCCCAGCTCGCCGGCGAGGCGACCGACCTCGGCGGCCAGGCGCTGTTCGGCCTCCCGGTCGATCCAGCTCAGCAGCCAGGCCGGGCCACCTTCGGCCGTCAGGACCGGGGCGATGCGGCGTTCGACCGCGACGCTGCGGCCGCCGGGCTGCATCACCAAGCTGTCCGTGTGCAAGCTCATACCGCTGGTCAGTGCGGCCGGATCGGCGGCTTCGAGCCAGAACAGCTGGTCCTCGGGCGTGGCCGCCAGCTGGACGACGGGCAAGCCGACGAGCGCCGCCATCGGCTGCGCATGCAGGCGAGCCGCAGCGGCGTTGGCGGCGCGCACCGTCAGGTCGACCGGGTCGACCAGGCAGGCGGCCTGCGGCAGACCGGCGAGCCAGTCCGGCGGCCAGACGGCGTTGCGCTCGGGCGGGGCGTGCGACATGGTCGGCGTCCCGCTCACGCCACCTGGGCCTGGCGCTGGCTGGCCGGCTCCAGGTCATGGGCGAAGTAACAGTGGATGCGGCCACCGCGCGGTGCCAGCGCATCGACCACCGCGCGCGGCAGGTGCTGCGGATGGAGGCTGCGGCGGATGCCCAGGTCGGGCTGGCTGTTCAGGTGCAGCAGCTGCGTCTGGTCGGCCGGCAGGCGCGGGTCGTGCATCCGCACGGTCGGGCGCAGCGGGCGCGAGGGGTGCACCGCAACGACCAGCGCCAGCCTTTCGTCGCTGAGTTGCACGATCGAGCCGGGCGGGTAGACGCCCAGCAGCTTGATGAAGGCCGCGAGCACCGCCGGGTCGATCTGGGCACGCTGGTGTGCGAACAGCAGGGCCTGGGCCTCGTGGGGCGTGCGCATCGGCTCGCCGGGTCGCGGGTTGCACAGCCGGTCATAGCGGTTGACCAGCGCGACCACGCGCGCGGACACCGAGATCGCCGGCCCTGCCAAGCCCATCGGCAGGCCGCTGCCGTCATGCCACTCGTGGTGCTGGCCTATCACCCGCAGCACCTCGGCATCCAGGCCCATGGTCATGCCCAGCCGGACGCCCTGGGCGACGTGTTCACGGCATTCGCGCAGCTGCAGCGCCGGGTTGCTGGCATCGGCGTTGCGCAGGTGGTCGGGCAAGAGCAGCTTGCCGACGTCGTGCAGCAGCGCACCCAGCGCGAGGTCTTGCAGCGCCGCGCCGTCCAGCCCCAGGGCGCGGCCCAGCAGCAGGCTCAGCACGGTGACGTTCATCGCATGCTGCGACTGCGCCGTGCCGGCGGCCTCGCCGATCAGGCGCACAGTGGTGTCGGGGTCGCCGAGCAGTTCGTCGCACAGCCCGTGGGCCAGCGCCTCGGCGGCCTGACGGGCCTGTTGCGGTTGCGCGACCACGTCGCGCATGACGCTCTGCCAGCCGCGCGTGACCTGGGCATGTACCCGTTCGCTGTGGGCCAGGCTGTCGCGCTGGGCCTGCTGCTGTGCGCGGCGCTGGCGCAGGGCCGCATCGGGCATCGGCGCTGCAGATGGCGCCGGTGTGGCCGCAGCCGGGCCGGCTGTCGACGCCGACGTGGCACCGCGAAGGTCCAGCGTCCGAGCCTCGCACGCCTCGGCCAGCGCTGCCGCGTCGCTGGTTGAGCGCTGCACCCGGACCTCGTTCACGCCCAGCCGGCGCAGGGTCTCGATCTCGTCGACGCCATCAAGCCGGAAGCGTCCGCGCGGGAAGGGGTGGTCCATCCAGCCCAGGTCGAGGTGGATGAACAGCCCGGCCCGCAGCCGATCCACGGGCAGCATCAGGAAATCGTCGGAGGCGGGTGTGGCAGCGGAAGGCATCGGCGGCAGGTGTCGATGGGCCGAGCGTTCGGCCCCTTGCCGCTCATATCGGGCCTGCCCAAAGTCAACTTGAGCGCCACCGTGCGCTGCGTCACGACCGTGCCGCGTGGTTCGTGACGGGAGGCGCACCCGTTACGTTTGCCGCCGGCCAGTCGATGCCCGATCAGCGCTGGGTCGGGTCGAAGCTCAGCAGCATCACGGGCGGGATGCGGCCGTCGGTGTCGGCCGGCAGCACGTCGGTGCGGGTCAGCGCCCGCTGGACGGCCTGGTCCCAGTCCGGGTTGCCGCTGGACTTGACCAGGCGAGTGCCCATGATCTTGCCGTCCGGCGCGACCCGGACCTCGACCTCCGCCAGGATGGACAGGTCGCGGGCGCCCGAGTAGACGATGTTGGGCAGCACGCGGGCACGGATCCGCCCGGCATAGGTGGCCGACGGCGCAGCCGACACGGCGGCGCGGCCGCTGCTCGGCCCGGTGTTGTTGCCGACCGCCGGGTTGTCGTTGCCCAGCTCGCGGTTCATGCGCGCGATGTTCTCCTGGCGCTGCTTGCTGACCCGCTCGGCCTCGGCCTTGTCGAGCTTTTCCTGCGCGGCTTTTTCTTGAGCGGCCTTTTCCTGAGCGGCCTTTTCCTGCGCAGCCTTCACTTGTGCGGCCTTGATCTTCACCGCCTTGTCCTTCTCGGCGCGCTCCTTCTCGGCGCGCTCCTTTTCGAGCGCAGCCTTCTTGCGCTCGGCCTCGTCCCGGGCCGCCTTCTCCTTGTCGTCCTTCTCCTTCTGGGCCTTCTTCACCGCGATGTCGGCGTCGGCCTTCTGGGCCGGGGCCGGCGGCGGTGGCGGAGGTGCGGGCACCGGACGAGGCGCAGGGGCCGGCGGCGCGGGCGGAGGCGGCGGCGGTGCCATCGGCGCGGCGATCTGCGGCACGGCGGCCCAGAGTTCGGCCGACACGGTGTTGACGTCCTGGCGGCGCCAGGCCACGCCATAGGCGAGTGCGGCGACCAGCCCGGCGTGCACGAGCAGGGCGATGGTGAAACCGGTGCCCATGCCGTCGGGCGACGGCGGGCGGTGGAGGGCGTCGAAGGTGTTCAAGTCGGGTGCGTGGCAGTCACGACGGGGGTGTCGACCGGGCTCAGCTGCCGGTCGTGCGCACGGCCAGGCCGACCCGCGGAACGCCGGCCTTCTGCAGCGTGTCCATCACCTTGACGACGGCCTCGTACTTGACGCCCTTGTCGGCCGAGATGATGACTGGCACCTGCTTGGCGCCACCGGGCGCGGCCTGTTGCAGCGCCTGGACCCGGGCGGCGAGCTGGCGCAGCTCGATGCGTTCGCCGTCGGACGGCTTGCCATCGGTGACGGCCGGCGCACCAGGTGCGGCGCTGACCTTCAGGCGCAGCTTCTCGGCGCTGTCGAGGATGACCTCGACCACCCGGTCGGGCTGGCGTTGGGCCTGCCCGATGCTGGGCAGGTCGACCACGCCCGGGGTCATCAGCGGGGCGCTGACCATGAAGATGATCAGCAACACCAGCATGACGTCGATGAACGGCACCATGTTGATCTCGTTCATGGTGCGGCGGCGTCCATGGCCGCGACCGGCGACAGCGGGCATCTGCGTGCGCTCCGGCTCAGCGCGCCACGCCCTGGGGGGCGGACGCGGCCTGACCGACGTTGCGGGCCAGGATGTTGGAGAACTCTTCCATGAAGGTCTCGAGCTGGATCGCGATGCGGTCGATGTCGCGGGCGAAGCGGTTGTAGGCGATCACCGCCGGAATGGCCGCGAACAGGCCGATGGCGGTGGCCACCAGCGCCTCGGCGATGCCCGGCGCGACGGTGGCCAGCGTGACCTGCTGCAGGTTGGACAGGCCGGTGAAGGCATGCATGATTCCCCACACCGTGCCGAACAGGCCGACATAGGGCGAGACCGAGCCGACCGTGGCCAAGAAGGACAGGTTGTGCTCGATGGTGTCGAGTTCGCGCTGCAGGCTGGCGCGCATGGCCCGGCGGGCACCGTCGAGCAGGGCGCCCGGATCGGTCACGCGGCGCTCGCGCAGCTTCAGGTACTCGCGCATGCCGGCCGCGAAGATGCGCTCCATCGGCGCGCCGACCTCGGCGTTGCGTTCGCTGGCGCCGTAGAGCTCCTGCACGTTGCGGCCGGACCAGAACTCGCGCTCGAAGCCGTCGTTGCCGCCACGCACCTTGCGCAGGCCGATCAGCTTGCCGAAGATCACCGCCCAGCTGGCCAGCGACACGCTCAGCAAGATGGCCATGACCAGCTGGACGACCAGGCTGGCCTGGGTGACGAGGTGCAGGATGTTCAGGTCCTGATTCATGCGCGGGGTGGGTTCATCAGTGTTTCGAGGAGGTCGTCGGGCAGGCGGCACGGCGCGAAACGCGCCGCATCGACACAGCCGACACGGATGCGGCCCTCGGCGAGCACCGCATCGCCACGCCGCACCTGCTGATCAAGCAGCAGGCTGGCCCGGCCGGGCCGCTCGCGCAGCTCGCAGGTGACGTCGAGCGCGTCGTCGAGCCGGGCCGGCTGGCGGTAGCGGACCGAAGTATCGGCGACGACGAACAGCAGGCCCGTGTCCAGGCGCAACCGTTCCTGGGACAGGCCCAGGCTGCGCAGCCATTCGGTGCGTGCACGTTCGAAGTACTTCAGGTAGTTGGCGTAGAACACCACGCCGCCAGCATCGGTGTCTTCCCAGTAGACCCGCACCGGCCAGACGAAGCTGGACATCGGCATCGATGGGCTCGACCGGCCCGGCAGACCGGCGTCAACCATGGCCGACAGCCCACCAACCCAGCAGCAGCAGGACGCCCAGCACGGCAGCGGCGACGGCGGCCGACAGCCAGGGCGGGCGCGGCGGTTCGGCCGTCATCTCTTGGTCGGATGCTCCGGCGGTCTTGGCCGGGACCGGCGCTGGCGGCGCGGCGACCGGCGCGAGTTCGCCGAAGCCGCTCAGGCGATGGCTGTCGTCGCGGCCGGTGGCCGGGTTGGCGGCCGGCGGCAGCACGGCGCTGGCGCCATCGGCGCGCATGCGGACGTTGCTGGAGGGCGGGCGGCCGTTTGAGGACGTGGCCGGCAAGGGCAGGTCCGGCGTGCTGGGCAGCAGCAGGTCGGGCGAGGTCGGCAGGAAGCCGGTGGGCGGATGGGTCGGTGCGAAATCGCTCGGCGGCGGTGGCGTCGGGTGGGCGATCTGGGTCAGGCGCGGGCGGTCTGCGGGGGGCTGGATCGCCGTCGGTGGCGCAACCGGGGCGGCTGCCGGCGCGGCCACAGGTGCTGGCGCTTGCGCTGGTGCGGGCGGTTGGGCGGGCGGTTGGGCGGGCGCCGACTGGGCCGCCAGCCAGGTGCGCAGCTCGCGCGCCAACGCGCCAGCGCTGCGGGGCCGGGCGGCAGGGTCGACCTCGATGGCCTGCATCACCACCGCATCGAGCGCGACCGGCAGTCCCGGCGCCTGCAGCGACGGCCGCAGCGCGCCGCCTTGGCGGACCGCGCGGCGGATCTCGTCGAGCGTGGCGCCGTTGTAGGGGCGCTGGCCGGTCAGCAGTTCGTAGAGCACAACGCCGAGCGAGTAAACATCGCTGCGCGCATCGCATTCGCGGCCGTCGTACTGCTCCGGCGCGGCGTAGTAGGGCGAGCCGAAGGCGGCATCGTCGACATCGTGGTGGACCAGCCGGGCAAGGCCGAAGTCCAGCACCATCGGTCGCGTCCGTCCGACCATGAAGATGTTGGCCGGCTTGACGTCGCGGTGCACCACGCCCTTGCTGTGCGCGTAGCCCAGGGCGTCAGCCACCCGCCGCACGATCAGCGCGGCCTGGTCGGCACCCGGTCGCCAGCCGCCGCGCAGCAGCTCGGCCAGGTCCTTGCCGCGCAGCAGCTCCATCGCGATGTAGGCACCGTCGGCGCTGACACCGGCGTCGTGCACCGTGACGATGTGCGGGTTGCTCAGCCGGGCCGTGGCTCGCGCCTCTTCCAGAACCCGGGCCGACAGCGTCGCGCGCTCGTCGGGCGTGCCGTGGATGCTGATGATCTTGACCGCCACCTGCCGTGCCAGCAAGGAGTCGTAGGCCGACCAGACCGTGCCGACGCCGCCCGAGCCCAGCCGTTCGTCGAGCCGGTAGCGGCCGGCCGGACCGATCTGCGGCGGCGCGGCATCGGCGGCGGGCATCGCGCCGGGTTCGGTGTCCTCTTCGCCGTCCAGGCGCTGGGTGTTCTCGTGCCAGTCCGGGCGTGGCCCACCCAGGCTGACGTCGACAGCGGCGCTGCCATCGGACGGGTTGGCACCCGCATGCGCACCGGACACGGCGTCCAGCGGCCAGGCGTCGCTGTCGCTGCTGGCGGCGTTGAGCGGGGCGGCACCGCCCCAGGACGTCGGCTCGTTCATGGCTGAGGGGCCCGCAAGGTGCGGGCCAGTCGCTGGATGGCCGCCTGCAGCACGTCCATCGAGCTGGCGAAGGACAGGCGGGCGTGGTGGCCGGTCTCGGCATGGCCGAAATCCCGGCCGGGGGTCAGGGCGACGTGCGCGCGTTCCATCATGTCGAAGCAGAAGTCCCAGCTGCTGGCAGCGTGCGCCCGGGTGTCGAACCAGACGTAGAAGGCGCCGTCGGGCATCACCGGTACCGGCAGCCCGAGGGCTTCGAGCTGCGGCACCAGCCAGTCGCGGCGGGCCCGGAACTCGGCCCGGCGGCGTTCGCATTCGGCCAGCGTGGCGGGCTCGAAGCAGGCCAGCGCGGCATGTTGGGCCAGTGCCGAGGCACAGATGTAGAGGTTCTGCGCCAGCTTCTCGACCGGCGCGACCAGGGCGGGCGGCAGCACCAGCCAGCCGAGCCGCCAGCCGGTCATGCCGAAGTATTTGCTGAAGCTGTTGACGACCAGCACGTCCTCGCCGAGCGACAGCGCGCTGCGCCCGAGGGCCTGGTCGTAGCCAAGCGCGAGGTAGATCTCGTCGACGATCGTGACGCCGCCGCGCGCGCGCACCACGTCGACGATGCGGGCCAGTTCGTCCGGCGCGATCGAGGTGCCGGTCGGGTTGGACGGCGAGGCCAGCATCACGCCCCGCGTGGCCGGGCCCCAGGCCGCCGCGACCGAGGCCGCGTCGAGCTGGAAGCGCTGGGCCGCACCGGAGGGCAGCAGCCGTGGCGTGCCGCCAGCGGCCGTCACGAAATGACGGTTGCAGGGGTAGCTCGGGTCCGGCATCAGGATCTCTTCACCCGGCTCGACCAGCGCCGTACACAGCAGCTGCAGGGCGGCCGATGCGCCCGCCGTCACCACGATGCGGGCCGGATCGATGTCCAGGCCCCAGCGTTGGCCGTACCAGTGCGAGATCGCCGTGCGCAGCGCGGGCGTGCCGATCGCGGGCGTGTACTGGGTGCGGCCGTCGGCCAGCGCTTGTCGCGCGGCGTCGACGACCAGCGGCGGTGCGGTGAAGTCCGGCTCGCCGATGTTCAGGTAGAGCATCGGCTCGCCACCGCGTGCCGGATCACAGGCCGGGCTGGCGGCGATGCGATCGGCCGCCTTGGCGCACTCCATCACCCAGAAGGGTTCGATCTGGTCGACGCGACGGGCCAGTCGCCAGGGCGTGGCCGAGGCTGCGTTCGGGTTCAAGGTGATGCTGCGGCGCTGGCCGTTGTCAGCCCGCCGGACGGCGGTTGCGCTGCGCGGCAACCTCGACCGGTCGCAGCGTCGGTGCGATCTTGTCAAGCACGCCATTGACGTACTTGTGGCCGTCGGTGCCACCGAAGGACTTGGCCAGTTCGACCGCCTCGTTGATCGCGACCTTGTACGGGATGTCGACGCAGTGCTTGAGCTCGTAGCCGCCGATCAGCAGCACGCCGTGCTCGATCGGCGACAGCTCCTGGACGCGGCGGTCCAGGTGCGGCGTGATCAGCGCGTCCAGGTCGTCGATCTGGGCGATGCAGCCGTGCAGCAGCGCCACGAAGTGGGCGTTGTCGCACTTGGCGTGTTCTTCCTGCTCGCGCATGTGGGCATCGACCACGCCGACGTCGGCGCGGCTGATCTGCCACTCGTAGAGCCCTTGCAGGGCCAACTCGCGCGAGCGGCGCCGGGCCGACTTGGGGCGGGCCGTACCGGCTGCACCACCGGCGGCGGGGCCGCGCGGCTTGTGGGCCGGGCGGGTGTCGGGCTTCATGTCAGGCTTGGGCGCGTTCAACTCAGGTCTTCCAGCAGGTTGGCCATCTCGACGGCCACACGGGCCGCGTCGCGGCCCTTCTCTCCGGCGCGGGCCCAGGCCTGGGCGTCGTTCTCGACGGTCAGGATGGCGTTGGCGATTGGCGTGCCATGGTCCAGCGACACCCGGGTCACGCCGGCTCCGCTCTCGTTGGCGACCAGCTCGAAGTGGTAGGTCTCGCCGCGGATGATGCAGCCCAGCGCAATCAGCGCGTCGTATTCCTTCAGCTCGGCCATGGCCTGCAGCGCCAGCGGCACCTCGAGCGCGCCGGGCACCGTCACGTGGCGGATGTGCTTGGGCGACACGCCCAGCGCCTGCAGTTCGGCCTTGCAGGTCTCGTAGAGCTTCTCGGTGAGGGCGGCGTTGAAGCGCGCCTGCACGATGCCGATGCGCAGGTCGTGGCCGTCGAGTTCGCCGGCCACGCCCTTGTCTGCGTCTTTCATGATCGCGGTCCTGTTCGGGGTTCGGGGTGGGTCAGACGGCGGTGGTCGGCAGGAAGCCGGTCACCTCGAGGCCATAGCCGCCGGTCATGCTGGGGATGCGCCGCTGGTTGCTCAGCAGCTTCATCCGGCGCACGCCAAGTTCGCGCAGGATCTGCGCGCCGACACCATAGGTGCGCAGGTCCGAGCCGCTGCGTTGCGGCTCGAAGCCGTCGGGCTTGATCTGGGCGAGCAACTGATCGGCATCGCCGGCCGCATTGAGCAGCACCGCGACACCGCGACCGGCCTGCTGCAGCGTTGTCAGCGCCTGCGGCAGCGACCAAGAGTGGCGCGGCGTGCCGATGTCGAGCAGGTCGATGACCGAGAGGGGTTCGTGCACCCGGACCAGCACCTCGTCCTCAGGGGTCCACTCGCCCAGGCTCAGGGCGAAGTGGATCTGGCCGGTGCGGTCCCGGAAGGTGCGGCAGTCGAAGCTGCCCCAGGCGGTCGACAGGCGCTGGTTCGAGAGCGTCTCGATCAGCGTCTCGTTGCGGCTGCGGTAGGTGATCAGGTCGGCGATCGTGCCGATCTTCAGGCCGTGCTGTTCCGCGAAGACTTCCAGCTGCGGCAGGCGGGCCATGGTGCCGTCGTCGTTCATGATCTCGCAGATCACCGACGAGGGCGTCAGGCCGGCCATGCGGGCGAGGTCGCAACCGGCCTCGGTATGGCCGGCACGCATCAGCACGCCGCCGTCCTGGGCCTGCAGCGGGAAGACGTGGCCGGGCTGGACCAGGTCGGACGGCTGGGTCTCGCGCGCCACCGCCACCTGCACGGTACGGGCACGATCGGCCGCCGAAATGCCGGTCGTGACGCCCGTGCGGGCTTCGATCGAGACGGTGAAGGCGGTGCCGTGCTTGGTGCCATTGCGCGTGGCCATCGGCGGCAAGCCGAGGAACTCGCAGCGTTCGCGGGTCATGGTCAGGCAGATCAGGCCACGGCCGAACTTGGCCATGAAGTTGATCGCCTCGGGCGTCACCAGGTCCGAAGCCAGGACCAGATCACCTTCGTTTTCACGGTCTTCCTCGTCGACAAGGATGACCATGCGACCAGCGGCCAGCTCGGCCACCAGCTCAGGAATGGGGGAGATGGGCATCGTGCGATTGTAGGCGGGCGGGTCTGCGCGGACCGCCCGCATGGCCGATCAGGACGGCCTGTTCAGGCCTGCGCGAGGCCGTGCCAGCCGGCCAGGCGACCCTTGGGGCGGGCCCGCAGGCAGAGGTCCGCGCCGACCGGCCGAACGTCGGTCCAGTCGAGTTCGAGGGCCTCGTCCAGCGAGGCCAGCGGACCCCAGTGCCACATGCCGCGACCCAGGCCCAGCAGCTTGGGCGCCAGGTAGACCAGGAACTCGTCGACCAGCCCTTCGCGCACGAAGGAGCCGTTCAGCCGCTCGCCGGCCTCCAGGTGCAACTCGTTGACGCCGTGGCGTGCCAGATCGACCAGCATCGCGGCCAGGTCGACCTTGCCGTTCGGTCCGCCCGCCAGGTGGACCAGCTCGACCGGGGCGGCGTCGGGCCGCTGGCGGACCTGTTCCAGCCAGGCCGAGCGCGTCGCGTCGTCCACGCAGGTGTAGACACGCACGGCGCCCGGAGCGGCCAGCAGGCGTGCCGTCACCGGGGTGCGCAAGGGGGCGTCGACCACCACCCGCAGCGGCTGGCGCGGTGTCGTGACCAGGCGCACGTCCAGCCGTGGATCGTCGTCCAGCACGGTGCCCACGCCGGTCAGCACAGCGCTGGCCCGGCGTCGCCAGGCGTGGCCGTCGGTGCGGGCGGCTTCGGCGGTGATCCACTGGCTGGCGCCGTTGTCCAGCGCGGTGCGACCGTCCAGGCTGGCGGCGACCTTCAGCCGCACCCAAGGGCGCTGGCGCAGCACCCGCGAGAGGAAGCCGATGTTCTGTTCCCGGGCTTCGACCGCGCCGAGGCCCTGTTCGACGCGGATACCCGCCGCAGCGAGCCGTGCCAGACCTTGTCCGGCGACCTGCGGAAAGGGGTCGGTCAAGGCGGCGACGACACGCCCGATCCGGGCCTCGACCAATGCGTCCGCGCACGGCGGCGTGCGGCCATGGTGGGCGCAGGGCTCCAGCGTGACGTAGGCGGTGGCGCCGGCCAGGTTGTGCCCGGCCGCGCGAGCCATGCGCATGGCCATGACCTCGGCGTGGGGCCCGCCGACGCGTTGCGTGTGACCGCAGCCGATCAGCTGGCCAGCCACATCGGTGATGACGCAGCCGACCCGCGGGTTGGGCTCGGTCAGACCGAAGCCGCAGGCCGCCAGTGCCAGCGCCAGGCCCATCGCCGCATGGTCGGCCGCGTCGAAGCCGGCCACGGGCTGGAGCGCGATCGGCGCGGGCAGCGGTGACGGCAGTGGCACGGTCTCAATGGGCGTCTGGGCGGGTGTCGGCATGGCGGCGTCGGAAAGGCGAAGTGGCGTTCAGGGCGGAGCGCGATTTCAACCCAGTTTGGCGCCGGCCCCTTGCGGCCTTCACGGACCCCTGCTGCCTTCAAGGCGGCTGATGCGGCACGGTCGAATCGTCCAGCCAGTTCATGTCCAGGCTGCCCGGCAGACCGGCGGGCGCATCGCGGGGACAGGCGGCGCCCGCGCGCACGACCAGGAAGTTCTGGTCGCCCAGCGCGGTGTCGACCGCCCGGTGGACCGCCGGATGTTCGGCCGGGTCGACCTGTCCGTTGCGGTCATGGTCGGCGCTGTAGCGACAGACCCGTCGCACCGGCGGGGCCGGCGGCGGGCGGTTGACGAGGCCGATCGACCAGCCCTGCGGGACGATCTCGAGGCGGCCCGACCAGCGCGGCGGCTGGCCGGAGCCGCTGACCACACAGAGGTAGCGCACGACACCGGGCGGATGGGCCGCACCGTCGACCGGCAGGGCGCTCGGTGCGTCATGGCCGCAGTCGGCGTCCGGCGCGGTGTCGCCGGACGCGGCGGGCCGCATCGCCAGGTCCAGCGGCAGGGCGGCCGACAGCGGTGATTCGGCCTCGGCGGCGCCGGGGTGATCGGTGTCGGTCGCGAAGCGCACGACGCCGCCGATCAGCAGGCCGCCGGTCGCGATGCAGTCTTCGGCCTGCCGGACGCCATCGACTCGGCTCGCCAGGCCGCCGCAGCGGGCCACGACGGCACCGCTGGCGTCGTCGATCAGCCAGACCGCCGGCAGGCCGGCATGCGGTTGCCAGGCGCTGCGGCCGTCGCCGAGCGGGCTTGCGCTGGCCGGGATCAAGGCGTGGCGAGGTGTCGGCCGAGCTCGCCCACCAAGGTCCCGGCGCGGAGGAGCCCGGTCCAGAAGCACCGCGCCGGCCAGTTCTTGGTCCAGCGCGGGATCGGCTGGCATCAAGGTGTCGAGCGCGAGTCCGGCCGGCTGGCCGCGCCAGGCGTTCCAGCGCACCTGACTGCGCCGTGCGCGCAGGCCGGGGATGTCGGTGGCCAGGTCCTGCGTGGTCAGGAGATAGGGGCTGTCGGCGGGAAGCGCAGGCTCGGACGGGCCGCCGAAGCGCAGTTGCTCATGCAGCGACTGCACGATTGCCAGGGCCTCCAGGCGTTGCCGCTCATGGGCGCTGCTGCCCTGCATCAGCGTTTGCAGGCGCCACAGCGTCGCAAGCGCCGTGACCAGGGCCAGCAAGGCCAGCAGGGCCTCCACCAGGCCGATGCCTCGTGCGGGCCGCTGCCGTGGGGGTGCGTCAAGGACCATGGTCGCGCCAGCTGCCGGGCAAGGCGGTCCAGGTGCCGACGCCGCCGCGCATTCGTGCGAGGACAGACGGCCGGTGAACCAGATCGACCGGGCCAATCAGGCGGGCGTCGCCCCAGGTCGAGATCGCGCCTTGCCAGCGACCTCGGGGCAGACCGGGCGGGTCGTCGGATCGCCAGTCCAGCGCGTCGGCCAGCAGCCACCCAACGGCCTGCACCGCACCCGTCAACCGCACCGGTCCGTCGACCACCAGCAGCAGCGGTCGTTCGGCATCGCCCCAGCTGCCACCGTCGAGGCGCAGGGCGCCGTCCAGCCACACCGCGCGGTTGCCGTCGACCAGGGCCTGCGCCAGTTCGGCCGCGCCGCAACCCCCGTCCGGGCAGGCGACATGGCGCAGGCTGGGCAGGCGCCGCATCAGGCTGGCCGAGGCGCGAAAGTGGCGCCACCAGCGCGGGGCAGGATCCTGCAACCCGGCCTGTGTGTGGCGCACGGCGTCGTCGTGGTGACGGCCGGGCGCTGTGATCACGCGACTGTCCGGCGACAGGTTGACGTTGCCGCCCGCCTCGATCGCCATCGCACCTGATCCAGGTTCGCCTTGCACCACCCGGCTGCCGGGGCCCAGGCTGACCTGGGCCCCGGCCGAAAGTGCGGCGTCGGGCGGGAGCACCAGATCACCGAGCAGGGCCAAGGTCAGGCGCAGGTGCCGACGGGCGTCCGGCGTGACTGCGGCTTCGGCCCACTCTTCCCGGGCCATGCCACAGGCCGATGTCGCATGGCTGCAGCCGGTGACCTTGAGCGTCAAGGTGTTTCGGTGCGGCGGCAGCGTCTCCGCCAAGGGGCCGGGCACCAGCTGCATCAGCCAGGCGGGCCGTGAGCGGGGCGAGTCGGCCGACGCGGAAGGCTCCGGCGGGGCGGCGGCCTGGGTCTCGTTGACCGACCAGTGGCAGGCCCAGCCGCCCGGCGTGTCGTCGTCCTGCGTGCAGGCCACGGCGGCCGCGGCGTGGCGGGGCAGGACGCTGCTGGCGCCACCATCGCGGTCGGGCCAGACCAGCAGACGGTCCCTGGCGCGGCCTTGCGGGTCACCGGGGCGGTTGAGCTGGGCCAGCGTCCAGGCCAGACCGGCTTCGGCGGCCTCGAAGGCGGCTGCACCTTGCGCCAGGCGAGCGACGCTGCGGGTCTGTGCGATCAAGGCCTGATGGCTGTGCAGCAAGTAGAGCAATAAGCCGAGCAGGATCAACAGCAGTACCGGCAGGCTGCCGGCCCCCCGCTGGACCGCCGGCAAGGCGGCGGTCGGATGGGCGTGCCAGGCGGAAGGCGGGCCAGCGTGCGGCATGGTGGCGGTCCGGTGTGCTCAGGGTGGGCAATGGCCACGCAACTCGTCGTTGCGCACGCGGACCTGCCGGCTCAGCTGCCGGGTCCTGGCCGGCTCGGTCGGGTCGGTTGGGTCTTGGCCAGCCAGATCCAGTTGCAGCAGGCGGATCACACGTTGGGGCGGACACTGCGGGTCGCCGCTGGGGCAACGGGTCGTCGGACAGGTGGCCAGCAGGTCGATCACATGGTCGCGGCGCGTGACCCGCCAGCTCGACAGGCGCAGGCGTTGCGGATCGCTCAGTGCCTGCCAGTTGTCGCCGCTGCCGGGGAGCAACTGGGGGCCGGACTGGCGCAGGTCGATCGCGTGGGTCGAACCATTGAGACGAAGCGCGCCGGTCTCGTCGTGATCTCGGGCATGGTCTTCACGCAGGTCGGGGTGGTCGGTGCTGGCGCGGCCGTAGCTCCAGGCGGGCAGGGCAGTGGTCGTGACGGCCTCGGAGGAGGCTGGCGCGGGCGGCAGCAGGGCGGCGTGCGGGTTGGCGGGGCGCGTGGCGTCCGGTTCGTCGTGGGCGGGCCAGGCGTCATCGGCCCGGCCCCAGTGGCCGGATCGGCGCAGCTCGCGCACGGCCAGGTCGGCGACGACGTGCAGGGCCAGCGTCAGCCGCGCATCGGCCAGGCGCTGGCGCTGCTGGTCGAGCTGCGCCAGCAGCAGCGAGGCCGCACCGCCAACGATCAGCAGGCCGACCGCCAGTGCGACCAGCAGTTCGACCAGCGTAAGCCCCCCGGCCATTTGGCGCAGGCGCTGCGAAGGCCGTGTCACCAGCGGCCCCAGCAGCGCCGGTTGTCGCTGGCGTCATTGGCCAATGACCCGTCCGGTCCGGACCGACGGCGCAGCCGGCCCTGGTCGAGTTCAACGGCCAGGTGACGGCAGGCCCGGTCGTCCGCTTGCCGACCCACCGCGATCGCCTCGATGCGGTAGCCGGCTGCGGCGCTGGCGGCATCGGTGCCGACCGCCAGCCGGTAGTGGCCGGCCTCGCTGGTCGATGGCAAGGCCAGGCCGTCGTCGTCCAGCCCGGCGGCGTAGACGGCGGCACGGCTGCGGTGATGCTCCTGGGCTTGCTGCAGGCGCGCCAGTGCCGCCACGCCATCGGCCCGGCGCAGGCGCTGAAGCTGGGACTCGTAGCCCGGCCAGGCCAGGGTGGACAGGATGCCGGCCAGTGCCAGACCCACCATCAGCTCGACCAGGCCCCAGCCCGTCACCGGTGCGGGACACATGGCTGGGGTGCGGCGCGTCAGCATGTCGACAGCCCGCGCCAGCCCGGCAAGGTCGGATCGCTGACCACGCTGCACAGCCGTACACGTCCGAGCAGGTTGACGACATGGCGCAGCGGCTGCAGGCCGGCCGCGCGCAGCTCGATGCTGCCGCTGGGGCTGACGCCCCCTTGGCGCGGATCGGCCCTGAGACTGGTGATGTTGGCCCTCAGGACCAGGTCATCGGCCCGCCAGACTCGCGCCAGCAGCAGGTGGGCACCGTCCGTGCATCGGGGGATCAGCTCGCCTTGGCCATCGGGCTGGCAATCACAAAGGGCGGCATCGCCGTTGTGCATCAAATAGCAGCTGCCTTCGGCGCTGTGGCGGAAGGTCATGCGCAGGCCGGTGTCGCGGGCCACGGCGGTGTGGCGCAGCTCGGCCAGGTCGGCTTGCAACTGCGAGGAAGCGGCCTCGACCCGACGACGCGCCAGGTATTCGGTCCAACCGGGCAACACGGCTGACAGCAGGACGCCGATCAGCACCAGCACGACCAGCGCCTCCAGCAGCGTGTGGCCGTTTCGTGGCGACAGGCCGGGCGGGCAGGTCGGGTGTCGAAAACAGGGCAGGGCGGACATGGCAGGCTGGGCGCTCGGTGGAGAACCGGGCCAGTCTCTGTCTGCCTGCAGCGAACCTGTGTCCCCTGCGCGGGGGAGGGCACACCGGACGTCCCCCCCGTCGGAGGGGCGTCCGGGGGATCAGATTTCCTTGATCAGCTTACTGAACGCGTCGATGTCCTCGAACTCGCGGTAGACCGAGGCGAAGCGCACGTAGGCCACCTTGTCCAGGCGCTTGAGCTCGCGCATCACCAGCTCGCCGATGCGCGCGGTGGTGACCTCGCTGGAGCCGCTGGTGAACAGCTTCTCCTCGATGCGCGAGATCGCCGCATCGATCAGGTCGACGCTCACGTTGCGCTTGCGCAGCGCCAGGCTCATCGACGCGCGCAGCTTCTCTCGGTCGAACTCGCGTCGGTCGCCATTCTTCTTGGCGACGGCCGGCATCGCGAGTTCGGCGCGTTCGTAGGTCGTGAAACGCTTGTCGCAGGCACTGCAGCGGCGGCGTCGCCGCACGGCGTCACCTTCGTCGGACTCGCGGGTCTCGACGACGGTGGTTTCCTCGTGGGCGCAGTAGGGGCAACGCATGCTGGAACTACTCGCGCCGCTGCCGTGCCTGGGGCATCACTTGTAGACCGGGAAATCGCGCGTCAGCTGCGCGACCTCGCCCTTGACGCGCTCAATGACGGCCGCGTCGTTCGGCGCTTCCAGCACGTCGGCGATCAGGTTGGCGACCTGGCGGGCCTGGTCTTCCTTGAAGCCGCGGGTGGTCATGGCCGGCGAGCCGAGGCGGATGCCGCTGGTGACCATCGGCTTTTGCGGGTCGTTGGGGATGCCGTTCTTGTTGCAGGTCATGTGGGCGCGGCCCAGCAGCGCCTCGGCTTCCTTGCCAGTCAGACCCTTCGGACGCAGATCGACCAGCATCACATGGCTCTCGGTACGGCCCGAGACGATGCGCAAGCCGCGCTGGGTCAGCGTCTCGGCCATCACGGCGGCGTTCTTGACGACCTGTTCCTGGTAGACCTTGAACTCCGGCTGCAGGGCTTCCTGGAAGGCCACTGCCTTGCCGGCGATGACGTGCATGAGCGGTCCGCCCTGGATGCCCGGGAAGATCGCGCTGTTGATCTTCTTGGCGATCTCGTCGCCGCGCATCAGGATCAGGCCACCGCGCGGACCGCGCAGGGTCTTGTGGGTGGTGGTCGTGACGACATCGGCGTGCGGCACCGGGTTGGGGTAGACGCCCGCAGCGATCAGGCCGGCGTAGTGGGCCATGTCGACCATGAAGTACGCCCCGACGGCCTTGGCCACGGCAGCAAAGCGCTCGAAGTCGATGCGCAGCGCGAAGGCCGATGCGCCGGCGATGATGAGCTTGGGCTTGTGCTCGTGGGCCAGACGCTCCATCGCGTCGTAGTCGATGTCTTCCTGGGCGTTCAGGCCGTAGCTGACGACCTTGAACCACTTGCCCGACATGTTCAGCGGCATGCCGTGGGTCAGGTGTCCGCCTTCGGCCAGGCTCAGGCCCATGATGGTGTCGCCGGGCTGCAGCAGGCCGAAGAACACGGCCTGGTTGGCCTGCGAGCCGGAGTTGGGCTGGACGTTGGCGTGGTCGGCACCGAACAGCTTCTTGGCGCGGTCGATCGCGAGCTGCTCGACCACGTCGACATGTTCGCAGCCACCGTAGTAGCGGCGACCGGGATAGCCCTCGGCGTACTTGTTGGTCAGCTGCGAACCCTGCGCAGCCATCACGGCCGGCGAGGTGTAGTTCTCGGAGGCGATCAGCTCGATGTGCTCTTCCTGCCGGACGACTTCGGCGTCCATCGCGGCGGTGAGTTCAGGATCGATGGCGGCCAGGGTGTGGGTGGCGCGGTCAAACATGTGGGGCGGTCCGATGTCTAGGGTTGCAGGCCCTCGACCGGCGGCAACGTCCATCGGCTCGACCGATGGCGGTGCATCGGTGTCGACGGAGCTGACGTGGTGGAGGTTGCCCAGGCGCACGGCGGAAACCGGCAGGTCTCAAGAGCTTGAGTCGCTGCGGTCCACGCTCCCTGGTGGTGACCCACCTCGAACCGCGTTGCGCGGCCCTTGAACGCCAGTTGCGTGGCGGGCGGAGTGTAGCGGAAGGAGGCGTTTTCCCGACCCTGCACGGGCCCTGGGCGGGCGCCGCGCGCCGGACGCGAGCTGCGCGTCCGGCGCGGGTGTGGTCACTGGGCCAGGGCCAGCTTCGTGGCGGCGTCGTGGCCGGCGATCTTGGCGGGCTTGGCCGGCTTGCTCGGCGCAGCCGGTTTGACGGCGGCCTTGCCGGCCGGGACGCGGACGTCGGCGGTGGGCGAGGTGGGCGCGGCCGCGTCGACCGTCACGCCGTTCTGGGCGGTCGCCACCGGCGGCACCGGCAGGCGAGCCGTTGGCGGCACCGAGCGGCCTTGCAGCAGCTGCGTCATGAAGCCCTGTTCGGACATCACCTTGAAGGCATAACCGCCGTCATCGGTCAGGTTGGCGGCGCCGACGTAGTGACGCAAGCCCCCTTCGATCGAGCCGGCCGTGGCGATGCAGTCCTTGAGCACCTGCACGCCCACGCGCAGGTTGGTCAGCGGGTCGAATGCAGCGTGGTTGCCGCCGAAGGCCTCGTACTTGTCGTCATGGACGCGGGTCATCACCTGCATCAGGCCCTGAGCGCCCACCGAACTCTGCGCGAAGGGGTTGAAGCTGGACTCGATCGCGACGATGGCCAGGATCAGCGTCGGGTCGACGCCCACGCGCCGTCCCAGGCTCCAGGATTCCTGCACCAGCCGCGCCACCGGTTCCGGGGCGACCCGATAGCGGCGCGACAGCCATTGCGCGACCACCGCCTGCTGACGGCTCAGCTCGGATGGGTCGACCGCCGTGGCGCGGTCGACCGCCGACAGGTCACCCTGGTCGAACAGGTCGCCCGCATCGGTCGTGCGGGACTCCTGGCGTTGCAGCAGCCAGTCGAGCGCCTGCGCTTCAAGGGTGCCGCGGACATCGGCACGACCGCCGACCACAAAGGCCGCGCTGAGCACCGCCAGACCGAGCACGGCCAGGCTGTTGTGACCCACGGCGAGCAAGCCGTGGCCCAGATCGGCCAGAAAAACACGCGTCGATGCCAGGAAGGCGTCGCGCACCTGTGCCCAGGATTGGAATGTGGACATGACACTCCTTTCACTTCTCAGGCGAGGTGTTCAGCGACTCACGGCCGAAGGGCTGGCCGGGCTGACACCTCGATAATCCCGCCGCTTCGGACTGCTGTGGCTGAGCCGGCGATGCGCACAAGGCTCAGCTGCGGAGGGGTCGAATGGCTCGGGTTGATGGATTGGTACAAACCCGAAGCCGGTGGATCGGGGCGGATTCTATGCACCGTCCAAATAACCGGTCAACTATGAGAGCTTGCTCTCTTATCCCGAAATGTGATGAAGTACCCAGACCTGCGCGGCTTTCTCGACCTGCTCAAAAAGCGTGAAAAACTGCTCGAAGTGACGGATTCCGTCTCGACGCACCTGGAAATGACGGCCTTGTCGGACCAGGTCTTGCGTGCCGGCGGACCGGCCCTGCTGTTTCGAACGCCATGTAAGGGTCACAAACGCTTTCAGACCCCTGTGCTGACCAACCTGTTCGGCACGCCCGAGCGGGTGGCGCTCGGCATGGGGGCCGATGACGTCGCTTCACTCAGGGATATCGGCCATTTGCTGGCCAGCCTGAAGGAGCCCGAGCCGCCGCGTGGCCTGAAGGACGCCGGCCGACTGCTCCAGATGGCCAAGACGGTCTGGGACATGAAGCCCGCGCTGGTGCGCAACCCGGTCTGCCAGCAGGTCGTCGTCGAAGGCGATGACGTCGACCTGGGCGATCTCCCGGTCCAGCACTGCTGGCCCGGCGACGTCGCGCCGCTGATCACCTGGGGGCTGGTGATCACGCGCGGGCCGCAGTCGGTGCCTCGCCCGCGGCTGCGCCAGAACCTCGGCATCTACCGCCAGCAGGTGATCGGGCGGCGCGAGGTGATCATGCGCTGGCTGGCCCACCGTGGCGGCGCGCTGGACTTCCGCGACTTCGCCCGTGCCAACCCGGGCCGTCCCTTCCCGATCGCGGTGGCGCTGGGGGCCGATCCGGCGACCACGCTGGGCGCCGTCACCCCCGTGCCCGACAGCCTGTCCGAGTACCAGTTTGCCGGCCTGCTGCGCGGCGCGCGGACCGAACTGGCGGCGTCCTCGGTCGGTGAAGGCGATCTCAAGCTGCAGGTGCCGGCGACCGCCGAGATGGTCCTCGAAGGCCACATCCCGTGTGCCGAGCCGGGCTGGACCGGCCTCAGCGACGCGGGCGTGCCGCTGGCCGAGCGTGGCGGCTACCTGCATGCCCTCGAAGGCCCCTACGGCGACCACACCGGCTACTACAACGAGCAGGACTGGTTCCCCGTCTTCCGCGTCGACCGCCTGACGATGCGCGAGCACGCCATCTACCACTCGACCTACACCGGCAAGCCGCCCGACGAGCCGGCGGTGCTGGGCGTGGCGCTCAACGAGGTCTTCGTGCCGATCCTGCAGAAGCAGTTTCCGGAGATCGTCGACTTCTACCTGCCGCCCGAGGGCTGCAGCTACCGCATGGCCGTCATCAGCATCCGCAAGAGCTACCCCGGCCACGCCAAGCGGCTGATGTTCGGGCTGTGGAGCTTCCTGCGCCAGTTCATGTACACCAAGTTCATCGTCGTGGTCGACGACGACGTCGACGTGCGGTCCTGGCAGGAGGTGATCTGGGCCATCACCACCCGCATGGACCCGGTGCGCGACACCACGTTGGTCGAACACACCCCCATCGACTACCTCGACTTCGCCTCGCCGGTCTCCGGCCTGGGCGGCAAGATGGGCCTGGACGCCACCAACAAGTGGCCCGGCGAGACCCACCGCGAATGGGGCAGGACCATCGAGATGGACCGCGACGTGTCCCTGCGCATGGATGACCTTTGGCAACGTCTGCAGGCCGGTCGCCCGGCACGGTGACGGTTCGATGACCTTGTGTCGGCGCTGTCAATTCAGCGTCATCGATGACGGCGCGGCGGTCGATCAACACGCTTGGGTTGCGACGGCTGGGCGACGGCGCTAAGGTTCACCCGTCTGCCGATGAAGGCAGGCACTACCCTCCACGCAGTCTCTGCGCGGAAGGGACCCCGGACGATGATCCTCCGGAGTCCCGACGGGCGGCCTTGTGCCCCCACCGGCCCGCCGATGAACCCTGGTTCGCGGCGGGCCAACTGCTTTCTGGGGCGACCGTTGTCCCGCCGGCTGCCTCAGGCGCCGACCCACAGGCCCAGCCATTCCCGCAGCAGCAGATGCACATGGCGGGCCGCCGTGGCGCTGGGCAAGAGGTCGAGCACCGCCCGTTCCTCGGCCACGACCGGCCCGACCGGCGCGGGCGTCACCGGCAGGTCCGACGCCGCCTCGCGGAAAGCCCGCAGCGCACGCGGCATGTGCGAGGCGTGGGTCACCAGCACGATCTGACGCACGCCAGCCGCGCGCAGCAGCGCGACGGTCGCAGCGGCGTTCTGGCGGGTGTCGCGCGAGCGGTCCTCGGTCCAGCGCAGGGGCAGCGCGAAGTCCTCGCGGGCGATGCGCGATGCGATCGCCGCCTCGCTCGGGCCGTCGCGCTGGGCCCAGCCGACGCCGCCGCTGTAGGCCAGTGGCCAGCCTGTCTGGCGGTGCAGCCAGACGCCATGGCGCAGCCGTTCGAGCGCGTGTTCGGTCAGGCCGCCGGCGCCGTCCAGGGCCGCCAGGCTGGCGTGCCGGCCACCGCCCAGCACGACGATCGCGATGTCATCGGCCGACCGGGCGCTGGCCTGCAGGCGCTCGCGCGCATCGGCGCCCAGGGCCGGCGGCGGCTGCAGCACCCGGTCCTGCAGCCACAAGGCGGTGACGCCGCAGGCGCTCAGCCACATCAGCGCCAGCGACAGCCACAGCATGGCCAGGCTGCGCCGGGGCCAGCGTCGGCGCAGCAGCAGTGCCGACGCGCCGAACAGGATCGGACTGGTGGGTGGCAAGGCCAGGGCGGTCAGGATGGGCTTGAGGTCTGCGGCGATCAGGTCGAGCATGGGCGGGCAAGGGTCGGGCGGGCTGGGCGAAGATGGCAGCGCTGGCAGGCATCTGCAGAGGCGCGGCTGGAAAGTGTGACGCCCCTGCTTGCAAGGTTTGGCCCCGAACACCGACCCAGTGCCTGCCACCCCCACGAACACATGGAGCTGACCGATGACCGATCCCGCACCCGTTGCCTCGCCCGACGTCGCCGCCGGCACGACCTCCCCGCAGACGATCACGCTCGGCGGTGGCTGCTTCTGGTGCACCGAAGCCGTCTTCCTGCAGGTCCGCGGTGTGCTCGCGGTCGAGAGCGGCTACTGCAACGGCCATGTCCAGCGGCCTGACTATGAGGCGGTCTGCCGGGGCGACACCGGCCATGCCGAGGTGATCCGGCTGCGCTTTGACCCGCAACAGGTCAGCCTGAGCGAACTGCTGCAGGTCTTCTTCGCGGTCCACGACCCGACCACGCCGAACCGGCAGGGCCACGATGTCGGCACGCAGTACCGCTCGGGCATCTACTGGCACACCCCCGACCAGGTCGACGTGGCTCGCGGCGTGATCCGCGAGGCGGCCGAGGCCTGGCAGGCAGACATCGTCACCGAGTTGGTCCCGGAGACCAACTACTGGCCGGCCGAGGACTACCACCAGCGCTACTACGAGCAGCACCCGTTCCAGGGCTACTGCGCCCACGTCATCGCGCCGAAGCTGGCCAAGTTCCGCAAGGTCTTTGCCCGCCTGCAGCGCGAGGAATGACCGTCAGGGCGCCAGGCGCTCTCGCACCCAGTGCCCGGTCGCCTCGGCGGCCGGGTCGTGGCGGTAGACCAGCCGGTCGTGCAGGCGCGACTTGCGGCCCTGCCAGAACTCCCACCGGTCGGGCACCAGCCGGAAGCCGCCCCAGTGCGGCGGACGTGGCGGGTTCAGGCCGTGCTGGACGGCGGCCAGCGCGGCGTCCTTGACCAGCACCGCGCGCGAGGCGATCACCTGGCTCTGCGGCGAGGCCCAGGCGCCCAGCCGCGAATCGAGCGGGCGCGAGGCGTAGTAGGCGTCCGACTCCTCGGCGCTGACCCGTTCGACGCGGCCCTCGATGCGCACCACCCGCTCCAGGTCGACCCAGTGGAACTGCAGCGCTGCAAACGGGTTGCCGGCCAGCTCGCGGCCCTTGCGGCTGTCGTAGTTGGTGTACCAGACGATGCCGCGCTCGTCGCAACCCTTGATCAGCACGATGCGGGTCGACGGCCTGCCATCGGCACCGACCGTGGCCAGCGTCATCGCGTTGGGTTCCGGGATGCCGGCGGCCAAGGCATGTTCGAGCCATTGCTCAAACTGTTGCAGCGGGCGCGACGCGGCGGCCGCCTCGTCGAGTTCGCCCTGTTCGTAGGACTTGCGCAGATCGGCGATGGGCTTCATGCGATCCAGTATAGGAAGCGTTGTTCCGCCATGGCAGGGCCGGGATCGGACCTGCAAACGATGCCGTCGCGGGACCGCCGCAGTCCCGTTGCAGGCTAGGACGCCGGCCCGGCCGTGAACCTGCTTTTGGCCCCTTTGTCCGCCTAGCACTTGCCCCTAAGTGAACACACCACTTCCGACAGATTGGGTACGGCGCGCACAGTGAGAACCCAACGGACATGTTGGCCAGAACCGGTTGCCATATCCGTGGACCACAAGGCAGACATGACCGCACGCATCAGGGAAGACCGCGTGTGCCGGACGTTGCGGCTTGCCCGCGAGGTCTGTCACGGCGTTTCAGCACCATGACCACAGATCGCAACTTACCGACCGTGGTGGTCGTGGCCGCCGGCCGTGGCCAGCGCTTTGACGGCGAGGGCCACAAGCTGGCCCAGCCCTTCGGTGCCAGCACGGTGCTGGAGTCCACCCTCGAATGTGTCGTGGCCAGCGGCCTGCCGATGGTGCTGGTGACAACCGCGCCATTGGTGGCGCAGGCCCAACAGGTCATCGCGGCGCGCGACATCGTGCTGCTGCCGCCCGTCGGCTCCTACACCGGCGAGCCGCTCGGCATGGGCTACACCATCGCCAGTGGCGTGGCTGCGCGCGCGCAGTCGCGTGGCTGGCTGGTCCTGCCCGGAGACATGCCGCTGCTGCGCCCCGCCACGCTGCGCAAGGTGGCTCAAGCGATGAGCCAGTACGCCATCGTCTATCCGCAGCACCGCGGCCGGCGTGGCCATCCGGTGGGCTTCTCGCCTGAGCTTTACACCGAACTGATCAGCCTGACCGGCGACGAGGGCGCGCGTCGTCTGGTGGCCCGCTACCCGGCCCACGGCATCGACGTCGACGACCCCGGCGTGCTGGTCGACATCGACACCCGCAGTGACCTCGAAGCCGCCCGCGCCTTGCAGGGCGAACCGGCGGCCGACGTCTGAGCTGTGCGTCGCCGCGCGCTCAGCGCCCGGCGTCCGCGCGGTGCAGGCCATGCCGCCGCGCCATCGCGACCAGCGCCTGGACCTGCGGGTCATGGATGCCGTGCTGCTGCAGGGCCCGGGCGGTGTCGAGCAAGTAGTCCAGCGTGCTGCCATGGCGGCCGCAGGCATGACGCAGGATGTCGAGCAGTTCGGCCTCGCCCAGTTCGCGGGCATGGCGCTCGCTCTGGCCTGGCAGTGTGAAGCCAAGGGCGCTGACCGGGCCGTTGCCGGTGCGGGCGCGCAGCCAGTGTGGTCGGTAAGGGCTGCCTTCCATCTCGCGTTGCCAGAGGGTCTCGAAGACCGCTTCGGCCTGATCGTCCGGCACGCGCTGGACCACCCCGGTGCAGCAGCCGCCGGGCAGCAGCGCAAACACCAGCCCGGGGCGCTGTGGCGTGCCACGGTCGCGCAAGGAACGCATGCGCAGCGCGCGGTGGTGGCCCCAGACCCTTGCCGGCAAGGCCTGCAAGGGCTCGAAGGCCGGCTTCCAGATCAGCGACCCGTAGGCGTAAACCCAGAAGCCCTGTCCGCTGGCCAGACGCGCCTGGACGTCCCGCCAGACCTGCGCCTGACTGGGCACGGCAAGGGTCGAAAGAAGGTCTCGCGCGCTCACGCCACGAGTGTCGCCGGAGACCTTTCGGACGTCCCTTGATTTGACGATGTAACTTAGTTTCGTTCTAATGGACCAGTCGGTTTCATGCCCGGATCCCCACCGAGCCCGGGTCCCTCCGCCCCGTATCCAGCCGCCAGCCACCGATGAAGTCCACCGTCATTGCGCCCATCAGCGACATCACCGCGCGCATCCGCGAGCGCAGCCGTGTCACCCGCGAGGCCTACCTCGCCCGCACCCGAGCGATCGCCCAGCGCGACCGCGGTGCCGACCGCATGGGCTGCGCCAACGTCGCCCACGCCTTCGCTGCGCTGCCCGGCTCGGACAAGTTCCGCGTCGTGGCCGAGAAGGCGCCCCACATCGGCGTCATCACCGCCTACAACGACATGTTGTCGGCCCATCAGCCCTACGAGGGCTACCCGGCCGTGATCCGCGACGAGGCCCGCCGGCTCGGTGCCACCGTCCAGGTTGCCGGTGGCGTGCCGGCGATGTGCGACGGCGTGACGCAGGGCCTGCCCGGGATGGAGCTGAGTCTGTTCTCGCGCGACACCATCGCCATGGCCACCGCCGTGGGCCTGACCCATGACGTCTTCGATGCCGCCTTGCTGCTGGGTGTGTGCGACAAGATCGTGCCCGGCCTGCTGATCGGCGCGCTGCACTTCGGCCACCTGCCCTGTGTCTTCGTGCCCGCCGGGCCGATGAGCACGGGCCTGTCCAACAGCGACAAGTCCAAGGTCCGCGAACAGTTCGCACAAGGCCTGGTCGGGCGCGACAAGCTGCTCGAAGCCGAGTCGGCCGCCTACCACGGCGCCGGCACCTGCACCTTCTACGGCACCGCCAACAGCAACCAGATGCTGCTGGAGGCCATGGGCCTGCACGTGCCCGGATCGGCCTTTGTGCACCCGCATGCCGAACTGCGCGAACAGCTCACCCGCGAGTCCGTCCGCCAGGTGCTCAAGCTGCGCCGTGGCGAGCGCTACACCCCCATCGGCGAGCTGGTCGACGAGCGCTGCATCGTCAACGCCATGATCGCCCTGCTGGCCACTGGCGGCTCGACCAACCACCTGATCCACTGGGTGGCGGTGGCCCGCTCGGCCGGCATCCTGATCGACTGGACCGACTTCTCCGACCTGTCGGCCCATGTGCCGCTGCTGGCCCGCGTCTACCCCAACGGCAAGGCCGACGTGAACCAGTTCCAGGCCGCAGGTGGCCCCGGTTTCGTGCTGCGCGAGCTGCTCGACAGCGGCTGCCTGCACGGCGACGTCATGACCGTGGCCGACGGTGGCATGGCCGCCTACGGCACCTTGCCGGCACTGGGCGCGGACGGCGCGCTGGCCTGGGCGCCGCTGCCGACCGAATCGGGCGACGAGTCCATCGTGCGCAAGGCCGCCGTGCCGTTCAGCGCCACCGGTGGCCTGAAGCTGCTGCAGGGCAACCTGGGCCGTGGCGTCATGAAGGTCAGCGCGGTGCCGGAAGACCGCCACGTCATCGAGGCCCCGGCCATCGTCTTCGACAGCCAGGACGCCCTGCACGTCGCCTTCAAGAAGGGCGAGCTCGAACGCGACTTCGTCGCCGTCGTGCGCTTCCAGGGTCCCAAGGCCAATGGCATGCCCGAGCTGCACAAGCTCACGCCGCCGTTGGCGGTGCTGCAGGACCGCGGCTTCCGCGTCGCGCTGGTCACCGACGGCCGCATGAGCGGTGCTTCGGGCAAGGTGCCGGCCGCCATCCACGTCAGCCCCGAGGTGCTCGGCGGTGGTCCGCTCGGCAAGGTCCGCACTGGTGACGTGGTGCGGGTCGATGCGGTCAGCGGCACGCTCGACGCCCTCGTTGACGCCGCCACCTGGGCCGCGCGCACGATCGAGACCCGTTCGGACGCGCTGGCCGACGACGCCGGCCACGGCCTCGGCCGCGAGCTGTTCGCCGGCCTGCGCCGCAACGTTGCCACCGCCGAGGAAGGCGCGATCAGCTGGCTCTGATGCCACCCCAAGGCCCGGGCTCAGCCCGGCCCGGCCTAGCCCTGTGTGACCTGACCGCCACGGATCACCGCTTTATCCGACAACACGAGGAACCTGCCCATGAACACGCTCGATCTGGTCCAGCACGGCCCTGTCATTCCCGTCATCGTCATCGACCGCGTCGAGGACGCCGTGCCGCTGGCGCGCGCGCTGGTCGCCGGTGGGGTCAAGGTGCTGGAGGTGACCTTGCGCACCCCCGCCGCACTGGCCTGCATCCGGGCCATGATTGCCGAGGTGCCCGATGCCATCGTGGGCGCCGGCACGGTGCGCTCGATCGCCGACGCACAGGCCGCCAAGGACGCCGGCTGCCAGTTCGCCGTGAGCCCGGGCTACACCCCCGAGATCGGTCGCGCCTGCCTGGACATCGGCCTGCCGCTGCTGCCGGGCGTGTCGACCGCCAGCGAGGTCATGATGGCCAACGCCGACGGCTACCGCTTCCTCAAGCTGTTCCCGGCCACGGCGGTCGGCGGCGTCAACCTGCTCAAGGCCTTTGCCAGCCCCTTCCACGACGTCGTGTTCTGCCCCACCGGCGGCATCACGCTGGAGACCGCGCCGCAGTTCCTGGCGCTGCCCAACGTCAAGGTCTGCGGCGGCTCCTGGCTGACCCCGGCCGACGCGGTCAAGTCCGGTGACTGGGCCCGCATCACCCAACTGGCGGCTGACACCCACAAACTGCGCGCCTGAAGGTCCCTGCGACGATGAATAAGGCCGGCTTGAAGCCGGCCTTTTTCGTTCGAGGATCGCGTGTCAGCGGGATCGCTTCAGGTGATCGCCTGCGCCTTGACCATGTTGGCGTACAGGCCGTTGCTGGCGATCAGGGTGTCGTGGCTGCCGGCCTCCAGCACGCGACCGTCGCCCAGCACGTAGATGCAGTCGGCGTTGCGCACGGTGCTCAGCCGGTGCGCAATCAGGATCAGCGTCTTCTCGCCCTGCAGCTGCTCGATCGACTGCTGCACCGCCCGTTCCGACTCGGAATCGAGCGCCGACGTGGCCTCGTCGAAGACCCAGATCCGCGCGTCCTTGTAGAGCGCCCGGGCGATCGCCAGACGCTGGCGCTGGCCGCCCGACAGCCGGCTGCCATTGCTGCCGATGAGGGTCTCGACGCCCTCGGGCATGCGCTCGACGAAGCCCCACAGGTTGGCCGCCCGAAGGCACTGTTCGATCCGCGCCGGATCCTTGGGCAGGACGTAGGCGACGTTGTCGGCCACCGAGCCGTCGAACAGCACGATGTCCTGCGACACCACCGCGAACTGCCGCCGCAGCGAGGTCTTGCGGATGTCCTGCAGGTCCATGCCGTCGAAGGACACCTGACCCTCGGTCGGCGCGACAAAGCCCAGCAGCGTGTTGATCACCGTCGTCTTGCCCGAGCCAGACGGTCCGACCAGCGCGATGGTCTGGCCGGGTCGGATGTGCAGGTTCAGGCTGGCCAGCGCGGACTGTTCGCTGCCCGGGTAGCGCACCGTCACCTGCGCGAACTTCAGGTCGCCGGCGGGCTGGTCGGGCAAGGTGCGCGTGCCGTGGTCGGGCTCGGGCGGCGTGTCCATCAGGTCGAAGCAGGCCTTCGCGCCGATCAGCCCGCCGATGATGGGTTGTGTCACGTCCGTCAGGTGCTTCATCGGCGAGATCGTCATCAGCATCGCGGTGATGAAGGCGATGAAGTCACCCACCGTCGCCTGGCCCTGGTTGGCCTCGATCAGCGCCAGCGTCAGGATCAGCGCGACGCCGAAGCTGGCGACCGTCTGCGTCAGCGGCGTCATCGTCGCGCCGGCGGCGATGCTCTTGAGCGTCATGCGCCGGTAGTGCTGGGCCTCCTGACGGAAGCGCTTCTGCTCGAACTCGCCCGCGTCGAAGGTGCGCACCACCCGCCACGCCCGGATGATGTCGTCGACGATCCCGATCAGCCGGATCTGGGACTCATAGGCCTGACCGCCCAGCCGCAGCACCCGCTTTTGCACCTTGCGCACGACATAGGCCAGCGCGGGCGCGATGGCGAAGGTGATCAGCGTGAGCTTCCAGTTCAGATAGAACAGATAGCCCAGCATCGCGATCAGCGTCGTGCCGTCGCGCAAGACGGTGATGACCGCACCGGACAGCGAGGCCATGGTCGAGTTCGGATCGTTGATCACCCGCGACGCGGCCACGCCCGGGCTCAGCGAGTTGTACAGGCTCGCGTCCGCCCCCACGACCGCCCGCAACAGGTCGTTGCGCAGCGAGAACACGGCCTTGGATGTCGATGACCCGAACAGGTAGGTCCCGGCAAACGACAGCAGCCCGCGGATCACGAACAGCCCGATCACGATCACCGGCAGCAGCCACACCGGGAACTGGCTGGATCCGCTGAAGCCCTGATCGAGCAGTTGCTTGAGCAAGGCCGGAATCGCCGGCTCGAACGTCGCCGCAATGAAGAAACACGCCACCCCGCCACCGAACTCGGCCTTGTGGGGGGCGATGTAGCCGAGCAGACGGGAGGCGGTCTTCTTGTGGCTGGTCGCGTGCATCGTGTCGTATGGCTCGGGATCGGACTGGCCAGAGGGTCGGCAAGGGGACGGGATTATCGGCGGGTGCCCGTTCGCTTCGGCAGCGACCGCACAGCGTTGCGCAACGGCAGCAACCGGTCTAGCGGCATGGACGACATGCGCCGCCCATACCGCTGCGTCTCCAGCCCCAACAAGGCCAGCGCGGCCGCCTCGTGCGCCGCCGAGCCTCCCGGTGACTGTTGTCCCGCTTCACGCAGGCGCGTCGCGAGTGTTCTGGGGGTGTCATGGGCGGAACTCGGAAACCCGCGCCGCGCCAGATCCTTGCGCAGTGACTGCCAGGCCCGTTGCCAGGGGTCTTGTGGCCGCTGTCGTCGCACCTGCCAGGCCGCCAGGCCCGCGCCGATCGCGGCCAGGGTGGCCAGGGTGATGGCCAGGGCGCGGCCCAGGTCGGACAGGTCGGCGTCGGGCCAGCCGAGTGAGCGCAGCAGGTCGAGCTGGCGCTGGCGGCCGTGGCCGAGCACCCACTGGTTCCAGCGGTGGTCCAGGGCGCCCCAGACCGCGCGCAGGCGTTCGAGCAGGGCCGGGTCGATGTTGGCGAGCGTGCCGGCGACCAGGCCACTCGGGGCGACCAGGCGGCGGCTGCCGTTGATGCGTTCGGGGGCGATGGCCGCTGTCGGATCGACGCGGACCCAGCCGTCGCCCGCGCGCCAGTATTCGGCCCAGGCATGGGCGTCGCTTTGGCGCACCTCCAGCACGCCGTCGATCGGGTTGATGCGACCGCCTTGGTAGCCGGTGACGATGCGGGCGGGCACGCCCAGGCTGCGCATGACGACGACGAAGGCGGTGGCGTAGTGCTCGCAGAAACCGGCGCGGGTGTCGAGCCAGAAGGCGTCGAGCGCTTGTGAGCCCAGCTCGCCGGGGCTCAATGTGTAGGCATAGCCGGCCTGTCGGATGTGGGCGATCAGCGCGACGGCCAGAACATCGGCACGCCGGGCTGGGTTCGGCGCCTGGGCCAGCGCCGGCTGGCGGCCCAGCTCGGCGGCCCAGGCGCGGGTGCGCGGGTGTTGACCGTCCGGCAAGGCGAGCCAGTTCGACAGCGTGCCGGTCAGCAGGTCTTCGGGCAGACCGGGCGAGCGGCCGTCGCGGCGCGCCACGGCACGGACCTGCAGGCGCTCGGTGATCGGCCGGTTGCTGATCCAGCTGCCTTCGGGATGTGGCGACAGCGTCAGGCCGCTTTCGCCGCCGGCGAGCAGCGCGGGCACGCCCTGGGCGCTTTCCAGCAGCGGCAGCGTGGCGATGCGCAGCGGCTCGACGGTCATCTCGTAGGCCGCGTCGTCGGGGCTCGGCGTGGCGGGCTGCTGGCGCGGGTCGAACTCGGGCGGCAGCGCCGCGCCGGCCCGCCAGGGCAACACGGTCCAGCGCGGGCCGTCGGGCTGGCTCAGCACCGGGCCGCGGAAGTAGAGCGCCTGCGGCGGTGGTGGTGCGCCGGTGAACTGGACCCGCAGCGCCAGCCGGTCGTCCAGCGCGAGTTCGGCGACGTCGCCCAGTTGCAGCTCGTTGGACAGCCCGGTCCGCCCGCCGGCATCACCCGGCACGCCCCACAGCGGCGCGATGCGCGGGAAAAACACGAACAAGACCGCGACCAGCGGCGCGCCGATCAGCATCAGCCGGCCGGCCTTGCCGGCGACGCCCGCCAGCGTCGGCCGGCCGACCGGCATGTGGGCCAGCACCAGCGCGGCCAGCAGGCCCCAGACGGCCATCCCCATGGCCAGCGCCACGGCCAGCGACTGCGAGTGCAGGAAGTTCGACAGCACCAGGAAGAAGCCGAGGAAGAACAGCGCCAGCGCATCCCGGCGGGCCCGCAGCTCCAGCGTCTTGAGGGCCGTCAGGACGACCAGCAGCGCCAGGCCGGCGTCCTTCCCGCCGAGGCTGCGCCAGGTCAGGGCGACCGCGCCGACGCTCGCGATCAGCAGCAGCGTCAGCAGCCAGCGCGGCGGCAGGGCGGCACCGCGCCAGGCCAGCCCGGCACGCCACAGCAGTGCCACGGCCGCGCCGGTC
The DNA here is from genome assembly GCF_004216565.1 of Sphaerotilus mobilis. Taxonomy (GTDB): domain Bacteria; phylum Pseudomonadota; class Gammaproteobacteria; order Burkholderiales; family Burkholderiaceae_C; genus Sphaerotilus; species Sphaerotilus mobilis. The sequence goes on along the minus strand of NZ_SGWV01000007.1, from coordinate 1,061,251 downwards.
GATGACCAGGCGGGCACGTGGCCGGCTAGCGGCGCAAGCGTCCAGGCCAGCACGGCGAGCATGAACAGCGTGTCGCGGCGTTCGCGGGTCATGTTGGCCCCTCGTCCGACGGGTAAGTCGGCCGATCCCCCGAGGGGATGGCGGGCCGGCTTGGGAGCGGCCCGGCGCTCGGCCCGCTTGGTGTCTGCCCCTCGTCCGACGGGTACGTCGGCCGATCCCCCGGGGGGATGGCGGGCCGGTTTGGGAGCGGCCCGGCGCTCGGCCCGTTGGGTGTCTGCCCCTCGTCCGACGGAAAGGCACGCGCCAGTGCGTCCAGGCAGGCCAGGCGATGGCTCGCCCCTTCGCCTTCGGGCAGTTGCTGGTCGGGCAGCATCAGAGCCCAGCGCAGGCCGGCGCGTTCGGCCATCAGCACCCAGGCGCACAGGCGCGACAGGCGGGCCTCGGTGTCGTCGCCAAGGTCAGCGGTCTGACGCCAGTGCAGCACCCGGCCTTGCGGCGGTGGCGGGCGCAGGTCGCGCACCAGCAGCTCGCCGCCATGGTCCAGCAAGCGGGCGGAGCGGCGCCACAGGACCTGGGACGGCCGGTCACCGTCTCGCCAGGGCCGCACGCCATCGGGCTCGGGCAGGTCAGCGGCGACGTGCGGCAAGGGCGTGGGCGGGGCGACATCGTTGGGCAGGTCGGCCGCGCCGTCGAGATCCGCGAAGGCGGGCAGGGCTGGCGGATCGGACTCGGGCGCGGGCCAGGCGAGCAGCTCGCCGTCCGGGCGCCAGAACGACCAGGCGCGCAGCAGGCCGAGCGGGTAGCGGGTCTCGATGCGCAGGCGTGGCCAGGCTTGCGGACCACGCTCGCGCGGCGTCCAGGCCGGCGCGGCGTCGGCCGCTGCGGCGGGACGGCCAGCCAGGGACAAGGGCCCGTCGACGGCCAGCACGTCGGCATCCGGCCAGCTCAGCGCGATGCCATGCCGACCGAGGAAGACGGCCCGCGCCAGCGCACCGCGTGCCTGCGTGTCGACCAGTTGCAGCGGCAGCTCCAGCGCCTCGCCGACATGGCCTTGGCGGACCGTCGGCCCGGTCAGACCGATGCGCAGGCCGCGGAGCGTCGCGTGGGTGGCATGCAGCGCCACCACGCCCGCGCCGGCCAGCAGGAAGGTCAGCAGGTGGCCCAGGTTGAGCTGGTAGTTGATCGAGCCCAGCAGCAGCGCGACCAGCAGCAGGCCGTAGAGCCAACCGGCCGGCGTCGGCAGGATGTAGACGTTGCGCTGCGTCAGCGTGGTGGCGGCGCTGGGAGGGTGGCGGGCCAGCCACCAGCCTTGCCAGCGCCGATGCCAGGCCGCGCGCAGGCATGTCCAGACCTGCCCGCCCATCAGCGCAGCTCCACCGACTCCAGCATGGCGCGGACCTGGGCGGCGCGGCCGCGGCCGGCTCCGGGGCGCGGTTGCAGGCGGTGCGCCAGCACCGGCACGGCGATGGCCTGCAGGTCGTCGGGCAGGACGTGGTCACGGCCGTCCAGCAGGGCGCGGGCACGCGCGGCGCGCAGCCAGGCGAGGCCCGCGCGCGGCGACAGGCCATGCACGAACCAGGCGCCGGAGCGGGTCGCGGCGATCAGGGCCTGCAGGTAGTCCAGCAGGGCCGGCGCGGCGAACACCTGCTGCACGGCGGCTTGCAGGGCCTGCACCTGGGCGCCGTCCAGCACCGGCGCGAGCTGGCGGATGGTGGCGCGGCGGTCGGCGCCGGTCAGCAGCTCGCGCTCGGCAACCGGGTCGGGGTAGCCCAGGTGCAGGCACATCAGGAAGCGGTCGAGCTGGCTCTCGGGCAGCGGGTAGGTGCCGAGCTGCTCGGCGGGGTTCTGGGTGGCGATGACGAAGAAGGGCGCCGGCAGCGGGTGGCTGGCGCCGTCGACGCTGACCTGCTGTTCCTCCATCGCTTCGAGCAGGGCGCTCTGGGTGCGCGGGCCGGCCCGGTTGATCTCGTCGGCCAGCAGCACCTGGGTGAACAGGGGGCCTTGATGGAAGACAAAGCCTTCGCTGGTGCGGTCGAACACACTGGCCCCGATCAGGTCGCTGGGCATCAGGTCGGCGGTGAACTGGACCCGCGCAAACCGCAGCCCCATCGACACCGCCAGCGCATGTGCCAGCGTGGTCTTGCCGACGCCCGGCAGGTCCTCGATCAGCAGGTGCCCACCGGCCAGCAGGCAGGCCAGGCTGTCACGGATCTGGGCCGTCTTGCCCACGACCACCGTGCTAATCTGGTTCGAGAGTCGCTCCAGCAGGAGGCTCGTGTCCGGCGTGGCCGGGTCGGCGATGAACGGTGACGTCAGGTGCATGTGATGCGCTGGCTTCATGATCGACAGACCATACCCGATGCCCGGCGGCCCGATGGCCGCGCAGGACAAGGACACGACCCACATACGAGACGACGCGGGCCAGCCCACCGGCCGCGAGACGACATGAGCACTGCCTTCTACAGCCACCCCGATTGCCGCGGCCACGACATGGGCGCCGGCCACCCCGAATGCCCGCAGCGCCTCGATGCGATCGAGGACCACCTGCTGGCCACCGGTCTGGACATCGCCCTGCAGCGCCCGGATGTGCCGCTGGCGCGCCATGCCGACCTGATGCTGGCGCACACCGAGGGCTACCTGCTGGAGCTCGACGAGTTCCTGCGCCAGGCGGTTGAGACCGGCGAGCACCGCGCGCTCGACCCCGACACCACCGTCTGCCCCGCCACCCGCCAGGCGATGCTGCGGGCGGCCGGTGCGGCGGTCGCGGCGACCGATGCGGTGATCGACGGCACCTACGCCAACGCCTTCTGCGCCATCCGCCCGCCTGGCCACCACGCCACCCGCAGCGAGGCGATGGGCTTCTGCTTCTACAACAACGTGGCGATCGCGGCCCGCCATGCGCTGGACGTGCGCGGCCTGCAGCGTGTCGCGGTCATCGACTTCGACGTGCACCACGGCAACGGCACCGAGGACATCGTCGCCGGCGACGACCGCATCCTGATGGTGAGCTTCTTCCAGGACCAGCTCTACCCCTTCAGCGGCGGCGTGCCGCTGGGCGACAACATGCTCAACCTGCCGATCCCCGCCTACACACGCGGCGGCGAGATCCGTGAGCTGATCGAGGCCAACTGGATCCCCCGGCTCGATGCCTTCAAGCCCGAGATGATCTTCATCTCGGCCGGCTTCGACGCCCACCGGGAAGATGAACTCGGCCAGCTCGGCCTGGTCGAGGCCGACTACGCCTGGATCACCCAGCGCCTGGTCGACGTGGCCGAACGGCACTGCGGCGGACGCATCGTCTCCTGCCTCGAAGGCGGCTACTCGCTCAGCGCGCTGGCGCGCAGCGTGGCCGCGCACCTGCGGGTGCTGGCAGGGGTCTGATCAGCGGCTGGCGGCGGCCGATGCGGGTGCCGATGCCGGTGCCGCAGGGGTCGACGGGCTGACCGGATCGGCGCCGTATTCGACCGCCACCCGCATCCGGCTGCGCACCGCCGCGCCGTTCTTCAGGCCGGGTTCGAAGCGCGCTTGCAGGAAGGCCTGCCGGGCGGCGTCCTCCAGCAGGGGCGGCAGGATCTGGCCGGCGTCCAGCCGGACCCGCCGGACCTGCCCGGCTTCGTCGATGAACAGCGTCATGACCGCCCGGTAGTGGCCCAGGGGCGCGGACTCTGGATAGGGCAGGTCGATCGCGCCCGTCGCGTTCGGCGGGCGGTCGAGCTGGCTGCGCACCAGGAACAGCGCCTCGTCGTCGACCCGGCGGTCGACGGCCACGCCGTCGGCCTGCGAGGCCGCGCCGGCCACCCCCAAGGTGGACGCTGGTCGGTCGAGGCGCTCGCTCGGGTCGTCCGGCCTTGCCGAGGGGGTCGCGGTCGCGGTCGCGGTCGTGACCAGCGGGCCGGTTTCCGGGCCGGTCTCGGTGTGCTCGTCTGTCGCCAGCAGGCGCACCCGGGCGACGAGGCCGACGCCGGGGCCGGTCGCCGCACCGGTCGGCCGGTCCAGTGACCCCGCATCCCAGGGCGCCAGCAGCAGCGCCGCGTGGCCGGCCAGGGCCAGCAACACGGCGGCGCGCCAGCTGGCAGCCGATCTCAGTCGGTCAGCTCGCGCCACGAGGCCCGGCGCACGTTGCTGCCGCCGCCACCCGAACCGCCGGTGCTGCCCTTGAGCACGGTCTTCTGGTCCTGCGTCGTGACGATGGCGCTGACCTTGCCGTTGTTGCTCATGACCCGGTTGAGGCCGACGATCATGGTCGTGAAGGTGTCCACGCCGGTGACCTGACCGGTGTTGATGTCGATCTGGTAGAGGTAGGACGAGCCGCCCTGCGAGCAGGCATCGGCATTGGGCACCGTCGAGGCGAAGGCCAGGATGCCGGCGGCCAGTTGCACGCCGTCGACGTAGACCTTCTCCTTGCTGGCAGCGGTCAGGTCGATGTACCAGCCGTTGCGCGTGCTCCAGTCGAGCGGCGCGACGGTGTCGACCAGGCGGGTGGTGTTGTTGAGGGTCTGCTGCACCAGCGCGGCGCCGGTCGAGCGCAGCACGCCCAGGCCGGTCGCGCCCAGCGTGTCCTTGATGCCATAGATCGACTGCGTGGTGGTGTCGCCGAGGTCGGTGGTGGTCAGCAGCCGGCCGGTGCCCACGCTGATGATGGCGGTGGCCACGCCGTTGATCGACTTCTCGGTCAGCACCGGCTTGGCGGTGATGGGCTGGGCGGTGCCGGTCGACGTCTCGGCGCGGCCCAGCAGCATGGCCTCGCGGCCGGCCGGGGCGATGCGGTCGTCGTGGTCGAAGCGCCAGAGGTTGCCCAGCGTGTCACCGGCATAGAAGCGCAGCGCGGTGTTGTCGGTGTCCGACGCGACCCAGGCGTTGAGCCGGCCCATGTTGCTGGGCGTGGTGGTGTCGCCCGCGCCGGTGCTGATGCTGCGCACCAGCGCACCCGTGATCGCGTTGAGCACGTAGAGCCGCCCGACGCCGTCGCCGCCGCTGACGTTGTTGGTGCCGGAGGTGAACGCGACGATCCAGGTGCCGCTGGCGTCCTTGGTGACCACCGGGTTGCCGTAGGTGTAGCCGAGGTTGGTGTCGGTGTATTCCCACAGCGAGACCGGGTTGTCCGGGTCGGTGACATCGAGCGCGAAGTAACCGCGCCCGCCCGCGCCCAGGCCGGCGACCAGGATGGTGCGCCAGCGCCCCGCCGTGGCGTCGTAGACGTCCGAGACGTTGGGCGTCGCGTCGACGTAGAAGCGGTGGTCGTAGTTCTGGTCGGCCAGGCGCCACATCTGGCCCATCGCCGCGCTCGGCACATAGGCCCACAGCTCCGTGCCGCCCGTGGCATCGCCCCGGCCGGTGCCGACCTTGAAGGCATGCAGCATGCCGTCGTTGCTGGCGGCGTAGACGACCGGTGCGCGGCTGGCCTTGTCGGCCGCGAAGGCCGCGTAACCGGCATCCGCATAGCGGAACGGCGGCTTGCCGACGTAGACCGGCGAGGCGTTGACAAAGTCGCCCAGCAGCGAGGTCAGGCGGGTGCGGAAGACCTGGTCATCGGTGGCGGTCGCGTTCAGGTAGAGCGAGCGGTCGCCGGCCAGGTAGCTCACCAGGTTCTCTGCCGTCACCTTGGCCTGCGCGTTGGTGCTGAGGCCCCCGCACTGCGACAGGTTTTCGGTCGATGCGCCGCGGGTGCAGCGGTTCTCGAACGGCGCCAGCAGGCCGGCGGCCGACAGGTTGGTGGCGTTGAAGTCCGACAGCGCCGTGCCGTTGCGGAACAGCACGCGCCGGGCGGTCGTGCGGGCGTTCAGGCGCTGGCTGGCGCTCCAGATCTCCTGGTTCGGCCCGGTGTCGGGTGCGACCAGCTCGCCGGTGTCGGTGAAGGTGAACTTGAAGGCCCGCAGGTCGCCGGCCCATTCGCCGGTGGTGAAGCTGGGCACGAAGACCCAGTCGTCGCCCAGCACCGGGGTCAGCGTGCTGGCGGCAGCCGCAGCGCCGGACTCGGTGACCCGCTGGATCGAGGCCAGCGTGGTCGTGATCGCGTCATCGAGCTGATCGGGGTTGGACGCCGAGAAGTACTGCCCGCGCCCGTTCACCGCCGCATGCCAGAGGTCGTCGATGTGGGTGGCGTTCTCGCTGCTGCCCACCGTGCCGGACGGCACCGGCCAGTTCTTGGTGCCGTTCTTGATGTCGACGAAGTCGCCGCTGCTCTGGCTCAGGTAGTTGCGGTCGTAGTTGAGCGTGCCCTTCAGCCCCAGGCCGATGGTGAAGGTGCTCATGTGCTGGTGCGTCGCGCTGTCGCTGCTGTTGGTCGGGACGTTGTTTTCCAGCGTGCTGCGCAGGTCGGTGGCCCAGTAGTAGTGCGCCACGTCGGCCAGCGTGTTGCTGTCACCGGCGGTCGTGGTGGTGGTCTCGACGGTGTTGTCGGTGTTGATCGGCGTGTTCGAGACGGTCACGGCCGGGCCGGTGGCGGTGGCCGCGCCTGCGGTGTTGGTCGTGAACGTCGTCGCGCCGATGGTCAGGCCATCGTTGCGCAACTCGTTGATCGTGCGGCAGCGGTCGGAGGTCGTCGCGGTGTTGCTGAGCACCCAGTTGGCCTGAGGACAGGCGGGCGTCGTGGCCGGCGTTGACGTTGATTCGTTGCGGTCGCTGGGTGCTGTGCTGGTCGGGCCGGCCGTGCCGTCGACGATCACGGTGGTGTAGCGGGTGATCGTCGAGTTGGTGGCGGTGGTCGTGCGGGTCCAGTCGATGCTGCACGAGGCCGAGTCGGCATTGGTCCGGGTGACCAGGTATTCGTCGTTGTCGCAGCGGTTGCCATTGATGCGGCGCTGGCCGGTGGCCGAGCTGACGATGTTGCGGCGTCCCGTTGACGTCGCCCGCAAGGGTGTCTCCGTGACCGTGGTGCTGCCGACCTCCTGGGTCCGCACCCGTGTCACGCGGGTCGTGGCGCCGTCCTTCATCGGTCGCAGCGCGGTGCCGTCCTGCTGGCCGACGTTGTTGCCGGCGAGGTCCAGCGGGCCGTAGGTGCTGAACTCGCTGTCGTCGTTCCAGTAGCCGTCGGTCGACAGGACCGAGTAGTTGCGCTGGCAGGAGTACTGCACCGGATCGGGTGAGCCCGAGCGCACCAGCACGCCGCCGTAGTAGCGGCCGACCTTGGACAGCGCCCCGCGCAGCGGCGTGAATCCACCCGTGCCGCTGGTGTAGAGCAGGTTGAAGAAGGCGACCTTCTGGGCCGTGTTGAAGTCGGCCGGCGGCAGGAAGTTGTTGCCGGTGACGCTGGTATCGCTGATCTTGGTGAAGCCCACGCGGTAGCCGTCCGACAGGTCGGCGAAGGCCCGGCCGGCGGCCGTGCGCATCGTCAGCACGCGCTTGCGGTAGTAGGAATACCAGTTGGCATAACGCTGCTGGTCACTGGCGGACAGATCGGCCATGGTCACCCGCGTGAACACCGACGAGGCGGTGGTCGTCGCCGTCTGGCATTCGCTGTAGAAGGTGGTCGAGGTGTCGACCGAGCCGTTGGTGGCATAGCGCCAGGACAGCGCGGGCTGGCTGCCGGTGTAGCGGTAGAAGATGTTGCCCGACGTGGCCAGGTTGACGGTGCCCGAGCCGCTGGCGAAGCCGTCATCGGGGGCGGCGGTGAAGGGCACGTCCGGATAGCTCTCGATCGCGCCGGTGGTGGCGTTGATGCGCACCGGTGGCGCATAGGTCACCGTTGGATCGGGGTTGAAGGCCACGCCGTTGCATTGCGACGACCAGTAGCCGTAGCGGCCCGAGTTGCTCATCTCGTCGGGCATGTACAGCCAGTTCATCGAGCCCGAGTCATCGAGGATGAACATGATGTTGGGCTTGGCCGTCGTCGTCGACGTCGTGCCCAGCGGCACGTTGGCGATGTCGGGCACGGCGGCCTGGGCCAGGTGGCCGGCCAGCGCCAGGCCCAGGGTCAGCGCCGATGCCAGGGCCTGGAGCCGCGTGCGCAGCGGGGAGTTCGGGAGGGTCGACATGGCGGGCCTCATCAGAAGTGCACCAGCGTCTCGGTGACGCTGACCGTGTTGCGGGCCCCGCGGGCCCGCACGATGACGCGGAAATACTGCGACAGCACGATCTGCTGCAGCTTCGGGTCGGTGTAGTTCATCTCGCCCTTCTCGGCGGTCGGGGCGGCGCTGGCGGTGATCGGGCGCGCGCAGGCCACCGAGGGCAGGGTTGGATCGCCAGTGGCGCTGCACACCCGCACGATCAGCCAGCGGGCCTCGACGTCGTTGGGGCCGAGGCTCATCGCCGCAGCCAGCGGCTTGATGCAGCTGGCGTAGCTGTTGGACGGGTGGTCTTCGCAGTCGTTCATGTTCCAGTCGACGACCGCCCGGGTGTTGTCGCCGGTGCGGGTGCCTGTGGCGTCCAGCCCGTTGACCGTCATGGCGCGGTAGCCCTGGGCCTCGATGCTGGCGTTGAGCGTCGTGCCGCCCCGGTTCACGTCCAGCCAGCTGATGGCGCGGCGCGAGGCCTCGTCGGCCGCCAGCAGCGTGTCCTGCTTGAAGCTCAGGTTGCCGAGGATGGTCGCGCCGGTGTCGACCGAGCGGATCAGCGCGACTGCCGCCAGCGACAGCGCCACCAGCGTGATCAGCGAGAAGACCAGCGAGACGCCGCGCTGGGCGCGCCGGTTCGGGTGCAAGGGTCGGGTCATCGCCTGTGTCCTGACGGGTGTGTTCACGATTGCCACAGCAGGTTGCGCAGCGGCACGACCACCTCGAAGACCTTGTAGCGGTAGTGCCGCCAGTCGCTCAGGTGGTCGACCGGCAGGGTCTCGACGGTGCTGCCATCAGGTCGCCAGCTCGGCTGCGTGGTCGTGACCTCGGCCTTTTCGTACTGGGTGCTGCGGGCGACCACCGCCAGCCGCACCGCGATCGCGGCGCCCCAGCCGGCGGGCGTGGTCGGCGCGACGGTGGTCCAGCTGTCGACCACGTCGTCGGGCGTGGCGCTGGTGTCGACGCCGTAGACCGCCTGCAGGTTGACGATCTGCGGGTACAGCACCTCGGCCGCGCTCCAGGCGGCGTTGGACGCGTCGGTGCTGCGCAGCGTCAGCGCGGTGCCGCCGCCAGCGGCGGTGTCGGCGCCGAGCGCGTACTCGCGGTAGATCAGCGTGCCGAGGTTCACGAACTGGTCGCCAACCGTGTAGCCGACGTCGCCAAAGCTCACGCCCGGGCGGATGTTGGCGGTCGCGTCCTGGTTCCAGGCGCCCGATTCGGCATGCTCGATGGTGTCGGCCAGCGCGGCCGGCCTGGTGGTCACCTCGACCACCGAGCACCAGCTGGTGGCGGTGTTGGTCGGGATCAGCGCCAGCAGGTCGCCGGCCTGGGCGGTCTCCGCGCCGAGGTTGACGGTGGCGTCCACGCCCAGCGAGACGTCGCTCTTGCGGTGGACCCGCGACAGCCGCACCGGCAGCGCGTGGAAGGACGTGCCGGGCCGGCCGCTCAGCATCACGAAGACCGAGTCGGGCGAGCCGCGGGTGGCGTCGGTGCCTTGCACGATGCGCACCGGCACCATCGGCTGGCCATGCCAGGGCGGCGTCACGCCGTCGCGGTTGCCGCGCAGCTCGCAGCCCGCGCCGCTGCCGGTGCTGATGCCGTAGCCGGCCATCTGCAGGTCGCGCTGCAGCATCTGCAGCGTCAGCGCGCCGTTGACCTGGGCGTCCGAGCCGCCGGTGGTGCTGCGCTTCTGGCCTTCGAACAGCAGGGCGACCTGGGCGATCACCAGCACGGCCAGCAGGCCGATGACCATGCCGACCATCAGCTCGATCAGCGTCACGCCGCGCGCCGGCCGGTGCGGGCGGGGGAATGGGGTGGCGTGCGGCATCACGGGTTCCGGTTGATCGAGGTGATCGTGGTGTAGCTGTGCTGCGGCTCGTTGGGCACGACCCAGTTCAGCGTGATCTCCACCGTCGCGGTGGCCGCGTCGATGCTCAGCGTCGGCGCAACGTTGCCCGGCAGCGTGTTCTGCACCTTGGCGGTCCAGTTGCGGCAGGGCGCGTGGTTGGAGCAGTCGGTGCTGTAGGCGGCCAGGTTGGCCGAGTCGGCCCACATCGTGCCGACCAGGTCATTGGCCAGGTAGGCCGCATCGGCGCGGAACTTGGCGCCGCTGGTGGCGCGTGTCAGCGAGACCTGCAGGCCCAGCACGCCCAGCGCGCCGAGCATGAAGATCAGCAGCGCGATCAGCGCCTCGATCATCGCGAAGCCGCCGGCCGAACGGCGCGCGGCCATGCGCAGCCGGGGCGCGGGCGATCGGGTGGCGGGTGGCATCGGCCGTCCTGTCGGTGTCATGTCGCCCCTCCTGATCAGCACTTGCGTGGGTCGTTGTTGTCGGTGACGGCCGGGTCGCAGCTGCGCACCGTGCCGCCGGGTGAGACCACGATGTTGAGCGCGCGCGCATCGGCGCCGCTGTTGTGGCCGATGACGATGCAGCGCATGGCCGAGCCACCGTTGTCGACCCGGCCGAAGCCGCCGTAGACCACCTGGGTGTTGCTCGACACCGTGCTGCAGTCGGCCGCGCGCACCGACACCGTCACGTTGCGCGAGCCGTCGCCCTGGGCGAACTTGGCCAGGATGCGCGGGCCGTCGGTCTCGCTGACCGGCTCGTCGCAGTCACCGCCGGGGTTGTCCAGGCTGACGACCCAGGAAGCCGAGGTTGCCGAGTTGGCGCAGCTGCCGTCGAGCAGGCCCGGGTTGCCGCTGACCGTGCTGACCAGCGTGAAGCGCACCGGCAGGTTGCGCCGCACCGCCTCGGCGCGGGCCTTGGCCAGGCCGTTGCTGATCGATTCGGCGGCGTTGCGGATCTCGGTGTTGCGCAACCAGGCGCCGATGCTGGGCATGGTCGCCACCAGCAGGAAGCCGAGGATGGTGAGCGTCACCATCATCTCGATGAGCGAGAAGCCGCGCCGCGCCGGACGGCGGTCTTGACGCATGGCCCTGATCCGGTCGATCAGCATTCGCTGCCCTTGACCAGCCAGCAGTCCTTGCCTGTGACCGTGCTGCCCTTGAACGAGGTGGTCGTGCGCGCATTGGCGTGGTCGACCGTGTAGGCATGGGCGCTGCCCATCTCGGCGGTGTTGGTGGCCGTCAGCGTGTAGCCCTGGCCTGCCACGTTGTTGACGGCTCTCAGCTCGCAGGTGTAGGTGAAGTACTTGGTGCCGGCCGGTGTGGCGGCGATGGCGCCGGCGGCGCAGTCGGTGCCGGTGCCGTAGTTGCGGTTGTCCTGGTAGTACTGCTCCATCTGGACCCGGTAGTTGCTCAGGTAGGTGAAGGCTTCCGGGATGCGCCCGCGCCGCAGGTAGTCGGTGTAGGACGGCAGCGCCACGGCGGCCAGGATGCCGACGATGGCCACCGCGATCATCAGCTCGATCAGCGTGAAGCCGGCTTGCGGGCGACGCCCGGCGGTCAGGGCGGTCCAGGTCGAAGGGCGCGGGGTCATCGGAGGCTTGGTCATGGGGGCGGCGGTCAGGTCAGCGTGAACCCCATGCTAGGCGCTCGCCCGCCGGCTGGGCAGCCGTAACCCAACCGGCCGTCGCCTGGGTTTGACCGTTCATCCGGCGGTTCTTCCGGCGGTTCCTCCGGCCGCTCCGGTCAGTCAGTGGAAATCCCGCGAGTGGGTCTGCAGCCGGCCCAGCCAGGCGCTCATGTCGTGCAGGTCCTGGGCGATCAGGTGGCTGACGCCGTCGCGGCGCTGCCAGGTGCCGCGCACGGCCAGCAGGCGCGCGCCCAGCAGGGCCTGACGGTGGCGCTCGCGCACGTCGCGCCAGACGATCACGTTGACCGGGCCGGTCTCGTCCTCCAGCGTGACGAAGATCGTGCCCTTGGCGGTGGCCGGTTGCTGGCGCGTCACCACCAGGCCGCAGGCCCGCACGGTGCGGCCGTCCGGCACGCGGGCCAGCTCGGCGGCGCTGCGCACCGACTGGCGCTGCAGCCGTTCGCGCAGCAACGCCAGCGGGTGGCGGCGCAGGCTCAGGCCGGTGGCGGCGTAGTCCAGCGTGACGGCCTCGCCCTCGGGGGCCTCGATCAGGCTGAGCTGGGCCTCGCGCACCGGGGCATCGCGCAGCAGGTGGGCGGCCGGTGCGGCGTGCCGCTCGCGCGGGTTCGACAAGGGCGCCGACAAGGGTGCCGACAAGGGCGCGGCAGCCGCCCAGACCTGCTGGCGGCGGTGGCCGGCCAGGGCGAACAGCGCGTCGGCCTCGGCCAGCGTCTGCAGCTCGTGCGGCGCCAGCGCGGCGCGCAGGGCCAGGTCGGGCACGTCGGCGAACGGCGCTTCGGCGCGGGCTTGCAGCAGCCGCTCGGCGCTGGCGCGTGGCAGGCTGCTGACCTGCCGCAGGCCCAGTCGCACGGCCGGTGCGCTGCCCGGGCCGCACGTGTCTTCCAGCGTGCAGTCCCAGTCGCTGCGGCTGACGTCCACCGGCCGCACCTCGATGGCGTGGCGGCGTGCATCCGCCACCAGCTGGGCCGGACCGTAGAAGCCCATCGGCTGCGAGTTCAGCAAGGCGGCCAGGAAGGCGGCCGGTTCGTGGCATTTCAGCCAGGCGCTGAACCACGTGATGATGGCGAAGCCGTAGGCGTGGCTCTCCGGGAAGCCGTATTCGCCGAAGCCCTGGATCTGCTGGAAGATGCCCTCGGCGAAGGCGCGTTCGTAGCCGCGCTCGACCATGCCGTCGACGATGCGGTCGTGGAAATGGTGCACGCCGCCCTTGCGCCGCCAGGCCGCCATGGCGCGGCGCAGGTTGTCGGCCTCGCCGGGCGAGAAGCCCGCCGCGATCATGCAGACCTGCATCACCTGCTCCTGGAAGATCGGCACGCCCAGCGTGCGCTTCAGGGCGGCGTCCAGGGCCGGATAGGGCGACTCGGCCTTCTCGCGGCCCTGCTTGCGGCGCAGGTAGGGGTGGACCATGCCGCCCTGGATCGGGCCGGGCCGCACGATCGCGACCTCGATCACCAGGTCATAGAACTTGTCGGGCTTGAGCCTGGGCAACATGCTCTGCTGGGCCCGGCTCTCGATCTGGAACATGCCGACCGTGTCGGCGCGCTGGATCATCCGGTAGGTAGCGGCGTCGTCGCGCGGGATGTCCTGCAGCGTCCAGCGCGGCGGGCCACCCGGCAGCCCGCGGCCGTGGCGTTCGTCGGCCAGCGCCAGCGCCTTGCGCAGCACGGTCAGCATGCCCAGCGCCAGCACGTCGACCTTGAGCAGGCCGAGCGACTCCAGGTCGTCCTTGTCCCACTGGATGACGCGCCGCCCGGCCATCGCCGCCGGCTCGATCGGCACCAGCCGGGCCAGGCTGCCGCGTGCGATGACGAAGCCGCCGCTGTGCTGCGACAGGTGGCGCGGGAAGCCCATCAGCGTGTGCGCCAGTTCCAGCCACAGCCGCGTCACCGGCGCGTCGGCGTCCAGACCCTGCTCGGCCAGCCGGGCGTCGAGCGACTCGCGGCCGTCGAACCACTGGTGCGATGTCGCCACCGCGTCGATCAGCAGGCCGTCCAGCCCGAGCGCCTTGCCGACCTCGCGCACGGCGCCGCGCACCCGGTAGGTCGCCAGCGCGGCGGCCAGCGCGGTGCGGTGGTGGCCGTACTTGGCGTAGAGGTACTGGATGACCTCCTCGCGCCGCTCGTGTTCGAAGTCGACGTCGATGTCGGGCGGCTCGCCACGTTCGCGGCTGATGAAGCGCTCGAACAGCAGCGTGGTCTGGGTCGGGTCGACCTCGGTGATGCCCAGGCAGTAGCAGACCGCCGAGTTGGCCGCCGAGCCGCGGCCCTGGCAGAGGATGTCGCGGCTGCGGGCGTAGCGCACGACGTCGTGCACGGTCAGGAAGAAGGCCTCGTAGCGCATCTGGGCGACCAGCGCCAGCTCGTGTTCGATCTGCGCCATGACGGTGGCTGGCACGCCGTCCGGGTGGGTCGACGCCGGGTAGCGCTGCCGCGCGCCGGCCAGGGTCTCGTGGCGCAGCCAGCTGGCCGGCGTGTGGCCGCTCGGGATGATCTCGTCGGGGTATTCGTAGGCCAGCTCGGACAGGCTGAAGCGGCAGTCCTGCGCGATCGCCACGCTGCGCGCCAGCCACTCGGGCCGGTGCAGCTGGGCCAGCGTCAGGCGCGCGCGCAGGTGGGCCTCGGCGTTGCGCGCCAGCTCGGCACCGCACTGCTCCAGCGGACGGTTCAGGCGGATGGCGGTCAGCGTGTCCAGCAGCGGCTTGCGCGAGCGCACATGCATCAGCACGGCGCCGCAGGCGACCCGCGCCAGACCGCTGGCGGCGCTGGCCTGCCGGGCGTGTTCGACGGCCAGGCTGTCGTCGGCCTGCATCAGCAGCTCGACCGCCAGCGAGGCCCGCGCCGTGCCGAACACCCCGGCGGCCCAGACGGCCTGCCGCGTCAGCACGTCCGGCCCTTCGTGGCGGCGCGGCAGCACGATGGCGTGCAGGTCCTGCCAGCTCGACGGGTCGGGCTCGGGCGGCTCGGCGGGCTCACCGACCGAGCCGGTGGGGACGGCGATCGGGCCGGGTCCGAAGTCATCGGCATCGAGCCGGTAGGCACCCTTCTCGCAGCGGCTGCGGGCCAGCGTGATCAGCTCGCACAGCCGGCCATAGCCGGCCCGGTTGCGGGCCAGCAACAGCAAGCGGGCGCCGGGGTGGTCGGCGGGATCGGGGCCGGTTGGCTCCAGCGTGAAGACGCTGCCGATCAGCAGCTGCAGCGGCAGCCCCCGCTCGCCTTGCCGGCGCGCTTCCTCATGCGCCCGGACCACGCCGGCGACCGAACATTCGTCGGTGATGGCAAGGGCCTGGTAGCCCAGCCGGGCGGCGCGCTCGACCAGTTCTTCCGGGTGCGAGGCGCCGACGCCGAAGCTGAAGTTGCTGCGGCAGTGCAGCTCGGCGTAGTCGGGCACGGCGCTGAAGCCGGCCTGGCCGATCGCCGATGGCGGTGTGTGCATGGGCGGGTTCACCGTCTTCAGCCAAACAAGCCGTGCAGGAACCAGCGCGCGCCGGGCTCGCGGTAGATCCAGCACAGCCGGCCATCGGCGGCCAGCGCGACGTGGTAGTCGCGCCGCACCAGCGCGCCGTCGTGCCAGCCGGTCTCGATGCGTTCGGCGCGGGTCAGCAGGCGCAGCGGTCGGCCCTGGTGCAGGGGCCGGTCGTGCTGCTCGGCCAACAGTTCGGGCTGGGGCAACAGCCAGGTCGGACGTGGCGGGGCGGGCGTGGGCGGCGTGGCGTGTCCGGCGGTTGCGGCGGTTGCGGCGGGCGGCACATCGGCCTGGTCGGCATCGACCCAGCGGTCGGCCTTCTCCGGCCGGGCGTCGGCCTGCACCTGCAGCCGGCGCACGCGGCCGCGGCCCAGCCGGGCCTGCAGGCGGTCGATCAGGCTGCCGTGGGCGAGCGCCTGGGTGCGCACATCGGGCCACAGCGCGACCGGCTGGCCATGGTCGGCCACGCTGCGCAGCAGACCCAGGCTGATCGCGTCGACCGGCGCGGCCAGTTCGAGCCGCTGCAGGTGCTCGCGCAGCAGCGTGCGCAGGTGCTGCGGATCGCGGCTGGGCCGGGCCAGGTCCAGGTCGAGCGTGAGGTCGGCCAGGTGACGGCGCTGGCTGTATTCGTGGTGCAGGCTCAGGCGCAGGCCTTGGGCGGCCTGCCAGCGCCGGTGCAGCCAGCCACACAGGGCTTGCAGCAGCGGCTCGGCGGCGGCCTCGATCGGCGCGACGCCGTCGGCCCGGCCAGCCAGTTCCAGGCGCAGCGAGAAGGTCTCCGGCGGCTCATGCAGCACGCGCGGGTCGGGCCGGTCGCCCCAGGCGCGGTCGAGCGCGTCCAGCCACGGCCCGGCGCCACGCCGCCGCAGACCGGCACGCGGCAGGCGGCGCAGATCGTCGATGCGGCGCAGGCCCAGCGCGATCAGCATCGCGTCGGTGGCGGGCGTGTGCCACTCGGCCGGCACGCCCTGATCGGCCAGCTGGCCCAGCGGCAAGGGGGCGATCAGCCGGCGCGTGCTGGCCAGCGTGGTGCAGCGCCGCCGGGGCGCGCCGGCCCAGGCGCTGGCCGGCGACTGGGCCAGCAGCCGCGCGGCCAGCGGCGTCGCGGCCAGGCCCCAGCGGCGTTGCGGCAGGCCACAGGCGGCGATCAGCGCATCGGCGCGCCGCAGCAGCGCACGCAGGCCGCCGAACAGGCGCAGGCTGGCGTGCAGATCGACCAGCAGCACGGGCGGGTCGACGACGACGTGCGAGCTGAGCTGGCCCAGCGCCAGCGCCAGCCGGTCGAGCAGCGCGGCCTCGCGCGCCACGTCACGCGCCAGCACCAGCGCGTGCGGCGCCAGGCCTTGCGCGCTGCCCAGCCGCAGGCCGGCGCGCACGCCGAGCGCCTGGGCGGCGGCGTTGGCCTGGTGGACCCGTCGGCCGCGTGCGCCGTCGCTTTCCCAGGTCAGCGCCGGCAGCGTCACCCCGGGTGGCCAGGGGCCGAGTGCATCCAGCGACAGCAGCGGCAGGTGCAGACAGAGCCAGAGGGCGGGCAGCGGGGCGGGCATGGGGGCTTTCGCAGGGGCGGTCGGGGTGCGCGGCGGGCGGGCACCCCGACCGCTCAGCCTTCGGGCAGCAGGTCCGGGGTGCCGCTCAGGCGCTGGCGTGTGCCAGGGCGGATCGGCTGCAAGGCGGGGGGCGCCGCCGGCAGGGCGCGATGCTGCGGCAGCGGCTGGCTCAGCCGGTGAGCCAGTGCAGCGGCGAGCTGCGCGCCGGTGTCGAGCGCCAGCGGCGTCTCCAGCGGCGGGCCGCGGCGCTTGAGGATGCGCAGCCGCAGCCACGTCGGCTGCTCCGGGTCGACGCTGGCGTGCAGCCGCAGCGGCGCGGGCGTGCTGCGGCCGGCGCGGGCGGCCGGGCGCAGCACGAACAGCAGCGCCTCGCTGGCCTGCACCGCCAGGTGCAAGCGGCGCAGCGTCGCGGTGGGCAGGGTGGCGGCGCCTTCGTCGCTCCACCACAGCACGGCGGTGCGGGCGATGCCGCCGAGGGCGGGGGCCGATCCGCCCGGTCCTGTGGAAGCGGCCCGCTCGACGCTCTTGAGCGCCTGCTCGGCCGCCCAGGCCGCATCGGCGTCGCGGGTCGCGTCGATCCACAGGCCTTGCGCCAGATCGAGTCCAAGTGCCTGCAGTGCCGGCCCGTGCGGGCGCAGCGGCGGGGCGATCGCGACCCAGCGCCCGCCGTGGCGTCCGAGCGCAGCCAGCAGCGGGCCGAGCAGACGCCACTCGCCGTGGCCGGGCTGGTCCAGCAACAGCTCGGTCAACGCGCCGACGGGCCAGCCACCACCGGGCAGCTGGGCGTCCAGCGCCTCATGCCCGCTCGGCAGCGTCGCCCGGATGCTGCTGGCGATCTGGTCGGCGGCCCAGACCTGGCCGTCCAGGGCCGGATCGCCCCAGCCGGTCGGCGGCGGGGCGATCGGGGACACCGGTAAGCGGAGGGCCGCGACCGGATCGGTCGGCGGTGGTGGCAGGGGGGTCACGGCGGCTTGGTTGGACGGTCACGTCGGGGGTTTGGGTGGCGAAAGCTGTATGTTCATACAGTCTTTCGGGCGCCGCAAGTCGCGCGGGATCACCGGGCGGCGGACCGTGTCATCCGCCCATGTCAGGGCAACGGCAGAATGTGCGGACTCGTATCCCAAGCGAAGAAACGACCCCGTCCGCCCTCATGGTGCTCACGCCTATCTCCTCCGTTGCTGCGGGGCCACGTCCGGTTGTGGTCCGTTTCCCCGCCCTGGGCGACACCGTCCTGCTGACGACACTGATCCAGGCGCTGTCGCTGCGCCACGGCCAGCCGGTCGACCTGCTGGCGTCCGGGCCGTGGGTGCGACCGCTGCTGCGTGGCAACCCCCATGTCGGCGACATCCACCTGATCTCGAGCCGCCGGGCGCCCTACTGGCTCACGCCCAGCCAGTGGTCGGCGGTGCGCTGGCTGCGCTCGCGCGAGGGCGCACCGATCTACGACTGCGAGCGCGACCCGCACGCCCGCGCGCTGCTGGCCCGCGCCGTGCCCGAAGAGCGCCGCTACCTGCGCGCCTGGGACCACGACCCGGGTCCGCAGCTGCACTGGGTCGAGTGGTGGCTGCAGATCGCCAACCTGAGCCCGCCATTCCTGCACGAGGCGGGCACGGTGCCGCCGCCGGTCGACGCGCCCGCCCTGACCTCGCTCTACCTGCAGCCGGCCGATCGCGAGGATGCCCGGCGCTGGTTGGCCGCGCGCGGCCTGGACGGCCAGCCCTTCGTGCTGATTCAGCCCGGCCACAAGAAGACCCACAAGCGCGGCCGTCTGGCGACCCAGCAGCACGCCAAGCACTGGCCGGCGTCGCACTGGGCGGCCGTCGCGAGGGGAATCGCCGCCGCGTTGCCGCAGGCCCGCGTGCTGGTCTGCGGCACCCGTCAGGAGCAGGGCCTGGTGCAGGAGATCGTCGACGCCGCCGCCGAGCCCCGGGTCGTCAACATCGCCGGTGACCTGCCCATCCCGCGCCTGATGGCGCTGGCCGAGCGGGCCCACAGCATGGTCTCGGTCGACACCGGCCCGGCCCACGTCGCCGCCGCGATGGACTGTCCGCTGGTCGTCCTGTTCAGCGCCTTCGGGGCGACCCGCTGGAAGCCGCGCGCGCCGCACGCCGACGTTGTCGCCGTGGGCGCCCAGGACGATGCGCAGATGCGCCTGGTCGACCTGCCGCCCGAACCGGTGCTGGCGGCCTGGCGGTCGCTGAAGCCCCGCCGGATCGAGGCGCACTGACCGCCCGGCCCGGTCGTCCGGGATAATCACGGGTTTTGCGGCGCGCCCCCGATGTGGCGCCGCGCACCGCACGGAACACCTTCGCACAGCACAAGGCTCAGAACCGCACCCATGGCCCAATACGTATTCACCATGAACCGCGTCGGCAAGATCGTGCCGCCGAAGCGGCAGATCCTGAAGGACGTCTCGCTGTCGTTCTTTCCTGGCGCGAAGATCGGCGTGCTGGGCATCAACGGCTCGGGCAAGTCGACGCTGCTGAAGATCATGGCCGGCATCGACAAGGACATCGAGGGTGAAGCCACCGCGATGCCCGACCTGCGCATCGGCTACCTGCCGCAGGAGCCGCAGCTCGATCCCGATGCCACCGTGCGCGAGGCGGTCGAACAGGGCATCGGTGGCGTGCTGGCCGCCAAGCAGCGGCTCGACGAGGTCTACGCCGCCTATGCCGACGAGAACGCCGACTTCGACGCGCTGGCGGCTGAACAGGCCCAGCTCGAAGCGGTGATCGCCGCCGCCGGGAGCGAGAACACCGAGATGCAGCTCGAGATCGCCGCCGACGCGCTGCGCCTGCCGCCCTGGGACGCCAACATCGGCAAGCTCTCGGGCGGCGAGAAGCGCCGCGTCGCGCTGTGCCGCCTGCTGCTGTCCAAGCCCGACATGCTGCTGCTCGACGAGCCGACCAACCACCTGGACGCCGAATCGGTCGAATGGCTGGAGCAGTTCCTCGGCCGCTTCCCCGGCACCGTCGTGGCCATCACCCACGATCGCTACTTCCTGGACAACGCCGCCGAGTGGATCCTGGAACTGGACCGCGGCCGCGGCATCCCCTACGAGGGCAACTACTCGACCTGGCTGGAGCAGAAGGAAAAGCGCCTCGAACTCGAACAGCGCACCGAGGATGCCCGCACCAAGGCGATGAAGATCGAGCTGGAGTGGGTCCGCAAGAACGCCAAGGGTCGTCAGGCCAAGAGCAAGGCGCGACTGGCCCGCTTCGAGGAACTGAGCGACGTCGAATACCAGAAGCGCAACGAGACCAACGAGATCTTCATCCCGGTGGCCGAGCGCCTGGGCACCGAGGTGATCGAGTTCGAGAACGTCAGCAAGAGCTTTGGCGATCGCGTGCTGATCGACAACCTGAGCTTCAAGGTGCCGATGGGCGCCATCGTCGGCATCATCGGCCCGAACGGCGCCGGCAAGTCGACGCTGTTCCGCATGATCCAGGGCACCGAGACGCCCGACAGCGGCAGCGTCAAGATCGGCAAGACCGTCAAGATGGCCTTCGTCGACCAGAGCCGCGAGTCGCTCGAAGGCGACAAGACGGTCTGGGAAGACCTGTCGGGCGGGCTCGACAACCTGGTGGTCGGCAAGTTCGTCATGCCCAGCCGGGCCTATGTGGGCCGCTTCAACTTCAAGGGCAACGACCAGCAAAAGCTGGTCAAGAACCTGTCGGGCGGTGAACGTGGCCGTCTGCACCTGGCCAAGACCCTGGCCACCGGTGGCAACGTGCTGATGCTTGACGAACCGTCCAACGACCTCGACGTCGAGACGCTGCGCGCGCTGGAAGACGCGCTGCTGGAGTTCGCCGGCTCGGCCATGGTCATCAGCCACGACCGCTGGTTCCTCGACCGCATCTGCACCCACATCCTGGCCTGCGAAGGCGATTCGCAGTGGTTCTTCTACCAAGGCAACTACCAGGAATACGAGGAAGACAAGAAAAAGCGCCTGGGCGAGGAAGGTGCGCGTCCGAAGCGGGTGCGCTACAAGGCCCTCAAGTGAGTCCCTCGTGTCCCGCGCGTGTCGGAATACGGTTAAATTGAATCGCAGCAACGCATCCGGAGCATCGTCATGAAGCAGATCACCGCGGTCATCAAGCCGTTCAAACTCGAGGAAGTCCGCGAGGCGCTGGCCGAGGTCGGCGTGACCGGCCTGACCGTCACCGAGGTCAAGGGCTTTGGCCGCCAGAAGGGCCACACCGAGCTCTACCGCGGCGCCGAGTACGTCGTCGACTTCCTGCCCAAGGTGAAGATCGAGGTGGTCGTGAAGACGTCCGACGTCGACCGTTGCCTGGAGGCCATCGTCAAGGCGGCCAAGACCGGCAAGATCGGCGACGGCAAGATCTTCGTGACGGCGGTCGAGCAGGTGGTGCGCATCCGCACCGGCGAGACCGACGAACAGGCGATCTGACCCAGCGGCTTGGCCGCCGCCCGTCACCGCCCGCCAGAAGCACAAGAAGCACAAAAGCGCCAGTCCACGTGTTGTGGCTGGCGCTTTTTGCTGGGCGACTCAGATGCGTCGGTAGTTGCCGGCTTGTCCGGTGCTGCCCGCGACCAGGCGATCGAGCAGGGCGTCGATCCGGTCCTCGACGACCAGCATCGCGGCCTGCTCGTCGGACACGAAGCCCTCGGCCTGCGTGCGCTGCATGAAGGCCAGCAGCGGCTGCCAGTAGCCAGCCACGTCCAGCAGTGCGACGGGCTTGTCGTGGTAGCCGAGGTGGCGCCAGGTCCAGACCTCGAACAGTTCCTCGAAGGTGCCGATGCCGCCGGGCAGCGCGACGAAGGCGTCCGATTCCTCGGCCATGCGCTGCTTGCGCGCGTGCATGGTGTCGACCACATGCAGTTCCTGCAGGCCACGGTGGCCGACCTCGCGGCGCATCAGCGAGTCGGGGATGACGCCGCAGACGCGACCACCGGCGGCCAGCGCGGCATCGGCCACGACGCCCATCAGACCGACGTTGCCGCCACCGTAGACCAGGCGCCAGCCGCGTGCAGCGATGGCCGTGCCGAGTGCGCGCGCGGCATCGGCATAGGCGTCTTGCGCACCCAGGCGCGAGCCGCAGTAGACGCAGATGCTGAAGGGGCGGGCGGGGCTCATCGGGTGAGCCTCAGGCCGAGAGGTGCTGCCACAGCGCCGCCGCCCAGATGCCGCCGCACAGCAGGAGTGCCAGCATGACGGCGGCACTGCCGAAGTCCTTGGCGAGCTTGGACAGGTCGTGCAACTCGAAGGAGATGCGGTCGATGGCGGCCTCGACGGCCGAGTTCAGCAGCTCGACGATCATCACCAGCAGCACGCTGCCGGCCAGCAGCGCGGTCTCGACCCAGCTGCGGCCGAGCCAGAAGGCGGCGGGGACCAGCAGGATCGCCAGCACGGTCTCCTGCCGGAAGGCGCTCTCGTTGCGATAGGCGGTGCACAGACCGCTCCAGGAGTAGCCCGCGGCATGGATGACGCGGTCGAGGCCTGTGCGGCCCTTGTGAGGATTCGACATGGGGCGCGATTGTGTCAGCGCTTGGCGGGACGGGGCGGGGGCAGGCGCCGGACCAGCCGGGTGCCGCAGATCACGTCGTGCAGGAACTGCCGGCCGGGCAGCAGCCGGCTGAGTCCGGCATAGATCAGCACGCCGGCGAGCAGCGCGCTCCAGAACGCAGCCGAGCCCTGGGTCAGGCCGGCGAGCCAGACCACGCCGAGCGCCGGCAGAAACCACAGCCAGCTGGCCAAGTAGCGCAGTGCGGCTTGTGCCAGTCGCACCGGTGCACCGTCCGCGCGGCGCAGTTGGACCTGCCAGGTCTTCATCGCCAGCGTCTGACCGCCGTGGGTCCAGAAGCCGATGAAGTAGGCCCCCAGCACGATGAACAGGAAGAGCTGGAAGCCGTGCCGTCCTTGCAGCGCGTGGCGCTGGTCGGTGAGGGCGGCATAAGGGATCGACGTGGCCATCAGCACGCCGAACAGCAGCACGCCCTCGTAGAGCATGGCCGCGAGGCGGCGGCGCAGACCGGGCGCGCCGGTCGAGCCGGGCACCTCGAAGGCCCCGGGTGTCTCGACGCGGGCGTTCATGGTTGGCGACTGGCGGCGACGGCCGGTGGCGCAGCCTTGCGGGCCGGCTCGATCGCGGCACCCTGCGGGCCGCGTTGCGGCAGCAGCGTGGTGCTGTCGATGAAGTCGGGCGTCGCGGCGATCTTGGGCAGGCCGGGTTGCTGGTGGCGCGGCGGCAACGCACCTTGCGTGATCGGGCGGGTGCTGGCACCGACGGGTGCCTGCACCGTGCCGGGGCCGACCGGTTGTGGCTTGGCGCTGGGCCGGGGGGCTTGCGCGCCCTTGTCCGCAGCGGCATCAAGCCGGGCGGCGGGCTTGTTCGACGTCGGCGGCGCGGGCCGGGTCTCGGCCTGCTTGAGCAGGGCCTCGCGCTGCTCGGTCGGCAGCGACTGGTAGGCATCCCAGCGGGCCTGGCGCTCGCTGGCCGGCAACTGGCGGACCTGCTCGAACTGCAGCCGCGCGGCGTTGCGCTGGGCAGGCGACATGGCGGCCCACTCGGACATGCGCGAGGTGGTCCGTGCCTGCTGGTCGGCGGTCATGGCAGGGAAGCGCTCGGCAATGTCCCGCCACTTCTGCTTGCGCACGGTGTCGATCGTGCCCCACTGGTCCTTCAAGGGCTGCAGCACCTGCTGTTCCTTCGGACTCAGTTCTGCCCAGGCCGGGTTGCCCAGCACCTGGGCGTGGGCCAGCGCGCTCAAGCTGCCGCCCATCACGAGCGCCAGCAGCCAACGACCGACCGATGCCGGCTTGCGGGACGGGCGCAACGTGTTCATGTCGGCGGGATCGATCCGGGCGGTGCGGCGGTTCATTCGCGCATGTCGTCGGCAGGGCCGAGCGAGGCCGGTTCAGCGTTGGCCTCCAGCGGGTGCTCGGTCTGCGGTTCGAGCAGGAACTCGACAAAGCCCGGGTCCGTGAAGGCGGCCGGCGGCAGGTCGTCGCCCAGCAGGGCACTGTCGATGTCAGCGGTGGTGGCGATCTGTTCGCGGTCACGCCAGTGGCTGATGAACAGCAGACCGGCCAGCAGCAACAGCACCGGCACCAGCGTGCCGAGCGCGGTCAGCCACGGCGAGCGCTGGCCGGGGTTGGCGTCGGGCCAGTGCAGGGCGGCGCTGTTGTTGCCGACGGCGACGATGTCGTCGGCACTGGCTGCGGGTGCTGCCACCAGCCGCCGCGCCGCAGCACGTTCGAGGGCCTGCTGGCGGGCGACGCGCAGCCGCTCGGTCACGTCATGGGACAAGGTCTGTGTGCCCTCGTTCAGGCGAGCGGCAACACGCAGGCCAAAACGGGCCTCGAGCGCTTCGGCTTCGAGGGGGTAGGCGGGTCGTTGGATCGGACCGGTGTTCACAGCGAGATTCCCTTGATCTTCAATGCCTTGGCCAATGCATGAACGGCCCGCGAGCAGTGCGTCTTCACGCTTCCCTCCGAGCAGCCCATGGACGCAGCCGTTTCTGCAACATCCATTTCTTCCCAGTAACGCAGCAGGAAGGCCTCGCGTTGACGCGCGGGAAGCTTCGCGATCTCGTCCTCGATCAGATGGAAGGTCTGGGTCCGCTCGGCAGTGTCTGCCGAGCTTTCGACGCGGTGCGAGCCCGACTGGTCGGCCAGCATCTCGAGGATGTCAAAGTCACCGTCGCTGCCGGCGGGCTCGAAGTCCGAGAACACCGTGAGCACCCCGCGCCGCACCTTCTGGTGGCGGAACCAGTCCATCGTCGCGTTGGACAGGATGCGCTGGAACAACAAGGGCCATTCCGCCGGTGGGCGATCCGCATAACGCTGGGCCAGCCGGATCATGGCGTCCTGCACGATGTCCAGGGCGGCGTCGTCGTCACGCACCGCGTAGACGGTGCGCTTGAAGGCGCGTTTCTCGATGCTCTGGAGGAAGTCGGACAGTTCCTGGTCGGCGGCCAAGGGTTCGGGGCCGGAAGGCCATGTGACATCGCCTGGGATTATGGCACCCGCCTGGGGCGGGGCCGCACCGGAAAGCGGCGCTGGCGGTCTTGCTGCGGCGCGATGTCATAATTCACGGTTCCGCACACGTGCGGACTTGGTCACTTCGCTCGCCCGACCCCGGACGACGCCGATTTCTGACCGCGCAGGCCCTGATTCCGCTCCACGAGAGCGAGCGCCCGTTTTGACGTAGGGCGCGCGAGGAGGGGCACCATTCGATTTTCGTCAGAGAAAACCCGAAAGGTTCGACATGGACATGTCTGCAGCGGAACACAAGCGTGCCGCATCGGCACAAGCCTCCCGCGACTCCTCCTCCACGCCCGAGCTCAATGGCTCGGACATCCTCGTTCGCTGCCTCCAGGCCGAGAACGTCCAGTACATCTGGGGTTACCCGGGTGGCGCGGTCCTCTACATCTACGACGCGCTCTACAAGCAGGAAACCATCCAGCACGTGCTGGTGCGCCATGAGCAGGCTGCCGTGCATGCCGCCGACGGCTATGCGCGCGCCACCGGCGACGTCGGCGTCGCGCTGGTGACCTCGGGTCCGGGCGTCACGAATGCCATCACCGGCATCGCGACCGCATACATGGACTCGATCCCGATGGTGATCATTACCGGTCAGGTCCCTACGCCCGCGATCGGCCTGGATGCCTTCCAGGAATGCGACACCGTCGGCATCACCCGCCCGATCGTCAAGCACAACTTCCTGGTCAAGGATGTGCGCGACCTGGCGCTGACGATCAAGAAGGCCTTCCACATCGCCCGCACCGGCCGCCCTGGCCCGGTCGTGGTCGACATCCCGAAGGACGTCTCGCTGAACAAGACCGCGTTCAGCTACCCCGAGACGATCGAAATGCGCTCGTACAACCCGGTGCGCAAGGGCCATGGCGGACAGATTCGCAAGGCCGTGCAGTTGCTGCTGGGCGCCAAGCGGCCGTACATCTACACCGGTGGCGGCGTGATCCTTGGCAATGCGGCGGCCGAGTTGCGCGAGCTGGCCGACCTGCTCGGCTACCCGGTCACCAACACGTTGATGGGCTTGGGCGCCTTCCCGTCGACCGACCCGCGCTTCCTGGGCATGCTGGGCATGCACGGCACCTACGAAGCCAACATGACGATGCAGCACTGCGACGTGTTGATCGCCATCGGTGCGCGCTTCGATGACCGCGTGATCGGCAACCCGAAGCACTTCGCCTCGGTCGAGCGCAAGATCATCCACATCGACATCGATCCGTCGTCGATCTCCAAGCGCGTCAAGGTCGACATCCCCATCGTCGGCGACGTCAAGGACGTGCTGCAGGAGCTGATCAGTCAGATCCGCGAGACCCAGCAGCGTGCCGAGCCGGCTGCGATCAATGCTTGGTGGTCGCAGATCAACGAGTGGCGCAAGACCGACTGCTTGAACTACAAGAAGTCCGACGAGGTCATCAAGCCGCAGGCCGTGGTCGAGAAGCTGTGGGAGCTGACCCGCGGCTCCGACACCTACATCACCTCGGACGTCGGCCAGCACCAGATGTGGGCGGCGCAGTTCTACCGCTTTGACGAGCCGCGCCGCTGGATCAACTCCGGCGGTCTGGGCACGATGGGTGTGGGCCTGCCCTACGCGATGGGCATCAAGCTCGCCAAGCCGGATGCGGACGTGTTCTGCATCACCGGCGAGGGCTCGATCCAGATGAACATCCAGGAACTGTCGACCTGCCAGCAGTACAACACGCCGGTCAAGGTCATCGCCCTGAACAACCGCTACCTCGGCATGGTGCGGCAGTGGCAGCAGCTGGACTACAGCGGCCGCTACTCGCACAGCTACATGGATGCGCTGCCCGACTTCGTCAAGCTGGCCGAGGCCTACGGCCACATCGGCCTGAAGATCGAGAAGCCGTCCGAGGTCGAGCCGGCCCTCAAAGAGCTGATCCGCCTGAAGGACCGCACCGTCTTCCTCGACGTGCGCACGGACCCGACCGAGAACGTCTGGCCGATGGTCAAGGCCGGCAAGGGCATCAGCGAGATGCTGCTGGGATCCGAAGAGCTCTGACCGGCTTGCCGGCAACGCGATCGCGGCGGCCACCCGCCGTGCGCGACGCGTTGCGGGCGGCCGTCGGATGCACATCCATGAACCGATTCGTTGAAGGGTCGGCGCAAGGCCCGCAGTTACCGCTGCGGACGGAGGCGCAGGCCGGGAGACCGACATGAAACACATCATTGCCCTGCTGCTTGAGAACGAGGCCGGTGCGCTTTCCCGCGTGGTGGGCCTGTTCTCGGCCCGCGGCTACAACATCGAGAGCCTGACGGTCGCGCCGACCGAGGACCCCTCGCTGTCGCGCATGACCATCGTCACGCACGGCTCGGACGAGGTGATCGAGCAGATCACCAAGCACCTGAACCGGCTGATCGAGGTCGTCAAGGTGGTCGATCTGACCGAAGGCCAGTACACCGCCCGCGAACTCATGCTGATCAAGCTGCGCGCGGTCGGCAAGGAGCGCGAGGAGATCAAGCGCATGGCCGACATCTTCCGTGGCCGCATCATCGACGTCACCGACAAGACCTACACGATCGAGCTGACCGGCGACGCCGAGAAGCTCGACGCGTTCATCCAGGCCGTCGACCGCACCGCCATTCTCGAGACCGTGCGAACCGGCTCCAGCGGCATCGGCCGCGGCGAGCGCATCCTTCGCGTCTGAACGGACGATCGCCCGACCCATCCCGACCCGTGACGCAAGGCCATGTGGCCGCGCGTCGCTCCCCCCAGGGGGAAGGGCACTGCGACCGATCGGCCCGGTGCCTGAAACCCGCTCACTTCCCCCCGCTACACGCGAACCGCATTTCCAGGAGAAACCCATGAAGGTCTATTACGACAAGGACGCCGATCTGAGCCTGATCAAGGGCAAGAACGTCACCATCATCGGCTACGGCTCGCAAGGCCATGCCCACGCCCAGAACCTGAACGACTCGGGCGTCAAGGTGACGGTCGGCCTGCGCAAGGGCGGCGCGTCCTGGTCCAAGGCCGAGAAGGCCGGCCTGAAGGTCGCCGAGATCGCCGACGCGGTGAAGGCCGCCGATGTCGTCATGATCCTGCTGCCCGACGAGCAGATCGCCTCGGTCTACAACGCCGAAGTCGGCCCGAACCTGAAGGAAGGCGCATCGCTCGCCTTCGCCCACGGCTTCAACGTGCACTACGGCCAGGTCGTGCCGCGCGAGGACATCGACGTCTGGATGGTGGCCCCGAAGGCTCCCGGCCACACCGTGCGCAACACCTACAGCCAGGGCGGCGGCGTGCCCCACCTGATCGCTGTCCACCAGGACAAGACGGGCAAGGCCCGTGACCTGGCCCTGAGCTACGCCGCAGCCAACGGCGGCGGCAAGGCCGGCATCATCGAGACCAACTTCCGCGAAGAAACCGAGACCGACCTGTTCGGTGAGCAGGCCGTGCTGTGCGGCGGCACCGTCGAGCTGATCAAGGCGGGCTTCGAGACGCTGGTGGAAGCTGGCTACGCGCCCGAGATGGCCTACTTCGAGTGCCTGCACGAGCTCAAGCTGATCGTCGACCTGATCTACGAAGGCGGCATCGCGAACATGAACTACTCGATCTCCAACAACGCGGAATACGGCGAGTACGTCACCGGCCCGCGCGTGGTGACCGAGGACACCAAGAACGCGATGCGTCAGTGCCTGAAGGACATCCAGACCGGCGAATACGCCAAGAGCTTCATCCTGGAGAACCGCGCCGGCGCCCCCACGCTGCTGAGCCGTCGTCGCCTGACCGCCGATCACCAGATCGAGCAGGTGGGCGAGAAGCTGCGCGCGATGATGCCGTGGATCAAGGCCAACAAGCTGGTCGACAAGAGCCGCAACTGATCGGCCCGGACTTCGCTGGAAAGCCGCCTTCGGGCGGCTTTTTCCTTCCACCGTCTGCGCTATGCTTTCCGCGATGATCGATCCAACTCCCGTCGATTCTGTCAATGCCGACGACGACCTTGATGAGGTTGCGCCCGCCCCGCGTCCGCCACGTCGCAAGGGCATCTACGCGCTGCCCAACGCGATCACGCTGTCGGCGCTGTTCGCGAGCTTCTACGCGATCGTGATGGCCATGAACGGTCGCTTCGAGACCGCCTGCATCGCGATCTTCGCGGCGGCCGTGCTCGACAGCCTGGACGGCCGGGTCGCACGCATGACCAACACCCAGAGTGCGTTCGGCGAACAGATGGACAGCCTCGCCGACATGGTCAGCTTCGGTGCCGCGCCGGCGCTGATCGTCTACCAGTGGGCGTTGCACGACATGGGCAAGCCCGGCTGGATTCCGGCCTTTGTCTACATCGCGGGCGCAGCCCTGCGACTGGCGCGCTTCAACGTCAACATTGGCGTGGTCGACAAGCGCTTCTTCCAGGGCCTGCCCAGTCCGGCAGCGGCCGCTTTGGTGATGGGGCTGATCTGGGTGGTCGACGATGCGGGCATCAAGGACGTGGCCCAGGTCAATTGGGTGGTGTGGTCGGCCTTCGTCGTGACGCTCTACGCCGGCTTGTCGATGGTCACGAACGCACCGTTCTACAGCTTCAAGACCTTTGGCGGTCGGCGAACCGTGCCTTTCGTGGTGCTGGTCGGCATCATGCTGGTGATCGCGCTGGTCAGCCTCGATCCGCCGCGCGTTCTGTTCGCGCTGTTCTGCGCCTACGGACTGTCGGGGTACCTCGTCTACGGCTGGCGCAAGTTCAAGGGCAAGCCCGCGAGCGTGATCGCCACGTCGACCGACGAACCCGACGAGATCGGCCTGCACCGCTGAAGCCGCCTGTGCGTTTGCCCCGTGGCGATCGGCCTTCCCGGCCTGTGCTACATTGATTTGGCCATGAGGAACACGACGTCGATCCGCGCCTTTGCGCTGCTACTAGCCACCCAACCACGGGTGCGCTGACCGATCACGTCTTTACCTTCACCGGATCAACGGCCCGTCTTGCGCAACGCAGCGGGCCGTTTTCTTTTGTCCTTCAGGTCCTGACATCCCCGGCGCGGCGTTGCACCCCACCTCTCCAGGAGTCCCCCGATGAGCATGCTCAAGAACCCCGCCGCCAAGTACCGTCCCGCGCCCCAGGTCGACCTGCCGGATCGCTGCTGGCCCTCGCGGGTGATCACCGCCGCGCCGCGCTGGCTCAGCACCGACCTGCGCGATGGCAACCAGGCTCTGATCGAGCCGATGGACGTGGCCCGCAAGCTGCGGATGTTCGAGGCGTTGGTGGCAATCGGCTTCAAGGAGATCGAGGTCGGTTTCCCGTCCGCCTCGCAGGCCGATTTCGACTTCGTGCGCTGCCTGATCGAGGAAGACCGCATCCCCGACGACGTGACGATCCAGGTGCTGACGCCCGCGCGCAGCCACCTGATCGAGCGCACCTTCGAGTCGCTGCAGGGCGCGCGTGCGGCGATCGTGCACCTCTACAACGCGACCGCGCCGGTGATGCGCCAGATCGTGCTCGGTCTGGACGTCGACGGCATCGTCGAGCTGGCCACCACCCACGCCGCCATGTTGCGTGACCTCGCAGCCCGCCAGCCCGCCACGCGCTGGACCTTCCAGTACTCGCCGGAGATGTTCTCCAACACCGAGCTGGAGGTCTCGCGCCGCGTCGTCGATGCGGTGAGCGCCGTCTGGGAGGCCAGTCCGGCGCGACCCTGCATCGTCAACCTGCCGTCGACGGTCGAGAACTGCACGCCCAACGTGTTCGCCGACATGGTCGAGTGGATGGACCGCCACCTCGCTCGCCGCGACGGCATCGTGCTGTGCGTGCATCCGCACAACGACCGTGGCACGGGCACGGCCTCGGCCGAGCTGGCGATCCTGGCCGGCGCCGACCGGGTCGAAGGCTGCCTGTTCGGCAACGGCGAGCGCACCGGCAACCTCGACCTTGTCAACGTCGCGCTCAACCTCTACACCCAGGGCGTCGCGCCGGGGCTGGACTTTTCCGACATCGACGCGATCCGCCGCACGGTCGAGTTCTGCAACCAGATCCCCGTTCACCCGCGCCACCCCTATGTCGGCGAGCTGGTCTACACCTCGTTCTCGGGCTCGCACCAGGACGCCATCAAGAAGGCCTTCGCGGCGCGCCGGGACGGTGAGGTCTGGGACATGCCCTACCTGCCGATCGACCCCAAGGACCTCGGTCGCAGCTACGAGGCGGTGATCCGCGTCAACAGCCAGTCGGGCAAGGGCGGCATCAGCTACCTGCTCGAGACCGAGTACGGCTTGGAGCTGCCGCGCCGCCTGCAGATCGAGTTCAGCCAGCAGGTCCAGGCGGTGATGGACGTGCAGGGCAAGGAACTGGCAGCGGCCGATCTCTGGCGCCTGTTCGACGAGGTCTACGGCCTGGCCGCGGTCGACGTTGCGATGCCGCAGCCGGCCCAGGTCGACGATGCCGGCGATGGCAGCGTGCGGCTGCGCGCCCGCATCGGTGGTGGCCTGGTGGGCAATGGCGAGCCACGTTGGCTGGCTGGCGCCGGCAACGGTCCGGTCGATGCCTTCGTGCAGGCGCTGACCGAGTCTGGCGGCAGGTCCGTGGAAGTGCTCGACTACCATGAACATTCCATCGGCAGCGGGGCGCAGGCGCGTGCCGCCGCCTATGTGGAACTGCGGGTGGGCACGCGTGTGCTGTTCGGCGTCGGCATCGACGCCAACATCGTCAGCGCCTCGATCAAGGCGGTGCTGTCAGGTTGGCAGCGCGCCGTGAACGAAGGCGTCGCCGACGCCGCTGCAACGTCCACCGCCTGATCCGACGACCTCCAGGAGACCCGCCATGAGCGAACAACTCATCATCTTCGACACCACGCTGCGTGACGGCGAACAGTCCCCCGGCGCCTCGATGACGCGCGACGAGAAGCTGCGCATCGCGCGCCAGCTCGAACGCCTGAAGGTCGACGTCATCGAGGCCGGCTTCGCGGCGTCGTCCAATGGCGACTTCGAGGCCGTCAAGGCCATCGCCGATGTCATCAAGGACTCGACCATCTGTTCGCTGGCGCGCGCCAACGACCGCGACATCGCTCGTGCCGCCGAGGCGCTCAAGGGTGCCAACCGGGCCCGCATCCACACCTTCATCGCCACCAGCGAACTCCACATGGAGAAGAAGCTGCGTATGAGCCGCGAGCAGGTGCTCGAACAGGCTCGGCAGGCGGTGCGCTTTGCCCGCAACTTGTGCGCGGACATCGAGTTCTCGCCCGAGGACGGCTACCGCTCGGACCCGGATTTCCTCTGCCGCGTGCTGGAGGCCGTGATCGAGGAGGGCGCGACCACGCTCAACATCCCCGACACGGTCGGCTATGCCATTCCCGAGCTGTACGGCAACTTCATCCGAACCCTGCGCGAGCGTGTGCCCAACTCCGACAAGGCGATCTGGAGCGTGCACTGCCACAACGACCTGGGCATGGCGGTGGCCAACTCCCTGGCCGGCGTCAAGATCGGTGGCGCGCGGCAGATCGAATGCACCATCAACGGCCTGGGCGAACGGGCGGGCAACTGCTCGCTGGAAGAAGTCGTGATGGCGGTGCGCACCCGCCGCGACCACTTCGGCCTGGACGTGCGGGTCGATGCGACCCAGATCGTGCCGGCCTCGCGCATGGTGGCGCAGACCACCGGCTTCGTCGTCCAGCCGAACAAGGCCGTGGTCGGTGCCAACGCGTTTGCACACGCCTCGGGCATCCACCAGGACGGCGTGCTCAAGGCGCGTGACACCTACGAGATCATGCGGGCCGAGGACGTGGGCTGGAGCGCCAACAAGATCGTGCTGGGCAAGCTCTCTGGCCGCAATGCCTTCAAGCAGCGCCTGACGGACCTGGGTGTCGAGCTGGATTCCGAGGCCGAGGTCAACGCCGCTTTCCTGCGCTTCAAGGACCTCGCCGACCGCAAGAGCGAGATCTTCGACGAGGACATCCTGGCGCTGGTCAGCGACGAGGAAAGCGACCAGAAGGTCGAGCACTACCGCCTGCTGGCGTTGTCACAGCATTCCGAGATGGGCGAGCGCCCGCACGCCAGCATCGCCTTCGCAGCCGGGGACGTGGAGCACCACGCCGAGGCCGACGGCAACGGACCGGTCGATGCCAGCATCAAGGCGATCGAGTCGCGACTGTCCACCGGCGCCGAGCTGATGCTCTATTCGGTCAACGCGATCACGTCGGGCAGCACCGAATCCCAGGGCGAGGTGACCGTTCGGCTGCAACTGGGCGGGCGGATCGTCAACGGCGTGGGGGCGGACCCGGACATCGTCGTGGCCTCGGCCAAGGCCTATCTGGCGGCGCTCAACAAGCTGCACAGCAAGGCCGAGCGGGTTGCGGCGCAAGGCTGATCGGCGACCCACCCCGCATCGGGGGGGTCTGTGGAGTACAGGCCGAATTCCTGTTTTCTTCGTGAAATCAAGAGGTTGCCTCGGGTTGGTGATTCCCATAGACTGTGTTCAGTTGTATCTCCGCGACGTGTCTCCGACCAGGGCTGACGAGCCTGGACGGTTCCTGGAAAGGCCCGAATGGCTTGTCTAGGGCATGGGCGGGGACCCGTCCTTCCTTCCCGAGATCGCGCCCCATGTCTGCCCTGAAGCCCTTGCCCCAGCTGTTCCTGTCGCGTGCCATGGGTTTGCGCTGGCAGATGCTGGTCGGACTGGTCGTGGCCTGCCTGCTGGCGGCCGGCACGGCCGATGCGGCACAGCGCAAGTCGCCGCAGCGTCTGAAGTCGGAGGCGCGAGCCAAGTCCGGCAAGGTCATCGCCCAGCGCAAGTTGGTGCGCACGCGCGCTGTTGCCGCCCGTCCCGAGCGCCTGTCGGTTGGCCGCACGGCCGGCCTGCAGCACACCAGTGATCCGCTGGCACTGAAGTCCAACGTGGCCTTCGTGGTTGACCAGGACACGTCCGAGGTGCTGTTCAGCAAGAACTCCGAGGCGGTCCTGCCGATCGCCTCGCTGACCAAGCTGATGACCGCGATGGTGGTGGTCGAGTCCGGGGCGTCGCTGGACGACGAGCTCGAGATCACCACCGCCGACATCGACACCGAGAAGGGCAGTTCCTCGCGCCTGGCCATCGGCACCCGGCTGACCCGCGGCGAGATGCTGCATTTGGCCCTGATGTCCTCCGAGAACCGCGCCGCCAACGCGCTGGGCCGGCACCATCCGGGCGGACTCGCCGAGTTCGTCAAGGCCATGAACTTCAGGGCCGTGAGCCTGGGCATGTCTGACACCCGCTACGTCGAGCCGACAGGGCTGTCCAGCCAGAACCGTTCGAGTGCACCCGATCTGGCTCGCCTGGTCGGTGCCGCCTACGACTACCCGCTGCTGCGCCAGTTTTCGACCACGCCGGATGCCGAGGTCGACATCGGCCGACGCACGGTCCAGTTCAACAACACCAATCGCCTGGTCCGCAATCCGAACTGGGAGATCGGCCTGCAGAAGACCGGCTACATCTCCGAGGCCGGTCGATGCCTGGTGATGCAGGCCCAGATGGCGGGCCGCAAGCTGATCATGGTGTTCCTGGATTCGGCCGGCAAGTATTCCCGCCTGGGTGATGCCGAACGGGTCCGCCAGTGGATCGAGCGTGGCCACGCGGCGGCCACTCAGGCGCCCGCGCTTCCCCTGCGCTGATGCGCTGACCGGGTTCGCCCGGCGCTTGCTGCGGCAGGCTCAGCTGGCCTGATGGCCCAGCGCCTTGGAGATCTGGCTGGCGGTTTCCCTCAGCCGTTCGCTCCATCCTTCTTCCAGCCGGTCTGCCGGTGCCGAGATGGACAGGCCAGCGATCAGCTTGCCCTGGTCGTCGTAGATGCCGGCGGCCATGCAGCGCACGCCAAGCTCCAGCTCTTCGTTGTCGCGGGCCAGCGTGGTCTGGCGCACCTTGGCGAGTTCTCGTTCGAGCTGGGTCAGCTCGGTCAGGCTGTTGCGCGTGTGTCCGGCCAACCCCGTCCGGGCGGCATAGGCGCGCACCCGTTGCGGGTCGTCCTGGGCCAGGAACAACTTGCCCACCGAGGTGAGGTGCAGCGGCGCCCGGCCGCCGACGGCGCGCACCACCTGCATGCCGGAACGCTCGGAATAAGTCCGCTCGATGTAGACGATCTCGTCACCCTGTCGCACCGACAGGTTGACGGGCTGGTGCGTGACCTTGTGCAGCTCGCGCATCGGGGCGAGCGCTGCGTCGCGCACGTCCAGGCGGGCCTTCACCAGGTTTCCGAGTTCCAGCAGACGCATGCCCAGGCGGTAGCTGCCGGCTTCCGGCCGTTCGACGAAGCGTCCGGCGGCGAGGTCGTTGAGGATGCGGTGCGCGGTCGACGGATGCAGGCCGGTATGCTCGCTGACCTGCTTGAGCGAGACCGGATCCCTGTGCGCCGCCAGCACGTCCAGCAGCAGGAAGGTCCGCTCCAGGACCTGAATCGTTGGCGTCTGGCCGTCTTTCTTCGTCATGACTGCCCTCTTGAATCGCAAGACCTATTTTTGCATGGCGAAACGCGCCTTGTCTGCGTTTGCGGCGGTGTTGTGCGGCCTGTGGGTCACGATGCCCGTCTGGGCGCAGGCTTCGGCGCCGGCCTCGGCCGTGGCGGTCAGCCCGGTCGTGCAGGTGCCACGGGTGTTTGGCCGCCTGAATGCCTCGCAGATCGGGCTGGTCATCAATGAGGGCGATCCCTATTCGATCGCGGTCGGCGAGCACTACATCGAACGTCGCCGACTGTCGCCCGAGCAGGTTCTGCGCATCGCCCTGCCGATGCAGGCCCAGCTGTCGGCCAGCGATCTGGCCCGACTGAAGGCTGCCATCGACGCCCATTTCGGACCCCAGATCCAGGCCCTGGCGCTGGCCTGGACTCGGCCCTATGCGGTGGGCTGCCTGTCGATCACCGGGGCGCTGGCCTTCGGGGTTGACGAGGCACTGTGCCGCCACACCTGCGGCCGCGCCAGTGCCTCGACCTACTTCAATTCGCCATCGAGCGAGCCTTTCAAGGACCACGGCTGGCGCCCTTCGATGCTGCTGGCGTCGGCCAGTATCGAGTCGGCACGCCGCCTGATCGACCGCGGCGTGGCGTCCGACGGTCAGCTGGGCCTGCGCGGCAGCCCGCCGGTGCAGGCCTGGTTCCTGTCGACCGCCGATGCGGCGCGCAACGTCCGGGCCGCGCTGTTTCCGCCGACCGGGCCGATCCCGCAATTGGCGCTGCAGATCGAGGCCTGGCCGGGCGACATCCCGAAGGGCGCGCAGCGGGTCTTGGTGGTGCAGACCGGCTTGGCGGTGCTGCCGGCGGGCATCGCGACGCTCGACTGGGTGCCGGGGGCATTGGCCGATCACCTGACCTCCTACGGCGGTCTGCTCGATGCGGTCGACGGCCAGACCCCGGCGACAGCCTGGCTCGAAGCCGGAGCGACGGCCAGCTACGGCACCGTCAGCGAGCCCTGCAACCACCTGCAGAAGTTCCCGCATCCGCAGGTCCTGCTGCTGCACTACCTGCAGGGCGCGACAGCGATCGAGGCCTACTGGAAGAGCGTCGCCTGGCCCCAGCAGGGGGTGTTCGTCGGCGAGCCGCTGGCGGCCCCCTTCGCGCGTCGCTGAGCCGTCCGGATCGCTCTGGCGCAAGACACGAAAGCGTGCGTTTCACGCCCGTGCTTGCAAGTTTCGCGACGGCTTGCGGGTGCTACATTCGCGCCCTGACTTGAGGTCCTTCCCGTCCCCTTCTCTGGCAACAGTCAAGGCGGGTCGCAATCCGCCAACCGGTCAAGCCGTGTCGCGGAAGGTTGTTCAACCCATCGAAGTCCTGGGCACCAGGGCGAGAGGTGAGCGAAAGATGATGCAGCAATACAGGTCGAACTCCTACCTGTTCGGAGGCAACGCACCGTACGTCGAAGAGATGTACGAGGCCTACCTCGACAACCCCGGCTCCGTGCCGGACAACTGGCGCGACTATTTCGACGCGCTCCAGCATGTGCCCGCCACCGACGGCTCCGACAGCCGCGATGTGGCCCACGCACCGGTCGTCGAATCGTTCGCCCAGCGCGCCAAGGCCAACGCCTTCGCCCTGAAGGCCAGCGCATCCGACCTCGCCGTCGCCCGCAAGCAGGTCCACGTCCAGTCCCTGATCGCCGCCTACCGCTTCCTCGGTTCGCGCTGGGCCGACCTCGACCCGCTCAAGCGCACCGAGCGCCCCAAGATTCCCGAGCTGGAGCCGGCGTTCTACGACCTGAGCGAGTCCGACATGGACATCACGTTCAGCGCCGCGAACACCTACTTCAGCAAGGCCGAGAACATGACCCTGCGCGACATCGTGCAGGCCTTGCGTGACACGTATTGCGGCTCGGTCGGTGCGGAGTACATGCACATCACCGACCCGACCGAGAAGCGCTGGTGGCAGGAGCGCCTGGAGGCGAGCCGCAGCAAGCCGTCCTACACGGCCGAAGAGAAGAAGCACATCCTTGAGCGCTTGACCGCCGCCGAAGGCCTCGAGCGCTACCTGCACACCAAGTACGTCGGCCAGAAGCGCTTCTCGCTCGAAGGCGGCGAAAGCTTCATCGCCTCGATGGACGAGGTCGTGCAGCGCGCCGGCAGCCACGGCGTGCAGGAGATGGTCATCGGCATGGCCCACCGCGGCCGCCTGAATGTGCTCGTCAACACCCTGGGCAAGATGCCCAAGGACCTGTTCGCCGAGTTCGACCACACCGCGCCGGAACACCTGCCCTCGGGCGACGTGAAGTACCACCAGGGCTTCTCGAGCGACATCTCGACCGCTGGCGGTCCGGTCCACCTGAGCCTCGCCTTCAACCCGTCGCACCTCGAGATCGTCAACCCGGTCGTCGAAGGTTCGGTCAAGGCCCGCATGGACCGTCGCGGCGACAAGACCGGCGACCAGGTCCTGCCGGTGCTGGTCCACGGTGACGCAGCCTTCGCCGGCCAGGGCGTCGTCATGGAGACGCTGGCGCTGGCGCAGACGCGCGGCTATTACACCGGCGGCACGCTGCACATCGTCATCAACAACCAGATCGGCTTCACGACCAGCGACCCGCGTGACAGCCGCTCGACGCTGTACTGCTCGGACGTCGTCAAGATGATCGAGGCGCCGGTGCTGCACGTGAACGGCGACGATCCCGAAGCCGTGGTGTTCTGCACCCAGCTGGCGATGGACTACCGCCAGCAGTTCAAGAAGGACGTCGTCGTCGACATCATCTGCTTCCGCAAGCTGGGCCACAACGAGCAGGACACGCCCAGCCTGACGCAGCCGCTGATGTACAAGAAGATCGCCCAGCACCCGGGCACCCGCCGCCTCTACGGCGACAAGCTGGTGGCGCAGGGCGTGCTGCCGGCCGATGGTCCGGACCAGATGGTCAAGGACTTCCGCGCCGCCATGGATGCGGGCAAGCACACGGTCGATCCGGTGCTGACCAATTTCAAGAGCAAGTACGCGGTCGACTGGGCGCCCTTCCTGGGCAAGAAGTGGACCGACAGCGCCGACACGGCCCTGCCGATGGTCGAGGTCAAGCGACTGGCCGAGCGCATCACGACCGTGCCCAGCAACTTCAAGGTCCACCCGCTGGTCGAGAAGGTTCTGGCCGACCGCGCCGCGATGGGCCGTGGCGAGATCAACGTCGACTGGGGCATGGGCGAGCACATGGCCTACGCCTCGCTGGTGGCCAGCGGCTATGCCGTGCGCCTGTCGGGCGAGGACTGCGGCCGCGGCACCTTCGTGCACCGCCACGCCGTCCTGCATGACCAGAACCGCGAGAAGTGGGACATCGGCACCTACGTGCCGCTGCAGAACGTGGCTGAGAACCAGGCCCCGTTCGTGGTCATCGACTCGATCCTGTCGGAAGAGGCCGTGCTCGGCTTCGAATACGGCTACGCCAGTGCCGACCCGAACACGCTGACCATCTGGGAAGGCCAGTTCGGCGACTTCGTCAACGGCGCGCAGGTCGTGATTGACCAGTTCATCGCCTCGGGCGAGGTCAAGTGGGGCCGCGTCAATGGCCTGGTGCTGATGCTGCCGCACGGTTATGAAGGCCAGGGCCCCGAGCACAGCTCGGCGCGTCTGGAGCGCTTCATGCAGTTGGCCGCCGACACCAACATGCAGATCGTTCAGCCGACCACCGCCAGCCAGATCTTCCACCTGCTGCGCCGCCAGATGGTGCGCCCGCTGCGCAAGCCGCTGGTCATCATGACGCCCAAGTCGCTGCTGCGGAACAAGGACGCGACCTCGCCGCTGACCGAGTTCAGCAAGGGCGAGTTCCGCACCGTGATCCCAGAGCTGAACGCGGCCATCGACGGTGCCAAGGTCAAGCGCGTGATCGCCTGCTCGGGCAAGGTCTATTACGACCTGGTCAAGAAGCGCGAGGAGAAGAAGGCCAGCGACGTCGCGGTGATCCGCGTCGAGCAGCTCTATCCCTTCCCGCACAAGGCCTTCGCTTCGGAGCTGAAGAAGTACCCGAACGCGACCGACGTGGTGTGGTGCCAGGACGAGCCGCAGAACCAGGGCGCCTGGTTCTTCGTGCAGCACCAGATCCACGAGAACATGCTCGAAGGCCAGAAGCTGGGTTACGCCGGCCGCGCCGCCTCGGCATCGCCGGCCGTTGGTTATGCCCACCTGCACCAGGAGCAGCAGAAGGCGCTGCTGGATCAGGCCTTCGGCAAGATCAAGGGTTTCGTGCTCACCAAGTGAGTGTCCGAGTGACGGGAGCGGGCGCTGCGCGCCGCTCCCGTCGCGTGTGTGTGCCCGGCTTCAGGCTGGGCGTCGAACGCGCTGCAACTCCCCGAACAAAAGAGATTCCAAATGGCCATCGTTGAAGTCAAGGTCCCCCAGTTGTCCGAGTCGGTCGCCGAGGCGACCCTCCTGCAATGGAAGAAGCAGCCCGGCGAAGCCGTGGCGATGGATGAAATCCTGATCGAGATCGAGACCGACAAGGTCGTGCTCGAAGTGCCCGCACCCGCCGCTGGCGTGCTGGCTTCGCATGTCGTCGGCAACGGCGGCACGGTCGTCAGCGACCAGCTGATCGCGCAGATCGACACCGAAGGCAAGGGCGGTGCCGCTGCGCCGGCCGCCGCTGCCGCGCCGGCGCCGGCCGCCGCTGCCGCGCCCGCTGGCGTCGACAAGTCCGGCGTCGCGATGCCCGCTGCGGCCAAGCTGATGGCCGACAACCAACTGGGCGCCGGCTCGGTGGCTGGTACCGGCAAGGACGGCCGCATCACCAAGGGCGACGTGCTCGGCGCGGTTGCCGCTGGTGCAGCCAAGCCGGCCGCCGTGGCGGCTCCGGCCATTGCCGTGCCGGCCGCGCCGGCCGTCGCCAAGCCGCTGCCCGCCGTCAAGGCCCCGGCCGCTCAGAACCTGGGCGAGCGCCCCGAGCAGCGCGTGCCGATGAGCCGCCTGCGCGCCCGCGTCGCCGAGCGCCTGCTGCAGTCGCAATCGACCAATGCCATCCTGACCACGTTCAACGAAGTGAACATGGCCCCGCTGATGGACATGCGCAAGAAGTTCCAGGACAAGTTCGAGAAGGAACACGGCGTCAAGCTCGGCTTCATGAGCTTCTTCGTCAAGGCGGCGGTCCACGCGCTGAAGAAGTTCCCGGTCCTGAACGCCTCGGTCGACGGCAACGACATCGTCTACCACGGCTTCTTCGACATCGGCATCGCGGTCGGCTCGCCGCGTGGCCTGGTGGTGCCCATCATCCGCAATGCGGACCAGATGAGCTTTGCCGACATCGAGAAGAAGATCGCCGAGTTCGGCCAGAAGGCCAAGGACGGCAAGCTGGGCATCGAGGAGCTGACCGGCGGCACGTTCTCGATCTCCAACGGCGGCACCTTCGGCTCGATGCTGTCGACGCCGATCATCAACCCGCCGCAGTCGGCCATCCTGGGCGTGCACGCGACCAAGGACCGAGCGGTGGTCGAGAACGGTCAGGTCGTGGTGCGCCCGATCAACTACCTCGCGATGTCCTATGACCACCGCATCATCGACGGCCGCGAAGCCGTGCTGGGTCTGGTGGCGATGAAGGAAGCGCTGGAAGACCCGTCGCGCCTGCTGTTCGACATCTGATCGATGTCGCTGGGCCGGCTCTGCGCCGGCCCTTGCTTCTCCCCGTGAGGAACACGCCATGAGCCTTCCCGACGAACTCCAGCAACTTGACGCACTGCGCCAGCGTGGCGTACTCAGCGAGAGCGAGTTTGTGCAGGCCAAGGCCAGGCTGTTGTCGGGCGAGTTGCCGGTGGCCGGTGTGGTGGCTGCCAACGGCTTGCGCCGTTCGCTCGACGATCGCTGGATCGCCGGCGTCTGCGGTGGGCTCGCGCGCCTGACCGGCGCCGAGGCCTGGCTGTGGCGGCTGGCCTTCGCACTGCTCTTCCTGCTCGCCGGCACCGGCGTGCTGCTCTACATCCTGACGTGGATCTTCGTGCCGACGGCCCCGCCGCCGGGCATGCGCTCCCACCTCACGTCCTGACTCCATCCGCCCGCTTCCCCGATGCGAGGAACCGGGCGAGAACGATAGGTTCAACCATGTCCAAGTCTTTTGATGTCGTCGTCATCGGCGGCGGCCCCGGCGGCTACATCGCCGCGATCCGCGCAGCCCAGCTCGGTTTCAACGTCGCCTGCATCGACGAGTGGAAGAACGACAAGGGCGGCCCAGCCCCCGGCGGCACCTGCACCAACGTGGGCTGCATCCCGTCCAAGGCGCTGCTGCAGTCCAGCGAGCACTTCGAGCACGCTGGCCACCATTTCGCCGAACACGGCATCGGCCTGTCGGACCTGACCATCGACGTGGCCAAGATGATTGGCCGCAAGAACACCGTCGTGAAGCAGAACAACGACGGCATCCTCTATCTGTTCAAGAAGAACAAGGTCAGCTTCTTCCACGGCCGCGGCTCGTTCGCCCAGGCGGTAGAGGGCGGCTACGAGATCACCGTCGCCGGTGCCGCCACCGAGTCGCTGACCGCCAAGCAGGTCATCGTCGCCACCGGTTCGACCGCGCGTGCGCTGCCCGGTGCCGCCTTCGACGAGGACAAGGTCCTGTCCAACGACGGCGCGCTGCGCATCGGCGCCGTGCCCGCCAAGCTGGGCGTGATCGGCTCGGGCGTGATCGGTCTGGAGATGGGCTCGGTCTGGCGCCGCCTGGGCGCCGAGGTCACCATCCTTGAGGCGATGCCCGGCTTTCTGGGTGCAGCCGACGAAGGCGTGGCCAAGGAAGCGCTCAAGGCCTTCCAGAAGCAGGGCCTGAAGTTCGAGTTCGGCGTGAAGATCTCGAAGGTCGACACCAGCGGCGCGGGCGTGCTCGTGTCCTATGCCGACGCCAAGGGCGCCGAGCAGACGCTGGCCGTCGACAAGCTGATCGTCTCGATCGGCCGTGTCGCCAACACCACCGGCCTGAACGCCGAAGCGGTTGGCCTCCAGCTCGACGAGCGCGGCGCCATCGTGGTCGACGGCGACTGCCGCACCAACCTGCCTGGCGTCTGGGCGGTCGGCGACGTGGTGCGCGGCCCGATGCTGGCCCACAAGGCCGAGGAAGAGGGCGTGGCCGTGGCCGAGCGCATCGCCGGTCAGCACGGCCATGTCGACTTCTCGATCATCCCGTGGGTCATCTACACCAGCCCCGAGATCGCCTGGGTCGG
This sequence comes from Sphaerotilus mobilis, assembly GCF_004216565.1. Taxonomy (GTDB): domain Bacteria; phylum Pseudomonadota; class Gammaproteobacteria; order Burkholderiales; family Burkholderiaceae_C; genus Sphaerotilus; species Sphaerotilus mobilis. The sequence goes on along the minus strand of NZ_SGWV01000007.1, from coordinate 1,019,213 downwards.
CCGCACCGAGCAGCAGCTCAAGGCCGACGGCGTGGCCTACAAGGCCGGCCAGTTCCCCTTCATGGCCAACGGTCGTGCGCGGGCGCTGGGCGACACCACCGGCTTCGTCAAGTTCCTGGCCGACGCCAAGACCGACGAGATCCTGGGCGTGCACATCGTGGGCCCGTATGCCTCCGAGCTGATCTCCGAAGCCGTCGTGGCGATGGCATTCAAGGCCTCGGCCGAGGACATCGCGCGCATCTGCCACGCCCACCCGTCGCTGTCCGAGGCGACCAAGGAAGCGGCGCTGGCCGTCGACAAGCGCACCTTGAACTTCTGAGCCCCCACCCGCCGGCAGCCACGTCTTGAACGTCACCGACCTCTATCACCAGACCCTCGTCGAGCGCGGCTACCAGGCTGATCCGGCCCAGCTGCGCGCGGTCGCGGCACTGCAGCGCTGCCAGGACGAGTGGGCGGCCTACAAGGCGCGGCGCGGCAATGCGCTGACCAAGGTGCTGGTGCGCCCGCCGATCCCGCGTGGGGTCTACATGTATGGCGGGGTCGGGCGTGGCAAGAGCTTCCTGATGGATGCCTTCTTCCAGGCCGTGCCGCTGCAGCGCAAGACGCGGCTGCACTTCCACGAGTTCATGCGTGAGGTGCACCGCGAGCTGCAGGACCTGAAGGGCGTCGTCAACCCGCTCGACGAACTGGGCAAGCGCATCGCGCGGCGCTTCCGGCTGATCTGCTTCGACGAGTTCCACGTCGCCGACGTGACCGACGCGATGATCCTGCACCGGCTGCTGGACGCGATGTTCCGCAACCGCGTGTCGATCATCACCACGTCGAACTTCCATCCCGACGGGCTCTACCCGAACGGCCTGCACCGCGACCGCATCCTGCCGGCCATCGAGCTGCTGAAGGCCCAGCTGGAGGTCATCAACGTCGACAACGGCACCGACTACCGGCGCCGCACGCTCGAACAGGTCGAGCTCTACCACGCACCGCTCGGTCCCGAGGCGGATGCCTCGCTGACCCGCAGCTTCGAGGAACTCGCCGAAGCCCGCGACGAGGACCCGGTGATGAACATCGAGCACCGCGTGATCCGCGCCCGCCGCAAGGCCGGTGGCGTGGTCTGGTTCGACTTCAAGGAACTGTGCGGCGGGCCGCGTTCGCAGAACGACTACCTCGAACTGGCGACGCAGTTCCACACGCTGATCCTGTCGAACGTGCCGCTGATGCCGCCCAAGCTGGCCTCGGAGGCGCGCCGCTTCACCTGGCTGGTCGACGTGCTCTATGACCGCCGCGTCAAGCTGGTGATCTCGGCGGCGGTGCCGCCCGAGCAGCTCTACACCGAAGGCCCGCTGGCGCACGAGTTTCCGCGCACGGTCTCGCGCCTGACGGAGATGCAGTCGGCCGAGTTCCTGGCGCTGGAGCGACGCGACGTCGACACCTCGTTGACCTGATCAGCCGTCGCCTTGGCCCTAGCCATGGCGCTGACTGCCCAGGCTCAGCCCCCGTCGTCCGGCGCGTTCAGCGCCTCGACCTTGACCAGAGCGAGCGAGACGTTGTCGCCACCGCCGCGGGCCCGTTGACGCGCCTTGGCGATCAGCATCTTGGTCGCGTCACGTGGCTTGAGCGCGTGCGTGATCGTGCCCAGCTCGCGCGGGGTGAAGTAGTGCCACAGGCCGTCGCTGCACAGCAGCACGGTGTCGCTCAGCTCCAGCGTCTGGACCTTCTCCAGCGTGATCGGCGGGTCCTCGTCGGCGCCCAGGCAGCCGGTCAGCAGGTGGCCGTGCGGGTGGTCGTTGGCCTCGTCCTCGCTGATCTCGCCCTGGTCGATCAGGCGCTGGACCAGCGAATGGTCGAGCGTGCGCGTGAGCATCTGCGGGCCGCGGAAGAGGTAGACCCGCGAGTCGCCGGCGTGGATCACATGGCATTCGCGGTTGGGCAGCAGCAAGGCGGCGGCGATCGTGCTGTGCGGCTCCTGCTCGGAGGTGATCGCGGTCAGCTTGATCATCAGGTGCGATTCCTCGACCAGCCGCTTGAGCAGGGCTTCGGCGCTGTCCTTGACCGGCACGAAACGCTCGAACAGCTGGCGCGCGATCAGCAGCACCTGATCGGCCGCCTTGCGACCGCCGCTCTTGCCGCCCATGCCGTCGGCCAGGATCGCCAACAGGCAGCCGGCCACGCGCGGGTGGGCATAGACCTCAACCTGGTCCTGCTGATAGAGACGGTCGCCGCGATCGATCGCGGTCGCAGCCGTCAGCCGGTGTCCCGGCGCGAGTGTTTTCATGGTCGAAAACTATAATCGCGGACCTGTTTTGCGCGTGTCGGCCTCACCGCACGTGGCAGCCCGACTCGCTGCATTGTCCACGCCGAGGGGCTTCCTGAATGTCGCGCAGACCTCGATCTTGACGAACCTCCCGCTCCCTACCCCGTCGACGGCCCGCTCGCCCGTGGTTCTGCCCCGTTGATGGCCCGCGCCCTCAGCCCCTTGCAGACCGAGGTTCTCGAGGCCTTTGCGCCCGGCGGCCTGCTCGCGCGCAGCGATGCGCAGTTCCGGCCCCGCGAGGTCCAGACCCGGCTGGCTCAAGCCGTGGCCCAGGCGCTCGACGAACGCAGCGTGCTGGTCGCCGAGGCCGGAACGGGCGTCGGCAAGACCTTTGGCTACCTGGTGCCCTTGCTGTTGTCGGGCCAGCGTGCGCTGGTCAGCACGGCCACCAAGAGCCTGCAGGACCAGCTCTTCCTGCGCGACCTGCCGCGACTGGCTCGTCAGCTCGGCCTGCCGGTGCAAATCGCCTTGCTCAAGGGCCGCGCGTCCTACCTCTGTCTGCACCGCCTGCAGCTCGCGCGCCAACAGGCTGAGCTGCCCGATCGCCAGTCGGTGCGCTTGCTCGCACGCATCGAACAATGGGCCCAGACCACGCACAAGGGCGACCTGGCCGAGCTCGACGTGCTCGACGACCGCTCTCCCATCGTGCCGCTGGTGACCTCCACGCGCGAGAACTGCTTGGGCAGCGAATGCCCCAGCCACCGCGACTGCCACGTCCTGCTGGCCCGCCGCGAGGCGCTGCAGGCCGACCTGGTGGTCGTCAATCACCACCTCTTCTTCGCCGACCTGGCCCTGCGCGACACCGGCACGGCCGAGCTGCTGCCCAGCGTCGATGCGGTCGTGTTTGACGAGGCACATCAGCTCAACGAGGCGGGCGTGCAGTTCCTCGGTCGCCACCTGGGCACCGGCCAGTTGCTGGACTGCAGCCGTGACCTGCTGGCCGCCGGCCTGGCCCATGCACGTGGCCTGCAGGACTGGGCCACCGTCGCCGGTCAGGTCGAGCAAGGCGCCCGTCGCCTGCGGCTGGCCTGTGCCGGCGAGCTGCGTGGATCGGCCCGCCTGCGCTGGGACGAGCGCAGCCGCAGCGCCGAGTTCAGTGAGGCGCTGGAGGCGGCGCGGCAAGCCTGTGTCGGTGCGGCCGACGCGTTGGCACCGGTGGCCGAATCGGCCCCCGAGCTGTCCAAGATGCGCGAGCGGGCTCAGGGACTGAGCCAGTTGCTGGCGGGCTACGCCCAGCCGGTGCCGCCGGGGCATGTCCGCTGGATGGACCTGACGCTGCACCAGGCTCGTCTGTCGGAGGCGCCGCTGGACATCCGCGAGACGCTGCGCGAGAAGGTCGAGGACGGCTCCCGGGCATGGATCTTCACCTCGGCCACGCTGGGCGACGACGACGAGCTGAGCTGGTTCACCCGCAGCGCGGGCGTCGAAGATGCACGCACCCTGCGTGTGGGCAGCCCGTTTGACTACCCGCGTCACGGTCGTCTGCATGTGCCGTCGTCCATGCCACGTCCGAACGACCCGCGCCATCCGGCGGCGGTCGGCGCGCTGGCGGCGCGTTGCGCGACGGCTTTGGGCGGCCGCACCTTCGTGCTGACGACCACGCTGAGGGCGCTGCGCGAGGTCGGCGAACACCTGCGCAGCGTGTTGGCGGCAAAGGCCGACCCGATCGAGGTCCTGGTCCAGGGCGAGGGCCCAAAGCGGGCGCTGCTCAGCCGATTTCTCAAGACGCCCCGGGCTGTGCTGGTGGGTTCACACAGCTTCTGGGAGGGCATCGACGTGCCCGGCGAGGCGTTGCAGTGCGTGTTGATCGACAAGTTGCCGTTCCCGCCGCCCAACGACCCGCTGGCCGAAGCACGCAGCCGCAGCCTGGAAGCACAAGGCCAGTCGGCCTTCGACGACTACTTCGTGCCCGAGGCGGCGGTGGCGCTCAAGCAGGGCGCTGGTCGCCTGATCCGCAGCGAGACCGACCGCGGCCTGCTGGTGATCTGCGACACCCGCCTGCTGAGCATGGGCTATGGCCGTCGCCTGCTGGCGGCCTTGCCGCCGATGCCCATGGTCGAGAGCGAGGCCGAAGCGCTCGACTGGCTGCGCTCGCTGGCGAGCGCGCCGGCCTGATCAGCGCGTGGCGAGCGCCGCGCTGTCGCTTCGCTGGGCCAGCCAGCTGCTCTTCGGGTAGTTGCTCTGCAGCACGCGCCAGGTGTCGTCGCGCAGCGTCGTCAGGCCCAGCTTGTCGTAGCTGGTGGCCATCAGGTAGAGCGCTTCCTCGGCTGCCGGCACGCCGCGGAAGTCAACCAGCGCCTGCTGCGCCCGGTTGACCGCCGCCACGAAGGCGCCGCGCCGGAAGTAGTAGCGCGCGACGTGCACCTCGTGCGCTGCCAGCGAGTTGATGATGTAGTTGATGCGCACGCGCGCATCGGGCGCGTACTTCGACGCTGGGTAACGCTCAACCAGTTGCTTGAAGCTCTGGTAGGCCGAGCGCGCGGCCTGCTGGTCGCGCTCGGCGAGGTCGGTGCCGACGATGCTGCCGAACAGGCCGAGGTCGTCGTTGAAGTTGATCAGGCCCTGCAGGTAATAGGCGTAGTCGGCGGCCGGGCTGGTCGGGTGCAGCTTGAGGAAGCGCTCGACCGTGGCCAGCGCCTGGGCGTTCTCGCGCTGCTTGAAATGCAGGTAGGCCCGTTCCAGCTGCGCCTGCTGCGCCAGCAAGGTGCCGGCGGCGAGGCCTTCGATGCGCTCGAACAGCTTGATCGCACGTTCGTTGGCGCCGGCCGAGGCCTCTTCGCGGGCCTCTTCATACAATTTCCCGACGTCGTTGTTCTCGGACAGCTTCTTCGGGTCGCTGGCACAGGCGCCCAGCAATGTGGCCAGCGCCAAAGTGCAGGCCAACAGGACGCGATGGCCGGGGTTGCGGCGGACCGTGCTTCGAAGGGCGCTGGACATGGCGTCTGCTCTCCGGCGGTCATGCGCCGGGATCGATGGAAACAAGCCGATGATTATAGGAAGGGGGTCCTGGTGAACTCAGCGCTCGAACAGGATCCGGTCGGCGTCGAAGACGATGTCGACGAGTCGGTCGAACGCCGCCGCGCGCGCATCGACGTGAAGACCCACGGCCTGCGGCTGGACAAGTTGCTGGTGACGCTGGCGGGCGAGTTTTCGCGCAACCACTTGCAGCACCTGATCGAGGCCGGCCATGTGCAGGTCGACGGCAGGGTGGCGATGCAGGCCTCGCGCAAGGTCACGGCAGGCCAGCAGGTCGAGGTCGCGCTGATGCCGACGGCGCAGAGCACCGCCTTCCGGCCCGAGCCGATCGCGCTGGCCATCGTGCACGAGGACGAGCACCTGCTGGTGATCAACAAGCCTGCTGGCCTGGTCGTGCATCCTGCAGCGGGGCACTGGAGCGGCACGCTGCTCAATGGCCTGCTGGCGCACCATGCGGGCGCCGCGCAGCTGGCGCGCGCGGGCATCGTGCACCGGCTCGACAAGGACACCTCCGGCCTGATGCTGGTGGCGCGCACGCTGGTCGCGCAGACCGCGCTGGTGCGCGCCATTGCCGATCGCAGCGTGCACCGCGAGTACCTCGCGCTGGTCCATGGCGACGTGAGCGGCACCGCGCCGGGTCGGCCGCTGCGCATCGATGCGGCGATCGGGCGCGACCCGGTCTCACGCGTCAAGATGGCGCTGGTCGCCAGCGGCAAGCCGGCCATGACCGACGTCCTTCGGCTGGGCGGCGCAGCCGTTCCCATCGGGCCGGCCCATGCGCCGCGGCCGGTCAGCGCGGTGCATTGCAAGCTGCACACCGGCCGCACCCACCAGATTCGTGTCCACCTGGCCTCGCGTGGTCATCCGCTGTTGGCCGATGTGATGTACGGCGGCACGCCGGCGCTGGGCCTGGAACGCCAGGCGCTGCATGCGGCGCGGCTGTCGCTGGTACACCCAGTCGACGGGCGCGCCCTGAGCTTCGAGGCGCCGCTTCCGGCGGATCTGTCACAGGCCTGGGCGCTCGTCTGTGGCGCGCCGTTCAGCCGCCTGCCATCGTGGGACTACAATCCGGGCCGTTGAGTCGATGCAGTGCCCGAGCAGGCACCGACCCCGCCGGCAGATGTCACGCTGGATGAGGGTCCGGTGAACCGCCGATGGCCTCGATGTGATGACGGTGGGGAAGCAGGGCTTCCACCCCGATCCAACCGGCTCCCGAACGAACAGCGCGAACAGACCGAAGCCGTCACAACGGCCCCCCCGGACGGGAGGTCGATGCGGGCGGGCTGTCGCAGCACGCGGCGCGAAGCGCGCCTTAGGCAACCGCAGGATCCGTGGCTCCGCCCGAGAGGGCAGCCCACAGCGCCGGCCGACAGGCCGATGAACACAAACCGATCGGGCCGATGGCCCGCACACAGGCGGCCGGGATGGCCGCCAAGGTGACAGACCGAATCCATGAACACCCAGGATGCCCGACGCGTCCTCGAGACCGCGCTCATCTGCGCCCAGCAGCCGTTGACGGTGCGCGAGATGCGCGTGCTGTTCGACGACGAACTGGCTGCGGACACCGTGCGTGGCCTGCTCGATGAGCTCAGGCGCGACTGGCGCGACCGGGGTGTCGAGCTGGTCTGCGTGGCCAGCGGCTGGCGCTTCCAGAGCCGGCCCGAGATGCGCGTCTACCTCGATCGCCTGCACCCCGAGAAGCCGCCGAAATACACCCGTGCGACGCTGGAGACGCTGGCCATCATTGCCTACCGCCAGCCCGTCACGCGCGGCGACATCGAGGAGATCCGCGGTGTCACGGTCAGCAGCCAGATGATCAAGCAGCTCGAAGACCGCGGCTGGGTCGACACGATCGGCTACCGCGACGCTCCCGGCCGACCGGCCCTGCTGGCGACCACGCGCCAGTTCCTTGACGACCTGGGCCTGCGCTCGCTCGACCAGCTGCCCGCGCTGGATGCGGTGTTGCCCGATCCCCAGAACCTGGCTGCGGCACTGCCGCAGCAGACCTCCCTGCTCGACGCGCTCGAAGCCGACGCGGCACCGGGCGATGTCACACCTTCCGAAGAGGCCTGAGGCCACACGATGAACGACCTGCCTGAATCCAACGATCCGACCCCGGCCGAGGCCGCGTCCGCATCCGCTCCGGCGCCTCGTCGTCGGGCGCCCCGCAAGACGGCCCCAGCCGCGCCGGTCGAGTCGACCGCTGCGGTGCCGGAGGCGGCGGCTGTCGCCCCCGCCAAGGCGCCGCGCCGACGCAGCCCGGCCCGTGACGCCAGCCCGATCGAGCAGGCTGCTGCAGCGGCGGCCGAATCGCTGGCCGCGCCGGTGGCGGTGGTCGAGGCGACCGCCGAGCCGCTCGCCGAGCCACTCGCCGAGGTCAAGCCCAAGGCGCCGCGCAAGCGCAAGGTCGCCGAGGCGGTCGAAGGCGTGGCCGAGGCCGTCGCCGAGGTTGTGCCTGAGGTGATGCTTGCGGTGGAAACCGTCGCTGTCGACGCGTCATCGGCCGAACCGGCCCCGAAGCGCCCACGCAGCCGCAAGCCGGCTGCCGACGTGTCGGCGCCGGCTGATGTCACCCCGGCCCCGGCCGAAGCTGTCGTGGACGCGAACGCCGACGTGACCGCCAACGCTGCCGTGACCGAGGCAGCCGGCGACGCGGGCGAGGCGTCCGAAGGCCAGGCTCCGCAGGATCGCAACGCGCGCCGTCGCGAGCGTCGCAACCGCCGCGACCGCGATCGCCCGCGTGGCAACGGTGAAGACGGCGCGACCGTCGCCGCCGCGCCGGCTGACGGTGCGGGTGAAGGCGCGGCGGTGCTCGACGGCGGCGTCGTTGCCGAGCCGGTCGACGCCGGCGAGCTGTTCGCCGAGGTGCTGTCCGGCCAGTTCGACATCGAGCCGGCCGAGGAAGTCGCCGCCGAGCCGACCAAGCGTGTGCTGCGCCCCGAGCCTGAGGCGCCCAAGCTGCACAAGGTGCTGGCGCAGTCTGGCGTCGGCTCGCGCCGCGACATGGAGCAGCTGATCCAGGACGGCCAGGTCACCGTCAATGGCGAGGTTGCCCACGTCGGCATGCGCATCGCGCACGGTGACCAGATCAAGATTGCCGGGCGCCCGGTCAAGGTCCGCATCGCGCCCGGACCGGCTCGCATCCTGGCCTATCACAAGCCGGTCGGCGAGGTCGTCACCCATCACGACCCCGATGGCCGCCCGACCGTGTTTCGCGGACTGCCGCGCCTGCCCTCGGGCAAGTGGCTGTCGGTCGGCCGTCTGGACATCAACACCGAAGGCCTGCTGCTGTTCACCAGCTCGGGCGAGCTCGCCAACCAGCTGATGCACCCGCGCTTCGGCGTCGAGCGCGAGTACGCCGTGCGCGTGCTGGGCAAGCTCGAAGAGGGCGATCGCGCCCAGCTGCTCGAAGGCGTTGACGTCGACGGCCAGCGTGCCGCCTTCAAGGCCATCGCCGACGGCGGTGGCGAGGGCGTCAACCACTGGTACCGCGTGATCATTGCCGAAGGCCGCAACCGCGAGGTCCGCAAGCTGTTCGACACCGTCGGCCTGACCGTCAGCCGCCTGATCCGCATCCGCTACGGCACCGTGGTGCTGCCGCGTGGCCTCAAGCGCGGCGTCTGGGTCGAGCTTGGCGAGGACGACGTGCGTGCCATCCGCCGCCTTGCACATGCGCCACGCGACGGTGCCGGCCAGCAGCCGCGCGAAGCGCAGGGCGATGCGCCGCAAGGCCAGCAGGCCCCGCAGGGCCGTGGCCAGCAGCCGCAGCGCGGCCAGCAGCCCGGCAAGGGCCAGAAGGGCCAGCAAGGCCAGTCGTTTCAAGGTGGTCAAGGCGGCCAAGCCGGCCCGAACGGTCGCCAGGGCGGTCAAGGTGGTGGACAAGGCCAAGGTCAGGGCCAGGGCAAGCAGCGTGGCAAGCACGGCGGCAAGCCGGGGTTTGGCGGCCAAGGGGGGCAGGGCGGCAACTTCGAGCAGCGCCGTCCGGACGCGCGCGCCGAGATGCGTCCGCCTCGCGTGGATGGGCCGCGTGCCGATGCACCGCCGCGTGATGACCGGGACGACCGCTACGACGACGACATCCCGACCCACATCCCGAACCCGCTGGAGCAGACCTTTGACCGCCGCTTCGCGACCGGCTCCAAGCGCATCTCCGCCGGCTTCGGTCGACCGACCGAGGAGCCGGTTGGCGGACGTGGCAACGGTCCGCGCAAGGGCGGCAGCGGGCCGCGCGAGCCCGATCCGCTGCAGACCTCGGTGGGCTACATCGGCGCCGACGCCTACTTCAGCAAGCCGGGCGGCGGCGGTGGCAAGAACCGCGGCGGCGGTGGCCGTCGTCGCTGAGACCGATCCACGCCCGTTGCGCGCGTCACATCCGATCCTGCATCGGGATCCGGCTGGTTCGGTTCCCGATGTTCCCTGACGGCGCGCCCTGACCCCAACGGTCAGGCGCCGTCATGCCCGCCGGCTAAAATCGCGGGCTTTTCGTCAACACCCCCGGTCCCACGAGAACCGGTCCCTGGAGAACTACATGGCCATCGAACGCACCCTGTCCATCATCAAGCCCGACGCCGTCGCCAAGAACGTCATCGGCCAGATCTACGCCCGCTTCGAAGGCGCCGGCCTGAAGATCGCCGCCGCCCGCCTGGCCCAGCTCTCGCGTGCCGAAGCCGAAGCCTTCTACGGCGTGCACAAGGCCCGTCCCTTCTTCAACGACCTGGTCAACTTCATGATCTCGGGCCCGGTGATGATCCAGGTGCTCGAAGGCGAAGGCGCCATCCTGAAGAACCGTGACCTGATGGGCGCAACCGATCCGAAGAAGGCCGAGAAGGGCACCATCCGCGCCGACTTCGCCGACAGCATCGACGCCAACGCCGTGCACGGCTCGGACGCCGCCGAGACGGCCGCCGTCGAGATCGCGTTCTTCTTCCCCGCGATGTCGGTCTACAGCCGCTGATGTGGCTGCGGGCGAAGGCGTCCCACGGGACGTGTCGCCCGCCCCCGGTTTTCCTGGTTCTCTCATCTGCCCTCCATGACCGCAGTCAACCTGCTGGACTTCGACCTCGACGCGCTGACCGCCTGGTGCGAACAGCTCGGCGAGAAGCGCTTCCGCGCCGTCCAGCTGTTCCGCTGGATCCACCAGCGCGGCGCATCGGACTTCGAGCAGATGAGCGACCTGGCCAAGAGCCTGCGCAGCAAGCTCGCGGACCAGGCGGTCGTGCAGCCCTTGCCGGTCGTCTCCGAGCACCGCTCGGCCGACGGCACGATCAAGTGGCTGTTCGACGTCGGTGACGGCAATGCCGTCGAATCCGTCTACATCCCCGAGGACGACCGCGGCACCTTGTGCGTGTCGTCCCAGGCCGGTTGCGCCGTGGGTTGCCGCTTCTGCTCGACCGGGCACCAGGGCTTCTCGCGCAACCTTTCGACCGGCGAAATCCTCGCCCAGCTCTGGTATGCCGAGCACACGCTGCGGCGCGAGCAAGGCACCGCCGCCGGTGACCGCGTCATCACCAACGTCGTGATGATGGGCATGGGCGAGCCGCTGCAGAACTACGGCGCGTTGGTGCCGGCGCTGCGCGTCATGCTTGATGACCACGGCTACGGCCTGTCGCGGCGCCGCGTCACGGTGTCGTCCTCCGGCGTCGTGCCGATGATGGACCGTCTGCGCGACGACCTGCCTGTGGCGCTGGCGGTGTCGCTGCATGCCGGCGACGACGCGTTGCGCGACGTGCTGGTGCCACTCAACCGCAAGTACCCGCTGGCCGAGCTGCTGGGCGCCTGTCAGCGCTACCTGACCCGGGCGCCGCGCGACTTCATCACCTTCGAGTACTGCATGCTCGACGGCGTCAACGACAGCGACACCCAGGCGCGTGCGCTGCTTGACCTGGTCGGCCCGCGTGGCCCCGTTGGCCGCGTGCCCTGCAAGTTCAACCTGATCCCCTTCAACCCCTTCCCGGCCTCGGGCCTCAAGCGATCGCCGCAGGCGCGCGTGCAGGCCTTTGCCCAGATCCTGATCGACGGCGGGCTGGTGACCACGGTGCGCAAGACCCGCGGCGACGACATCGACGCGGCCTGCGGCCAGCTTGCGGGCGAGGTGCAGGACCGCACCCGTGCCCACGAGCGCATGACCCGCGCGCCCGTCCGGGTGGTGCGTGGCGCTGCCTCTGCCGGCCCGGTGCCGGTTGACCCGGCGGCCTCGGCATGACGTTGTCGGGCCTGTGGCGCCGGGCTTGCGCCGACAATCGGGCCACCATGCCCAAGCGAACCCTGCGCGTCTGTCTGACCCTGCTGTTGAGCGGCTTGACCCTGGTCGCCCTGTCGGCCTGCACGACCACCACGGAAGTGGTCAACACCAGCGTGGGCGACACCGTCCAGACGCCGGTCCAGTCACCGGCGCCGGTCAGCGTGCCGTCCTCGGCGGGCGCCGCTGCGCGGCCCGATCTGGTCACGTCGTCGGACGAGTCGGACATGGCCAAACGCTCGCGCATCCGGCTTGAACTGGCGGCGGCCTACTTCGGCCAGGGCCAGGCGTCGACCGCGCTGGACGAGGTCAAGCGGGCGCTGCAGGCCGATCCGAACAACGGCGCGGCCCACAACCTCCGCGGCCTGATCTACGCCAGCCTGTCGGAGGACGCACTGGCCGACGACAGCTTCCGGCGCGCGCTGGCACTCAACGCAGCCGACGCCGACGCATCGCACAACTACGCCTGGTACCTGTGCCAGAAACGCCGCTACCCCGAGGCGCGCCGCTACTTCGAGCAGACGCTGGCCTTGCCGCGCTACCGCGAGCAGGCCAAGACCTTGCTGGCACAGGGCGTCTGCGAGGCCCGCGCCGGCGATCTGGCGGCGTCCGAACGCCTGCTGTCCCGCGGCTTCGAGCTCGATACCGGCAACCCGGCGATCGCCTACAACCTGGCCGAGGTGCTGATGCGCCGGGGCGAGCTGGACCGGGCGCGCTTCTACATCCAGCGGCTCAACGCGGACAACAACCTGGCGAGCGCCGAGACGCTCTGGTTGGCCGCCCGCATCGAGCACCAGCGCAAGGATCTCGCCGCCACCGAGGATCTGGGCCGGCAGTTGCGCAACCGCTACCCGGGCTCGCGCGAAAGCGCAGCGTTTGAACGAGGTTTGTTCGATGAGTGAAGCCACGTCCGCCGGCGCCATGCTGCGTCAGGCCCGCGAACAGCGCGGCCTGGATCTGGACCAGCTTGCGCTGCTGCTGAAGGTGCCGGTGCGCAAGCTCGAAGCGCTTGAAGCGGATCGCTACGACGAGCTGCCCGGCACGGCCTTCGTGCGCGGCCTGGCCACGGCCATCGCCCGCCAGCTGGACATGGATCCGGCGCTGGTCCTGGCGGCCTTGCCGAGCGGCGGCGTGGCCCCGGTGGCGCTGGAGAGCGTCACCCGCGGCCTGGCCACGCCCTACCGCGAGCCCTTCGAGCGTCAGCGCCTGACCCAGTGGCGCAACTGGTTGCGGCCGAGCCTGGTCGCACCGCTGTCGCTGCTGTTGCTGGCCTTGCTGGTCTGGCAGGCGCCGGCCGCGTCGACCTGGTTGCCCGATGGACTGGTGCAGTCCTGGTCAGACCTGAAGGCCAGCCTGTCCGACGATGCGCCCGACACCGGAACGACCGTCACCGAAACCCCGCCCTTGTCGGCCGAGGTGGTGGCCAGCGGCGTCATGGCCTCGGCCGATGGCGGTGACAGCGGCGGCGCGGTTGCGGTGGCCGGCGCACCCAGCGCGGTCATCGAGACGGTGCATTCGGCTCCCCGCGAGGACGTGTTGCTCACGCCAGCCTTGCCGGCTTCGGCCAACACGAAGACCTCGGCCAAGTCGTCCGCTGCTGCGGCGGCGGCCGCATCGGCGGCCGAACCGACCCGTCCGGCCTATGCCCGCACGGTGGTGCTGCGCACACGGGCCGACTCGTGGATCGAGGCGCGCGACGCCGCCGGGGCCGTGCTGTTGTCGCGCATGCTGCCGGCCGGCGAGATGGTCGGTCTGGAGGGCAGCCTGCCCATCCGCCTGAAGATCGGCAATGCCGACGGCACCGAGGTGCTGTTCAAGGGCAAGCCGGTCGACCTGGCCCCGCTGACGCGCGAGAACGTCGCGCGGGTCGAACTGAACTGACGGGTAGTCCCATGGCCAACGAGAGCAGCAAGACCGATCTGGACCTGGACCGCGCGCCGATCGCGCTCGGGGAACCCGCGCCGCGCCGCAGCCTGCAGGCTCGCGTGGTCTGGGGCGAGCGCGTGGTGACGATCGGCGGCGACGCGCCGGTGCGTGTGCAGTCGATGACCAACACCGACACCGAGGACGTCATTGGCACGGCCATTCAGGTCAAGGAACTGGCGATCGCCGGCTCCGAGCTGGTGCGCATCACCGTCAACACGCCCGAGGCCGCCGCCGCCGTTCCGGCGATCCGCGAGCAGCTTGACCGCATGGGCATCGACGTGCCGCTGGTGGGCGACTTCCACTACAACGGCCATCGCCTGCTGACCGACTTCCCGGAGATGGCGCAAGCGCTTTCCAAGTACCGCATCAACCCCGGCAACGTTGGCAAGGGTGACAAGAAGGATCGTCAGTTCGCAATGATGGTGGAGGCCGCCGTCAAGCACGACAAGGCCATCCGCATCGGCGTCAACTGGGGCAGCCTGGACCAGGAACTGCTCGCCCGCCTGATGGACGAGAACCAGCGCCGCGCCCGGCCCTGGGAGGCGCGCCAGGTGATGTACGAGGCGCTGATCCAGTCGGTGCTGGAGTCGGCCGCCGCAGCGGTCGAGCTGGGCATGAACCCGGCGCAGATCATCCCGAGCTGCAAGGTCAGCGGCGTGCAGGACCTCGTCGCGGTCTACCGCGCGCTGCGCCCGCGCTGCGACTACCCGCTGCATCTGGGCCTGACGGAGGCCGGCATGGGCACCAAGGGCACGGTCGCATCGGCCGCCGCGCTGGCGGTGCTGCTGCAACAGGGCATCGGCGACACCATCCGCGTCAGCCTGACGCCGCAACCCGGCGAGGCCCGCACCCAGGAGGTCGTGGTCGCCCTGGAGATCCTGCAGGCGCTCGGCCTGCGCAGCTTCGTGCCCAGCGTGACGGCCTGCCCTGGCTGCGGTCGCACCACCAGCACGACCTTCCAGGAACTGGCCAAGCAGATCGACGACTACCTGCGCGCGCAGATGCCGGTCTGGCGTGTGCGTTACCCCGGCGTCGAGACCATGAAGGTCGCGGTGATGGGCTGCATCGTCAACGGCCCCGGCGAGAGCAAGCATGCCGACATCGGCATCAGCCTGCCCGGCACCGGCGAGGCCCCGGCCGCGCCGGTCTTCATCGACGGCGAGAAGGCCCTGACGCTGCGTGGCGAAGGCATCGCCACCGAGTTCCAGGCCATCGTCGAGCAGTACATCGAGCGCCGCTACGGCGCCGCAGCGGCCAACGCCTGAACCGGGCTCAGGCCCCGCTGGCGGCGGCTCGGGGCCGCCGCTTTCCTTTTGGACGAGAAGACATGAGCGAGAAGATCCTGGCCGTCAAAGGCATGAACGACATCCTGCCGGCCGGCCTGCCGCGCAAGGAAAAACTGCCCGACTCGGCACTGTGGCGCTGGTTCGAGACCACGGTGCAGACGGTGCTGTCGCGCCATGGCTACCAGTACCTGATGACGCCGATCGTTGAACCGACGGCGCTGTTCGTGCGCGGCATCGGCGAGGCCACCGACATCGTCGAAAAGGAGATGTACTCCTGGACCGACGCGATGAACGGCGACCGCCTGACATTGCGCCCGGAAATCACGGCCGGCATCGTGCGGGCCATGGTCGAACACAACGCGCTCTACAACGGGCCGCTGCGTGTCTGGGGCATCGGACCGGTGTTCCGCCATGAACGGCCGCAGAAGGGGCGCTACCGACAGTTCCACCAGCTCGATGTCGAGGCGCTGGGCTTTGCCGGACCGGACGTCGATGCCGAGCTGATCCTGCTGGTGCGCCAGCTTTGGCAGGCGCTTGGCCTGAAGGTGGGCGACGGCTCGGACTGCCACGTGCGCCTGGAGCTCAACAGCCTGGGTCAGCCGGCCGAGCGGGCCGCACACCGCGCGGCGCTGATCACCTACTTCGAGGCGCACGCCGAACAGCTCGACGAGGACGCCCGGCGCCGCCTGCACAGCAACCCGCTGCGCATCCTCGACAGCAAGAACCCGGCGATGCAGGCGCTGGTCGAGGCCGCGCCGAAGCTGCAGGCGCACCTGGGCGACGCATCGAAGGCGCACCTGGCTGCGGTCTGCCAGGTGCTGGACGCCGCCGGACTGCCCTACCGAATCAACCCGCGTCTGGTGCGCGGGCTGGACTACTACAACCTGACGGTGTTCGAGTGGATCACCGAGCAGCTCGGCTCGCAGGGCACGGTCTGCGGCGGCGGGCGCTACGACGGCCTGTTCGAGCAACTGGGC
Source organism: Sphaerotilus mobilis (assembly GCF_004216565.1). GTDB lineage: Bacteria > Pseudomonadota > Gammaproteobacteria > Burkholderiales > Burkholderiaceae_C > Sphaerotilus > Sphaerotilus mobilis. Next base: position 1,003,499 of record NZ_SGWV01000007.1, on the reverse strand, counting down.
GGCAAGCCCACGCCAGCGATCGGCTTCGGACTGGGCATCGAGCGCCTGCTGCTGCTGTTGCAGGAACTGGGCGTGCCGGTTCCGGGCGCACAGGCCGACGCCTACGCCGTCATCCCCGACGTGGCGGCCCTGCCGCAGGCGATGGTGGTGATCGACCGGCTGCGCGCGGCCGGCGTCTCGGTGCTGATGCACGCCGGTGGGGGCTCGTTCAAGTCGCAGTTCAAGAAGGCCGACGCCAGCGGCGCGCGCCACGCGCTGGTGTTCGGTGCCGACGAACTTGCCCAGGGCATGGTGGCCGTCAAGCCGCTGCGCGAGGGCGGTGGCGCCCAGCGCTTGCTCCCCCTGGACGGGGCCTCGGGCTGGGCTGCCGAGCTGCTGGCCGGTACAGGCCAGCCCGCATAATCTTGGGTTCGGTTCGACACACGGGCCGAACCACTTTCATCCACCGCTGCGTGCAGATCCTGTCGCATCGGTGCCGCAATCCGAACGTCCCTCAGGCACTGCATGGCCACGCACCTCGACCTCGAAGAACAGGAACAGATCGATCAGCTCAAGCACTTCTGGAAGCGCTGGGGCAACGTCATCAGCTGGGGCCTGGTGCTCGTGCTGGGCGCCTATGCCGGCTGGTCGGGCTGGCAGTGGTGGCAGCGTGACCAGGCCAGCAAGGCCAACGGCATGTACGACGAGGTCGAACGCGCCGTGCTGGTCGGCGATGCCGATCGTGCCGGCAAGATCTTCGAGGACCTGAAGTCGCGCTATGCCGGCGCGCCGATCGCCGGCCAGGCCGGTCTGCTGACCGCCAAGGTGCAGGCGGACAAGGGCAAGGCCGACGAGGCCCGCGCCACCCTCGCCTGGGTGGCCGATCAGTCCAGCGTGCGGGAATACCAGGTGGGTGCTCGCCTGCGGCTGGCGGCCCTGCTGCTTGATGCCGGCAAGGCCGACGAGGCCCTGAAGACGCTGCCGACCGACCTGCCCGAAGGCTACGAGGCGCTGGTCGCCGACCGCCGCGGCGACATCCAGATGGCGCTGGACCAGAAGGCGGAGGCCATCAAGTCTTACGAGCAGGCCTACAAGGCGATGGATCCGACGCTGGACTACCGCCGCCTGATCGAGGCCAAGCTGATCGCGCTGGGCGCCGCACCGGCGCCGGACGCTGCCGCATCTGGAGCCCAACCGTGAGATCGGTTGCCCGCCTCGTCGGTGCCGCCGCGCTGATTGGCGCGGCCGCTCTGCTGGCTGGCTGCGGCGCATCGCCGCCCAAGCCGGCGCCGCTGGAGGTCGTGGTCCCGCGCATCACCGGCAAGCAGGTCTGGCGCCAGTCGCTGGGCGCTGCACCGGTCGCCGGGCTCAGCGTGGCGGTGCAGGGCGATCGCTTCCTGGTGGCGTCGCGTGATGGCGTGGTCCTTGCGCTGGACGTCGCGACCGGTGCCGAGCGCGCCCGCATCGCCGTGGGCGAGCCCCTGACGGCCGGTGTCGGCAGCGACGGTCGCCACATCGCGGTGGTCGGCGCCAGCAACGACCTGATCGTGCTCGAAGGTGGCAAGGTGCGTTGGCGCAGCCGGCTCGGCTCGCGCGCGGTCACCGCGCCGCTGGTGGCCGGCGAGCGAGTCTTCGTCCAGCGCGTGGACCGCACCATCGAGGCCTATGACGTGCTCGACGGCCGCAAGCTCTGGAGCCTGTCGCGCAGCGGCGAGCCCCTCGCGCTGGCCCAGCCCGGCGTGCTCCTGCCGTTCAAGGACACGCTGCTGGCCGGGCAGGGCGCCCGCCTGCTGCAGATCGACCCGCTGCTGGGCACGCTGCGCCAGGAGCTGGCGCTGCCGGCCCAGCGTGGCACCAACGAGGTCGAGCGTCTGGCTGACCTCGTGGCGCCTGCGGTTCGCCTCGGCGACGTGCTTTGCCTGCGGGCCTTCCAGTCGTCGGTGGGCTGTGTCCAGGTCGAGCGCAACCAACTGCGCTGGAGCCGCAACTTCGGCGGCTACCAGGGCGTCGCGGCCGATGCCGACGTGCTGATCGCCGCCGATGGCAGCGACCGCGTCAGCGCCTGGAAGGCCTCCAGCGGCGATCTGCTGTGGAGCCATGAGCGCGTGCGCAACCGCCGCCTCAGTGCGCCGCTGATCAGCGGCAGCACGGTGGTCTTCGGCGACTTCGAAGGCTGGCTGCATTTCTTCGGCCGCGAGCGGGGCGACAGCCTGCTGCGCCTGCCCACCGACGGCAGCGGCATCGCCGCACCGCTGGTGCGTGCCGGCACGACGCTGCTGGCCATCACCCAGTCGGGCGGCATCTACGCCTTCCGACCCGATTGAGCGGGCGCGTCGCCGCCCGCCTGCAAGAGAGCCCATCATGAAACTGGTCATTGCCCTCGTCGGACGACCCAACGTCGGCAAGTCCACCCTGTTCAACCGACTCACCGGCAGCCGCGACGCGATCGTGGCCGACTACGCCGGCCTGACCCGCGACCGCCACTACGGTGACGGCAAGGTCGGCCGCCAGGAATTCATCGCCATCGACACCGGCGGCTTCGAGCCCGAATCGACCGACGGCATCTTCAAGGAAATGGCCAAGCAGACCCGCCAAGCGGTCGCCGAGGCCGATGCCGTGATCTTCGTGGTCGACGTTCGGGCGGGTCTTTCCGCACAGGACCACGACATCGCGCGCTACCTGCGTGGCGCGAACAAGCGCGTGCTGCTGGCGGCCAACAAGGCCGAGGGCATGCAGGAATCTCCTCTGCTGGCCGAGTTCTACGAGCTGGGCATCGGCGAGCCGCACCCGATCTCCTCGGCCCACGGCCAGGGCATCCGAAGCTTGATCGAGACCGCGCTCGAGGACTTCATCTCGCCCGAGGATGACGAGGACGACGAGGCGGTGAGCGACGAGGACCGGCCGCTGCGTCTGGCCGTCTGCGGTCGCCCCAATGTCGGCAAGTCCACGCTGATCAACACCTGGCTCGGGGAGGAACGTCTGGTGGCGTTCGACCTGCCGGGCACCACCCGCGACGCCATCACCGTGCCCTTCGAGCGCGACGGCAAGCGCTACGAGATCATCGACACAGCCGGGCTGCGTCGCAAGGGCAAGGTGTTCGAGGCGATCGAGAAGTTCTCGGTCGTCAAGACCTTGCAGGCCATCGCCGATTCCAACGTCGTGCTGCTGCTGATCGATGCGCTCGAAGGCGTGTCGGACCAGGATGCGCACATCGCCGGCTACATCCTTGAGTCGGGCCGCGCGGTGGTGATCGCCGTTAACAAGTGGGACGCCATCGACAGCTACCAGCGCGAGATGCTGGAGCGCTCGATCGAGTCGCGCCTGTCCTTTCTGAAGTTTGCGCCCATCGTGCACATCTCGGCCAAGCGCCGCCAGGGCCTGGGCCCGCTGTGGCAGGCCATCGACGCGTCGTGGGCGTCGGCCACCCGCAAGATGCCGACGCCGCAGTTGACCCGTCTGCTGCAGGACGCGGTGTCCTACCAGCAGCCCAAGCGCGCAGGTGCCTTCCGACCCAAGCTGCGATATGCGCACCAGGGTGGCCAGAACCCCCCCATCGTGGTGGTCCACGGCAATGCGGTCGAGCATGTGACGGACGTCTACAAGCGCTACCTCGAAGGCCGCATCCGCGAGCACTTCAAGCTGGTCGGAACGCCCTTGCGCATCGAGATGCGCAGCTCGCACAACCCCTTTGCGGACGACGAGCGCTGAGGCTTGCGGATCGACGACAGGCCCGTGTTTCAGGGCCATGTCCGGGGCCTGCGATGGGCGGAAACCCTGTGTTATGGTCCAGACTTCCGAACTTTTCAACACGGAGAATATCGTGAGCAACAAAGGGCAATTGCTGCAAGACCCTTTCCTGAACCTGCTTCGCAAGGAGCATGTGCCGGTGTCGATCTACCTCGTCAACGGCATCAAGCTTCAAGGTCACATCGAGTCCTTTGACCAGTATGTCGTCCTGCTGCGAAACACGGTGACCCAGATGGTCTACAAGCACGCAATCTCCACCGTTGTGCCCGGTCGTCCGGTGAATTTCCACCCGAACGACACGCCGGAAGCCTGAGTTGGCTCTCCCCCCGACCGGTACCCTTTCCTCCCAGATTCTTCGATCACCTTGACCGACACGGAAGTTGTCGCACGTCCGCGGGCTGTGCTCGTGGGCGTCGACCTGGGTACCGGTTCTTCTTTCGACCCGACCCTCGACGAACTGGCGCTGCTGGCCGAATCGGCCGGTGACGAGCCGGTCGCACGCCTGATCGCGCGCCGCAAGGCCATCGATGCCGCGTTCTACGTGGGCAGTGGCAAGGCTGACGAGATCAAGGAACTGGTGACCCTGCACCAGGCCCATTGCGTCATCTTCGATCAGGCCCTGGGGCCCGCGCAGCAGCGCAACCTCGAACGTCACATCGGCGTGGAGGTGCTTGATCGCACCGGTCTGATCCTCGAGATCTTCGCGGCCCGCGCGCGCAGCCACGAGGGCAAGCTGCAGGTCGAGCTGGCCCGGCTGCAATACCTGGCGACCCGCCTGGTGCGGCGCTGGTCCCACCTCGAACGACAACGCGGCGGTTTTGGTCTGCGTGGTGGTCCTGGCGAGACCCAGATCGAGCTGGATCGCCGCATGATCGATGCGCGCATCAAGTCCGTGAAGGAGCGCCTGGCCAAGGTCAAGCGCCAGCGCAACACGCAGCGTCGCTCGCGTGAGCGCCATGGCACCTTCCGTGTCTCGCTGGTGGGCTACACCAACGCCGGCAAGAGCACGCTGTTCAATGCGCTGGTCAAGGCCCGTACCTACGCGGCCGACCAGCTGTTCGCGACGCTCGACACCACCACGCGACAGATGTACCTCGAGGCCGCGCAGCGCAGCGTCTCGCTGTCCGACACCGTGGGTTTCATCCGTGACCTGCCGCACGGCCTCGTCGAAGCCTTCCAGGCCACGCTGCAGGAAGCCGCCGAGGCCGATCTGCTGCTGCATGTGGTCGACGGTGCCAGCCCGACCTGGTTGGAGCAGGTCCAGGAGGTCCAGCGTGTGTTGCGTGAGATCGGCGCGGACGACCTGCCACAGCTGCTGGTTTTCAACAAGCTCGATCTGATCGAGGACGATGCGCGACCACGCGAGAACGTCGATCACTACGAGCTGGAGCCCGGTCGCATCGTGCCGCGCCTGTTTCTCAGCGCGGCCGAAGGCATCGGCCTGGCCGAACTGCGCGCGGCGATCGCGCAAGCCTCCATCGATGCGGATGCGCAGGTCGACACCCTGCCCGCGGATGTCCGCTTCCGGTCACTCGATGTCGATGTCGATGCCGAGGTCGGTGCCGATGCCAGCCTTGACCTCGACGATGTCGATGCGTCCATGGAACCTCTGCCCGACGACCTGCTCGAAGCTGCGCCCGATGACGCCGAGCACGGCGCCAACGTTGACGAACATCGGTCCCGCCACCGTGCGGCTTGATCGCCAGCCATTAGCATTCAGCCCATGACATCCATGCCCCACACCCTGAGCCTGGGAACCCGACTGGCCGAGGCCTTTGCGGCCGCCCGCGCCTTGACCTCAGGTGCCGGCCGTCGCGCGCTGTCGCTCGCCGGCGTCGGCCTGATGGCCAACGGCCGCAACGACGGTCCGCCCGACCTCGACGAACTCTGGCGCGATTTCAACCAGAAGCTCGGTGGCCTGTTCGGCGGGCGCACCCCTGGGAACCGCAGTGGGGGTTCCGGCGGCGGCGGTGGCGATCCTTCGGATGCGCGCATGCTGGGCATCGGTGGCGGCCTGATCGCCGGCATCGTCGCGCTGCTGTGGCTGGGCAGTGGCTTCTTCATCGTCCAGGAAGGCCAGCAGGCGGTGGTCCTGACCTTCGGGCGTTACGCCCGCACGGTCGACGCCGGCATCCAGTTCCGCTGGCCCTATCCCTTCCAGGCCCACGAGACGGTGTCGGTCACGCAGACCCGTTCGACCGAGGTCGGTCGCAACAACGTCGTGCAGGCCACCGGTCTGCGCGACTCGTCGATGCTGACGCAGGACGAGAACATCGTCGACATCCGCTTCACCGTGCAGTGGCGTCTCAAGGAGGTCAAGGACTTCCTGTTCGAGAACCGCAACGTCGAGGAGGCCGTGCAACAGGCGGCCGAATCCGCCGTGCGCGAGATCGTGGGCCGCAGCAACATGGATTCGGTGCTCTACGAGCAGCGCGACGCCATCGCGGTCGACCTGGTCAAGTCCATCCAGGCCCAGATGGATCGCCTGAAGGCCGGCGTGTTGGTGGTCAACGCCAACGTCCAGAGCGTGCAGGCGCCCGAGCAGGTCCAGGCCGCCTTCGACGATGCGTTCAAGGCAGGCGCCGATCGCGAGCGCCTGAAGAACGAAGGCCAGGCTTATGCCAACGACATCCTGCCCAAGGCCCGAGGTGCGGCGGCTCGCCTGAACGAGGAAGCACAGGGCTACCGCGCCCGTGTCATCGCCCAGGCCGAAGGTGATGCCGAACGCTTCCGCTCGGTGCTGACCGAGTACCAGAAGGCGCCAGCCGTGACCCGTGACCGGCTCTACATCGACACGATGGCGCAGGTCTACGCCAACGTCAGCAAGGTCATGGTCGACTCGCGCGGCAACAGCAACTTGCTCTACCTGCCGCTGGACAAGCTGATCCAGCAGGCCGCGCCGTCTTCCTCCTCGCCGGCGCTCAATGCGCCCGTGCCGCCCGCCATCGAGACCGCGCCGGCGCCGGTTACCGATGTGCGTTCGCGTGACGGCCAGCGCAGCCGCGACGCCCGTTGAGACCGAGCCCAGAAGGATCCCTCCCCATGAATCGAATCGGACTCATCGTCGTCGGCGTGCTGCTGGTCTTGATGACCGCCATGTCCACGCTGTTCGTGGTCGACCAGCGCTTCGTCGCGGTCGTCTACTCGCTCGGCGAGATCAAGGAAGTCATCACCGAGCCGGGCCTGAAGTTCAAGCTTCCGCCTCCGCTGCAGAACGTCATCCTGATCGACCGTCGCACCCAGACGCTGGACAGTCCCGAGACCCGGCCGATCTTCACGGCCGAGAAGCAGACCCTGGTGATCGACTGGCTGGTCAAGTGGCGCATCGTCGAGCCGCGTCAGTTCATCCGCAACACCGGCATCGATCTGCGCAACGCGGAAGCTCGTCTGACGCCGATCGTGCAGGCCGCTTTCAACGAGGAAGTGACCAAGCGGAGCGTGCGCTCGATGCTGTCGGGCGAGCGCGAGAAAGTCATGCAGGACGTCATGACCCGCATGGCCGACGACGCCAAGAACTTCGGCATCGAGATCGTTGACGTGCGCATCAAGCGCGTGGACTTCGCCTCGACGGTGACCGAGTCGGTCTACCGTCGCATGGAGTCCGAGCGCAAGCGCGTGGCCAACGAGTTGCGCTCACAAGGTTCGGCCGAGGGCGAGAAGATTCGCGCCGATGCCGACAAGCAGCGCGAGGTCATCCTTGCCGAGGCCTACCGCGACGCGCAGAAGCTCAAGGGTGAAGGCGACGCCAAGGCTTCCGCGCTCTACGCCGACGCCTTCGGCCGTGACCCGCAGTTCGCGCAGTTCTACCGCAGCCTGGAGGCCTATCGCTCCAGCTTCCGCAGCAAGAGCGACGTGATCGTGGTCGACCCGGGCAGCGAGTTCTTCAAGGCCATGCGGGGTAGCCCGGGTGGTGCGCCTGCGACGCGCAAGTGACCGAGGCCTGAATCGCCGATGGTCGAGACGCTGCTGATCGCGTTCGCACTGATGCTCGTCTTCGAAGGGCTGATGCCGCTGATCAGTCCGCAGCGCTGGCGCGAGGTCTTCGAGCAGGTGCTCAAGCTTCATGATGGGCAGATCCGTTTCTTCGGTCTCTGCAGCATCCTGATCGGGCTGCTGTTGCTGCTGCTCAACTGGCCCTGACGCCGACTATCGGCGTCGACGGGCCTCTTCCCAACCCTGTGCCGGTGTCGGCCGGCTGCAAGGTGCCGGCCGCTAGAATCCGGCGTTTTGAGTTCACGAAACGCCATGTCCTCAGCTTGGCTGCTGCCCGAGCACATTGCCGATGTCCTGCCGCACGAAGCGCGCCGCATCGAAGAACTGCGCCGCCTCATGCTGGATGCCGCGCGAGCCCATGGCCACGAGCTGGTCATGCCACCGCTGCTCGAACACATCGAGTCGCTGTTGTCGGGCACCGGGCATGCGCTCGACCTGAAGACCTTCAAGCTGGTTGACCAGCTCAGCGGACGCACGCTGGGTGTGCGTGCGGACACCACGCCGCAGGTTGCTCGCATCGACGCCCATCTGCTCAACCGCGTCGGCCTGACCCGTCTGTGCTATTGCGGTCCGGTGTTGCACACCCGCCCGAGCGGCCTGCATGGGAGCCGGGAGCCGTTGCAGTTCGGCGCCGAGACCTATGGTCACGCCGGCCTGGAGGCTGATCTCGAGATCATCGAACTGGCGCTCGAGTGCCTGGGTCGCGCGGGCATCGGCGGTTTGCTGCTCGACCTGTCCGATGCGCGCCTGCTGCGCGGCGTGCTGTCCTGTGGCGAGGTCATGACCGACACCCGACATGCCGTCGAGGCCGCCCTAGCAGCCAAGGATCGGACCGCCATCGAGGACCTCGGTGCCGCCTTGCCGCCGGTCGTGCGCGCGGGCTTGCTCGCCCTGGTCGATCTGTATGGGGGTGCCGACCTGCTGGTGCAGGCACGCCATCGTCTTCCGGATGTTCCGCTGGTTCGCGCAGCCCTGGATGACCTCGATTGGCTGGCGCGCCACCTGCACGCGCTGCAGCCCGAGCTGGCCCTTGGTTTCGACCTCGGTGACATGTCCGGTCAGGGCTACTACAGCGGCGCCCGTTTCGCGATCTACGGCCGCGGCTGTACCGATGCACTGGCCCGCGGCGGACGCTACGACGATGTCGGCGCGGTCTTTGGCCGCAAGCGCGCGGCGGTCGGGTTCAGCCTGGACCTGAAGGCGGTGGTGGGCGGTGTCGGCTTCGATGGCCGTCGTGCCGCCATCCGCGCGCCCTGGAGCGAAGACCCCGATCTGCGCGCTGTCGTGCGCCGTCTGCGCCGTGAAGGCGAGACGGTGGTCAGCGTGCTGCCGGGCCATGAACACGAGGCCGACGAGTTCGACTGCGACCGTGAACTGGTCGCCGAACAGGGCCAGTGGTGGGTGCGTGCACGCTGAGTGCGTGTCGCCTGCACCCGAGTTTTTCCTTTCGATCGGATCTAGAGATGGATACACGCAGTGCCGCGTCGGGCCGCAACGTTGTCGTGGTCGGCACCCAATGGGGTGACGAAGGCAAGGGCAAGGTCGTCGACTGGCTGACCGACCATGCCAGCGCCGTGGTGCGCTTCCAGGGCGGCCACAACGCCGGCCACACGCTGGTGATCAACGGCAAGAAGACAGCGCTGCAGCTGATCCCGTCGGGGATCATGCGCGAGGGCGTGGCCTGCTACATCGGCAACGGCGTGGTGGTTGATCCGGCCCACCTGATGCTCGAGATCGAGCGTCTGGAAGCTGCCGGGCTGAACGTGCGTTCGCGCCTGTACATCAGCGAGTCCTGCCCGTTGATCCTGCCCTTCCACGTCGAGGTCGACCGCGCCCGCGAGGCGCTGCGCGAGTCCAGCGGTGCCGGCAAGATCGGGACGACCGGCAAGGGCATCGGCCCGGCCTACGAGGACAAGGTCGCGCGCCGTGCGTTGCGGGCCCAGGACCTCAAGCACCCCGAACGTTTCGCCAGCAAGCTCAAAGACCTGCTCGAACTGCACAACCACGCGCTGTCGGGTTTCCTCAAGGGCACGCCACTCGAGTTCCAGCCGATCTTTGACCAGGCCATGGCACTGGCCGAGCAGATCAAGCCGATGCTGGCCGACGTCGGCGTACGCATCCATGCGACCAATGTGGGCGGCGGCAGCGTGCTGTTCGAAGGCGCTCAGGGCACGCTGCTCGACATTGACCACGGCACTTACCCCTTTGTGACGTCGAGCAACTGCGTGGCCGGCAACGCCGCCGCCGGCTCGGGCGTCGGTCCGGACAAGCTGCACTACATCCTTGGCATCACCAAGGCTTACACCACGCGCGTGGGCAGCGGCCCGTTCCCGACCGAGTTGCCGATCGATGAGGCCGGCAGCGTGGGTCATCATCTGTCGACCATCGGCCAGGAGCGCGGCACCGTGACCGGACGTGCGCGTCGCTGCGGCTGGCTCGATGCGGCTGCCCTCAAGCGCTCGATCCTGATCAATGGCATTTCGGGCCTGTGCATCACCAAGCTCGATGTGCTCGACGGCCTGGCCGAGATCAAGATGGGCATCGGCTACAAGCTGCGCGGCGAGACCATCGACATCTTGCCTCTTGACGCCGACGACATCGTCGCCGCCGAGCCGATCTACGAGACCTTCCCGGGCTGGACCGAGACCACCTTCGGCGTCACCGAATGGGACCAGTTGCCGCTGAACGCGCGCCGCTATCTCGAGCGGGTGCAGGCCTTCATCGGTGCGCCGATCGACATGGTCTCCACTGGCCCGGACCGCGACCACACCATCCTGCTGCGTCATCCGTACAAGGCCTAAGCCGCACGGGTCACGGGACCACCACGACGTTCACCGCTGATAAGGGAAAGACCGATGCTCACCGACGATGGCAAGCACCTGTATGTGTCCTGGGACGAGTACCACCTGCTGACCGAGCGCTTGGCGCTCAAGGTGCATAACTCGGGCTGGGAGTTCGACCAGATCCTGTGTCTGGCACGTGGCGGCATGCGTCCCGGGGACGTGCTCTCGCGGGTGTTCGACAAACCGCTGGCCATCATGTCGACGAGTTCCTACCGAGCCGAAGCCGGCACGATCCAGGGCCGTCTTGACATGGCCAAGTACATCACCATGCCCAAGGGTGAACTGGCGGGGCGTGTTCTGCTGGTCGATGACCTCGCCGATTCGGGCGTGACGCTGCAGGCGGTGGTCGAACGGCTGCGCGGCATGCCGTCGATCCGCGAACTGAAGTCTGCCGTGCTGTGGGTCAAGGGTGTGTCGAGCTATGTGCCCGACTACTACGTCGAGATGTTGCCCACCAGCCCGTGGATCCATCAGCCCTTCGAGGAATACGACGGCTTGCGCCCGGACGGGCTGGCCCGCAAGCTGGCCGTCTGAGCGACTGGCTGTGCACAACGCAAAACGCCCGGCAAGTCCGGGCGTTTTTGTTGGATCGTTCATGTCGGGGCGACGTTCAAGGGCATGTCCCGCGCGAACGAATTTGCCGGCCACAAAACAAAACGGCCGACAGCTTGTGGCTGTCGGCCGTTGAATGATGGTGCCCAGGAGAGGACTCGAACCTCCACGGAGTTACCCGCTAGTACCTGAAACTAGTGCGTCTACCAATTCCGCCACCTGGGCTTGACTTGCGCTGGTCTGACCGTTTTGCCAGACCGTTTTGTTCTTTTTCTTCTGACTTTCTTTTGTTGTTCGCTGACTTGTTGCAGTGATCAACTGAGAAAGAAAGTGTAGCATCCATCGAAATCGAAAAGCAAGAGGTATTGTTTGAACGCCACACTCATGAGTGAGATCGAGGGCACGGTGCAAGGGCACCGCGATGGTCACGGGTTCGTGATCCGGGAGGACGGGGAGCCAGACATCTATCTGGCACCCCAGGAGATGCGGGCGGTGCTGCACCGTGACCGCGTCAAGGTCCGGGTGATCCGCCTGGACCGCAAGGGACGGCCCGAGGGCCGTGTGCTGGAGATCGTCGAGCGCAAGCGCGCGCCGATCATTGGCCGGCTGCTGCTCGAGGGCGGCGCTTGGATCGTGGCACCAGAGGACAAGCGCTACGGGCAGGACATCCTGATCCCGAAGAACGCGACCGCCAAAGCCGAGGCCGGCCAAGTGGTTGCGATCGAACTGACCGAGCCGCCGTCGCTCTATTCGCAGCCGGTCGGCAGGATCACCGAAGTGCTCGGCGACATCGACGATCCCGGCATGGAGATCGAGATCGCGGTGCGCAAGTACGAGGTGCCGCACAACTTCAGCACCGAGACGCTGGCGCAGACCGCCAAGTTGCCGGATCGCCTGCGCGCGATCGACCTCAAGGGCCGCGTCGACCTGCGTGACGTGCCCTTGGTGACGATTGACGGCGAGGATGCGCGCGACTTCGACGACGCCGTTTACTGCGAACCCGCCAAGATCGGACGCGCCAAAGGCTGGCGCCTGTTGGTGGCGATCGCCGACGTCAGCCACTACGTCAAGCCCGGCGAAGCCCTCGACGGTGACGCCTTCGAGCGTGCAACCTCGGTCTACTTCCCGCGGCGGGTCATCCCGATGCTGCCGGAGAAACTGTCCAACGGCCTGTGCTCGCTGAATCCGGACCAGGAACGCCTGACCATGGTCTGCGACATGCTGGTCGACGCGACGGGCGAGGTCGTGGCCTACCAGTTCTATCCGGCGGTGATCCTGTCGCACGCGCGTTTCACCTACAACGAGGTGGCGGCCATCCTGGCCAACACGCGCGGCCCCGAGGCCCGCAAGCGTGCCGCCCGGGTCAACGACCTGATCAACCTGCATGAGGTCTACCGGGCACTGCTCAAGCAGCGAGCCATCCGTGGAGCGGTCGACTTCGAGACCACCGAGACGCAGATCGTTTGCGACGACAACGGCCGCATCGAGAAGATCGTGCCGCGCACCCGCACCGAGGCGCACCGGCTGATCGAGGAATCGATGCTGGCGGCGAACGTCTGTGCCGCCGATTTCATCCACGCCGCCAAGCATCCCTGCCTGTTCCGCGTGCACGAGGGCCCGACGCCGGAGAAGCGTCAGACCTTGCAGAACTACCTGCGTTCGATGGGCCTGGGCTTCGTGTTGAGCGAGGACCCGAAGCCGTCCGAACTGCAGATGATCGCGCAGCAGACGCGTGACCGGCCGGATGCGGCACAGATCCACCAGATGCTGCTGCGGGCGATGCAGCAGGCCATCTACACCCCCATCAACAGCGGCCACTTTGGCTTGGCCTACGAGGCCTACACGCACTTCACCAGCCCGATCCGGCGCTACCCCGACCTGCTGGTGCACCGCGTGATCAAGGCCATCCTGGCGGGCAAGAAGTACACGATCGACCTGCCGCGTCCGCCCAACACCGGCAGCGACCGGCGTGGTCTGGCGCAGGCCGCCAAGAACGCCAAGGCCGCGCGCGAGCAGGAATCGCATGCGCACCTGAAGCCTGCCAAGGCCGGTGCCGCGAAGTCGCAGGCTCAGGCGGTCTGGGAGTCGGCTGGCATCCACTGCAGCGCCAATGAACGGCGTGCCGACGAGGCGTCACGCGATGTCGAGGCCTGGCTCAAGTGCAAGTTCATGCGCGACCGCCTCGGCGAGGAATACATCGGCACGATCAGCGCGGTCACCAGCTTTGGCCTGTTCGTCCAGCTCAATGACCTTTACGTCGAAGGCCTGGTGCACATCACCGAACTGGGCGGTGAGTACTACCGCTACGACGAGGTGCGCCAGGAACTGCGCGGCGAACGCACCGGGGTGCGCTATGCCGTGGGTGGGCGCATCCAGGTGCAGGTCAGCCGGGTCGACCTGGACGGCCGCAAGATCGATTTCCGGCTGGTCCGCGAAGGCGGCGCGGCAGCGCCCGGCGCATCGCAGCGCAGTCCGCGCGAACGCACGCCCAAGACCGGCAACGCACAGGCCGAGCTTGCCAACGTGCAGGAGACTGACCGCGAGGTCCGCAAGGCTGCGCGCAAGGCCGCCAGCAGCGCCACCCGCAAGACCCGGCCGCCCAAGGTGGCCAAGCCCGGCAAGGGCAAGGCGACATCGGCCGGCAAGGGCGCCAGCGCGGCGACCGGTGACGGCAGCGCGGTGACGCGCAGCGCCAAGCCGCGCCGTTCGCGGACCTGATCGAAGGACCCGTCCTCAGGCGGAGCGAGGCGGCGCCTGCCGCCTCAGCCAGTCACCCAGGCCGCTGACCAGGCGCGATGCCGGCAATGCGGCACCGCGGTGGCTCATCGATTGAGCCACCCGGCCGTGCAGATCGACGGCGGCCCGGGTTGCAAGGGTCGCCGCGTCGTCGCCCGGGCCTTCCTCGACCAGCGGCCGAATCGCCAGTTGGCTCCAGAACGCGCCGATCACGCCGGCCAGCACGTCGCCGCTGCCGGGCGTCGCGAGCGCCGCGTTGCCGCTGCCGTTGATCGTCGGCAACGCACCGCTGGATGCGCTGCAGACGAGGGTGCCCGAGCCCTTGAGCAGTGCGGTGCAGCGGTAGGACGTGGCCAGGGCGCGGACAGCAGCCAGGCGATCCGCCTGAACCGCGGCAACGTCGCTGCCGAGCAGGCGCGCCGCTTCGAGCGGATGCGGCGTCAAGACACTGGCCTGTCCGCGCGCGGACCGTTCACGCAAGCGATCCTGCAGGTTGGTGTCCCGCGCGATTGCGTTGAGCGCGTCGGCGTCCAGAACCAGCCGGGCGGTGGTCGACAGCAGTTCGGGCAAGCGGGCGGCGATGGCTGGGCCACCGCCACAACCGGCGATGACCGTGGCGCGGGCCAGCTCATCGCGGTCGGCGCATCGTCCGACCATCAACTCAGGCTGGCCTGGGTCCAGGCCGAGGCCCTGGGCATCGAGCAGATCCACATGCACGCGCCCGGCGCCACATTCGAGCGCTGCGCGGGCGGCCAGCCATGCGGCGCCCTGCATCGCGACATCGCCGCCGATGACCCACAGGTCGCCGACGCTGCCCTTGTGCTGACGGTGCGGGCGCGGCTGCAGCAGCCTGGCCAGTGCGGAACCGCGTGCCAGACGGGCTTGCGCGGCGACGGCATGAGGCGTGGCCGATCCCGTGCCCAGGTCATGCCACCACAACTCGCCAACCACGTCGCGACCCATGCCGGTGCACAGGCCCGGCGAAGGACTGAGCAAGGCCAGTGTCGTGTCGGCCCGGACGATCGGTGCGTCGACACCGTCGGGCCAGACGCCGACGTCGCCGTTCAGGCCGGACGGCAGGTCGACCGACAGGACCCGGGCCGCGCCGGTGTTGAGTGCATCGATCAGCCGGGCCAGATCGCCACTGACGGGCCGGTTCAGGCCGCGTCCCAGCAGGGCGTCGATGACGAGCGTGTCGCCGTCAGCCTGGGCCAGTTCGGCGCACCAAGTGGCCAGCCGGTCGGCCGCGCCCGTTGGCGGGTGATCCAGCTCCGTGATCGCCACGCCGGCCGCTTCGGCCCGCAGGCGCGATGCCGCCGCGTCGCCGGGTTGTGATGCTGGGTGGCCCAGCCAGGCCAGGTCGATGTGGACGTCGGGCCAGTCCGCCTTCAGGCGCGCGGCGGCCTCGAAGCCGTCGCCGCCGTTGTTGCCGGGACCGGCCAGCACGCGCACGCGACGGGCATGAGGCGTCATCGCCCGTGCCAGCCTTGCGACGGCCAGGCCGGCGGCTTGCATCAAGGCCAGCGGCGCGCGGGTTGACGCCAAGACACGTTCTAACTCGGCGGCATGGGCGGCGTCGTGCAGGTCGACGGCGTCGGCGTAGCCGCCTTCTTCGAGCAAGCGGCGGGGGGCGGAGCAGGGTGTGAACGCGGGCATCGGCATGGCGTCGATGCTAGCGAGCGCTCATGCTGCGGCGTTGCGCCAGGCCACGTTCCACTGCAGCGGCGTGAGCACCTGCACCCCGTGCATGCGAGCCCGCTTGGCGAGTTTGAGCAGTGCCCGGTCACGGCTCAGCAGCCAGGGGATGCGTCGGTGCAGCGCCAGGTCGATGTAGATCTGGTCGTCCGGGTCGACGCTGCGCAGGCGCATCGGCCAGGGCAGGGGGGGCGGCGACTCGATGGGCTGCATCCAGCGTGCCACCGCTTCCAGGGCCCCTTCGCGCCGGGCCTCCCAGCGTTGCAGGTGGGCGTGGGTCCGCAGGCGATCGAGCACCTCCAGCGACTCTTCGCGCATCGCTGCCGTGGCCAGCCAGTGCAGCCGACCGGCGGTGATCGCAGCGGCCAGCGGCGCCGTGTCGGGGCTGTCGAAGACGAGCCAGTCCAGCACGACATTGGTGTCGATGACCACCGGGACCGCTTCGTTCGTCATGCCTGCCACCGTGACAGGGCAAAGGGCACTGGGTCGACCGACGGGTTCTGGCCCGAGATCTGTTCGGCCAGCAGCTTGGCGCTGCCGCAGGCCAGAGTCCAGCCGTGCGCGCCGTGGCCGACGTTGAGCCAGACGCCTGGCATCGGCGCCGGGCCGATGATGGGTGGGCCGTCCGGCAACATCGGGCGCGCACCCTGCCAGATCAGCGGAGAAGCGCGTTCGGTGGCGTGGCCGAACCAGCGGTCGAGCGCGCCGTACAAGGGCCGCAGCGCGTCTTCCGATGCCCGGGCGCCGCGCGGGCCCAGCGTGTAGCCGCCGGTCACGCGCAGGCGCTCGCCCAGCCGTGTCAGCGTGACGCCAGCGCGGGCGTCGATCACGCCGGACTGCAGCGCCAGGCTGTCGGGCCGCAGGCGCAGCGTCAGCGACTGGCCCCAGACCGGCATCAGCGGGATGCGCACGCCCACGCCCTGCAGCAGGCCAGTGTCGGCGCCCGCGCAAAGCACGACGGCGTCGTGGTGCATGCCTTGTTCGGCACCTCCAGGGCCGACGCGACTGCCGGGCCGGGCGGCCAGCGTCAGGTCGACACCCTGGCCCGTGTGCGCCGGACGGATCGCGCGGACCTCGGTGCCCAGCCGCAGTTGCACACCGCGCTCGCGCACGAGTGCGTCACGTAAG
Source organism: Sphaerotilus mobilis (assembly GCF_004216565.1). Lineage (GTDB taxonomy): Bacteria > Pseudomonadota > Gammaproteobacteria > Burkholderiales > Burkholderiaceae_C > Sphaerotilus > Sphaerotilus mobilis. The sequence continues at coordinate 986,826 of NZ_SGWV01000007.1, read as the reverse complement.
CGCTGGACCCACAGCCGGCAGTTGCTGACCGCATCGAGCGGCAACTGCAGACCGCCGGCCAAGGTGCTGTGGCCCAGGTGGGGCTCCACCTCGCGGCATTCCTCGGGGCTGAGTTCACGGGCCGACCAGCCCAGCTCGCGCAGCATCTGGGCATGGCGGTGGGTTGGCGCGAGTTCGCTGGCATGGCGCAGCAGCACCAGCACGCCGGCACTGCGTTCGTGTGCGATCGAGAAGTTGCGGCTGATGCTGTCCAGGCGGCGCATGCTCAGCAGCGCCAGCTCCGTCATGGCCCGCACGTCGTCGCCATGACCTCGCCGGCTGGCACGCCACCAACGCCACAGCCAGCGGTAGGTGGCCGGCGACTGCAGCGGGTGCCAGCGCAAGGCCGCCGAGTGGTGGCGCAAGCCGCGCCAAAGCCAGCGTCGCAGGCCGGGTGCGGCCGCAGGCGACACGAGGCCCGGCGTCAGCAGGTTGGCATGCGCGAAGCTGGACGCCTCGGCCACGCCGTCGTGGCGGTCATAGACGGTGACGTCGTGGCCCTGCTCGGACAGTTCGCAGGCGCTGGCCATGCCAGCCACGCCGGCACCGATCACGGCAATGCGCATCAGCGGCTCCCGCCAACGGCGTTGCGCAAGGCAACCTCGATGGCCAGGGCGGCATCGAGGAGGCGATCGTCGGCATCCCGTCCAGCCCACAGCATCAGGCCGACCGGGGCGGCGTTGGCCGCCACTGGCGCGGGCAGGCTGAGCGCGCAGCCGTCGAACAAGTTGATCACGGCGGGGTTGCGCAGCAGCGCGGCGTTCAGGTCGAAGAAGGCGGTGTCGTCGGCCTGCAGGTCAGCGATTGGCGGTGCGGCGCGGGCGACGGTGGGCGCGAGCATCAGGTCGACGTCGGCCATCTGGGCCGACAGCCGCGTGATCCAGTCGGCGCGCAAGGTCCGCAAGGCGGCGAGCTGGCTGGCGTCGATGGCCCGGCCGCGCAGGATGCGCGACAGCACGCGCGGATCGTAGGCATCGGCACGGGCGTCCAACTGCGGCGCGTGCCAGGCCCAGGCCTCGGCAGCGGTGATGCCACCGCCATCGGTCAGACGGGGCACGTCGTCGAGCGCGGCCAGGTCCAACGGGACCAGATCGGCGCCGGCTGCGGCCAGCACGTCGAGGCTGCGCTGCCAGGCCGCGCCGATGGCCGGTTCCAGGGCATCGAGAAAGAGCCGGCGTGTCCAGCCCAGCCGCAGGCCGCGCAGGGGTTTGCCCGGCAGATTCACGCGCCGGTCGCCAAGGACCTCGTGCAAGACGATCGCGTCGCGCACGCTGCGGGTGATGGCGCCGACCGTGTCGAAGCTGGGTGCCAGCGGCACGCTGCCGGCCAGCGGGACGCGATGCTGGCTGCACTTGAAGCCGACCAGACCGTGCAGCGCAGCAGGGATGCGCAGCGAACCGCCGGTGTCGCTGCCGAGTGCCGCCCAGGACGCACCGCTGGCCACTGAGACGGCGCCACCGGAGGTCGAGCCACCGGGCGCGCGGCCGTCCAGCCCGAGGCGAGACAGGGCGACGTTGGCCGGCGTGCCGGTGTGCGGGTTGAGGCCGACGCCGGAGAAGGCGAACTCGGTCATTTGCGTGCGGCCGATCAGGGCCGCGCCGGCCGCACGCAGGCGGGCGACAGCCGCTGCGTCGTGGACCGCAGCGTGTCCTTCGTTCAGCCAGGTCGAGCCGGCCCGCGTGACCTGGCCGCGCACGTCGAAGAGGTCCTTCACGCTGATCGACAGGCCGGCCAGTGCGCCGGGGTCGGTGCCGGCTGCGACCTTCGCGTCGGCCTGCTGCGCAGCCGCGAGGGCGCTGTCGAGGTCGATCAGCACATGGGCGCAGGCCGCTTCGGGCGACTCGGCGCATCGCGCGGCACCATCGAGCAGGTCGACGGCCTTGGTGTGCCGCGCCTGAACGCTGGCGCGAGCGGCCAGCAGGTCCATGTGGCGGCTGGGATCGGTCTGATGGGGCGCCTGCAGGGGCTCCGGCGCGGGACGGCTCTTCACGGCTGCTATACTCTTTGGGTTTTTTCGTGAACACCTTTGGGCGGGTCTGGAAGACCGGTCCGACAGGTGGGGCGTCAAGACGACTTGTGTCTCAAACGCGAGTCCGGCAGCTGAACTGGATAGGCCAGCGAAGCGAACTGAAGGTGTTGCGACTGCAGAGGATGCGGGCAGCGAACGAGGAGAAATCCTGGTCGTGTGTGCCGCGTGTTTCTCTTGTCACTGCGTGCAATTCGAGCCGGATTCTAGATCCAACCTTTGGAGCAATTCATGTCCTTCACCATGCGTGACATGCTGGAAGCCGGCGTCCATTTCGGACACCAGACGCGCTTCTGGAACCCCAAGATGGCCCCGTACATCTTCGGCCATCGCAACAAGATCCACATCATCAACCTCGAGAAGACGGTTCCGCTCTTCCACGAGGCCACCAAGTTCGCCCGCCAGCTCGCCTCGCGCCGCGGCAACATCCTGTTCGTCGGCACCAAGCGCCAAGCGCGTGACGTCGTCGCGATGGAAGCGGCTCGTGCCGGTATGCCTTACGTCGACCAGCGCTGGCTCGGCGGCATGCTGACCAACTTCAAGACCGTCAAGGGTTCGCTGAAGAAGCTCAACGAGATGCAGGCCATGGTCGAGGCTGGCACCCAGCCGTCGATCAAGAAGGAAGCGCTGATGTTCCAGCGCGAGATCGACAAGCTGCAGAAGGACATCGGTGGCATCGCCGCGATGAGCGCCCTGCCTGATGCGCTGTTCGTCATCGACGTCGGCTATCACAAGATCGCGATCGCCGAAGCCCGCAAGCTGGGCATTCCGGTCATTGGCGTGGTCGACACCAACCACTCGCCCGAAGGCATCGACTACGTCATCCCCGGCAACGACGACTCGGCCAAGGCCGTGGCGCTGTACGCCCGCGTGATGGCCGACGCCGTGATCGAAGGCAAGGCGAACTCGGTCAATGAAGTGATCGAGGCCGTGGCTTCCAACGGCGACGAGTTCGTCGAGGTCAACGACGCTGCCTGAGTCCTTCGGGACCGGTGAGCAAGGGGCTGCTACAGCCCCTTTTTTTCGAGATTTCCCGATGGCTGCAGTGGGTGCGGCCATCTTCCGTGACAGGAGTTGAACAATGGCTGCAATCACCGCCAGCATGGTCGCCGAACTGCGCGCCAAGACCGACGCCCCGATGATGGAGTGCAAGAAGGCACTGACCGAGGCTGAGGGCAACATGGACAAGGCCGAGGAGATCCTGCGGGTCAAGCTCGGCAACAAGGCGAGCAAGGCCGCCAGCCGCGTGACCGCCGAAGGCGTCATCGCTGCCGCCGTCAACGGCGACGTGGGCGCGCTGATCGAGGTCAACTGCGAGACCGATTTCGTCTCCAAGAACGACACCTTCCTGGGCTTCGTGCAGTCGATCGCCCAGTTGGTGGCCGACCACAACCCGGTCGACGTGGCCGCGCTGTCGGCGCTGCCGCTGGCAATGGAAGACTTCGGCCCGACGGTTGAAGACGTGCGCAAGGGCCTGATCGGCAAGATCGGCGAGAACATGTCGATCCGCCGCTTCAAGCGCTACGCCGGTGGTGGCCAGCTGGCCCACTACCTGCACGGCGTGCGCATCGGCGTGCTGGTCGAATACACCGGCGACGGCGCGGCCGCCAAGGACGTGGCGATGCACGTCGCGGCGATGAAGCCGGTGGCGCTGACCCAGGCCGATGTGCCGTCCGACCTGATCGACAAGGAACGTTCGGTGGCCACCGCCAAGGCTGCCGAGTCGGGCAAGCCTGCCGAGATCGCCGCCAAGATGATCGAAGGCTCGGTGCAGAAGTACCTCAAGGAGGTCTCGCTGTTCAACCAGCCCTTCGTCAAGAACGACAAGCAGACCGTCGAGCAGATGCTCAAGGCTGCCGGCACCTCGGTTGCCTCGTTCACGATGTTCATCGTTGGCGAAGGCATCGAGAAGAAGCAAGACGACTTCGCAGCCGAGGTGGCTGCCCAGGTCGCTGCTGCCAAGGGCCAGTAAGACGGTCCCGGACCGGCCCTGATCGGGTCGGCCCAAGGGCCAGGGCGACAACGCCTTGGCCTACACTCGAACGCTGTTTTTGCTACCCCGAGGACCCTGCATGCCGGCCTACAAGCGCATCCTGCTGAAACTTTCCGGAGAGGCCCTGATGGGCGATGACGCCTACGGCATCAACCGCTCGACCATCGTCCGGATGGTGCGGGAAGTCCAGGAAATCACTCAGCTCGGCTGCGAGGTGGCGGTGGTCATCGGCGGGGGCAACATCTTCCGCGGCGTGGCTGGCGGATCGGTGGGCATGGATCGCGCCACGGCCGACTACATGGGCATGCTGGCCACCGTGATGAACGCGCTCGCGCTGGCCGACACGATGCGCCAGGAGGGCATGACCGCCCGCGTGATGTCGGCCATCGGCATCGACCAGGTCGTCGAACCCTATGTGCGGCCCAAGGCGCTGCAGTACCTCGAAGAAGGCAAGGTCGTGGTGTTCGCCGGCGGAACCGGCAACCCCTTCTTCACGACCGATACCGCAGCCGCGCTGCGGGGTGCCGAGATGGGTGCCGAGATCATGCTCAAGGCGACCAAGGTCGATGGCGTCTACACGGCCGATCCGAAGAAGGATCCGAACGCCACGCGCTATCCCTCGTTGACCTTCGATGAGGCCATCATCCAGAACCTGCAGGTGCTGGACGCGACCGCCTTCGCGCTGTGCCGCGACCAGAAGCTGCCGATCAAGGTGTTCTCGATCTTCAAGCCCGGCGCGCTCAAGCGCGTGGTCATGGGCGAGGACGAGGGCACGCTGGTCCACGTCTGAACCCGGTGACGGGCGAGGGCGTCTTCCATCGGCGCCCAGCCCGCACCCCGACGCCCGAGCCGCCCTGTGCCGAGCGTTACCCGAGGAGCCCGAGATGAGCATCGCCGACATCAAGAAGACCGCCGAAGCCAAGATGGCCAAGTCCATCGAGTCCTTCAAGAACGAACTCCAGAAGATCCGCACCGGCCGGGCCCATCCGGGCATCCTCGACCAGGTGCAGGTCGACTACTACGGCTCGATGCTGCCGATCAGCCAGGTTGCCAACGTGTCGCTGATCGACGCCCGCACCATCAGCGTCCAGCCCTGGGAAAAGGGCATGGCCCAGAAGATCGAGCGCGCGATCCGCGACTCTGACCTGGGTCTGAACCCGGCCGCCATGGGTGACCTGATCCGCGTGCCGATGCCGGCGCTGACCGAAGAGCGCCGCAAGGAGCTGAGCAAGGTCGTGCGCCATGCCGGCGAGGACGCCAAGGTGGCCGTGCGCAACCTGCGTCGCGATGCCAACGAACACGCCAAGAAGCTGCTCAAGGACAAGCTGATCACCGAGGACGACGAGCGCCGCTCGGTCGACGAGGTGCAGAAGCTGACCGACCGCACCGTGGTCGAGATCGACAAGCTGGTGCAAGGCAAGGAAGCCGAGATCATGGCCGTCTGACGGCCGTCTTCCCGATCGCGGTCCGATGAGTCCACCTCCGAACGGCGCCACCTCGCGCGTGCCGCGTCACCTCGCCATCGTCATGGATGGCAATGGCCGCTGGGCCAACCGCCGCATGATGCCGCGCGTGATCGGCCACAAGTTCGGTGTCGACGCGTTGGTGCGCATCATCCACGCCTGTCGTGATCGTGGCATCGCCCATCTGACGGTCTTCGCGTTCTCGTCCGAGAACTGGAACCGGCCTCAGGAAGAAGTCTCCGGGCTGATGAACCTGGTGCTGGTGGCGGTCTCGAAGTACCTTGAACGCATGGCGGCCGATGGCGTGCGCATCCGCATCATCGGGGACCGGGCGAGGGTGGCCGCCAAGGTCCGCGAAGCCTGGGACCATGCCGAGCGCATGACCGCTGCCAACCAGGCCATCACCGTCAACGTCGCCTTCAACTACGGCGGCCGCTGGGACATGGTGCAGGCCTGCCAGGCGCTGGTGCGCGACGGCGTCGAGCCCGACGCCATCGACGATGCGGCCATCGCGCGGCGCCTGTCGCTGGCCGATGCGCCGGAACTGGACCTCTTCATCCGCACCGGCGGCGAGGTCCGCATCTCGAACTTCCTGCTCTGGCAGGCGGCCTACGCCGAGTTGTACTTCACCGACTGCCTCTGGCCTGACTTCGACGAGCGTGCGCTCGACGCGGCCCTGGCAGACTTCGCCGCCCGGGACCGTCGATACGGCCGGGTCAAGAAGGACGTCAAGTCCGACGGAACCCCCGTCAGCTTCGCCCCCGAAACCTGAGGCCGCCGGTCCATGCTCAGAACGCGCGTCATCACGGCCCTGGTTCTGCTTGCCGTGTTGCTGCCGGCCCTGCTGGCCGCCAGCCCCTGGCCCTTCCAGTTGCTCACGCTGGTGATGATTGCCGCCGCCGGCTGGGAATGGGCTCGCCTGAACCAGTCACCGGGCATCGCTGCGATCGTGCTGGCCGCCGTCGTCGCGACCGGTTGCGGCGGGGCTCTGGCGCAAGGCTGGGTCGGTCACGTGCCGTCCTGGCTGTGGCAACTGGCCTTGCTGCTCTGGGTGCTGGGCGGCGCCTGGGCGCTGTCTCGTGGCGTGGTTGGCTGGCCCCAGGTGCCCGCCGGCTTGCGCCTGCTGGTCGGCCTCGTGCTGCTGTGGCTGACCTGGCTGGCGATCGCCGAGGCGCGCTTGCGCGGCCTGAACTTCCTGCTCTCGCTGTTCTGCCTGGTCTGGATGGCCGACATCGCGGCGTATTTCGGTGGCCGTGCCTGGGGCCGGCGCAAGCTGGCGCCGGCGATCAGTCCGGGCAAGAGCTGGGCAGGCGTCTACACCGGGATGGCGGGTGTGATGCTGCTGGCGCTGGGCTGGATCGCCTGGGACGCCGGCCACCCGGATGCGGGCGCCAGCCTCTACACCGCCTTGCTCCAGCGCGGTGGCTGGGCTGGCCTCGTCGTCGCTTGCCTGTTCCTGGCCGCCTTGAGCGTGGTGGGCGACCTGTTCGAGTCGCTGGTCAAGCGCAGCGCGGGCGCCAAGGACAGCAGTGCGCTGCTGCCGGGCCATGGCGGCGTGCTGGATCGCATCGATGCCCTGCTGCCGGTCTGCCCGCTGGCGCTGGCCCTGTTGACGACATGAGTGCCGCCGCCATGAACACCACGACCCGCCCGACGCCGTCAGCCGCTGGCCGGCTGCGCGTGTGCATCCTTGGCTCGACCGGCTCGATCGGCACCAGCACGCTGGACGTGCTGGCCCGTCACCCGCAGGCCTACGAGGTCACGACGCTGACGGCGCACGGCCGCATCGACGAGCTGGCCGCGCAGTGCCTGACCTGGCGACCCCGTCAGGCGGTCGTGGCCCGTGCCGACCAGGCCGCCGACCTGCAGCAACGCCTACGCGCGGCCGGTCTGTCCACCGAGGTCCTGCACGGCGCCGACGCGCTGTGCCAGGTGGCCGCCGATCCGGGCACCGATGCGGTGATGGCCGCGATCGTGGGCGCCGCCGGGCTGCCGCCCTGCCTGGCCGCCGCACGCGCCGGCAAGCGCCTGATGCTGGCCAACAAGGAAGCCATCGTGCTGGGCGGTGCGCTGTTCATGAACGCGGTCAAGGCGGGTGGCGCGACGCTGCTGCCGATCGACAGCGAGCACTCGGCAATCTTCCAGTGCCTGCCCGAGGACCGTTCGACCTGGGCCTCGCGCATCGACCACATCGTGCTGACCGCCTCGGGCGGTCCGTTCCGCGAGCGCGATCCGGCCACGCTGGCCAGCGTCACGCCCGACCAGGCCTGCGCACACCCGAACTGGGTGATGGGCCGCAAGATCTCGGTCGACTCGGCCACGATGATGAACAAGGCGCTCGAGGTGATCGAGGCGCGCTGGCTGTTCGACCTGAGGCCCGAGCAGGTCCGGGTCGTGCTGCACCCCCAGAGCATCATCCATTCGATGGTGGTCTGTCGCGACAACTCGGTGCTGGCGCAGATGGGCACGCCCGACATGCGCGTGCCGATCGCCTACGGCCTGAGCTGGCCGGCGCGGATCGAGTCCGGTGCCTCGCGGCTGGACTTCCTGGGCCTCAAGCCCCTGACCTTCGAGCCGGCCGATGAGCGCCGCTACCCTGGGCTGATGCTGGCCTGGCAAGCGCTGCGCGCCCGCGAGGGCAGCACCGCGGTGCTGAACGCGTCCAACGAGGTGGCGGTCGAGGCCTTTCTGGCTGGCCGCTTGCGCTTCGACCAGATCGCCGCGCTGAACGCGGACCTCCTGGCTCGCTTGGCCGTGCCGGAGACGGCGGCCTCATCGGTCGAGGGCCTGCTGGCGCTCGACCAGGAAACCCGCGCGCTGGCCCGCCAGCGCGTGTTGGAACTGGCGGCCTGACGGCCTGCCGCGAGAGCGCATGAACACCTTGCTGTCTTTCCTGCTGACGCTGGCGGTGCTGATCGCCGTGCACGAGTGGGGCCACTACCGCGCCGCACGGGCCTGCAACGTCAAGGTGCTGCGCTTCTCCATCGGCTTCGGCCGGCCGATCTGGCGCCGCCAGATCGGTGAGACCGAATGGGTCCTCGGCCTGCTGCCGTTGGGCGGCTATGTGCGCATGCTCGACGAGCGCGAGGCCCCGGTCGACGCGGGTGAGCAGAACCGCGCCTTCAACCGCAAACCCTTGCCGCAGCGCGCCTTCATCGTCGCCGCCGGACCGATCGCCAACCTGGTGCTGGCGGTGGTCCTGTATGCCGCCGCCCACTGGGTCGGCACCGAAGAACCTCTGCCGCTGCTGGGCACGCCGGTGGCGGGATCGCCGGCCGAGCTGGCGGGCGTGCGCCCGGGTGACCAGGTGCTGCGTCTGGCCGATGCCGACGCGAAGGATGGCGCGGGCCATTCAGTGTTCTCTTTCACCGACCTGCGCTGGCAGCTGACCCGGGCGGCGCTCGATGGTCGCAATGTCGACATGGTCGTGCGGCGTGTCGATGGCAGCGATCAGTCCCTGACGCTCGATCTCGCCAGCCTGGGCGCCACCGACGCCGACCCCGGTCTGATGCGCCGCATCGGTTTGCCGGGGCCCTTGTCCGAACCGGTGCTAGGCGAGATCGTTGCCGGCGGCGCGGCCGAGCAGGCTGGCCTGCGACCGGGGGACCGGGTGCTCAGCGTCGATGGCCTGGCGATCACCGACGGGGCTGCGCTGCGCGCGATCATCCGTGCCGCATCTCGGGACGTGCCCGAAGGGTCGGCGACGACGGATCCGGCCCAGCCTGCCGTGGCGTCCGCCAACCCGCCCGTCACCCCGCCCGCTGCGTCCACCGTCGAAGCCCCGAGCTCCACCGACATCGCCCCGGCCGCCGACATCGCCGATCCCCTGCAGGCCGCTGCGGCGCCGCCACCGGTCGCCTTGCCGCCGGGCAGCCAGCGGTGGGAGATCGACCGTGCCGGTGAACGCCTGGAGATCGTGGTCACGCCGGCCATCGTCGACGACCGTGGTCAGCGCGTCGGCCGCATCGAGGCGGTTGTCGGTTCGGGCGTCAAGCTGGCGCTGGTCCGGCTCGGTCCGCTGGAGGGCCTTCAACGCGGCGTAGAGCGCACCGGCGAGATGGCCACGTTGACGCTGAAGATGCTCACCCGCATCGTGACCGGCGAGGCCTCGCCCCGCAACCTGAGCGGCCCGTTGACGATTGCCGAATACGCCGGACAGTCGGTCCAGCTCGGCCTGGCCTACTACTTAGGCTTCCTGGCCGTCGTCAGCGTCAGCCTGGGCGTGCTCAACCTGCTGCCCCTGCCGATGCTCGATGGTGGCCATCTGCTGTTCTTTGCGGTTGAGGCGCTGACCGGTCGCCCGATTCCCGATGCCTGGCTCGAACGCTTCCAGCGTGGCGGGCTGTTCATCATCCTCGTGATGATGTCGCTGGCCCTCTACAACGACGTCGCCCGCCTGGTCGGGCAGCTGTGAAACGCATGCACGCACCTGCACAACACCGTCCCACCTCGCGCCTGGCCGCGGCCATCGTGGCCGGCTGGCTCGGCCTGGGCCTGCCGGCCTGGGCCGTGTCGCCCTTTGTGCTGCAGGACATCCGCATCGAAGGCCTGCAGCGCACCGAAGCCGGCACCGTCTTCGCGTCCCTGCCCTTCCGCGTGGGTGACACCTACAACGACGACAAGGGTGCGGCGGCCCTGCGGGCGCTCTTCGCCACCGGCCTGTTCAAGGATGTGCGCCTGGAGGTCACCGGTCAGGTCGTGGTGGTCGTGATCGAGGAGCGGCCGATCATCGCCAGCGTCGACTTCACCGGCACCAGCGAGTTCGACCGCGACACGCTGGTCAAGGCGCTCAAGGACGTCGGCATCGGCGAGGGCCAGCCCTTCGACCGCGGTCTGGCAGACCGCGCCGAGCAGGAGCTCAAGCGCCAGTACCTGACCCGCAGCTACTACGGCGCCGAGGTGGTCACCACCATCACGCCGATCGAGCGCAACCGCGTCAACGTCAGCTTCGCGGTCAACGAGGGCGGCATCGCCCGCATCGGCGAGATCCGCATCACCGGCAGCCAGGCCTTCTCGGAGAGCACCTTGCTGGCCGAACTGGACCTGACCGCTGGCGGCGTCATGACCTGGTACACCAAGAGCGACCGTTACTCGCGGGCCAAGCTCAACGCGGACCTGGAGACGCTGCGGGCGTGGTATCTCAACCGCGGCTACCTCGAGTTCGTGGTCGAGTCGACCCAGGTCGCGATCTCGCCGGACAAGCAGTCGATCTCGATCACGATCAACGTGCGCGAGGGCCAGCAGTACACCGTCACCGCGGTACGGTTGTCGGGCAACTACCTGGGCAAGGACGACGAGTTCAAGTCGCTGGTGACGATCAAGCCGGGCGAGCCCTATCGCTCCGAGGCGGTCAACGACACCCAGCGGGCCTTCACCGACCGCTTCGGCCTGTTCGGCTTCGCCTTCGCGCGGGTCGAGGCCGTGCCGCAGGTCGACCGCAACACCGGTCGTGTGCAGGTGCAGCTCAACGCCGACCCGGGCCGGCGTGTTTACGTGCGCCGCATCAACGTGGCTGGCAACTCGCGCACCCGCGACGAGGTGATCCGGCGCGAGCTGCGCCAGCTCGAATCGGCCTGGTACGACGGTGCGCGCATCCAGCTCTCGCGTGACCGGGTCAACCGGCTGGGCTACTTCAGCGAGGCCGAGTTCGACACCAGCGAGGTGCCAGGCACCTTCGACCAGGTCGACCTGACCATGAACGTCACCGAGAAGCCGACCGGCAGCCTGCTGCTGGGCGCGACCTTCTCCAGCGCCGAGAAGCTGTCGTTCAACTTCGCGGTCAAGCAGGACAACGTCTTCGGCTCGGGCCAGTACCTGGGCGTCGAGCTCAACACCGGCAAGCTCGCCCGCACGCTGGTGCTGTCGCATGTGAACCCCTACTTCACCGAGGACGGCATCTCCCGGACGGTCGACGTGTTCTACCGCACCAACCGGCCGCTCAACAGCCAGGGCGAGGACTACCAGCTCGTCACGCCAGGCGCGTCGGTGCGCTTCGGCGTTCCGTTCTCCGAACTGGACACGGTCTTCTTCGGCATCGGTGCGGAGCGCACCACGATCAAGGCGGCCAATGCGCTGCCCGAGGTCTACTTCCGCCAACGGGCCCAGTTCGGCGACACCAGCTCGTCGGTGCCGCTGACGCTGGGCTGGCAGCGCGATGGCCGAGACAGCGCGCTGGTGCCCAACAAGGGCCTCTACCAGCGCGTCAACGTCGAGTGGGGCGTGGCCGGCGACACCCGCTACCTGCGCAGCAACTACCAGATCCAGCAGTACATCCCGCTGAGCAAGCGCTTCACGCTGGGTCTGAATGGCGAATTTGGCTGGGGCCAGGGGCTGGGCGGTCGTGACTACCCGGTGTTCAAGAACTTCTACGGCGGCGGCCTGGGCACGGTGCGGGCGTTCGACCAGAACTCGCTCGGTGCGGTCGACGTGACCGGTGCCTACCTGGGCGGCAACCGCCGGCTGAACCTCAACGCCGAGCTGTACGTGCCCTTCCCGGGCGTCGGCAACGACCGCACGCTGCGCATCTTCGGCTATGCCGATGCGGGCAACGTCTGGCGCGAGGGCGAGAAGATCGGCGACTCGTCGGAGAACCCGATCCGCATGTCGGCCGGCGTCGGCCTGTCCTGGATCTCTCCGGTGGGGCCGCTCAAGCTGTCCTGGGGCCAACCCTTGCGCTATGCCCGAACAGATAGAATCCAGCGCTTCCAGTTCCAGATCGGCACCGCATTCTGATGAAGAAGTCCACGTTCTTGACGCTGGCCACCGCGGCCATGTTGACGTTGTCCGCCCCGATGCTGCGGGCCCAGGAGCTGAAGATCGGCTACGTCAGCAGCGATCGTGTGCTGCGTGACGCCGCGCCGGCCAAGGCAGCCCAGGCCAAGCTCGAGACCGAGTTCGGCAAGCGCAACAAGGACATCGACGATGCCGCCGCACGGCTGAAGTCCGCGACCGAGAAGCTCGACAAGGACGCGCCGACGCTGGCCGAGAGCGAGCGCAACCGCCGTCAGCGCGAGCTGGTCGAACAAGAGCGCGACATCACCCGCAAGCGCCGCGAGTTCCAGGAAGACCTGAATCAGCGCAAGAACGAGGAACTTGCCGCCGTCGTCGAGCGTGCCAACAAGGTCATCAAGCAGATCGCCGAGCAGGAACGGTATGACCTGATCCTGCAGGATGCCGTGCACTGGAGCGCCCGCGTCGACATCACCGACAAGGTGATCAAGGCCCTCAACGCGCAACAGGCCCCTGCGGCCAAGTGAACGCGCGACACGCCCTGACCGTCACCACCACGCTGCACGAGATCCACGCGGCGCTGGGCGGTGACCTGCTCGGCGATCCGGCTCGGGTGATCCATCGCATCGCCGCCCTCGGGCAGGCCGATGAACAGTCGATCAGCTTCGTCGCCAACCCGCGCTACCGCGCGCAGCTCGAGACCACGGCAGCTGGCTGCGTGATCGTCGCCCCGGCCCTGGCCGAAGCGGCGGCGCAGCGCGGTGCGGCCATCGTCACGCCCGACCCCTACCACTACTACGCCCGGCTGACCCAATGGTGGGCTGCCAGGTTGCGTTCGGGCCAGCATGCCGGCGTGCATGCGTCGGCCGTGATCGGCGAGGGTGTCAGGCTCGGCGCCGATGTGACGGTCGGCCCGCTGGCGGTGATCGAGGCCGGTGCCGACATCGGCGCTGGCGCGGTCATCGGCGCCCACTGTGTCGTTGGCCCGGGCGTCGTCATCGGCGCACGGACCCGATTGGCGCCCCACGTGACGCTGATGCATGGCACGACGATCGGCGCAAGCGGCCTTTTGCATGCCGGCGTGGTGATCGGCGCTGACGGCTTCGGCTTCGCGCCGCACCAGGGCCGCTGGGACAAGATCGAGCAGCTCGGGGGCGTGCGCATCGGCGACCACGTCGAGATCGGCGCCAACACCTGCATCGACCGGGGCGCCTTGGGCGACACGGTGATCGGCGACGGCGTCAAGCTCGACAACCTGATCCAGGTCGGCCACAACGTGCACATCGGCGAGCACAGCGCCATGGCCGGATGTGTGGGCATCGCCGGGAGCGCGAAGATCGGTCGCGGCTGCACCGTCGGCGGCGGCGCCATCGTGCTGGGCCACCTCGAACTGGCCGACGGCGTGCACATCTCGGCGGCCAGCGTGGTGATGCGCTCCATCAACCGGCCCGGCCAGTACAGCGGCGTGTTCCCGATCGACGACAACGCGTCGTGGGAAAAGAACGCCGCCACCTTGCGTCAACTGCACACGCTGCGCGATCGCCTGCGCAGCCTCGAAAAGAAGATCGACACACCATGAACACGACGACCTCCACGCCCGCATCGACCGATGGCCCGTCCGGTGGCGACGGCTTCCCGACGACGATGAACATCCACCAGATCGTCAAGAAGCTGCCGCATCGCTACCCCTTCCTGCTGGTCGACCGTGTCGTCGACATGAAGAAGAACACCTGGATCAAGGCGATCAAGAACGTCACGATCAACGAGCCCTTCTTCACCGGCCACTTTCCGCACCGCCCGGTGATGCCCGGCGTGCTGATCCTCGAAGCGCTGGCACAGGCCTCGGCGCTGCTGTCCTTTGCCTCGATGGACGAGGATCCGGGCGACGACTCGGTCGTCTACTTCGTGGGCATCGACGGCGTGCGCTTCAAGCGGCCGGTCGAACCGGGTGACCAGCTCATCCTGGAGTCGACCATCGAGCGCCACAAGGCCGGCATCTACAAGTACAAGACCCGCGCCTCGGTCGACGGCGAGACCTGCACCGAAGCGGAACTGATGTGCACGATGCGCCGCATCTCGTGATCGCGCGCTGAACAACCGGCACACCTTCTCCGTCATGGCCCAGATCCATCCCACCGCGATCGTCGACGCGGCCGCGCAGTTGCACGAGTCGGTCAGCGTTGGCCCCTACTCGATCATCGGCCCGCACGTGGTCGTCGGCGCCGGCAGCACCATCGGTCCGCACTGCGTGATCGAGGGCCACACGACCATCGGCCGCGACAACCGCATCTTCCAGTTCTGCTCGCTCGGCGCCGTGCCGCAGGACAAGAAATACGCCGGTGAGCCGACCGAGCTGCGCATCGGTGATGGCAACACCATCCGCGAGTTCTGCACCTTCAACCTCGGCGTCGTCGGTGCGGGCGGGCTGACCCAGGTCGGCCACCGCAACTGGGTGATGGCCTATGTGCACGTGGCACACGACTGCCGCATCGGCGACGACAACGTCATCGCCAACGCGGTCCAGTTCGCCGGCCACGTCGAGGTCGGCAATGCCACCCTGATCGGCGGCATCACCGGCGTGCACCAGTTTGTGCGCATCGGCGACTTCGCCATGGTCGGCTTCCAGACCCGCTTGTCGCAGGACCTGCCGCCCTTCATGGTCGCGGCCGGCAACCCGGCCGAGGCCCAGAGTGCCCACCTCGAAGGCCCGCGCCGCCGTGGCTACAGCCCCGAGCGGCTGGCCCAGCTCAAGCAGATGCACCGCATCCTCTACCGCAAGGGCCTGACGCTGGACGCCGCCCGTGTTGAACTGCTGGCGCTGCGCGGCACGGTCGACGGCGGCGATGCCGACCTCGACATGATGTTGACCTTCCTCGACCAGGCGCAACGCGGCATCGTCCGCTGAGCACCTTTCCCGACGCGCCCCTCGCGGAAGGACCGGTCGGCGGTCCCTTGCTCTTCCTGTCCCTGGACATCGCCTGATGACGACTGCCGCCGATCCCCGCCTGGCTCTTGTGGCCGGAGAGACCTCTGGCGACCTGCTGGCTGGCTTGCTGCTGGGGGGGCTGCGCGCGCGCTGGCCGCAGCTTCAGGCCCAGGGCATCGGCGGGCCGCGCATGATCGCGGGCGGCTTCGAGAGCTGGTGGCCGCAGGACAAGCTGGCCGTGTTCGGCTACGTCGACGCGCTGCGCCACTACCGCGAGATCGCCGGCATCCGCCGCCAGTTGGGCGACCGCCTGCTGGCCGAGCGCCCGGAGGCCTTCATCGGCGTCGACGCGCCCGACTTCAACCTCGGTCTGGAAGAGCGCCTGAAGACCGCTGGCATCCCCACGGTGCACTTCGTCAGCCCGTCGATCTGGGCCTGGCGCGGCGGTCGGATCGACAAGATCCGCCGTTCGGCCGACCGGGTGCTCTGCCTCTTTCCCTTCGAGCCGGCGATCTATGCCCAGGCCGGCATCGCGGCCAACTACGTTGGCCATCCGCTGGCCGACCACATCCCGCTGGACGTGCCGCGCGCCCAGGCCCGCGCCGCGCTGGGCGTGGCCGACGACGTGCCGCTGGTGGCGCTGTTGCCGGGCAGCCGGCGCGGCGAGATCCGCCACATCGGCGCGCCGCTGTTGCAGGCCGCCGCCTTGCTGGCGCGACGTCGCCCGGAGCTGCGTTTTGTGCTGCCGGTGGCGCCGGGCTTGCGCGCGCTGATCGAGCCGCTGATCGCCGAACACGCGCCGGACCTGCCGCTGCAACAGCTCGACGGCCAGTCGCACACGGCACTGGCGGCCTGCGACCTGACCCTGATCGCCAGCGGCACCGCCACGCTGGAGGCCGCGCTGTTCAAGCGGCCGATGGTGATCGTCTACCGCCTCAGCGGCCTGAGCTGGCAGCTGATGAAGCGCATGTCCTACCAGCCCTGCGTCGGCCTGCCCAACATCCTGCTGCGGCTCGATGCCGCCAGCGCGCCGCCGCCGCTGCGGAAAGTCAGGCTGGGCGAGGGCGCCGAGACCTTTGCCGTGCCCGAGCTGCTGCAAGACGCCGCCACGCCCGAGGCCATCGCCGCCGCCGCCCTGCGCTGGCTGGACGACAGCGCCGCGTGTGAACGCCTGTCGGCGCGCTTTGCCGCACTCCATCAGACGCTGCGCCAGAACACCGCGCAGCGGGCCGCCGATGCGATCGCGCAAGTCCTTGGCCGCTGACCCGATGCCGTCCCCCACGCCGGCCCAGATCCCGCTGGTCTTCGACCGCCCGGGCCTGGTGGCAGGCGTCGATGAGGCCGGGCGCGGGCCGCTGGCCGGGCCGGTGGTCGCGGCGGCCGTGATCCTCGACGAGCTGCAGCCCATCGCCGGTCTGGCCGATTCCAAGAAGCTGACCGCGCGACGGCGCGAGCGGCTCTACGACGAGATCCGCGCCAAGGCACTGGCCTGTTGCATCGCCGAGGCCAGCGTCGAGGAGATCGACCGCCTCAACATCCTGCACGCCACGATGCTGGCGATGCGCCGCGCCGTCGAAGGCCTGCGCCTGCGGCCGGCCAAGGTGCTGGTCGACGGCAACCGCGTGCCGGTGCTGCGCATCCCCGCTGAGGCCATCGTGCAGGGTGACGCCACGGTGGCGGCGATCAGCGCGGCGTCCATCCTCGCCAAGGTTCACCGCGATCGGCTCTGCCTGGGCCTGGACGAACGTTTCCCGGCCTACGGCTTCGCGGTCCACAAGGGCTACCCGACGGCGGCGCACCAGGCCGCCTTGTTGGCCCACGGCCCCTGCCCGGAACACCGCCGCAGCTATGCGCCGGTGCGAGCGGCCGAGGTGGCGCTGGCGCTGCGATCCGGCGCGAACGAGATCCCCCGATGACCGATGTCGAACACCCGGGCGCCACGCCGCCCAAGGTCCGCGAGATCAGCTCGCGCGGCCACGCCTTGCTCAAGGATCTGCGCCGCCTGGCGACCGATCCGGGCGCCTACCGCAAGCTCGGCCGCGTCTGGCTCGAAGGCGATCACCTCGCCAAGGCGCTGGCCGCGCGCGGCGGCCGGCCCTCGCTGGCGGTGGTCGGCGCGAGTGCCTGGCTGCAGCCGCGCTGGCGCGCACTGGCGCTGGCCGCGCCGGAGGTGGTGGTGCTTGACGACGCGCTGCTCGGCGAGGTCAGTTCGCTGGAGACCGCCGGTCCCTTCGGCCTGTTGATGGACCTGCCCGAGCAGGCCGCACCGCCGCGTGCCGGCGTCAGCGCGCTGGTGCTGGACCGCCTGCAGGACCCGGGCAACGTGGGCACCCTGCTGCGCAGCGCCGCCGCGCTGGGCGTGCCGCAGGTCATCGCGCTGAAGGGCTGCGCGGCGCTGTGGTCACCCAAGGTCTTGCGCTCGGCGATGGGCGCGCACTTCGCGCTGCACCTGGTCGAAGGCGTCGAGGCCGACGCGCTGGATGCGCTGGGTCTGCCACTGCTGGCAACCAGTTCCCACGGCGCGCAAGCGCTGCACACGACCCACCTGCCCTGGCCCTGCGCCTGGGTGCTGGGCCATGAAGGGCAGGGCGTCGATGCAGGCCTGCTGGCACGTTGCGCGCTGACGCTGACCATCCCGCAGCCGGGCGGCGAGGAGTCGCTCAACGTGGCGGCGGCGGGCGCGATCTGCCTGTACGAGTCGGCTCGCCAGAGGCTCATGCCGTGAGCCAGGCGCGCCAGCTCCGCGCCGTCGACCGGGCCGTGCTGCACGCGCTGACGCTCGGCGCGACGATGCGCCCGCGCAGCTGGGTCACCGGCGTGGTCGGACGGCTGGCCGCCGCGCTGGGCGCGCGCGACGAAGGCATCGAACGGCTGACCCAGGAGCAGCTCAAGCTCGCCTTCGACCACCTGACCGATGCCGGCTGGCTCCAGCCGTCCGACCACCGGCCGGGCTACTGGTGCGTCGCGCCGGACCGCTGGGCCGAGGCCGATGCC
Source organism: Sphaerotilus mobilis (assembly GCF_004216565.1). GTDB lineage: Bacteria > Pseudomonadota > Gammaproteobacteria > Burkholderiales > Burkholderiaceae_C > Sphaerotilus > Sphaerotilus mobilis. The sequence continues at coordinate 968,656 of NZ_SGWV01000007.1, read as the reverse complement.
GACCTGCGCGCGGCCCACGATGCCGAAGCGCTGATGCAGCTGCTGTGCCTGCAAGAAGGCATTGACCGGGTCCATGGCCACGTCGCGGTGGGCGCCTTCCGCCACATGGACATGGCGGTGTCGGTGACGCGCCTGCTGGTCTACGGCGGTGCCGAGCCGGCCCGACTCACGCACCTGCGCAACGCCTGCGGCTGGACGGTCGAATGGGACAGCGTGTTCGAACGCGCCGTGCTCGACGTGGCCGATGCCGAGATGCTGACGCGCTTGCATCCGCATGTGCAGGTCCAGGTGCTGGCGCTGGTCCAGGCCGAGGCGCTGAACCGCTGGATCGCGCCACCGCGCCTCGTCCTGCCACAGGCCGCGCTGGATTGGCTGCAGGCCCATGAGACAACGATCTGGCCCGAGGCCATCGAGCCGACCGTGCGGTCCTTGCGCACGCTCTGCGCCGAACACCTGACGCTGGCCGGTCGGGCCGACGAGGGCCAGCGCCTGCTCGCGCCACTGGTGGCGCAGGCGCCCGGCCTGTCGCACCGCGCCGCGCTGTTGCAGGCCGTGGCCCTGAGCGCACGGGGCGAGTTCGCGCTGGCCGAGTCGCTCTTCAACACCCACCACACCGCCTTGCGCAAGCTGACCCAGCAGCGCAAGGGCTTGCTCAACCCGCTGCTGGCGACCTTCCTGGTGCAGGCCCAGATGGCGCAGCACACCGCACAGGGCGGGGCGGCGCGTTTGCAGGCGGCGCTGAAGTTCTGTCAGGCCGAAGGGGCAGGGCGCAGCCCCGATCCGCAGACCCCCTGGGGCCTGATGGCGCTGGCGCTGCAGATGCGGCTGGGCGACCTGCCGCGTGACCTGCGTCCGCTGCGCATCCACGGCCGACCGGGCGTGGTGTTGAACAACGACTGGTGGGCCTGGTTGATGCGGGCCTGGCTGCATGAGCGCGGCGATGCCGAACAGCTTGCGCTGCAGCCGACGCCCGCCGAATGGACCAGCGCCGAAGCGCTGCGCGAGCGCCTGTTGTCGGCTGGCCTGACCGAGCCGGCCGCACAGCTTGACGGCGCGCTGGCGGTGCTGCGCCATGCCGACGTGCCGGCCCACTTCTTCGTGCCCGCGCCGCAGGACGGCTGGCAGGTGGCCCTGGCTGCGCTCGCCGCGCTGGCAGGCTCATCGGCTGAGCCTGAGGGCGGCACGGCGGCCGCGCCCAGCGAGACCCGCTTGTGGTGGCGCCTGGGCGTCGACGACGACGGCGCGCTGCTCTCGGTGCAGCCCTTCGAACAGAAGCTCGGCCCGCGCGGCTGGGGCAAGTCGCGCGAGGTGCCGCTGGTGCGGCTGGTGCAGGCGCAGAACCTCTTGCCGCATGACGCGGCGGTGGTGCGCGCGATCCGCAAGGGCGTGGCCGCCCGCGACGTCCAGATCGATCGCGCGGTGGCGCTGCTGGCGCTGGCCGGACACCCGCACGTCGACTTCGACGACGCGCCCGAACGCGCCGTGCAGCTGGTCGAGGCCAGTCCCGAGCTGGAGGTGATCGAACACGGCGAGGACCTGCTGGTGCGCCTGCAGCCACCGCTGCGCAGCGTGGCGCATGACCCGCTCGCGGGCATGGTGCGTTGGTCCGGCGCGGCCACGCAGAAGGAGGCCCAGGCGCTGCTGACGCTGACCGTCGTGCGCGACGAGCCGCAACGTGCCCGGCTGGTGCGCTACACGCCGGCGCAGCAGCGTGCGGCCCAGCTGATCGGCCTGGGCCTGACGGTCCCTCGCCACGCGGCGGCGCAACTGCAGGGCGTGCTCAAGGGCCTGGGCGCGCACTTCCAGATCCATGCCGACGAGGTCGCCGCCAGCCGCGAACTGCCGACCGACAGCCGGCTGCGCGCCGAACTCAGCCCGGAAGGTGCGGGCGTGCGGCTGCGTTTGGTCGTCGCGCCGCTCGGCCCGGAAGGCCCTCGCCTGACGCCGGGCAGCGGCCGCCAGCGCTTGATCGCCGCCATTGGCGGCGAGACGCTGGGCGCGCAGCGCGATCTCGCGGCCGAACGCAGCCACCTTGAAACCGTCATCGACGCCTGCCCGATGCTGGCGCCCCTGCCTGTGGCGCGCAGCGAAGGCCAGGTCGTGCCGGCGCTGTGGAGCGTCGACGATGCCGAGGCCGCGCTGGCCCTGGTCGAACGCCTGCACACGCTCAACGCGGTGCAGGCGATGGACTGGCCGCAAGGCAAGGCGCTGCAGGTTGACCGCATCGGCCTGGGCCAGTTCAGCGTGCAGGTGCAGTCAGGCCAGGAATGGCTGGCGCTGCAGGGCGGCATCGAGGTCGACGAGCAGCTGGTCGCCAGCCTGAGCCGCCTGCTGGACTGGGCGGCGACCACGCGCAGCCGCTTCATGCCGCTGGGCGATGGCCGCTACCTCGCGTTGACCGAGGCGCTGCGCAGCCGCATCGACGACCTGGGCGCCGTCGCCGAACCCCTGCCGCGCAGCACCACGGGCGGCCTGCGCCTGCCCTCGGTGGCGGCGGGCTGGCTGGCCGCCGCGCTGGACGAGGCCGCGCTCACGACCGACGCCGGCTTCCAGGACCGGCTGGAGACGCTGCTGCGGGCTCGTCACTGGTCGCCCGCCTTGCCGGCGACCTTGCAGGCCGAGCTGCGGCCCTACCAGCTCGAAGGCTACCAATGGGCCATGCGCCTGGCCGAGGCCGGCCTGGGCGCGGTGCTGGCCGACGACATGGGCCTGGGCAAGACGCTGCAGGCGATCGCGGTGCTGCTGGCGCGGGCGGCCGGCGGCGCGGCGCTGGTGCTGGCGCCGACCTCGCTGACCGGCAACTGGGCGGCCGAGCTGCGCCGCTTTGCGCCGTCGCTGAACGTGCGCATCTTTGCCGAGGACGACCGCGAGGCCGTGCTGGCCGAGGCGGGCGCGGGCGACGTCGTGCTGATCAGCTACCAGCTGCAGTTCCTGCACGCCGAGGCCTTCGCGGCGCGGCGCTGGCACACCCTTGTGCTCGATGAGGCGCAGGCGATCAAGAACGCGGCCGCCAAGCGCACCCAGGCCGCTTTCGAGCTGAGCGCGGACTTCCGGCTGGCCTTGTCGGGCACGCCGATCGAGAACCGGCTGGCCGAGCTGTGGTCCCTGATGAGGGTCTGCAACCCCGGCCTGCTGGGCACACCGGCGCAGTTCAACGCCCGCTTCGCCGTGCCCATCGAGCGCGACCGCCACCGTGGCGCGCAGCGCACGCTGCGCCGGCTGATCCAGCCCTTCGTGCTGCGCCGGACCAAGGCCGAGGTGCTCGACGACCTGCCGCCGCGCACCGAGCGCGTGCTGCGCGTGCAAGGCAACGAGTCCGAGCTGGCGCACTACGAGGCCTTGCGCCGGCAAGCCCTGCAGGAAGCCCAGGAGGCGCTGCGTGGCGCCACCACCGGACAGGCCCACCTCAACATCCTGGCCCAGCTGACCCGACTGCGCCGCGCCGCCTGCGACCCGCGCCTGGTCACGCCCGACCTGCGCCAGCCCGGCGCCAAGGTGATGGCCTTTGGCGAGCTGGCGCGTGAGCTGGTGGCCAACGGCCACAAGGCGCTGGTGTTCAGCCAGTTCGTCGATTTCCTGGCCCTGCTGCGCGAGCCGCTGGACGAGGCCGGCATCACCTACCAGTACCTCGACGGCAGCACGCCGGGGCCCGAGCGCAGCCGCCGCGTCGCCGCCTTCCAGGCCGGTGAGGGCAGCCTGTTCCTGATCAGCCTGAAGGCCGGCGGCTTCGGCCTGAACCTGACCGTGGCCGACTACGTCGTCATCGCCGACCCGTGGTGGAACCCGGCCGCCGAAGACCAGGCCAGCGGCCGCGCCCACCGCATCGGCCAGCAGCGGCCGGTGACGGTCTACCGGCTGGTCAACGCCGGCACGCTGGAAGAGACCATCGTCTCGCTGCACGAACGCAAGCGCGAACTGGCCGACAGCGTGCTCGCCGCGCCCGACGAGGCCGAACTCGCGGCGCAGACCGAAGCGGCGCACGGCGCGCCGTTTAAGGTCGACGAGTTGATCGCGTTGATGCGGGCGGAGCCGCAGGGCGAGGACTGAAGGCGGGGCGCGTTCAGTAGATCAGGCGATCGGGGCGGATGTCGCTGAGGATGGTCGTGGCGATCTCCTCGATCGACTTGTGCGTCGACGACAGCCAGTGGATGCCCTCGCGCTTCATCAGCCGCTCGGCCTCGTTGATCTCGTAGCGGCAGTTGGCCAGCGCGGCGTATTTGCTGCCGGGGCGGCGCTCGTTGCGGATCTGGCTCAGGCGGTCGGCGTCGATGGTCAGGCCGAAGCACTTGCGCTTGTAGGGCAGCAGGCTCGACGGCAGCGCATCGCGCTCGAAGTCGTCCGGGATCAGCGGGTAGTTCGCCGCCTTGATGCCGTGCTGCATCGCCAGATACAGCGAGGTCGGCGTCTTGCCGCAGCGGCTGACGCCGACCAGGATCACGTCGGCCTCGGCAAGGTTGCGCGAGGACTGGCCGTCGTCGTGGGCGAGCGAGAAGTTGATCGCCTCGATCCGGTCGTGGTACTCCTGGCTCTTGGCGACGTCCGAGAAGCGGCCCACGCGGTGGTTGCTCTTGATGCCCAGCTCGGCCTCGATGGGCTCGACGAAGGTTCGGAACATGTCCATCACCAGCGCGTTGCAGCGGCTGGCGATGCGGTCGCGCACGGTGTCGTTGACCAGCGTGATGAAGACGATCGGCCGCTTGCCCTCGACCACGGCCGTGCCGTTGATCTCGGCGATCACCTGATCGGACTTCTCGGCCGTGTCGATGAAGGGACGGCGCACATGCCGGTGGCGACTCGAGAACTGCGCCAGGATCGAGTTGCCGAAGGTCTCGGCCGTGATGCCGGTGCCGTCGGAGACGAAGAAGACGGTGCGGTTGGGCATGGTGATGAGCGGCGGGCCGCGAGCGTGCGATCGGTCGGAAAAACGCTCCCGCGAGGCAGGAACAACAGCGTTACATGATAGGGGCGTGACCCTTAGAATCGTCCGCAATTCGCCCCCAAGCGAGGCCGTTGTCGCAGCGTCGCAGGCCTCGCTCCCACGCTGCCCACCATGCACCCCGCCACCCCGTCACGCCAAGAAAAACAGCCAGACATGCGCTGTGGCCGGGTCGCCGCGTGCGCGCCAGCAGGGGCTACCGGTTTCTTACTTCACGGAGCTTTCCCATGTCTTCCACCCATCTGGCGACCGCCCTGGTCGTTCCGTTCGAGCAGCTGAGAATGACCGACGTCGAGACCGTAGGCGGCAAGAACGCCTCGCTCGGCGAAATGATCAGCCAGCTCGCTGCCTCCGGCGTGCGTGTGCCCGGTGGCTTCGCCACCACTGCGGCGGCCTTCCGCGATTTCCTCGAAGCCGGCGGCCTGACCGCCAAGATCAACGCCCGCCTGGCCACGCTCGACACCGAAGACGTGCGTGCGCTGGCCGAGGCCGGCGCCGAGATCCGCCGCTGGGTCGAGGACGCACCGTTCCCGGCTGACCTCGAGGCCGCCATCCGCGCCGAGTTCATCGCGCTCACCGCCGACAACCCCGGCGCGTCGTTTGCCGTGCGGTCGTCGGCCACCGCCGAGGACATGCCCGACGCCTCGTTCGCCGGCCAGCAGGAGACCTTCCTGAACGTCGTCGGCATCGACGAGGTGCTGCACAAGATCAAGGAAGTTTTCGCCTCGCTCTACAACGACCGGGCCATCAGCTACCGCGTCCACAAGGGCTATGCCCACCATGACGTCGCCCTGTCGGCCGGCATCCAGCGCATGGTTCGCTCGGACCTGGGCGCAGCCGGCGTGATGTTCACCATCGACACCGAAAGCGGCTTCCAGGACGTCGTCTTCATCACCTCCAGCTACGGCCTGGGCGAGACGGTGGTGCAGGGCGCCGTCAACCCGGACGAGTTCTACGTGCACAAGCCGGCGCTGAAGAACGGCAAGTTCCCGGTGATCCGTCGCAACCTGGGCTCCAAGCTGATCCGCATGGAGTTCGCGACCGCCGCCGACCAGGTCGAGACGACGTCGTCGGGAGGCCGCAAGCTGGTCAAGACCACCGACACGCCGCCCGAGCTGCGCAACCGCTACTCGCTGGTCGATGAGGACGTGATCGAGCTGGCCCGCTATGCGCTGATCATCGAGCAGCACTACGGTCGCCCGATGGACATCGAGTGGGGCAAGGACGGCCGTGACGGCAAGCTCTACATCCTGCAGGCCCGCCCGGAGACGGTGAAGAGCCAGGCCGCCGGCCAGGTCGAACACCGCTACAAGCTCAAGGGCAGCTCGACCGTGCTGGCCGAGGGCCGCGCGATCGGCCAGAAGATCGGCACCGGCCCGGTCCGGCTGGTTCACTCGATCACCGAGATGGACCGCGTCCAGCCCGGCGACGTGCTGGTCACCGACATGACCGACCCGAACTGGGAGCCGGTGATGAAGCGCGCCAGCGCCATCGTCACCAACCGCGGCGGGCGAACCTGCCACGCGGCCATCATCGCCCGCGAGCTGGGCATCCCGGCGGTGGTGGGCTGCGGCGACGCGACCGAGCTGCTCAAGGACGGTCAGCTCGTCACCGTGGCCTGCTCGGAAGGCGACACCGGCTTCATCTACGACGGCCTGCTCGAGATGGAGGTCAGCGAGGTGCACAGCGGCGAGATGCCGTACTCGCCGGTCAAGATGATGATGAACGTCGGCAACCCGCAGCTGGCCTTCGACTTCGCTCAGATGCCCAACTCGGGCGTTGGCCTGGCGCGCCTCGAATTCATCATCAACAACAACATCGGCGTTCACCCGAAGGCGATCCTCGACTACCCGAACATCGACCCCGACCTGAAGAAGGCGGTCGAATCGGTGGCCCGTGGCCACGCCAGCCCGCGCGCCTTCTACGTCGACAAGCTGACCGAAGGCATCGCGACCATCGCGGCCGCCTTCTGGCCCAAGCCGGTGATCGTGCGGCTGTCGGACTTCAAGAGCAACGAGTACAAGAAGCTCATCGGTGGCTCACGGTATGAGCCCGAAGAAGAGAACCCGATGCTCGGCTTCCGCGGTGCCGCGCGCTACGTCAGCGAGGCCTTCGGCGAAGCCTTCGCGATGGAGTGCGAGGCGCTGCGCCGGGTGCGTCGTGACATGGGCCTCAACAACGTCGAGATCATGGTGCCCTTCGTGCGCACCCTCAAGCAGGCCGAACGCGTGGTCAACATGCTGGCAGACCAGGGCCTCAAGCGCGGTCAGGACGGCCTGCGCGTGATCATGATGTGCGAGATCCCGAGCAACGCGATCCTGGCCGACCAGTACCTCGAGTTCTTCGATGGCATGTCGATCGGCTCGAACGACCTGACGCAGCTGACGCTGGGCCTGGACCGCGACTCCGGCATGGAGCTGCTGGCGGCCGACTTCGACGAGCGTGATCCTGCCGTCAAGGCGCTGATCTCGCGGGCGATTGCAGCCTGCCGGGCACATGGCAAGTACATCGGCATCTGCGGTCAGGGCCCCAGCGATCACCCCGATTTCGCCGACTGGCTGGCGCAGGAGGGCATCGTGTCTATCTCCTTGAATCCCGACTCGGTCATCGCGACCTGGCAGCGCATCGCGAAACGCTGATCGGCCGCTTGGCCTCAGGCTCACGGGCCGGGACGCCGCAAGGGTCCCGGCCCTTGTTGTTTCCCGGCCTGTCGCAGGTCTGAAACTGGGTGACACCCCGATGGTGAGCGCACGCTGCCGAACGCAAAATGTTGCACATGCAGCATGAACCCGGCACCCCACACGACGCGCGCGCCAACCAGCGCCGTTACTGGCGTGGCGTGGTGCGCTGGACCTGGCTGGGACTGGCCGGCTGGCTGCTGGTGACCTGTGCCGTCAGCTGGTTTGCCGGCACCTTCAACCGCTGGACGGTGGCCGGTACGCCGGCCGGGTTCTGGCTGGCCGCCCAGGGCGCGATCGTGGCCTATCTGCTCATCATCGTGCTGCATGGCTGGGTCATGGATCGGCTGGAAGCGCGCCGGCAGGACAGCGAGTCGATCGGTCAGGGCCTGACGTCGCCCTCGACGTCGACGACGCCCTGAACCGATGGCCGGCGGCCTCGGTCTTCCCCCACGGCCCCAGCGGCCGGCCCGGCCATCCGAGGAGACCCGCGTCTTCACCCGGGTGCTGAACCGGCGCTACGCCTGGTACACGCTGGGCCTGTTGTGTTTCATCGCCCTGATGGCCGCGCTCGAACGCATGGGCTGGCCGCGCACCTGGATCGGTGGCACCTTCCTGATCGGCACCGTCGCGGTCTATGCGGCAATCGGGCTGATGTCGCGCACGACCGATGAGGCCGAGTACTACGTCGCCGGGCGGCGCGTGCCGGCGATCTACAACGGCATGGCCACCGCAGCCGACTGGATGTCGGCCGCTTCCTTCATCGGCACCGCCGGTGTGCTCTACCTGCAGGGTTTCGCCGGCCTGGCCTACATCCTCGGCTGGACCGGCGGTTATTGCCTGGTCGCTCTGCTGCTGGCGCCCTACCTGCGCCGGCTGGGCTACTTCACCGTGCCCGAGTTCCTCGGCGCGCGCTACGGCGGCGTGCTGCCCCGCGTGATCGGGGTGCTGGCCGTCGTGCTGGTGTCCTTTGTGTACGTCGTGGTGCAGATCTACGGCGTCGGCCTGATCACCTCGCACCTGACCGGCTTCAGCTTCGAGATCGGCATCTTCGTCGGCCTGGGCGGCGTGCTGGTCTGCTCCTTTCTGGGCGGCATGCGCGCAGTCACCTGGACCCAGGTGGCGCAGTACATCGTGCTGATCGTGGCCTACCTGACCCCCGTCTTCTGGCTGTCGATCAACCAGACCGGCAGCCCTTTCCCGCTGTTCTCCTATGGCCGCCAGCTTGAACAGGTCGCCCTGCGCGAGCAGAAGCTGCTCGACGACCCGCGCGAAGCCCTGGTGCGCCACCAGTTCGCGGTGCGCGCCGAGGACGCGCGGCGCAAGCTGGCCGACGTGCCGCAGGCGATGGTCGACGATGCCGAGACGATGTCGGCACAGGTGCGGGCGCTGCAGGCCGCCGATGCACCGCTGGCCAAGGTTCAGCAGGCCGAGCGGCGCTACCTGGATCGACCCCGGACCGTGGAGGACGCCGAGGTCCGATACCGGCGCGAGGCCGAGCTGTCCGAGGAGCGGGCCCGGCCGCTGGGCGGCATGCCGCGCCAGGCGCAGGCCTATCCACCCAAGCCGGGCGCATCGGCGGCTTCGGGGTCCGAGACGGGCGCGGGCTCGCCACCTCCCGTCGACCATGCCGCCCAACGCAACTTTCTTGCCCTGGTGCTGTGCCTGATGCTGGGCACTGCGGCGATGCCGCATGTGCTGACGCGCTACTACACGACGCCCTCGTCGACCGAGGCGCGCAAGTCGGTCGCCTGGTCGCTGTTCTTCATCGCCTTGCTCTATCTGGCCGCGCCGGCCTTGGCGGTGATGGTCAAGTACGAGGTCTTCACCAACCTGATCGGCACGCCCTTCGACCAGCTGCCGTCGTGGATCCGGCGCTGGTCCAAGCTGGATTCGTCGCTCGTCTCGGTCGAGGACATCAACGGTGACGGCATCCTGCAGCTGGCCGAGCTGAAGCTCGCCGGTGACGTCATCGTGCTGGCCGCGCCTGAGATCGGCGGGCTGCCGCTGGTGGTCACCTATCTGGTCGCCGCCGGAGGTCTCGCCGCCGCGCTGTCGACCGCCGACGGGCTGCTGCTGACGATCTCCAACGCGCTGTCGCACGACCTCTACTTCGGCCTGGTCAACCCGAGGGCGCCTGCCATGCGCCGGGTCATGCTGTCGAAGTTCCTGGTGCTGGTGATCGCGCTGGTGGCGGCCTTCATGGCCTCGATGCGCTTGACGGACATCTTGCAGTTCGTCACGGCGGCGTTCTCGCTGGCGGCGGCCGCCTTCTTCCCGGCCTTGGTCTTCGGCATCTTCTGGGGCCGCGCCAACCGCATCGGCGTGACGCTCGGGATGCTCGCCGGCCTGTCCACCTGCGCCGCCTACATGGTGCTGGCGCACCCGCTGCTGCGCGGCGTCTTCGGTGTCACGCTGCCGCTGGACCAGGCCCGCCTGTTCGACGTCGATGCGGTCGCCGCCGGCGTCTTCGGCGTGCCCGTCGGCGCGCTGGTGCTGGTCGTCGCCAGCCTGCTGACACGCCCGCCCGGGCCCGAGCAGCTGGCGCTGGTCGAACGGGCCCGCAACCCGGCGCTCGAGGGCGACTGACCCGTCCCATCGGGGCGCATTCGGCGTACCTGCTATAATTTTTGGCTTTCCCTTGCCGCACCTGTGTCCTGACGCGACGGGGCGGCTTCCTCAACTGGAATCCCCAAGGAGTACTGATGCGTCACTATGAAATCGTGCTGCTGGTCCATCCGGACCAGAGCGAACAGGTTCCGGCCATGCTGGAGCGCTACAAGACCCTCGTCACCAGCAATGGCGGCAAGGTGCACCGCGTTGAAGACTGGGGCCGCTTCCAGCTGGCCTACATGATCAACAAGCTGGCCAAGGCGCACTACCTGTGCGTCAACATCGAGTGCAGCAAGGAAACCCTGGCTGAAATCGAGACCGGCTTCCGCTTCAACGACGCCGTCCTGCGTCACCTGACGGTGAAGAAGGACAAGGCCGAGACCGCTCCGTCGTCGATGATGAAGCGTGTCGAGAAGGAAGAAGCGCGCAAGTCGCAGCAGCAGCAGGAGACGGCGGCCTGAGTGTCTGAACCCCCGCGTGCGCCCCGGCGCCCGGATGCAGCGACCTTGTTCCGATGAACGACGTCCAGCTCTCCGGCCGCATCGTGGAGCGCGCCGCCCTGCGCTACACCCCTGCCGGCTTGCCGGCACTCGACATCCGCCTGACCCATGCGTGCGAATTGATGCACGCCGGGGCGCCCCGCAAGGTCTCCCTGGAGATGCATGCGACGGCGATCGGCGATCTCGCCCTAGACCTGGCCCGCGTGCCGGTCGGCGACGAGATCGACATCCGCGGATTCCTGGGCAAACAGCGCAATGGCAAGGGGGTGATGCTGCACATCAGCGCCTTCGTCCCTTCGTCCCAGTCACCCAATTCGAATTGAAGAGGTCACTATGGCTCCGCCCCGTGGCAAGTTTTCCAAGGATCGCAAGACCAAGCGCAACCAGCAGTCGCTGCTGTTCAAGCGCAAGCGTTTCTGCCGTTTCACCGTCGCCGGTGTGCAAGAGATCGACTACAAGGATCTCGACGTGCTGCGCGATTTCGTCGGTGAGAACGGCAAGATCACGCCCGCTCGCCTGACCGGCACCCGTGCCTACTTCCAGCGCCAGCTGACCACCGCCATCAAGCGCGCCCGCTTCCTGGCCATGCTGCCGTACAGCGACCAGCACAAGGTCTGAGGAGTAGAAACATGCAAGTGATCCTGCTGGAAAAAGTGGCCAACCTCGGCGCCCTCGGCGACGTGGTCAAGGTCAAGGACGGCTACGCACGCAACTTCCTGATCCCGACCGGCGCTGCCCGTCGTGCGACCGAGAAGGCGATCGCCGAATTCGAAGCGCGTCGCGCTGAACTGGAAAAGGTCCAGGCCCAGAAGCTGGCCGGCGCCCAGGCGCAAGGCGACAAGCTCGGCGGCAAGACCGTCACCATCAGCCAGAAGGCCGGCGTGGATGGCCGCCTGTTCGGTTCGGTGACCAATGCCGACATCGCCGAAGGTCTCAAGGCCCAGGGCGTTGACGTCGCCAAGTCGCAGATCCGTCTGCCCAATGGCCCGCTCAAGCACGTCGGCGAGTTCCCGGTGTCCGTGGCCCTGCACCACGATGTCGTCGTTGACATCACGGTCGCGGTGGTCGGCGAGACCGACTGATCCTGACCTGGCAAACGGCGGCGCGGCCCTTGTGGTCGTGAACGCCTGCACCGCCCGAAGAGGCCGGCTCATGCCGGCCTCTTTTCATTGTGTCGCTCACTTTTCCCCCGTCTTTCAAGCGCTTGTCCCCAGCCCTGTCCACAGGCGCCGTCCGACCCCCGACCTATCATCGATCGATGTCTGCCCTGCTCTCCGGAACCACACCCCTGCCTCGCGGCACCGATGACGAAGTGGCGCGCCTGCGCGTGCCGCCGCACTCCGTCGAGGCCGAGCAGAGCGTGCTGGGCGGGCTCATGCTCGACAACAGCGCTTCGGACCGGGCCGGCGACCTGCTCACCGACAGCGACTTCTACCGCTACGAACACAAGCTCATCTACGCGGCCATCATGGCGCTGATCTCGACCAACAAGCCGGCCGACGTCATCACCGTGTTCGAGCAGCTGACCAGCCTGGGCAAGGCCGAGGAGGTTGGTGGCCTGGCCTACCTGAATGCGCTGGCACAGAGCGTGCCGAGCGCGGCGAACATGCGCCGCTATGCCGAGATCGTTCGCGAGCGGGCCATCCTGCGCAAGCTGGTGGCCGCGAGCGACGAGATCGCCACGAACGCCTTCAACCCGCAGGGGCGGGCTGTCTCCAGCATCCTCGACGAGGCCGAGGGCAAGATCTTCCGCATCGGCGAGGAGGGTTCGCGCAACAAGCAGGGCATGCACTCGATGGAGTCGCTGGTGGTCCAGCTGATCGACCGGGTGCAGGAACTGGCCGAGAACGGCGCCGGCGAGGTCACCGGCGTGCCGTCGGGCTTCGCTGACCTCGATCGCATGACCGCTGGCCTGCAACCGGGCGACCTGATCATCCTGGCGGCCCGTCCGTCCATGGGCAAGACCGCCTTCGCGCTCAACATCGGTGAGCATGTGGCGGTCAAGGAGCAATTGCCTGTCCTGGTGTTCTCGATGGAAATGGGTGCCTCGCAGCTGGCGCTGCGGATGGTGGGCTCGCTAGGCCGCATCGACCAGCAGCACCTGCGCACCGGCGCGCTGCGTGACGAGGAATGGGGGCGGCTGTCCGAGGCGGTCGACCAGCTGCGCAACATCAGCCTGCACATCGACGAGACCCCGGCGCTCAACCCGACCGAGCTGCGGGCCCGCTCGCGGCGCCTGGCGCGCCAATGCGGCAAGCTCGGGCTGATCATCGTGGACTACCTGCAGCTGATGAGCGGCTCGTCGGCCTCCAGCGGTGAGAACCGTGCCACCGAGATCAGCGAGATCTCGCGCGGCCTGAAGGCGCTGGCCAAGGAACTGCAGTGCCCGGTGATCGCGCTGTCGCAGCTCAACCGCTCGGTTGAGACCCGCACCGACAAGCGGCCGATGATGAGCGATCTGCGCGAGTCCGGTGCCATCGAGCAGGACGCCGACGTGATCATGTTCATCTACCGCGACGAGTACTACAACAAGGACTCGAAGGAGCCGGGCGTCGCCGAGATCATCATCGGCAAGCAGCGCAACGGGCCTGTCGGCACGGTCAAGCTGGCCTTCTTGCGTCCGCTGACCAAGTTCGAGAACCTTGCACCCGGCAGCTTTGGCGGGGGTAGCGAGTACTGACTTTTCTGCGGCGCCGTTGGCGTCCAGACATGAAAAAGGCCCGGCATGACCGGGCCTTTTTCTGGGGGGCAGGGTGCTTACTCGCGTTCGCCGCCGGCCAGCCCAAAGATCGCCAGCAGGCTCTGGAACACGTTGTAGATGTCCAGGTAGATCGCCAGCGTGGCGCTGATGTAGTTGGTCTCGCCGCCGTCCAGCACGCGCTTGATGTCGTAGAGCATGAAGGCCGAGAACAGGCCCACGCAGATCACCGACAGCGTCAGCATCAGGGCCGAGGACTGCACGAACACGTTGATCACACCCGCAATCAGCACGACCACCGCGCCGACGAACAGGAACTTGCCCATGCCCGACAGGTCACGCTTGATGACGGTCGCCAGGGTGGCCATGGCGAAGAACACGCCTGCCGTGCCGCCGAAGGCCATCATGATCAGCGAGCTGCCGTTCTTGAAGCCCAGGATCATCGCCAGCATGCGCGAGAGCATCAGGCCCATGAAGAAGGTGAAGGCCAGCAGCACGGCCACGCCGGTGCCCGATTCCTTGGTCTTCTCGATTGCGAACATGAAGCCGAACGCACCGACCAGGAACAGCACCATGGATAGCCCGTTGCCCATGGCCGCCATCACGCCGGTCGTGACGCCCACCCAGGCGCCCAGCACGGTCGGGATCATCGACAGGGCCAGCAGGGCGTAGGTGTTGCGCAGGACGCGTTGTTGCTGCAGGCCCAGCGCACCCGTGCCGGCGTGGGCCGTGTAGGTCGACAGGTCAGGGGTCATGAATCCTCCGGAATGTGGTTGAAGACGGTGCCTGTGACACCTCGAAACTCATTCTAGTTCCCGGCTTTCTTCAGGAAATCCACAGCTTCCCGACCCGCAGTGCGTCACGTGGCTTGCGGGGAGAATGCGCCTCCCGATCCACCGACACGGTCGCCCGACCGCCCTGAGCATGAAGACCCGTTCCGCCCTGACCCACGAAGACCTGCGCCGCATGGCCGCCGCCGCCGAAGCCGAGGCGGTCAAGAACAGTTGGGCCGTCACCTTCGCCATCGTCGACGACGGCGGCCACCTGCTGTGGCTGCAGCGCCTGGACGGCGCCGCTCCGCTGTCGTCGCACATCGCGCCGGCCAAGGCCCGCACAGCAGCGCTGGGGCGCCGCGAAAGCCGCATCTACGAGGAGATGATCAACCAGGGCCGCGTCTCCTTCGTGACCGCGCCCGAGGTCGATGCGCTGCTCGAAGGTGGCGTGCCCATCATCATCGACGGCGACTGCATCGGCGCAATCGGCGTCAGTGGCGTGAAGTCCACTGAGGATGCGCAGATCGCCAAGGCTGGCATCGCCGCCCTGACCGCCTGAGCCGCAGCGGGCCGCATGGCTTGATCGACCTGTCGTCCTGATCGGCACGCACGTTCCAGGGCATGCCGGCACCGCCAACATCCCTTCGACGCACCGGTTTCGGGCGGCGGGAAAACCCGCAGACGTTATACTTTCACGGTTTGTCTGCCAACAACGCCGCCCGGCCTGTCCGGGTCGCCGCGACGCCCTGAAGAAGGGGTGGCGCGGCCGGCCCGGATCGTGTTGCAACCCACCCCCAGTGCAGCCCCGAGACGTCCTTTGCCGGATGGGTCGAGCCGCACCGGCGCGCGTCGGGCGAGCGTCCACCCATCGGAGAACCCGTGCTGCCCGTCCTGCCCCCCGCTCTTCTCGCACTCGCAGACGGCACGGTCTTTCAAGGCACCTCGATCGGCGCTGCCGGTCAGACGGTGGGCGAGGTGGTGTTCAACACCGCGCTCACTGGCTATCAGGAAATCCTCACCGACCCGAGCTATTGCCGGCAGATCGTCACGCTGACGTATCCGCACATCGGCAACTACGGCGTCAACCTGCAGGATGTCGAGGCCTCGAAAGTCCATGCCGCCGGCCTGATCATCAAGGACCTGCCGGTTCGTTCGTCCAACTTCCGCCAGACGCTCACGCTGAGCGAGTACCTCGTCGCCGAAGGCACCGTGGCGATCGCTGACATCGACACCCGTCGACTCACCCGGCTGCTGCGCACCAACGGCGCCCAGAACGGCGCGATCGTCGCCTTCCCGGCCGGCACGGTGATCACCCAGGCCCAGCGCGACGCCGCCGTGGCCGCCGCCCGCTCGGCGCCCAGCATGGCTGGACTCGATCTGGCGCAGGTCGTCAGCCGCAGCGAGCCGGTCGAATGGACCGAGACCGAGTGGCGCCTGTTCGGCGAGGACGGCAAGCCCGGCTTTGGCCAGCAGACCGCGCCGCGCTTCCACGTCGTGGCTTATGACTTCGGCGTCAAGAACAACATCCTGCGCATGCTCGCCGAGCGTGGCTGTCGCGTCACCGTGGTGCCGGCCAAGACCCCGGCAGCTGCCGTGCTGGCGCATCAGCCCGACGGCATCTTCCTGTCCAACGGCCCGGGTGACCCGGAGCCCTGCGACTACGCGATCGAGGCGGCGCGCACGCTGATCGAGTCGGGCATCCCGACCTTCGGCATCTGCCTGGGCCACCAGATCATGGCGCTGGCCTCGGGCGCGAAGACCTTCAAGATGAAGTTCGGCCACCACGGCGCGAACCACCCGGTCAAGGACCTCGACGACGGCCGCGTCTCGATCACCAGCCAGAACCACGGCTTCGCGGTCGACGCGGCCAGCCTGCCGGCCAACCTGCGTCCGACCCACGTCAGCCTGTTCGACGGCACGCTGCAGGGCCTGGCCCGCACCGACCGGCCGGCATTCTGCTTCCAGGGACACCCGGAAGCCTCGCCGGGTCCCCACGACATCGCCTACCTGTTCGACCGCTTCACCGCGCTGATGGCAAAGAACGACAAGAAGGAGCCGAACCATGCCTAAGCGCAGTGACCTGAAGACCATCCTCATCATCGGCGCCGGCCCGATCATCATCGGCCAGGCCTGCGAGTTCGACTACTCCGGCGCCCAGGCCTGCAAGGCGCTGCGGGAAGAGGGCTACAAGGTCGTGCTGGTCAACAGCAACCCGGCGACGATCATGACCGATCCGGCCACGGCCGACGTCACCTACATCGAGCCCATCACCTGGCAGGTGGTCGAGAAGATCATCGCCAAGGAACGCCCTGACGCGATCCTGCCGACCATGGGCGGCCAGACGGCGCTGAACTGCGCGCTCGACCTGCACAAGCATGGCGTGCTTGCGAAGTACGGCGTCGAGATGATCGGTGCCAACGAGCATGCGATCGAGAAGGCCGAGGATCGCCTGAAGTTCAAGGACGCGATGACCAAGATCGGCCTGGGCTCGGCCAAGTCTGGCATCGCTCACTCGATGGACGACGCCTGGGCGGTGCAGAAGGCGATCCAGGCCGACATCGGTGGCAGCGGTTTCCCGATGGTGATCCGCCCGAGCTTCACGCTCGGCGGGACCGGCGGCGGCATCGCCTACAACCCCGAAGAATTCGAGGAGATCTGCAAGCGCGGCCTCGACCTCTCGCCGACCAACGAGCTGCTCATCGAGGAATCGCTGATCGGCTGGAAGGAGTACGAGATGGAAGTGGTCCGCGACAAGGCGGACAACTGCATCATCGTCTGCTCGATCGAGAACCTTGATCCGATGGGCATCCACACCGGCGACTCGATCACCGTCGCGCCGGCCCAGACGCTCACGGACCGCGAGTACCAGCTGCTGCGCAACGCCTCGATCGCGATCCTGCGCGAGATCGGCGTGGACACTGGCGGCTCGAACGTGCAGTTCTCGATCAACCCGAAGGACGGCCGCATGGTCGTCATCGAGATGAACCCGCGTGTCTCGCGCTCGTCGGCGCTGGCCTCCAAGGCGACCGGTTTCCCGATCGCCAAGATCGCCGCCAAGCTGGCGGTCGGCTACACGCTCGACGAACTGCGCAACGACATCACCGGTGGCGCGACGCCGGCGTCGTTCGAGCCGTCGATCGACTACGTCGTCACCAAGATTCCGCGCTTCGCCTTCGAGAAATTCCCGGCTGCCGACTCGCACCTGACCACGCAGATGAAGTCGGTCGGCGAGGTCATGGCGATGGGCCGCACCTTCCAGGAAAGCCTGCAAAAGGCGCTGCGCGGGCTGGAGACCGGCATCGACGGCCTGACCGAACGCACATCATGCAAACCGGCGGACCGCGACGAGATCATTGAGGAGATCGGCGAGGCCGGCCCCGAGCGCATCCTGTACGTGGGCGACGCCTTCCGCATCGGACTGACGCTTGACGAGATCTTCGAGGAGACCGCGATCGACCCGTGGTTCCTGGCCCAGATCGAGCAGATCGTCGCCACCGAAGGCCAGCTCAAGGGCCGCAGCGTCGAAAGCCTGTCGGCCGACGAGCTGCGCTACCTGAAGAAGAAGGGCTTCTCGGACCGCCGGCTCGCCAAGCTGATGGGCACGAACCAGCATGCCGTGCGCCAGGCCCGCCATGCGCTGGGCGTGCGTCCGGTCTACAAGCGTGTCGACACCTGCGCGGCCGAGTTCGCCACGCAGACCGCCTACATGTACTCGTGCTACGAGAACGTCGACGGCGAGTGCGAGGCAGCGCCGACTGGCCGCCGCAAGATCATGGTGCTGGGCGGTGGCCCGAACCGCATCGGCCAGGGCATCGAGTTCGACTACTGCTGCGTGCACGCCGCGCTCGCCATGCGCGAGGACGGCTACGAGACCATCATGGTCAACTGCAACCCCGAGACGGTCTCGACCGACTACGACACCAGCGACCGCCTCTACTTCGAGCCGGTGACGCTGGAGGACGTGCTCGAGATCGTCGCCAAGGAGCAGCCGGTCGGCGTGATCGTGCAGTACGGCGGCCAGACGCCGCTGAAGCTGGCGCTGGACCTCGAAGCCAACGGCGTGCCCATCATCGGCACGACGCCCGATTCCATCGACATTGCCGAGGATCGTGAGCGCTTCCAGCAACTGCTGCACACCCTCGGCCTGCGCCAGCCGCCCAACCGAACCGCCCGCACCGAGGATGCCGCGATCGCGCTGGCCAACGAGATCGGCTACCCGCTGGTGGTGCGCCCGAGCTATGTGCTCGGCGGCCGCGCGATGGAGATCGTGCACGGCGACAAGGACCTCGAGCGCTACATGCGCGAGGCCGTGCGCGTGTCCGAGAAGTCGCCGGTGCTGCTCGACCGCTTCCTCGATGACGCCGTGGAAGTCGACGTCGACTGCATCAGCGACGGCACCGACGTCATGATCGGCGGGATCATGGAACACATTGAGCAGGCCGGCGTGCATTCCGGTGACTCGGCCTGTTCGCTGCCGCCCTACACGCTGTCGGCCGCGCTGCAAGACGAGCTGCGTCGCCAGACCGCGCTGATGGCCAAGGCCCTCCAGGTGGTCGGCCTGATGAACGTGCAGTTCGCCATCCAGGGCGACGTGACCGCCGGGCTCGACGCCTGCACCGTCTATGTGCTGGAGGTCAACCCGCGCGCCTCGCGCACCGTGCCCTACGTCTCCAAGGCGACCGGCCAGCCGCTGGCCAAGATCGCCGCGCGCTGCATGGCCGGTCAACGTCTGGCTGACCAGAAGGGCCCGGACGGCCGCACCCCGCGCGAGGTGGTGCCGCCTTACTTCAGCGTCAAGGAAGCCGTTTTCCCGTTCAACAAGTTCCCAGGCGTGGACCCCATCCTCGGCCCGGAAATGCGTTCGACCGGCGAGGTCATGGGCGTGGGCACCACCTTTGGCGAGGCGATGCTCAAGAGCCAGCTCGGCGCCGGTTCGCGCCTGCCGACCAAGGGCACCGTGGTGATCTCGGTCAAGGCCAGCGAACACGCCCGTGCCGTCGGCGTGGCGCGTGACCTGCATGCGCTCGGCTACGCCATCGTCGCGACCAAGGGCACGGCCGCTGCGATCAGCGCCGGCGGCATCCCCGTCAAGGTGGTCAACAAGGTCAAGGACGGCCGGCCCCACATTGCGGACATGATCAAGGCCGGCGAGATCCAGCTGGTGTTCACGACCGTCGACGAGACCCGCACGGCGATCGCCGACTCGCGCTACATCCGCACCGCCGCGCTGGCCAACCGCGTGACCTACTACACCACGATGGCCGGCTGCGAAGCCGCCACCGAGGCACTCAAGCACCAGTCCGGCCTGAGCGTCATCTCGGTGCAGGAGATGCACGCCCAGCTGGCCTGAAGCCAACCGGAGCGGCGGCTGGACTAAACTGCCGCTCCACACGCCGCCGCGGCGCGTTCCCCTCGGGGACAGGTCGCGGCGGCGCGCTTTTTGGCCCTCCGAAAAACCGCAACGATCGACCTCGATCGCACCCGACCGACTCACCATGGCCACCATTCCCCTGACCAAGCGCGGCGCCGAACTGCTCAAGCAGGAACTGCATCGCCTGAAGACCATCGAGCGTCCGGCCGTCGTCAATGCCATCGCCGAAGCCCGCGCCCAGGGCGACCTGTCCGAGAACGCGGAATACGACGCGGCCAAGGACAAGCAAGGCTTCATCGAAGGCCGCATCCTCGAGATCGAGAGCAAGCTCGCGCAGGCGCAGATCATCGATCCGGCCGCGTTGAACGCCGGTGGCAAGGTGGTGTTCGGGTCGACCGTCGAGCTGGAGGAAGAGGACAGCGGCGATGCCGTCACCTACCAGATCGTGGGCGAGGACGAGGCCGACCTGAAGCAGGGTCGCATCTCGGTCGGCTCGCCGATCGCTCGCGCGCTGATCGGCAAGGAAGCCGGTGACGTCGCCGAGGTCCAGGCACCGGGCGGCCTGCGCCGCTACGAGGTCGTCGACGTGCGCTACATCTGAGCGCCATGCCGATCCGACTCGCAAAGCTGCTGGCCGCCCTCTGGCTCGGCCTGGTCCTGACGCTCGGCGGTGTTGCCGCGCCGATGGCGTTCCAGATCATGGACCGCACACTGGCCGGCCAGTTCGCCGGCGCCTGCTTCAGGCTCGAGGCCCAGCTTTCCCTGGGCGCGGCGATGTTGTTGTTCCTGTTGCACCGCAAGGTCGCGCAGCAGCAGGCCGAGGCCGGCCAGGGCTCGCGCGTGTCCACCGAGCTGCTGCTGGTGCTGGGCGCGCTGTTCTGCACGGTGCTGGGTTATTTCGCGCTGCAGCCCATGATGGAAGCGGCGCGTGCCGGCCAGGGCATGTACAGCTTCGGCACGCTGCACGGCGCCTCGAGCCTGTTGTTCCTGCTCAAGGGCGTGCTGCTGCTGGTGCTGGTCTGGCGCGGCACAGCGGGTTCGCCGCGGCGCGGCGGCTGAACCCGTTCTCGTCCGGTCTTCGGTGCGGCGGATCAGCCGCCGAGCGAACGCTTCTTGCTGCTCGTCGCGCGCTTCTTCGCGCGCTTGACCAGGCCACCGGCGGAGATGCGCTCGTTGCCCATCACGGTCAGCTTCTTGACCTGGGCGCGTTGCGTGCCGCTCTTGGAGAACTTCAGGATCTTGACGACGCGCGGGCCGGGGCGACGGCTCTCGTCGACGACAACCGGCGCGGCCTTGCCTTCGATCGGCTTCCAAAGCACCAGCAGCTTGCCGATGTGCTGGATCGGCGCGGCGTCGAGCTGGTCGGCCAGCGTGGCCAGCAAGGCCTCGCGGGCGACACGGTCGTCGCTGAAGACCCGGATCTTGATCAGGCCATGGGCCTTGAGGGCACCCTCGGCCTCCTTGAGGACGGCGGGCGTGAGACCCTCGCCACCGATCATGACGACCGGGTCGAGGTGGTGGGCCGCAGCGCGGTGTTCCTTGCGCTGGGCGGGAGTCAGTTGAATCGCGGGCATCTCTCTATTATCGGTGCGACATGAAGATCAACACGAAAAGCAAGAAGGTCAACAAGGCGTGGCTCAATGACCACGTCAACGATCCCTGGGTCCGGCTGGCGCAGAAGGAGGGCTATCGGGCCCGCGCAGCCTACAAACTCAAGGAGATCGACGAGACCCTTGGCCTCATCAAGCCCGGCCAGGTCGTGGTCGACCTCGGCTCGACACCGGGGGCCTGGAGCCAGTACGTGCGGCGCCGCTTCGCGCCCAAGGAAGTCGGTGCGGGCGGTGCGGCGGTCGGCTCGCTCAACGGCACCATCGTCGCGCTGGACCTGCTGCCGATGGATCCGATCGAGGGCGTGATCTTCCTGCAGGGCGACTTCCGCGAGGACGCCGTGCTGCAGCAACTGGTCGACCAGCTGGCCGGCCGGCCGGTCGACGTGGTGGTCTCGGACATGGCGCCCAACCTGTCGGGCATCGAGGTCTCGGACGCCGCGCGCATCGCCCACCTGGTCGAACTGGCGATCGAGTTCGCGCTGGCGCACCTGCGGCCTCAGGGCGCGCTGGTCTGCAAGGTCTTCCACGGCAGCGGCTACAGCCAGCTGGTCGACGCCTTCCGGCAGTCCTTCCGGGTGGTCAAGGCGATCAAGCCCAAGGCGTCGCGCGACAAGTCTTCTGAAACCTTTCTGGTGGGCATTGGTCTGAAGGCGGCTTGATGTGGTCGCACCCGAACATTCATGGTCGGTGCGACAGTGCACGAACCTTGAATTTGCCGGGTCTGCGCCAAGGTGTTTCGAGCCGGTTCACGTGTAGGGGCTGCACTAGAATCGTTTGAGCTACCGCGTCATACGCAGTCCGAGTCGGCCCCGGCCGCATGACCCAACTGGGTCTTCATGAACGTTAGAAGGAGCCGCGGTGAACAATCAATGGTTCTCCAAAGTCGCTGTGTGGTTGGTGATCGCCCTGGTGCTGTTCACCGTGTTCAAGCAGTTCGACCGCACGTCGACCGCGGGCAACCAGATCGGGTATTCGGAGTTCCTCGAAGAGGTTCGCGCCAAGCGGATCCGCGAGGTCGTGCTCCAGGAGAACCCCGGCGGTGCCGACATCGAGGCCCTGACCACCGACGACAAGCGCATCCGTACCACCGCGACCTACCTGGATCGTGGACTGGTCGGTGACCTGATCAACAACGGCGTCAAGTTCCGCGTCAAGCCGCGCGATGAACCGTCGCTGCTGACCAGCCTGCTGATCTCGTGGGGCCCGATGCTCCTGCTGATCGGCGTGTGGGTCTACTTCATGCGCCAGATGCAGGGCGGCGGCAAGGGCGGCGCCTTCAGCTTCGGCAAGAGCCGCGCCCGCATGCTCGACGAGAGCAACAACTCGGTCACCTTCGCCGATGTGGCTGGCTGCGACGAGGCCAAGGAAGAGGTCAAGGAACTGGTCGACTTCCTCAAGGACCCGCAGAAGTTCCAGAAGCTCGGCGGTCGCATCCCGCGCGGCGTGCTGATGGTTGGCCCTCCGGGCACCGGCAAGACGCTGCTGGCCAAGTCCATCGCGGGTGAGGCCAAGGTGCCTTTCTTCTCGATCTCGGGCTCGGACTTCGTCGAGATGTTCGTCGGCGTCGGTGCGGCCCGTGTGCGCGACATGTTCGAGCAGGCCAAGAAGAACTCGCCCTGCATCATCTTCGTCGACGAGATCGACGCGGTCGGCCGCCACCGCGGTGCCGGCCTGGGCGGTGGCAACGACGAGCGCGAGCAGACCCTCAACCAGATGCTGGTGGAGATGGACGGCTTCGAGACCAACCTCGGCGTCATCGTCGTGGCGGCCACCAACCGGCCTGACATCCTCGACCCCGCGCTGCTGCGCCCCGGCCGCTTCGACCGTCAGGTCTACGTGACCCTGCCCGACGTGCGGGGCCGCGAGCAGATCCTCAACGTGCACATGCGCAAGGTGCCGATCGGTCAGGACATCCGTGCCGACATCCTCGCGCGTGGCACGCCGGGCTTCTCCGGTGCCGATCTGGCCAACCTGGTCAACGAGGCCGCCCTGTTCGCCGCCCGCCGCAACGGTCGGGTCGTCGAGATGGTCGACTTCGAGAAGGCCAAGGACAAGATCATGATGGGCCCCGAGCGCAAGTCGATGATCATGCCGGAGGAGGAACGCAAGAACACCGCGTACCACGAGGCGGGTCATGCGCTGGTGGCTCGCCTGCTGCCCAAGACCGATCCGGTCCACAAGGTCACCATCATCCCGCGTGGTCGTGCGCTGGGCGTGACGATGCAGCTGCCCGAGGGTGATCGCTACAGCATGGACAAGGATCGCATGCTGTCGACGATCTCGGTGCTCTTCGGTGGCCGGATCGCCGAGGAGGTCTTCATGAACCAGATGACCACCGGCGCCAGCAACGACTTCGAGCGCGCAACCCAGATCGCCCGCGACATGGTCACCCGCTATGGCATGACCGAGGAGCTCGGTCCGATGGTCTACGCCGAGAACGAGGGCGAGGTCTTCCTGGGTCGTTCGATCACCAAGCAGGTCAACGTCTCGGAAGAGACGATGCAGAAGGTCGACAAGGAGATCCGCAAGATCATCGACACGCAGTACCAGATGGCGCGTCGGCTGATCGAGGATCATCAGGACAAGATGCACACGATGGCCCGCGCGCTGCTCGACTGGGAAACCATCGATGCCGACCAGATCGAGGACATCATGAACGGCCGCGACCCGCGTCCGCCCAAGGACTGGGTGCCGCCGGCCTCGCGTCCGCCGGGTGGCCCGAGCAACCCGACGGTGACGCCGAACGCCACCGCGACGGTCTGATCGCCGCCCACAGCGCGACGATCTGCCAGATGAACGAAAGGGCCCGCAAGGGCCCTTTCTGCTTTCTGGCTGGCGAGTTGGACGTGTCTGTGGCCGCGACCTCAGCTGTCGATCTTGCCGACCGACACCACCGGCCCGGTCGGGGCGCCCGTCGGCGAGCCACCCGGCGGTTCGATGCTGACGGCGAAGGCGGCGGTGTCCTTGAGCAGTTGGGCTCGCTGGACGGTCGTGCCGCCCTTGGCGGAGACCAGACCCAGCGAACGCGGCGCGCCACTCGGGGGCAGGGCCCACAGCTGGTAGGTCTGACTGGCGGTCAGCGTCACGCCGTCGATCGGCTTGAGGACAAGGCTGCGGCCGTCGGCGCTGACACTGGCCACGAAGCGTGTTTCGCTCTGGTTGGGCGACAGCACCACGACGATCGGCGGCTGGATCGGCTCGGGCAAGGTCAACATCACGCCAAGTCCGATGGCGGCCACGCTGGCCGCCGCGCTCAGGCCTTGCCACAAGCCCAGCCGTTCCCACCAGCGATGCACCGCCTGTGTCAGGTCGCTGGCCGGATGGGCGGCGCCAGGCATGACCGTGGCACTGCGGCGGGCGGCGCCGAACAGGTGCTGGTCGATCGACACCCAGACCCGCTGGGGCGGCGTGACCGGCGGCAGGGCCTGGGTCAGCGGCATCAGCCGTGTCTGCCAGGACCGGACCGCGCTGCGCAGCACCGGATGGGCCGGCAGCAGCGATTCGAAGCGGCGGCGGGCGCCTCCACGCAGCGTGCCGACGACATAGTCGGCGGCCAGGCGATCGGCGAGTTCCGGACGGCTGTAGTCCATCGATCAGCCCTCCACCGTCGCGCCGGAGCGCACGCCCAGCTTGTCCAGACAGCCCTTGAGCGCCTGCAGACCGCGCCGCAGCCAGCTCTTGACGGTGCCCAGCGGCTGGCTGAGGTGGTCGGCCACCTCGGCATGGCTCAGGCCCTGATAGAAGGCCAGCGCCAGGCTCTGCTGCTGCTCGGCACTGAGTTGGCCCATGCAGCCCTGGATGGACTGCGCCTGGGCGGCTTGCACCAGCAGTTGTTCGGGACCGGGCATGTCGCTCGGCATTCGTTCCAGCATGTCGTCGTTGTCCGGATCACCATCACCATGCCAGGTCTGGCTCGACACCGTGTCGGGCTCGGTCTGGCGCCGCCGCAAGCTGTCTATGGCCCGGTTGCGGGCCACGCTGGTCAGCCAGGTCATGGCCTGGGACCGATGTGTGTCGTAGCTGGAAGCACTGCGCCAGATGTTGACGTAGACCTCCTGGAGCACATCCTCGGCCAGCGCGCGGTTCCTCTGGATACGCAGGACGACCGCGAACAGATGCGGGCTGCTGCGCTCGTACAGGTCCTGGAAGGCGCGCCGGTCGCGCAGGGCGACCCGTGAGAGCAGGGCGGCGAGTTCCTCGGCGCGTGCGGTGGGATCGGTGGAGGTCTGCGGCATGTCTTTGCGGGGTGTCGGCCCATTCTAGGAGGGGGTCCCCGCAGGGGCGCTGCGTAGAATCTCGCGCATGTTGTCACCCGCGTCCTCCCAGTTCGTCCTCACCCTTTCCTGCCCCGACACCAAGGGCATCGTGCACGCGGTCTCGGGCCTGCTCTACCAGGTCGGCTGCAACATCATCGACTCGCAGCAGTTCGGCGACGTGCTCGGCGAAGATGCCACCGGCCTGTTCTTCATGCGGGTCCATGTCGAGGCCCCCGAACACCTCGCCGATGCGCTGACGCTCGAAAAGCTGTTTGGCCCGATGCGCGCGCAGTTCCGGATGGAGGCCCGCGTGCACAGCCTGGCACGCCGACCGCGTGTGCTGCTGATGGTCAGCCAGCACGGCCACTGCCTCAACGACCTGCTGTTTCGCTGGAAGAGCGGGCAACTGGCCATCGACATCCCGGCCATCGTCTCCAACCACCCGGACTTCGCCGCGCTGGCCGACAGCTACGGCGTGCCCTTCCACCACCTGCCGCTCAAGGCGGGCTCCAGTGCCGAGGTCAAGCGCGCCCAGGAACTGCAGGTCGAGGCCCTGTGTGAACGTGAGCAGGTCGACCTGCTCGTGCTGGCCCGCTACATGCAGATCCTCAGCGAGGACTTCTGCCGCTTCCTGGCGGGCCGGGCGATCAACATCCACCACAGCTTCCTGCCCAGCTTCAAGGGCGCCCGGCCGTATTTCCAGGCCCACCAGCGTGGCGTCAAGCTGATCGGTGCGACTGCGCACTACGTCACCGCCGATCTGGACGAAGGGCCCATCATTGAGCAGGACGTCGAACGTGTGGACCACACGCTCAGTCCCGAGGACTACACCGCCGTGGGCCGCGACGTCGAATGTGTCGTGCTGGCCCGCGCCGTGCGCTGGCATGTCGAGCACCGCGTGCTGCTCAACGGCCGCAAGACCGTCGTGTTCCGCTGAACCACATCCCTTCATCCACCGACCGACGAGGCCGCCATGAGCCAGACCAAGCCCCTGCAGGCCGCGTTGATGGCCACGCCCGATGACCTCGAGGTCTCGTTCTACGAGAGCTTGCAGCAGGGCGACCTCGAACGCCTGATGTCGCTCTGGTCGGACGAGGAGGACGTCGCCTGCGTGCACCCGGGCGGCCCGCGCCTGATCGGTGCGCCGGCCATCCGCGCCAGCTTCGAGGAGCTGTTCTCGCAGGGCGGCATCGATGCCCGGCCGGCCCAGGTCCGGCGCATCACCTTGGGCGGCACCGCCGTCCATCACGTGCTCGAAGAGGTCCGCGTGCAGACCGCCGAAGGCCCGCGCAGCGGCTATGCGCTGTGCACCAACGTCTACGTCAAGACGCCGCAGGGCTGGCGCATGCTGGTGCACCACGCCAGCCCGGGCACGCCGGTCGAGCTGCAGGAATACGTCGATTCGTCGACGACGCTGCATTGAGGCCTGCGCCCGTCTACCGCGCGCCGCGCTGGTTGCCCGGCGGCCACCTGCAGACCATCTGGTCGGCCCGCGTCGCCCGCCACCATGTCGACCCGGCGGTGCCGCCGCGTTTCCGGCGCGAGCGCTGGACCACGCCCGACGGTGACTTCGTCGATGCCGACTGGCGCGAGGACGCCACGCCGCTGCCGGGCGATGCGCCGCTGCTGGTGCTGTTCCATGGCCTCGAAGGCAACCGCGACAGCCAATATGTCCAGTCCTTTGCCGATCTGGCGCGGCGGCGTGGCTGGGGCTTTGTGTTGCCGCACTTCCGGGGTTGTTCGGGTGAGCTGAACCTCGCGCCGCGGGCCTATCACTCGGGCGATCACGCCGAGATCGGCTGGATGCTCGACCAGGTGCGCGCGCGTCATGCCGGTCCGCTGCATGCGGTGGGCGTCTCGCTGGGCGGCAATGCGCTGCTGCGCTGGGCCGAGGAACAGGGCGACGCGGCCGGCGCGGTGCTGCGCTCGCTGGCGGCGGTCTGTTCGCCGATCGACCTGGCGGCCGGCGGTCATGCACTTGGGCGCGGGCTGGCCCGGCGGATCTACACGCCGATGTTCCTGCGCACCATGAAGCCCAAGGCGCTGGCCAAGCTGGCCCAGCACCCGGGCCTGTTCGACCGCGAGCGGCTGCTGGCCGCCCAGACCCTGCATGCCTTCGACGACGTCTTCACCGCGCCGCTGCACGGTTTTCGCGATGCCGACGACTACTGGGCCCGCGCCTCGGCCAAGCCGGCGCTGGCCGACATCCGCCTGCCCAGCCTGCTGGTGCACGCCCTGAACGACCCCTTCGTGCCGGCCGCCAGCCTGCCGCGCACGCCACCGCCGGGCGGCCATGTCCGGCTTTGGCAGGCCGGCACCGGCGGCCATGTCGGCTTTGCCGATGGCGCCTTTCCCGGCCATGTGCTGACCCTGCCGGCGCAGGTGCTGGACTGGCTCGCGGCACCGGCCTGAGGCAGCATCGCGGCATGGATGACATCGTCAAGGCAGCGCTGCGCAAGTGGCCCGATGTGCCGGCCTGCCGGGGCTGGCTGGCGCTCGATGCGCGCGGCGACTGGTACATGCGCGACGACCGCACCCAGGCCGCCGGCCCCTTCCCGCAGGCCAAGGGCAGCCGGGTTGTGCACGACAAGCTGCGCGAATTCATCGGCCGCAACTACGAGGCCGATGCCGACGGCTGCTGGTACTTCCAGAACGGCCCGCAGCGGGTCTATGTCGAGCTGGAACGCACGCCGCTGGTGCTCGGCGTGCAGCGGCTCGACGGTGGCGTCTTTGCGGTGACTGAACACACCGGCGCGCCGGTCGAACGGGTCGACGCGGCCTGGCTGGACGAACATGGCCGGCTCTACCTGCAGACCCCGCGCGGCCTCGGCCTGATCCGCTCGGCCGACATGGATGCCGCCGCCGACGCGGTCCTGTCCGGCCTCTGGCAACCCGCCGAGATCGACAGCGCCAGCCTGCCGGCGCGCTTCGGCTACCGGCTCAGCCCGCAAGCCCAGGGCTGATCGAAGGCTTGAGCCCCGGCCTGAACGCATGCCTGCGTTCAGGCCGACCCCAGCAAGCCGACCAGGTCGCTGAACAGGCGGGTGCCGTCCGCGTCGACGCCGTCCGGATCTGCCCGGGCATCGGTCTGCGCGATCACGCGGGTGTCGCTCGGGCCGGCCCAGACGGGGCTGCAGCGTCCCAGACCGCCTTGCGCCAACAGGTCGGCCAGCAGGTCGAAGGCGGCTTCCGGTTCGGCCAGCCGGGTCCACAGCGCCGTGCTGTCGGCCGGACCGGCCGGCAGCGCGATGCCCAGCTTGGCGGCCATCAGCTCCTGGCGGAAGCGCACGATGCCGGTCGAGCGGCCGCGCGCGTCCAGTTGCCGGTCGATGCTGGCGATGTCGCAGCCGCCGTCGAAGGTCAGGCCACGGCGACGCCAGTGGCTGGTGCCGACCAGGGCGTAGACGTCGTCGACGATGACCACGGTCGAACGCAGCACGGCCGGCCGGCCCGGGAAGCCGATCGGGTGGAAGGCGGCGACCCGCTGGCGGTCCTGCGAGGTCAGCGTCTCGATGGCGGACTTGCGGTGGGCCAGCGCGGTGCGCACCCACGGCGCCAAGGCCGGGTCGACATCCGGCCAGCGCGGCACGCAGACCATCACCTTCAGGCGCGGATTGGCGGCCAGGCGAGCACGCAGCCGCTCGACCAGATCGACCTCATGGGCCAGCGGCGTGCCGCTCGGGCGGGCGGTGCGGGCGAAGGCCGGGCCTTCGAGGTAGACGAACTCGCGCGCCTGTTCGACCGCGCGCAGCAGCGACCACAGCGCATCGCGCTGGCCACGCCGGGCGGTGACCATCTCGCGCTGCAAGGCGCGCTTCAGGCGGGCCTCGTTGGCCAGGTTGAGCGTGGGGGCGCTCACGCCCAGCAGGCCGGCGAGCGCGTTGACCGCGCCCTGGATCGAGTCGGCCGGCTGCGGGATCGGAATGGCCGACAGGCCCAGCTCCGGGCTGTCGCAGAAGGCGGCGATGGTCTCCAGCATCACCGCCGAGACCGTGCCGCTGGCGTCGGCCGGTGCGTCGTTCCAGGTGGCGCCACCCATCGCGACCAGCCAGCCCGGCGTCGTCGCGCCCAGCGGGATGACCGGCTGGGCGCGCTTGAGCGCATGCAGGGCGAGGTCCTGCGCCAGCTGGCCGTCGACCCGCACGCCGGCCGCATGCAGATCCGGACCGGGCGGGTTGCCGGGGTCGGCCCGTTCGGGCCGGGCGCTGCGGCTTTCCTCGGTCCAGCGCGCACCGGTCAGCACCGCCTGCCAGGCCAGGGGCTGGCCGGCCGCCGGTGCCGCGCCGAGCGCCAGCACGGTGTCGAAACGGCCCTGGGTCGGCAGGTGCGGGCCGATGCGCGGCGCGCTGGTCTCGTTGGCCAGGCGCCGGATCAGGTCCAGGAAGTTGCCCGGCGCGCCACCGATTGGCGGCGTCGGCGGCGCGATGCCAAACAGCGAGGCCGGTGCGACGGCCGTGCTGCCGAAGGCCGCCAACA
Source organism: Sphaerotilus mobilis (assembly GCF_004216565.1). GTDB lineage: Bacteria > Pseudomonadota > Gammaproteobacteria > Burkholderiales > Burkholderiaceae_C > Sphaerotilus > Sphaerotilus mobilis. The sequence continues at coordinate 938,745 of NZ_SGWV01000007.1, read as the reverse complement.
GCGCGGCAACCGCCGGCCGCTGCAACAGCGCCTCGCCGCCAAAGGCGGCCGGGTCGGGCGTGAACGAGGTGGTCGTGGCCGACACCGTCAGCTCGATGCCCGAATGCAGCCGGCGCTGGCCGTCGCGGCCCACCGCCACCACGTCGACCAGCAGCAGCGCGGGCGACGGCAGTGGCGCGGCGCTGGCCAGCGTGTAGGGGTTGCGCAGCAGCATGCGGCTGGGCTGGCCAGCCTGGGCGATGGCCGCGCCGCCGTCGGCCCGGATGAAGGACGGCTGCTCGCCGTCGATCGCGTCGATCTGCACGAAGCGGCGCGGGTAGACGCGCAGGTGCGTGCCGGCCGGCACCGCGTCGGCGGCGATGTCGACGACCACGTCCAGCCGGGCGTCGGGGGCGTCGCCCGGCGCTCGGAAGGCCGCTGCCAAGCCGGTGGTGGCATCGGCCGAGGCTGGTAGGCCAGCACCCGGGTTGGGCGCGGGGAAGGCCGGCCAACTGCCCGCCGCGCCCGGTCCGGGCGGCAAGGCCAGGGCCGGGTCGATGGCCGGCGAACACAACAGCGCCAACACATCAACACCAGCCGGCGGGAAGGCGGTGGCGGCCTGTGCGAAGGCGCCCAGCACGTCCATGCCGTCGCTCAGGTAGTCGAAGTTCGGCACCGCGTTGCGCACCACCGGCAGCGCGAAGTCGGGCACCGCGCCGTCGTCGCCAGGCACGTTGGCGATGACGCTGTCGCCCCGGTTGCCACGCAGGTGCCAGGCCAGGTCGACGGCGACCACGCGCAGGAACTGGCGCGGCAGGTTGACGCCGGCCGGCAAGGCGGGTGGGCTCAAGGCCGTGCGCGCCAGCGTGCTGTGGTGGCCCCAGCCCCAGTGCAGCGGGTGGGCGGCGGCGGTGTCGGCCGCCGCGTCCGCCGTCGCCCGACCCAGGCTCAGGCCGGTGGCCAGCGTGAGCAGGCCGCCGTCCGGCACCGGCTGGACCTCGACGCCGGTGCTGGCCACGACCTTCAGGCGCGCCTCCGGCCGGGTCGGCACGAAGACGCGGCCGTGCGGGTCGACCACATGCAGGCGCACCGCGGCCGGTGACGACGCGACGATGCCGTCGATCCCGCCTGACGCGCCGCGCGCCGGCATCGTGGCGTCGCCGTGGCCCAGCGCCGGGAAGGCGCTCAGCAGGTCGGCAAACAGGGCCGCCACCGCCAGCGGGCAGATCGGCAGGCCGCGGGCATCGTGGAAGCTGATCGCCAGCGAACCCGGCAGGCCCAGCGGCGCACCGGCCTCGAACAGGTCGACCGGTTGTGGCGCGGCCGGCGGGGCTGGCACGCCATGCACCAGCATGGCCACGGGCACTGGCCGGATCAGCGGTGCGCCCAACCGTTGCTCGACCAGCCGGGCCAGCCGCCTGGCCGATTCCGGATGCAGACGCAGTTCGCGCACCGGGCCGGCCAGTGGCGCGCCGCTGGCGTCGGCATAGAGCGGGGCAGCGGCCAGCGTGCGGCCGAGCGCGTTGAAGGGCGCGCGCGGGCCGTTCAGGGTCAGGCGCAGCGCGTCGGCGTCCAGGTCGGCGCCGGCCGGCGTGCTGGTGGCCCAGCCGGTTGCCAGCGCCGGTGCGACCAGGCCCAGCGCGTCCAGGCCGCGCGACTGCAACTGGCTGGCGGCATCGCCCGGGGTCAGCACGGTCTGGGGGGACATCAGGTCGGGCATGGCGGTCTCCGGCAACTCAACGCAGAGTGCGCGACAAGGTGGCGACGCGGCCGTCCGGCCCGCGCAGCGTCAGCGACAGCCGGCCGCCGTGGCGACCCCGCAGCGCCAGGCCGATGGCACCTTCGGCATCGCCTGCGTCGGCCAGGCGGCGCACCGGGATGGCGGCCGGATCGAGCATCAGATCCTCGCCCGGCGCGAGCCGGCGCAGGTCCGGCAAGGCGATGCTGAGGTGTGCGACGGGCCCGGTGCGGATCGGCCGGAACGGCGTCGGCCGAGGGGTCGGGAAGGGTGGCGGGAACGCTGGCAACAGCGGCAGCAACGTGGACAGCGGCGACAGCGACGGCACCCAGCGGATCGTCAGCACGAAGGGTCCGGCGCTGGTCGGCTCGAACAGCGCCGAGGTCAGGAACTGCGCCAGGATGCCCAGCGCGGGCCGGTGCCGGATCGAGAAGGCCAGGATGTCCGGCGCCGGCAGTGGCAGGCCGGCGGCGATCAGCAGCTCGCGTTCGCGGGCGCGGCCGAGCGGGTCGACCAGCAGGAAGCGCACGCGCAAGGCGCTGTCGGCGTCCGGACGCTGGCATTGCAGCCGCAGCCGGGTGGTCTTCGGCGCGCCGGCCGGTGCCTGCCAGACACCCGGCGTGCCGGGCGGCGGCGCCACGTCGGGGACGTGATCGAGCCGGTCGGCCCGGCCATCCGGGCCGGGCTCGACCGGGTGGCGGAACAGCACCCGGCTGCTGCCATCAGCCGCCTCGGCCAGCAGTTCGACACGCATGCGGTGCGGGCCCAGTGGCGTCTCGGCCACCGGGGCCAGCGTGGTGGCATCGACCTGCAGGGCCAGCAGGTCGGCACCGCCGGGCCAGCCGCCGGACAGGGTCGACAGGTCGGGCGGGCCGGCCGGCGGCACCACGACTTCGCGCAGCGCGCTGGGGCCGGATCGGCCGCCGAGCAGGCCGCGCGGCGGGTCGTCGGCACTCCAGGCCACGGCCCGGTACCAGACCTTTTTCCACGAGCCCTCGACCGCGTCGCGGCCGCTGATGCGGGCCAACGGCTGGTCCATGCCGGGTTCGGTCGACAGCTGCGGCGTGGCCACCCATGCGCCGGCCGAGCCGGTCAGCGTCACCGCTGGCGGACCCATCATGTCCAGCTCCAGCGTGGCGGTGGCCACCCGCACCCGGTGCAGGTCGATGCGGGTCACGCGTGGACCGGGCTTGCCGCGCACCGTCACGGCGGCATGGAAGGTGGGCGGGTCGGTGCTGTCGTCGCGGCCGCGCGAGACCTCCAGGTCCGGCGGCATCGGCACCACCACCTGCGGCGCGGCATAGGCGATCGGCCGCTGGCGCAGCAGCGGGTCGGCCAGCGTCGGCCAGGCCGATTCGACGTTGCCCGCGCTGCTGCCGATCACGAGGTAGAGGTGGATCTCCTTGCTGCCACGCGGCAGCGACACCTGGGTCGACAGGCCGGTGATCGGCGTGCTGTTGACCCGCGTGAAGGAGCGCCGGTCCGGGTCGGCCGCAAAGGCGTTGCGCAAGGCGGTCAGCCGCTCGGACAACGTCAGCGACTTGGCCGGTGATGCCAGACCTCGGTCCGCGCGCAGCTTTTCCTCGGTGCAGGTGTAGACGAAGTAGCCGGCTGCGCCCGCTGCCGCCGGCCAGCTCAGGCGGGCGTGGTGCAGGCCGCTGGCGTCGGCCAGGCTGGCGAGCAGCACGTCCTCGTGCGCGACGGCGATGACCGGCGGTCGCGGGTCGGCCGTGGACGCCACCGCCGGTTGGGCGCTCCAGTCGCCGACCCGCTGCGGCCAGCGGTGTTCGACGCCCCGGCCCCACAGCGCCAGGCCGATGCGCGGCGCGGCGTCGAAGTCCAGCCGCAGGCCCGACACGCTGAGGCGATAACGCCGCGGCCCGGCGCTGGCCGGCGGGGCGGCCACCAGCGTGCGGCCATCGAAGGCGACGTATTCGAGCGCCACCGTGGCCCCCGGCGGCACGGCGCCCACCAGCGCCGGTGCGCCGGACGCGCCACCGCCGAACTGCACACGCAACACGGGCCCGACGCCGCCGCCGGCCGCCATCGCCAGGCCGGCCGGCACGCTGGTGTCGGCCGGCGCATCGCCCAGGCGGGTCTGGGCATAGAGCCGGCCGACCAGCTCCAGCCGCTCCGGGCTGCGCGAGGACCAGTCCCAGCTGACCTCGATCTCCAGCGTGGCCGGGCAGGGGCCGCTGGCGCTGGGCGTCACCTCCAGCCGGGCCGACAGGATGGACAAGAGCCGCACCGGCGGTTCGGCCAGCGTCAGGCCGGCGGTCGACCAGTCACTCCACAGCCCCAGCAGATCCTGGTGGGCCAGACCGTAGAGCACACGGTTCGGATCGGGCGCGGTGGCGACCGCGCAGCGCTCGTCCAGCGCCGCCCAGCGGCTTGGCTCGGGCGACGAATCCGGCGCGCCGGAGGCCCCGATCGGCTGCAGCGCGACGTCGTTTGGGCGCTTGTCCATCAGCGCGACCAGCGGCGCAGCGGGTGCGATGCCCGCGCGCACGAAGGCGTAGCTGCCCACGCGCAGCGGCAGCAGGCCGGACGGCCGGTCCCAGTTGACCCGCACGACGCCGTGGTAGTCGGCGTCGATGCTTGCCGGCGTGCGCAGGCCGTCGAGCTGCGCGGCGACATTGGCCGGCGTCGGCGGTGGCACGGCGAACTTCGGCGCCATCAGCAGGGCGGCCAGCTCCAGGGGTTCGGACGCATGGTCCAGCCCGCGTGACCAGCGTGCGGTGACCATGTAGTCCCAGTCGCTGCGGCTGGCGTCGCCGAAGAACTGCCGGTCCGAGAAGCTGATCGGCGGCAGGTCGATGTCCTCCAGCGCCGTGCCATAGCCGGTCATCAGCGAGGCCAGCGGGTCGGTGCCGGCGCCGAACAGCAGCGTGCTCAGCGGCTTGAAGCGGGCCGTGGCGGACGGCCCACCGCTGGCCGAGGCGAGGCTTCGCACCAGCTCATGCGTGCGGTGCTGGGGCGGCAACAGGGTGGTCACCATGTCGCGGATGGGTTCGAGCATCTCGGCGCGGATCAGCTTGAGCATCGCCACCGGATCGGCCAGCTGCCACGGCGGCGCGGCCAGCGTGGGCGTGACCTGTGGCCACCAGCCATAGAAGGGCGCGCCGCGCCGGAAGCGGTCCAGCGCGGCGGCCATCGGGTCGCCCAGCGCGCCGGCCAGGCCTTGCGGCGCGGCCAGGTCGAAGACGCCGGAAAAGCGCTTGTCCACGGGCAGGCCCACCACCTCGACGAGCTGCCAGTGGCCGTCGTCCTGGATGCCGTCGGCGACACCCGCCAGGCCGCTGACCGTCACGCCGGGGCTGCACAGCAGACAGCTGATCTGCGGCGCGGCCAGGCGCGCGGTCGCCGAACCCGCCGCGTTCAGCACCTGCGAGCCGACGATGCCCGAGCCCAGCGGCGCGCCCGAGAAGGCGATCACGCTGCCGCCGGCCGGGTTGGTGGTGCTCATCTGGAAGCGCACCGTCAGGCGCGGCGCATCGAACACCCGCAGCGTCATGCCGAAAAAGGTGGTCGACGGCGGGTCGAAGGGCTTCTCGCCCTCGAAGGGCAAGGACGGCCGACGCCAGACCTGGAAGGGCTCGGTGGGCAGGCCCACGCCTTCGGCCGTCAGCCAGCGCAGCTGGACCAGCCGGGTGCCCTTGAGCTGGCGCTCGGCGGCGATGTCTTTCGGGCTGCGGGCCTTGAGCTTGTTGGCGGCCTGACGGCGGAACACGGCGGTCCAGTCGATCAGGCCGCCGGTCAGCAGCAGCCGGGTGGGGTCGACGATGCGGTGGGCCATGGTGTCAGTCCTCCTCCCACGGGGCGCGGGCCAGCCGCAGGTCGAGCACGGTGGTGCGCTGTTCGGCCGCGCCCAGGAAGGGCAGGCCTGGGAAGCCGATCGCCACCAGGTCCAGCCGCAACTGCCGGCCGCGACCGTGCGGTGCCAGCACGACCAGCGCGCGCTGCAGGCCCGGTGCCTTGACGATGCCGTCGACCGCCAGCACGCCGGCCGCGCTGGCGTCTTGCAGCTGCAGCCATTCGGTGTCCTGCAGGACCCAGCGGCTTGCGTCGACCGGGCCGCTGCTGTCGGTCACCTTGGCCGGGTAGGGGCGTGTGCGCCAGAGCGGCTCGGTGGCGTCGATCAGCACCGCCTCGGGCTGCGGCGGGCTGCTGCCGGCCTGCGACCAGAACACGACGATGCGCGGCTGCGTCGGCAGGCCCAGCGGCTCGATGCCCTTGGCGCGCAGTTGCTCGTCGATCTCGGCACCTTCGGGCACCCGGCCGGCAAACAGCGCCGGCAGTCCGGCGAAGGCCCCCACCGCGCAAGCGCGCGCGGTGGGCTGCACGCCCTGGATCGAGCCGGCCAGGCCGGCGCGGGTGGCGTAGCCGCCGGTCGAGAAGTGGCGGCGGTAGATGCTCGGCCCGCGCGCATCGGCCGCCGCGCCGGTCGGCAGCAGTTCGACATCGAGGATGTAGTCGGTGTAGGGCTCCAGCGGGATCGGGATGTCGATGACGCTGTGGCGGATGCGGTCCTCGTCGACCGGCACGCACGGCGCATCGCTGGCCAGCACCTCGGTGGCGGCCTCTTCCCAGGGCGACAGGATGGTGGCCTTGACCGGCGCCAGGAAGGGCGCGGTGATCGGCAGCGGATGCGGCACACCCGGCCGCGCGACCGGGTGGCGCGAGCTGGCGGCCTGGAAGCGCACCCGCAGCTCATGGCCGTAGGCCGCGAACAGGCGGTCGACGTCGTGGGTGTTGAAGACCAGCCGTGGCGCTTCCTCGTAGAAGGCCTGCGCCTCCTGGTCGGCCGGCAGCGTCACCAGCATCCACGGATCGAGCCGCACCGGCAGCGGCTCGGTCTGCTCGAACACGGGCTTGAGCGGATCGCCGTCGGCCCGGCCGATGCGGTCGGTGCGGAACCAGAAGTCCTGCGTGGCCGCCGCCGTCTTGGCATCGCTCGGGCGCACGCCTTCCCAGACCACCCGCAGCCGGTAGGTCGCGTCGGCGAACAGCAGGGCGCAGTCGCTGCTGGCCGGGCCAACCGCCTGGGTGATGACCGCCTGGTCGTGCGTGATCTGGCGGTCGTCCCAGTCCTGCCGGCCGACCTCGCCACCGCGCAAGGCCGAGAACGCGCCGACGAAGTAGGCCGGTTCCAGGTTCTTGGGCAGGTCTTGAGGCGGGTTCTGGCCCTCGCGCCGCAGGGTGCCGATCTCGATGCGGTCGGCGCGCTCGCTGCGGTTGTCCTTGCCGAGGTTGAGCAGCACCGCCATCAGCTTGCGCTGCATGCCCCAGCGCAGCAGCTCGGCGATGTCGTCGATCCACGGCCCGTCGGCCTGGGTCCAGCGCGCCGGCAACAGCTTGGGCGGCACGCGGTCGTTGGGGTCGACCACCTCGCGCGACAGCTCCACGCCCTGGGCGTCGAGCAGCCGCACGATCAGCGTCTGGTCGGTCGTGCGTTCGCGGTCGGCGAACAGCAGCAAATGGCCACGCACGAAGGCACCGCTGTGGACCACCACCACGTCATCGAGCTGGCCGTGTGTCACGCCGCGCTGCTTCAGTTGGCGGGCGATGGTCTCGGCCAGCGCCGGGTTGCCGATCGCCACCGGCCGGCCGTCGTCCAGCATCGGTGCCTGCAGCACGCGGACCTCGCAGCGCGCGCCGGTCGATCCGGTGGTGGCCGCGCGGCTGTTGCCGTCCTGCGCCGGGGCGGGCGCTGGCGGGTCGGTGCGTCCGGCATCGCCGGAAACGTTCCCCAGCGTGCGGGCCAGCGCGATCAGGCGGGCGGCGTCCAGGCCGTCGGCGCGGTCGAGCAGGTTCGTGACCGGATCGACCCGGGCCGCCTGCTCGAGCGCCAGCGTTGCCGCCACCTTGGCATGCAGCGCCGGGCTGATGCGCAGCGGCAGGGCCTCGGGCCGGCGCATGAAACGGGTCGCCACCGGATCGTCGGCCGCCAGCACCTGACCCCCTCCGGCGGTCGGCTCGGTCGTGACCGGGCCGAGGCCGCCCACCAGCAGGCGCGGGGCGTCCTGCTCCTGCGGGCGGATCAGCGGTCGGACCAGCTGACGCACACCGGTCGACAGGGTCGGGCCGACGGTGGCGCCCACGCCGGTCCCCGGCACCGTCGTGCCGCCGCCGTCCGCCGGCCCATGCCAGCACGCCACCAGGCCACCGATGACCAGGGCCGGGACGATGCCGCGCTGCATGTCCAGCGTCGCATCCCCGGAACGCCAGCGTTCGCTGACGTGCAGACCGGTGTCGGGCCGGCCGCTGCGGCGCGTGCCGGGCGGGTCGGGCCAGGCCACGCCTTCGAGGTCCCAGCCGCTGGCCGACGGGCCATACGGTTCCCAGCGGAAGGTCCACAGCACCTCGGCCGCCGGGGCGGCGGGCTCGCAGACGCGGCCCCAGCGCTCGCGGATGGTCTCGGTCAGGCGCTCGGTTTTTTCGATCGCCTTGGTGGCCGGCGTGGGCTCCCAGGTCAGCAGCGCGAGCTGGGCGTTGGCATTGGCCTCGGTGGCGTCGCGCAGCGTCCACCACAGCGCCGGGGCGCTGCTGCCGTCCACCGCCGGGCTGAGCACGCCACCGCTGACCGGGTCGATGCGTTCGAGGGCGACCGCCGTGATGCGGTACTGGTACTTCTCGCCACCGCGTTCGGACAGGCCGCTGCCACCGCCCGGGTCGGGCAAGAGGCCGGCCGGCGCGTTCAGGCTGGTGCCCAGGCCGGTGATGGCGAGGCCCGGCGCGACGTCCGGTGTCAGCGTCATCGAGACCACCGGCACCGCATCGATCGGCACGACGATGCCGGCGAGTTCCTCGCGCGTGGGCAGGCTGGCACGTGCCAGCGCGTCGCCCAGGCTGACGTCCAGGCCGCGGTCCACGCCGGTGCCCGCCAGCAGGGCCGGCGAGCGGCTCTTGAGCGACAGCTTCTCGACCAGCGTGGGCATCGGCGAGGACTTCTCCGGCCCCGACAGCGTGATCTCGACGCAGCCTTCGATGTCGAAGAACAGGAAGCTGACCTTGCCGCAGGCCTCGCCATGGACCCACAGCGCGAGGTGGCCGTCGTCCTCCTCGTTGACCTTGGCGGTCAGCTGCGCATAGGCGCCGATCGAGACGATGAACAGGCGCAGCTCGCCGCTGACGTAGACCGTGCCGGCGAGGATGAAGGGGTCGAAGCCGATCACCGCGTCCATGCCCCCGCCGATGCGCAGGTAGAGCCCGGCGTCGACGTCGCCCCAGGTGAAGGACGCCGCCACGCCCAGGCCGATGCCGAAGCCCTTGATGGCCGGCAGCGTCGCGCCCAGCACCGTGTAGGCGGGCAGGCCGTCGCCCTTGAACATCAGGTAGCCGGTGCCACGCACGATGCCCAGCACGTCGACCTCGACCGGCCGGGCGATGTCGGGCCGGGCGCCGAGGTAGATGTGCCACTTGTGCAGATGGGGCGAGAAGGGGAAGACCGCCTCGACCGGGATGACGATCTTGATCAGGTCCTCGACCTCCCATGAGATCAGAATGCCGATCAGGAAGTGTTCCGGCGTGATCTCGATGACCGCCAGGATGCCGCCGCTCATGCCCAGGCCGTCCATCGACGGCGGCGGCGAGACGATGCGCGCGTTCATCATGATCAGCACGCGCGGGCCGGGCAGTTCCAGGATCAGCGTGCCGTCCAGGTTCATCAGGACGCCGCCCTCCATCGTGCCGATCAGCATGCCCAGGCCGAAGGACCAGCGGTCGATGCGCGGCTTCCACAGGTCGACGCCGCCGTGGGTCAGCAGATGGGGCTGGCCGCCGGCCGCCTGCAGCCAGGCCAGCGCCGGCACGCCGGTGCCCGCGCCGATGCTGCTGTTGCGCTCGAAGTGCATGCCGAAGATGCCGCGGAAGCCGAAGATGCCGAGCCCCGAACTGCCCAGCGGCAGTCCGACCGGCAGCACCACGTTCAGGCCGACATAGACGCCGGTGGCCACCCGCGTCCCTTCGGTGATGGTTGCCACCGCGACGGCGGCGGCCACCCGCACCGACAGCGGACGCAGCGTCAGGTCCAGCTGGCCGGCAATGATCGACACCGGGTTGCCGCCCGCATCGGTGCCCGAGCGGATCTCCAGGTAGCCGGTGCCCACCAGCGCGCCGGGGATGTCGACGCCGGCCTGCAGCGCCGTCAGCTCGGGTGGCCGTGGCTCGTCCAGATAGGCCCGCACGCTGGCGCGTTCGACCGAGATCACGCCCAGGTCGACGCCCAGGCCGATGTCGATCTCGAAGGTCAGCGGGTTGCTGCGCGACAGCCGCGCACCGAGCACCCGCAGGATCTGGCCCAGCGGCTCGCCGATGCGCAGTGCGCCGCCGCTGGCGATGTCGATCGAATAGCCGCGGGCGCTGTCGAAGATCGGCTTGAAGACGAACTGCGGCGCGCCGCTCTCGGCGGTGTTGCCCAGGCGCAGGCCGATGGCCTTGTAGCGGATCGCCAGCGGGTGGTCGCGCGGCACCACGATCAGGCCGTCGAGGATGTTGACCGACCAGTCGATGCCGATGTCGAACAGCAGCTGGCCCTCGAATTCCTCGCCCCGGTTCTTCTGCTGGTACTCGGCGCCGTAGACGATCACACGCTCGACCTGGAACCACGGCAGCGCCGCGATCACGCCCGGCACCACCAGGGCGGCCACGCCCAGGGTCGCGTCGACCGTCTCGCCCCGACCGCCGTTGGCCGCCTCGACCAGCAGCGGCCAGAAGCTCAGGTAGGACCCCAGCAGCGTCAGCGGCAGGTCCTTGCTGGCGGGCATGGGCTGGCCGGGGATCCAGCCGGCGTAGAACAGGCCGTCCTTGTCGGCCGGGTCGGCGCCGACCGACAGCAGCGTCGTGACCCGGCCGGTGCCCGGGTCGGACTGGCACAGCACGCGCAGCCGGGTGATGCCATCGGCCGGGTTGTCGGCCCCGACCGGCGTGCCGTTCTCCAGCGTGTGCACGTCCGGCGGCGGGTTGCCGCCGAGCTGGCCGCTGCGCGAGAGCTGGCTCTCGGTGGCTGTCTGGATGTCGACCTCGGCCTCGATCTCGCCGGCGATCAGCTGGCTGCGCACCACCCGCAGCTTGAGCTTGGCCGAGCGGAACCAGTCGGGCGTCTGCGGCTCGGCCACCGGCGGGTCGACCACCTCGGGCTCGGTGGGCGGTGGCGGCGGCGCGGCCGGCCGCTGCACCGTGCCGCTGGCGTCGTCGGCGGCGCTGGACAGGCCAGGCGGCAGGATCACCTCGGCCTTCCACCAGCCCTCGCGGTCACTGCCGTGGCTGGCCCAGCCGGAGTCGGCCACCCAGGTGCTGACCTGCGTGGCCGTCGCGGCGGCGTCGGCCGGCTTGAGGTCCGAGAAGTTGAAGTGGCGGCTCGGGAAGGCCGCAGCGATGGCCTCGCGCGTGGCGATGGCGCGACGCCGCGCCAGCCGGTAGTTGTAGGTCGAGCGGCCCGGGTCGCTCTCGTAGCTGGCATGGCCGCGGATGCCGATGGCCGCGCCGTTGCCGGCCAGGTCGAACCAGCGGGCATGGGCCGTGGTCGGCGACTGGTGGCCGGGCCGGCGGCGGCGTTCGGTCTCGCTGACCGCGCGCACCGTCGAGAGGTTGTCGCCCACGCCGGCATGGCCGCGCAGCGCGCCGGTCTCGCCGGCATCCGGCACCGGTTCGGGCTCGTCGTAATAGAAGAAGACATCGAGCGTGCCCGGCGCCGTCGTGCCCGGCCGACGTGCCTGCACCTGACGGGTCTGGCCGGGCCCGAGCGTGACCGTCAGCGCCGGTTGCGCGGCGCTCCAGGCGCCGCCGTCGACGGCCCACAGCAGCGTGGGATCACGTGGCTCGGTGGCCAGCACCACCTCGGTGTCGGTCTGGCTGACCAGCACGATGACCGGCGTGTCGGCCGGTGCGCTCAGGGTGGCGACCAGCGACGGCGCGGGTGTGTCGCCCGGTGCCGGCAAGGTCGGCGTGGCGCTGCGGCGTTCGGCCTGGATCACCAGCGTGGCCGTCAGCGGCGTGCCGGCGGTGCCGTCGCTGACGCTCACCCGGATCTCCTGCTGCGGCGTCGTCGACAGGTCGACCACAAAGGCCATGCCAGCCGCCTCGGCGGCGCTGCCGATGCGGGCCCGGCGGGTGTAGGGCGCCCGTCCGCCGCGCACGTCGATGACCATGCGGGTGCGGGCCGGCAGGCGGGCGCGGGCCAAGGTGGTCGAGGCCTGCGGTGTGCCGCTGCTGCCGGTGCGCTCGATGCCGTGGGCGCGGCCCTGCTCGTCGACGAAGCGCACCGTCACCGCCAGCTCGCCCGAGCCCTGGTTGACCAGCATGGCCTCGAAGTCGCCCCAGAAGCCGTCCTGTTCGCCAAAGCCGATCAGCAGTTCCCGTGCGCCGGCCTCGAAGGCGAAGTCGCGCGCGCCGTTGGGCGAGAAGAACACACGCACCTCGGGCAGGTAAAGCCCGGTCCAGTCCTCGCCGACGCCGGCCTTGGCCAGGATGGCCGGCGGGGTCGATTCCGACGACAGGTCCAGCGTCGCGCTGCGAAAGCCGATGCCGAAGACCCGGTCACGTTCGCCACCGACGAATGCGTAGGGCGGGTTCATGGCGATCAGCTCGGCCACGCCGATGTCGGCCGGATCGTCCAGCGTCGTCGCGCCGGCCGAGACCAGCTCGAAGCGCAGCTGCGCGCCGACCGCGTTGCCGTGGCTGAGCCGAAAGCGCAGCTTGGGCAGCGTCAGGGCGACATCCTGGAAGGCGCTGTCGGGCTCCAGCAGGCCCAGGGCGTTGAGCTTGGCCGGGTGCAGGAAGGGCGGGCGCAGCGTGGGCGCAGCCAGGATCAGGTCCAGCGTCCAGCCGGTCGACGGGTAGTCGCTCGGCGCCGGGTCCAGCGGCAGCGTGTCCCACGCGTCCAGCACCGCGCGGGTGGGCACGAAGCCGCTGGCGGTGACCGTGCCGGCACCCTGCGCGATCAGGGCCGAGCCGGCGCGTGGCACGAACAGCTCGAAGTCGACCCGGGTTTCGCGGATGTCGAAAACCGGCGTGCGCCGGCTCGGGTCGTGGGCCGGCGCGGCCTCGTCGACGCCCGCCTGGATGCGCAGGCCACCGGCGCTCGGGTCGATGCTCAGGCGGCCGTTGAACTCGCAGCGCCCACGCAGCACGGCGCCGAAGTCGTCATCGGCACACGTGACGCTGACCACCCGCAACACCGACAGGGCGGCATGCTGCGCCCCCAGGTTCTCGCCCCGCAACAAATAGGGACGAACCAAGTCCAGCAGTGCGAGATTGGCCATGGGACACCTCTAACCCAAGCACGAAAAACCATCCTATGCCTGTCGACGGCGGTGGCGTGCATGTCCTTGCATCCGGACACAACCCCGATCAGCGGGGCTTTTCGGTCCAAGTCAGAGGCTTCGCTCGGGTTTCCTGCGTAGAGAATCCGCGCTGGCCTTGTCTGAACACCATGACCCAGCGACCTGACCCTGTTTCCGTGTCCATCCCCGACATGGGCTTCGACGCCGACGGCCTGCATGCCCGGCTGGAAGCGCTCGACGAAGCCGCCCTTGACCAGCTCGGTTTTGGGGTCATCGGCTTCGACGCCGACGGCGTGATCCGTCGCTACAACGCCTGGGAGAGCCGCGCCACCGGTCTGGACCCGGCGCGGGTGCTGGGCCAGCCGCTGTTCACCGTGGTGGCGCAATGCATGAACAACTACCTGGTGGCCCAGCGCTTCGAGGACACCGTCCAAGGTGACACGCCGTTGGACGTGGTGATGGACTATGTGCTGACCTGGAAGGTCCGCCCGGTGCCGGTCCAGTTGCGCTTGCTGGCACCCGTTGGCGCGCCGGGCCCGGCCTGTCGCTACGTGGTCATCCGACGCCTGGCCTGAGGCGGCCGCAGCGCCGGTCTTGCCACGATGAACCCATTGCCCGAGCCTGGCGACGCCGCCCTGCTGGAACTGCTCTATGCCGTGCCGGTCGGTCTGGTCCAGTTCGACGAGGACGGCCGCATCGCGCTGATCAACTCGATGGCTGCGCAGCTGCTGCTGCCCTTGTCCGACGGCGCCCGGCTGGACAATTTCTATGCCCTGCTCGACGGCCTGTTGCCCAGCCTGCGTGCCCAGGCGCTGACCCGCCAGTCGCCCGACGGCATGGTCTGCGACGGCCTGCGCATCGAGATCGAGGCCGACCCGCCGCGCCGTCCGCAGTCCCAGATCCTGACGCTGGCGATCAAGAAGATCAGCCAAGGCAGGCTGGTCGCGACGCTCAAGGACATCAGCGCCCAGGTCCGCCGCGAGCGCCAGCTGCAGCGCAACGAGGCCTGGTCCCACGCCATCCACCCGGGCACACGCGGCCGGGCGCTCGGTGGCATCGACGAGCGTGGTGTGGTGGTCGACTGGGACGGCGAACCGACGACGGGCAAGGGCCTGGGCCATGGCCGGGACACCGTGATCGGCCGTCCGCTGGCGCTGCTCTATGCCGACGGCGCGATCACCGAGGAGCGGGTGCTCGACCGCCTGCGCGAGGCCGACCTGAACGGCTGGAGCCTGGACGAAGGCTGGCTGCAGCGCGATGACGGCTCGCGGTACTGGGGCAGCGTGCTCCTGGTCCCGCTGCGGCTGCACGGGGCCGATGCCGAGGCCGATGCCGATCCAGTGCCCGGCGGTGACCCCGCCCCGGTGGCGCGCTACACCCTGGTGATCCGCGACATCAGCGATCAGCGCGCATCCCTGGAGGCCCACCGGCGCGAGAGCGCCTGCGACCACCTGACCGGCATCGCCAACCGCCGCACCTTCTTCGACGCCGCCGAGCTGGAACTGCTGCGCTGGCGCCGCGCGCCCCGGCCGCTGTCGCTGTTGATGATCGATGCCGACCGCTTCAAGCGCATCAATGACCGCCACGGCCATGCCGCCGGGGACGCCGTGCTGCGCCACCTCGCCGTCTTGCTGAGCCTGACCTTTCGCCAGGTCGACGTGGCCGCGCGCATCGGCGGCGAGGAATTCGCCGTGCTCCTGCCGTCGACCGCGCTGGGCCCGGCGCTGGGCGTGGCCGAACGCCTGCGCCAGGCCGTCGCCGATGCCGAGGTGGCCGTCGACGGCCTGCCGCTGCGCTACACGGTCAGCATCGGCGTGGCGACCATGGATGACACGATCGAGGACATCGGCGACCTGCTCAAGCGCGCCGACAAGGCCCTCTACGCCGCCAAGGCCGCCGGCCGCAACCTCGTCATGGGGCCGCTGTGATCCAGGCCCGCGCACTGGGCTGGGCCCATCCGGATGCGCCGTCCCGGCCTGTGTTCTCTGGCCTGGGTTTCACGCTGCGGCCCGGCCTGACGCTGGTTCGCGGCGGCGAAGGCCGGGGCAAGACCACGCTGCTGCGCCTGCTGGCTGGCGAGCTGCAGCCGAGCACCGGCACGCTGGTCCGCCCGGCCGGACGTGTCTGCCTGCCGCAACCGTCCGACCAGGCCTGCGACGCCCAGGTGGCGCGCGACTGGCTCGCGGCGCAGCTGGCCGGTGTCGACCTGCGGCAGGCCGCCCCGCTGATCGACGCCTTCGGCCTCGCCCCTCACATCGACAAGCCGATGTTCATGCTCTCCACCGGCAGCCGCCGCAAGGTTGGCCTGGTTGCCGCAGCCCTGGCCGGCGCCCCGCTGACCCTGCTGGACCAGCCCTATGCGGCGCTGGACGCCCGCTCCTGCCGCATCGTCTCGGAACTGCTGGCCGAAGCCGCCGAATCCCGCGAGCGCTGCTGGGTCGTGGCCGACCATGAGCGGCCGTCGTGGCTGGAGGGCGTCGCGCTGGCGGGGTTGGTGGATCTGGGGGATTGAGCGGGGGCGCGTCGCTCAGGCACGCCTTGTCTTTGCCCAGCCTGTCTCACCGGCCCGCCAGGCTCACGGTCACGCCCACCCCCGGCCCCGCCGGATAGACCGTCCGGTGCCCGTGCGCCGCCTTCAGGTCTGCGGCGTCCCAGCGGCGGTTGCGCGGCGTGTCGTGGTTGAACCAGAGCGTCAGCGGCTGGCCGCTGCGGGCGGTGATGACACGGGCCAGCGCTTCGTCGTCGGGGTGGCGGAACTGCTTGTTGTCGGTGCTGACGATGGCGTTCGGGCTGTCGAGCATCGCCAGCAGCGCGGCCGTCACGTTGGCGCGGCTGGCGTGGTGGCTGAGCTTGACGGCATCGACCGCCAGACGCGCCACGCCGCGCCGATCCAGCAAGGCCCGCAGCGCGGGCTCGAGCGTGCCCGGCACGGCGTCGGCGGCCAGCAGTACCGAGGCGCCGCGGTGTTCGAGCAGGAAGGCGATGCTCGACCCGTTGGGCAGCGAGGCGTCGTTGGCGCTGCGGCGCGCGGCCAGCGTCGCCAGGTCTTGCGGCAGGGCGGCGTCCGGCGCGGGCGGACCTGCTTTTGCGGCGGCCTCGGCCTCGCGTCGGGCGACCTTGGCCAGTTCGGTCGCCCAGGCCGGCCACAGGCGCGTCAGGCGGTCCGGTGACGGTGACAGCACGGTCAGCGTCGGCAAGCCCTTGCCGCCCATCTGCACGCCGCCGCCGATGGCCGGCGTCACCACCGGCTGGCCGGACCAGGCCCGGTTCCACGGCAGTCCCGGTCGCCCTGAACCCAGCAGCCTGGCCAGCGCAGCACCTTCGACGGCGCTGCGCGGCCGGGGCAGGTTGGGCGGGGCGTTGAACCAGACGTCGCCGAAGGTGAGCGCCAGCTCACGGTCGTCCAGCATCTTCGCGACGCTGCCGATGTGGTCGTGGTCGATGTGGCTGATCACCAGCAGGTCGATCCAGCGCGTGCCGTCGCGCCGCTTCGGCAACAGCAGCAAGCGCCGCCGCAAGGCCGGCCAGGTCTCGTCCGGCCCGGTGTCCATCAGCATCGTCCAGGTGCCCCGCCCGACCGGGCAGCGCAGCAGCAGCGCGTCGCCATAGCTGGCGGGGAGGACGTCGAGGGTGATGGCGGGGCGGGTACGCATCCGCTGATCGTATAAACCCAAGCGACAAAATCGTCCGGATCCTCGTGCAAGCACCGTCAAGACGGCGGCGAACGTGACGGTGTGCAGCTTGTGGACGACGTCAAGACCGCTCGCGGGCGACCTGCGGGCCGACGCGGGCAAGATCGCCACGCGCCTGTCCCGGCGCCCAGGAGATCGCCCATGCCCACCCGCGTTCCCGTTGCCGCCGGCAAGCCCGGCACGTCCTTCCTCGCCCCCGGCGTCTTCATCGAGGAGATCGCGAACCGGACGCCGGCCATCGTGGGCGTGCCCAGCACGGTCGCTGGCTTTGTCGGTCCGACACATGGCGGTCCGACACATGGCGGTCCGCTCGGCGGGGTGCCGGTGGCGCTGACCAGTCTGGGCGAGTTCGAGCGCCTGCACGGCGACGGCCGGCCGCTGGACTTCGGCGGGCAGGTGATGCCCCATCACCTCTGGCACGCGGCGCGAGCGTTCTTCGCCGACGGTGGCCGGCGCCTGCACATCGCCCGGGTCTTCCGGCCTGACCCGGCGGCCACGGCGGCCGGTGCCTCGCCCGATGGCATCGCCCGACAGGTCTGGGGCGGCGTGACCTGGCGCGCCCAACATCCCGGCCGCAGCGGCAACCTCGGCGTGCGCTTGACGCTGCGCAACGGCCTGCGCCAGCCCGACGGCCAGGTCCTGCCCGCAGCGTGGGCGCAGACCCGCGCCGACCTGCTCGTGACCGCTGCGGACGGTCAGGTCCTGGGCCACTGGACCGACCTGGGCGTGGACCCCGCCGCCGCGCCGGCCGATGGCAGGCGCTGGCTGTTCGAGCCCGCCGGTGCGCGGCCGGCGGCCGATGCCCTGCCGGTCGTCATCGGCTGGCATGGCCGTCCCGATGCCCAGGCGCTGCTGCGGGAGCTGGCGGCGCCGCTGGGCGTTGATCTGGCGGATGCCGCCCACTGGGCCAGTGGCGTGGTGGTGGACCTCGCGTTGACCGGCGGCCACGACGGCCTGCGCCCGGGACTGGCCGAATTCGCCGGCCCGGCCGGCATCGCCAGCCTGGACGCGATCGAGGACCTCACGCTGGTGGCCGCGCCCGGCTGCACCGCGCCGGTCTCGGGCGAGCCGTCTGCGCCGATGCCCGCCGACGCGCCGGCCGTGCTCGACCTGCTGGTGGCGCATGCCCAGCGGCACCGCTTCCGCGTCGCGCTGCTGGACGCCGCGCCGGCTGCGTCGACGGCCGAGGTGCAGGCACTGCGGGCCCGCTTCGATGCCCGCTGTGCGGCGCTCTACCACCCCTGGGTGCAGGTGGCCGACCCCAGGACCGGCCAGGCACTGCGCCTGCCGCCGTCCGGATTTGTTGCCGGCCTGATCGCCCGGGTCGACGCAGCCAGCGGCGTCTGGAAATCCCCGGCCGGCGCGCTGCCCGGCAGCGTCACGGGTCTGGCGCTGACCTTGTCCAAGGCCGAGCTGGAGCGGCTCAACGCCGCCGGCGTCAACACCTTGCGCGACCTGGGCATACGCGGCCGCCAGGTCTGGGGCGCCCGCACGCTCGCCTCAGACCCGCAGGACCGCTATCTCAGCGTCGTGCGCAGCATCGGCTGGCTGCAGCGCTCGATCGAGGCCAGCATCGGCTGGACCGTGTTCGAGACCCACGGCGACGCGCTCTGGTCCAGGGTCCGCGGAGCGCTGGAAGACTTCCTGCTGACCGTCTGGCGCCAGGGCATGTTGCAGGGCCTGCAGGCCGAGCAAGCCTTCTTTGTGCGCTGCGACCGCAGCACGATGACCCAGGCCGACCTCGACGCGGGTCGGCTGGTCTGCCTGATCGGGGTGGCGCCGATCCGGCCGGCGGAGTTCATGGTCTTCCAGGTCAGTGCCCGGACGGCAGGGACGGCTTGATCGGGCGGCCACGTCCTGTTCACCTCCCCACGTTGCCAAGCCCTCGGGTCTTCCCGGCCCTTGCGGCAGCGGGCGCTCGTGTCAACTGCGGACCATTCTTGGCTCCACCTCCGCAGGTCCGTCCGATGCTCCCGTCTTCCCCGCTGCTGCAACTGGTCCCCGCCCGTGCCCACGCCGTCCTCGCACGCCTGAGGGATCGCATCTGGCGGCCAGCTGGCACGGTGACGATCGAGGCCAGCCAGGCGCAAGCCGAACACCGGCCGTGGGCGCAGGCCCGGCATGAGGCGCTGGCGCCGGTCACCACCCTGCCCGAACACTGGGGTCGCCTGTGGGACCAGCGCTGGTTCCGCCTGACGCTGGACGCGGCCGCGCAGGCCCGTGATGACCTCTACCTGGCCTGGGACGACCAGGCCGAGGCAACGCTCTACGTGGACGGTCTGCCCTACTACGGCTTCGACCCGGTGCATCACCACGCGCCCTTGCCGGCCGGGCCGCACGAGGTCTGGATCGAGGCCGTGGCCTGCCAGACCGGCATCTGGATCGAGGGTGCGACCGGACTGGACGCGGCCGGCTCCAGGCTCGCGGGCGCGCGCCTGCTGCAACGCGACGACGCGACCTGGGCGCTGTTCCACGACCTGGCCGCCCTCGACGACCTGATGCGCCTGCTGCTGCGGCGTGAATACGGCGCCGACGGCGCGCAGAACTTCCAGGGCTTCGGCACCCGGCCGGTGCTGGGCCCGATCGACCCGCTGCTGCGCCGCCTGCTGCGCGAGATCGACGCCGTCATCGACGCCTATCAGGCCGACGGCGTCGACGCCGGCCGGGCGCGGGCCGCGCAGGCCTATGCCGGCCTGAAGGCCGGTCCGACCGCCCTGAACGCGGTGCTGACCGGCCATGCCCACCTGGATCTGGTCTGGCTCTGGCCGGAGGTGGTGGGCGAGTTCAAGGCGGTGCGCACCTTCGCCATCGCCAACCGGCTGATGGCGCGCTACCCCGAGTTCCGCTTCGGCTACAGCCAGCCGGCCAGCTACGAGGCGGTCGAACGCCGCTCGCCCGAGATCATGGCCGCCGTGCGCGAGCGCCTGGCCAGCGGCCAGTGGGATGCCACCGGCGCGACCGAGGTCGAGTCCGACACCGTGCTGGCCTGCGGCGAGGCGCTGGCGCGCAGCTTCCTGATCGGCCAACGCCGCTTCGAGGCCCTGCGCGGCAGCCCGGCGCGGGTGCTCTGGCTGCCCGACGTGTTCGGCTACACGCCCTGCCTGCCGCAGATCATGAAGCAGTGCGGCGTCGACTACTTCTACACGACCAAGCTGTCCTGGAGCGCCATCTCGGCCTTCCCGCACACCAGCTTCGTCTGGCGCGGCCACGACGGCTCGGAGGTCGTCACCCACCTGGGCTGCAAGCTCGGATACAACCAGACCGCCGAGGCGACCCACCTCGACACCAACGCCCGCGAGCACCGCCAGAGCGATGTGCACGACGAGTTCCTCGCGCCCACCGGCTACGGCGACGGCGGCGGCGGCACCACCGAGGCGATGCTCGAACGGGCCCGCCGCTACGCCGATCTGGCCGGCCTGCCGCGCGCCCGCTGGGGCAACATCGAACCGTTCTTCGACCGCCTCCAGGCACGCCGCGCCCAGCTGCCGACCTACCAGGGCGAGCTCTACCTCGAATACCACCGCGGCACCTACACGACCCATGCCGCCGTCAAGCTGGGTCTGCGCCAGGCCGAACGTGCGCTGCAGGTCCACGAGGCGGTGCGCTGCGCGACGGGCGCCGGCCCGATCGACGAGGCGGTCTGGCGGCGCGTCGTGTTCGCCCAGTTCCATGACTACATCCCGGGCAGCTCGATCCACGAGGTCTATGTCGAGGCGCGGGCCGAACTCGCCGCGATCACGCAACAGGCCGGCGTGGCGGCGCAGACCGAGCTGGCTGGCTCATCGCATGAGCCTGTCGGCGCCGACCGGGCCGCTGCGCTGTTCAACCCCTTGCCGCGCGCACGCCAGCATCGGATCGGCACAGACGCCGTCACCTTGCCGCCCTTGGCCGCCGCGACGCTGGCCGACCTGCCGCGCACGCCGCTGGCACCGGTCGTCGCCCGTCTGGATGCCATGGCCACGCTCGACAACGGCCGCGTCATCGCCCGCTTCGACCGCGCCGGCCGCATCGCCGCGCTGCGCGTCGACGGCGTCGATCTGGCCTTGCGCGCGCCGCTGTGCGAGCTGATCGCCTACCCCGACCAGCCCCATCTGTTCGAGGCCTGGGACATCGACCGCCAGACCCTGTCGCTGGGCGAGGCGGTGACCGGCGATGCCCGCATCACGCTGACCCAAGACAACGCCGGCGCGGCCACGCTGAGCTGCGCTCGCTCGCTCGGCGAGGACGGCGAGGCGACGCTGCACTACACGCTCGAGGCCGGCGCCAGCGCGCTGCGCCTGCGCATCGAACTGGACTGGCGCCGGCCCGAGCGCCTGCTCAAGCTGGTCTTCCCGACCGCCTACGCCGGCCGCCAGGCCCGCTATGCCGCGCCCTTCGGCAGCGTGCTGCGCAGCCAGGTGCCAGGCGAACAGGCCGACGAGGCCAAGTGGGAAGTGCCCGCCAGCCGCTGGGCGGCGGTGGCCGACGAGACCGAACACGAAGGCCTGTTCGTCGTCAGCCAGGCCAAGTTCGGCTGGACCTGCCGCGACGGCACGCTGGGCCTGAGCCTGGTGCGCAGCGCGGCCGTGACCTGCAGCGACGCGGTGATGGGCGGCACGCCGATCTCGCATCCGCAGGCCATGCGGCGCGACCCCGGCGCGTCGTATTCGGACCTGGGCGCACACGAGATCGAACTCGCCATCGGCCTGCACCGCGCCGACGCCCCGCGCAACGACCAGGCCGCCGCCTGGGCCGACCTGATCGACACGCCGCCCCTGCCGGTGGCCAACGGCAGCACGGCAGCCGCCGGTCTGCTCGGCCTCGACGGTGGCGAGACCTTGCAACCGGTCTGGGCCCAACCGCTGTCCCCCGGCCGCTGGGTCCTGCGCCTGAACGAAACGCTCGGCCGCCGTGGCAGCACCCGCCTGCAACTGGCCGAAGGCTGGCGCGCCAGCCTGGTCGACCTGCGCGGCCTGCCGGTGGACGGCGGGCAGGCAATCGATGCGGTGGCGTATGGGCCGTATGGGCTGGTGAGCGTGTTGATCGAGCGGTGAGCCTGTTCGTGGATCGGTGGCCACTCGGGGCCAGCCTGCGGACACCGCGGGTTCGGCCGATCGGTCATTGGATGTTGTTATCGTTTTTTTTGCGCCAGGCGCAAGCACTTCCAACGACCTACCCGGAGACCCCATGAATCGATGCCATTGGCAAGCCATTGCGACGACGTTCGCCGCCCTGACCCTCAGCGCCTGCGGGGGCGGGGGCGACAGCGGTGCGTCGACGCAGACGCCTGCTCCGACACCGACACCGACAACCCTCAGTGCGGACCAGTCGGTTTTCGAATCGCTGGTCCTCTCATCGACGCAACGCAGCTACCAGATGCGCTGGAACCTCAACCTGACGGGCGCGCAGGTTTCCGGCACGAACTACCTGGCGTCAGACCATTTCCTGCTGGCGGCATCGCCCTTGTCGAATGGTGCTCAGACCGCTCAGCAAAGTGCGTCGACGGACGTCACAAGCAACTTGGTCAATGTGTTGCCCACGCCGACGCGGGTGCTCAAGAACGGCCAGATCCTCGTGGTGCCAGGTCAATTGGGTTCTCTGCGCGTGAGCTATGTCGGCAACGACGTCCAGGTGGACACCTTGGCAGACGACGCCGTGACGGTCGCCTACAGCCAGCGTCGCCAGGGCTACAGCCGCGTCAACCTGACGGGAACGGTGGTGACATCGCCCACCGATCTGGCGCAATGGCACAACTCCTTGTTCGCGAACCCCGCTGTGCTCTCCGGGACGGCGACCTATCTGTCTGGCGCGGCGTACATCAAGTTCAGCGCCAGCAACGTGGGTGATCGCTACAACGCCTTCGATTGCACGACGGCGACCACCGGCGCCAGCATCACGCCCTGTCGCACCGCCACGACGCTCAATGCCGCCTTGACGACCGGACTGGTCTCCAACAGCGATGGTCGGACCTACCTGCTCGCGGATGGCGCGATCAGCACGGTTGGCGGGGTTCCGATCTGGGTCGCCACGGCGCCCCGGCCGGTGTCTGCCACGCTGAGTTCAACGCTGCAATACCGCATCTATTTCGAACTCAGCGGCAATGTCTACACGGGTGCACTGATTCGTGACGGTCAGGCCATCGGTGGGAGCTACCACGTGTCGAATCCGGCGGGTGCCACGGTGGCCGATCGGATCACCACCTTGCCGTTCCACATCCGGATGAACAAGGCCGCGCACGACAGCCTGGTCAACGCGCTGGCGATCTGACCACGGGCACGGGCGGATCCCTTCGCAGGCGTTCCGTTCGAGCGCTTGCGACGGGTCTTGCTTGCCCCCCGCTCACCCCCCACTCACGCACCGATCCCGACCCGCCCGCTTGGCGGCGTAGAGCGCCTCGTCGGCGCGTTGCAGGGCCTCGTCCAGGGTTTCGCCGGGACGTGCCTGGGTGATGCCGCAGGAGAAGGTGACGCCGCGGATGGGCTCGCGGGCGTCGTCCCAGCTGCGGGCCAGGTCGCGGCGCAGGCGTTGCATGACGGCGTAGCCGCGGGCGGCGCTCAGGCCACGCATGACGAGCAGGAATTCCTCGCCGCCCATGCGGCCGAAGGCATCGTCCGGGCGCAGCTTGTGGCGGCAGACCTCGGCGAACGCCCTGAGCACGCGGTCGCCTTCGAGGTGGCCGTGCTGGTCGTTGACCGACTTGAAGTGGTCGAGGTCGATGAGCGCCAGGCTGACCGGGGTGGTGGTGGCCGTGGCGTGGTCCAGCGCGGCCTGAGCGAGTTGCAGCACCCGGTTGCGGTTGCTCAGGCCCGTCAGGCCATCGGTCTGCGACGCCAGCACGGCCTGCTGGTGGCGGCGCGAGATGTCGGCCTCGGTCTGCTTGAGGGTGGAGATGTCGGTGCCGACGGTGAGCATCCAGCCGTCGTCCCGCAGGGTTTCGGTGAACATGATCCAGCGGCCGTCGACCAGATCGGTGGTGACCGAACGGATCGGCAGGCTGCGGCGGCGGCTCAGGATGTCGCTCAGGAAGGCCTCGACGTCGCCGCTGCTGATGCGCACCCCGATGCCGTGGCGGTGACCGTGGCGCAGCACGTCGCCGAAGGCCAGCGGCAGCGCCACGTCCGGCAGGAAGGTGGCGCGGTAGGTGGCGTTGGCGTGACGCAGCACGTCGTCCGGGTCGAACAGCGCGACCAGCAGGCCGCAGCCGTCGAGGGCGTCGAGCAGTCGGGTCCGCAGGTCGTCAGGCAGGTTCATCGTCCCAGGCTGGCCAGGCACCCGACCGGGTGCGAGGCGGGAGTGTCACCCGAGAGGCGCCTCCGGGATCGACGGGACAGCGGGAGATTCACCCCGCATCAGTTCGCGACGCTCGCCCTCAAAGATGCTGCCCATCGTCCACGCCTGCAGCGCCAGCGTGGCCGGGCCGTCGCTGAAGGCGCTGGCCGACACGCTGTCGGGCAGGGTCGGGTAGACGCGGGTGCTCAGGCAGATCCTGTCGTTGGCGTAGACCTCCAGCACGCTGTGGTCGAGCAGCACGCGCAGGTCCAGCGCCTCGTCCGGCGCGAGCGCCAGGTGGGCATGCACGTTCTGGCGCCGCACCGCGTGGCTGAGCGAGCTGCGCTCGCGCTCGATGCTCAAGCGCCGCGCGTCCTGCCAGTAGACGATGCGGGTGGTTTCGCGGCCGTCGGCCGAGGTCAGCAGGTTCAGGCCGACCTTGCCGCGGTCGCGCCCGGTCCAGCGGGCCTCGATGTCCAGCGTTGAGCCGCTGAAGCTGGCGTGCGTGCCGGTCTGGCGCTCGGTCGCGATGCGGGCGACAGCGTCGCGGCGCAGCTGGGAGATCTCGGCCACCGGGCGCAGGTTCAGGCGGCCATGGGCGTCGATGGACAGCTCACGCGGCACGGTCATAGCGCCGGCCCAGCCGTCGGCGTCGATGTCGGCCTGGTCGCGCTGCTCGTTCATCCAGGCCCATTGCAGGGCGCGGCCGTCCGGTGCGTGCATCGTCAGGTGGGCAAAGGCACCGGCGTCGACATCGAGCGGGCCGTCCCACTCGGGCACGAAACGTTCATGCTCGAAGCGTCCGACGAAGGCGTGCACGCCCAGGCCGAGCCAGAGCGAGACCGTCAGCACCCACCGGTCGCCGATGGGGAAGAAGTTCGGGCATTCCCACATGCGGCCGTAGCGGTCGCTGGGCGAGGTGAACAGCGCGCCACGGTGTTCCCAGGTGACGCCGTCGTCGCTGCGGTAGAGCAGGGCCTGGCCGTGTTCATGGTCCAGCGAGGCGCCGACCACCATGTACCAGCGGCCGTCGTGGCGGAACACGTAAGGGTCGCGGAAGTCGTGCGCCTCGACGCCGGCCGGCGGCGTGACGATGGTGCGCCCGGGCTGCTGGGTCCAGCGCTGCAGGTCGGGGCTGGTGGCCACGCACTGGACCTGCCGCTCGGCCGTGTAGCCGGTGTAGTAGATCGTCGGCTGGCCGTCGACCAGCGCGTAGCTGCCGGAGAAGCAGCCGCCCGCGTCATGGCCGGGCACGGGTGCCAGGCTGATCGGTTCGTCGCGCCAGGTCACCAGATCGGCGCTGCTGGCATGGCCCCAGTGGATGTCGCCCCACTTCGACGCGTTCGGGTTGTACTGGTAGTTCAGGTGGTAGCGGCCAGCGTGGAAGGCCAGGCCGTTGGGGTCGTTGATCCAGTTCGACGGGGCGGTGAAGTGGTAGGCAGGGCGGTGGTCGGGGACGGCTGGCATGGGCGTGGGGAGTGAGGGGGGGCGCATCAGGCCGAGGGGCGGCGGTCTGCTGCGGTCAGGCCGCCTGTCGGCGGGCGGCGGAAATCGGGGCAAGGCGCTGGGCGGAATCACGCATCACCACGTCGCCCGCGACGCGGTGCCAGGCGTCGGCAGCGGTGGCGCAGGTGGGGGTCTCGCCGGCCATCAGGGCCAGCAGGCGCTGGACCGCGATCTGGCCCATCTCGAAATAGGGCAGCACGACGGTGCTCAGACGCGGATGGGTGACCTCGCAGATGACCTCGTCGTTGTCATAGCCCATGACGGCCATGTCCTGCGGCACGCGGATGCCCTGCGCTTCGAGTTCGCGCATGCCGTGCAGCGCCATCACGTCGTTGCCAAAGCACAAGGCGGTCGGGCGCAAGGGCCGGCCCAGCACCTGCTGCAAGGCCGCCCGCAAGGGGATGAAGGGGTCCGTGTCCTGCAAGGCCGAGCCGACCGCCGTGGGGCAGTCCTGCGGGTCCAGGCCGTGGCGGGCGCAGGCCTCGACAAAGGCCGACTTGCGCAGCCGGCCGGCGACCATGTTCTCGTCGATGCCGATGTAGCCGATGCGGCGGTGGCCCAGGCCGACCAGGTGGTCGACCACGCGGGCCTGGCCCAGGCTGTCGTCGGGCACGACGGCGGGCGTGCGGTCCAGGTCGTAGCAGTTCACCAGCATCAGCGGCGTGTCGCTGGGCGGCGGCAGCAGCACCTGCTGGTGGTAGGGCGCGGCGTAGATCACGCCCTCGACGCGGTGCGAGGCAAAGGTCTTCAGCAGCCGGGCGACACCTTCCGGGTCTCGCGCCCGGCCGGTGCCCATGTCGGCGGCCAGCAGCGTCTTGCCGGCCGCGCTGCAGGCCATCTGGGCGCCCCGCAAGATGTTCAGGTCGGACAGGCCGGCGCGGGTCTTGGCGATCTCGATGTCGCTGAACAGGCCGGTGATGAAGCCAATCAGCCCGGACTTGCCCGAACGCATCAACCGGGCGCCGCGGTGCGGCTCGTAGGCCAGCAGGGTGATGGCGCGCTGGACCTTCTCGAAGGTCTCCGGGCTGATGCGGGGCTCGCGGTTGACGACCCGCGAGACGGTCTTGATCGAGACCCCGGCCAGTTGCGCGACGTCGTGGATGGTGGCCATGGAAGGTGCTGCTCGGGATGGATGACAACGTAAGACATGTTCATCGTCCGGGAAGCGGTCGGGCCTGTCAAGTGCCCGAGGTGGTCTGACGCGGCGGGTGGCGGGTTTTAGCTGGCGGATGGGCGGGAATGCCCATCAACAAAGGAAAAACCACATGTTGAAGCGCGCGCGCGACCCCCGGGTTTGCCCGAATTTCGATGCCAAGGTCAGCGGTCCTACATTCCGATCCGCCATGACAACATTGTCATTCGCGTCCTGACCGATCGACCCCCATCCTCTTCCATGGAGCTCCCCATGACCTTGACCTCCCCCCTGCGCCGCAGCCTCATCGTCCTTGGCCTGGCCGCCCTCGGCGCCACGACCGCGCATGCCCAGACCACGCTGTCGATGTGGTACCACGGCGCCGGCAACCCGAAGGAGAAGGAGCTGATCACCGGGATCATCAACGACTTCAACGGCAGCCAGAAGGAATGGAAGGTCGAGCTGCAGCAGTTCCCGCAGGAGGCCTACAACACCTCGGTGGTCGCCGCTGCGGTCGCCGGCAAGCTGCCCGACATCCTGGACGTCGACGGCCCGGTCATGCCCAACTGGGCCTGGTCCAAGTACATGCAGCCGCTGTCCCTGCCGGCTGGCGCGATCGACAAGTTCCTGCCCGGCACGATCGGCAAGTGGAACGGCAAGGTTTACTCGGTCGGCCTGTGGGACGCGGCCTGCGCGATCTTTGCCCGCAAGTCGGTCCTGCAAGCGCACAACATTCGCATCCCGACGCTGGACAAGCCGTGGACCAAGGCCGAGTTCGACGCCGCGCTGGTGACGCTGCAGAAGGGCGGCAAGTTCCAGTACCCGATCGACATGGGCATGGCCTGGAAGGGCGAGTGGTACTCCTACGCCTTCGGCCCCTTCCTGCAGAGCAGCGGTGGTGACCTGCTGAACTCGGCCACGCCCAAGTCCAACGGCACGCTCAACGGCAAGGCCGGTGTCGAGTTCGGCAACTGGTGGCAAAGCCTGTTCACCCGCAAGCTGACCCCGGGCACCTCGCAGGACGGCGCCGAGCGCGAGACCGGCTTCCTGGACGGCAAGTACGCGATGCAGTGGAACGGCAACTGGGCCGCGCTGCCGGCGCTGAAGAAGTTCGGCGACGACCTGGTCTTCCTGCCGGCGCCTGACTTCGGCAAGGGCTCGAAGATCGGTGCCGCGTCCTGGCAGTTCGGCGTCTCGGCCACCACCAAGAACGCCAAGGGTGCCAACGCCTTCATCGCCTTCGCGCTCAAGGACAAGTACCTGGCCGCGTTCTCCGACGGCATCGGCCTGATCCCGTCGACCCCGGCCGCTGCTGCGCTGACCCAGAACTACAAGAAGGGCGGCCCGCTGGAGGTGTTCTTCGCGCTGTCGGCCAAGCAGGCCACGCTGCGCGCGTCGACCCCGGGCTATGCCGGCGCGTCCGGCGAGTTCGAGAAGGCGCTGGCCGACATCGCCAACGGCGGCAAGGTCGCCGATGCGCTGGACACCGCCGCCGACGCGATCGACGCCGACCTGAAGAAGAACAACAACTACCGCTGAGCCACCGACGGGCACAGGACGCAACACCCTCCGCAGCATCCAGGCGCAGACCATGACCCAGACCCCGAACACCCCCTCGACGACGAGCGCACCCGGCGCGGCCCGCGCGCGCCGATCGGGTCTGCTCATGGTCTCGCCCGCGATGCTGCTGATGGGCCTCTTCCTGATCGTGCCCTTCGTGCTCGCGTTTGCGATGTCCTTCACCAACCAGCGACTGGTGTCGCCCAACCCGACGCAGTTCGTCGGGCTGGAGAACTACCGCCAGATGCTGGGCCTGGGCGTGCTGGTGCTCGAACCCGAGCGCGACGCCCAGGGCGCCATGGTCCGCGAGGCCGATGGCAGCCCGACCTACCCGAGCCTGCGCCAGTTCACCCGCGACAACCCCGACTACCCGCAGCTCGACCGCAAGCGCGAGTGGTTCCACCTCGACTGGCGTGGCGACAGCCGGCTCTATGTGCTCGCCAGCGACGTCATCTTCATGAAGGCGCTGGTCAACACGGTGCTGTTCGTGGTGGTGGTCGCCCCTGTGCAGGCCTTGCTGGCGCTGCTGCTGGCCATGCTGATCAACCAGCCGCTGCGCGGCATCAACGTCTTTCGCACCATCTATTTCATGCCGGTCGTGATCTCGATGGTGGTGGTCGCCTTCCTCTGGCGCTTCATCTATTCGGGCGACAGCGGCCTGCTCAATTCGCTGCTCCAGCAACTCACCTTCGGTGCCTTCGAGCCGGTCGACTGGCTGGGCCAGCCCGGCACCGCGCTGTGGGCCATCATGGCCATGTCGGTCTGGCAGGGCGTGGGCTTCCACATGATCGTCTGGCTGTCGGGACTGCAGACCATCTCGGCCTCGCTGTACGAAGCCGCTGCGCTCGAAGGCGCGTCGAAGTGGCAGGTCTTCCGCTACGTCACCTGGCCCGGCCTGCGCAACACCGCCATCTTGGTGATGGTGGTGATCACGATGCAGGCCTTCACGCTGTACCCGCAGATCGACGTGATGACCCGGGGCGGCCCGCTCGACTCGACCCAGTCGCTGGTCTTCCAGGCGGTCCAGCGCGGCTACGGCAAGCAGGACATTGCCGGCGGCTCGGCCATCAGCGTCTTCCTCTTCCTGTTCGTGCTGGCGATCTCGCTCGGCCAGCGCTGGCTGACCCGCGAACGCAAGCCGGCCCAGGGCCACTGAACGCGTCGCCCCCCAGGAGTCTCACGACATGAGCCACCCCATGCTGCCCTCGCTGGCCCGCCGCGCGCTGAACTACGTGCTGCTGAGCTGGATCGCGCTGGTCTTCATCTTCCCGATCGTCTTCATGATCGTGTCCTCGCTCAAGCCGGACCTGCAGCTGCTGCGCGACGCCGGTTCGCTGCGCGCCTTCCTGCCGGTCGGCGACATCTCGCTGGACAACTACCGCGCGGCCTTCGAACGGGTGCCGATCGGCCAGTTCATCCTCAACTCGGTGATGGTCACCGGCATCACGATGGTGCTGTCGCTGGCGGTCTGCTCGATGGCGGCCTTCGCCTTCGTCTTTCTCGAATTCCCCGGCCGCAACCTGCTGATGGCGGTGGTGCTGGCCACCTTCATCGTGCCCTTCGAGTCGATCGCGATCCCGCTGCTGCTGGTCGTCAACAGCCTGCCGTGGATCGGCAGCGAGGGCCTGGTGTTCGGCTGGCTCAACTCGTACCACGTGCAGATCATCCCGTTCATCTCGGATGCGCTGACCATCTACCTCTTCGTCCAGTACTTCCGCGACCTGCCGCGCGACCTGGTCGAGGCCGCCCGCGTCGACGGTGCGAGCTACTTCCAGATCTACCGCCGCGTGATCGTGCCGCTGGCCGGGCCGGTGTTCGCGACCGCTGCGATCCTGAAGTTCCTGGCCATGTACAACCAGTACCTCTGGCCGGTCATGTCGGCCCAGTCGGAGGACTACCGCCCGATCATGGTCGGCCTGCAGTACTTCTTCCAGCTCAACATCGCCTGGGGCGAAATGATGGCCTACCTCACCGTCATCACCGTGCCGGTGCTGCTGTTCTACCTGAGCCTGCAGCGGGCGTTCATCGCCTCCATCGCGTCCACCGGGGTGAAAGGTTGACCCCCGGCCACGGCCGTGCGCTGGCCGGCCTGATCCGCTGATCGTCACTGAGCCGCAGGCCTGGATCCCGTGGCTCATCTCGCTACCCAGACTGGACATCCAACATGCATGACGTCCGCCTCTCCGGCATCCGCAAGTCGTACACCTCCGGCACCACCGTGATCCCGGGCCTCGACCTGGAGATCCCCGCCGGTTCCTTCACCGTGCTGGTCGGCCCATCGGGCTGCGGCAAGTCGACGCTGCTGCGCATGGTGGCCGGGCTGGAGTCGGTCAGCGGCGGCCAGATCCTGATCGGCGGACGCGACGTGACCCATCTGGAGCCGGCCGAGCGCGGCATCGCGATGGTGTTCCAGTCCTATGCGCTCTACCCGCACATGACGGTGGCCGAGAACATCGGCTTTCCGCTGACCATCGCCCGCCGGCCCAAGGCCGAGATCGCCGCCGCCGTGCAGAAGGCCGCCGACGTGCTGCAGCTGGGCCACCTGCTGGAGCGCACGCCCAAGGCCCTGTCGGGCGGCCAGCGCCAGCGCGTGGCCATCGGCCGCGCCATCGTGCGCAACCCATCGGTCTTCCTGTTCGACGAGCCGCTGTCCAACCTCGATGCGTCGCTGCGTGGGCAGATGCGCGTCGAGCTGGCCGACCTGCACCGCCAGATCGGCGCGACCATGATCTACGTGACCCACGACCAGGTCGAAGCCATGACCATGGCCGACCAGATCGTCGTGCTCAACAAGGGCCACATCGAACAGGCCGGCTCGCCGATGGACCTCTACCGCGCGCCCGCCACGCCCTTCGTGGCCGGCTTCCTTGGCGCCCCCAGCATGAACCTGTTCGAAGGCACGCTGGCCCGCGAGATGGGCTGCGAGACCTATGGCGTGCGGCCCGAACACATCGACATCCACGCCGAGGGCGACGCGTCCGGCGAGGGCGTCTCCGGCGGCCGCTGGCCCGCCACCATCCGCCACATCGAGCACCTGGGCGCCGACGCCATCGTCTACGCCGACGTGCGCGAGGTCGGCACCTTCACCGTGCGGGCCGAGGGCGAGCGGGCGCTGCAGATCGGCCAGGCCGTGCGCCTGTCGCCGCGTGCCGGCTACGAGCACCGCTACCAGGGCGGACGGCGCTTGCCGGCGTGATGCCGTTCTGACGTGCCGGCGTGCTGCCGGGCTGGCGTGACGGCGTGCTGCCGGGCTGGCGTGACGGCGTGACGGTACTTCCTGAATGCGCCACGCAAACGGTTGTGCCACATTGCGCGCATGCGCCTGACCGCCTTCACCGACTACAGCCTGCGTGTGCTCATCTACCTGGGCACCAACCCACAGCGTCGGGCCACGATCGCGGCGGTGGCGGCGACCTTTGCCATCTCGGAGAGCCACCTGACCAAGGTGGTGCACTTCCTCGGCCTGCAAGGCTGGCTGGTCAATGTGCGGGGCAAGGGCGGCGGCATGGAACTCGCCATGGATGCCCGCCACGTCGTCATCGGCCGGGTCGTGCGTGCGACCGAAGGCGAGGCGCTGCCGGCCGCGTGTTTCGGCACGGGTGCGCAGGACTGCTGCCTGCTGCAGGGATGCCGGCTGCGTGGCGTGTTGCGTGAGGCGGTCGACGCCTTCTATGCCGTGCTGGACCGCTACACGCTGGAAGACCTGGTGCGCAACCGCGAGATGCTCGCGCAGCTGCTGAACCTGCCGGAACCGACGCCGGTGGCCACCGTGAAGGTCGTGGCCGCCGCGACGCGCGGCCCGCGCAAGCCGCGTGTGGCGGAGCCCGATCGCCCTTGAGCAGCGGCATCCGGGCGGGAATCAGGCCGTATGCTTCGGTTTCCTGGTGACTGTTCCGATCCTTGCTGACCGAGTCACTGATCCCCGCTCATCCAAAGGCCGTCGCCCATGACCAAGAAGACCCTCGCCCAGATCCAGTCCCAGATCGACAAGCTCCAGAAGGAGGCCGAGGCCATCCGGGCGCGCGAGGTGGCCGATGTGGTCGGCCGCATCAAGGAGGCCATCGCCCATTACGGCCTGACGGCCGGCGATCTGGGCCTGGACGGCAAGGTCAGCCGCGCGCCGGCGAAGAAGTCGGGCGCCAAGGCGGCCAAGACCGAGGCGACACCGGCACCGAAGGGCCGTCGCCGTGCGGCGGTGACGAACGCCGTCACGGCTGAGAAGCCAGCCAAGGCGGCCAAAGCGGGGAAAGCGGGGAAGGCGGCCAAGCCCGCCCGCCCGTCCGTCATCAAGTTCGCCGACGACCAGGGCCACAGCTGGACCGGCGTGGGCAAGCGTCCGAACTGGTTCCTCGCCGCCATCGCGTCCGGCAAGACCGCCGACGATCTGCGCGTGCCGACGGCCGGCTGAGTCCTGCGTTCAGGGCGGCGTGGCGGCGACCAGCCCGAAGCCGCGCGCCAGATCCCGCCAGCGCACGATCTCGTCTTCGACCCGCTGGGCCAGTGCGGGGCCGTCCAGCGCCAGCGGCGCGAGCCCCAGTTGCCGCATCGCCAGGAGCGTGTCCTCGCGCGCCGCATGGGCGCGCAGCGTGCGGCCCCAGTCGGCGGCGGTCGCGGCCGGTGTGAGCGGGCCGGCATAGACGCCGCGCAGGATCGGCCAGGACACGTCCACGCCCTGTTCCCGCGCGGTCGGCACGCCCGCCAGCGGGCCGCTCAGGCGGTGGTCCGACAGGACCGCCAGCACCCGCAGCGGCAGGCCGTCGCGCAGCTGGCGTGTCAACTCGGCGGCATCGCCGCAGAGCACCTGCACATGGCGGCCCTGCAGGGCCTTGACCGCATCGCCACCGCCTTCGAAGGCGACCACGCGCATGGCCTTGTGGCTGACGCCCGCCGCGCGGGCCAGCAGGGCCGCTTTCATCCAGTCCTGGCTGCCGATGGTGCCGCCGGCCGCGAAGCTGACCGCCGACGGGTTGGCCTTGAGCGCGGCCAGCAGCGCCGGCAGATCACGCCATGGCG
Source organism: Sphaerotilus mobilis (assembly GCF_004216565.1). Classification (GTDB taxonomy): domain Bacteria; phylum Pseudomonadota; class Gammaproteobacteria; order Burkholderiales; family Burkholderiaceae_C; genus Sphaerotilus; species Sphaerotilus mobilis. The sequence goes on along the minus strand of NZ_SGWV01000007.1, from coordinate 905,595 downwards.
CGTCGCGGTGCACGGCGACCACGCCATGGTCCAACGCCAGCGCGGCGACCCAGTGCAGCGTGCCGGGGTGATAGCGGCCGAAACGGCCTTGTGCCAGGTTCAACAGCGTGCCACTGGACCAGGCGACCAGGGCCGGACCTCCGGCTGCGGCGCTGGGGCGTTCGGCGGCAGGGGCCGAGGCCGGCCGCGTCAGCTCCCGGTAGACCAGCGCCCCGATGCCGCCGGGCTGGTAGGCCATGGCCAGTTCGGGCCCGGCCGGTTGCCAGGCCCCGCGAGCGAGCTGGCAGGTCAGGTCGAAGCCGCCACCGGCCTTGGCCGGCACGATGCAGCGTGTGGGTGGCGACACCTGGGCGCTGGCCAAGGGCGCATGCCCTGCCAAGGCCAGGCACAGCCAGGCCGCCATGCGCTTGCACACGGTGTTCATGTCGATCCCCACTGAAGCTGGATGCGCAGGCCTCGCCCGCCATCGCCGGCTTGGGCGACGAGTTGGCCGCCATGTCGCTCGATCACCGAGCGGGCCATCGCCAGACCCAGCCCGGCACCCCGGCTGCCCCGGCCTTTTGCAAACCGTTCGCCGAGCCGTCCCGCCACGTCAGGGTCCAGTCCGACGCCATCGTCGACCACGCCCAGTTGCCAGCCCGTGGCGGTGTGTCCGGCTTCGAGCGTGACCCTGCCGCCGGCGCCCGCATGGCAGCCGTGCACCAGCGCGTTGTGGGCCAGGTTGAGCCAGGCCTCGCGCAGCTGGAGGCGGTCGCCGCGGGCGATCAGCGCGGGCTCGGCCGACTCGTCCAGCGCGATCCCGAAGTCGACCCCGAGCGCGCGGGCCTGTTGCAAGAGCTGCAGCGCGACTTCTCGGGCCAGCTCGGCGAGGTCGACGGGCTGGCGCTGCAGCGGCGCCGCATCCGCGCGGGCCAGCAGCAGCAGCTGGTTGGTCGAACGGCTGGCCAGGTCCAGCTCGGTCGACAGCGCATCGAGCGCCTCGCGCAGGCGCGCCGGATCGGCCTCGCGGCGGGCGTAGTCCAGCTGGGCCCGCAAGGTGGTCAGCGGCGTGCGCAGCTGGTGTGACGCATCGTCGAGGAACTGGCGCCGTTGCTCGACCAGCGCCTGGGTGCGTGCCAGTTGCTGGTTGATCGCCTCGACCAGCGGCTGCAGGTCCTCGGGCAGGCCGTCGGCCTGCAGGGGCCGCAGGTCGTCGGTCTGGCGCGAGCGTGTGACCGCCGCCAGCCGCTGCACCGGTCGCAGCGCCCAGCCCGCGACGGCGGCCACCGCCAGCGCCATCAGGCCCAGCATGGAGGCATCGCGCCAGAGCGCCTGCCGCACAAAGGTCTGTGCGAAGCGTTCGCGCGAGGCGGTGCCCTCGGCCACCTGGATCAGCACCTGCCGGGCATCACCCACGGGCGGATCGAGTTCGCGCCGCAGCGCGCCCACGCGCACCGGCTCGCCGAAGTAGACCGCGTCGTAGAAGCGCGGCTCGCCGCTGCGCAGGCGCACGTCCGGCGGGGGCAGCGGCAGGTCGGGCGAGCCGATCTCGACCAGGCCGTCGTCGGTGGCGACGCGGTAGTGAACCTCGCCGCCGGACGAGAGCTGGAAGAACTCGAACAGTCGGTAGGGCTGCTCGACCGCCAGCCCGCCCGAGGCGGTCGTGACGTTCAGGTCCAGGCCCTTGAGGGCGCCGAGCAGCGAACGGTCAAAGGCCGCGTCGGCGGCGCTGATCGCGTCATGCCGGGTGTTCCACAGGCTGGCCGCCAGCAGCAGCACCATGCCCGGCAGCAGCAGGCCCAGCAGCCGGCTCCTAAGCGTGCGGCGGGGCAACGGGTTCCAGCGCATAGCCGAGTCCGCGGTAGGTCTGAATTTGGACGCCACTGCCGTCCAGGCGCTTGCGCAGCCGGTGCATGACGACATCCAGCGCGCCGGGTTGTACGTCCTCCTCGTCGCCGAAGACCCGGTCGGTGAGCTGCTGGCGCGACATCGGCTCGCCGCTGCGCACGATCAGGGCGCGCAGCAGCACGTGTTCGCGCGGCGACAGCTGCATCAGCTCGTCGCCGCAGGTGAACTGGCGCAGCACGGTGTCGAACTGCAGCGGCCCGCAGGCCAGGCGGGGGCGCTCGATGCCGCGCGAGCGGCGGATCAGCGCGGTCAGGCGCGCCTCCAGTTCGGCCAGTGCGAAGGGCTTGGGCAGGAAGTCATCGGCACCCTCGTTGAGCGTGTTGACGCGCTCGGCGAGCGAGTCGCGCGCTGTCAGCACCAGCACCGGCACGCCGCAGGCACGGTCGCGCAGTCCCTTGAGCAGTGCATGGCCGCTGCGGCCGGGCAGGCCCAGGTCCAGCACCAGCGCGTCGTAGTCCGAGGTGTCGGCCAGCGCCCGCTCGGCCAGCCGGCCGTCGTCGACCCAGTCGACCCGGAAGCCGGACTGTGCGAGGGCCTTGCTGAGCCACTCGCCCAGGCCGTGTTCGTCTTCGGCAAGCAAGATGCGCATGGCCGCCATTGTGGTGGCGGCGCCTGACCCGCTTGAAAGGTGTTTGAGAGGTGGTGCGCGGCACGATGGCGCGGCCTGATGAATGCCGAAGACCGGACCCCCGGTCCGGATCGACCCACCTGGAGACAAGACATGCACAACCCCCAAGAGCCAACCTTCGACCGTCGGCGCCTGCTGCAACTGGGCCTCGGCGCTGCCGCCGCAGGTGCCGCACCGGGCCTGCTGGCGCAGACCGCCGCCTGGCCGTCCAAGCCGATCCGTTTCGTCGTGCCCTTTGCGCCCGGCGGCAGCAGCGAGATCGTCGCCCGCACCACGGCGGTCGAACTGGCCAAGCAGCTGGGCCAGTCGGTCTATGTCGAGAACAAGCCCGGTGGCGCCGGCAATGTCGCGATGCAGGAGGTGGCCCGCGCCGACGACCAGCACACGCTGATCCTCGGCCACATCGGCACGTTGGCGGTCAACCCCTACATCTTCGACAAGCTGCCCTACGACCCGAACACGGACTTCCGGCCGGTCTCGCTGCTGGCCAAGGTGCCCAGCCTCTACCTGGTGCGGCCTGACCTGCCGTTCAACAGCCTCAAGGACCTGATCGCCTACGCGAAGAAGAACCCGGGCAAGCTCAACTACGGCTCGGCCGGCAACGGCAGCGCCGGCCATCTGGCGATGGAATACCTGAAGATGGCCAGCGAGACCTTCATGCTGCACGTGCCCTACCGCGGCACCGGTCCGCAGCTGACCGACCTGCTGGCCGGCCGCCTGGATGTCGCCTCGGTGGGCGCCCCGGCGGTGCTGCAGTTCATCAAGGCCGGCAAGCTGCGTTGCCTGGCCACCGGCACGACCCAGCGCATCGCCCAGCTGCCCGATGTGCCGACGGTTGCCGAGCAAGGCTACCCAGGCTTCGAGATGACCCAGTGGTACGGCCTGCTGGCGCCGGCGACGCTGCCGCAGCCGGCCATCGACCGGCTGGCCAAGGCCAGCGCGGCGGCCATCCGCGAGCCCTCGGCCCACGAGAAGCTGGCGGCGGATGCGGCCATCGGCGTGGGTGGCACGCCGGCCGAGTTCGCGACCTACATCGCCCAGGAGCAGAAGCGCTGGAAGGCGGTCGTGGCGCGCGCCCGGATCAAGCCGGACTGAGCCCAGACCGCGCCGCCGTCAGCTGGCGTGCCGTCCGCGTCCCTCGGCCTTGGCGCGGTAGAGCTGGGCATCGGCGCGCCGGATCAGGTCTTCGGCGCCGCCCTGCGCCTGGGCGCCGTGGGCCACGCCGACGCTGGCGCCGATGGTCAGCGTCAGGCCGTCGACCTCAAAAGCCTGGGCCAGCGCGGCGACGACCTTGGCGGCGACCGCCTCGGCGTGCGCCAGCCGCGCCAGGTCGACCAGCACGATGGCGAACTCGTCGCCGCCCAGCCGCGCCACCGCGTCGACCGGCCGGACCAGCTGGCTCAAGCGTTGAGCCACCTGTTCGAGCAGTCGGTCTCCGACCAGGTGGCCGTGCTGGTCGTTGACCGGCTTGAAGCGGTCCAGGTCGATGTAGAGCAGCGCCAGCGCCGCACCCTGGCCGCTGCGGATGTTGCGCTCGATCGCCAGCTCGAAGCCATTGCGGTTGAGCAGGCCGGTCAGCGGATCGCGCTGCGACAGCTCGGTCAGCCGTTCCTGCTCGCGGCGCTGCGCGGTGATGTCCTGCGAGATGCCGACAAAGCCGTCGACCTCGCCGCCGCTGAGCCGCAGCGGGATGCTGTTCAGGCGCGTCCACCGCGTGCCGTCCGGGCCTTCATGGTCCAGTTCGAAGGTGACCGCCTCGCCAGCCAAGGCGCGGGCGATCCAGGGCTTGCGGCGTTCGGCCTCGGCCGCGCCGATGATGTCGGCCGGCGAGCGGCCGATGATCTGCTCACGCGGCAGGCCGACCAGCTGCTCGAAGGCCCGGTTGACGAAGCGGTAGCGCAGCTCGGCGCTGACCACCACCACGGTGGCCGGAATGGCGTCGGCCACCAGCCGCAGGATGTCGCTCTGGCGCTGTGCGTCCAAGGTCATCGTGCGCATCAGGCGCTCGGCGCGGGACCGCTCGGTGATGTCCATGCCGATGTAGAAGTAGCCGTGGACCTGTCCGTCCTCCTGCACATCGGGCATCAGCCGGACCTCGAAGCGGCGCAGCTCGCCGCTGAAGGGTTCGTCGTATTCGAAGTGCTGCGGCTGGCCGGCCATGACGGCCTGGATGTGGGCGTCGATCGGCGTTGGCGTCGCATGGCCCAGCAGCTCGTCGCGGGTGCGGCCCAGCACCTGCACCCGGGCGACGTCAAAGCGCTGGCAATGGGCCAGGTTGACGAAGCGGTAGCGCCGCTCGCGGTCGACGTAGGCGATGCGCACCGGCAGGTTGTCGGTCACCTTGCGCACGAAGGCGGCGCTCTCGCGCACCTCCTGTTCGAGCCGGCGCCGCTCGGTGACGTCGCGGCCGACCGAGTGCAGCAGCGGCTCGCCGTCCTCGACCTGCACGCCGTTGGTCCAGGAGATCAGCCGCGTGGTGCCGCCGGCCGTCAGGAGGCGGTTCTCGGAGGCGACGGACTGGCCGGTTGTGATGACCCGCTCGACCAGGCGGCGCACCGCCTCGCGGTCGGCCTCGGGCACCTGCTCATAGAGGCTGCGGCCGATCAGCGCCTGCGGCGTCGTGCCGACCTGACGGGCATAGGACGGGTTGACATAGACCAGCGTGCCATCGGGCCGGGCCAGCGAGATCAGCTCGACCTGCGCCTCGACGATCGCGCGGTAACGCCCCTCGGGGATCGCCCCGTCAAGCTCGGCCATCGCGGCGCACCGTCAGAGTCCCAGCTCTCGCCGGAACAGCGCTTCTTGTTCGCGCCGCACCTGCACCGCCTGCCGGCTGGGGTCGTGGCGCACGTCGTTCCAGCTGACCACCTCGCCAGCGGCGATGTCGCGCAGCAGGACCATGTCGTGCGCCAGGCCGATCGGCAGGGCCTGGCGGCGCAGCGAGTCTGCGGTCGGCATCAGCTTGCCGTAGACGGTGTAGCCGCCCTCGCCATCGAGCTTCTCGCCGGCCTTGAGCGCGCGCTTGGCGGTCGCAGCGACATCGCCGCGCCAGTCGCCGGTCGCGCCGGTGGCTTCCTGCCGCACGGCGATGCTGGCTACCGAGATGCCCAGCTCCAGGCCGATCAGGTGATAGGGCTTGTACATGGCGGCGTAGCGGCCGCTGGCGTCGGTCTTCAGGCCGTACTGGGCGAAGCAGTCGCGCACATAGTCGCTGGAGGCCTCGAAGACCGCGTAGACGCCCCAGCGCAGGTCACGGGAGACCGGCCGGCCGTCGCGCTCGATCGACGACACCACCTCGACCATGCCCTTGCGCGCCAGCGTGCCGCCGTCGGCCACCGGCCGCAGGATGTGCGGCAGGTCGTCGACGCCGCAGGGCGGGAAGGCCAGGCCGTCGGCCGGCGGATCCAGCTCGCAGCCGTTGGCCACCGCCGCCATTTCCAGCGCCGACTTGGTGCCGTCCAGGAAGCTGTTGAACATCTGCGCGTTGAAGTCGCCGCCCGCCACCTGGGCCTCGCTGAAGCCGTAGTGGCCCCAGACCGTGTCGGGCGTGCTCTGGTGGTAGATCGGCAGGTACTTGGTGCCCTTGCCGGCGCAGACCACGTCCAGGCCGATGGTGCGGGCCCAGTCGACCAGTTCGGCGATCAGCGCGGGCTGGTCGCCCGAGGCCATCGAATACAGGATGCCCGCCTCGGCGGCGCGGCGCGCCAGCAGCGGGCCGGCCAGCACGTCGGCTTCGACGTTGACCATGATGATGTGCTTGCGGTGCTCGCAGCACAGCAGCGCATGGCGGATGCCGGCGGCCGGGCTGCCGGTTGCGTCGATGACGATGTCGACATGCTCGCTGGCGATCACCGCCGCTGCGTCGTCGGTGATGCAGGTGCTGCCGTCACGCGCCGCCTCGGCCATCGTGCGGGCGGCGTGGCGTTGCGCCTCCCAGCCGACCCGGGCCAGCGCGGCGCGGGCCCGGTCGGGCGACAGGTCGGCCACGGCGATCAGGTGGATGCCCGGCGTGCGGGGGGCCTGCGACAGGTACATCGAGCCGAACTTGCCGGCGCCGATGACGGCCACGCGGACCGGACGACCCGCCGCAGCGCGGGCCTTGAGCTTCTGGATCAGCGACATCGGCGTGTCTCCTGTCGTGCGGGTGAGGTGTGGCTTCAGTCCAGCGGCAAGGTGTGGCTGACGAAGGCCACGCGGCGGCCGTCGGGCGACCATGAGTGCACGTTCAGGCTGCCTTGACCACCGTGCAGGTAGGCGACCACGCGCGGCGCGCCGCCGCTGACCGGCATCGTGCGCAGCACGACATGGCGACCGCCGGGGTGCTCTTGCGGGTCGACCTCGCCGGGCAGGTAGCTCAGGAAGATCACCCGGCTGCCGTCGGGCGAGACATGCGGGAACCAGTCGTCGTGGCCGTCGTCGGTCAGGCGCTGCGGGTCTTCGCCCTCCGGGCCCATGCGCCAGATCTGCATGTGGCCGTCGCGGGCCGAGCAGAACCAGATCGCCGAGCCGTCGGGCGCGTACTCCGGTCCGTCGTCCAGGCGCGGCGAGGTGCCGAGCCGGATCTCGTGGCGGCCGTCCAGGTCGATGCGGTAGATGTCGTAAGCGTCGTTGCCAGGCCGCTGCGCGGTGTAGACCAGGTACTGGCCGTCGGGCGACCAGCCGTGCAGGTAGGACGGGCCCTGGCGCGTCACCCGGCGCGGTCGACCGCCGTCGATCGGCAGCACATGGATGCGCGACTCGCCGTCGCCCGGGTCCTGGCTGCTGATGGCGATCTGGCGACCGTCGAAGGACAGCACGTGGTCGTTGTTGTTGCGCACGATGTCGCCGGTGTCGATCAGCGTCAGCAGCCGGTCGACCAGGTCCACCCGCTGCAGCCGGCCGGCTTGGTTGATGACCAGGAAGCGGCCGTCGCGGCTCCAGTTGGGCGCCTCGAACAGTTGCGTGTCCTCATGGATGACGCTGCGCACGCCGGTGTCGACGTCCAGCAGTTCCAGCCGGCTGCAGATCGGGCGCTGCAGGTAGAGCCCCGGCAGGCGCGGCAGCGGACGCACCACGCGCACGTTGTCGAAGGTGGCCGACCCCGCAGCCACGAACAGGCCGACATGCAGCGAGTCGGCCAGTTCCAGGTCCTCGCAGGAGCGCTGCTGCAGCGCCTCGCCGTGGCGGGCGACCGAGACGGTCCAGGTGTGAGCGCGGCGCTCCAGCTGGATCACATCGACCTCGACCAGGCCGATGGCGTCGAGGCTGGCGCTGAACTGGGCGGCACCGGGCTGCAGGCCTTCGCGGGCGGTCCAGCCCAGGCGCAGCGGACCGTTCGCGCTGCTGGCCGCGACCCGCGCGGTGACGATGAAGTCGCCGCTCAGCACCCGGCCGGCGAAGTGCCCGGCCTCGTCGGCGGAGGTCAGCGTGTGGCGCAGCGACGCGCCCTCGCAGCGGGTCGATCCCGGCGTGGCCGGCGTGCCGAGGTCGGCGTGCAGGGTCAGCGGCGAACCGGGGACCTGCGTGGGCTTGTCGATGCGGCTCATGCCAGCCCCAGCTTGTCGAGCCAGGCGTCAACGCTGTCGCCGCTGCCGATGTCAGGGGCGACCAGGCCGTCGACCATGAAGGTCGGCGTGGCGTGGATGCCGTTCTGCCGCGCATAGCGGGCCTGCCACTTCAGGTCACGGTCCAGGCCCGGCGCGGCAAAGGCATCGGCCAGCGCAAGGCCGCTCAGCGCCTCGATGCGGCCGATCACCTCGCGCAGCGTCAGGTCCAGGTTGGGACCGCTGGCGTGGTCGACGTGGTCGAACTGCTCGCGGTGCGCGAACACGGCGGCCAGCACCGCCCGGGCGGCGGTGCGGCCGTCCGGCAGCGTCGCCGCCGCCAGGACCGCGCGACAGACCACCGGCGAGAACAGGTGCCAGGGCTGGGACTGCAGCCGGATGCGCACCGTCAACCGATCCTCGCCGGCCCGCGCCAGCAAGGCATCGAGCTTGCCAAAGGCCCGGCCCGAGAACGGGCAGGTGGGCTCCAGGAAGACCTCGAGGACGCGGGGGCCGTGCCCCCAGGCCAGGGTGTCGGCCAGGCTGGCAGCCGGTCTGGGGGCGGGGGCGGAGACGCTCATGTTGGGGTCCTGGTGAGGATCGAGGTCGGAAGGAGGGCTGCTGCCAGCGGCCCGCCGAAACGGTGCGCGCGGGGCGAGCGGGGCATGGGCCGATTCTGGCCGGGTCTGGCGATCACGGGGCATCCGCGCGTGGTCGGAAATCCGCATGGCTGCATCGGTCCCGACGCCGCGCAGGTTCGGAAATCCGTTCGCGGACCCGAGGCGCGCTGGCGACTCACCCAGCCAAATCAAGCACTTGCCGGCGTGGCCGCGCAGGAGTGCCGCTGGCACGCGGCGTGCAATGTGTCTGGGCATGAAGCGCCCGACCGTGTCCATCCTGACGAGCCTGAGCCTGCTGGCCACCCTGGCCGGGCTGGCGCTGCCGGTTCGGGCGCAAGGCGACGTCGACCGCACGCTGGATCGCATCGCCCAAACCGGCACGATCAGCCTGGGGCACCGCGAGGCCTCGGTGCCGTTTTCCTACTACGACGCGCGGCGTCAGGTGGTGGGCTATTCGCATGAGCTGATGCTGCGCGTGCTCGACACGGTCAAGGCCGAGCTGAAGCTGCCGGCGCTGACGATCAAGCTGGTGCCGGTGACGGCGCAGAACCGCATCCCCCTGCTGCAGAACGGCACCGTCGACCTGGAATGTGGCTCGACCACCCACAACGTCGCCCGCGAGCGCGAGGTGGCGTTCTCGCACTCGATCTTCGTCATCGGCACGCGCCTGATGGTGCCGCGCGGCAGCCGCGTGCGCGACTTCGCCGACCTGGGCGGCAAGCGCGTGGTCGTCACCGCCGGCACGACCTCCGAGCGCCTGCTGCGCACCTATGCCGAACAGCGCGGCCTGGCGCTGACCATCGAGGCCACCAAGGACCACGACGCCTCGTTCCGCCGCCTGGAAGCCGGCGCGGCCGATGCCTACATGATGGACGACGCCCTGCTGCACGGCGTGCGCGCCCGGGCGCTGCGACCGGATGACTGGGAGGTCGTCGGCCAGCCCATGTCGACCGAGGTCTACGCCTGCGCGATGCGCCGTGGCGATGCCGAGTTCAAGCGCGTCGTTGACGCCGGCCTGGCCCGCCTGATGTTGACCGGCGAGGCGCTGCGGATCTACCAGCGCTGGTTCCAGCGGCCGATCCCGCCGCGCGGCCTGAACCTCGCCTGGCCACCGTCGGACGCGCTGCTGGCGCTTTATCGATCCCCCAATGACCGGCCGCGTGACTAGCGCGCGTGACCAGCGCGCGTGACCCTGCCTGCATTCCTTGTTTCCTTCCCTCGTTCCCCGGAGTTCCTTTCCATGTCCTTGAAGTCCCTTCTGATCCAGCTCTCGACCGGTCTGGTCGCGCTGACCCTGGCCGCCACCGTGTCGGCCCAGACCGCCAAGCCGCAGGTCGTCCTGCTGGCCACCGGCGGCACCATCGCCGGTGCCGGCGCCAGTGCCGCCAACAGCGCGACCTACCAGGCCGCAAAAGTGCCGGTCGACAAGCTGATCGCCGGCGTGCCCGAGCTGTCGGCGGTCGCCCAGGTGCGCGGCGAGCAGGTCTTCCAGATCGCCTCCGAGAGCTTCACCAACGAGCACCTGCTGACGCTGGGCAAGCGCGTCGCGGCGCTCGCCAAGCAGGCCGATGTCGACGGCATCGTCATCACCCACGGCACCGACACGCTGGAGGAGACGGCCTATTTCCTGACGCTGACCGTGCGCACCGACAAGCCCATCGTGGTGGTCGGCTCGATGCGCCCGAGCACGGCGCTGTCGGCCGACGGCACGCTCAACCTGCTCAACGCGGTGACGACGGCGGCCGACAAATCCAGCCGCGGCAAGGGCGTGCTGGTGGTGATGAACGACGAGATCCACACCGGCCGCGACGTCAGCAAGTCCATCAACATCCGCACCGAGGCCTTCAAGAGCCCGTGGGGGCCGCTGGGCATGGTCGTGGAGGGCAAGACCTACTGGTTCCGCGCCCCGGCCAAGCGCCACACGACCGAGTCGGAGTTCGACATCGAACAGATCGGCGCGCTGCCGCAGGTCGACATCGTCTACGGCTCGGGCAACGCCAGCGACACGGCCTACCGCGCCTTTGCCGCCAAGGGTGCCAAGGCGATCGTGCACGCCGGCACCGGCAACGGCTCGGTGTCCGGCCAGGTCGTGCCCGCGCTGCGTGAACTGCGCGCCCAGGGCCTGCAGATCGTGCGTTCGGCCCGCGTGGTCGGCGGCGGCTTCGTGCTGCGCAACGCCGAGCAGCCCGACGACCAGTACGACTGGGTGGTGGCTCACGACCTGAACCCGCAGAAGGCCCGCATCCTGACCATGGTCGCGCTGGCCAAGGGCGCTGACAGCAAGACGCTGCAACGCATCTTCATGGCGTACTGAACGGCACACGGGGCGCTGCCCCGCCTGTCGCCTGCGCCCCGCATTCCGCGTGTCCCGTTCCCTGTTCCGTGTTCCGTGTTCCCTGTTCCACAACCTGGAGACATCATGAAGAAGACCCTGATCCTCACCGCCGCGCTGCTGGCCGTCGGTGCCGCCCAAGCCCAGTCCGACACGCTCAAGAAGATCAAGGACAGCGCCAGCGTGACGATGGGCGTGCGCGAGTCTTCGGGCGCCCTGTCCTACACGCTGGGCGATGGCAAGTTCACCGGCTTCCATGTCGAGCTGTGCCAGCAGGTGCTGGGCGACGTGCAGAAGCAGCTGGGCCTGGCCAAGCTGGACGTCAAGTACCAGCCAGTGACCTCGCAGAACCGCATCCCGCTGGTGCAGAACGGCACCGTCGACATCGAGTGCGGCTCGACCACCAACAACGCCGCGCGCCAGAAGGACGTGTCCTTCGCGGTCACCACCTTCGTCGAAGAGGTGCGCATCGCGGTCAAGGCGAACTCGGGCATCACCGGCATCGAGCAGCTGACCGGCAAGAACGTGGCGACCACCACCGGCACGACCTCGGTGCAGACGCTGCGCAAGCATGAGCGCGCCAATGGCGTGAACTTCAACGAGGTCTACGGCAAGGACCACGCCGACAGCTTCCTGCTGCTCGAATCGGGCCGTGCCGATGCCTTCGTGATGGACGGCGCCATCCTGGCCGGCAACATCGCCAAGGCCAAGAACCCGGCGGACTTCAAGCTGGTCGGCGAGGTGCTGTCGGTCGAGCCGATCGCCATCATGATCCGCAAGGATGACCCGGCCTTCAAGAAGGCGGTCGACGACGCGCTGAAGTCGCGCATGAAGTCCGGCGAGGTCGCTCGCCTGTGGACCAAGTGGTTCGAACAGCCGATCCCGCCGACCAACACCAAGGTCGGCATGGCGGCCAACGAGAACACCAAGGCTGCGTGGGCCAATCCCAACGACAAGCCGATGGAAGACTACGCGAAGAAGTGACCCACCCCCGACGCGCTGACGCGCGTCCCCCTCAAGGGGGCCATCCCAGTGGACCGGCGAAGCCGGATCCACGGGATGCGCTGGGTTTGACCGAGTTCCGTGCTGCCGGTGCCCTGGTCGGACCGCTGGCCTACATCTGATTCTTTGGGAGCCACCGGTGTCCAACTGGGACTGGCAAGTCTTCTGCAAGAGCACGCTCGAGGGCGAGGTCATTGCCGGCTGCTTTGGCCGTGACGGTGATGTCACCTACCTCGACTGGCTGCTGAGCGCCTGGGGCTGGACCCTGTCGGTGGCCGTGCTGGCGCTGCTGGTGGCGCTGGTCGTGGGCTCGTTGATCGGCATCCTGCGCACGCTGCCGCACCGGGGCTGGGCCTTCTTCGGCAATGCCTGGACGGAGCTGTTTCGCAACATCCCGCTGCTGGTCCAGATCTTCCTCTGGTATCACGTGCTGCCGCAGATTTTCCCCGTGCTGAAGGGCGTTCCGAGCTTTGTGCTGGTCGTCGTCGGCCTGGGCTTCTTCACCTCCGCGCGCATCGCCGAGCAGGTCAAGGCCGGCATCCAGACCTTGCCGCGCGGCCAGCGCTATGCCGGTCTGGCGATGGGCCTGACGCTGGGCCAGACCTATCGCTACGTGATCCTGCCGATGGCCTTTCGCATCGTCATCCCGCCGCTGACGAGCGAGAGCATGAACATCATCAAGAACTCCTCGGTGGCCTTCGCGGTCAGCATCGCCGAGCTGACGATGTTTGCGATGCAGGCGCAGGAAGAGACCTCGCGCGGCATCGAGATCTACCTCGCGGTGACGGGCCTGTACTTCATCTCGGCCTTCACGATCAACCGCATCGCGCAGTTCATCGAACAGCGTGTGCGCGTGCCGGGCATGGTCGGCGGAGGTGGCAAGTGAACCTCGACTTCGCATTCTTCACGTCCGACGTCATCGGCAGCTTTGTCCTCAAGGGCCTGATCTTCTCGATCCAGCTCACGCTGGTCGCGATGGTCGGTGGCATCGTGCTGGGCACGCTGCTCGCGCTGATGCGCCTGTCGGGCAAGCCCTGGCTGGTGGTGCCGGCGGCGGCCTATGTCAACACCATGCGCAGCGTGCCGCTGGTGATGGTCATCCTGTGGTTCTTCCTGCTGATCCCGCTCTTGATCGGACGGCCGATGGGCGCGGAGCTGTCGGCCATCGTGACCTTCACGCTGTTCGAGGCGGCCTACTACTCGGAGATCATGCGGGCGGGCATCCAGAGCGTCTCGCGCGGCCAGGTCCATGCGGGTTATGCGGTGGGCATGACCTACCGCCAGACCATGCAGACCATCGTGCTGCCGCAGGCCTTCCGCAACATGCTGCCGGTACTGCTGACGCAGACCATCATCCTGTTCCAGGACACCTCGCTGGTCTACGCCATCGGTGCCTACGACCTGCTCAAGGGCTTCGAGGTGGCGGGCAAGAACTTCAACCGCCCGGTCGAAACCTACCTGGTCGCCGCCGGGGTGTATTTCGTCATCTGCTTCAGCCTCTCCATGTTGGTCAAGCGTCTGCAGGCCAAGATCCAAATCATTCGGTAAATGAAGCCCCCGGCCGGGGTACCGACCGCCCCCCAGGGGGGCCTCGGCCCGCTTGGGGCGGCCCGGCGCAGGCCGAGCGCGCTAACAGGAGTTCAACGTGATCAAGATCGACAACGTCAGCAAGTGGTACGGCAGCTTCCAGGTCCTGACCGACTGCACGACCCAGATCAGCAAGGGTGAGGTGGTGGTGGTCTGTGGCCCGTCGGGCTCGGGCAAGTCCACGCTGATCAAGACCGTCAATGCGCTGGAGCCGATCCAGAAGGGCGACATCGTCGTCGACGGCATCAGCATCAGCGCGCCGACCACCGACCTGCCCAAGCTGCGGTCGCGTGTGGGCATGGTGTTCCAGCACTTCGAGCTGTTTCCGCACCTGTCGGTGACCGAGAACCTGACGCTCGCGCAGATCAAGGTGCTGGGCCGCAGCAAGGACGATGCGCTCGCGCGTGGCCTGAAGATGCTCGACCGCGTCGGCCTGTCGGCCCACAAAGACAAGTTCCCCGGCCAGCTCTCGGGCGGCCAGCAGCAGCGCGTGGCGATCGCCCGGGCGCTGAGCATGGACCCGATCGTGATGCTCTTCGACGAGCCCACGTCCGCGCTCGACCCGGAGATGGTCGGCGAGGTGCTCGATGTCATGGTGCAACTCGCCCACGAGGGCATGACCATGATGTGCGTGACCCACGAGATGGGCTTCGCCAAGAAGGTCAGCCACCGCGTCATCTTCATGGACGCGGGCAAGATCATCGAGGACTGCAAGAAGGACGAGTTCTTCGGCAACCCGGAAGCCCGTTCGCCGCGGGCGAAGGACTTCCTGTCGAAGATCCTCAGCCATTGACCCGCCCCAGGAGCGCCTGCGTCGCGTGCCCTGCAGGGGGCGCGACGGCCGGGCTGGCGCATCCACCTCCCGCGTCCCTTCCCGCGCCACCTCCCGCGTCGCTGCTGGATCGTCGCGGTGCGCGTGGCAAGGTCGCGTCCGATCCGCAAGGACAATCCGGCCATGCCTGAATCGTCCGCCCTGTTCGGCCCGCCGCGCCCGTGGTGGCGGCCGGTGCTGCGGATGCTGCTGGTGCTGGCAGCGGTGGGCACCATCGTGCTGGGCGCCTGGCTGGGTGACGTGCTCAGCGAGCGTCAGGGCATGGCGGCGTTGCGGCAGGAGTCCAACCACCGGCTGGACCTGTTCGCGGCGGTGGTCGAAGGCCGCATCCGTCGCCTTGAACACGTGCCGGCCACGGTGCAGCTCAGTGCCGACGTGCTGGCGCTGTTGCGTGCCCCTGCCGAGCCACGCCGGGTGGCCGATGCCAGCGGCTACCTGCGCCGGCTGAACGCGCACCTGGGCAGCGTCGCGGTGTTCGTGCTGGACGAGCGTGGCACCGTGCTCGCATCGAGCAACAACGACCAGAACGACGACAGCCTGGTCGGCTCGGACATGGCCTACCGGCCGTATTTCCTGGAGGCGCTGGCCGGCCGGGTCGGGCGCCATTTCGCGATCGGCGCGCGGCGTGGCGAGCCGGGCTACTTCGTCTCGCACCCGATCCGCGACGGTGCCCGCGTGGTGGGCGTTGCGGCGATCAAGATCAGCCTGTCGCCGATCGAGCAGATCTGGGAGATGCTGGGCGCCCCGGCGCTGCTGGCCGATGCCAACCAGGTCGTCATCCTGTCCTCGCAAGCCGAGTGGCGCTACACCGCGCTGGCCGAACTGCCGCTGGAGCGCAGGGTCGACCTGCAGATCAACCGGCTTTACGACGACCTGCGCATCGCCCGTTTCCCCTTGCCGGTGCAGCTGTCGGTCGACGAGGAAAGCCAGGTCGTCGAAGGCGTGCTGCCGGCTGGCAATGCCGGGCTGGCGCGCGGCAGCGCGGAGATGCTGGTGCTGGGCCGTGCGCTCGACGGCATGGACTGGCGCGTGCTGATCTTCTCGGACCTGCGCGGCGTGCGCCTGCAGGCCATGCGCTTCGGGATGCTGTGCGGCGTCGCCGTGGCCTTTGTGCAGCTGCTGGCGCTCTACCTGCTGCAGCGGCGCCGGCTGCTGCGCCAGAAGCTGGAGGCCAAGCAGATGCTCGAACGGGTCAACACCGAGCTGGAACACAAGGTCGCCAAGCGCACCCGCGCACTCAGCGAGACCAACACGCGCTTGCGCAAGGAGGTCGCCGAACGCGAGCAGGCCGAGTTGACGCTGCGCGCGGCCCAGGACGAGCTGGTGCACGCCGGCAAGATGGCCGTGCTGGGCCAGCTCGCCACCGGCATCACCCATGAGCTGACGCAACCGCTGGGCGCCATTCGCACGCTGTCGGGCAATGCCCGTGAGTTCCTGCGCCGGGGCGACCTGGATGCGGTCGGCGGCAACCTCGACATCGTCGCCCGGCTGGCCGACCAGATGGGCGGGATCATCCATCCGCTCAAGAGCTTTGCCCGCAAGTCGGCCGCCCAGCCGTCGGCCACCGACGTGGCCGTGGCGGTGCGCCATGCGCTGTTTCTCTATGACCAGCGGCTGCGCAAGGAAGGCGTCACGCTGGACAACCGCTGCCCGCCCGAGGCCGGCCTGCCGCGTGTCTGGTGCGACCCGAACCGGCTGGAGCAGGTGCTGATCAACCTGATCGGCAACGCCGTCGACGCGATGCAGCAGCGCCCCGACCGGCGCCTGTGCATCGAGGCCGAGCTGGTGGGGTCCGAGCTGCTGCTCAAGGTCATCGACAACGGCCCCGGCTTCGACGCCGCCACCCGCGAGCACCTGTTCGAGCCCTTCTTCACGACCAAGCCAGCCGGTGCCGGCCTGGGCCTGGGGCTGGCCATCTCGCGCGACATCGTGCGAGAGTGTGGTGGCGACCTGGAGGCGCACAGCCCCGCCAGTCCGGCCCATCTTGCCGATCCGGCCGATCCCGGCGGCCCGGGCGCCTGCTTCGTCCTGCGCTTGCCGCTCGCGCCTGAGGCGCCGCTTCCTTCAACATCCGCCACCGATCCCACGCCATGAGTTCCGAGTTGACCGTCCTGCTCGTCGAGGATGACCCGCATGTGCAGCTGGGCTGCGTGCAGGCCCTGCAGCTGGCCGGCCTGCGTGTGCAGGCGGTCGCCAGCGCCGAGGCGGCGCGACCGCGCATCGGCGCGGACCTCGCCGGCATCGTCGTCACCGACATGCGCCTGCCCGGCGCCGACGGCCTGAGCCTGGTGCGCGACTGTCACGCGCTCGATGCCGAGCTGCCGGTCATCATGATCACCGGCCATGGCGACGTCAGCCTGGCGGTCGAGGCCATGCGCAGCGGTGCCTACGACTTCATCCCCAAGCCCTTTTCGCCCGAGGTCTTCGTCGAGGTCGTCAAGCGGGCGCTGGACAAGCGCCGGCTGACGCTGGAGGTGGCTGCGCTGCGCCGTGCGCTCGGTGTGCGAGAAGGGCTGGCGGGCCAGCTGGTCGGCCGCTCGCCGCAGATCCTGCGGGTGCGGCAGATGGTGCTGGAAGTGGCCGACACGCCGGTCGATGTGCTGATCCGTGGCGAGACCGGCACCGGCAAGGAGGTTGTCGCCCGCGCGCTGCACGAGCACTCACGCCGCAAAGCGGCGGCACATGTCGCGCTCAACTGCGGCGGCCTGCCCGACAACCTGATCGACAGCGAGCTGTTCGGCCACGAGGCCGGCGCCTTCACCGGCGCGCAGAAGCGCCGCATCGGCAAGATCGAACACGCCCACGGCGGCACGCTGTTCCTCGACGAGTTGGAGAGCATGCCGCTGGCCGTGCAGGTCAAGCTGCTGCGGGTGCTGCAGGACCGGGTGGTCGAGCGCCTGGGCTCCAACCAGGGCCAGCCGGTCGATGTGCGGGTGGTCGCAGCCACCAAGGACGACCTGTTGCAGCGGGCCCGCGAGGGCAGCTTCCGCGCCGACCTCTACTACCGCCTCAACGTCGTCACCATCGACCTGCCGCCGCTGCGCGAGCGGCGCGAGGACATCCCGCTGCTGCTGGAGCATTTCATGCTGCTGGCGGCCAGCCGCTACGGCCGGCCCCAGCCGGTGCCGACCACCGCGCAGATGCACCGCCTGATGGCGCACGACTGGCCGGGCAATGTGCGCGAGCTGCGCAACGTCGCCGAATGCCTGGTGCTGGGCGTCATCAAGGAGCCGCTGCTGAGCGCCGAGCCAGCGGGCATGGTGGAGCCGGTCGACGCGGACACGCCCGGCTCCGTGGCCGAAGGCGCTTCACTGGCTGAGCGCGTCGATGCCTTCGAGCGTGGCCTGATCGCTGATGAGCTCAAGCGCCAGGACCAGAACGTCAGCCGCACCGCCAAGGCGCTGCGCATGGCCAAGACGACGCTGGTCGACAAGGTGCGCAAGCACGGGCTGATCGGCGGCGAGTGAGGCCGTTCAGGCCGAGGGCGTCTGCCCTTCGCGCGAGCGCAGGCCCCAGCGCCACAGCCATTCGCTGGGCATGGGCAGGACCATGAACCAGTGCTCCAGCACCGCCAGGCTCAGCAGCGTGGCGACCAGCGCGGCTGCGCAGGCCTGGTAGGGCGTGGCGGTCGGCGCGACGGCGACGTCCCAGACCGCCACGGCGGCGGCGGTCGAGGCGATCACGCTGCTGGCGAACAGCGCGTTGCCGGGCCGCTGGCGGAAGTAGCTGTGCAGGTAGCGCAGGTGGGCCGGCAGGAAGCTCTCCGACAGGTTGCGCACGCCCAGGTAGACGTTGAGCTTGGCGGAGGTCCGCATCACCCACAGCACCACGAAGGTCCACAGCGCGACCGTGTTGGGCTGCTGCCAGGTCAGCGCCAGCACCGTCGCACCCAGCAGCAGCAGGGCCAGCTCGTGGTACAGGATGGCGGCCAGCGCATGGCGCAGGCGGCGCCAGCCGCGCGCCTCGGGTGGACAGGCGATGCGGCGCGGGCCGGTCACGTAGCCGAGCAGGAAACCCAGTTCCTGCCAGCCCCAGACGGCGATGGTGGCGCTGAAGGCCAGGTAGGCATCGGCCACGCCGGTGTCGCCGGCCGAGGCCGAGATGCCCGCCAGCGCGACGCCCAGCAGCAGCGTGGCGACGGCCATCAGCGCCGGGTGGTGCGCCCTTGGCAGACCGTTGAGGTAGAGGATGACGCCGGTGCTCAACCACCACACCAGCACGGTGTAGAGCACGGCGGCAAGCAGCGTCATCGCCGTCTCACCAGGCCGGCGCGACGCGGATCTCGGCCGGCAGCTCGTGGCGCTGGACCGGGTGCAGGTAGAGCTTCAGGAAGGTCCAGGCCGCACCCGCCGCGCAGACACCCTGCTGCAGCTTGCCGATGACGCCGCCGCGGGCCTTGGCCGCATCGGCCTTGAGCGACCAGTGCAGCAGACGGTCCAGACCGGTGCGGAAGCCCGGCGAGGCGGTGTCCAGGCTGATCGGGAAGACCTGCTTCGAGATGGCGGTGGTGATCTCGAACACGCGGTGGTCATAGGCGGTGGCGTCCATGCCCAGCGCCTCGCACAGCCAGGGGCGGGTGTGGTCGCGCACGTACATCGTGGCGTAGACGGCCAGCAGGAAGAAGCGCACCCACAGCAGGTTGGCGCCGCGCAGCAGATGGGGCTGGGCCCGCATGATCAGCGCGAAGGATTCGCCGTGCCGGAACTCGTCGTTGCACCAGCGTTCGAACCACCGAAAGATCGGGTGGAAGCGCAGTTCCGGGTGCTTCTCAAGCTGCCGGAAGATGGTGATGTAGCGGGCGTAGCCGATCTTCTCGGACAGGTAGGTCGCGTAGAAGATGTATTTGGGCTTGAAGTAGGTGTAGGCCTTGGTCCGCTTGAGCGCCAGCAGGTCCACGCCCAGGCCGAAGTCCTTGAGCGACTGGTTGATGAAGTTGGCGTGGCGTGACTCGTCGCGCGTCATGTAGCGCATCAGCGCGCGGATGTCCGGGTTCTGGACGTTCTTCTGGATCTCGTTGTAGAGCACGCAGCCGGAGTATTCGCTGGTCAGCGAGCTGACGAGGAAGTCCTGGAAGTCACGCCGCAGCTGCGGCGACCACTGGGCCGACAGGGCGGCCACCTCGGCGGCGAACTCGGGCGTGCGCTGGAAGTGGTCCTGGTTGTTGTCGCCTTCGTATTCGGCCAGCATGGCGTCCCATTCGCGGCGCAGCGGTGACATGTCCAGCGCGTCCATCGCGGCATGGTCGGTCGTGTAGAAGCGCGGCGTCAGCAAGCTGCTGCGCTTGGCCAGCGCAGCGGCGTCATCGGGGGTGTTGAGGTCGAGGGTGTGGTCCATCGTCGTCTCCCGGGTCACGTCTCAGGGGGTGATGAGCTGGGCGAACACGGCCGCATGGGTCGGTCCGAAGGATTCAAGGTCGATGCGCCGGCCCGTGCCCGGATCGAACAGCGTCAGCCGCCCGTCGGCCCGGCCCAGCAGCTGGAAGGGTGTGGCAGGGCCCAGCCCTTGGCGACGCCGCTCGCGCACGAGGCCGCGCATGGTGCTGCGCAGGAAGCCCTGCGTGCCCGGCGCGACCGTGCCGCGCACGGCCCCGCTGTCGGCATCGCGGATCAGGATGGCGCCGTCGTCGCGGTCCTCGAAGTGCAGGTTGACCGTACGGACAGTGGCCGCGTCGGCCCGCTGGACCGGGCTGACGCCCGCGCCGCGCACGAGCGCTGTGCCCAGCACGGCGCTCAGCAGCAGCACGCCGATGGCGAGCAAGGGCAGCCGGGGCGCGCGACTCAGGGGGTGCGATTCGACGGTCGACATGGCGGGGCGTTCTCGGCTGGTGATCGGGGCGCGGTCAGGTGGTCAACAGGCCGTGCCGGTCCGGTGCCCGATCCGGCACGGCGCTCGGCACATCGCTCGGCACATCGCTCGGCACAGGGATCAGGACCGGTGCCGGGGTCTGAGTCTTGGTCGGTGTCTGGGTCTTGCTCTGGCGGCTCATCGCCTGACCCTGCACCGCCTGCCATGCGTGCGTCAGCCGCTCGGCGGCGAGCGCCGCGTCGGGCAGGGCGCGCAACATCGGCTCGGTCGACTTCAGGTGCCAGGGGCGCACATGCGGCCACAGGTGCAGGTAGGCGATGCGGTCGCCATCGCTCAGCACCAGCGCCAGGTCGCCGCTGCCGTCACGGTGCGGCTTCAGGCGGGCGGTGGCGATGCGCGTCAGCGGCAGGTTGTAGGTGATGCCCAGCACGACGCCGATGCGCATCACCACGCGCCGGCTGGTGACCGTGTAGAGCGTGCTGCGCGCCATCAGCCAGCCCAGGCCCAGCAGCAGGCCGCCGGCCACCGCCATCGGCATCAGCATGCGGGCCAGCGCCAGCGCGGTGGTCGTGGCGTCCTCGCCGTCGAGCTGGCCGGCCACCAGACGCCAGACCAGCAGCGCCACAAAGTAGATGCCGATGCGGTCGAGCCAGAGCGCCTGCCGGGCCAGCGACAGGCCCTGCGGCCGGCCCTGCCACAGCACGGTCTCGCCCGGCGGCAGCGGCTCGGGCAGGCCGGGCAGGGCCTCGAACTCGTGTTCGTGCTCGGGCGCCAGCCGGTCGACCGCCTTCACAGCAGCGGCTCCTGGCGCTGCGGCGTCGCATACAGCGTGCCGGCGCCGTAGCAGGCCATGATCTTTTCCTCTTCCAGCAAGGTCACCTGCTCGGGGTGGCGCGTGTTCGGCACCTCGCGCAGCTGGTGGCCCAGCAGGGACTGCACCCGCACCGCCCGCGACTGGATGCGGGCGAAGTTCATCGGCAGCAGCACATGTGCGCCGCCGTCGACGCGGACCTCAAGGTAGCGCAGCAGCATCTCGGCGCGGTCAACCCACAGGTCGACGACCCGGCCGCCTTCGACGCCGTCATCGCCCAGCACGGGCAGGCCGCGCGGATCGGTGTCCTTGGACGAGATGCCGAAGCCCGGCGCCACCCGCAGCGGCACGATGCGTGGCGTGCCGTCGACCTGGGTGTCGGGCACGTCGGCCCGGTTGGCCCAGCTGCCCGGACCGACACCGGCGTGCAACGGGTTGCCGGTGGGCGTCAGCGGCATGCCGCGCCAGACGCCTTCGTGCAGCGGCGGCTGGTTGTCGCGCCGGTTGCTGGGTGCGTGCACCGTGCGGCCGTCGGCCAGCCGGTAGCTGACCGGATCGGGCACCGCCGGGTAGCCCTGGACCTGGATCGAGCCGGAGCGGTCCGATTCGAGCGGATAGCCCTCGCGCTTGTTCTCGCGGTGCAGGTAAATGATCAGACCGGCGAAAAACAGCCAGAAGGCATAGAGCGCGAGTTGCGCCACGTCGATGTAGCCCGTGATGGCACCTGTTTGCATGGAAGTCTCCAGAGGGTTGGGCGTGGAGGGTTCAGCCCGGGAACTCGGCCAGCCCGAGGCGCTGGTTCGGGAGGGACGACAGGTCCACGGCACGCGGCTCGCGCCGCACCAGGGGACCGATGGCCACGAGCGTGGCGAACAGCAGCGCCAGCTCGGTGTGATAGACGACGCTGTAGGCGACCTGCGGCTCGGACATCGCCTCGCCCAGCCAGCCCGCCGTGCCCAGCAGGTGCACCGCGTCGCGCAGCGTGC
Source organism: Sphaerotilus mobilis (assembly GCF_004216565.1). Classification (GTDB taxonomy): domain Bacteria; phylum Pseudomonadota; class Gammaproteobacteria; order Burkholderiales; family Burkholderiaceae_C; genus Sphaerotilus; species Sphaerotilus mobilis. Next base: position 883,583 of record NZ_SGWV01000007.1, on the reverse strand, counting down.
CGCCCAGCGCGACGGCCACGCCGGCCGCCGTGGCCTGCACGGCACCCCAGGCGCCCAGCGCCAGGCCGGCGCCGTCGTCGCGGGCCATGCCCATGGCGATGACCAGCGTGCAGACCGAGAACAGGCCGCTGCCCAGGCCGATCAGCAGGTTGCCGGCGCGGAACAGTCCGCCCGAGCCCAGCGGCGCGGCGAACACCACGGCCGAGAAGGCGACGATGCCGATCAGCAGGCCCAGCGCCGCGAGGCGGTGCGGGTCGACGCCGCGTGGCAGCCAGCGGGTGGCGAGCACGAAGGCGCCGACCGAGCCCAGCGCCATCATGGCCGTCAGCAGGCTGGTGGCCGACACGCTCAGGTGCAGGATCTCGCCGCCATAGGGCTCCAGCACGATGTCCTGCATGCTGAAGGCTGCGGTGCCAAGCGCCAGCGTGACGAGGAAGCGCAGCGTGTGCGGGCGCCCCGCATAGCGTTGCCAGACCTGCCGGAAGGGCTCGCGCGGCGTGGCGATGGCGGATGCATCGGCCGCTGCGTCTGTGTTGTGTTGGGCGGTCCGCGGCTCCTGCTTCCACAGGGCGACAAGGTTGAGCAGCAGCGTGACGCTGGCCGCGCCCTGCACCACGCCCACCAGCCGGGTTGGGGTGTAGCTGGCGAGCACCAGGCTGAAGACCGCGCTGGCGCCGACCATGCCCAGCAGCAGCATCACGTACATCAGCGCGACCACGCGCGGGCGGGTTTCGGGCGTGGCCTGATCGGTGGCCAGCGCGAGGCCGGCGGTCTGGGTCGTCTGCATGCCTGCGCCGACCATCAGGAAGGCGGCCAGCGCGGCCACCAGGCCGGTCCAGCGGGCGGCGTCCGCCACACCGGCATGGCTCGACAGCAGGATCAGGCTGAAGGGCAGGATGGCCAGGCCGCCGAACTGCAGCAGCGTGCCCATCCACAGGTAGGGCACGCGGCGCCAGCCCAGCAGCGAGCGGTGGGTGTCGGACCGGTGCCCGACGACGGCGCGGAAGGGCGCGGCCAGCAGCGGCAGCGCCACCATCAGCGCGACCAGCCAGGCCGGCACACCCAGCTCCAGGATCATCACCCGGTTGAGCGTGCCCACCAGCAGCGCAGCAGCCATGCCCACGCTGACCTGGAACAGCGCCAGCCGCAGCAAGCGCGCCAGCGGCAGGCCAGGGCTGACGGCATCGGCAAAGGGCAGGAACTCCGGCGTCAGGCGCGACCATTGCCGCGCCAGACGGGCGTTCAGGCGAACGGCCGACGGGGCGTTGGCGGGCGTGCCGGCGGTGTTCATGGCCGGACCAGCTCCAGCGCCTGCGAGGTGTAGAAGCCGCTGGCGATGCGGCGGGTGCGGGCGGCGGGCAGCTCACGCAGGACCGCATCGGCGGCCAGGCTGCGGTGCAGGCGCTCGCCGGCCACCGGCACGATGGCCGGCGAGCGGTTGCCACGCGGGAACAGCTTGCCGACCGCCTTGAACAGCACCAGCGCGGGCGAGCTGGGCGCATAAGTGAACAGCACCGAGCCGCGGCAGCGCGGCGCCAGCCGGGCCAGCGCGGCCAGCGCGTCGCGCGACTCGTAGTGGATCAGCGAGTCCATGCAGACGATGTGATCGAAGCGGCCATGGCCGGCATCGAGCATGTCGCCCGCACGGAACTCGATGCGGCCCGAGCCTTCGATGACCGGCTGACGGGCGCGCGCCAGCTCGATCAGCGCGGGCGACAGGTCGATGGCCAAGACCTCGGCACCCCGGCGCGCCGCCTCGACCGCCAGCGCGCCGGTGCCGCAACCGGCATCGAGCACGCGCCGGCCGCGCAGGTCGGCCGGCAACCAGGACAGCAGCGTCGCGCGCATCTGGTCCCGGCCGGCCCGCACGCTGGCGCGGATGCGGCCGACCGGCGCATCCGAGGTCAGGCGCTCCCAGGCCTGCACCGCCGTGCGGTCGAAGTAGGTCTCGACCTCATCGCGGCGGCGCTCGTAGCGGCGGGCGGTGTCGCCCGAACGGGGGGTGGTGGCGTCCATCTCAGTCGTACCCGAGCAGGTCGAACAGGTCGCGGTCCTTCATCGGCACCGCGCTGCAGGGCTCGCCGCCCAGCCACATCGAGGCGGCCAGGCGCAGGTATTCCTGCTGCACCCGCTCCAGCTCGGGCGAAGGCTCCATCTCGAACAGCGTGGACTTCTTCAGCCGGCTGCGGCGGATCACGTCCAGGTCGGGGAAGTGGGCTGACAGCTTCAGGCCGATGCGCTCGTTGTAGCGGTCGATCTGGTCGGTCGCGGCGCTGCGGTTGGCGATCACGCCGCCGAGCCTGACCTTGTAGTTCTTGGCCTTCGCGCCGATCGCCTGGACGATGCGGTTCATCGCAAAGATCGAGTCGAAGTCGTTGGCCGTGACGATCATGGCCCGCTCGGCATGCTGCAGCGGCGCGGCGAAACCGCCGCAGACCACATCGCCCAGCACGTCGAAGATCACCACGTCGGTGTCTTCGAGCAGGTGGTGTTCCTTGAGCAGCTTGACGGTCTGGCCGACCACGTAGCCGCCGCAGCCGGTGCCGGCGGGCGGACCACCGGCCTCGACGCACATCACGCCGTTGTAGCCCTCGAACATGAAGTCCTCGGGCCGCAGCGCCTCGGCGTGGAAGTCGACCGTCTCCAGCACGTCGATGACGGTGGGCAGCATCTTCTTGGTCAAGGTGAAGGTGGAGTCGTGCTTCGGGTCGCAGCCGATCTGCAGCACCCGCTTGCCCAGCCGCGAGAAGGCGGCCGACAGGTTGCTGGAGGTCGTGCTCTTGCCGATGCCGCCCTTGCCGTAGATCGCGAACACCTTGGCGGTGTCGATGCGGTCGGAGGGGTCGAGCCCGACCTGCACACTGCCTTCGCCATCGAGGCGGCGACGCATGCTGGCGGGAAGATCGATGACGCTGTTCATGCGGCTGCCTTTTCGGTCGGGACGCCTTCAAGGCGGTCTTCCAGCTCATCGCTGGCGTGTTGCAGCGCGGCGAGGGTGGCCTCGTCGGGCTGCCAGAAATCGCGCTCGCTGGCCTCCAGCAACCGCTGCGCCATGCGCGCCGAGGCGGTCGGGTTGAGGCGGGCCAATCGCTCGCGCATGGCCGGGTCGAGCACGAAGGTCTCGCTGAGCTGGCGGTAGACCCAGGGGGCCACCTGACCGGTCGTGGCCGACCAGCCCAGCGTGTGGGTGAGGTGAGCCTCGATCTGGCGCACGCCCTCGTAGCCGTGTTCGAGCATGCCCTCGTACCAGGTCGGGTTGAGCATGCGGGTGCGGGTCTCCAGCGCCACCTGCTCGCCCAGCGTGCGCACGACCGCGTGCTGGCCGTCGGTCTGGTCGCCGATGTAGACCGGCGCGACCGCGCTGCGCGGGCCCTTGGCGCGCTGCACCGCGCGGCTGACGCCGCCGAGCGTGTCGAAGTAGGTGTCGACCGTGGTCACGCCCAGCTCGACCGAATCGAGGTTCTGGTAGGCCAGCTCAACCTGCTGCAGCACGCTGGCCAGCAGCGCGGCCTTCTGCACCGGCCGGCCGCTGCGGCCATAGGCAAAGCCCTTGCGGCGCACGAAGGTCTCGGCCAGCTCGTCGGTCTCGGCCCAGGCGCCGTTGTCGATCAGGCTGCCGAGGTTGGCGCCGTAGGCGCTTTCGGCATTGCCGAAGACCCGCAGCGCGGCGGTTTCCAGATCGCCACCATGTTCGCGCTGGTGGGCCAGCGCATGCTTGCGCACGAAGTTCAGGTGCTCGGGCTCGTCGGCGCTGGCGGCCAGAAAGGCGGCCTCGGCCAGCAGCCGGATCTGCATCGGCAGCAGGTCGCGGAAGATGCCCGAGAGCGTGACCATCACGTCGATGCGCGGGCGGCCGAGTTCGGTCAGCGTCAACAGCTCGGCACCGGCCAGCCGGCCGTAGCCGTCAAAGCGCGGCTTGGCGCCCAGCAGGGCCAACGCCTGCGCGATCGGCGCGCCTTCGCTCTTGAGGTTGTCGGTGCCCCACAGCACCAGCGCGATCGACTCTGGCAGGCGGTAGCCCTCGGCTTGGTGACGCGCCAGCAGCCGTTCGGCCTGACGGGCACCGTCCTGCACCGCATAGGCGCTCGGCAGGCGCGACGGGTCGAAGCCGTGCAGGTTGCGGCCAGTGGGCAGGATGTCGGGGTTGCGCAGCAGGTCGCCACCGGGCGCCGGTGCCAGGTAGCCGCCGTCCAGCGCATGCACGATGGCCTGCAGCTCGGGGTTGTGGCCCAGCAGGCGGACGGTGCGTGCCAGCGCCTCCAGCGGGGCCAGGCGGTCACGTTCGGCCGAGCGGCCCTCGACCAGCAGCGCCTCGGTGGCGCTGCGGCCTTCGGCCAGCGCCTGCAGCGCCGCGGCGCTCGGCGCCTGACCGGCGGGGAACTGCGCGGCAGCGGCGGCCTCCAGCAGGCTCAGGCGCTGAGCCTGCGTGTGGACGCGGCCAAGCACATGCAGGCCGTTGGGGATCAGCGTCTGCTCCAGCTCCAGCAGATCGCCGTGCAGCCGTTCGATCGCCGCTGGCGCATCGGCGGCAGACCAGGCGGGCGCGTCGGCCGGCATCAGTTCCAGCACCTGGGCCTGGGCCTGCACCAGCGTGGCCAGGCCGGCGCGTTCGAGCGACTGGCCGGGCGGCAGGCTGCGCCAGCGGTTGAGCGTGTCCTTGAGCTCGACCAGACCCTTGTAGAGACCGGCCTGCGACAGCGGCGGTGTCAGGTAGCTGATCAGCGTGGCGGCGCTGCGGCGCTTGGCCAGCAGGCCTTCGGACGGGTTGTTGGCGGCGTAGAGGTAGAGGTTGGGCAGGTCGCCGATCAGCCGGTCGGGCCAGCAGGCACCGGACAGGCCGGCCTGCTTGCCGGGCATGAACTCCAGCGCGCCGTGGGTGCCGAAGTGCAGCACCGCATGGGCGCCGAAGTCCTCGCGCAGCCAGCGGTAGAAGGCCGAGAAGGCATGTGTCGGCGCGAAGCCGCGTTCGAACAGCAGCTTCATCGGATCGCCCTCGTGCCCGAAGGCCGGTTGGATGCCGACGAAGACATTGCCGAAGCGTTCGCCCAGCACGTGCAGGGTCTGGCCGTCGCTCAGCTGGCGGCCCGGCGCCGGACCCCAGTGGGCCTCGATCTCGCGCAGCCAGCGCTCGCGCCGGACGTGCTCGCCCACGGGGATGCGCACATGCACATTGGCGCAGGCGCCCAGCCGGGCCGAGTTGCCCACCAGCAGCCGGTCGCGCAAGGCGTCGACGCTGGCCGGCAGCTCGACCTGGTAGCCCTCGCGCTGCAGCGTCGCCAGGGTCTGGTAGAGCGACTCGAACACGCTCAGGTGTGCGGCGGTGCCGGTGTTGCCGGCGTTGGGCGGGAAGTTGAACAGCACCAGGCCGACACGCCGTTCGGCGCGCTGGCTGCGGCGCAGCTGCACCAGCCGGTCGACCCGGCCGGCCAGCATCTCGGCCCGGTCCGGGCAGCCGTGCATGTCGTGGGCGCTGGCACCGGCGGCGAAGGTGCAGCCGCGCGCGCAGCCGCCGCAGGCCTTGCCGGCGCCGTCGCTGCGGCCGCCAAAGACCATCGGGCTGGTCGCACCGTCCAGCTCAGGCAGGGCGACCATCATGGTGGCCTCCAGCGGCAGCAGGCCGCGGTCCGAGCCGCCCCACTGTTCGAGGGTCTGGAACTCGACGGGCAGCACCGACAGATAGGGCACGTCCAGCTTGGCCAGCAGCGTCTCGGCCGCGTGGGCGTCGTTGTAGGCCGGCCCGCCCACCAGCGAGAAGCCGGTCAGCGAGACCACCGCATCGACCCGGGCACGGCCGTCGCGCAGGAAGAAGGCCTCGACCGCCGGCCGGGCGTCCAGCCCCGTCGCGAAGGCCGGCAGCACGCGCAGGCCGCGCGCTTCCAGGGCAGCGATCACGCCGTCGTAGTGGGCCGTGTTGCCCGCCAGCAGGTAGGACCGCATCAGCAGCAGGCCGACGGTGGCCGGGCCACCCCGTGCGGGCAGGTCGGCCACATCGGTGGTGATGCGCGAGGCCAGCAGCGGGTGGTAGAGACCCAGCTCCGGGTAGTCGACCGGTGCGGCCGGCGTCGAACGTCCGCGCAGCGCGGCACGCGGACCGGCGGCGTAGCGGTCCACCAGCAGGTGGACCATGCCGGCGAGGTTCTCTTGCGAGCCGGCCAGCCAGTACTGCAAGACCAGCAGGTAGATGCGCACGTCCTGCGCGGTGCCGGGGATGAAGCGCAGGATCTTGGGCAGCCGGCGCAGCATCTTCATTTGCTGCGCACCGGCGCCGGCCTTGGACTTCTCGCTGTCGGCGTCCTTGCCGTCCTTGCCGGCATCGCCCTTGCCGCGCAGGCGGCGCAGCATGGCCATCGGGCCGCTGGTCTTGCCGTCCATCGAGAAGCGGCCCATGCGGGTCAGCTTCATGACCGGGGCGGCGCACATGGCGCAGACCATCGCGTCGCAGGCCTCGCGGCGGGCCTGCAAGGCGTCGATGACGGGCAGGAAGTGCTCTTCCATGAAGAGCATCGTGGCGATCACCAGGTCGCCGGTGGCGATGTCGGCGCGGCAGCGGGCCAGCGCCTCGGGCTGGCTGTCCCAGTCGGCGGCGGCATGCACCACCAGACGCACGCCTGGCAGCAGTCGGGTCAGCTGCTGCTGCGCGCGGGCGGCGGCCGAGCTCAGGTGCGCATCCATCGTGACCAGCACGACGCGCATGGGCACGCCGGGGTCAGCGGCTGAAGTGGGCCTTGGCATCGTAGAGGGTCTCCACGGTGATCGCGCCGAGGCCGTGGTCCAGCGCATAACGTTCGGTGTTGCGGCGCGCCTTGCCCCGCACGAAGAAGGGCACCTTGCCGAGCTCGCGCTCGGCATCGGCGGTCCAGGTGGTTGCCGCAGGCGGGGTCGTCTGAGTGGTGGTCTGAGTGGTGGTCTGCGCGATCGGCAGCGTGATCGGGTCGCTCGGCAGGGGGGCGACCGCCGCAGCGGCAGCGGCAGCCGGTACCGGTGTCGCCACGGTCCCCGGCTGGCTGCGGCCGAGGTGCGAGGGCGCAGCGTCCTCATGGAACTCGAAGTCGCCGCGGAACATGCCCAGCAGGTGTTCTTCCAGACCCATCATCAGCGGCTGCACCCAGGTGTCAAACAGCACGTTGGCGCCTTCGAAACCCATCTGCGGCGAGGTCCGGGCCGGGAAGTCCTGCACATGCACCGGCGCGGAGATCACCGCGCAGGGCAGGCCCAGGCGCTTGGCGACGTGGCGTTCCATCTGCGTGCCCAGCACCAGCTCGGGCGTCGCGGCGGCGATGGCGGCCTCGACCTCCAGGTAGTCGTCGCAGATCAGGGCGCTCAGGCCCAGCGCCTTGGCTGCGTCCTGCAGCTCGCGGCTGAATTCGCGGCTGTAGCTGCCCAGGCCGACCACCTCGAAGCCCAGTTCGCGGGAGGCGATGCGGGCGGCGGCGATGGCGTGGGTTGCGTCGCCAAAGATGAAGACGCGCTTGCCGGTCAGGTAGTTGCTGTCGACCGAGCGGGCATACCAGGGCCCGCGCGAGTCCTGCTCGGCGGCGGCCAGGGCCTGATCGGCGTCCAGACCGGCCAGCGCAGCGACCTCGCGGATGAAGTCGCGTGTCGCGCCCACGCCGATCGGCACGGTGCGGGTGCAGGGCAGGCCGAGCTGGCGGCTCATCCAGCTGGCGGCGGTCTGGGCCACTTCGGGGTAGAGCATGACGTTGAAGTCGGCCTCGGCCAGCCGGGCCAGGTCGGCCGGTGTGGCGCCCATCGGCGCGACCAGGGCGACGTCCACGCCGAGGCGGTCCAGCAGCCGGGTGATCTCCTGCACGTCGTCGCGGTGGCGAAAGCCCAGCGCGGTCGGGCCTAGCAGGTTGCAACGGGCGCGGCGGCTGCCGTCCAGCGCCGCGCGTGGCCCGGTCGGCCGCACGGCCAGCCGACGGACCAGCTGGTAGAAGGTTTCGGCTGCGCCCCAGTTTTCCTTGCGCTGGTAGGCCGGCAGCTCCAGCGGGATCACCGGGATCGGCAGGTCCAGCGCCTGCGCCAGGCCGCCCGGGTCGTCCTGGATCAGCTCGGCGGTGCAGGACGCGCCAACGATCATGGCCTGCGGGCGGAAGCGCTCGTGTGCCTCGGCCACCGACTGCTTGAAGCGCTCGGCGGTGTCGCCACCCAGGTCGCGGGCCTGGAAGGTGGTGTAGGTGACCGGCGGGCGCTCGCCGCGCCGCTCGATCATCGTGAACAGCAGATCGGCGTAGGTGTCGCCCTGAGGTGCGTGCAGCACATAGTGCAGCGAGCGCATCCCCGTGGCCACGCGCATCGCGCCGACGTGTGGCGGGCCTTCGTAGGTCCAGAGCGTGAGCTGCATGGTGCGTCGCTCCTTCAGGCCGCCAGGCGCGCGCGGCGCTGCAGCGGACGGTCGAACAGGGCGGCCAGGTCGGCGGCTTGCTCGAAACCCTGGATGGGGGTGAAGACCAGCTCGATCGACCACTTGGTCGCGTAGCCCTCGGCCTCCAGCGGGTTGGCCAGGCCGAGGCCGCAGACCACCAGATCGGGCGCGGCGGCGCGGCAGCGGTCAAGCTGGCGTTCGACGTCCTGCCCTTCACTGAGCTGCGTGCCCGGCGGCAGCAGCGCCCGCTCCTCGTCCAGGTGGGTGGCGTGCAGGTAGGGGCTGCCGACCTCGGTCAGCACCATGCCCAGCTCGCGGGCGACGAAGCGCGCCAGCGGCACCTCCAGCTGCGAGTCGGGGAAGAAGAAGATGCGCTTGCCGGCCAGCCGGGCGCGGCTGGCGGCCAAGGCCTGGGTGGCGCGCTGGCGGGCCGGTGCAAGGGCCGTGTCGGCGCGGATCGGGTCGACGCCCATCGCCTCGGCGGCGGCCATCAGCCAGGCCTGTGTGCCCTCGACGCCGAGCGGGTAGGGGGCCGGGATGCGGCGCGCGCCACGGTCTTCCAGCGCCTTGGCGGTCGTGGCCAGGAAGGGCTGGGCCAGCAGCAGGCGGGTGTGGGGACCGACCGCCGGCAGGTCGGCGGCGCGGCGCGAGGGCAGGAAGCCGCAGCGGGTGATGCCCATGGCGGTGAGCAGGCGCCGGAACTGGTCCTCGACCACGTCGGCCAGGCTGCCGACGACCAGCAGCTCGGCCTCCGACCCGGTCGTCGCGGGCATCTGAGGCACCAGCGCGGCCAGGCAGGCGTCCTCGCCCTCGGTGAAGGTGGTCTCGATGCCGCTGCCGGAGTAGTTCAGCACCCGCACCTGGGGCGCGTGCAGGTGGCTCAGGCGTTCGGCGGCGCGCGACAGGTCCAGCTTGATGACCTCGGACGGGCAGGAGCCGACCAGGAACAGCACCCGGATGTCCGGCCGCCGCGCCAGCAGGCGCTGCACGACCTGGTCGAGTTCCTCGTGCACGTCGGCCAGGCCCGCCAGGTCACGCTCGTCGATGATGGCCGTGGCAAAACGCGGCTCGGCAAAGATCATCACCCCGGCGGCCGACTGCAGCAGGTGGGCGCAGGTGCGCGAGCCGACCACGAGGAAGAAGGCGTCCTGCATCTTGCGGTGCAGCCAGACGATGCCGGTGAGGCCGCAGAAGACCTCGCGCTGGCCGCGTTCGCGCAGCACCGGGGGTTCGGCGCAGCCGGCGTCGCTGGTCGCCAGGGCGTGGATGGGGATGCGTGCGTTCATGCGTGGACTCCAACGCCACTGGCGTCGAGCCGGGCCGCGCGCAGCTTCAACAGGAATTGCGCGGCATTGACCGCGTAGGTCAGGTAGGCGGCCAGGGCCAGCAGCATCTGCTGGCGCACGTCCAGCCAGCCGTTCCACCAGGCCGCCAGGTAAGCGGTGTGCAGGGCCAGCACGGCCATGCTGACCATGTCTTCCCAGTAGAAGGCCGGGGCGAACAGGTAGCGGCCGAACACCGCCTTCTCCCACAGGCAGCCGGTGAGCATGATGGTGTAGAGCAGGGCGGTCTTGATGAGCACCGACACGACCGCAGCCGTTTCGCCTTCGCCACTGGCCAGGAAGCGCAGCACGAGAAGCGTGCTGACCACGAAGGCCAGGAATTGCAGCGGCGCCAGCAGGCCCTGCACCCAGGTCCAGCGCGTCGTGTCACGGCGAGTCCGCTGCTCCGGCGTGTACAGCGGCGCACGGCGCCGGAGCAGGATTCCGGGGGCGGACGCGGCGGAGGTCGCGGAGGGTTGGGCGCTCGACATGGCACGAATCTAGGTCGCACCTCCGAAAGTGTCAATCGAGGTTGACGTCATCTTTTTCAAACATTCGCTGTGCCTCGGGGTTTACGAGCAACAGTGTTTGCTTGACGTACCGCAGGGTGCGGCCGACATTCGCTCATCTGGCGCTGACCCATGACAAGAACGAAGCACCGGATCAAGTTGACAACCTGATAAGCAGCGGCTTCGGCCGACGCGTGACGGGCGTGGCGACCAGGGGCCTGTGACCCTCGACGTCAAGACTGCCGCCGCTGTGTATCTGCCCCCGAGGAGCAACGTGGTGGCAGGCTGGAACCTACATCGACTTCAAGGCAACACCCGATTTCGGAACCTGCCTGTGAACGAGCATTGCGCCGAACTCGATCCCGCCATCCTGCGGGAAGTTGCCCCGACGCTGGGAGACATGATGGCCCGTGTCGGAAGAGACCTCTTGCGCCAGCGCTGGCGCACCACGCCGGATCCGGCGCGTCCCATCGGCGGCGTGCCGCACCTGGTGGCGGGCAATGGATCGCCGGAGCTGCAGCTCTCGCGCATCGTCGAGTTCGAGATCATTCCCCGGCTGATGCTGCTGCATGGCGACGTGGCCGCGCCGCGCGCGCCGTCGCGCCAGGACTTCTCGATCACGGCGGCGCATGTGGAGACGCTGGCGCATGTCGCCGTCGTCGGTGATCCGGAGCGCACGGCTCAGTTCGTCCAGGCCCTGATCGCTGCGGGTGCGCCACTGGAGCAGGTCTTTCTGCAACTGCTGTCGCCGGCCGCCAAGCTGATGGGCGAGTTCTGGATCGATGACGTCTACAGCTTCTCCGAGGTCACGATCGGCCTGTGGCGGCTGCAGCAGGTCCTGCACGAGCACAGCAGCGGCTTCCGGCTGGGGGCGGCGTCCATGCAAGGCCGGCGAGCCCTGCTGGCCGCCGAACCGGGTTCTCAGCACACGTTTGGCGTGGCGATGCTCAGCGAGTTCTTCGCCCGCGACGGATGGTTTGTCCAGTACGAACCGAAGTCCGACTGGGCCGATCTGCAAGATGCCGTGTCGTCAGACTGGTATGACATGTTTGGCATGTCCGTCGGCGTAGACATGTCGGTCCCGACTTTGGCCTCTGCTATTCTCGAATTGCGTCGCGCCAGCCGGAACCCGAAGCTGTTTGTCATGGTCGGAGGGCCGGCGATGGCCCTGATACCCGACTTGTCCGAGCGTTGCGGCGCGGACGCGATGGCCACCGATGCCACCTCGGCCGTGGCGACCGCGAACCAGTGGCTCGGGTCCATGCGGCAAGAACGATGAAGACCTCCAGCAGTCCTTGACCTCAAGTCCACTGGTCGTCTCGCTCCCCTCCAACCCAGGGACGTGGCCAAGCCGGCGCGTCAGCGAAGCACACACAGGGCGCTCGATGCACAACGTCGGCACATCGATCGAACACTGGACAGAGAACCCCCAGCTGTACTTCGCAGACCTGGAAGCGGACGTCACGGCTTCCCTGGTCGCCGCATCGGCCGATCTGGCGCTGGTGATTGACGGCCTGGGCGTGATCCGGGATCTGACGGTGCGCAGCGCCCAGCAGGCCGAACTCGCGGAACTCCGTTCATGGATCGGTCGACGCTGGATTGAGACCGTCTCGGTCGAGAGCCGCAGCAAGATCACCGCGATGGTCGATGCCGCCAGCTCTGCTGCCCGGGACGAAGCCGCCGGTGACAGCTCGCCCGCGCCGCTCGAGCGCCAGGTCAACCACCCGCTGTCGGGCGCTCATGAACTGCCGGTCAGCTACACGGTGGTGCCGCTGGGGCGCCAGGGCCGCATGCTGGCGCTGGGCCGCAACCTCGGCGCCATCGCGGCGGTGCAGCAGCGCCTGGTCGACGCGCAACAGTCGATGGAGCGCGACTACCTGCGCCTGCGCCACACCGAGGCCCGCTACCGCCTGCTGTTCGAGGCGGTCGACGAGGCCCTGCTGGTCGTGGATGCCGTCACCCTCAACGTCTTCGAGCACAACGCCGCCGCCGCCCGACTGCTGGGCGAGAGCAGCCGCCGCATCATCGGCCGGCCGGTGATCGACTTCCTGGCCGTGCCCAGCCAGGCCGGCGCCCAGGCGCTGCTGGCGATGGCGCGCAGCGCCGGTCGTGGCGAGACCGACGAGTTGCGGCTCGCCGGCAAGGCCTCGCCGATGCGTCTGGTGGTCTCGCTGTTCCGGCAGGACAACGCCTCGCTGCTGCTGCTGCGCCTGATCCCGCTCGACCCCAACGCGACCGTCGACGATCGCACCGCCAGCGGCGACAGCCCGACGCTGGCGCAGGTCGTCAACGCCATGCCCGACGCCTTCGTGCTGACCGACATGCAGGGCCGCGTGCTGGCTGCCAACCCGGCCTTCTCGAACATGCTGCAGCTGCCCGCCGGTGAGAGCCTGATCGGCCAGCCGCTGGACCGCTGGCTGGGCCGTTCCTCGGTCGACCTCAACGTGCTGATCAGCAACCTGCGCCAGCACGGCGTGCTGCGGCTGTTCCCGACCACGCTGCGCAGTGCCTACGGCGAGCCCGGCCAGATCGAGATCTCTGCCGTCGCGGTGGCCGACGCGCAGCCGCCCTGCCTGGGCTTCTCGATCCGCGATGTCTCGCGCCGCCTGCCGGCCGATGGCCGCAGCAACCGGCAGCTGCCGCGTTCGGCCGACCAGCTCACCAACCTGGTGGGGCGCATGCCGCTCAAGGACATCGTCGGCGAGACCGCCGAGCTGATCGAGCGCCTGTGCATCGAGGCCGCCCTCGAACTGACGCGCGACAACCGCGCCTCGGCCGCCGAGATGCTGGGCCTGTCCCGACAGAGCCTCTACGTCAAGCTGCGCCGCTACGGCATCCAGGAGATGGGTCCGGGCGGCGGCGCGGGTGCCGGTCCGGAGTCTGACGCCTGATCTGTCTCCCTGATCTGTCTCCCTGATCTGTCCCCGAATTTTTGGTTGACAGTTGGTGGTGTAAATTTTGATTGACAAGGCGAGGGCGAGGACCAGAATGGTTCCATGCAGCGCCCCGCCTTCTCGGCCATCGCCGAACTGCTCAAGCCCATCACCTGGTTCCCGCCGATGTGGGCCTTTGCCTGCGGGGTCGTGGCCTCCGGGCTCCCGGCGCAAGGTCGCTGGCCGCTGATCGTCGCGGGCGTGCTGCTGGCCGGCCCTTTCGTCTGCGCCACCAGCCAGGCCGTCAACGACTGGTTCGACCGCCACGTCGATGCCATCAACGAGCCGCAACGGCCGATCCCCTCGGGCCGCCTGCCGGGCCGCTGGGGTCTGGGCATCGCTATCTTGTGGACGCTGCTGTCGCTGCTGCTGGCGACCTCGCTGGGCCCGGTCGCCTTGGCGGCCGCCGGTGTCGGCCTGCTGCTGGCCTGGGCCTACAGCGCGCCGCCGGTGCGGCTCAAGCGCAATGGCTGGTGGGGCAACAGCGCCTGTGCGCTCTGCTACGAGGGTCTGGCGTGGCTGACCGGCGCGGCCGTCATGAGCCTGGGTGACTGGCCCGAAGGCCGCTCGATCGCGCTGGCGCTGCTCTACAGCGCCGGGGCCCACGGGATCATGACCCTCAATGACTTCAAGTCCATCGAAGGCGATCGCCGCATGGGCATCGGGTCCCTGCCGGTTCGCCTGGGCGTCACCGGCGCGGCCCGTGTGGCTTGTCTGGCGATGGCGGCGCCGCAACTGGTCGTCGTCGGTCTGCTGCTGCAGTGGCAAGCGCCCGGTCATGCCGCCGCCGTGGCGGGCCTGCTGATGGTGCAACTGGTGCTGATGCGCCGCTTCCTGGCCGATCCGCTGGCCCGCGCGACCTGGTACAGCGCCACCGGCGTGCTGCCCTTCGTGCTCGGCATGTTGACCAGTGCGCTGGCCCTGCGTGCGCTGGCCCAGGGGCTTGCGTCATGAGCGGCAGCGGCACCGGCAACGGCAGCCACACGGCCGCGTCGACCTTCGGCTGGGCCGCCATCGCCCGGCTGGGCCTGGTGCAGGCGGCGATCGGCGCGATCGTGGTGCTGACCACGTCCACGCTGAACCGCGTCATGGTGGTCGAACTGGCCTTGCCTGCGCTCCTGCCCGGCCTGCTGCTCGCGCTGCACCACGTCGTGCAGATCAGTCGGCCGCGCATGGGCCATGGCTCGGACACCAGTCCGCGTCGAACCCCCTGGATCTTGGGCGGCATGTCGATGCTGTCCAGCGGCGGTGTGCTGGCCGCGCTGGCCACCGTCTGGATGGCCACCGAGCGCAGCGCCGGCATCGCGCTGGCGGTGCTTGCGTTTGTGCTGATCGGCCTGGGCGTGGCGGCGGCGGGCACCTCGCTGCTGGCCTTGCTGGCCCAGCGGGTGGCGGCCGGACGGCGCGCGGCCGCAGCCACCACGGTCTGGATCATGATGATTGCGGGCTTCGTCGTGACGGCCGGCACCGCTGGCCACTTCCTCGACCCCTACTCGCCGCAGCGCCTGCTGGAAGTTGCGGCCGTCGTCTGCATCGCCGCGCTGGCGCTGGCGGTGATCGCGCTGGCGGGGCTCGAAGGACGCCGGGGTTTGGCCGCCCGCGCAGCGCCGCGCACCGAGCCTGGCGCGGACCCGGCCGGCGAGAACTTCCGCAGCGCCTTGCGCCAGCTCTGGGCCGAACCGGTGGCGAGGCGCTTCACCGTCTTCGTCTTCGTGTCCATGCTGGCCTACAGCGCGCAGGACCTGATCCTCGAACCCTTTGTCGGACTGATCTTTGGCCTGACGCCCGGCGGCTCCACCCAGCTGTCCGGCGTCCAGCATGGCGGCACGCTGGTGGGCATGTTGCTGGCCGCTGCGGCTGGCAGCCGTTTCGGTGGCCGCAACTGGGGCAGCCTGCGACGCTGGGCCCAGGGCGGCTGTCTGGCCAGCGCACTGACCTTGTCCGGTCTGGCCATGGCGGCCTGGGTCGGACCGGGCTGGCCGCTCAAGGCCAATGTCTTCCTGCTGGGACTGGCCACGGGTGCGTTCTCGATCGCCGCCATCGGCTCGATGATGCGGCTGGCCGGTGCCAGCGGCCCGGGCCGCGAGGGCTTGCGCATGGGCCTGTGGGGCGCCGCCCAGTCGATCGCCTTTGCACTCGGCGGTGTCGTGGGCACAGGCCTGAGCGACCTCGCGCGCTGGGGCCTCGGCAGTCCTGCCTGGGCCTATGCCTGCGTCTTCCTGCTGGAAGCGGTGATGTTCGTCTGGGCCGCCCGGTTGGTGCAGACCGGCGAGACCGCGTCCTCGCCGTCCAGCTCGCCGCCCAGCGCCGTGCGCGCCCATGCCATCCCAACGAGGTCCGTCCATGACGTTGCCGTCCTGTCCTGACTGCGTCGTCGTCGGCGGCGGCCCCGCCGGCGCGACCGCTGCCCACGAGCTTGCCCTTGCCGGTCGCCAGGTGGTGCTGCTGGACCGGGCCGGGCGCATCAAGCCTTGCGGCGGTGCCATCCCGCCCCGCCTGATCCGCGACTTCGACATCCCGTCCGAGCAGATCGTCGCTCGCGCCACGTCCGCCCGCATGGTCTCGCCGGCCGGTGCGCGGGTCGACATCCCGATCGAGCAGGGTCATGTTGGCATGGTCGACCGCGAGCATTTCGATGCCTGGCTGCGCCAGCGGGCGGTCGAGGCCGGTGCCGTGCGGATCGAGGGCCGCTTCATCCGCCTGGAGCGTGATCCGGACGGCGTCAGCGTCGTCGTCTGGCGCCGCGAGACCGACAGCACCGAACAACGCCAGCGCACCCGCAGCGTCGTCGGCGCCGATGGGGCCCGCTCGCAGGTTGCGGCGCAAGCGGTTCGCGGTGCCGACCAGGGCCGCTGCGTCTACGCCTACCACGAGGTTGTCGCGGTGCCCGAGCAGCGCCCGGCCGGCTACCTCGGCAGCCGCTGCGAGATCCACTACGACGGCCGTCTGTCGCCCGACTTCTACGGCTGGGTCTTTCCGCACGGCGGCACGGCCAGCATCGGCACCGGCAGCGCCGACAAGGGCTTCTCGCTGCGCCGGGCCACCGACGAGCTGCGCCAGCGCGCCGGCCTGGCCGATGCGACGACGCTGCGCCGCGAGGGCGCGCCGATCCCGATGAAGCCACTGCCGCGCTGGGACAACGGCCGTGACGTGGTGCTGGCCGGTGACGCCGCCGGGGTCGTGGCACCCGCGTCCGGCGAGGGCATCTACTACGCCATGCTCGGCGGCCGCCTGGCCGCACAGTCAGTCGACGAACTGATCGCCACCGGCGACGTGCGGGCGCTGGCCCGGGCACGCCGCCGCTTCATGCGCGAGCACGGCAGGGTCTTCTGGGTGCTGGGTCTGATGCAGCGCGTCTGGTATGCCAACGACGGCCGGCGCGAGCGCTTCGTCAGCATCTGCCGTGACCGCGACGTGCAGCAGCTCACCTTCGACGCCTACATGAACAAGCGCCTGGTGCGCAGCCGGCCCATGGCCCATGTGCGGATCTTCTTCAAGGACCTGGCCCACTGGCTCGGTCTCGTGCGGGCGTGAGGCCGTCGTGGCGAGCTTGGCTGCCGACAGATCGCCGCGCCTGCGTGCTGGCGGGACTGGGTGCCGTCGCGCTGGCGGGTCTGGGTGGTCTGGCGACCGATCTGGGGCCCTGGTATGCCGCCTTGCGCCAGCCGGCCTGGAAACCGCCCGACCTGTGGTTCGGCCCGGCCTGGACGCTGATCTTCACGCTCGCCGCCTGGTCGGCCGTGCTCGGCTGGCAAGCGGCCGCCCCCGGTGCGCCGCGCCGTCGCTGGCTGCTGGCCCTGGGTCTGAATGCCGCGCTGAACCTGGGCTGGAGCCTGCTGTTCTTCACGCTGAAACGACCGGACTGGGCGCTGGCCGAGGTCGCGCTGCTGGCGCTGTCGGTGGCTGGACTGATCCGTGCCGCGCCGACCTGGCGCGCCGGTGTGCTGCTGGCACCGTATCTGGCCTGGGTGCTGTACGCGTCGAGCATCAATGCCGGCGTGGTGTGGCTCAACCGATGAGCCTGCCATGATCGATGTGCCGACCCTGCGCCTGCTGGTCGACCTGGCCCTGGCCATCAGCCTGGGCGAACTGCTCTGGTCCGCCTGGCGCACGCCGCCCGGACGTGCGCGCCTGGCCGTGCTGGCGCACCTGGGAGCTGGTCTGGGCCTGATGCTGGCCTTGCGCTTCAGCCTGGCCCGGGAGCCGGGGGACGCCACCACCGCCGCCGTGCTCGTCTGCCTGACGCTGGCCGGCCTGTCCCATCTGATCGATGTCCGCCTGCGCCTGTCCGCAGGCACCGCTGCGTGCCCGGCCGGCGCGAACCCTGTCGCCTTGAAAGGCCGATCACCATGAACAACCGCCGCCACTTCATCCGCCTCGTGCCCTGGCTGGGCAGCGCCGTGCTGGCCGCACCGGGCCTTGCTCAGGCCCAGGCCAT
Organism: Sphaerotilus mobilis; assembly: GCF_004216565.1. Classification (GTDB taxonomy): domain Bacteria; phylum Pseudomonadota; class Gammaproteobacteria; order Burkholderiales; family Burkholderiaceae_C; genus Sphaerotilus; species Sphaerotilus mobilis. The sequence goes on along the minus strand of NZ_SGWV01000007.1, from coordinate 866,016 downwards.
GGTCGACGAGAAGGACGCCACCGCCGCCGCGCTGGGGTATGCGGCCGACGGCAGCAAGGTCGACAAGGCCAAGCAGCCCAAGTACGTCGCCGGCTCGGTCTGCAGCGGCTGCCAGCTCTACCAGGGCAAGGCCGGCGCGGCATCGGGCGCCTGCCCCTTGTTCGCCGGCAAGCAGGTGGCGGCCAAGGGCTGGTGCAACGCCTACGTCAAGAAGGCCTGACCGGGCCCATGCATCGCCCTGACGGTCAGATTCCGTTCACGCCACGCTCACGTCCAACGACCCGGCCCGAGGCCCCCCACCATGTCCGTGCCCTATCCGTTTTCTGCCATCGTCGGCCAGCAGGAGATGAAGCTGGCGATCCTGATCGCCGCGATCGAGCCGGCCATCGGCGGCGTGCTGGTGCTGGGTGACCGCGGCACCGGCAAGTCGACGGCGGTGCGCGGCCTAGCCGCCCTGCTGCCGACCATGCGTGCGGTGCGGGGCTGCGCCTACCACTGCGATCCGGCCGGCCGGATGATCTGCTCGGACTGCGCCCGCCTGCGTCCGGCCCGGGTCGAGCGGGTGCCCGTGCCGGTGGTCGACCTGCCGCTGGGCGCCAGCGAAGACCGCGTGGTCGGCGCGCTGGACCTTGAACGGGCGCTGGGTCAGGGCATCAAGGCTTTCGAGCCCGGCCTGCTGGCCCGCGCCAACCGGGGCTTTCTCTACATCGACGAGGTCAACCTGCTGGAAGACCACCTGGTCGACCTGCTGATCGACGTCGCCGCATCCGGCGAGAACGTGGTCGAGCGTGAAGGCCTGAGCGTGCGCCACCCCGCCCGCTTCGTGCTGGTCGGCAGCGGCAACCCGGAAGAGGGCGAGTTGCGGCCCCAGCTGCTGGACCGCTTCGGCCTGTCGGTGGAGGTCCGCACGCCCACGGCCATTGCCGAGCGGGTCGAGATCGTCAAGCGCCGCGACGCCTATGAGCGCGACCCCGAAGCGTTTGCCTCGCGCTTCGCCCGCGAGGATGCGGCGGTGCGCCGCCGCATCGAACGGGGTCGCACCCGGCTGGCCGAGCTGGCCGTGCCCGACGCGGTGCTCGAGAGGGCCGCCCGGCTCTGCCAGGCGGTCGGCAGCGACGGCCTGCGCGGCGAGCTGACCCTGATGCGCGCGGCCCGTGCCGCAGCGGCGCTCGACGGCGCCGAGCATGTCACCGATGCCCACCTGCGTCAGGTCGCCGCACCCGCGCTGCGCCACCGGCTGCGCCGCAACCCCTTGGACGAGACCGGCTCGGCCGACCGCATCGAGCGGGCGATCGGCGAGCTGTTCGAGCCGGCCTGACGCGCCGGCTGCCATGACAGCGCCGCCCGTGCCGCCTGACGACCCCACTCGAGACGTCACCCGCGTCGCCCGCCTGCTCGCGCTCGACCCGGCCGGGCTGGGCGGTGTCTGGCTGCGAGGCCCGGCGGGCGAGGCCCGGGACGCCGTGCTGGCCCGGCTGCGCGCCGCTTGGCCGGCCGACACGCCGTGGCGGCGCCTGCCGCTGCAGATCGATGACGAACGCCTGCAAGGCGGCCTCGACCTCGCTGCCAGCCTGGCCGCCGGGAGACCGGTGCACAGCACCGGCCTGATCGAACAGGCCCGGGGTGGCGTCCTGCTGCTGCCCATGGCCGAACGCGCGAGTGCCGGCCTGGTGGCGCGGCTGGCCGCTGCGGTCGACACCGGCGCGCTGCTGCTGGCGCTCGACGAAGGCGTCGACGCCGACGAGAGCCTGGCTGCACCGCTGGCCGAACGGCTGGCGCTGGTCTTGCGCGGCGACGTGATGCCCGCCGAGCCGGGCCCATCGCCTGAACGGACCTTCGACCCGGCAGCAGCCCGCGCCACGCTGGCCACCATCCCCTTCGACGCGGATGCGGTCGAAGCGCTGTGCGCCGCCGCTCAGGCCCTGGGGCTCGATTCCATGCGCCCGGCCTGGCAGGCCTGGCGACTCGCCTGCTTGTCCGCCGCCTGCGAGGGCCGCGACCGGGTCACTCAGGACGATGCCGAGTTCGCCGCCCGGCTGGTGCTCGCACCTCGCGCCCGCGCCTTGCCGCAGGCGCCGGCCGAGCCTGAGCAGGAGCCCGATCAGGCACCGGCGCCCAACGCCGCCGAGACCCCACCGCCGCCGGCCGATGCGGCTGCGTCGCCCCCCACCGACCCCGCGCCGGAACCGCCGGCCGAGCCTGGCGAGTCGGCCATCCAGACCGATCAGCTCGTCGCCGCCGCCCTGGCCGCCTTGCCGCCCGACCTGCTGGCGCGGCTGGCCGCTGGCAAGGCCCGGCGCAGCAGCGCGGGCGCGGGCCGCATGGGCACGTCCGTGGCCAGTCGCAGCGGCGGTCGGCCGGTGGGCGCGCGCCGGGGCTTGCCGCGCGACGGCGCCCGGCTGGATCTGCTCGCCACCTTGCGCGCAGCCGTGCCTTGGCAACGGCTGCGCCGCGAGGCCCGCGAAGCCGCCGACCTGCCGCCGGCATCGACCCGCCTGCTGCTGCGCCGCGACGACCTGCATGTGCGGCGCCTGCGGCGGCCGCAGCCGACCACCACCGTCTTCGTCGTCGACGCCTCCGGCTCGCAAGCCCTGCACCGGCTGGCCGAGGCCAAGGGTGCCGTCGAACTGCTGCTGGCCGACTGCTATGTGCGGCGCGACCAGGTTGCGCTGATCGCCTTCCGGGGCAAACGCGCCGAGACCCTGCTGGCGCCGACCCGTTCGCTGGTGCGGGCGCGCCGGGCGTTGTCGGCCCTGCCGGGCGGCGGTGGCACGCCGCTGTCGCAAGGCATCGCGGCGGCGACCGAACTGGCGCTGCGCCTGCAGGCCAGCGAGTCCGGCCGGGCCCAGCTGGTCTTCCTGACCGACGCCCGCGCCAACATCGACCACGCCGGTCAACCCGGCCGTGAACGCGCCATGCAGGACGCCCTGGGTGCCGCGCGTCGCCTGGCGTCGACGGGGGTGCGCAGCCTCCTGATCGACACCTCGCCCCGCCCGCAAGCCCCGGCCCGCGCGCTGGCGCAGGCCATGGCCGGCCACTACCTCGCCTTGCCGCTGGGCCAGGCCAGGGCGCTGTCAGCGGCGGTGCAGTCGCTGACCTAGCCCACGGTCGTCTCCGGTGCCTTGGTCACCGGTTCGGTCCGGAGGCCCATCGGTACCACCCCGTCGGACACGGGGTGTCCGACCTACCGGTTGGCCGAGGCATTCGTGTTTTCACACACCGGGCATGCCGACGCGCGCGTCGATCCAAAACCGCGTTCAACGTCCCCGGCGCTCGGCCACGGTCGTCTCCGGTGCCTTGGTCGCCGGTTCGGTCCGGAGGCCCATCGGTACCACCCCGTCGGACACGGGGTGTCCGACCTACCGGTTGGACAAGGCATTCGTGTTTTCACACACCGGGCATGCCGTTGCGCGCCGATGCAAAACCGCGTTGGATGCACCCGGCGCTTGACCACGGTCGTCTCCGGCGCCTCGGTCGCCGATTCGGTCTGGAGGCCCATCGGCACCACCCCGTCGGACACGGGGTGTCCGACCTACCGGTTGGACAAGGCATTCGTGTTTTCACACACCGGCCATGCTGGTGCGCGCCGATTCAATACCGCGTTCAACGTCCCCGGCGCTTGGCCACGGTCGTCTTCGGCGCCTTGGTTGCCGATCCTGTCCGGCCCGGTAGGTCGGACACCCCGTGTCCGACGGGCTGGTGCCGGCGCGCGCCGATCCAAAACCGCGTCTAACGCGCCCGGCGCTAGGGCCGGGCGGGCGAAGGGAGCACCGCCCGGTGCAGCTCGGTGATCAGGGCCGCGATGCGGTCCGGCGCTTCCTCGTGCGCCAGGTGGCCGAGGCCGTCGAGGGGCAGGTAGCGCGCTTGTGGGATGCGTGGTGCGAGCCGGGCTGACTGGCTGCAGGGGACCGTGCCGTCGCGCGTGCCGGCTGCGAGCCACAGGGGCACGGGCAGGCGCGGCAGGCCGGCCAGCAGTGCGTCGAGCTGCCAGGCGCCCATCATGTCCAGGGCGCCGCGCACATGGCTGTGCTGGGTCAGCAGGGCGCGGTAGCGCGCGACATCGGCCTCGCCCAGCCGTGAGCCGGTGGACGCGATCAGCCGCGCCAGCGCCGTCGGCCGGGCTGCCTGACGCGCCGCCAGCCGGGGTAGCCAGTCGCTCGCACCGATCAGCCGGGCCAGCGGCGGGAAGACGGCCGCTGCCAGCCCCGGCAGTGGCGCCAGCGCGCCATTGACCGCCAGCAGGCCACGGGGGGCGATGCGGCGGTCCAGCACCATCTGCAGCATCACCGCCGCGCCGGCCGAATGGGCGGCGACTAGGTCGGGTGCGCCGTCGTGTGCACTCAGCAGGGCGGCCAACGAGTCGGCCATGCGTGGCAAGCTGGCATGGCGGTCGGCATAGGCCTCGCTGCGGCCGTGGCCGGGCAGGTCGGGCAGCCAGACCTCATGGTGGGACGCCAGCCGCTGCGCCACCGCCAGCCAGGAATCGCCCGATGAGCCGGTGCCGTGCAGCAGCAGCAGGCGCGGGCCGCGACCGAGCCGCCGCAGACCCCAGCGCAGGCCGGCGGCGCGCACGGTCTCGGTGGGTGGGGGCAAGGGTCGATCCGGCATTGTCAACTTGACTTTACATTCATATGATCAAGTCATGTTGACAGTTGCAGCCGACCCACGAAGCCCGCATGTCCCGGCGAGCGCCAGCGACCGCCGCCCGCACGCGGTCGTCATCGGCAGCGGCTTTGGCGGACTGGCGGCCGCCGTGCGGCTGGGCGCCCGGGGCTATCGCGTCACCGTGCTGGAGCAGCTCGACGCGCCTGGCGGCCGGGCCTATGTGCACCAGCAGGACGGCTACACCTTCGACGCCGGCCCGACCGTCATCACCGCGCCCTTCCTGTTCGAGGAGCTGTGGACGCTGTGCGGGCGCAGGCTGGCCGATGACGTCGACCTGCGGCCGATCACGCCCTTCTACCGCATCCGTTTCGACGACGGCACCGTGTTCGACCACTGCGGCGACGCCGAGGCGATGCGCCGCGAGGTCGCCCGCATCGCGCCCGATGACGTCGAAGGCTACGAGGCCTTTGTGCGTGCCAGCGAGGCGATCTACAAGGTCGGCTTCGAACAGCTGGGTGACGTGCCCTTCGACCGCTGGACCGACATGGCCCGCGTGCTGCCCGACCTGCTCAAGCTCGAAGGCTGGCGCACCGTGCACGGCCTGGCCGCGCGCCACGTCCGCAACGAGAAGCTGCGCGTCATCCTGACCTTCCAGTCGCTGCTGGTGGGCGGCAATCCCTACAGCACCACGGCGGTCTATTGCCTGATCGCCTACCTGGAGCGGCGCTGGGGCGTGCATTTCGCGATGGGCGGCACCGGCTCGCTGGTGCGTGGCCTGGTCGGCCTGATCGAAGGGCAGGGCGGGGCGCTGCGTTGCAACGAGGGCGTGCGCGAGATCCTGGTCGAAAACGGTGCCGCCTGTGGCGTGCGGCTGGCCAGCGGCGAACGGCTGGCGGCCGATGTCGTGGTCTCCAACGCCGACGCCGCCGCGACCTACCGCGACCTGTTGCCGGCCCAGCACCGACGCCGCTGGACCGACCGGCGCCTGCGCCGCGCGCGTTATTCGATGAGCCTGTTCGTCTGGTACTTCGGCACCCGCTGCCAGTACCCGGACGTGGCGCATCACTCGATCGTGCTCGGGCCGCGTTACCGGCCGCTGCTGGACGACATCTTCCGCCGCAAGCACCTGGCCGACGACTTCAGCCTCTACCTGCACCGCCCGACCGCCACCGACCCCAGCCTGGCGCCTGCCGGCTGCGACGCCTTCTACGTGCTGGCCCCCGTGCCGCACCTGGGCGCCAAGGTCGACTGGCGTGTGCGGGCCGAGCCCTACCGCCAGCTGATCCAGCAAAGGCTGGAAGAGACGCTGCTGCCGGGCCTGGGGGCGCAGCTCGCGACCTCGCGCCTGATGACGCCGCAGGACTTCCAGGACCGCCTGGGCAGCGTCCACGGCGCGGCCTTCTCCTTCGAGCCGGTGCTGACGCAGAGCGCCTGGTTCCGCCCGCACAACCGCAGCGAAGAAGTCGACCGGCTCTACCTCGTGGGCGCTGGCACCCATCCCGGTGCGGGCGTGCCGGGTGTGCTCAGCTCGGCCAAGGTGCTCGACCGCATCGTGCCGCACGCCGATGCGCTGCGCCGCCCCGACGCCGCCACGGACGACGACCGCCACGACCGCCACGAAAGTCCGCATGCCCACGCCGCCCATCGCCTCGCTTGAGCCGGCGCTGGCCCAGCACTGGTGGTCCGATGTGGCCGCCTGCCGCACGCTGCTGCGGCACAACAGCCGCACCTTCCACGCCGCCTCGCTGCTCTTGCCGGTCAGGGTCCGGGCACCCGCCAGCGCGCTCTATGGCTTCTGCCGGCTGGCCGATGACGCGGTCGACGACAGCCCGGCACCCGCTGGCCCCCATGAAGCCGTGCGCCGGCTGCAGCGCCGGCTCGACCGTCTCTATGCCGGCCAGCCCGAGCCGGTGGCGGCCGACCGTGCCCTGGCCGGCGTGGTCGTCGCCTATGCCATCCCCAAGGCCTTGCCCGAGTTCCTGCTCGACGGCCTGGCATGGGATGCCGAGGGCCGCGAGTACGAGACCCTGGCCGAGCTGCAGGCCTACGCCGCCCGGGTGGCTGGATCGGTCGGCGCGATGATGAGTCTGCTGATGGAGACCCGTGCACCCGACGCCCTGGCGCGGGCCTGCGACCTGGGCGTGGCGATGCAACTGTCCAACATCGCCCGCGATGTGGGCGACGACCTGCGGCTGGGTCGGCTCTACCTGCCCAAGGCCTGGCTGCGCGAGGCCGGCATGGACGATGCCGCCATCGCCGCCTGGCGCGCCACACGGCAACGTGACGCCCGCGTCGAAGCCGTCGTGCTGCAGCTGCTGGACGAGGCCGATCGCTTGTACGCGCGCGCCGCCGCCGGGGTGGCGAGCCTGCCGCTGGCCTGCCGGCCCGGCATCAACGCCGCCCGCCTGATGTACGCCGCCATCGGTCACCGCGTGCGTGCCGCTGGCGGCGACGGCATCAGCCGGCGGGCCCGTGTGAGCGGCCGTCACAAGCTCGCGCTGGTGCTGCGCGGCAGCCTGCTGCTGCGGCCGTCCACGGCTGCGCTGGGCGCCGCACCGTTGCCAGCCAACCAGCCCTTGCTGGACGCCGTGGCGCAGCAGCCCGGACCGGCGCCGCAGGGCGCTGCGGAGTTCGTGCTGACCTTGTTCGATCGACTCGCCAGCGGACCGAGAACGGACCGCCGGACGGAACGGAGAACGGCATGACTTCGTCGGACCAAACCGGGACGACGATCAACGGGCAGCGCCCGAAGGTTCACCCATGACCGCCCTGGCTTTGGCTGCGAGCAGCCCTTCGACGCCGTCTTGCCTGCTGGCGGTGGGTCTCAACCACGCCAGCGCACCGCTGGACCTGCGCGGCCGCTACGCCGTGCCGGTCGACCGGCTGGCGTCGACGCTGCAGGGGCTGCGTGAGCACCTGCTGGCGCGTGGTGCGCCGGCCACCGGCCTGACGCTGCTGTCGACCTGCAACCGCACCGAGCTCTACCTCGGCGGCTCCGATGCGGCCGATCTGCTGGCGCCGGTCGAAACCTGGTTTGCCGCCCAGGGCGGTGCCGGCCCGGACGACCTGCGCCCGCACCGCTATGTGCACCAGGACGCCGACGTCGCCCGCCACGCCTTCCGCGTCGCCGCTGGGCTGGATTCGGCCGTGCTGGGCGAGCCGCAGATCCTCGGACAGCTCAAGACGGCGGTGCGCACCGCCGATGCCGCCGGCATGCTGGGCGGCACCTTGCAGCAGCTGTTCCAGCGCAGCTTCGCGGTCGCCAAGGCCGTGCGCAGCGGCACCGAGATCGGCGCGCACCCGGTCTCGCTGGCGGCTGCTGCCGTGCGCATCGCCCTGCAGCTTTTCGGCGACTTGAGCCAGCAGCGGGTGCTCTTCATCGGCGCGGGCGAGATGATCGATCTCGTGGCCACCCACCTGGCCGCCCGCGCGCCCGCCGCCATCGCGGTGGCCAACCGCAGCCTGGAGCGGGCCGAGGCCCTGGCCGGACGGCTCGGCGGCACGGCGCTGCCGCTGGTCGGGCTGGATCGCCGCCTGCACGAGTTCGACCTGATCGTCAGCTGCACCGCCAGCAGCCTGCCGCTGGTCGGCCTGGGCGCCGTGCAGCGGGCCCTCCGGGCGCGCCGTCGCCGACCGATGCTGATGTTCGACCTGGCCGTGCCACGCGACATCGAGGCCGAGGTCGGTGGGCTCGATGACGTCTACCTCTACACCGTCGACGACCTGGCCAGCCGGGCCGCCGAGGGGGGTGAACGCCGGCTGGCGGCCGTCCAGGCCGCCGAGTCGCTGGTCGACGCCGGCGTCGACCATTTCCGCCTCTGGCTGGCCCGCCGTGCCAGCGTGCCGCTGGTGCAGGCGGTGTTGGCACAGGGCGAGTCCTGGCGCGAACAGGAGCTGCAACGCGCCCGCCGCGCATTGACCCGGGGCGCGCCGGTCGACGAGGTGCTGCAGCTGCTGTCGGCCACCTTGACGCGCAAGCTGCTGCACGGCGCGCTGGCCGGCCTGCACCACAGCAAAGGCGAGGAACACGCGGCCTGGACCGACGCGGCGCAACGCTGTTTCCTGCGCAGCGATGCCCACGGTGCCGGGTGATGGTGCCGGGTGATGGTGCCGAGTGATGGTGACCGGTGATGGTGCCGACTGAGCCGGTCCACGGATCGGGTGCGGGCCGGGTTCTGCTGCTGGGCGCCACCGGCACCATCGGCCGGGCCACCGCGCGGGCGCTGCGAGCCGCAGGCCACGAGGTGCTGGTGTTGGTGCGCCGTCAGGCCGGCCGCTCGCCGGCCGAGGTCGCGGCGGCCTTGCCGGGCGTCACGCTGGTCTGGGGCGACGTGGCCGAAGCGGGCGCCGTGGCCGAAGCCCTCGCCCATGCCGGCCCGGTGCGTGCCATCGTCAGCTGCCTGGCCTCACGCACCGGTGTCGCCGAAGAGGCCTGGGCCATCGACCACCTTGCCCATCGCCAGGCGCTGCAGGCGGCGCAGGCGGCCGGCGTGTCCCAGTTCGTGCTGCTGTCGGCGATCTGCCTGCAACGGCCCCGTCTGGCCTTCCAGCAGGCCAAGCTGGCCTTCGAGGCCGAGCTGCAAGCCAGCCCGCTGGCCTGGGTGATCGTGCGGCCGACGGCCTACTTCAAGTCGCTGTCCGGCCAGGTCGACCGGGTCCGGCGTGGCGGCGCCTTCCACGTCTTCGGCGCGGGCACCGGCACCGCCTGCCGACCCATCAGCGACGATGACCTCGCGGCCTATCTGGTCGCCTGCCTCGATGACCCGGCCCGGCAGCGCCACATCCTGCCCATCGGCGGACCCGGCCCGGCGCTGACCCCGCTGGACCAGGCCCGCCTGCTGGCCGACCTGACCGGCCAGCCGCTGCGCCTGCGCTCGGTGCCGCTCGCGCTGCTGGAGCACATCGCCGCGCTGCTCGACGGCCTTGCCCGCCTGACGCCACGCCGCTGGCGCGCCCCCATCGCCCAGCGGGCCGAATACGCCCGCATCGGCCGCTACTACGCCAGCGAGTCCATGCTGGTCTGGGACGCGGCCAGCAGCCGCTACCGCGACGACCTCACCCCGTCGACCGGCCGCGACACGCTGGCCGATCACTACCGCCGCCTGCTCGACGCTGCCCCTCGGTCGACGCAGGCCACCCCTGCCACCCAGGCCGACCCGGCCCGGCCGGCGGCGCGCTGAACCGGAGAAGCCGATGTCGTCCGACCTGGCCGCCTTGCTCGAACTGCTGCTGGTCTTCGGCGTGGTGCTGGTCTGGGCGCTGCGCGAGTGGTGGGTGAACCGGAAGTGGTTGAAGGAGCGCCGCAAGTCGGATCGTTAGGTCGGATACCGGCGCTGTCTGACGTGCTGTCAGACGGGCTGTTGACGATGGGTCAACGCGTCAAGACCGGCCCCGAGGCGCCCGATGGCGTCGTGGGTCCTTGAGCGAACGCTTCCCGGCTCACCCCCACCTCGGCATCCTGAACGGCAACAGGCCCTGCACCCAGCGCTGCTGGAAGCGGTCCAGCGACAGGCTTTCGTGCACCGCCAGGCGGCCGTCGGCGTCCTGCAGCAGCGTTCGGGCGTAGAAGGGGCCGCTTTCGAGCGTGCCCGCCACGGCCAGCGGCGGCGGGCCGTGACCGGTGCGGTCGATGCCCCAGGCGGTGGACGACAAGGTGTGCGTCGCGGGCGGGTCCAGCGTCTGCAGGCGGCCGTCGCGGCCGATCGACAGGTGCAGCGCGCGGGCCGGGCCTTGCCGGGGCTGGGTGACGTAGTCGATCCGGCTGCCCAGGCCGTCGCTGGCCTGCTGGCGTTGCCATTGCCAGTGGGCGAAGTCCCGTTCCAGCGGTCGATCGCCGCGGTTGTGGTCGAGGTAGGCGTCGCCCTGCCAACGCCAGCCGGGCGAAGAGAGGTCGACCGCGATGCGCGCACGCGGTGCCACCGGTTGCCAGCGGTGGTGGCCGGCGGCGTCGAGGTCGAATTCGGTGGCCGGGCCGACCGCCGGCATCAGGCACAGCTCGCCACGCAGCTTGCGCGGCCAGGGCACGGCCCATTCGTCCAGCGTGACCAGCAGGTCCTGACCCTGCCAGCGCAGGCGGCTGGGGCCGATCGAGAGGCTGCGGGCATCGCGCTGCAAGGTCTGGTCGCTGCGCTCGGTCATGCACCAGAGCTTGCGGACACGACCCGGCGCCGGCATCAGCCGGTAGAGCGACAGGTTGACGGCGCAGTGCGCCTCGGCCGGCGCCCCGTCGTCACCCAGCCGGCGGCGCCGGGCCGCGTACCAGGGCGAGAAGACGCTGCCGATGAAGGCGATCAGCGCCAGACCGAGCCGGCTGCCGTCGGGCTGCGGCTCGCTCAGGGCGTCGACATACCACCAGGCGTAGCCACCGGGTGGAACCGGAAGGTCGAAGCCAGGTCCGCGAGCATCTGCTGCGCGGCAAGTCGACCGGACAGCGCCGCCATGGGCACGCCCGGTCCCGGGTGGACCGTGCCACCCGCCAAGTAGAGCCCCGCCAGCCGGGTCTTGTGGGCTGGACGCTGGAAGCTGGCCTGCCAGCCCCGGCTCGCCGGGCCGTAGAGCGCCCCCCCGCTGCCCGGGTAGCGGCGCGCGTGATCGGCCGGTCGGGTGATCCGAGGCGGTTCGCCGGTCGACATCAGGCTCACGCCGGCCCTCGCCAGCTGTTGCCACATCGCCTGTTCGCATGCGGAGATCTCCAGTTCGTCCAGGGTCCGGCCCGTGCTTTCGGCGGGCGCGTTGACCAGGCACATCAGCCGTTCGGGGCCGTCGGGCATGGGGCCGTCGTCATGGGCCCGGCGGTCCTGGGCGCAGACGTAGACCGTCGGGCTGGCCGGCAGCCGGCCGGCGGCCAGGTCGTCGAACTCGCGCCGGTAGCCGTCGTGTTCGGGCGGGCTGAAAAAGACGTTGTGGTGCGACAGCGGACCGCCGTCGACGCGGCCCTCGAAGTGCCAGGTCAGCGCCGACAGCGACCGGGGCAGCGGCTTGCCGCCGCCCATCGCCGCACGCGCGGACTCGCCCAGCAAGCCGGCCTGCAGCGCGGCGGCGTCGCCGTTGAACAACACCGCGTCGGCGTCGATGCACTCGCCGCTGGCCAGCCGCACGCCGCAGACGCGGCCGCGTTCGACGCGGATCTCGGCGACCGGCTGGTTGCAGTCGACCTGCACGCCTTGCGACTGCGCCGCCTGCAGCAGCGCCCGGCCGAGCGAGCGCATGCCGCCGTCGAGCTGCCAGACGGCCTCGCGCTCGACGTGGGCGACCAGCATCAGCGTGGCCGGGGCGTCGAACGGCGAACTGCCGCAGTACGTCGCGTAGCGGCCGAACAGCTGGCGCAGGCGCGGGTCGTGGAAGTGGCGGCCGAGTTCGTCCCACAGGCTGCGGAACGGCGCGATGGCCAGCATGTCGGGCAGGCGCCGCCAACCGACCCGCGCGGTCAGCGACAGCGGGTTGGGCCGGCTGGCCTGCAGGAATGGGCGGTCCAGGGTCCGGAAGACGGCCTGTGCGCGCTGGCAGAAGACCCGGTAGCGGGCCGCCTCGGCCGGGCCGGACAGCAGGGCGATGGCGTCGACGCTGGCGTCCAGGTCGGCATGCAGGTCCAGCCACTGATCGCCCCAGGCGTGGCGGGCCAGCACCTCGCAGCGTTGCAGCGTCACGCAGCGTTCGAAGGACAGGCCCAGCGCATCGAACAGGGCGTCAAAGACCCAGCGCATCGTCAGCACCGTCGGGCCGGCATCCAGGCGGTGCGGGCCGACCGCGATCTGGCCGAGCTTGCCGCCGGGCGCATCCGCCTGTTCCAAGACCCGCACCTGCAGCCCCTGTCGGGCCAGCAGCGCCGCAGCGGTCAGCCCGCCCACGCCCGCGCCGATCACCAGCACCTGTGGGGATCGGTTCGTTCGTGGCGGCCCGGGGCGGTACGTACCCCCTGGGCTAGGCTGCATTGACGGGTTCATGACCTGTGTCTATTCTTGGTGTCAGAAACCAATGTAAAGCAAAGCTGACACTTTGTCTGGTGCCCGTGGTGGGTGCCGGGGAGCGCCGGCCCTGAAAGGTCACCATGCCGAATCTGGACCGGATCGAGCGTGCCCTGCACGCCGCCTTGCAGGCCATCGACGGCCCCGGCCGGCCGCCGCGTCTGGCCGGTGCGATGCAGCATGCGGTGTTTCCAAGCGGGGCCCGCATCCGGCCGCAGCTGGTGCTGGCGGTGGCCCATGCCTGCGGCGAGGACGACCCGGCGCTGACCGACGCGGCGGCGGTCGCCATCGAGTTGCTGCACTGCGCCTCGCTGGTCCATGACGACCTGCCCTGTTTCGATGACGCGGCGACGCGGCGCGGCCGGCCTTCGGTCCAGAAGGCCTGGGGCGAACGCCTGGCCGTGCTGGCCGGTGATGCGCTGATCGTGGCCGCCTACGAGGCCCTTGGCCGTGCCGCCGGCCGCCATGTCAGCCGCCTGCCGGGCCTGCTGGCCACCGTCAGCCGGGGTGTGGGGATGCCGCTGGGCATCGTCGCCGGGCAGGCCTGGGAGTGCGAACCGCAGGTCACGCTGCGTGACTACCAGCAGGCCAAGACCGGCGCGCTGTTCGCGGCGGCGACCATGGCGGGTGCCCAATCGGCCGGATCGACGCCGGAGCCGTGGCGGGGCCTGGGCGAGCGGCTGGGTCAGGCCTACCAGGTCGCCGATGACATCCGCGATGTCGTGGGCGACGCCCAGGCGCTGGGCAAGCCGGTGCACCGCGACATCGAGCTGGACCGGCCCAGCATGACCCGTGAACTGGGGCTGGACGGCGCGCTGGCCGAGTTCCGCCGCCTGATGGACGAGACCGAGGCCGCTGTGCCCGACTGCCCCGGTGCGGCCGGCTTCCGGGCCCTGATCCGCCACGAGGCCCGCCGGCTGGTGCCCACCGGACTGGAAGACATCCGCCCGCGCACGCCGGAAGCCGCCTGGCGCGTCCAGGCTGCCTGAGTCGGCGCGTCCAATGTCCGCCCTGCCGTGGCCGCCGTGGCGCGACGCCTGGCCGCGTTGGCGTGACCGACTGCTGGCGCGCGAGGACGTGCGGCGCTGGGCCGAAGCCCTGCCGCTGACGCGCTGGATCGCCCGCCGCCGCGCCCGCCAGGTCTTCGACCTGATGGCGGGCTTCGTCTACTCGCAGGTGCTGCTGGCCTGCGTCCGGCTGGGCGTGTTCGAACGCCTGCTGACCGAAGGACCGCAGACCAGCGCCTGGCTGGCCCAGGCGCTGAACCTGCCGTCCGACGCTTGTGAGCGCCTGCTTCGCGCCGCCGGCTCGCTGGGTCTGCTGGAACGCCGCTCCGGCGACCGCCATGGGCTGGGACCGCTCGGCCTGCCGCTGGCGACCGACGCCGGCTTGCGCGCGTTGGTGCTGCACCACGCCGCCTTCTACCGCGACCTCGACGATCCCGTGGCCCTCCTGCGTGGCACCTCGCCGCCGGGCGAACTGGCGCGCTTCTGGCCCTATGCCGGCCAGCCCGGACGCGACGGCGGGGCCGAGACGGCCGGCGCCTATTCGGCGCTGATGGCGGCCACGCAGCCGATGGTGGCGGCCCAGGTGCTGCAGGCCGTGCCGCTCGGGCGCCATCGCCGCCTGCTGGACGTGGGCGGCGGCGAGGGCGCCTTTGCCGAACAGGCGGCGGCGGCCGCGCCGTCGTTGCAGGTGGAGGTGTTTGATCTGCCGGACGTCGCCGCGCGAGCCCGTCTGCGGCTGGAAGGCGCCGGCCTGGCCGGGCGCAGCCGCGTCTGGGCCGGCAGCTTCCTTCAGGACCGCCTGCCGGCGGGCGCGGATGTGGTGACGCTGTTGCGCGTTGTCCACGATCACGACGACGCGGCGGTGGCGACGCTGCTGCGCGCGGTCTGGCAGGCACTGGCACCCGGCGGGCGCCTGCTGCTGGCCGAGCCCATGGCCGGCACGCCCGGTGCGCATGCGATGGGCGACGCTTATTTCGGCTTCTACCTGCTGGCGATGGGGCAGGGCCGGCCACGCCCGGTCGAGCGCCTGGAGGCACTGCTGCGCGAGGCCGGTTTCCAGCGCGTGCGGCGCGTCGCCACCCGGCAGCCGCTGCTGGTGCAGGTGCTGGTCGCCGACAAGACCGGGTCGTCCTGACCTGAATGAACGAATCGCCTGGGGGCATACCCCGGGAAAACCAAGTGTAAATTTAACTTGACGTTGCGTTACGTCAGCCTAGGATGACATCCATGGACAAGACGCCGATCAACCCCACGCCGACGGGCATGCACCGCCGAGGAGCGCGGACATGAACACCCAGGCCGTCGTGATCGAGCGTCCGGAACACCTGCAGCTGGCGCGCCTGCACCTGCCGCCGGCTGAACCGGAAGACGTCGTCGTCGAGGTCGAATGGAGTGGCATCTCCACCGGCACCGAACGCCTGATCTGGACCGGCCGCATGCCGATGTTTCCGGGCATGGGCTACCCGCTGGTGCCGGGCTACGAGGCGGTTGGCCGCGTGATCGAGGTCGGTTCGGCCAGCGACGTGCGGCTGGGCCAACGGGTGTTCGTGCCGGGTGCGCGCTGCTTCGGCGAGGTCCGCGGCCTGTTCGGCGCCTCCGCCTCGCGCCTGGTTGTGCCCGGTCAGCGGGTTGTGCCGGTGGCCGATGCGCTGGGTGCCGACGCGGTGCTGATCGCGCTGGCCGCGACGGCTTATCACAGCGTCTCGGGCGGTGGCACGGGCGTGGCCCACACGCCGCCGGACCTGATCGTTGGCCATGGCGTGCTGGGCCGCCTGCTGGCGCGCTTGAACGTGGCCGCCGGCTACACCGATTTCACGGTCTGGGAGACCCAGGCCGCGCGCCAGTCCGGCGCCGAGGGCTACCGCGTCATCGCGCCGGAAGACGACCCGCGGCGCGACTACCGCGCGATCTACGACGTCAGCGGTGACGCCGGCCTGCTCGACACCCTGGTGGCCCGCCTGTCGCCCGGTGGCGAGGTGGTGCTGGCCGGCTTCTATGCCGCGCCGCTGACGCTGAGTTTCCCGCCCGCCTTCATGCGCGAAGCGCGCATCCGCGTGGCCGCCGAATGGAAGCGCCCCGATCTTCTGGCGGTGCAGCAGTTGCTGCAGGACGGCCGGTTGGATCTGCGCGGCCTGATCACCCACCAGGAGCGTGCCGAGCACGCCGGGTCGGCCTACCAGCAGGCGTTTGCGGACGCCGGCTGCCTGAAGATGGTCCTTGACTGGAGACACGCCTCATGAGCCACCCGACCCTTCCGGCCGAGGCGCCGGTGCGCTTCATGCAGCTGCGTCACGATGACCTGCGTGCCGAAGCCGCGATCGAGCCCGAGCAGCCGTCCGGCGCCCCGGTCACCAAGGCCACACAGATCATCGCGATCTACGGCAAGGGCGGCATCGGCAAGAGCTTCACGCTGGCCAACCTCAGCTACATGATGGCCCAGCAGGGCAAGAAGGTCCTGCTGATCGGCTGCGATCCCAAGAGCGACACCACCAGCCTGCTGTTCGGCGGCAAGGCCTGCCCGACCATCATCGAGACCAGCTCGCGCAAGAAGCTGGCGGGCGAACCGGTCTCGATCGGTGATGTCTGCTTCAAGCGCGACGGCGTCTTCGCGATGGAGCTGGGCGGCCCCGAGGTCGGTCGCGGTTGCGGCGGGCGCGGGATCATCCACGGCTTCGAGACGCTGGAAAAGCTCGGCTTCCACGATTGGGGCTTCGACTACGTGCTGCTGGACTTCCTGGGCGACGTGGTCTGCGGCGGCTTCGGTCTGCCGATCGCCCGCGACATGTGCCAGAAGGTCATCGTCGTCGGCTCCAACGACCTGCAAAGCCTGTACGTCGCCAACAACGTCTGCAGCGCGGTCGAGTACTTCCGCCGGCTTGGCGGCAATGTCGGCGTGGCCGGCATGGTGATCAACAAGGACGACGGCACGGGCGAAGCCGCCGCCTTCGCCGCCAATGCCGGGATTCCCGTGCTGGCCGCGATTCCGGCCAACGACGACATCCGCCGCAAGAGCGCCAGCTACGAGATCGTCGGCCGGCCCGGCACCGCCTGGGCGCCGCTGTTCGAAACGCTCGCCAGCAACGTCGCCAGCGCCCCGCCGATGCGGCCAGTGCCGCAGACCCAGGATCAGCTGCTGAGCCTGTTCTCGGCCGAGGCCACCGGCCGCGACTTCGTGATGGAGCCGGCCACGACCTTCGACATGGTCGGTCGCCACGACGCCATCCGCCCCAGCCTCGAGGTCGTCTACGACGCCGCGTGATGAGCACCGACACAGCACCCCTTGCAGCGCCTGCCCTTGCGGCAGGTCCGCTTGAACCGGTGGACGGCCTCGGCTGCCACGCGGGCGCCGACACGCTGCGCGCCGCCGCGACCGCCGCCGGCAAGGGCGAACTGCTGGCCCAGTACGCAGCCGACTACCCGCGTGCTGCCGCCGGTCCGCATGACCAGCCGCAGAGCATGTGCCCGGCCTTCGGCGCGCTGCGGGTGGGCCTGCGCATGCGGCGCACCGAGACCATCCTGAGCGGCTCGGCCTGCTGCGTCTACGGCCTGACCTTCACCTCGCACTTCTACGGCGCGCGCCGCAGCGTGGGCTACGTGCCCTTCAACAGCGAGAGCCTGGTGACCGGCAAGCTGTTCGAGGACATCCGCGAGGCGGTGCATGCGCAGGCCGATCCGGCCAAGCTTGATGCGTTGGTGGTGATTAACCTGTGCGTGCCCAGCGCCAGCGGCGTGCCGCTGCAGCTGTTGCCCAAGGCGATCAACGGCGTGCGCATCATCGGCATCGATGTGCCGGGGTTTGGCGTGCCCACCCATGCAGAGGCCAAGGACGTGCTGGCCGGCGCGATGCTGCGTTATGCCCGTGCCGAGGCCGAGGCCGGCCCGGTGGCCGCGCCGCAAGGCTGGCGTGAACGCCAGGTGCCCGGACGCCGCAGCGTGACGCTGCTGGGCGAGCTGTTCCCGGCCGACCCGATGGTGATCGGCCAGTTGCTCGAACCGATGGGCCTGTCGGTCGGACCGACCGTGCCGACACGCGAATGGCGCGAGCTCTACACCGCGCTGGACGGCGCGGTGGTGGCCGCCATCCACCCCTTCTACACGGCCAGCGTGCGCGAGTTCCAGGCGGCCGGTCGTCCGGTCGTGGCCTCCGCCCCGGTGGGCCATGACGGCACCGACGCATGGCTGCAGGCCATCGGCGAAGCGGCCGAGGTGCCGCAGGCCCTCATCGATGCGGCCAAGCAGCGCGTGCTGCCGGCGATCCGCGCGGTGCTGGCCAAGTCGCCGATCCGCGGCCGCGTCACGCTCAGTGGCTATGAGGGCTCCGAGCTGCTGGTGGCCCGCCTGCTGATCGAGTCCGGCGCCGAGGTGCCCTATGTCGGCACCGCCTGCCCGCACACGCCCTGGTCCGAGCCGGACCGCGCCTGGCTGGCCGCACGCGGCGTGCAGGTGCAGTACCGCGCCACGCTCGAACAGGACATCGCCGCGATCGAGCGGCATCGGCCGGACCTCGCCATCGGCACCACGCCGGTGGTCCAGTACGCCAAGGAACGGGCACTGCCGGCGCTGTACTTCACCAACCTGATCTCGGCCCGGCCGCTGATGGGGCCGGCCGGTGCGGGCTCGCTCGCACAGGTCATCAACGCCGCCATCGGCAACCGCGCACGCTTCGAGCAGATGCGCGAGTTCTTTGGCGAGACCGGCCAGGGCGACCGCGCCGGGGTCTGGACCGACACGCCGGTGCTGCACCCCGAGTTCCGCGCCGAGACCCGTCGCCAGGTCATCCGCATCCAGAAGCGCCGCAAGGCCGAGGAGATGCTGTGATGGTCATCGACCACGACCGGGCCGGCGGCTACTGGGGCGCCGTCTACGTCTTCACCGCGATCAAGGGCCTGCAGGTCGTCATCGACGGACCGGTGGGTTGCGAGAACCTGCCGGTGACCTCGGTGCTGCACTACACCGACGCGCTGCCGCCGCACGAGCTGCCCATCGTCGTCACCGGACTGGCCGAGGAACAGCTGGGCCGCGAAGGCACCGAAGGCAGCATGAAGCGCGCCCATGCGGTGCTGGACCCGGACCTGCCGGCGGTGGTCGTGACCGGCTCGATCGCCGAGATGATCGGCGGCGGCGTGACGCCCGAGGGCACCACCATCGCCCGCTTCCTGCCGCGCACCATCGATGAGGACCAGTGGCAGTGCGCCAACCGCGCGATGCTGTGGCTGTGGACCGAACACGGCCCCGGCCGGCATGTCCCGAAGCGCCAGCCCTTTGCCGAACGGCCGGCCGGCGAGAAGCCGCGTGTCAACCTGATCGGCCCGAGCTACGGCGTCTTCAACGGCCCGAGCGACGTGCATGAGATCCGCCGTCTGGTCGAGGGCATCGGCGCCGAGGTCAACCTGGTCTTTCCGCTTGGCAGCCACCTGGTCGACGTGCCCAAGCTGGCCGATGCCGACGTCAACATCTGCCTGTACCGCGAGTTCGGCCGGCTGCTGTGCGAGGCGCTGGAGCGGCCCTATCTGCAGGCGCCCATCGGCCTGCACAGCACGACGGCCTTCCTGCGCCAGCTCGGCGAGCTGCTGCACCTGGACCCCGAACCCTTCATCGAGCGCGAGAAGCACACCACCATCAAGCCGGTGTGGGACCTGTGGCGCTCGGTCACGCAGGACTTCTTCGGCACCGCCAGCTTCGCCATCGTCGCCAGCGAGACCTACACCCGCGGCGTGCGGCATTTCCTCGAAGACGAGCTGGGCCTGCCTTGCCGCTTCGCGATCGCCCGCAAGCCCGGCGAGAAGACCGATCACGCCGCCGTGCGCGCGCTGGTCCACGGCAGCACGCCGCTGGTGCTCTACGGCAGTGTCAACGAGCGCATGTACCTGGCCGAGATGACGGGGCAGGGGCCGATGCGGCCGACCTACATCGCCGCCAGCTTCCCCGGCGCGCTGATTCGACGCGCCACCGGCACACCCTTCATGGGCTATGCCGGGGCGACCTATCTGGTGCAGGAGTTCTGCAACGCGCTGTTCGATGCGCTGTTCCACATCCTGCCGCTGGCCACCGACATGGACCGCGCCGCGCCGACGCCCGCGCGGGCCCTGCCGGAGCTGGTTTGGAGCGACGAGGCGAGGGAGCTGCTCGACGAGCTGCTGGAGGCCCAGCCGGTGCTGGTGCGCATCTCGGCGGCCCGGCGGCTGCGGGATCAGGCCGAGGCGAATGCACGGGCCGAAGGTGCCGCTGCCGTCGCGGTCACCCATCTGGAAGGCCGCACCCGCGAGATGGCGGCGGCGGTGCTGGGCACGCTGGCCTGAGGGCCCAACGAACACAAGGTTTGCCGGGGATCAGCCCTGGCGATCCCAGCCGCGCGGGAACTGCGCGGTGTCGGCCGCAAGGCCACTGATCGAGGAGAGATCGCTATGGCTGAGGAAAGGAAAGGCTCGTTGTCCGGGCTGACCGAGAACGAGGCCCGGGAATTCCACGGCATCTTCATGTCCAGCTTCATCGGCTTCACGGCGATTGCCGTCGTGGCCCATGTGCTGGTCTGGATGTGGCGTCCCTGGCTTTGAGTCTTTGAACACGCGCTGAAGGAACCGTCATGACCCAGCAGACCAACACCCTGTCCCCGTCGGGACTCACCTTGCACGACAGCGTCGCCAACGAGGCCTTGTTCCTCCTGAGCTTCGTGGTCGTGTTCTGTGTGGCCTGTGCCGCGCAGCTGTTGTTTGTCCGCTGGCGCAGCTGGTTCCCCGGCGCAGAGAGCGAGAAATCGCTGATCAAGGGTGTCCGGGCGGGTGTCTATACCTTCCTGTCGCACCTCAACTAGGAGAAGAGAGCATGTGGAGAATCTGGCTGCTGTTCGACCCGCGCCGTGCGCTGGTCGCTTTGTTCGCTTTCTTGTTCGTGCTGGCACTGGTGATTCACTTCGTGCTGCTCAGTACCAACAAGTTCAACTGGCTCGATGGACCGCAGACCGCGGTGAGCCAGAACTCGTCGATGCCGGCTGCTGCACCCAAGTAGGCACCGGTTCGGGCCGCACAGGCCCGTTCGCGGCGCGCCGGTCACGGTGGCAGACAGCCTTGGGCTGGATGACCTGTCGACCTGGCGCGCCCCTTTGTCCGAACGACAAGACGACGGACGCACGGAATTGATCCGGGGCGCCTCGCGGGGGTGGCAAGCATGTCCATGCTGAACTTCGAGAGAAAGTACCGCGTGCGCGGGGGCACCCTGCTCGGGGGCGACCTGTTCGACTTCTGGGTCGGACCGTTCTACGTGGGATTCTTTGGCGTCACCAGTGCGTTCTTCGCGCTGGTCGGCACGCTGTTGATCGTCTGGGGCGCGTCCCAAGGCGGAACCTGGAACCTGTGGCAGATCAGCATCGCGCCACCGGATCTGAAATACGGGCTGGGCCTGGCACCGCTGATGGAAGGCGGGCTGTGGCAGCTCATCACCGTCTGCGCCATCGGTGCCTTCGTGTCCTGGGCCCTGCGCGAGGTCGAGATCTGCCGCAAGCTCGGCATCGGCCTGCACGTGCCCTTTGCCTTCTCGGTGGCGATCCTGGCCTATGTCACGCTGGTGGTGATCCGCCCGCTGCTGATGGGCGCCTGGGGTCACGGCTTCCCCTACGGGATCATGAGCCACCTGGACTGGGTCTCGAACACGGGCTACCAGTACCTGCACTTCCACTACAACCCGGCGCACATGCTGGCGGTGAGCTTCTTCTTTGCCACCACCTTCGCGCTGAGCCTGCACGGCTCGCTGATCCTGTCGTCGACCAATCCGGCGCGCGGCGAGGTGGTCAAGACGGCCGAGCACGAGAACACCTTCTTCCGCGACACGATCGGCTATTCGATCGGCACCCTGGGCATCCACCGCCTGGGTCTGTTCCTGGCCCTCTCGGCGGGCTTCTGGAGCGCGGTCTGCATCGTCATCAGCGGGCCCTTCTGGACACGCGGCTGGCCCGAGTGGTGGAGCTGGTGGTTGAACCTTCCGGTCTGGAAGTGAGGCACGGTCATGGCTGAATATCAAAACCTCTTCACGAGCGTGCAGGTCACGGCGCCGTCCTACCCCGGCGTGTCGCTGGGTCGCGACGAACACGAGCGCATCCGCGACACCACGCACATCCATCTGCTGGGTCGCATCGGCGATGCGCAGATCGGCCCGATCTACCTCGGCTGGCTGGGCATCTGCTCGCTGCTGTGCGGCTTCATCGCGCTGGAGATCATCGGCCTGAACATGTGGGCCTCGGTCGGCTGGGACCCGGTGCAGTTCGTGCGTCAGCTGCCCTGGCTGGCGCTGGAGCCGCCGCCGCCTGGCTATGGCCTGAAGCTGCCGCCGCTCAACCAGGGTGGCTGGTGGCTGCTGGCGGGCTTCTTCCTGACCGCTGCCATCTTGCTGTGGTGGGCCCGCATGTACCGGCGTGCCCGCAAGCTCGGCATGGGCACACATGTGGCCTGGGCCTTTGCGGCGGCCATCTGGCTCTACCTGGTGCTGGGCTTCATCCGCCCGGTGCTGATGGGCAGCTGGGGCGAGGCGGTGCCGTTCGGGCTGTTCCCGCACCTGGACTGGACGGCGGCCTTCTCGCTGCGCTACGGCAACCTGTTCTACAACCCCTTCCACATGCTCAGCATCGCCTTCCTGTACGGGTCGACGCTGCTGTTCGCGATGCACGGGGCGACCATCCTGGCGGTCAGCCGCTACGGTGGCGAGCGTGAGATCGAGCAGATCACCGACCGCGGCACGGCCAGCGAGCGGGCGGCCCTGTTCTGGCGCTGGACCATGGGCTTCAACGCCACGATGGAGTCCATCCACCGCTGGGCCTGGTGGTTCGCCGTGTTGTGCCCGCTGTGCGGCGGCATCGGCATCCTGCTGACTGGCACCGTGGTCGACAACTGGTATCTGTGGGCCGTCAAGCATGGCGTCGCACCGGTCTACCCCGCCGTCTTCCCGGCGGTGGCCGACCCGGCGCTGATGGGTGGGGTGACGCCATGAGCGCCGCCATCGCCACGCTCGGCCGGCTGTTGATGCAAGGCCTTGCCGGCCCGGCCTGCCAGCAGGCCATGCTGGCCCACACGCCGCAGCCCGCCGAGGTGCTGCAGGCCTGGATGCTGGCCAGCGTGGCCAGCCTGGATGACCACGAGGGCTGGTCCCGGCACCCCGCCGCAGACCGTCCCGCCCACGCCGTTCACCTTCAGGGAGCGCACGCATGAAGCTGCTCAGCCTTGGCGTGTCCCTGATCGGGCTCACGCTGCTCGCCGGATGCGAGCGTCCGCCGGTCGACACGGTGCAGCGCGGCTACCGCGGCACCGGCATGGAACAGGTCTACAACCCGCGCACGCTGGCCCAGCAGGCCAGCTTGAACGCGGCACCCGAGGCCTTGCCGGCGGCGCCGACCGACGGCCCGAAGGCACGCGACGTGTTCCAGAACGTGAAGGTGCTGGGCGACGTCAGCGTCGCGCAGTTCACCCGCACGATGGCCGCGATGACCGCCTGGGTCGCACCGCAGCAGGGCTGCGTCTACTGCCACGACCCGCAGAACTTCGCCGACGACAAGCTCTACACCAAGGTCGTCGCGCGTCGCATGCTGCAGATGACGCAGACCATCAACGCCGACTGGAACAGCCACGTGGGTGCCACCGGGGTGACCTGCTACACCTGCCACCGTGGCCAGAACGTGCCCCAGGAGGTCTGGTTCAAGCCGCCGCCGCAGCCGCGTGCAAACGCCTTCGCCGGTGACCGCGCCGGGCAGAACGCGCCGGCCACCACGGTCGGTCTGACGTCCCTGCCGGTTGATCCCTACACGCCCTTCCTGCTCGATGCCGAGCCGATCCGGGTGCAGGGTGAGCAGGCCTTGCCGGGCGCCAACCGCCAGTCGACCAAGCAGGCCGAATGGACCTATGGGCTGATGGTGCACATGTCCAGCGCGCTGGGCGTGAACTGCACCCAGTGCCACAACACGCGTGCCTTCGGATCGTGGGAGAACAGCTCGCCGCCGCGCCTCACCGCCTGGCAGGGCATCCGCATGGCGCGCAGCCTCAACCGCGAGTTCATGGTGCCGCTGACCGACACCTTCCCGGCCCACCGCCACGGTCCCACCGGCGACGTCGCCAAGGTCAACTGCGCAACCTGCCACTTGGGTGCCCACAAGCCCCTGTACGGCGCGCCGATGGCCAAGGACTTCCCGGAGCTTCAGAGCAAGGGCGCGGCGACACCGGCGGCGCCGGCCGCATCGGTGTCGGCCACGGCAGTCCCGGTGAAGGCCGACGACACGAAGGTCGCGCTGCGCCAGCCCTGAGACGCGGAGATCAGCGCCAGCGGGCCGGTGAACAGCCGGCCACCTCAACGCCCTGTGCGGCCAGCTCGGCCGGCAGGGCGTTGCCCTTGATGAGCGCCGCAGCCAGCGCCGACGCGCCCGCTGCCGACTGGATGCCGTAGCCGCCCTGGCCGGCCAGCCAGAAGAAATCGGGCGCCGCGGGCTCATGCCCGATCACGAGTTCGCCATCAGGCGCGAAGGTGCGCAGACCGGCCCAGGTGCTGGCCGGGCGGCGGATCGCCAGCGTCGTCGCCTCGGTGATGCGGTGGATGCCGGTGGCGATGTCCAGCTCTTCCGGCCGAACGTCGTGCGGCACGGTGTCATCGGCATTGGCCGGCGAACCCAGCAGCCGGCCGGCATCGGGCTTGATGTACCAGCCCTCGTCGACCGCGACCACGGCCGGCCAGCCGCTGGCGTCGACGCCCTCGGGCGCGGCGAAGGTGAAGGCGCTGCGGCGGCGTGGCTGCAAGCCGATCGGCGCGACGCCGAACAGGCCGGCCACCTCGTCGGCCCAGGCACCGGCAGCGTCGACCACCAGGCCGGCCGAGAGCGTGCGGCCATCGCTGAAGCTGATCTGCCAGCCGTGCCCGTCGTGATGCGCTGACGCGGGCGCCGTGCCGGTGTGCAACTCGCCACCCTGACGCCGGAAGCCGCGCAGAAAGCCCTGGTGCAGCGCGTGCACGTCGATGTCCTCGGCGCCTCGTTCGTGCAGCGCGGCCAGCACCCGGTCACGCCGCAGGCAGGGCACCCGCGCGCAGGCGGCGTCGGCATCCAGCCATTCCAGCGGCGTGCCGCTGGCCAGCAGATCGTGCTGCAGCGCGTCCAGCAGGCCCTGCTGGCCCTGCAACGCCAGGTAGAGCACACCACGCGGGCGCAGCAACGGCGCGGCGTCGTCGGCCAGGAAGCCGGCCGGCGGCTGTTCGTAGAAGGCCCGGCTGGCGCGGGTCAGCGCGCGCACGCCGGGCGGGCCGTAGCTCTCCATGAACATCGCTGCCGACCGGCCGGTGGCGTGGTGGCCGGGCTGGGCTTCGCGTTCGATCAGCCAGACCCGGTGCGTGGCCGCCAGCCGCCAGGCCAGCGAGGCACCGGCGATGCCAGCGCCGATGATGAGCACGTCCACGGTCGTGCTCGGGCGTGACGGGCGTGACGGGTGGGACGGTGACGCGGTCGCTGGCATGGGGCCTCCTGACGGTGGCGGCGGATTCTAGGAAGGCCGCGCCAGCCTGACCTCTGGGTGACAGCCTGTCTCGCGGGGTTCAAGGCAAAGTCGCGGCTTTCAGGTGTCGGTGCCGGGCAGGCCCTTCGGGAGGGTGCGGGCGCCGATGACACGACGACGAGGGCATGACCATGGACATCCTGTTGACCCCGGAACTCGATGCGCTGCGCACGCGCATCCAGCGCTTCATCGCCGACGAGATCATCCCGATGGAGGCCGACCCGCGCAGCGGCCCGCATGGCCCCGAGCCGGCGCTGCGCGACGCGCTGGTCGACAAGGCCCGCCGCGCCGGCCTGCTGTCGCCGCATGCGGCGCATGAATACGGCGGGATGGGCCTGAGCCACGTGGGCCGCGCGGTCGCCTTCGAGGAGGCCGGCTACTCGATGCTGGGCCCGGTCGCGCTCAACGTCTTTGCGCCCGACGAGGGCAACATGCACCTGCTCGAAGCCGTCGCCACGCCGGCCCAGAAGGCGCAATGGCTGCGGCCGATGGCCGAGGGCCACATCCGATCCTGCTTCTGCATGACCGAACCTGCGCCCGGGGCCGGCTCCGACCCGTCGATGCTGCAGACCACCGCCCGGCCGGTGCGCGACGCCCACGGCGAGGGTTACGTCATCGACGGCCTGAAGTGGTTCATCACCGGTGCCGACGGTGCCCGGCTGGCCATCATCATGGCCATGGTTCCGGACGTGGGCGCGACCATGTTCCTGACCGACATGGCCACGCCCGGCATCACGCTCGAACGCAACATGGACACGCTCGACCGCTGCTTCCCCGGCGGCCACGGCGTTGTGCGTTTTGCCGGTCTGCGCCTGCCGGCATCGGCCATCCTGGGCGAGCTGGGTCAGGGCTTCCGCTACGCCCAGGTGCGCCTGTCGCCGGCCCGTCTGACCCACTGCATGCGCTGGCTGGGCGCGGCGCGTCGGGCCCACGACGTCGCGGTCGACTACGCCCGCAGCCGCATGGCCTTCGGCAAGCCGATCGGCCAGCATGAGGGTGTCGGCTTCATGCTGGCCGACAACGAGATGGACCTGCACATCGCCCGCCTGACCATCCACCACTGCGCGGCCGTGCTCGACCGCGGCGAGCTGGCGCTGCGCGAATCGAGCCGGGCCAAGGTCATCGTCTCCGAGGCGGTCTGGCGCGTGGCCGACCGCTGCGTGCAGGTGCTGGGCGGGCAGGGCGTCACCGGCGAGACGGTGGTCGCGCGCATCTTTTCCGACATGCGCGCCTTCCGCATCTACGACGGCCCGAGCGAGGTCCACCGCTGGAGCCTGGCCAAGCACATCGTCAAGGGACATTCCTGAACATCGTGAGCACCGCCATCGCCCCTCCCGATCCAGCCTTGCTGGCCGACTGGCTGCGCGCCCATGTGCGGCCCTTCCACGGCGCGGTCCGCATCGAGCCGCTGACCGGTGGTCAGTCCAACCCGACCTACCGTGTCGACGCCGGCGAGCACCGCTGGGTGCTGCGCCGCAAGCCACCGGGCGTGCTGCTGGCCTCGGCCCATGCGGTCGAACGCGAGCACCGCGTCATGGCCGCGCTGGCTGGCAGCGCCGTGCCGGTGCCGGCGATGCATGTGCTGTGCGAGGACGCCAGCGTGATCGGCTCGCCCTTCTACGTGATGGACTTCGTCGACGGCCGGGTCTTCGGCCGGCCCGACCTGCCCGGCCTGACGCCGGCCGAACGCGGCGCGATCTTCGACGAGATGAACCGCGTCGCCGCCGCGCTGCATGGCGTCGACGTGGTGGCCGCTGGCCTGTCCGACTACGGCAAGCCGCAGAACTACCTGGCCCGCCAGATCGAGCGCTGGATCCGCCAGTACCGCGCCAGCGAGACCGAGCGCCACGAGGCCATGGAGCAGCTGATCGCCTGGCTGCTGGCCCACCGGCCGGACGACGAGGCGACCGCGCTGGTGCATGGCGACTACCGCATCGACAACCTCATCTTTCATCCCACCGAGCCACGTGTGCTGGCCGTGCTGGACTGGGAGCTGTCGACGCTGGGCCATCCGCTGGTTGACTTCGCCTACCACGTGATGACCTGGCGGGTGACGCCCGAGGAGTTCCGCGGCCTGAAGGGCCACGACCTGGCCGCCCTTGGCATCCCCGATGAAGACGCCTACGTCGCGGCCTATGTGCGCCGCACCGGGCGCGATGCGGCTGCCGGCCTGCCGCACTTCGGCTACTACCTGGCCTTCAACATGTTCCGCATGGCGGCGATCCTGCAGGGCATCCTGGCGCGATCGCTGCAAGGCAGTGCGGCCAGCGCCGACGCCGAGCGCACGGGCCGGCAGGCGCGACCCATGGCCGAGGCCGGCTGGCGGCTGGCGCAGCAACTCACCGCAGCCTGAGACACTGCCGGCCCCGCAGAGCCGAGCGCGCCCATCCCGCATGCTGAAGATCCTCGACGTCACCTTCCCCTTCTTCGCGCTGGTCTTCGTGGGTTGGTTCGCCGCCCGCCGTCGCTGGATGCCGCTGGAGGTCATCCCGGGGCTGAACCAGTTCGTCCTCTATTTCGCGCTGCCTTGCCTCTTGCTGCGCTTTGCGGCGGACACGCCGATCGCCCGCCTGGTCGACCCGGGCGTCTTCGGCACCTGGCTGGCCTGTGCGCTGGTGATGGTCTCGCTGGCGATCGCGCTGGCCCGCCGACGTGACCGTGCGGGCGAGCGCCGCATCGGCTGGAACGATGCCGCCTTCGGCGCGCTGGTCGCCGCCTTTCCGAACTCGGGCTTCATGGGCGTGCCGCTGCTGGTCGACCTGCTCGGGCCTCAGGCGGCTGCCCCGGCCATCGTCGCGCTGTCGATGGACATGATCGTCACCTCGTCGCTGTGCATCGCGCTGTCGCGGCTGGACGCGGCCGGCTCGCAAGGCGCGGGCGCGGCTGCGGTGAAGGCGCTCCGGGGCGTGTTGGTCAACCCGCTGCCGTGGGCCATCGGCGCGGGCTGCCTGGTCTCGGCCAGCGGCGAAGCCCTGCCGCACCTGATCATGAAGCCCATCACGATGCTGGCCGACGCGGCCTCGCCGGCCGCGCTGTTCACGCTTGGCGCGGTGCTGGCCCGCTCGCAAGCCCGCGCCGAGGCCGCCGACGCGGTCGAGCACGAGGCGCACCTCGACACCGCCGACCCGAACGCCCACCCGCGCGGCGACGTGCCGCTGGTCGTCGCCCTCAAGCTGCTGGTCCACCCGCTGCTGGTCTGGCTCGCCTGCCAGGCCGTCATCGCCGCCGGCATCCCGCTGGACCCGATCGCCGCCGTGGTCCTGCCCTTGCTGGCCGCCTTGCCGAGCGCCAGCAACGTCCCCATGCTCGCCGAACGCTACGCCGCCGACGCCGGCCGCATTGCCCGCATCGTGATGCTCTCGACGGTGCTGGCTTTTGTGACGTTCACGGGGGTGGTGGTGATGGTGGTGGGGTGAACAGCGTCGCGCCAGGGCGACGCGCAACGACAGGGTGGGTTGGCACGGTGGTGTTTGAAAACACGTGGACGCTGGCCGTGTGTTCGGCGCGTTGACCGCGGTTTTGGATCGGCGCGCGCCGGCATGGGCGGTGTGTGATAACACGAAGGCCTTGGCCAACCGGTAGGTCGGACACCCCGTGTCCGACGGGGTGGTGCCGATGGGCCTCCGGACCGAATCGGCGACCAAGGCACCGGAGACGACCGCGGCCAAGCGCCGGGCGCGTCCAACGCGGTTTTGAATCGGCGCGCACCAACCGGTAGGTTGGACGCCCTGTGTCCGACGGGGTGGTGCCGATGGGCCTCCGGACCGAACCGGCGACCAAGGCACCGAAGACGACCGCGGCCAAGCGCCGGGTACGTTGAACGCGGTTTTGAATCGACGCGCACCAACCGGTAGGTCGGACACCCCGTGTCCGACGGGGTGGTGCCGATGGGCCTCCGGACCGAACCGGCGACCAAGGCACCGAAGACGACCGCGGTCAAGCGCCGGGTACGTTGAACGCGGTTTTGAATCGGCGCGCACCAACCGGTAGGTCGGACACCCCGTGTCCGACGGGGTGGTGCCGATGGGCCGCCGGACCGAATCGGTGACCAAGGCGCGGAAGACGACCGCGGCCAAGCGCCGGGTACGTTGAACGCGGTTTTGAATCGACGCGCACCAACCGGTAGGTCGGAAACCCCGTGTCCGACGGGGTGATGCCGATGGGCCTCCGGACCGAACCGACGACCAAGGCACCGAAGACGACCGCGGCCAAGCGCCGGGTTCGTTGAACGCGGTTTTGAATCGACGCGCACCAACCGGTAGGTCGGACACCCTGTGTCCGACGGGGTGGTGCCGATGGGCCTCCGGACCGAATCGGCGACCAAGGCGCCGGGTGCATCCAACGCGGTTTCGGATCCGCGCGCGCCGGCATCAGCCCGTCACGTCACCCTGAGAGGAATTGCTCAGACGATGCACGGAGCTTGGCCCCCAATCTTCCGGGCACTGGACCCACCCGTGCCGCACGGGGTTCTCGTGGATGTAGGCGCAATGCGCGGCGACATCACGCTCGTCGCGCAGGCGGCGTTCCCAATACCGTGCCTGCCACACCGTGACGTCGGACATGCCGGGCCTCTGGCGCACCGCCCGGGTGACGGCTCGCTTGATCAGCATCCAGCGGGTCGAGAAATCCGGGTCATCGACCGGAAGGCGCCAGATGCAATGCAGGTGTTCCGGCAGCACGCAGATGGCCTTCGTGACGAAGGGCCTGCGCCTGCGAACGTCGCGCATGACCTCACCGAGCAGGCGCACGTTGACCGGATCGACGAACCACGGTCGCCGATGCCACGTCACCAAGGTGAAGAAGAAGGTCGCGCCCTCGACATGCAACCGTCGATACCTCATGGTCCGATCTCCTTGCGAAGGTCACAGGATCGGCATGGACTGCGCACCGGTCCATCACCCGGAAGAGCGACCGAAGGCCGGCGAGCCCTTCACGCCGGTCGACGCTGATGGGGCGATGCGGTCGTTGTTCCGACATCCCGCATCCCCACCCCTCTCATGCGATCCTTCGCGCCCCGCACGACCGCCACGATGGAGCCGATCATGTTCATCCACAGCGCCATGTTCTGGCTGCGACCTGACCTCACGCCTGCCGAGCGGGCGCTGTTCGATGCCGAGGTCCGCCAGCTCGCCCGGCTTCCCTATCTCGAACAGGGCCATGTCGGCACGCCGGCGGCGACGCCGCAGCGGCCGCCGTTGACGGATCACTCGTTCGACTACGCCACCTCGCTGCACTTTCGAACGATGGCCGACCACGATCACTACCAGAATGCCTGCCCCTTGCACGCCCATTTCGTGGCCACCTGCAAGGGCTACTGGACCCGCGTTGTCGTGCACGACATCGCCCCGCTGGATTGAGGAGACCAACATGAGCCCCGCCGAACACAAGCTGTCCGCACCCACCGCCGTCCCCGGCGATTTCCGGCCCCAGGCCGATGCGCTGGTCGCCCAGATGAGCATCGAGGAACAGGCCCTGCTGCTGTCGGGTGACGGTTGGTGGCAGACCCACGGCATCGCGCGACTCGGCCTGGCGCCGATGGTGGTGTCCGACGGCCCGCACGGCCTGCGCAAGGTCGTGGGCGCCGGCCTGGACGGCAGCGTGCCGGCCACCTGCTTCCCGACCGCGCCGGGTCTGGCCGCGACCTGGAACACCGAGCTGGCGCGCGAGGTCGGCGCTGCGCTGGGCCGGGAGGCGCAGGCCAGCGGCGTGCACATCGTGCTCGGCCCGGGCATCAACATGAAGCGCTCGCCGCTGGGTGGGCGCAACTTCGAGTACTTCTCGGAAGACCCGGTGCTGGCCGGCCGCATGGCCGCGGCCTACATCCAGGGCGTGCAGGGCCAGGGCGTGGGCACCTCGCTCAAGCACTTCGCCGTCAACAACCAGGAGTTCGAGCGCATGTCGACCAGCTCGGACGTTGACGAGCGCACGCTGCACGAGATCTACCTGCAGGCCTTCGAGATCGCGATTGCCGATGCCGGCCCCGCCGCCAAGCCGTGGTCGGTCATGAGCGCCTACAACCTCGTCAACGGCGTGCAGGCCAGCGAACACCGCGAGCTGCTGACGACCATCCTGCGCGAGCGCTGGGGCTATGACGGCTTCGTCGTCTCCGACTGGGGCGGCATCCGTGACCGGGTCGCGGGCGTGATCGCCGGCAACAACCTCGAGATGCCCGGCAGCGGCGCGCACAACCGCCAGAAGATCATCGACGCGGTGCGCGACGGCGGGCTCGACCCGGCGGTGCTGCAGCGGGTCTGCGCCGAGCTGGTCGCGGTGATGCTGATGGCGCACGCCCAGCATCGCCCGGGCAGCACCTTCGACGTCGATGCGCACCACGCGCTGTCGCGGCGGGTCGGCGCCGAAGGCATCGTGCTGCTGAAGAACGAGGACCGGCTCTTGCCGCTGGCCGCCGGCACGCGCGTCGCGGTGATCGGCGACTTCGCCAAGGCGCCGCGTTACCAGGGCGCCGGCAGCTCGCAGGTCAACCCGACGCGGGTGGCCTATCCGCACGACGAGCTGGTGGCGCTGCTCGGCCCCGACCAGGTCCGCCATGCCCGTGGCTGCGACGAGGAAGGCGTGACGACCGACGCGCTGCTGGCCGAGGCGCTGGCGGTGGCCGGTGAGGCCGATGTCGTGCTGGTCTTCGCGGGCCTGCCCGACAGCTACGAGTCCGAAGGCTTCGACCGCCGCCACATCGATCTGCCGCCCGGCCAGGACCGTCTGATCGAGGCGCTGGCCGCCGCACATCCGAAGGTGGTGGTCGTGCTGCTCAATGGCTCGGCCGTGGCCATGCCCTGGGTCGACAGCGTCGGCGCCATCGTCGAAGGCTGGCTGGGTGGACAGGCCGGTGGCGGTGCGCTGGCCGATGTGCTGACCGGCCGGGTCAACCCCTCGGGCAAGCTCAGCGAGACCTTCCCGGTCAGCCTGCAGCAGACGCCCGCGTGGCCGTCTTTCCCCGGCCGCGACGGCACGGCCTGGTATGGCGAGGGCCTGTTCATCGGCTACCGCCACTACGACAAGCGCAGCCTGCAGCCGCTGTTCCCCTTCGGCCACGGCCTGAGCTACACCCGCTTCGACTACACCGCGATCCACGCCGAGGCGGGCCGTTTCGACGTCGACGGCGGCGGCGAACTGGTCATCGAGGCCACGCTGGAGAACACTGGCGAGCTCGCCGGCCAGGAGGTCGTGCAGCTCTATGTGCGCGAACGCGCGCCACACGTCGTGCGCCCGGAACGCGAGCTGCGCGCCTTCGCCAAGGTCAGCCTCGATGCGGGCGCGTCGACGACCGTGCGCTTCGCGCTTGGCCGGCGCGACTTCGCCCACTACGACATCGGCCTGCACGACTGGGCGGTGACGCCCGGCACCTTCGACATCCAGATCGGTGGCTCATCGCGCGAGCTTCCGCTGGTGGCCACCGTCGAGATCGTGTCCAGCCGCGCCCGTCGCCAGCCGCTGACTCGCCGCTCGATGGTGCAGGACTTCCTCGGGCGCCCCGGCGGGCAGGCCGCCTACGAGGAGATGCTGCGCGCGCTCGGCCTCGGCGGTCTGGTCGACCCGGTCGACGAGGCGGCGCTCGCCCGGCTCAGCCCCGAACAGCTCGCCGCCAAGCGCAAGGGCGACCGCGGCGCGCTGGCCTTTGGCAACGAGATGCCGCTCTACAAGATCCCGGCGATGTCGGGCGGCGTGTGCAGCGACGCGCGGATCGACGAACTGCTCAGGGCCTTCGCCGACTGAGCGCGTGGTCGTCGAGCTGGCGCTTGCGGCGCCAGCGCCAGCGCACCGCGACGGTCCGCAGCAGCAGCGTCACGCCCCAGATCATCAGGCCGGCAAACAGGATGTCGCTGAGGAAGTGGCCGCCCTGCAGCACCCGGCCGGCGCCGATCAGCAGGCCGGCGAGCAGGCCGGCGCGGGCCCAGGCGCGGCGCCGGTGCGGGGCGGCCAGCAGGCCGGCGACCATCACCGCATAGCCCTGTGCCGCATGGCCGCTGGGGAAGGAGCAGTTGCTGGCGCACAGCGCGCTGGGCTGCGCGATGGCGCGGAAGGCTTGTTCACCGCCCAGCGTGGCGACGGCTGCGGGGCGTGGCCGGCCCCAGTGTTCCTTGAAGCCCTCGTTGACCAGCAGCCAGACCCCCAGCACCAGCATCGCGACGATCCACGGTGCGCGGCCGCGCCAGCGCCGCCAGAAGGTCGAGGCCGGACGTCGACGCCACCACAGCACCAGGCTCGCCAGCAGGGCGAGGCGGCCCAGCGTCGGCACGCTCCAGTAGCTGGCCTGCACCAGCGGATGCTGGCCCCAGCCGTACAGCGGCGCGCCGGTGGACGGATCACCCGCCGCCCGCATCGCGGCGTTGCTGACCGCCAGGTCGATGCCGGGCCAGACCGAGAACACCACGCAGGCCAGCAGGGTCAGCAGCAGCCACTGCAGGGCGGGACGGCGGCGTCGGCGGCCGGAGGCCCTCGCCACGGTCAATGCCGATGCCGATGCCGATGCCGATGCCGATGCCGATGCCGATGCCGACGCGGGCGTCGAGGCGGATGTGAACGCGGTGGTCATCGTGCAGACCTCCAGGCGGGCAGGGATCCGGACGGGGTCGTCCCGAGGTTCGACGCCAGTTCGCCCGGGCCAGGCTCGGCGCGGACCTGGGCGCGCCAGAGCGCCAGCGTGACGGTCGAGTGGCGACCGGCCGGGGCGCTGCGGCGCGCCAGCAGCTCGGGTGTCTCCAGCCGCGCCAGCAGGGCCGCTGGCAGGTCGGCATCGGCCACGATCAGGACCGTGCCGCTGTGGGGCTGCAGGCCGGACCAGCCGACGCTCATCTCGTAGTGGCTGCGAGGCGGACCGCCTTCGGTCCAGGCGCGCCAGCGCAGCGGCAGGTCGCGCCAGGCGTGGCTGCCGATGGCGATGACGCTGCGCGAGGTGCTCAGCAGCGGCAGGTCCGGTTGCGCCTCCAGGGTCTGCACCAGGCTCGGACGCAGCTCGGCAAAGGCCTCCGGCCAACCCCTCATGCGGGCCCAGATGTCGAGCCGGCGTGGCAAGTTGGCCGCGTCCGGGTCAACCCGTTCCTGCCACCACTGGCTCAGCGTTTGAGCCAGTGGAATGGCGGTACCGACCGCTGTGTGCACGCCGATCAGGCCGATGAGCACGCCTTGAGCCAGCCTGTTGACCGGGCGATCCGCCCTTGTCCGTGTCCATGCCTGTGTCTGTGTCTGTGCCAGCGCCAGCGCCAACAGCAGGATCAGGCCCGGCACCAGCGGTGCGACCCAGTTGATCTGCGGCTCGCCCCGCAGCGCCTGCAGCATGCCCAGCACCAGCAGGGGCAGATGCAGGGCGAGCAGGCAACGCACCGGCGCCGGGATCGGCCCCGTCCGCGTGGACCCCAGGCGCCGCAGCGGGCCGGCCAGCAGCACCAGCAAGGGGCCGGCCATCAGCAGGGCGCCGATTGGCACCGACAGGCTGCGCCACAGGCTGGCGACCGTGGCCTGGACCCAGCCGGTGGACAAGCCCTCGCCGGGCTGCACGGCGGTGATCTCGGCGGTGTGATGCAGCGTCGGCCAGCCCATCGCGGCGTTCCAGGCCAGATGCGGCAGCAGCAGGGCCAAGGTCACGCCAGCGGCAGACAGCAGGCCACGGAGGGCGTCGGCGCGCGCTTGCGCCTGCAGTTCGGCAGCGATGTCGCGGTCGCGGTCGCTGAGACTGTCCATGTCACCGTCGCGATCGTGGTCCGCGCCGGTGCGATCCAGCCAGAGCCAGGCCAACGCGCCGAGGATCCAGGCGGCAAAGCTGTATTTGGACAGCAGGCCGATGCCGCAGACCAGGCCGAGCAACAGCCAGCCAACGCGTGCGGCATGGCCGGCCCGGTTGGCCTGCCGGACCTGCCAGAGCAGCCAGGTCGCCAGGGCCCAGCACAGCATCAGCGGCGCATCGGTGGTGGCGGCCAGTCCCAGCAGGGCGGCCAGCGGGCTGGCCATGAACAGCGCGGCCGCCATCACGCCGGCTTGGCGGTCAGGCCGCCCTGTGCCGGTGCCCAGACCGGCGTCACGGGCCATGCGTGCGGCCAGCAGGCCCAGCACCAGCGCGGTCAGTGGGTAGAGGATCAGCGCCAGCGCCTTGACGCCAAGCACGTCGTCGCCGAACACCGCCGTGCTGCCCGCCAGCAAGACCGCGATGACCGGCGGCTTGGAGTAGTAGCCCCAGGCCGGCGCGGTCGACCAGTGCCAGTACTGCGCCTCGTCGACATGCAGGCCGAGCCCGCCGTCGGCCAGGGCCAGCAGCAGGGTTGCCAGGCGCAGCGCGGCAAAGGCCAGCACGACCGCGACGATCGTCAGGCTGGCGGCACGGCCGGCGTGCTCAGGGGGCGGTTTCGGGTGCATCGTGTCCAGGCCGTTCGATCAGCAAGTAGCCCCGCGCACGGGCCAGCACCCGCAGCGCAGCGGCGGGGCTGCCGTCGCCCTCGTGGCGCAGCGAGGCCAGGCGGTCGACCCGGACCAGCGCCAGTTCGCCGGGCTGCGGCGCGCGGCGCGGCGTCGGTCTTTGCAGGTAGAGCGCGAAGCTCGGTTGGTGCAGGCCCCATTGCACGATGGGCCGGTCGGGGTGATGGGTGCGTGCCAGCTGGGCCAGGGTCTTCACCGGCGCCTGCAGCCGCTCGCCCCACCAGGGCAAGAGCTGCAGGGTCAGGCCCGCGGCCAGCACGGCCGTGGTGAGCAGATTCATGGCCGGGCGCAGCGCCGAACGGGCGTGAACCCGCCAGGCCAGCCAGCTTCCGCCGCCCAGCACGGCGCCCAGCAGGGCGGCGATGACCAGGCGCGGGATGCCCGCTTCGCCATCGAGTTGGCCGGGGCCCGCCAGCAACAGGGCATGCAGGGCATCGGCCGGCCGGGTCGATGCCGCGATGCCGGCCTGGGCGACGTCGCTGAGCCAAAGTGCCCCGAGAGGCAGCAGCGCCAGGCAGGCGACCAGCAGCCACTGGCTGAATCGGTCGACCCGGTCGATTCGGTCGATCCGGTCGACCCGTGGCAGTCGGGCGGCGGTGAGGCTGGCCGGCGACGCCAGCCAGCGCCCGCCCAGCATCGCCAGAGGCGTCAGGCCATAGAGCGCGTAGTGCGGCAACTTGGTGCCCGAGGCGCTGAAGAACACCAGCACGAAGCCAGCCCACAGCAGCAGCCAGCGGTCGGCCGGATCGCGCCACAGCGGGCGCAGCCGGGCCAGCAGCGGCAGCAACAGGGCCGACCACGGCAGCAGCAGCAGCGGCAGCAGCAGCAGGTAGTAGAACCAGGCACCGGCATGGCCTTCGAGCGTGCCGCCGTAGCGCTGCAGGTTGTGGCGCCACAAGAAGCCGTCGACAAAGGCCATGCCGTGGCGCTGCAGCGCGTAGCCATACCAGGGCGTGGCGACGGCCAGCAGCACGACCCAGGCCTTGCCGTCGAGCAGGACAGGACGCAGGCGTTGCCAGCAGCGGGCGGCCGCACCTTGGCGGCCGTCCTGCAGCGCCATCGACAGGCTCCACAGCACGGCGACGGCGCCTGGCACCAGCAAGGCCACCGGGCCCTTGGTCAGCAGGCCCAGCGCGATCCACAGGGCGCTCAGACGAAGGGCCCGCAAGCCGGCTGCGCGATGTGCCGGGTCGGCATCGGGCGCGAGGTCGCGCAGGGCATCGCGCAGCGACAGCGTGGCCAGCACCAGCCAGAGGTTGAGCAGCGCATCGGCGGTGGCGGCGCGGCCGATCAGCATCACGCCCAGGCTGGTCGACAGCACGGTGCCGACGGCCAGAGCGGCGATGTGCCCGTGCGACAGGCTCACGCGATGAGCCACAACCACGGCCCACAGCCAGGCGGCGAGCGCCGACGGCAGGCGCAGCGCAAACTCGTCCAGACCGAACAGCATCACGCTGACGGCCTGCAGCCAGTAGCTCAAGATGGGCTTGTCCCAGCGGTCTTCGCCGTTGAGCGTGGTGTGGCCCCAGTCGCCACTGGCCAGCAGCTCGCGCGTGGCCTCGGCGAAGGCGCCCTCGTCGACGTCGAACAGCGGCACGCCGCCCAGGCCGATCAGCTGCAGCACCAGCAGGGCCAGCGCCCAGAGCGTGAACCACAGCGGCATGGGCGACCCGCTGCTCATGCCTGCGGGCCGGCCCAGCCGCTCAGGTCCACCCCGTCATGTCCGTCGCCTGGCGCATCGGCCTTGAGGACATAGGGCGAGCCGTGCCGGGCACCGTAGTAGATGCGGATCAGCAGCTCGGCCAGCACGCCGGTGGTCAGGAACTGCAGCCCGCCGATCAGGCCGGAGAAGCCCAGCGCCAGCAGCGGTCGGGCCCCAACGTCCTGCCCCATCAGCTTGAGCACGGCTAGGTAGCCCAGCACGCCCAGGCTGACCAGGCACATCAGCAGACCGATGACGCCGAAGAAGTGGCCCGGCCGGGCGGCATAGCGCTGGAAGAAGCTCACTGCCAGCAGGTCGACGACCACCCGCAGCGTGCGCGACAGGCCGTACTTGGACGTGCCGACGGTGCGGGCGTGGTGACGCACCGGCTGCTCGCCCATGCGGTCCGGCGAGGTCACGGTCGACAGCCAGGCGGGGATGTAGCGGTGCATCTCGCCGTACAGCCGGACCTCGCGCAGCACCGGCGCGCGGAAGGCCTTGAGGCTGCAGCCCAGGTCGTGGAAGGGCAGCTGGGTGATGCGCCGGATCAGCCGGTTGGCGAGCTGCGAGGGCAGCCGGCGCAGCAAGAAGCCGTCTTGTCGTTCGACCCGCCAGCCGGCCACGATGTCGAGGTCGTCGCGCAGCAGCCGGGCGACCAGCGCGGGGATGTCGCGCGGGTCGTTCTGCAGGTCGCCGTCCATCGTCACGATGACGTCGCCGCGGGCCTGGTCGATGCCGGCCTGCATCGCGGCGGTCTGGCGGAAGTTGCGCGCCAGCCGGATGACATGGATGTGCGCGCCCACCGTGGCGGCGTGGCGCTGCAGCGCCGCGCCGGTGCCGTCGCGGCTGCCGTCGTCGACCACCCGCAGCTCCCAGGGATGTGGGTAGGCGGCCAGCGCCGACTGCACCGCGTCGATCAGCCGGGCGGCATTGCCGATCTCGTTGTACATCGGCACGACCACCGACAGGCGGTGGGGCGGCACCGGGCGCTCATCGGCGACGGGCAGGTCGTTCGCCACGTTCAGGGCAGGCAGGCTCAGGTCGGTCATGGGATCGCTTCGGGCAAGGGGGCTGGCTGGCCGTCCAGCAGCAGGGCCGGCCAGGCGGCCAGCAGGCTGATGGCGAGCCAGTAAAGGTGGACGATCAGCGCGGCGGCCACGCGGGTGTCGAGTGCGGCGAGCCGCCCTTGTGGGTGGCTCTGCAGGCCGGCCCAGACGCCGGCCTCGTAGGTGCCCAGGCCGCCGGGGGCCTGCAGCGGCAGCACAGCGGCCCATTCGCCACCCAGGGCGCCGCGCAACGTGGCGTCGACCGGCAGGTCAGCCAGGACGGCCAGCAAGGCGGCGACGACGGCCAGGCGCAGGCTCCAGTTCGCCCCGGCGCACAGCCAGGCGGTGCGTGTGGCCGGCGCCATCGGCCACAGCAGGATCAGCAGCAGCAGGCCGGCCAGCACCAGCGCCGACAGGCGCAGCGGCAAGGCCAGGCACAGGCCGCTGAGCAGGGCAAGCACGGCCACGTCCTGCAGCCGCATCCACAGCAGGCTGGCCGACGAGGTGCGCCAGGGCACGCCCCAGCGGCGCTGCAGCCACCAGCCATAGCCCAGCTCGCCGCTGCGCAGCGGCATCAGCAGCACGGCCGCGTTGTGCAACAGGCTCAGGCGCAGGCAGGACGACCAGTCGGCGCCGGTGCGTGCGGCCCATTCGGCATGCAGCCGGGTCGCCCGCAGGGCATGGCTGGCGAGGATGCCGGCGGCCGCAGCGATCCAGAGCCAGGCCGGCACCTGCACGACGCGCATCCACAGGTCGGCCCGGTCCAGCCCGCGCAGCGCCAGCGTCAGGCCGCCGAGGCCGACCAGCGTGGCGAGCAGCAGGCCGATCCAACGCCGTGCGCCCGCTGCGGGCACCGACCGCGTGGCCTTCACGCCAGGTCCGCAGCGGCGTCGTCGGCCCGCGTCGACGGCTGGGGCGCCGCACGTCGACCAGGCCCTTGCGCCGGTCGCTGCAGGCCTGACGGCAGCAGGCGGGTCAGCCGCCACAGCGCCACCCCGAGGCCGACGGCGGCCAGCAGCCTTTGACCGGGCATGGCCAGCGGATAGCCGGTCTGCAAGGCCCACAGCACGGCCGAGCTGACGAGCAGACCGAGGGCGATCAGCGTCTGACCCCACAGGCTCATCAACTGAGCCACCCAGCGTCCTTGGCTGGCGCACCACCAGCCGGCATGGCCGACCAGCACGCCCAGGGCCGCGCCGGCGCAGATGTCGGCCGGCCAGTGCGCCCCGACCGCCACGCGCGACAAGGCCACCGCGAAGGCCAGCGCCCAGACCGCCAGCCGCCAGGGGCGCGGCAGCCGAGCCTCCAGACTGATCAGCGTGGCGACCGTGAAGGCGGTGACGGCATGGCCCGAGGGCATGGCCTTGGACAGCAGCGGCGCGCCGACCACGACGATCTGGTCGATGCCCAGCGCAGCGGCCGGCCGGGCCGCCTGAATCAGTTGCTTGAAGCCATGTGTCAACGCGCCCCCGATCGGGAAGCAGGCCAGCAGGGCGGCCAGCCGGCGCGTGGCCGGCGCATGGCCCGGGGGAGTGGTCAGTGCAAACACGATCAGGGCGCACAGGCCCAGGCCCAGCACGCTCAGCGTCGACCAGGACGACGGCGCCCAGCGTCCGCTGGCATTGATGGCATGAAAGATGGACAGGTGCAGGACCTGTGCCGTCGTGCCGCCCAGCACCTGCAACAGCGCGAGGGCCGCCAGCACAGCGGCCAGCGCTTGCCCGACCGGGCGAGGCGCCAGCCAGAGCAAGCGGGGCCATCGATCCTTGGCCAGGGCGGGACGGTGCAAGTCGGTCATGCCGCGATGCTCGACCGCGTCGGTGACACAAGGGTGAAGCGGTCATGACGTGGCGGTGACGTGGTGCGCGCCACAGCGGGGTGGTGGCGTGGGGGCAGCGTCATGAGAGCGACACCGATGCGCCACGGGCTTGTCATCGGCGCTGTCGAGCATCGCGGCCATGAGCTCCATCCTTGTCACCGGCGCGGCCGGCTTCATCGGCGCCCACGTCGCCCGTGCGCTGGCGCTGCGGGGCCACCGGGTGACCGCCTGCGACAACTTCAACGCCTACTACGACCCGGCGCTCAAGCAGGCGCGGGTCCAGCAACTGTTGTGGCCGGCCGGCGTGAACGTGTCCCATGTCGACCTGACCGACCCGGCGCTGACGCAGCGTCTGGTGGATGCGAGCGGTGCCGAGGTCGTGCTGCACCTCGCGGCGCAGGCGGGTGTGCGCATGTCGGTCGATCGGCCGCTGGACTATGTGCAGGCCAACCTGCTGGGCTTTGGCTCGGTGCTGGAGGCCAGTCGGCGTGCCGGCATCGCGCACCTGCTGTATGCGAGTTCGTCGAGTGTCTACGGCCACCGCGAGGGTGAGGGCGAGCACGGCGCGAAGCCGTTTGCAGAGACCGACCGCATCGACCGCCCCGCCTCCTTCTATGCCGCCACCAAGATGGCCAACGAAGCCATGGCCTATGCGACCGCCCGCGTGCACGGGCTGCCGATGACCGCCTTGCGCTTCTTCACGGTCTACGGGCCCTGGGGCCGGCCGGACATGGCTTGCTGGCTGTTTGCCGAGCGCATCCGCGAGGGCCTGCCGATCCGTGTCTTCGGCAAGGGCCAGCTGGTGCGCGACTACACCTACGTGGCCGACACGGTCGAGGCGGTC
Organism: Sphaerotilus mobilis; assembly: GCF_004216565.1. Classification (GTDB taxonomy): domain Bacteria; phylum Pseudomonadota; class Gammaproteobacteria; order Burkholderiales; family Burkholderiaceae_C; genus Sphaerotilus; species Sphaerotilus mobilis. Next base: position 825,091 of record NZ_SGWV01000007.1, on the reverse strand, counting down.
TGCCGCCTGATCGAACGTGGCGCGCCGCCACCGGACGCACAGGGCGTGCCGGTCGAGACCTTCAACGTCGGCCACAGCGTGCCGACCACGGTCAATGAACTGGTCGCTGGCCTGGAAGCGGCCATCGGTCGGACGGCGCTCATCGAACACGCGCCGATGCAGGCGGGTGACGTGCCGCACACCGAGTCAGACCCGACCCGCCTGCGCGCGGCCATCGGCGTCTGGCCGCGCACGAGCCTGGCTCAGGGCCTGGCCGAATTCGCGTCATGGCTGGCCTGGTGGCAACAGCGCGGTGACGGCGCCGATGCCGCGATGCTGCAGATGCCGCGCCCCTTGCCGCTGGCGCAAGCGGCCTGAGCGGTGGGTGCTCACGACCGCGGCGTGGCCGGCGCTGGCCTGCCGCCAGGTTTCCATCGCCTGATCGCTGCCCAGTTCTGCTCGGCGCTGGCCGACAACGCGCTGCTGATCGTCACCATCGCGCTGCTGGTCGAGCAGGGTGCGCCGGCCTGGTGGGCGCCGATGCTCAAGTTCGGCTTCACCTTGTCCTACGTGCTGCTGGCGCCGGTCGTCGGTCCGCTGGCCGATGCCTGGCCCAAGGCCCGCCTGATGGCCTGGATGAATGCGGTCAAGGTGCTGGGCGTGTTGGCGCTGCTGGCAGGCTGGCCACCCCTGCTGGCGTTTGCCGTTGTCGGCTTCGGCGCAGCAGCCTATGCGCCGGCCAAATACGGTCTGGTCACCGAGATGGTCGGCGCCAACCGGCTGGTCGAGGCCAATGGCTGGATCGAGGTGTCGGTCGTCAGCGCCGCGCTGTTGGGTGCCGTGCTGGGCGGGGCGCTGGTCAGCCCATGGTGGACCGGTCAGGACGCCGCTGCCGCGCTGCAGCAGGTCTTGACCGCCTTGCCATCGGCACCCGCGAGCGCGCTGTCGCTGTCGCTGGTGGCCTTGCTGGCGGTCTATGCGCTGGCCTCGTGGCTGAACGTCGGCATCCCCGACAGCGGTGCGCGTTATCCCGCCAGCGGCATCCATCCGGTCGCACTGGTGCGCACCTTCGTCGCGGCCAACCGCACGCTCTGGCGTGATCCGGACGGCGGCCTGTCGCTGGCGGTCACCACCATCTTCTGGGGATTGGGTGCGACCTTGCAGTTCATCGTGCTGCGCTGGGCGGCGGACGTGCTGGCGTTGCCGCTGGACCGCGCCGCCTACCTGCAGGCTGCCGTCGCGGTCGGCGTGGTGATCGGCGCTTCGGCGGCTGGCCGCTGGGTCGGCCTGCACCAGGCCAAGCGCATGCTGGTTGCCGGGGTCGTGCTGGGCCTGACCATGCCGCTGGTGGCCGAGACCTCCTCGCTGCCGCTGGCCTTGCCGCTGCTCGTGGTCGTCGGTGCGGTCGGCGGGCTGATGGTGGTGCCGTTGAATGCGCTGCTGCAGCACCGCGGCTGTGTGTTGCTGAGCGCCGGCCGATCGATCGCCGTGCAGGGCTTCAACGAGAACGCCAGCGTGCTGGCGATGCTGGCGATCTATGCCGGCCTGCTCGCGCTGGACGTTGCCATCGTGCCGCTGATGTGGGGCTTCGGTCTGGCCATTGCGGTGGCGATCGCCGCCTTGATGCTGCTGGAGCGTCGGCGCGTGGCAAGAGCCTCGCAGGCCGCTGTCGTTCAGGCCACGGCCGAGCGGGCAGTCTGAGGCGCGGTGGCCGTCTCGCGTGCGGCGATGGTGCCGCGCAAGATGGCCTCGAAGCGCGCGACGATGGCATCCCAGCCCAGGCCCTCGGCACGTTGCCGGGCGTGACGGCCCATGGCACGGCAACGCGGCAGATCGCGCGCCAGGCTCAGCGCTTGAGCCACGAAGGCCCGTTCATCGCCGGGTGCGGCCAGCAGTCCTTCAACGCCGGGCTCGACCAGTTGGCCGGCGGCCGCGTGGTCATAGGCCGCGATGGCCAGGCCGCTGGCCATGGCCTCGGTGGTGACGTTGCCAAAGGTCTCGGTCAGGCTGGCGAACACGAACAGGTCGGCACTGGCGTAGTGACGCGCCAGGTCATCGCCACGCTGCTGGCCGGTGAACACGACATCCGGATGGCGGGCCTGCAACTCGCCACGTTGCGGGCCGTCGCCGACCACGACCAGGCGGGCGCCCGGCACCTGGGCGGCGATCGCCTCGAAGGCGGCGCTCAGCACCGCCAGGTTCTTCTCGGCGGCGACCCGGCCGACGTGCAGCACGACCACGTCGTCCGCACCGGCCCCCCATTGCGCGCGCAGCGCATCACTGCGTCGGGCCGGCTGGAAACGTTCGGTGTCGACCCCGCGCGTGACCACGTGCAGTTGCCGGTAGCCCTGGTCCGCCAGCGTGTGGCGCAAGGCCTCGGTCGGGGCCATGGTGGCGTCGCAGCGGTTGTGGAAATGGCGCAGCCAGGCGGTGATGGGACGGCGCAGGAAGCCGATGCCGTAGTGGTCGCTGTAGGCATCGAAGTTGGTGCGGAAGTCCGAGCTGACCGGCAGGCCCAACGAGCGCGCGGCGCGCAGGGCCGACTCGCCCAGCGGCCCTTCGGTGGCGATGTGCACGATGTCCGGCCGTTCGATGCGCCAGAGCCGGCGCAGCCGGCGCGCGGCCGGCAGGCCCATGCGCAGGTCACGGTAGCCGGGGATGGGCAGACCGGGCAGGCGGTGCAGCAGCAGGCCGTCGACGCTGACCGGTCGGTCACCGGTGGCCGTTTCGTCCGCCTGACAGGGGCGCAGCAGGTCCAGCACATGGCCGCGTGCGACCAGTCCCTCGACCACGCGGGCCAGGGTCACGGCCACGCCGTTGACCTCGGGCGGATAGGTCTCGGTGACACAGGCGATGCGCAGCGGTCGGTCGGATGTCATGGCGCGCATGCTGCGCGTGGCACACGACCGTTCGATGACAGGGCGTTCTGTCGCGGAACCGTCACCGGTCCTTCACGGTCGGTCGTCACCATCGTGACACGCGGGCCATCGTGGTGATGGCCTGCCCTTGCCGACCGCTGCGAGCCCCGGGCTCCGAGCGTTGAACCCTCAAGAGGATCACCGTGAACCGCTTCTTCGAAACCCTGGCCGTGCAGCGCTGGGACGACCACCGCTACTACCACCACTGCCGCATCAACCAGAGCCTGCACCTGCTGAGCGCCTGCAGCTTTCTGGTGGCCTACGTGCTCTTGTTCATCGACCCGGCCATGGCCGCGATCGTGGCCTGGTGCGTGTCGATGCTGAGCCGCCAGGCCGGCCACTTCTTCTTCGAGCCGCGCGGCTACGACGAGGTCAACCAGGCCACCGACGAGCACAAGGAAGCGATCAAGGTCGGCTACAACATCCGCCGCAAGATCGTGCTGATGGGCGCCTGGGTCGTGATCCCGGCCGTGCTGTGGTTTGCGCCCTCGGTCGGCGGCCTGATCGAGCCGGCGAGCGACCTCTCGGGCTGGGTCCATGACGTGGGCATCGCCTGGCTGGCGCTGGGTGTCTCGGGCCTGATCTTCCGCGTCGTGCAGCTGTGGCTGACGCAGGGCTTCATGGTCGGCGTGGCCTGGGCCACCAAGATCATCACGGACCCCTTCCACGACATCAAGATGTACCACCGCTCGCCGCTCTACCTGATGCGTGGCGAGCGACTGGACCCGATGACGCATGTGCGTGCCCATGTTGGTGACGAGGCGCACAAGAGCGTGGAAGCCGAGAAGGCCGAAGGCGCCGCTCACTGAGCGACACCTTCCCCGCATCGACGTTCAGCGACCCAGCCGCTGCGCCAGCATCTCGCGCAGCAGGCTGCGCTTGATGGCCTTGTTGCTGAGCGCGGCCGGCACGTCCCACCAGCCGTCGGCCTTCATCGCGCACGCGGCGGCGACGAAGCGGCGCTGCACCTCGTCGAAGTCAGCGTCGCTGTAGTTCAGGCTGAAGATCAGCCGGCCGCTGCCAACCCAGCTCAGTGCCAGGCCCTGCTCGCGCAGGTAGAACTGCAGCATCCAGTTGTAGCGCGCGGGCTGGTCGTAGAGCACCGTCCAGACCGTCGAGAGGTTGGCCACTTGCACCGGCACCCCTGCTTGCGCCAGCGCCGCATTGAGCCGCGATGCGCGGCCATTCCAGCGTTCCTCCAGGCCGTCGTAGAGCGCCCGCACCTCGGGCGTCTCCAGGCGGTCGAGGAAGGCCGCCATCGCGCCCAGCACGTAGGGATGGGCATTGAAGGTGCCGCGCGCGAAGCAGATGTCGGCCGGTCGATCCTCGCGGTAGCGCTTCATCAGCTCATGCTTGCCGCAGACCACACCAACTGGCAGGCCGCCGCCCAGCGTCTTGCCATAGGTGACCATGTCGGCGCGCACGCCGAAGTACTCTTGCGCGCCGCCAGGGGCCAGCCGGAAGCCCATGAAGACCTCGTCGAAGATCAGCACGACGCCGTTGGCGGTGCAGGTCTCGCGCAGGCGCTGGAGCCAGGCGGTGTAGGCGGCACGGTCGTAGCCGGCCTTGCGTGCGCTGTCGACCAGCGACGAGTCGCCCGGCGCGCCGCTGTTGGGATGCAGGGCCTGCAGCGGGTTGATCAGCACGCAGGCGATGTCCTTGCGGCTGCCGATGACCTTCAGCGCCTGCTCGCTCATGTCGGCCAGCGTGTAGGTCTCGCGCGGTGGCAGCGGGTTGCCGGGGCCGGGTTGCACGTCCTCCCACCAGCCGTGGTACGCCCCGGCAAAGCGCACCAGGTTGCGACGCCGCGTGTGGTAACGCGCCAGCCGCACGGCCTGCATGACGGCCTCGGTGCCGGACATGTGGAAGCTGACCTCGTCCTGGCCGGAGATCGCCTTCAGCCGGCGCATGTTGTCGATCAGCACGGGGTGGTAGGCGCCCAGCACCGGGCCCAGGGCCTCGGCCGTGCGCACGCCCTCGGCGATGGTCTGCTTGTAGGTGTCGTAGCCCAGCAGGTTGACGCCGTAGGAGCCGGTCAGGTCATAGAACTCGATGCCGTCGAGGTCGGTCACCTTGACGCCCTCGGAGGCCTGCAGGAAGCCGCCGAGCTTGAGGTTCTGGCGCAGCCAGGGGCTGAACTGGAAGGGCACCCGGTAGCTGCCGGTGAACTGCAGGTCGGCCAGCATCTCGCGCGCCTGCGCGGTGGCCTCGATGCTCTTGGGGTGACGCGTGTTGAGCGTGTCGCACAGGCGCGCAAAGCCGGCCTTGCGGCGTGCCACGACCTCGGCGTTGGCGCCGTCGCGGTCGAACCAGTTTGCCTCGTCATAGGCATAGCCGGGGATCAGCCCGGCGACCCGCTTGGCCATGCGCGAGTGGCCCGTCAGCGAGCGGTGCTTGGCACGCGACAGCGCCAGCCGTCGGTGCGCCTTGGGCACCAGCCAGGCCAGCGTGGCCAGCGCCACGGCGGAGAGCGCGAAGGAATCGTTCATGGGTCTGTTTCCGTGGCCTGTTCAGGCCGTGGGTTGAAGCAAGACCCGATGTCTAACCGTCGGAATTGACAACGTCATGAAAACGTCACTGCTCAAGACAATCCTGGCCCAGGAAGACCTCAACTTCTTGTTGACCAACCGGGTGCCGCGCATCGCGCTGACCCGCTTCATCGGCTGGTACAGCCAGATCCGCAGCCCCTTGCTGGCGCGGTGGTCGATCGCGGTCTGGCGCTGCTTCAGCGACCTCGACCTGAGCGAGTCGCCGCCGCAGCGTTATGGCTCGCTGCATGACTGCTTCACACGCCCGATCCGGCCCGAGACCCGGCCGATCGATGCCGACCCGGACGGCCTGTGCAGCCCGAGCGACGCCATCGTCGGCGCCTGCGGTGACGTGGCAGGCACGCAGGTCTTCCAGGCCAAGGGCTTTCCGTACACGCTGGCTGAGCTGTTCGGCCCGAGCCAGGACACCACGCCCTATCACGACGGCGTGTTCGTCACGCTGCGGCTGACCTCGGCGATGTACCACCGCTTCCATGCGCCGCAGGACCTGACGGTCGAGCATGTGACCTACCTCAGCGGCGACACTTGGAACGTCAACCCGATCGCGCTCCAGCGGGTCGAGAAGCTGTTCTGCCGCAACGAGCGGGCGGTGCTCAACACCCGGCTGGCGCGCACCGGCACGCCGATCGCCATCGTGCCGGTGGCGGCCATCCTGGTGGCCAGCCTGAGGCTGCACTTCCTCGATGTGCTGCTGCACCTGCGCTATCGCGGGCCCAACGAGATCGCGCTGCCAGGCCAGGCTCGCGCCCGCTTCCGCAAGGGCGAGGAGATGGGCTGGTTCCAGCACGGCTCGACCATCATCGTCTTCGCCCCCAAGGGCCATGAGCTGTGCGAGGGCATCGCCAACGGCGTGCGCATCAAGATGGGTCAGCCGCTGCTGAAGGCGTCGACGCCGGCCTGAGGTCACACGATCGACACGGCTTCGTCACGATTCCGACGCAGGCCCTGACCACCATCGCGGCCATGAAGACCGTCGATCTCGTCTACTTCAACTACGGCGGCGGCCACCGGGCTGCCGCGCTGGCGCTGGAGCAGGTGATCGCGCAGCAGCGCCGGCCCTGGGCGGTGCGGCGCGTCGACCTGGTCGAGCTGCTGGACCCGAACGAGCAGTTCCGCAAGCTGACCGGGTTGGCGCCCGAGGACCTCTACAACCAGCGCCTCGCGCGGGGCTGGACCTGGGGCATGACACCCGAGCTGAAGCTGCTGCAGGGCCTGATCCGCGCCAGCCACGAGCTGATCTGCCAGCGCCTGTCGCAGCACTGGCTGCGCAGCGAGCCGGACCTGGTCGTCTCGCTGGTGCCCAACTTCAACCGTGCCTTGTGCCTGTCCTTGCAGGCGAGCCTGCCCGGCGTGCCTTACCTGACGGTGATGACCGACATCGCCGACCTGCCGCCGCATTTCTGGATCGAGCCCGAACTGGCGCAGCAGCAGATCGTCTGCGGCAGCGAGCGCGCACTGGCCCAGGCCCGCGCGGCCGGCGTGGCCGATGAACGCCTGTCGCTGACCACCGGCATGATCCTGCGACCCGACTTCCATCAGGGCGAGGTGATGACCCGCGAGCGCCGTGCGGACGGCTTGCGCCAGCTGGGTCTGGACCCGTCGCGCCCGGTCGGCGTGGTGATGTTCGGCGGCGAGGGTTCCAGCCAGATCGGCCGCATCGCCAAGGCGCTTGACGACCAGCAGCTGATCCTGATGTGCGGCCGCAACGAACGACTGGCTCAACGCCTGAGCCAGTTGAAGCGCCAGGCGCCTCACGCGGTGGTCGGCTACACGGCCGACGTGGTGCGCTACCTGCAGCTCGGCAGCTGGTTCTGCGGCAAGCCCGGCCCCGGCAGCCTGAGCGAGGCCATCCATCTGGGCCTGCCGGTCATCACCTTCCGCCACAGCGGCACGATGCCGCAGGAGCGCTACAACACCGAGTGGGTCCGCGAGCATGGCTACGGCCATGTGATCCGCTCGGTCGGCCAACTCCCGGCGGCGGTGCAGGCCTTGCTGGCCGACCTGCCGGCGCTGCAGATGCGGGTGCGGGCCCACCAGAACCGGGCCGTCTTCGAGGTGGTCGACATCATGGCCGACGTGATGTTGCGCAGCGCCGCACAGGCCGCGCCGGGACTGGCGCAGCAGGGTCGTGCGTTGCGGCTGTCATGAGCGTTACATGGTCGATCGGCAGTGTGCGGGGCTTCCTCCACACCAGAAGATCGACATGCTCTCTCGCCACCCGCTCCATCGCCGCCTGGTCGCCAAGCCTGCGCTGACTGCGCTGTCCGCCTTCGTCCTGGCCGCCCTGTCGGCCTGTGGCGGCTCAGACGGGGACACCGCCGCCACGACCACCTACGCGCCGATCGAGATCAACATCGCGCACGTCAACGACCACCACTCGCAGCTCGAACCTTTCGCCAACACGCAGCTGACGCTCGACGGTGTGGCCACCCAGGTCGACCTGGGCGGCTTTGCGCGCCTGACCACCTTGTTCAAGGCCCAGGCCGGCACCCGCAACCTGCTCAAGCTGCATGCCGGTGATGCGGTCACCGGCACGCTCTACTACACCTTCTACAAGGGTGATGTCGACGCGAAGATGATGAACACCATCTGCTTCGACGCCTTCGAACTCGGCAATCACGAGTTCGACGACGGCGATCAGACCACCCGCAACTTCATCGACGCGCTCTACACGCCGCTGTGCCAGACACCGGTGCTCGGCGCCAATGTCGTACCCGCCGTCGGCACGCCGCTGAACCCGTCCGGCACGCCGGTGATCAAGCCCTACATCGTCAAGACCTACGACGGCGTGAAGGTCGGCATCATCGGCCTGGACATCGCCGGCAAGACCACCAACTCGTCGCGCCCGCTTTCAACCACGCAGTTCCTCGACGAGACGACCACCGCCCAGCGCTACATCGACGAGCTCAAGGCCCAGGGCGTGCGCCACATCGTGTTGATGACGCACCAGGGCTATGCCAACGACGTCGCGATGGCCGCGCAGCTGACCGATGTCGACGTCATCATCGGCGGCGACTCTCACACGCTGCTGGGCGATTTCACCGGCTTGGGACTGACCTCTTCGGGTGCCTATCCGACACGGGTCACCAACCGCGATGGCCAGACCGTCTGCATCGGCCAGGCCTGGGAGTACGCCAAGGTCTTCGGCCTGATGAACGTCGCCTTCGACAACCGTGGCGCCGTGGCCAGTTGTCGCGGCAACGCCTCGCTGGTGATCGGCGAGAACTTCAAGCGCAGCAACGGCACCACCTTCGTCGATGTGGATGCACCGACCAAGGCGGCGCTTCTGACGACCCTGGCCGTCGATCCGCGCATCAAGGTCACCACGCCCGATGCCGGTGCTGCGGCCATCCTCGCGACCTACACCAGCCAGGTCGCCGCCGAGAAGGCCAAGACCATCGGCACCGCCAGCGAGGCCCTGTGCCTGGTGCGTGTGCCCGGCGAGACGACCAACCGCTCGGCCGGCACCGTCGGCTGCGAGACCGCCAACACGCTGGCGCGCGGCAGCGATGCCGGTCAGGTCGTCGCCGAGGCCTTCCTGCGCGCCAGCCTGCGGGCCAGCTTCGCGCTGCAGAACGCCGGTGGCGTGCGCATCCCCGTGCCGGCTGGCACCCTGTCGATGAACACCGCGTTCACGCTGCTGCCCTTCACCAACGTGCTGGTCGAGATGGAGGTGACCGGTGCGCAGATGGTGGCCGCGCTTGAAGACGGCGTGGCCAATCACCTGGACAACCTGCAGTCGACCGGTTCGCACCCCTATGCCGCCGGGCTGCGCTGGGATCTGAACATGAGCCAGGCCCGCGGCAGTCGCTTCAGCAACGTGGAAGTGCGGGATCGTGTCACCGGCAACTGGTCGGCGATCGTGCCGACGCAGACCTATGTGCTCGTGACCAATGACTTCGTGGCCGCCGGTCAGGACGGCTATGCAACCCTGGGCACGATCTTCCGCACCGGTGCCTACGTCAACACCTTCCTGCTCTACACGCAGACCTTCGCCGACTACGTGATCGCCAGCACGCCCATCGCACGGCCGGCAGCGGGCAATTACTCGCACAAGTCGGTCGTCACCGCCGCTGGCGTGACGCTGCCCTGAACGGACGGCCGGGACGACCAGGTCCCGGCCGAACGACCACCCGATCCTTCCACCGGAGTCCGACATGTTCACCTTCCGTCCCACCTTGTTGGCCGTCGCGGCCACGCTGGCCGCCATGGCCCCCCTGTCCACCGCACAAGCCCAGACCGAGGTCACCGCCGTGCTGGCCGGCCATGCCCGCCTGCCGCACGACAGCACCGTGCGTGCGCCGCGCGAGGCGGGTGCGCTGTTCCAGACCGCCGGCAAGTTCGCGGCGGCCAACCGGCAGCGCACCGAGGTGCTCGGCAGCGTGCCCGGCATCACCTTCGTCGGCGACCCGAAGTTCCCGCGGCCCTCGGGCGGTGCCTTGCCGATCAAGGGCCAGTCGGTGCAGGGCTTCTCGGGCATCGTGTCGATGGGCGGTGACGAGTTCCTCGCGCTGACCGACAACGGCTTCGGCAGCAAGGTCAACTCGGCCGATGCGCTGCTGATGGTCCATCACGTCAAGGCGGACTGGGCGTCAGGCCTGGTCAAGCGCCTGCACACGACCTTTCTGCGCGACCCGCAGCGCAAGATCCCCTTCGTGATCCAGAACGAGGCCAGCCGCGAGCGTTTCCTGACCGGCGCGGACCTGGACATCGAGTCCATCCAGGTGGTCGGTGACGAGTGGTGGATCGGCGACGAGTTCGGTCCCTACGTGATCCGCTTCGACCGCAAGGGCGTGGCGCTGGGCCTGATCGAGACCACGGTCGGTGACAAGACCCATCGCAGCCCGGACCACTACCTGCAGGGCCGCCTGCCCAACTACCCGGCCGAGGCGAGCGGTTGGGACGCGCGCCGCTCGGGCGGTTTCGAGCCGATGGCGAAGTCGCCCGACGGCCGCACCGTCTACCCGATGTTCGAATGGCCGCTGTGGGACGCCGCCGCCAAGGCGCAGGAACAGAGCGAGGGCAAGCCCTACACCCGCATCCTCGAACTCGACGTGGCCAGCCGCAAGTACTCCGGCAAGGCGTTCAAGTACCGCTTCGAGGCCGCCGGCCACGTCGCCGCCGACTTCCAGCTGCTCGATGCGAGCACCGGCCTGGTGATCGAGCGCGACGACGCCACCGAAGGCGCTGGCCCGGGCTGTCCGGACGAGGCCCGCACCGACTGTTTCACCCGGCCGGCGCGCTTCAAGCGCATCTACAAGATCGACCTGGCGGCGGCCGATGCGGACGGCTTTGTGCGCAAGGTCGCCTACATCGACCTGACGAAGATCGCCAACCCGAAGCGCCTGGCCAAGGTCGGCCCCAATGAGGAGACCTTCGTGCTGCCGCACCTCGGCCCGGAAGGTCTGACGCTGGTTGATGCGCGCCACATCGTGGTCGTCAACGACAACAACTTCCCGTATTCGTCGGGCCGCCAGATCGGCAAGCCCGACGACAACGAGCTGACGCTGCTGGACATCGGCGCGCTGGTCGACGCGAAGTGACCGATGCCGTGAGTCGCGCCTGAGCGCGGCGCGTGGTTCGCCCGCCGCCTCAGCGGAAGAACCACGGCAGCACGCCGATCGCGATGCCCGGCACCAGCAGGATCGCGATCAGGCGCAGCACGTCGCTGACCAAGAAGGGCAGCACGCCCTTGTAGGTCTCGTGCATCGGCACCTCGCGGGCGAGGCTGTTGACGACATAGACGTTCAGGCCGACCGGCGGTGCCGTCAGGCCGATGCCCACGGTCATCAGCACCAGGATGCCGAACCAGATCGCCTTGGGCTCGGCGGCCAGGCCGTAGAGGTCCAGCGCCATGACGGCCGGGAAGATCACCGGGATGGTCAGCAACATCATCGACAGCTCGTCCATCACGCAGCCCAGCAGGACGTAGAGCAGCATGATGGCCGCGACGATGACGAGTGGCGCGACCGGCAGTGCACCGGCCCATTCGGCGATGCGGGCGGGCATCTGGGTCAGCGCCAGCGAGGCGTTCATCATGTCCGCACCGAGGAAGATCATGAAGACCATCGCGGTCGTCTCGGCTGTGCCGGTGAAGGCGGCGACGATGCCCGCGCGGCTCAGCTCGCGCCGGGCCAGTGCGGCCAGGAAGGTGGCAACCGCGCCGACAGCGGCGGCCTCGGTGGGCGAGAAGATGCCGCTGTAGATGCCGCCGAAGACGATCACGAAGATGGTCGCGATCGGCCACACGCCCAGCAGCGCCTTCCAGCGCGCCGGCCACGGCAGCGGCTCGCTGGGCGTGGCCAGTTCCGGCTTGAAGCGGCAGACGATGCCGATCACCACGAGGTAGCCGAGGGTGGCCAGCAGCCCCGGCACCATCGCGGCGGCGAACAGCTTGGCGATGTTCTGCTCGGTCAGGATGGCGTAGACCACCAGCGGCACCGATGGCGGGATCAGGATGCCCAGCGTGCCGCCGCACGCCAGCGCGGCCGTGGTGAGCCGGCCGTGGTAGCCATGCGCCTTCATCTCCGGATAGGCGACCTGGGTGATCGTGGCCGAGGTGGCGACGCTCGACCCGCAGACCGCGCCGAAGGCCGCCGCCGACAGCACCGCCGCCATCGCGAGTCCACCGCGGATGTGGCCGACAAAGGCCGCCGCCGCCTGGAACAGCGCCTTGGACAGCCCGCCCTGGGTCGCGAACTGGCCCATCAGCAGGAACAGCGGGATCACCGACAGGTCGTAGACCGACATGCGCGCCACCGCGCTGCCCTTGAGCATGTTGAGCAGGGCCATGTCGCTGGCCAGCGTGGCATAGCCGATCGCGCCGGGGATGAACATGGCCGCCGCGATGGGCACGCGCAGCCCCATCAGCAGCAGCATGCCGACGAACATCAGTATGCCGATCACGGTCGGGGTCATGGCCGGGCTCCGTCGATGCTGCCCATGCTGGCGTCTTGCCCGCGCAGCAGGCGCTGGGCCTGCCAGAGTGCGACGAGCGTGGTCAGGGCCAGGCCGGGGGCGAGCATCAGGTAGTTCCAGCCCATTGGCAGGCCCAGGATCATGGTGGTCTCGCCGGCCTCGCTGACGGCCACGGCACCCGCGGCGGTGCGCAGGCTCAGCAGCGCGCACATCAGGGCCAGCAAGATCGCGCCGATGCCGTCGAGCGCGCGCGTGGCCCGCTGCGGCAGGCGCTGGGTGAAGAAGTCCACGATGATGTTGGCGCCATGCAGCTGGCACCACGGCAGGCACAGCGAGATGGTCAGCGCGATGCCGAACTGGGTCAGCTCGACATCGCCCGGGATGGGCGCGGACCACAGCGCACGGCCGGCGATGCTCGCCACGACCATCAGCGCGACCAGGCTGGCCACGCCGCCGCCGGCCAGCGCGAAGAACCAGGCGATGCGCCTGAGCAGGTTGTGCATGGGGACGTACTCGTCAAAGGTGGGGACGGACGTGACGACGCGCCCAGGGCGGGCGCGTCGTGCACGTCAAGCGGCGGGCCGGTCCGGGCCGGCCCCGCCATCAGCAGCGGGTCACTTGGCGATCTTGTACTTGGCCAACAGGTCGCGGGCGTCCTGGACCATCTGCTTGCCGGGCATGCCCTTCTTGTCCATGTCGGCGACGAAGTCGTCGTAGAGCGGCGCCGAGACCTTGATCCAGTTGTCCAGCTCGGCGGCCGGGATCATCGTGAAGGTGTTGCCGCGGTCCTGCGCAGCCTTGCGGCCGGCCGCCTGGCTGCCGTCCCAGATCTTGCCAATGGCCTGCGAGTAGGCTGCGCCGCTGTTGGCGTCGATGACCTTCTTCAGGTCGGCGGGCAGGGCGTCGTAGCGGGCCTGGTTCATCGCGAAGACGAATACCGCGCTGTAGAGGGCCGGCCGGCTCGGATCGGTCTCGGAGTGGTACTTGACCATCTCATGCAGCTTCAGCGAGGGCATCACCTCCCAGGGCAGCAGGAAGCCGTCGATGGTGCCCTTGCCGACCGCGTCGACGATGGCCGGCAGCGGCATGCCCACGGGGCTGGCGCCCAGCGTCGACAGCAGCTTGTTGGTCTGGCGGGTCGGCGCGCGCATCTTCAGGCCCTTGAAGTCGGCCAGCGTGCGCACCGGCTTCTCGCGGGTGTGCACATAGCCTTCGTCGTGCAGCCAGATCGCCAGGATCTTGGTGCCCGGGAACTCCTTGAGGGCGTACTTCTGCAGGTAGTCCCAGGCGGCGCGGGCGCCGGCCTCGGCCGAGTTGGCCATGAAGGGCAGCTCGAAGACCTCCAGCGCCGGGAAGCGGCCGGCGGTGTAGCCCGGCAACGTGATGACCACGTCGGCCACGCCGTCCTTGACCTGGTCGACCAGCTGCGGCGGCGTGCCGCCCATGCTCATCGCCGGGAAGACCTGGCACTTCATCTTGCCGGCCGCTTCCTTGGCGATCTTGTCGCACCACGGCCCGATGACGTTGACCGAGGCCATGGCCTGCGGGTTCCAGATGTGGTGGAACTTGAGGGTGACTTCCTGGGCCAGGGCCGAACCACCCATGAGGAGGCCGGCGGCCAGGGCCAGGGTGCTGCGCTTGAAGGCTTGCGTGTCGAACATGCGGGGTTTCCTCGTCGTGTCGGGGGCAGGTCAACGCAGTGTCCTGCCGAAGACCGGGATTCTTCGGCCCGGCTGGCGAGCCGGTCACCCTGACTTACCCCAGGGACACCCCCGTGGTTCCGCGTGGCCCCGCTCAGGTCGCCATCTGCACGATCTCGCCGGCGTCGCTGGCCAGGACGATGCGGCGGTCGGCGTGAACCAACAGGGCCGGACGCAGGGCGGTGTCGACCTTGAACCGCGTGATCTCGTCGCCGCTGTGGCGATCCAGCACATGCACGACATGGCCCATGTCCAGCGCGTAGAGGTGCTGGTCGTCGCTGGCGAGTTCGGCCAGCACCGAGGCCCAGGCGCCCGATCGTCCGTCGTAGGCGGTGGTCCGGTGTCGCCAGCGCAGGGCGCCGGTGGCGACGTCGAGGGCGAAGATCCAGCCGGTCGGCGACCACAAGAAGGCGGTCTGGCCACTGACGTGGTGGGAGTTGATGAAGTTGCCCGCGTTGAACTTCCACAACACCCGTCCGCTGTCGATCGCGATGCCGTAGAGCAGCTCCTTGTAGCTGCCGGCCACGAGCACGTTTGCACCGACATGCAACTGGCGCAGGTACTGCCATTCGTCGGCCAGGTCGAGGGTCCAGATCGTGCGGCCGTCGTCGCGATCGACCGCGTAGAGGCGTCCGTTGCCGGGTCCGACCAGCACCCGATCGCCGACCACTGTCGGCGCATAGGACATCAAGGTGTCGGGCGTCGTGTCGACCCGCCAGAGCAGGTTGCCGTTTTGGGCGTCCAGGGCCTGCAAGGCGTGTCCATCACCCAGGTAGACACGGCCGCGGTCGAGGCAGGGCGTGCCGAACTGCAGGGTCGCCTGACGGCGCCAGTTCACCGCGCCGTCGGCCAGTTGCCAGGACGCCAGTGAACGCAGGCTGCCCACGAGGACCTGCCGCGTGTCGGCGCGCGGCCGGAAGACGGCGGGACCGGACAGGCCATGCGTGGTCTGCCAGACCGGCTCGGCCTGCCCGGGCCGCAGCAGGCCAACGCGGTCAGCGCCCGCATGAACGATGTCGGTCCCGGCTGCGCCGGGCGGCACCAGCCGTTGGTCGGCCACGTTCCAGCGCTGCACGGTCCTCGCCCCGGCAGCCCCTGCTTGGGCCGCCAGATGATCGGTGGCACCGCTGAGTGCTGCAGCGGCCAGGCCCCACAGGGCCTGGCGGCGGCTCAGGGTCACTGACACTTCGCGCCCTGCTTGATCCATTGCATCAGGATCAGCGTGTTGGGATGGTCGCGGTTCTCTGTCGGGCTGATGCCGGGAGGCATGCGGTTCTCGGCCAGGTGCTGCCACACGCCACTCTCGCCGGGCTTGCCAGGAATGATCACCTTGGTGGCCTTGTCGACGCCCTTGGCGACGGAGTCCGCGCCAAGCATGATGCCGTCGTAGCTTGTCAGGTCGAGCTCGTGGAAGCTCGGTGGTTCCTGGTTCGACATGTGGCATTGCGTGCAGGCCGGCGTGTTGGGGCCGAAGGCGTTCTCCTGCTTGAACAGCGGCATTACGCGAGACTGGAAGTTCTGGTCGTTTTTCGCGCCATTGGCGATCCAGTCGCGCACCAGCAGGTAGTTCGGCGTGTCGGTGGGGATGTTGAAGGCCGCACCCAGCGGCATCCGGTTGTTGCGCAGCCGGCGGATCAGCGTCTCGCGCTTCGGGTCCTTGCCCGGGGTGAAGAGCGCCTGTGCGGGCGCTTCGGTGCTGCCCTTGCGCAAGCCTTCGCAGGTCGACAGGTCCAGGCCGCGGTAGCTCTCGGACGGGTTGGTCGAGCTGTGGCAGGTCACGCAGGCAGCGCCTGGCCCGAAGGCATTGGGCGTGTGCATCAGCGTGCTGATGTAGCGCCAGGTGATCGGGATGTTCTTGTTGATGATGAGTTCCTGGACGATCGACGAGTCGCCGTCCTTCATCTCGATGCGACCTTCCTTGATCTCGTGCATCAGCTGGGCCGACAGCGAGGCATGTTTCTTCTCGTCGGCCTGGGCGGGCAGGGCTGCGACCAGCGTGAGCAAGGCGCCACCGAGTGCAAGGTTCAAGCGGCCGCTGCGAACCAGGGCCATCCAATGGTTTTTCATGAAATCTCCTCCGGGTTGGAAACCAAATTTTCCGGAGCAGGTCGCCACGCTGGATTAGGCGATTTAAGGAATCGTGGCGGCAGTCAAACGTCAGCCTTTCACAATGTGGGCGGCGCTTTCCCGTGCGGACTTGTCATGGCGCGTGTCGATCAGGAAATGGGCGGCCACGAGAATTGCGAAATGGCAAGAACGATCCTGAAACGTGCGCAAAACTCGGGTTCAACCTCAGGCTTGACCCTGGGGTGATCGATCCCTCGCGGGCATCGACGCGTGGCGCCAGTCAAGCGTGCGTCACGACAGATGCGGTCAAATCCTCGTGCGACGGGTCGACAGTGACCGCTGAGATTCAGGTGATATTCAGGAGAGTGACGTGAACAACTGGACGATGTGGATCGTGGGCGCCCTGTTGCTGGTCCTGATCGCGCTGGTGTTGGCCGCCAGGCGCCGCCCGGACACCTTCCGCATCGAGCGCAGCATCGTTGTCCCGGCCTCGGCTGCGCAGTTGCATGCGCTGGTCGACGATCTGCATCGGTGGGTCGACTGGTCACCTTGGGAAGGGCGCGATCCGGCGCTGGTGCGGCAATACGAAGGCGCGCCCAGGGGCGTCGGCGCGCGCTATGCATGGCAAGGCAACCGCCAGGTCGGCAAGGGGGCGATGGCGATCGTGGCGTCCGAGCCGCTTCGGCGCATCGAGCTGACGCTGGATTTCCTCGCGCCGTTCGAGGCCCACAACATCGCCGAGTTCACCTTCGAACCTGTCGAGGGTGGCACCCGTGTGGTTTGGGCCATGCACGGTCCGGCGAGCTTTGGCAGCAAGCTGATGGGGCTGGTCTTCAACATGGACCGGATGGTCGGCCGCGACTTCGAGCTCGGCTTGAAGCGGCTGGGCGAGCAGGCGCTGCGATCGGCGACTTGACCTCCCGGCGGCCGGTGGATCGGTCGCGTCCGGCGTCTTCGCTCAGTCCTGAAGTCCCGATGGGCCGGCCTCGGGCGAGATCCAGTGTCGCCAGATCGGCCCGGTGCTCATCAGCACCACCAGGTAGCGCACGATGTGGAAGGCGGTGACCAGCGGCACGCCCAGTTCCAGTGACCGGGCGGTGATGCACATCTCGGCGATGCCGCCGGGTGACGTGCCCAGCAGGACCGCAGCGGGGTCCAGGTCGGCGATCTGCGCGACGCACCAGGCAAAGCCGGCGGACAGTCCGATCATGCCCAGCGTGCCGAGCGCCACGGCACCCAGCCAGCGGGGTGCGGCATGCAGGAAATCGGGCGTGAAGCGGCTCCCCAGCGAGACACCGACGGCGAGCTGTGCGGCGGGTGCGAGCCAGCCGGGCAGGGCGCTGGGCTGCCAGCCTGCTGCACTGATCACCAGCGTGGCCAGCAGTGGCCCGAGCACCCAGGGATTGGGCTGATTCAAGCGGCGCATCAGCAGCGCAGCGGCAGCGGTCCCCGCCATGAGCTGCAGCAATCCGCCGAGGTCGATATGGCCGAGACGGCTCGCGCCCGTGGCGTCGTGGCCGTGGACCTCGGCGAACAGGTAGGCAAACGGAATGCCAACCACCACGATCATCACGCGCAATGAATGTGCGGCCGCCACGCGGTCGACCCGTGCGCCGACCTGTTCGGCGTACTGCGCCATTTCCGAGGCACCGCCGATGACCGACGAGAAGTAGGCGGTCGCGCGGTCGATCGATCCGGCCGGCTGGCTGGCCAGCAGCCAGCGGAAATACAGGTGGCCCAGCAGGACCGACCAGGCCGCGCCCAGCAGCGTCCACGGCGCCAGCGCGACCGTGCGGGCCGCCACCTCCGGCGTGAAGTACAAGCCCAGCGCCATGCCGATGGCCCACTGGCCGGCGTTGCGCAAGCGCTTCGACGACTGCACCGGCGCGCCGGCCAGGCTCAAGGCAGCGGTCAGCAACAGCGGGCCGATCATCCACGGCAGCGGCGTGTGCAGGGCCGAGCAGGCGGCACCGGCCA
This sequence comes from Sphaerotilus mobilis, assembly GCF_004216565.1. Lineage (GTDB taxonomy): Bacteria > Pseudomonadota > Gammaproteobacteria > Burkholderiales > Burkholderiaceae_C > Sphaerotilus > Sphaerotilus mobilis. Next base: position 806,983 of record NZ_SGWV01000007.1, on the reverse strand, counting down.
GCGTCGCCAGGGCGAGCGTCAGGGCCAGCCGGACGGGACGCGGCAAGGTCATCGCGGGAGGTGGGCGGGCGGACACGGGCAGGTCATGCGGGATGCCGTGCCTCGCCAAAGAAAAACCCCGCCGGGTGGCGGGGTCTGCAGGATCCTTGGCCGCTGCTGCGGCCGGGGATCACTTCTGGCCCAGGATCCAGGTGACCAGGGTCTTGGCCTCGGCTTCGCTGACGGCCGTGTTGGCCGGCATCGGCACGGGGCCCCAGACACCGGCGCCACCCTTGATGACCTTGGCGGCGAGCTTGTCCACGGCGTCCTTCTGGCCGGCGTACTTGGCGGCCACTTCCTTGAAGCCCGGGCCGACGACCTTCTTGTCGATGGCGTGGCAGGCCAGGCAGGCCTTCTTCTGGGCCAGGTCCTGGCTGGCGAAGGCCGGGCTGGCGATCAGCGTGGCGGCGGCGATGAGGGCGAACTGGAGCTTCATGTACGGCCTTTCAGTGGCGATGACGCGTGTCGTGCGACGTGCGTGGGAGGGTCGAACGGGTGGGGTAAATTGCGAATCGAGCGGATTCTAGTGATCCGCCTCGTCTTCGCTTGACACCTCCCTGACAGCCTCGGGCCGACTGGGAGGATCGATCGCTACAACGGCCTCGGGCCGCAAGAGGTGGACAGGCCATGGCCCTGGTGATGCTCGGATTGGTGCTGCTTGTCACGGGCTGGCTGGAGATCGGACCGGCGGCCGATTGGTCCTTGTGGGTGCGGCTGTTGCCCTTCGGACTCGCACTGCTCTGGTGGTGGTGGTCCGACGTCAGCGGACGCACCCGCCGGCTCCAGGACCAGAAGTACGAGGACCTGAAGAAGGAGCGCCGCCGCCGTCAGACCGAGGCCATCGGACTGAAGGACCGGCGGCGCAAGAAGCGTTGAGCGCGCCGTCTGGCCAGGCTCATTCGTAGCGGTCGAGCACGGCCCCGGCGCTGGCACTGGCCGCGTTGAACGCGAACTTGGCCAGCACACCCCGGGTGTAGCGCGGTGCGGGCGCGGTCCAGGCAGCGCGGCGGCGGGCGATTTCCTCATCGGGCACGTTGAGCTGCAGCAGCAGCTGGTGGGCATCGATGGTGATGGCGTCGCCTTCCTGCACGAGTGCGATCGTGCCGCCGGCGTAGGCCTCCGGGGCGACGTGGCCGACCACCATGCCCCAGGTGCCACCGCTGAAGCGGCCGTCGGTGATCAGGCCGACGCTCTCGCCCAGGCCTTGTCCAATCAGCGCACCGGTCGGGGCCAGCATCTCGGGCATGCCCGGGCCGCCCTTGGGGCCGAGGTAGCGCAGCACCATCACGTCACCGGCCTGGATCTTGCCGCCCATGATGGCGGCCAGCGCGGACTGTTCGTCGTCGAACACGCGCGCCGGGCCGGTCATCACCGGGTTCTTCAGGCCGGTGATCTTGGCCACGCAACCTTCGGGACTGAGGTTGCCCTTGAGGATGGCGAGGTGGCCCTCGGCATAGATCGGGTTCGAGACCGGCCGGATCACGTCCTGATCGGCGCGCAGCGGCGGCACGTCGGCCAGGTTCTCGGCCACGGTCTTGCCGGTGATGGTCATGCAGCCGCCGTGCAGCAGGCCGTGGTCCAGCAACGTCTTCATGACCGCCGGGATGCCACCGGCACGGTGCAGGTCGATGGCCAGGTAGCGCCCGCTGGGCTTGAGGTCACACAGCACCGGCACGCGACGGCGCACGCGCTCGAAGTCGTCGATGGTCCAGTTGACCTCGGCCGCATGGGCGATGGCCAGGAAATGCAGCACCGCATTGGTCGAACCGCCGGTGGCCATGATGACGGCGACCGCGTTCTCGATCGCTTCGCGGGTGACGATGTCGCGCGGCTTCAGGTCGGCCTTGACCGCCTCGACCAGCACGGCCGCCGCCAGCTTGACGTTGTCGACCACCTCGCCCTCGACGTTGGCCATGGTCGATGAATACGGCAGGCTCAGGCCCAGCGCCTCGAACGACGAGCTCATGGTGTTGGCCGTGTACATGCCACCGCAGGAGCCGCTGCCGGGGATGGCGCGGCGCTCGATCTGGCAGAAGTCTTCCTCGCTCATCTTGCCGGCGCTGAACTGGCCGACGGCCTCGAAGACGCTGACGATGTTGAGGTCCTTGTCCTTGTAGCGGCCCGGCATGATCGTGCCGCCATAGACGTAGAGGCTGGGCACATTGGCGCGCAGCATGCCCATCATGCCGCCGGGCATGTTCTTGTCGCAGCCGCCGATGACCAGCACGCCGTCCATCCATTGGCCGCCCACGCAGGTCTCGACGCAGTCGGCGATGACCTCGCGCGAGACCAGCGAGTACTTCATGCCCTCGGTGCCCATGGCCATGCCATCGGAGATGGTCGGCGTGCCGAAGACCTGCGGATTGGCGCCAGCCGCCTTCAGGCCCTCGACGGCCGCATCGGCCAGCTTCTGCAGTCCGGAGTTGCAGGGCGTGATCGTGGAGTGCCCGTTGGCCACGCCGATCATCGGCTTGCCGAAGTCGGTCTCCTGGTAGCCCATGCCGTAGTACATGGAGCGGTTGGGGGCGCGCGCGACGCCCTCGGTGATGTTCTTGGATCGGCGGTTGGCGCTGCTCATGTGGGGGCCTCGTGTGGAGTGGGTGGGGGACGCGGCCGACAAGGGCCGCGCGCGGCCCGAGGGTCGCGCATGTGGCACGCCATCGGCGTCCGGGTCGACCCTTATGATCGCGCCCCATGCTGGTCCATCCGCAGTTCAATCCCATCGCGCTCGACCTGGGTTTCTTCCAGATCCACTGGTACGGCCTGACCTATCTGGCGGCCTTCGGGCTGTTCTATCTCCTGGCCACGCGCCGCATCCGGCAAGCGCCCTATGCAGCCGGCAGCTGGACGCCCCGAGACGTCGAAGACCTGCTCTTCTTCGGTGTGGTCGGCGTCATCGTCGGTGGCCGGCTCGGCTACGTGCTGTTCTACAAGCCGATGTATTACCTGCAGAACCTGGCCGAGATCCCCGCGGTCTGGAAGGGCGGCATGGCCTTTCACGGCGGTCTGCTGGGCGTGATCGTGGCGATGCTGCTGTTTGCGAAGCTGCGCGGCCGGCGTGTCTTCGAGGTCACCGACCTGATCGCCCCTTGCGTGCCGACCGGGCTGGCCTGCGGGCGGCTGGGCAACTTCATCAACGGCGAGCTGTGGGGTCGCGCGGCCGACCCATCGCTGCCGTGGGCGATGGTGTTCCCGCAGAGCGAGAGCCTGCTGGCGCGCCATCCGTCGCAGCTCTACCAGTTCCTGCTCGAAGGCCTGACCCTGTTCGTGCTGCTGTGGTTCTACGCCCGCCGGCCGGCCACGCACCAGGACGCCCAGGGCCGACGTGTCTGGGGCCGCGTCAGTGGCTGGTTCCTGATCGGCTACGGCAGCTTCCGCTTCATCGCCGAAACCTTCCGCGAGCCCGACGCCTTCCTCGGCCTGCTGGCCCTGGGCATGAGCATGGGCCAGTGGCTGTGTGTGCCGATGGTGGCGGGCGGCGTGCTCGTGTTGTGGCTCGCCAAGCGCAGCACACGATGAGCCTCGGCGACGCCCGCGCCGTGCCGTGGCAGGCCGCTGCGCCGCTGCGTGTCCTGGGCATCGAGTCGTCTTGCGACGAGACCGGCATCGCGCTGGTCGAACTGCCCGACGGCGTCGCAGGCACGCAGCCAGCGGCCTTGTTGGCGCATGCCCTGCACAGCCAGATCGACATGCACCAGGCCTACGGTGGCGTGGTGCCCGAACTGGCCTCGCGAGACCACATCCGCCGGATCGTGCCGCTGCTGCGCCAGACGCTGGCCGAGGCCGGGCAGGCGCTCGATGCCGTCGACGTCATCGCCTACACGCGCGGCCCCGGCCTGGCCGGCGCCTTGCTGGTCGGTGCCGGCATGGCCTGTGCGCTCGGGCTGGCGCTGGGGCGGCCGGTGCTGGGCGTGCACCACTTGGAAGGCCACCTGCTGTCGCCCTTCCTGTCGGCCGATCCGCCGCAGTTTCCTTTCGTGGCGCTGCTGGTCTCCGGCGGCCACACCCAGCTCATGCGGGTCGACGGGGTCGGCGCCTACACGCTGATGGGCGAGACCATCGACGACGCGGCCGGCGAAGCCTTCGACAAGTCGGCCAAGATGCTGGGCCTGGGCTACCCCGGCGGTCCGGCGCTCGCCGCCCTGGCCACGCAGGGCGATCCGAAGGCGTTTGCGCTGCCGCGGCCCTTGCTGCGCGGCACCGAACTGGATTTCTCCTTCGCCGGCCTGAAGACCGCGGTCTGGACCCAGCAGAAGAAGCTCGAAGCCGCCGGCACCTTCGATGCCACGCGTCAGGCGGATCTGGCGGCCTCGACCCAGGCTGCCATCGTCGATGTGCTGGTGGCCAAGTCCATGCTGGCGCTGAAGGCGACCGGGCTGGACCGGCTGGTCGTCGCCGGCGGCGTTGGCGCCAACCGCGAACTGCGCCGCCAGCTGGACGCGCAATGCCAGCGTCGACGCGTGCGGGTCCACTACCCCGAGCTGCACCTGTGCACCGACAACGGCGCCATGATCGCCCTGGCCGGCGCGATGCGTCTGCGCAGCGGGCGCTCGCAGCCGACCACCGATTTCCACTTCGACGTGCTGCCGCGCTGGGACCTGGCCTCGGTCTGAACCTGCCCTGCCGCCGCGTCCACCTCACCCGAACCCACTGCCATGAAACCTGCCCTGCGTGCCGTCATCGAGGACCTGAGCGCCTCGCGCATCCGCGAGGTCGCCAATGCCGGCCTGGGCCGCAGCGATGTGCTGCCCTTCTGGTTCGGCGAGAGCGACGAGGTCACGCCGATCGCCGTGCGCGAAGCCGCCATCGCATCGATCGAGGGTGGAGAGACCTTCTACGCCCACAACCTCGGCCTGCCGCCACTGCGCGAGGCGCTGGCGCGTTATGTCAGCGGCCTGCACCAGCCGGTCGGCGCCGAGCGCATCGCGGTGACGTCCTCGGGCGTCAGCGCACTGATGGTGGCCCAGCAGGCCCTGGTCGATGCGGGTGACGAGGTGGTCGCGGTCGTGCCGGTCTGGCCCAACCTGACGGCACAGCCGGCCATCCTGGGCGCACGGGTGCGCTGCGTCAGCCTGCGGCCCGTGGCCGGGGCCTGGATGCTGGACCTCGACGAGCTGCTGGCCGCGATCACGCCGGCCACGCGTGTCCTGATCGTCAACTCACCGAACAACCCGACCGGCTGGACGCTGACCCGCGCCGAGCAGCAGGCCATCCTGGCGCACTGTCGGCGCACGGGCACCTGGGTCTTGTCCGACGAGGTCTACGAGCGCCTCTACTACGGCGATGCCGGCGAGGCCTGCGCGCCGAGCTTCCTCGACATCGCCGAGCCCGAGGACCGGGTGATCGTCGTGCACAGCTTCTCCAAGAGCTTCCTGATGACCGGCTGGCGGCTGGGCAACCTGGTCGCACCGGCCAGCGTGATCGAGCAACTGGGCAAGCTGATCGAGTTCAACACGTCCTGCGCGCCGGTCTTCGTGCAACGTGCCGGCATGGCCGCGCTGGCCGCCGCGCCGCAAGCGGTGCCGGCCCTGCAGGCCCACCTGCGACGCTGCCGCGACACGCTGGTCGGCGCCCTGCAGGCGCTGCCGGGCATCGAACTGGCCAGTCCGCCGGGCGCGATGTACGCCTTTTTCCGCGTGGCCGGGCAGGACGACTCGCTGGCCTTCGCCAAGCGCCTGGTGGTCGACCACGGCCTGGGCCTGGCGCCGGGCGTGGCCTTCGCAGACAGCGGCGAGGGCTGGCTGCGCTGGTGCTTCGCCTCGCGCACCCCGGATCGCCTGCTGCAGGGCGTGGAACGGCTGGCTGGGGCGCTGCGTCTATAATCGCGGGCTTCGCAGGTGGCGCGCGTCCGGGTTCCGGAGGCTCACGCGGCTTGCGGGATACGCACGGCGGGGGTCGGTTTCACCCCCTGACCGCAAGTGGCAACCCCGGAACCGACGCGACGGCACATGGCCGGACGGCGCGGTTTCGATCCTTCCAGGAAATCGACATGTCCGACATCAACAAGGCTGAGATCGTCGCCTCCAACGCCCGTGGCACCGGTGACACCGGATCGCCCGAGGTGCAGGTCGCGCTGCTGACCGCTCGCATCAACCACCTGACCCCCCACTTCAAGGCCAATGCCAAGGACCACCACGGTCGTCGCGGCCTGCTGAAGATGGTGAGCCGCCGCCGCAAGCTGCTCGACTACCTCAAGGCCAAGGACGCTGACCGCTACACCGCGCTGATCCAGAAGCTGGGCCTGCGCAAGTAACCACGCCATGCCGCCAAGAGCCTGTTGCCTGGACGACCTCCAGCACAGGCTCTTTGCGTTTGGCGGGTCCGATTTCCGGATCGGCCCGACGCCTGAGTCGCTCTTTTCTCCCGCCCCGCAACCCGTCAACCGGAGACCGGCAGCCGTGCGCGCTGCTGTGTCATTCCACCGAGACCGGTCATCCGCTGCAGGATGCGCCGCCGGCCTCGCTGGAATGGCATTGCGCCACGTCGTGACCGGCTCCAGGCGCCGCATCCCGCCCACCGGATGCCTGCACCAGGAGAACGCACCATGACCATGTTCAACAAAGTCACCAAGACCTTCCAGTGGGGTCAGCACACCGTCACGCTCGAGACCGGCGAGATCTCGCGCCAGGCCAGCGGTGCGGTCATCGTCGACATCGACGGCACCGTGGTGCTGGCGACCGTTGTCGGCGCCAAGAACCCGAAGCCGGGCCAGGACTTCTTCCCCCTGACCGTCGACTACATCGAGAAGGCCTACGCGGCCGGCAAGATCCCGGGCAGCTTCTTCAAGCGCGAGGCCAAGCCCTCTGAGCTGGAAGTGCTGACCAGCCGCCTGATCGACCGCCCGCTGCGTCCGCTGTTCCCGGAAGGCTTCTACAACGAGGTCCACGTCGTCATCCACACGCTGTCGCTGAACCCGGAAGCCTCGGCCGACATCGCCGCGCTGATCGGCTCCAGCGCCGCGCTGGCGATCTCCGGCATCCCGTTCAACGGCCCGGTCGGCGCTGCCCGCGTCGGCTATGTCAATGGCGAGTACGTGCTCAACCCGGGCCCGACCGAGCTGAAGAGCTCCAAGCTGGACCTGGTCGTCGCCGGCACCGAAGCCGCCGTGCTGATGGTCGAGTCTGAAGCCGACCAGCTGACCGAGGACATCATGCTGGGCGCCGTGGTCTACGGCCACGAGCAGGCCCGCGTGGCGATCGCCGCGATCAACGAACTCGTGCGCGACGCCGGCAAGCCGGCCTGGGACTGGCAGCCGCCGGCCCGCAACGAGCCGCTGATCGCCAAGGTCGCCGAGTTCGGTCTGGCCAAGATCGAGGCGGCTTACCAGATCCGCAACAAGCAGGCCCGCACCCAGGCTTGCCGCGCCGCCTACAGCGAGGTCAAGGCCGCGCTGACCGCCGACGGCATCGCCTTCGACAACGTCGACGTCGACAACCTGCTGTTCGAGCTGGAAGCCAAGACCGTGCGCGGCCAGATCCTGCAGGGCGAGCCCCGCATCGACGGCCGTGACACCCGCACCGTGCGCCCGATCGAGATCCGCACCGGCGTGCTGCCGCGCACCCACGGCTCGGCCCTGTTCACCCGGGGCGAGACCCAGGCGCTGGTGGTGGCCACGCTGGGCACTGACCAGGACTCGCAGCGCATCGACGCGCTGGCCGGCGAGTTCCACGACAAGTTCCTCTTCCACTACAACATGCCCCCCTTCGCCACCGGCGAAGTCGGCCGCATGGGCACGACCAAGCGTCGCGAGACCGGCCACGGCCGCCTGGCCAAGCGCGCCCTGGTGCCGCTGCTGCCGAACAAGGAAGACTTCGCCTACACGATCCGCGTGGTCTCGGAGATCACCGAGTCCAATGGCTCTTCGTCGATGGCTTCGGTCTGCGGCGGCTGCCTCGCGCTGATGGATGCTGGCGTGCCGATGAAGGCGCACGTCGCTGGCATCGCCATGGGCCTGATCAAGGACGGCAACCGCTTCGCCGTGCTGACCGATATCCTGGGTGACGAGGATCACCTCGGCGACATGGACTTCAAGGTGGCCGGCACGACCGCCGGCGTGACCGCCCTGCAGATGGACATCAAGATCCAGGGCATCACCAAGGAAATCATGCAGGTCGCGCTGGCGCAGGCCAAGGAAGCCCGTCTGCACATCCTCGGCAAGATGACCGAAGCCGTGTCCGGTGCCAGCACCGAGGTTTCGCAGTTCGCCCCGCGCCTCTACACCATGAAGATCAACCCGGAGAAGATCCGTGACGTGATCGGCAAGGGTGGCTCGGTGATCCGTGCCCTGACCGAAGAGACCGGCACCCAGATCGACATCGGCGAAGACGGCACGATCACGATCGCGTCGACCGATGCAGACAAGGCCGAACTGGCCAAGAAGCGCATCGCCGACATCACCGCCGAAGCCGAGATCGGCAAGGTCTACGAAGGCCCGGTCACCAAGATCCTGGACTTCGGTGCGCTGATCAACATCCTGCCGGGCAAGGACGGCCTGCTGCACATCAGCCAGATCGCGCACCAGCGCGTCGAGAAGGTCACCGACTTCCTGACCGAAGGCCAGATGGTCAAGGTCAAGGTCCTGGAGACCGACGAGAAGGGCCGCATCAAGCTGTCGATGAAGGCGCTGATCGAGCGTCCGGAAGGCATGGAAGAAGAGCGCTACGAGCGCGCCCCGCGTCGTGAATACGGCGATCGCGGCGACCGTGGTGACCGCGGCGGCGACCGTGGCCCGCGTCGCGAGCGCGGCGACCGTCCGGAGCGAGGCGAGCGCCCCGCCCGTGCCGATCAGCCGGCTGCTGAAGGTGGTTCGGCCGACGACGGTCGCGCCCAGGACCAACAGCAGCAACAGCAGTAAGACCAGCGCCGGCGTCGTCACCATGACCGACATGAACGCGATCGAGATCAGCCGTCCGGGCGAGCCCGAGGTGTTGCAGCCAACCCGGCGCGCACGCCCTGTGGCGGGTCCGGGCGAGGTCCTGATCCGCGTGTCGGCCAGTGGCGTCAACCGGCCCGACGTGCTGCAGCGCAAGGGCGTCTACCCGCCGCCGCCGGGGGCTTCGGACCTGCCAGGTCTGGAAGTCGCCGGAGTGATCGAGTCGGGTGACGCGGCCGGACTGGCTTCGGCGGGTCTGGCGATCGGCCTGCGTGTCTGTGCGCTCGTGGCGGGTGGCGGCTATGCCGAGTTCGTCAACGCACCGGTCGGCCAATGCCTGCCGGTGCCCGACGGTTGCACCGACGTGCAGGCCGCCGCACTGCCCGAGACCTTCTTCACCGTCTGGTCCAACGTCTTTGACCGTGCCCGTCTGCAGGCCGGCGAGACCTTGCTGATCCAGGGCGGCACCAGTGGCATCGGCGTCACCGCCATCCAGCTGGCCAAGGCCTTTGGTGCGACCGTGATCGCCACGGCCGGCAGCGATGACAAGTGCGCGGCCTGCGTCGCGCTCGGCGCCGACCACGCGATCAACTACCGCAGCGCCGACTTCGCCGCCGAGGCCCTGCGCCTGACCGGCGGCAAGGGCGTCGACGTGGTGCTCGACATGGTGGCCGGTGACTACGTCACCCGCGAGGTGAGCTGTCTGGCCGAAGACGGCCGGCTGGTGATCATCGCGGTGCAGGGCGGTGTCAAGGCCAGCTTCGACGCCAGTCTGGTGCTGCGCCGTCGCCTGGTCGTGACGGGCTCGACGCTGCGGCCACGCCCGGTTGCCTTCAAGGCGGCCATCGCATCGGCGCTGCGTGAGCGGGTCTGGCCGCTGTTGGCGACGGGCGCCATCAAGCCGGTGATCCACAGCACCTGGCCGGCCACGCAGGCCGCGCAGGCGCATGCCCTGATGGAATCAAACCAGCACATCGGCAAGATCGTGCTGACCTGGTGAGGCGCACCGCGTCTGACCTGAAGCAGTCCCTCATTCAACGAACACGAGACAACAGGAGCCCACGATGAGCGTCAAGCGCAAGCTGGTGGTTGGCAACTGGAAGATGCATGGCAGCCACGCCGCCAACGCCGAGTTGCTGCAGGGCGTGCTGTCGGCCCAGCCCTTTGGCTGCGACGTCGCCGTCTGCGTGCCCTTCCCGTATCTGTCCGAGGTGGCGGTGACGCTGGCCAAGGGCCCGCTGGCCTGGGGTGCCCAGGACGTGTCGGCCCATGAGCAGGGCGCCTACACCGGCGAGGTGTCGGCCGCGATGCTGGCCGAGTTCGGCTGCCGCTACGTGCTGGTCGGCCATTCCGAGCGTCGGGCCTATCACGGCGAGACCGATCAGATCGTGGCCGACAAGGCCAAGGCCGCGCTGGCGCGCGGGCTCACACCGGTCGTCTGTGTCGGCGAGACGCTGGCCCAGCGCGAGGCGGGCGAGACCGCCTCGGTGGTCAAGCGCCAACTCTCGGCGGTGGTGCATGCACTGACCCATTGCATCGGCGAGATCGTCGTTGCCTACGAGCCGGTCTGGGCCATTGGCACCGGCCGCACCGCCTCGCCCGAACAAGCGCAGGAAGTGCACGCGCTGCTGCGTGCCCAGCTCGCAGCGGCCACGCCGCAGGCCGCGCAGATGCGCCTGCTCTACGGCGGCAGCGTCAAGCCCGACAACGCCGCCATTCTGTTCGGCCAGCCCGACATCGACGGCGGCCTGATCGGTGGCGCGGCGCTGAAGGCAGCGGACTTCGTCGCCATCGCCCGCGCTGCGGGTTGATCGCCTCCTTCACATCGACACAAGAATCTTCCGGAACTCACGCCCCATGCAAGTCTTCATGAATCTGGTGCTGCTGGTGCAGCTGCTGTCGGCGGTCGTCATGATCGGCCTGGTCCTCGTCCAGCACGGCAAGGGTGCCGACATGGGCGCGTCCTTCGGTGGCGGCTCCTCGGGCAGCCTGTTCGGTGCGACGGGCAGCGCGAACTTCCTGTCGCGCTCCACGGCGGTCTGCGCCACGGTCTTCTTCCTGTCGACCCTGGGCATGGCTTACTTCGGCAATGTGCGCGGCACCAACACGCAAGGCAGCGTGCTGGACATCGGTGCGGCACCGGCGGCATCGGCTGTTCAAGCGGCTTCCGCACCGGCGCCAACGGGCGCCGAACTGATCCCCGGCGCGACGCCGGCCGCTGCTTCCAAGTAAGGCGCGTGCACCGACTTGTCGCGGGAGGGTGACGACAGGGTTTCGTCTGAGCATTTCCCTCGGGCAACACCTTGAGACAAACCCTAGTCGTGGATAGAATCGTAGGCTGTGCTGTTGAGCAAACCTCACGCGAAACAGTGCAGCAAATCAGCGTTTGATGGCAGGCCAGACCCAGCGGTCCGGCCAGGGTTCAAGGCCCGAAGAGACCGTCAGATTGCAGACATGCCGACGTGGTGAAATTGGTAGACACGCTATCTTGAGGGGGTAGTGGCGAAAGCTGTGCGAGTTCGAGTCTCGCCGTCGGCACCAGTTTTGAAGTAGTTGTTGTTGAGACGACCCGAGGGTTGGCTGCACATCCGGCAGTCGGCCTCGCGCCCTGACAGCGACGGCCTCTCGTCCTGCGGGCGGGGGGAGTCGAGCAGGGGAACAGTGGGCGCGCTGCGTGTGTGACTGAAGCGGGGACTTCCCCCTTGGTCACGACGGCGCGCCTTGTTTTTGGCGGATGCAAACCGGGTCCCGGCTCGGTGTGTGTGAGCCGGGGTCCGTCCCGGCGTGATTCGAGGCTGTGACCATGAACCTGGAAAACTACCTGCCCGTCATCCTCTTCATCCTGGTCGGTGTCGGGGTCGGGGTGGCACCCCAGGTCCTCGGCTTCCTGCTCGGTCCGCGTCGTCCTGATGCGGCGAAGAACTCCCCCTACGAGTGCGGCTTCGAGGCCTTCGAGGACGCGCGCATGAAGTTCGACGTGCGCTACTACCTCGTGGCCATCCTGTTCATCCTCTTTGACCTCGAGATCGCCTTCCTGTTCCCTTGGGCGGTCTCCTTGCGCGAGATCGGCGCGACCGGCTTCTGGGCCATGATGGTCTTCCTGGGCATCCTCGTCGTGGGCTTCATCTACGAGTGGAAAAAGGGTGCCCTGGACTGGGAATGACGCGCGCGATCACAAGGACTCATCATGGGCATTGAAGGCGTACTCAAGGAAGGCTTCGTCACCACCAGTGTCGACGCCCTGATCAACTGGTCGAAGACGGGCTCGCTGTGGCCCATGACCTTCGGCCTCGCGTGCTGTGCCGTCGAGATGATGCATGCGGGCGCCTCGCGCTACGACATCGACCGCTTCGGCATGTTGTTCCGGCCCAGTCCGCGCCAGAGCGACCTGATGATCGTGGCCGGCACCCTGTGCAACAAGATGGGGCCGGCGCTGCGCAAGGTCTACGACCAGATGGCCGAGCCGCGCTGGGTGCTGAGCATGGGCTCCTGCGCCAACGGCGGCGGCTATTACCACTACAGCTACTCGGTGGTGCGTGGCTGCGATCGCATCGTGCCGGTTGACGTCTACGTGCCCGGCTGTCCGCCGACGGCCGAGGCGTTGCTCTACGGCATCCTGCAGCTGCAGGCCAAGATCCGGCGCGAAAACACCATCGCGCGCTGAACGTCGCCACCGTCATGACGCAAAAACTCGACACCCTCCAGGCTGCGCTGCAGCGTGTGCTCGGCGACCGTGCCGCGCAACTCGTGCGTGAACGCGGCGAGCTGACGCTGACGATCAACCACCTCGTCTATGCCGACGTGGCACGCACGCTGCGTGACCATCCGGAGCTCGCCTTCGAGCAAATGATCGACCTCTGCGGCATGGACTACAGCGGCTACAAGGACGGCGCCTACGAAGGCCCGCGCTACGCCGCCGTGTCGCACCTGCTGTCGGTGACGCACAACTGGCGTCTGCGCATCTGCGTGTTCGCGGCCGACGACGACTTCCCCGTCCTCGCCTCGGTCACGCCGGTCTGGAGCGGCGCCAACTGGTTTGAGCGCGAGGCCTTCGACATGTACGGCATGGTCTTCGACGGCCATGCCGACCTGCGGCGCATCCTCACCGACTATGGCTTCATCGGCCACCCGATGCGCAAGGACTTCCCCGTCACCGGCCACGTCGAGATGCGCTATGACCCCGAGCAGAAGCGCGTCATCTACCAGCCGGTCACGATCGAGCCGCGCGAGATCACGCCGCGGATCATCCGCGAGGACAACTACGGCGGCTTGCACTGACGTGCCCGCCCAGGCCCGTCCCGTCCACCGTGCGCGAGTGAGCAACAGTCATGGCTGAAATCAAGAACTACACGCTGAACTTCGGTCCCCAGCACCCGGCGGCTCACGGCGTGCTGCGCCTCGTGCTGGAGCTGGACGGCGAGGTGATCCAGCGTGCCGATCCGCACATCGGCCTGCTGCATCGCGGCACCGAAAAGCTGGCCGAGCAGAAGACCTTCATCCAGTCGCTGCCCTACATGGACCGGCTCGACTACGTGTCGATGATGTGCAACGAGCACGCCTACTGCCTGGCCATCGAGAAGCTGCTGGGTGTCGACGTGCCCGAGCGTGCGCAGTACATCCGCGTGATGTTCAGCGAGATCACGCGCCTGCTGAATCACCTGCTGTGGCTGGGCTGCCATGGCATGGACTGCGGCGCGATGAACATGCTGATCTACTGCTTCCGCGAGCGGGAAGACCTGTTCGACATGTACGAGGCCGTTTCCGGTGCGCGCATGCATGCGGCCTATTTCCGGCCGGGCGGCGTCTACCGCGACCTGCCGGACACGATGCCGCAGTACAAGGTCAGCAAGATCCGCAATGCCAAGGCGATGGCGCGTCTGAACGAGAACCGTCAGGGCTCGCTGCTGGACTTCATCGACGACTTCACGCAGCGTTTCCCGACCATGGTCGACGAATACGAGACGCTGCTGACCGACAACCGGATCTGGAAGCAGCGCACCGTCGGCATCGGCGTGCTGACGCCCGAACGTGCGCTCAACCTGGGCCTGACCGGCGCCATGATCCGCGGCTCGGGCATCGCCTGGGACCTGCGCAAGACCCAGCCCTACGACGTCTATGGCCGCATGGACTTCGACGTGCCGGTGGGCGTCAACGGCGACACCTACGACCGCTATCTGGTGCGCGTCGAGGAAATGCGCCAGTCCAACCGCATCATCCAGCAGTGCTCGGCTTGGCTGCGCGCCAACCCGGGTCCGGTGATCACCGACAACCACAAGGTCGCTCCGCCCTCGCGCGTCGAGATGAAGACCTCGATGGAAGAACTGATCCACCACTTCAAGCTCTTCACCGAAGGCTTCCACGTGCCCGAGGGCCAGGCCTATGCCGCCGTCGAGCATCCGAAGGGCGAGTTCGGCATCTACCTCGTCAGCGACGGCGCCAACAAGCCGTACCGCCTGAAGATCCGTGCCCCTGGCTTCGCACATCTGGCCGCCCTCGACGAGATGTCGCGCGGCCACATGATTGCCGACGCGGTCGCGATCATCGGCACCATGGACATCGTTTTCGGCGAGATCGACCGATGAGCAAGCACCTCTTCTCCGACGCCACGCTGCAGCGCTTCGCGCGCGAAGTGGCCAAGTACCCGTCCGACCAGAAGCAGTCGGCCGTGATGGCCTGCCTGTCCATCGTGCAGCAGGAGCAAGGCTGGGTCTCGCCCGAGTCCGAGCGCGGCATCGCCGAGGTGCTGGGCATGGCGCCGATCGCGGTGCATGAGGTCACGACCTTCTACAACATGTACAACCAGCAGCCGGTGGGCAAGTTCAAGCTCAACGTCTGTACCAACCTGCCGTGCCAGCTGCGCAACGGCCAGGCCGCGCTGGAGCATCTGTGCGCCAAGCTCGGCATCGAGGCCGGTGGCACGACGCCCGACGGCCTGTTCACGGTCCAGCAATGTGAGTGCCTGGGTGCCTGCGCCGACGCGCCGGTCATGCTGGTCAACGACCGCAAGATGGTCAGCTACCTCAGCAACGACAAGCTCGATGCCGTGGTCGATGCCCTGAAGTCCAACGCCACCCTGGGTGCGTGACGCGATGACGCCTGAACAGATCACTGAACTCGACCGCGTGCTGGCGCCGTTCCAGGCGACCGGCGCCGAGACCTGCTTCCACGGTCGCCACGTCACGCCGCAGATCTATGCGGACCTTGACGGCAACAACTGGCACCTGGCCGACTACGAGGCCCGTGGCGGCTATCAGGCCCTGCGCAAGATCCTCGCGCAAGGCGAGGGCGTGGGCATGACGCCCGACCAGGTTATCGCCGAGGTCAAGGCATCGGGCCTGCGTGGCCGTGGCGGCGCGGGCTTCCCGACTGGCCTCAAGTGGAGCTTCATGCCGCGCGCGCTGCCGGTGCAGAAGTACCTGGTCTGCAACTCGGACGAGGGTGAACCGGGCACCTGCAAGGACCGCGACATCCTGCGCTTCAACCCGCACAGCGTCATCGAGGGCATGATCATCGCGGCCTACGCGATGGGCATCACGGTGGGCTACAACTACATCCACGGCGAGATATTCGAGGTCTACGACCGCTTCGAGGAAGCGCTGCGCGAAGCCCGTGCGGCCGGCTACCTGGGCAACAACATCCTGGGCAGCAGCCACACCTTCCAGCTGCACGCGCACCACGGTTTTGGCGCCTACATCTGCGGCGAGGAAACCGCGCTGCTGGAGTCGCTTGAAGGCAAGAAGGGCCAGCCGCGCTTCAAGCCGCCGTTCCCGGCCAGCTTCGGCCTCTACGGCAAGCCCACGACGATCAACAACACCGAGACCTTCGGTGCTGTGCCCTGGATCATCCGCAACGGCGGCGCGGCCTACCTCGCCTGCGGCAAGCCCAACAACGGCGGCACCAAGATCTTCTCGATGGTCGGCGACGTCGAACGTCCGGGCAATTACGAGATCCCGCTGGGCACCTCGTTCGCCCAGTTGCTGGAAATGGCCGGCGGTGTTCGCGGTGGCCGCAAGCTCAAGGCGGTGATTCCCGGCGGCTCGTCCGCCCCGGTGCTGCCCGCCCACATCATGATGGACATCACGATGGACTACGACGCCATCAGCAAGGCCGGCTCGATGCTGGGCTCGGGCGCCGTGATCGTGATGGACGAGACCCGCTGCATGGTCAAGAGCCTGCAGCGCCTGTCCTACTTTTATTCGCATGAATCGTGCGGCCAGTGCACCCCTTGCCGCGAAGGCACGGGCTGGCTGTGGCGCATGGTCGACCGGATCGAGAACGGCCACGGCCGTCCCGACGACCTCGCGCTGCTCGACAACGTCGCCGAGAACATCATGGGCCGCACCATCTGCGCGCTCGGTGATGCGGCTGCGATGCCGGTGCGCGGCATGCTCAAGCATTTCCGCGACGAGTTCGTGCACCACATCGAGCACAAGCGCTGCATCGTCCCGGCCTACGTCTGAAGCCCTGTTGAGATGCGGCGCTTCCACTTCCCCCATCCGACCCTGCGTGCCACCGGCATGCAGCGGGCGTCGTGAGCCGCGTCGCGGTTGAACACCATGATTGAAATCGAACTCGACGGCAAGAAGGTCTCGGTCCAGGAAGGCAGCATGGTGATGCATGCGGCCGAGGCGGCGGGCACCTTCATCCCGCACTTCTGCTATCACAAGAAGCTCTCGATCGCGGCCAACTGCCGCATGTGCCTGGTCGACGTCGAGAAGGCGCCCAAGCCCATGCCGGCCTGCGCCACGCCGGTCACGCAGGGCATGATCGTGCGGACCAAGAGCGACAAGGCCATCAAGGCCCAGCAGTCGGTCATGGAATTCCTGCTGATCAACCACCCGCTGGACTGCCCCATCTGCGACCAGGGCGGCGAGTGCCAGCTGCAGGACCTCGCGGTGGGCTACGGCAAGTCGGCCTCGCGCTATGAGGAAGAAAAGCGCGTCGTCTTCGCCAAGGACGTCGGCCCGCTGATCTCGATGGAAGAGATGAGCCGGTGCATCCACTGCACCCGCTGTGTGCGCTTCGGCCAGGAGATTGCCGGTCAGATGGAACTGGGCATGGCCCACCGCGGCGAGCATTCGGAGATCACGACCTTCCTGAGCGGCACGATCGATTCCGAGCTGTCGGGCAACATGATCGACATCTGCCCGGTCGGCGCGCTGACCAGCAAGCCCTTCCGTTACAGCGCTCGCACCTGGGAGCTGTCGCGCCGCAAGAGCGTCAGCCCGCATGACAGCACCGGCGCCAACCTGATCGTCCAGGTCAAGAACCACCAGGTCCTGCGCGTCGTGCCGCTCGAGAACGAGGCCGTCAATGAGTGCTGGATCGCCGACCGTGACCGCTTCAGCTATGAAGCCTTCAACAGCGACGCCCGCAACACCTCGCCGATGCTCAAGCAGGGCGGGCAGTGGAAGGCGGTCGATTGGCAGACCGCGCTCGAATATGTCGCCAACGGCCTGAAGCAGATCAGCCGCGACCATGGCGCCAGCGCCATCGGCGCATTGGCCTGTGCCACGTCGACCACCGAGGAACTGCACCTGTTGGCGCAACTGGTGCGGGGCCTGGGCAGCGACAACATCGACCACCGCCTGGGACGCAGCGACTTCCGCCAGGACGCCAACCGCGTGCAATGGCTGGGCAC
The DNA here is from genome assembly GCF_004216565.1 of Sphaerotilus mobilis. Lineage (GTDB taxonomy): Bacteria > Pseudomonadota > Gammaproteobacteria > Burkholderiales > Burkholderiaceae_C > Sphaerotilus > Sphaerotilus mobilis. Next base: position 789,431 of record NZ_SGWV01000007.1, on the reverse strand, counting down.
CCCGATCGCCAGCCTGTCGGCGCTCGACCGCGTGCTGGTCGTTGGCTCCTTCCTGCGCAAGGACCACCCGCTGTTCGCGCAGCGCATCCGCCAGGCTGCCCGTCACGGCGCGCTGGTGACGCGGGTGCACGGCGTGGCCGAGGACTGGCTGATGCCGGTGGCCGCCGAGGCCATCGCCGCGCCGTCTGAATGGGTGCGCTCGCTGGCCGAGATCGCCGCAGCGGTGGCGATGACCAAGGGCATCGCCGCGCCGTTTGATGTGGCCGCCGGCGACATCGCCAAGGCCATCGCACTGGGTCTGCTGGGCGGTCAGCGCAAGGCTGTGCTGCTGGGCAACGCAGCTGCGCGTCACCCGCAAGCCGCCGATCTGCAGGCGCTGGCGCAATGGATCGCCGAACACACCGGCGCGAGCGTGGGCTATCTGGGTGAGGGCGGCAATGCCGTCGGTGCCCAACTGGTCGGCGCCCTGCCGCGCAGCGGTGGCCTGGACGCTGGCGCGATGCTGGCCCAGCCGCGCAAGGCCTACCTGCTGTTCAACAGCGAGCCCGTGCTCGACGCCGCCAACCCGTCGCAGGCTGCCGCCGCGCTGGCCGGCGCCGAGATGGTGATCGCCTTCAGCCCCTTCAGCGCCAACGTCGAACATGCCGACGTCCTGCTGCCGATCGCGCCCTACACCGAAACCGGTGGCGCCTTCGTCAATGCCGAAGGCCGCGTGCAGAGCTTCCACGGCGTCGTGCGTCCGCTGGGCGAGACCCGCCCTGGCTGGAAGGTGCTGCGTGTGCTGGGCAATCTGCTGGGTCTGCCGGGCTTCACGCAGGAGACGGTCGAGGAAGTCCGCGCCCAGGCGCTGGGTGACGTCGCTGGCATTCCTGCCCGACTGGACAACCGCACCAGCGTGCTGGCCCAGCTGAACGCGCCGCTCCGTGGTCTGCAGCGCCTGGCCGACACGCCGATCTACGCCACCGACAGCGCAGTACGCCGCGCCGCGTCCTTGCAAAAGACCGCCGATGCGAACGCCGTGCCGGTGTCTCTTCCGGGCGCGCTGTGGACGGCGATGGGTCTGGGCGAAGGTGCCGCGACGGTGAGCGTCTCGCAAGGCGGCGCGGCTGTCACGTTGGCCGCCGTGCGCGATGACCGTCTGGCGGCAGACACCGTGCGCATCAGCACCGGCCTGGCCGCCACGGCCGCGCTGGGCGCCGCGTTTGGCCCGGTCACCGTCACAACCGTCTGAGCCTGGAACTGATCATGCTGGATACCCTGCAATCTTTCGGAAGCTCGACGCTGGGCGGTGCCTGGCCGGTAGTCTGGACGCTCATCAAGATCGTCTGCGTGCTGCTGCCGCTGATGGGCTGCGTGGCTTACCTGACGCTGTGGGAGCGCAAGGCCATCGGCTGGACCCAGGTCCGCCCGGGCCCGAACCGGGTCGGCCCCTGGGGCCTGCTGACCCCCATCGCCGATGCGGTGAAGCTCCTGTTCAAGGAGATCATTACCCCGACGGCGGCCAGCAAGGGCCTGTTCTACCTCGGCCCGATCATGACCATCATGCCGGCGCTCGCCGCCTGGGCGGTCGTGCCCTTCGGCCCCGAGATCGCGCTGGCCAACGTCAATGCCGGCCTGCTTTTCCTCATGGCGATCACCTCGCTGGAGGTCTACGGCGTGATCATCGCCGGCTGGGCCTCGAACTCGAAGTACGCCTTCCTGGGCGCGATGCGGGCCTCGTCGCAGATGATCAGCTACGAGATCGCGATGGGCTTTGCCTTCGTGGTCGTGCTGATGGTGACCGGTAGCTTGAACATGACCGACATCGTCATGGTCCAGACGCAGGGCATGTTCGCGTCGATGGGCGTGAACTTCCTGTCCTGGAACTGGCTGCCGCTGCTGCCGATCTTCGTCGTCTACTTTATCTCCGGCCTGGCCGAGACCAACCGCCATCCCTTCGACGTCGTCGAGGGTGAGGCCGAGATCGTCGCTGGCCACATGATCGAGTACTCGGGCATGTCGTTCGCGATGTTCTTCCTGGCCGAGTACGCCAACATGTGGCTGGTCGCGATCCTGACCGTCATCATGTTCCTGGGCGGCTGGGACGCCCCGTTCGCGGCGCTGGCATTCATCCCCGGCTGGATCTGGCTGGGCATCAAGACCTTCTGCGTCGTCACCATGTTCCTGTGGGTGCGCGCCACCTTCCCGCGCTACCGCTATGACCAGATCATGCGTCTGGGCTGGAAGATCTTCATCCCGGTCACCCTCGTCTGGCTGATCGTCGTGGGCCTGTGGATGCAGTCGCCCTGGAACATCTGGCCATGAGCCGCGTGAGCCCCGACCAGGAAACCACCATGTCTGCCGCAGCCCCCGTCAAGGACTTCTCCCTCAAGGACTTCCTTTCCAGCTTCATGCTGCTGGAACTGCTGAAGGGGATGAAGCTCACCGGCCGTCACTTCTTCCAGCGCACGGTCACCGTGCAGTTCCCGGAAGAGAAGACGCCGCAGTCGCCGCGCTTTCGCGGCCTGCATGCCCTGCGCCGCTATGAGAACGGCGAAGAGCGCTGCATCGCCTGCAAGCTCTGCGAGGCGGTCTGTCCGGCCATGGCCATCACGATCGAGTCGGACGTGCGTGAGGACGGCAGTCGTCGCACCACGCGCTACGACATCGACCTGACCAAGTGCATCTTCTGCGGCTTCTGCGAAGAGAGCTGCCCGGTGGACTCGATCGTCGAGACCCACATCTTCGAATACCACGGCGAAAAACGCGGCGACCTGTACTTCACCAAGGACATGTTGCTGGCCGTTGGTGATCGCTACGAAAAAGACATCGCAGCCAACAAGGAGGCGGACGCCAAGTACCGCTGAAGCGCCGAGCAGGCGGCGATGCGGGTCGTGATCCCACGACCCGGTTGCGCCTGCGCCGGTCCGATGCGACGTACCCCGAGACGACATGGAAACCACCACCGCGCTCTTCTACGTCTTTGCCGCAATCCTGTTGTTTGCGGCCTTCCGGGTCATCACCGCCCGCAGCCCCGTTCATGCGGCGCTGTATCTGGTGCTGGCATTCTTCAACGCCAGTTGCGTCTGGATGCTGTTGCAGGCTGAGTTCCTGGCGATCTCGCTGGTGCTGGTCTACGTCGGTGCCGTGATGGTGCTGTTCCTGTTCGTCGTGATGATGCTGGACATCAACATCGACGCGCTGCGACAGGGTTTCTGGAATCACTTCCCGGTGGCCGGCATGGTGGGCGTGGTCATCGCCCTTGAGATGGCGGTCGTGCTGATGCGCGGCTTCAACCTGCCCACGGCCAAGCCGATGGAAGGGGCCAGCGCGACGATGCCCAACACCAAGCTGCTGGGCATCGAGATCTACACCCACTACCTGTACCCGCTGGAGATCGCCGCCGTGCTGCTGCTGGTGGCCATCATCGCGGCCATCGCCCTGACCCTGCGCCGTCGCAAGGATGTCAAGGGACAGGACCCGAGCCAGCAGGTCCGGGCCCGCAAGGCCGACCGCCTGCGCATCGTGAAGATGGACGCCGTGCGCGAACTGCCCTCGGCCCCGGCGGCGCCTGCTGCTGACGCCGCTGCCGCTGCGGCCCCGAAAGGACAAGCGTGATGACCATCGGCCTTGGACACTACCTGACGCTGGGCGCGATCCTGTTCGCGCTGTCGGTGATCGGCATCTTCCTGAACCGCAAGAACCTGATCGTGCTGCTGATGGCCATCGAGCTGATGCTTCTGGCCGTCAACCTGAACTTCATCGCCTTCTCGCACTATCTGGGCGACATGGCCGGCCAGGTGTTTGTGTTCTTCATCCTGACCGTCGCGGCCGCCGAGTCGGCCATCGGTCTGGCCATCCTGGTGGTGCTGTTCCGCAACCGCTCGACGATCAATGTCGATGAACTCGACACGCTGAAGGGCTGAGGCCAGAGGGAAGAACACAAATGACCGAGCTCTCTCCAACCACCCTGCTGGCCGTGCCGCTGGCACCGCTGGCCGGCGCGGTGATCGCCGGCTTCTTTGGCAAGACCGTGGGCCGCCGTGGCTCGCACGTCGTGACCATCCTGGGCGTGCTGATCGCCTTCATCCTGTCGGCGATGACGCTGCAACAGGTCATGGACGGCGCACGTTTCAACCAGACCATCTATGAGTGGATGGTGCTCGGCGGCTTGAAGATGGAGGTCGGCTTCCTGGTCGACGGCCTGACCGCGATGATGATGGTGGTCGTCACCTTCGTGTCGCTGATGGTGCACATCTACACCATCGGCTACATGGAAGAGGATCCGGGCTACCAGCGCTTCTTCGCCTACATCTCGCTGTTCACCTTCTCGATGCTGATGCTCGTGATGAGCAACAACTTCCTGCAGCTGTTCTTTGGCTGGGAAGCGGTCGGTCTGGTGTCCTACCTGCTGATCGGCTTCTGGTTCAAGAAGCCGACCGCGATCTTCGCCAACATGAAGGCCTTCCTGGTGAACCGGGTCGGCGACTTCGGCTTCATCCTGGGCATCGGCCTGATCGTTGCCTACGCCGGCACGCTGAACTACAGCGAGACCTTCGCGCAGGCCGAGGCCTATGCCAAGCTGCCCTTCCCGGGCACCGACTGGATGCTCATCACGGTCACCTGCATCTGCCTGTTCATCGGTGCGATGGGCAAGAGCGCGCAGTTCCCGCTGCACGTCTGGCTGCCCGATTCGATGGAAGGTCCGACGCCGATCTCCGCGCTGATCCACGCCGCCACCATGGTGACGGCCGGCATCTTCATGGTCGCGCGCATGAGCCCGCTGTTCGAGCTGTCGGACACCGCGCTCAGCTTCATCCTGATCATCGGTGCCATCACCGCGCTGTTCATGGGCTTCCTGGGCATCATCCAGAACGACATCAAGCGCGTGGTTGCCTATTCGACGCTGTCGCAGCTCGGCTACATGACCATGGCGCTCGGTGCGTCGGCCTACTCGGTCGCCGTCTTCCACCTGATGACGCACGCCTTCTTCAAGGCCCTGCTGTTCCTGGGCGCTGGCTCCGTGATCATCGGCATGCACCACGACCAGGACATCCGCAACATGGGCGGCCTGTGGAAGCGCATGCCCATCACCTGGATCACCTCGCTGTTGGGGTCGCTCGCGCTGATCGGCACCCCGTTCTTTGCAGGCTTCTACTCGAAGGATTCGATCATCGAGGCGCTGCACGCCAGCAACCTGGCCGCCGCGCACTGGGCCTACTGGGCTGCGGTGATCGGCGTGTTTGTGACCGCCTTCTATTCCTTCCGGATGTACTTCCTGGTCTTCCACGGCAAGGAGAACTTCCACCACAAGCCCTTCCCGCCCGAGGACGACCACGCCCACGCGGACGACCATGCGGATGACCACGGCCATGCCCATGCCCATGCCCATGCCCATGCGCACGTGCCGCACGAGTCGCCCTGGGTCGTCACGCTGCCGCTGGTGCTGCTGGCCATCCCGTCGGTCATCGTCGGCTACCTGACCATCGGCCCGCTGGTGCATGGCGACTTCTTCAAGGACGCCATCGTCGTCAACGCCGCCCTGCATCCGACCATGCAGACGCTGTCGGAGGAATTCCACGGTGCGGCCGCCATGGCCATGCATGCCGTCTCGACGCTGCCGTTCTGGCTCGCCCTGGCTGGCGTCGTGACGTCCTACGTGTTCTACATGCTGGTGCCGGCCATCCCGGCCACGCTGGGCCGCGTGCTGGCGCCGGTGGTCACGCTGATGCAGAACAAGTACTACCTCGATGCCTTCAACGAGCATGTGCTGGCCGCTGGCGCGCGCCTGCTCGGGCGCGGCCTGTGGAAGGGTGGCGACGTCGCCATCATCGACGGCGCGGTCATCAACGGCTCGGCTCGCCTGATCGGCTGGATCTCATCGCTGGTCCGGCTGTTCCAGACCGGCTACATCTACCACTACGCACTGGTCATGCTTGTCGGCGTCTTCGCGCTGATGAGCTGGTTCGTGTTCCAGGCGCGCTGAGCCGGGGAAACGAAGAACATGGCTTATCTCTCTCTCGCCATCTGGCTGCCGATCGCCTTCGGCGCCGTGCTGCTGGCCCTTGGACGTGACGACCACGCCGGCGTGGTGCGCTGGATCGCCCTGGTCGGCGCGCTCGTCAGCTTCCTGGTCACGATCCCGCTGATCACCGGCTTCGACGTCACCAGCGCCGCCATGCAGTTCCAGGAACTGCAGCCGTGGATCGCCCGCTTCAACGTCAACTACCACCTCGGGGTCGACGGCATCTCGGTCTGGTTCGTGTTGCTGACTGCCTTCATCACCGTGATCGTCGTGATCGCGGCCTGGGAGGTCATCACCGAGCGCGTGCATCAGTACATGGGCGCCTTCCTGATCCTGTCGGGCCTGATGGTGGGCGTGTTCAGCGCGGTCGACGGCCTGCTGTTCTATGTCTTCTTCGAGGCCACGCTGATCCCGATGTACATCATCATCGGCGTCTGGGGCGGCCCGCGGCGCGTCTATGCGGCCTTCAAGTTCTTCCTGTACACGCTGGCCGGCTCGCTGTTGATGCTGATCGCGCTGATCTACCTGTACTACAAGTCGGGTGGCAGCTTCGACATCCTGGCCTGGCACAAGCTGCCGCTGGGCGCGACTGCCCAAGCCCTGTTGTTCGGTGCCTTCTTCGCCGCCTTCTCGGTCAAGGTGCCGATGTGGCCGGTGCACACCTGGCTGCCTGACGCCCACGTCGAAGCGCCCACCGGCGGCTCGGTCGTGCTGGCCGCGATCATGCTGAAGCTCGGCGCCTACGGCTTCCTGCGCTTCTCGATGCCGATCGCGCCGGATGCTGCACACACCTACGGTCCGATCATCATTGGCCTGTCTCTGATCGCGGTGATCTACATCGGCCTGGTCGCGCTGGTGCAGAACGACATGAAGAAGCTCGTCGCCTATTCGTCGATCGCGCACATGGGCTTCGTCACGCTCGGCTTCTTCATCTTCAGCGAGCTGGGCATCTCGGGCGGCCTGGTGCAGATGATCTCGCACGGCTTCGTCTCCGGCGCGATGTTCCTGTCCATCGGCGTTCTCTACGACCGGGTCCACTCGCGCGAGATCGCCAGCTACGGCGGCGTGGTCAACACCATGCCGAAGTTCGCGGCCTTCGCGGTCTTCTTCGGCATGGCCAACTGTGGCCTGCCGGGCACCGCCGGCTTCATCGGCGAGTGGATGGTGATCCTGGGTGCCGTCAAGTACAACTTCTGGATCGGTCTGCTGGCCGCGACTGCGCTGATCTTCGGCGCCGCGTACACGCTGTGGATGATCAAGCGGGTCTACTTCGGCGATGTCACCAACGACAACGTCCGAGAACTCACCGACATCAATGCACGCGAGTTCCTGATGCTGGCCGTGCTCGCCGTGGCCACGCTCGCCATGGGTCTGTACCCCAAGCCTTTCACTGACGTGATGCACAGCTCGGTCACCGAACTGATCCGCCACGTCGGCGTCTCGAAACTCTGACCCACGGAAACGTTCGCACCATGACCTCGATGAACTGGAACGCGATCCTTCCGGAGATCGTGCTGCTGGTGATGGCCTGCATCGTCGCGCTGGCCGACCTCTTCGTCACCGACCCGCAGCGCCGGCCCACCTACCGCCTGACTCTGTTGACGCTGGCCGTCTACGGCGCCTTGCACCTGGTCTATTTCCAGAACCCGACGCCCGAGTTCGCCGCTGGCGGCATGATCGTCTCGGACCCGATGGGGCATCTGCTGACCTTCTTCGCCACCGTCGCGGTGGCCGTCACGCTGGTCTATGCGCAGCCCTATGTGGCCAGCCGCGAGATGCTCAAGGGCGAGCTGTTCACGCTCAGCCTGTTCTCGCTGCTGGGCATCGCGATCATGGTGTCGGGTGCCAACCTGCTGATGATCTACCTCGGCCTGGAGCTGATGAGCCTGTCGCTCTACGCGCTGGTGGCGCTGCGACGTGACCATGCGCAGGCCACCGAGGCGGCGATGAAGTACTTCGTGTTGGGCGCGCTGGCCTCGGGCTTCCTGCTCTACGGCATGTCGATGATGTACGGCGCGACCGGCAGCCTCGAACTGGCCGGCGTGTTCGAGGCCATCAACAAGGGCGAGCCCAACAAGCAGGTGCTGGTCTTTGGCATCGTCTTCATCGTCTCCGGTCTGGCCTTCAAGCTCGGCGCCGTGCCCTTCCACATGTGGGTGCCCGACGTCTACCACGGCGCCCCCACGGCGGCGACGCTGCTGATCGCGGGCGCGCCCAAGATCGCGGCCTTCGGCATGGCCATGCGCCTGCTGGTCGATGGCCTGATCGGTCTGGCCGTGGACTGGCAGCAGATGCTGGTGGTGCTGTCGGTCTGTTCGCTGGTGGTCGGCAACCTGGCCGCCATCGCCCAGACCAACTTGAAGCGCATGCTGGCGTACTCGACCATCGCGCAGATGGGCTTTGTGCTGCTGGGTCTCGTGCCGGGCGTCATCAACGGCAACACCGTGTCGGCCGCCAACGCCTACAGCTCGGCGATGTTCTACATCCTGACCTATGTGGTCACGACGCTGGGCACCTTCGGCCTGATCATGCTGATGGCCCGCCAAGGCTTCGAGGCCGACCAGATCGACGACCTCGCCGGCCTGAATCAGCGCAATCCGCTGATGGCGGCCGTGATGGGCGTGTTCATGTTCTCGCTGGCCGGCATCCCGCCGACGGTGGGCTTCTACGCCAAGCTGTCGGTGCTGCAGGCACTGGTCTCGACCAACGACAGCGGCTACATCGGCCTGGCGATCTTCTCGGTGATGATGTCGCTGATCGGCGCCTTCTACTACCTGCGGGTGGTCAAGGTCATGTACTTCGACGAGGCGACCGACACCAGCGCCATCCAGGCCCCGGGCCAGGCCCGTGCGGTGCTGTCGCTCAACGGCGCGGCCGTGCTGGTCCTGGGCGTGTTGCCCGGTGGCCTGATGGCGATGTGCGCCTATGCCATCAAGGCGCTGGCGACCTGATCGACGTCCCGACCTGCCGAACACGGCCCCGCGCAGCCATCGGCTCGCGGGGCCGTCGTCCATCCAGGGGCTCGCCATGGGCCCGCCGCACTGACAGGATCACCGCATGACCCCACATCCGACGCCGCCTGCCCTGCCCACGCTGGCCGATCTGCCCAGCGGGGACGCTCACCTGATCGAGAAGCCGCTGAGCAGCGAGCAGGTCTTCCGCGGCCGGCTGCTCGATGTCCGTCTGGACCATGTCAGCCTGCCCGACGGCGGCCGGGCGACGCGTGAGTACATCGTGCACAACGGCGCGGTGATGGTGATCCCGCTGCTTGACGACGGCCGGCTGCTGCTCGAACGCCAGTACCGCTACCCGCTGCAGCGGGCCATGATCGAGTTCCCTGCCGGCAAGCTCGAGGTGGGCGAGGCCGGCATCCGCTGTGCCGTGCGCGAGCTGCGTGAGGAGACCGGCTACGAGGCCGCCGAGTGGGCCCATGCCGGCCAGCTGCACAACGCCATCGCCTATGCGACCGAGCACATCCAGGTCTGGCTGGCGCGTGGCCTGACCGCTGGCGAGCGCTCGCTCGACGAGGGCGAGTTCCTCGACGTCTTTGCCGCCACCGCAGAAGAACTGGCCGCCTGGTGCCGCGACGGCGCCGTCACCGATGCCAAGACGCTGGTCGGCCTGCTGTGGATCCAGCAATGGCGGGCCGGTCTGTGGGACTTGGCCTGGAAGACCGAGGCCGAACACGTCGCCGCCGGATAATTTCCCGCCATGAAGGTTCTCAATCTGCAATGCGTCGCCGGGCATGGCTTCGAAGGCTGGTTCGGCTCCGAAGCCGACATCGCCGACCAGCAGGCCCGTGGTCTGCTGACCTGCCCGGTCTGCAGCAGCCATGAGATCCACCGCCTGCCCTCCGCGCCGCGACTGAACCTGTCGGGTGCTCGTGAGCCGCGCGGCCGGGCTGTCGACGCTGCCCGGCCCTCAACCGCACCGACGGGCCAGCCAGGCGCTGCGCTTGTTGCGGCCTCGGCGACCGATGCACCGGCGCCGCCGCTGACGCCCGAAGCCGCCGCCCATGCCGCCGTGATGCAAGCGGCCTATCTGCACGCCGTGCGCGAGCTGATGACCCGCACCGAAGATGTCGGCCCGCGCTTCGCGGAAGAGGCTCGCCGCATCCACTACGGTGAGACCGAGGAACGCCAGATCCGCGGCAAGACCACCCCCGACGAGGCCGAGGCCTTGCGCGAGGAAGGCATCGAGTTCTTCTCGGTGGCTCTGCCCGACGGGATGGACGGGCCGGTCCAGTGAGCGCCGGCCTGGGATGCCCGGGCCGTCCTTGCGCGTGAGACGGCGCGGGACCCGATCAGGCCGACCCGGCACGCGGCGCCTGTTGCGGCAGCAGCAAGCCCTCATGGCGCGCCACGGCCTCCAGCGCTGCCTCGAAGTCTGAGCGGGCGCGGGCGGAGATCTGGCCCAGGTAGCGATGCAGGTCGGCGTCGTCCGGGCTGCGGTGGGCGCAGTCGGCGCTGTAGGCCTCGAAATGCGACAGCTGGACCAGCAACTCGGCGACATGGCGCGGGCATTCGCAGGCGATGGTCGACGACAGGCCGGCGAAGTCCGCCAGCGCGGCGTCGTCCCAACGCCGGGGCGACACCGGCTCGGCCGACCCGTTGAACGCGAAGGCCTCCGGCGCGTCGGTCGACGTCATCCGCGCCAGCGGGTCCAGCCACTGCGCCAGCACCGCGTCGGGCTGCGGCTCGCGCAGCAAGCGGACACCGGCATCGCTCAAGGCCGTGCAGGTGGCCTCGCTGCCGTAGCGGTAGAGCACGGCCTTGGGCAGCTTCGCCCAGGCGGTCGATCCCGGCGACGCGTCGATCAAGGACTCAAGCCCCTCGATCGCGAGGCTGGGGGCGTGGATCAACAGGGCGTCGATGCCGGCCGATGGCCCGTCGTACAGGCGTGCCCGCACCACGTCCAGGCTGTCGCAGCGTTCAACCTGCGCCACCGCGCGGGACAGTCGACGCAGCAGGGCCGGGCGCTCCAGCCGTGCGGCCAGCGTCGGTCCGATCACTGCAACGCGCCAGGGCCGCAGGCCGGGCGACGTCGCCAAGGCCGACGGCTCAGCCTGTCGGCTGGCCAGGGCTTGCGCATGGGTGGCGGCGACCTGCTGCAACTGGGCCATGTCCAGCCCCGCCAGGCGACCGATCGCATGACCCAGGTCGGTGAGCTGCCGGATGAGCGCCAGACGCCGCACGTCATCGGCGTCATAGAGCCTTTGACCGCTGGGCGACAGGACCGGCTGCGTCAGGCCGTACCGACGCTCCCAGACGCGCAAGGTGGCGACCGGCATGCGCAACATGCGCGCAACCGCGCCGCTGCGGTGCAAGGTGGCGTCGACCGCAGCTGCCGGGGTCGGGTCCGGGGCGAGTGCTGGGGCGTTTGCCGTGGCGTGTGCGGTGGCTGGCGGGGGGCTGGAGCGGTTCGTCTGGCGCATGGGCGACTTGCAGTGAATCGAGGTTGACGCGGAAAAGCCGACTCAATTGTCAGACTGACCTGTGATTGACGCCGACTTGGCGATGAAAAACCTATGCTGCGCACCATGACATCCAGACCTCTGCGCAGCATGGCCGTGATCGGTGCCGGCATGGCCGGTGCCACCTGTGCCCACGCCTTGGCCATGGCCGGCCACACGGTGCAGGTGTTCGACAAGGCACGCGGCCCGGGAGGCCGGATGGCCACCCGCCGCATGACGTGGAAGGACCTCGATGGCCGGGCCTGGACCACCCGGCTGGACCATGGCGCACTGGGCATCACGGCGCGCAGCAGGGCTTTTGGCGCATGGGTCGACATGGGCGTGTCGGGCGGCTGGCTGACCCGCTGGTCGCCACGGCTCGCCCACGGCAGCCGGCCGCTGGACGACGTCCGCCCGATCCACCTGCCGGTGCCGGACCTGCCGGCCGTCTGCCGCCAGTTGCTCGAAGGCTCGGAGATCACCTGGGAGTCGGCGGTCGAGGCGCTGCATCACACGCCCGAGGGCTGGCAGTTGCAGGTCGGCGGTGAGCGTCTCGGGGCCTTGTTCGATGCCGTGCTGATCGCCATGCCGCCGGCCCAGGCGGCGACCTTGCTGGCGCCGCATCGGCCGGACTGGGCGGGCACGGCGGCGCGGACCCCCATGCAGGCCTGCTGGACCCTGATGGGCGTGGAGGCGCTCGGCGCGCAAGCGATCGATGCATCTGGCGGCGGTGCGTCGTGGTCTGGGGAGTGGGATCTGGCGCGGCCGGTCGACGGTCCGCTGGCCTGGGTGCTGCGGCAAGACGCCCGTCCCGGCCGCCCGCAGGTGGCTGGTCAGGCGCACTGGGTGGCGCATGCCCGCACCGACTGGAGCCTGCAGCATCTGGAACAGTCGCCGCAGTGGGTCGCCGCGCAGATGCAGGCCGCGCTCGCCAGCGCCTTGGGACGTCCGGTCGACTGGCTGCACACGACGGTGCACCGTTGGCGCTATGGCCTGCCGCCGGTCGCCGGGGCGACGCCGGCCTGCTGGTGGGACCGCGCGCAGGGTTTGGGCGTCTGTGGCGATTTCCTTGGCACCGCCATGCTGGCGCGGGCCGATGACGCCGGGGGGGATGCGGGAGGTGAAGGGCTGGACAGCGTCGGCGTCGAAGCCGCCTGGTTGTCAGGCCGGGCGCTGGCCCATGCGCTGATGACGCCGTGCCAGGTTCAGCAGACAGCGCTGGTCGAGGCCCTGTCGTGAGCGGACGCGCCAGCGGCTTCCGGGGCAACAAGGCCGCCTTGCCCAGCAAGCCCTGCATGTCCTGCGGTCGGGCCATGAGCTGGCGCCACCGCTGGGCGAAGAACTGGGACGAGGTGAAGTACTGCTCCGACGCCTGCCGGCGTCAAAAGGCCCTTGGGCGCTGACCATGGCTGACACGCGCCGCCTGGTCATCGTGCTGGGCGACCAGCTCGACCTCGAAGCTGCAGCCTTCGATGGCTTCGACCCGGCCGTCGACACGGTTTGGATGGCCGAGGTCGCCGAGGAGTCCACCCACGTCTGGTCCGGCCAGCCACGCATCGCCGTGTTTCTGGCCGCGATGCGGCACTTTGCGATCGCCCTGCAGGACGCCGGTCGGGCGCTGGTCTACACCCGGCTCGACGCGCCCGGCAATGTGGGCAGTCTGGCGGCTCAATTGGCGCAGGACCTCGCCCGGATCCGGCCGTCCGAACTGGTGATGACCGCACCGGGCGACTGGCGGGTGCTGCAGGCGATCCAGGCCGTGGCGGCCGAGGCCGGTTTGCCGCTGGACGTGCGCGAGGACCGCCACTTCTTCACCAGCGTGCGCGATTTCGCGGCCCACGCCCGAGGGCGCAAGGCCTTGCGCATGGAGCACTTCTACCGCGAGCAGCGGCGGCGCTTCCAGGTCCTGATGCAGGACGACGAGCCGGCAGGCGGCCAGTGGAACTACGACGCCGACAACCGCGCCGCCTTCGGCCCGGACGGCCCCGGCTTTCTGCCGCCGCGGTCGACCTTCGAGCCCGATGCGGTGACCCGCGAGGTGCTTGACCTCGTCGCCCGGCGTTTTGCCGACCACCCGGGCCGGCTCGACAGCTTCGCCTGGCCGGTGACCCGCGACCAGGCCTTGTTGGCGCTGCAAGCCTTCATCACCGATCGCCTGCCGCTGTTCGGCCGCTATCAAGATGCGCTGTGGCCGGGCGACCCGTGGCTCTACCACTCGCACCTGTCGGCCGCGCTCAACCTGAAGCTCCTGAACCCGCGCGAAGTGGTGGCCGCAGCCGAGGCGGCTTGGCGCGCCGGCCATGTGCCGCTGGCCAGTGCCGAAGGTTTCATCCGGCAGATCCTGGGCTGGCGCGAGTACGTGCGCGGCATCTACTGGACCCGCATGCCGGGCTATGCCGACGCCAACGCGCTGGACGCGCAAGAAGATCTGCCCGCCTGGTTCTGGACCGGCGCCACCGACCTGGCCTGCCTGCGCGACGCGCTGACGCAGACGCTGGCGCACGGCTACGCCCACCACATCCAGCGCCTGATGGTGACCGGCCTGTATGCGTTGATGCTGGGCGTGCAGCCGCGCCAGGTCCATGCTTGGTATCTGGCGGTCTATGTCGATGCGGTCGAATGGGTCGAACTGCCCAACACGCTGGGCATGAGCCAGTACGCCGACGGCGGCCTGATGGGCAGCAAGCCCTATGTCGCCACCGGCCGCTACCTCGAACGCATGGGGCCGCATTGCCAGGGCTGTCGCTACGACCCGGCCCAGCGCAGCGGCGAGCGGGCCTGTCCCTACACGACGCTCTACTGGGACTTCCTGATGCGCCACGAAGCCCGGCTGGCCGCCCACCCGCGCATGGCCTTGCAGGTGAAGAACCTTGCTCGCCTGGACGACGCCGACCGCCAGGCCGTGCGCGTGCGCGCCGACGCGATCCGTCGGGGCGAGGTCGGGGCACTGCATGGCTGAACCGGGCGCGGGCACGGGCTCGGGTGCCGGCACGCCCACGGCGGTCGTCTGGTTCAAGCGCGACCTGCGTCTGCGCGACCACGCCCCGCTGGCCGAGGCGGCGCGCATCGGCCGGGCGCTGGGTCTGGTGGTGATCGAGCCGGCGTGGCTGGCCAGTCCCGAATGCGACCCGCGCCATGTCGCCTTCCTGCTGGCCTGCGTGGCGCGCCTGCGCGACGACCTGGCCGCACGGGGCCTGCCGCTGCGGGTCTGCGTGGGCGACATGCTGGCGGCGCTGTCGTCGCTGCGAGAGGACATCGGCGTCACGCACCTGCTCAGCCATGAAGAAACCGGCCCTGGCTGGACCTACACACGCGACCTCGCCGTGGCCGACTGGTGCCGCCACGTCGGCGTGCGCTGGCAAGAATGGCCGCAGACCGGCGTGGTCCGGCGCCTGCGTTCGCGCCTGGGCTGGGCCGGTCGCTGGACCGCGCGGATGAACGCGGCCGAGGTGCCTCAGCCTGTTGCCTTCCAGGGCGCGTTGCCGCTGGAGGCCCGACCCCTGCCGACCTTGCGGGATCTGGGGCTGCCGACACCCGTCGCTGCGCTGCCGAGCGCAGGCGAGCCGGCCGCCTGGGCCGTGCTGGCGGACTTTCTCGGCGGCCGTGGCCGCGACTACCGCAGCGCGCTGTCCAGCCCCTTGACCGCCGCCGAGGGCTGCAGCCGCCTGAGCGAACACCTGGCCTTCGGCACGGTCTCGATGCGCTGCGTGCACCAGGCCACCGAGGCGCGCATCGCCGGCACGGCCGACCGCGCGCTGGCCTGGGGCCTGCGCGGCTTTGCCAGCCGGCTGCGCTGGCACTGCCACTTCATGCAGAAGCTTGAAGACCAGCCGGATCTGGAGTTCCGCAACCTCGCCCGCTCGATCGACGGCCTGCGGCCCGGCGACGGCGTGCACCCCGGCCCGGTCGACGCCGAGCGGCTGCAGGCCTGGTGCGAGGGCCGCACCGGCTACCCCATGGTCGACGCCTGCATGCGCCAGCTGCGTGCGACCGGCTGGCTCAACTTCCGGATGCGGGCGATGCTGGTCAGCTTCGCGGCCTACCACCTGGGCCTGCACTGGCGCGAGCCGGGTCTGTTCCTGGCCCGCCAGTTCCTGGACTTCGAGCCCGGCATCCACTGGAGCCAGATGCAGATGCAGTCGGGCACCACCGGCATCAACACATTGAGGGTCTACTCGCCCGCCAAGCAGGCGCGTGACCACGATCCACACGGCCTGTACGTGCGCCGCTGGGTGCCTGAGCTCGGAACCCCCGCCTACCCAGCGCCGCTGGTCGACGAGCGCTCGGCGCTGGCCGCCGCCAAGGCCAGCTTGTATGGCGTGCGTCAGACCCCCGGTGCGCGGGTCGAGGCCGACGCCATCCAGCAGCAACACGGCTCGCGCAAGAGCGGCCTGCCACCCAGCGGCAACCCGACCCCGAGGCGACGCCGCAGCCCCGCCGCAGCCGACGGTCAAGGGCAGTTGTTCTAGGTCTGCGGCAACTTGTCGGCCCGGAGCGATTCACCTAGCCTCGGCCGCATGACCTTCCCCGCGTCGATGACCGTGCCCGTCCCGGCACGGACCGTGGTCAGTCTGGGCACGGCGCAGACGCTGGCCTGGGCGTCGACCTACTACCTGCCCGCCATCCTCGCCACGCCGATCGCGCAGGAGCTGGGAACCTCCGTGCCGACGGTGTTCGCCGCCTTCAGCCTGGCGCTGATCCTGGCCGCCGCAGTCGGGCCGCTGGCCGGTGCTGCCATCGACCGGCTTGGCGGCCGGCCGGTGCTGATGGGCACCAGCGTCGTGTTCGCCCTGGGTCTGGCGGCGCTCGGGCTGGCACAGGGGCCGGTCAGCCTGTTCGCGGCCTGGTTGCTGATTGGGCTGGGCATGGGCAGCGGGCTCTATGACGCGGCCTTTGCGGCGCTGGTGCGCCTGCAGGGCCAGGGGGCACGCGCCAGCATCACCGGCGTCACCTTGTTCGCCGGCTTTGCCAGCACCGTCGGCTGGCCGCTGTCGACATGGCTGGCGGCCGAACACGGCTGGCGCTCGGCCTGTTTCACCTGGGCGGCGTTGCACCTGCTGATCGGCCTGCCCCTCAACGCCCTGCTGCCGAAGGTCGTGCCCGCGCTGCAGCCGGCGGCGGTGTTGCCGGCGGTGCTGCCAGCGGTGCTGTCAGCAGATGACACCGCGCTCGACAAGACCCAGACCGAGAACCAGACCGAGACCCAGACCCGTGAGCCGCCGCCATCGCCCGAGGCGTCAGCAGCGTCTTGGTGGCCGATGCTGATCCTGTCCTTTGTCTTCTCGGCGACCTGGTTCATCTCGACCGCCATGGCCTCGCATCTGCCCCGGCTGATGCAGGCCGCCGGCACCACGGCGGCCGGCGCCGTGTGGGTGGGCAGCCTGATCGGTCCGGCCCAGGTGGCCGGACGCCTGCTGGAGTTCGGCTGGCTGCGCCGGGTCCACCCGCTGCTGTCGGCCCGGCTGGCGGCGGCGATGCACCCGCTCGGGGTGGGCGTGCTGATGGTCGGTGGTCCGGTCTTCGCGCCGCTGTTCGGCCTGCTGCATGGCGCCGGCAACGGCGTGCTGACGATCGCCAAGGGCACCCTGCCACTGGCCTTGTTCGGCAGCGGCCACTACGGTGCCCGGCAAGGCTGGCTGATGTTGCCTGCCCGGATCGCCCAGGCGCTCGCGCCCTATCTGTTCGGCCTGGTGCTGGACCACCTGCAGGCCAACGCGCTGTGGGTCACCGCCGCCGTTGGCCTGAGTGCCTGGGCGGCCTTGCTGGCGCTGCGCGCGGCCCCGCCCGTTCGCTGAGCGGGGCGACCGGACGGGTCACTGCAGCGTGTCATCCCCGCCCGGCGAGGCCGCTGCCGCGACGCCGCCCAGCGCGGCCTGCCAGGTCCGCATCGGGATGTGGTGGGTCAGGCGGTGCAGGGCGCAGTCCAGCAGCGCCGCGTCCAGCTCATGGCCGATGCCTTCGGCGATGTCGAGCGTGGCGTCACTGCCTTCGAGCTGGGCCAGGTGCTGCATCGCCTCCTTGGCATGACGCACGGGGATGACCGGGTCGGCGCCGCCGTGGAAGAAGTGCAGGGTGGTCAGCTTCGGTGCCTGGGCTGGCAGGCTGGCGTAGCGGCCGCTGAAGGCCAGCACGCGGCCGGCCAGGCCGTCGCGGGCGGCGACCGCCTCCAGCGACAGGATGGTGCCTTGCGAGAAACCGACCAGCGCGGTGGCCGCCTCGCCGACGCCCAGGCGTTCCTGGTGCGCGCGGATGTCGGCGACCAGACGCGGCAGCACGGCGGCGACGCGCGCTGGCCGTTGCGCCTCGACATCACCGCGGATCGAGAACCACTGCCGTGCCGAGCCGTCGTGCGGCATGCCGTCGAAGGGCTCGTAGCCCTGCAGCGAGATCACCGCCGCCTGCGGGAAGTGGGCCCGCAGCACGCGGCCCAGCGGCAGCAGATTGGCGGCGTTGGCACCGACACCGTGCAGCAGCAGCATCAGCTGGCGCGGGGCGCCCGCAGCGGGCAGCAGTTCGATGTTGGCGGTGTGCAGGTCAGTGGTCATGGCGTTCGGCGCCTCGGGCGCAGGTTCGGGACGGGGCCGATTTTGAGCCCCGTCCGGTCTGGCACCGTTGCCCCGGCTTGAACGCTGTGTGGTGTGGCGCTCAGCCCGGCAAGGCCGCCGCGATGTCGGCGGCGAAGGCGTCGACCGACTCCGGCGTGGTGTCCCAGGCGCACATGAAGCGGCAGCCGCCACCGGCGATGAACTCATAGAAGCGCCAACCTTTGGCCCGCAAGGCCGTGACCGCCGGGGGCGGCAGCCGGGCAAACACCGCATTGGCCCGCGGCTCGTGCAGCACCTGCACGCCGGCCAGGTCGCGGATGGCCGCATGCAGGCGCTGCGCCATGGCGTTGGCATGCCGCGCGTTGGCCAGCCAGGTGTCGTTCTCCAGCAGCCCCAGCCAGGGCGCGGAGATGAATCGCATCTTCGAGGCCAACTGGCCGGCCTGCTTGACGCGCCAGGCGAAGTCCACGCTCAGGGCCCGGTCGAAGAACACCACCGCCTCGCCGACCGGCAGGCCGTTCTTGGTGCCACCGAAGCACAGCACATCGACACCGGCCCGCCAGGTGATGTCGCTCGGCTGGCAGCCCAGCGTCGCCACCGCATTGGCAAATCGTGCGCCGTCCATGTGGACCTTGAGGTGCCGGCGCTTGGCGATGGCCGCGATCGCACGCACCTCTTCGACCGTGTAGACCGTGCCCAGCTCGGTGGCCTGGGTCAGGCTGACGACCTTGGGCTTGGGGTAGTGGATGTCGCTGCGCTTGGTCACCATCGCCTCGACCGCGTCGGGCGTGAGCTTGCCCAGCCGCCCGGCCGCGCTGTCGGCCTCGGCCACCAGCAGCTTGGATCCGTTGGAGAAAAACTCCGGCCCGCCGCATTCGTCGGTCTCGATGTGCGCCACCGAGGTGCAGATCACCGAGTGGTAACTCTGGCACAGCGAGGCCAGCGCCAGCGAGTTGGCCGCCGTGCCGTTGAAGACGAAGTAGATGTCGCAGTCGGTCTGGAACAGCTCGCGCAGCGCCTCCGACACGCGCTGCGTCCAGCCGTCGTCGCCATAGGCCGGCTCATGGCCGCTGGCGGTGGCCTCCTGGAACCAGCGTGCTGCGTTTGGGCACATGCCGGCGTAGTTGTCGCTGGCGAATTGCTGCTGGCGGGGCGGGGTGGCGGGATGGGTCATGGGTGGCTTTCGTCGGTGCGTGTCGGAGCGGCGCTCGCCGTGTGCCGGATGGGTGAAAACGCGTTGAACGTGCCGGTTGGTCCGTCACCGCCGCATGGGGTGTATGGGCCTCGGCGGTGGTCCGGAGGCCCATCGGCACCAGCCCGTCGGACACAGGGTGTCCGACCTACCGAAGGCGTTGCCGGAGGGTGGCTGTGCATGGAGCGCTAGTCGTGCGACAACACGTGGCGCGCGAGTTGCCGTCGAGCAAACCGGTAGGTCGGACACCCCGTGTCCGACGGGCTGGTGCCGATGGGCAACGACCCCAGCAACCTTCTTGAACGCGCCGGTCGGCACAGGGTCATCTTGCCCAAGGATGTGCTCTATCCCCCAAGCGCATATTCCGCCACCGGCACGCAGCTGCAGAACAGGTTGCGGTCGCCGTGCACGTTGTCGACGCGGCCGACCGGGGACCAGTACTTGGCGCGGCGCAGGCCGGCGGTCGGGTAGGCGGCGATCTCGCGGCTGTAGGGGTGGGGCCAGTCCTCGACCAGCAGGCTGGCCGCCGTGTGCGGTGCGTTCTTGAGCGGGTTGTCCTCGCGCGGCCAGAGGCCCCGTTCGACCTGCCGGATCTCCTCGCGGATGGCGATCATGGCGTCGCAGAAACGGTCCAGCTCGGCGCGCGGCTCGCTCTCGGTTGGCTCGACCATCAGCGTGCCAGCGACCGGGAAGCTCAGCGTCGGGGCGTGGAAGCCGTGGTCGATCAGGCGCTTGGCGACGTCCTCGGCGCTGACGCCGCTGCTGTCCTTGAGCGGGCGCAGATCGAGGATGCACTCGTGTGCCACGCCGCCGCCCTTGACGCCGGCGATGCTGCCGCTGAAGTGGATGTCGTAGTGATCGGCCAGCCGCGCGGCCACGTAGTTGGCGCTCAGGATGGCCGTCTCGGTGGCGGCCTGCAGGCCGGCCGCGCCCATCATGCGCACATACATCCAGCTGATCGGCAGCACCGCCGCGTTGCCCAGCGGTGCGGCGCTGACGGCGCCAATGTTGTGTTCGGTGCCGGCCAGGCCACCGCTGCGGTGCGCGGGCAGGAAGGGCACCAGGTCCTCGACCACACAGACCGGGCCGACGCCGGGGCCGCCGCCGCCGTGCGGGATGCAGAAGGTCTTGTGCAGGTTGAGGTGGCTGACGTCGCCGCCGAACTGGCCCGGCGCAGCCACACCCACCAGCGCGTTCATGTTGGCGCCGTCGACATAGACCCGCCCGCCGTGTTCATGCACCAGCGCGCAGATCTCGCCAACATGGCTGTCGAACACGCCGTAGGTCGACGGGTAGGTGATCATGATCGCGGCCAGGCGCTCGCGGTGCTGGGCGCACTTGGCGCGCAGGTCGGCCAGGTCGATGTTGCCTTCTGCATCGCACTTCGTGACGACCACCTGCATGCCGGCCATCTGGGCCGACGCGGGGTTGGTGCCGTGAGCCGACTCGGGGATCAGGCAGATGTCGCGGTGGGTGTCGCCCCGGCTGGCGTGCCAGGCCTGGATCACCAGCAGGCCGGCGTATTCGCCTTGTGAGCCGGCATTGGGCTGCAAGCTGATGCCGGCATAGCCGGTGGCTTGCGACAGCCAGGCGCACAGCTGCGCATCGAGCTGGGCATAGCCGGCCAGCTGGTCGGCCGGTGCGTAGGGATGGATGTTGGCGAACTCGGGCCAGGTGATCGGGATCATCTCGGCCGTCGCGTTGAGCTTCATCGTGCAGGAGCCCAGCGGAATCATGCTGCGGTCGAGCGCGAGGTCCTTGTCCGACAGGCTGCGGATGTAGCGCAGCATCTCGGTCTCGCTGTGGTGGGTGTTGAAGACCGGGTGAGTCAGGAAGGCGCTGCTGCGGCGCAAGGCGGCGGGGATGCGAAGCTCGATGCCTTCACGCTCGATCGCGTCGACGCTGGGCAGCGTCTGGCCCGGTGCGGCGAACACGCCCCACAGCAGCGCGAGGTCGTCGCGCGTGGTGGTCTCGTCCAGCGCGATGCACAGGTAGTCGCCCCAATAGGTGCGCAGATTGGCGCCGGCCGCGACGGCCTTGGCGGCGAACTCGGCGGTCCGCGCCCCGGTGTGCAGGCACAGGGTGTCGAAGGCGCTCGGGTGGCTCAGCGCGTGACCCAGTTGTTCCAGCCCGCGCGCCAGGATGGCGGTCAGCGCGGCCACGCGCGTGGCGATGCGCGTCAGGCCCAGCGGGCCGTGATAGACCGCATACATGCTGGCCACGACGGCCGGCAGGACCTGGGCGGTGCAGATGTTGGAGGTCGCCTTCTCGCGCCGGATGTGCTGCTCGCGCGTCTGCAGCGCCAGCCGGTAGGCCGGGTCGCCGTGGCTGTCGATGCTGACGCCGACCAGCCGGCCCGGCATCGAGCGCTTGAACTCATCGCGGCAGGCCATGTAGGCAGCATGCGGGCCACCCGCGCCCATCGGCATGCCCAGGCGCTGGGTGTTGCCGACGACGATGTCGGCGCCCCATTCACCCGGCGGCACCAGCAGCGTCAGCGCCAGGATGTCGGCCGCGACGATGAAGGCGGCCGAGCGGGCATGCACCTGTTCGACATCGGCGCGCAGGTCGTCGATGCGACCGCTGGTGCTGGGGTACTGGCCCAGCACGGCGAAGTAGTCGTCGCCGGCCAGTGCAGCGTCCCACTCGGCGGCCGAGTTGGCCAGCTTGACGACCAGGCCCAGCGGCCGGGCGCGGGTCTGGATCACCTCGATGGTCTGCGGGTGGCAGTCACCGGCGACGACGAAGGTGTTGCCCTTGGCCTTGGCGCTGCGGCGCGCCAGCGTCATGGCTTCGGCGGCGGCGGTGGCCTCGTCGAGCATCGAGGCGTTGGCGATCGCCATGCCCGTCAGGTCGCAGACCATGGTCTGGAAGTTGACCAGCGCCTCCAGCCGACCCTGGCTGATCTCGGCCTGATAGGGCGTGTAGGCGGTGTACCAGGCTGGGTTCTCGAGGATGTTGCGCAGGATGACGCCGGGCGTGTGGGTGCCGTGGTAGCCCTGTCCGATGAAGCTGCGCAGCACGCGGTTGCGGCCGGCCAGGGCCTTCAACTCGGCCAGCGCAGCGGCCTCGCTGACGGCAGGGGGCAGGTCCATCGGGGCGGCGCGGCGGATGCCGGCGGGCACGATGGCGTCGATCAGGGCGGCCCGGCTGGCGCTGCCGATGACCGACAGCATGTGCTGCTCGTCGGTGGCATCGGGGCCGATATGGCGGGCGGTGAATTCGGTGGCGTTCTCGAGCGCGGTCAGGCTGACCGGGGCGGTGCGGGGATGCTGGGCGGGCATGGTGGCGGCGATGTGAGGAAGACGGCCGGACCGCGGCCGTGAGGCGCAGCGGTCCGGGCGGGGCGACGCGAGCCGGGGCTCAGAGCGTCTTGAGCAACTCGTCGTAGCCGGTCTGGTCGAGCAGGCCGGCGAGTTCGGCCGGGTTGCTCAGCTTGACCTTGAAGAACCAGCCTGAGGCCAGCGGGTCGCTGTTGGCCAGCGACGGGTCGTCACGCAGCGCCTCGTTGACGGCGACGACCTCGCCGCTGACCGGCGCGTACAGGTCGGCGGCGGCCTTGACCGACTCGACGACACCGGCGACCTCGCCCTTGGCGAAGGTCGCGCCGACGGCGGGCAGGTCGACGAAGACCACGTCACCGAGCGCGTCCTGCGCGTGCACGGTGATGCCGACCACGGCCGCGCTGGCGTCGGCGGCGTCGATCCATTCATGGTCGGAAGTGAACTGGAGAGGCATGAAGGGGCTCCTGAAGAACGGCTGCCTGATGAGGCGTGGATGGTGAGATGCGGCAAAGACGCGCGGGTGGCGAGCCGAGCGACGGCCCGCCCGGGCGTCGCTCAACCCCGGAAGTATCGGTGCGGCGCGAAGGGCAGTGGCACGACCTTCATCGGCAGGCGCTTGCCACGCACCTCGGCCAGCAGCGTGCTGCCGGGCGCGGCATGGTTGCTGGCCACGTAGGCCATGGCGATGGGCTGGTTGACGCTCGGCCCGGTCGTGCCGCTGGTGACGGTGCCGAGCTTGTGACCTTGGGCGTCGTGCAGCGTCGCGCCCTCACGCACCGGCACCCGTTCCAGGCCGACCAGGCCGACACGCTTGTGGGTCGCGCCCTGTGTCAGCTGGCCCTCGATGACCGAGGCGCCGGGGTAGCCGCCGGCCCGCGCGCCGCCGGGGCGTCGCACCTTCTGGATCGCCCAGCCCAGGCCGGCCTCGATCGGCGAGGTGGCGGCGTGGATGTCATGGCCATACAGGCACAGACCGGCTTCGAGCCGCAGGGTGTCGCGCGCGCCCAGGCCGCCAGGCTGGACCTCCTCTTGTGCCAGCAGCGTGCGGGCCAGGGCGACGGCATGGGTGGCGGGCACCGAGATCTCGAAGCCGTCCTCGCCGGTGTAGCCCGAACGGGTGACGTAGCAGTCGGCACCGGCCAGCGCGTAGTGGCCACCGCTCATGAAGGTCAGCGCTGCCACGCCGGCATTGATGCGCGCCAGTGCCTGAACCGCCTTCGGGCCCTGCAGCGCCAGCAGCGCGCGCTCGGGCATCGGGATGACCTGGCAGCGGTGGCCGATGTGGGTCAGCAGGTGGCGCGTGTCGGCGTCCTTGCAGCCGGCGTTGACCACCAGGAACAGGTCGTCGGCACGGCGCGTGACCATCAGGTCGTCGAGCAGGCCACCGGTCGGGTTGGTGAAGTAGGCGTAGCGCTGGCGGCCGATGCCGAGGTCGACCACATCGACCGGCACCAGGCTCTCGAGGGCACGGGCGGCGTCCTCGCCGACCAGGCGCAGCTGACCCATGTGCGAGACATCGAACAGCGCGGCCGATTCGCGGCACTGGCGGTGCTCGGCCAGGATGCCGGCGGGGTAGTTGACCGGCATCGCATAGCCGGCAAACGGCACCATGCGGGCGCCGAGTTCGAGGTGAAGGTCGTGCAGCGGGGTCTGCAGCAGGGCAGACGTGTGGACAGCGGTGTGGGCGGCGGTGTCAGCGGACATCTTGGGCTCCGAGGGCGATGGATGGGGCGCCATCCGGGGCCCGGCGACCGTCGGTCGTCGGGCTTGCCCTCGCTGTCCGCTTTACCTGAGAGATTGACGGCCCGGCGGTTGTGCCGCCCAGGCCGCTTGCCCCTTCGGTGGACCGCCTGCCGGCCGGGGCCGCGACGGTCTCTCTCCAGTGAGGTGACGTCTGTTGCGCAGACGTGTGCCAGTCCTTTTGCCTGAGCGTTCGAGGCCGGCTTGCTCGGCCGGTCTCTGCGCCTTCGGCGGCCCTGTTTGCGGTCAGGTCGATCGGCGAAAAACGCCGTGTTGATCGGACCTGCAGCCCAGTGGCTCTCTCCTGGCGACGGCCAGTGTAGCCGAGCGTCCCGACCGTGGGCCGGTCATGTCGGGGTCACTCCCAGGGTGGTGCGTCGGCGCTGACCGAGGTCTTCGCAGGGGCTGCTGGCGTGGTCATCGGCATGGTCGTCGGCGTGGCTGTGGCGCTTGCCTCGAACAGCCCCGGCTTCTGCTCGCCGCCGAGCGCGTCCAAGAGGTCCGGGATCAGCCGGATCAGCTCGCCGGTGGCAATGGCCGCATCGGCGTCGAAGCCGTCGTCGCCATCGCGGCCGGCGCTCGGGGTGTTTTCCTGCACGCCGTCGAGGAACTCGATCTTCTTGAGCACCATCTGCTCGGTCAGCACAAAGGACACGCGGCCGTTCCAGGTCAGCGCCAGGCGGGTCGGGCGCTTGCCCTGTTCGATGTGGCTGCGGACCTCCTCGGTGTCGAGCGGGTGGCGGGCATAGCGCACCACCGACTTGGACACGTCCGGCGCCTTCAGCTCGCAGTCACGGTCGATCGTGAAGACCGCCGGCGGCTCGATCGCGGCCTCCGGCATCTCGCCTTCGCCCGGTCGGGTGGCGCCGGCCAGCAGCCAGCCGGCCATCGCGGTGGCCGGTGCCAGCGCGGTGTGGATGGGCTCGATCGAGAAGCCCGCCAGCCCCTTGGTCAGCAAGGTGATGACCTCGTCGGCGCGGGCCGTGCTGGCCGCGTCGATCATCAGCAGGCCCTCCTGCGGTGCGATCCAGACCGGCAGGCCCAGCTGCTTGGTGAAGGCCTGCGGCAGCAGCTCCAGCTGGGCCTGGTCCTTCATGTCCTTGCGCTGCTTCTTGCCGGGCTTGCGGCCGGTGTCGGCCTCGATGCGCTCGGCCATCTCGTCGATGCGGCGCTTGACCACCGAGCCCGGCAGCACCTTCTGCTCGACCATCAGGCGCAGCAGCCAGTGGCCGCCGATGGACTCCACCAGCGAGCCATGGGCCCGGCCACGCGGGGCCACCCAGCCTGCCGAGATCGGCTGCGTCGCGCCGCAGGGGATGAAGGTGGCGGCGTCGGCGGCCTCCACCAGCGCATCGAGGTCAGGTTGCCAGGTCTCGGCCAGGCGGTAGATCAGCAGGTTCTTGAACATCGGCAGGGAGGGTCGGGAAACGTGGATAAAGGTCAGGGTACGTCGGGAACGACAGCGCCACTGTGCGCCGAGCGCACGCGGCGGTCATGCATCGGGACCGGGTGAGCGACTCAGCGCAGCGCCGGCAGTCCGCGCAGCACCGGCTCGATGCCGCTGGCGAAGGCGGCATGGGCATCGGCATCGAAGTGGATGCCGTCGACCGGGTTGACCGCCCACAGCGCGGCACCGTTCAGGTAGGTGCAACCATGCGCATGGGCGACATGGGCGACATGCCCGGCCAGCCGGTGCGACTTCTCTGCACCGCCGGCAAACAGCTCGCCCAGGCCACCGACTTCGAGGATGGGCGTGGGCGACACCAGCACGATGGCCGGCGCGCGACCGTCCGGGCCCGAGGCGCTGCCCTGGATCATGCGCACCAGCTGCGCCATGCCCTGGGCGATCTCGAAGGGCGACAGCCGGAAGCGCGCCTTCAGGTCGTTGGTGCCCAGCATCAGCAGCACCGCGTCGATCGGTCGGTGCGAGGCCAGGCAGGGCCGCAGGTAGGCGGCGCCCGACATCGACACCGTGATGCCCTCGATCGGGTCCTCCAGCACTGTGGTGCGGCCGGGCAGGCCCTCCTCGATCACCCGGATCGTGGGCGACAGCGCCGTCGCCAGGCGACCGGTCCAGCGCTGCCCCAGCGGCAGCCGCGCGCCGGTGACCGGGTCGCTGCCCCAGGTGTTGGAGTCGCCGTAGCAGAGCAGGGTCTTCATCGTCGGGTCCTGTTCCCGGGGCTGGTGGACACATTTGCAGGGTGGCCGGGACCCCGGAAAGGTGGGCGATTCTGGGTGAGCCGCCAATCGACGGTCAAGTTGGGCTGGCCTGCCCGTGACGTCCGCACACCGGTTGCTGACCTAGACAACTGGGGCCTTGATCACGCCTTGATCCCCGGATCGGGAGACCGGCCGCTTGCCAATACTGACGCCTCGTGTTGTCTGCCGCTTTGTCGTCTGCCGCCTTGTCGCCTGTCTTCATCGGCCGCCATCGCCGGCCGGACCACGCGTGACGGGGACATCTTCGAGATCCACCAGCCCAGGAAACCTGACCATGAAGCCCACCACCTCCATCGCGATCGCCATTCTGGCGGTCGCCGCGCACAGCGCCGCCCTGGCCAATGACCCGAAGGCCACCATCGCCGACCTCGATGCCCGACTGGCCAAGATCGGGGCCCCGCGCCTCGAAGGCAGCGTCGACGTGGCCGGCAAGACCGTGCCGGCGATCTACTTCGGTGAGCGCAAGATCAACAACAACTATGACGTGGTGGACAGCATCCGCAAGGCGCACAACGCCACGGCGACGGTGTTCGTGAAGGACGGCGAGGAGTTCGTGCGTGTCAGCACCAACGTCCTGACGCCCGAAGGCAAGCGCGGCATCGGCACCCTGCTGGCCCGCAATCAGGCCTACGCCGCAGTCATCAAGGGCACCCAGTACTGCGGTCCGATCGATGTGCTGGGAACGGCCTTCGACGCTTGCTACAACCCGATCAAGGACGCGGGCGGAAAGATCATCGGCGTGACCTACATCGGCCACAAGAAGTAAGGACAGGCCAGCGCGTCGCGCATGCATGTCTGTTCCCACCCAGCCTGGAGTTCCCATCTTGAGTCACATGAATCCGGTCAGGCGGCTGTTTGGCCAGTTGCCGCTCGGACGTCAATTGCAAGCCGCGTTTGCCGCCGTCTTGGCGCTGATGCTGCTCGTCGGCGTGATCGCGGTGTCCAGCCTCGACCAGCTCGAAGCGGCCTCCAGCCGGCTGTCGGGCCGCTGGCTGTCCGGCGTCGGGCATCTCAGCGGTGCGCGCGCCGCGTTGGTCGATGTCCGCGAGCTTGAGCTCAAGCACAGCCGCACCGACGATCGCAGCTACCACGCCGAGTACGAGGAAAAGATGGCGGAGGCCGGCAAGTCCGTCCAGACGCACCTCGCTGGCTATCGGGGCCTGATCGCCTCCGACGAGGACGTCGCCAGCCTCGACGCGCTGGAGAAGGCCTGGAACGACTACCGCAAGTTCCAGGGCAAGGTGGTCGAACTCGGCCGCGCCGGCCAGCAGCAGGATGCCGCCGACATCAGCGACGGTGCGTCGAGCATGGCCTTCGACGAATCCATGGGCGCTCTCGCTGCCTTGACCGACTTCAACTTCAGCAGCGGCGAGCAGGCCAGCGTGGCGGCGACCGCGGTGATGGCGCGATCGCGTCAGGTCCTGTTCGGCCTGATCGGCGTCGCGCTGCTGCTGGGCATCGGGCTGGCTTGGGGATTGAGCCGGCATGTGCTCGGACAACTCGGCGGCGAACCTGCCTTGGCGGTCAACGTGGCCACGGCCGTGGCCGCTGGCGACCTGCGCACGCCGGTGCCGGTGCGCGCCGGGGATGAGCACAGCCTGATGCGTCGCTTGCGGGACATGCAGGCCTCGCTGGTCCATGCCGTGTCTGACGTGCGCCAGGGTTCCGAGAGCGTGGCCACCGCCAGCGCCCAGATCGCGCAGGGCAACCAGGACTTGTCAGAGCGGACCGAACAACAAGCCAGTGCGCTGCAAGAAACGGCGGCGACGATGGACATGCTCGGCGCCACCGTTCGGGCCAATGCGGACAACGCGCGTCAGGCCAACCAGCTGGCCCTGGGTGCTAGCGCCGTCGCCACGCAGGGCGGCGACGTGGTCGCGCGGGTGGTCGACACCATGCAGGACATCAACCAGAGCAGCAAGAAGATCGCCGACATCATCTCGGTGATCGACGGCATCGCCTTCCAGACCAACATCCTGGCGCTCAACGCAGCGGTCGAGGCAGCCCGGGCCGGCGAACAGGGCCGGGGCTTTGCGGTGGTCGCCTCGGAGGTCCGCAACCTGGCCCAGCGCAGTGCCGGCGCCGCCCGCGAGATCAAGTCCCTGATTCATGCCAGCGTCGAGCGCGTCGAGCACGGCACCTCCCTGGTCGATCAGGCCGGCCGGACCATGACGGAGATCGTCGACGCGATCCGGCGGGTCAGCGACATCGTGGCGGAGATCAGCTCGGCCAGCACCGAACAAAGCGACAGCGTCGCCCAGGTCGGCGCGGCCATCCAGCAGATGGACCAGGCCACGCAACAGAACGCCGCGCTGGTCGAGCAGACCGCCGCCGCTGCGGAGAGCATGCGTCAGCAGGTCGGCCAGTTGCTCGATGCGGTCGCGGTCTTCCGCACCGATGCGGCGTCCGAGGCGATGTCCGTGGCGGGCCGCTGACGGCTCAGACGCCGCGCGCCCGATCGGCCTTGAACTGCGCCCGGAAGGCCTCGAAGCGGCCCTCGTCGAGGGCCGCGCGGACCTCGCGCATCAGGTTCAGGTAGTAGTGCAGGTTGTGGATGCTGGCGAGCATCGGACCCAGCATCTCGCCGCAACGGTCGAGGTGGTGCAGGTAGGCGCGGCTGAAGCCGCCGGTGGTCTTGCCTGAGGCGTCGGTGCTGCCGGCGCAGGCGTGGCAGGCGCAGGTCTCGTCGATCGGGCGCTCGTCGGTCTTGTGGCGGGCGTTGCGGATCTTCAGGTCGCCGTAGCGGGTGAAGAGGTGGCCGTTGCGGGCGTTGCGGGTGGGCATGACGCAGTCGAACATGTCGACCCCGCAGGCCACGCCGTCGACCAGGTCTTCGGGCGTGCCCACGCCCATCAGGTAGCGCGGCTTGTGGGCCGGCAGGCGGTGTGGCGTGTGGCCCATGATGCGCAGCATCTCGTCCTTGGGCTCGCCGACGCTGACCCCGCCGATGGCGTAGCCGGGCAGGTCAAGGTCGACCAGCGCGGCCAGCGAGGCCTCGCGCAGGCTCTCGAACATGCCGCCCTGCACGATGCCGAACAGCGCGTTCGGGTTGGCCAGCCGGGCGAACTCGGCCTGTGAGCGGCCGGCCCAGCGCAGGCTCAGTTCCATCGACTCGCGCGCTTCCTTCTCGGTCGTGATGTGACCGACGCCCTTGGCGCCCTGCCAGTAGGGCGTGCACTCGTCGAACTGCATGACGATGTCGCTGTTGAGCACCGTCTGGATCTGCATGCTCACCTCGGGCGTGAGGAAGAGCTTGTCGCCGTTGACCGGCGAGGCGAAGCGCACGCCTTCCTCGCTGATCTTGCGCATGTCGCCCAGCGACCAGACCTGGAAGCCGCCGGAGTCGGTCAGGATGGGCCGCTCCCAGGTCTCGAAGCGGTGCAGGCCGCCGAACTGGGCCATGACGTCCAGGCCGGGGCGCATCCACAGGTGGAAGGTGTTGCCCAGGATGATCTGGGCGCCCATGGCTTCCAGGTCGCGTGGCATCACGCCCTTGACGGTGCCGTAGGTGCCCACGGGCATGAAGATCGGCGTCTCGACGACGCCGTGGTTGAGCGTGAGACGGCCGCGTCGGGCGTGGCCTTCGGTGCCCAGGAGTTCGAAGTTCAGCATGGGCGGGATTGTCTCAGCCCGCCCGGCTTCAGGAACGACGGCTCGGGCGCGTCGCCGTCCAGACCTCGATCTCGCCCCGGCCGATGCCGAGGTCCCGCAGCTCGTGCGCATCCATCGCCAGCAGCACGGCCCGGTCGGCCCGGCGGCGCGCGGCCTCCGCGCGCACGCTGCGCAGTGCCGCGAACAGCGCCAGGCCGGCGGCCTGCAGGTGACGGGCGGCGCGGCGGAACTGGCGCTGGCTGTCTTCACTGGGCAGGGCAACAGGCAGCGTGGACAGGCCCAGTGCAAAGGTGGCGGCGGTGGCGGGGGTCATCGTGGGCTCCGGTGGTGGTCGTGTCGTCTGGTGTCGGGAGCCTCGATGGTGGGGGTGCACGGGTCTGCGGAGAAGTTGAATGATCTGACGCCTACCATCAGCAATCCTGACGACCGGACCCATGACTGATGCCGGAGCCCACATGCGCCACCTCAACCTCGACCAGCTGCGCACGCTGGTGACGATCGCCGACCTGGGCACCTTCGCCGCCGCCTCGCAGGCGTTGCACCTCGCGCCGCCGACGGTCAGCCTGCACATCCGCGAACTCGAACAGCGCCTGGGCGCCAGCCTGCTGGAACGCAGCTCGCGCGGTGCCGTGCCGACGGCGGCTGGCACCTTGCTGGTCGAACGCGGTCGTCAGTTGCTGAAGGACGCCGACGACGCCGAGGAACAGGTGCGCCGCAGCGCCCACGGCCTGGCCGGCAAGGTCAGCCTGGCGACCTCGACCGGCGTGCTGGTCTATTTGCTGCCGCACGTGCTGGCGCGGCTGGCCGAACGGGCGCCGGAGATCGATGTGGAGGTCAGCATCCTGGGTTCGATCGAGACGGTGGCCCGGCTGCGCGCCGGCACGCTGGACCTGGGCATCGTCGCGCTGCCCCAGCCGTCCGAGCCCGATCTGGTGCTGGGCCCCTGGCGACGTGACCTGATGCTGGCCTTCATCCCGCCGGGCTGGGAGGCGCCGGAGGTGGTCACGCCCGACTGGATGGCGGCCCGGCCGATGGTGGCCAACGGCTCCTCGACGCTGACGCAGAAGCTGATCCTGGGCTGGTTCGCCCGCGCCGGCCTGCAGCCGCGCACCCGCATCGAGCTGAACTACAACGAGGCGATCAAGAGCCTGGTCTCCGCCGGCTACGGCGCGGCCGTGCTGCCGGCCGAATGGGTGCCCGAGGGCGCCCCGGCGCTGGGTCCGGACGGCATGCCGCTGGCGCACAGCCCGTCGAACATGCCGATGCAGCTGCGCCCGCTGGATCCGCCCCTGCCGCGCGAACTGGCGTTGGCGCACCGCCCGGAAGGCCGGCTCGATGCGGCCACCCGGCAGGTGCTGGAGACGCTGCGCGGCTTCGCCTCGTCCATGTGATCGCGCCATGAAAAACGGGGCCCGCAGGCCCCGTCGACGCGCGAGATGCCGCGTGCCGGATCAGTCGGCGTAGCGCGAGAACACCAGCGTCGCGTTGGTGCCGCCGAAGCCGAAGCTGTTGGACAGCACCGTGTTCATCGGCGCATCGCGGCGCTGGCGCAGGATGGGCATGCCGTCGGCTGCCGGGTCCAGGTTCTCGATGTGGGCCGAGGCGGCGGCGAAGTTGTCGCGCAGCATCAGCAGCGAGTAGATGGCTTCCTGCACGCCGGCCGCGCCCAGCGAGTGGCCGGTCAGCGACTTGGTCGAGCTGATCGCGGGGATCTGGTCGCCGAAGACCTGACGGACCGCACCCAGCTCGGCCAGATCGCCCACCGGCGTCGAGGTGCCGTGGGCGTTGATGTAGTCGACCGGCGTCTTCACATTCGCGAGCGCCTGCTGCATGCAGCGCACCGCGCCTTCGCCGGACGGCGCGACCATGTCGTGGCCGTCCGAGGTGGCGCCGAAGCCGACCAGTTCGGCCAGGATGTTGGCGCCACGGGCCTGGGCGTGTTCGAGCGACTCCAGCACCAGCATGCCGCCGCCACCGGCGATGACGAAGCCGTCGCGGCTGGCGTCGAAGGCGCGCGAGGCGGTCGACGGCGTGTCGTTGTAGGCGCTGGACATGGCACCCATGGCGTCGAACAGCAGCGACAGCTCCCAGCTTTCCTCTTCACCGCCACCGGCGAAGACGACGTCCTGGTTGCCCCAGGCGATCAGCTGGCCGGCGTGGCCGATGCAGTGCGCGCTGGTCGAGCAGGCCGAGGTGATCGAGTAGTTGACGCCCTTGATGCCAAAGGGCGTGGCCAGGCAGGCCGAGACCGTGCTGCCCATGGTCTTGGTGACCATGAAGGGGCCGACCCGCTTGATGCCCTTGGCGCGCAAGGTGTCGGCGGCCCAGACCTGGTTGAGGCTGGAGGCGCCGCCCGAGCCGGCGACCAGGCCGGTGCGCGGGTTGGACACCTGTTCCGGCGTCAGCCCGGCGTGGGCGATGGCCTGCTGCATGGCCACGTAGGAATAGCCCGCCGCGTCGCCCATGAAGCGCAGGGTGCGGCGGTCGATCGTGGCTTCGAGGTTCAGCGTCGGTCGACCGCTGACCTGCGAGCGCATGCCCTTCTCGGCATAGGCGGGGTTGAAGGTGAGGCCCGAACGGCCTTCGCGCAGGCTGGCGGCGACCTCGTCGGCGTTGTTGCCGATGCTCGAGACGATGCCGTATCCGGTGACGACGACGCGGCGCATCAGAAATCTTCCGTCGAGGTGAACAGGCCGACCTTCAGGTCGGTGGCGGTGTAGATCTCGCGGCCGTCGGCATACATGTGGCCGTCGGCGATGCCCATCACCAGCTTGCGTTCGATGACGCGCTTGAGATCAAGGCGGTAGGTGACCTTCTTGACGGTCGGCAGCACCTGGCCGAAGAACTTGACCTCACCGGCGCCAAGCGCACGGCCGCGGCCGGGGTTGCCGCGCCAGCCGAGCCAGAAGCCGACCAGCTGCCACAGGGCATCAAGGCCCAGGCAGCCCGGCATGACCGGGTCGCCTTCGAAGTGGCAGCCGAAGAACCAGAGGTCGGGAACGATGTCGAGTTCGGCCTCGATCGTGCCCTTGCCGAACTCGCCGCCGGTGTCGTCGATGCGGACGATGCGATCCATCATGAGCATGTTGGGCAGCGGCAGGCGGGCGTTGCCCGGGCCGAACAGCTCGCCTCGACCGCAGGCCAGCAGCTCGTCGCGGCTGTAGCTGTGGCGTCCCTGGTCACGTTGGCTCAGGGCGGGGACGGCGGGCATGCCTGTGGACGGCATTTGGGGTGCATTCATGGTGGTCGACACGTCGATGGGGCTGGCGGGTCCCGGGTGGACGGGCCAGCTCCTGGGCTTCAAGGAACGGGGGGAGGGCGCTGGACCCCGTCCGCGACTGTAGCGCGGCAGGTCCACGATTCTCGGTCGTCAGCGGGGCGTCTTGTCGTCTTGTCGCTGCGCAGGCGGCGGGGAAGTTACCCCAGTTGACGTGGGTCGTGTGCCGCCCATGCCGGCGCACGGATCTTCGCGGTCCTGGCGGGGCGTCTCCAGCCGCAGGTCATAGGGGGCGATGCCGGCGTCGCCCGGCGGGTCGTCGCCACCGGCTTCGACCAGACCGACGACCACCGCCCGGGTGGCCAGCGGCGCGGCCAGCCAGCGCGGCACGCCGAGGTCACGCCGCACATGGCCATTGCCGGCCAGCAGCACGACGGCGCCGTCCAGCGCCGGTCCGGCGGCCTGCTGCACGGCGCGCGCCATGGCCTGGTCCCGGGCGACCTGGGCGGCGGCCATGCGACGGGCCAGGGCCGCGTCGACCATGCCGCAGTGCGAGGCTTCGATCAGCTGGGCCTGGGCGGACAGCAGGGGCTCGGGCACGGCGGCGTCGAAGCCCTGCGCGGCCAGACCTTCGCGGATGACGCGCCGGGCCGCGTCGCGCGAGACGTTGACGGCGACCAGTGGCAGGCCGTGTGTCACCGCGCGTTCGATGTAGGGCCGGTAGTAGGCCCAGTCCCAGCCCGACATCGGGCCGTCGAGCGCGGCGATCGCCTGGGCCGTGGCTGGGGCGGCGTCTTGCGGCCGGCCGCTGGCGCGGGCCTCGGCGAGCAGGCGGTCGATCTCGCTCTGGCGTTCGCGGTCGATCTGTTCCATCAGCAGCGCCGGACGCTCGCCGCGCGCCAGCAAGGCATCCAGCGCCCGCAGCCGCAGCGCGTGCTGGGCGGCGTTGTCATGCACCTCGCCGATCAGCCAGATGCGGCTGCGGGCCGGGTCCAGGTCGAGCATCGGCACGGCGACCGGTGTGGCACAGCCGCTGGCCAAGGCGGCGATCAGGAGCAAGGCGTGGAGGCGGTGACGGGCAGGCATGGCGGCAACGATAACGGCGCTCTGCAAGGCCTTGGATCCGGCTTGCTTGCAAATGCGAATCGTTCTCATTAAAATGAGCGCATGTTGAACGTTGTCCTTCCCACTGACCCACCGGCCGAGCCGAAGGCTGACGCCCCGGACACGTCCGGCGGCGCGTGCCAGCTGCCGCTGCGGCTGCGCAGCGTCGACCTTCTGCAAGGCACCGACGAGGTGCTGATCGAACACGAGGGCGCCTGCTACCGCCTGCGTCGCACGGCGCTCGGTCGGCTGATCCTGACCAAGTGAGGTCGGCGGCGTGACCGGGCGGTCTGACCGCCTCGCTCGCCCCGGCACCGTTCTTTTCCCTGCTCTCGGACACGCGGCCCAGCCATCGCCAGGTCAAGCGTCGTCGGTCTCGCCAGACCGTCGACCCCGCCACCGGATTTCAAACCCGTTGTGGAAACCTGACCCATGGCTGCACCCATCCGCCCGCCCCTCCGAACGCCTCTCCGAACGCACGTTCGAACGCCCCTGATCCCCCTCGGCGCCATGGCCTGTGGCCTGGGCCTGCTCGCCGCGCCCGCCTGGGCCGCCGACGACGGCACCACCGGCGAAGCCGTGACGCTGCCACGCGTGACTGTCACCGCGCCCGACCTGCCCGAACAGGGCCGCGACGGCCTGCAGGTCAAGCGCACCCGCATCGGCAAGTCCGAGCAGGACCTGCGTGACGTGCCGCAGTCGATCAGCATCGTGACCGAGCGCCTGATCGATGACCGCAACCTCGACACGCTCAAGCAGGCGCTGACACAGACCGCCGGCATCACCTTCCTCGCGGCCGAAGGCGGCGAAGAAGACATCCGCCTGCGCGGCTTCTCGCTGCAGGCCACCGGCGACATCTTCATCGACGGCATGCGCGACCCGGCCTTCTACGACCGCGACGCCTTCAACTGGGACCGCCTGGAACTGCTGCGCGGTTCGGCCTCGATGCTGTTCGGGCGTGGTTCGACTGGCGGTGCGGCCAACCAGGTCACCAAGCAGGCCTATCTGATGGACGGCAGCCAGGTCGACCTGACGCTGGGCAGCCACGCCTACCGCCGGATCGTCGGCGACGTCAACGTCGTGACCGGCGAGGACGCCGCTCTGCGCCTGAACGCCATGGCCACGACGGCCGACAGCGATGGCGCCGGCAACCGGCTCGACAAACGCGGGCTGGCCGGCAACTTCCGCTGGGGCATCGGCCACAAGGACGAGTTCGGCGTGTCGCTCTACCGGCTGGAGAACCGCAATGGCATGAACTACGGCCTGCCGTGGATCAGCCCGAGCGCGACCTCGGCGGCGACCGAGCGGACCATGATCAGCACGCTCGACCCGAACGCCTATTACGGCATGGCGAGCGACCGCAACCACGGCACCGCGACCACGGCGACGTTCGATCACCGCCACCGCTTCGACGCCAACACCGCCCTGAAGACCAGCGTGCGGCGGGGTGTCTACACACGCGACCAACGCGCCAGCACGGTCCGCCTGTGCCAGCAGACCACCAACGCCACCACCGGCGTCGTCACCAACCCGGGTTGTCCGACGGTGGTCCCCACGCTGGACACCTTCAGCGACGCGACCGTCTTCACGCGCGGCACCCAGCTCAAGATCCAGGACCTCGACACCCTGCATGCCCAGAGCGACTTCACGACCCGCTTCGAGGCGCTGGGCCTGACGCATGAATGGGTCAGCGGCATCGACCTGGCCCGCGAGGAGAAGGTCGTCTACGCCGCCAGCACGCCCGCCGGCATCGACCTGAGCAAGCCCCGCACGACCGCCGGCACACCCGATGACGGCGCGTGGATCGACGAGGACGCCCGCGTGCTGCGCCGCGCCAGCGGCTTCGTCAACCACAACATCGGCGTCTACGCGCAGGACCTCGTCACCGTGGCCGACGGCTGGAAGCTGCTGGCCGGTCTGCGTCACGACCGCATGAAGGGCGACCACGAACAGATCGCCGCGACCGGCGTGGTGACGCGCTACCAGCAAGCCATTGGCGAGTTCAGCCAGCGCCTGGGCGCGATCTGGCAGCCAAGTGCGCGTCACAGCCTGCACGCGTCCTGGGGCAGTTCGTTCAACACCTCGGGCGACTCGTATTCCTACAACGCGCTGAGCGCCAACACCGCGCCCGAGCAGAGCATCAACACCGAGATCGGCGCGCGCATCGACAGCGAGGACCGGATGTTCACCACCCGCATCGCGCTGTTCCGCTCGGTCAAGTTGAACGAACGCAACACCGACCCCGACACCGCCGCCACGGCCTTGCTGCTGTCGGGCAAGCGCCATGCCGCCGGCCTGGACATGGACATCAACGGCCGCCTGACGAAGGACTGGGACGTCTACCTGTCCTACATGTGGATCCCCGATGCCAAGGTCGACGTGGCCGCGCCGACGGCCACCACCTTCGGCAACCGCGCCGGTGACCGCCCCGGCCTGACCCCGAAGCACAGCGGCGCGGTCTGGAGCAGCTGGCAGCTCACGCGCGACTGGCGCGTGGGCACCGGCGTGAACTTCCGCAGCAAGAGCACGCCGGCCGACCAGCAGGCCGCCAGCGCCATCACCTCGCCGGGCTACGGCACGCTGGAGCTGATGACCGAGGTCGCCATCGAGCCCGACACCTTCATCGTCAAGGCCAACCTCGCCAACGTCACCAACAAGCTCTACGGCGCCAGCCTCTACCGCGGCCACGTCGTGCCGGGCGCCGGCCGGACGCTGCAGGTCACCGGCACCGTGAAGTTCTGATCCACGCACCTGCCCTTGAACCGGTCACCACCATGCTGCTCCATATTCCCCAGGTCCTCACCGATGACGAACTGGACCAGGCCCGCGCGCTGCTGGTCGATGCGCCCTGGGTCGACGGCCAGGTCACGGCCGGCGTGCAGTCCGCCCAGGTCAAGAACAACCTGCAACTGCCGCAGGCTCATCCTTTGAGCCATGCCCTGCAGAAGCTCGTGCTGGCCGGCCTGAACCGCCATGCGACCTTCTTCTCGGCGGCCCTGCCCAAGAAGATCTTCCCGCCGCTGTTCAACCGCTACGGCGGGGTGGCCAACGCCTTCGGCAACCACGTCGACAACGCGGTGCGCTTCATCACCAGCGGACCGCAGGCCGGCCAGCGGGTGCGCACCGACCTGAGCAGCACGCTGTTCCTGGCCGATCCGGCCGACTACGACGGCGGCGAGCTGGTGATCGAGGACACCTTCGGCAGTCAGCGCGTCAAGTTGCCAGCCGGCGACCTGGTGCTCTACCCCGGCACCAGCGTCCACCGGGTCGAGCCGGTGACCCGCGGCGCGCGCCTCGCCAGCTTCTTCTGGATCGAGAGCATGGTGCGCAGCGACGAGCAACGCCGCCTGCTCTTCGACATGGACCGCCACCTGATGCACCTGCGCCAAAGCGTCGGCGAGACCGATGCCGGCGTGATCGGCCTGACCGGGACCTATCACAACCTGCTGCGCGGATGGGCCGACACATGAGAACCCGCACCTGGACCGACGCTTGGCCGGGCGCCTGGCCTGACGTGCTCGGCCCGGCACCCCAACGTGCGCTGATCGGTGCCGCGCTGGCCGCTCACCTCGCCGGTGGCTGGGCGCTGTGGCAGGCGCGTGACGAGCCATCGGCGCCCGCGTCGCTCGCCCTGCTGCAGGTCGACTGGATCGAGCCATTGCCGGCGAGGGCTGCGCCCTCTCGGCCCGATCCTCAAACCCGTCCTGAACCCCGTCCTGAACCCCGTGCCCAGACCCCGCCGACACGGCCCGCCGTCGCCCCGAACCGCCCGGTCCAGGCGCCCCCGCCCGTGCTGGCAGCGGCATCGCCCGAGCCTGCAGCGCTGCCACTGGCCCCGGTCGCACCGGTGTCGGTGCGGGTTGCCGTGCCGGAAGCGGTTGCTGCAACTGCCGTGCCTTCAACAGCCGAGGCTTCAACCGAGGCTGCACCAGCGCCTTCACCAGCGCCTTCAACAGCACCGGCCGCAGCGCCCGCCACGTCAACCCACGCGACCACCGCCGCAGCCCCAGCGCCACCGGCAGCGCCCCGCCCGGTCACGCTGAGCGCGACCGACTGGGTCCGCCCGCCCGTCTATGCCTACCCGCGTGAGGCCGTGCGGCGGCGCGAGCAAGGCGTGGTGGCGCTGCGCATCCTGTTCGACACGCAGGGCGTGCCGCGCCGCGTCAGCCTGCTGCGCAGTTCCGGCTCGGCCACGCTGGACGAGGAGGCGCTGGCCAAGGCCCGCGCCGCGCGGGCCCGCCCGCGGCTGCAGGACGGCGTGCCGGTCGAGTTCCTCGCCGACACCGAGGCCGAGTTCAAGGTCTGACCCAAGACCCAAGACCCAAGACCCGATCCCCGATCCCCGATCCCCGATCCCCAAGCACCATTCCTGGAGGGCCCATGACCCCGACGACGATGATCGACAACACCCAGGCGGCCGTGGCCGCCACCCCCGGCCTCGAACCCGGATTCGCCCACTTCATCGGCCAGTCCGACGCCGTTGGCAAGGCCCTGCTGGCCGTGCTGCTGCTCATGTCGGTGGCCTCGTGGGCGCTGATCCTGCTCAAGGGCACCCGCCAGGTGCTGCAACGCCGACGCAGTCAGCGCTTTCTCGACTTCTTCTGGAACGCCCGCTCGCTCGATGCGGTGCAGGACGAGCTGCAGGTCCATGGCGTGCGCGAGCCCTTCGGCCACCTTGCCGCCCATGCCCTGCAGGCGCGTGACCACCATGCGCGCCACGGTGCGGCTCGGCTGGAAGAGGCGGGCTCGGCGCAGGACTTCATCACCCGCACGATCCGCAAGGTGCTCGACGAGGAGGGCACGCGGCTGGAGAACGGCCTGACGCTGCTCGCCACCATCGGCGCAACCGCCCCCTTCGTCGGCCTGTTCGGCACGGTCTGGGGCGTCTACCACGCGCTGCTGGCGATCGGCATGACGGGCGCCGGCTCGCTCGACCAGGTCGCCGGGCCGGTCGGCGAGGCGTTGATCATGACCGGGCTGGGGCTGGCGGTGGCGATCCCGGCGGTCATGGCCTACAACGCCTTCAGCCGCAGCAACCGCGTGCTCAACGGCCGGCTCGATGCCTATGCCTTCGAGCTGCTGACCTTCCTGTCGACCGGCGCGACGCTGCTGCGCGCCGGGCCCGCACCGCGCCCGGGAACTGCGCCGCGCCCGGGGGCTGCGCTGGCTGCGGTCACCGCCGTGGCGGCCTGAGACCGGAGCGCGCCATGGCCTTCGCCACCTTCGACCGCCGCCAGGCCCACGCCCCCGTCGCCGAGATCAACATGGTCCCGCTGATCGACGTGCTGCTGGTCCTGCTGGTGATCTTCATCGTCGCGGCGCCCTTGCTCACGCACAGCGTCAATCTGCGTCTGCCGCAGGCCAGCAGCCAGCCGCAGGACCCGGCGGCCGTCAGCATCGACGTCGCCATCGACGCACAAGGCCAGCGCCACTGGAACGGCGAGCCCGTCAGCCGCACCGAGGCGCAGGCCCGGATGCTGGCCGCCGGATCGCTGGCCACGCCGCCAGCGATCCGCCTGAGCGCCGACCGCGACGTCGCCTACCGACATGTCGCCGAGACGCTTGCCGATGCCGCATCGGCCGGACTGACGCGCATCGGCTTCGTCAGCCAGCCCCAAGGCTCGTCGCTATAGTGCCGTGTGCGCGGGCGTATCGATCCGCCAGTGGAGTGGGTCGATGGTGGAGGGTCACAGGGTTGCAGGCAGCGGGCAGGTGCGCGAGGGATCGCGATGAAGGCCTTGCTGGTCGATGACCACGCGCTGTTTCGAGAAGGTTTCTCGATGCTGATGGCGCAGCGCTTCCCCACGGTCGACCTGATCGCCGCCGCCGACATCGGCGAGGCCAGGCTGGCGCTGGCGTCACACCCCGACATCGAGCTGATCCTGCTGGACCTCGGCCTGCCCGACAGCCAGGGCCTGTCCAGCTTGCAGCGTCTGCTGGTGCAGGCGGGCGAGGTGCCCCTGGTGGTGATGTCGGCCGACGAGCGGCCCGAGACCATCCTCGCGGCGATCGACCAAGGCGCCGCCGGCTTCGTGCCCAAGTCGGCCCGGCTGTCCGAGATCGAGGGCGCCTTGCGCATCGTGCTCGACGGCGGCACCTACCTGCCGCCGGGCATCTACCGCGACCTTGCGCCGGCCCAGGGCGCGGGCCTGGACGCGCAGCAGCTGCGCGAGGCGCGGCTGGAGGCGCTGGCCCTGTCGCCGCGCCAGATCGATGTGCTGCGGCTGCTGGTGCTGGGGCGCTCGACCAAGCTGATCTCGCGCGAGCTTGAACTGGCCGAGTCGACCGTCAAGACCCACCTGCTGGCGCTGTTCCGCAAGCTCGACGTGAGCTCGCGCACCCAGGCCATCGTGGCGGCCGCGCGCATGGGCATCACCTTCGACGAGCGCTGAGGTCCGGCGCCGGCCGGGCGGCATCGGGCCGGTTCGGTGGCGGGTTCCGGACCTGCATCAACATGCCCAGCAGGGCTTCGGCCCGGAACGGCTTGTGCAGCACCGGCAGGCCCTGGGCCTGCAGCCGCGCCAGCTCGGTGCCATCGGTGTCGCCGGTGATGACCAGCACGGGCACCGGGCCGGCATGGCTGCGCAAGGCATCGATCACGTCCATCGCGCTGGCACCGATCAGGCGCTGGTCGGTGACGACGATGTCGATGCCGCTGTGGCCACGCGGGCGCAGCGCCAGCCACTGTCGGAAGCTCGCCAGGCCGGCATGGGCCTGGACCTGCGCGCCCCAGGCCGCCAACCGGGCGGTGACGGCCGAGCGCACCTGCTCGTCGTCATCGACCAGCACGATGCGCCAGTGCCGCAGCGGCTCGCCCGGCCGCGGTGGCGTGACCGGCATCGGCGGCGGGGCGACCGCCTCGTCCAGCGTGATGGTGAAGGCGCTGCCGCGGCCGGGTTCGGAGCGCAGGCTCAGCGGATGAGCCAGCAGCGCGAGCGAGCGGCGCACGATCGCCAGCCCCAGGCCCAGGCCGACGTGGCCGTCGCCGGGGCTGCTGGCGCTCGCATGGCCGCCCTGCACGAACTCCTCGAAGATGCGTTCCTGCTGGTCGGCCGGGATGCCCGGGCCGCTGTCCATCACCCGCAGCTCGACCCGGCCGGCCCGGCGCCGTGCGGCCACCAGCACGCCGCCGCGTTCGGTGTAGCGCAGCGCATTGCCAACCAGGTTGCGCAGGACCTGATCGAGCAGCACCGCGTCGCTGCGCACCGCCAGCCGGGTCGGCCGCAGGCGCAGGCGCAGCTGGCGGCGGGCGGCCGTGTCGTCGGCATGGGGCGCGATCGCGTCGAACAGGCGCTGCAGCTCGACCGTGCCGATGCGCGGCTGGACCGATCCGGCCTCCAGCCGCGACAGGTCCAGCAGGCCCTTGAGCAGCGTCTCCATCGACGCCACCGCGTCGTGCACCCGGTCGATCATGCGGCGCTGGGTCGGCGCCTGTATGTGCTCGCGCAACAGGTCGACCAGCAGGCCGATGGTCACCACCGGCTGGCGCAGGTCGTGGCTGGCGGCGGC
This sequence comes from Sphaerotilus mobilis, assembly GCF_004216565.1. Classification (GTDB taxonomy): domain Bacteria; phylum Pseudomonadota; class Gammaproteobacteria; order Burkholderiales; family Burkholderiaceae_C; genus Sphaerotilus; species Sphaerotilus mobilis. The sequence continues at coordinate 747,552 of NZ_SGWV01000007.1, read as the reverse complement.
CAGGAAACGTGTCTTGCTCTGGTGCGCCAGTTCGAGGGCGCGGGTGCGCTCGGTCACGCGTTCTTCCAGCAGCGCGTTGACCTGCTCGACCTGTTCGAGGCCGCGCACCAGCCGCTGCACGAGGGTGGAGGCGAACACCGCGAAGACCAGCGGCAGCGTCAGCGGCATCCAGTAGCGCGCCATCACCGACAGCGTGCCGCGCCAGGCGAGGTAGTCGTGCATGGCCGAGCCGACCAGCAGCAGCATCAGCAGCAGCGAGGCCAGCGTCTGCCAGCGCCGGCTGGTGCCCTGTTGCCAGGCGTGTTGGGCGACCAGGGCGAGTGGCGGCATCACGGCCAGCAGCACCAGCGGATAGGTCCAGGTGCGCAGCAGATCGGTCCAGCCGAGCACGCTGGCCGGCGCGCCCAGCACCATCAGCGGCAGGCAAAACGCCAGCAGTACCCAGCGCCAGGGATGCTGCGGCCGTTTGGCCAGTGCCAGCGAGAGCAGGCCGAGCAGCAGGGCCGTGAAGACCTGGGAGACATACATCAGGCCGTCGAACCAGACGCCCTGCTGGCTCGAAAAGAGCAGGGCGTAGGCGCTGCCGCGCAGCGAGATCAGCAGCCACAGCAGGCCGAAGCCGGCGCTCAGCGGGTCCTGATGGCGGCGTTGCCAGCCATACAGCAGCAGGAACAGGCCCAGCGCGCCGCCGCCGCCGTTGAGCAGCAGCGGCAGGCTCTGTTCGAGCAGGATCTCGCGCCGGTGGCCCGGCACCAGCTCGGTCATCGGGCCGATCAGCACCAGCGACAGGCCGCCGCGCGTGCTGTGGCGCACGCGGATCTGCAGGTCGTTGTGACCGTCGCGCAGCAGGTCCGGCGGCAGGGCGACCAGCAACGGCGCGCCCCGGCTCAGGGACGGGCGCCCGTCATCGCCCGCATCTCCTGGGCCGACGCCGTCCGGCCCGGTCCTGACGAGCGGCAAGGTGGCGGTGAGCAGGCGGCCGTTGACGCGGATCTCGTGCAGGTCGGCCAGCCGGTCGATGCGCAGCGCCCAGGCCTGTTGCGGCACACCGTCCAGGTTCATCTGCAAGCGGTAGAGGCCCTGACCGCGCGGTGACAGCCGACGGCTCCCCCAGGTGTCGGGCAGTGCCACGACCTCGGGTTCGGCCAACGGGCGGCTTTCGCTCGTGAAGACCGCCTGCGTCAGCCGCAGCGCGGGCGTGGACGGACCGTCTTGCGCCCGCGCCGATCCGGGCAAGGCGCCGCTCAGCAACAGGCCCAGCAGCAGGCTCAGCAGCAGGTGCAGCGGCGGGTGCAGCAAGAACAGCAGGAAGGGGCGGGCAAGCATCGGCGGCGGATGATCGCAGAGCGGTCCGCCAGCCTGCCCGCCGCTCAGCCCGCGCTCACTTCGGGTCGAGCTTGAGGATCCAGCCCACCAGCTTGCGGGCGTCGTCCTTGCCGATCGCGACCGCGTTGGGCGGCATCGCCAGGCCGGAGGCCTTGCCCTTCCAGTGGCTGTCATAGGGGTTGGAGCCCAGCAGCACGGCCTTGGTCAGCGCATCTTCGGCACCCTTCTGGCCCTTGTACTTCAGGGCCACATCGCGCCAGGCCGGGCCGATCGGCGGCAGGCCTTCCGGGCCCTTGGCACCCCGTTCGACGGCGTGGCAGGTGGGGCAGCCGGCCTTGGCGGCGAGCTGGTGCGCGCCGTCATCGTTCAGGCCGGCGGCCGTCGTCGCGGTGGTGGCCAGCAAGAGGGCACCGGTGGCCGCAAATCGGGTGGCCATGCGGGCAGCAAGGTGAGGGGTCGGGGTCATGGATCAGCTCCGTCGTTCAGGGGAATGACGTCAGCTTGGCCCCAGTCCACGCGCCCCGTTTGCGCGGCGTCAAGCGCGACCGGCGTTTTGTCAGCGTGGAACACCTGGACCCCCGCCCTGTGGTGCCGCTGCTGCAGTGCAACACCCGTTTGGAGCGCAGCCATGTGGCGGCTTGGGACAGCGGCCTCGGGGCGCTGCCTCGGGACGCTGCCTCAGCCCTGCCGGTCCAGCAGCATCGCGTCGCCGTAGCTGAAGAAGCGGTAGCGCTGCGCGATCGCGTGGTCGTAGAGCGCGTGCATGCGCGCATGGCCGGCAAAGGCGCTGACCAGCATCAGCAGCGTGCTGCGCGGCAGGTGGAAGTTGGTGACCAGCCGGTCGACCACGCGGAAGGGGAAGCCCGGCGTGATGAAGATGTCCGTCTCGCGCGCGCCAGCCTGCAGCGGCAGGCCTTGTGCGGCGCTGTCTCGGGCGGCCGATTCGAGCGCCCGCAGCGTCGTCGTGCCGACCGCAACAACGCGGCCGCCGCGCGCCCGTGTGGCCTCGATGGCGGCGACGGTCGCCGCTGGCACCTCGAACCACTCGCTGTGCATGCGGTGTTCGGCGATGCGCTCGACCCGCACCGGCTGGAAGGTGCCCGCCCCGACATGCAGCGTCACGCTGGCCCGCTCGATACCACGCTCGGCCAGGGCGGCCAGCACGGCCTCGTCGAAGTGCAAGGCGGCGGTCGGCGCCGCCACCGCACCGGGCGTGCGCGCGAACACGGTCTGGTAGCGGCGCGCGTCCTCGGCATCGTCGGCATGGGTGATGTAGGGCGGCAGGGGGATGTGGCCGCAGCGCTCCAGCAGCGCGAACACGTCCGACGGGAAGCGCAGGTGGAACAGCCCGTTCTCCGGCCCGCAGCGGCCCAGCACCTCGGCGCGGAAGGTCTCGCCCGCATCGCTGCGGAAGACCACGCCCTGACCCGGCTTGGGCGACTTGCTGGCGCGCAGGTGGGCCCAGACCTCGTGCGTGCCCGACGGCCCGACCGGCAGCACGCGCTCGACCAGCGCCTCGACCGAACCGCCCGAATCTTTGGCGCCGTGCAGCCGGGCGCGGATCACCTGGGTGTCGTTGAAGACCAGCAGATCACCCGCCGACAGCAGCCCCGGCAGCTCGCGGAAGATGCGGTCGACCGGCGTCGCGCCCCGGCCGTCCAGCAGCCGCGAGGCGCTGCGCTCGGCGGCGGGATGCTGCGCGATCAGCTCGGGCGGCAGCGCGAAATCGAAGTCGGAAACGGTCAGGTCGCTGGACGGGGGCAGGGTCGGATCGGTCACGGCGTTCGCTTGCGGAAGAAGAGATCGGGCGGCAGAATATAACAAACGTTATAACCGAACCAGACACCCGGAAACGGTCGTGACGTTGGCCCCCACCACCTTGTCAGGAGTCCCGCCATGCATGCACTCAAGCTCACCCAGATCGGCAACTCGGTCGGCGTCATCCTGCCCAAGGAGATGCTGGCGCGGCTCAAGCTGGAGAAGGGCGACACGGTCTATGTCACCGAAGCACCCGATGGCGTCCGCCTGACGCCGCACGATCCCGTCTTCGAAGCCCAGATGAAGGCCGCCCGCGAGGTCATGAAGACCCGCAGGGCTGTGCTTCACGAGCTGGCCAAGTAAGCCATGACCGCCGCCAACCAAGGCTGGGTCTGGCTGGACCCGCACGTGCTGCGCGCCGTTCACGACGAGCAGCTGGCTGAACACGGCGGCGCTGCGGGCGAGCGCGATCCCGGACTGTTCGAGTCCGCGCTGGCCCGCCCGCAGCATCTGGCCGTCTATGGTGAACCCGACGTGGCCGACTTTGCCGCAGCCTACGGCTATGGCATCGCGCGCAACCACCCTTTCATCGACGGCAATAAGCGCACGGCCTTCGTCGCGGTCGAACTGTTCCTGTTCCTCAATGGCGAACAGCTGATCGCCGACGATGCGGCTTGCGTCATCACCATGCTCAAGCTGGCCGCTGGTGACCTGGCCGAGGCGGAGTTCGCGGCTTGGCTACGCGACAACTGCGAGCACCGTGCCGCCTGAGTCCTCCGCCCCCGCACCGGCCGCCGCCAAGCCTCTCAGCGCCCCGCAGCGTGCGCTGCACAAGCTCGGCCTGACGCGCGACATCGACCTCGCGCTGCACCTGCCCTTGCGCTACGAGGACGAGACCCGCCTGACGCCGCTGCTGTCGGCGCACGAGGGCGACACGGTCCACCTCGAAGGCCTGGTCAGCGAGTCACGCATCGAGCTGCGACCGCGTCGCCAGCTGATCGTCAAGCTCAAGCTGATCGATGCGGATGGCGAGGCCGGCCTGCAGGGCCTGATCCTGCGCTTCGTCAACTTCTACCCCTCGCACCAGAAGACGCTGGCCGTGGGCGCCAGGGTGCGGGTGCGCGGCGAGCTGCGGCACGGCTTCTTCGGCCGCGAGATCGTGCACCCGAGCTTTCGCGCCGTGACGCCCGGCGAGCCGATGGCGCAGGCGCTGACCCCCGTCTACCCGACCTCGGCGCAACTGCCGCAGGCCTATTTGCGCAAGGCCGTGGCGGCCGGCCTGTCCCGCGCCCGGCTCGACGAGATCCTGCCGCCCGACGTCCTGCCGCGTGGTGTGCCGACGCTGCGCGAGGCCTTGCAACTGCTCCACCACCCCACGCCCGGCATCGGCCTGCGGGCGCTGGAGGAACGTGAACACCCGGCCTGGCTGCGCATCAAGTTCGAGGAACTGCTGGCCCAGCAGCTCTCGCAGCTCCAGTCGCAGCGCGAACGGGCGCGGCTGCGCGCGCCGGCCCTGACATCGGCCAAGGGCGGTCTGGTCGACCAGCTGCTGGCCGTGCTGCCCTTTCAGCTCACCGGCGCGCAACGCCGCGTCGCCGAGGAAATCGCCACCGACCTCGCCCGCCCGCAGCCCATGCACCGGCTGCTGCAGGGCGACGTCGGCTCCGGCAAGACCGTGGTCGCCGCGCTGGCCGCCGCCGTGGCGATGGATGCCGGCTGGCAATGCGCGCTGATGGCGCCCACCGAGATCCTGGCCGAGCAGCACTTCCGCAAGCTGGTCCAGTGGCTGCAGCCGCTGGGCATCGAGACCGCCTGGCTGACCGGCAGCCGCAAGGGCAAGGCCCGCGCCGCCATGGTCGACCAGGTCGCCAGCGGCGCGGCCAAGCTCGTCGTCGGCACCCATGCGGTGATCCAGGACGACGTGGTCTTCGCCCGCCTCGGCCTGGCCGTCATCGACGAACAGCACCGCTTCGGCGTCGCCCAGCGTCTGGAACTGCGCCGCAAGCTGGCCCAGGAAGCCACCCGCGGCAGCAGCCAGCCTCTGGAGCCGCACCTGCTGATGATGAGCGCCACGCCCATCCCCCGCACCCTGGCCATGACCTACTTCGCCGACCTCGACGTGTCGACGCTCGACGAACTGCCGCCCGGCCGCACGCCCATCGTCACCCGCGTCTTCGCGGCCGACCGGCGCGAGCAGGTCATCGACCGTGTGCGCGACGAGGTCGCCAAGGGCAGCCAGGTCTATTGGGTCGTCCCGCTGATCGAGGAAAGCGAGGCCCTCGACCTGCGCAACGCCACCGAAACCCACGAACAGCTCTGCGCCGCCCTGCCCGGCATCGGCGTGGGCCTGCTGCACGGCCGCATGAAGTCGCCCGACAAGGCCACCGTCATGGCCGACTTCACCGCCAACCGCCTGCAGGTGCTGGTCGCCACCACCGTCATCGAGGTCGGCGTGGACGTGCCCAACGCCAGCGTCATGGTGATCGAACACGCCGAACGCTTCGGCCTCGCCCAACTCCACCAACTCCGCGGCCGCGTCGGCCGAGGCGCACTCGCCAGCGTCTGCGTGCTGCTCTACACCGGCCCCCTCTCCCAAACCGGCCGCGAACGCCTGCGCGCCATGGCCGACACCACCGACGGCTTCGAAATCGCCCGCCGCGACCTCGAAATCCGCGGCCCCGGCGAGTTCATGGGCGCCCGCCAAAGCGGCGACGCCCTCCTGCGCTTCGCCGACCTCGCCCAGGACGGCGACCTGCTGGCCCAAGCCCGAGAGGTGGCGCCTTGGTTGCTGGATGAGCAACCGGCGATTGCGCAGGCGCAGATCAGGAGGTGGTTGGGGGGGAGGATGGAGTTTTTGAAGGCGTGAAGCGGTCGTCGCCGAGGCGAATCGCGTCCGGACATGAATAATATTTATGATGACGAAAGTTGGTTCATTCTCTAATCTGATTAATCCAGTCGTTAGGCGGTTTCAATGAGTATCCGCTTCTCCGCAGGGAAGTCCTTAAGGCCTACATTTCTCGATATATCAATGATGGCCGCTGCCATTCCTCGCAATTTCTGCCTGACCCCTTGAAACTCAAGCCAGGTCATTCCTGGCGGGGGATTAATAGAATATATTCCATCCCAAGATCGAACTTTGTTAATGGCCCCCTCCAAGGCGGCGCATTCGCCACTCTCGTAATCGTCAAGTAGCTCCTGGCGTGCGCTCATCAAAGTTCTACCTGATTCTTTTCCAAGGAGAGTGCACAGGCTCCTGATCTCCCTCAACGTCAAGAGAAGCAATTTTGCATCGAAAGGTATTTCGTTGCCCTTGCTAATAATTTTTGATTCAATAAGTTGAATTCTCTCGCCGGAATTAAATGGCAGGTCGTATGAATCAACAACTCGAAGTGCAAGGGTGGATCGCAGTACGTATTCAGCGAATAAGTCATCTGTTACGCAGGATTTCTCCTTGAACTCCCAAAGTAAGTATGTGTATGCCGGGGCTTCCTCAAAGAAGTGCGGCATTCCAACGCCTTCGGGTATATAACAAGACTTGCTGACCTGCATTCCAATATTTGAATAGTCGATCAAAAGCTGCTTTCGTCGCACTTGTGTCTCAGGCGGGATTGAGTTGAACAATGGCTTCCCGTCAAGTAGCTCGATATATTTTCTTGAGACCAGTTTATGGTAGGCCTCCCAGGCCGGCCATTCGATTTGATTTGTGATCAACAATCTAAAAATCAACCACAGCTCACTGTCCGATTGATTTTTTCCAACAAGAATGTTACGAAGTTCCTCGGTAAAGGTTGCCATATCGTATGAATTCGGTTCCACGCGAATTCCATATTTTCCGCGCAATGGAATAAAAACGTTGAATCTTGCAAGGGATTTATCGTAAGACATTTTCGTCAATGAGGATATCAGATCTTGGTGAGTATTACGGGTGTCTAGTGTGCTGCAGGCAATTATTTATTGCCCCAAAGAAACCCGGTGAAATTATCTGAGTCAACAAGCCTTAGTCGTTGCTTTTCCGTATATTCTGTGCTGCGTTGCTGAAACCATATCCTTCTGCGTTCGAACGGAGACCAGCTGCTGTGCTGAATTACTACGTCAATGCTTGAGCCGGAAATCCAGAAGCCTTCGTCGTCAGCTTTGATTGTTCCAAACGCGCAGGAGACACTGTCCCCGTTCTGAAGCAGTTCGACAGCGGGCTTCATGACGAAGCAAGATGGCCATCTACGCTTGTTTCCGAAAGTTGCGTCTTTTCCTAAAGAGCTCACAAGTGACGAGTGTTGGGCGGAGACTTCAATTGAAACAATATCACGATACATTCGACCTATTGACGTCAATCCTATTCCATCTCCTCACAAGTGCGCAACTACCGAATCTACTTTTTGGATGGCTTTCACGATTCAGGACGTTCACTTCGCTCTGGGGCGTCTACACCTCTGCCGCCGCGCCATGCCTGCCCCATCGGCCAGTCTTTGAGACAATCGCTGCATGAAACGAGCAAGACTCGGCCTCGGTCTGTCGACCAAACGCACGTGCCGCCGTGAGTTCCTTTGCGAGACCTGATTAGTCGTGATCTTCAGCCTCCCATCGAATCTGCCGTTAGCGTGCTGGCGACGAGGTCGCGGCGTGGCCGATGAGGCCGTCCAGAAGCTGTCACAGATCGAAGCGTCGGTTGAATCAGTAGGCGAAGGCGCCCAGGTAGGCGTGGGCGTGCTTGCGGAACTTGAAGGCCTTGTAGGCGCCGTTGATGAGCGTCTTGAGATTGCCCAGCACGGTATTGACCCAGGTGAACTGCGGCAACTCGCGTGGCTTGCGCCGGCCCACCACGACGTAGGAATGCGCGCAGCCTGCGTCGACCACGCCCGCAAAACACGGCAGCCCGTCGCTGCGCATATCGCTGCCTGGCGTCAGGTTGATTCGCGCCCAAACGGTGATCGCGGCGCTGGAGAAGGTCGACACCGGCGTGACCTTCACGCGCATCGGATGTCCCTTCGAGTTCGTCGATACCGCTGCCACGACGGGCACCTTGTTGGGCGAACCGCGACCGCCCACGCCGGGGCGCTCGCCGCCGAGATTGGCGTCATCCATTTGAATCTGCCCGTACAGAGGCTCTTCGGCGTCGACCTTGGCCATGGCCAGCATCACCATGTGATGAATCAGCCAGGCGGTGTGGTAACTCGTGCCGAGTTGGCGCATCAGGGCCAAGGCAGAGAGGCCCGTCTTGGCTTGACTGAGCAGAAAGATCGCCAGAAACCACGTCCGCAGCGGCAGCTTGGTGCTGTCCATCAGGGGGCCGGCGGTCAAAGAGGGTTGGTGCCGACAGCCTCGGCACTGGAACAACTTGCGGGCGCCGTGACTGACCACGTAATGCTCGGCCGCGCCACAACTCGGGCAGCGAAAGCCGTCGGGCCAACGGTTCGAGACGAGCGCTTGCGCACACTGGTCTTTGCTTCCATAGCGCAACAGGAAGTCGGTCAGCGACACGCTCTTCTGGAACTGGATCTGGTTCATGGCCATCGTCGCGTCTCCTGCTTGGGTAACGTTCACGATAGGGGCCGGGTGGCTCAGGTGATAAGCCTGGCTGAGGCTGGTGACGAATCAGGTGGGCTCACGGACATCGATGCAAACGTAAGCGGCCTGATCCTTATCGGTAGGCGCTCGGCCATCGATCCCGAGACAAATTCTCGACGGAGACAGTTGGTCCAAGATCTCAACATCGAAATACATTCGTTCGACTATCTCCTTCAGTCTCTAAAAGGCCGCTTGGTATCCTTCAAGAAGATTCCCGAGCAGAAGGAGAGCGAATGAAGCACAACCCTGCGGTCCACCGGACGCTGCGCGATAAAGCCGCGCAGCGCCAGCGACCTCCACGTTGGACCGCATGAACCACGCTCCAGATCCACCTACTCTGTTTATGGACACCCAGGCGCTCATTTACGCCCTGGAGAAGGGGGACGATACATGGCTTCGCTTCCTGGAGTCCCGCCTGAATGCTGGGTTCCGGCTTGTCCTCTCCGAACAGATCCTGCACGAGTTCGCCAAGACAGGTGTGCTTCAAGACGCTCTTGAACTGACAAAGCGAGCTGTCGCCCTCGAGCCGCTGTGGCTTCGCTCATTCGCAGATCTTGAAGCTGAGGAACTCTGCCTGTTCTACGCGTCGGCGCCGAGTAAACAGATTCGGAAAGTAGAGCCAGTCTTTGTTAGGACCTTTCGCGAAGTCTCACAACTCAACGAGAAGTACGGGCTTACTGCGGAGGAGTTCGTCGAATTCGCATTTGACCCAAAGGCCAAGGACGGACTTGCTGAGCTGGCCAAACGGCACGCAGAAGCGCTCAACTACCTTTCTCGCGCGGTTGCGGACGGTAGACTGACCGAGGAGGTCACTGCCAAGGTTCGCCGAACCAAGGTCAGCTCGCTACTCTCTCGCGGAAGTGACTTGGTTGCACCTTTGGATGGTGCGAACCTAGACACTGCCGCAAAGTTCTGTGTCAAAAACCATAAGTGGCTGATGCGTGAATGCCCAGCCTATGCGACAGAGCACTACTTGGCCAACTACCGTACATCGAACCCAGACAGAAATGCCCGCGTCTCTGATTCCATGGATCTTCTTTTGGCGACTGCGGCGTTCCCATATGTCTCGACCTTCATCACGAACGACGGCTTCCTTCATGGCGCACTTACCCACGTTCAGAAGCACCTGCCGCACATCTCTACCGAACTCTTGCGGCGCCCCCCAAATGCGGCCTAACCGCTTTACAAGCACTCGCCCGCGCTCCGCCACTTCCGTGGCATGCATTTGATCTCCTGACGACCTCTTCAAGATGTGCGCATTGAGTCAACATCACGATCAGGAGCAGACTGCCCATCTACAAACAGCCTTGTGCGCCGCGACATGGCGCTGACCCAGATGCGAACCGCTCAGCAGGCGTCAATCATGAAAACTGAGCGCTACACGCTGTTTACTGCTGTTGCCCAGTTTCAAACGCCGGCGCGTATAGCCTCGGTTTCTTGTCGCTGCATGTCGCTCAGGTCGCTGTAGGTTTTGGTTTGCCCGCCAAGGAATTGCAGCCCAGTTTTGTGCGTACCCCGGAATTTAAGTGGACAGCCTCTGGTGGTTGCAATTTGTATGAGTTTGGCTTCAGGGCGAAGCCCGCAACACACGTCGCTTGACGATCGCCATGCACATCCGCCCAGCCGCCCCCCAAGACGCCCCAGAAATCAGCCAACTGATCTCCAGCGTCGCGCACTTCTTTACCTTGGATCCGAGTGGCAAAGGTGCGGAGCGCTTCATGGTGAGCATCGGGGCCGAGGCTATCGGCGGCTACATCCGCAGTCCTGACTTCTATTACGTTGTGGCGACTCGCGGTGCTACGCTGGCGGGCGTGGCGGCGCTTCGGGATGGGCGGCATTTGTTCCACCTCTTTGTGGCGCCTGAATTTCAGAAGCACGGCTTGGCTCGGAAACTCTGGTTGGCGTTGAAGTCCAGGGCGGCGCGAGGTGTCGAGGTATTCACCGTGAATTCGACGCCGTTTGCGGTGCTGGTCTATGAGCGGCTTGGTTTTGTGGTTGCTGGACCGAAGGTGGAAACGAATGGCATTGCATTTGTTCCCATGACGTTGTCGCCCAAGGCTGTGGCGGGTTGATGATTCTTGCAACGCTGATCCAGACCGGAGCCTTCATGTCCTTCAGTCACCAGACTTTTACACCACCCGATTACCACAAAGAGCAATCCAGTGACTATTTCCCTGCGCACCTGCCTCTGGTTCCGTGACGGTCGAGGCCGGGAGGCCGCCGAGTTTTATTGCGGGTTGATTCCGGGGAGCCGGGTCGAAGCGGCCTTTGATATTTCTGGGGACGGTACTTCGTGGGTCATCGATTTCACGCTGGGCGGCGTGCCCTATCAGATCCTGGATGCGGGGCCGATGTTCACGCTCAGTGAGGCGGTGTCGATTTCGGTCGAGACCGATGATCAGGCGGAAACCGACAGGCTTTGGGTGGCGCTCACCTCCAACGGCGGGGAAGAGGGCCACTGCGGTTGGCTGAAGGACCGCTATGGGGTGTCGTGGCAGGTGTTTCCCCGTCGCTTGACCGAATTGACCTTGAGGGCCGACAGGGCCGTGGCTGCCAAGGCGATCGCGGCGATGATGCTGCAGAAGAAGATCGACATCGCCGCCATCGAGGCGGCGGTGGCTGCTTGACGGGCGACGGCGCCAAGGATTCAATCAGGCCGATTCGACCGGGTTCCGTTCACGTGCCATCGGTCGTCCAGGCGGCGCCATCCGGCGTCGTGACATTTTCGGGTCGGCCCGGCCGGCCTCAACCCCCACACGTCATGGAGATTCTGATGGAACCCAGGTTTGTCGATCGTGCCCCGCTGCAGGTCACCGGCATGAAGATCATCACGAAGCCCATGTCGCCGGAAATCCCGCAGCTCTGGCCACGATTTGTGAGCCGGATTGAAGAGATTGATGCCATTCTGGAACCGGAGGTCAGCTACGGCGTCATGGAGATGCTGTCTGGAGAACCTGGCGGATTGAGCTATCTGGCCGCAGTCTCGGTCGCGCACGCCAAGCTCCCACTGCCCGAGGGGATGACGTCTGAAGAGATTCCCGGCGGGCCGTACGCGGTCTTCGAGTTCCCGCTGGCCGACGTGGGGTCCGCCTTCGGCTACATCTTTGAAACCTGGTTGCCGGCATCGGACTATGTGCAGGCCGCGTCGCCGATCTTCGAGCGATACAACGAGAAATTCGATCCCACGTCGCCGTCGTCGCTGGTCGAGGCCTACATCCCGATTCGCCCGCGAAGCAGCGTCGCGTGATCGCTGGTCGGGGAACCCTGACCAGCCTGTGGCGCAACAGGGCTTGCCCCCGGGCGGCTCGATGTGCTCGGTCTTTCCCGATAACCCCACCCCAACCCGAGCACCCACCATGGCCGACCCTGAAAAGCAGATCCTCCGCGCCCTCGACACCTACAAGTCGGCCGTTCTGGCCAAGAACGTCGAGACCTTCATGCACCTCTACGACAAGGACGCGCGGGTGTTCGACACCTGGGGCATCTGGTCCTACGAAGGGGCGGCGGCGTGGCGGGTGGCGGTGGAGGGCTGGTTTGCCTCGCTGGGCAGCGAGACCGTGCGGGTGACGTTCGACGGCGTGAAGATCGTCGGCGACGAGGACTTCGCTTCGGTCAGCGCCTTCGTGCGCTACGCCGCCGTGTCGGCCGAGGGCGTGGAGCTGCGGTCGATGCAGAACCGGATGTCCTGGGCCATGAAGTCCAAGAGCCATGTGCTGCGCATCGTGCACGAGCACACCTCGACGCCGATTGGCTACGAGGACACGAAGGCGATCTTTCAGCGTGATGTGAAGGGCTGAGCGGGCTGGGCGGGCTGGGCGACGGCGGCCGCGCCCTTAAGCATCTCCCGATGCTCCACCCGCAAATACGGCCACAACAGCGCCATCGCCTGCACTGTGCCGCGTGAGATCGCGGCGTCGGCGTTGTCGGGTTCGAGGGCCTGACGCGGGGCGCGCACGTATTCGTAGCTCAGCCAGTAGGTCAGCAGGACGACGATGGACGTGGCCAGGGCGTCGGCGCCGGGCGCGTCCAGGGGCTGGCCGTCGAGGTGGCACAGGGCGGCGACGCGGGCGCGGATCGCGGTGGTCTGGCGTGCCAGGGCGGCTTGGCAGTGCGTTTCGAGCTGGCGGTTGCGGGTCAGCAGGTCGTTCAGGTCGCGGAAGATGAAGCGGTAGTCCCAGGCGAGGCGCAGCAGGGCAGGGACCAGGCGCCAGGCGCCGATGGCGTCGTCGTGGTCGCCGGCCTCGGCCAGGGTGGCGTCGAGCGCCAGTTCGTAGCGTTCGACCAGGGCGTTGACCAGCTCTTCCTTGGCGGGGTAGTGGTAGTAGAGGTTGCCGGGGCTGATGCGCAGTTCGGCGGCGATCACCGTGGTCGACACGTTGGGCTCGCCGTAGCGGTTGAACAGCGCCAGGCTGTGGTCGAGGATGCGCTCGGCCGTGCGGCGTGGCGGCTTGCGCTCGCCGCGGGTCTCGCCATCGAGCGGCATCGGGTCGGTGCGGGTCGGGCGGGAGGTCATCGCAAGGCGGTGGGCGGGCGGATCGTGGGGCAATCTAGCACCGGGTCGGTGCGGCCAGACCGGGGGTTTACGTCGTTCCAGGCGCGGTCTGACCATCAGGCAGCAGTGCCATGGGGCCTGCCTACAATCGCCCGCCGATGAACCCGGCGATTTCCTTCCAGCAGGTCGGTAAGACCTTCCAGACCCCGCGCGGCGCGTTGAACGCGCTGTCCGATGTCTCCTTCGACATCCATCCAGGCGAGTTCTTCGGCCTGCTCGGACCCAACGGCGCGGGCAAGACGACGCTGATATCCATCCTGGCCGGGCTGGCCCGCGCCACCTCCGGGCGGGTCACCGTGCATGGGCATGACGTGGTCGAGGACTACGCCGCCGCGCGCAAGTCGCTCGGCATCGTGCCGCAGGAACTGGTCTTCGATCCCTTCTTCAGCGTGCGCGAGACCCTGCGCATCCAGAGCGGCTACTTCGGCGTGCGCGGCAACGACGCGTGGATCGACGAGCTGCTCGACGGCCTCGGTCTGGCCGACAAGGCCGGCGCCAACATGCGCCAGCTCTCGGGCGGCATGAAGCGCCGGGTGCTGGTCGCCCAGGCGCTGGTACACCGCCCGCCGGTGATCGTGCTGGACGAGCCGACCGCCGGTGTCGACGTTGAACTGCGCCAGACGCTGTGGGGCTTCATCGCCCGCCTGAACCGCGAGGGCCACACCGTCTTGCTGACCACCCACTACCTCGAAGAGGCCGAAGCCCTGTGCGGGCGCATCGCCATGCTCAAGCAGGGCCGGGTGGTCGCGCTGGACCGCACCAGCAACCTGCTGGCCGGCACCGCCAGCACGATGCTGCGCTTCAAGACCGATGACGTCCTGCCGCCCGATCTGGCCGCGCAGGCCCGTGTGACCGGTCGCATCGCCCAGGTCAAGGCGGCCGATGCGGCGGCGGTCGAGGCCGTGCTGGCGCGGCTGCGTGCGGCCGGCATCAAGGTCGAGGACCTGGAGATTGGCCGGGCCGACCTGGAGGATGTCTTCCTGGAGATCATGCAAGGGGCAGGATCGACACGACCGACGATCGCCGAGGAGGCCGCATGAAGGACCCCGTGAGCCCCACCCACCTGCTGTCCGGTGCCCGCACGCTGTTCTACAAGGAGGTGCTGCGCTTCTGGAAGGTCAGCTTCCAGACCGTGGCAGCGCCGGTCCTGACGGCCATGCTCTATCTGCTGATCTTCGGCCATGTGCTGGAGGACCATGTGCAGGTCTATGAGCAGGTCGGCTACAGCAGCTTCCTGATCCCCGGCCTGGTGATGATGAGCGTGTTGCAGAACGCCTTCGCCAACAGCTCGTCCAGCCTCATCCAGAGCAAGATCACCGGCAACCTGGTGTTCCTGCTGGTGACGCCGCTGAGCCACTGGGCGTGGTTCGTGGCTTATGTCGGTGCCTCGGTCGTGCGTGGCCTGGCGGTGGGCGCGGGTGTGTTGCTGGTGACGGTCTGGTTCGCGCCGCCCGGTCTGGCGCAGCCGCTTTGGGCGCTGGTCTTCGCGATCCTGGGCGCCGCGCTGATGGGCACGCTGGGCCTGATCGCCGGTCTGTGGGCCGAGAAGTTCGATCAGATGGCGGCCTTCCAGAACTTCATCGTCATGCCGATGACCTTCCTGGCCGGCGTCTTCTATTCGATCCACAGCCTGCCGGCCTTCTGGCAGGCGGCCAGCCACCTGAACCCGTTCTTCTACATGATCGACGGCTTCCGCCACGGCTTCTTCGGCGTCAGCGATGTCTCTCCCTGGCTCAGCCTGGCGGTGGTCGGCGGCAGCCTGGCGATCGTCTCGACCATCTGTCTGCGGCTGCTGGCAAGTGGCTATAAGTTGAGGCATTGAGGCCTGGGCGAAGTCGATCGCGCCCGGCCCTTCGCGGCCGAGGCGCGCGGAGCGGCCGGTACAATTTCCCACCATGGCCGATCCGACACCCCAGCACGTCCAGTCCCTCATTGCCGCCGGCATGTCCTGCGAGCACTTGCAGGTCGAGGGCGACGGCCGACATTTCTTCGCCACCATCGTCTCGACGCAGTTCGAGGGCCTGAGCCGCATCCGCCGCCATCAGGCTGTCTACGCGGTGCTGGGCGAGCGCATGCGCGAGGAGATCCACGCGCTGTCGATGAAGACGCTCACGCCGGCCGAATGGGCCGTCGCCGCGTCGACGCCCCAAGGCTGATCCGGCCCGGCAGCGCGGCGTCCTTGTGACTGCTGCTGCGCCGGTCTTCCACTTCCCAACGTCGAACCCGCCGATCCTGTTGTCTCGGTCTGCCGCGCCTTCTGCCACGGCCTGCCGTTGACGCCCGATCCCGCTGACGCCTCACGCACCGCACGCCCATGGACAAGCTCGTGATCCGCGGTGGCCGCACCCTGCAGGGTGAGGTCACCATCTCCGGCGCCAAGAACGCCGCCCTGCCCGAACTCTGTGCCGCGCTGCTCTGCCCGGAGGCGATGACGCTGGCCAACGTGCCGCGTCTGCAGGACGTCTCGACGACGCTGAAGGTGCTGCGCCACCTGGGCGTGAAGGCCGATCGCAGCGAGGCTTTGCCCGATCAGGTCGTGCTCGACGCGAGCGAGATCGTGACCCGCGAGGCGCCCTACGACCTGGTCAAGACCATGCGGGCGTCCATCCTCGTGCTGGGCCCGCTGCTGGCGCGTTTTGGCGAGGCGCGGGTGTCGTTGCCGGGCGGTTGTGCGATCGGCTCGCGGCCGGTCGACCAGCACATTAAGGGCCTGCAGGCCATGGGCGCGCAGATCGTCGTCGAACACGGCTACATCGTCGCCCGCGCCGAACGCCTGAAGGGCGCGCGCATCACCACCGACATGGTCACCGTGACCGGCACCGAGAACCTGCTGATGGCCGCCACGCTGGCCGATGGCGAGACGGTGCTGGAGAACGCCGCGCAGGAGCCTGAGGTCACCGACTTGGCCGACCTGCTGGTGGCGATGGGCGCGCGCATCGAAGGGCAGGGCACGCACCGCATCCGCATCCAGGGCGTTGACCGCCTGCACGCGCCGGTGCGGCCGCACGAGATCATTGCCGACCGCATCGAGACCGGCACCTTCCTGTGCGCGGTGGCCGCCGCCGGCGGTGATGTGACGCTGCGCCGCACGCGTGCCGATCACCTCGACGTGGTGCTCGACAAGCTGCGCGAGGCCGGCGTGCAGATCGACGCTGGCCCGGACTGGATCCGCGTGCGCGCCAGCGGCCGGCCCAAGGGCATCAGCCTGCGCACCAGCGAGTACCCGGCCTTCCCGACCGACATGCAGGCGCAGTTCATGGCGCTGAACTGCATCGCGCAAGGCACGTCGCGGGTGACCGAGACGATCTTCGAGAACCGCTTCATGCACGTCAACGAGCTGGTTCGGCTGGGCGCGCACATCGCGGTGGACGGCCACACGGCGATCGTCGAAGGCATCGAGCGCCTGTCTGGCGCGACCGTCATGGCGACCGACCTGCGCGCCTCGGCCAGCCTGGTCATCGCCGGCCTGGTGGCCGAGGGCGAGACCTGCGTCGACCGCATCTACCACCTCGACCGCGGCTACGACCGGATGGAAGAGAAGCTGCGCGGCATCGGTGCCGACATCGAAAGAACCCGGTGAGCGCGATGAGCGACGTGAGCGACGTGAACGAGATGAACGACACCATCACGCTGGCCCTGTCCAAGGGCCGCATCTTCGAGGAGACCCTGCCGCTGCTGGCCGCCGCCGGCATCGAGGTCACCGAGGACCCGGACAAGAGCCGCAAGCTGATCCTGGCGACCAACCGGCCGGACGTGCGCGTCGTGCTGGTGCGCGCCACGGATGTGCCGACCTATGTCCAGCACGGCGGTGCCGATCTGGGTGTGGCCGGCAAGGACGTGCTGCTCGAACACGGCGGCGAGGGCCTGTTCCAGCCGCTGGACCTGAAGATCGCGCGCTGCCGCATGAGCGTGGCCACGCGCGACGACTTCGACTACGACAGCGCCGTGCGCCAGGGCTCGCGCATCCGCGTGGCCACCAAGTACACCGAGATCGCCCGCCGCCACTTCGCCGACAAGGGCGTGCACGTCGACCTGATCAAGCTCTACGGCTCGATGGAGCTGGCGCCGCTGACGGGTCTGGCCGATGCCATCGTGGACCTGGTCTCGACCGGCAGCACGCTCAAGGCCAACCGGCTGCGCGAGGTCGAACCCTTCCTGGAAATCTCCTCGCGCCTGGTCGTCAACCAGGCCGCCCTCAAGCTCAAGCGCGATCGCCTGCGCCCGATGATCGACGCCTTCGCGGCGGCGGTTGCGGCGCGCGGCTGATCCTCCCAACGATCCGACCTTCGAAGCCGACATGTCCATCGCTGTTCGTCACCTCGACACCTCGTCCGCCACGTTCGAAGCCGACTTCCAGCGCGTGCTGCACTGGTCGGCCGAGACCGATGCCGAGATCGAGACCCGCGTGGCCGACATCCTGGCCGATGTGAAGGCACGCGGCGACGCAGCGGTGCTGGCCAACACGGCCCGCTTTGATCGCCTCGACGTGGCCGACATGGCCGCGCTGGAGCTGACCCGCGACGAGCTGAAGGCCGCCTTCGACGCCATCACGCCGGCCCAGCGCCATGCGCTGGAGACCGCCGCCCGGCGGGTGCGCAGCTACCACGAACGCCAGCTGCAGGCCTGCGGGCTGAGCTGGCGCTACCACGACGAGGACGGCACGCTGCTGGGCCAGAAGGTCACGCCGCTGGACCGTGTCGGCATCTATGTGCCGGGCGGCAAGGCGGCCTATCCGTCGAGCGTGCTGATGAACGCGCTGCCCGCCCATGTGGCCGGTGTCGGCGAGATCATCATGGTCGTGCCCACGCCGGGTGGCGAGCGCAACCCGCTGGTGCTGGCGGCCGCCTATGTGGCCGGCGTCAGCCGGGCCTTCACGATCGGTGGCGCGCAGGCGATCGCTGCGCTGGCCTATGGCACCGATCGCATCCCGCGCGTGGACAAGATCACCGGCCCGGGCAATGCCTATGTGGCGAGCGCCAAGCGGCGCGTGTTCGGCCAGGTCGGCATCGACATGATTGCCGGCCCGAGCGAGATCCTGGTGCTGGCCGACGGCACGACGCCGCCGGACTGGGTCGCGATGGACCTGTTCAGCCAGGCCGAACACGACGAGCTGGCGCAGAGCATCCTGCTGTGCCCGGATGTCGCCTACCTCGACGCGGTGCATGCCGCGATGGACCGCCTGATCGACGCCATGCCGCGCCGCCAGGTGATTCGCGCGTCGCTGGAAGGGCGCGGCGCGCTGATCCACACGCGTTCGATGGAAGAGGCGTGCGAGATCAGCAACCGCATCGCGCCCGAGCACCTCGAGGTCAGCTCGGCCGACCCGCACCGCTGGGAGCCGCTGCTGCGCCACGCCGGGGCGATCTTCCTGGGCGCCTACACCAGCGAAAGCCTGGGCGACTACTGCGCCGGACCGAACCATGTGCTGCCGACCTCCGGCACCGCGCGCTTCTCCTCGCCGCTGGGCGTCTACGACTTCCAGAAGCGCAGCAGCCTGATCGAGGTCAGCCAAGCCGGCGCCCAGCAGCTGGGCCCGATCGCGGCCGAGCTGGCCTACGGCGAAGGCCTGCAGGCACATGCGCAGGCGGCCGAGTTCCGCCTCCAGCGTTGACCGGACGAGAAGGAGCCGGCGCCATGTCGAACGCTTCCTTGCCGACCCGCCTGGGCCGCACGCTGCGCCAGGATGTGCAGGACATGCATGCCTACGTGGTTCAAGGTGCCGCCGGGCTGGTCAAGCTCGATGCGATGGAGAACCCGCACACCCTGTCGCCCGAGCTGCAGGCCGAGCTGGGCCGGCGCCTGGGCGCGGTGGCGATCAACCGCTACCCGGGCGAGCGCATCGACACGCTCAAGGCTGCGCTGGCCGCTCACGCCGGCCTGCCCGAGGGCTGGTCGCTGATGCTGGGCAATGGCTCGGACGAGCTGATCTCGCTGCTGGCGCTGGCCTGTGACCGGCCCGGCGCGAGCGTGCTGGCGCCGCTGCCGGGCTTCGTCATGTATGCGATGTCGGCGCAGCTGCAGGGCCTGCGCTTCGTGGGTGTGCCGCTGACGCCGGACTTCGAGCTGGACGCCGAGGCGATGCTCGCGGCCATCGCCGAACACCGCCCGGCGATCACCTACATCGCCTATCCGAACAACCCGACGGCCAACCTGTTCGACGACGCCACGATCACGCGCATCGTCGATGCGGTCGCGGCGCAGGACGGCCTGGTCGTCATCGACGAGGCCTACCAGCCCTTTGCCGCGCGCAGCTGGCTCGGCCGGGCCGGCGCACACGACCATGTGCTGGTGATGCGCACGCTCAGCAAGTTCGGTCTGGCCGGCATCCGGCTGGGCTATCTGTGCGGCCCGGCCGCGTTGATCGGCGAGCTGGACAAGGTCCGCCCGCCCTACAACGTCAGCGTGCTCAATGCCGAGGCGGCGCTGTTTGCGCTCGACCATGCCGACGTCTATGCCGCCCAGGCCGCCGCGATCCGCGACGAGCGCCAGCGCCTGCTGGCCGCGCTGGCGGCGATGCCGGGCGTGCGGCGGGTCTGGCCCAGCGAGGCCAACATGATCCTGATCCGCGTGGCCGACAGTGCCGCCACCTTCGCCGCCCTCAAGGCCGCGGGCGTGCTGATCAAGAACGTCGCCGGTCTGCACCCGCTGCTGGCCAACTGCCTGCGCCTGACGGTGGGCACCGCCGACGAGAATCGCCAGATGATCGATGCGTTGCGGTCGTCGCGCTGAACCTGCCGCGCCGCTTTCCCTTCGTTCCCTCCGTTCCCACTGTTCCCCTTGCCGAGAGACCTGCCGTGAGCACCTCCGCCAGCCCCGCCCCCGTCGACGCCGTCGCACGCATCGCCGAGATCAGCCGCCACACCAACGAGACACGCATCACCGCGCGCATCAACCTCGATGGCAGCGGCGTGTCCAAGCTGGCCACCGGCATCGGCTTCTTCGACCACATGCTCGACCAGATCGCGCGCCACGGCCTGATCGACCTCGACATCCAGGCCGACGGCGACCTGCACATCGACGGCCACCACACGGTCGAAGACGTGGGCATCACGCTGGGCATGGCCGTCGCGAAGGCGGTCGGCGACAAGAAGGGCATCACCCGCTACGGCCACAGCTATGTGCCGCTGGACGAGGCGCTGTCGCGCGTGGTGGTCGACTTCTCCGGCCGTCCCGGGCTTGAGATGGACGTGCATTTCACCGCCGGCTCGATCGGCCAGCTCGACACGCAACTGGTCTACGAGTTCTTCCAGGGCTTCGTCAACCACGCGCTGGTCAGCCTGCACATCGACAACCTCAAGGGCAAGAACGCGCACCACCAGTGCGAGACCATCTTCAAGGCCTTCGGCCGCGCGCTGCGCATGGCGCTGACGCCCGACCCGCGCAGCGCCGGCGTGATCCCGTCGACCAAGGGGAGCCTGTGATGTCGGGCGAGCGTTCGCTGGGGGGATCCACGAACGTACCCGTTCGGCGAGGGGCTCGACGAACAGTTGCCGTGGTGGATTACGGCATGGGCAACCTGCGCAGCGTCTCGCAGGCGGTCATGCATGTCGCGCAGGACTCGGGGCTGGAGGTGATCGTCACGCGCCACCCGGACGATGTGCGCGCCGCCGAACGGGTCGTGCTGCCCGGCCAGGGCGCCATGCGCGACTGCATGCGCGAACTGCACGACTCAGGTCTGCAGGAGGCCGTGCTCGAAGCCGCTGCCAGCAAGCCGCTGATGGGCGTGTGCGTGGGCATGCAGATGCTGCTGGACCATTCCGAAGAGCAGGACACGCCCGGCCTGGGCCTGATCGCCGGACGCGTCAAGCGCTTCCAGCTTGCGGGCCGCATCCAGGCCGACGGCAGCCGCTACAAGGTGCCGCAGATGGGCTGGAACCGCGTCATGCAGGCGCGCACGCACCCGGTCTGGGCGGGGGTGCCCGACGGCGCCTGGTTCTATTTCGTGCACAGTTTCTTTGCCGCCCCGGTCGATGCCGCACACAGCGCGGGTGAAACCGAATATGGCGAGCGCTTTACCAGCGCAGTGGCACGGGATAATATTTTTGCCACCCAGTTCCACCCCGAGAAAAGCGCCGACCAAGGTCTGGCCCTTTATCGCAACTTCCTCAGCTGGAAGCCGTGAAACCTGCCGATGGGACCACCCGCCCGGTCCTGCGCTCGATGTCCCCCCTCGTCGGTGTCCCGCACCAGCGCCTCGCGCGCCATGGTGATGCTGGGTGCCATCCTTTTGACCTCTCCTGACTGACCCACAGCCATCATGCTGCTGATCCCGGCCATCGACCTCAAAGACGGCAAGTGCGTGCGCCTGAAGCAAGGCGACATGAACGACTCCACCACCTTCGGCGAGGACCCGGCTGCCATGGCGCGCCGCTGGGTTGATGCCGGCGCGCGGCGTCTGCACCTGGTCGACCTCAACGGCGCGTTTGCCGGCAAGCCCGTCAACGAAGGCGCGATCAAGGCCATCCTGGCCGAAGTCGGCGACGAGATCCCCGTGCAGCTGGGCGGTGGCATCCGCGACCTCGACACCATCGAGCGCTACCTCGACGACGGCCTGAGCTACATCATCATCGGCACGGCTGCGGTCAAGAACCCCGGCTTCCTGCGCGATGCCTGCACGGCCTTTGGCGGCCACATCATCGTGGGCCTCGATGCCAAGGACGGCAAGGTCGCCACCGACGGCTGGTCCAAGCTGACCGGCCACGAGGTCGTCGACCTGGCGCGCAAGTTCGAGGACTACGGCGTCGAAGGCGTGATCTACACCGACATCGGCCGCGACGGCATGCTCACCGGCATCAACATCGAGGCGACCGTCAAGCTGGCGCAGGCGCTGTCCATCCCGGTGATCGCCTCGGGCGGCCTGTCCAACCTGGCCGACATCCGCGCGCTCTGCGGCGTCGAGAGCGAAGGCGTCGAAGGCGTGATCTGCGGCCGCGCGATCTACACCGGCGACCTGGACTTTGCGGCGGGCCAGAAGCTGGCAGACCAGCTCAATGGCGACGGTGCCTGAGGATGCTCGCCAAACGCATCATTCCCTGCCTGGATGTCACCGGTGGCCGCGTCGTCAAGGGCGTCAACTTCGTCGAACTGCGCGATGCCGGTGACCCGGTGGAGATCGCCGCGCGCTACAACGAGCAGGGCGCTGACGAGCTGACCTTCCTGGACATCACCGCGACCAGCGACGGTCGCGACCTGATCCTGCACATCATCGAGGCGGTGGCCTCGCAGGTCTTCATCCCGCTGACCGTGGGCGGTGGTGTGCGCAGCGTCGAGGACGTGCGCCGGCTGCTCAACGCGGGGGCCGACAAGGTCAGCTTCAACTCGGCAGCGGTGGCCAATCCGCAGGTCATCCGCGATGCGTCGGACAAATACGGCGCGCAGTGCATCGTGGTGGCCATCGACGCCAAGCGCCGGGTCGGCGAGGACCTCGCCAGCAAGGGCCCGGGCTGGGACGTCTACACCCACGGCGGGCGCAAGAACATGCACCTCGATGCGGTGGCCTGGGCCACGCACATGGCGCAGATGGGTGCCGGCGAGATCTTGCTGACCAGCATGGACCGCGACGGCACCAAGAGCGGCTTCGACCTCGACCTGACGCGCGCCGTGGCCGACGCGGTGCCGGTGCCGGTGATCGCCTCAGGCGGCGTTGGCAACCTGGAGCACCTCGCCGAAGGCGTGCAGACCGGTGGCGCCGACGCGGTGCTGGCCGCGAGCATCTTCCACTACGGCGAATACACCGTCGCCGAAGCCAAGGCCGTCATGGCCTCACGCGGCATCCCAGTGAGACTGTGATGTTGGCCCCTCGCCCGGCGGGTACGCCGGGCGATCCCCCGAGGGGATCCCGTGCCGGCTTGGGGCGGCCCGGCGCTCGGCACGGGTGGAGCCCCTCACCCGGCGGGCGCTACACCAGCCCATTCCGGATGGCGTAGACCGTCATCTCGGAGTTGTTCGCCAGGCCCAGCTTCTCCAGCACGCGGGCGCGGTAGACGCTGACGGTCTTGGGGCTGAGCGTCAGTTCGTCGGCGATATCGGACAGGCGCTTGCCCGAGGCGATCATCACCAGCGTCTGAAGTTCGCGGTCGGAGAGCTTGTCGTGCGCCGCCTCGGGTGCGGACGTGGTGAGGTTCTCGACCAGCATCTGCGCCATCTCGGCCGTGATGTATTTGCGGCCCTGGGCGACCATGCGCACGGCGGCGACGATCTGGGCCGGGTCGCCGCCCTTGTTGACATAGCCGTAGGCACCGGCCTTCAGGGCCCGAAGCGCGTACTGGTCCTCGGGATACATCGAGACGATCAGGACCTTGACCGGCGCGCCTTCCTCCTTGAGCGCATGCAGCACGTCCAGGCCGCTGCGGCCGGGCAGGTTGATGTCGAGCACCAGCACGTCGCAGCTCTGCAGGCGCATCAGCGCTCGCAGCTCGCCGTAGTCGCCGGCCTCGCCGACGACCTGCATGTCGGGCTGTTCGGCCAGCGTGTCGCGGATGCCGCGCCGGATCAGGGCGTGGTCATCGCACAGGATCACCCGTGTCATAGCTCTCCCCAGGTCGAAGGGTCGTGGGCACTGCTGCCAGGTGTGGAGGTCGCACGATCGGGCGGTGTGCTGTTCTCGCCGTCGCCCTCGCCGTCGTGGCGCAGGGCGGCGCGGGTGTCCAGCGGCACCGACAGGATCAGCGTCGTCCCCTGCGGCGTGCTCGACAGCTCGACCCAGCCGCCGACCGTGTCGGCCCGCTCATGCAGGCCGCGGATGCCGAAGGATCGTGACTTGCCCAGGTCGCCACTGGCCAGGCCGCGGCCGTTGTCGCTGATCTCCAGCGAGAGCACGCCGGCGGCGATCGTCAGGTCGACCTGCACCCGCGTCGCGCGGGCATGCTTGGAGATGTTGGTGAGCGCCTCCTGAGCCGTGCGGTAGGCCACCAGCGGCACGCCGGCCGGCAGGCGCAGGTGGTCGTGGCTGGTGCGGAAGGTGGTGGCGATGCCGCTGCGGCGCTCGAAGCGCTGGGTCATCCACTGCAGCGCGGCCACCAGGCCCTGCTCCAGGATCGCCGGCCGCAGGTTGTGCATGATCCGCTGGCTGGCCTCGATCGCGTGGTTGAGCGTCTCCAGCGCCTGCTGGGTGCGTTCGACCACGGCCGGGTCCTTGGCGTGGCGCATCAGCCAGGCGAGGTCGAACTTGACCGCCGTCAGCGAGCCGCCGACGTCGTCGTGGATCTCGCGGGCGATCGCCGTGCGCTCCATCTCGATGCTGGTCTGCAGGTGCTGGGCCAGCTCGGACAGGCGCTTGCGCGAGTGCGCCAGTTCCTCGTCAGCCCGCCGTCGGGCGCGCTGGCTCTCGCTCGCATCGACCGCTTGCAGCACCGCCGGCACCAGCCGCGTCAGGTTGCTCTTGAGCAGGTAGTCGGAGGCGCCGTTGCGCATCGCCTCCACAGCGGTGTCCTCGCCGATCTCGCCCGAGACCAGGATGAAGGGCATCAGCTTGTCGCGCTCGCGCAGGAGCTCCAGCGCGATCAGGCCGGAGAAGCCCGGCAGGTTGTAGTCCGACAGCACGATGTCCCAGTCCTGCCCGAGGGCGGCGAGGAAATCGATCTCGTTGTCGACCCGGTGGATCGCCGGTTCGATGCCACCACGGCGCAGGTGGGCCAGCAGCAGCTGGTGGTCCAGTTCGGCGTCTTCCAGGTGCAGCACGCGCAGGCGGCGTGGCTTGGTGGAGCGTTGCATGCGGTGGCCCGTCGGTGGACGGCGAGTTGGCAGACGGTTGAGGGACGAGAAATGGGGCGGGAATCACCGCGTCATCCGGCCAACGACAAATCCCCCATCCGAAAAAATTCTACCCATCGATGCCCCCCAGCGGGGTGCCGCACACACCCTCGTGGCCTGCCTAAATCACGGCAGGACCGCGCCTGTCACGCCACGGAGCCGACATGCCGATGTCCGATCAGCCGAATCCCGATGCGGAACCCCCGTTCCCGCTGCTGCTGGCTGCCGAGCTTCAGGACCATCTGCTGAGCGCGGGCAATGACCTGGACCGCCTGCAGCGGCTGCTGAGCGATGCCAGCGAAGCCCTGATGACCTCGTTCTACGGCGCCAACTCCAGCCTCAACGGGCTGCTGCACCAGGCCGCCGCCATGCCGCATGTCGACACCCATGCGCTGCACGACGCGATGCAGAACCTGGCGGCAGCCGTCACCGCGCTGCAGTTTCAGGACATGGCCTCGCAACTGATCCACCACACCCACCACCGCCTTCGATCCTGCGCCGACCAGTTGGCGCGCGAGGCGATGGGCGGTGACGACGAGGGCGAGACCGTCGTCGAGGCGCCGCCCTTGCGGCCCAACCCGGTCACCCAGGACGAGATGGACGCCGGCTCGGTCGAGCTGTTCTAGCGCCGTCGCCACCCCTCTCGCCTTTCCTCACGCCGCTGTACTCGTCAATCCGTCTTCAACGACACCGCCTTTTTTCCGGAGCGCGACATGCAATCAATCCTCGCCGTGGACGACTCGGCCTCGATGCGCCAGATGGTCTCCTTCACCCTCAAGAGCGCCGGCTACAACGTGGTCGAAGCCGTGGACGGGCAGGACGCCTGGGAGAAGGCCGGCAGCCGCACCTTCGATCTGGTGCTAACCGACCAGAACATGCCCCGCATGGACGGCATCACGCTGACCAAGAAGCTGCGCGAGACCAGCCAGTTCAAGACCACGCCCATCCTGATCCTGACCACCGAGTCGGGTGACCAGATGAAGCAGGCCGGTCGCAGTGCCGGTGCCACCGGCTGGCTGGTCAAGCCCTTCGACCCGACCAAGCTGATCGAGGTCATCAAGAAGGTCGTTCGCTGACCCACCCCACCAACCCGCGCTTCGGCGCGGGCGACCGGACGCCAGCAGGCGCACCGGACTTCCATCGCATCACGGATCACTGGATTCCACCATGGCAGAAATGACCAGCGAGGGCGGCGTCGGCGGCGGCGCCGGCATCGACCTCAGCCAGTTCTTCCAGGTCTTCTTCGAGGAGGCCGGCGAGAACCTGCAGCGCATGGAGCAGCTGCTGCTGGAGCTCGACATCGAGGCCGCAGACGACGAGGCGATGAACGCGATCTTCCGTTGCGCCCACTCGATCAAGGGCGGCGCGGCGACCTTCGGCTTCAGCGACGTCGCGGCCCTGACCCACGAGATGGAGACGCTGCTCGACAAGCTGCGCCGCCATGAGCTGGCCCTGCACGCCCGCATGATCGACGTGCTGCTGGAAGCCGGCGACGCGCTCGGTCACCAGCTCGGCCGCCATCAAGGTTCCGGTGCGGATGCGCTGGACACCAGCGAGCTGCTGCTGCACATCAAGTCGCTGGCCTCGGGCGAAGCCCCGCCGCCCGCTGCGCCACCGGCGCCGGTGGCGGCCGCACCCGTGTCCGCCGCGCCCGTGTCCGCCGTGTCGGTGGCTCGTCCGGTGATCCAGGCCCCGGTCATCGCCGCGCAGCGCGAGCTGGACTTGCGCGTCGGCCCGCTGGCCGACCCGAAACAGGCCGACAACCTGATCGAGCTGTTTGCCGAGATCACCGACCTCGGCACCATCGAGCCGCTCGACATGGGCCAGTCCAGCGACGGCATGCGCCGCTTCAAGGTCGTGACCCGCAGCACCGATGCCGAGCTGCTGGACCTGTTCACCTTCCACGTCGCCCGCGAGGTCGTGCAGCTGAGCCCCTTCGGCGCCGGCTACGGCTTCCATGCCGGCAACCCGGGCGTGCCGATGGGCGCTGCGCCGCTGGACACCGACCCGGCACCGGTGGCCGCGCCCGCACCGGCGGCCGTCGATCCGGGCTACGGCTTTTTCGACGACGCACCTGGCGCGCCGGGTACCGCTGCGGCCACGCCAGCTAGCCCCGCCGCACCCGCGCCGGACGTCGCCGAGCACAAGGCCGCTGTCGTCGCCAAGCCGGCCGCCGTGCGCCACGAGAAGCCCGCCAGCGGCGGCCTCGACTCAAGCACGCTGCGCGTCTCGGTGGAGAAGGTCGACCAGCTCATCAACCTGGTCGGCGAACTCGTCATCACCCAGGCCATGCTGGCGCAGAACAGCCGTGACCTGGACCCCGTCGTCTACCAGACCCTGATCGCCGGCCTCAACGACCTGGACCGCAACACCCGCGACCTGCAAGAAGCGGTGATGTCGATCCGCATGATTCCGATGTCGACGGTCTTCAACCGCTTCCCGCGGATGCTGCGCGACCTTGCCGCCAAGCTCGGCAAGAAGGTCGAGCTGATCACGCAGGGCGAGGCCACCGAGCTGGACAAGGGCCTGATCGAGAAGATCACCGACCCGCTGACCCACCTGGTGCGCAACTCCTGCGACCACGGCTGCGAGATGCCCGAGGACCGGCTGGCCTGTGGCAAGCCCGAGACCGGCACGATCACGCTGTCGGCCTCGCACCAGGGCGGCTCGGTCGTCATCGAGGTGCGTGACGACGGCCGCGGCCTGTCGCGCGACAAGCTCATCCGCAAGGCCCGCGAGCGCGGCATCGACGCGCCCGACTCGATGACCGACGCCGAGGTCTGGGGCCTGATCTTCGCGCCCGGCTTCTCCACCGCCGAACAGGTCACCGACGTGTCCGGCCGCGGGGTCGGCATGGACGTGGTCAAGAAGAACATCACCAGCCTGGGCGGCACCGTCGAGATCGATTCGGCCGAGGGCTATGGCATGAGCGTCAAGGTGCGCCTGCCGCTGACGCTGGCCATCATGGACGGCATGAGCGTGGGGGTGGCCGACGAGGTCTACATCCTGCCGCTGGCTTCGGTGGTGGAGAGCTTCCAGGTCACCGACAAGACCATCAAGACGATCGGCGGCAATGGCCGCGTCGTGCAGGTGCGCGACGAGTACATGCCGGTGATCGAGCTGGAAAAGGTGTTCGAGGTGCCACGCTTCGACTTCGAGCACATCGCCGCAATCATGGTTGTGGTCGAGGCCGAAGGCGGGCGTGTCGCCCTGCTGGTCGACGAGCTGCTTGGCCAGCAGCAGGTCGTGGTGAAGAACCTCGAAGCCAACTACCGCCGCGTCCCGGATGTCTCGGGCGCCACCATCATGGGCGACGGCCGTGTCGCGCTGATCCTCGACACCGGCTCGCTGGTGCGTCGAACCCGCCACTGAGTCACCCACGCCGTCAGACCCGCCTCGGTCCTGCACGGCGGTCCCTTCGGAGCCACGATGGACACCCTCAAGAATCTGCTGCGCCAGTTCACCATCCGCACCCGCATGAACGGTGCCATCGCGATGGTGCTGGCGCTGTTCATCGCCTTCGCGGGCATCGGTGTGGCCATCGGCAAGCACCTGCAGGACCTCAACCTGCACTTCATGGAGCACTCTGTGGCGGAGTCCGGCCATGTCGCCGACCTGCGCTCGCTGCTCGGCGAGGTCCGCATCGCCGAGAAGAACATGGTGATCGACTACGACCAGCCTGAGCGGCTCAAGGCCCACAAGGTTGCCTGGGACCAGGCCCAGGTCGCGCTGCGCAAGGCCTTCGAGGACATGACGCTGGGCGAGGCCGACGACGACAACCCGATCGCGCTGGACGCGATCAAGCGGCTGGACGAATACGTCGCCGCCACCGCCCGAGCGGTCGACAACACGATGACCGGTGCCTACGACGGCCACCATGCCGTCGACCGGGTGCTCGATCGCTCCAAGGTCCTGATGGACGGCATCGTCAAGAACGTCGCTGCCATCGATGAGATCGTCCGGGCCGAGGCCGAGGCGACCCAGGCTGAACTGGCCGAGGCGTCCCGCCAGGCCTTGGTGATCTTCGGGATCGCGCTGGGTCTGGTGATCCTGGTCGTCGCGCCGCTGACGCTGATGAATTCGCACAGCATCGTCGGCCCGATCGACGAGGCCCGCCGCTTTGCCGATGCCATCGCGGGTGGCGATCTGAGCGCCCGGCTGAAGGTTGTCGGCCAGGACGAGCCGGCCGAGCTGATGCGCGCGCTGGGCTCGATGCAGCAGTCGCTGCAGGGCATCGTCGGCAACATCCGCCACACGGCCGAATCGATCTCGGTTGCCAGCGCCCAGATCGCCACTGGCAACCAGGACCTGTCGGGTCGCACCGAACAGACCGCCAGCAGCCTTCAGCATGCCGCCAGCTCGATGGAGCAGGTCAGCGGCACGGTGCGCCAGACGGCCGAATCGGCCCGCACCGCCAACCAGCTCGCCAGCTCGGCCGCCGATGCGGCACACCGCGGCGGCACGGTGGTCTCGCAGGTCATCACGAACATGGAGGAGATCAACACCTCCAGCCGCAAGATCGCCGAGATCATCGGCGTGATCGACGGCATCGCCTTCCAGACCAACATCCTCGCGCTCAACGCGGCCGTCGAGGCGGCGCGTGCCGGTGAACAAGGGCGCGGCTTCGCGGTCGTGGCCGGCGAGGTCCGCAGCCTGGCCCAGCGCAGCGCCAACGCCGCGCGCGAGATCAAGAGCCTGATCGGCGCCAGCGTCGAGAAGGTCGACAGCGGCGCCCGCCTGGTCCATGACGCCGGCAGCACGATGACCGAGATCGTCGCCAGCGTGCAGCGCGTCACCGACATCATCGGCGAGATCACCGCCGCGACGACCGAACAGAGCGGCGAGCTCGGCCAGGTCAGCAGCGCCGTCACCCAGCTCGACCAGATGACGCAGCAGAACGCCGCGCTGGTCGAACAAAGCGCGGCAGCCGCCGAAAGCCTGCGCGAACAGGCGCTGAGCCTGAGCAGCGTGGTCAGCCAGTTCCGCGTCGATGAACACAGCGCAGCCTCGCTCGCGCCGTCGCCGGCCCGCGTGTCGGCGCCGCTGTCCGCATCGCTGTCCGCATCGGTACCCGCTGCCCAGGCGATCCCTGCGAAGGCGACCCCACCCAAGTCGACCGCATCGAAGATCACCCACACCCCGAAGGCTCAGGCCGCCCGACCGTCGCCCCCCAAGGCGGCCGTGCCGGCGCTGGCGGCCACCTCATCGGCATCCGCCGCGATCACCGCGCCGGACGACGACTGGACCAGCTTCTGAGCCGACCGGTCAGCCCCCTAAAGAGATCCGAGACAAGTCCATGAACCTCACCTTGCGCCGCCTGCTGTGGCTGCCGCCCGTCCTGATCGGCCTGGTCCTGGCCGTTGCCGCCACCCTCGCCTGGATCGCCACCAGCCGCGACGTCGACCGCTCCGGCGCGCTGATCATCGAAAGTCAGACCAAGCTGGAGACCAGCATGCGCTGGTCCGGCCTCACCCAGGTCAACGCAGCCCGCACGATGGCCCTGCTGGTCAGCCGTGACGAGGCCCTCAATGCCACGCTCAAGACCGAGATGAAGGCCACCAGTGCCGAGATCTCGACGTTGCAGAAGGCGCTGGAAGCCCGCAGCGACGATGCTGAGCTGCAGGCCTCGCTGGCCGAGGTCGGCGCGCGTCGCAAGGCCTACATCGCCGCCCGCGATGCCGCGCAGGCCCGCAAGGCCGCCGAGCCCGATGTCGACAGCCAGGCGCTGCGCGACATGGTCTTGCCGGCGCTGCAGGCCTACACCGCCGCGCAGCAGGCCACCGTCAAGCTCGAGTCCGAACAGACCGCCCAGCAGATGAACGCATCGGGCGACCGGCGCATGCTGACCATCACGCTGGTGTGCGGTCTGCTGGCCTCGATCGTCGTGGGTCTGGGTGTCTCCAGTGCCGTGCTGGTGCGCAAGATCTGCGGCCCGATCGAATCGGTCTGCGCCCAGGCCGAACGCATGGGCGCCGGTGACCTGACGCAGCGCTTCGAGACCTCGCGGCGCGACGAGATCGGCGACCTGCAGCGGGCCTTGGCCACCACGCAGGAGGCCTTGGGCCGCACGGTCTCCGAGGTGCGCGTGTCGGTCGACTCGATCCACACCGCATCGCGCGAGGTCGCCGCCGGCAACCAGGACCTGTCGGGCCGGACCGAACAGACCGCCGGCAGCTTGCAGCAGACCGCCAGCTCGATGGAGCAGCTCAACGGCTCGGTGCGCCAGACGGCCGATGCCGCCCGCACCGCCAACCAGCTCGCCAACTCGGCGTCCGATGCGGCCCAGCGCGGCGGTCAGGTCGTCTCGCAGGTGGTCAGCAACATGGACGAGATCAACGCCGCCAGCCGCAAGATCGCCGAGATCATCGGTGTCATCGACGGCATCGCCTTCCAGACCAACATCCTGGCCCTGAACGCAGCGGTCGAAGCCGCACGGGCCGGCGAACAGGGCCGCGGCTTCGCCGTCGTCGCCAGCGAGGTCCGCAGCCTGGCCGGCCGCTCGGCCGAGGCCGCCCGCGAGATCAAAAGCCTGATCGGCGCCAGCGTCGAAAAGGTCGACAGCGGCTCACGCCTGGTCAGCGACGCCGGCTCGACGATGCAGGAAATCGTCGCCAGCGTGGCCCGCGTCAACGACATCATTGCCGAGATCACGGCGGCCACCAGCGAGCAGAGCAGCGAACTCGGCCAGATCAACGGCGCGGTGCTGCAACTCGACCAGATGACCCAGCAAAACGCCGCCCTGGTCGAACAGAGCAGCGCAGCGGCCGAGAGCCTCAACGACCAGGCCCAACGGCTCAACCAGGTCGTGCAGGTCTTCCGCACCAGAGAAGGCGCGCACGCCTGAGCGTCTCGATTCGTCGCTGCCAACACAGGCCGCGTCCCGCAAGGGGCGCGGCTTTTGTCATTTGTGGGGCGGGGCTGGTCGCACGACTGCGCCGGCCCTACCGGGCTGCATGGCCGATGCCCGGCCGGGCGAGGCCCCCTCGTCCAGCCACGGCAGATCGATGCCAAGTACCTTCTGATGCAGCAACTGCAGCGCCGTCCGCGCCTGCGACGGCGTCGACGCACTGACGTTGCGCTCGGACGCCAGATGCGTCAGGAAGGCCGTTACCTCCGGTTCTCCCAAATCTTGATGATGACGCCGGCCGTGAAAATGAATATAGCGCCGAGCCCAACCGACATATACCTCCTCGGTCCGCAGGGCATATTGACGGACACGGATGGCCTGGCGCAGCCGGGTCAGCAACCTGGGCTGGGGCGATGCAGGTGCGTCGGCCAGTTCTTCGCTCATGGATACCTTCGGGAGTTCGATGTGGGAGGCCAAATTTAGGCGGCCTATTCACGCCGCATCGTCACCTTCAAGAGGGGGGCGACGGGGGCTGTTCACCTCGGGCCGAGAGCGCTAGGATCCGCGCGAGGGCGGCATCGGGACTGCGCGTTAGGCTGCAGGTTTTCGTATGTTGGGTGCTGCCTAAACAACGTTAGGCCACTCGCCCATTCATGCCCGAACCGCGTCAATCATGAAAACCGAGCCCCTCACGCTGTTCACCGCTGCTGCCCAACTTCACACGCTGGCGCGTCCGGCCTCGGTTTCTTGCCGCCGCGTGTCGCTCTGGCCGTTCCAAACGTTGGTTAACCCGCGAGCCAAATACAGCCAAGGTTTGCGCCTAACCCGGCATTCAAGCGGACTGCCTTCGGCAGCCGCTTATTTTTGACGTTGGGCGTCATGCTGAACACACGCGCAAATATAGCCGATGAGCTTGCTTGGTTGGCGTCTGAACTCAGGGGACCAATGCCGCCAGCCTGCACGAAGGACGGTTGGTCGCAGGAAATATGGCAAAAGTGGCAGTCCATTTTCGAAACACTTCATGCACGCGTGGTAGCTGGAGAGTCGGACTTCTCTGGTGCAATAGCTCGCGCAATGGACTTTGACGGTGTGATCAATGGGCAAATCCTGGAGCGCGCCGCAGCTGTGGGGAATGCTCTTGGTCGCCTCTAAACTGCGCCCTATCCGAAGGTCCCAATTCGTGAATCACCGAACGCCCAACCCATCATTCCACCGGACCGCCTCCGGCGGCCGGTGAATTCAAACGTTAGGCGTCACAAGCGTATTTGCATGCTTCCACCACGTCTCGTCCTTGCTCTATGCGTTGCGGCATCGGCTTCGGCTTGCGGACAGCGGCCAACTGCCGAGTTAAGCCGAGCCCTGCCACCGAACATGCTGGCGACCTGCGAGCCGCCATCGGAACGGGAGCTAAAAGTTCTTGACACGGCCGCCGATGCCATCGCACTGGACGAAGAGCCGATTTCCAACTGGTTGACCATCGGCGCACAGAAGACCCTTGGAAATGGTCTCATCCGTAGCGGGCCGAAAGGGAGTGTGCCAATTTGCACTCCTGACACAGTGATGAACAGAGTTGGGGCCTCACTCAAAGCACCGAAGGGTTTAGGGGCTGGACAGCTTGTCGAGTACCAGCTTCAGCTCGCCAGCAAAATACCAATGCCGGATGAAATCGTGATCGAGCAGGTCGGCAAGGCGGCCTTCAATGAATCTAAGCAGCACTCCGAAGTGTTCCCTCGCCAAGACATTCGGCCACTTGGCCGGTCCACACTCGCCACTTTCGGCAAGAGAGCAATTGCATTCCGAGACGTTGCAGTACAGCAGATGTCCGGCGAAACACCACTTGGGACAGGCGCAGCGCAAGTAGCCGCGGTTGTGGGAGATCCCACAGCTCTTCCTCGGATAGTCGAGATGATCAACGTCAAGGTCGGAAACCTGCCCCCGAATGCGGTCATCCAACTGGACGCACGAGACCGACTTCTTGAGCTGGCATGGGCCATCTACTTCGCCGGGGATGCCGGTCGCACCGCAAGTGCATCCATCCACAAGGTAATGGAGCGCAAGGTTGAGAGCCGTGCACCACCGTTTGGAATCGTCGAGCTCAACCCCAAGCGCTTCTGCCGCGTCCTTGAACTAATCGAAGGACCGGCCGCAACTGTCGCGTATCCGTACTGCAGCGATCCATCTGTTCCATTCGAGCAATGACGCCTAACCTGTCGCTCGAGCCGACTCGCGTCGGCAAGCCGCCGCTCGCGGCTCAGCTTCAACGTTGAAGCGCATGGACACTCGCTGGTACACGTTCGCTGAGATTTGCAGCCGCGACTTTGCGGAGTGCTCGTTTAAGGGCGAACTAGTGGCCAGTTGCGGCGGAAGCGAAGACATTGCTTGGGCATTGTTCTTTCATCTTCGGGGCGAAAGTCTCGCTTGGCTTCAGCGCAGCGTTCCGGCGCTGGACAACCAAATGCCCGCCAGGCTCATTGCCGACGGGCAAGCAGATCGTGTTCGCGACTGTCTCTGGAGCATGCCATGCTGATGCGCTTCAACCATTCGCTGCAGCGGACGGCTTCGCCGTCCGCTGAGCTCAAACGTTAGGCGTCACAAAGACAAACCACCCTATGGCAGCACCCGGAGGCCCCGATCCCGAGACTTGCCGCAAGATGAGTCCAAGAGCCCGATTAATCTATTGGATCGTGATATCAGCCATTGCAGGCTGGATCATCTATGGATTGATTCGATAGAAAACGCACTAAATCGAATCGCGAAACAGCCAGAGGTATCAATGAGGTATACAACGTTTTCCCAGATGCCAGAGACCTGGTTGCGACAGGTGCTGTATACCGTCTACGCAGCGCCATTTTCACGAAAGCAAACATGAAACAATGGTAACGGATGTTGAAAGAGAGAAGTAGCCCAACATCCTCAGCGCACCCTCGGGTTCATGGGTACATACATGTTCAACTTCCATCAGGCGAAGCTCGAAGTCATGCGCAGCACCGCAGTGACGCCTAACCATTCGCTCAGCCGGACCCATTGCGGCATGCGGCTAAAGGCCCGTCATTTCATTCTGGACCTTTAGCCACATACCGCAACGGTCCGGTTAGCTCAAACGTTAGGCTCCTCCGCAAGCATATGAGCACCTCTCCAAAACCATCAGCCTTCTGGCTTTTCATGCTTTGGATCGCCATAACCCTAGTTTGGGCGTTATCCGGTTTCTTGCTCGATGGAGTGAAGGAGCGCGGGACCTTTGGTGACATGTTTGGGGCAGTAAATGCGCTTTTTTCCGGACTAGCGTTTGCCACCCTGATATACACGACATGGATGCAGCGCGATGAACTGGCTCTTCAACGAGAAGAGTTGGCTTCAACCAGAGAGGAACTCGCCGGACAAAAGGAGCAACTTGAACAGCAAAGCGCCACCTTTGAGCTACAGCGCTTCGAGTCAACATTCTTCTCACTTCTTGAAGCGCATGGGCAAATCGTTTCGTCAATGGATCTTGTAAGTGACGGCAACCGCGTTACGAAGTCTAGGGATTGCTTTAAGGTCTGGTTCAATCGATTAAAAAATCATCACGCGGCCCACGCCGTTTATCCGCCTGAGGCGGGCGCAGCGTTAGCCACCGTGCAAGATGTCTATTCGCGCTTTTACGAAGAACACCAATCGGAGGTCGGTCATTACTTTCGCACCCTCTATCACATCATCAAGCTTGTCGATGAGTCGGGGGTACCGAATAAGCGCCGCTACACAAGTCTTGCAAGAGCTCAACTGTCAAGTTACGAGCAGGCTTTTTTGTTCTACAACTGCTTAAGCCAGAATGGGAACAAAAAATTCAAACCACTTGTGGAGCGCTATGCCCTGCTAGAAAACATGCCGACCAATTTGCTTCTTGCTCCCGATTTGCACATACCACTGTATGCCCCATCTGCATACGGTGACGACTACGCGCAAATCAAAGAGCGCTACAAACTGGGTTAACTTTATGCAAAGCAGAAAGGCGCCTAACTGGGCGGTCAAGCGGACGCCAACAAAGCCCATGGCTTCGCCATTTTCATGGGCTTTGTTGGTGCCCTCCACTCGCTGCGCTCCTTCCGGCGCCGCTTACCTTGGGCGTTAGGCGTCGCAGGCCACCGCTATCACCAACCGAGCGCAGAAGCCAATGTCACCCTCCAGTCCTTCGTACAGCCTTTCGGATGTCTTCAACGAGAGCGATCTACCAGTGCTCACCTTCGTCCAGCCCAGTGAGTTCGACGATATGGTTGGCTCACTGGTCACGGCTGGAAAGCACCTCACGCTCAGTGGCCCATCGGGCTGTGGCAAGACCACTCTTGCCAAGAAGGCGCTCGAAGAAGCGCAGTTCGGCCCTGGGAACACAGTGTGGATATCTGGAAGAGACCACACCAGTGCTCAAACCGTTGGCGACCTATTCTCCAAGGCCTTGTCGTGCAACAACTCAGAAGAAGAGGTAGTTGCGCTCCTCGCAGCAGCTGGAATCGTAGTCCTTGATGACTTCCATCACCTCCAAGAGATGCTCCGGAAAGATATCGGCTACAAGCTTAAGCGCTGGAACGAACTCGGCCTCCGATTCTTCATTATCGGAATCGCTAGCTCCAACAAGAAGATGCTGGATATTGATCCGGAACTTGGCATCCGTAACGATGTATACGAGATCAAGCGGCAGTCTGACAAGTTCTTGACCGACATTCTTGAGCTGGGTGAGAAGCACTTAAACGTGAAGTTCTCGCCCTCCGCGAGATCGGACTATGTCAAAGCAGCCTCCGGAATTCCGTCTGCGATTCAGGTTATTTGCCGCGTCGCGTGCATTCGAAGTAAGGTGCTCAAGACACACCCCGAGCCAGAGCCGAAGCCTATTGATCTCGGCATGGATTCCGTGAAAGACGGAGTGCTCAGAATATATCGAGGCAAATACCACAACCGCCTGATTGGGCTTTGCAAAGGAAAACAGCAGGCTAGGTCAGTTCACAACACTTATTTCGACATAATCAAGATCATTAGCCTGATCGGGAAGAGCGAGGTTCAGTTTCAAGAGGTTCAGCAGCGCTTGCTCTACGGGCTGGACGATGCCAAAGAACGGGCAAAAAAGACCACTTCGTTTCACAACTGCCTAAAGTATCTTCCTTCAGTGATTGAGGAACGTGGCCTTGACGACGCGATCTACTTGAATAAGGACTCTGAGAGCATCACTATCGAGGATCCCTCATTTGGCCTCTACCTCACGCTTGCGAATCTCGACGAGATAGGGCAAGCCATCCGCCTGCGGCGTTCTGGCTACCCCTGGGATGTTGCAGTGTCCTTTGCTGGGGAAGATCGCGAGGTCGTAGAGCGCTTGAAGAATATCTTGAACGATTCGGGATACACGGTCTTCTACGACTTCGATGTACAGCATCAATTGTGGGGCATAGATCTTCGAGCAAAGTTGGCTGACGTTTATGCGAATGACGCGCAATACATGCTCATATTTCTTTCCAGGCATTATCCTGAGAAAGACTGGACCAACTTCGAGTTCGAGATCGGCAAGGATGCTCGCTCAAAGAGAACGGCAACCTACCTTCTGCCGGTCCTAATTGATGATGTCACCGTTGTGGGTCTCTCTAGCAACGTTGGGCATATAGATTTGCGTCGCTGTAGCGTCGAGCAACTTGCTGCGAGTCTGATCGACAAGATCGAGCAGGAATGAATGCCCACCCAACTCATAGCGTGGCGACGCCTAACCATTCGTTCAACCGGACGCAGTGGGGCATGCCGCCGTTTGGGGCTCCATTTCATTCAGCCCCAAACGTCGTCATACCCCACCGCTCTGGTTAACTCGCACCCCCAGTCTGCATTTGTTTTCTCTTTTCGATGTTGATTTTCTTGAGCTGCCGACGCGCGCTGAAACGGCTGAACAGAGAACAGACTGCCACTCTACAGACGGCCTTGTTGCAACTGGCGGTGCGCACGCGCGATGCCAGCGGCGGACCCAGATACGAGTCGCTGAGCGGGGCTCCACTCCTATCGCATGGCTTCGGCCTTGCGGCCCCACCAGGGGTTAGTCGAGCTTGCCCGCTGCTGGTCTGACCTGTCAGTGCATCTTCATCGTGTCGTCGTGCAAGGAAGCGATGGCGCCAGTGGCGCGATTCATGCCGGCCTTGGATTCATCGACGTTGAGGTTTGTCTGGCGGCGGGTTGGACGCTGACGTGATGGTGATCGAAGCGGTCAAACCGCATCAACACCGCCCACAGAATGCGGGCATTCTTGTTGGCCAGCGCCACCACCGCCTTCTGCCACCCTGACCGCTCGTTCAAAGCGAGCACCCAGCAGCTGATCGGGTCGCTGCGCGAATCGGCGGTATTGACCACGGATTTCGCCCCCTGAATCAGCAGCGTGCGCAGGTACACGTCACTGCGCTTGGTGATGCTGCCCAGTTTGGTTTTGCCGCCCGTCGAATTCTGTTTGGGCACCATGCCCAGCCAAGCGCCGAAGGGGTCGGCACTCTTGAACCGCTTGTGAAGCAGTGGCGGACTCCAACAGCTTCAGTTTGAGGGAGCTACCCGCCGCTTCACTCCTGCGCCCGCCTCAACGTCTCCGTCACCGGCCGCCTGAGCACCTCGCGCAGGCTGTACCAGCCGGCGGCCCCGGCGAGCAGGGCGCCGGAGAGGCCGCCGGCTGGGACGGTCCACCAGGGGGCTTGCCAGTTGAAGTTGAAGGCGTACTTCGCCAGCGCCCAGCCGACCGCCAGGGCGGCGATGCTGGCGAGCGTGCCGGCGAGTGCGCCGGTGCCCAGCAGTTCGGCGCGCTGAACGGTTGCCAGCAAGGTCTGGCGGGCGCCCATGGCGCGCATCAGGGCGTATTCGCGCTCACGCGCCTCGCGGGTCGCGCTGACGGCGGCGAACAGCACCAGCAGGCCGGCGGCGAGGGTGAACAGGAAGAGGAACTCGACCGCCGCGATGACCTGGTCGAGGACTTGCTGGACCTGGGCGATCTGGGTCGACACGTCGATCACCGTCAGGTTGGGAAACTGCTTGAGCAGGGCGCTGTCGAAGCCCCGGCCGTCGGGTGCGCGGAAGGCCGCGATGGTGGTTGACGGCAGCTCGGGCATGGATGCGCGCGGCGCCATCACGAAGAAGTTGACCCGCATCGAGGTCCAGTCGACCTTGCGCAGGCTGGTGATGCGCCCGCTCATCGGCAGGCCGGCCACGTCGAAGCGCAGGTGGTCGCCGAGCTTGAGGCCGAGCGTGTCGGCCAGGCCTTGTTCGACGCTCATGGCGTCGGGCTCGTCGTCGGTCCACTGGCCGGCGCTGACCTCGTTGTGCGACGGCAGCACAGCAGCGTGGCTGAGGTTGAACTCGCGGTCGACCAGGCGGCGGGCGCGGTCGTCGCGGTAGGCGTCGACCTGGATCTCGCGGTCGTTGATGGCCACCAGCCGGCCGCGGATCATCGGGTACCAGTCGTAGCGGGTGACGCCAGCGGCCCGCAGCGCGGTCTGGAAGTCGTCGCCTTGCTCGGGCTGGATGTTGATGACGAAGCGGTTGGGCGCATCGGCCGGCGTGGCCGCGCGCCAACTGGCGATCAGGTCGGTGCGCAGCAGCACCAGCAGCACCAGCGCCATCAGGCCCAGGGCCAGCGAGCTGACCTGCAGCACGACCAGGGCCGGGCGCGCGCCGAGCTGGCGCGTGGCCAGCGTCAGCCAGCGCGGCGCGGTGGCCTCGGGTACGTAGCGGCGCAGTGCCCGCACGGCGAGGTAGGACAGGCCGGCGAACAAGGCCCAGGCGGCGGCGAAGCCGCCGATGGCGATGCCGCCGAGCTTCCAGTCGGCGGCGACCGCCAGCAGCAGCGCGGCATAACCGGCCACGCCCGCGATCAGCACCACCGCGCTGGCGGCCTGGGTCTGGCCCAGCTCGCGCCGGATCACCCGCAGCGGCGGCACCCGTGCCAGTTGCAACACCGGCGGCAGGCCGAAGGCGGCCAGCAGCACCAGCCCGACCAGCATGCCGAAGCCGGCCGGCCACAGGCCCGGTGCCGGCAGCGAGGTGTTGACCAGACCGGCCAGCAGCCAGACGAAGACCTGATGCACCAGCAGGCCCAGCAAGACGCCGGCCACGCTGGCGGCAAGGCCGACCACGCCGATCTCGATCGTGTAGATCGCCGCGATGCGCCGCTGCGGCTGGCCCAGCACACGCAGCATCGCGCAGCCGTCCAGGTGCCGGGCCGCGAAGCCGCGCGCGGCGATGCCGACCGCGACGGCGGCCAGCAGCGCCGACAGCACGGCCACCAGGCGCAGGAACTGGCCGGCGCGGTCGAGCGTCTGGCGCATTTCCGGACGGGCGCTTTCCAGCGATTCGACCTGCGCGCCGCGCACCTTGTCGCGCGCGATGCGGTCTTCGGCCCATTGCAGGTAGCCCTTCACGGCGGCGTCGCCACCGCGTCCTTCGCGGGCGGCCACCGCCAGACGCCAGCGGATCCGGCTGGCCGGCTGGACCAGGCCGGTGGCGGCGAGATCGGCCTCGGCCAGCATCACGCGCGGGGCGAAGTTGATGAAGCCGGCGCCGCGGTCGGGCTCCTGCACGATGACCTGGGCGATGCGCAGGCGGGCGTCGCCCAGCAGCAGGCTGTCGCCGACTTGCAGGGCCAGGGCATCGAGCACGGCGGCATCGACCCAGACGGTGCCGGCCGCAGGACCGCTGCGGACCTTGCGCAGCGGGCCGTCGACCGCGTCAGCCACCTGCAGCGCACCGCGCAGCGGGTAGCCCGGCGCGACGGCCTTGAGCGAGACCAGACGGGCGGCGCCGCCCTGTGCATCGTCGGCCCGGGCCATGCTCGGGAAGGACGCGCTGCGGGCGCTCGCCAGGCCCATTTCGGTGGCGCTGAGGCTGAAGCTGTCGGGCAGGGGCTGGTCACTGGCGACCACCGCGTCACCGCCGAGCAGCGCCAGGGCGTCTTGCGCCATGCCCTGCTGCAGCCGGTCGGCGAAGAAGGCGACCGCACACATCGAGGCCACCGCCAGCGTGACCGCTGCGGCCATCAAGCGCAGCTCGCCGGCCCGCAGATCGCGCAGCAGCTGTCGCAGCGCCAGCAGCCAGACCGAAGCCGGTCGCAGGGCCGGGCGGGGACGCGCCTGGGGCACGGGCAGGGGAGTGGCGGGGGGCAGCGTGGAGCTCATCGGGGCAGGCGTCCTGACGGGTGTCGATGGGGTTCGATCGGCGAAGGCCGCACGCTACACCAAGGCCGTTGCCGGCCCGAACGCAGCATGCAAATGACCCGAATGACACCCGCCGGGTCGCGTGCTGCAATCGCCTCACCATGAAACACAGCTTCCCCCCACTCTACGTGTCGCACGGCTCGCCGATGATCGCGCTCGAGTCATCGCCGGCCGCCCGCTTCCTCGACCGGCTCGGCCCGGCGGTTGAAGCCGCCTTTGGCCGGCCGAAGGCCGTGCTGGTCGTGTCGCCGCACTCGTCGACCCGCGAGACGATGCTGCTGGGCGGCCTGCGCCATGAGGCGATCCACGACTTCGGTGGCTTCCCGCAGGCGCTCTACGAGCAGCGCTACGACGCACCCGGCGCGCCCGCGCTGGCCGCAGAGATCGCCCGCTCGCTGGCCGACACCGGCGTGGCCGCGCAGTCTGTCCCCGCCAGCGGTCTGGACCACGGCATCTGGACGCTGATGAAGCGCGCCTGGCCGGGCGCCGACCTGCCGGTGCTGCCGCTCACGCTGGTGCCCAACGCGTCGCCGGCGCGCCAGTTCGCGCTCGGCGAGGCGCTGTCGCGCTGGGCCGACGAGGGCGTGCTGATCATCGGCAGCGGCTCGCTGACCCACAACCTGCGGCGCTTCTTCAGCAGCCCGAACGCGCACGAGGGCAACCGCGAACTGCCGGTCTCGCCCGACGTCGCCGAGTTCCAGGAATGGGTCCGCGCGCGCGGCGCCGACCGCGACTGGGACGCCCTGATCGACTACCGCAAGCAAGCCCCGCACGCGGCCCTGCAGCACCCGACCGACGAGCACTGGCTGCCCTACTACATCGCGGCCGGTGCCGGTGGCCGCACGTCGCCGGCGGTGCGCATCCACGCCAGCGTCGACGCCGGCATGCTGGCGATGGACGCCTATGCCTTCGGCCCACAGGCGGGACGCATGGCCGAGGCGCTGGGCGAAGTCCAGGCGGCCTGACGGGACGGCCAGCATCGCCGATCATCACGGCCATGCTGACCGTCCACCACCTTGAAAACTCGCGCTCGCAGCGCGTCCTCTGGCTGCTCGAAGAACTGGGTCTGACCTATGAGGTCCGGCGCTACGAGCGTGATCGCACGACGATGCTGGCGCCGCCCGAACTGCGCGCGGTGCACCCGCTGGGCAAGTCGCCCGTGTTGACCGACGTGGCCGACGACGGCTCGACGGTCACGGTGGCCGAGACCGGCGCCATCGTCGAGTACCTGATCGAACGCCACGGCAACGGTCGCCTGAAGCCGGTGGCGGGCTCGCCCGACCTGCTGGCCTGGCGCTACTGGCTGCACTTCGCCGAAGGCTCGGCGATGACGCCGCTGCTGCTCAAGCTGGTGTTCGACCGCATCGCCAGCGCGCCGATGCCCTTCTTCGCCCGCCCGATCGCCAAGGCCATCGCGGCGCAGACCGAGAAGGCCTTCTTCGGCCCGAACCTGCGCAGCCACGCCAGCTACATCGAGGCCGAGCTGACACGCCAGCCCTGGTTCGCGGGCGCCGAGTTCAGCGCCGCCGACATCATGATGAGCTTCCCGCTCGAAGCCGCCGCGCACCGCGCGGGCCTGGGTGCCGAGGGGCGGCATCCCCACGCCAAGGCCTGGCTCGAACGCATCCACGCCCGGCCGGCCTACCGCCGAGCCCTCGAAAGTGGCGGACCCTACGCCTACGCCTGAGCCGCTTCGATGGGCCCGGGGGGCGCGGGCTCAGGCCGGGTTGTCGATGTCGATGTGGGTGTGGCGCAGCCCGTGAAGTGCGGCGACATGCGCCGCCAGCGCCTGGGCGCCGTAGCGCTCGGTGGCGTGGTGGCCGCAGGCCACGAAGGCCACGCCGGTCTCGCGCGCCAGATGGGCCTGCGGCTCGGAGATCTCGCCGGTCAGGAACAGATCGGCACCGGCGGCAATCGCCGGCTCGAACCAGCCTTGGGCGCCACCGGTGCACCAGGCCACCCGCCGGACCGGGCGGCCGTCGCCCGGGACCAGGACCGGCGTGCGTTGCAGGCGCTGGCCGATGTCGGCCGCAAGGGCCTCGGCCGCTCGGGGCGCGTCGTCACCGGGTGTGCCGATCCAGCCCAGGTCCTTGTCGCCGAAACGGCCATCGGCCGACCAGCCCAGCACCCGTCCCAGCTGCGCGTTGTTGCCCAGTTCGGGGTGGGCATCGAGCGGCAGGTGGTAAGCATAGAGGTTGATGTCGCGGGCCAGCAGCGCGGCCAGCCGGCGCTTCATCCAGCCGGTCACG
Source organism: Sphaerotilus mobilis (assembly GCF_004216565.1). Taxonomy (GTDB): domain Bacteria; phylum Pseudomonadota; class Gammaproteobacteria; order Burkholderiales; family Burkholderiaceae_C; genus Sphaerotilus; species Sphaerotilus mobilis. The sequence goes on along the minus strand of NZ_SGWV01000007.1, from coordinate 704,316 downwards.
CGGCCGTCCTGGCCACGCCAGAACAGGCCGTGGTGGACGACGATCGCATCGGCCCCCGCCTCGACGGCAGCCTCGATCAATGCGAGGCTGGCGGTCACGCCGCTGACCAGGTGACGGACCTCCGCGCGGCCCTCGACCTGCAGACCGTTCGGACCATAATCTGCCACGCGGTCCGACTGCAGCAGCGTGCCGAACACCTCGGCAAGTTCATCGCGACCGATCACCACATCCGTTCTCCATGTTGATGCGCAGGCTCTGGCTGACATTCTCCCAGGCGGTCACGGTGGCCGTCGCCGTCGTCTTCGTGCTGGCCACCTTCAAGCCGGACTGGTTGCCAGGCGGCCAGGCGCCGGGCTTGTCGCCGGGTCTGCCAACGACCGAGGCGACGCGACCGGTCCCGCCCTCGTCGGTGACACCCGACGTGTTGCCGACCACGACGGCCATTGCGGCCAGTCAGGGCGCGACCAGCTTGGCGCAAGCCGCACGCAGGGCCGCTCCGTCGGTCGTCAGCGTCGTCACCACGGGCACCGCGCAGTCGCAGGCCGAGGCCTCGGGCCCGCAGGGCACGGAGCCCTGGTTCCGGCGCTTCTTCGGCGAAGGCAATGGCAACCCGCCGGTGCCGTCCACCGGCATGGGCTCGGCGGTGATCGTGTCGGCAGATGGTTATCTGCTGACCAACAACCACGTCATCGAAGGCGCCGAGCGCATCGAGGTCGTGCTCAATGATGGCCGGCGCCTGTTGGCCCGCACGGTTGGAGCCGATCCGGAGAGCGACCTTGCGGTGCTCAAGGTCGATGCCCAGGGCCTGCCGATGGTGACCTTCGGCCAGTCCGATGCGCTGCAGGTCGGCGATCTGGTGCTGGCCATCGGCAACCCCTTCAACGTTGGCCAGACGGTGACCTCGGGCATCGTCAGCGCGCTCGGGCGTTCGGGTCTGGGGCTCAACACCTTCGAGAGCTTCATCCAGACCGATGCGGCCATCAACCCGGGCAACTCGGGCGGTGCGCTGGTCGATGCCGAAGGCCGCCTGCTGGGCATCAACACGGCGATCTACTCGCGTTCGGGCGGCAGCATGGGCATCGGCTTCGCGATCCCGGTGGTCACCGCGCGTCAGGTCATGGACGGCCTGATCCGCAATGGCGTCGTCACCCGGGGCTGGATCGGCGTGCAGCCGCGCGACCTGACGCCCGAACTGGCGCAGTCCATCCAGATCGCCGAGGACACCCGCGGCGTGCTGATCGTCGGCGTGCTCGACGATGGTCCGGCCAGCGTGGCGGGCGTGCGCCCCGGCGACGTCGTGCAGCAGGTTGCCGGCCATGCCGTGAACAGCACGGCCCAGCTGCTCAACGAGGTGGCGGCCCTGCCGCCGCAAAGCCGCGCCAATCTGCGGCTGCTGCGCGCGGGTCGGGCGATCGACGTGCAGGTCAAGGTGGCGCAACGGCCGCGTCAGCGACCGCAGGCCGAACAGAAGTGACGCGTCAGGTCGACGCGCCGTCGGCCTCTTCGGGCGCCTTGGTGTGTTTGATGAAGAACTGGGCGGCGTGGATGCCGACCTCGTAGAGCAAGCCCATCGGCACCAGCAGCGCGATCATCGACACCGCATCGGGCGGCGTCACCAGGCCCGCCACGGCAGCGGCGGCGACCCAGAAGTAGCGCCGGAAGCTGCGCAGCTGCTCGATGGTCACGACGCCCAGGCGGGCCAGGATCACCACCGCCACAGGCACCTCGAAGGCCACGCCGAAGGCCAGGAACATCGTGATGACGAAGTCCAGGTAGGCCTCGATGTCGGGGCTGACCGCCACCGACGTCGGCGCCATCGACTGGATCGCGGGGAAGGCTTGCCCGAACACGAAGAAGTAGCAGAACGCCACGCCGGTGTAGAACAGCAGCGTGCTGGTCACCACCAGCGGCAGCACCAGGCGTTGCTCGTGCTTGTAGAGACCGGGCGCGACAAAGGCCCAGACTTGGTAGAGCACCCAGGGCAGAGCCGCCCCGAAGGCCGCCAGCGCGGTCACCTTGATGGGGATCAGGAAGGGCGAGACAACGCCCACCGCGATCATCTTGGAGCCCTGCGGCAGGGCGGCGACCAGCGGATGCGCCAGCAGGTCGTAGAGCTGCGAAGGGCCGGGGTAGAGCGCCAGCAGCGCGAAGATCGCGCCGATGCCGTAGACGGCCTTGAGCAGGCGGTCGCGCAGCTCGATCAGGTGGCTGACGAAAGGCTGCTCGCTGCCGGCCAGTTCGTCTTGGGGGTTGGGGGTCGGGCTCACGGGCGGCGGGCGATCTGGAGGAGGGGAGCGCAACCACCGCCGACGTGGCGGGATCGCGGGACGGGGCTCAGCCGAGCCGGCGTGGCGTGTGGCGCTGCACCCGTGCGGCACCCGACTGCACGTGGCGTCGCACGCCCTCGCGCTGCTTGTACCACTGCGGCATGGCGCCCTTCTTGACGCGCCACTTCTTGCCAGGGTGGCGGTACTCGGGCGGCGGCGGCTCCCAGCCGGTGCCGTTCAGGTAAGGGTCGATCGACGAGGACGATGAGCCAGACGATGAACCGTCATCGACGCTGCCGTCCAGGCCCGTGCCGATCTGGTTCATGCTGTCGTTGACGCTGCGGTCGATGTCGCGTGCCGCGTCATCGAACTGCGCCTTCATCTTGTTGATCTCTTCGATCTCGATCGAGCGGTTGACCTCGGCCTTGACGTCCGAGACGTAGCGCTGGGCCCGGCCGAGCAGCGTGCCGGCCATGCGGGCGACCTTGGGCAGGCGCTCCGGGCCGATCACGACCAGCGCGATGCCGCCGATGATCAGCAGCTTGGTGACACCAATGTCGAGCATGGATCAGGCGATGCGGCACGACCGCGCCATGTCGGTCACGGGGACCGACCGGCTGCGGCCGTCGAGGAAGGGGATGCGGCGCGGCTGCGCGGCAGGACTCACTTGACCTTGGCTTCGACGTCGACGGTCTGGCCGTCGGCGGCGCGCTTGGCAGCGGCTTCGGCCGTCACCTGGGCGGTCGGTGCGGCGGCGGCGGCATCGGCGGCGGCCTTGTCGCCGTCCTTCATGCCGTCCTTGAAGCCCTTGACCGCGCCGCCGATGTCGGAGCCGATGTTCTTGAGCTTCTTGGTGCCGAAGATCAACACGATGATGACGAGGAAGATGATCAGGTGGGTGGTCGACAGGCCCATGATGTGGCTCCGGTGGGTCAGTTCAGTTCAAAAAGATTCTAGACGGGGGCTTGTGTGGCCCCCGTGTCAGAGGCAATCCCGGCGCAGGGGTTCAACCGTGTTTCCACGGGCGCGGGCCACCCATCACGTGCAGGTGCAGGTGGTGGATCTCCTGCCCGCCGTCGTGACCGGTGTTGATGACGACGCGAAAGCCGTTGCTCGCCCCCTGTTCAAGCGCCAGCTTCGGCGCCAGCGCGAGCATGCGGCCCAGCAGCGGGGCGTGGCTCGCATCGGCATCGGCCAGGCTCGCGATGTGCGCCTTGGGGATGACCAGCAGGTGCACCGGCGCGGCGGGATGGATGTCCTTGAAGGCGAGCAACTCGTCGTCTTCGTACACCTTGGCTGCAGGAATCTGGCCGGCGGCGATCTTGCAGAACAGGCAGTTCGGGTCGTGGCTCATCGCGGGTGGGTCTGGCGGGAGGGATCGGAAGGTTCAGGACGGCTTGCGCTGGGCAAATTCCTGCAGGCCGGACAGGCCTTCGCGGCGGCGCAGCTCGGCCAGCACGTCGTCCGGGCCGAGGCCGAACTGCGACAGCACGATCAGGCTGTGGAACCACAGGTCGGCGGCCTCGTAGACGATCTGCTCGCGGTCACCATCCTTGGCGGCGATGACCAGCTCGGTGGCTTCCTCGCCGACCTTCTTGAGCATGCTGTCCAGGCCCTTGTGGACCAGCTTGGCGACGTAGCTCTTGCTCGGATCGGCGGCGCGGCGCTCGGCGATCACGGCGGCGAGGGCGCGCAGGGTGTCGCTGCTGTCGCTGCTGTCGGGAGCCGATGGATTCGAAGGGTTCGTCATGCGCGGTAGATCGTGGCCGGGTCCTTCAGGACCGGTTCGACGCTGACCCACTGGTCGCCGTCGAGGCGCTGGAAGAAGCAGGAGTGGCGGCCGGTGTGGCAGGCGATGCCGGGCTCGTGGCCGAGCTGCTCGACGCGCAGCAGCACGACGTCGTTGTCGCAGTCCAGGCGGATCTCGTGGACCTTCTGCACATGGCCCGATTCCTCGCCCTTGTGCCAGAGCCGGTTGCGCGAGCGGCTGAAGTAGACCGCCACGCCGCGTTCGGCGGTCAGGGCCAGGGCTTCGCGGTTCATCCACGCGAACATCAGCACGTCGTTGCTGTGCCATTCCTGGGCAATCACGGGCACCAGGCCGTCGGCGGTCCAGGTGATGTTGTCGAGCCATTGCATGGGTTCAGTGTAGCAATCGACCTGTGACGCAAGTCTCGTGCGCGGGCATCGACAATGGCCGCGAACCTGCCGTGCTGACACGCCTGCCCATGCCTCCGAACACCAACCGTTGCGACCTTCCCTTGCTCGTCTCGATGGGCGATCCCTGCGGCATCGGGCCCGAGACGATCGTCGCGGCGGCGTGGCGCGGCGAATTGCATGACGCCGTCGTCGTGGGGGATGTGGCCGTGCTGCGGCGCGCGGCCGGCTTCGTGCGGCGTGCGCAGCACCCGGACGCACGCGACGACGGTCCGCGCCTGCCCCTCGTGCAGGTGGGTTCGCTGGCCGATGTCCACGCGTTGCCGCCGGGTGCGCTGGCGGTCTGGCCGCTGCAGGGCCTGTCGTCCGACCTGTTGGCGCTGACCGTCGGCGAGGTCCATGCCGATGCGGGCCGGGCGGCGGCGGCGGCCGTGCGCCAGGCCGCAGCGGCGATCCAGGCCGGGCAGGGCGCGGCACTGGTGACGGCGCCCCTGCACAAGGAAGCGCTGGCCGCTGCGGGCGAGCACCACCCGGGTCACACCGAGCTGCTGGCCGAGCTGGCCGGCGCGCCGGGCCAGCCGGCCGACGTGCGCATGATGCTGGCCAATGAACACCTCAAGACTGTGCTGGTGACGGTGCATTGCGCCTTGCGCGAGGCCATCGACCGCGTCACGTTCCAGGCGGTGCTCGACACCTTGCGGATCGCCCATCGCAGCGCGGCGGCCTGGGGTCAGGCCAGGCCGCGCATCGCGGTGGCGGGCCTCAACCCGCATGCGGGCGAGGGCGGGCTTTTCGGCCGCGAGGAGATCGAGACCATCGCGCCGGCCATCGCCGCCGCGCGGGCCGAAGGCATCGATGCCAGCGGGCCCCATGCGCCCGACACCGTCTTCATGCGGGCCCGCCAGGGCGAGTTTGATCTGGTGCTGGCGATGTACCACGACCAGGGCCTGATCCCCGTGAAGTACCTCGGTCTGGACGAGGGCGTCAATGTCACGCTGGGCCTGCCCTTCGTGCGCACCAGCCCGGACCACGGCACCGCCTTCGACATCGCCGGACGCGGCATCGCCGACCCGGCCAGCCTGGTCGCCGCGCTGCGCATGGCGCGGCGGCTGATCGGCCGCGCGCCGCGTCAGACGGCGTAGGACAGGGCCACGCCCGCGAACACCGCGAAGCCGAGCCAGTGGTTGGCGCGGAAGGCGCGGAAGCAGCCGTCACGGCTGCGCGCCCGGATCAAGCCGAAGTGCCAGACCGCCTGCCCGCCGGCCACCGCCAGCCCGGCCAGGTAGACCGCGCCGAGTCCCTGCGACAGGCCCATCCAGCCCCAGCTCAGCAGGTGCACGGCATAGAAGGCCATCACGCCGACCACGTCGAAGCGGCCCAGCGTGATCGCCGAGGTCTGGATGCCGATGCGCAGGTCGTCGTCGCGGTCGACCATGGCGTATTCGGTGTCGTAGGCCAGCACCCAGAACAGGTTGCCCAGCAGCAGGCCCCAGGCCAGCAGCGGGACCTCGCCGCGCACGGCGGCAAAGGCCATCGGGATGCCGAAGCTGAAGGCCACGCCGAGGACGGCCTGCGGCATCGCGACATGGCGCTTGGCGTAGGGATAGATCAGCGCGACGGCCAGCGCCGCGAAGGACCAGGCGATGGTGGCCGCGTTGGTTGTCAGCACCAGGCCGAAGGCCAGCAGTGCCAGCACCGCGCCGACGGCCAAGGCCTCGCGCACCGACAGCGCGCCGCGTGTGACCGGACGCTGCGCCGTGCGCTTGACGTGGCGGTCGAACTCGCGGTCGGCCACGTCGTTGACGCAGCAGCCAGCGCTGCGCATCAGGATGGTCCCGAGCGTGAACACCGCCAGCAGGTGCCAGCCGGGGAAGCCGCCCGCCGCCAGCCACAGCGCGGCCAGCGTCGGCCACAGCAGCAGCAGCCAGCCGGCCGGGCGGTTCCAGCGGATCAGGTCAAGGTAGAGGGCAAGGCGGGAACTGGGCGGTGCGGCGAGGTCCATGGCGAGAAATTATCGGCCGGCCGGTGTGGCCAGCTTCAGCGGCTGGCCTCAGCAGCCTGCTCGCACGCCATGACGGCCGTCGACTCAGCCCAGTGACATCGGCGACGTCACCAGGCCGACCCCGGCAGCCGTGGCCGGCATGGCCGGTCCCCGTCTTGACGGGGTGGCCGGGCTGGGCAGGCTTTCGTCCCAGGGAATCGGCATGACGTCGGTCACGCCGGGCTGGAAACCGGTCGGCACGTCAGGCCGCTGTTCTCGCCAGTTGCGCAGGAAGGCGCGGATGTCTTCGGCGGGCATGGGCCGTGCGGCCAGGAAGCCCTGGATCTGGTCACAGCCTTCGCCGTCGAGCACCAGCACCTGGGCCGGTTCCTCGACGCCTTCGGCCACCGTCGTCATGCGCAGCGACTTGGCCAGCGCGACGATGTTGCGCACGATCGCGCGGGCGTCGCGGCTGACCAGCAGCTCGCGCACGAAGGCGCGGTCGATCTTGAGCGTGTCGAAGGGGAAGCGGCGCAGGTAGGCCAGCGACGAATAACCGGTGCCGAAGTCGTCCAGCGCGATGCGCACGCCCAGGTCGTGCAGCGCGCGCAGCTGGCGCACGGTGGTCCTGTTCTCCTGGATGAAGACCGATTCGGTGATCTCCAGCTCCAGGCGCTGTGCCTGCAGGCCACTGCTGGTGAGTGCGGCCTGCACCAGTCCGACGATGTTCTGCGCCATCAGCTGGACCGGCGACAGGTTGACCGCCAGCGTCAGCTCGGCGGGCCAGCGCGTGGCGCAGCGGCAGGCCTCGTTCAAGGCCCACTCGCCCAGCGACGGGATCAGGCCGCAGTCCTCGGCGATCGGGATGAACTCGCCCGGCGGGATGTTGCCGTGCTCGGGATGACGCCAGCGCATCAGGGCCTCGAACCCGGTCACCCGCCAGCTGCTCAGGTCGATCTTTGGCTGGAAGGCGAGCGAGAGCTGACCTTGGTCGATCGCGTCGCGCAGGTCCCGCTCCATGATCTGGCGCCGGCGCACCTGTTCGCCCAGACGCTGCACGTAGAAGCGCGCGGAGCCGGGCGCATTCGCCTTGGCGTCGTAGAGCGCCAGGTCGGCGTTCTGCAGGAGTTCGTCGACGACCAGGCCATCGGCCGGGAAGCGCGAGATGCCGATGCTCATGCGCACCGGCACCTGGGTGGACTGGGCCTGGACGGGCTCGGCCAGGCCGTCGAGCAGTCGCTGTGCCACGGCCATGATCGGCGCTTCGTCGACCAGGCCTTCCAGCAGCACCGCAAACTCATCGCCACCCAGGCGCGCCACGACCGCGTCTCGCGGCAGGCTGCGGCGCAGCCGTTGGCCGACCTCGGCCAGCAGCGCATCGCCGGCCGGGTGGCCATGGGTGTCGTTGATGACCTTGAAGTTGTCCAGGTCCATGCACAGGACCGCGCCGCCACCGGCACCACTGCCACGGGCGCCACCCGGCCGCAAACGCTGGATGGCGCCTTCGAGCAGGACGCGGAAGTGGGCCCGGTTGGTCAGGCCTGTCAGGGTGTCGAAATGGGCCAGCCAGGACAGCCGGCGATCGGCCAATCGGGCCTGGGTGACGTCGCGGGCGACGCCGCGCCAGCCGAGTGTCGAGCCGTCCTCGTCGGTCAGCGGCTTGGCCGTCAGCGACCACCAGCAGGACTGGCCGCGGACCTGCAGCGGCACCAGGAGGTCGCGGAACGGGCGGCCCTCGGTGAGGCATTGCTGCAGCAGCCCGCGCGATTCCCGTTCGCCGTCCGGCAGGTCGCGCTGGAGCTGCTGGATCACGCCCAGCAGCGGGCGGCGGTTCAGTTCCGACAGAGGCAGGCCGAGCGCGCCCGCCAGGCGTCGCGTAACCCGCTGCAGCCGGCCGCTGGCGTCGATCTCCCAGAGCACGTCGGCGCCCTGGTCCTCGAAGTCGCGCAGCAGCAGGCTGATCAGCTGGCCCTGTTGTTCGGCCAGGTGCTCGGCGCGCACGCGCGCCTGCAGGCTCGACGCGGTCCAGCGCACCGTGCTGGCCAGCACGGCGATGCAACCCACCCACAGCAACAGGCCGATGCCGTCGAAGGCGCCGGGATAGAGCCCCTGCATCACCAGCAGCGCCGCGCTCAGGCCACCCAGGAAGGCCCAGGCGGCCACCGGCACGCTGGCCAGCGTGACCGCGCCGATGGCGCACAGGCCGATCAGTCCGGCCGTCACCAGGCTGCGGTCGCCGCCGGACTGCACCAGCATCCAGCCGGGCATCAGGCCCCACACCAGGCCGTAGAGGCCGGCGCCGACGCTCAGCCGACGCAGCACATCCGCGCCGACGCGGCGACGGGGTTCACGGCGGCCGCGCCACCAGAACTGCGCCAAGGCCAGCTCCATGGCCGTCACCAGCAGGGCCCACAGCCAGACGCTCGGCTCGATCGCTGCCCGTGGCCCGAAGGCCGCCAGCAGCAGCGTGATCACCAGGCTGGCGCCAACGGCGGTCGGCAGATGGCGCTGCAGGGCGTCGAACTGGCGCTGGCGCAGCAGTTCGGCGCTGGCGCGCTGTTCGCTTTCTGCCCGTGCCGAGCGCACCGGACGGACCTCAGCCCTGCGCTGCGGTCGACGACGCTCGCCCGTGCCGCCCGGGCGCGTGACGGCATCGGCGGCGGGGCTGGAACTCTTGCGGGACGGGGTCTTGGTCTCTGGCATGGCGGGCTCGACGCCGCCCAGGAGGTGGAACGGCCGATTCCGCAGTTTCGGCCGCGCCGTCCGGCACTTGAGCCCGCCGCCCGACGCCGGGGCGCCAGGCGTGAGCCTTGCCTCAGTCCGTCAGCCGCTTGGCACCCGCCAGCTCGCAGGCATAGATCGCGTTGCGCAGGGCCGCGATCGCCTCATAGCGGGTGAAGGTGCGGCGCCAGGCCAGCACGACCCTGCGGGTCGGCACCGGATCGCTGAACGGCACGTAATGGATCAGGGGCGGGCTGTCGGAGTGGCCGCTGCGCGGGATCGACAGGCGCGGCACCACGGTGATGCCCATGCCCGAGGCGACCATGTGCTTGATGGTCTCCAGCGACGAGCCCTCGAAGCTCTTGCGGATGCCTTCGGCGTCGCTGGCGAAGCGGGCGAACTCGGGGCAGACCTCCAGCACATGGTCGCGAAAGCAGTGGCCGGTGCCCAGCAGCAGCATGGTCTCCTGCTTGAGCTCGGTCGAGCTGATCGCGCTGCGGGAGGCCAGCGGGTGCTTCTCGGGCATGGCGATGACGAAGGGCTCGTCGTAGAGCGGCGCGATCGCCAGGCCGGTGTCGGGGAAGGGCTCCGCGAGGATGGCGCAGTCCAGCTCGCCGGTGCGCAGCATCTCCAGCAGGCGCACGGTGAAGTTTTCCTGCAGCATCAGCGGCATCTGCGGCACCCGCTCGATGGCCTTGCGCACCAGGTCAGGCAGCAGGTAGGGACCGATGGTGTAGATCACGCCCAGCCGCAGCGGGCCGGCCAGCGGGTCCTTGCCGCGCCGGGCGATCTCCTTGATCGAGGCGGCGTTCTCCAGCGTGGCCTGCGCTTGTCGCACGATCTCCTCGCCCAGCGGCGTCACGCTGACCTCGCTGCCGCCGCGTTCGAACAGCTTGACCTCAAGCTCCTCTTCCAGCTTCTTGATCGCCACCGACAGCGTCGGCTGCGAGACGAAGCAGGCCTCGGCGGCGCGGCCGAAATGGCGCTCGCGGGCCACGGCGACGATGTAGCGCAGTTCGGTCAGGGTCATCTCGTGCGTGCCGGTCGTGGGAGGGGGCGAAGAGCGGATGCATGGCCGGGCCCGATCCGATTCGTGGCGTTGATTGTGCTGAAAATCGGCGCCAGGGGGATGCCGTCCAGCCTGCTTCGACCGCCGCCCGGACACCCGGATCAACCCTGCTCCGGCGTCGCAAGGCAAGCCTCAGTGTGGTGCCTAGGCATCGCCCGTCGGCGGCCCGGACCGGGCCGGACGTGACGACCGGTGGGGCCTTCCTATAATTGCGGGTTGGTATCAATGACCGGCATCAAGCACACCCCATGAAGAATTTGCTCTCTGCGCACGCTGTCCTTCGGGCGGTGACTTTCGCGACGCTGACCTTGGTCGGCGGTGTCTCGACCGCCCAGGCCCAGGACGTCAAGGGTGATGTGGCCGCCGGCCAGACCAAGGCTGCCATGTGCATCGGCTGCCACGGCATCCCGGGCTACCGCGCCAGCTTCCCCGAGGTCTACCAGGTGCCGATGATTTCCGGCCAGACCCCCGGCTACATCGTCTCGGCCCTGAACGCCTACCAGAAGGGCGATCGCAAGCACCCCACGATGCGCGGCATCGCCGGCTCGCTGACCGAACAGGACAAGGCCGATCTGGCCGCCTTCTACGCCTCGCACGGGGAAGGCGCTGCGGTGGCGGCTGCGGCCCAGCCCTCGGGCGCGGTTGCCGAATTGCTGACCAAGGGCGCTTGCGCCGGTTGCCACGGCGACAACTACAACAAGCCGGCCGATCCGAACTCGATCCCGAAGCTGGCAGGCCAGCCCGCCGACTACCTGTACGCCGCGCTGCGGTCCTACAAGATCGAGGGCAATGCCAACGTCGGTCGCGCCAACGCGATCATGGGTGGCCAGGTCAAGCAGTTCAAGGACACCGAACTGAAGGCCATCGCCAAGTACCTGTCGTCGCTGCCGGCCGAACTGTCGGTCAAGCCCAACGCCAAGTTCCGCTGAACGCGCGACCAGCGCGCCTGAACAAGCCCGGCACCGTCCGGGCTTTTTCACGCCTGAGGGGCGGACATATTCGGCATCCGTCCCACCGGCCGTGCTGGAAACGCTCAGGTCGGCGTCGACGCGGTCGATACTGGACGAAGTGCTTGCCCGGCACCGCCGTCCACCGTCCGCCACCGCCTCCCCGATGCTCAAGCGCATTTCCGTCGACCAGCTCCGGCTGGGCATGTTCCTGCATGAGCTGTGCGGCTCGTGGATGGACCATCCCTTCTGGCGCAAGAAGTTCCTGCTGCAGGACCCCGAGGACCTGCGCCGTGTGCGCGAATGTGGCATCGGCGAGGTCTGGATCGACATCTCGCGCGGCCACGACGTCGAGGGCGGGCTGACCGAGGACGAGGTCGCCGTGCAGGTCGAGCGTGAACTGGAGGAGGTCGCCGAGGCCCCCACCCGCCTGCCGCCGACCGCGCCGAGACCTGCGGTTGCCGCGACCGAATCCCTGACGCCCTGCCGCGCCGCCGACGAATATGGCCGCGCCGCCCGCATCGTCGATCTGGCCAAGCAGCAGGTCGAGAGCCTCTACGCCGACGCCCGCATGGGCCGCGTGCTGCAGGTCGACGGCTGCATGCCGCTGGTCGACGACATCATCGGCTCGGTCACCCGCAACCACGCGGCACTGACCAGCCTGGTCCGCCTGAAGACGCAGGACGAATACACCTACCTGCACTCGGTCGCCGTCTGCACATTGATGGTGGCGTTGGCGCGCACGCTCAAGCTGAGCGATGACGAGGTCCGCGTGGCCGGCCTCGCGGGCCTGCTGCACGACATGGGCAAGGCGCGCATCCCGCTGGCCATCCTCAACAAGAACGGCCGCCTGAGCGACGACGAATTCCGCATCATGAAGATGCACCCGGTCTGGGGCCACGAGATGCTGGTCGCCGCCGGCTCGGCGCCGGCCATGGCGCTGGACGTCTGCCTGCACCACCACGAGAAGGTCGACGGCGCGGGCTACCCCAAGGGGCTCAAGGCGAACCAGATCAGCCTGCATGCCCGCATGGGCGCGGTCTGCGACGTCTATGACGCCGTCACCTCGGTGCGTCCCTACAAGGGCGCCTGGGACCCGGGCGAGGCGGTGCGCCAGATGGCGCAGTGGAAGGGCCATTTCGACCCGGCCATCTTCCAGGCCTTCGTCAAGACGGTGGGCATCTACCCGATCGGCACGGTGGTGAAGCTCGAATCGGGCCGCATCGGCGTGGTGCTGGAGGCCAACGAGGCCTCGCTGCTGATGCCGCGCGTCAAGGTGTTCTTCTCCAGCAAGTCGGACCTGCCGATCACGCCCGAGACCATCGACCTGGCCCGTGGCACGGACCGCATCACCGGCGTCGAGCCGGCCGAGCGCTGGAAGGCCGAGATGCTGGCCGACCTGTGGCTGGACGGGGCCCTGCCGCGCCGCTAAAGCGCTGTTTTCACGGCGCTTTTCGCGCTCAAGTTTTCCCGCGCGCTGAGAACAATCGGCCGGTACCCGGAGTGGACCGTTCATGGCCGACAGCGCACAAGACAAACAACTGCCAGCAACCGAGCAGCGCCTGAAGAAGGCGCGCGAGGAAGGCCAGGTCGCCCGTTCCCGCGACCTGGGTCACTTCGCGGTGATCGCCGCCGGGCTGTCGCTGGTGATGCTGGCCTCGCCGATGCTCACGCAGTGGCTGCGTGACCTGCTGGCCGCCGGTCTGCGTTTTGACGTCAACGCCGTGGTGCAGCCGCGCATGATGCAAGAGCGCCTGGGCCAGCTGATCGCGCCGGCCTTGCTGATCGCGCTCGGGCTGGGCGGCGTGACCGCGCTGGTGGCGCTGGCCGCTGCGGTGATCTCGGGCGGCTGGAACTTCACGCTCCAGCCGCTGATGCCGAAGTTCTCCAAGCTCAACCCGCTGACCGGACTGGGCCGCATCGTCTCCAAGGCCCAGCTGGGCGACATGCTCAAGGCCTGCCTGCTGGCGCTGCTGTTGGGCGTGATCGGTGCGTCCTACCTCTGGAACCACATCGAGGACTTCGCGCTGACCCAGGCCATGCCGCTGCCGGCGGCCTTTGCCGCTGCGGGCGATCGGGTCGCCTCGGGCCTGTGGCTGCTGCTGCTGGTGCTGGCCGTGTTCGCCGCCGTCGATGTGCCGCTGCAGCGCTTCATGCACCAGTCGCAGCTCAAGATGAGCCTGCAGGAGGTCAAGGAAGAGCACAAGCAGCAAGAAGGCAGCCCCGAGCTGAAGGGCCGCCTGCGCCAGCGCATGCGCGAGGTCTCGCGCCGCCGCATGCTGGCCGCTGTTCCCAGCGCCGACCTGGTCGTGATGAACCCGACCCACTATGCGGTGGCGCTCAAGTACGAGGACGGCAAGCAGGCCGCGCCGCGCATCGTCGCCAAGGGCGCCGACCTGATGGCGCTGAAGATCCGCGACCTGGCCCGCGAGGCCAAGGTGCCTGTGCTGCAGGCCCCGCCGCTGGCGCGGGCGCTCTACACACACGGCGAGGTCGACCGCGAGATTCCCTACGCGCTCTACAGCGCCGTGGCCCAGGTGCTGGCCCATGTGTTCCAGCTGCGCGCCGCCCTGTCGGGCCGGGCGCCCTGGCCGGCCGACCTGCCGGCGATCGCCGTGCCGCCTGAGCTCGATCCCCATCACGTCAAGACCGTGCAAGCCTGATGAAGCTCGACAACGCCCTGCCGTTCCTGGCCCCGCTGCAGCGGGCCTTCGGCGCCAACTCGGCCGCCATCAAGGGCATGGCCGCGCCGCTGCTGATCATCCTCGTGCTGGCGATGATGGTGCTGCCGCTGCCGGCCTTCGCGCTCGACCTGTTCTTCACCTTCAACATCGCCACCGCGCTGATGGTGATGCTGGTGGCGTCCTACATGATCAAGCCGCTGGACTTCTCGGCCTTCCCGACGGTGCTGCTGCTGACCACGCTGTTGCGGCTGTCGCTGAACGTGGCCTCCAGCCGGGTCGTGCTGATGGAGGGCCACACCGGCCCGGGCGCGGCCGGCGCGGTGATCGAGAGCTTTGGCCACTTCCTGATCGGCGGCAACTTTGCGGTCGGCCTGATCGTCTTCGCGATCCTGGTGGTCATCAACTTTGTCGTCATCACCAAGGGTGCGGAACGCATCGCCGAGGTCGGCGCGCGCTTCACGCTGGACGCGATGCCCGGCAAGCAGATGGCGATCGATGCCGACCTGAACGCCGGCAACATCGACGAGAAGGAGGCCAAGCGCCGCCGCGTCGAGGTGCAGGAAGAGGCAGAGTTCTTCGGCTCCATGGACGGTGCCAGCAAGTTCGTGCGCGGCGACGCCATCGCAGGCATCCTGATCCTGTTCATCAACATCATCGGCGGCTTCATCATCGGCATGGTCCAGCACGGCCTTGGCGCTGGCGAGGCGGCCAGCAGCTACATCCTGCTGGCCGTCGGTGATGCGCTGGTCGCGCAGATCCCGGCGCTGCTGATCTCGGTCGCGTCGGCGATGGTGGTCTCGCGGGTGGGCAAGGACCAGGACGTCGGCAACCAGATCGTCGGCCAGATGTTCCGCTCGCCACATTCGGTGGCCATCGTGGCCGGCGTGATCACGCTGCTGGGCGTCATCCCGGGCATGCCGCACCTGGTCTTCCTGATGATCGGTGGCGGCCTGGCGGCGTTGTCGCGCTGGATGTTCAAGGAAGCCGAGCGGGCCCGCGCCACACCACCACCGGCCGAGGCCGCGCCGCCGCCGGCCAACCCCAACGCCGAGGCCAGCTGGGACGATCTGCAGCCGGTTGACACCCTGGGCATGGAGGTCGGCTACCGCCTGATCGCGCTGGTCGACAAGGGCCGTGGCGGCGACCTGCTCAACCGCATCCGCGGGGTGCGCAAGAAGTTCGCCCAGGAGGTCGGCTTCCTGCCGCCGGCCGTGCACATCCGCGACAACCTCGAACTCAAGCCCAGCATGTACCGCATCACGCTGCGCGGCGCGGTGATCGGCGAGGGCGAGGCCTTCCCCGGCATGCACCTGGCGATCAACCCGGGCCATGCCTCGCTGGCCTTGCAGGGGCCGACGACCACCGATCCGGCCTTCGGATTGCCCGCCACCTGGATCGACGAGCGTCAGCGCGAAAGCGCCCAAATGGCGGGGTACACGGTGGTTGATTCCTCGACCGTCGTGGCGACCCATCTCTCACACTTGATGCAGATGAACGCGGCCCGTCTGCTGGGCCGCACCGAGACCCAGGCCCTGGTCGAGCATGTGACCAAGCTGGCGCCCAAACTGATCGAAGACGTGGTTCCCAAGATGATCGCCATCGCCCCCCTGCAAAAGATCCTCCAGCTGCTGCTGGAAGAGGGCGTGCACATCCGCGACATGCGCTCGATCATCGAGGCGCTGGCCGAACACGCCGGCCAGGCGACCGACCCGACCGAGCTGGCCCGCCGCCTGCGCATCGCGCTGGCCCCGGCCATCGTGCAGCAGATCTACGGCAGCTTGCGCGAGCTGGACGTCATCGCCATCGAGCCCGAGCTGGAGCGTCTGCTGTCGCAGGCCCTCAACTCGCCGCATGGCGCGGTGCTCGATCCGGGCGTCGCCGACCACCTCTCGCGCGGTGCCGCCGATGCGGCGCGCCGCCAGGAAGACCTTGGCCACCCGGCCTGCCTGCTGGTGCCGGACTCGATCCGCTCGCAGGTGGCCCGTCTGCTCAAGCGCGCCGCCCCCCGGCTGCGCGTGCTGGGCCACAGCGAGATCCCGGACACCCACTCGATCCGCATCGGCTCGATCATCGGAGCGAACGCATGACCCCGCACGCCCACATCGGTTTGCACACCCACGGGGACGGCGCCGCCTTCCCTGAGTCGGCCCGGCAGGAGGCAGCATGAACGTCAAGCGATTCGTCGGGCGCAACTCCCGCGAGGCGATGCAGAAGGTCCGTCAGGCCTTTGGCGACAACGCGGTCGTGCTGTCCACCAAGCCCTGCACCGAAGGGGTCGAGATCCTGGCCATGCCGCCCGAGAGCGTCGAGCAGATCGAGCGCTTCGGTGAAGGCGTCGCCGCTGGCGTGAGCCGCCCGGCGCCGCTGGCCCCGCGTGCGGCAGCGCCCGCGCCGTCCCGTCACACCTTGCGCGACCGGGCCGAACAGCAGGTCCCGCAGGCCCGTCCGGAACAGCCGGTGCAGGAAGACGTCGGCCAGCTGGCGATGAGCACGCTGTCCTTCCAGGACTATGTGCGCGAGCGCATGCTCAAGAAGCGCCAGGCCGAGATGCGCGCCCAGGCGATGCAGCCGGTGCCTGTCTCGCCCGAGGCGATCGAACAGCGCCTGGCCCGCCGCGACGCGCCGCCCGAGCACCTGCCGACCTATGCCGAGCTGGTCTCGCCGCAGTCTGCCGGCGTCAATGGCGGCGTGATGCACGAAGGCCTGTTGCAGGCCGAGCGTGCGGCCCGCATCGCCCAGCAAAAACAAACGTCCGCGCCGCCGCGCCAGGAGCCGCACGCCCAGCAGGCGGCCCCGTCGCGCCGCAGCCGCCCGGTCCAGCCCGTGCTGGACTCGGAACTCGGCAGTGGCCTGACCACGCCGGCCGAACTCGATGCGCTGCACGGCAGCGACCGCCGCAACAGCAACAGCAGCAGCGCCAGCCGCAGCGGTGCGGCCGACCACGCCATGATGAGCGAGCTGCGCGCCATGAAGGGCCTGATCGAGGAACGCTTCGGCGCGCTGGCCTTCATGGAGCGCCTGCAGAAGAGCCCGAAGCAGGCCCAGCTGACCGCCCGCCTGATCGACTGCGGCTTCTCGCCGGCCCTGATCCGCAAGCTGGTCGACGGCCTCGGTGACGAGGTAGCCGACGAGGCCGCCTGGGCCACCGACATCCTGCAGCGCAACCTGGTCACCGGCGAGGCCGATCCGGCCATCGAGGACCAGGGCGGCGTGTTCGCACTGGTCGGCTCGACCGGCGTGGGCAAGACCACGTCGACCGCCAAGCTCGCCGCCGCCTTCGCCACCCGCCACGGCGCGGCCAACCTCGGCCTGATCACGCTGGACGCCTACCGGCTTGGCGCCCATGAGCAACTGCGCGCCTATGGCCGCATCCTCGGCGTGCCGGTCCACACCGCGCATGACCGCGTCGCGCTGGAAGACCTGCTCGACCTGCTGTCGTCCAAGAAGATGGTGCTGATCGACACCGCCGGCCTGGCCCAGCGCGACTCGCGCACCCGCGAGCTGCTGGAGATGCTGTCGCACCGCTCGATCAAGCGCCTGCTGGTGGTCAATGCCGCTGCGCAGGGCGAGACCATCGAGGACGT
Source organism: Sphaerotilus mobilis (assembly GCF_004216565.1). Taxonomy (GTDB): domain Bacteria; phylum Pseudomonadota; class Gammaproteobacteria; order Burkholderiales; family Burkholderiaceae_C; genus Sphaerotilus; species Sphaerotilus mobilis. The sequence continues at coordinate 686,906 of NZ_SGWV01000007.1, read as the reverse complement.
GCTGATCGCCTACAAGGCCACGCAGGCCAAGGGCATCGTGCTGTCCAAGGTGGACGAGGCCGTCAAGCTCGGCCCGGCGCTGGACGCGCTGATCCGCCACCGCCTGAAGGTCGTCGCCGTCGCCAACGGCCAGCGCGTGCCGGAAGACTGGCATCGCCTGACCGCCCATGCGCTGATGCAGCGCGCGCTGCGCAACAGCGGCACGCAGGCCTGGCGGCTCGATGCCAACGACGTCAACTTGCTGTTCGCCACCCCGCCGGCACCGCCCGCACCGCGCCGCAGCAGCCGCTCGTCGGCCGCGCCGAGCGCCGGCCGCAGCGGCCGCAGCGACGCCTGATGAGCGCCGCTCGCCGCCCGTCGACCCGCCCCGTCACGTCTCGCCTGCACCGGACGCACAGCACCATGGCCAGCAAGATCCAGCACGCCGCCGCACCGTCGATCGACACGCTGCTGGGTCAACCCGGCCTGCGCCGCAACCACCCGGCCGACCAGGCCGACGGCCTGCGCCGCTTGTTCTCGCAACGCTCGCTGCGCTTCATCCCGGTCGTCTCCAACCCCTTCATCGCCCACGGTGGCGTGCTGATCGAACGCCTGTGCAGCGCGCTTGAACTGATGGAGCTGGACACGCTGCTGGTCGATGCCTCCGAGCGCGGCGCGCCGCCCGAGGAGCTTGCCAGCTTCGACCTTGCCGAGGGCATCGAGCCCTTGTCCAAGCGCGTGCACTACCTCGCCGCCCGTGGCCTGCCGGTGCGTTGGGTCGACAGCCGGGGTTCGACCCGCGGCTTCCTCGATGCCGTGGTCGACGCCGCGCCGCAGGTGCAGGTCGTGCTGGTGCATGCCAGCGCCACCGAGATCGCCCGCTTGTTCGGCCGTGGCGACGCGGCCCTGAGCCGGCCGCGTCCGATCGTGCTGTGCGATGACCAACCCGATGCCATGACCCACGCCTATGCCGCCATGAAGGTCTTCGCCCAGCGCGCCGACTGGCTCAGCCACGACCTGCTGCTGTGTGCGCCGCCCGAGTCGCCCCGCGCCCAGGCCGTCGCCGATCGTCTGGCCCATTGCGCCGACCTGTTCCTGGGCGGCGTGCAGCACAGCAGCGTCCGGGTCGACCCGGCCGAGCCGCCGACCGCCGTGCCCTCGCGGGCCCTCATGGCCCTGGTCGAGGCCGCGCTGGCCGCCGCCGCCGTTCTGGCCGCGAGCGAACAAGACCACGCCGGACTGCGCAGCGCGCTGCCGGCGCCCCGCCTGTCGATGAGCTGATCGCGGAGACCCACATGTACACCGCCAAGGGACAACTTGACGTCAACGCGCTGCTCAAGCAGTACAGCCCGCTGGTGCGCCGGCTGGCCCACCAGATGATCGCCAAGCTGCCCGCCAACGTTGAGATCGACGACCTGATCCAGGTCGGCATGATCGGCCTGACCGATGCACTGAGCCGCTTCGACAGCGGCCAGGGCGTGCAGTTCGAGACCTTCGCCACCCAGCGCATCCGCGGCGCCATGCTCGACGAGCTGCGCGGCACCGACTGGATGAGCCGCGGCAACCGCAAGCATCAGCGTGACATCGAGGGTGCCGTGCACCGCCTCGAACAGCGCCTGGGCCGCACGCCGCAGGAAAGCGAGATCGCCAAGGAACTCGGCGTCACGCTGGCCGAATACCAGGACCTGCTCAACAAGGTGCGTGGCACCCAGCTGATCTATCTGGAGGACATCGGCGGCGACGACGGCGACAACGACTACCTCGACCGCCACGTGGCCGACGAGGGCGGCGATCCGCTGGCGCAGCTCAACGACCACCGCATGCGCCAGGCGTTGGTCGACGCGATCAAGAACCTGCCCGAGCGCGAGCAGTACGTCATGAGCATGTACTACGAGCAGGACATGAACCTCAAGGAAATCGCGGCCGTGCTGGGCGTGACCGAATCTCGGGTCTGCCAACTGCACAGCCAGTCGATCGCCCGCCTGCGCGCCAAGCTGCGCGCCTGGTGAGCGGCGCATCGATGTCGACCTGATTCGGCCTGTCCCGAGTCCATACCTGGAGACCGCCGATGCTGGCTTTTTTCCGCGGTCGCCACCGCGACCCCAACCCGGACCTGCAAACGACCGTACCGGCCGAGCCGACCGGGCCGGTGCTCGACCCTGAACTGATCGGCCGGCTGTCCGGCCAGGCCTCGCAGATCGGCCGTGACGCGGCCCAGGCGCGCGGCGCCATCGAGGACACCCAGAAGGTCGTCGTTCGTCAGGTCGAAGCGCTGGGCGAACTCAACCTCGAACTCGATGCCGTGCAGGCCGCCCAGACGGCGATCGGCGGCGCCACCGAAGCCAGCCTGGCCGCCGTGGCCCATGCCCGCGAGGTCGCACGCCAGGTGGCCGACGAGGTGGCAGGCATCGTCACCGTCCTGCAGCAGGTCTCGGCCGCAGCGGGCGACATCTCCCAGATCGCCTTGCAGACCCGGTTGGTGGCCTTCAACGCCTCGGTCGAGGCCAAGCGGGCCGGCGATGCCGGACGCGGCTTTGGCGTCGTGGCCGATGCGGTGAAGGATCTGGCCGGACGGGTCGAAACGTCGTCCAAGACCATCATGGGCACCTTGAAGCAGCTCGATGAGCGCATCGAAACCTTTTCCCAGGACATCCGGGTCGAGCCAGACCGTGCGCCGACCCGTGGCATCCACCTGGCCTTTGCGCGTGTCGAGGCCGGTGTGGCCCGCATCGACGAGGCCGCCGTGCTCAGCCGCACCACCTGTGCGGCGGTGAGCGACAAGACCCACGTGCTGGGCGCCGAAATGCAAGCCGCCATGATCAACCTCGATGACGCCATGGGCTGCAGCGACCGTTTCCTGAAGCTGTCCGAAAGCCTGATCGACGACCTGGCTGGCAGCGGCATCGAGACCGTCGACACCCCGTTCATCCGCGCGGTCCAGGAAGCCGCCGGGCGTGTCTCGGCAGCCTTCGAGCAGGCCGTGGCGCAGGGCCGCATCTCGATGGCCGACCTGTTCGACGAGCACTACCAGCCGATCGCCGGCACCACCCCGGCGCAGCACCTCGCCCGTCACACGGCCTTGTCCGATGACCTGCTGCCGTCGATCCAGGAACCGATGCTGGGCTGGAGCGACAAGGTCGTCTTCTGCATCGCCACCGACCGCAACGGCTACGTGGCCACCCACAACCGCAAGTACTGCCACCCGCAGCGCGGCGACCTCGCCTGGGACACCGCCAACAGCCGCTACCGCCGCATCTTCAACGACCGCACCGGCCTCGCCTCCGGCCGCAACCAGCGCCCCTTCCTGCTCCAGACCTACCGCCGCGACATGGGCGGCGGCCAGTACGTGCTGATGAAGGAAGCCAGCGCACCGATCCAGGTCGGCGGGCGGCATTGGGGTGGGCTGCGGTTGGCGTTCAAGTTCTAAGCGGCTACTCGGCTGGCACGCTGATGCCACTCGGGTCCAGGCGATGGCCGACCAGGCGAACAATGTCGACGACGCCTGGTCGCTCGACGTACCAGTAGCTCATCGGGTATCCCTCGATGCGCCACGTGCGCAGCCCGGTGATGCCGAGCATTTGGCCCAGCCTGGGTGAACCGATCGCGGGGTTGCTCAGCAGCATCTGTTGGGCCGTGGACAGCGCCCGGACCAGACGTTCAGCGACGTCAGGGCCTGCTGTGAGCCGGTAGTACCGCACCTCGGCCTTGCGGTCCTCGCGGGCGCGAGGTCGCCAGACGCAGACCGTCACGCCAGATCGCCACGGGCAATGGCTTCGAGCTCCTGCCAGTCCTCATCGGTGTCCGGTCGTGGGGCACCGCTGGCCAGTCCGTCTTCGAGCATGCGACGCAGGCGTGCCAGGTCCTGCTCATGCTGGTCGCGCCTGATCAGGTCCCGGACGTATTCGCTGGTGTTGCCATATTGGCCGGACGCGACCCGCTCGGCCACGTAGGCACGAAGCGGTTCGGGCAGCGCAATGTTCATGGTGCTGGTCGTGCTCATGCACCGATGGTGGATGGCTTGGCAATGGTTGTCAACGCGGGCCCGTGCGCCCCTGCACCGTATGCAGCCAATCACAGCGCAGCCATCCGCTGCGGTGCAGGCGGCGTCGCAGCGACCAGTAGCCCAGCGGGAGCAGGTGGCTCGCCAGCGAGAGCGGGAGCCAGTTCCATTCCTGCAGCACCAGCATCACCGGCAGGGCCATCCAGCCCATCACCCAGGCGCAGAGGATGCCGTCGCAGACGGCGGACTCGACCGTGTGGCCTCGGGGGTGGCCAAGGTGCCAGTGCTTGAAATCCTGGAGCTGCTGCAGCGACATTGCGGGCCTCCTGAAGGGACTCGCGCGGGGTCGGCAGGGGATGCGGCAAGGCGGCGAGTTCGGGTTCGACTCTAGTCCTGCCGCTTCCGCTTGTCAGCCAGATGTCAGGCAGGAAACCCGCCTGATTTCGCGTTTCAGGCGTCGCTGCAGCTCAGGCTGCCGCAGCCGGCGATGGCCGCTGCGGGTTCGCAGGCGCGACCTTCGGCAGTGGCCTGGGCGCGGGCCTGTTCGGCCTCGGCGATCACCGAGGCCAGGCCGGCATCGGCGGCGCGGGCGTGGCCGTCGAACCACTGGACCAGGCCGGGCAGCAGCTCGCCCAGCAGTTCCACCTGACCTTGTTCGACGATGCGCTTGCGCACCTCGTGCAGGACCGTCAGCACCTGCGTGTGCTGCAGGCTGTGGCAGTTCTCGGCAGCGAAGCCGTTGGCCTGCATCCAGGCGTCCTCGCGGCCGAAGTGGTCGGTGGTGTGCGCGATCAGCTCGTCGTAGACCGGCAGCAGCGTGGCCGCGTCAGCACCGCGCACGGCCTCGACCCGGTCCAGCAGGTCGATGAACTCCCGGTGGGTCTGGTCCATCTCGGCGTGGCCGGTGGCGAGTTCGTCGGTCCAGGCGAGCAGCGTCATCGTGGGGCTCCATGTCGTTCGGTCAGGCAAGGCGGCGGAGCTTAGACGACGCGCCGGGGCGCGGACTTGCGTCAGGACAAGAGACGCCAGCTTGCGTCAGGACAAGAGACGCAAGCCCGTGCCCCGTCAGTCTCAGCCGATCACGGGTAGAGCCCGCGCTCCTGCCGCGCCATCAGGATGCGTTCGCAGGCGACCGCGAAGGTGGCGGTGCGCAGCGTGATGCGGTAGCGGTCGGCGGTGTCCCAGATGCGGCGCAGCGCGTCGACCATGATCTTGTCCAGCCGCAGGTTGATCTCGTCCTCGCTCCAGAAGAAGCTGGAGAAGTCCTGCACCCACTCGAAATAACTGACCGTCACGCCGCCGGCGTTGCAGATCACGTCGGGCACGACCAGCACGCCGCGCTCGGCCAGCGCGTCATCGGCCTCGGGCAGGGTGGGGCCGTTGGCGCCTTCGAGCACCAGCTTCGCCTTCAGCCGTTCGACCCGTGCCGGGGTGATGACGCCTTCGAGCGCCGCCGGGATCAGCACGTCGCAATCGAGGTCCCAGAAGGCCTCGTCGTCGATCCGTTCGGCGCCACTCGGGTGGCCGGCAAAGCCCGCCACGCCGCCCTGGCGCTTGACCAGCGGCAGCAGCTCGGACAGGTCCAGCCCCTTGGGGTTGACGATGGTGCCGGTGTGGTCCTGCACCGCAACGATCTTGGCGCCGGCCTGGCCGAACAGCTCGGCCGCCGCCGAGCCGACGTTGCCGAAGCCCTGCACCATCACCTTGGCGCCGTCGAGGTCCAGCCCGATGCGGCGTGCCGCCTCGCGGCCGGTGACAAACACACCGCGCCCGGTCGCCTTGACCCGGCCCAGCGAGCCGCCCAGGTGGATGGGCTTGCCGGTGACGACACCGCTGGCCGAGCCACCGATGTTCATCGAGTAGGTGTCCATCATCCACGCCATGATCTGCGGGTTGGTGCCCACGTCCGGCGCCGGGATGTCCTGATTCGGGCCGATGATGATGCCGATCTCGCTGGTGTAGCGCCGCGTCATGCGCTCCAGTTCCTTGGTCGACAGGCTGCGCGGATCGACCCGGATGCCGCCCTTGGCGCCGCCGTAGGGCAGGTTGACGGCGGCGTTCTTGACCGTCATCCAGGCCGACAGCGCCATCACCTCTTCCAGCGTCACGTCCGGGTGGTAGCGCACACCGCCCTTGCCGGGGCCACGGCTCAGGTTGTGCTGAACCCGGTAGCCCTCGAAGTGGCGGACGCTGCCGTCGTCCATCTCGATGGGCACGTCGACGATCAGCGCGCGCTTCGGGCGCTTGAGCGTCTCGCCCCAGCGGGCCAGGTCGCCCAGGTAGGGCAGCACCCGGTCGACCTGAGACAGATACGTGCTCCAGGGACTGTGGGCGGACGGGTGGATGTAGGACAGGGGTGCGTGGGACATGTCGTGTGCGGCCCGCTCGTGACGGGCTGGTCTGCCGTGGTGGAGCGGCCAATGTAGGAGCCGCTCCCCGCGCCTGAGCACCGACGTGATGCAAGGCCGACATGCCGACCGGGCGTGGACTTCATCCGTGTACGGCCGGTCTGGCACCGGCCTGTCAGGCGTTCAGCGCCCGAACTCGTCACCCAGCTCGCGGGCGCGGGTCTGTGCGGCCAGCATCGCGGCGATGAAGGCCGGGCCCACGCCAGCGGCGTCCATCGATGTCAGCGCGGCATAGGTCGTGCCGCCCTTGGACGTGACCCGCTCGCGCAGCGTTGCCGGTGTCTCCGGGCTGCGCCGCGCCAGCTCGGTCGCGCCGGCAAACGTGGCGATCGCGAGCTGCTTGCCGGCCTCGGCACCCAGGCCCATGCGCTCGGCCGCCGCCATCATGGTCTCGATGAAGTGGAAGACATAGGCCGGACCGGACCCCGACAGCGCGGTCACGGCGTCCAGGTCGCTCTCCTGCGCCACCCACAGCCGCTCGCCGGTGGCGGCCAGCAGGTGCTCGACCAGCGCACGATCCGCCGCCGTCACGGCCGCGCGGGCATACAGGCCGGTGATGCCCATGCCGATCAGCGCCGGCGTGTTGGGCATGCTGCGCACGACCCGCTCGGTGCCGGCCGCCTGCGCGATCGCGTCGCTGCGGATGCCCGCCATCACCGACAGGTGCAGCGCCCCGCCGACATGCGCCGCGCAAGGCCCGGCCGCATCCTTGAAGCTCTGCGGCTTGACGGCCCAGACGCACGCATCGGCCCGCGCCAGCGCCGGCCCGGCCTCTGCCAGCGCCTCGATCCCGAAGTCCGCCCGCAGCTTGTCGCGCTGCACGTCCCAGGGCTCGACCACAAGCAGCCGCCCCACCGGCGTCCCGCCGCGGATCAGCCCGCCGATGATGGCGCTGGCCATGTTGCCGCCGCCGATGAAGGCGAGGGTGGGGGAGGAGGGGGTGCTCATGTTCGGCGGCTCTCGGGATTGGGGTTGGTTGTGGACGGACTGGAAAAGTCGTACGAATGTGCGTCGATACGGTTTGGCAAGGAAAACTGGGTACCGCTCAGATCGTCACGCTCCTGAGGCGGGCTATCTTCGCGGCCGTCTTCGAGGAAGTCGGCGGGCAGGCCTGCGAGAGCGTCGACCACCGCAATGGCATCAGGTCGGTCCTCATCGATGTTCATGTTTGGGTCGATCGTCATGGCTCGGGCTCCAGCGGCCGAGGAATATACGGCTAGTCCGATCCATCAATCCGATCGCCCCGCCCCCGCCAGCAAGGTCGCATTCCCCCCCGCAGCCGCCGTGTTGACCGTCAAGGTCTGTTCGCTGCAGAAGCGGTAGAGGTAGTGCGGTCCGCCGGCCTTGGGGCCGGTGCCGGACTGGCCTTCGCCGCCGAAGGGCTGGACGCCGACCACCGCGCCGATCATGTTGCGGTTGACGTAGACGTTGCCGACGCGGGCGCGGTCGGCGATGCGCTGGGCGCGGCCGTCGATGCGGCTGTGCACGCCCAGCGTCAGGCCGTAGCCCATGGCGTTGATGCCGTCGACCAGCGCGTCGACCGGGCCGGTCCAGCGCAGCACATGCAGCACCGGGCCGAAGACCTCCTCGCGCATCGCCTCCAGGCCCGCAATCTCGTAGGCGACCGGGGCGATGTGGGTGGTTGCACACGTCGCCGGCAGCGCCGTGCGGGCGATGCGCCGGGCGCTGGCGTCCAGGCGTTCGACATGGGCCGACAAGTGGGCGTGCGCTTCGGCGTCGATCACCGGACCGACGTCGACCGCCCAGCTGCTGGCCGCGTCGCGCGGATCGCCCAGGCGCAGCTCGGCCATGGCGCCGGCCAGCATCTCCAGCAGCTTGTCGGCCACTTCCTCGTGCACACACAGCAGGCGCAGCGCCGAACAGCGCTGGCCGGCGCTGCGGAAGGCGCTCTGCACGACCGCGTCGACGACCTGCTCGGGCAGTGCGCTGGAGTCCACCACCATCGCGTTGAGCCCGCCGGTCTCGGCGATCAGCGGCACGATCGCGCCCGGCCGGTCGGCCAGCGTGCGGTGGATGGCGCGCGCCACGGCGGTCGAACCGGTGAAGCAGACGCCGCCGCAGGCCGGATGCCCGACCAGCGCCGCGCCGACCGTCTCGCCCGGGCCCGGCAGCAAGGTGAGCGCCTGCTCCGGCAAGCCGGCGTCCTGCAGCAGGGCGACGAAGGCCGCCGCCACTGCCGGGGTCTGTTCGGCCGGCTTGGCAGCGACCGTGTTGCCGGCGACCAGGGCCGCGACCACCTGGCCGGCAAAGATCGCCAGCGGGAAGTTCCACGGGCTGATGCAGACGAACACGCCTCGGCCATGCAGGCGCAGCGTGTTGCGCTCGCCGGTCGGGCCGGGCAGTTCCTGCGGCGCCAGCCGGGTCGACGCCTGTTCGGCGTAGTAGCGGCAGAAGTCGATCGCCTCGCGCACCTCGGCCACCGCGTCACCGAGGGTCTTGCCGCCTTCATGGACCAGCCGTGCGCAGAACTCGTCCAGGCGCGCTTCGAGCTGGTCGGCGGCGCGTTGCAGCACGGCGCAGCGGTGGTCCAGCGGCGTGGCGTTCCAGCTCGGTTGGAAGCGGGCCAGTGCGCGCATCGCGGCATCGGCCTCGGCGAGGCTCGCATCGGCCGGTCGTGCGTGTCCCCGATGACGCCAGGCGTCGAGCGCCGCCAGCAGCGGCAGCCGATGCGCGGCGATGTGCGGATCGCGGCCGGCGCTGTTGGCGCGGCCGGCGCCGTACAGCGCCGTCGGCAGCGGCAAGGTCGACCGGGCCGGCGGCAGCAGCGGCGAGGCCAGCAGCGTCGGCAGGTCCACCGTCGGGTCGGCCAGCTGGTGGACGAAGGAGCTGTTCGCGCCGTTCTCCAGCAGCCGTCGCACCAGATAGGCCAGCAGGTCGCGGTGCTCGCCGACCGGCGCGTAGATGCGCAGCGGCGGCGCGTCAGGACGGCCCGCCAGGCTGGCTTCGACCTCCCGATGCACCGCCTCGCCCATGCCGTGCAGGCGCTGGAACTCGTAGCGCGGGGTGGTCGGGTGCGCGGCACCCACGGCCGGCTGGGCCATTTGCAGGATGGCGGCCAGCGTGACCGCGTTGTGGGTGGCGAACTGCGGGTAGACGCAGTCCGGCGCGGCCAGCAAGGCCTGCGCGCAGGCCAGGTAGCTCAGATCCGTGTGGCGCTTGTCGGTCCAGACCGGGTAGGCGGCCAGGCCCAGCTCCTGCGCCCGCTTGATCTCGCTGTCCCAGTAGGCGCCCTTGACCAGCCGCACCATCAGGCGTCGGCCGTGGGTGCGGGCGATGGCGATCACGGCGGCGACCGTGTCCAGAGCGCGGGTCTGATAGGCCTGCACCGCCAGGCCCAGGCCCTGCCACTGCGGATGGGCGCTGCGGGCGTGCGCGGCCAGCGCGTCCAGCACCCACAGCGACAGCTCCAGGCGTTCGCTCTCTTCGGCGTCCAGCGTCAGGTTGATGTTGGCCCGCGCGGCCGCGTCGACCAGGCCGATGACACGCGGCAGCAGGCGCTGCGCCACGGTGTCGGCATGGGCCGCCTCGTAGCGGGCATCGAGCGCCGACAGCTTGATCGAGATGCCGTCGGCCGATTCCGGCGACGCGGCACGGCCCTGTGCGCCGATGGCGGCGATGGCGCCGTGGTAGGCCGCCAGGTAGCGCTGCGCGTCGGCGTCGGTGCGGGCACCTTCGCCCAGCATGTCGTAGCTGTGCACGCGGCTGCGGTGCTCGGCCCGGTCGGCGCGGGCGGTCTTCAAGGCCTCGCCGATGGACTGACCCAGCACGAACTGGCGGCCCAGCAGTTGGATGGCGCGCACGGTGGCCGCCACCACGGTCTGCCCGCCCAGCCGGGCCAGCAGCCCGGGCTGGCCGGCGCCGTCGGTCTCCGGCAGCAGGCGGCGCGAGAAGTCCAGCGAACGTGCCGCCAGCGCCGCGACCAGCGGGTGCGCGCTGGCACCGCTGCGCTGATGTTCGGCCGCATGGGCGCTGAAGTCGGCCCGGCCCAGCTGGTCAGCGGTCAGGGCCATGGCGGTGGCCGTGTCCGGCACCCGCAGCAAGGCCTCGGCCAGCCGCATCAGCGCCAGGCCTTCGGCGCTGGAGATGGGGTATTCGTGCAGCAGCGATTCCAGCGCCCAGAAAGGGGCCGGCTGGCGCCGCACCGCCTCGACCCAGGGGGCGGCCGTGGCCATCACCCGCGACCACGCCAGCGGCGCCTGCGCGGCCGGCCCCGTCAGGGCGCCCAGCAGGCGCTGAACTTGCTCGATCTCGTCGCGCAGCGGGGACGGCAGACGGTCACCCGCCAGCGGCGACAGGGCCGTTGGCGTGGGCTGGAATGGGCTCTGGGAAGGCTGGGTCTGGATCATCGCGAACCTCGGCGTCTTTGGTGAATGCCGCAACAGTACGCTTGCCACCCTTGAATTTTTCGCCAAAGATGGTGGTCGGCACCGCAAGAAATCCAATGCACAGGGAGCCATGAAAACCATCGCCGACCTCGACAAGACCGATCGCAAGATCCTGCGCCTGCTGCAGACCGACGGCCGCATCTCCAACCTCAAGCTCGCCGAGGCGGTGCACCTGTCGCCCACCGCGGTGCTCGAACGGGTGCGTCGCCTGACCCGCGACGGCTATGTGCTCGGCTACGAGGCCCGGCTCAACCCCAAGCTGCTCGACGCCGGGCTGATGGTCTTTGTCGAAGTCCTGCTCGACCGCACGGTGCACGACGTCATGGACACCTTCAAGGCCGCCGTCCAGGTCCGCCCCGAGATCCTCGAAGCCCACCTCGTCGCCGGCGGCTTCGACTACCTCCTGAAGACCCGCGTTGCCGACATGGCCGCCTACCGCGAGTTCATCGGCAGCGTGATCTGGACGCTGCCGGGTGTGCGGGAGACTCGCACCTATGTGGTGATGGAAGAAGTCAAGAACACGGCGGCGATCGAAATCTGAGCGGCCGTCTGGCTCTCTGCGCGCGCTGACCCCGTGGCGGACCCTGTCTGGAAACCGGCCGCGCGCCCAAGGAGCCCACTTTCATGTCCTGGATCGACACCCTCGGCTACGCCGGTGCCCTGCTGACCTTGGCGACGTTTTCGATGAAGACCATGCTGCACCTGCGCATGGCGGGCATCGCCGCGAACCTGGCCTTCATCTCGTATGGGGCGGTCGGCAGCGTCTACCCGGTGCTCTTGCTGCACCTGACGCTGTTGCCGCTGAACGTGTGGCGGCTGCGGCAGCTGCTGCGGCTGACCCGGCAGATCCGGGAGGCGAGCCTCGGGAGGCTGTCGATCGACTGGCTCAAGCCGTTTTCGCGTTCGCGCCAGGTGGCGGCCGGCGAGACGCTGTTCCGGCGGGGGGATGCGGCCGACGAGGTCAGCTTCGTGCTCGGCGGGCGCTTCCGGGCGGTCGAGGCGGATGTCGCATTGACGGAAGGGGACGTGATCGGCGAACTGGGCCTGATCACCCGCGAACACCGGCGCACCCAGACGGTGGTCTGCGAACAGGCCGGCACGCTGCTGATGCTGAGCTACGACGAGGTTCGGCAGATGTACTTCCAGAACCCGGCTTTCGGCTTCTTCTTCCTGGAACTGGTTGCCGAGCGCCTGTCGCGGGATGCGCAGCGAACGCTGGCCGCAGCTGCGCCGTTGCGTTGATGCGGGTTCAAGCCCTCCCGCCAAACACCGCCGTCCCCACCCGCACCACCGTTGCGCCTTCTTGCACCGCCGCCTCCAGGTCGGCGCTCATGCCCATCGACAAGGTATCCAGGCGTGACAGGCCGCTGGCGCGCAGCTGCTCGAACAGCTCGCGCAGGGCGCGGTGGGGGATGCGCTGCGCGGCCAGGTCGGCGGCCGGTTCGGGAATGGCCATCAGGCCGCGCAGGCGCAGGCGAGGCAGGGCGTCGACGGCCCGGGCCAGCGCTGCGACATCGGCCGCAGCGACGCCGCTCTTGCTGGCCTCTGCGCTGATGTTGACCTGCAGGCAGACGTTCAGCGGCGGCAGGTGGGCGGGACGCTGTTCGGCCAGGCGCTCGGCGACCTTGAGGCGGTCGATGCTGTGGACCCAGTCAAAGGCCTCGGCGACGACGCGTGTCTTGTTGCTCTGCAAGGGCCCGATCAGATGCCAGCTGAGCTGGGCGCGCAGGTCGGCCAGCGCGGCGATCTTGTCGAGGGCTTCCTGGACGTAGTTCTCGCCAAAGGCGCACTGGCCGGCGGCGTGGGCGGCGCGCACCGCGTCGGCAGGCTGGGTCTTGCTGACAGCCAGCAACTGCACGTCGGCGACCGGTCGGCCGGCCTGCTGACAGGCCTGGTCAAGGCGGGTCCGAACGGTGCCCAAGCGAGAGGTGATCGTCTGCATAATCGTCCGGATTAGACCAACTCCGGCCCAACTTGCCGCATCGTGCGGCGGGCCCCATATCCCCCATGGACATCACCCAGCTGCTGGCGTTTTCGGTGCGCAACAAGGCCTCGGACCTGCATCTTTCGTCGGGCCTGCCGCCGATGATCCGGGTGAACGGCGATGTGCGGCGGCTCAACGTCGATCCGCTGCCGCACAAGGCGGTGCACGACATGGTCTACGACGTCATGAACGACGCCCAGCGCAAGGTCTTCGAGGAAACGCTGGAGTGCGACTTCTCGTTCGAGATCCAGGGGCTGGCGCGCTTCCGGGTCAATGCCTTCAACCAGAACCGTGGCGCGGGCGCGGTGTTCCGCACCATCCCGAGCAAGGTGCTGTCGCTGGAGGAACTGGCTTGCCCGAAGGTGTTCTCCGAGCTGTCGCTCAAGCCGCGTGGCCTGGTGCTGGTGACCGGCCCGACCGGCTCGGGCAAGAGCACGACGCTGGCGGCGATGGTCAACCATCGCAACGAGAACGAGTTCGGCCACATCCTGACGGTCGAGGACCCGATCGAGTTCGTGCACGAATCCAAGAAGTGCCTGGTCAACCAGCGCGAGGTCGGCACGCAGACGCACAACTTCTCGAACGCGCTGCGTTCGGCCCTGCGCGAGGACCCGGACGTGATCCTGGTGGGCGAGCTGCGCGACCTGGAAACCATCCGGCTGGCGCTGACCGCCGCCGAGACCGGCCACCTGGTGTTCGGCACGCTGCACACGTCCAGTGCGGCCAAGACCATCGACCGGATGGTCGATGTCTTCCCGGCTGGCGAGAAGGAGATGGTCCGCTCGATGCTGTCGGAGTCGCTGATCGCGGTGATCTCGCAGTCGCTGCTCAAGCGCCGCGACGGCAGCGGCCGCATCGCGGCGCACGAGATCATGTTGGGCAGCCCGGCGATCCGCAACCTGATCCGCGAGAACAAGGTGGCACAGATGTACTCGATCATCCAGACCGGGCAGGCCCAGGGCATGCAGACGCTGGACCAGTGTCTGGCCGATCTGGTGCGACGTGGATATGTCGCAGCGGCGGACGCACGCATGATCGCCCGCACCCCCGAGAACTTCCCCGGTTGATCCAGGAGCCCGCATGGAACGCGACCAGGCATCGAAATTCATCAACGACCTGCTGCGCCTGCTGGTCTCGCGCGGCGGCTCGGACCTGTTCCTGACCTCCGAATTCCCGCCGGCCATCAAGGTCGACGGCAAGGTCACCAAGGTGTCGCCGCAGGCCCTGTCGGGCCAGCACACGCTGGCGCTGGCACGTTCGGTCATGAACGACAAGCAGGCGGCCGAGTTCGAACGCACCAAGGAGTGCAACTTCGCGATCTCGCCGCAGGGCGTGGGACGTTTCCGCGTCAACGCCTTCATGCAGCAGGGCCAGGTCGGCATGGTCTTCCGCACCATTCCCAAGGACCTGCCGAGCATCGACAAGCTGGGGCTGCCGCACATCCTCAAGGACATCGTGATGACCAAGCGCGGGCTGGTGATCATGGTGGGCGCCACGGGCTCGGGCAAGAGCACCTCGCTGGCGGCGATGGTCGACCACCGCAACACGGTGGCCTATGACCACATCATCACCATCGAGGACCCTGTCGAGTTCGTGCACCCGCACAAGAACTGCATCGTCACGCAGCGCGAGATCGGCATCGACACGCTGGGCTGGGAAGCCGCGCTGAAGAACACGCTGCGCCAGGCGCCCGACGTGATCCTGATGGGCGAGATCCGCGACCGCGAGACCATGGAGCATGCCGTCGCGTTCTCGGAGACTGGCCACCTGTGTCTGGCCACGCTGCATGCCAACAGCGCCAACCAGGCGCTCGACCGCATCGTCAACTTCTTCCCCGAGGAACGCCGCAGCCAGCTGCTGATGGACCTGTCGCTCAACCTCAAGGCGATGGTCAGCCAGCGCCTGCTGGCGCGCGAGGAAGGCAACGGCCGCATCGCGGCGGTCGAGATCTTGCTGAACACGCCGCTGATCGGCGACCTGATCTTCAAGGGCGAGGTGGCCGAGATCAAGGAGATCATGAAGAAGAGCCGTGAGCTGGGCATGCAGACCTTCGACCAGTCGCTGTTCGATCTCTACGAGAGCCACTACATCACCTACGAGGACGCCCTGCGCAACGCCGATTCGGTCAACGACCTGCGCCTGCAGATCAAGCTCAAGAGCCACCGCGCACGCAACACCGACTTCGGCTCGGGCACCGAGCACCTGTCGATCGTCTGATTCCCGTTCCTTTGGAAACTTCCTGCATGAGCAACAAGACCTACGAATCCACCCCGTCGCGACGCGTCGCCTTTCTCGGTCTGGGCGTGATGGGCGGGCCGATGGCCGGCCACCTCGCCGCCGCCGGTCATCAGGTGACGGTCTACAACCGCACCGCCAGCAAGGCGGCCGCCTGGGCCGCGCAACACGGCGGTACCCATGCGGCCACGCCGCGCGAGGCGGTCGCGGGCGCGCAGATCGTGTTCGCCTGCGTCGGCAACGACGACGACCTGCGCTCGGTCGTGCTGGGCAATGACGGCGCGCTCGCCGGCATGGCCGCCGGCACGGTCTTTGTGGACCACACCACCGCATCGGCCGAGGTCGCCCGTGAGCTGTCGACTGTGGCGGCCGGGCGTGGCGTGGCCTTCATCGACGCGCCCGTGTCCGGCGGTCAGGCCGGTGCGGTCAACGGCGTGCTGACGGTGATGTGCGGGGGTGATGCGGCCGCCTTCGAGACCATCAAGCCGGTGGCGATGGCGTTCTCGAAGGCCGTGACGCTGCTGGGCGAGAGCGGCGCGGGCCAGCTCGCCAAGATGGTCAACCAGATCTGCATCGCCGGGCTGGTGCAAGGCCTGTCCGAGGCCATCGCCTTCGGCCAGAAGGCCGGCCTGGACATGCACCAGGTGCTCGACGTGATCAGCAAGGGCGCGGCCCAGAGCTGGCAGATGGACAACCGCGGCAAGACCATGGTGGACGACCGCTTCGACTTCGGCTTCGCGGTCGACTGGATGCGCAAGGACCTCGGTCTGGTGCTCGCTGAGGCGCGCCGCAACGGTGCCCGACTGCCGGTCACCGCGCTGGTCGACCAGTTCTATGCCGACGTCCAGCAGATGGGCGGCCAGCGCTGGGACACGTCCAGCCTGATCAAGCGGCTGCGCTGACCTTGCTGGCCGCGCCAGCCGCCCTGGCCCGGTGTCAGCGCGGCTTGCGGTCGGCCAGTTGCTCGGGCGTGATGATGTCGAGCAGGCGCACGACCTTCTTGACGCCGGAGATGGTGCGGATCAGGTCGATCGCGCGGGTGGCTTCGGCCTCGGTGACCTTGCCCATCAGGTAGACCGTCTCGCGTTCGGTGACGACCGTGAAGGCATTGGCCGTCAGGTCCTTGGCATCGACCAGCGTGGCCTTGACCTTGGTGGTCAGCAGCAGGTCGCGCGAGCGGTCGGCGGCGGAGGCCGGCCAGCCCACCACCAGATCGTTGACGACGTTGCGCACGTTCTCGACCTTGGCGACGGCGGCCTCGATGGTGGCCTTGTCGGCCTCGCTGAAGACCTCGCCGGTCAGCAGCACCTGACGGTCGTAGCTGGTCACCCGGACGCGCGATTTGTCGCCCACCGCGTCGCTGATGCGGTTCTGAGCCTTCAGCTCGATGCCCTGGTCCTCCAGCTGCGTGCCCGAGGTGCGACGGTCGGTGGCGACCAGCGCGCCGCCCAGCGCGGCACCGCCGACCAGCAGCGGCGCGCAGCCCGACAGCGCGGCCAGCAGTCCGGCACCGGCGAGCAGGCCACACAGGGAGCGGGCGGTGCGATGGGCGGTGCGTTGGGCGGTGCGATCGGCAAGTTTCTTCGTGTTCATCGGGGTTCGGTTCAAGATCAGGTCGCGGTGGCTCATGCGTCGGTTTCTCCGAGGAGTTGCAGGTCGATCACGTCACACAGGGTGTGGATGACCAGCAGGTGGACTTCGAGGATGCGGGCGGTGCGCTGGTGCGGCACGCAGATGTGCACGTCGGTCTCGGCCAGCGCGTTGGTCATCGCGCCGCCGCCCTGACCGGTCAGGGCGACCACGGTCATTTCCTTTTCGTGCGCGGCCTCGACGGCGGCCAGCACGTTGGCGGCGTTGCCGCTGGTGCTCAGCGCGATCAAGACATCACCGGGTTGACCGAGTGCGAGCACCTGCCGGGCGAAGATCTGTTCGAGGCCCTGATCGCGTCCAACCCCGGTCAACACGGAGGTGTCGCTCGACAGGCTGACGGCGGCCAGGCCTGGCCGGTCCTGCTCGAAGCGGCCGACCAGCAGGGCCGCGAGGCGCTGTGCATCGGCGGCCGAGCTGCCGTTGCCACAGGCCAGCACCTTGCCGCCACCGGTGATGCAGCCGAGCACGGCATGCACGGCATCGCCGATCGGTCGCGTGAGGGCCTCGGCAGCGGCGTACTTGAGGTCAGCGCTGTCGAAGAACTGCTGCTGGATGCGCTGTTCTGACATGCAGGAATGATATGCGAGCCCCCTCGACAAGGCCGTGACGAGGCGTGCCGGAGCAAGGGCTGCTCAGCCCGCGTCGAAGGCGGCAGGTATCCAGTTCAAGGCCTGGCTGTCGTCGCCATCGATGGCGACCAGGTCGAAGCGGCAAGGGGGCGGATCGGGGTGGCGCAGCAGGTAATGGCGGGCCGCGAGGATCAGCCGCGCGCGCTTGGCCGCGCCGACGCTGGCCGCTGCGCCGCCATGCCGGCTGCCGGCGCGGCGCGAGCGGACCTCGATGAACACGAGGGTCTGGCCGTCGCGCATGATCAGGTCGATTTCGCCGCCGGGCCGGCCGGGGCCACGGGCGACTCGATAATTGCGCTCGACCAGGCGCAGTCCCTGAGCCTGCAGATGGGCCAGCGCACGGTCCTCGGCGGCCATGCCGGGACGTTGCAGCGGCGTCGCTGCGGGCCGATCGACCGACGGGCCTTGCGCCTTCCCACCGGATCCCCACCGCTTGAACAACGACATCGCCCTTCCTTCCGCCGAACCGGTCGGCCCGAACCTGCCGCACGACCCGGCCTTGCCGCTGCTGCGCCAGGCCGCCGCGGCGGCCACCGCCGGGCAGCAGTTGCCGGCCGGCTCACTGTATGTGGTCGCCACGCCCATCGGCAACCTCGCCGACATCACGCTGCGGGCGGTGCATGTGCTGGGTCTGGTCGATGCGGTCGCCTGCGAGGACACACGGGTCAGCGGCGGCCTGCTGCAGCGCCTGGGCCTGCACAAGCCGCTGCTGTCGCTGCATGAGCACAACGAGGAACGCGCCGCCGCCCAGGTGGTGATGCGGCTGCAGGCCGGCGAGCGCATCGCCTACGTCAGCGATGCCGGCACGCCGGCCGTGTCGGACCCGGGCGCGCGGCTGGTCGCGGCGGTGCGTGCGGCCGGTCTGCGGGTCTTGCCGCTGCCGGGCGCGAGCAGCGTCGTCACGGCCTTGAGCGCGGCGGGCGACGTGGCGGCCGAAGGCTTCCGCTTCGTCGGCTTCTTGTCGCCCAAGACGCTGGCACGCCGGCAGGCCCTGCAGGCGCTGCAGGCCGACGCGGCGGCGCTGCGCCAGAGCCAGGTGCTGTTCGAGGCACCGCACCGCATCGAGGCCCTGGCCGAGGCGCTCGCCGAGGTCCTGCCCACGCGTCGCCTGACCGTCTGCCGCGAGCTGACCAAGCAGTTCGAGAGCCTGCACACGCTGGCCGCCGCTGACCTGCCGGCCTGGCTGGCGGCCGATGCCGACCGGCGGCGCGGCGAGTTCGTGCTGGTGCTGCACGCCCAGCCGGCGCCGGCCCGCACCGCCTCTGACGATGAAACGGCGGTCGACCCGGCGCTGGCCGCGCTCGACCCGTGGCTGCGCGCGCTGCTGCCGATGCTGCCGCTCAAGCAACTCGCCGCGCTGGCCGCCGGCATCAGCGGCCAGCCGCGCAATGCGCTGTACACGCGTTTGCTGGCGCTCAAGGCCGAGCTGGACGACGACGGGGACGACGACGGCGAGGACTCCGGCTTCGGCGATTGAACCCTGAGGTTGACGCCCACGCCTCGCCGCGCCTCCTCGCGTCCGCCCGCGTTTGCCCGTGTTTGCCCGCGTTTGCCCGCGTTTGCCAATATCCCAAGGGACTTTTGCTGCCGCGCCGTCCAGCCCACAATCGGCCGATGTTGTGGCGCCGGTTCATGTCGTACGTCGGGATCGGCTGGGCCGTGTCAGCGGTCTTGTTGGCACTGGGCTGGCCCCTGCGGGCGCGGGCCGATGTGCCCGCCGTGGTGCCCGGCACACCGGCACTGCCGGTGGTCCGCTTCGCGCCCGAGGCCGACTACGGCCCCTTCGTGTACCGCGACGCCGATGGCCGCATCCGCGGCCTGTCGGTCGACCTGCTCGACCAGGTCGCACGCCATGCGGGCGTCTCGATGCAGACCTTGCCCGCGCGGCCGCTGGCCGAGATCCTCGCCGGGGCGCAACGCGGCGAGGTGGACCTCATCACGTCCTTGCGGCCGACGCCCGAGCGGGCCGCCTACCTCGGCTTCACCCGGCCCTACGTGCAGGTCGACGCGATCGCGGTCGGACGCGCCGGAACGCCGGGCCCGGACCTGCGTGACCTGTCCGGCCGCAAGGTGGCCGTCGGCGCGGGCTATGCGGTTGAACACTTTGTGCGCCAGGCCTATCCGCAGGTGGTCTGGCAGGGCGTGGCCGATGACCGTGTCGGCCTAGCGCTGTTGCGCGCCGGGCAGGTCGACGCGGCCGTGGCCGACGTCGCCAGCGTGCATTTCATCGTCACCCAGCAGGGCTGGCCAGCGCTGGCGCTGGGGCGGCCGGTTGGCTTCAGCTACCCGCTGTCTTTTGCCTGGCGCAAGGACCTGCCCGAGCTGGGCGCGGCCCTGGAGGCCGGCCTGGCCGCCCTGACCCCCGACGAGCGCGCGGTGGTGCTGCAGCGCTGGTTGCCGGCCGAGGCACTGGCGGTGATCGACGACCGCCGCCTGCCCCTGCTGGCCGTTGGCGTCGCAGCCCTGCTGGCGGGCGCGGTGACGGTGCTGCTGGCACGGCGCCGCCGCGCCCGTCAGGCGCAACGCTCATGAGCTCGACCGAACCCGTCCCCCTGCTGTCGCCAACCGCCATGGGCGAGCCGATCGACGTCGACATCGACCCCGCCGCGCCGGAGCGGTCACTGGAGGCGCAGTTGCGCCTGCTGGCCGTGCAACACCCCTGGCTGACGGTGCTGGTGGCCGCGCTGGGCGCCTGGTTCTGGTCGTCGATGGCGATGTGGCTGTCGCGCTTTCCGGGGCAGGTGGCGGCCATCTGGTACACGAATGTGTGGGGTCTGGCGCTGCTGCTGGTGCTGCCGCGGCGGCAATGGCCGGGGGCCTTGCTGGCGACCGGGGTCGGCATCCTGGGGGCCAATTTGGCCTATGGCGACGACCTTGCGCTGGCCGCGTTGCTGGTCCTGCCCAACCTGGTGGAGATGCTGCTGGCCGTCTGGCTGCTGCAGCGCGGCGGCGATCACCGGCGCCTGCACCACGATCCGGGCGCGATGCTGCAGGTCATGCTGCGCGGCTCGCTGTTGCCGGCCTTGCTCGGCACGGCGCTGGCTGCGGTGCTGGTCGAACTGACGGGGCTCGGCCCGCCCGGGCAGATTGCCTGGGGCTGGCTGGACAGCTCGGCCGTGGGCTCGGCCACGCTGCTGCCGATCACGCTGGCCCTGCTGGCCAGCGATGGCGACACATTGGGCGATCAGTTGCTCGACGGTCGCGCGGCGGCGCTGGCGCTGATCAGCGTGGGCGTGGCGCTGCTGGCGATCCTGCTGCTGCCGTTTCCCTATGTCTACATGGTGCTGCCGCTGGCGCTGGGCGCGATGCGGCTGGGCTTCGTCGCGGTGGCGGCTGCCGTGGCGCTGGTGTCCCTGACGGTCGGCACGCTGATCGCGCAGGGCCTGTTCCCCGCCCCGCCGCAGACCGCGCAGTGGCAGCAGTTGCTGCTCTACACGCCCTTGCTGGCCGCCCTGATGCCGCCGCTGCTGCTGGCCGCCTCGGCCGAGCAGGTGCGCCGCCAGACCGTCGCGCTGGCGCGCAGCCGCGAGCGCTACCGATCGCTGTACGAGCGCACGCCGGCCATGATGGTCTCGGTCGACCGGGCCGGCCGTCTGATCGGCGTCAGCCGGCTGTGGCTCGAACGCATGGGCCTGTCTCAGGAGGACACGCTGGGCCGGCGCCTGGACGACTTCCTGACCGAACCGGCGCGCCTGCTGGCCAGCCTGCAGGTCTGGCCGACGCTGTTGACGGCAGGGCGTTGCCGGGATGTCGAGCTGCAGCTCGCACGCCACGACGGCCAGTCCATCGATGTGCTGGTGTCGGCCAGCACCGACCGCTCGTCCGACGGCCGCGTGCTGCGTGCCCACATCGTGCTGGAAGACATCACCCGCAAGCGCCTGGCCGAGCAGCTGGCGGCCGAGCACCTGCGCAGCAAGGTGACGCTGGAGAGCATCGCCGACGCGGTCATCACCAGCGACGCGCGTGGCCGCATCACCTACCTGAACCCGGTTGCGCTGACGCTGCTGGGGCAGCCCGAGGCCGTGTTGCTGGGCCGCCCCTATGGCGAGGCGCTGGGCCGTCGCCACATCGACGAGGGCGATCCACTGCCCGACCCGGTCGCCCTGTGCCTGCAGCAGCGCCGCCGTCCGCTGGCGCCGCAGCGGGTCCGGCTGGCCCATGCCGGCGGGGGCGACCACGTCGTGCAGGAATCCGTCTCGCCGATGCTGGCCGAGGGCCAGGTGATCGGCGTGGTGACCGTGCTGCACGACGTCACCGAGGCCCATGCGTTGGCGCTGCAGCTGGCCCACCGGGCCCAGCATGACGCCTTGACCGGCCTGCCCAACCGCCTGCTGCTGCACGACCGCCTGGTGCAGGCCCTGCAGATGGCGCGCCGGCAGCGCCGTGTGCTGGCCTTGATGTTCATCGATCTGGACGGCTTCAAGGGCGTCAACGACCGGCTGGGCCACGCCAGCGGTGATGCGCTGCTGTGCCAGGTCGCCGGCCGGCTGCTGGAGCAGCTGCGCGCCAGCGACACGGCCTGCCGGCTGGGCGGTGACGAGTTCGTCGTGCTGCTGCCGCAGGTCGAGTCGGTGATCGACGCCGGCCGGGTCGCCCACAACCTGCTGGAGGCGATCTCGCGGCCCTATGCGCTGGCGGGCACCGTCGTGCAGGTCGGCGCCAGCATCGGCGTGGCCTGCCACCCGGAGGCTGGGTACGACGAGTCGGCGCTGATGCGCAACGCCGACAGCGCCATGTACGAGGCCAAGCAGCGTGGCCGCAACCGGGTGCTGTTCTTCACGCCCCCGGCCACGCTGCCAGCGCCCTGATCAAGCCGCCACCGGCTCGCTCATGCCTTGATGGCGCAGCAGCGCATCGATGCGGGGCTCGCGGCCACGGAAGGCCTTGAAGTTGTCGATGGCGTCGCGCGCGCTGCCCGCTTCCAGGATCTCGGTGCGGTAGCGCCGGCCGGTGGCGGGGTTGAGGATGCCTTCCTCCTCGAAGGCGCTCCAGGCGTCCGCGCTCAGCACCTCGGCCCACTTGTAGCTGTAGTAGCCGGCCGCATAGCCGCCCGCAAAGATGTGGGAGAAGGTGTGCTGGTAGCGGTTGAAGGCCGGCGGCTTGAGCACGGCGACCTCGTCGCGGACCTCGTCGAGCGTGCGCTGGATCGCCTCGGCGCTGGCGCTGGCCGGCTCGGCGTGGATGCGCATGTCGAACAGCGCGAACTCGACCTGGCGCAGCGTCATCATGCCGCTCTGGAAGTTCTTGGCCGCCATCATCTTCTCGAACAGCGCGCGCGGCAGCGGCTCGCCGGTGTCGACGTGGGCGGTCAGTTGCTGCAGCACCTCCCACTCCCAGCAGAAGTTCTCCATGAACTGGCTCGGCAGCTCGACCGCGTCCCATTCGACGCCGCTGATGCCCGAGACGCCCAGGTCATCGACCTGGGTCAGCATGTGGTGCAGGCCGTGGCCGAACTCGTGGAACAGGGTCTGGACCTCGTCGTGCGTCAGCAGCGCAGGCTTGCCGTCGATCGGCGCGGTGAAGTTGCACACCAGGTGCGCCACCGGCGTCTGCAGCGTGCCGGTGTCCGGGCGCAGCCAGCGCGAGCGCACGTCGTCCATCCACGCGCCCGGGCGCTTGCCGGTGCGGGCGTAGGGGTCCAGGTAGAACTGGCCAACCAGCGCGCCCGCCCGTTCGATGCGGTAGAAGCGCACCGACTCATGCCAGACCGGCGCGTGATCGGGCGAGATCGTCACCTCGAACAGCGTCTCGATGATGCGGAACAGGCCGGCCAGCACCTTGGGCTCGGTGAAGTACTGCTTGACCTCCTGATCGCTGAAGGCGTAACGCGCTTCCTTGAGCTTCTCGCTCGCGTAGGCGCTGTCCCAGGATTGCAGCTCGGTGATGCCCAGCTCGGCGGCGGCAAAGGCCTGCAGCTCGGCCAGATCGCGCTGGCCGTGCGGCTTGGCGCGGCGGGCCAGGTCGCGCAGGAAGTCCAGCACCTGCTGCGGCGTCTCGGCCATCTTGGGCACCAGCGACAGGTGGGCAAAGCTCGCCAGACCCAGCAGCCCGGCCTCTTCCTGACGCAGGCGCAGGATCTCGGCCATCACCGGGCCGTTGTCACGCTCGGCCGGGCCGGTTTCGCAGGCCCGGGTGACGTAGGCGGTGTAGAGCTCGCGGCGCAGCTCGCGGTCGTCGGCGTACTGCATCACCGGCAGGTAGACCGGCATGTGCAGCGTCAGCTTGTGGCCGTCGTGGCCGTCCTTCTCGGCCGCCGCGCGGGTGGCGCTGCGCACGTCCTCGGGCACGCCGGCCAGGCGCTCGGCGGCGACCCGCATCGACCAGCCGTCGGTCGCATCCAGCACGTGTTCGGAGAAGGTCTGCGAGGCCATGGCCTGCGCTTCCTGGATCTGCGCGTACCGGGCCTTGGCCTCGCCCTGCAGCTCGGCGCCGCCGAGCACGAAGTCGCGCAGGCTGTGGGCCAGTTCCTGCTGGCGGGCGCGGTTCAGCGTCGCGGCGGCCGGGCCGGCGGCGATCGCCTTGTACTTGGCGTAGAGCCGCTCGTCGGCGCCCAGGCGGGTGTAGAACTCGGTGATCGCGGGCAGCTTGTCGTTGTAGGCCGCGCGCAGTTCGGGCGTGTCTGCCACGCCCTTGAGGTGGCTGATGGCGCCCCAGGCGCGGCCCAGCCTTTCGGTCGGCACCGACAGCACCCTCGACAGCGCCTCGTAGTCGGCCGGGGTGGCGTCGCTGACCGCCGTCTCCAGGGCGGTCTCGGCCTGCGCCAGCAGCGCGTCGATGGCGGGACCGACGTGTTCGGGCCGGATGGCGGCGAACTGGGGCAGGGGGGCGGCGTCGAGCAGGGGGTTGTCGGTGTGCATCGTGGGCATGGGTCTCGTGCAGGGGATGGCGGATTCTCTGACAGCCGTGTGCTGCCCTGACGCCATTTGGGCCTATCGGCGCGATGCACAAGTCCCTGCTGTCGAGGCGCCATGAACAAAGCCGCACGGACCGGGTGGTCGCGTGCGGCTGGAAGCGACGGCCGAGGGCCGTCGGGGGGTGGGCTTCGCCGATCAGTCGATCAGAAGAAGCCGAGCGCGTTCGGCGAGTAGCTCACCAGCAGGTTCTTGGTCTGCTGGTAGTGGTCGAGCATGGCCTTGTGGGTCTCGCGGCCGATGCCCGATTCCTTGTAGCCGCCGAAGGCCGCGTGGGCCGGGTAGGCGTGGTAGCAATTGGTCCAGACACGACCGGCCTGGATCGCGCGGCCCATGCGGTAGGCGCGGCTGCCGTCGCGGGTCCAGACGCCGGCCCCCAGGCCGTAGACCGTGTCGTTGGCGATGCGCAGGGCTTCGGCCTCGTCCTTGAAGGTGGTCACGGCCAGCACCGGGCCGAAGATCTCCTCGCGGAAGATGCGCATGTCGTTGTGGCCCTCGAACAGCGTCGGCTGGATGTAGTAGCCGCCCGCCAGGTCGCCGCCCATCGGTGCGCGGTCACCGCCGCACAGCACCTTGGCGCCTTCCTTCTTGCCCAGGTGCAGGTAGGACATGATCTTGTCCATCTGCATGGCCGAGGCCTGCGCGCCCATCATCGTCTCGGTGTCGAGCGGGCTGCCCTGCTTGATCGCGGCGACGCGCTTGAGGGCGCGCTCGATGAAGCGGTCATAGATCGATGCCTGGATCAACGCGCGGCTCGGGCAGGTGCAGACCTCGCCTTGGTTGAAGGCGAACAGCACCAGGCCCTCGATCGCCTTGTCGAGGAAGGCGTCGTCCTCGGCCATCACGTCGTCGAAGAAGACGTTCGGGCTCTTGCCGCCGAGTTCCAGCGTGGCCGGGATCAGGTTGGCCGCCGCAGCCTGCGCGATCACCTTGCCGGTTGCCGTCGAGCCAGTGAACGCGATCTTGGCGATGCGCTTGCTGGTCGCCAGCGGCGTGCCGGCTTCACGGCCGTAGCCGTTGACGATGTTGAGCACGCCCGGGGGCAGCAGGTCGGCGATCAGCTCGGTCAGCAGGAGGATGCTGATGGGCGTCGACTCGGCCGGCTTGAGCACCACGCAGTTGCCCGCACCCAGCGCCGGGGCCAGCTTCCAGGCCGCCATCAGGATCGGGAAGTTCCACGGAATGATCTGGCCGACGACGCCCAGCGGTTCCTGGAAGTGGTAGGCGATGGTGTGGCCGTCGATCTCCGACAGGGCACCTTCCTGGGCCCGCACGCAGCCGGCGAAATAGCGGAAATGGTCGACCGCCAGGGGGATGTCGGCGTTCAGCGTCTCGCGGATGGGCTTGCCGTTGTCGACCGTCTCGGCATACGCCAGCAGTTCGAGGTTCTGCTCCAGGCGGTCGGCGATCTTCAGCAGGATGTTGGCGCGCTCGGCCGGCGCGGTCGCGGCCCACTTCGGCGCGGCGGCGTGGGCGGCGTCCAGCGCCAGCTCGACATCGGCGGCGCCCGAACGGGCGGCCTGGGTGTAGACCTTGCCGCTGATCGGCGTGATCACGTCGAAGTAGCGGCCTTCGACCGGGGCGACGAAGCGTCCGCCGATGAAGTTGTCGTAGCGGGGCTTGTAGGCGATCTTGGCGCCGGCGGCGCCGGGGGCTGCGTAGAGCATGGATGTCTCCTCTGAGGGGTGGAAGAACCGTCTGGGTCCGCAGCCTCTTTCGCATCGGCCGTGCCAGGTCTGCCGGCCCGTGGGTTCGACAGGAAAGGCCGTTCCCTTGCTGATCCCGCGCAAGCAGCGCCCGTGGTCGCGGCCCCAGACTGCACCGCTGTGCCGGTCCCGTGGCACACCTGTCTCGAAGCGGGACAGGTGGCTGCGGGAATCTGCGCGATGGCCCGACGAACCGGGCTCGCCGACAGTCAAGGTGCCCGATGACAGGACGTCCTGGAGACCCGCCCATGCCCCCGATGACCCTCAGCCCGCGTTCGAGCGCCGACCGCTTGCGCGCTGCCCGCCGCCAGTGGCTCGACGGCGGCGAACTGGGCGATGACCTGATTGCCCCGGGACTGCTGGCAAGCTGGCAACGCAGCCGCCAGCACGGCCTGTTGCCCGATGGCCGCGCGCCGGGCTCGCCGCATGCCTCGGCGGCCCAGCTGGCGCGCGCGCTGGCGCAGCGCCACACGCTGGTCTCGCACGCCCGGCCGGTGATGGCCTTCTTGAATGACCAGATCCGCGACAGCGACAGCATCGTCGTCCTGGCCGATCCGCAGGGCATGCTGCTGCACGCGCTGGGCGACCTGGGTTTCGCCGACCGCGCCGCGCGTGTCGCCCTGCGGCCCGGTGCAATCTGGAGCGAACAATGGCGCGGCACCAACGCAATCGGCACGGCGCTGGCCGATGGCGCGACGGTGGTCGTGCACGGCGCCGAGCACTACCTGGAACGCAACGCCTTCCTGACCTGCGCGGCCGCGCCGATCGCCGATCCCGCCGGGCAGTTGCTGGGCGTGCTGGACATCTCCGGCGACCGCCGCGCCCACCACCGTCACACGCTGGGCCTGGTGCGTTCGGGCGCCCGCATGATCGAACACCAGTTGTTCGAGGACCGCCACGCCGCCGGCCTGCAGCTGCGCCTGCACGGCCAGGTCGAAGGGCTGGGAACGGTCACCGAAGGCCTGCTGGCGCTGTCCGAGGACGGCTGGATCACGGGTGCGAACACGGCGGCGCTGGAGCTGCTGGGCCTGCCGCGCAGTGCCATCGGCGCGTTGACGATCGAACGTGTACTCGACCTGGACATGGCCGCGCTGCTGGCTGCCGCCCGCCCAGGCCTGAACGGCACGCCGCGTGAGTTGCGCCGCGTCGACGGCAGCTGGCTGTGGGGCCGGCTGGACGTGGGCCGCACCGTGCGGGTCGGCCCGAGCGCGCTGGCCGCGCCGCGTGCGCAGGACATCGCGGCCACACCGATCCCGCCGCGCGTGGCCGCACCGGTGGACGCCCTGGCCGCGCTCGACCGTGGCGACGCCGCGATGCAGGCCGCCATCGAACGCGCCCGGCGCGTGCTGGACAAGCCGATCGCGCTGCTGCTGCAGGGCGAGTCCGGCGTCGGCAAGGAAGTCTTCGCCCGCGCGGTGCACCGCAGCGGTCCGCGTGCCGATCGGCCCTTCATCGCGGTCAACTGCGCGGCCTTGCCCGAGACCCTGATCGAGGCCGAGCTGTTCGGCTACCGCCCCGGCGCCTACACCGGCGCCAGCCGCGACGGCGCGCCGGGCCGCATCCGCGAGGCCCACGGCGGCACCCTGTTCCTCGACGAGATCGGTGACATGCCCTTGTCCATGCAGGCGCGTCTGCTGCGTGTGCTGCAGGAACGCCAGGTCGTGCCGCTGGGGGGCGGCAAGCCGGTCGATGTCGACTTCCGGCTGGTCTGCGCCACCCACCGCAAGTTGCGCCACGAGGTCGAGGCTGGGCGCTTCCGCGAGGACCTGTACTACCGCGTCAACGGCCTGTCGCTGACCCTGCCCAGCCTGCGCGACCGGGCCGACCTGAGCGCGCTGGTCGAGGCCATGCTGCGCGAGCTTGAACCGGGCCGAACGCTGGCGCTGTCAGCCGACGTGGCCCGCGACTTCGCCACCTGCCGCTGGCCCGGCAACCTGCGCCAGCTCGTCAATGTGCTGCGCACGGCCTGCGCGCTGCTGGACGATCACGGGCAGGTGATCGAGCGGGCCCATCTGCCGGAGGACGTGCTGGAGGAGTTGTTGGCGCAAGCGGTGCCGGTTGACCCGGCGAGCGATCCAGCCACCGATCCGTCCACCGATCTGCGCCAGCAGGCCGAGCGCTGCATCGGCGAGGCCCTGCGCAGCTGCGCCGGCAACATGTCCGAGGCCGCGCGTCGACTCGGCATCAGCCGCAACACGCTCTACCGCAAGCTGAAGGAACGAGGCGCTTGAGCGCCCTCAGCCCCGCTCGGCCGCCTCGATCGTGTTGACCAGCAGCATCGTGATCGTCATCGGGCCGACGCCGCCGGGCACCGGGGTGATCCAGCCGGCGATGTGCTTGACGGCCTCGAAGTCGACGTCACCGCAGAGCTTGCCCTCGTCGTTGCGGTTCATGCCGACGTCGATGACGACGGCGCCGGGCTTGACCATGTCGGCCGTCAGCACGTTGCGCTTGCCCACCGCCGCGACCACGATGTCGGCCTCACGGGTGTGGTGGGCCAGGTCGGCGGTGCCGCTGTGGCAGACCGTCACGGTGGCGTTGGCGGCCAGCAGCATCATCGCCATGGGCTTGCCGACGATGTTGCTGCGGCCGATCACCACCGCATGCTGGCCGCGCAGGTCCTTCCGGCCGATGGATTCGAGCATCTTCATGCAGCCATAGGGCGTGCAGGCCTTGAAGCCCTGCTCGCCGACCATCAGGGCGCCGGCGCTGGCGACGTGGAAGCCGTCGACGTCCTTGTCCGGCGCGATGGCCTCGATCACCGCGTGGTCGTCGATGTGTCCGGGCAGCGGCAGCTGGACCAGGATGCCGTGGATGCTCGGGTCCTTGTTCAGGGCATCGATGCGTGCGAGCAGCTCGGCTTGGGTCATCGAGGCCTCATGGCGCTCCAGCACCGAATGCAGGCCGCTCTCGGCGCAGGCCTTGACCTTGTTGCGCACATAGACCGCGCTGGCCGGGTTGTCGCCGACCAGGATCACGGCCAGGCCGGGCGTGATGCCACGCACGCCCAAGGCGGCGGCCCGTTGCGCGACATCGGCGCGGAGCTGGCGGGAAAGGGCGTTGCCGTCGATCAGTTGGGCGCTCATGGACTTGCTTGTCTGCGGGTAAGGGTTCGGGAAAACCGGGGATGAAAACACGAGAGGCCGCGCAAGGCGGCCTCTCGTTGGCTCAAAGATGTTCAGACCTTGGCGGCCGCGCCCAGCGCGATCTTCAGCAGGTCCGCCACGGTGTTGGCGTTGAGCTTTTCCATGATGTTGGCGCGGTGCGCCTCGACCGTCTTGATGCTGATGCCGAGGTCGTCGGCGATCTGCTTGTTCAGGCGGCCGGCGACGATGCGTTCGAGCACCTGCGCCTCGCGGGTCGTCAGGCGGGCCAGCAGCGCGTCACGGCTGGCCTGTTCCTGGTGGTGCGAGAACGAGGAGCGGGCCCGGTCCAGCATGCGCTCGACCAGCGTGACCAGCTCGTCTTCCTTGAAGGGCTTTTCGATGAAGTCCTCGGCGCCCTTCTTCATCGTCGTGACCGCCATCGGCACGTCGCCGTGGCCGGTGATGAAGACGATGGGCAGCGGGCTCTTGCGTTCGAGCAGGCGGTCCTGCAGTTCCAGCCCAGTCATGCCGTCCATGCGGATGTCGGCGATCAGGCAGGCCACCTCGCGCGGGTCGAAGCGGGAGAGGAAGGCTTCGGCGGAGTCGAAGCACTTGACCCGGTAGTCCTTGCCTTCGAGCAGCCATTGAAGGGAGTCGCGAACAGCCTCGTCGTCATCGACGACGTAGACCGTACCTTTCTTGGGGATCAGGCTCATGAGGACTCGGTGGACTTGGTGGGGGAATCGACGGGGTTCTGCGGGGCGGCTGGCAGGGGGGGCGGCGATGTGCTCATCGAGGCACTCATGGAGGCACTCATCGAAGCATTGACCGAGGACTGCACCGGCAGCAGGACCGTGAAACGGCAGCCCGTCACGAGGCCGGAATTGTAGAGGTTCTCCGCCTTGATCCGACCCTGGTGCGACTCGACGATCGAGCGGCACAGCGACAGGCCGATGCCCAGGCCTTCGGTCTTGGTCGAGAAGAAGGCCTCGTAGAGCCGGTTGATCACTTCCTCTTTCAGACCGGGGCCGTTGTCGCTGACGCTGAACTCGATCACGCCCCCCATTTCGGGGGTGTGGCGCGGCACCACGCGCAGCTCGATGTAGCGGCGCTTGGGCGGCAGCTGCGCGCCGTCGATGGCCTCGGCGGCGTTCTTGATCAGGTTGAGCAGCACCTGCTCGATCAGGATCGGGTCGACCTGCAGCACCGGCAGGCGCTGTGCCACGTAGGTGTGCAGCGTGATGTTGCGGCGGCGCAGTTCGATGCCGGCCAGCTCGACCGCGTCCTCGACGATGTCGGTGGCGCGGGCCTCCTGGCGCTGCGGCTCGCTGCGTTTCACGAAGGCGCGGATGCGGTGGATGATCTGCCCGGCCCGCAGCGCCTGGCGGCTGGTCTTCTCCAGCGCCGACAGCAGGTCCTCGTCGGTCAGCTTGCCGGCCTTGTGGCGCGAGATGATGCCGTTGCAGTAGTTGCTGATGGCCGCCAGCGGCTGGTTCAGCTCGTGAGCCACCGAGGACGCCATCTCGCCCATCGTCACCAGCCGGCTGGTCACCTGGGCCCGTTCGGCCTGCTGGGCGGCCAGTTCCTCGATGCGGCGACGTGCGGTGATATCGGTGGCGATGAGCATCTGCGCCAGCCGGCCGTCGGTCCACTGCAGGTAGCGGGCGCGCACGTCGAACCACTTCTCGAGCGTGTCGACGTAGACCTCGCGGGTGTCGGCGCTGGCATCGGTCAGCTCGGCGGTGGGCAGGCCGCCCAGGCCGTCGACGTCATCGACGCCTTCGCCCTCGGCCGCCCCGTCGGCCGCGTGCATGCCCGCGAGCAGGGCATGCCAGTGGGCATCGCCGCCGAACCAGAGCCGGTAGGACCGGTTGGCGAACAGCAGCTCGCTGTTCTGCACGGCCAGCACCGACACGGCCGCATCCAGCCCTTCGAGCACGGTGGTGAAGCGCTCGTGCGAGGCGGTCAGCTGGTCGCGGATGCGCTTGGCCTCGGTGATGTTGGTCATCGAGGTCATCCAGCCGGTCTGCTGGCCGCGCGAGTCGATCAGCGGCGAGACATACATGCGGGCGTCGAACTGCGTGCCGTCCTTGCGCAGCACCTTGACCTCGATGCCGCCAGCCGGGCTGCGGCCGGCCAGTTCCTGGGTCAGCAGCCGGCTGTTTTCCTCGATGCGGTCGGGCGGCCAGGTCGGGTAGGGCGGCATGCGGCCGATCAGTTCGGCCTCGCTGAAGCCGGTCATGGCGCAGAAGGCCGGGTTGACGTAGGTGATGCGGCCGTCCTGGTCCATCGCCCGCATGCCGGTCAGCATCGAGTTCTCCATGGCCCGGCGGAAGTTTGTTTCCTGCACCAGCGCGCCCTGGATCTGCAGGCGTCGGCGCATGTGGCGCCAGGTGCCGAGCAGCATCCAGACCGTCAGCACCGACAGCGCCAGCACCATCCAGAACAGCGTGTTGCCGATCAGGCCGAAGGACGTGCGGTAGCCCTCGCCGCGCAGCGTCAGACCTTGGCCGACGGTGCCGAAGCTGACGTCATAGATCAGCTTGCCGCGGCTGCGGCCGGGCTGGCTGGCCATCGTGCTGGCCAGCACCTTGTCGCTGCCGTCGAGCAGGCTGATGACGTGGCGCTGCTGCACGTCGACTGGCACGAAGTAGCGCAGCAGGGCCTCGATCGAGTACTCGACCATCAAGGTGCCGACAAAGGCGCCGTGGTCGATCAAGGGCACGTGCAGCTGGACCACGCCGATGCGCTCGTCGTGGATGAAGGGCAGCGAGTAGGTCGGCAGGCGCAGCTCGCGGGCGTCGTTGAAGGCCAGCCGGGCGGCATCGGGCAGCGGCAGGTTCGGGCCGGCGAGCGCCAGGTGGGGCAGGGCGCCGGCCAGATCGGGCGAGATCATGCGGGCCCGGGTCTGCTGGGCGGCGCCCAGCCAGCTGATGCCGATGATCTCGGGCCGGGTGCGCAACAGCGCCTCGGCCTGGGTGTCGAAATGACCCTTGTCGGCGCTGCGCTGCATCACCTCGCGGGCGACGCGCACGAACTGCTCCTGGTTCTCGATCAGGCGCAGCCGGATCTGCTGCTGGACCAGTTCGGCATCGCGCCGGACCGACTCGATCTCCCGCTCGACTTCCTCATTGCGCAGGTACCAGAACGCGGCCACGATCGCGGCCAGGAACAGCAGCACCGACAGGAGCGGTGCGAGGGTCGCCACCCGGTCCTGCCGGGCCGGCGACATGCCCCGCCACCAGGTCCAGAACAGGCGGCGCGGCCGGACCCGGGGTGGACTGCCGGGTGCGGTGGAAAGTCGTCGATCGCTCATCGCCGAATTATCCGTGTCGCCCTGCGGGTCTCGTCGATCGCCCTCCAGCGAACGATCGTTCGTGCGTGCATTTCATATAGTGAAATCGTTCGGCACGATTTGAAATTCGCATCCTCTTGTGCAACACTGCGGCCGGCCTCGCGTGGTGCGGGGCTTCAAGACGCCCCCCGAGACGCCCCCAGAGGAGACTGCATGTCCGCCCAGCCACAGAGCCAGCCCAGTCAGGCCGATGTAAACGCCCTGAACCAGGAAACCCGAGAGTGGCTCGATGCCCTCAGCGCCGTCATCCAGGCCGAGGGCGGCGAGCGCGCCCACCAGCTGCTCGAAGACCTGCTGGAGCACGCCCGCCAGAACAGCATCGACATGCCGTTCTCGGCCAACACCGGCTACGTCAACACGATCGAGCCGAACCAGGAAGCGCGCTGCCCCGGCAACATCGAGATCGAGGAACGCCTGCGCGCCTACATGCGCTGGAACGCGATGGCGATGGTCGTGAAGGCCAACCGCCACAACCCCGAGGACGGCGGTGACCTGGGCGGCCACATCGGCTCCTTCGCCTCGCTGGCCCACATGTTCGGCGCGGGCTTCAACCACTTCTGGCACGCCGAGAGCGAGAACCACGGGGGTGATTGCCTCTACATCCAGGGTCACGTCTCACCGGGCGTCTATGCCCGCGCGTACCTCGAAGGCCGTCTGAGCGAGGAACAGCTGCTGAACTTCCGCCAGGAAGTCGACGGCAAGGGCCTGTCGAGCTACCCGCACCCGAAGCTGATGCCCGAGTTCTGGCAGTTCCCGACCGTCTCGATGGGCCTGGGCCCCTTGATGGCGATCTACCAGGCCCGCTTCCTGAAGTACCTGCACGCCCGCGGCATCGCCAACACCGAGAACCGCAAGGTCTGGGTCTTCTGCGGTGACGGCGAGATGGACGAGGTCGAATCGCTCGGCGCGATCGGTCTGGCCGCACGCGAGAACCTCGACAACCTCGTCTTCGTCATCAACTGCAACCTGCAGCGACTGGACGGCCCGGTGCGCGGCAACGGCAAGATCATCCAGGAGCTCGAGAGCGAGTTCCGCGGTGCTGGCTGGAACGTCATCAAGCTGCTGTGGGGCAGCAACTGGGACCCGCTGCTGGCGCGCGACAAGGACGGCGCCCTGCGCAAGCTGATGATGGACACGCTCGACGGCGACTACCAGGCCTTCAAGGCCAACGACGGCGCCTACGTCCGCAAGCACTTCTTCGGCCGTGACCCGCGCACGCTGGAGATGGTCGCGCACCTGAGCGACGACGACATCTGGAACCTGCGCCGTGGCGGCCACGACCCGCAGAAGGTCTATGCGGCCTACCACCAGGCGGTCAACACCAAGGGCCAGCCGACGGTGCTGCTGATCAAGACCGTCAAGGGCTTCGGCATGGGCAAGGTCGGCGAGGGCAAGAACACCGTCCACCAGACCAAGAAGCTGACCGACGAGGACATCAAGATCTTCCGCGACCGCTTCAACATCCCGGTGCCGGACAGCGAACTCGCCAAGATCCCGTTCTACAAGCCGGCCGACGACACCCCGGAGATGCAGTACCTGCACGAGCGTCGCAAGGCACTCGGCGGCTATCTGCCGCACCGCCGCACCAAGGCCGACGAGAGCTTCACGGTGCCGGCGCTGGAAACTTTCAAGGCAGTGCTGGACCCGACCGCCGAAGGCCGCGAGATCTCGACCACCCAGGCCTATGTGCGCTTCCTGACGCAACTGCTGCGTGACCAGGCGCTCGGCCCGCGCGTCGTGCCCATCCTGGTCGACGAGGCACGCACCTTCGGCATGGAAGGCCTGTTCCGCCAGGTCGGCATCTACAACCCCGCAGGTCAGCAGTACACCCCGGTCGACAAGGACCAGGTCATGTACTACCGCGAGGACAAGGCCGGCCAGATCCTGCAGGAAGGCATCAACGAGGCCGGCGGCATGTCCAGCTGGATCGCGGCGGCGACGTCCTACAGCACCAGCAACCGCATCATGGTGCCGTTCTACGTCTACTACTCGATGTTCGGCTTCCAGCGCATCGGCGACCTGGCCTGGGCGGCGGGTGACATGCAGGCCCGTGGCTTCCTGCTGGGCGGCACGTCCGGCCGGACCACGTTGAACGGCGAAGGCCTGCAGCACGAGGACGGCCACAGCCACATCCTGGCCGGCACGATCCCGAACTGCGTCAGCTACGACCCGACCTTCGCCCACGAGGTCGCGGTGATCATGCAGCACGGTCTCAAGCGCATGGTCGAGAAGCAGGAAAACGTCTTCTATTACCTGACCCTGCTCAACGAGAACTACCCGATGCCGGGCCTGACCGCCGGCACCGAGGAACAGATCATCAAGGGCATGTACCTGCTCGAAAAGGGCGCCGCCGGCAGCAAGCTGAACGTCAACCTGCTGGGCTCGGGCACGATCCTGCGCGAATCCATGGCGGCCCGCACGTTGCTGGCCGCCGACTGGGGCGTGTCGGCCAATGTCTGGAGCTGCCCGAGCTTCAACGAGCTGGGCCGCGACGGCCAGGCTGCTGCGCGCTGGAACCTGCTGCATCCGACCGAGAAGGCGCGTGTGCCCTTCGTCGCCGAGCAACTGGCGCCGCACGCCGGTCCGGTGATCGCCTCGACCGACTACATGAAGGCCTATGCGGAGCAGATCCGCGCCTTTGTTCCGAAGGGCCAGAGCTACACCGTGCTGGGCACCGACGGCTTCGGTCGCAGCGACTTCCGCAGCAAGCTGCGCGAGCACTTCGAGATCAACCGCCACTACATCGTCGTGGCCGCGCTGCGGGCACTCGCCGACGAGGGCCTGCTGCCGGTGGCCAAGGTCGCCGAGGCGATCAAGAAGTACGGCATCAACGTCGACAAGATCAACCCGCTGTACGCCTGACGCAGCAACGGAGACAACAACATGGCATTGGTTGAAGTGAAGGTCCCCGACATCGGGGATTTCAAGGAAGTCGCGATCATCGAGTTGCTGGTCAAGCCCGGCGACACCATCAAGGCCGAACAGAGCCTGATCACGGTCGAGTCGGACAAGGCCTCGATGGAGATCCCCTCGTCGCATGCCGGCGTGGTCAAGGAACTCAAGGTCGCCATGGGTGACAAGGTCAGCGAAGGCACCTTGCTGCTGCTGCTGGAGGTCGCGGGTGCGGGTGCTCCGGCTCCGGCGCCGGCCGCTGCGGCTCCTGCCGCTGCACCGGCCGCAGCGCCCGCTGCCGCCGCGGTTGCCGCGGTTGCCGCGGTTGCCGCGCCAGCCGCCGCCGGCCCGATCGACATCTTCGTGCCCGACATCGGCGACTTCGCCGAGGTGGCGGTGATCGAGCTGCTGGTCAAGCCCGGTGACACCGTCAAGGCCGAGCAGAGCCTGATCACGGTGGAGTCCGACAAGGCCTCGATGGAGATCCCGTCGAGCCATGCCGGTGTGCTCAAGGAACTGAAGATCAAGATCGGCGACAAGGTGAGCAAGGGCTCGCTGATCGCCGTGATCGAGGGTGTTGGCGCGGCTGCCCCGGCCGCCCCGGCCGCCGCCCCGGCTTCCACGCCTGCTGCCGCTCCGGCCGCTGCATCCGCTGTGGCTGCAGCCGCGCCGGTGGTGGCCGCCGCCGCCGCCAGCGTGCCGGCCCACGACCCGACTGCCCAGAAGCTCAACCTGCCGCATGCCTCGCCGTCGATCCGCAAGTTCGCCCGCGAACTGGGCGTGCCGCTGGGCGAGGTCAAGGGCACGGGCTACAAGGGCCGCATCACCCAGGACGACATCCAGGGCTTCGTCAAGGGCGTGATGGGCGGCGCGGTTCAGACCGCAGCCCAGAAGGCCAAGGCCCCGGCCGCCGCGCCGGCCGCTGCTGGTGGCGCCTTCCCCGGCCTGCTGCCGTGGCCGCAGGTCGACTTCGCGAAGTTCGGCCCGGTCGAGCGCCGCGATCTCTCGCGCATCAAGAAGATCAGCGGTGCCAACCTGCACCGCAACTGGGTGGTGATCCCGCACGTCACGAACCACGACGAGGCCGACATCACCGAGCTGGAGGCCTTCCGCGTCCAGACCAACAAGGAGAACGAGAAGAGCGGCATCAAGGTCACGATGCTGGCCTTCATGATCAAGGCCGCCGTGGCCGCGCTCAAGAAGTTCCCCGAGTTCAACGCCTCGCTGGACGGCGACACGCTGGTGCTGAAGAACTACTTCCACATTGGCTTCGCGGCGGACACCCCCAACGGCCTGGTGGTCCCGGTGATCAAGGATGCCGACAAGAAGGGCATCTTCCAGATCAGCACCGAGATGGGCGAACTGGCCAAGAAGGCCCGCGACGGCAAGCTCGGCCCGGCCGACATGACCGGCGGCTGCTTCAGCATCTCGTCGCTGGGCGGCATCGGTGGCAAGTACTTCACGCCGATCATCAACGCCCCCGAGGTCGCGATCATGGGCGTGTGCAAGAGCACGATCGAGCCCAAGTGGGATGGCAAGGCCTTCCAGCCG
The DNA here is from genome assembly GCF_004216565.1 of Sphaerotilus mobilis. Lineage (GTDB taxonomy): Bacteria > Pseudomonadota > Gammaproteobacteria > Burkholderiales > Burkholderiaceae_C > Sphaerotilus > Sphaerotilus mobilis. Next base: position 650,114 of record NZ_SGWV01000007.1, on the reverse strand, counting down.
CGCCTGATCCTGCCGCTGTCGCTGTCGTGGGATCACCGCGTCATCGACGGCGCGGCGGCGGCTCGCTTCAACGTCTACTTCGCATCGCTGCTGGCGGACTTCCGCCGCATCGTGCTCTGAACGGGAGCACGACATGGCATTGATCGAAGTTCAAGTCCCCGACATTGGCGACTTCAAGGACGTCGGCATCATCGAGATCCTGGTCAAGCCGGGTGACACGGTGAAGGCCGAGCAGAGCCTGATCACGGTCGAGTCCGACAAGGCCTCGATGGAGATCCCCTCGTCGCACGCCGGTGTGGTGCAGGCCATCCGGGTCGCCATCGGCGACAAGGTCAACCAGGGCAGCGTGATCCTGTCGCTGGAGGTGGCGGGTGCGGCGGTGGCGCCGACCCCGGCGGCCACGCCGGCGCCGGCCGCAGCTGCGCCCGTTGCTGCGCCGGTCACTGCGCCGGTCGGAGCGCCGGCACCCGCAGCCGTCGCCGGTCCTGCCGGCAGCTATGCCGGCGCGGCCGACGTCGACTGTGACCTGCTCGTGCTGGGTGCTGGCCCTGGCGGCTACTCAGCCGCCTTCCGGGCCGCCGACCTGGGCCTGAAGGTCGTCATCGTCGAGCGTTACGCCACGCTCGGAGGTGTCTGCCTCAACGTGGGCTGCATCCCGTCCAAGGCGCTGCTGCACGTGGCCGCGGTGATGGACGAGGTCAGCCACATGGCCGATCTGGGCGTGTCCTTTGGCGCACCGACCGTCAACGTCGACCAACTGCGCGGCCACAAGGAAAAGGTCATTGGCAAGCTGACCGGTGGCCTGGCGGCCATGGCCAAGATGCGCAAGGTCACCACCGTGCGCGGCATCGGCACCTTCCTCGACCCGTACCACGTGCAGGTGAGCGAGACGACCGGCACCGGCACCGAAGCCAGCGGCGGCAAGAAGGTCGTGAAGTTCAAGCACGCCATCATCGCGGCGGGCTCGCAGTCGGTGAAGCTGCCGTTCTTCCCGCAGGACGATCGCATCGTCGACTCGACCGGCGCGCTGGCCCTCAAGGGCGTGCCCAAGAAGATGCTGATCGTCGGCGGCGGCATCATCGGGCTGGAGATGGGCACGGTCTACAGCACGCTGGGCGCCCGCCTGGACGTGGTGGAGATGCTCGACGGCCTGATGCAGGGCGCCGACCGCGACCTCGTCAAGGTCTGGGAGAAGATGAACAAGGGCCGCTTCGACAAGATCATGTTGAAGACCAAGACCGTCGGTGCCGAGGCAACGCCCGAAGGCATCAAGGTCCAGTTCGAGGGCCTTGACGGCACCCGGTCCGAAGGCGTCTACGACCTGGTCCTGCAGGCGGTGGGCCGCAGCCCGAACGGCAAGAAGATCGGCGCGGACCAGGCCGGCGTCGCGGTGACCGACCGGGGCTTCATCCCGGTGGACATCCAGATGCGCACCAACGTCCCGCACATCTTCGCGATCGGCGACATCGTCGGCCAGCCCATGCTCGCCCACAAGGCGGTGCACGAGGCGCATGTGGCCGCCGAGGTCATCGCCGGCACGTTGCAGGGCAACAAGGAACTGGCGGCGGCGGCGTTCAACGCCCGGGTCATTCCGAGCGTGGCCTACACCGATCCGGAAGTGGCCTGGGTGGGCCTGACCGAGGACCAGGCCAAGGCCCAGGGCATCAAGGTCAAGAAGGGCCTGTTCCCGTGGTCGGCCTCTGGCCGTGCCATCGCCAACGGCCGCGATGAAGGCTTTACCAAGCTGCTGTTCGACGACTCGCCCGAGGCCCATGGCCACGGCAAGATCCTCGGCGGTGGCATGGTCGGCACCCACGCGGGCGACATGATTGGCGAGATCGCGCTGGCCATCGAGATGGGCGCGGACGCGGTCGACATCGGCAAGACCATCCACCCGCACCCGACGCTGGGCGAGAGCATCGGCATGGCCGCCGAGGTGGCGCACGGCTCCTGCACGGACCTGCCGCCCAGCAAGCGCTGATCGCCAGATCGCCGCTGCGACAGCCGCCCCGGTTCAGGCCGAGGGCGGTTTTTTCATGCTCAGGCCGCTTGTTTGGCCAGCCAGATCGCCAGCCCTTGCCCGTTGAGCCGGATGTCGATGTCCAGCCGTTCCGCGGCCGCGTCGTCGCTCAGGGGCGAGCCGGCGCGGCGGGCGGCGGACAGCAGGATCTGGCGCATCAGGGCGACCATCGCGGCCTCGCGCACCGCAGCGTCGGCGCCGGGGTGGGCGCGGGCCCAGGCCAGCGCGCCCTGTTCGAAGGCATCGACCTGTTCGAGGATCTGCGCAGCCAGCGCCGGCACGTTGCCAAGCCGGCCGTAGTGGGTCGGGTAGATCCAGTCCGGCGAAGCCGCCACCATGCGCGCGATCGACGAGCGCATCGCGTCGGGCTCGAACTGCACCGGCGTGCTGCTGGGCATGATGTAGACGCGGGGGGCGCCACCGGCGTGCAGCGGCGCGCCGTCGAGGTCGCGGTAGCTGATGCCGAAGGTGTCGCCGGTGAACCAGCCTCGGCTGGTCTCGTCCCAGATCGCGTGGTGGTGGCGGGCATGGCCGGGGCTGTCGATCAGGCGCAGCGCGCGGCTGCCGAGCATGACCGTCATCTCGTCGTGGCTCTCGGCCACGCGCGCCGCATCGATCGGCAGGATGTGGCCGTAGGTGCGCAGCACCTCCTCGGGCCCGTAGACCGCGCGGGCGCCTTCGACCAGGGCCAGCGGGTTGATCAGGTGGCGCGCGCCGCGCGGGTGGATCAGCGCCCGCGCCTGGGGCAGGTGGGCCATCAGCAGGCCGGCACCGCCGGCGTGGTCCAGGTGCACGTGGGTGGGGATGACCCAGTCGACCGCGTCGCGGCCCAGCCCGGCATGGTCCAGCGCGGCCAGCAGGCGCGGCACGGCGGCGTTGTGGCCGGTGTCGATGAAGGCGGCGCGGCCTTCCGGGCTGACGACCAGGTAGGCCGCGTCGAAGTCGGCACGGTGAAAGCCGGTGTCGACCACGGTGATGCCGTGGTCCAGCACCTGCAGGAAGGTTTCGGGGGACTCGGTCGAAGCAGTGATCAGGCTCATGGTCGTCGCATGCCGGCAAGGCGCTGGTTCAGGTCGGGCGCGATGATGCCAGCGGCCTGCGCGGTGGCCGCCAGCGTGAACGCTGCCCTTGAACTGGCGTGTGGATGCGGGGCTGTTGCGCCCCTGTGCCACGGGTGCCGCTGATACGATCGATTCGACGTGGCGGGCTTCGGTCTGGCTGTCGTCTTCACCTTCGTCTCGCGCCTGGAGCACCGCATGACCCGAACCGTCGTCCTCAGCCTGACCCTGATCGCGATGGTCGCGCCGGGTTGGGTGTGGGCCCAGTTCAAGGTGGTCGCGCCCGACGGCACGGTGACCTACACCGACCGCCAACCTGCCGATCGTGGCCTGAGGGTGCAGCCCTTGCGGCGCGACGGCTCGGCCACCGCCAGCAACGCGACGGTGCCCGAATTGCCGTTTGCCTTGCGCCAGGTGGTGGCGCGCTACCCCGTCACGCTCTACACCGCACCCGCCTGCGCCGCCTGTGACAGCGCCCGGGCGGCCCTGCGCAGCCGTGGCGTGCCTTACACCGAACGGGTCGCGGGCGACGACGAAGGTGTGCGCGAGCTGCGCCGGCTGGAGCAGACCACCGAAGTTCCGGTGCTGCGGCTGGGTCGTCAGCAGCTGGTGGGCTACACGCCCGACGAGTGGCAGGCGACGCTCGACGCGGCCGGCTACCCCCGCACGTCGACCCTGCCGTCGACCTGGCGTCCGCCGGTGCCCGAACCCTTGGCCGTGGCCCGCAGCGACGATGCGACGATCGCACCGCTCACGTCACCGTCGGCAACGTTCACGCCGATCGCGCCACTGGCCCCGGCCAACCCCGGCGCGGGCGGGATTCGTTTCTGATCCGAAGCAGTCTGCTGCCATCAGGCTCGCCATGCACCTATCCAACAGCCAGCAAAAAGCCCGCAGCAAGCGGGCTTTCGGGGCGGCGCGGCCAAGCCGGATCGATCAGGTTTGCGCGACCGAACTGGCGGTCTCCGCAGCGGCAACGGTGCCTGCTGCCGATCGGATGTTCTGCGCCAGCTTGCCCTTGGGGCCGTCGACCAGGTCGAAGTCGACCGAAGAGCCCTGCTTCAAGGTCCGGAAGCCGTCCATCTGGATGGCCGAGAAATGCGCGAAGACGTCTTCACCGCCGCCTTCTGGTTCGATGAACCCGAACCCCTTCACGTCGTTGAACCACTTGACGATGCCGCGTGCCATCTCTCGCTCCTCGTACCGGAATTTGTTTCAAGATTCTCGTTACCGCAAAACACCCTTGTCAACGCAGGAAAGACCCTGCCCGGGAACGTTTGCGCGGGTGCTTTTTGTGGGCATTCCGGACGCCAGCGGGCCGGCGTTGCGGCCGGTCTGCAGGACCATCGCCACGCTCAGGCATGGCCCGCAGGCCGTCTATAGAATGGGTTCATGACAGAGCGCAAGACTGACCCACCGCGTGTGCCGCCGTCCCCCGACGACGGCCAGGGCGCGGTCATTGCAGAGAAGCAGCAACAGCGCACGGAGCCCCCGCGCGTGTACCAAGTCCTGATGCTCAACGACGACTTCACGCCGATGGAGTTTGTCGTGATGGTGTTGCAGCAGTTCTTTCGTCACGACCTCGAGACCGCCACCCAGATCATGTTGAAGATTCATCATGAGGGCCGGGCGGTCTGTGGTGTCTATACCCAGGATGTCGCCGCCACGAAAGTGGAGATGGTGATGGCAGCCGCACGAAGGGCGGGTCATCCGCTGCAGTGCACGATGGAGGTCGCATGATCGCGCAAGAGTTGGAAGTCAGTCTGCACATGGCGTTCGTCGAGGCGCGCCAGCAGCGGCACGAGTTCATCACCGTCGAGCACCTGCTGCTCGCGCTGCTGGACAACCCGTCGGCGTCCGAGGTCCTCAAGGCCTGTGCCGCCAACATCGATGACCTGCGCAAGAGTCTTTCGCAGTTCATCAAGGAGAACACGCCCACGGTCGGGGGCACCGATGAGGTCGACACCCAGCCGACGCTGGGTTTCCAGCGTGTGATCCAGCGGGCGATCATGCATGTGCAGTCCACCGGCAACGGCAAGAAGGAAGTCACCGGCGCCAATGTGCTGGTGGCGATCTTCGGCGAGAAGGATTCGCACGCCGTCTACTACCTGCACCAGCAGGGTGTGACGCGCCTGGACGTCGTCAACTTCATCGCCCACGGCATCAAGAAGAGCGAGCCGCCCGAGCCCACCAAGGGCGGCGGCAGCGAGCCAACCGGCAACTCGTCGAGCGGCGAGGCCGACAAGGACGAGGGCGAGGGCAAGGGCTCGCCGCTGGACCAGTACACGCAGAACCTCAACCAGGCTGCGCGTGACGGCCGCATCGATCCGCTGATCGGCCGCGAGCACGAGGTCGAACGCGTCATCCAGGTGCTCTGCCGTCGTCGCAAGAACAACCCGCTGCTGGTCGGCGAGGCCGGCGTGGGCAAGACTGCCATCGCCGAGGGCCTGGCCTGGCGCATCACCCAGTCCGACGTGCCCGACGTGCTGGCCGAGTCCACCGTCTACTCGCTGGACATGGGCGCGCTGCTGGCTGGCACCAAGTACCGCGGCGACTTCGAACAGCGTCTGAAGGGCGTGCTCAAGCAGCTCAAGGAACACCCGCACGCGATCCTGTTCATCGACGAGATCCACACGCTGATCGGTGCCGGCGCGGCCTCGGGCGGCACGCTCGATGCGAGCAACCTGCTCAAGCCGGCGCTCAGCTCGGGCCAGATCAAGTGCATCGGTGCCACCACATTCACCGAGTACCGGGGCATCTTCGAGAAGGACGCGGCGTTGTCGCGGCGCTTCCAGAAGGTCGACGTGGTCGAGCCTTCGGTCGAGCAGACCATCGAGATTCTCAAGGGCCTGAAGTCGCGCTTCGAGGAGCACCACAGCGTCAAGTACGACCTGGGCGCGCTGCAGGCTGCGGCCGAGCTGTCGGCCAAGTTCATCAATGACCGCCACCTGCCCGACAAGGCGATCGACGTGATCGACGAGGCCGGTGCCGCGCAACGTGTGCTGCCCAAGAGCAAGCAGAAGAAGAAGATCACCCGCAACGAGGTCGAGGACATCGTCGCCAAGATCGCCCGCATCCCGCCGGCCAGCGTGTCCAGCGACGACCGCTCCAAGCTCAAGAGCCTGGACCGCGACCTCAAGAGCGTCGTGTTCGGCCAGGACCCGGCCATCGACGCGCTGTCCGGCGCGATCAAGATGGCGCGTTCCGGCCTGGGCAAGCCCGAGAAGCCGATCGGCGCCTTCCTGTTCAGCGGCCCGACGGGTGTGGGCAAGACCGAGGTTGCCAAGCAGCTGGCCTACATCCTGGGCATCGACCTGATCCGCTTCGACATGTCCGAGTACATGGAGCGCCACGCCGTCAGCCGCCTGATCGGTGCGCCTCCGGGCTATGTCGGCTTCGACCAGGGCGGCCTGCTGACCGAGGCGGTCACCAAGAAGCCGCACTGCGTGCTGCTGCTCGATGAGATCGAGAAGGCTCATCCGGATGTCTTCAACGTCCTGCTGCAGGTCATGGACCACGGCACGCTGACCGACAACAACGGGCGCAAGGCCGACTTCCGCAACGTCATCGTCATCATGACGACCAACGCGGGCGCCGAGACCATGCAGAAGGCCACCATCGGCTTCACGACGGCGCGCGAAAGCGGCGACGAGATGGGCGACATCAAGCGCATGTTCACGCCCGAGTTCCGCAACCGGCTCGATGCGATCGTCAGCTTCCGCGCGCTGGACGAGGAGATCATCCTGCGGGTGGTCGACAAGTTCTTGCTGCAGCTCGAGAGCCAGCTCGGCGAGAAGAAGGTCGAGGTCACCTTCACCGACGCGCTGCGCCAGCACCTGGGCAAGAAGGGCTTCGATCCGTTGATGGGCGCGCGCCCGATGCAGCGCCTGATCCAGGACACCATCCGCCGCGCGCTGGCCGACGAGTTGCTGTTCGGCCGTCTGACCGAAGGTGGCCGTCTGACGGTGGACATCGACGACAAGAGCGAGGTCACGCTCGACATCGAGCCGCGCAACAACAAGAGCGACAAGCCCAAGTCCGAGCCGGCGACCGCCTGATCGACGGACCGCGACCCCGCCCCGAAGCCCCGCCGTCGCGGGGCTTTTTTATGTCCGGGGCCGCAGGCTGCGGTGGGGTTGTGGCGGAAGGGAATGGGAGTCGAACCCACCCGGCGACGCATGGCGCCACCCACCGGGTTTGAAGCCCGGCCGACCCACCAGGGTCGTTTCCCCTCCTTGAATCCGATCTGTCCGGCGCACCCGAGGGTCAGGTCGCGCGGATCACCGCCGTGCGGGTCTGCCGGTCATCCCGGTCATCCCCGCTTTCCCGGTACAACTGGCTGTCCGCGCGCAGCCGGTGCACATCACCGACCCGTCGCAGCAGGCCGATGCGGTCGAGGCATTCGAGGATCTGGATCGCCCGCTTGCGGCCCAGCGACGTGGCGTCGCGGAACCGTGCGGCCGTGACCTCGCCGTCATGGGCGTGGGCGACCTCGCGGGCGATGGCGCAGAGTCTGGCCATCGTGGCCGGCGGGTAGTAGAGGTCTTTCACCACTTGCACCAGCTCGCCGCGCTGGGCGAGCCGGGCCAGCGTGACGCGCATCAAGGGCTCGGACTCCTTGGCATCACGCGCGAGGTCGCGCACCCAGGCGCCTTCGTAGCCTGCGGCGGCCAGGGCCGGGCTCACCTTCTGAGCCAGTCGTTCCTCGGTGGCTGAGAGCTGGATGCCGTGTTCGGGCAGGTGCACATAGGCACCCCGCACGAGCACCTGTGCAGCGGCCTGCAGGCCCGTCAGCAGGGCTCGGTAGAGCGGCTCGGGCAGGCGCGGCAGGGCCAGCCGGCGCAGCCGCGCGGTGTCCGGGCCGAGTTCTTCGGGATGACCGGCGTGGAAGCGCGACAGCGCGGCCAGCAGGGCCTGACGGGCCGCCTCGGACTGGCTCGAACCCAGGGCCCAGCCGTCGTGGCTGTGTGTGGTCGACGGCTTGTGGGGCCGCGCCTGCAAGGCGCTCAGCGGCTGACCTTGCGCAGCGGCCAGGCGGTTCAGGTCGACGCCGTTCGGTGCCGCGTCGATCAGCGCGGCCACCCGCTCGTCCAGCGTCGGCAAGGCCAGCGCCGCCAGTTCTGCCAGGCGCTGCGGTGTGCGCCGATAGCGCGTGGGCGCATGGGGGTCGAGCACGATGCCGCCGGCCAGCGTGCGGCTGGCCGAGGCGTCGCGCAGCACGACGCGGTCGCCATGCCAGGCGCCGACCGGGCTGCGCAGGATCAGCTGGACCCGCGCGGTCGCACCGGGCATCAAGCGATCGGTGGCAGGTCCCGGATCGCCAGAAACCCCGTGTTCATCGAGGATCGCGACCGTGCCCGGCATGTCGATCGCGCCGATGTGCACATGCACCGGTGTGCCGCTGCGCAGCGGCTTGGCCTCGTCGTGCCAGAGCGTCAAGCTCGCATCGAGCCGGTCGGTGGCCAGCGCAGCGGCAGGTGCCACGATCCACTGGCCGCGGCCGATCTCGTCCTTGGCCAGGCCGACCAGGCCGACCGCGCAGCGCTGGCCGGCCTCGGCGCGTTCGACCACGCGGTTCTGCGCGTGCAGGCTGCGCACCCGCACACGCTGCCCACCGGGCATGCGAACGAGTTCATCACCGACCGCGACGCTGCCGGCATGCACCGTGCCGGTGACGACCGTGCCGACGCCGTCGAGCGTGAAGGCCCGGTCGATCGCCAGCCGGAACGCCCCATCGCCACGGTCGTTGCGGCCGGCATGGGCCCGTGCAGCGGCCCAGAGCCGCTCGCGCAGCTCGGTCAACCCCAGGCCGCTGTGGGCCGACACCGCGAGCACCGGCGCGTCGGCCAGCGAGCTGCCCTGCACCAGTGCAAGGGCTTCGGCGCGCACGGCGGCGAGCCGCTCGGCGTCGACCCGATCGGCCTTGGTGATGACCACGGCGCCCTCGCGAAGACCCAGCAGGGACAGCACCGCCAGATGCTCGCGGGTCTGCGGCATCACGCCGTCGTCGGCAGCGACGAGCAGCAAGGCATGGTCGATGCCGGTCGCACCGGCCAGCATCGTGTGGACCAGCCGTTCGTGGCCGGGCACATCGATGAAGCCGATGCGCGGTGCTGTGTGCCCGTCGACCTCGGGCACATCGAGGAAGGCGTAGCCCAGCTCGATGCTGATGCCGCGCTTCTTCTCTTCGGGCAGGCGGTCGGTGTCGACGCCGGTCAGCGCCTTCACCAGCGTGGTCTTGCCGTGGTCGATGTGGCCGGCGGTGCCGACGATCATGGGGGTCTCCGGATGAAGGTGGGCGTGGGCTCAGGTGCTGAGTTCGCGTGCGCTGATCGTGTACTTGAAGCTGTCGGGTGAGGACTCGTCGAAACGGCCGCTGGCATTCTCGCCATTGGGATACATCAGGAAGGACTTGGTGCCACGGTCGGCACTGCCCGGCAGGACGAGGTCATTGACGGTGTTCCAGCCCACCCAGTTGCCTTCCCAGCTGCCAAACAGCCCCTTCATCACGGGCGCGACGATCGGGTGTGCAGGGTCCTTGATCCACTCGGCCGTTTCCTGGCGCATGACCTTGAGCACATCGGCCGGGTCCATGGCCACCCAGCCCGTGCCGGTGAGGTAGACCTCGGCACGGCAATGCTGGGCACCTTTGAGATTGGCCGGATTCCCGCCCAGTTCCTTGTAGCCAAAGGCGGACGGCACCAGACGCAGCCCGTAGACATCGCGCGCCGGCACACCCACCGCACGGCACAGGCCGACGAAGATCGCGTTCAGGTCAGCGCATTTGCCGCCCAGGTTGCCGGTCTCCAGCATGGCCTGGATGTCGCCGGTGCCGCAGCCGCGCGTCTTGGGCTCGCGCCAGCTGTTGGCAATCACCCAGCTGTAGAGCGCGCGAACCTTGTCCACATCGGTCGTGGCGCCCTTGGTGGCTTCCAGCGCCGTCTTGCGCACGATGCCGTCGAGCGGCTTGAGTTCGGTGGGCTGCAGATTGGCCTTGAGCACGGCGGGATCTTCGGCCTGCCCCGCGCGAGCGTTCCAGTCGACCGCGCGGTTGCGGGTGCGCAGCGTGCTGGTCAGCGTGACGGTCGGCTGGGCGTTGCTGGCGGCGAAGGTGGCGTGCAGCATCTGGACGCCATGCTTCGATTCGCGCGTCAGGCCGATCGTGTCGGCATTGCCGCTCCAGCGGTTGTCGACCGACTGCTGGTAGTCGGAGGTGATGTCGGGGATGGGCAGCCACAGCTGCGTCGCTCCTTGAACGTCGGCCACCTGGACGGTGGTCGTGACTTCGAAGGTGCGCCAGCCGGCGATCTGCGGTTCGAAGCGGCGCTCGGCGGCCTGGGCGCGGGCAAGGCCGGGCACGAACAGGGGTGCGGCCAAGGCTGCGCCGGTGGAAAGCAGGGTGCGGCGGTCCAGTCGGGTGTGTTTCATGGTGTTGACTCCAGGGTGATGAGGGGGAGGTCCGTCAAGTTGACGGTGCAGCGGGCTGAAGGATGGTGGTTGCGGTGTGTGGCGATTCAGAGCATGTCGCGCAGCCAGCGACGCGGTGCCGAACCGGCCCAATCGAGTTCGCCGATGACGCTGAAGGCGGCGCGACCCTGCCGATCGACCACCACGGTGGTCGGGAACACCCGAGCCGTCCATGCGCGCGAGGCGGCGCCGTCGCGGTCTCGCAGCACGGGCAGGGTCAGCGGATCGGCGGCCAGGTAGCGCCGCAGGGTGGCGTCGGTCTCGCGGTGGTTGACGGTGATGACCTGCACGCGGTCATCGACATGGCGCTGCGCCAGCAGCTCCAGCGATGGCAGTTCCTCGCGGCAGGGCTCGCACCAGGTGGCCCAGAAATTGATGATGACAACCTGCCCGCGGGCATCGGCCAATCGCCAGACCGGGCCTTCCCAGGTGGGCAGTTCGAGGGTTGGCGTGGGCAGTGCGGGTGGCCAGGGCGTTCGGTGTGCGCCGGGCGGGTCGGTCTCAAGCGCTGCGGCTGGCACAGCGTCGGGCAGGGTGGAGGCGGTCAGCAGCGCGAAACCCAGATGCAGCAGGCGGCGCCGGTCGGGCGTCGGGACTGCATCGGCTCCCGCCGGACCGGCGAGGAACGGATGTTCAGGGTTCATGGTTTGGGTTCGGTACTTGGCCTGTCAGGATGGTGGGGACTCGGCTCGCCTCAGGCCAGGCGATCCGGAAGCAGCGGCAGCTGGGCCGCAAAAGGGAAGTGATTCTCGATGCAGCGCAGGTCCAGCAGCAGGCGGTCCTCGGTGATGCGTCCGATCACTGGGCGGGGCAGCGTGCGCAGCGCGGTGGCGAGTTCGTCCAGGGCACGACCGGCACCTTTCTTCTGGATCGGCGCGATGGCCAAGCCAGCCGATGGCAGGCGGTCGATGGGCAACGAGCCCGAGCCGATCTGGCCCAGCAGGTCGTCGACCACTTGCACCGAGTAGCGCGGCGCGACGGCGCGTTCGACGTCTGCGTGCAGGGCGTTTGCCGTCGCCAGGATGTCGGCCAGCGGACGGGTCAGCAGGCGCAGCGTGGGCAGGTCGCGGGCCAGGCGCTCCGGGCGCAGGTACAGGCGCAACGTGGCCTCCAGCGCGGCCAGGGGCAGCTTGCTCATGCGCAGCGCCCGCTTCATCGGGTGCTTTCGAATGCGATCGACCAGCGCCCGCTCGCCGACGATCAAGCCCGCCTGTGGCCCGCCCAGCAGTTTGTCGCCGCTGAAGGTGACGAGCTGGCAGCCGGCGGCCAGTTGTTCCTGCGGCATGGGCTCGCGCGGCAGACCGTGGGCCGACAGGTCGATCAGCGAGCCCGCGCCCAGGTCGCTGACCAGCGGCAGGCCGTGGCGACGGGCGATGCCGGCCAGCGTGGCCTCGTCGACCGAGGCGGTGAAGCCCTGCACCTGGTAGTTGCTGGTGTGGATCTTCATCAGCAAGGCGCTGCGCTCGCCGATGGCGTTCTCGTAGTCGCGCGGGTGGGTGCGGTTGGTGGTGCCGACCTCGACCAGCCGGGCGCCGGCAGCGGTCATCACATCGGGGATGCGGAAGGCGCCGCCGATCTCGACCAGCTCGCCGCGCGAGACGATGACCTCGCGGTCTCGCGCCAAGGCCGCGAGGCTCAGCAGCACGGCCGCCGCGTTGTTGTTGACGACGGTGGCGGCCTCGGCGCCGGTCAGCTGACACAGCAGGCCCTCGACCAGGCTGTCGCGGTCGCCCCGACCGCCGCTGGCCAGGTCGTATTCGAGGTTGTTGGGACTGCCCATCAGCGCCATCACCTGCTGCAGCGCCGCGTCGGCCAGCAGGGCGCGGCCGAGGTTGGTGTGGATGACGGTGCCGGTGCAGTTGAAGACCGCTCGCATGGCCGGCGCCAACGTGGCGTCGATGCGATGCCGCAAGGCGCCGACCAGCGCGGCCGATGCGATGTCGGCGCGGTCGAGCGAGCCGGTGAGTGCCTGCGCACGCAAGCCGTCCAGCAGCATGCGTGCCTGGCCGGCCACCAGTGTGTGGCCGTGTTCGGCCAGCAGCGCGGTCACGTCGGGCAGACGCAGCAGCCGGTCGACGGCGGGGAGGTCCTTGGGGCCGGCTGGCTCAGAGGCTGAGCCTGTCTCGCCGGGGGCCTTGGAACCGTGAACCACGGATTCGTCGGGCCGCGCCATCACGCGCCTCCGGGATCGGGTGGCGTGCCGCCGGGGTCGGTGCCGTCGTCTGGCTCGCCGAACAGCAGCATCAGGTTCAGGCCATGGCGCTGCAGACCGGTCTCGGCGACCAGCAGGTCCAGCGTGATCGAGGCCAGATCGTCGGCCACCGGATCGACCGACGGGTCGCGGTCGGTGTGCATGATCTTGAGGTAGTGGCCGCAGTCGTCACAGGTCTCGGCCTGAATGGCGGCCTGGGCGGCGCGGGCCGAGCGGGCGGCGGCTTCGTCCTCGTCCAGGTCGGCGGCCAGTTCGGCGGTGTCCAGCGACTGGAAAGCGATGGACTTGCCACTGCCGCAGTGGGCGCACTGGATGCGCACCCGGTGCCATTCGGTGTTGCACAGGCCGCAGTGCAGGTAGCGCTGGCCCAGCGATTCGCCCTCGCTGCGGGTGATGCTGGCCACCGGCCGGCTGCCGCAGCAGGGGCAGACGCCGCTAGCGTCGTCGTCAGGTCGGCCGAAGGGTTGACCGCCGCCGATGTGCTGGCGTTGGACCTCCAGCACGAGATGGGTCCAGTAGACCTGCAAGGCGGCGGCGATCAGCGGCGCGCTCGCCAGGTCCAGACCGCGCATCAGCCCGGTCAGCAGCCGATCGGCTTGGTGTTCGAGGTGATCGCCTCCTGCGGCCAGCAGGCCGTCCAGCACCGCCTGCACCGGAGCCGGTGCGGTGGGTCGCAGGCCGCTGCAGATTTGGCGCAGCGCAGCCTGCCAGGCGGGGTCACGCGGCCAGTCCAGCGTCGACAGCGGCGGCTCGCCGCGCTGCGAGGCGCGGTCCAGCGCGGCGGCGTCGGGCAGCGGCACGGTGGTCGGGAAGTCCTGCAGGGCCTGGTGCTGGGCCAGGGCAAGGTCGGCCATGAAGGCGAGGAAATCGCCCATGGCGTGGCCACGAGCGAGTTGGCGCAGGCGCATGGCGCGCTCGGCGAACAGCGTCTGGCGTTGCGGCCAGCGGAAGTAGGGCGTCTCGCCGGCAGCGCGCGAGGCGATCTCTTCCGGGGTCATCACGCGGACCGTGGCGGTCGCTGTCATCGGGCGGGTTCCTTGGAACGACGGGGTGAAGGCAATCAGGTCGCAGAAGCGATCAGGCCGGGATTCTGTCTCGTCAAGACGGTCCCGGCCTGGGTGGAAAGACCGATGGCGCGTCAGCGGCGACGCGTCATTTCCTCATGCCACAGCGGGTGGTTCAACCGCGCCCAGTTCTCGGTCACGGTGCCGCGCGTCATCGCCCGGACGGTGCCCTTGACCCAGATCGCGGCGTAGACGTGCACGATCACCGACAGCACCAGCACGATCGCCGACACAGAGTGCAGCAGCACCGCGATGCGCAACACGTCGATCGGGAACAGCGGCGCGAACCACGGACGCCAGAACATCACGCCCGTGATCACCAGCACCGCGAGGCTGATCGACATGGCCCAGAACACCCGCTTCTGGCCGGCGTTGTACTTGCCGACCGGAGGCAGGTTGGCCTTGTTGCCGCGCAGCATCTCGCCCATGTGCTTGGACCACTCCTTGTCGGCGGCGGTCATCACGTTCTCTCGCCACAGCCTCACGAACAGGCCCAGGAAGGACACCACCATCAGCAGCCCCATGAAGGGGTGCAGGATGCGCGTCCAGGGCCCGCCCCCGAAGAGGTGGGTGAAGAAGAACAGGCTGGGGTGGAAGAAGGCCAGGCCCGACAGCCCGGCCAGCACGAACATCAGGGCGATGAACCAGTGGTTCATGCGCTCCGAGTCGCCATAGCGTTGCAGCAGACGGCTCATGACTTCTCCTCTTCCGACTCGATCGGACCGACCTTCATGTAGTGGAAGAAGCCGGCCACCATCGCGCCAACCATGCCCGCGACCGCCAGCGGCTTGGCGATGCCCTTCCAGACCGACACCATCGGGTTGATCGACGGGTTGGCCGGCAGGTCTTCCAGCTCGGGCTTGTCGGCATGCTTGAGCACGTACATGACGTGCGTGCCGCCGACGCCTTGCGGGTTGTAGAGACCCGCGTTCTGGAAGCCACGCTCCTTCAACTCACCGGCACGCTTCTCGCCATACGCCACCATGTCTTCCTTGGTGCCGAAGCCGATCGCGCCCGTCGGGCAGGTCTTGACGCAGGCCGGTTCCAGGCCCACGCCGACCCGGTCCGAACACAGCGTGCACTTGTAGGCCTTGTTGTCGGCCGCGCTGATGCGTGGCACGTCAAACGGGCAGCCCTTGATGCAGTAGCCGCAGCCGATGCAGTTTTCGCTGATGAAGTCAACGATACCGTTGCTGTACTTGACGATCGCGCCGGGTGAAGGACAGGCCTTCAGGCACCCCGGGTCCTCGCAGTGCATGCAGCCGTCCTTGCGGATCAGCCATTCGAGGCTGCCGTTCTCGGGCTCGACCTCGAAGAACTTCATCACCGTCCAGCTGCTGGCCGTCAGGTCGCTGGGGTTGTCGTACACGCCGATGTTGGTGCCGATGTCGTCGCGCAGGTCGTTCCAGTTCATGCAAGCCACTTGGCAGGCCTTGCAGCCGATGCACTTGGACTCGTCGATGAGCTTGGCGACCTGAGGGGCGTTGGTCCGCACCTGGGGCGTCGGGGACGTGGTGGCAGAACGGGCCACCACGTCCTGGGATTGCAGGCTGGCCATGGCTTCAGCTCACTTTCTCGATGTTGACGAGGAAGGCCTTGAACTCCGGCGTCTGCGAGTTGGCGTCGCCGACGAACGGGGTCAGGGCATTGGCCAGGTAGCCGTTCTGCGTCACCCCCTTGAAGCCCCAGTGGATCGGGATGCCGACGTGGTGGACCTTCTTGCCGTTGACGTCCAGAGCCTTCATGCGCTTGGTCACCACGCAGGCCGCGATGACCTCGCCACGCTTGCTGCGCACCTTGACCTGGTCGCCCTGCTTGATGCCCTTCTCCTTGGCCAGCTCCTCACCGATCTCGATGAAGGGCGCGGGCTGGACGATGGCATTGCTGCGCGAGTGCTTGGTCCAGTAGTGCAGGTGCTCGGTCAGGCGGTAGGTCGTGGCGGCATACGGGAACTCGTCTTGTTTGCCGAAGTTCTCGCGGTCACCCTTGTAGACCCGCGCCGCAGGGTTGCTGACCGCGCCCGGGTTGGTCGGACACATCAGGTTCACGCCCAGCGGGGTCTCGAAGGGCTCGTAGTGCTCGGGGAAGGGGCCCTCGTTCATGCCCACCGCATGCAGTCTCGCGACGCCTTCTGGGTTCATGATGAAGGCGCCAACGCCCTGCTCGGGAGCCGCGTCCGGACGCATGTCGGGGATGTCGGCCCCACCGGCCCAGGACGTTCCGTTCCAGGCCAGGTACTTGCGCGAGGGATCCCACGGCTTGCCGTCCTTGTCGGCCGAGGCGCGGTTGTAGAGGATGCGGCGGTTGGCCGGCCAGGCGAAGCCCCAGTTCGGGAACACGCCCAGTCCGGTCGGATCGCTGTTGTCGCGCCGTGCGGTCAGGTTGCCCGCCGGGCCCCAGCAACCGGCGTAGATCCAGTTGCCGCAGCTCGTCGAGCCATCGTCACGCAGCACCGCGAAGCCAGGGATCTGCTCGCCCGCCTTGACCAGCGGAGCGACCGGCGCCGCAGGGGCTGCGGCAACGGCCGGCTTGGCAGCGGCAGCGGCCGGCTTGGCACCTGCGATGGCTGCTGCAGCTGCAGGTGCGGCTGCGGGTGCGGGCGGGAACAGGTCGACCAAGGCCTTGCCGGAGATCTCGCGCAGCAACTCGCCCGGCTGGGGCACGTTGGCGTTCAGGTAGGGCCAGTTCAGCGCGGCGATCGGCTCGGGCAGCGCACCGCCGTCCTTGGCATACATGCCGCGCAGCTTGACGAACAGGCGCGCCATGATTTCCGAGTCCGGCTTGGCCTCGCCCGGTGGGTCGACAGCCTTCTCCTTCCAGCTGATGACGCGGCTGGAGTTGGTGAAGGAGCCGGTCTCCTCGGCGAAGCAGCTGGTCGGGAAGCGGAAGACCTCGGTCTGGATCTTGGAAGGATCGGCGTCGTTGAGCGGGCCGTAGTTCTTCCAGAACTCGCTGGTCTCGGTCTCCAGCGGGTCCATGATGACCAGGTACTTCAGCTTGGCCAGGCTCTCCGACAGCTTCTTCTTGTTGGGCACCGCCGCCAGCGGGTTGAAGCCCTGCACGATGAAGCCGTTGACCTTGCCCTGGTGCATGCGCTCGAAGATGGCCAGGATGTCGTAGGCGCCATCCCGCTTCGGGATCCAGTCGTAGGCGAACTGGTTGTCGGCCGTCGCGGCATTGCCGTAGTAGGCCTTCATCAGGCTGGTCTGCCACTTCGGGAAGTTCTGCGTGAAGGCCATCTGGCCCGGCCGCAGCGCCTTGCCGGTGCGTGCGGCCAGGTAGGTCGCACGGTCGACGTCCGCATCGGTCGGTGCACCGATGTAGCCCGACAACACCTCGGTGTAGGCACACATGTCGGTGATGCCCTGCACGTTGGCATGGCCTCGCAGCGCGTTGATGCCTCCACCCGGACGACCCATGTTGCCCAGCAGCAGCTGGATCATGGCCATCGTGCGGATGTTCTGCGAGCCCACCGAGTGCTGGGTCCAGCCCAGGGCGTAGCAGATGGTCATCACCTTGTCGGGCGCCGAGGTGCCGGCCAGCATCTCGCACACCTTCAGGAACTTGTCCTTGGGCGTGCCGGTGATCTGGCTGACCAGCTCGGGCGTGTACCGCGCATAGTGCTTCTTCATCTGCTGGAACACGCATTGCGGGTTCTGCAGGGTGTCGTCGACCTTGACGAAGCCGTCCTCGCCCAACTGGTAGCCCCAGCTGGACTTGTCGTAGCTGCGCTTCTCGGCGTTGTAGCCGCTGAAGAAGCCGTTATCGAACGAGTAGCCTTCCTTGACGAGGAAGGTGGCGTCCGTGTTCAGCTTGACGTAGTCGAGGTGGACCTTCTCGTTGCTCAGCAGGTAGTTGAGGACACCACCCAGGAAGGCGATGTCGGTCCCCACGCGGATCGGCGCGTAGAAGTCGGCCACGGCGGCCGAGCGCGTGAAACGTGGGTCGACCACGATGAGCTTGGCCTTGCGCTGCTGCATGGCCTCGGTCACCCACTTGAAGCCGCAGGGGTGGGCTTCGGCGGCATTGCCGCCCATGATCAGGACGAGATCGGTGTTCTTGATATCCGTCCATGAATTGGTCATCGCTCCGCGACCGAAAGTCGGGCCCAGACTGGACACCGTCGGTGCGTGTCAGATGCGTGCTTGCGTGTCCAGGGCAACCATGCCCAGGCCACGAGCGATCTTGACGCTCAGATAACCGGATTCGTTGGAGGAGGCGGACGAGATCAGGAAGGCGGACGTGTTCCAGCGGTTGACCGTCACGCCCTTGTCGTTGGCCTTGATGAAGTTCGCATCGCGGTCGGCCTTCATGTGCGTGGCCACACGCGTCAGCGCTTCTTCCCAGGACAGGCGCTTCCACTCGCTGCTGCCGGCTTCGCGGACCTGCGGGAACTTGACGCGATCCTTGGACTGGATCATGTCCATCACGCCGGCGCCCTTCGGGCACAGCGTGCCGCGGTTGACCGGGTGGTCGGGGTCGCCCTCGACGTGCACGATGGTCGACTTGACGTTCTTCGCCTTGTCGCCGAGCGTGTACATGATCATTCCGCAGCTGACCGAGCAATACGGGCAGATGCTGCGGGTCTCGGTGGTCCGGGCCAGCTTGAAGCTGCGCGTCTCGGCCAAGGCGGCCGTGGGCGAGAAGCCCAACGCGACGAGGCTGGACGCTGCCAACCCTGCTCCACTGACCCGGAAGAACTGTCTCCGGTCCATGTCCATGGGTGAGATCTCCTTGGGCGTTGCGCCCGACGTGTGCGAGGCCCTTCACAGGCCACTTTTGCAGAACCCGCTCGATTCAATCGCCGACGGCCGTGGCCAGCCATCGGGGCTGATCCTTAGGGGGTCCTGCCAATTTGTCGCAGACGCGGCGCCGCCGCCGGCGCGAGGGCTGCCGGGTCCTGCCGGTAGTAGCCCGACAGCAGCGCGTAGAGTGCCGGCTCATGGTCAAGCAGCCGTTCGGGCGCGACGAAGAAGGCCTCGCTGGCGACCGGGAAGAACTCCTCCAGGCCGTGCACGCCATAGGGATCCAGGGCGGTCGGCTCGCCCGCTTCGACCTGCCTGACCAGGCGGGCGTGGGCGGCCTCCATGACCTGCAGCCAGTGGCGGCGAGCGGCCGCATGGGGCTGAGGAGGCACCCCGTCGGCCTCGCCATCGAGCATGTCGAGGACATGCACAAACTCGTGGACGACGACGTTGTAGCCGTCCTCGGCGGTCTCGCCGCTGGCGGCGACCTCGCTCCAGGCCAGCATCACCGGACCGCCGGGCATGGCCTCGCCGGCCAGTTCCTCGCTGCCTTCGTGGCAGACGCCGTCCTCGTCGACCCACTGCCGCTGCGCCCGCACCTCGGCGGGGTGCAGCACGATGCCGACGAATCCGTCGTAGGCCGCCAGGTCGAGGTGCAGGACCGGCAGGCAAGCCTGCGCGGCCACCGCCACCGCCATCTCATCGGTCACAACCAGCCCGCCAGCGCCATGGAACTCGTGGCGGTCCAGGAAGACGGCGCAGTCCTCGCGCAGCTTGAGCAGGTCGGCCAGCGGTCGGCGCTTCAGGAAGGGCAGGCGGTGCAGCGTGTCCAGCCACAGCTCGTCGGGTATGGCGCGCTGCTGGCGGGCCCGGGCATCGCGCCAGCGGCGCCACCAGCTCAGCATGATCAGGCCCGACTCAGGACAAGTTGTCGCCGCAGGGCGGGCGGCGAGCCAGGCCCGTGGCGCTCCAGCGCAACACGTCGGCGCGCTGCAGTGCGTGGCCGCCGGGCAGGTCGTGCCAGTCGCTCAGGACCCAGCGCGACAGGCCGCCGCCCAGGTCGTGCCGGGCCGGTCGGTGCGTGTGGCCGTGCACCAGCGTGCGGGCGCCGGACTGTTGCAGTGCGGTGCGCACGGCGCGGTCGTCGAGGTCGCCGTAGGACTCGACGCCTTCGGACTGCTTGCGCGCTTCGCTGGCCTCGCGCAGCTGGCGGGCGATGGCGCGGCGCTCGGCCAAGGGCCGGGCCAGGAAGGAGTCCTGCCAGGCGGCGCTGCGCACCTGTGTGCGGAAGGCCTGATAGGCCGTGTCGTCCAGGCACCAGGCGTCGCCGTGGGCGACCAGCAGTCGTTCGCCCCATGGGGCGATCAGCACGGTGGGGTCGACCAGGGCCTGCAGGCCGGCGGCCATGCAGGCGGACGGGCCGAACAGGAAATCGCGGTTGCCGACGAGGAAGGCGAGCGCCAGTGGCCGCGCGCGGGTCCGCTGGGCGGCAACCAGCGCGGCCATCAGCGCGGCGATTGCGCGGGCCTCGAAGCTGCCCGGCTCGGCCAGGCTGTCGTCGCCGATCCAGACCTCGAAGATGTCGCCCAGCAGCAGCACCGCGTCGGCGTCGGTGTGCTGCAGGTGCGTGACCAGCGCGGCCAGCGAGGCGGGGGTGTCCTCGGCCAGATGCAGGTCGGCGATGAACTCGACCGCCTGCCAGTGCGCCGGCAAGGTCCACGCAGACGCCGCGATGGCGTCGACGTGGCGCTCCTCGGCCAGGGTCACGCGGTGACGACCACGGCCTTGGTGATGACCACGTCCTCGACCGGCACGTCGTCGTGGTGGCCACGGGTGCCGGTGCGGACCTTCTCGATCTGGTCGACGATCTCGGTGCCGGCGACGACGCGGCCGAACACCGCATAGCCCCAGCCCTGCGGCGACTCGGAGCGGAAGTTCAGGAAGTCGTTGTTGACGGTGTTGATGAAGAACTGCGCGGTGGCCGAATGCGGTGCGTTGGTTCGCGCCATCGCCAAGGTGTACTTGTCGTTCTTCAGGCCGTTGTTGGCCTCGTTCTGGATCGCGGCCTGGGTGGGCTTCTGCTTGAGGCCCGGCTCCATGCCGCCGCCCTGGACCATGAAGCCCTTGATGACGCGGTGGAACACCGTGCCGTCGTAGTGGCCGCTGGCGACGTAGCTCAGGAAGTTGGCGGCCGACAGCGGCGCCTTGGCGTCGTCGAGCTCGATGCGGATGACGCCGGCGGTGGTGTGAAGGTCGACTTGAGGGGCTGCCATGTTCATTTCTCCAGGGTGGCTTTCTTGATGATGACGGGTTCGTTGGGCACGTTCTGATGCATGCCACGGTTGCCGGTGGGCACGGCGCGGATCTTGTCGACCACGTCCATGCCTTCGACGACCTTGCCGAAGACGGCGTAGCCGTTGCCGTCCTGCGAGTTCGGCTGGTCGAGGAAGAGGTTGTCCTTGACGTTGATGAAGAACTGCGCGGTGGCCGAGTCCGGCACCATGGTGCGGGCCATCGCGATCGAGCCGCGCACATTGGACAGGCCGTTGCGGCTCTCCAGCGGGATCGGCGCCTTGGTGGTCTTTTCCTTCATGCTGGCGTCCATGCCGCCGCCCTGGATCATGAAGTTCGGGATCACGCGGTGGAACACCGTGCCGTCGTAGTGACCGGCCTTGACGTAGCCGAGGTAGTTCTCGACCGTCTTGGGGGCCTTGGCGGCATCGAGTTCGACGACGATGTCGCCGACCGTGGTCGACAGGCGCACCTTCTGTGCGAGGACCGCGCCGCTCAGCGCGAGGCCCAGGGTGAGAGCGGCAGCGCCGCGGGCCAAGGTGGCCAGTTTCATTCGAGGACTCCTTCGGAAAAGATGCGCCATTGTCCGCTGTCGTGCGACCAGTACTGGCGCCGCATCAGCCCGTGCGTGCTGCCGCGCAGCCGTTCACGGAAGGTCACCACCAGCAGTTCGCGTGGGTCGTTCCAGCTCAGCACGCTGAGCTCATCGAGCTCACGTTCGCGGCCCGCGCCGGCCTTGGCTTCGACGCGCAGCCGTTCGCGCCACGCATCGTAGCCATCCTCGCCGTTGTCGAAGTGCATCGAGTACAGCGCCATCAAACCATCGAGGTCCGGCTGCATGCGGGCCCGGCGCCAGGTCTCGATCAGGCCGAGCGCGGTCTGGCGCGGTGCCATCAGCGCCCGGGGCGCGACCCAGTCCAGCCGTTCGGCCACGATGACCGGCGTGTGCCGGGGCGCGAGCAGGCGCAGCCAGCGCGCCAGGTCGTCGTTGGCCATCACGATGCAGCCGTTGGTTGCCAGGGGCGCGCGGGCGTACTGGCCGGTCGGCGTGCCGTGGATCCAGATGTTGGCGCCGGTGCGGCCGAGCTGGCGATCGAGGTCGTTGGGGTAGTTCAGCGGCAAGGCGCCCGCGCCATAGAAGTCGCCTAGCTGGGCACCCGCCAGGTGGCTGGTGATGCTGTAGACCCCGAGCGGCGTGCGCTGGTCGCCCTCGCTGCGCTTGCCGGTGCCGCGGCTGCCGATGGAGACGTAGTGGTCGCCGACGATGCGCGGGCTGCCGGCCTGGTTCTCGATCACGTAGAGCCGCGCCCGCGTGGTGTCGACGGCAACCACATGCCGCACGCTGGCCGAGAGCTGCAGCACCTGACGCGGCCAGGTGCCCGCCGGCGGGGCCTCGCGCAGGGCCTGCAGGCGCAGCACGGCCTCACGCCGCAGAGCCTGTCCTTGCGGCGGGTTGGCGTTGGTCGTCGACGGGGTGAGGTCGCCGGTGGACGCCAGCAGCAGGTCGCCATAGACCAGCTGGGCCAGCGCGAACTGCGGCACGTCGCGGACCAACGATTCGACCGCCGCCAGCGCCTGCGGCAGGCGCGCCTGACCGATCAGGCGGTAGACCGCGATCAGGCGCGCCTCGGGTGCCGCCCCGCGCGGGGCCGACACGGCGTCGTCATCGGGCTGGATCGTCGTTGCATAGGCCGTTGCGAGGTCGATGTCATCGGCCGGGACCGCGCTGGCGATGGGCTTGTCGACCGGCCGTGTGCGGGCCCAGGCCAGCGACATGCCGCCCGCCAGCAAGGCGAGGCTGAGCAGCGCGACCCATGCCAGACGCGGCAACGCGGCAGGGGCCTCTGTGGACGTCATGGAGGCGAAAGGCGGGGTGTCGACGGTCACGTCAGGCGCGGCAGTCCGGGGTGGCGGTTCGGCGCTGGCCGCAGGGCTTGCGGCCAGCGCTGGATTGTCGGCGCGTGCCGGCGTCAGCGGACGGGATGCGGCCTTCGGCAAGGTCCACGGCAAGGTCAACGGCAAGCTGTCGCCGCGGGTCTGGCCCAGCGCTTGGTCATAGGCGTGGCGGGCCATCTGGCCATGCAACAGTTGCAGCAGCTCGTAGCTGCGCGCATGCATCGGGCTGGTCCGCAGGGCGGCCTCCAGATGGGACCGTGCGGCGGGCCCGTCCTGGTCCTGGATGGCCAGCGTCGCCAGGTTCATGTGGGGCTCGGGACGATCGGGCCAGCGACGCGCCAGCGCCTCCAGTTGCAGGCGGGCCGCGTCGCGTTGACCGCTGCGTGCCAGGCCCAGTGCGACGTCGAGCTCGATGGCCAAGGGGTCGTTGACCTGCAGGTCCGCCGAGGCTTGCGCGCGAGCCCCGTTAGCAAGGCCGATCAGCAGGCCCAGGACCAGCGCCAGCAGGGCTCCCATGCGGGCTGCCGGACCCTTCGAGCAGACCGGTCGACAGGCCGTCCGCGAGGGCGGTCGCAAGGGTGGCGCAAGGCTCACGTCAGAGGGTCCAGGGCTATACTGATTTCATTCTAGGGGAGGCTGCACGAGGGCCTGGACAGGCCCCGCAAGGTGGCCGTTCCGAGGGGCGCGCGACTTGCGGTTGTCAAGCCTGAATCCCCCTGTTCGAGCGGGTCCTGCGAGGTCTGACCAGGGTTGCACCCGCTCGATGTCACCAACATGCGAAGCGCCCGGAGTTGCGTCGTTCTATGCGCCTACACAACAGCCTGACCCGCGCGGTCGAGACCTTCGAATCGCAGGAGCCGGGTCACGTCCGGATGTACGTCTGCGGCATGACGATCTATG
The DNA here is from genome assembly GCF_004216565.1 of Sphaerotilus mobilis. Taxonomy (GTDB): domain Bacteria; phylum Pseudomonadota; class Gammaproteobacteria; order Burkholderiales; family Burkholderiaceae_C; genus Sphaerotilus; species Sphaerotilus mobilis. The sequence goes on along the minus strand of NZ_SGWV01000007.1, from coordinate 626,460 downwards.
ACCTCTGTCACATCGGCCATGCCCGCATGATGATGGCCTTCGACGTGGTCTACCGCTGGCTGCGAGCCAGCGGATACAAGGTCACGTATGTCCGCAACATCACCGACATCGACGACAAGATCATCCGCCGCGCGACGGAGCGTGGCATCACGATCCGCGCCCTGACCGACGAGATGATCGCGGCCATGCACCAGGACATCGGCGCGCTGGGCATCGAGCGCCCGACCCATGAGCCGCGTGCGACCGAATATGTGCCGCAGATGCTGGACCTGATCGGCCGCCTGCAGGACAAGGGTCTGGCCTACCGCAGCGGCACCGGCGACATGAACTACGCGGTGCGCCGCTTCGAGGGCTACGGCAAGCTGTCGGGCAAGTCGCTCGACCAACTGCGCGCCGGCGAGCGCGTGGCCGTCAACGACGGCAAGGACGACCCGCTGGACTTCGTGCTGTGGAAGTCGGCCAAGCCCGAGGAGCCGGCCGACGTCAAGTACGAGAGCCGCTTCGGCACCGGTCGTCCGGGCTGGCACATCGAGTGCTCGGCCATGAGCTGCGCGCTGCTAGGCGAGCAGTTCGACATCCACGGCGGCGGCCTGGACTTGCAGTTCCCGCACCACGAGAACGAGATCGCCCAGACCGAGGGCGCGACCGGCCGTCCGTGGGTGCGCTACTGGATGCACAACGGCTTCTTGAACGTCGACAACGAGAAGATGTCGAAGTCGTTGGGCAACTTCTTCACCATCCGCGACGTGCTCAAGAGCTACGACGGCGAGACGGTGCGCTTCTTCATGCTGCGGGTCCACTACCGCAGCCCCTTCAACTTCAGCGATGCCGGCCTGGACGATGCCCGCAACGCGCTGACCCGGCTCTACACCGCACTTGACGGTGTCGAGGTCGACGCCGATGCGCCGATCGACTGGACCGTGGACGCGGCCGCGCGCTTCAAGGCCGCGATGGACGACGACTTCAACACGCCGATCGCGGTGTCCGTGCTGTTCGAGCTGGCCGGTGAGGTCAACCGCAGCCGCGACCGCGTGTCCGCCAGCTTGCTGCGCCAGCTTGCGGGTGTGCTGGGCGTGTTGCAGCAGGCGCCGCGTGCCTACCTGCAAGGCGGGGCGAGTTCGGGTCTGGACGAAGCCGCGATCGCCGCTCAGATCGAAGCCCGCAAGGCGGCCAAGGCAGCGCGCAACTTTGCCGAGGCTGACCGCATCCGTGATGTCTTGGCGGCGCAGGGCGTGATCCTCAAGGACACCCCGCAGGGGACGACCTGGGTCAAGGCTTGAGCGCCCCGATGAGCACGCCCGCGACGTCGTCGCTGGTCACGCCCGACTACTGGGACGAGGCCTGCCGGCACCTGATGAAGCGCGATCGGGTCATGAAGAAGCTGATCCCGCGCTTCGGCGAGGCGCGGCTGCAAAGCCGCGGCGACGCCTTCACGACGCTGGCGCGCTCCATCGTCGGCCAGCAGATCTCGGTCAAAGCGGCCCAGTCGGTGTGGCTGCGCTTTCTGGCGCTCGGGGCGACAGCCGATGCGCCACTGCAGCCTGGCTGGGTCATCGATCTCGGGGTCGAAGCCATGCGCTCGGCTGGCTTGTCGGCCCGCAAATGCGACTACCTGCGCGACCTGGCCCAACACTTCATCGACGGCGAGGTGCATGAGTCGCACTGGTCGGCGATGGATGACGAGGCCATCATCGAAGAACTGGTGGCCATCCGCGGCATCGGCCGCTGGACTGCTGAGATGTTCCTCATCTTCCACCTGATGCGCCCGAACGTCCTGCCGCTGGACGACCTCGGCCTGATCAAGGGCATCAGCTTGAACTACTTCAGCGGCGAGCCGGTTTCGCGTGCCGAGGCGCGCGAGGTCGGGGACGCCTGGGCGCCCTTCCGGTCGGTGGCGACCTGGTACGTCTGGCGCAGCCTCGATCCCTTGCCGGTGGACTACTGATCTACACTGCCCACCCATTTCTAGCCACGTGCTGGCGCGGCATGTGCTTGTTACAGGCAACCGTCCAACCAGCCACAGGAAAGGCGCCCATGAGCAAACGACACTTCCTCGAATTCGAGCAACCGATCGCCGAACTCGAGACCAAGATCGAAGAGCTGCGCTACGTGCAGAACGAGTCTGCGGTCGACATCTCCGAGGAGATCGACCGGCTCTCCAAGAAGAGCCTTCAGCTCGCCAAGGACATCTACTCCAGCCTGTCGCCTTGGCAGGTCACGCTGATCGCCCGACACCCCCAGCGTCCCTACACGCTGGACTACGTCAACGAGGTTTTCACCGACTTTCAGGAACTGCACGGCGACCGCCACTACGCCGACGACCTGTCCATCGTGGGCGGCCTGGCCCGGTTCAATGGCCAGCCCTGCATGGTGCTGGGCCACCAGAAGGGCCGTGACACCAAGGAGCGCGCCGCGCGCAACTTCGGCATGTCGCGCCCCGAGGGCTACCGCAAGGCCCTGCGCCTGATGAAGCTGGCCGAGAAGTTCGGCCTGCCGGTCTTCACCTTCGTCGACACGCCCGGCGCCTACCCCGGCATCGGTGCCGAAGAGCGCGGCCAGTCCGAGGCCATCGGCCGCAACATCTTCGAGATGGCGCAACTGGAAGTGCCCATCATCACGACCATCATCGGCGAGGGCGGCTCCGGTGGGGCGCTGGCCATCAGCGTGGCCGACCAGGTGCTGATGCTGCAGTTCTCGGTCTACTCGGTGATCTCGCCCGAGGGCTGTGCGTCCATCCTCTGGAAGACCTCCGAGCGCGCCAGCGATGCGGCCGAGGCCCTGGGCATCACCGCGCACCGCCTGAAGGCGCTGTCGCTGGTCGACAAGATCGTCAGCGAGCCGGTCGGGGGCGCACACCGCGACCCGAAGGCCATGGCCGCATCGCTCAAGCGTGCGCTCAACGATGCGCTGCGCCAGGTCTCCGACCTGAAGACCCGCGATCTGCTCAATCAGCGCTATGCGCGCCTGCAGTCCTACGGCCGCTACAACGACACCAAAGCCTGAGCCGCTCGCGCCTCAGCCCACGACGGCCGTCCCGGCATGACCGGGCCGGCCGTTCTGCTTTCCGAGGCCTGCCGCGATGACTGACGCGATGCCCGCCGCGATGCCAGCTGCGCTTGAGCTTGACGACCTGCCGGCGCTGGCGGGCTTGCGGCATGTGGCTGTCGCGTACAGCGGCGGGCGCGACTCCAGCGTGTTGCTGCACATGGCCTGCTGGTGGGCCGCGCGCAGCGGTGTGCAGGTGCATGCGCTGCACGTCCAACACGGCTTGAGCGCCCACGCAGCGGCGTGGGAGGCCCATTGCGCCGCGCAGGTGCAGGCCTGGTCCGACCTCTGTCACGTCGATCTGCGCGTGCGCCGACTGGCCCTGGTCGTGCCACCCGGTGCCAGCCTGGAGGCGCATGCCCGGACGGCGCGCTACCAAGCCCTGGCAGAGATGGCCCGCGAGGCCGGCTGCGACACCGTGCTGCTGGCCCATCACCGCGACGACCAGGTCGAGACCTTCTTGCTGCAGGCGCTGCGTGGCGCCGGTCCGTCAGGCTTGTCGGCCATGCCCGGTGACATCGTGCGTGACGGCTTGCGCTGGGTCCGACCTTGGCTGGATCGGCCACGTGCCGAGCTGGAGGCCCATCGAGTGGCTCATCGCCTGAGCCACGTGGAGGACGACAGCAACGCCGATCCACGCATGGCCCGCAACCGGCTGCGCCTGAAAGTCCTGCCGGCCTTGCGAAGCGCCTTCGCGCAGGCCGACGAGGCTCTTTTGACCAGCGTGCGCATGGCCCAGGACGCCCGGGTCTGCCTGGATGCTTTGGCCCAGGTCGACCTGAGCGCGGTGCGAGATCCGGACGATCCGCAGGCGCTGTCCATCGCCCGCCTGGCGGGACTGGACCCCGCCCGGCGCCGCAACCTGCTGCGGCGTTGGTTGCTCGACCAGGGCGAGCGTGCGCCGGGGCAGTCGCAGCTGATGCGGCTGTCGACCGAACCGTTGCAGGCGCCCGACGGGCGCTGGGCCACGCCAGGCGGTGTGGTCCATGCCTACCGCGCCCGCCTTCGCTGGGTGGCCCAGGGCGATGCCGTGCCGCGTGGCGCGCCGATCTGCCGGGTTCCGCTGCAGGCGGGACGGTATGAGGTACCCGAATGGCTGGGCTCGGTGGTGATCGAGTCGGCCGACACCGGTGGCATCGCGCTGGCCGGCGTCGACGCGGTCGAGTTGCGAGCGCGGCGAGGCGGTGAGCAATTCCAGTCCCACACCGGCGGACCGCCCCGGTCGTTGAAGAAGCAGTTCCAGGCGGCCGGTGTGCCGCCATGGGCGCGCCAGGCGCCCTTGCTGTGGCGAGGCGATGCGCTGGTGCTGGTGCCTGGCCTGGGCGTGGATGCGCGGGCACGCGCGCCGGACGGTCAAGCGCAGTGGAGCTTGAGTTGGGAGCCGTGGCCGGCAGCAGGTCGTTAAAATGTCGGGTTTCCCGCGCGGCAGTCGCGCGGCAGATCTTTATCAGCAACCGACATGGCCTTGATCGTTCACAAGTACGGCGGCACCTCGATGGGCTCACCCGAGCGCATCCGCAACGTCGCCAAGCGCGTCGCCAAGTGGGCGCGTGCCGGCCACCAGATGGTGGTCGTGCCCTCCGCGATGAGCGGTGAAACCAACCGCCTGCTGGGCCTGGCCAAGGAGGTCTCGCCGGCCGTCCAGACGCCGGCCGTGCTGCGCGAACTCGACATGATCGCCTGCACCGGCGAGCAGGTCTCCGTGGGTCTGCTGGCGCTGGCGCTGCAGGCCGAGGGCATGGAGGCCATCAGCTACAACGGCTGGCAGGTGCCCATCAAGACCGACCAGGCCTACACCAAGGCCCGCATCGAGAGCATCGACGACGCTCGTGTGCGCGCCGATCTGGCCGCTGGCCGGGTGGTTGTCATCACCGGCTTCCAGGGCATCGACGGCGACGGCAACGTGACGACGCTGGGCCGTGGCGGCTCGGACACGTCAGCGGTGGCCGTGGCGGCGGCGATGAAGGCCGCCGAGTGCCTGATCTACACCGACGTCGACGGCGTCTACACCACCGACCCGCGCGTTGTGCCTGAGGCGCGTCGGCTGCACACCGTCTCCTTCGAGGAGATGCTGGAGATGGCCAGTCTGGGCTCCAAGGTGCTGCAGATCCGGTCAGTTGAGTTTGCGGGCAAGTACCGCGTGCCGATGCGGGTCCTGTCGAGCTTCACGCCGTGGGACATCGCCATCGAGGAAGAAGCCAAGTCGGGCACGCTGATCACTTTCGAGGAAGACGAGAAGATGGAACAAGCCGTTGTGTCGGGCATCGCGTTCAACCGCGACGAAGCCAAGATCACCGTGATGGGTGTGCCGGACAAGCCGGGCATCGCCTACAGCATCCTGGGCAAGGTCGCGGATGCCAACATCGATGTGGACGTGATCATCCAGAACGTCTCGCACGACGGCCGCACCGATTTTTCGTTCACGGTCCATCGCAACGATTACCAGCGCACCGTTGACTTGCTCAACAAGGATGTCGTGCCGGCACTGGGCGCCAAGGAAGTCCTGGGCGACACGAAGATCTGTAAGGTCTCGATCGTCGGCATCGGCATGCGCTCGCACGCCGGTGTGGCCAGCACGATGTTCCGCGCGCTCAGCGAGGAAGGCATCAACATCCAGATGATCACCACCAGCGAGATCAAGACCTCCGTCGTGATCGACGAGAAGTACATGGAGCTGGCGGTGCGCGCCCTGCACAAGGCTTTTGACCTCGACCAGCCCAACACTTGATGGACGGATCGGGTGGTGCCGCCGAGCGGCGCTGCCTGTGGTTTGAAGCGGCCGGGGCTGGAGCCTGAAGAGATTCAGGCTATACTCTTCCTTCTTCGGAGACGTGACCGAGTGGCCGAAGGTGCTCCCCTGCTAAGGGAGTATGCGCCAAAAGCGCATCGAGGGTTCGAATCCCTCCGTCTCCGCCAAGATCGAAGCCCAAGTGATGGATTCACTTGGGCTTTTTTCTTGCCCGTTATGCCGCCACGGCCCGCAACGCCAAGGCCTTGCTGGCGATGTCCTGCAGGTCCAGGACCGGGACCAGGCGGCGGGGGCCGGTGGCGGGGTTGACCTGGGCCAAGCGGGACGCCGTGATCGGGCTGGGGCTGCGGTGGCGGAGCATGCCGGCGACGGCGGGTTGCCAGCCGGCCGACTCGATGGTCAGCAGGCGTGGGACGACAAAGCCCATGCGGTGGACGCCGCTGCGCACCACGAGGATGCTGGCCTCTGGATCGATCGGGCCGGCGTCGACGCCGCTCCAGCGGCGCAGGCACAGCAGCACGACCGGTCGGTCGCGGTGCATCACCAGACCGAGCCACGGGTTGCAGCCGTCGTCGTCCAGACCGGCACGGTCGGCCCGCCAGGGCAGCACCTCGTCGATCTGGTCGATGGGCGTGCCGGCTTCTGCCGGCAATGCGTAGGTGATCAACGTCAGTGCCGATGTGGCCGCCTCACGCGTGGCGAGCGCGCTGTCCGCATGGCGTGCTTGGCCATGCAGGCTGGCTAAGTTCGACAGCTCCGCGTGCGCCGTCCAGCGCTGCGCATCAAGGGCCAGCACGGGGCTGGCGTCCCGGTCGTCGGACGGTTGTTCCAGCGTCAGCACGCCGGCGAACCATTGCGCTTGTGTGACCCGCCCGCCCGGCATTGCTTGCAGTGCCGTGGCGGGCAGTTGGCGCACGTCCAGCACCGCGCCGATGGCAAGACCCAGCAGGCCGCCGTCGGTGTCGAGCAGCAGGGCCTGACGGGCCTGGCCTTCGGCCAGCGCACCCAGGCCGCTGCGGGCCAGCGGGTCGATGACCGTGATCGGGTGGCTCGGGTGCGGCCACTCGCCCAGGCAGTCGGTGTTGCCGGGCATGCGGCTGAGCACGCTGGGGCGCAGGCCGTCCAGAGGGACGGCCATGCGCACGCGGGCTGAATCGATCGCCAGACGCCAATCGCCGGCCTGGACCAGCAGCCAATGGATCCCGCCCGGGATCGTCGAGCGGCCCGGCCTCGCGCCTTCGGCGGTATCGTCAGGCGGGGTCGCCGTCCGGGGATCGCGACAGCGTGGCACCTGGGGCAGGGCCATCAGGGCCGGGGGATGCAGCACGCTGAGCAGCTCGCCATGGTCCGGTCGGACCAGCGAGCCCCGCACGCAGGGCTCGCTGCCATCGGCCAGCGTGACGGCCTGCACGCGCTCGGCCGAGGCCTGGAAGATGCCGGTGACCGCGTCGGCGCACAGGCCCAGCAGGTGGCCGGCGTGGGCGATGACGATGACCAGCGGGGCGACGTCCTCGGGCCTGTCAGCGGCGGCGGCAGCCGCACCGGCGAGTCGGCGCAGGTCGACCACCGGCAGCATCAGACCGCGCAACTCGATGGCACCGGTGACGCAGGCGGCCGTGCCCGGCCAGACCGACAGGCGACCCGCTGGCACGGCCTCGCGCAGGTGCTCCAGTGGCACCGCGTAGGAGGCGCCGCCGAGGGTGAAGCTGCCCCAGTGGCTCGGCTCAGTCGACGGCGACACGGCTCAGGTCTTCGATCAGCACCGAGACCTCGGCGGCCACCTGGCGCTGCCGTTCGGTCGACAGGGCAATGGCGCTGACATTGCGTCCGGCCTTCTCGATGGCGGCCAGCACGGCCTCGAAGCTGTGCGCCGCCTCGTGGCTGACGGTCGCGCCGTGGGCGATCTGCTGGACCGACTGCTGGATCAAGCGGGTGATCTCGGCGGCGGCCTGGGCGCTGCGCTCGGCGAGCTTGCGGACCTCGATGGCGACGACCGAAAAGCCCACGCCCTGTTCCCCAGCCCGCGCCGCCTCGATCGCGGCGTTGAAGGCCAGCAGATTGGTCTGGGCGGCGATCTCGCTGATCACGCGCACGATCTGCGACATCTGGTCCGAGCTGGTCTCGATCACGCCGATGGCCTGGATCGACTTGGTCAGCGCCTCGTGCCCGGCGGTCGCCGCCCGCACCGCTTCCTGCGAGATTTCCTCGGCCACGCCGGAGTTGGCGGCGATCTGGGTGATGGAGTCCAGCAGCCCGCGCACGCTGCCCGACATCTCGTGGGACTTGCTTTGCACGCGCTGCTCAAGCTGCACCTCGTGGGTGACGTCGTAGGCGTACTTGACGATCTTCATGACCCGGCCGTTGAGGTCCAGCACCGGGTTGTAGGCGGCCTGGATCCAGACATCGCGGCCGAACTTGCCGCGCCGGTGGAAGCGCCCGCTGATGAACTTGCCTTCGCCCAGCTGCAGCCAGAAGTCGCGGTACTCGCGGCTGCGGGTGTAGTCGGGCGGACAGAACAGGCTGTGGTGCTGGCCCTGGATCTCGCGCAGCGTGTAGCCCATGGCGGCCAGGAAGTTGCGATTGGCCGTCAGCACATGGCCGTCGAGGTCGAACTCGATGACGGCCTGGGCCCGGTCGATCGCCGCCACCTTGGCCTCGAACTCGGCGTTGTGCAGCTTGCTGACGGTCACGTCCTGGGCGAACTTGACGACCTTCCACGGCTTGCCGGTGAGGTCGAAAACCGGGTTGTAGGTGGCCTGGATCCAGACCTCACGACCGTCGCGGCCGATGCGCCGGTACTCGCCACTCATGAAGTCGCCCTGGGCGAGCCGGTCCCAGAACACGGTGTAGGCCGTGCTGGCGGCTTCGGCCGGATCGACGAACAGCCGATGGTGCTGGCCCAGCACCTCGCCAGCCTGGTAGCCCAGCAGGCGCAGGAAGTTGTCGTTGGCACGCAGCACGCGCCCGCTCAGGTCGAACTCGATGACGGCCTGCGAGCGCGAGATCGCCGTCGACCAGGCGCGCGACTCGTGCGCCGCCTGGCGCTGCTCGGACACGTCGGCCGCGACCTGGATGACCTTGCGGACCTGGCCCTGGGCATCGGTCAGTGGCAGGTAGGACGACTGGATGTAGAGCGAACGCCCGTCACGGTGCAGGCGGTGGTAGTCGCCGCGCTGGATCAGGCCGGCTCGCAGGCGGGTCCACATGACGATGTCGTCCGAATGCGAGGGCATGCCGACCTCGCACAACACGCTGTGGTGTTGGTCGAGCAGTTCGCCTTCGGGGTAGCCGAACAGGGTCAGGTAGGGCTCGTTGGCCCACAGCAGCACACCGTCGGGCGTGTAGTGCGCCATCGCGTGGCTGGCACCCAGCGCCGCGAAGAAGGCACCGGCATCGTCTTGCGGGTCTGCGACGACGTGGTCGCGGTCGGCAGCGGCCAGCGTGGCGGGATTGAGGGGGACGTTCAAGGGCACAACTCCAGGGCGGTCAGGCGGTGACTGCGCGGAACTGCCGCAGTTCAGGTGATCCAGACCTTAATGGCCGGCGCCGCCCTGGCATCGAAGGAGAAGAGCCCCTGAAGTCGCGCTTCTTGCGCCGTTGTTCAGATCGGCGCGATTGGCGCGATTGGCGCGATCGGCAGCTGCACGTCGCCGCACTGGGCCCGGTGGCGCAGCGCATGGTCCATGACGACCAGGGCCAGCATGGCTTCTGCGATCGGCGTGGCGCGGATGCCCACACACGGGTCGTGACGACCGAAGGTCTCGACGACGGTGGGCTCGCCGGCCCGGTTGATCGACGGCTTGGGACTGCGGATCGAGCTGGTCGGCTTGATCGCCAGCGACACGACCAGCTCCTGCCCGGTCGAGATGCCGCCCAGCACGCCGCCGGCATGGTTGCTGGCGAATCCGGCCGGCGTCAGACCATCACCATGTTCGCTGCCGCGCTGGGCCACGCTGGCAAAGCCGGCGCCGATCTCCACGCCCTTGACCGCGTTGATGCCCATCATCGCGTGGGCGATGTCGGCGTCGAGCTTGTCGTAGAGCGGCTCGCCCAGGCCGACCGGCACGCCGCGCGCGCGCACCTCGATGCGTGCGCCGACCGAGTCGCCAGCCTTGCGCAGCGCGTCCATGTAGGCCTCCAGCCGCTCGACGATGCCGGCGTTGGGGGCGAAGAAGGGGTTGAGCGGGATCTGGGTCTCGTCCTCGTGCGGGATGTCGATCTCGCCGAGTGCGCTCATCCAGCCGGTGAAGGTGGTGCCGTGGGCCTCGTGCAGCCACTTCTTGGCGACCGCACCGGCGGCCACCATCGGCGCGGTCATGCGGGCCGACGACCGGCCGCCGCCGCGCGGGTCGCGCAGGCCGTACTTGCGCCAGTAGGTGTAGTCGGCATGGCCCGGTCGGAAGGTGTCGAGGATGTTGCCGTAGTCCTTGCTGCGCTGGTCGGTGTTGCGGATCAGCAGGGCGATCGGCGTGCCGGTGGTCAGACCCTCGTAGACACCCGACAGGATCTCGACCTGATCGGGCTCGTTGCGCTGGGTGACATGGCGGCTGGTGCCGGGGCGGCGGCGGTCCAGGTCGGGCTGGATGTCGGCCTCGGACAGGGCCATGCCCGGGGGGCAGCCGTCGATCACGCAGCCGATCGCGGGGCCGTGGCTCTCGCCGAAGTTGGTGACGCAGAACAGGTGACCGAAGGTGCTGCCGGACATCGCGCGGACCTGCCAGTGCAGGCGTGGGAAACAGGGGCCGCGATTGTAGGGGGGGCACCCCTGGCCGAACGGGCTCGCAGCCCGGCGGTGGACGGCTTTGCCAGTCCCGGTTGCAGCCCCGGAGAAGGCCGGCAAAACGCCTGTTGCTCAGCGCTTCGGACTGGGGCACGACGCGAACAATCCATCTCCAGCACCCCGCCTTCGGTTCCACCTTCACGGGTCTTCCGGATGGCCAGGGACGGGGTCATGTCAACCCGACCGACCCGCGAACGCACACCGAGGTAACCCATGAGCATGGTTCTTGACTCTCTCCCGGCCACCAGCAGCAATCACGCCAGCAGCGGCGGCAAGGCCGGCCGGTCCGTCAGCGGGGCGGCCCATGGCGCGTCCGGCTCCAACCACCTGGGTGGGGAGTTCCTGACCTTCCGCCTTGGCAGCGAGGAATACGGCATCGAGATCCTGAAGGTTCAGGAGATCCGCTCCTACGAGCCGCCGACCCGCATCGCCAATGCCGCGCCCTTCTTCAAGGGTGTCGTCAACCTGCGCGGCGTGATTGTCCCGATCGTCGACCTGCGCCTGAAGTTCGGCTGCGACAACGCCGACTACAACGGCTTCACCGTCGTGATCGTGCTGAACATCCGCGGCCGCGTCGTTGGTGCGGTGGTCGACTCGGTCTCCGACGTGCTGGAACTGCCCGGCGAGGCCGTGCGTCCCGCACCGGACATCAGCGCCGCCGTCGACACCAGCTACATCACCGGCATCGCCAACGTCGCCGACCGCATGCTGATCCTGATGGACATCGAGGCCCTGATGAGCGGCGCCGAGATGGGCCTGATCGAAGCCGCGATGCACTGACACGGCGCGACGCCACCGGCGCTCGACCCAAACGACGAAGGGCACCTTGCGGTGCCCTTCTTGCGTTGCGAGCCGCGAACCGCGTCAGCCGCCGGTCGCCTGCGCAGCCTTGGCCTGATCGGCCGCCTCTTCCTCGACCGGCCAGTCGCGGATGTAGGCCTTGAGCATGCGGTTCTCGAAGTCCTGGCTGTCGACCACCGCCTTGGCGACGTCGTAGAAGGAGATCACGCCCATCAGCGTGCGCTCGGTCAGCACGGGCATGTAGCGGGCATGGCGCTCCAGCATCATGCGGCGGACTTCATCGATCTCGGTGCCGGGGGTGCAGGTCAGCGGGTGGTCGTCCATCACGCCGCGCACGGTCGACTGGCCGACGCTGCCACCGTTCTTGACCACCGCCTGAATGACCTCGCGGAAGGTCAGCATGCCGACCAGGTCGCCGTGGTGCATGACCACCAGCGAACCGATGTCGTTTTCGCTCATGGCAAGGATGGCGTCCGACAGCGGCTGGTCCGGCGAAACCGTGAACAGCGTGTTGCCCTTGACGCGCAGGATGTCGCTGACTTTCATGGGAACTCTCCTCGTCCTGGATGGCGGGTGCGCAGTGGGCGCTCTGGAATCAATATAGCCCACAATCCCGGCCGCCCCGACACGAGGAGAACCCCATGGCAGGCGTCTCGGACCCTGGTTTTGACACCCTCGCGCTCCATGCTGGCGCAGGCCCTGACAGCGCCACCGGCGCGCGTGCGGTGCCGCTCTACCTGAGCACGTCCTTCGTCTTCGAATCGACCGAACACGCGGCCTCGCTGTTCAACCTGGAACGGCCCGGCCACGTCTACAGCCGGCTGTCCAACCCGACCACCGCCGTGTTCGAGGAACGCATGGCCGCGCTCGACGGCGGCGTTGGCGCGCTGGCCACCGCCAGCGGTCAGGCGGCCCTGACCCTTGCGATCACGACGCTGGCGGGCGCCGGCCACCACATCGTCGCCAGCAGCGCCTTGTACGGCGGCTCGCACAACCTGCTCGCCTACACGCTGCCGCGACTGGGCATCCACACCACCTTCGTGCCGCCGGGCGACCTCGATGCCTGGCGCGCCGCGATCCGGCCCGAGACCCGGCTGCTGTTCGGCGAGACGCTCGGCAACCCCGGCCTGAACGTGCTGGACATCCCCGCGCTGGCCCAGCTCGGCCGTGACCACGGCCTGCCACTGCTGGTCGATGCCACCTTCGCGACGCCCTGGCTGCAGCGTCCGGCCGAACTGGGCGCCGCGCTGGTGATGCATTCGGCGACCAAGTTCCTTTGCGGCCACGGCACGGTGGTGGGCGGCGTGCTGGTCGACGGCGGCAACTTCGACTGGCAGGGCGCGCACGACACACACGGCCGCTGCCCCGAGTTGTGCGAGCCCTACGCCGGCTTCCACGGCATGGTGTTCACGGAGGAAAGCCCCGTCGCTGCCTTTGGCCTGCGGGCCCGCCGCGAAGGCCTGCGCGACTTCGGCGCCTGCATGAGCCCGCACACCGCCTGGCTGATGTTGCAGGGCATCGAGACCCTGTCGCTGCGCATGCAGCGCCACATCGACAACACCCGCCGCGTGGTCGACTTCCTGGCCGGCCATGCGGGCGTCGAACGGGTCGCCTACCCGGAGCTGCCGGGCCACCCGGACCACGCACTGGCGCAGCGGCTGTTGCCACGGGGCTGTGGCGCCGTCTTCAGCTTTGACCTCAAAGGCGGCCGCGCAGCCGGACGCGCCTTCATCGAGGCGCTGGAGATCTTCAGCCACCTGGCCAATGTCGGTGATGCGCGTTCGCTGGTGATCCATCCGGCCTCGACGACCCACTTCCGCATGGACGACGCCGCGCTGGCCGCCGCCGGCATCGGGCCCGGCACGGTGCGCCTGTCGATTGGGCTGGAAAGCGCCGACGACCTGGTCGATGACCTGAAGCGGGCGCTGAAGACCGCTGAGAAGACCGCCGAGAAGGTCGCCGGGAATGCCGCTGCAACACCCGTCGGGAGCCGCTGATGCAGATCATCGACCTTGCCACCCCCGCCGGTCCGGTCGGCCTGTATGCCTACACCGGCGGCAAGCCGTGGTCGGACGACGACAGCCGCCCGGTCGTCGTCTTTGTGCACGGCGCCCTCAACGACCACAGCGTCTGGACCCTGCCGGCGCGCTGGTTCGCACACCATGGCTGGCGCGTGCTGGCGGTCGACCTGCCCGGCCATGGCCGCAGCACCGGCCCGGCGCAGGCCAGCGTGGCCGATCTGGCCGAGACCTTGCTGGCGCTGTTGGCGCGTCTGGGCGTGAACCGCGCCGCGCTGGTCGGCCACAGCATGGGTTCGCTGATCGGACTGGAAGCCGCCGCCCGCTGCGCCGGTGCGGACAGCGCGCGGCAGATCGACCACCTGGTGCTGGTTGGCACCGCCGTGCCGATGCCGGTCTCGCCGGCCTTGCTGCAGACCGCTGCGACCGAGCCACAGAAGGCCATCGACATGGTGGTCAGCTTCGCCCACAGCAGCCTGGCCGCCAAGCCCGGCAACCCCGGTCCGGGCACCTGGCACCACGGCGCCAGCCGGATGTTGATGCGGCGGGTGCTGGCCCGATCCGCCGGCCTGGCGGGCATCGAGCACAACCTCTTTCACCACGACTTCGGCCTGTGCAATGGCTACACCGTCGGGCTCGATGCGGCAGATCGCATCGCCGCGGGTGGCCGCACCCGTTGCGCGGCCATCCTGGGCGAGCGCGACCGCATGACCTTGCCGCGTGCCGCGCGCGACGTCTGCGCCCGGCTGGACGCGGTCGTGCACAGCCTGCCCCACGCGGGCCACGAGTTGATGCAGGAAGACCCAGAGGGCCTGCTCAAGGCACTCAGGGCCGCACTGCAGGCGGGCTGATCGGGCTGCGTCAGCCGCCGGCCCGCACGCCCTTCATCTCGCGCCGCAAGGCCACCGCGTCGGACGCGGGGCGGTGTTCCGAGGCGTTCAGCCGGAACACGTTGACGATCTCGGCGACCGCCTCGCTCTCGCTGCGCACCGCCATCGCGGCGGCGGCCAGTTGCTCGACCAGCGCGGCGTTCTGCTGCGTCAGCGCGTCCATGTGGGCGACCGCCTCGTTGACCTGCGAGATGCCGCTGAGCTGCTCGCCCGCGCCGGTGTCGATCTCGCCGACCAGCGCGGCCATGCGTCGCACCGACTCGAGCGCTTCCTCCATCGAGCTGCGGGCCTGTTCGGTCTGCTGCGCGCCGGCACCGACCTTGGCGGTCGAGTCCTGGATCAGCTGCTTGACCTCGCGTGCCGCGCCGGTCGTGCGCTGGGCCAGCGAGCGCACTTCGGCGGCCACGACCGCAAAGCCACGACCTTGCTCGCCGGCGCGTGCCGCTTCGACGGCCGCGTTCAAGGCCAGGATGTTGGTCTGGAAGGCGATGCCGTCGATCACGCCGATGATCTCGTTGATGCGGGCCGACGAGCGGTTGATCTCCTGCATGGTCTGGCTGACGCCGTCGACCGCCTGCGCCGTGCGCTGCGTCACCGCATTGACCTGGTCGGCAAAGGCGGCGGCCCCACGGGCCGATTCGGCGCTCTGGCGCACCGTGCCGGTGATCTGCTCCATCGAGGCTGCCGTCTGTTCCAGGCTGGAGGCTTGCGACTCCGTGCGGCCCGACAGGTCCTGGTTGCCCTGGGCCAGCTCTCCGGCCGTGTTGCGCAGGTGGTGAACGCCGGAACGGGCATCACCGACGATGGCCAGCAGGTTCACGCCCAGCTGGTTCAAGGCCCGCTCGCACTGGCCGACGACGCCGCGGCTGCGCACGTCCAGGCGCTGCGTCAGGTCACCGGCGGCGATGCGGTTGGCGTAGTCGGTCAGGCGTGCGATCGGGTTGAAGGCCACCCGCCGCGTCCACGCACCATTGGCCAGCGCGATCGGCAACAGCAGCAGCCAGGGCCACATGCCGGCGTCCAGCAACAGAGATAGCTCGATCACGCCAAAGGTCGCGGCGGCGGTCAGCAGGTGCAGGGCCACCACCTGGTGCGCCGCATCGAGCTGGAACAGCCGCCGCAGCCGGCCCGCTGGGCCCTTGCGGCGCAACTCGCCACCGTTGAGCACATGGACCTCGCGGCCGCTGGCCTTCTCCTCGCGCATGGCCGCGTAGAGCGCCTCGGCGGCCTGGATCTGTTCGCGCGTGGCCTCGGTGCGCACGCTCATGTAGCCGACCGGGCGATCGCCCTCCATCAGCGGCGTGACATTGGCCAGCACCCAGTAGTGATCGCCGTCCTTGCGTCGGTTCTTGACCGCGGCTGACCACGGCAGGCCGGCCTGCACGGTGGCCCACAGGTCGCGGTAGGCCTCCTCGGGCATGTCGGGGTGGCGCACCAGGTTGTGCGGCTGGCCGAGCAGTTCCTCGCGTTCATAGCCGCTGACGGTGATGAAGCTCGGGTTGCAGTAGGTGATGCGGCCTTGCAGGTCCGTCGTCGAGACCAACGTGGCACCGCTCGGGAAGGGGAATTCGCGTTGGCTGACAGGCAGGTTGGTGCGCATGTGGGTGGCGTGTTCCAGTTCCGGGTCGGCGGGCTGCCGGGCGATCCGTTGATGCACCCAAGCGTAGGAAATCGCCGGTTCACGAAATTCCGGAAAAAGACCCTCGTCGCCACCCAGTTATGCGGTCAACCGGAACTGTCCAGGACGTCCGCCAGACGCCGCTCCTGCCAGCCAAGCGCGGCAGCCACCGCCCTGTTTTGCCGCTGCGGCGCCAGCAGCAAGGTGTCGCACAAGGGTGCGAGCGACGTGGTTGCCGGGTCGGTCAGCAGCACGATGCGACCGGCGCCTTCCTCGTCCAGCCGGCCGATCCAGTCGAGCGCGGCCAGCTGCTCCAGCACCGGCTCGATCTGCAGGGGGTCGACGTGCAGCTGCTCGGCCAGCTCGGCCAGACTCAGGCCGCGCCGGGGCGATTCGCGCACCTGGGCCAGCGCCCGCAGCAGCGACAGTGCCAGCGTGAAGCGCCAGCCGGGCAGGGCGGCCGAGCGCACCACCCGCATCTGCAGGCTGGGTGCATAGGCGGCAATGACCGCGCCCATCAGCACGATCACCCAGCTGACATAGATCCAGACCAGCAAGATGGGCACGGCCGCAAAGGCGCCATAGATGGTCGAATAAATCGGCGTGGTCTTGAGGTAGACGGCCAGCAGGCGCTTGGCCAGGTCGAAGCCCAACGCCACGAAGACACCGCCCGCCCAGGCATGGGTCCAGCGCACCTGCGTGGCTGGCACGAAGCGGTAGAGCGCGGCCATGCCGCTGGCCATCAGGCTGAACTCGACCACGTCCAGCAGCAAGGCCACACCGCCCGGCAGGTCGTCGACGAAGCCCTTGGAGGCCGACAGCGCATAGGACGTCAGCGACAGGCTGACCCCCGCGATCAGCGGCCCCAGCGTCGCGATCGCCCAGTACACCAGCACCCGCTGGGCGATCGGGCGCTGGCGGCGCACGCGCCAGATGGCGTTGAGCGCGCGGTCGATGGTCAGCAGCAGCGCGATCGCGGTGAAACCCAGGAAGACCAGGCCGACCGAGCCGACCCGGTGGGCCTTGGTCGCGAAGCTGGTCAACTGCAACAGCACCGGCTTGGCGATCTGGTCGGGCACCAGGTTCTGCAGGAAATAGACCTCCAGCGCCTTGCGGAAACTGCCGAACATCGGAAAGGCGGTGAAGACCGCGAACATCACCGTGGCCAGCGGCACCAGCGCGATCAGCGTGGTGAAGGTCAGGCTGCTGGCGGCGACGCCGAGGCGGTCTTCGCGGAAGCGTTGCCGCAGCGTGCGCAGCGTGTCCAGCCAGGGCCAGTTCTGCAACGATCGCCAGGCCAGCCGGGTCGACGCGCGCAGGCGACGCCAGCGCGTGAGGGTCGGATGCGGGTCGGGACGATCGGTCTGATCAAGGCTCAAGGACATGCTGGCTATGATGCCAGCCGCCTTCTGGCACCCTTGCAAGTCACCGGCCTCTGGCCCCAGCTTCTGCCCCTTCCACGACCCATGTCCGACCGCCTGCCCACCGCCCCAGACACGACCGCTGCCGCACCGACGCCGGGCGTGTCGGCCAGCCGCTGGGCCGCGCTGCTGACGGCCCTCGCGCTGGCCGTGCTGGCGCTGGGCTGGGAGCTGGTCTGGGCCCCGACCGGTCGGGGCACGCTCGCGATCAAGGCCTTGCCCTTGCTGCTGGCCTTGCCCGGCCTGTGGCGCATGCGGCTCTACACCTACCGCTGGCTCAGCCTGGCCGTCTGGCTCTATGTGACCGAAGGCTTGGTGCGCGCCACCAGCGAGTCCGGCACCGGCGCCATGCTGGCGCTGGGCGAGGTCCTGCTCGGCGTGGCGTTGTTCACCGCCTGTGCGATGCATGTGCGGCTGCGATTGGCCGCCGGACGCGCCGCCGCGACCGCGGCTGCCCGCGCAGCCTGACCACGCCGGCTTGCCCGTGGCGGCCAACGCCTTGCCCGCCAGCGCGCTGGCCGACTTGCGCGCGGCGATCGGCGCTGACCATGTCCTGACGGGCGACGCGCTCGCCGGCCGTGACGCCGATGGCTGGCAAGTTGACCGCCGTGGCCGCTACCTCGGCCGAGCCGCCGCCGTGCTGCGCCCGGCCAGCACGGCCGAGGTGGCAGCGGTCCTGCGCATCGCCCATGCGCACCGCCTGCCTGTCGTCCCGCAAGGCGGCAACACCGGCCTGGTGGGCGGCTCGACACCCGATGGCAGCGGGCGCGAACTCGTGCTGTCGCTGCGCCGGATCGATCGCATCCGTGCGGTCGACGCCGCCAACCTCACGCTGACGCTCGAAGCCGGCTGCATCCTGCAGACCGCCCAGGACATTGCCGCCGAGCAGGGGCTGCTGCTGCCGCTGAGCCTCGCCGCCGAAGGCAGTTGCACCATCGGCGGCAACCTCGCCAGCAACGCCGGTGGCGTGCAGGTCTTGCGCCACGGCAATGCCCGCGCGCTGTGCCTGGGGCTGGAGGTGGTGACACCTGCCGGCGAGGTCTGGGACGGCCTGCGTGGCCTGCGCAAGGACAACACCGGCTACGACCTGCGCGACCTCTACATCGGCAGCGAAGGCACGCTGGGCGTCATCACCGCCGCCGTCCTGCGCCTGCACCCACAACCCCGCAGCACCGCCACCGCGCTGGCCCGCTGCGCCAGCGCCGAGGCGGCCATCGCGCTGCTGCAGGCCGCCCTTGCTGGAAGCGGCGGGGCGCTGGCGGCGTTCGAGGTCATGAACGCCGCCTCGATCGCCCTGGTCGGCAAGCACCTGCCACAGGCCGTGCCAGCCGACCTTCCGGGCGATCTGGATGCCAGCCAGGCCTGGACCGTCCTGCTCGAAAGCGCCGACGCCAGCGACCCGGACCGTGCCCAGGCCACGCTCGAAGTCGTGCTGGCCGCGGCCATCGACGACGGCATCGTCGACACCGCCTGGGTGGCTCAGTCCTTGAGCCAGTCCGCCGCCTTCTGGCGCCTGCGCGAATCGATCCCCTTGGCCCAGGCGCGCGACGGCCTGAACATCAAGCATGACATCGCCCTGCCGACCTCGCGCATCCCGGCCTTCATCAGTCAAGCCGATGCCGCCGTGCAGGCCCTGGTGCCCGGCGCCCGACACATCGACTTCGGCCACTGGGGCGACGGCAACCTGCACTACAACGTCATGGCCCCCGAAGGCGTTGCGCCTGCCGACTTCCTGGCCCGCTGGGAAGGGCCGATCAACACACGCATCTTCGACCTGCTGGGCAGCCACGGCGGCACGATCTCGGCCGAACATGGCATCGGCCGTCTCAAGCGCGACGAACTCGCCCGCCGCCACGACCCGGTCGCGCTGGCCCTGATGCGGCGACTCAAGCAGGCGCTGGATCCGCTGGGGATCATGAATCCAGGGCGGGTGTTGCCAATGTGACGGGGGCTGCCCGCTGGCACGCGGGGTGGATGCACGGCGATCAGCGGGCTCAGCCATGGGCTCGATCGCCTCGGTCGGCTCGATCGGCTCGGTGATGCCAGCGGTCTGGCGCCATGCAAGGCCGACGAGCGGGTCTGCGCTGCGGATGTGGCGGCAGCCTTCGTGCTGCGCGAAGGCACAATTGACGACCTTCGATGGGCCCGGCGGAGCCTGCGTGCGACCATGACGGTCTCGCCGCCGCCCGGGTCTCGGGCGGCCCCCCATGCGCTTTGATCTCGTCACGCTCAACCTCGTGCTGGCCATCGCCGAAACCCGCAGCATCACGCGCGGCGCGCAACGCGAACACCTCGCGCTGGCCGCCGCCAGCAAGCGCCTGAGCGACCTGGAGTCCCGCCTGGGTGTGCAGCTGTTCGAGCGGCGCGCGCGGGGCATCGAGCCCACGCCGGCGGGTCAGGCGCTGGTGCGCCACATCCGTTCCCTGCACGCCAGCTTGCATGCGCTGGAGGACGAGGTGGCCGACTACGCCCACGGCGTGCGCGGCACCTTGCGGGTGGTGGCGAATTCCTCAGCCATCGCCGAGTGCCTCCCGCCCGATCTTGCGGCCTTCTCAAAGGCCCATCCGGGCGTGCAGATCAGCCTGGAGGACGAGACCAGCACGCAGGTTCAGCGCGCGGTGCTGCAGGGCCAGGCCGATGTCGGCATCTTTGTGCCGCCGGTGATCGAGCCGGGTCTGCGCACCTGGCTCTACCGCCACGGCGAGCTGACCGTGATCGCGCCGGCCGCCCATCCATTGGCCCGCCGCGCCTCGCTCAAGCTGGCCGATCTGCTCGACGTCGACTTCGTGGGCCTGCACGTTGGCGCAGCCGCGCAGGACATCATCTTGGCCGAGGCCGCCGCGCAGGGCCGCAGCCTGAAGGCCAGGCTGCAGGTGCGCGGCTTCGATGCCATCGCGCAGCTCGTCGCCGCCGGCCTGGGCGTGGCGATCCTGCCCACCGGCGTGGCGCAGCGGCTGTCGCAGGCCTACGCCATCGGCCTGGTCGGGCTCGCCGAACCCTGGGCGCGGCGCGACTACCTTGTCGCGGTGCGGGCGCAAGAGGTGCTGCCGGCCGTGACCCGCCGCTTCGTCGAGTTGTTGCGCCAGGACGCACCCACGCCCGTCGAACCGAACCCCTCCGATGACGTGGCGAGCGCCTCGTCGACCCCGATCCAACCTGATTGATCCGCCACCAGGAGTCGCCATGACCGGACGCACCCTCTACGACAAGCTCTGGGACGAACACGTCGTCCACACCGAGGAAGACGGCACCGCCGTGCTCTACATCGACCGCCACCTGGTCCACGAGGTGACCAGCCCGCAGGCCTTCGAGGGACTGCGGTTGGCCGGCCGCAAGGTCTGGCGCGTCAGCTCGGTGGTCGCCACCGCCGACCACAACACGCCGACGACCGGCTGGGAGCAGGGCTACGACGGCATCGCCGACCCGATCAGCAAGCTGCAGATCCAGACCCTGGACAGCAACATCCGCGAGTTCGGCGCGGCGGCTTACTTCCCCTTCATGGACCAGCGCCAGGGCATCGTGCACGTCATCGGCCCGGAGAACGGCGCGACGCTGCCGGGCATGACCGTCGTCTGCGGCGACAGCCACACCAGCACGCACGGCGCGTTTGGGGCACTGGCGCATGGCATCGGCACCAGCGAGGTCGAGCACGTCATGGCGACCCAGACGCTGCTGGCCAAGAAGGCGAAGAACATGCTGGTCAAGGTCGAGGGCAAGCTCACGCCGGGCCTGACCGCCAAGGACATCGTGCTGGCCATCATCGGCCGCATCGGCACCGCCGGCGGCACCGGCTACACGATCGAGTTCGGCGGCAGCGCCATCCGTGCGCTGAGCATGGAAGGCCGCATGACGGTCTGCAACATGGCGATCGAGGCGGGCGCACGCGCCGGCCTGGTTGCCGTCGACGAGACCACGCTGGGCTATGTGAAGGGCCGTCCGTTCGCGCCCAAGGGCGTCGAGTGGGATCAGGCCGTGAGCCACTGGCGCACGCTGCACAGCGATGCCGGTGCGCATTTCGATGCGGTGGTCGAACTCGACGCGAGCCAGATCCGCCCGCAGGTCACCTGGGGCACCAGCCCGGAGATGGTGCTGGCGATCGATGAGCGTGTGCCCGATCCCGACAAGGAGAAGGACGACGTCAAGCGCTCGGCCATCGAGCGCGCGCTGACCTACATGGGCCTGGAGCCGAACAAGGCGATCGCCGATGTGCGCATCGACAAGGTCTTCATCGGTTCGTGCACCAACAGCCGCATCGAGGACATCCGCGAAGCCGCCGCCGTGGTGCGTCGCATCGGCGGGCGCGTGGCCAGCAACGTCAAGCTGGCGCTGGTCGTGCCGGGTTCGGGCCTGGTCAAGGCGCAGGCCGAGGCCGAGGGCCTGCACGAGGTCTTCCGCGCCGCCGGCTTCGAATGGCGCGAGCCGGGCTGCTCGATGTGCCTGGCGATGAACGCCGACCGGCTCGAACCGGGCGAGCGCTGCGCATCGACCAGCAACCGCAACTTTGAAGGCCGTCAGGGCGCCGGTGGTCGCACCCACCTGGTCAGTCCGGCCATGGCCGCCGCCGCCGCCATGAACGGCCACTTCGTCGACATCCGTCGCATCGCTTGACCCAGGGAACCGAGGGAATCACGTCATGCAAGCCTTCACCGTGCTCAAGGGCCTGGTCGCCCCGATGGACCGCGCCAACGTCGACACCGACGCCATCATCCCCAAGCAATTCCTGAAGTCGATCGCCCGCACCGGCTTTGGACCCAACCTGTTCGACGAGTGGCGCTACCTCGACAAGGGCGAGCCCGGCCAGGACCCGGCCAGCCGCAAGCCCAACCCCGACTTCGTGCTGAACCAGCCGCGCTACCAGGGTGCCTCGGTGCTGCTGGCGCGCGAGAACTTCGGCTGCGGTTCGAGCCGCGAACACGCGCCGTGGGCGCTCGACCAGTACGGCTTCCGCGCCGTCATCGCGCCGAGCTATGCCGACATCTTCTTCAACAACTGCTTCAAGAACGGCCTGCTGCCCATCGTGCTGCCGGAGTCGGTCGTCGCACGCCTGTTCGACGAGGTGCATGGCTTCGTCGGCTACCAGCTGACGGTGGACCTGCCGCGCCAGGTGGTGGTCAAGCCCGATGGCACCGAGATCCCCTTCGACGTCCAGCCCTTCCGCAAGTACTGCCTGGTCAACGGCTACGACGACATCGGCCTGACGCTGCGTCACGCCGACAAGATCCGCAGCTACGAGGCCGAGCGGCTGGCGCGCATGCCCTGGCTGGCGCAGCGCTCGCTGTGAACGAACGCGTCCTCATATCCCACGTCTGAAAGCATGCCCATGAAGATTGCCATCCTGCCCGGTGACGGCATCGGCACCGAGATCGTCGCCGAGGCCGTCAAGGTCCTCAACGTGCTCGACCTGTCCTTCGAGACCGAGACCGCGCTGGTCGGCGGCGCCGCCTACGAGGCGCACGGCCATCCGCTGCCCGAGTCGACGCTGAACCTCGCCAAGGCGGCAGATGCCGTGCTGTTCGGCGCGGTCGGCGACTGGAAGTACGACAAGTTGGAGCGCGCGCTCCGTCCTGAGCAGGCCATCCTGGGCCTGCGCAAGAACCTCGGCCTGTTCGCCAACTTCCGTCCGGCGATCTGCTACGAGCAACTCACCCACGCGTCGAGCCTGAAGCCCGAGCTGGTCGCGGGGCTGGACATCCTGATCATCCGCGAGCTGACCGGCGACATCTACTTCGGCCAGCCGCGTGGGCGCCGCACGGCGGTCGACGGCCTGTTTCCGGGTGCCGAAGAAGCCTTCGACACGATGCGCTATAGCCGCCCCGAGGTCGAGCGCATCGCCCACGTCGCCTTCCAGGCCGCACGGCGCCGCAACAAGCGCGTGACCAGCGTCGACAAGGCCAACGTGCTCGAGACCTTCCAGTTCTGGAAGGACATCATGATCGAGGTCGGCCAGCAGTACCCGGACGTGGCGCTGGACCACATGTATGTCGACAACGCGGCGATGCAGCTGGTCAAGGCGCCAAAGAAGTTCGACGTGGTCGTCACCGGCAACATGTTCGGCGACATCCTGTCGGACGAGGCGGCGATGTTGACGGGCTCGATCGGCATGCTGCCGTCGGCCTCGCTGAACGATCGCAACCAGGGCCTGTACGAGCCCAGCCACGGCAGCGCGCCGGACATCGCTGGTCAGGGTGTTGCAAACCCGCTGGCTACAATCCTGTCCGTTGCCATGATGCTGCGCTACTCCCTCAACCAGACCGAAGCCGCCGACCGGATCGAATCCGCCGTCAGCGCGGTGCTGTCTGCCGGTCTGCGCACCGGCGACATCTGGTCCGAGGGCACGAAGCGGGTCGGCACGCGCGAGATGGGTGACGCCGTCGTCGCAGCCCTGGTCGCACAGACCGGCGGCAAAACCATCACCTCGATTACCACGAGCTAGTCAGCTCCGGATCGTCTCGCCCCCAACACCTGGACCCCGGCGAAGCGAGCCGGGGAACACGGGGTCCGGAACACCACTGAAAGGCTGAGGAAATGGCACTCGTAGGATTGGTCGGCTGGCGCGGCATGGTCGGCTCCGTGCTGATGGACCGCATGCAGGCAGAAGGGGATTTCGACCTCTTCGAGCCGATGTTCTTCTCGACCAGCAACGCCGGCGGCGCTGCCCCGGCGATGGCGAAGAACGAGACGAAGCTGCAGGACGCATTCGACATCGCCGCGCTCCAGCGCTGCGACATCATCATCACGGCGCAAGGCGGTGACTACACCTCCGAGGTCTTCCCCAAGCTGCGCGCTGCCGGCTGGAACGGCCACTGGATCGACGCCGCGTCGACCCTGCGCATGAAGGACGACGCCGTCATCATCCTGGACCCGGTCAACCTGCCGGTGATCAAGGACGCGCTGGGCAAGGGTGGCCGCAACTGGGTCGGCGGCAACTGCACCGTCAGCTGCATGCTGATGGGCGTGGGCGCGCTCTACAAGGCCGGGCTGGTCGAGTGGATGAGCACGCAGACCTACCAGGCTGCCTCGGGCGGCGGCGCGCAGCACATGCGCGAGCTGCTGACTCAGTTCGGCACGCTCAATGCCGAGGTCCGTTCGCTGCTGGATGATCCGAAGAGCGCGATCCTCGAGATCGATCGCAAGATCATCGCCAAGCAGCGCGCGCTGAGCGAGGCCGAGACCGCCAACTTCGGCGTGCCGCTGGGCGGTTCGCTGATCCCTTGGATCGACAAGGACCTGGGCAACGGCACCTCCCGCGAAGAGTGGAAGGGCATGGCCGAGACCAACAAGATCCTCGGCCAGGGCGAAGGCTTCAGCGCGCCGGCCGTGCCGGTCGACGGCTTCTGCGTGCGCATCGGCGCGATGCGCTGCCACAGCCAGGCGCTGACCTTCAAGCTCAAGCGTGACGTGCCGCTGGCCGACATCGAGGCCATGATCGCCGCCGACAACGCCTGGGTAAAGGTCGTGCCCAACACCCGCGAGGCCAGCGTCCGTGACCTGACCCCCGTGGCCGTGACCGGCACCCTGACGATTCCGGTGGGCCGTCTGCGCAAGATGGCGATGGGTCCGGAGTATCTCGGTGCCTTCACCATTGGCGACCAGTTGCTCTGGGGCGCCGCCGAACCGCTGCGCCGCATGCTGCGCATCCTGCTGGATGCCTGAGCCCGGGGCTTCGTCGCGGATATACCCGGCCGCTGCAATGGCGCGCCGGTTCCCGAGATTCACCTGAGCTGACGGGATAGAACCGTCGTTGTCGACCGGCAACGACGGTTACAACAACCTTCACATTCCTCGATACCCCGCAGAACATCAGGCAGTGCATGAGCTTGTCTTTGTATCTGCTTGATGTTATTGTGATTTCAGGATTTTTTGAGTGGTTGCGCAGCGTGGCTGGAACCGGGTTGTCGAGGGCATGCCCCCGCGTTGGTCCTGACACCGGATACCGCAGCAATGACGCCGCAGGGCTGCTCGAATCCTGAAACTACGTTCGTTTGACGCACTTTTGCTCGACCTGAAGCGTCGGTTTGTGCGCAAGCCAAGCTGGGGCATGGGAGAAGCCTTGAAAACCGATATGTCTGGCGCTGGTCGCATGGCTCTGAAGCAAGTGGCGGCTGCGGTCGCCTTGTCCGCGTTGCTCGCGGGTGCCCCTTCGGCCTGGGCCCTGAGCCTCGGTCGCCTGACGGTGCAGTCCGCCTTGGGCGAGTCGCTGCGGGCGGAGATTGACGTCACCAGCCTGACGCCGGAAGAGGCGGCCAACCTGCGGGTGCGCATCGCCCCGCCGGACGCTTATCGCATCGCGGGCGTTGACTACAACCCGGTGTTGCCGCAGACCTCGGTCGCGGTGCAGCGTCGTCCCGACGGCTCGGCCTTCTTGCGCATTTCGAGCAACCAGTCCGTGCAGGAACCGTTTGTCGACGTGATCCTGGAACTGTCCTGGTCCAGCGGTCGCCTGCTGCGTGAGTACACGCTGCTTTTCGATCCCCCCGCCACCGCCAAGGCGCCGTCAGCGCCCGCTCCGGCCGTCGCGGCAGCGCCGCCGGTACCTGCTGCGCCGCCCGTGGCCGCTGCGCCGGCGGTTCCGGCTGCGCCGCCCGCCCCCGCGCCGCTGACCGCGGCCGCTTCGGCGCCCGATGTGGCGCCGGCCCCCGCCGCGCAAGTCGCCGAAGCCGCGCCCACCGCGCCAGCCGCTGCGCTCGGCAAGGGTGAACTCGCCGTGCGCGGCAAGGGCAAGGCCCGCGTGGACGCGCCTGCAGCACCTGCTGCACCGGCACCGGCCGAGGCCGCCTCCGATGCGGCAGCGAGCGAGGTGAAGGTCCGCGCTGGCGACACCCTGTCATCGATCGCCCGCAAGGCGCAACCCTCGGGCGTGTCGCTCGACCAGATGCTGGTCGGTCTCTATCAGGGCAACCCGCAGGCCTTCATCGGCAACAACATGAACCGGCTGCGTTCGGGCGTGATCCTGAACGTGCCCGCTGGCGAGCAGCTCTCGGCCATCGATGCGCAGGAAGCCCGTCGCGTCATCGTCGCCCAGAGTGCCGACTTCAATGCCTACCGTCAGCGTCTGGCCAGCGTCGTGCCGGCGCCCGTCAACGATGCTGCACCGGCCCGTCAGGGCGGTGGCAAGGTGACGGCCGAGGTGCAGGATCAGAAGCAACCGGCTGCCACCGCGCAGGACCGCCTGAAGCTCGACAAGGGCAAGCCGGCGGCCGGCAAGACCCAGGTCGCTTCCGCAGAAGACAAGATCGCGGCCGACCGTGCGGCCAAGGAAGCCAGTGATCGTGCCAGCGAGATGGCGCGCAACGTCGAGGAACTGAAGAAGCTCCAGGCGGCTTCCGCATCGACGCCGGCCGCGCCTGCGCCGACCCCGGCCGTGGCCTCCGCGCCTGCCTTGCCTGCACCGACCTTGCCGGTGGCCAAGCCGGCCGAAGCGATGGCTTCTGACGTCGTCGCAGCAGCGTCCGCGCCGATGGTCGACACCGCTGCATCGGCTGCCTCTGCGGCCGACGCAGCGCTCGCTGCCGCCTCGGCCGCGATGTCCGGCGGCGTCGATGCGGCCAGTGCGCCGGCTTCCGCACCGGTGCCGCCGGCACCGGTCGTGGCCGAAGAGCCCTCGCTGCTGGATGGCCTGGCAGAGAACCCCTGGGTGCTGCCCGGCGCGGGCGTGATCCTTGCGCTGCTGGCGGGTCTCGGCTACTACCGTTTGCGTGGCCGCAGCAAGGAAGACGCCGGTGTGACGTCCTTCCTGGAAAGCCGCCTGCAGCCCGACTCGTTCTTCGGTGCCAGCGGTGGCCAGCGCGTCGACACGCGGGACGCCTCCGGCGCGCCGTCGTCGATGAGCTATTCGCTGAGCCAGATCGATGCGATCGGCGATGTCGACCCGGTCGCTGAAGCCGATGTCTACCTGGCCTATGGCCGCGACCTGCAGGCCGAGGAGATCCTGAAGGAGGCGATGCGCGCCAACCCTGATCGCCTGGCCATCCGCACCAAGCTGCTGGAGGTCTACGCCAAGCGCCGCGACACCAAGGGCTATGAGCTGCTGGCGGGCGAACTGTATGGCCTGACCGGCGGTCAAGGCGAGGACTGGATCCGTGCGCAGGAGCTGGGCCGGTCGATCGATCCGGACAATCCCCTGTACGAGCCGGGCGGTCAGCCGGGCTTCGGCAGCACCGCGGAAGCAGGCGGTGGCGAGGCGCTGGGTGCCAGCACCATGCCGCAGTCCATCGTGCCTTCGCCGTCGCGTTTCGAGCACAGTGTTCCGGACCTCGACCTGAGCGCCGACCCGATGGGCACGCCCAGCGCGGCGGTTGATCTCGACATCTCGGTGCCTGCCGTGATGGACGATCCCATGCCTTCGTCGGTGTCCAACACCTTCCCGAGCGTGCCTTCGGGCTTCGGCAGCGCCCCATCGGCCTTCGACAGCCGCCCGTCCAACGGTGACTTCCGGGGCAGCGCCAGCCTTGACTTCGAGCTCGACGACCTGCCGCGGTCTTCATCGGCTTCGGCATCGACGCCGTCGATCGATCTGGCCGACCTGTCGCTGGACCTCGACACGCCGCTGAGCCGCCCGGGCTCGATCCCGGCACCGCTGAACGTCGAGGCCTACGACAGTGGCCTCGGTGACGACGGCTCCGACCCGCTGGCGCGCAAGCTGGAGCTGGCCGAGGAGTTCAACCAGATTGGCGACTTCGAGGGCGCTCGCGACCTGCTGCAGGAAGTGATCGACAACGCCGACGGCACGCTGCGGGCCAAGGCCCAGGCGATGCTCGACAAGCTGGGTTGATTCGCTGATGAGGTCGCCCACGCGATGATCGTCTTCACCAGGGGCTCGGTGCCGTGCGTCTCGCGCTCGGCCTGAGCTACCGGGGCACCGCCTACAAGGGCTGGCAGAGCCAGCCGGGCGGTGGCACGGTGCAGGATGCGCTCGAAGCGGCCCTGGGCCGCTTCGCCGCTTGTGAGGTGCGCACGGTCTGTGCGGGCCGCACCGATGCGGGCGTGCACGCGCTCAACCAGGTCGTGCACCTCGACATCGACCGCGAGCGCGAGAACTACTCCTGGGTGCGCGGCACCAACACCTTCCTGCCCGACGACATCGCGGTGCAGTGGTGCCAGCGTGTGCCTGACCATTTCCATGCCCGCAACGGTGCCAGGGGCCGGCGCTATGCCTACCTGCTGCTGGAGTCGCCGGTGCGTCCGGCACTTGAGTCTGGCCAGCTGGGCTGGACCTTCCGGCCGCTCGACGGCGCGCGGCTGCGGGCCGCCGCCAACGTGCTGATCGGTGAACACGACTACTCGGCCTTCCGCTCCTCCGAATGCCAGGCGCTGTCGCCGGTCAAGCAACTGCGCGAGATCTCGATCCGTCGTCAAGGCGCCGTCTGGCGACTGGAGTTCGAGGGCTCGGCCTTCCTGCACCACATGGTCCGCAACATCATGGGCTGCCTGATCATGGTGGCCAGCGGCCGGCGCGAAAGTGCCTGGTTGGCCGACGTGCTGGCGTCGCGCGACCGCAAGCTTGCGGCGCCGACCTTCATGCCCGACGGGCTGCACTTCCTGGGCCCGCGATACGATGCCGAATGGGCCCTGCCCGAGCGCACGCCGCCCTTCGACGCGCTGCCCGCCGACACCGCTGTCCTCGCCTTCTGATCGATGCCGCCGACGCGGTCGATGCCCATGAACAAGCCCCTTCAAGCCCGCACCCGCATCAAGATCTGCGGCCTGACCCGGCCCGAGGACGTCGATGCCGCCGTGGCCGCTGGCGCTGACGCGATCGGCTTTGTCTTCTATGCCCGCAGCCCGCGTGCGGTGACGCCCTTGCAGGCCGCCGAACTGGCGCGCCGCCTGCCACCTTTCGTGACGCCTGTGGGCCTGTTCGTCAACGCGACGCCGGCCGAAATCGAGGCCGCCTGCGCATGCATTCCCACGTTGCTGCTGCAGTTCCACGGCGACGAGACGGCGGCCCAGTGCGACGCGGCCGGACGCCCCTATCTGCGCGCTGCGCGGGTCGATGCAGACATCGACTTGTTAAACTTCGCACGCGCTTTTCCCGCCGCCCAGGCCCTGCTCCTGGACGCCCATGTCGAGGGCTACGGGGGAGGCGGAAAGGTCTTCGATTGGTCGCTCATTCCCGCCGACGTCCCCGCTCCGGTCGTTTTGTCTGGTGGGTTGAATCCTGCAAACGTGACCGATGGGATCGCACGCGTCCGGCCTGTGGCCGTTGACGTCAGCTCAGGCGTCGAGCTTGCCAAGGGCATCAAGGACGCCGGGCTGATGCGCCGCTTCTGCGACGCCGTCCGAGAGGCTGACGACCGGCTTGCCGCCGGCCTCTGATCGACCCTTCCGGGGATGCGGTTCCACTTCCAGCATCCGACCCCATGCACCTTCGGACCGTGAGCTTCGCGGTCCGGCCGTCTTCGAGAGACACACCATGTTCGACTACCAGCAACCCGATGCCCGCGGGCACTTCGGCATCTACGGCGGCAGCTTTGTCGCCGAGACGCTCAGCCAGGCCATCGAGGAGCTTCGTGCGGCCTACGAGCACTACAAGAACGACCCCGAGTTCCAGGCCGAATACCGGCGCGAGCTGGCCCACTTCGTCGGTCGTCCGAGCCCGGTCTACCACGCCGACCGCCTGAGCCGCGAGATCGGTGGTGCGCAGATCTTCCTGAAGCGCGAGGACCTCAACCACACCGGCGCACACAAGGTCAACAACACCATCGGCCAGGCCCTGCTGGCCAAGCGCATGGGCAAGCCGCGCGTGATCGCCGAGACGGGTGCCGGCCAGCACGGCGTGGCCACCGCGACGATCTGCGCCCGCTATGGCCTCGAATGTGTCGTGTACATGGGCAGCGAGGACGTCAAGCGCCAGAGCCCCAACGTCTACCGCATGCACCTGCTGGGCGCGCGGGTCGTACCGGTCGAGTCGGGCAGCAAGACGCTCAAGGACGCGCTCAACGAGGCCATGCGCGACTGGGTCACGAACGTCGAGAACACGTTCTACATCATCGGCACCGTGGCGGGTCCACACCCGTATCCGGCGATGGTGCGCGACTTTCAGCGCGTCATCGGCGACGAGTGCCTGGTGCAGATGCCCGAGATGATCGGCCGCCAGCCCGATGCCGTGATCGCCTGCGTCGGCGGGGGCAGCAACGCGATGGGCATCTTCTATCCCTACATCCCGCACGAACAGGTCCGCCTGATCGGCGTGGAGGCGGCAGGGGAGGGTCTCGAGTCGGGCAAGCACTCGGCCTCGCTGCAGCGTGGCTCGCCGGGCGTGCTGCATGGCAACCGCACCTATGTGCTTCAGGACGCCGACGGTCAGATCACCGAAACCCACTCGGTCTCGGCCGGTCTGGACTACCCGGGGGTGGGTCCGGAGCACGCCTTCCTCAAGGACATCGGCCGCGCCGAGTACGTTGGCATCACCGACGCCGAGGCGCTTGCCGCCTTCCACCGCCTGTGCCGCACCGAGGGGATCATTCCCGCGCTTGAATCCAGCCACGCCGTCGCCCACGCGATGAAGCTGGCCGCGACGATGCGGCCCGATCAGCATGTGCTGGTCAACCTGTCCGGTCGCGGCGACAAGGACATCGGCACCGTCGCTGACTTGTCCGGCGCCGACTTCTACTGTCGACCCTCGTGTCGCGGCCAGGCCGTCAAGGGCCAGGTGCAGGCCGATCAGGTCATCGAGATCACCCGTGCCACCCAGGGAGCAGCCCGTTGAACCGCATCGCCGCCACCTTCGAGCGCCTGCGCGCGCAAGGCCGCAAGGCCCTGATCCCCTACGTCACCGCCGGTGACCCGTATGCCGACGTGACCGTCGACCTGATGCACGGCATGGCCGCCGCCGGCGCCGACGTGATCGAGCTGGGTGTGCCCTTTTCGGACCCGATGGCCGACGGCCCGGTGATCCAGCGCGCCAGCGAACGGGCGCTGGCCCGTGGCATCACGACGGCCCGGGTGCTGGACATGGTGCGCGAGTTCCGGCGCCGCGACGCCGTCACTCCGGTCGTGCTGATGGGCTATGCCAACCCGATCGAGCGTTATGGCCAAGACCGCTTCGTCGACGACGCCCAGGCTGCAGGTGTCGACGGCGTGCTGGTGGTGGACTACCCGCCGCAGGAGTGCGAGGCCTTCGCGACCCGTCTGCGTGCCGCCGGCATGGACCCGATCTTCCTGCTGGCACCGACCTCGACCGACGCCCGCATGGCCGACGTTGGCCGCATCGCCACCGGCTACGTCTACTACGTCTCGCTCAAGGGCGTGACCGGTGCTGGCAACCTCGACACCGACGCGGTCGCCGCGATGGTGCCGCGCATCCGCCAGCACGTGGGCGTGCCGGTGGGGGTCGGCTTCGGCATCCGCGACGCCCAGACGGCGATCGCCGTCGCCCGGGTTTCGGACGCCGTCGTGATCGGCTCCCGTATCATTCAGCTCATCCAGGACGGCCCGCGCGAGCAGGTCGTGCCAGCCGCCTCCGGCTTCATCGCCGAGATCCGCGCGGCGCTGGACACCCTCCAAACGCCGCAAGGAGCAAGCGCATGAGTTGGCTCGACAAGCTGCTGCCGCCCAAGATCCAGCAGACCAATCCGACCGAGCGCCGCTCGGTTCCCGAAGGCCTCTGGGTCAAGT
Source organism: Sphaerotilus mobilis (assembly GCF_004216565.1). GTDB lineage: Bacteria > Pseudomonadota > Gammaproteobacteria > Burkholderiales > Burkholderiaceae_C > Sphaerotilus > Sphaerotilus mobilis. The sequence goes on along the minus strand of NZ_SGWV01000007.1, from coordinate 594,522 downwards.
GCCCGTCCTGCGAGACGGTGCTCTACAACACCGATCTGGAGCAGAACGTCAACGTCTGCCCAAAGTGCTCGCACCACCACCGCATCGACGCCCGGGCTCGCCTGGATGCCTTCCTCGATGCCGAGGGCCGCTACGAGGTTGGCCAGGAGGTCGTGCCGGTCGACCCGCTGAAGTTCAAGGACAGCAAAAAGTACCCCGAGCGCCTCAAGGAGGCGATGGAAGCCACCGGTGAGACCGATGCGCTGATCGTCATGGGTGGCTCGGTCATGAGCATCCCGCTGGTCGTCGCCTGCTTCGAGTTCGACTTCATGGGCGGCTCGATGGGTTCGGTGGTTGGCGAGCGCTTCGTGCGTGGCGTCGAGACCGCGATCGAGCAGAAGGTTCCCTTCGTCTGCTTCACCGCCACCGGCGGTGCACGCATGCAGGAAGGCCTGCTGTCGCTGATGCAGATGGCGAAGACCAATGCCGCGCTGACGCGTCTGGCCAAGGCGAAGCTGCCCTATGTCAGCGTGCTGACCGACCCGACCATGGGCGGTGTCTCGGCCAGCTTCGCCTTCGTGGGCGACGTGGTGATGGCCGAGCCCAAGGCGCTGATCGGATTCGCGGGTCCCCGCGTGATCGAGAACACCGTGCGCGAGAAGCTGCCTGAGGGCTTCCAGCGCAGCGAGTTCTTGGTCGAGAAGGGCGCGCTGGACATGATCGTCGACCGTCGCCAGCTGCGTTCGACCATCGCCCGTGTGCTGGCGATGCTGCAGCGCCAGAGCGCCGACGCGGTCGCCTGAATCTTGCCGAGCCGGCCTCGGCCGGCGCGTACTGGGGGCGTCGCAAGGCGCCCCTGTCCTTTTGGGGCGGCGTGGGCCTGTGCCACCGACCCGGAGTTGCCGTCCTGATGTACCGCACCCTCGCCGAGTGGCTGTCGCACTGCGAACGCCTGCACCCGCGCACCATCGACCTGACGCTCGAACGCGTGGCCACCGTGGCGCGTCGGCTCGACCTGCGCTTCGACGTGCCGGTCTTCACCGTCGCCGGCACCAACGGCAAGGGCTCGACCTGCGCGATGCTCGAAGCCATCCTGACGCAGGCGGGCTACCGGGTCGGTGTCTACACCTCGCCGCACCTGGTGCACTTCGAGGAGCGTCTGCGCGTCAATGGCGACATCGTCCGTGCCGACGCGCTGTTGCCGGATTTCGAGGCCGTCGAGGCCGCCCGCGACGGCGGCGCGCTGACCTACTTCGAGTTCACGACGCTGGCGCTGCTGCGCCACCTGTCGGCCCTGCCGCTTGATGCGGTTGTGCTGGAGGTCGGCCTCGGCGGCCGGCTGGATGCGGTCAACGTGATCGACGCCGACTGCGCCGTCATCACCAGCATCGACCTCGACCACATGGACTTCCTCGGGCCGGACCGCGAGTCCATCGGCCGCGAGAAGGCTGGCGTGATGCGCGCCGGTCGCCCGGCCATCGTGTCAGACCCGCAGCCGCCGGCCAGCCTGCTGGCCCATGCCGCCGACCTGGGGGTCGACCTGTGGTGCTTCGGCCGCGACTTCAACTACGCCGGCGACCGCCAGCAGTGGTCCTGGAGCGGACGCGGCCGGCGCTACAACGCCATGGCCTACCCGGCGCTGCGGGGCGCCAATCAACTGCTGAACGCCACCGGCGTGCTGGCCGCACTGGACGCCATGCGTCAGCAGCTGCCGGTGCCCGCGCAGGCCGTGCGAAACGGCCTGGCCATGGTCGAACTGCCCGGGCGCTTCCAGATCGTGCCGGGCCAGCCGACCCTGGTGCTGGACGTGGCACACAACCCCCACGCTGCCGCCGTGCTGGCGCGCAACCTCGATCAGATGGCCTACCACCCGCGCACCCACGTCGTGCTCGGCGCCATGGCCGACAAGGACATCGCCGGTCTGCTGCAGCCGTTGCTGCCGCTGGTCGACAGCTGGCATTGCACCGACCTGCCGACCGCGCGGGCCGCCCGAGCGGTCCATGTGGCGGCGGCGGTCGAGGCGGCGCGTGCCGCGCATCCGGCCAGCTCCGCGCCGCTGCCGGTGGCCACGATCACCTGCCATCCGGACCCGTCCACCGCGCTGGCTGCGGCCATCGCCGCCGCAGACCCGGTGGATAGAATCGTGGTCTTTGGCTCGTTCTACACCGTTGGTGGCGTGATCGAGGCCGGAGTGCCGCGGCTGGGCAGCGCGCACCTCGGGTGAAACCTCGGTTTTCCCCGTGCCGATCGGCCGACGCGTCGATGCGGCTGACCGCCGCAACGTGGCCGCCCAGCGGTCGCCCATGACGATCAACGCCAGCTCGACGCCAGCCCGTCGCGTCGCCCCACCCGGATCTCCCGCCTGATGCGTCTGCCTTCTTTCCTCCAGCGCCAGCAAGCCGCCCGCTCGGGTGCCACGTCGTCGCGCGGTGCCGTGCCGCAGGACGATGCCGCCATCGAGCAACTCCGCGTGCGGGCGCGCCGCCGCCTGATCGGCGCGGCGGTGCTGGTGGTGCTGGCGGTGGTGGTGCTGCCGATGGTGTTCGAGTCCAAGCCCCGGCCGGTGGGTGGCCCCATCACGATCGAGGGCGTTCGCCCGGACGGCACGTCTGCCGCGCCGATCGCAGCAGCCCCAACGCCGGTTCCCGCTCCAGTCTCGCCGCCCGCGGCCTCGGCGGCGCCCGTCATGTCGTCGCCGGTGGCCGTTGTGCCGCCCGCGGCTGCGGCGCGTCCCGCGTCGGCGGCCGATCCTGTTGCAGCCGATCCTGTGGCTGCGTTGAGCGAGCCCGATCCGCCCAAGGTCGCGCCCAAACCGGCCGAAAAACCGGTCGAAAAACCGGCTGAAAAACCCGCCGCCAAGCCTGTGGTCAAGCCCGAGGCGCCGAAGTCTGAACCGGCCACTGCGACTGTGGGCAAGCCCGACGGCGTCAAGTTCGCCGTCCAGGTTGGCGCCTACGCCGAGGCCAACGCCGTGCGCGAGACCCGGGCGCGGCTGGACAAGCTGGGCCTGCGCTCCAGCGTCCAGCCGGTCACCACCAACGAGGGCACGCGCACCCGCGTCCGGATCGGCCCGTTTGCCACGCGGGAGGAGGCCGAGAAGGCCGCCGCCCAGCTGCGCGCCGCCGGCCTGCCCGGCATGATCGTGCCGCAGTGAGGCGGGCACGATGACGCTCGATGCTTCCTGGGTCGACATCGGCGCGGCGGTGATCCTGCTGCTGTCGGTGGTGCTGGGCCTGCTGCGCGGCCTCGTCCACGAGGTGCTGTCGGTGCTCGGCTGGCTGGTGGCCTGGCTGCTCGCCCGCTCAGCCGCCTTGCCCGTCGGTGACTGGCTGGGTTGGGCGCCGCCCGGATCAAGCCTGCGGGTGGGGATCGGCTTTGTGCTGACCTTTGCGCTGGCGATGCTGGTCTGGCGCATCTTCGCTTGGCTGCTGTCGCAGATCATCAAGGCCAGCGTGCTGGCGCCGGTCGACCGTGTGCTCGGTGGCCTGTTCGGCTTGCTGCGCGGGGCGTTGATCGTCGTGTTGGCCGTGACGTTGGCTGGCTTCACGCCGCTGGCGCGCAAGCCGTTCTGGCGCGAATCGGTCTCGGTGACGGCCGCGCAGGCGGCGCTGGCGCAGCTCGCGCCGGTCTTGCCGGCCGATTGGACACAAAGGTCGAACGGGCGCGTCGTGCCCTGAGCGTGGACAATACGGGTTGTCCCGCAGCAACCGGCCGTCGGCCCTCGACGGTGGTGCGCGGGATCCCTTTTTTCGGAGTGAACGATGTGTGGCATCGTCGGGGTGACGTCGAACTCGCCCGTCAATCAACAGATCTACGACGCCCTGCTGCTGCTGCAGCACCGCGGCCAGGATGCCGCAGGCATCGTGACGGCGGTGGGCACCAAGTTCTTCATGCACAAAGCGCGCGGCATGGTGCGCGACGTCTTCCGCACCCGCAACATGCGGGCGCTGCCCGGCACGATGGGCCTGGGCCAGGTTCGTTACCCGACCGCTGGCAACGCCTACAGCGAGGAAGAGGCCCAGCCCTTCTACGTCAACGCGCCCTTCGGCGTCGTGCTGGTCCACAACGGCAACCTGACCAACGCGCATGCGCTCAAGCAGGAGCTGTTCGACATCGACCGTCGCCACATCAACACCGAGAGCGACACCGAGGTCCTGATCAACATCCTTGCGCACGAGCTGGAGCTGGCCGCGCGTGACCTGCCGCTGTCGCCGGTGGAGGTCTTCAAGGCGGTGGCCGAGGTGCACCGGCGCGTCAAGGGCTCCTATGCCGTGGTCGCGCTGATCGCGGGTTACGGCCTGCTGGCGTTCCGCGATCCCTACGGCATCCGGCCGTTGTGCCTGGGCTCGCAGGACGGCGCCAAGGGCATCGAATGGATGGTGGCCAGCGAGTCGGTCGCACTCGAGGGCTCGGGCTTCAAGATGCTGCGCGACGTCGCGCCCGGCGAGGCCGTGTTCATCGACATGAACGGCCAGATGCACGCCCAGCAGTGCGCCACGTCGCCGTCGCTCAACCCCTGTGTGTTCGAGTTCGTCTACCTCGCGCGGCCGGACTCGGTGATCGACGGCGTGTCGGTCTACCACGCCCGTCTCAACATGGGCGAGACGCTGGCCCAGCGCGTCATCAGCACCATGCCGCCGTCGGACATCGACGTCGTCATCCCGATCCCGGAATCGAGCCGTCCATCGGCCATGCAGCTGGCGCAGAAGCTGGGCAAGCCCTACCGCGAAGGTTTCGTCAAGAACCGCTACGTGGGCCGCACCTTCATCATGCCGGGCCAATCGGTGCGCAAGAAGAGCGTGCGCCAGAAGCTCAACGCGATCGGCATGGAGTTCAAGGGCCGCAACGTGCTGCTGGTCGATGACTCGATCGTGCGCGGCACGACCTCCAAGGAGATCGTGCAGATGGCCCGCGAGGCCGGCGCCAACAAGGTCTACATGGCCTCGGCCGCGCCGCCGGTGCGCTACCCCAACGTCTACGGCATCGACATGCCGACCAGCGAGGAGCTGATCGCGCACAACCGCTCGATGGAGGAGATCCGCGCCTACATCGGTTGCGACGCGCTGATCTACCAAGACGTCGACGCGATGAAGCGTGCGGTCGGGGCGCTGAACCCGAAGCTGGCCGGCTTCGAGGCGTCCTGCTTCGACGGCCGCTACATCACGGGCGACGTCAGCGCGGCCGACTTCGAGGCCATGCAGACCCAGCGCAGCAACCAGCCGCAGGACGAGGAAAGCGCCGCTGATCGCGGCCGGCTCGCCCTCCAGAACGCCAGCGAATAACGCCTGGCCTGACGCCCGGACCGAACACCGCATGACGACCGACACGAACCGATCCAAGACCGAGCCGAAGCGCCTGCCGCGCGTCGACCTGCCCGCCGACGCCCGGCTGGACACGCTGGCCGTGCGCGAGGGCCTGCCAGCGTCGCCCTGGGGCGAGAACTCCGAGGCACTCTTCCTGACCAGCAGCTTCGTGCACCCCGACGCTGCCACCGCCGCTGCACGCTTCGCCAACGAGGAAGAGGCCTTCGTCTACAGCCGCTTCACCAATCCGACCACGATGATGATGGAGCGCCGGCTGGCCGCGCTCGAAGGCACCGAGGCTTGCATCGCCACGTCCAGCGGCATGTCCGCGATCATGCTGCTGGTGATGGGGCTGCTGAAGGCTGGCGACCACGTGGTCTGCTCGCGCAGCGTCTTCGGCTCGACCATCAAGCTGCTGCAGGGCGAGTTCGGCAAGTTCGGCGTGCTGACCACCTTCGTCTCTCAGACCGATGTGGCCGAGTGGCGCGCCGCGATCCGGCCGGAGACAAAGCTGCTGTTCGCCGAGACGCCCAGCAACCCGCTGACCGAGGTCTGCGACATCCGCGCGCTGGCCGACATCGCCCACGCAGCCGGTGCGCTGCTGGCGGTCGACAACTGCTTCTGTTCGCCGGCCCTGCAGCAGCCCGCCAAGCTGGGTGCCGACCTGATCATCCATTCCGGCACCAAGTACCTCGACGGTCAGGGCCGCGTGGTTGCCGGAGCGATCTGCGGACCGGAGGCCATCGTCGAAGGCAAGTTCGTGCCGGTGATGCGCTCGGCTGGCATGTGCCTGTCGCCGTTCAACGCCTGGGTCGTGCTCAAGGGTCTGGAGACGCTGGCCATCCGCATGCGCGCACAGAGCGAATCGGCGCTGGCGCTGGCGCGCTGGCTGGAACAGCAGCCGCAGGTGGCCGCCGTCTGGTACCCGGGCCTGCCGTCGCACCCCCAGCACGAGTTGGCGATGGCGCAGCAAGGCGGTTGTGGCGGCGCGGTCGTCAGCTTCGTCGTGCGCGGCGAGGGCGCATCGGCGGGGCGGACCCACGCCTTCGCGGTGATCGACGCGACGCGCATCTGCTCGATCACAGCCAACCTGGGCGACACCAAGACCACCATCACCCACCCGGCCAGCACCTCGCACGGGCGCCTGAGCGAAGAGCAGCGCCTGGCGGCCGGCATCACGCAGGGCATGATCCGCGTGGCCGTCGGCCTCGAACACATCGACGATCTCAAGGCCGACCTCGCGCGCGGTCTGGCGCTGATCTGAAGACCACGAACGCAAGCCATGACCCAAGTCCGCACCCGCTTCGCGCCGTCACCGACGGGCTTCATCCACCTGGGCAACATCCGTTCGGCGCTCTACCCGTGGGCCTTTGCCCGCGCGACGAAGGGCGTGTTCGTGCTGCGCATCGAGGACACCGATGTCGAGCGTTCGTCGCAGGAGGCGGTCGACGTGATCGTCGAAGGCATGCGCTGGCTGGGACTGGGCCATGACGAAGGTCCGTTCTATCAAATGCAGCGCATGGACCGCTACAAGGAGGTCCTCTCGAACATGCGGTCGCAAGGCCTGGTCTATCCCTGCTACATGAGCACCGCCGAACTGGACGCCCTGCGCGAGCGCCAGATGGCCGCCAAGGAAAAGCCGCGGTATGACGGCACCTGGCGCCCGGAGGACGGCAAGGTCCTGCCGCCGGTGCCCGAGGGCGTTCTGCCGGTGCTGCGCTTTCGGACGCCCAAGGGCGGCTCGGTGGTCTGGGACGACAAGGTCAAGGGCCGCATCGAGATCAGCAACGACGAGCTCGATGACCTGGTCGTTGCAAGACCGGATGGCACGCCGACCTACAACTTCTGCGTCGTGGTCGACGACATCGACATGAAGATCACCCACGTGATCCGCGGCGACGACCATGTCAACAACACGCCGCGCCAGATCCACGTCTTCCGCGCGCTGGGCCAGGAGCCGCCGGTGTACGCCCACCTGCCGACCGTGCTCAACGAGCAGGGCGAGAAGATGAGCAAGCGCCACGGTGCCAAGCCGGTGACGCAGTACCGCGACGAGGGCTACCTCGCCGATGCGGTCGTCAACTACCTGGCCCGACTGGGCTGGAGTCACGGCGACGACGAGATCTTCAGCCGTGAGCAGCTGGTCGAGTGGTTCGATCTCGATCACCTGGGCCGCAGCGCCGGGCAGTTCGACGAGGCCAAGCTGCGCTGGGTCAACGCCCAGCACATGAAGCGTTGCGACAACGCCGAGCTGGCGGGATTGGTGGCCGAGCAACTGGCGCGCATCGGCATCACTGCGGAAGCTGACGGACGTTTGGCGGCACTGTGTGCGCTGTTCAAGGACCGCTGCAGCACGACGGTCGAGCTGGCGGACTGGCTCTCCATCTATTTCCGCGACGTTCAGCCCACTGACGAGGACCGCGCCGCTCACCTGGGTGACGCCGTGCGTCCGGCCTTGGCGTCGCTGGCGCAACGTCTCGAAAGACTGGCGGCCTGGGACACGGCGTCGATCGCGCAGGCACTCAAGGACACGCTGGCCGAGTTCAAGCTCAAGATGCCACAACTGGCGGTGCCGGTCCGTGTCGCGGTGTGCGGTCGTGCACAGACACCGTCGGTCGACGCCGTGTTGTCGCTGTTCGACAAAAAAAGTGCGATCGAACGCTTGCGTCGCGTTTGATTCCACTCCATAATTGCATTCTCGCTTGAACAAGGCGGCGCTTGATGAAGCAAGCAGCAGCGGAAAACAAAAGTCAATTGACTTTGAGTGTTCCAAAGCAGTTTGCGACGTCACCAACGGGGGTATAGCTCAGCTGGGAGAGCGCTTGCATGGCATGCAAGAGGTCAGCGGTTCGATCCCGCTTACCTCCACCAATAGGGTGCCGCCAAGTTTGAACGAAAGGTCTTGACCCCTTCGTCTAGAGGCCTAGGACACGACCCTTTCACGGTTGTAACAGGGGTTCGAATCCCCTAGGGGTCGCCAAGTTTGACGAGACTTGGCGGGAGCTGCCAAAAGCAGTTCTGCTGATCGTCACCGACGCGGAGTGGTAGTTCAGTTGGTTAGAATACCGGCCTGTCACGCCGGGGGTCGCGGGTTCGAGTCCCGTCCACTCCGCCAAGTATTTCGCGGGTCATGCGTCAAACATGGCCCGTTTGTTTTTCAGCGGCTGATTCCGTCGGCCGTGGTTTGATTTCGGTTTTCGACTGTTTCATTTCTGACCCCTTCGTCTAGAGGCCTAGGACACGACCCTTTCACGGTTGTAACAGGGGTTCGAATCCCCTAGGGGTCGCCAAGCTGAGAAGCCTGGCGAAGAATTTGGCGAGAACTGGCCAAGTTCTTTCAGAGTTTGTACGGACGTCGTCCGTTGGTTTGCCACTGCGGAGTGGTAGTTCAGTTGGTTAGAATACCGGCCTGTCACGCCGGGGGTCGCGGGTTCGAGTCCCGTCCACTCCGCCACTCGGTTTGTGCAGCCGGGAACAAAATGCCTTCAAGCCGCTACAGGGTCACCTGCAGCGGCTTTGTTGTTTCTGGTGTGCTGCGGGATTCAGGGGTCAGTCTTCGCCCAGCGCCCTTGCGGCGCCAGCCAGGGCAGGGGACACGCTGGCGTCAATGACGAACACGGGTATCGCGGCGAGGTAGCTTTCGAAGCGTCCCTTGGACTCGAAACGCTGGCGAAACTTCGATCGATCGAAGAAGGCGCCCAGGCGCGGGACGATCCCCCCGCCCAGGTAGACGCCACCGAGCGAGCCCAGCGTCAGCGCCAGGTTGCCGGCGACGTTGCCGAGGAAGGCGCAGAAATGCTCGACCGCCTCGACGCAGGCCGCGTCGCTGCCGTCCAGAGCACGCTGAGTCACGTCGGCCGGACTGAGCGGCTGGGCGGCCGCAGCGTGCAGGTGACAGACCGCGTTGTAGAGGTTGACCAGCCCACTGCCCGACAGCGCCCGCTCAGCCGATACGTGCCCAAAGGCGCGGCGCATCTGTTCGAGCACTGCGGCCTCGCGATCGTCGGTGGCGGCCAGCGTGACGTGACCGCCTTCACCGGCCAGTGCAGTCCAGCCGGCGGCACTGTGGATCAGCCCTGACACGCCCAGCCCGGTGCCGGCCCCCAGCAGCGCGATCGGTGCTTGCGCGCGAGCCATGCCGCCACCCAGCTGGCGGATGTCGTGTGCCTTCAGAGACGGCAAAGCCAGTGCCAGCGCGGTGAAGTCGTTGATGACGACCAGGCGCTGCAGTCCGAGTTCCGTTTGCAGGCCCGACAGCGAGAAGCTCCAGTGGTGATTGGTCATGCGGACCTCGTCACCGGTGATCGGGTTGGCGATGCCAAAGGCCATCGAGCCCGGCTGGCCACGACCGATCCGGGCGAGGTAGGCGCGCGCCGCGTCGGCGAGCTGGGCATGGTCAGCGGTGGGGAGGGTGTGGACGTCGCTGATGAGCGGTTCCTCGCCTGGGGCAGGGGCACTGGCGATCCAGCCGAAGCGGGCATTGGTACCACCGATATCGCCGACGAGTCGGGGATAGGGGGCGTGCGGGGCGGAGGGCTTCATCGGCGTTTTCTGGCAGGGGGCGGTGGGGCTGCGCGCGTGAAGTGCAGGAGTCTCGGCGCAGGCGCCGCGCATCGTAGCGCGGCACCAGCCCGCATCGGCTCTGGGCCAGTTACAAGCGGGGCACCAGGCTGAATGACCGTGGCCGCCGCTTCGTCGGTGCCGGTCCCATGCCTAAGGCGTCTTGGCAGCCATCGCGATCCTGCTGGCCGCTTCTTCGACCGACATCTTGTCGCTGTTCCAGAACAGGCTGACGACGTCCTGGATCGCCACTTGTGCGGCCGGAGCGACGGCCATGCCATGTGCGATCGACGGCACCAGCGCGCCCCCTTTGGCGGTCGAGACGAAGTCGTTGCTGGACAGCTTGGCGCAGTCGTCGAACTTGGCCATGTTCATGTTCAGGCGCACGGGGATCGAGCCCTTGTTGAGGTTGAAAACCTCCTGAAACTCCGTTGACAAGATCGCGGCAGCCAGAACCTTCTGGGCCTTGACCTTGTCAGCGCCCTTGACCTGGAACATCGCGAACGAGTCGACGTTGAAGGTGAAGGCCTTGGCCGTACCCGGCGCAGCGGCGCACAGGAAGTCCTTGCCGGGTGCCTTGCCAGCGGCGACGAACTCGCCCTTGGCCCAGTCGCCCATCAGTTGCATGCCAGCCTCCCCCTTGATGACCATCGCGGTGGCGAGGTTCCAGTCACGGCCCGGGGCGTTCTTGTCGGTGTAGGGCTTGATCTTCTTGAAGGTGGCGAGCACCTTCTTCATCGTGTCGCCCGCCAGCGCGGCCGGATCAAGCTGTACCAGCGCCTTCTTGTAGAAATCGGCGCCACCGACCCCCAGCGCAACGCTCTCGAAGGTGGTGAAGTCCTGCCAGGCCTGGCCACCGTGGGCGACCGGGATGATGCCGGCGGCCTTGAGCTTGTCGGCCACGACAAAGAACTCATCCCAGCTGGACGGCAGCTTGGCACCGGCCTTCTTCAGGGCTTCAGGATTGGCCCACAGCCAATTGACGCGGTGCACGTTGACCGGCACGGCGACGTACTTGCCCTTGTGCTTCATGACATCGGCGACGACCGGCGGCAACAGGCTGTCCCACTTCTCCTGCGCAGCGACCTCGTCGAGGTTGCTCAGCACGCCCTTACGGGCCCATTCCTGGATGGTTGGGCCCTTGATCTGCGCGGCGGCCGGGGCGTTGCCCGACTTCACGCGCGACGTGAGCACCGTCATCGCCGATTCGCCACCGCCGCCCATGACGACAAAGTCCCGCCAGCTGTGGCCCTGCTTCTCCAGCTGCTCCTTCAGCGCAGCGGCCGATCGGGCCTCGCCGCCCGAGGTCCAGTAGTGCAGCACCTCGACTTCGCCCGCCTGGCCTGGGCTGTGTAGCAGCACAGCCGCAGCGGCCAGCAAGGTTCGGGCATGGGTCCGTTGGATCCTGATCACGGTCTCCTCGGCAGGGTGATGCGTACACGCAAACCGCGCGGCTGGAGCGCCTGCATCGCGACCCGCCCATGGTGGCGCTCGACGATTTCCTTGACGATGGCCAGCCCAAGTCCGCAGCCGCTGCCCTCGGTGGTGGCGCGGAAAAAGCGGTCGAAGACCTGGCCCTGCAATGGCGCCGGCACGCCCGGGCCGTTGTCGTCGACCTCGACGGCGATGTCGTGCGGTCCTTCGGCATGACAGCGTACGCTCACTTCCGCGCCCTCGCCAGCGTAGCGGATCGCGTTGTCGATGACGTTGCTGAGCGCCTCGCGGATCAGCAGCGCATTGCCTTCGACCCAGAGCGGCGTGGCGCGTTCGGTGGGCCCGTCCGGCGCGGCACCGGCCTCGTCCACGCCCAGGTCGATGCGGGCCTTGAGCGCGCGCGGCACCAGCTCGGCGGTCAGCTCGTGCGTAAGCCGGCGCAGGTCGAAGCGGCTGCGTGCCTGGGCGGCGGCGGACTCCGGTTCTGCACGGGCGAGCGTCAGCAGCTGTGTCACCAGGTGGGCGCTGCGTGTGGCGCTTTCATGCACCCGGGACAGGCGGGCGTGCAGCGCCGGATCGGTCGCCTCCTTCAAGGCCAGTTCGGTCTGGCTCTTCAGACCGGCCAAGGGCGTTCGCAATTGATGAGCGGCGTCGCTGATGAAGCGGCGTTGGTGCACGACGTTGTCGCGCACGGCCGTCAGCAGGGAATTCAGCGCGGCGGCGAGGTCACGGACCTCTTCGGGTGCGGACTCCAGCTCAACGGGCGCAAGGTCGTCAGGACCGCGTCCGCTGACCGCATCACGCAGACGGGCCAGCGGAGCCAGGCCGGTGCGGATGCCCATCCAGACCAGCGCCCACATCGTCGCCATCAGCAACGACAACGGCAGCGCCGTGTCGGCCAGGATGTTGCGGGTCAGGGCCTCATGGCTGATGCGGCTCTTGGCCACCTGCACCAGCATGCGTTGCGGCTCGCGCGTGTCGCCCCAGTTCAGCGTGATCGCGGCAACCCGCACGGCGGTCTGGATCGGCTGGTCGCTCGGTCCGGTCTCGATCACGGCGTCGTAGAAGACCGGTTGATCGATCAGCTCAGGCGCGTTGGGCGGTGGCAGCGGCAGCTTCAGGTTGCCCAGAATGAACTGGCCCGGCGGCGTGCTGACCATGTAATAGACCTGATCGTCCGGATCGGACTCGATGATGTCCTTGGCCGCGCGAGGGAAGTCGACAAACAGGCCACTGCCGATCGGCTTGACCTGCCGCGCGAGCGCCCGTGAAGACAGATAGAGGCCGCGGTCGTTGGCCTGGTTGGCATGGCGCAGCGCCACGTTGTAGCTGACCCCGGCGGCCGCCAGCCACAGCACGAGCTGGGGCAGCAGCAGCCAGACCATCAGGTGCCGGTGCAGTGAGCTGCGTCCCGGCGACAGCACCGGCAGGCGCTGGAACAGCCGGCTCGACCAGGGACTGGGCGTGGGCATGTCCGGGGCGCTGGGTACGCTAGTCCTGGGTCTCGAGCAGATAGCCCAGGCCGCGCACGGTGCGGATGCCCACGCCCGAGCCCTCGAGCTTGCGGCGCAGGCGATGGATGTAGACCTCCAGCGAACTGGGTCCGCCACTCTCGGACAGGTCGGCAGACCAGGCCAGGCCGATCTGTTCCTTGGTGATGACCTTGCGACGTTGCGTCAGCAGCAGGTCCAGCAGCAGCCACTCGCGTGGCGTGAGCTCCAGCGCCTGCCCGGAGATGGTGGCGCGCCGCAGGTCGCGGTCAAACACCAGCTGGCCGACGGCGGTCGCCGAGGATCCGGTGTCCGAGCCGCTGCCGGTACCCGCATCCCCCGGGCTCGCACGCCGGAGCACCGCGCGGATGCGGGCCTCCAGCTCGGGGAAGTCGAAGGGCTTGGTGAGGTAGTCGTCTGCCCCGGCGTTGAGACCGGCGACGCGGTGCTCCAGGCCGTCCAGCGCCGTCAGGATCAACAGTGGCAGTTGCGGCTTGATCTTGCGCACCCGCTGCACGACGGTCAGTCCGTCGACCAGTGGCAGACCAAGATCGATGATGCCGACCTCGAAGGTCTGGCGTGTCAGCAGGTACTCGGCCACCGCACCGTTGTCGGCCACCTCAACCTGGAAACCGGCCTGACGCAGGTTGGCCGACAGTGCATCGGCCAGGATGGCGTCGTCTTCGGCAAGCAGGGCGCGCATGGCAGCGGTCATCGGCAGGGGGTCCGATCGCGGAGAAGAACGGCGGCGCGGCGTGGGGCCGCGTCGCCGTCCGGGGCGGACGTCAGGCGACGCCTTCGGCGATCCCGCCCATCACTTGGCTGAAGCCGCAGTCGACATACGTGATCTCGGCGGTCACGCCCGAGGCCAGGTCCGACATCATGAAAGCGGCGACGTTGCCGACGTCATCGATCGTCACGTTGCGACGCAGCGGCGCATGGTTCTCGACCACATCGAGGATCTTGCCGAAGCCCTTGATGCCCGAAGCGGCCAGCGTCTTGATCGGACCGGCCGAGATGCCGTTGACGCGGATGCCCTTGGGGCCGAGGCTGGATGCGGTGTAGCGCACGCTCGCCTCCAGAGACGCCTTGGCCAATCCCATCGTGTTGTATGACGGCACGTAGCGCACCGCGCCCAGGTAGCTCAGCGTCAGCAGCGCCGCGTTCGGACGCAGCCGGGAAGCGGCCGCCTTGGCCATCGCCGGGAAGCTGTAGGCCGAGATGTCGTGCGCGATCCGGAACGACTCGCGGCTCAGGCCGTCGAGGAAGTCGCCGGCGATGGCCTCGCGCGGCGCGAAGCCGATCGAGTGCACAAAGCCGTCGAAACCTTCGGGCCAGGCGGTGCCGATGTCGACGAACATCTGCTCGATCTGGGCGTCGTTGCCGACGTCGCAATCGAAGATCAGCTTGGAATCGAATTCGGCGGCGAATTCGGTGATGCGGTCCTTGAAGCGTTCGCCCACGTAGCTGAAGGCCAGCTCGGCGCCTTCACGGTGACAGGCCCGCGCGATGCCATAGGCGATCGAGCGGTTGGACAACAGACCGGTGATCAGGAGGCGCTTGCCAGCGAGAAAACCCATGGAGTCTCCGTTCGAATAAAGCCCAGGATTGTGGCACGCCAAGGCGGCAAAGTTCACGATTGGTTGCCGCTTTGGGCGCTCTGGGCTATCATCGGCGTTTCGCGTAAAAGCTTTGCGAAGCCCGGGTGCGATCAAACTGACAGGGTGACCTGTGAAGGTGAGGGTCGCGCCGGGGCGAAGTTGGCGTCGCCAGTGGTTCTGGTCGTTGGGCAAGTCCAAGCTTGCTGTTCGATTAGATTCCGGTGCCAGGAAACGTGGGCGGAGCTTCCGGCCCATTTTTTTTGCGCGTGTGGTTTGTGTTCCGTTCGTTCCATCGTTCTTTCTGGCGATGTCTGGATCTGGGGCCTGCGCACGGTGGCGGCAATGCAAGGGTGGGTCGCGGCAGACACCGCAGTGGTCTCGTCTGGAGGCCAGGGTCTGGCAGCCGGCTGCATGGCGGGCGAGGCGAAGGTTGCCTTGCGACGCTGCGCGGCCTTGGCTGCCATTGGTCGTGTGGGTGGTTGTGGATGGATTGGCGTGTGACACGGGGTTTGGGACGACGTTGATGAATTGGCTGCAGGCCGTCGAGAAGACAGTGACCGGGATGGGCTATGAGCTCGTGGATTGCGAGCGGGGTGCGCGCGGCCTGCTGCAGGTCAGCATCGACCGCGTCCCCGGTGCCATCTACCCGACTGGGCCGAGCGAGTTCGTGCTGGTCGAGGACTGTGAGATGGTCACCCGCCAGTTGCTCAATGTGCTCGAGGTCGAGAACGTCGACTACGAGCGCCTCGAAGTGGCTTCGCCTGGCCTGGATCGTCCGCTGCGCAAGGCGGCTGACTACGCCCGCTTCGAAGGCCAGGAGATCGAGATCGCGCTGAAGGTCCCGTTCCAGGGGCGCAAGAACTACAAGGGTGCGCTGCGCCTTGTCGCGGCGGCCGAGGCGGCATCGCCCGATGCTGCGGACGTGGCGGCGCCGGTCGCCGCCCCGTCCATGGGTTACGAGCTGATCTTCAAGGTCGGCAAGGAAGACACGGTGCTGGGCTTTGTGCTCGACGAGGTCCGCGACGCACGTCTGGTGCCCGTCGTGGACTTCAAGGGTCGCAAGCGTCGCACCGAGGCAGCGCCTGAGGGTGCGGCCGAGCAGACCGGAGGTCACGAAGAATGAACCGCGAACTGTTGATGCTGGTGGACGCGATCTCTCGCGAGAAGAACGTTGACCGTGATGTGGTGTTTGGCGCCGTCGAGCTGGCGCTGGCATCTGCCACCAAGAAGCTGTACGAGGGCGAGGTCGACATCCGCGTGTCGATCGACCGCGAGACCGGTGTCTACGAGACGTTCCGGCGCTGGCACGTCGTGCCGGACGAGGCTGGCCTGCAACTGCCCGAGGCGGAGATCCTGCATTTCGAGGCCAAGGAACAGATCGGCGAGATCGATGTGGACGACTACATCGAAGAACCGGTCGAGTCCGTGCCGATCGGCCGGATCGGCGCCCAGGCTGCCAAGCAGGTGATCCTGCAGAAGATCCGCGACGCCGAACGTGAGCAGCTGCTCAACGACTTCCTCTCGCGTGGCGAGAAGATCTTCGTGGGGACGGTCAAGCGTCTGGACAAGGGCGACATGATCATCGAGAGCGGTCGCGTCGAAGGGCGCCTGCGCCGCAACGAGCTGATCCCCAAGGAAAACCTGCGCACCGGCGACCGCGTGCGCGCCATGATCATCGAGGTCGACCCGACGCTGCGTGGCCCGCAGATCGTGCTGTCGCGCTCGGCGCCGTCCTTCATGATCGAGCTGTTCCGTCAGGAAGTGCCGGAGATCGAGCAGGGGCTGCTGGAGATCAAGAGCTGCGCCCGGGACTCCGGATCGCGCGCCAAGATCGCCGTGCTCTCGCGTGACAAGCGGGTCGACCCGATCGGCACCTGCGTGGGTGTGCGTGGTTCGCGCGTCAACGCGGTCACCAACGAGTTGGCCGGCGAGCGGGTCGACATCGTGTTGTGGTCGGAAGACCCGGCTCAGTTCGTCATTGGCGCGCTGGCGCCTGCCAACGTGCAGTCCATCGTCGTCGACGAGGAGAAGCACGCGATGGACGTGGTGGTCGACGAGGAGAACCTCGCCATCGCCATCGGCCGCGGTGGCCAGAACGTCCGTTTGGCCTCCGAGCTGACCGGCTGGCGCATCAACATCATGACGGCCGAGGAATCGGCCGCCAAGCAGGCCCAGGAAAGCGACGGCATTCGCGCGCTGTTCGTCGACAAGCTCGATGTGGACGAGGAAGTCGCCGACATCCTCATCGCCGAGGGCTTCACCAGCCTCGAAGAGGTCGCCTACGTCCCGATGCAGGAGATGCTCGAGATCGAGGCCTTCGACGAAGAAACGGTACAGGAGCTGCGCACGCGGGCCAAGGACGCGTTGCTGACCGCCGAGATCGTCCGCGAGGAGAAGGTCGAGGAGGTGTCGCAGGACCTGCGTGACCTCGAGGGCCTGACCGCCGACCTGATCGCCCGCCTGTCTGACGGCGGCGTCCACACCCGTGACGATCTGGCTGACCTGGCCGTCGACGAGCTGACCGAGTTGATCGGCATCGACGACGCCTCCGCCAAGGCCCTGATCCTCAAGGCGCGCGAACACTGGTTCACCACCTGAACCACGTCACCGCTCCGACCCCCACACCGCCGCACACGCACGTTCCCCGAGGAAAGCACCACATGGCAGTGACCACCGTTGCCCAGTTCGCGACCGAGCTCAATCGCCCGGCGTCGACACTGCTCGAGCAACTCCAACACGCGGGCGTGGCCAAGGCTTCGGCGAGCGATCCGCTGACCGAGTCCGACAAGGAAAAGCTGCTGGCTTACCTGCGCAACTCGCATGGCACCAACAGCGCCGACCGCAAGAAGATCACGCTGACGAAGAAGTCGACCAGCGAGATCAAGCAGGCCGATGCGTCCGGCAAGGCCCGCACGATCCAGGTCGAGGTGCGCAAGAAGCGCGTGTTCGTCAAGCGTGACGACGTCGGCGGCGCCGGCGGTGGTGATGCCGTGGCCGAGGCGGACGACCTCGAGGCCGTTCACGCCGAGGAAGAAGCCGCTCGTCAGGCCGAGTTGCAGCGTGAGCAGGAGGCCCTGGAGGCCGCTGCCCGCCAGCGCGAGGCCGAGGAGCAGGCACGCCGCGAACGCGAAGCCCGCGAAGCCGCTGAACGCGAAGCGGCCGAACGCGCTGCTGCCGAAGCCGCTGCCCGTGCCGCCGCCGAGGCTGCTGCCGCCGCCGCTGCTGCTGCCGCTGCTGCCGCATCGAGCGGTGCGCCATCCACGCCTGTTGCCGCTGCTGCTCCGGCCGCTGCGACGCCTGCCCAGGCACCGGCCACGCCGGTCGTTGCTGCTGCGGCACCGATTGTTCCTGCGGCTGCGCCTGCGGCCGCACCGGCCTCTGGTCTGCGCGTCGTCAAGGCGGCCGACATCGCTGCTGGCGAGGCCCAGAAGGCTGCCGAACTCGACAAGCGCCGCAAGGCCGCCGAGGCCGAAGCCGCTGCGATTCGCGCCATGATGTCCGCGCCCAAGAAGGTCCTGACGGCCAAGAAGCCGGAAGAGCCGAAGCCGGCCGTGCCGGCGCCGGGCACGGCGGCTGCGAAGGACGGCATCAAGGGCACGATCCATCGTCCCAAGACCGGTGCGCCGGGCGCTCCGGGCGCTGCTGCCACGGCCAAGCCGGGCGAGAAGAAGTCGGTCAAGTCCGAGAAGCTCTCGTCGAGCTGGGCCGATGACAAGAAGCGCGGCACACCGGCCGCACCGGCCAAGGGCCGCGGTCCGGACACCAGCCGCGGTGGCTGGCGTTCGCCGGCCGGTGGTCGGGGTGGTCGTCGCGGTGACCGCAACGACAGCGGCTCGAACTTCCAGGCTCCGGTCGAGGCTCAGGTCTACGAGGTCCATGTGCCCGAGACCATCTCGGTGGCCGACCTGGCGCACAAGATGAGCGTCAAGGCCTCTGAAGTCATCAAGAAGCTGATGGTCCTGGGCCAGATGGTCACGATCAACCAGCAGCTGGACCAGGAGACCGCGATGATCGTGGTCGAGGAAATGGGCCACAAGGCCTTCCCGGCCAAGCTGGACGATCCGGACGCCTTCCTGGAAGAGGAACACGCAGCCGCCTCCGGCGAAGCGCTGTCCCGCCCGCCGGTGGTCACCGTCATGGGTCACGTCGACCACGGCAAGACCTCGTTGCTGGACTACATCCGCACCACCCGCGTGGCGGCGGGCGAGGCCGGCGGCATCACGCAGCACATCGGCGCTTACCACGTCGAGACGCCGCGTGGCGTCATCACCTTCCTCGACACCCCGGGTCACGAAGCCTTCACGGCCATGCGTGCCCGCGGTGCCAAGGCGACCGACATCGTCATCCTGGTCGTGGCTGCCGACGACGGCGTGATGCCGCAGACCAAGGAAGCGATCGCCCACGCCAAGGCGGCTGGCGTGCCGGTGGTCGTGGCGATCAACAAGATCGACAAGCCCGATTCCAACCTCGAGCGCGTGCGCAGCGAGCTGGTTGCCGAAGGCGTCGTGCCCGAGGAGTTCGGTGGTGAGTCGCCGTTCTGCCCGGTGTCGGCCAAGACCGGCAAGGGCATCGACGAGCTGCTGGAGCAGGTGCTGCTGCAGGCCGAGGTGCTTGAACTGACCTCTCCGGTGGAGGCTCTGGCCAAGGGCTTGGTGATCGAAGCCAAGCTGGACAAGGGCCGCGGCCCGGTCGCGACGGTGCTGGTGCAGTCGGGCACGCTCAAGCGTGGCGACGTGGTGCTGGCCGGCAAGAGCTATGGCCGCGTGCGCGCCATGCTGGACGAGGACGGCAAGGACGCCCAGGAAGCGGGTCCGTCCATCCCGGTCGAGATCCAGGGCCTGACCGAGGTTCCGGCGGCCGGCGACGAGTTCATGGTGCTGTCCGACGAGCGGCGTGCCCGCGAGATCGCGACCTTCCGTCAGGGCAAGTACCGCGAGGTCACGCTCAACAAGCGCCAGGCGGCCAACCTCGAGAACATGTTCGACAGCATGGGTGCGGGCGCCGCGCAGATGCTGCCGCTCATCATCAAGGCTGACGTGCAGGGTTCGCAGGAGGCGTTGGCCACCTCGCTGCTCAAGCTGTCGACCGACGAGGTCAAGGTGCAGATCGTGCACGCGGCCGTGGGTGGCATCAGCGAGTCGGACGTCAACCTGGCGATCGCCTCGAAGGGCGTCATCATCGGCTTCAACGTGCGGGCCGATTCCGGTGCGCGCAAGCTCGCCGAAGGCAATGGCGTCGACCTGCGCTACTACAACATCATCTACGACGCGGTCGATGAGGTGAAGGCAGCGATGGCCGGCATGCTGGCGCCGGAGCAGCGCGAAGAAGCGCTGGGCACTGCCGAGATCCGTCAGGTCTTCGTGGCCTCCAAGATCGGCACCGTCGCGGGTTCGATGGTCACGTCCGGTCTGGTGCGTCGCAATGCGCGCTTCCGCCTGCTGCGCCAGAACATCGTCATCTACACCGGCGAGATCGAGTCGATCCGCCGCCTCAAGGACGATGTCAAGGAAGTCAAGGAAGGCTTCGAGTGCGGCATCAAGCTCAAGAACTACAGCGACATCACCGAAGGTGACATCCTGGAAATCTACGAGATCAAGGAAGTGGCACGAACTCTCTGAGTTCACCCGCTGCTTGCCGTCGGGAGCCCCGCCTTGGCGGGGTTCCTTGTTTGAAGGACCTGAACCATGCGACACAAGAAGGCTGCGCCCAATCGGAGCTTCCGGGTTTCGGACCAGATCCAGCGCGACCTGTCGGAACTCGTGCGGGGGTTGAAGGATCCGCGCATCGGACTGCTGACGATCAACTCGGTGGACATCACGCCGGACTACGCCCACGCACAGGTCTATTTCTCGCTGCTGGTCGGTGACTCGGCCGCCTGCGAGGAGGCCTTGAACGAGGCCGCCGGCTTCCTGCGCAACGGGCTGTTCAAGCGCCTGCAGATCCACACCGTGCCGACGCTGCATTTCCACTTCGACCGCACCACCGAACGGGCGGCCGAGATCAACACCCTGATCCGGCAGGCGAACTCGATGCGCGCGCTCGATTCGGACGACAAGCCGATCTGAGACACGACACCTGCACGCACGCATGACCGACCTGCTGACCGCTCCCGACACCGCACACGCCCCTGCTGGCGTGGGCGCGGGTGCGCCTGCGCCGGTCGCCGCACGGGCGCGCCCGCCGCGTCGTCCGGTGCATGGCGTGCTGCTGCTGGACAAGCCGGTGGGCTGGACCAGCAACGACGCGCTGCAGAAGGTCAAGAACACGCTGCGCGCCGAGAAGGCCGGCCACACCGGTACGCTGGACCCGCTGGCCACCGGCCTGCTGCCGATCTGCCTGGGCGCGGCGACCAAGTTCTCGCAGGTCAGCCTGGAGTCCGACAAGGCCTACCGCGCTACCTTGCACCTGGGTCAGACCACGGTCGGCGGTGACCGCGAAGGTGCGGTGCTGCAGGAGCGCCCGGTGGTCTGCGACCGCGCCGCCATCGAGGCCGCCTGCACGGCGCTGAGCGGCGAGCAGATGCAGCTGCCACCGATGCATTCGGCCCTCAAGGTGCAAGGCAAGGCGCTCTACGAATACGCCCGCGAGGGCATCGTGCTGGAACGCACGCCGCGTGCGGTGACGATTCATCGCATCGACATCGTCGCGTGGGATCCTGCCCGGCCGCACGAACTCGTCATCGACGTGCGCTGCAGCAAGGGCACCTACATCCGCACGCTGGCCGAGGACCTCGGCGAGGGGCTCGGCTGCGGTGCCCATCTGGCCGGCCTGCGTCGCACCGCCAGCGGTCCGCTGATGCTGGACCGCGCGATCGCGCTGGAGACCTTCCTGCAACTTGACGAGGCCGGCCGCGAGGCCTGCCTCCTGCCGCCCGACGCGCTGCTGCGCGACTGGCCGGCCCTCACGCTGGCGGCCGAAGACGCCGCCCGTTTCCTGGCCGGCATGCGCCGCCGCGGTCAGGGCCCCGATCAGCCGGCGGTGCGTGTCTATGGCCCCGACGGCCGCACGCTGCTGGGCAGCGCACACATCACCGCAGGCGAGCTGATTGCTGACCGCCTGCTCAGTCCACCCGAAATCCAGGCCCTGCGGCCCGTCGCCGCAACCTCAACGCCATGACCAAGCAAATCCGCAACATCGCCATCATCGCCCACGTCGACCACGGCAAGACCACCATGGTCGACCAGCTCCTGCGCCAGAGCGGCACCTTCGCCGAACACGAGAAGGTCGTCGACACCGTGATGGACAGCAATGCCATCGAACGCGAGCGTGGCATCACCATCCTGGCCAAGAACTGCGCCGTCAGCTGGCAGGGCATGCACATCAACATCGTCGACACGCCCGGACACGCCGACTTCGGCGGCGAGGTCGAGCGCGCGCTGTCGATGGTCGATGGTGTGGTGCTGCTGATCGACGCCCAGGAAGGCCCGATGCCGCAGACCCGCTTCGTGACCAAGAAGGCGCTGGCGCTGGGCCTCAAGCCCATCGTCGTCGTCAACAAGGTCGACAAGCCGGGCGCCAAGCCGGACGCCGTCATCAACGCCGCCTTCGACCTGTTCGACAAGCTCGGTGCGACCGACGAGCAGCTCGACTTCCCGGTGGTCTACGCCTCGGGCATCAACGGCTGGTCGTCGCTGGAAGAAGGCGCGCCGGGCGAGCAGTGGGGCCCGGACATGTCGGCCCTGTTCGACACCGTGCTCAAGCACGTGCCGGCCCATCAAGGTGATCCGAAGGCGCCGCTGCAACTGCAGATCTCCGCGCTGGACTATTCGACCTTCGTCGGCCGCATCGGCGTGGGCCGCGTCAGCGCCGGCACCATCAAGCCGGGCATGAACGTGGTCGTGATGGAGGGCACCGACGGTGCCACCGTCAACGGCCGCGTCAACCAGGTGCTGACCTTCCAGGGCCTGGACCGTGTGCAGGTCACCGAAGCCGGCCCGGGCGACATCGTGCTGATCAACGGCATCGAGTCGCTGGGCATCGGCGTGACCGTGACCGATCCGGCCAACCCGGCGCCGCTGCCGATGCTCAAGGTCGACGAGCCGACGCTGACGATGAACTTCTGCGTCAACACCAGCCCGCTGGCCGGTCGCGAAGGCAAGTACGTCACCAGCCGCCAGATCTGGGACCGGCTGCAGAAGGAACTGCAGTCCAACGTCGCGCTGCGCGTGTCCGAGACCAGCGAGGACGGCATCTTCGAGGTCATGGGCCGGGGTGAACTGCACCTGACCATCCTGATCGAGAACATGCGCCGCGAGGGCTACGAGCTGGCCGTCAGCAAGCCGCGTGTGGTCTTCCACGACATCAACGGCGTGCGCCACGAGCCGATCGAGCTGGTCACGGCCGACGTCGAGGAAGCCCACCAGGGCGGCGTGATGCAGGCCCTGGGCGAGCGCAAGGGCGAGCTGGTCAACATGGAGCCGGACGGCCGTGGCCGCGTGCGCCTGGAGTACCGCATCCCCGCGCGTGGCCTGATCGGCTTCGCCAACGAGTTCATGAACCTGACCCGCGGTTCGGGCCTGATCGCCAACATCTTTGACGGCTACGAGCCGCACAAGGGCGAGATCGCCGGCCGCAAGAACGGCGTGCTGATTAGCATGGACGCGGGCGAGATCTTCACCTACGCGCTGGGCAAGCTCGATGACCGCGGTCGCATGTTCGTCAAGCCGAACGACCCGGTCTACGAGGGCATGATCGTGGGCATCCACAGCCGCGACAACGACCTGGTCGTCAACGCGACGCGCACCAAGCAGCTGACCAACTTCCGCGTCAGCGGCAAGGAAGACGCCATCAAGATCACGCCCCCGATCGAGCTGACGCTGGAGTACGGCGTCGAGTTCATCGAGGACGACGAACTGGTCGAGATCACGCCCAAGAGCGTGCGCCTGCGCAAGCGTTTCCTGTCCGAGCACGAGCGCAAGCGCGCCTCGCGCGAATCGGCCGTCGCCTGATCGGGCTTGCCGAAGGCTGACCCGCCGGCATGATCGCCCTGACCCATCGACGCGCCGTCGCCACCATGCTGGTGGTGACGCTGCTGTGGAGCATCGCCGGCGTGGTCTCGCGCCACCTCGATTCGGCCCGGTCCTTCGAGGTGACGTTCTGGCGCAGTGCCGCCAATGGCGTCGCCTTGCTCGTGCTGCTGGCGGCGTGGCGCGGCCCGGCGGCGCTCTGGCGCAGCATCCGCGAGGGCGGCCGCACGATGTTCTTCTCGGCGCTGTGCTGGTGCGTGCTGTTCACGTCCTTCATGCTGGCGCTGACCTTGACGAGCGTCGCCAACGTGCTGATCACGATGTCGCTGGCGCCGGTCTTCACCGCGCTGATCGCCCGCTTCGTGCTCGGCCAGCGCCTGCCGCTGCGGACCTGGTTCGCGGTGGCGCTGGCCGGTGTCGGCATCGCCTGGATGTATGGCTCGCAGGTTGGCGCCGGCTCGGCCTCCGACCTGTGGGGCACGCTGGTGGCGCTGACCGTGCCGATGGCCGGCGCGACCATGTGGACGCTGGCCCAGGTCAACGCCCGTGCCCATCCGGACGACCACCGCGACATGACGCCGGCCGTGCTGCTGGGCACGACGCTGTCGAGCCTGCTGATGCTGCCGCTGGCCTGGCCGTTGCAGGCCAGCACCCACAACATCGGCCTGCTGACGATGCTGGGCGTCGTGCAACTCGCGATCCCCTGCGTGCTGGCCGTCGCCGTCGGCACGGTGCTCAAGGCGCCTGAAGCCTCCTTGCTGGGCTTGCTGGAGATCCTCTTCGGCGTGGCCTGGACCTGGCTCGGCTCGGACGAATCGCCCACGCCAGCGGTCATCGGCGGCGGTTCACTGGTGCTGCTGGCGCTGGCCGTCAACGAGGCGCTGGCGCTGTGGGGCTCACGCGATGAGCCAGCGCCCGTCGTTGCAACCACCCAGGCCTGATCGAACAGGAGTCCATCGATGTCTGCCACGCATGCCCAGTCTGACGCGACCCGGCCCGCCGAACCCCGCCTGACCTCGCTCTCGCACGGCGGTGGCTGCGGCTGCAAGATCGCGCCGGGCGTGCTGTCGGAGATCCTGCGTGGCACCGCCGCGATGCCGCTGCCGCCGGAGCTGCTGGTGGGCATCGAGACATCCGACGACGCCGCCGTCTACCGCCTCAACGACGAGCAGGCGCTGGTGGCGACGACCGACTTCTTCATGCCCATCGTCGACGACCCGCATGACTTCGGCCGCATCGCCGCGACCAACGCGATCAGCGATGTCTACGCGATGGGCGGTCGTCCGATCTTCGCCTTGGCGCTGGTGGGCATGCCGATCAACGTGCTGAGCACCGCGACGATTGGCCGCATCCTCGAAGGCGGTGCCAGTGCCTGCCGCGCGGCCGGCATCCCGATCGCGGGCGGTCACACCATCGATTCGGTCGAAGCCATCTACGGTCTGGTGGCCCTCGGCCTGGTCCACCCCGAGCGCATCAAGCGCAACGCCGATGCCCAGCCCGGTGACGTGCTGGTGCTGGGCAAGCCGATCGGCGTGGGTGTGCAGTCGGCCGCCTTGAAGAAGAACCTGCTCGATGCCGCCGGCTATGCCCGCATGCTCGACACGACCACGCGACTGAACACCCCGGGCCCGGACCTGGCCGCGATCGATGGCGTGCACGCGCTGACCGACGTCACCGGCTTCGGCCTGGCTGGCCATGCGCTGGAACTGGCGCGCGGCTCACGCTGCGCGGTGCGCATCGATTGGTCGGCCGTGCCGATGCTTGACGGCGTCCGCAGCCTGGCCGAACAGGGTTGCATCACCGGCGCCTCTGGTCGCAACTGGGCCGGCTATGGCGCCGAGGTCCACCTGCCGTCTGACTTCAACCCGGTCGACCGCGCCCTGCTCACCGACCCGCAGACCAGCGGCGGGCTGCTGGTGGCCTGCGCGCCGGCCGCGCTGGATGCCGTGCTGGCGGTCTTCCGCCGCCACGGCTTCGAGGCCGCATCGGCGGTGGGCGAGGTGCTGTCGGCGAACGACGCACGCCCGGTCGGACTGCACATCGGCTGAACAGATCGACGGCGTCTGGCGGATTGATACCCCTCGGGGTCTGAATCGGCACGATTGGCCGCCGATAAGGCTGACAGAAGGCGCCCTGTCAGCGCCGTGAGATCGGTCGTACCGTCTTGTCATGCCTGCTTGATCCCGCCGCGCCCTGGCCGCTCGCGGCGCAGCAACTGGGCGAAGTTTGCCGCTGGCTGCGGCTGGCCGAACAGCCAGCCTTGTGCCGCCGGACACAGGTGCAGGCGCAGGTGTTCGAGCTGGTCCTCGGTCTCGACGCCCTCGGCGACCACATCCAGCCCCAGGCTCAGGCCCAGCGCTACCACCGCATCGGTGATCGCCACGCTGGTGCGGTCGCGGCCCATGCGGGCGACGAAGCAGCGGTCGATCTTCAGGCGGTTGACCGGGTAGCGGCTGAGGTAGCCGAGCGACGAGTAGCCGGTGCCGAAGTCGTCGATCGCCAGCCGCACGCCCATCGCGCGCAGGCGGCGCATCGTCGGCGCGGCGCGCACCGGATCGAGCAAGGCGCGCTCGACGATCTCGAGTTCCAGCCGGTCGGCGGCCAGGCCCGTCTCGCGCAGCACTTCCGCCACGAAATCGACCAGGTCGGGCCGGGCGAACTGGGCCGCCGACACATTGACCGCCATCAGCGGCGGCGCGATGTCCAGGTCCAGCCACTGCCGCATCTGGTGGCAGGCGGTGCGCAGCGCCCAGGCGTCCAGTTGCAGGATCGCCCCGCTGCGCTCGGCCGCGCCGATGAATTCACCCGGCAGCCGCAAGCCGTGCACCGGGTGTTGCCAGCGCAGCAAGGCCTCCACGCCGATCAGCTGACGGCTGACGCAGTCGAACTGGGCCTGGTAGTACAGCTCGAACTGGCCCATCGACAACGCACGCAACAGCGGCCTGCCTTCGTCTCCGACGTGGCGCTCGTCGCTCGTGGGGCCAGCCAGCTCCATGCGGGGCTCTTCATCCAGGCCCAAGCGCAAGGTCGATGCCTGGAAGTCTGTGTCGGCCGCCTGGCTGCGATCCAGCGCCGCGCGGCGGGGCGACGAGGTCGATCGTTTGGGCGCCGGCGAGGCACCCGTCCAGCGTTGCCAGAGACTGGACGTGATCCGGGATGTGGAGGTCATGGTCGACAGGGTCAGTGGGTTCGGGATGAGCGTCGGGCGGCTCGTCGAAGACAGACCCAGTGTCTTGCCCCAGGCTGCACACGCCCATCGGGCGCGGCTGAAACCCGTCAGGCTTCCCTGATTGATCCCTTGAACGGGGTGTGAGGCAATCATGAATTGGACGATGTCTCCCCACTTGATCCCTATCCCTCGAGGCCCGTCCGTTGCGGGCGGGTCCCTGACCCACCGGGCTGCACACCGGTCTGACAGCGCCGGTTTTCCAATGACTGAACACATTGAACACGATGACCTGACCTGCCTGCCGCTGGTCGATCGCATCGGTCGCCAGATCGATCACCTGCGCGAAGGCCGTTCGCTGGCACGCAGCATCCGGCGCCGCGCCGACGATGGCAGCTCGATCGTGATCGAGGAGCTGCTGCACACCGCCCGCGCCACGCTGCACGCCCAGCATGACGAGCTGACCGGCCTGCGCCTTGCGCTGGCGCGTTGCCAGCAGCGGCTGCAGGCCCGTGCGGGTGAGCCGGTCGATGACCGTGAGGCCGACGACCTGATGTTCTTCGCCCACCCCCAGGCGCTGCTGATCGCCGACGTCGAGACGCGCGAGATCCTGGCCGCCAACCCGGCCGCTTGCGAGCAGTACGGCTGGCGCGGCGAAGGTTGGCGAGGGCAGCTGCTGTCGGACCTGCACACCGGGCCCGAACATGCCCGCATGGACGCCTACCTTGGTCGGCTCGGCCATGGCATGCCCGCCAGCGGAGGCCTGTGGCAGCACCGCCGCGCCGACGGGTCGACCTTCTACGTGCACCTGAACTCGCGTCCGATGCGACACCTGGGCCGCGAGGCCCGGCTGATGCTCGTGCGCGACGTGTCCGAATGGCTGTTGACGGTGTCCGCGCGGGAGCAGGCCTTGCAGGCGCTTGGCCGCTCCGAGTCCAACCTGCAGGCCGCCCAGGCGCTGGCCCGCATCGGCAGCTTCGAACATGACGTGCGCAGCGGCGACTTCCAGTGTTCGCCGCAGCTCTTGCGCATGCTGGGTGGCCGGCCGATCGACGGTCGGCTGACCATGGTCGACATGTTGACCGCGCTCGATCCCTGCGACCGGCCTCAGCTGGTGGCCTTGCGCGATGCCGTGCTGGACGGCCGGTCCGGCCAGATCGTGGTGCGCTGCAGCGGTCGCGGCGGTTCACGCAAGCTGCAGTGGCTGGCCATCCGGGTCGAGCCCGAGACCGACCGCAGCGGCCAGGTGATCCGTGTGCATGGCACGGTCCAGGACGTGACCGAGTCGCAGGTCGCGGCACAGGAACTCTCGGAGCTCAGCGCCCAGTTGCGCGAGCTGTCGGCCCAGAGCGAATCACGTCTGGACCAGCTGCGCAAGCGCATGGCCGCCGACCTGCACGATGGCCTGGGCCAGGTGCTCAGCACGGTCAAGCTGCGGGTCCAGATGCTGGGCCAGGCCACGCCGGCTGCGCCGGAGCCGGCGGCGCTGGCCGACCGGGTCGGCGCCGTCGGCCGTCTGGTTGATGAGGCGCTGGACATGGTGCGCGACGTCAGCACGCTGTTGCGCCCGCCCGCGCTGGAGCTGGGGCTGGTCAGTGCGATCGAGTGGCTGGCCGACGAGTTCCGCTTGCGTGCCGAACTGCCTTGCGAGATCCACATCGACGATGGCGGCGGCCGTTGCACCGGGCTGGACGATGACGCGACGCAGGACCTGTTCCGCATCGTCCAGGAATCGCTGGGCAACGTCACCCGTCATGCAGGGGCTCAGCGGGTGAGCCTGTCCTTGCTGGCCGACCGCGACCTGTTGCGCATCGAGGTGCAGGACGATGGCATCGGCTTCGATCCCGGCCAGCAGCGCCGGCACGGTCACTTCGGCTTGTTCGGGATGCAGGAAAGGGCCTTGCGGCTGGGCGCACGGCTGCAGGTCGACAGCCAGCCCGGTCGCGGTTGCCGCGTCCAGGTCGAGATGCCATGGCCGGCCGCTGCGGCAAACGGCGCTGGAGCGTCGTCATGATCCGGGTCGTGCTGGCCGATGACCACGCCATCCTGCGCGCCGGGCTGGCCGAGCTGTTCGCGGCCCAGCCCGACATGGCCGTGATCGGCCAGGCGGGCAGCGCCGAGACGCTGGTCGAGGTGTTGCGCCGTGAACCGCCGGACGTGCTGCTGCTGGACCTCAACATGCCCGGCGAGAGCGGGCCCGTGCTGCTCGGACGGATCCGGCAGTTGTGGCCGTCCCTGCCGGTGCTGGTGCTGACGATGCACGGTTCGCCGTCGATCGTGCAGCGTTCGCTGGAGCAGGGCGCCCGTGGCTTCCTCAGCAAGGGTTGCGACATCCAGACCTTGATGACCGCCGTGCGCAAGCTCGCCGCCGGTGAACGCTTCGTCGAATCCGCGCTGGCCCAGCGCATGGTGCTCGACGGCCCCGGCGACGACGAGGTCCGGCTGACCCGTCGCGAGCAAGAGGTGCTGGCCTTGATCGTCGCTGGCATGCGGCTGGGCGACATCGCCGACCGCCTGTTCCTGAGCGCCAAGACCGTCAGCACCCACAAGATGAACCTGATGCGCAAGCTCGACGTCGACAACAACGCCGACCTGATCCGGCTGGCGATGCGCCAGGGCCTGGACATGTAGCCGACCCCGGCCTACAAGCCACCCAACCATCCGGGACGCAAGGCCGACCAGAGCACGGTCCTCGCGATGGGCATGACGACAACCAAGGAATCAGGGATGGATGCCATCAGAACATTGCCCGCCGAAGCCGGTCGACGATGTCCGCGCAAACAAGTGCTCGCACGGCTGCGCCAGCTGGTGTGGGCCTGTGTGCCGGTCCTGCTGTGCCTGCTGCCGCTGCGATCGCATGCGCTGGAGTCGGTGTCGGTGCAGCTGAGCTGGTCGCACCAGTTCCAGTTTGCGGGCTACTACGTCGCACTGGCGCGTGGCCACTACCGCGCCGAAGGCTTTGACGTCGAATTGCGAGCGGGCGGTTTCGGCTCGGCTGATCCGAAAGACGCGGTGATGCTCGGTCGTGCGGAGTTCGGCGTCACCAACTCGGACCTCGCGGTCTCGCGCATGGCCGGCAAGCCGCTCGTCGCGCTGGCGGCCGTGCTGCAGGAGTCTGCGCTGGTGTGGATGGCCCAACGTCCGCCTGGCGACGACCGCACCGGCCTGCGGGCGCCGTCCGGCAAGGACCTGGCCCGGCTGGCCCGGGGGCGGGTGGCATGGCGTGGCGATTTGGATCGCCAAGCCGAACTGGTCTTGCCGCTGGACGCGGTCGGCGTCAACCTGAGGCAGTTGTCCCAGTCGATCCCGCCCGATCCGGTCGATCAGTTCGTGGCCGGTCAGATCGACCTGATGGCCGGCTACCGCACCAACGAATTGCTGGACCTGAAACGGCGAGGTCATCCGGTCTCGGTGATCGAACTGGACCGCTCCGTGCCGGGCTTCTACAGCGAGATCCTGTTCACCAGCCAGGCGCTGGCCGAACGGTCGCCGCAACGTATCGAACGCTTCAGACGTGCCACCTTGCGTGGCTGGCAAGAAGCGTTCGACGACATCGAGGGCACGGCCCGGATGATCCAGCGCCTGTATGCGACGCAACACTCGGTCGACCAGCTGGTGGCCGAGGGTCGAGAGATGGAGCGCTTGAGCCGGCGCGACGACATCGAGCTGGGCCACATGAGCCGCTCGCATTGGGAGCGCGTGGCCGCGCAACAGGTCCGCCTGGGCCTGGCGCCGGCCGACGGTCTGGGGCGCATCGACGGCCTGTTGTGGGGGCCGCATTCCGAACCGGTGCAACTCCTGCCCGATCCGATGCGCGTCGCGCTCACTGGCGTCGTCGCCGCGCTCTGGCTGACGGTGTTCGGTCTCTGGCGCATCGCCGCCAAAGGCCGGGCCGAGGTCGAGCGCCTCCAGCAGGCCCAGGCGCGACAAGGTGACGACGACCTCCGGTTCCAGTTCCTGATGGACGTGGCGCCCTTCCCGGTGCTGATGTTCGGCATCCGCGATGGTCAGGTGTCCTACGCCAATGAACGGGCCATCGGGGCGCTGGGCCTGGTCAATGGCACGGCGCAATGGCTCATCCATGACAGCTTGCCTGCCCTGCGCCCGGGTGGCGATCTCATGCAGCGCCTGCAAAGCAGCCGCATCCTGCGCGACGTCGAGCTGGAGCGCCCCGGCGTCGGCGCCGAGGCGGCGCACTGGTCCTTGCTGACCATGCGGGCGGTCGAATACGAGGGCAAGCCCTGCGCCTTCGCCGCCGCCGTCGACATCACGCTGCGCAAGCGCGCCGAGATCGAGCTGACCCTGCTGTCGGCCCAGCGGGGTCGGATCATCGAAGAGGTCGAACAACTGCAGGCCAAGCTGCGTGACGCCAGCGTGCGCGATCCGCTGACGGGGCTGTTCAACCGCCGCTACCTGGATGCGACCCTGCGCCGCGAGTTGCATCGGGCCCATCGTGAGGGCCGGCCGCTGTCCCTGATGGTGGTCGATGCGGACCACTTCAAGCGGGTCAACGACCACTACGGCCACGCCGGTGGCGACGAGGTGCTGCGCCAGATCGCCCGCGTGCTGCAGGACAGCCACCGCAGCGAGGATGTGGTCTGCCGCTTTGGCGGCGAGGAATTTGTCGTGGTCCTGCCCGGCTCGGACCTGACGTTCGCGGCCGAACGCGCCGAGTCCTTGCGCCGGATGGTCGAGTCGCTGGCCATTCCGACGGACGGTGGATTTGCCCACATCACCATCTCCATCGGCGTCACCGCCACCTGGCCCGGCGACGATGCCGACAAGTTGTTCAAGCGGGCTGATGCCGCCGTCTACGAGGCCAAGCGCAGCGGACGCAACCGGGTTGTCGTCTTCAGTGCGGCCGCGCCGGACGAGGCCCCCACACACCTGGCGCCGGCGGGTGGCGCGATGTCAGACCCTGGGCTCGGGGGCGGCACGTGAGCGGGCAGGCCGGTCCTGCAGCCACCGGCGCGTCGTCCTCTGATCCGGTCAGGCAGGTGCCGCTGCCCCTGTTGGCCCTGGCGTGGCTGCTGCTGCCGGTGATGACGATCGGTGCCACGCAGGTGGGGACAGTGCCCGGCGACTTGCCCATGGTGGCCCTGGCGGCCGGCCCGGCAGTGGTCGTGTCGATGCGGGCCCGGCAGGCGACGACCTGGCGGACCTGGCTGGCGCTGTGTGCGGTGCTGGCGGTCAGCGAGTGGCTGGCCCAGTGGATCGGCCAGCCACATGGCCTGAACCCGGCGCAGCGCCTGATCGGTGCGCTGGGCGCAGGGGTGCTGGTGAGTGCGCAAGCCGTGCTCAGCGCCCGTCGTGTCGACCGGGTCTGGGACGAGTTGGTGCTCGACCGTCGCCCACCCGCCTTGCGGCGCGTGGCAGCCATGACGCGCATGATCGCGATGGGCGTGGTGCCCTTGGCGATCGTGGCGGCCGCTGGCTTGAGCCTGCTCCAGGGGCTGCTCCATGCGATGACCAGCGGCGCGGGCTGGGTCGCTGGCTTGAACCCGTGGGCCTTGCCGCTGGCCAACCATGCGCTGGCCAGCAGCCTCTCGGTGCTGGTTCTGGTGCCCATGCTGCGCAGCGATCGGTGGCCCTGGCCGGCATGGCCGGTGGTCGCGGGGGTGTTGTTGGCCGGACCGCTACTGGCGCTGTGTGTGGTCGCCTGGCCGGACTGGCTGGTGGTCCTGCCGGCCTACACATTTCTGGCCGGCTGGCTCGGCGGCCTGTCCGGTGCCGCACTGGCCACGGCGCTTTCGGTGGGCCTGATGGTGCTGCTGGGTGAAGTGCATGCCGGCCACTCGCCCTTCGATGGGCCCGACGGCTACACCGTGCTGCTGGCGACCAGCGTGCGACTCGCGCTGGTTGGCATGTTGGGCATGGTCTGGAACGAACCTCGCGCGCGTCGCCGGCAACGCCGTGAGGGCGCCGACGCACGATCGGGTGCCGCCACCTTCCGCAATGTGATGGCGCTGGAATGGCAACTCGCACGCACGGGCTACGGCCGTGGCCAGAACGTCGATCGCCCGGTCCTGTGGTTGCACATTGACTTGCCGGTCTACCGCCCGCCCGGCAGCCGCAGCGCCTTGTCGCCGCTGTCGATGGCTGACGATGGGTCGATGACCCAAGGCGCCGAGCCCGCCATTCAGCGGATGATGGCCGGACCGATCGGTCGCCTGACCGGCGCACCCGCCACAGCGGCCGGTGACACCGCCACGTCGCCGGCGGGCGATGGTCAGGTACTGGACGACGGCCTCGACAGCACCCTGCCTTCGCCCCGACTGCCGGCCCTGATGCTGGCGCTGGCGCGCGGCCTGCGTGGCCATGACGCGGTGGTGCCGATCGCTGGCGAAGCGCTCATCGTGCTGGTCAACGACATCGACCGCAGCGTGGTCGGCAAGCTCGTCAACCGGCTCGATGTGCTGCTGCTCCAGGAAGGTCGCCGCCACCTGGCGCCGGCCGACATCCGCCAGGCCGCGCTGGTACACGCATCGGCGGCCACGGTGTTGCTGACCTCGGCGCGCTACCTCAGCACAGACCTGTGAGCCGATGACGCGGTAGGACAATCGGGGCTGTCTTCCGCGAGTCCCCTTCTGCACCCATGTCCCTGCCGCCTTCCGCTCCTGGTCCTGTCAGCCCCTGGCGCCTCAGCGTCGCCCCGATGCTGGACTGGACCGATCGCCACTGCCGCCATTTCCACCGCCTGCTGACCCGCCACACGCGGCTCTACACGGAGATGGTCACGACCGGCGCCCTGCTGCATGGCGATCAGCACCGGCACCTCGACTTCGATGACTTCGAGCACCCGGTCGCCCTGCAGCTGGGCGGCAGCGAACCGGCCGATCTGGCGGCCTGCGCGAAGCTGGCGCAGCGCTGGGGCTATGACGAGGTCAACCTCAACTGCGGCTGTCCGAGCGAGCGGGTCCAGCGTGGTGCCTTCGGCGCCTGCCTGATGGCCGAACCGGCGCTGGTGGCCGACGGCGTCAAGGCGATGCGCGACGCGGTCGACCTCCCGGTGACGGTCAAGCACCGCATCGGCATCGACCGCATCGAGCGCTACGACTTCGTGCGCGACTTCGTCGGCACCGTCGCCGAGGCCGGCTGCGAGGTCTTCATCGTGCACGCCCGCAACGCCTGGCTGCAGGGCCTGAGCCCGAAGGAGAACCGCGACGTCCCGCCGCTGCGGCACGAGCTGGTCCACCAGCTCAAGCGCGAATTCCCGCACCTGACCATCGTCATCAACGGCGGCATCCGCGACGACGACGAGATCGCCCACCACCTGCTGCACGTCGACGGCGTGATGGTGGGCCGACAGGCCTACCACGAGCCCTGGCAGTTGGCCGGCTGGGACACACGTTTCTTCGACGCACCGTCGCCGGCGGCCGAGCGCGAGCAGGTCGAGTCCGCCTGGATCGCCTACCTGCAGCGTGGCCATGAGGCCGGACGCCCCTGGACGCAGGGCATGCGCCATGCGCTGGGACTCTGGAACGGCGTGGCCGGCGCCCGCGCCTGGCGCCAGTTCTGGTCCGACGCCCGCCAGCGCGAGGTGGCCCCGGCGACGCTGCACGCCCGTGCGCCAAGGCCGGGCACACGCCTGGGCGTTGCGCCCGGGACACAGGCGAATACACTTTCCCAAGCGACGATGCAGGAACCGGTCTGACTCAGGTCCCTGCGGGCGTCGACCACGGCAGAAGTCCGGAACAACAGGTGGGAGCGGTGGTGTCGGGAGCGGGCGTGAAATGGCGCAGTGTCTGGGCTCGCAACGAGCGCATTGCGGTCCAGGCCTTGCTGGAAAACTTGCGGCGCCTGGTCTGGCTGACAGCGTTGCTGGTGCCCCTGAGCCTGCTGCACGTGGCCAGTTCATGGAACGACCACACCAGCGTCAGCCCGGCTGGCGGCGGCTTGACCTTGCGCTCGCTCGGCCAGGCGCGTCCGGCCCTGTCTTCGGGCCCGTCGACCGGCGCAGAGGCCGACACGGCGCGGCTGGACGGGGCGCGCTGGCGTGAGGCGGTCGTGCTGGTCCATCTGGTCATGGCCGCCAACCTCGCGCTGGTTGGCGCCCTGATCGGCTGGACCCGTCGCCAGCCTCGGCTGCGACGTGGCTGGCAGGAGGTGCTGGAGATCTGGGGCCTGGGCAGTGCGCTGGTCTTCACCATCGCGGTGGCCAGCATCGACCAGTGGATCGGCACCAGCATCACGTCCTTCCTGATCGGTTGTGTGCTGGTGGGGGCGCTGTTCCTGCTGCGCCCGCAACGCGCGGCCGTCATGTACGGGCTGGCCTTCCTCGGGTATGCCTGGGCGCTGGGGCTGACGCAGGTCGACACCGCGCAGCTGACCAGCAACCGGGTCGATGGCCTGATCGCCTGCGGCCTGGGCTTCGTGGTCAGCCTGATGATCTGGCGCAAGCACGTGCTCAAGGAGACCTTGGCGGCCGAGCTGCAGAGCTGTCGCCTGCAGCTGCAGGCGCGCACCACCGAGATGCAGCAGCAGGCGGTGCGCGACCCGCTGACGCAGGTCTGGAACCGCGTCGAGATGCTGCGCCAGGTGCAGCGCGAGCTGATGCGTGCGCAGCGCCAGGGTGGCGAGACCTGTCTGGTGCTGGTCGAGCTTGACGGGCTTCGTTCGGTCCAGGAGCGCTGGGGGGTGGCCGTGACCGAGCGCCTGCTGACGGCGGTCGCCCACCTGCTGATCGAGGGCTTGCGGGCCACCGACGAGGTCGGCCGGATGACCCACGAGTCCTTCGCCATCCTGCTGCCGCAGACCACCCAGGAGGAAGCCCGCGTGTTGGCCGAACGGCTGCTGCTGGCGATCGGGCGCATCAAGCTGGCGATGCCCGAGGGCAGCGCCACGCCGGGCGCCTGCATGGCGGTGTCGGCCCAGCCTGGCCGGGCCCTGGTGCCCGTGCCGCAGCAGTGCGAACGCCTTTACGCGGCGGCCGAACAGGCGCTGGGGCAGGCGCGCCTGCAGGGGCGTGGCGCCGTGGGCGTGGCCCCTCCCAACACCGTGCAGGGCTGACATGGCCTTGCCTGGCACCGCACCGGCGGCATCAACCCCCAACAGCCGCAGCTGGACCGCTCGCCCCTTCGGTCGCGCGCCCACCTCGCGCTGGCCTTACCTGCTGACCGTTGCGCTGGTGCTGGCGCTGGTGCTGGGGCTGGCGGCGATCACCTTGCACCTGGAGCGCGAGCGCCAGCGCGAACGGGCGGCACTGGCCACCCACAACATCGCCCGTCTGCTGGACGCCAATCTGCGCAGCCTGTTCGAGCAGGCCGATGCCAGCCTGATGGTGGTGGCCGCGCGCGAGGCCCGCCGGCCGCAGGGCGAGAGCGCGCTGTCGCCGGCCATGCGCCAGCAGGTCGAGGTGGCCAGCGGTCTGCGTCACCTGCGCATCGCCGATGCCCAAGGCCGCTGGCTGGCCGGCGGTGAACACGATGCGTCGCTGGCCGACGGTGGTGCGCTGGCGCGCCTGTCCCAGTCCCAGACCGCGCGCCTGCTGATCGAGGGCCCGCGCCGCGACGCGCCATCCGGCATCTGGGTGCTGACGCTGATGCGGCCGGTGCTGGACACCGGCGGGCGCTTCCTCGGTGCGGTTGTTGCCGACCTGCCGCTGCGCCGG
Organism: Sphaerotilus mobilis; assembly: GCF_004216565.1. Lineage (GTDB taxonomy): Bacteria > Pseudomonadota > Gammaproteobacteria > Burkholderiales > Burkholderiaceae_C > Sphaerotilus > Sphaerotilus mobilis. The sequence goes on along the minus strand of NZ_SGWV01000007.1, from coordinate 558,413 downwards.
CTCGACCGGGTCTTCGACGGCCTGGCGCTGGGCGATCACGGCGCCGCCACCGTGCGCACGCAGCGCATGGCGCTGGTCTACCGCAAGCCCTGGCCGGACAACGAGGACAAGGTCATCGCCAGCACCGAGGTGTCGCGCCAGCTGCGCGACGAGATGAGCCGTCCAGGCGTCGACGGCTTCTACACCGCCAGCACCGCCCTCGACGGCATCGAGCGTGTCAACGCCTGGCGTCGCGTGCCGGGCCTGCCGCTGGTGGTGATCGTTGGCCTGGCGGTCGACGACTTCGAGGCCGACTGGCAACGCCAGCTGACCTTGGTCGGCTTGCTGGCCGGCGTGGCCGTGCTGACCGTGGCGGTGCTGGTGTGGCTGCTGTATCGGGCCTCGAAACGACGCATCGGTGCGGCCGAGCAGCGCTTCGAGGCCATCGTGCAGTTCTCGCGCGACGCCATCATCTCCAAGTCGCTGGACAGCCGCGTGACCAGTTGGAATGCGGGTGCCGAAGCGGCCCTGGGTTGGCGTGAGGACGAGATGGTGGGCCACTCGATTTCCCGCGTGCTGCCGGCCGATCGCCAGCAGGAAGAGGTGGACCTCATGGCCCGCATCGTGCGCGGCGAGGTGGTCGAGGCCTTCGACACGGTGCGGCTGCACCGCGACGGCCACCGCGTCGACATGTCGGTCTCGGTGGCGCCGCTCTACGACGACCACGGCCGGGTCATCGGTGCCTCCAGCATCGGCCGCGACGTGACCCGCCAGAAGGCGATGGAAGAGGAGATCCGCAGCCTCGCCTTCCTCGATCCGCTGACCCGCCTGCCCAACCGGCGTCTCTTGCTGGACCGGCTCAACCAAGCGCTGGTGCGGGCGCGTCGCGACCGCTGTCACGGCGCGCTGGTCTTCATCGACCTGGACCACTTCAAGGACCTCAACGACACCCATGGCCACGAGATGGGCGACCGGGTGCTGGTGGAGACCGCCCAGCGCCTGAGCGCACATGTGCGCCTGAGCGACACCGTGGCCCGACTGGGTGGCGACGAGTTCGTGGTGGTCTGCCCGGACCTGGGCGCGGACCCTGAAACGGCCTTGCGTGACGTGCAGAACCTGATGGTCAAGCTCGACCATGCGCTGTCGCAGCCGCTGGCGATCGGCGACTTGCAGCACGGCATCTTGGCCAGCCTCGGCTGGCGCGTGTTCGGACCGCAGGATCACGACCCGGACGAGGTGCTCAAGGACGCCGACCAAGCCATGTACGCCCAGAAGGCCAGCCACCGCGCCCATGAGAACGCGGTCAATGAGTCGCTGTTTGATCGCTCGATCTAGAGGTCGCCAGCAACAGTCCGGTCAGGGCGAGGGCGTAGGCGGCGAGCTGCGGTGTGCTGATGCGTTCGCCAAGCACGCCCACACCGACGGCGGCGGCGGCCAGCGGCAGCATCACGGTGAAGACGCCGGCGCGTGAGGCGCTGACGCGCCGCAGTCCGGTCATCCACAGCCAGACCGTGGCGGTGCTGGCCGCCAGTGCGTAGAAGACCAGCAGGCTCCAGGTGCCCGGCGTGATCACGCCGAAGTCAAAGCGCGTGGCCTGCCAGATCGCCATCGGGCTGACCAGCAGCAGTCCCCAGAGGTTGACGATCGCGCTGATGCGGCGCGCGCCGACATGGCCGGTGAGCTGCTTGCCGATGACGACGTAGCTGGCCTCGCAGAACACGGCACCGATCAGCAGCAGGTGGCCCAGGGTCTGACGCCAGGGCTCGACCGCTGCGCCGGCAGCGGCCGCATCGGCCGCATCGGCCTTCACCAGCGCCACCACCGCGATGCCGCCGACCGCGCAGGCGATGCCGGCCAGTACGCGCGGCGCCAGCCGTTCGCGCAGCACGATGCGCGAGAGCAGCGCGACAGCCGCCGGCAGCGCGGCCATGATCACGCCAGCCGCCAGCGCCGTGCTGAGCGCCACGCCATAGAGCATGCAGATCGAGAACAGGAAGTTGCCCAGCAGGCTTTCCAGGAACAGCAGCCGCCACTGCTGCGGCCCGAGCGGGGGTTCGTCGGCCGGCTTGCGCAGCCAGCTCACCATCGCCACCGCCGCGATCGCGAAGCGCAGGCCCGCCAGCAGGAAGACCGGGAAGACGGCCACCAGGCTCTTGGACAGCCCGACATAGCTGCCCACCAGCGCCATGCTGGCGGCCAGGCAGAGGTAGGACAGCCACGGCGTCGTCGATGGCACTCCCCGCGCCGTCAGCGCCGTCTCAGCGCGCGGCATAGCGGGCCAGTTCCCAGTCGCTGACGTGACGGGCGTAGCGCAGGGCCTCGTCACGCTGCAGCGCCAGCAGCTGGGTGTGCAGGGTCGCGCCCAGTGCATCGGCCAGGACGCTGTCGTCAGCCAGCGCATCAGCGGCTTCGGCCAGGCTCTGCGGCAGCACGGCGATGCCGCGCGCGCGGATCGCGGCGAGGTCGAGCGTGAACAGGTCGTCGCTGACGGCAGGGCCCGGATCGAGCTGGCGCGCGATGCCGTCCAGCCCAGCGGCGATCAGGCCGGCCGCCGCCAGGTAGGGGTTGGCGCTGGCGTCCGGCAAACGCCATTCGAAACGGCCCGGCAAGGTGCGGACCAGTGCGGTGCGGTTGTTGGGCCCGTGCGCCACATAGGCTGGCGCCCAGCTGGTGCCCGACAGGCTCTCTCCGACCACCAGACGCTTGTAGGAGTTGACGGTCGGCGCGGCCAGCGCACACAGCGCCGCGCTGTGGGCCAGCACGCCGGCGACGAAGTGGCGGGCCAGCCGGTCGGACGTGCGAGGTGTTCCGGCGGGATAGGCGGGATCGGCCAGATGCCCGTGTTCATCGAGGTCCTCGAAGACCGGCCGTTCGCCGTCCCACAACGAGACGTGGAAGTGCATGCCGCTGCCGGGCTGGTCGGCCCAGGGCTTGGGCATGAAGGAACAGGTGCAGCCGTGTTGTTCGGCCAGGCGCTGCGCCGCCAACTTGAACAGCATCAGCCGGTCGCAGCTGGTCAGCACATCGGCGTGGCGGAAGTTCAGCTCGTATTGGCCGTGTGCGTCCTCATGGTCGATCTGCTGGACCTGCGCGCCGTCGGCCTCCAGCGCCGCGCGCAGGGCCTGCAGCAGCGGGGTCTGGCGCGGCAGGCTCTGCAGGTCGTAGCTGGGCTTGTCTAAGCGGTCCAGCGGATCGGCCGGTTGCCAGCGGCCAGCGGCGTCGCGCTGCAGCAAGAAGAACTCAGGCTCGATGCCGACCTGCATCTGCCAGCCGTGTGCGGCCAGACGCGCGATCTGGCGGCGCAGCACCTGACGGGGGCAGGCGTCGAACGGTGTACCCGCGACGTGGCCGTCACCGACGATGCGGGCGACACCCGGCCACCAGGGCAGAGGCTTGAGCGTGTCGAGGTCGCCGCGGGCCATGAACTCGGCGCGCGGACCGGTGCGTGGCAGGCCGGTGCCGGCGATCGACGGACCGGCGAAGCCGGCACCGTCGCGCAGCACCGCGTCGAGCTGGTCGAGCGGCACCAGCTTGCCCTTGGGCACGCCGAGCACGTCGGTGAACTGCACCAGCAGCGTGTGCACGCCCTGGCGCGCCAACTCGTCGATCCGGGCCTGGGTCATGCGTGCGCCGCGGGTCAGCCCTTGAGCGCCGCCTGCTGTTCCTTGTAGAGCCGGCGTTCGCGCGCGGCGATCATGTAGCTGGAGACGACCACGAAGACCGCGACCACCGCGATCACCACGGTGGCCAGCGCGTTGACGGTCGGGTCCAGGCCCAGCCGGGCGCGCGAGAAGATCACCAGCGGCAGCGTGGTCGAGCCCGGTCCGGACAGGAAGGCCGACATCACCACGTCGTCCAGCGACAGCGTGAAGGTCAGCAACCAGGCGGCCATCATGCTCTGGGCAATCATCGGCAGCGTGACCAGGAAGAAGACCTGCGCCGGGCGGGCGCCCAGGTCTTGCGCGGCTTCCTCGAACTGAGGATTCAGGTCGCGCAGACGGGCCGAGATGACCACCGTGGCATAGGCCATGCCGACCAGCAGGTGGCCCAGCCAGATCGTCATCAGGCCACGTTCGGGGAAGCCGAAGACCCGCTGCACCGACACCAGCATCAGCAGCAGCGACAGGCCGACGATGACCTCGGGCATCACCAGCGGGGCGTTGACCATGCCGGCGAACAAGGTGCGGCCGCGGAACTTGCCGAAGCGCACCAGCGCGAAGGCCGCCATGGTGCCCAGCACGACCGAGCCGGTCGCCGACGCGGCGGCCACCTGCAGGCTCAGCCACAGCGCGGAACGGATGTCCTCGTCGCCGACCAGCTTCTCGTACCAGCGCAGCGAGAAGCCGCCCCAGACGTTGGGCACTGGCGATTCGGTGAAGCTGAAGACCACCAGCGAGACGATCGGCAGGTAGAGGAAGGCGAAGCCGGCGAACAGCCAGAGCCGGCTGACCCAGCGGGCGGTGGGCGTGGTGATCATCGCTTGTCGGCCTCGCTCTGGGTCCGGTTGAAGATCGCCAGCGGCACCAGGATCAGCATGATCATGATGACCGCCACGCTCGACGCCATCGGCCAGTCGTTGTTGCTGAAGAACTCGTCCCAGAGCACGCGGCCGATCATCAGCGTCTCCGGGCCGCCCAGCAGCTCGGGGATGACGTACTCGCCCACGCACGGGATGAAGACCAGCATTGCGCCGGCGACGATGCCACCGCGCGACAGCGGCACGGTCACGCGCCAGAAGGTCTGCCAGGGCGTCGCACCGAGGTCCTGCGCGGCTTCGAGCAGGCGGATGTCGAGCTTGGAGAGCGTGCCAAACAGCGGCAGCACCATGAAGGGCAGGTAGGTGTAGACCATGCCGATCACCAGCGAGAAGGGGCTGTACATGAACTGCCCCTCAGCGGGGATCGCGCCGATCGCAAACAGCAGGTCGTCGACCTGCAGGGCCTTCAGCGCCGTGCCGACCCAGCCGGTGTCGGCATCCAGCAAGGCCTTCCAGGCATAGACGCGCAGCAGGAAGCTGGTCCAGAACGGCAGCATCACGCCCATCAGCAGCAGCGGCTGCAGCGAGGTCGACGAGCGCGCCATGAAGTAGGCGAAGGGATAGCCGATCAGCAGGCAGACCACCGTGGTGACGCCGGCATAGAGCAGTGACAGGCCGTAGGTCGACCAGTACAGGTCATCGGTGAACAGCAGCTGGTAGGTGCCCAGTCGCACCGTCAGCGTCAGCTCGGTCTCGGTCCAGTGGAACAGGTCGCTGACCAGCGCGCCGTCCATCTGCGCCAGGCTGATGCGCAGCACGATCAGGAAGGGCAGCAGGAAGAAGATCAGCAGCCACAGATAGGGCAGGCCCAGCACGCTGCCACGTCCGCCGAGCGAACGCAGCAAGGCCAGCAGGCGCTGCAGGAGGGGAGGGCGGGCGGCGGGCATCAGGCGCTCGCGCTCATTGGGTCAACACGACCTGGGCGGTCGGTGACCAGTTGGCCCAGACCTCGTCGCCCATGACCGGGTTGCCGCTGTGCAGCCGTTCTTCGTTCTCGACGTTGACCTTGAGCGTCGCGCCGCTGGCGAGCTTGAGGTGATAGAGCGTGTGGCTGCCGAAGTAGGACACCGCATGCACGATGCCGCGAACCTGGTTGTGTGCCTGATCCAGCGGGACTCGGGTCAGGTGGATCTTCTCGGGCCGCACCGCCACGGTGACGGGCATGCCCAGGTAGCCGGTGATGCCGTGGCCGATGTGGTGCACGACGTCCGGGCAGCCGATCTCGGCCCGGTCCGGCTCGTCCAGCGTGATCGTGCCGTCCATCAGGTTGACGTTGCCGATGAAGTCGGCGACGAAGCGGGTGGTCGGGGTCTCGTAGATGTCGGCTGGGCCGCCAACCTGCAGGAAGCGGCCTTCGCTCATGACGGCCAGGCGCGAGGCCATGGTCATCGCTTCTTCCTGGTCGTGCGTGACCATCACGCAGGTCACGCCCACGCTGCGGATGATGTTGACCAGCTCGACCTGGGTCTGCTCGCGCAGCTTCTTGTCCAAGGCGCCCAGCGGCTCGTCCAGCAGCAGCAACTGCGGCTTCTTGGCCAGGCTGCGGGCCAGCGCGACCCGTTGCTGCTGACCGCCTGAGAGCTGGTGCGGCTTGCGCTTGCCGAACTTGCCCAGCTGGGTCAGCCGCAGCATCTCCTCGACACGCTGCTCGACCTCGGCCTTGGGCAGGCCGTCGCGACGCAGGCCGAAGGCGATGTTGTCCCACACGGTCAGGTGCGGGAACAGCGCGTAGGACTGGAACATCATGTTGACCGGCCGCCGGTAGGGCGGCAGGCCCGCCAGATCCTGGCCGTTGAGCACGATGCGGCCGGAGGTCGGCGACTCGAAGCCGGCCAGCATGCGCAGCAGCGTGCTCTTGCCGCAGCCCGACGAGCCCAGCAGGGCGAAGATCTCGCCACGCGCGACGTCCAGGCTGACCTGGTCGACGGCGCGGAATTCACCGAAATCCTTCACCACGGACTCGATCCGCAGGAAGGCGCTGTCGCCCGGTGCTGTGCTCATGTGGCTCCCTCGTGGCTGTGGGGCCGGTCGCGCGAGGCGGCGCGCCGGCCCATCCAGGCTCGGCTCAGCGGCCGGCCTTGAAGTTGGTGAAGGTGCGGGTGATCAGGCGACGCGTCGCGTTGTCGGGCGTGCCCGGGGCGATCATCGTGGCCATGGCCGCCTCGTTCGGGAACACCGCCGGGTCATTGGCGATGGCCGGCTCGACAAACTTCAGCGAGGCCTTGTTCGGGTTGGCATAGAAGACCGAGTTGGTCAGCGATGCATGGACCTCGGCACGCAGGATGAAGTCGATGAACTTGTGCGCGTTGTCCGGGTGCTTGGCGTCCTTGGGGATGGCCATGGTGTCGAAGAACAGCAGGCCGCCCATCTTCGGCAGCAGCACCTCAAGCTTCTGCGGCTTCTTGGCCTTGGCCGACTTGTCCTTGGCGATCAGGATGTCACCGGACCAGCCCACCACCGCGCAGAGCTTGCCGGTGGCCATCTGGTCGATGTAATCCGAGCCCGAGCCGGCGAAGCGCGTCACGTAGGGGCGCACGGTCTTGAGCATCTCGGCCGCCGCCTTGTAGTCGTCCGCGTTCTTGCTGTGCGGGTCCTTGCCGACGTACTTCAGCGCGATCGGGATGATTTCCGAGGCGGTGTCCAGGAAGGACACGCCGCAGCCCTTGAGCTTCTTGGCGTATTCGGGGTTGAACACCAGGTCCCAGGCGTTCTCGGGCATCGGCGTGTCGCCCAGGGCCTTCTTGACGCGCTCGGCGTTGATGCCCACCGTGGTGTAGCCCCACAGCCAGTCGACGATGTGCTCGTTGCCCGGGTCCATCTTGGCCAGCTGGGCCTGAATGGCGGGGTCGAGGTTCTTGTAGTTGGTGAGCTTGCTCTTGTCGAGCTTCATCAGCAGGCCAGCCTCGATCTGCTGCTTGGCGAAGTGCGAACCGGGCACCACGATGTCATAGCCCGACTTGCCCGCGACCAGCTTGGCGTGCAGCGCCTCGTTGCTGTCGAAGTTGTCGTAGCGGACCTTGATGCCGGTTTCCTTCTCGAAGTTCTTGATCGTGTCTTCGGCGATGTAGTCGGCCCAGTTGTAGATGTTCAGGACCTTCTCTTCCTGCGCCTGCACGCCGATGGACGCGGCGAAAGCAAGCGTGGCCACGAGGGTCTTGAGCAGCGACGTGGGGCGGGTCATCTTCGTGTTCATCAGGGCTCCTGCACGGGTGATTGGGTAAGGGTCAGGTCGTCAAGGCACTGCGTCGGCCACCGTTTGCACCCAAGGAGCGGTGCCACCGGTGCGCGTTGCGGCGCGAATTATGGTGCAAGGTTTTCACGCTTTCCGGGCCTGCGGATCAGCGGTCGATGCGCAGCCAGGTGGTCTTCAGCTCGGTGTATTTCTCCAGCGCATGCAGCGACTTGTCGCGGCCGTTGCCGCTTTGCCGATGGCCGCCGAAAGGCACCGTGATGTCGTCCTCGTCGTACTGGTTGACATGCACCGTGCCGGCACGCAAGGCACGTGCCACACGGTGCGCGCGGTTGATGTCATGGCTCCAGACGCTGGCCTGCAGGCCGTAGTCGGTGCCGTTGGCCAGCGCGATGGCCTCGGCCTCGCTCTCGAAGCGCAGCACCGACAGCACCGGGCCGAAGATCTCCTCGCGGGCGATCTTCATCTGCGGGGTCACGCCGTCAAACAGCGTTGGCTCGACATAGGGCCCGCCGCTGTCGGTGCGGACCTGTTCGCCACCGCTGATGCAGCGTGCGCCCTCGGCCTTGCCGGACGCGATGTAGCCCATCACGGTGCGCAGCTGGCCATCGTCGACCAGCGCGCCCATCACGGTCGATGCGTCCAGCGGGTCGCCCGGCCGGTACTTCGGGGCCTCCTCGCGCAGCACGGCCACGAAGTCGTCGGCGATCGACGCGTGCACCAGCACGCGCGAGGGCGCATTGCAGGACTCGCCCTGGTTGAAGTACATCGCGCCGGCCACGGTGCGTGCGGCCAGCGCCGGGTCGTGGTGGTCGGGGAAGACGAGGAAGGCCGACTTGCCGCCCAGTTCGTTCCAGACCCGCTTGAGGTTGGAGCGCGAAGCGTAGTCCAGCATACGACGGCCGGTGCGGGTCGAGCCGGTGAAGCCGATGGCGTCAACGTCCATGTGCAACGCCAGTGCCTCGCCGGCCTCGTGGCCGTAGCCGGGCACGACGTTGAACACACCCGGCGGGATGCCGGCCTGCACCGCCAGTTCGGCCAGCTTCAAGGCGGTCAGGGGCGACTTCTCGCTCGGCTTCATGACCACCGAGTTGCCCGTGGCCAGCGCCGGCCCGAGCTTCCAGGCCGCCATGATCATCGGGTAGTTCCAGGGCACGATGCAGCCGATCACGCCCATCGCCTCGCGGGTGATCAGGGCCAGCGCATTCGAGCCGGTCGGCGCGATCTCGTCGTAGACCTTGTCGATCGCCTCGCCATACCAGGCGATGGTGCGCGCCGTTGCCGGCACGTCCACGCTCAGCGCGTACTGGATCGGTTTGCCCATGTCGAGCGTCTCCAGCAGCGCCAACTCGTCGCGCGCGGCCGTGATCAGCTCGGACCAGCGCTGCAGGATGCGCTTGCGCGCGGCCGGCGCCTTGCGCGACCAGCGGCCATCTTCGAAGGCGGCACGGCCGGCGGCCACGGCGCGGTCGATGTCGACCGCCTCGCCGCGCGCCACCGCCGCCAGCCGCCGGCCATCGACCGGCGAGTGCTTGTCGAAGGTGGCGCCGGAAGCCGCGTCGACCCGCTCGCCGTTGATCCAGGCCCGCCCGTCGATCGTGATCTCGCGGGCACGGGCGTGCCAGTCGGGTTTCTTGCTGTCGGAGGTGGCGGCGGACATGGTCAGAAGCTCACGACGAGCGAGGTGGCGAACAGCCGGTTGGTCTTGACGAAGGTGTTGGACTTGACGTTCTCGAAGACCGTCTTGCTGGCACTGTCAAAGCGGACCTCGGTCTTGAACATGACCGACGGATCGACTGCGTAGTTCAGGCCGAAGGACAGCGCGTAGCGGTTGACACCGGCCTGCGGATCGGAACCGATGATGAGGTCGCCATTTGCGTCTCGACCGATCAGTTCGGGGCCGATGCCATTGACCTCGTCGGACGAGGTGTAGCCGAGCAGACCGCCGCCGTTTTTCTTGTTGAACAGGGCATCCCCGCGGACCACGCCTTCCAGGCGCGGCGACAGCTTGTAGGCGACCAGGGCCGAGACGCCCTTCCATTCGGCATCGCGCAGGTCGGCGGCATCGAAGACCATCGCGCCGGTGGCCGTGCCGATGGCCGCCCGGGACTGCCGGCCCCAGCTGATCTGGCCGTTCAGCGTCAGGTCGCCGCGGGTGTACCAGCCGTCGATCTCGATCAGGTCGACGCGCGAGTTCGGCAGCGCCGCAGCGGTGCCCGTGCCGGTGCCGTCATCGAGGTTCTCGCTGAAGTTCGCCGCCTTGCCATGCAGGCCGGCCATGCCGTAGCCGCTGAACTCGTTGATCTCGTGATCGGCCCGCCAGGCGAACACCGGGGCGCGTTCGCCGCTGGCCTTGATCGCGCTGTTCATGTTGGCCAGCATGCCCTTGAGCACCCAGTTGCCGCGCGACAGCTCCAGGCCGGCGCCGGTGTAGGCGGTTGGCAGGGTGAAGTCGAACAGCAGGTTGTGGGTGATCAGCTTGTTGAGCGTGGGCTGGGCGTACTCATAGCCCGACCAGTCCGGCACATGACCGGCCAGCAGCCGGGTCGTGTCATCGCCGTCGATCGGCACGCTGACCGACGCCTCGTGCACCAGCCGGTTGGCGCCACTCATGATGGCCTGGGTGCCCCGGTCGGGCACCAGCGTCAGGCGCCAGCGCGTGCCGCTGTCGGTCTCCTTGGTGAAGTCCAGCGCGACCGCGCCGAAGGTCGAGTTGGCATAGCCGTAGCCGTCGTCGCCAACGCCGCTGAGGAACTGGAAGCCGGCCCGGTTCTGGTTGCGGTCGATGATGAAGGTCGGGTCCATGTAGCCCGAGACCTTCAGGCCCTTGAAGCCGGATTCGTCGCGGCTGTCCTCCAGCGCCTCGGCCTTGGTGGCGACACGGCTGAGTTCCTGGCTCTGCTCAGGCGTCATGCCCCACTGCCCGGCCGGTGCTGCGGTCGCGGGCGATGCCGTCTTGCCCGCCTGCAGCTGCTGTTCGAGCTGGTTGACGCGGTCCTTGAGCGCACGCAGCTCGCGCAGCAGCTCGTCGTTGGATTGCGCCGCAGCCGGTGCGGCCAGACCGCAGGACAGCAACGCGGCCGCCGCGAGGGCCAGCGGCGTGGGGATGGGGTGAAGATGCTTCATGTCGTGCTCCCGATCAGGGGCCGGTCAGAGACCGGTCTTGAAGGCCGTGTAGGTGCGGGTCATCAGGCGGCGCATGTCGTTGTTCAGCGCGCCTGGCGGCTTCATTTTTGCCATGTCCGCAGCGGACAAGAAGACCGTCGGGTTGTTGGCGACATCGGGCTTGACGAATTTCAGCGACTCCTTGTTCGGGTTGGCGTAGAAGACCTTGTTGGTGATGGCCGCATGCACCTCGGCGCGCAGGATGTAGTTGATGAACTTGTGCGCATTGCCCGGGTGGGCCGCATCGTTGGGGATCACCATCGAGTCGAAGAACAAGATGCCGCCGGTCGTGGGAATCATGGCCTGGATGTTCTGCCCGGTCTTGCCGTCGATGGCGCGCTGGCGCGCGATGTTGATGTCGCCCGACCAGCCCAGCGCGACGCAGATGCCACCCGCGGCCATGTCGTTGATGTAGCCCGATGAGCTGAACAGCGTCACGTTCGAACGCACGCTCTTGAGCAGCGCCGCCGCTTGCGCGTAGTCGCCCGCGACCTTGCTGTAGGGCGCCTTGCCCAGGTAGTGCAGGGCAGCAGGGACGACTTCGGTGGCCGAGTCCAGGAAGGACACGCCGCAGCTCTTGAGCTTGCTGATGTACTCCGGCTTGAAGACCAAGTCCCAGGCGTTCTCCGGCATGGGAAGGTTGCCCAGCGCGGCCTTGACCTTGTCGACGTTGATGCCCACCGTGGTGTAGCCCCAGAGCCAGTTCACCATGTGTTCATTGCCCGGATCCATCGTCGCCAGCTGGGCTTGCAGCGCCGGGTCGAGGTTCTTCAGGTTGGGGATCTGCGCCTTGTCGAGCTTGCGGATCAGGCCAGCGTCGATCTGCAGCTTGGCCCAGTTCGACGACGGCACGACGATGTCGTAGCCGGTCTTGCCTGCCACCAGCTTGGCGTGAACGATCTCGTTGTTGTCGAAGTTGTCGTAGCGCACGCGGATGCCGGTCTCCTTCTCGAAGTTCCGGATCGTGTCCTCGGCGATGTAGTCCGACCAGTTGTAGATGTTGAGGACCTTCTCCTCCTCCTGTGCCTGGGCGGCCAGCGGGCCGAGGGCACAGGCCGCGAGCGCGGCCAGCGCCCAGCGTCGGATCGGTCGATGCGAGAGACGAGGCAAGTTCATGTGAGCGACTCCTGTTTTTCGGACACGACGACAGACGCTGGTGAGGGCGCCATTCAGAACTGGCCGCGCGTTCGCAGCTCGGCCACGGTGAGGTCCAGGCAGCGATGGATCAGGCCCATCAGCTCATCGACCTGGGCACGGGTGATGACCAGGGGTGGCGCGATGATCATGCGGTCGCCGACCGCACGCATCACCAGGCCGTTGGCGAAGCAGTGGCTGCGGCAGACCATGCCGACTTCCAGCGCCGGATCGAACAGTTCGGGACCACCGGCCGCACTCGTCTTGGCCTTGGCCAGCAGCATCGCGCCCATCAGGCCGCAGGTCTGCGTGTCGCCAATCAGCGGGTGATCGCGCAAGGCCTCGAACTTCGCGGCCAGGTAGGGGCCGACGTCGTCGCGCACATGCTCGACCAGGCCTTGTTCGCGGATCAGCTTGATGTTGGCCAGCGCAACGGCGCAGGCCACCGGATGGCCCGAGTAGGTGTAGCCGTGCTCGAACTCGCCGCCCTGCTCGATCAGGGCCTTGGCCACACGCTCGCCCACCAGCACGCCACCGAGCGGCACATAGCCGCTGGTGACGCCCTTGGCAAAGGTGATCAGATCGGGCCGGCTGCCGACGGTCTGGCAGCCGAACCACTGGCCGGTGCGGCCGAAGCCGCAGATCACCTCGTCGCTGACCAGCAAGATGCCGTACTGGTCGCAGATGCGCTGGATCTCGGGCCAGTAGGTTTCGGGCGGCACGATCACACCACCGGCGCCCTGGATGGGCTCGCCGATGAAGGCGGCCACCTTGTCCGGCCCGACCTCAAGGATCTTCTGCTCCAGCCAGCTCGCGGCCAGCTTGCCGAAGTCGGCGCGGTCCATGCCCCGGCCATGTTCGATCCAGTAGGGCTGGTCGATGTGGGTGATGCCGGGGATCGGCAGGCCACCCTGGGCATGCATGTACTTCATGCCGCCGAGCGAGGCGCCCGCCATGGTCGAGCCGTGGTAGGCGTTCCAGCGGCTGATGATGACGTCGCGGCCGGGCTGGCCTTGCAGTTCCCAGTAGCGCCGCACCATGCGCACGACGGTGTCGTTGCCCTCCGAGCCGGAGCCCGAGAAGAAGACATGCTGGAAGCCCGGCGGGGCGACCTCGGCCAGCAGCTCGGCCAGTTCCACGGCCGGCGGCGTGGTGGTCTGGAAGAAGGCGTTGTAGAAGGGCAGTTCCAGCATCTGGCGGGCGGCTGCGTCGACCAGGGACTTCTGGCCATAGCCCACGTTGACGCACCACAGGCCGCTCATCGCGTCGAACAGCTTGTGGCCCTCGCTGTCCCACAGATAGAGGTTGTCGGCCTTGGCGATGACGCGCGAACCCTTGCGGGCCAGCGCCTGGAAGTCGGTGAAGGGGTGCAGGAAATGCGCCGCGTCGGCGGCCTGCCACTCGGCCGTGCTGCGCGTCGAGGCGCTCGTCGAGGTCGTGTTGCTCGTGTTCATCGGGGTTCTCCGGAAGGTGGGTGTCTCGTGGCGGGTCAGACGTGCAGCAACAGGTGCTCGCGTTCCCACGGTGAGATGACCTTCATGAACTCGGCGTACTCGATCTCCTTGACCTCGGTGTAGACGGTGATGAATTCGGCACCCAGCACGTCGGCCAGGTCCTTTTCATTGCGCAGCAGTTCAAGCGCCTCGCCCAGGCTGCGCGGCAGCTGGAAGTCGCCCAGGTAGGCATCGCCCTTGCACTCGGGCGTCGGCTCGATGCGGTTCTTGATGCCCAGGTAGCCGCAGGCCAGCGTCGCCGCTAGCGCGACATAGGGGTTGGCATCGGCGCCGATCACGCGGTTCTCGATCCGGCGCGCGGCCGGGCCGGCCACCGGCGAGCGGATGCCCACGGTGCGGTTGTCGGTGCCCCACTGGATGTTGATGGGCGCGGCCGTGAAGCGCGACAGCCGGCGGTAGCTGTTGACGTAGGGCGCGAACAGCGCCATCGCCGCCGGGATGTACTTCTGCAGGCCGCCGATGTACCAGAAGAACTCGCGGCTCGGGCTGCCATCCTCGTTGCTGAAGATGTTGCGGCCGCTGGCGAGGTCGACGATGGACTGGTGGATGTGCATCGCGCTGCCTGGCTCGCCGGCGATCGGCTTGGCCATGAAGGTCGCGAACATGTCGTGGCGCAGTGCCGCTTCCCGCACGGTGCGCTTGAAGAAGAACACCTCGTCGGCCAGCTGCAGCGGCTGGTCGTGGAAGAAGTTGATCTCCATCTGGCCGGCACCGACCTCGTGGATCAGCGTGTCGACGTTGAGCTCCATCTGCTCGCAGTAGGAGTAGACGTCTTCGAACAGCGGGTCGAACTCGTTGACCGCATCGATCGAATAGGCCTGGCGCGAGGTCTCGGCCCGGCCGCTGCGGCCCTTGGGCGGCTTGAGCGGGATGTCCGGATCGGTGTTGCGCGCGACCAGGTAGAACTCCAGCTCGGGCGCCACGATGGGCTTCCAGCCCTCGGCTTCGTAGCGCTCGCAAATGCGCCGCAGCACCGATCGCGGCGCGAAGGGCACGATGCGGCCTTCCTTGTCGTAGCAGTCGTGGATGACCTGCGCGGTCGGGTCGGTGGCCCACGGCACGATGCGCACGGTGCGCGGGTCGGGGCGCAGGTGCATGTCGCGGTCGGTGGGGTTGATGACGTCGTAGTAAGGCCCTTCTTCAGGGAACTCGCCGGTGACGCCCATCGCGACGACCGCCTCGGGCAGGCGCATGCCGCGGTCTTCGGTGAACTTCTCGCGCGGCAGGATCTTGCCCCGCGCCACGCCGGTCAGGTCCGGCACCAGGCATTCGATTTCGGTGACGCGACGCTCGTTGAGCCAGTTCTCGAGTTCGCTGAAGGTGAAGTTTTCTCTCGTGACCATGTGGTTTCCCGTTGCGCGACGCATTTGCTGCAAGGCCCTGAAGGCCGCTGCGCCGAGGCTGCGACGCCGACACCCGTCCGTGGTGGACAGGTCAACGGTTCGGTGGGCGATGCAGGTCGCGGTAGTCCTGGCAGGCGGCACCGAAGGCCTGCAGCAACTGGATGGAGACGGGGTTGTCGGCGGCGCGCCATTCGGGGTGCCACTGCACGCCGAGCACGAAGCCGGCGTGTGCATCGGCGCTGTCTTCGAGGGTGTAGGCCTCGATCAAACCGTCGGGCGCGCGGGCCTCGACGCGCAGGCCGTCGGCCAGGCGCTTGACGCCCTGACCATGCACGCTGTTGACGGTGATGTCGCCGCCTTCGGCGAGGTCGACCAGCAGGCGTTCGAGCAGCCCACCCGCCGTCACGCGCACCCGGTGCGACGGGCCGTATTGCACGTCGACCGAGGCATCGGCGGGGGCGCGGTGGTCGTGCTGTCCGGGGACCTCCTGCACGGCCTGGTGCAGGCTGCCGCCGAGCGCGACGTTGACCTCCTGGAAGCCGCGACAGATCGCGAACAGCGGCATGTGCCGGGCGAGCACCTTGGGGATCAGCGGCAGCGTCCAGTCGTCGCGCACCGGGTCCAGCGGCAGGCTCGGGTCATGGACCGTCTCGCCGAAATGGCTGGGGTGCACGTTGGACGGCGAGCCGGTCAGCAGCACGCCATCGGCAAGGTCGAGCAGGGCATCGAGCTGCTCGGGGGTGGCCGACGGCACGACCAGCGGCAGCGCGCCGGCCAGTCGCACGGCGTCGACGTATTTCTGTCCGGCGACGTGGAAAGGGTGCGCACCGATCATGCGGTTGCAGGCCGGCACCAGCACGATGGGCTGGCGGGATGCAGGGGGCGCCTGGGGCGCTGGAGAGGGGCTCATTGGGCTTGCTGCGACCGGCTTGTTGACCCGGCAGCACTGGGCTTGCTGAAGGTTGATCGGACGGTTGCGGAACACCGTTGCATTGAGTGTGCCAGAGGCATTCCGTCGTGGCCTGCGGGCTTGTCCCGAGGGCATTCCTTCCAGCTTGTGCCTTCAGGGACCGTCGTTCACAGCAGGTCCATCAGGCGGTACCAGGCCATGCCCAGCACCAGCGAGGGCATGCGCAGCAGGGGTCCACCGGGGAAGGGCCGGTGCTTGAGCCGTGCGAACAGGTCGAAGCGGCTGGCATCGCCGCTGATGGCCTGCGCCACCATCTGGCCGGCCAGACCGGTCAAGGCCAGGCCGTGGCCCGAGAAGCCTTGCAGGTAGTACACGTTCGACGCCGCCTGTCCGGCCACGGGCGCCAGCCGGCCGAAGTCCGGCGCGCGGTTCATGCTGATGTCGACGAAGCCGCCCCAAGCATGGGCGACGCGCACGCCGGCCAGCGCCGGAAAGGTGCGTGCCATGCGGGCCTGCATGGCCTCGCGCAGCCGCGGCGGCGTGACCATGCTGTAGCTGACACGACCGCCGTAGAGGATGCGGCGGTCGGCGGTCGGCCGGAAGTAGTCGAGCACGAAGTTGCTGTCGCAGACCGCCGTGCCGCGCGGCAGCAGCGCGTCAATCTGCGTCTGCGGCAGCGGGTCGGTGCAGACGATGTAGGTGCCCACCGGCATGATGCGGTCGTCCAGTTCGGGGGCAAGCCCCTGCTGGTAGACGTTGCCGGCCAGCAGCAACTGGTCGGCGACGACGCGGCCTTTCGGGGTGTGCAGCGTCGCCGGGCTGCCGCGTTCGAGCCGCGTCACCGGTGTGTGCTCGACGATGCGCACGCCGGCCAGCGACGCGGCACGGGCGATGCCGAGCGCGTACTTCAGCGGGTGCAGGTGGCCGGAAGCCGGGTCGTGCAGGCCGCTGTGATAGCGCGGGCTGCGGATGAAGTCGCCCAGCCGGTCCGGCCCCAGCCAGTCGAAGCGATGGCCGTAGACATCGGCCATGCGCTCGGCCCAGGCCTTCAGCGCGGTGGCCTTGCGGGCGCTGGTGGCGACCCCCAGGTAGCCGTCGCGCCAGTCGCAGTCGATGCTGTGGCGGCGGCTGATGTCGCGGATGCGGGCGACCGCTTCAAGCGACAGCGCCCAGACCTGGCGGGCCGCGTCCAGACCGAGCTGTTCCTCGATCACCGTCTGGTCACAGGCCAGCCCGTGGATCGCCTGTCCGCCGTTGCGGCCCGAGGCACCCCAGCCCACCTGGCGCGCTTCGAGCAGCACGACCTGGTGGCCGCGTTCGGCCAGTTCGAGCGCCGCCGACAGCCCGGCCAGCCCGCCGCCGACCACCGCGACATCGCAGCGCAGGTCGCCGTCCAGCGTCGGCCAGTGGTGGTCTCGCGGCGCGGTGGCCGCGTAGTACGAGTCGCGCGACAGGTTCTTGTCGATCGAGAGCAGGCGTCCCATGGCGTCGATGCTTGCAAGCCTCGTGCGGGCGAGGCGCCTCAGGCCACGCGGCGCAGCGCGGCGCCGATGGTCTCGACGATCTGGCCGATCTGCTGCGCCTCGATGATCAGCGGCGGCGACAGCGCGATCGTGTCGCCGGTGGTGCGGATCAGCACGCCCTGCTCGAAGCAGTTCAGGAAGACCTCGAAGGCGCGCTTGCCGGGTTCGCCCGGACGCGGCGCCAGCTCGATGCCGCCGACCAGGCCGATGTTGCGGATGTCGATCACATGGGGCGCCTCGCGCAGCGTGTGCAGCGCGTCGACGAAGGTCGACTGCATCGTGGCCGCGCGGGTCAGCAGGCCGTCGTCGGCATAGGTGTCCAGTGTGGCGATGCCAGCCGCGCAGGCCAGCGGGTGGGCCGAGTAGGTGTAGCCGTGGAACAGCTCGATGACGTGCTCGGGACCGCCCATGAAGGTGTCGTGGATCTTCTGGCTGGCCAGCACCGCGCCCATCGGCACGCAGCCGTTGGTGATGCCCTTGGCCAGCGTCATCAGGTCGGGCGTGACGCCGAAGGTCTGGGCCGCGAACGGGGCGCCGGTGCGGCCGAAGCCGGTGATGACCTCGTCGAAGATCAGCAAGATGCCGTGCTTGTCGCAAAGCTCGCGCAGGCGCTGCAGGTAGCCCACCGGCGGCACCAGCACACCGGTCGATCCGGCCACCGGCTCGACGATCACCGCCGCGATGGTCGACGCGTCATGCAGGGCCACCAGGCGCTCGATGTCATCGGCCAGGTCGGCGCCGTGGGCCGGCTGGCCGCGCGAGAAGGCGTTGCGCGCCGGGTCGTGGGTGTGGCGGATGTGGTCGACGCCGGCCAGCAGGCTGCCGAACATCTTGCGGTTGGCGACCATGCCGCCGACTGAGATGCCACCGAAGTTGACGCCGTGGTAGCCGCGCTCACGGCCGATCAGGCGGGTCCGCGAGGCCTCGCCGCGCGAGCGGTGGTAGGCGAGCGCGATCTTCAGCGCCGTGTCGACCGACTCGGAGCCCGAGTTGGTGAAGAAGACCCGGTTGAGCCCCGCCGGCGCCAGCGCCGCAACCCGCTCGGCCAGCTCGAAAGCCTTGGGGTGGCCCATCTGGAAGGGCGGCGCGTAGTCCATCTCGGCGGCCTGCTCGGCGATCGCGCGGACGATGCGCGCTCGGGCATGGCCGGCGTTGACGCACCACAGGCCGGCGACGCCGTCGAGGATCTGGCGGCCGTCCGCCGTCCAGTAGTGCATGCCCTCGGCGCGGGCCAGCAGGCGAGGGTTCTTCTTGAACTGCCGGTTGGCGGTGAACGGCATCCAGTAGGCGTCCATCGCGGGCAGGTCGGTGTGCGGGTTCTGGGTCATCGGAGGCTCCAGGCGCCTGGACGGGCCGCACCGCGCGGCGTCGTCGGCACCTCGCCGTCCAGTCTAGGCGACCCGGCCGCCCCGTTCGAGTCAGCTGCCCAGACGGCGCGCGGCAGCGGCCGCAGCGAGTTCGGCCTCGCGCCGTCGCGCTTCAGGGTAGGCCAGTGTTTCCTCGACCCGGATGTGGTCGTGGTAGAGCGCATTGAAGAGTGCCACCGACTCGCGCAGCAGGTCCATGTCGCCACCGACCATGCCTTCGGCGATGGCCGACACATTGGGCGCCAGTTCCAGCCAGTTCTGTTCGAGCCAGCCGTGGTCCTGCACCAGGCGTTCGATCTGCTCGCGCAGACGCTCGTCGGCGCTGTTGAGCAGGCCGGGGAAGACATGCAACTCTTCGAGCGCGTGGTGCTGGCGGGCGTGTTCGCCGAAGAAGGTGTGGACCTCATGCGCCAGCGCGCGGATTTCGGCGTCGGGCAGGTCCAGGTCGGCGTCGACCAGGCGGTCCAGCCGGGCCAGCATCTGGACCATCTGGCGGTGTTCGTCATCAAGCACCTCCAGCGGCGTCAGCGGCACGGTCTCGACGAGACGGGCGTTCAGGGTCTGCAGGGGCAGGCGGGTCTGGCGGGTCATGGCGGCATCCTCGGTGCGTTGATGCGGCCATTGTTCGCAGCCGGGCGGGGGCCGGCTTGCGCCGCGTCAAGCCGGGTGGTTGCCGGTGGCGCCGATGTGATGCGGCTCGTGGTGCGACGCTGGGTGCGACCCTTGGTGCGACCCTTGATGTATGCGCCCGCACAGATAGGTCCACACAAAGGTTGCCGCAGCCAGGCTGGTCAGCTCGGCATGGTCGTAGGCGGGGGCCACTTCGACGCAGTCCATGCCGACCCAGGGCAGGTCGGCCAGTGACTCCAGCAGCGTCAGCACCTGGTTGCTGGTCAGGCCGCCGGGCTCGGGCGTGCCGGTGCCGGGCGCAAAGGCCGGGTCGAGGCAGTCGATGTCCAGGCTGAGGTAGAGCGGCGGCAAGCCGCGCTCATGCCAGCGCTGGCGCATAGCGGCCAGCACGGGCGAGAGCCCGGCGCCGTCCAGCCCGCGCAGGTCGCGGGCGCTGAAGATGTCACCCCCGCAGGCACGCACGTACTCGCGGGCTTCACGCGTACCGGCCGAGCGGATGCCGACCTGCACGCAGGCGGCCGGGTCGACCAGGCCTTCGCGGATTGCCTCGTAGACCCAGGTGCCGTGGCCGCTGGGTTCGCCGAAGTGGTCGGTCCAGGTGTCGCAATGGGCATCGAAGTGCAGCAGACCGAGCGGGCGGCCCAGCCAGGTCCGGTAGGCGCGCAGCAGCGACAGCGTCACCGAGTGGTCGCCACCCAGCCAGGCCATGTGGCGCTGGCGGATCAACGCGGCGGCCTGCGCTTCCAGCGCCTCGCGCATCGTCGCCAGCGAGGTGTTGGGCAGCGCCAGGTCGCCGTGGTCGACCAGGTCAGGCCCGCTGACGCCGGGCTCGCCCAGCGGGCTGTTGTCGAACAGCGGGTGGATGCCGTCGCACAGCATGTGGCTTGCCACGCGGATGGCGCGCGGTCCGAAGCGCGCGCCGGGGCGGTTGGTCACCGCGCCGTCCCAGGCGATGCCGGCAACGCCGTAGCGTGCGCCGGACAGGTTGTCGGCTTGCCCTGCGGGTGCGGCGGAGGGGGCCTTCAGGAAGGTGTCGTTGCTGAGGTAGGCAAAGCTGGTCATGGCGTCGGCGGGTGGGTGCAGTCGGAGCGCAGCGGAAAGGATCGCACAGCCGATGGCGGCCCGCCTGCGGCGCTCTTCGGGCCGAGGACCCGCCCGGGTTTCACGGTGATGAAGTCCCGTTCCGCATCGTGAAAACGACCCATGCTGCGCCGCCGCAAAATCTTCCGTCTAGAGAAAATGCCTTCCGCATCGTAAAAAAACGATCGCAAGCTGTTGATTTTATTGGGTTCTAATTTATATCTTATATAAGACATAAGTCTTGCCGAGGCGAGGTGGTCGTCGCTAAGCTGAGAGCCATCGAGTCACCCGTTTTTCCATCTTCCCGTCACCTGAACCGGAGCATCCGATGAGCCAACCGACCCGCCAGCAACAGATTGACGCACTGATCACCGACTGGGAGCAGAACCCCCGTTGGAAGACCGTCAAGCGCGGCTACAGCGCCGCCGACGTGGTACGCCTGCGTGGCAGCCTGCAGCCTGAGTACACCTTGGCCAAGCGCGGCGCCGAGAAGCTGTGGGACCTCGTCAACGGTGGCGCCAAGAAGGGCTACGTCAACGCCTTCGGCGCGATCACCGCCGGCCAGGCGATGCAGCAGGCCAAGGCTGGCCTGGAAGCGGTCTACCTGTCGGGCTGGCAGGTCGCGGCCGACGGCAACACCTCCGAGACCATGTACCCCGACCAGTCGCTCTATGCGTACGACTCGGTGCCGACGATGGTCCGCCGCATCAACAACACCTTCAAGCGCGCCGACGAGATCCAGTGGTCGCGTGGCATCGAGCCGGGCGGCAAGGACTTCATCGACTACTTCCTGCCGATCGTGGCGGATGCTGAAGCCGGCTTCGGCGGCGTGCTCAACGCCTTCGAGCTGATGAAGAACATGATCGCCTCGGGCGCGGCCGGCGTGCACTTCGAGGACCAGCTTGCGGCGGTCAAGAAGTGCGGCCACATGGGCGGCAAGGTGCTCGTGCCGACGCATGAGGCGGTCGAGAAGCTGATCGCCGCGCGCTTCGCCGCCGACGTCATGGGCGTGCCGACCATCGTGCTGGCCCGCACCGATGCCGAGGCGGCCAACCTGATCACCAGCAACCACGACGCCAACGACCAGCCTTTCCTGACGGGCGAACGCACCCAGGAAGGCTTCTACCGCGTCAAGAACGGCCTGGAGCAGGCCATCAGCCGCGGCGTGGCCTACGCGCCCTATGCCGACCTGGTGTGGTGCGAGACCGGCGTGCCCGACATCGGCTTCGCCCGCGAGTTCGCCCAGGCCGTGCACGCCGCCTGCCCGGGCAAGCTGCTGAGCTACAACTGCTCGCCGTCCTTCAACTGGAAGAAGAACCTCGACGACAAGCAGATCGCCGCCTTCCAGGAAGACCTGTCCGCGCTGGGCTACAAGTACCAGTTCATCACCCTGGCTGGCATCCACATCAACTGGTACAACACCTTCCAGTTTGCCCACGCCTACGCCCGCGGCGAAGGCATGAAGCACTATGTGGAGCAGGTGCAGGAGCAGGAATTCGCCGCGCGCGAAAAGGGCTACACCTTCGTGTCGCACCAGCAGGAAGTCGGCGCGGGCTACTTCGACGATGTCACCACGGTGATCCAGGGCGGCTCGTCCAGCGTCAAGGCGCTGACCGGCTCGACCGAAGAAGAGCAGTTCCACTGATCGCGGCGACCGCGGTGATCGTGTTGTGACCGAAGGCCGCCAACCGGCGGCCCGTCACCCCAGGCCCAGGGCGATCCCCTGGGCTTTCTGCTTAGAATCGCCGGTTTTCGGACATGACAAGGAACGGGGAAAGGCACCATGGTTATGACACCGCGAACGTCGAACACCGGCCCCAACCGGGCCTGATCGCCGGTCGCCGTTCGCCATCCCCTCTCCCCCTCGAGAAAGCGCGGCGACCCCGCGCTTTTTTCTTGTCCCCCACGGAGTTCTGCAGATGGTCGCTATCCAATTGCCCGACGGCTCGCGCCGCGAATTCGAAGGCCCGGTGACGGTGGCCGAGGTGGCCGCGTCCATCGGCGCCGGCCTGGCCAAGGCCGCCCTCGGCGGTCGCATCGGCAGCGGCGAGTCCGCCCGCCTGGTCGACCTGAGTCACCGCATTGAGGCAGATGTGGCGCTTGCCATCGTCACCGCCAAGGACGCCGACGGGCTGGAGCTGATCCGCCATTCGACCGCCCACCTGCTGGCCTATGCGGTCAAGACGTTGTTCCCCGAAGCGCAGGTCACGATCGGACCGACCATCGAGCACGGCTTCTACTACGACTTCTCCTACAAGCGCCCGTTCACGCCGGATGACCTGGCCGCCATCGAGAAGAAGATGAGCGAGCTGGCCGCCAAGGACGAGCCCGTCACCCGCCGCGTGCTGCCGCGCGACGAGGCCGTGGCCTACTTCAAGTCCATCGGTGAGGCCTACAAGGCCGAGATCATCGCCAGCATCCCCGCCGGCGAGGACGTCTCGCTCTACAGCGAGGGCAGCTTCACCGATCTGTGTCGCGGCCCCCACGTGCCCAGCACCGGCAAGCTGAAGTTCTTCAAGCTGATGAAGGTGGCGGGCGCCTACTGGCGCGGCGACCACCGCAACGAGATGCTGCAACGTGTCTACGGCACCGCCTGGGCCAGCAAGGACGACCTGCAGAAGTACCTGACGATGCTCGAAGAGGCCGAGAAGCGCGATCACCGCAAGCTCGGCCGCGAACTGGACCTGTTCCACATCGACGAGCACTCGCCCGGCACCGTGTTCTGGCACCCCAAGGGCTGGACCCTGTGGCAGGAGGTCGAGCAGTACATGCGCCGTGTCTACCGCGACAACGGCTACCTGGAGGTCAAGGGCCCGCAGATCCTTGACCAGGGCCTGTGGGAGAAGACCGGCCACTGGGACAAGTACCGCGAGAACATGTTCGTGACCGAGTCGGAGAAGCGCGACTACGCGCTCAAGCCGATGAACTGCCCCGGCCACATCCTGATCTACAAGCAGGGCATCAAGAGCTATCGCGACCTGCCGCTGCGCTTTGGCGAGTTCGGCCAGTGCCACCGCAACGAGCCGACCGGCGGCCTGCACGGGATCATGCGGGTGCGCGCCTTCACGCAGGACGACGGGCACATCTTCTGCACCGAGGACCAGATCCAGGCCGAGGTGGTGGCCTTCACGACGCTGCTGCAGAAGGTCTACCGCGACTTCGGCTTCACCGACATCATCTACAAGCTCTCGACCCGGCCGGATAAGCGCATCGGCAGCGAGGAAAGCTGGGACCGCGCCGAACACGCGCTGGCTGAAGGCCTGAAGGCTTCGGGCTGTGACTTCGAGTACCTGCCCGGCGAGGGCGCCTTCTATGGTCCGAAGATCGAATACACGCTAAAGGACGCGCTGGGCCGGCCCTGGCAGTGCGGCACGATCCAGGTCGATCCCAACCTGCCGGAGCGGCTCGATGCCGAGTTTGTCGGCGAGGACGGCGCCCGCCATCGGCCGATCATGTTGCACCGCGCGATCGTTGGCAGCCTCGAGCGATTCATTGGCATCCTGATCGAACAGCACGCTGGCGCACTGCCCACTTGGCTGTCGCCGGTGCAGGTCAGCGTCATGAACATCACCGACGGCCAGGCCGATTACGCCCGGGAAGTGGCCAGAACGCTGCAGAAACAAGGGCTTAGGGTCACGCTGGACCTGCGCAACGAAAAGATCACGTATAAAATCCGCGAGCATTCCTTGCAAAAGGTGCCTTACCTGATCGTTGTCGGTGACAAGGAGAGGGAAGCAGGCACCGTTGCAGTGCGCGCCAGAGGCAACCAGGACCTCGGTGTGATGGCCCTGGCGGCCTTCTCCCAGAAGATCTCGGCCGAACTCAACCCGGAGCAGTGACACCGGGTCGGGCCATCGGCTTGGTTGACGGCGCATTCATCAATTTGGGCGCAAGCCCCGAAGGAAACGAACCATCGCTACTTTTCTTGACCGCCGGATGCCCAACGTCGAGCGCAAGCATCGGCTGAACCGCGAGATCACTGCCCTGGAGGTCCGTCTGAACGGACCTGAGAACGAGCCCATGGGCATCGTCAGCATCCAGGAAGCCTTGCGACTGTCGGCTGAGGCCGATGTTGATCTGGTCGAGATTGCCGCCACTGCGAACCCGCCGGTCTGTCGTTTGATGGACTACGGCAAGTTCAAGTACCAAGAGCAGAAGAAAGCGGCCGAGGCCAAGGCGAAGCAGCACGTCATCGACATCAAAGAAGTCAAGTTCCGTCCCGGTACGGACGAGGGCGACTACCAGATCAAGATGCGCAACCTGCGCCGCTTCCTCGAAGAGGGCGACAAGGGCAAGGTCACGCTGCGTTTCCGGGGTCGCGAGATCACGCACCAGGACATCGGCATGCGCCTGCTTGAGCGTATCCGCGACGAGCTGACCGATGTCAGCCTGGTTGAGAACATGCCCAAGCTCGAAGGCCGCCAGATGATCATGGTGCTGGCACCCAAGAGGAAGAAGTAAGCGTTCGAGGTTTTGAAGGATGAGGTCGTTGCGGTTTGGTCGCCGCAGCGTCCCAGTGCCCGTAGGCCACCAAGACCGTGGAGAAGTTTCACGGCGCCTCACGGGAACAACTCAGAAGGAGCAGTCATGCCCAAGATGAAGACCAAGAGCAGCGCGAAGAAGCGTTTTCGCGTTCGTCCGGGTGGCACCGTCAAGCGCGGTCAGGCGTTCAAGCGCCACATCCTGACCAAGAAGACCACCAAGAACAAGCGCCACCTGCGCGGGACCGTCAGCGTTCATGAGACCAACATGGGTCACATGGCGCAGATGCTGCCGTTTGCCGGTCTGTAATCCACCACGCACTGAAGGAGTCAACACATGCCTCGCGTCAAACGTGGTGTTACCGCCCGCGCTCGTCACAAGAAGGTCCTCGCCCTGGCCAAGGGCTATCGCGGTCGTCGGAAGAACGTCTATCGCATCGCCAAACAGGCGGTGATGAAGGCGGGCCAGTACGCCTACCGTGACCGCCGCGCCAAGAAGCGTGAATTCCGCCGCCTCTGGATCGCGCGCATCAACGCCGCCAGCCGTGCCCTGGGCCTGACCTACAGCCGCTTCATGGCGGGTCTGAAGAAGGCGCAGATCGGCATCGACCGCAAGGTCCTGTCGGACATGGCCATCCACGATCCGGCTGCTTTCAGCAGCATCGTCGACAAGGTGAAGGCCCAGCTCGCCTGAGCCTGACAGCGTGACGCCGGCCCGTCCGGTGTCACGTGCCTCGCACCCCAAGGCCGACCCTGTGTTCGGCCTTTTTTGTGTCTGCCGCCGTGTGGTGGTTGCCACAAGACCCATCCAGCTGACCTGTCCGTGATGAACGATCTCGATACCCTGGTCCAGGCCGCCGAGGCGGATTTCGCCGCCGCCGGCACGCCGGCCCAACTCGAAGACGCCAAGGCCCGCTTCCTCGGCAAGACCGGTCGTGTGACCGAACTGCTCAAGGGCATGTCCGCCCTGTCGCCCGAGGAGAAAAAGACCCGCGGCGCCGCCATCAACGAGACCAAGCAGCGCATCGAGGCCGCGCTGACCGCGCGTCGCCAGGCGCTTGCCGACGCCGAGATGCAGGCCCAGCTCAAGGCCGAGTCGCTCGACGTCAGCTTGCCCGGTCGTCAGCGTGGCGGTGGCGGTCTGCACCCGGTCTCGCGCACGATGGAGCGCATCGAGCAGATCTTCGCGTCGATGGGCTTCGACGTCGCCGACGGTCCGGAGATCGAGACCGACTGGCACAGCTTCACCGCGCTGAACAACCCGGAGAACCATCCGGCGCGTTCCATGCAGGACACCTTCTACGTCGACATGAACGACGAGGCCGGCCGCCCGCTGTGTCTGCGCCCGCACACCTCGCCGATGCAGGTGCGCTACTCGCGTCAGCATGCCGCCCGCCATGCCGGCGCCGACCCGATGCCCGAGATCCGCGTGATCGCGCCGGGCCGCACCTACCGGGTCGACAGCGACGCGACCCACTCGCCGATGTTCCACCAGTGCGAAGGCCTGTGGATCGGCGAGAACGTGTCGTTCAAGGACCTCAAGTCCGTCTTCACCGATTTTTTCCGCACCTTCTTCGAGACCGACGACCTCGAGCTGCGCTTCCGGCCGTCTTTCTTCCCCTTCACGGAGCCGTCCGCCGAGGTCGACATCGCCTTCTCAAGCGGCCCGCTCAAGGGGCGCTGGCTCGAGGTCGCCGGCTCCGGCCAGGTCCATCCGAACGTGGTGCGCAACTTCGGCCTCGACCCGGAGCGCTACATCGGCTTCGCCTTTGGCATGGGGCCGGACCGCCTGACCATGCTGCGCTACGGCGTCAACGACCTGCGCCTGTTCTTCGAGGGCGACCTGCGTTTCCTCGCGCAGTTCCAGTGACCCCCTGATGCCCGCGACCCCGTCCGCGCCTCAAGCCGTCGTCCACCCGATCACCGTCGTCTCCTGAAGCCATGCAATTCCCAGAATCCTGGTTGCGCGAGTTCTGCAACCCCGCCCTCGACAGCGACGGCCTGGCCCGCCTGCTGACCATGTCCGGCATGGAGGTCGAGGAGCAGCACCGCGCCGTGCCGCCCTTTAGCCGCATCGTCGTGGCCGAGATCGTCACCGCCGATCAGCATCCCAATGCCGACCGCCTGCGCGTGTGCACCGTCGATGCCGGTCCGCACAGCCAGGACGGCCCGCTGCAGATCGTCTGCGGTGCACCGAACGCCCGCGTGGGCATCCGTGTGCCGCTGGCGCTGGTCGGCGCTGAACTGCCGCCGGGTGACGACGGCAAGCCCTTCGTGATCAAGCTCGGCAAGCTGCGTGGCGTCGAGAGCCAGGGCATGTTGTGCTCGGCGCGGGAACTCAAGTTGTCCGACGACCACGGCGGCCTGCTGGAACTGCCGACCGACACGCCGGTGGGTGCGGACATCCGCCAGATCCTGAACCTGGACGACACGCTGTTCACGCTCAAGCTCACGCCCAACCTGGGCCACGGCCTGAGCGTCTACGGCATCGCCCGCGAGGTGGCCGCGCTGACCGGCTCGGCGCTGGCCCAGCCGACCTTTGCGCCGGTGCCCGTCACTGCGGACGACCGCCTGCCCGTGCGCATCGAGGCCGACGACCTGTGCGGTCGCTTCTCCGGCCGCGTTATCCGCGGCATCAACCCGCAGGCGAAGACGCCGTCGTGGATGGTCGAGCGCCTGGCGCGCTGCGGCCAACGTTCGGTCAGCGCGCTGGTCGACATCTCGAACTACGTCATGTTCGAGTTTGGCCGTCCCAGCCACATCTTCGACCGCGACAAGATCGAGGGCGACCTGGTGGTGCGCTGGGGCCGCGAGGGCGAGACGCTCAAGCTGCTCAACGGCAACACCGTCACGCTGGACGGTCAGGTCGGTGTCATCGCCGATGAATGTGCGGACGTTCAGACCGTCGAATCTCTGGCCGGCATCATGGGTGGCGACGCCACGGCCGTGGGCGACACCACGCGCAACGTCTACGTCGAAGCCGCCTTCTGGTGGCCCGAGGCGGTGGCCGGTCGCTCGCGCCGCTACAACTTCTCGACCGACGCTGGCCATCGCTTCGAGCGTGGCGTCGACCCGGCCCTAACGGTCGAACACATCGAACGCATCACCGCGCTGATCGTTCAGATCTGCGGCACCGCCGACACCCGCATCGGCCCCATCGACGACCAGACCACCCGACTGCCGGAGCGCCGCCCGGTGGCGCTGCGCGTGGCGCGCGCGGCCAAGGTCATTGGCATGCCGGTGTCGCAGGCGCAATGCGTGCAGGTGTTTGAACGGCTCGGCTTGAGCTGCGCGGAAACGGCGCCTGGGGTGCTCAGCGTCACGCCGCCGAGCTGGCGCTTCGACCTGCAGATCGAGGAAGACCTGATCGAGGAGGTCATCCGCGTGATCGGCTTCGACCAGCTCCCGCTGTCGCCGCCCCTCGCGCCGGTGACCGCCCGCGTGCGCACCGAAGACCGCCGCAGCCCGCACGCTGTCCGCCGCGCGGTGGCCGCGCAGGGCTACCAGGAGACGATCAACTTCAGCTTCGTCGAGGCCCGCTGGGAACAGGAGCTGGCCGGCAACGCCGACCCGATCCGCCTGCTCAACCCGATCGCCGCGCCGCTGTCGGTGATGCGTTCCAGCCTGCTGGGCAGCCTCGTTCAGGTGTTGCGCCACAACCTGTCGCGTCGGGCGTCGCGCGTGCGCGTCTTCGAGTTCGGCCGTGTCTTCCGTCGCGATCCGGCGGTGCAGGGCAGTGAACAGGACGTCGCCGGTGTCGACCAGCCGCTGCGCGTGGCCGGTCTGGCCTGGGGTCCGATCGACGAGCTGCAGTGGGGCGTCAAAGAGCGTGCTGTGGACTTCTACGACGTCAAGGGTGACGTCGAGGCGCTGCTGGCGCCGCTGCAGCCGCGCTTCGAGGCAGCTGAACATCCGGCGATGCATCCAGGTCGTTGCGCCCGTGTCGTGCTTGACGGCGTCGTGATCGGCCACGTCGGCGAGTTGCACCCGCGTTGGCGTCAGGCCTATGAGCTGCCGAGTGCGCCGGTGCTGTTCGAGCTGGACGCCGGTGTGTTGTTGCGCCGTCCGGTCCCCGTCTACCAGCCGGTGGCCCGCCAGCAGGCTGTCACGCGCGACCTGGCCCTGATCGCCGGCGAAAGCGTCACCCATGACGCGCTGATCGATGCCATCCTGGCCGCGCCGACCGATGGCCTGGTGCGCGCTGCGAAGCTGTTTGACGTCTACCGCCCGGCGGCTGGCGTGGCAGGTTTTGCCGCCGGCGAGCGCAGCCTGGCCTTCCGCATCGACCTGCTGGATGAATCGGCGCCGCTGACGGACGCGCGCAGCGACGCGGCTGTCCAGGCCGTCGTTGAGGCCGTTGGCCAGCGTCTCGGCGCTCGCCTGCGCGGCGCCTGATCCCTCGATAGCCAACCTGAGCGCACACCAAGATGGCCGACACCCCTGAACCGGCGCTGCCCCTGGACCGCGTGATCTCGCTCGAGACCCCGACCCTGACCAAGGCTGAGCTGGCCGACCTGCTCTTCGAGCGGCTCGGGCTGAACAAGCGCGAGTCCAAGGACATGGTCGAGGCCTATTTCCAGTTCATCCACGATGCGCTGGTCAGCGGCGAGGACGTCAAGCTCTCTGGCTTCGGCAACTTCCAGGTCCGCCGCAAGGCGCCGCGGCCGGGTCGCAACCCGCGCACCGGCGAGGCCATCCCGATCCGAGCCCGCAAGGTGGTCACGTTTCACGCCAGCCACAAACTCAAGGCCATCGTGCAAGGCGAGGCTCCGCCCCCTGGCGAGTTCGAGTAAAGTGTCGAGAGACTCCTGAATCCCATTGATTTCAATGGAAAATTCGCTCCCGGACATCCCGCCAAAACGCTACTTCACCATCGGTGAGGTGAGCGAGCTTTGTGGTGTCAAGCCGTATGTGCTGCGCTACTGGGAGCAGGAGTTCACGCAACTCCGGCCGATGAAGCGACGCGGCAATCGTCGCTATTACCAGCACCACGAGGTGCTGTTGATCCGCCGGATCCGCGACCTGCTCTACGAGCAAGGCTTCACGATCAGCGGTGCCCGCAATCGCTTGATTGAACTGGGGGCTGTCGCTGCACCTGGCGCGTCTCTGCCGATGGGCGCTTCCGGTCCGGCCGACGACCCTTCCCACGACGATCTCGATCTGAATGCGCCCGTCAGCGGCGTGCCGATCCCGGGTTTGACCAACGCCCGCGCCCCGCAATACGCCAGCGCCGCGCTGGCGATGCCACCCGCCGAAGCCGCCACGACCGTCGTCCTGCCCGACGCTCCGCGTCTGTCGGTGCGCGAGGAACTGCTGTCGATCCGCAGCCTGCTCGATCTGGACAGCTGAGCGCCGTCGCGGCGCAGATGACTCTCGCAGCGTCTGGACAGCCCAGACATTTCTGGCATATACTATTTGACTCAGTCGGGGTGTAGCGCAGCCTGGTAGCGCACTTGCATGGGGTGCAAGGGGTCGCGAGTTCGAATCCCGCCACCCCGACCAAAGAAAATCAACGGGTTAGCTCTCACAAGGAGCTAGCCCGTTTTGATTTGTGGCGTCGATATGGGCTCTGGTGCCTGCTTCGGTGCCCATATCCTGCACGCAGCGGGCAGGAGTCCGGTCCGCCAGACAGCGCGGCTTGGCGCAACCACGTCGTTGTCCGCATCCCCTGCCGCGACCCGATGTGGCGTCAACCGGCGGGTGTGCAGAACTACGACGTCACCAGCGGGCCGTCCGATGCGCGTGGCACGAGGTGCACCGGCTCCAGGTAGCCGAGTTGGCCCGGCGCTTCCCCTCCCAGGAGGCGCAACAGCCCTTCGCCGACATGGCGGCCGTTCTCGAAGACCTTGTGCTCGATCGTGGTCAGCGTCGGGTCGCAGAAGGACGCCATTGGTGAGTTGCTGTAGCCCATGATCGACACGTCACGCCCGACGACCAGACCCCGCTGCCGACAGGCGGCAATGGCGCCGAAGGCCATGTTGTCGACGGCGCACAGAAAGGCGGTCGGCGGCGACTTCTGGTTGAGCAGTTCCATCGTCAGGCTATAGCCGCTCTGGATCGACAGGTTGCCTTCCACCACCAGCGCTGGATCGAGCGCCACGCCGGCGGCCGTCAGCGCCTTGTCGTAGCCGCGACGCCGTAGCTGGGCGAAGTAGTAGGCCGATGGGCCGTTCAGCAGCGCGATGCGTCGGTGGCCGAAGCCGAGCTGGCGATGGGCGGCCAGGGCGAAGGCGCCTTCGTTGTCGGTGTCGATCCAGGAGTAGGGCAGGTCGGTCTGCGTGCGACCGTAGGTGACGAAGGGGATGCCGGCCTCCTGCGCGAGCTTGACGCGCGGATCGTCGACCAGCGTGCGCACGATCAGCAGGGCGTCGGCCGAGTTGGCTTCGATCAGGTTGCGGTACAGCGCCATTTCCCGGTCGATGCCGCGTCCGCCCGCGCTGGTGGCCAGCAGGTAGTAGCCCGAGCCGTCCAGCGCGGCTGAAACGCCGGCGAGCAGCCCGGAGTACATCCAGTCGATGAACTCTTCGCCCGTCTCCACCGCCGGCAAGGTGACCGCGACGGCGCGGGTCGATCCCGAGACCAGCTGGCGGGCCGCCGCGTTGGGGCGGTAGTTCAGGGCCTTGGCCTTGGCCAGGACCCGCCGGCGCGTCTCGGGCGCGACGTCGTCGTAGTTGTTCAGCGCCCGCGAGACGGTGGAGATCGACAGGTTGAGCGCCTTGGCCAGGCTGGCGATCGACATGGGGCAAGTCTCCGAGGACAAGAGGGGCGGTGACCGGGCGGGCCGCCAGAAGCGCTTCTGGATTCTAGGCCGAGGGACCTGGGCGTCTGCCCGTCTGGAACGACGCGCCGGTCGGCACCTGATCGGGTTAACTCTGATGTGGCGGTGCGGCCCGTGGCGCTTCAATACGTTCACCAAAAACGTTTTTGGTGACACGTCACCCGCAGGGATTGCACGTGCATCGCCTGGGCTCGCGACCTCGATGTCACCCAACCAAGGAATCCGACCATGACGACCTTCCGCCTCGTTGCCCTGGCCGCGCTGCTCTCGGGCAGTGCGCTGGCCACCGCTCAGACCACCATCGTCTCGACGCAGCTGCGGCCGATCGAAGAGGCCGAGAAGATGCGCAACACCATCCTCAAGGGCGCGCCCGATGCGGTGAACTTCGTGCCCGAGGACGGCAACACCTACCTCACGCGCATGAAGGCCGAGCTGGGTGCCGCGCAGGGCAAGGTGCACGCCACGATGGCGCTGGACGGCGAGCTTGGGCCCGTCAACACGCTGGGCGGCTTGCAGGATCTCGACGACATCGTCGGACGGCTCGGCACGTCGCGCCAGTTCTCGGCCGCGTCGCTGGCGCTGGGCAAGCTGGGCGGTGACAAGCAGCGCTTCATCCCGGTGATGACCAACACCTTCCAGATGGTGGCCAACAAGCAGGCGCTGAAACACCTGCCCGCCGGCGCCGACCTCAACGCGCTGACCTACGCGCAGCTGAAGGCCTGGGCCAAGGCGATGAAGGACGCCACCGGCGAGGCCAAGCTGGGCTTTCCAGCAGGGCCCAAGGGGCTGATGCACCGCTATTTCCAGGGCTCGCTCTACCCGAGCTACACCGGTGGCGTGGTGCGCACCTATGCCAACGCCGATGCGGCCGCGATGTGGGCCGAGTTCAAGGACCTGTGGCAATACGTCAACCCGCGTTCGAGCGCCTACGGCTTCATGGAGGAGCCGCTGACCGCCGGCGAGGTCTGGGTCGCCTTTGACCACACCGCGCGGCTTCTGCCCGCGCTGACCGATAAGCCCAACGACTTCGTGACCTTCCCGGCGCCCTCGGCCGCCAAGGGTCGCGGCTACATGCCGGTGATGGTCGGCATCGCGGTGCCGAAGAACGCACCGGATCGCGCCGCCGCCGAGCGCGTGATCGATCACCTGACCAAGCCCGCCACGCAGGCCACGATCCTGCGCGAGGTCGGCTTCTTCCCGGTCGTCAAGGCTGACCTGGGCACGCTGTCGCCGGGCGTCCAGTTGGCCGCCGATGGCATGAACAAGGTGTTCGCGGCCAAGGACGCCAGGGCCTCGATGCTGCCGGCGGGCCTGGGGGCGAAGAACGGCGAGTTCAACAAGGTCTTCATCGACACCTTCCAGCGCATCGTGCTGCGCAACGAGGACATCAAGACCGTGCTGGCCGATCAGGGCAAGGTGCTGGGGCAGCTGATGAAGGACGCCAATGCGCCGTGCTGGGCGCCGGATGCCAGCTCGGGCAGCAACCCCTGCCCGGTCACGCCCTGATCCAGCCTGACCACCCCTGACGGTGCCGTCACATGAACAGCAACCCGCGCCTGCCCTACCTGCTGATCGCGCCGTCGGCCGCGTTCCTGGCCTTGCTGTTCCTGTGGCCGCTGGTCGAGACGGTGCTGATGGCCTTCATCACGCCGGAAGGCGTGGCGACCACCGAGTACCTGCGCAAGATGGCGGGCGACCTGAACTTCGGCGTCGCGATGCGCAACACGCTGATCCTGGTTGCGATCGTCGTGCCCTTGCAGGTGGGGATCGCGCTGGCGATGGCGGTGATGTTGCAGAAGGTCGAGCGCGGTCGCATGACCCACCTCTACATCTGGACGATCCCGCTGGGCATCTCCGACCTGGCTGCGGGCATCGTCTGGCTGGCCATCCTGACCGATCGGGGCTACCTCAACTCGCTGCTGCAGGCCGTCGGACTGTTGGACGGTCCGACCACGTGGCTGTCGATCCAGGCGCCGGTGGCGCTGTTCGCCTGCGTGATCGTGGCCGAGATCTGGCGCGCCACGGCGATCGTGTTGGTGATCCTCGTGGCCGGTGTGCAGCTGATCCCGAAGGAGTACGACGAGGCCGCCGAGGTCTTCGGCGCCGGGCCTTGGAAGCGCTTCTTCCAGATCACGCTGCCGCTGCTCAAGCCCTCGCTGCAGTCGGCCTTGATCCTGCGCACGGTGCTGGCCTTCGAGGTCTTTGCGGTCGTCTATGCGTTGGCCGGGCGTGACCTGCCGGTGCTGGTCGGCGAGGCCTACAACTGGCAGGCCCAGTACCAGAACACACACGTCGCGTCGGCCTATGCCCTGCTGATCCTGGCGGTCTCGATCGCCTCGACGCTGATCTACCTGCGCGTGCTGCGGGTGCGCAAGGAGACGCTGGCATGAGTGTCGACGTGGCCCGTTCCCCGGCCCCATCCCCCACAGCCACCCCGGCAGCCACCCCGTCGGCGCGCCGGGCGAGCGCCCGCTTCCTGGGCGTCATGGCGGTGGTCATCAGCGTGTGCTGGCTGATCCCGGTGTTGATCATCGCGGTGTCGGCGCTGAGCCCGCGCGACGTTGTCTCGGCCTGGCCCAAGCAACTGATCCCGACCCGTTTCAGCCTCGACACGATGGCGTTCTTCTTCAACGTGTCGGGCGTGTGGACGGCCACGCTCAACAGCTTGATCGTCGCTGCGATGACGATGAGTTTCGCGCTGCTGCTGGGCGCGCCGGCCGGCTATGCGCTGGCGCGCTTCGACTTCAAGGGTCAGGGCGTCTACCGCGTGATGATCATCATGACGCGTGCCTTTCCGCTGGCGATCCTCGCCCTGCCGCTCGTCACCCGCTTCATCGCCATCGGCCTGTACGACACCTTGCTCGGCGTGGCGCTGGTGCACACGGCGCTGGCGTTGCCGTTTGCGATCCTCGTCTCGTCGAGCCTGTTCATGGGCATCCCGCGTGAGCTGGAAGAGGCCGGTTGGACGCTCGGTTGCTCGCGCCTGACGGCCTTCTTCATGATCGTCATGCCGCTGGCGCTGCCGGGTCTGGCGGCCGCCATGATCTTCTCGTTCGTGATCTCGTGGAACGAGGTCTTCGCGGCTTCGGTGCTGACGCTGAACAACCGCACGTTGACGGCCTTCCTGTTCGCCAGCCTGGAAGAGAGCCCGCTGCACTTCCGCTATGCCGGGGGCTTCTTCCTCGTCGTGCCCTCGCTCGTCTTCATCTTCGTCGTGCGCAAGTACCTGTTTGCCATGTGGGGCATCGCCAACCGATAACCGGAAGACACACGACATGTCCGTCATCACCATCGACCGCGTCCGCAAGGAGTTCAAGGGTCACCAGGCCTTGAAGGCCGTGTCGCTCGACATCGAGGACCGCGAGTTCTGCGTGCTGCTCGGGCCCTCGGGCTGCGGCAAGACGACGCTGCTGCGCATCATTGCCGGGCTGGAGACCGAGAGCAGCGGCGACGTCCGCATCGGCGGCCGGCGCGTCAATGGCCTGCCGCCGCGCGAACGCAACATCGCGATGGTGTTCCAGAACTACGCCGTGTTTCCGCACATGACGATCGGCCAGAACATCGGCTTCGGTCTGCGCATGAAGAAGGTCGACGCGGCGGCCATCGAACGACAGGTCAAGCGCAGCGCCGAACTGATGCACATCGAGCAGCTGCTCGATCGTTACGCCGGGCAGCTATCGGGTGGACAGCGCCAGCGCGTCGCGGTTGCACGCGCGCTGGCCGTGCAGCCCGACGTGTTGCTGATGGACGAGCCGCTCAGCAACCTCGATGCGTTGCTGCGCCTGGAGATGCGCAGCGAGCTCAAGGCGCTGCTGCGCGACCTGAAGACGACCACCATCTACGTCACCCACGACCAGACCGAGGCGATGAGCCTGGGCGACCGCATCGCCGTGATGCATGGCGGCGAGATCGTCCAGGTCGCGCCGCCGCCCGAGGTGTATCGCCAACCGGCCACCGAGTTCGTCGGCGGCTTCATCGGCAACCCGCCGATGAACTTCGTCCGGACCCCCGAGGCGCAGCGTGCGCTCGGCGTTTTCGCGCCACCGGGCGCGGCCACGCTCGGCATCCGGCCCGAAGACCTCGACCTGGCCAACGAGGGCCTGAGCTTCGACGCCAAGGTGGTCGAGATGCTCGGCGCCAGCCAGCAGGTGACCACGCGCGTCGGCGACGAGCTGTTGCGCGTGAGTCTGGGCATCGATCCACCCGTGCTCGCTGGCGAGCGTCTGACGGTGCGTGCGCGCGCCGGCTGCGCGCGCTGGTACGACGCACAGGGCAAGCTTCTCCAAGCCGCATGACACCGCAACAACAAGATCAGCTGCGCAGCGCCGCGCAAGCCACGCTGCGAGCCAATGACCGCGGCGGCTATGCCGTGCCGTCGCCCCGGCTCTACCCCTTCCAGTGGAACTGGGACGCGGCGGTCAACGCCGTGGGCTGGCAGACCTTCGACGAGCCACGCGCCTGGCAGGAGATCGAGACGCTGCTGACGGGTCAGTGGGCCAACGGCCTGCTGCCCAGCATCGTCTTCCACCGGCCGGCCGACAGCTACTTTCCCGGTCCGCAGGAATGGGGCTGCGACCACCTCACGCCGCCGACCACCAGCATCTCGCAGCCGCCGCTGCTGGCGACCATGGTGCGGCGCATGCGCGATCACAGCCGCGATCCGCAGGTCGACCAGCGCCTGCGCACCATCGTGCCCAAGATCGTCGACTGGCACCGCTGGTGGTACCGCGACCGCGACCCCGAGCAGACCGGTCTGGTGGTCACCTACCACCCCTGGGAGACCGGCAGCGACAACTCGCCCGCCTGGGACGAGCCACTGGCGCGTGTGCCGGCGACCCCACGCAGCTACCAGCGCCGCGACACCGGCGTCGTCGACGGCAGCATGCGGCCGCACAAGGCCGAATACGACCGCTTCGTCTACCTGTTGGACTTCTTTCGCGACTGCCGCTTTGACCCGCGCCGGATCTATGACGAGTGCCCCTTGCGCATCGTCGATTTCGCGCTCAACGCCATCTTGCTGCGGGCCAACCTCGATCTGGCCCACCTGTGCGAGGCCCTGGGCCTGCACAGCGACGCCGCGCAGCTGCGCGACTGGCACCAGCGCGGCGCCGCTGCGATCGCGACGCTCTGGTCACCCACGCTCAGGCGCCACGTCAGCCTCGACACGCGCAGCGGCAAGCCCCTGCCTTCGCGCACCCACGCCGGCTTCCTGGCCTGGTACGCCCATGTGTTCACCGGCGAGTCCGGGCCACAACGGCAGCTCGACCTGCTCGCTGAACTCGACGAGTTCCTGGGTGCGACCCGCCATGCCCTGGCCTCGACCCACCCGACCGATCCGGGCTATGACCCGCGGCGCTACTGGCGGGGTGCGGTATGGCCGCACATCAACTGGCTGGTCGCCGAAGGCCTGGCCGAACACGGCCATGCCGCGCAGGCGCAGCGTCTGCGCGACGA
Source organism: Sphaerotilus mobilis (assembly GCF_004216565.1). Taxonomy (GTDB): domain Bacteria; phylum Pseudomonadota; class Gammaproteobacteria; order Burkholderiales; family Burkholderiaceae_C; genus Sphaerotilus; species Sphaerotilus mobilis. Next base: position 521,328 of record NZ_SGWV01000007.1, on the reverse strand, counting down.
CACGCTCGCGCTGGTCCAAGCGGGCGGACTGTTCGAGTACTTCGCGCCCGACACCGGTGAAGGCCTTGGCGGCCCGGACTTCTCGTGGACGGCGGCGATCACGCTGATCCTGCTTCAGACGCGGTGACGGTCTCGGCGCTGCCAGCCAGCCCGAGCCGTCACAACAGCAGGAACGCCGCTGCGGCCACGGCGGTCGGCGCGGCCGCGCCCAGCAGCAGGCCGACCGCGCCGATCGAGCCGTCGTCGAAGCCGCGCTTGAGCAAGGCGACGCCGGCCGGATTCGGTGCGTTGGCGATCACCGTCAGGCCGCCCCCGGCGACGGCACCGGCGACCAGCATGTACTTCGACGTGTCGTCGATGCCGGTGATCAGCGAGCCGAGGTAGGTCAGGGCCGCGTTGTCCGTCAGCGCCGTCAGACCCAGCGCGCCGAAGAACAGCGCCAGCGGCTCAAGGCTCGACACGATGGGCTGCAGCCACCAGCGCTGCAGGCCGCCGAGCACCACCAGCCCAGCCAGGAAGAAGCCCACCAGCAGGGCCTCCTTGAGGATCAGCGGCGACTGGTGGCGTTCATAGGCCTGCGTGAAACCCAGGAACAGCAGGAACAGCGCCAGGAAGGCCACCGGGTGGTGCGCCAGCATCACCACGCCGGCCAGCAGCCCCAAGTGCACGGCGATCACGGTCCATGGCACGGGTGGGGTCCCTGCATCGGTGCCCGCATCGGTGCCCGCATCGGCCCCGTCGTCGCTGACCTTGGCCTTGACGTTGGCCGTGACCAGATGGGGCCGCAGCAGCAGCGCGGCCAGCGTCGCATTGACCAGCACCGCGAGCGCGGCCTTCCAGCCGAAGGTCGCCAGCATGAAGGCGCTGTCCCATTGCCAGGTGGCCGCGACCATCAGCACCGGCGGCGCGGCGTAAGAGGTCAGCGTGCCGCCGATCGAGACGTTGACGAACAAGACGCCGAGCGCGAAGTACTTGAGCCGCTCCGGCATGCCGGGCCTGAACACCAGCGGCGCGAGCAGCAGCGCGGCCAGCGTCATCGCCGCCGGTTCGGTGATCAGCGAGCCAAGCAGCGGCACGGCCGCCAGGCCCAGCCAGGCGCTGGCCAAGGGCGTCGGCAGGGGCAACAGGCGCGCCGTCGCGGCCACGACCCACAGCACGGCCTGCAGCACCGGGCGCGAGGCCGCCACCACCATCACGACGAAGACGAACAAGGGCTCGGTGTAGTTGCGCGATTCGGCGTAGCCGAGCGCCGCGTCGCCGCCCGCGATCAGGGCCATCACCAGGACCAGCACCATGGCCCAGAAGCCGAACACCACCTCGACCTCGCCGAGCAGGTGCAGCAGCCCGGCATGGCGTGGCGAGCGGTGCGCGAGGCGCTCGAACAGCTTGGCGGCGAAGGTGTGGAGGACCGCGATGCCAAAGAGCAGGGCGGCGATCAGGTCGATCGTGGTGGGGGTCATGGGGCCTGGGCAAGGTGAGGTCCGCGAGGCGGCCCGACCTTCGCGACAACCTGCCCCGACGCTCCCGCGCCTGGGCACCCAAAAACCAGTTTAGCCGCGCCCGGGACGGGCCGCTCGCGGCCCGGTTGATCAGGCCATCACACGTCCGTGGGGCACGTCCAGCCGCTGCAACCAGGGCGCGATGTCATCGAGCGCGAGCTGGGTGTCGGTGCCGCCCAGGCGCACCGCTTCGCGCGGCATGCCGTAGACGATGGACGTGGCCTCGTCCTGGGCGGCGGTGAGGGCACCGGCCTTGCGCATCTCCAGCAGGCCGCGCGCGCCGTCGTCGCCCATGCCGGTCAGCACCAGGCCGACCGCGTTGGCGCCAGCCACCTGGGAGACCGAGCGGAACAGCACGTCCACCGACGGTCGGTGGTGGTTGATCAACGGGCCGTCCAGCACCTCGACCACGTACTGCGCGCCGCTGCGCTTGAGGCGCATGTGGCGCCCGCCCGGTGCGATCAGCACGCGGCCGTTGAAGACGCGCTCGCCGTCGCGCGCTTCCAGCACCTCGACCTGGCAGATGCGGTCCAGCCGGGCGGCGAAGCTGGCGGTGAAGTTGGCCGGCATGTGCTGGACGATGACGATGCCCGGCACCGTGCGGGCCAGCTCGCGCAGGATCTTCTCCAGCGTCTGCACGCCGCCGGTCGACAGGCCCATCGCGATGACGCGGTCGGTGGTGCGAGCCATCGCGCCGGTCGGTGCTGCGGGCGGGGGCGGCGCAGGCCGCGCCGACGCCCGCAGACCTGCCGCTGCAGCCGGGGCCGGTGCGCGTGGCATGGCCGCACGCACCGCCCGCAGATTGGCCTGGGCGGCCGCGCGCACGGCCTCGACCAGGCCGTTGCTGGCGTCTTCCAGGAAGTTGCGCAGGCCGATCCTTGGCTTGGTGACGAAGCCGACCGCGCCGGCGGCCATGGCCTGCAGCGTGGTCTCGCAGCCGGCCTCGGTCAGCGTCGAACACATCACCACCGGGGTGGGCCGTTCGGCCATCAGCTGGCGCAAGAAGCTGATGCCGTCCATGCGCGGCATCTCGACGTCCAGCACCAGAACGTCGGGCCAGTCGGCGCGCATCTTGGGCAGCGCGAAGAGCGGGTCGGAGGCGGTCGCGATGACCTCGATGCCGGCCTGGGTCAGCAGGTCCGACAGGTGTTTGCGGACGACGGCGGAGTCGTCGACGATCATGGTCCGGATGGGGGTCATGCTGGGTACTTCCCTGGTTCCCAAAGCGTGTGAACGAGTGGTCTTGTGACGGTCTTCAACGTTCGGAACGTCTCATCAGCACCTCGCCGCTGCGCATGTCCAGCCGCACGCTGCGCGGCACGTCGTCGCCGACGTCCACGCCCATCAACTGAAAGCCGTGGCGGTCGACCAGCTCCCAGCCGATCTCGATGTTGCGCACGCCGATGTTGGGCTTGTGCGCGAGGTGATCGGGCAAGGTGTCCGCGCCGCCGTAGAGGTGGGCGTGGTACTCGTCCGGGCGAGTGCCGACATGGGCGATCGCCTCCAGCAGCAGCGCCACCGCCTCGGCGGCGTAGCGACCGTCGCGCAACGTGTGTTCGATGCCGCTGCGCTCGGGCAGCAAGTAGTGGCACATGCCGCCGATGTGGCGCAGCGGGTGCCACAGCGTGATCGCCACACACGATCCCAGCAGGGTGCGCAGCGACGCGGGCTGGTTGCCGAAGTAGAGCTGGCCGGGCATCAAGAGCAGGTCCGAGCCGGGCTGGGCGCGCGCCACCACGCCGACGGGCAGGCGGGCGACCGCCTGGGCGCTCAGCGCATGAGACGCCCGGCCCTGCGGGTGGCCCTGCTGATGACCCTGCAGATGGGCACGCCGATGGGCGTGTTCACGTCGCGTGTGCATAGACGGCCGTGGCGACCGATCGGACCGGGACGTCGAGGTTGGCGAGGGATTCAGCATGGCCGGTGTACAGCAGTCCATCAGGCTTGAGCTGGCCCAGCACACGCCGCACGATGGCGGCCTTGGCGGGGGGGTCGAAGTAGATCAGCACGTTGCGCAGGAAGATCACGTCGAAGCGGCCGAGCGTGCGCGGCAGCTCACGCATCAGGTTGGCGGCACCGAAGTTGACGTGCTCACGCAGGTGACGCTGCACCAGCACATGGCCCTCGTACTCACCGGTGCCGCGCAGGCAATGGCGCTTCAGCCGCGCCGGGCTGAGGTTGCGCGCGCGGTCCAGGGTGTAGAGCGCGCGCTTGCCGTGCTGGACCATCTGGGTTGACAGGTCCGTGCCGACGATCTCCCAGCGCGTCTGGTCGCCCAGTTCCTCGTCCAGCAGCATGGCCAGGCTGTAGGCCTCCTCGCCCGACGAGCTGGCCGCGCTCCAGACCCGCAGCGGCTGGCCGGCCAGCAGGTTCAGCAGCGTCGGCAACTGGGCCTTGAGGTGGTCATAGTGCTGCGGTTCGCGGAAGAAGTAGGTCTCGTTGGTGGTCAGCTTGTCGACTACGCGGGTGATCTCCTCGGCCGAGGCGGCGTGCATCAGCTGGTGCACATAGTCGTCCAGACGGGCATGGCCGGCCTGCTGCGCCAGGCGCTGCAGTCGACCTTCGACCAGCGGCTTCTTGGCGGCCACCAGCCGGATGCCCGAGACCTTCTCGAACAGGCCGGCGACCGCGTCGAAGGAACCTTGTGACAGGCTCATGCGGTGAGCCTCGTGGCGTGGGCTTGAGCATGTGCGTGCGCATGTGCGTGCGCATGTGCATGACCCTGCGCGCTCGGCGCCAGGTGAGACTGCGCATGCACCGGCTGTGCATGGGCGCTGATCTCCGCACCGATCGAGGCCTCGTCGAGCACCTGTGCCAGTGCCAGCACGGGCGTGACCTCGCCGCGCAGGCGTGCATAGCCGGCCATGTAGTGGGCGGAGATGGCGGTCCCCAGCGGGGGCACCGCTTCGAGTCCGCCGGCAGGTGCATCGGCCACTTCGTGGACCGCGTCGACCAGCAGGCCCAGGGTCTGCGGCCGCTGGCTCTGCTCGTCATGGCTTTCCACGATCACGACGCAGCTGCGCCGGCTGCGGGTGGCGCGACCCAGGCCCAGCCGGGCCGCCAGGTCGATCACCGGCACGACCGCGCCACGCAGGTTCATCACGCCGCAGACAAAGGCCGGCATCAGGGGCAGGGCGGTCATCGAGGTCAGTTTGAGGATCTCGCGCACCTGTTCGATCGCGACCGCGTAGCGCTGGTCGCCCAGGGCCAGGCGCAGCAGCTGGCCGGTCGGTTCTTGGCCATCGGGGGACATGGTGGCGCTCATGGGCGTCGCTCCGGTCGGGTGGTGTCAGGGATCAAGGCTCGGGATACGGGCTCAGGGCTCAGGGCTCAGGACTTAGAAGCGCGTGAAGGCAGCTTCGTCGATCACGTCGGCCCAGGTGACGGACGAGCCACCGGCCGAGCGTGCGGACGTGCTGGACGACGTGTTGGACGACATGCTCGACGTTGCGCCCGACGCCGCCTTGCGCGGCCGTGCCGAGGCCGGCGGTGCGCTGGCGACCGCTGCCGGGCTGTGCCGGCGGGCCTTGACCGGCGTCGGGGCAACGCCTGCCTGCGCCATGGCATCGGACTGCAGCCGGAAGAAGGCCATCAGCTCCTGCAACTGCGTGGCCTGGGCCGACAGCTCCTCGGCGGTGGCCGACAGCTCTTCGGCCGCCGATGCGTTCTGCTGGGTCGAGCCGTTGACGTGTTCCATCGCGGCGTTGATCTGCGTGACGCTCTCGGCCTGTTCGCCCGAGGCGGCCGCGATCTCCTGCACCAGCTCGCTGGTCTTGTTGATCGAGGGCACCATCTGCGAGAGCAGCGAGCCGGCCTTTTCTGCCATGGTCACGCTGGAGCCGGCCAGCTGGCCGATCTCCTGTGCCGCGACCTGGCTGCGTTCGGCCAGCTTGCGGACCTCGGCGGCAACGACCGCGAAGCCCTTGCCGTGGTCGCCGGCACGGGCGGCCTCGATGGCGGCGTTGAGCGCCAGCAGATTGGTCTGGTAGGCGATGTCGTCGATGATGGAAATGCGCGTGGCGATCGCCTTCATCGCCTCGACCGTGCGGGCCACAGCACTGCCGCCGTCACCGGCCTCACGGGCGGCCTGGGTCGCCATGCCGTCGGTGATGTGGGCGTTGTCGGCGTTCTGCTTGACCGACGACGCCATCTCCTGCAGCGAGGCGCTGGTCTGCTCGATGCTCGCGGCTTGCTCGGAGGCCGACTGCGACAGCGACTGCGAGGTGCTCGACACCTGGTTGGCCGCAGCGGTCAGCGACTGGCTGGCCGCATTGACTTGCGCGATGGTCGTGACCAGCTGCGCAATCATCTGGTTCAGGTCACCCTGCAGGCGTTCGAAGATGCCCTCGAACTCGCCCTCGACTGTGCGGCTCAGGTCGCCATCGGAGATGCGGGTCAGCGCATCGCTGAAGACGTTGAGGTTGGTCTCGGTCGTGCTGACCACCGTGTTGATGCCGTCGCCCAGCGTCTTGTAGAAGCCGGTGGCGCTGGCCGTGTCGATGCGGTTGGCGAAGTCGCCGCGGGCGGCACCTTGCACCACCTGGGTGACGGCCTCTTCGAGCTTGACCTCCTCGGTGCGATCGGTCCATTCGAAGACCGTGCCGACACGCCGTCCGTTCGCATCGGCGATCGGGCTGGTGGCCAGCGCGACCGTGACCTTGCCAACCGTCCACTGGCGGCGCTCGGTGGCCCGCAGGTTCTCGATCAGCCGGCGTTGCGCCACCGGGTCGGCGTGGAAGACGTCGTAGCTCTGGCCGACCAGGCGGCTGGCCTCGAAGTTCGGCAGCTGGCTGCGCAGGTCCGGCTCGATGCGGGCCAGCAGCGAGCGGCCGGCATCGTTGTTGTAGCGGATCACGCCGTCGCCGTCGGCGATCAGCACGGCGCTGGGCACGCCGTCCAGCGCCATGCGGATGCGCAGGTTCTCGGCCGCCGCAGCAGCGGCCTCGCGCAGGCGTTCGCGCACCGGCTCGATGGCCTCGTTGACGAAACGCTTCTTGCCGGGGAAGGTGGCCAGCGGCATGTCGAAGTCACCCTCGCCGAAGGCCTGCACGACACCCAGCGCTTGCAGCTGCGTGCCCAGGTGACCGGCCACCATGCCGTTGATGCCACTGGCCATGCGGGCGTAGTCGCCCTGGTAGCGCTGGGCGTCGATCTTGACGTCGATGTCGCCCGCCTCATGCTCGGCCGCCATGCGGTTCATCTCGCCGATCAGCTGGGTCAGGGTGTGGCGGGCCTGTTCGAAGGATTGCGCGATCTGCGCGAACTCGTCGCGGCCGCTGCTGTGGACCGGCTGGTCCAGCGCACCGACGGCGATGCGGCCGGCGTCCTCACGCAGCAGGCGGGCCGAGCGGCGGATCGAGCCGACCGTCGCGCTGTAGAGGTAGAGCGCGGCCAGCAGGCCAGCGGCCGACAGGCCGATCATGGTCATGCGCTCGCGGCTGATACGCTCGACGCGGCCCTGCAGTTGCTCGTTCAGGCTGGTGACGGCCGCATCGTGGAACGCGAAGATCTTCTCCTGCACCATGTTGCTGGCGTCGAACAGCGCGTTCGGGTCCACCCGCGTCGGCCCGACCACGGCCATCTGCCGGACCTTGGCCTTGAAGCCGTCGACGGCGGTCATCGCTTCGGTCCAGCCCTCGGGGGCGCTCAGGCCGTTGCGCTCGTAGGCGGCCATGGCACGCTTGAGGCCCTCTTCCGTCGTGCTCAGCTCATGGCTGATGGCCTCGATCCGGGCCACGTCGGCGGCATCGACCTGACCGGCGGCGACCGGGTGGATGGCGGCGTCGCGCAGCATGGCCAAGGCGTCCAGGAAGGGCACGATGCGGTTGAAGGCGGCGTCCTGCAGGAAGTAGGGGCCGGCCTCGGGTTCGAGCAGCACGCCCGAACGGTCCAGCACGCCGTGTGTCAACGTCGCCAACTGCCCGGCCAGCGTGTTGTACGCCGCGTCCAGCAGGGTCGGGTCGGTCTGGCCGTTCAGGCGCGTGAACTGCTCGATCTGCGTGCGGGTGTCCTTCCAGAGGCTTGCGAACTCGGGGTGAGCCGCCGCTTCCGAACTGGCCACGGCCTTGTCGATCATGGCCAGGTCGGCCGCGAGCTGCTGGCGACGGCCCTCCACCAGCGTCTCGGCGCCGTCGACCTTGCTGGCCGCCAGCTTGAGGGCCGAGCGGAAGGCCCGAACCGGGTCGGCCGCGTCGATCAACTCATTGGCCAGCGGCGTGGCCGCCAGTTCGCCGCGGGTGTAGTCGAGGTCGGCGTTCTGCTTGACCACCATGGCACCCAGCAGGGCCAGCAAGGGCACGGTCAGCACGGTGGTGACCAGCGCGAACTTGGCGCCCAGCGTCATGCGCTGGAGCAGCGGGGTCACCGGCGCGAACAGGCGCTGGGGGCGGTGGGTGGCGGGGGTCTGGGTCATGGCGGTCTCCCGAGTGGGGTGCGGAATAGGTGTGAACGGTGGCGCGTCGAGCCAGCAGGGCGGCCGTCAGGCACGCACGGCTTGCGGGCTGTGGGTCTGGGATGAAGGGCTGCGGCGTCCGCTGGCGGCGGGGGCCGGTGCGGGCGGTGCGCTCAAGCGGTACTGCGAGATCAGGTGCTGCAGCTGGCTGGCCTCGTCGTCGAGTTCGTCGGCGGTGGCCGACAGCTCCTCGGCGGAGGCGGCGCTGATCTGGGTCGCCTGGCTGACCTGGTCCATCACCGCATGCAGCTGGTGGACCTGATCGGCCTGCGACTGCGAGGCGCGGGCGATGTCCTGCACCAGCGTGGAGGTGCGGGCGATCGAGGGTTGCATCTGCTGCAGCAGCGCGCCGGCCTGTTCGGCCATGCCGACGCTGTCGCTGGCCAGCTCGCCGATCTCGCGGGCGGCGACCTGGCTGCGTTCGGCCAGCTTGCGGACCTCGGCGGCGACGACCGCAAAGCCCTTGCCGTGGTCACCGGCCCGGGCGGCCTCGATGGCGGCGTTGAGCGCCAGCAGATTGGTCTGGTAGGCGATGTCGTCGATGATGGAAATGCGCGTGGCGATCGCCTTCATCGCCTCGACGGTCTGCAACACGGCGCTGCCGCCCTGGGTCGCTTCCTGGGCCGCACGGGTGGCGATCTCATCGGTCTGTCGCGCGCTGCGGGTGTTGTCGGCCACGCTGCCCGACATCTCTTGCAGCGACGCGCTGGTCTCTTCCATGCTGGCGGCCTGCTCCGAGGCCGACTGGGCCAGCGACTGCGAGGTGCCACTGACCTGCGAGGCCGCGATCGACAGCCGCGCAGCGGCCTCGCGCACCTGGCCCAGCGTCAGGCCGACGCCGTCCATCACCCGGTTGAGCATGTCGCCCAGGCTGCGGTAGAAGCCTTCGGCGCGCGTCAGGGTCACGCGGGCCGAGAAGTCGCCAGCGGCGGCGGCTTCTGCGAGCGTCGTCAGGGCCTGTTCGGCGGCCAGCTGGTCGGTCAGGTCTGACCACTGGCCGACGCTGCCCAGCGTCTTGCCGCTGGCATCGCGCACCGGCGTGGTGATGACCTCGTAGGTCCGCCCGCCCAGCACCATGCGGGTCTGGACCCGCTGGGTCAGGCCGCGCAGGCGCGCCACCGCCGCTTGCGGGTCCTTGTAGAACACGCCCACCGAGGCGCCCAGCACGGCCTCCGGGTCGAAGCCGGGCAGGTCCTGGCGGAAGGCGGCGGCGTCGCGGCGCAGGATCTGCCGCAGCGCATCGTTGAGGTAGACGATGGTGCCGTCGGCATCGGCGATGCGCACCGGCATCGCGGCGGCGTCGAGGGCCTGACGGATGCGCAGGCCGGCTTCGCGCTCGGCCTGTTCGGTGGCGGCACGGGCTTGCGACTCAGCCTGTGCGCGCAGGCTGGCCGTCAGGTCGCGGCATTCGCACAGCAGGCCGGCGCGTTGGCCGGCAGCATCGTGCATCGGCGTGAGCGACAGTTCCAGCGTCAGGCCGTGGGCCTCGATGTGCTGGCGCTCCGCGCCCAGGTCGATGCGTGCGCCCGCACCGCCGAACAGCTGGCTCAGTCGCTGACCCACCCAGGTGCCACGTTCAGCGCCGGCATGGGCCGATGCGCTGGGCCGGCGGGCATGCACCTGGTCAAGCAGGGCCTGCAGCGCCGGGCTGACGACCGCCAGCGTGCCGTCGCTGCGGCAGGTGCCCATGGCGCTGCTGCAGCAGGCGATCAGCTGCTGCAGCTGGTCACCACGATCGGCGTGTTCGTCATGCGCGGCCTGCAGCGTGACCAGCTGGTCGGCCTGCGCGGCAGCCTCGGACTGCAGGGCCTCCAGCGTGGCGGCCGAGCGGGCGCCGGACTGTGCGGCCGCCCAGGTCGAGACGCCCGCCAGTGCAGCCGCCGCGACGGCCAGCAGGCCACCACCCAGCGTCGGCGTCAGGACACCGGCATGCCCGGCGGCCAGTGCCGCGATCGGCGCCAGCAAGGCGGTGTAGGTGCTCAGGCGTGACGTTGGTGGGATGCGCATGGTGGGGTCTCGGTGCATGTCGTTGTGGTGGGCGTGTTCGAAGGAATCGGGTTTGCGGCTTCTGCGGCTGTTGCGGCTCTGGCGGCTCTTGTGGTCAAGCGTTCGGGCGATCCGGTGTTCTGGCATTCAGGGGTGGGCGATCGGACGGCCCTGGCTCGTGGCGTGAGCCAGTGCGGCGGCGTGCCCGCCGCGCTGCGGCGTCACATGGGTCATCAGGCTGGGCACGTCGATCACCAGCGCGACCTCGCCGCTGCCCAGGATGGTCGATCCCGCGATACCGGGCAGGTGCTGGAAGATGCGGCCGAGCGGCTTGAGCACGGTCTGGTGCTCGCCCAGCAGTCGGTCGACCATCAGGCCGACCTTGCCGGTGGACGTGCGCACCAGCAGCATGCTCTGGCGTGCCGGACGGTTGCCCGCCACGCCGAAGCAGGTCCTCAGGTCCACCCAGGGCAGCACCTCGCCACGCAGGTCGAAGCAGCCGCTCAGGCGCGAATCGGCGTCGCTGCGGCAGGCCGGCGGGGTCTCGATGCACTCGACCACGGTCTCCAGCGGCAGCACGTAGTGCACGTCGCCGACGCTGGTCAGGAAGCCGTCGATGATGGCCAGCGTCAGCGGCAGGCGGATCTGCATCGTGGTGCCGCGGCCGACCTCGCTGGCGATGTGGATCTGGCCGCGCAGCGCGTCGATGTTGCGCTTGACCACGTCCATGCCGACACCGCGCCCGGAGATGTCGGTGACCTTGTCGGCGGTGGAGAACCCCGGCGCGAAGATCAGCTGGTTGACCTCGGCGGCGCTCATCACGGCGTCCTCGGGGATCAAGCCACGTTCGACCGCCTTGGCGAAGATGCGATCACGCGCCAGGCCACGGCCGTCGTCGCTGACCTCGATGACGATCTGGCCACTCTCGTGGTAGGCGTTCAGGGCCAGCCGGCCGCGGCCGGACTTGCCGCTGGCGATGCGGTCATCGGCCGATTCGATGCCGTGGTCCAGGCTGTTGCGCACCAGGTGCATCAGCGGGTCGGCGATGGACTCGACCATGGCCTTGTCCAGTTCGGTGTCGCCGCCGGTGATCTCCAGGGCGACGTCCTTGCCCAGCGTCTTGCTGACGTCGCGCACGACACGCTGGAAGCGCGCGAAGGTCTCGCCGATGGGCACCATGCGCAGGCTGAGCGCGCCGTCGCGGGCTTCCTGCACCAGGTCGTGGATGCGTTGCGCGGCCTCGGTGAAGCCGGGCGAGTTCTCGCGCTGGGCGACCAGCTGGGCCCCCGAGCCGGCGATCACCAGTTCTCCGATCAGGTCGATCAGGTGGTCGAGCTTGTCGGCCGACACGCGCAGGTAGCGGTTCTCATCGCCGCGCTTGTCGGGCTTCTTGGCCGACGGTGCCTCGTGGCGGCGGTCCGGGCCAGCGTGGCGTCGCTCGGGCTCGTTGGCGCGGCGATCGGCCGTGCCACGGCGCTCGATGTCGATCGCGGCGACGGCCGCCGCAGGGCTGCCAGCCTCGACCGCGTCCATCACGTCCAGCACCTCGGCGAGGTCCAGCGTGCCGGCGCCGTCGGTGCGGCGCAGCGGCAGCACGATGCCGAGCGCCAGCCAGCGCTGCAGCAGCGCGCGGCGGGCCTCGCTCTCGCCGGCGCTGCGCAGGTCCAGCAGGGCGTCATGGGCCTGGGTGTCGGCGTCCGGCGCCAGGATCTCCAGCGAACAGTCGTCCAGCACGAACTCGAAGACCTGCTCGATGGCCTCGCGGCTGGCGGTGCTGGCCAGGCGGATCTCGAAGCCGAGGTGGCAGGACTCCGGGTCCAGCTCGGCCAGGGCCGGCAGGCCGTCGGCGACCGTGTCGATCGCCTCGACCGTGCCGAGCGTGGTCAGGTAGCGGATGAAGGCGAGCGGGTCCAGGCCGTTGCGCAGCACGTCCGCGCCGAAGCGCAGCGACAGCAGCCACAGGCCGTGTCCGGGCCGGTCGGCCAGGGCCAGCGTGGCCGGGTCGGCTGCGTTGGCCGCCGGGCCGGCAGGGGTCGACTCCGGCGTCGCCTCGGACGCCTTCGCGGCCATCACCGCTACACCCGCCACCACCGGACCTTGGCCCATCAGGCGACGCAGCTCGGCGCCGAGCGTCGCGCTGTGCGCCTGCACCTCGGCGTCGCAGTCGGCCAGGCCCTGACGGCCGGCACGCACCTCCAGCAGCAGCCGGCCCATCTGGTCACGCGAGAGCAGCAGGGCGGCGGCGACCTCGTCGCCAAAGGCGAGCGCGTCGCTGCGCAGCGACTCCATCAGCGTCTCCACCTCGTGGGTGAAGGCAACCACGGCCTCGCAGCCGAACAGACCGGCGGTGCCCTTGATGGTGTGTGCGGCGCGGAAGGCGGCGTTGAGCAGCTCGTGGTCGTCGGGCGCGGACTCCAGCCCGAGCAGCGCGTCCTCGAACTGCTGCAGCAGCTGGTCGGCCTCTTCGAGGAAGCCGTCGCGGGCTGCGGCAAGGATCTCGTCGTCGTCGTTCATCGGGTGTCCTGGGGGTCAGGCTGACGGAGCGGGCGTCGATGCGGGCGTCGATGCGGGCGTGGCCAGCAGCGACTGCAGGCCGAAGGTCTGCAGGACGTCGCGCACCACGGCGCTCGCCTGCACGATGCGCAGCTGCGCACCGCCGAGCTTGAGCGTGTTGCGGGTGGCCAGCAGCAGCTGCACGCCGCTGCTGTCGCAGGTGGTGACGGCGCTGAGGTCCAGTGCCAGGTCGGCCTCGGGCGTGCTCGCCGCATGGCTTGCGACGATGGCCAGCAGGGCCTCGCGCTGGGCCATGGCCTGCTGGATGTCGAGGTCGCCGCTCAGTGCGTGCAGCGCATGGGTCACGGCCGGCCTCAGACGCAGAGCTTGTGGACGGCCTCGACCAGCTGCGAGGGCTGGAAGGGCTTGGTGATCCAGGCGCGGGCGCCGGCCGCACGGCCCTCGGCCTTCTTGGCCTCCTGGCTCTCGGTCGTCAGCATGATCACCGGGGTGAACTTGTAGGCCGCCAGCGTCTTGATGTGGCGCAGGAAGGTCAGGCCGTCCATCTGCGGCATGTTCACGTCGCAGACGATCAGGTTGATCTTCTGGCCGGTGAGCTTGGCCACCGCGTCCTTGCCATCGCCGGCCTCGACGACCGCGTAGCCGGCCTTCTGCAGCGCCAGCTTCACGACGGTGCGGAAGCTGCTCGAGTCGTCCACGACCATGACGGTCTTGCTCATGTCGTCTTACTCCTTGAAGAACGAGGTGACCAGCTCCACCAGTTTGGAGGGCTGGAAGGGCTTGGTGATCCAGGCATTGGCCCCGGCGGCGCGGCCTTCGGCCTTCTTCGCCTCGCTGGTCTCGGTGGTCAGCATGACCACCGGGGTGCGGCCATGCTTGGGCTGGGTGCGCAGCTGGCGCACGAAGCTCAGGCCGTCCATGCCGGGCATGTTCACGTCGCAGACCAGCAGGTCGACGGGGCTGGTGGCGAGCTTGCGCAGGGCGTCCTGCCCATCGCTGGCCTCGACCACGCCGTAGCCGACACGCTTGAGGGCCAGCGCCACCACGGTGCGGAAGCTGCTGGAGTCGTCGATGACCATCACGTTCTTGCTGCCCATGGCAGATCTCCTTGTCGTTGAGGTTGGTGGCGGGTCAGAAGAACTCGACACCGCTGGTGCGTTGGATGTCCACGGTGCCGTGGTGGTGGTTGCGCTGTTCTTCCATCGTGTAGGTCTGCTCCAGGTCTTCCAGCCAGCGTGCCGCGTCGGCGTGGGTGGCGTCCTGGTGCGTCTCGATCCAGGTGGCGAAGCGGTTCATGTCGTTGCCGATGGCATCGAGCATCTGCGTCAGCCGGTCCTGAAACTGGAAGCCCACAAAGATCTGTTCGAGGTCCTGGCCCAGCCGCGAACTCAGCGACTGCAACTCGCGCGAGGACGCCAGCGAGCGCGACAGGTCGCGCACCAGCACGGTGACGACGTCTCGGGCCTGCAGGCGGGCGCGCAGCTCGATCTCCTCGTCGGAGCGGGTCTGGGCGATGGCCTGGTTGCGGGTGCGCTCGATGCGTTCGGCCAGCGACTGGATGCGCTGGGCCAGCTGGGCGCCGTTGCGGTCGCACTGGCCCGAGAGTGAACGGACCTCCTGCGCGACCACCGCGAAGCCCTGGCCTTCGCGGCCGGCGCGGTGGGCCTCGATCGAGGCGTTGAGCGCCACCAGACCGGTGTTGGCCGCGATCTGGCGAACGTCCTTGACCAGGCGCTGCAGGGCGTGAAGTTCGTCGTGCAGGCCGGCGATTTCCTCGACCATGGCCTGGCGCTGGCGGGTCGCTTCCTGCATCGGGCCGAGCAGGCCGTCGATCGCGTCGCGGTGGGTGTCGACCAGCTCGTCGGTGGTGCCCGCGCGCAGGCTCATCGAGCTGCCCTCGACCTCGCGGGCAGCCACCGACAGGCCGTCGGACAGGCTGGAGAAGGCCTGCAGCAGCGCGTCGATCTTCTGGCCGGCCTCGTTGCGCGAGGCGTCGATGTGGCGCTTCCAGACCGGCACGACCTGGCTGACCATCAGGCGCGCGCCGCTGTCTTCGGCGCTGCCGGCGGCGTCGCCCGGCCGGTGGCCGTTGCCGCGCTGGCGGCGCACCAGCCAGCCGGTCAAGAGGGCGCCGGACAAGGCCAGCCCCACGCCGATCGGCCATGCGGGGGCGGCAACGGCGACGCCGGCGACCAGCAGGCAGCCGCTGGTGGCCAGCAGGTCAATGCCGGTCCGAGTCGCGCCGGTCCGGGCGGCGCCGGAGGCCGTGCGGGAAGTCTTGTCGTGTGTCAACGCAGCCCCCGTGTCGGGAGCGGGCCGCGTTGGCGTGTGCAAGAGACCATGTGCGCGCTCTCCATCTGAAAAAACCGTTGTCGTGGGTCGCATCCAACCTGCCTGCCGGACGGGCATGCCGAAGCGCTCAGGTTCAACTGTCGGGCGGTAAGGCCCCCGGCGATGCCCGGATATCGGCCGGCGGAACCGTTTACTTCTCAGGTATCGGTGGACAGGCGTCACGGAAGAATCGCTTCATCGGGTCTGTGCTGGCGTCCATCTGTCGCGCGCGCCGCTCAGCCACTCACCCACCCACCCACCCACCAAGGAAGTTGGATGTCGATGAACCTCGTGGCGCCATCGCCGCCTGACCTGAGCCCGACCCACCCGGATCCCGCCGCCGGTCTTGACGCGGGTGACGCCGACCGACGAGGTCACGACGGCGCGAGCACCGCCCTGCGCAACTACTTCCGCTACCACGGCATCTACGCGCCGGGCGTGCGCCTGATGCGGGCGATGTCGGTGCGTGGCAAGGCCACCCTGCTGGCCACCGCCTTCATGCTGCCGCTCGCGCTGGCCCTGCACCGGCTCTTTGAGCACCAGCCCCATGACCCGCAGGAAATGACCCTGCTGCTGATGAGCATCGGCTTCTGTCTGGCGCTGGCGCTCTACATGCTGCTGTCCTTCTACCGCGTCACCCATGGCGGCTTGACCCATCTGAAGGAGCAGGTCGGTCGCATGGCCAGTGGCGACCTCAGCATGCGGCCCCAGCCCTGGGGGCGCGACGAGGTGGCGCATGCGATGCACTCGCTCGGCCAGTCGCTGGGCCGTCTGGCCGACCTGTTCGCGGTGGTCCGTCAAGGTGTGGCGGCGTCCTCGCACGCCTCGCGCGAGATCGCCGCTGGCAACCACGACTTGGCACGTCGCACAGCGGCGGCGGCGGCGGCCATCGACCAGGTGCTGGCGGGGGTCGGCCAGTACATCGAGCAGCTCGATGCCAGCGGCCTGCGCGTGGACGAGGCCGAGGCGGTGGTGCAGCGCATGCGCCTCGACGCTGCCCATGCACGCCACCAGATGACGCAGCTCGATCACCGCATGCAGGCCTTGCAAAGCCGCAGCCGCGAGATCGTCGAGATCGTCGCGCTCATCGACAACCTTGCCTTCCGCACCAACATCCTGGCGCTCAACGCCTCGATCGAGGCGGCCAAGGCGGGCGAGGCCGGGCGCGGCTTTGCGGTCGTCGCCCAGGAGGTCCGCAGCCTGGCCGGCCGCAGCGCCGAGTCGGCCCGCCGCATCGGCGAGATCATCTCCGGCTCGACCGACGACATTGCCCAGGGCCATGTGCTGGCCGGCGAGGCGGCACAGGCGCTGCGCCAGACCGACAGCCAGGTCGAACGCATCCACGACGAGATGCAGCAGATCGTGGGCCTGACCCGCGCCGGCCAGACCAGCTCGCAGGAAATCCTCGCCGAGCTGCGCCGCTTGGGCGAGCTGACCCAGGAGAACCACCGCCTGGTCGACCAGATGGCGCTGGCCTCGAACGCGCTCAGCGCCGAGGGCGAGCGGCTGGATGACACGGTGGCGAGCTTCAAGCTGGTCTGATCCCGGTGGCGACGCCTCAGGGCGTCCCTACACTGCCTTCGTGTCCCTCTGGTCCCTACCCCTGATCCGTGTTCGAGCGCTGCTGCGGCGAGCGCCGCGCCAGCTGGCGCCGTGGTTCGGCTCCTTGCGGCTGCAGCTGGCGCTGGCCTGTGGGGCCCTGATCGCCGTCAGCGTGATCGCCGTCACCACGGTGGTGGTGCAGCGCGGGGCGCTGCACAGCGAACAGGCGGTGCTCGACAACGAGGCGGCCAATGTCGATCACCTCGCGGTCCTGCTGCGTGACCGCGTGGTGCGGCTGCAGCTGGCCTTGCGGGCGGCTGCCCAGCCGGTCGACGACCTGGTCCTGCACGACCGGCTGGCCCAGCAGCGCTACATGAGCCAGCGCCAGGTGCTGGCCACGCTGTTCTCGACCATCGCGCTGGTCGACCTGGATGGCCGCGTGCTGGTGCTGCGCAACGGGGCGGACATCGGCCACCCTGACATCCACATCGGCGACCGGGCCTATTTCCTGGCCACCCGCCACCAGGGTCGGCCGATGATTTCCGAGCCGCTGATCGGCCGCGTCTCGCGCGAGGCGATCGTCGCCTTGACGATGCCGGTGCTGGGCGCCGATGGCCAGCTGCGGGCGGTGCTGCTGGGCACCCTGAAGCTGAATTCCAGCGATCTGCTCTACGGCCTCAGCACCCAGATGGCCGCGGATCCCGCCGTGATGCAGACGATCATCACCGACGCCAGCGGCCTCGTGCTCGCACACCCGGATCCCGCCGTCGTGCTGCGCCAGATCGACGAGGTGCCCGGCCTGCGCCTGGCGGCCGCGCGGTGGGTGAGGGCGGGGCGTCCGATCGAGCCGATGCCCGAGGCCTACAGCGACGCCGGCTACGTCGTCGCCGCAGCGGGCGTGCCCGGGCCGGACTGGATGATCTTCCGCGTCGCCAGCTCCGATGCGCTGCTCGGTGGCCTGCGCTCCGGCGTGCGCGAGGCGATCGCCTTTGGTGCCTTGATGGCGCTGCTGGCCATGCTGCTGCTCTGGGCCTGGGTGACGTGGTTGCTGCGGCCGCTCTCCCGGCTGGAAGACCGCACCCGCCTGCTTGGGCCGGGTGGCCCTCCGCTCGAACAGGGTTGGCCCGATGCCAGCGGCGAGGTCGGCGAGCTGGAGCACGCGCTGCGCGCCGCGTTGCAGGAACAGGTCCGTGCCGAGGCCAGCAATGCCGAGCTGCTGGTCAAGCTGAGATCGGTCATGAGCACCGCACCGATCGGTCTGGCCTTCACCCGCTCGCGCACCTTCGAGCTGGTCAGCGATGAGTTCTGCCGCCTGTTTGGCCATCCACCCGGCGGCCTGGTCGGCGAGACGGCCCGGCTGATCTATGCCTCCGACGAGGAGTACGCCGGGCTCGGACCGAAGGTGGTGCAGGCCTTTGCCGAAGGGCGACGCTACAGCGGCGACCACGAGTTCGTCCGGCGCGACGGTGGTCGCTTCATCGGCGAGCTGGTCGGGCGGCCGGTCGATCCAAGCGACTCGGGCGCCGGCACCATCTGGCTGCTGCGCGACGTCACCCGCGAGCGTGCCGACCAGCGCGAGCTGGCATGGAGCGCCAGCCACGACGCGTTGACCGGGCTGATCAACCGGCGTCAGTTCGAGCGTTCGCTGGCGGCACTGGTCGACCGCCAGCGGCTGGCCGAACAGCAGTCCTTGCCCTGGTCGGGTGCGGCGCTGCTGTTCATCGACCTGGACCTGTTCAAGCAGGTCAACGACAGCGCCGGCCACGCCGCCGGCGACGAGATGCTCCGGGCGGTCGCGCGGGCTCTGGACAGCAGCCTGCGCCGCGACGAGTGCGTGGCGCGGCTGGGTGGCGACGAGTTCGCGGTCCTGCTCGACGCCTGCGATCCGCCGGCGGCCGAACGTCTGGCGCACAAGCTGCAGCAGGCGATCGAGCAGATCCGCCTGCCCTGGGGCGAGCACCTGCTGCAGGTCGGGGCCAGCGTCGGTGTGCTGGTCATCGAGCCGCCCCTGCGCGAGCCCGATGTGCTGATGCACGCGGTCGATCTGGCCTGCTACGCCGCCAAGCAGTCGGGTCGCCACGCGGTCTGGGTCGCCGAGCGTGTGCGCCCCGACGCGTGAACATGTAACAACTGCATCGCAGCGGCACCGATCGGGTCCACCCATTTGGGGGATTTGACCCCCGACAAGATGGAAAAGCGCCTGCTTTTCCGGCGACCACCCGTGCCGGATTCCACGAATTCTCCCTGCTGCAATGCAGCATCCGAGGCATCGGCGTGGGGCTGCGGCGGTGTCAAGGGCCCGCCACACGTGACGGTTCAGACTTCCTTCACCTGTGTCCCGCCTTACCTTTGTTCACCGCTGGCTTCAGCGAGGTTTCATGCACCGACCCTAGGATCCTGGGAAATCGTTCCATTGAGCGAGATCAGTTCGGGTGCCAACCCCCAAGTGACGTGCCTGGCCCCGTCTGATCGCCGCTCTCCCGACCTACAGGAATCCGCCCGTGAGCACTGCACTGTCCGCCTCGCATCCGGCCCATGCCGGCCAGGTCACGGCCCGTCCGCAGGCCGACGCCGGCTCATCGGCGCGTGCAGACACGAACGCGCCGGCGCGTCAGCGCGGACAGCGCAATGCCTCGGTCCTGGTCACCTTGGGCACCCTGTTGGGTGGGGCTTGGGAAATCAGCCGGCGCGGTTTTTTCACAGCCGGCGACGACATCGGTTACTGGCTCGGGGTCGTGGGCGGCTCGATGATGTTGCTGCTGCTGCTCTATCCGCTGCGCAAGCATGTGCGCGCGATGCGCGGCTGGGGCTCGCCCAAGGTCTGGCTGGCCGGCCACATGGTGCTGGGCATCGGCGGGCCGCTGCTCATCTTGCTGCACTGCGGCTTCCAGGTCGGCTCGATGAATGCCGCCGCCGCCCTCTACAGCATGTGCATCGTCGCCGCGAGCGGCGTGATCGGCCGATTCCTGTACGTGCGCGTCAACCGTGGCCTCGTCGCAGAACGCAATGCCCTGGGCGAATTGCGGCGACAGATGGGCTTCGATGGCGAGCGCCGCTCCATGCTGTGGTTTGCGCCGCAGGTGCAGGAATCCCTCAACGCCTTCGAGGCCGACGTGGTCGAGCGTGGCTCGGTCAAGGCCGGTGCCGGCCGCCACTGGCTGCGCCTGCTGCTGGTGCTGCCGGTGCGCAGCTGGTCGGTGCGCCTGAAGGCCCAGCGCGACATCCGACTGGCCTTGCGTGTGCTGGCGCGTGAACAGAACTGGCAGGGCAG
The DNA here is from genome assembly GCF_004216565.1 of Sphaerotilus mobilis. Taxonomy (GTDB): domain Bacteria; phylum Pseudomonadota; class Gammaproteobacteria; order Burkholderiales; family Burkholderiaceae_C; genus Sphaerotilus; species Sphaerotilus mobilis. The sequence goes on along the minus strand of NZ_SGWV01000007.1, from coordinate 501,734 downwards.
CCTGCTGCGCCAGCGCCAGCGTCAGGCGCGCCGCTCGCTGGTGTCCTACTTTGTGGCGGTGATGCGGGTGGCGCTGTTCGCCGCCTGGGAGCGTGTCTTCGCGCTCTGGCACGTGGCCCACATCCCCTTCGTGTTCCTGCTGGTGATCGCGGGCGTCGTGCACGTGATCGCGGTGCACGCCTACTGATGTCCGATGTGCACCGCCCCTGCCATCCGCTGCGCGCCCTCTTGAAGGGCGCGCAGGCGGGATGGGCCTTGCTCCGGCGCGGGGTCGCCGGCCTGGTCCTCGTGATCCTGGCCATGTTGGCGATGCTGGCGGGCACGGGCGTCGCCCGGGCCCAGGGCATCGAGTCGGTGCTGTCGCCCGGCAAGGTGGTGCAGTCGCACGCCAAGGCCGAGGCCGAGTGCAAGAGCTGCCACGTCAAGTTCGACCGCAACGCGCAGGACCGCCTGTGCATCGATTGCCACAAGGACATTGGCGCGGACGTGCGCGACAAGGCCGGCTTCCACGGCCGCAAGCTGGCCGCCGAGCCAGCGCCGTGCCGCGACTGCCACACCGACCACAAGGGCCGCAACGCACGCATCGTCGAGTTCGATCCCAAGACCTTCGACCACACCGGCCTGGCCGACTACACGCTGCGCGGCGCGCACATCAAGACCGAGTGCAAGAGCTGCCACCTGCCCGGCAAGAAGTGGCGCGAGGCGCCGCAGGACTGCCTGTCCTGCCACAAGAAGGACGACACCCACAAAGGCTCGCTGGGCCCGAAGTGTGCCGACTGCCACACCGAAAGCGACTGGAAGAAGACCACCTTCGACCACGACAAGACCCGCTTTGCGCTCAAGGACAAACACGCCGATGCCAAGTGCGGCGATTGCCACCGCGACAGCAACTACCGCGAGACGCCGCGCACCTGCATCGGCTGTCACCGCAAGGACGACGAACAGCTGATCAAGGGCCGTCGCGGTCACCAGGGCCAGTACGGCGAGAAGTGCGAGAGCTGCCACAACGCCAAGGCCTGGAAGCCCAGCACCTTCAACCATGACGTCGACACCAAGTACCTGCTCAAGGGCAAGCACAAGCCGCTCGAATGCAAGGCCTGCCACACCGGCCACCTCTACAAGAACCCGGTCAAGAGCGATTGCCTGAGCTGCCACGTCAAGGATGACAAGCACAAGGGCACGCTGGGCAAGGATTGCGCGTCCTGCCACAACGAACGCGGCTGGAAGGACCAGGGCAAGTTCGACCACGACAAGACCAAGTTCCCGCTGCTGGGCAAGCACATCGAGGCCGAGTGCAAGGCCTGCCACAAGTCGCAGGTCTTCAACGAGGCCCCCAAGGACTGCATCGGCTGTCACGAGAAGGACGACAAGCACGAGAAGACCCTGGGCCGCGACTGCGGTGCCTGCCACGGCGAGCGCGACTGGAAGACCACCAAGGGCAAGTTCGACCACGACAAGACCCAGTTCCCGCTGCGCAACGGCCATGCCGTGCCCAAGCTCGAATGCAAGGCCTGCCACAAGAGCCTGAAGGAGATGCGCAAGACGCCGCTGGACTGCCTGAGCTGTCACAAGAAGGACGACAAGCACGAAGGCCAGCTCGGCCCGCGCTGCGAGAACTGCCACACCGACAAGACCTGGAAGACCACCATCGGCTTCGACCACGCCAAGACGCGCTTCCCGCTCACCGGCCGCCACATCACCACCGTCTGCAAGGACTGCCACACCACCGGCGCGCGCTTCAAGGACGCGCCGATGGACTGCTACAGCTGCCACAAGAAGGCCGACAAGCACAAACTGACGCTGGGCGTGGGCTGCGAGAGCTGCCACAACACGCGGTCCTGGGGCATCTGGAACTTCGACCATGACCGCCAGACCAGCTACCGGCTGGAAGGCCCGCACGCCAAGGTCGCCTGCATCACCTGCCACAGCCGGCCGGCACCGACCGGCAAGAAGGTCGCCCCGACCGGCACCACCTGCGTGGCCTGCCACCGCAAGGACGACGTGCACGACGGCGCCTTCGGCAACCGCTGCGAGCAGTGCCACGTGGTCGACCGGTGGAAACGCATCGTCAACCGCAGCATGAGTCCGGCGCCTGCCTTTACATCGGCGACACCGGCGGCACCGGCGGCATCGGCCGCACCCGCCGCACCCGCCGCGCCCGTCGCACCCGCACAGAAGCCCGCCCGATCGAACCGGAGTCCCTCATGAACCAGCCCCGAACGCCTGACCTGATGTCGCTGCTGCGGCACCTGCTGGCCCTGCTGGTGCTCGTCGCCAGCGGCCTGATCGCCCCCGCCGCGCAGGCCCAGACCATGGGCCGCGACTTCGACCACAACCGCACCGGCTTCGTGCTGAGCGGTGCCCATGCACGCGAGCGCTGCGAGTCCTGCCACGTCAACGGTGTGTTCAAGGGCACGCCGCGCGACTGCCAGACCTGCCACACCAGTGGCAGCCGGCTGGCCCGCAACAACACCGTCAAGTCGGCCAACCACATCCCGACCACGGCGCCTTGCCAGACCTGCCACACCAGCCAGTCCTTCAGCGGTGCGCGCTTCAGCCATGCCGGCGTCGCCCGCGGCAGTTGCGCGACCTGCCACAACACCCGCAACGCACCGGGCAAGCCGACCAACCACATCGCCACGACCGCCAGCTGCGACACCTGCCACCGCACCACCGCCTGGCTGCCCGCGACCGGCACCGACCACAGCACCTTCACCGCCGCCACCAACTGCGCGAGCTGCCACAACGGCAGCAGCGCGACCGGCAAGACCGCCCGTCACATCGCCACCGGCTCGCTCAACTGCACCAGCTGCCACAGCACCCGCGGCTGGCTGCCCAGCAGCTGGAACCACAGCCAGATGGCCGTGGCCAACACCTGCTCGTCCTGCCACAACGGCAACAACGCCAGCGGCAAGTCGGCCACCCACCTGGTGACGACGGCGCAGTGCGACACCTGCCACAAGTCGACCGCCAGCTGGACGGCCAGCACCAAGGTCGACCACAGCACCTTCTCGGCCGCGACCAACTGCTCGACCTGCCACAACGGCACGACCGCCACCGGCAAGACGGCCCGCCACATCACCACTGGCACGCTCAACTGCACGTCCTGCCACAGCACGACCACCTGGACGCCCAGCAGCTGGAACCACAGCCAGATGGTGGTGGCCAACACCTGCTCGACCTGCCACAACGGCAACAACGCCAGCGGCAAGTCGGCCACCCACCTGGTGACGACCGCGCAGTGCGACACCTGCCACAAGTCGACCACCAGCTGGGCCGCCAGCACGGCGGTCAACCACAGCACCTTCACCACGGCGACCAACTGCACCACCTGTCACAACGGCAGTGGCGCGACCGGCAAGCCGATGACGCACATCCCCGTGGCCGCCACCAACTGCATCAGCTGCCACACGACGACCGGCTGGAAGCCGCACCGCTTCACGCACAGCCAGGTGGTCGTCACCAACCAGTGCAGCACCTGCCACAGCGGCAGCTACCCGCCGGCCGACGGACGTCCGGCAACGCATGTGCCCTACCAGTCGCTGACCGGCGTGGCGATCACCAACTGCGACACCTGCCACAAGGCCGGCTACCTGTCGTGGACGCCCGCGCGGCTGCACGCCAGCATCACCGTGACCAGCCAGTGCGCGACCTGCCACATCGCCGTCAAGCCCAACACCGGCGTGCACATCGGCGTGACCGGCAACTGCGAGAGCTGCCACCGCAGCACGTCGTCCTGGGCCTCGGCCACCTTCGCCCACTCGCCGGCCAACGCGGTGGGGACAGGCACCTGCGACACCTGCCACAACGGCGTGCAGGCCAAGGGCAAGCCGCCGGGCACGCACATCCCCGTGCCAGTGGGCACGGCCAAGTGCGACTCCTGCCACCGCTCGCAAAGCTCGTTTGCGACCGCCGTGACGATGAACCACAACGTCGTGGCGACCGCCACCTGCAAGAGCTGCCACAGCGGCGCCTTTGTCTCGCAGGGCATCGTCGGTGCGCTGGGCAAGCCGACCAACCACATCCCGGAGGCGACCCAGCTGCTCAACGGCGCCTCGCTGGACTGCAAGTCCTGCCACACCGGCACGACGGCCTGGACCACGGTGCGCATGAACCACAACGGCACGATGGGCAACGGCGCGGGCTGGTGCAAGGGTTGCCACCTCAGCGGCACCAACTTCCTCGGCAACATGGACAAGGAATCGCTCACGCACGAGCGTCGCTCGCCGGTGCCGACCGACTGCTCCATGTCCGGCTGCCACCGCCCGCTGGGCAACTCCGGCAGCACCTACACGAACTGGGACTGAGGCCGGCGCGCCGCGCCCGCGCCGTCCCGCCACGCACCCGACAAGAACGACAGCAAGGACCCGACCGTGATCCATCGCCAAGAACCGCACCGAGCACTGGCCCCACTGGCTCCTCTGGCCCTCGCCTGCGTCGTCGCCTGCCTGACGCTGGCCCCGTCCGTGGCCCGGGCCCAGCTGCTCGACGAGCTGGAGCTGCGCCGCGAGGGCGCCGATGCGATCGTGCAGGTGCGCCTGCAGACCCTGGTGCGCTACGGCCGCAGCGTCAGCACCCGCAGCGGTGACCTGTTCCAGATCTACTTCGACGCGCCGGACCTGCGCGATGCCGCCATCCAGCCCAGCCAGCGGCGCCTGCAGGCCATCAACGGCCTGCCCACGCTGACGGTCAACGAGGAACCGCTGCTGGGCAGCGTGACCCAGCGCAAGCTGGTCGTGCGCATCGACCCGGCCACCCGCATGCGGGTGCGCGCCGGGCGTGACAACCGCAGCATCGAGCTGGTCCTGCCCGGCCTGGGCGCCCGCGTGAAGGCCGCACCGACGGCATCGGCCCCGGCAGCCACGGCCCTGGCCCCGGCGCTGGCCGCCGGCGGCGCCACGGTCATCGTGCTGCAAAGCTCGACCGATCCCAACCTGCAGCTCAACGTGCCGGTGCCCAAGCAGCTGCAGTCGCTGGACGTCAACACCGCCACCCGCGTGGTCGACGGCCAGACGCGGCACGAGATCCATCTGGGCCCCTTTGCCGATGTGGCCGAGGCGCGCCGCGCGCTCGAGATCGCGCGGGCCCGCTTCCCGGGGGCGGCCATCGTGACCCTGCCGGCGGCGCCTGCCCCCACCGCGCAGGCAGCACCCGGGGTGCCCGTCAACGTCGAAGCCACGGCCGCCACGCTCCTGGCCGAGGCCCGCGCCGCCAACCAGGCCGGTGACACGGCGAGCGCGCTGGACCGGCTCAACCGCCTGCTGGACCTGCCGCCCAACCGCGCCTCCCGCGAGGCGCAGGAACTGATCGGTCTGGTGCGCCTGAACGCGGGCGACACGGCCCGCGCGCGGCGCGAGTTCGAGACCTTCCTGAAGCTCTACCCGACCGGCCCGGACAGCCAGCGTGTCGCCGCCCGCCTGGCCGCGCTGCCGGCCGAGACCGCTGCGACGGCCGAGGCGCCGCGCAAGCAGGCCGCCACGACGACGGTCAACGGCTCGGCCGGCCTGTACTACTACGGCGGCCAGTCCAAGGTCCGTTCGGAGGAGTTCCGCGATTCGCCCATCAGCGGCCTGCCCGAGCTGACCCAGAACCCGACGCTGACCGGCACCGACCAGAAGCTGGCCATCGGCACCTTCGACCTGAACTACCGCCACCGCAGCACCGAGCAGGACCTGCGCTTCGTCTTCCGCGACAGCTACACGGCCGACCTGATGCCTGGTCGCACCAGCCGCAACAAGCTGTCGGCGCTCTACGTCGACCACAAGTCCTTCGAGCGCGGCACCAGCATCCGGCTCGGGCGCCAGTCGCCCACCGGCGGCGGCGTGCTGGGCCGCTTCGACGGTGCGACCGCCGGCTACACCTTCGCACCGAAGTGGAAGGTCAACGCCGTGGCCGGCCGGCCGACCGACAAGCTGCAGCAGACCAAACGCTCGTTCGGCGGCCTGTCGGTCGATGCCGATGCGTTGACGCCCAATGTCTCGGGCAGCCTCTACGGCATCCAGCAGAACATCGACGGGCTGGTCGACCGCCGCGCCATCGGCAGCGACCTGCGCTACTTCAACGGTGGCACCTTTGTCTCGGGCTCGCTGGACTACGACACCATCCTGCGGGCGGTCAACATCGCGGCGTTGCAGGGCACCTGGCAGCAGCTCGACGCCGAGGGCAATGCCGGCACCACCGTCAACTTCCTGCTCGACCGGCGCTCGCAGCCGATCCTGATGCTGGGCAACGCCCTGTTCTTCCAGGACCCCAACGGCGGCGCGATTCCGGTGCGCATGAGCGACGCGCTGGCGCTGCGCGACCTCGACACGCTGCGCAGCTATGTGCGCACGACGACGGCCTACTCCAACCAGGCGCAGCTGGGCGTGACCACGCCGCTCAACGAGCGCTGGCAGATCGGTGGCGACATCCGCATGACGCGGGTGGGCGCGATCGCCGCCGTGCCTGCGCTGGGCTTGCCGGCGCAGCCGGCCACCGGCGCGATCTGGAGCCTGGGCGGCCAGCTGATCGGCAGCAACCTGTACTCGATCCGCGACACCCACGTCTTCAACCTGACGGCCCAGCGTGGCGCGACCTTCAGCGGTCAGCTGTTCATGTACAACAACCTGTCGGCGCTCAACGAGCAGTGGAGCGTCGAGCCGTCGCTGCAGGTCTACCGCCAGAGCGACGACAGCGGCGTCAAGCTCGCCCGCATCAAGCCCGGTCTGCGTGTCTCCTGGCGCGTCGACCCGGGCGTCACCCTCGAGTCGGCCGCCGACTACGAGCTCAGCAAGATCACCACGACCACAGGCAACGAGAATACGGACCGCGTGTTCTATTACCTGGGCGGTCGTTATGACTTCTGATCCTGCGGCGCCGCTAGAGGCCCGCGAGCTGGCCTGCCGACGTGGCGAGCGCAAGCTCTTCGGCGGCCTCAACCTGGCCCTGCGCCCGGGCCGTCTGGTCTGGCTGCGGGCCGACAACGGCCGCGGCAAGACCAGCCTGCTGCGCCTGCTGGCCGGGCTGGCCGCACCGGACGCCGGCGAGGTCCGCGCCGCCGGCCTGCCGGTGCGACGCGCCGCCGCCGCTGGACGGGCACCGCTCTACATCGGCCACGCCAACGCCCTGAAGGACGACCTCAGCGCGGCCGAGACGCTGGCCTTCACCGCCCGCCTGCACGGCCGCATCGCCCAGGCCGATGCGCAGTCCGCGCCGGTGCGCGCCGCGCTGACGCGCATGGGCATGGGCCAACGGCTGGATGCGCCGGTGCGCACGCTGTCACAAGGCCAGCGCCGCCGCATCGCGCTGGCCCGGCTGGCGCTGGAACACGCGCCGCTGCCGTGGATCCTCGATGAGCCCTATGACGCGCTGGACAGCGCCGGCATCGCCGCGCTCGATGGCCTGCTGGGCGAACACGTCGCCCGCGGCGGCTGCGCCATCCTGACCAGCCACCAGGCGCTGGCCGCCAGCGCGCCGCCGGCCGATACCTTGTGGCTCACCCGCACCGGTCTGGAAGTCCGGCCGCTGGCGACGGAGCCCACGCCATGAGCGCCGCGCTGCAAGGCGTGGAAGGGCAGGGCGCCGATCGGGCCGTCGACGAATCGCCAGCCGCGCCGCTGCTCGGCACGCTCGCCGCGCTGGTCCTGCGTGACCTGCGCCTGGCCGCCCGCCGCCGCAGCGAGGCGACGCTGCCGATCGTTTTCTTCATCGTCGCGGTCGGCCTGTTCCCGCTGGGGGTCGGGCCGGAGCCGCAGACCCTGCGCCAGATCGCGCCGGGCGTGGTGTGGGTCTGCGCGCTGCTGGCGGCGATGCTGTCGGTCAATTCGCTCTATGCCGGCGACCATGCCGACGGCACGCTCGAACAACTGCTGCTGTGCGGCCAGCCGCTGGCCGGCGTCGCGCTGGCGCGGTCCTTGTCGCACTGGTTGCTGACGGGCCTGCCGCTGGTGATGGTGGCGCCGCTGTTCGGGCTGATGTTCGACCTGTCCGTCGAGGGCATCGCCGCGCTGGTGCTGGGCCTGCTGATGGGCACGCCGGTGCTGAGCCTGCTCGGCAACGTCGGCGCGGCCCTGACGCTGGGCCTGCGCAGCGGCGGCATGTTGGTCTTCTTGCTGGTGCTGCCGCTGGCGGTGCCGGTGCTGATCTTCGGCACCGGCGCGGTCGGTGCGGTCGAGACGGGGATGTCGCCGCAACCCCACTACGCGCTGCTGGGCGCGCTGCTCATCGCGACCGCCGGCTTGGCCCCGCTGGCCAGTGCAGCGGCTCTGCGCATCTCGACCGAGTGATCCGTGGCTGCGGGCCTGTCACGCGTCTTGACCTGCAGCAACTTCCGGTAATCCTGAGCGACACGATGCCCTGAGACAATGCCCGGCTGCCTGCCGGAACACCCGGTGCCCCGATCGCTCAGATCGCCCCGAATGCGGGGAACTCCGTCAGGGGTGCCGGGTCGGATCGGGCGCCGGTCCAGGCCAGAAACGCCTCGCGCCTTGAACTGCATATATTCGCCGTTACGCATGTTTACCGTCACGTCCATGCCCACGTCATCTTTGTCGACCCGATCGATCCCGTCATGAAGTCCTGGCGCCTCTTCACTTTCGCTGCACCGTCGCGCTTCTATGCCCTCACGGGCGCGCTGTTGCCATGGCTCTGGGCCGTGACGATCGCGCTGGCGCTGGCCGGCCTCTACATCGGCTTCATCGTCGCGCCGACCGACGCGACCCAGGGCGAGGCCTACCGCATCATCTACATCCACGTGCCCGCCGCCTGGGTCTCGATGGTGCTGTACCTGGCCATGGCCTTCTGGGCGGCCATCGGCTGGGCCTTCAACGCCCGGCTGGCCTCGATGGTGGCGCGTTCGATCGCCCCGACCGGCGCGATGCTGACCTTCCTGGCCCTGTGGACCGGCGCGCTGTGGGGCAAGCCGACCTGGGGCACCTGGTGGGTCTGGGATGCCCGGCTGACCTCCGAATTCATCCTGCTGCTGCTCTACCTCGGCTACATGGCCCTGGTGGCCGCGATCGACGACACCCGCCGGGCTGACCGGGCTGGCGCGCTGCTGGCGGTGGTGGGTGCGGTCAACGTGCCGATCATCTATTTCTCGGTCAAGTGGTGGAACACGCTGCACCAGGGCGCCACGGTCAGCCTGACCGCCGCGCCCAAGATGGCCGAGACCATGCTGCAGGGCATGCTGCTGATGAGCCTGGCCTTCTGGGGCTATGCCTTCGCGGTGGTGTTCTCGCGCACCCGGGCGCTGATCCTCGAACGCGAGCGCGACACCGCCTGGGTGGGCGAACTCAGCGGCCGTCCGGCGGCCGGCACGGCCTCGTCCTGAGCCCGCTGCCCGACCCGCGCGCCCGACACCCGACACCTGACACCCGACATTCGTTCTCGACACGGACACCCGATGAAAGACTTCTGGTCCATGGGCGGCTACGGCCTCTATGTGTGGGGCTCCTACGCGGTCTGTGCCGCGTTGATGCTGCTCGAACCCTGGCTGGCGCAACAGCGCCGGCGCCGCGCGCTGGAAGCGGCGGCACGACCGATCGATGAGGAGATCTGAACCATGAAACCCCGTCACAAGCGGCTGGCGATTGCCGGCGGTGTGCTGGTCGCCGTGGGCGCCGTTTCGGCCCTGGTGCTCAGCGCCTTCGAGAGCAATCTCGTGTTCTTCTACTCGCCCAGCCAGGTGGTCGCCAAGGAGGTGCCCGATGGCCGCACCTTCCGGCTCGGCGGCATGGTCGAGGAGGGCAGCGTGCGGCGTGAAGGCGTGCGCGTGAACTTCGTCGTCACCGACACGGTCCAGAAGGTGCCGGTCAGCTACGAGGGCATCCTTCCCGACCTGTTCAAGGAAGGCAAGGGCGTGGTCGCGCAGGGCACCGTGCAGTCGGGCGTCTTCCAGGCCCGCGAGGTGCTGGCCAAGCACGACGAGAACTACATGCCGCCCGAAGCCGCCGAGGCCCTCAAGCGGGCCAAGGAAGGCGGCCAGATGCAGAGCGCGCAGGCCGACAAGTCGATGCCCAAGGGGAGCCAGCCATGATCAGCTATGCCGAACTCGGGCATGTCCTGCTGTGGGTCGCCCTGGGCGTGTCGCTGGTGCTGGGCACCGTGCCGCTGGTGGGTGCGCAGAAGAACCGGGCCGACTGGATGGCGCTGGCCCGGCCCGCCACCACGCTGCTGTTTGTGCTGGTGCTGGCCTCCACCGTCTGCCTCGGCGTCGGCTTCGTGACGCACGACTTCTCGGTCACCTACGTGGCCAGCAACTCCAACAGCCAGCTGCCGCTGGCCTACCGCATCGCCGGCATCTGGGGCGGCCATGAAGGCTCGCTGCTGCTGTGGATGCTGATGCTGGCCGGCTGGATGATGGCCGTGGCGCTGTTCAGCCGGGATCTGCCGATGCAGGTGCTGGCCCGCATCCTGGCGGTGATGGGTCTGGTGTCGGTGGGCTTCCTGGCCTTCACGCTGCTGACCTCCAACCCCTTCGAGCGCCTGTGGCCGCCGGCCCCTGATGGCCGTGACCTGAACCCGCTGCTGCAGGACCCGGGCATGGTGATCCACCCGCCGATGCTCTACATGGGCTATGTCGGCTTCGCGGTCGCCTTCGCCTTTGCGATCGCCGCGCTGATCGGCGGCAACCTCGATGCGCAATGGGCCCGCTGGACCCGGCCGTGGACCACGGTGGCGTGGATGTTCCTGACCATCGGCATCGCGCTGGGCTCCTGGTGGGCCTACTACGAGCTGGGCTGGGGCGGCTGGTGGTTCTGGGACCCCGTCGAGAACGCCTCGTTCATGCCCTGGCTGGTCGGCACCGCGCTGATCCACTCGCTGGCGGTGACCGAGAAGCGCGGCAGCTTCAAGAACTGGACCGTGCTGCTGGCCATCATGGCCTTCTCGCTGTCGCTGGTCGGCACCTTCTTGGTCCGCTCGGGCGTGCTGTCCTCGGTCCATGCCTTCGCGACCGATCCGGCGCGTGGCCTGTTCATCCTCGGCTTCCTGGTCGTGGTGATCGGCTCCTCGCTGACGCTCTACGCCTGGCGCGCCCCGAGCGTCGGCCTGGGCTCGCGCTTCGCCCTGCTCTCGCGCGAGACGCTGCTGCTGGGCAACAACGTCATGTTCGTCGTGGCGATGGCGGCGGTGCTGCTGGGCACGCTCTACCCGCTGCTGCTCGACGCGCTCAACCTCGGCAAGATCTCGGTCGGCCCGCCGTACTTCGACACCGTCTTCGCGCCACTGATGATCCCGGTGATCTTCCTGATGGGCGTCGGTCCGATGACGCGCTGGAAGCAGGCCGAACTGCCCGACCTGGCGCGCCGCCTGCGCTGGGCCGCCGTGGTCGCGCTGGTCGGCTCGCTGCTGACGGGCTGGCTGGCCGGTCGCATCGAGGTCATGACCAGCATCGGTCTTGCGCTCGCCTGGTGGATCGCCGCCAGCGTGGCCACCGATCTGTGGGAGAAGGTCCGCCCGCTGCCCGGCGTGGCCACGCTCGGCCAGCGCCTGCGCCAGGTCCAGCGTGCGACGGTGGGCATGATGGTGGCGCACCTGGGTGTCGCGGCCTTCATCTTCGGCGTCACGATGGTGCGCACCTACGAGGTCGAGCGCGACGTCAAGATGAACCTGGGCGACACCACAACCGTGGCCGGCCACACCTTCACCTTCCTGGGCGTGCGTGACATCGAAGGCCCCAACTACGTCGCCGCGCAGGGCCAGGTCAAGGTCACGGCCGAAGGCAGCGAGAAGGTCATCACCGAGATGTACCCGGAAAAGCGCGTCTACCGCGTGCAGCGCAACCCGATGACCGAGGCCGCCATTGACGTCGGCCTGACCCGCGACCTCTATGTCTCGCTGGGCGAGGCGGTCGACAACAACGGCGCCTGGATCGTGCGCATCTACGTCAAGCCCTTCGTCGACTGGATCTGGGGTGGCTGCTTCATCATGGCCCTGGGCGGCCTGCTGGCCGCGACCGATCGCCGCTACCGCCGCAAGGTGGCCGCAACCGCAGCCCAGAACGCGGCCGAGGGGGTGTCGGCATGAACCGCAAGATGCTTCGCTTCCTGCTGCCGCTGGGCCTGTTCCTGGTCATCGCGGCCTTCCTGGGCGTGGGACTCAACCGCGATCCGCGCGAGGTCCCGTCGCCGTTGATCGGCAAGCCGGCGCCCGAGTTCGCGCTGGCCACGCTGCACGACCCGGCCAAGACCCTGCAGCGGGCCGACCTGCTGGGCAAGGTCTGGATGCTCAACGTCTGGGCCTCCTGGTGCGTGGCCTGCCGCGAGGAGCATCCGCTGCTGGTCCAGTACAGCAAGCAGAATCGCCTGCCCATCTACGGCCTGAACTACAAGGACCAGCGCGCCGATGGTCAGCAGTGGCTGGCCCAGTTCGGCAACCCCTACACCGACTCGCTGCATGACCTGAACGGCCGCGTCGGCCTGGACTTCGGTGTCTATGGCGTGCCCGAGACCTTCATCATCGACCGCGAGGGCGTGGTGCGTTTCAAGCACATCGGCCCGCTCACCCCTCAGGTGATCCGCGAGCGCATCGAACCGCTGCTGAAGACCCTCAATGTCTGATCACCTCGACCTGCCCACGAACTTGTGGCGCCTGATCCGGCGTGTGCCGGCCCTGCTCGCCAGCGTGTTCGTCGCCGTCAGCCTGCTGGCGCCCGCCGTGCAGGCCGCCGAAGCCCAGCCCGCCGTCGCCGACCCCGAGCTGGAGCGCCGCATGCTGGAGATCACCTCCGAGCTGCGCTGCCTGGTCTGCCAGAACCAGACCGTGGCCGGCTCCAGCGCCGGCCTGGCCGACGACCTGCGCGAGCAGGTCCGCGAGATGCTGCACAAGGGCGCCAGCAACGAGGAGATCATCTCCTTCATGACCGCCCGCTACGGCGACTTCGTGCTCTATCGGCCGCCGGTCAAGACCACCACCGTGCTGCTGTGGGCCGGCCCGACCGTGCTGATGATCGGTGGCGTCGCCATGCTGATCGTCGTGCTGCGCCGGCGCAGCCGCATGCCCGCCGAGGCCTTCGACCCCGACGAGGACGAGGACAGCGCCGCCACCGGCCGCACCTGACCCGCGTCGACCCGACCCGGCCCCTCCAGCGGCGCGCCCCCGTGCGGCGCGCCCTCCTGTCGCCCGGCCCTGCCCGGGCCACCGATCTGCTCGACCGACGACACCCATGACCCCTGACATCGCCACCCTGCGCCGACAGCTCCAGCAACTCCAGGAACTGCACGCCAGCGGCGCGCTGGACGACGTCCAGTTCGCCCAGAGCCGCGAGCGCCTTGAACGCCTGATCGTCGAGCAGGTGATGAACCCGACCGACGACACGGTGATCGAGGGCGCTGCGCCCGCCGCACCCGTTGCCGCACCTGTCGCTGCGCCGGTCGCAGCCGCCGCCCGCCCGGCCCGCGCCCGGCCGTCGACCCGGCTGATCGCACTCAGCAGCGCCTTCGTGCTCGCGTTGACCGTGGGCGGTTATGTGATGACCGGTTCGCCGTCCCTGTGGGACCAGCGTGCCGGCACCCCGACGGCCAACGCGGCCGCTGGCGCGGATGGGCAAGGCGGGCAGGGCGGTGGCCACGAGGTCACGATGGAGCAGATCGCCGCCATGGCCGATGGCCTGCGCCAGCGCCTGGAGACCGAGCCGCAGAACGCCGAGGGCTGGGCCATGCTGGGCCGCTCCTACAGCGTGCTGGGCCGTGCGGCGGATGCCGTGCCGGCCTATCGCAAGGCGGTCGAGCTGGTGCCCGATGACGCCGGTCTGCTGGCCGACCTGGCCGACTCGCTGGCCGTCACCAACAACCGCCAGATCGCCGGCGAGCCGATGACCTTCGTGCAGCGCGCCCTCAAGATCGACCCGAACCAGCCCAAGGCGCTGTCGCTGGCCGGCACCGAAGCCTTCCTGCGCGGTGACTTCAAGGCCGCTGCTTCGTTGTGGGAACGTATCCTGATCAGCCAGCCGGCCGACTCGCCGATGGCCCAGCAGGTGCGCGAAAGCATCAACGAAGCCCGCCAACGTGGCGGTCTGCCGCTGCTGGCCGACGGCGAGATGCCCAAGGGCGGCGCTGTCGCGGCCACGGCTGCACCCGCTGCGACGGCACAGGCGACACCGGCCGCACAACCTGCCGCACAACCTCGCGCACAACCCGCCACTCAAGCCGCCGCCGCCGGCAAGACCAGCGTTGCGGGCACCGTCACGCTGGCGCCCGCGCTGGCTGGCAAGGCCTCGCCCGAGGACACCGTCTTCGTGTTCGCCCGCGCCGCCGAAGGCCCGCGCATGCCGCTGGCCATCGTGCGCAAGCAGGTCAAGGACCTGCCGATCACCTTCACGCTCGACGACAGCAGCGCCATGGCGCCGACCATGAAGCTGTCCAACTTCCCGCAGGTCATCGTCGGTGCGCGCATCAGCAAGAGCGGCAACGCGATGCCGCAGCCGGGCGACCTGCAGGGCCTGAGCCAGCCAGTGGCGCTGGGGTCCAACAGCCTGAAGATCGTCATCGGCGAAGAAGTCGGCCGCTGAAGCCCGGGGGCCGTCTCGATGGACTACTCCTGGATCTACCTCGCCGTCCTGATCCTGCCGGTGCTGGCCTATGTCGCCTGGCAACGCCACAAGCAGGCCCGCGCGCTGCAGCAACTGGAAGAGGCCACGGCGGCCGGCCTGAACGAGCCGCCGTCGCTGCATCCGGTGATCGACCCGGCGCGCTGCATCGGCTCGGGCTCATGCATCCCCGCCTGCCCGGAAGGTGCGCTGGGCATGGTCGCGGGCAAGGCCGTGCTGATCAACGCCTCGGCCTGCATCGGCCATGGGGCCTGCCAGCCGGCTTGCCCGTTCGACGCCATCTCGCTGGTTTTCGGCACCGAGAAGCGCGGCATGGAGATCCCGCCGCTGAGCCCGACCTTCGAGAGCACCGTGCCCGGCATCTTCATCGCCGGTGAACTCGGCGGCATGGGCCTGATCCGCAAGGCCGCCGAACAGGGCCGTCAGGCGATGGACGGCATCAAGGCCCGCTGCGAAGCGGAACGATCGACCGCGTCTGCCTTCGACATCGACGTGCTGATCGTGGGCTGCGGCCCGGCCGGCATCTCCGCCGGACTGGCCGCCAAGGCCCATGGCCTGCGCTACCGCGTGATCGAGCAGGAAGACGCGCTCGGCGGCACCGTCTACCACTACCCGCGCAACAAGATCGCGATGACCGCGCCGGTCGAGCTGGCCATCATCGGCAAGGTCAAGTTCGGCGAGGTGCAGAAGGAAAAGCTGCTGGCCTTCTGGCAGCAGGTCGTCGCCAAGACGCAGCTCCAGATCCAGTTCTCCACCCGCATGGACGACGTCGTGCCGCTGGACGGCGGCGGCTTCGTGGTCAAGACCAGCGAGGGCGAGCGCCAGGTCGAACACCGCGCCCGCAACGTGCTGCTGGCGATGGGCCGGCGTGGCACGCCGCGCAAGCTCGACGTGAGCGGCGAGTCGCAGCCCAAGGTGGTCTACCGCCTGACCGATCCGGCCCAGTACGCCGGCCAGGCGGTGCTGGTGGTGGGCGGCGGCGACAGCGCACTGGAAGCCGCCATCGCACTGGCCGATGAACGGGGCACGGAGGTCACGCTGAGCTACCGCAGCGCCGCCTTCTCGCGCGTCAAGGGCAAGAACCGCAGCGGGCTGGAAGAACGCCAGAAGAGCGGCCGCATCCAGGTCCTGCTCGAATCCAAGATCCAGCGCATCGGCGAGCAGGACGTGCAGATCGACGTCGGCAAGGGCGCCATCCGCACCTTGCGCAACGACGCGGTCATCGTCTGCGCGGGCGGCCTGCCGCCCACGCCGCTGCTGCAGAAGATCGGCATCGCCTTCGTGACCAAGCACGGCGAGGTCTGAACGCCCGCCCGCTGCCGCCTCAGGCGGGTCGATCACCCGGCAGCAGGGCGGCCCGCAGCCGGTCGCTGCTGCGGACGGTGCTGGCCAGCTTCTCGTCCAGGCGGGCGGCCAGGCGGTCGATGTGCTCGCGCATCAGCGACGCCGCCAGCATGTTGTCGCCGACGGCCAGGGCCTCGACGATGCGGGCGTGGTCGTCGTTGCTGCCCTGGGCCTCGGTCTGCGACTGGTAGAGCGCCGACACCAGCGTGGTGCGGGCCGACAGGTCGACCATCATCGCGGTCAGGAAGCGGTTGCCCAGGCACTCGGCCAGGCAGACGTGGAAGTCGGCCAGCGCCACGCTGCGCGCGCCGGCATCGGCGGTCTGGATCGCGTCACGCTCGGCCGCGACATGCTCGCGCAACTGGCGCAGCGCCGAGGCCAGTGGCACGCCCGCCTCGCGCAGCATGCCGGTCTCGATGACGCGGCGCGCGGCATAGGTCTCGCGCGCTTCCTCGAAGGACGGCTCGACCACATACCAGCCCACCCGCGAGCGGACCTCGACAAAGCCGCGCGCCTGCAACTGCATCAGCGCCTCGCGCACCAGCGTGCGGCTGACCTCGAACATGTCGGCCAGGTCCTGCTCGCCCAGCCGCTCGCCCGGCTGCAGCCGGCGCGCCAGGATGGACTGCACCACCCGTTCGGCGATGTCGGCCTTGCTGCCGGGGTTCATGCTGCTGTTGCTGGAGGCCATCGGTCGTCTTCGGAACACAGGAAGGGGCGCTGGCATTGTCGGCGTGCCTTCCCTTTCGCCCTCCCTTTACTCATCGCCGGACCCACCTGAAGACCGCGGCGCCGTCCAGGTCGGCAGCCCGGTCGAGACGATCTCGCCCATGCCGGTGGCGACCGATCGGTCCGGGCACGGCATCATTCGCGCCTTTTCCAAGAAAGCCCCCCCATGAGCATCCAATGGTTTCCGGGCCACATGAACGTCACCCGGAAGGCCATCGCCGAGCGTGTGCCCGACATCGACGTCGTCATCGAGCTGCTCGATGCGCGCCTGCCCGGCTCCAGCGCCAACCCCTTGCTGGCCGAACTGACACGCGGCAAGCCGGCGCTCAAGGTCCTGAACAAGCAGGATCTGGCCGACCCGGAACGCACCCGCCTGTGGCTGGCCCACTACCAGGCCCAGGTCGGCACCCACGCCTTCGGGCTGGACGCCAGCGAGCCCGCGCCGGCCAAGCGCCTGATCGACGCCTGCCGCGCACTCGCGCCCAACCGTGGCGGCATGGTCAAGCCCATGCGTGTGCTGATCTGCGGCATCCCCAACGTGGGCAAGTCGACGCTGATGAACTCGATGGTCGGCCAGCGCAGCGCCAAGACCGGTGACGAGCCCGGCATCACCAAGGTCGAGCAGAAGATCCTGCTGGCCAGCGACTTCTACCTGTTCGACACGCCCGGCATGCTGTGGCCACGGGTCAGCGTCATCGAGGCCGGCTACCACCTCGCCGCCAGCGGCGCCATCGGCCGCAATGCCTTCGATGAAGAAGACGTCGCGCTGGAACTGCTGGCCCGCGTGCGCGGCCCCTACCGCGACCGGCTGGAGGCGCGCTACAAGCTCGCCGGCCTGAAGGACGTCAAGGGCCTGGACGCGCTGACCGACAGCGAGCTGCTTGAACTCATCGGCCGCAAGCGC
The DNA here is from genome assembly GCF_004216565.1 of Sphaerotilus mobilis. Lineage (GTDB taxonomy): Bacteria > Pseudomonadota > Gammaproteobacteria > Burkholderiales > Burkholderiaceae_C > Sphaerotilus > Sphaerotilus mobilis. The sequence continues at coordinate 484,230 of NZ_SGWV01000007.1, read as the reverse complement.
GGCGGCCTGATGCCCGGCGGCATCGTCAACCGCCAGAAGGCCTCCGAGATCGTGCTGCACGACTTCCGCAGCGGCGCCTGGGGCCGCATCACGCTGGAGACACCCGACGAGTTCGCGCTCTGGCACGCCGCTGGCGAACAGCGCGAGGCCGAACGCGCCGCCCGCAAGGCCGCCCGCCTGGCCGCCCGCAGCAAGGGCAGCGGCCGTCGCGCGGACGACGCCGGCGATGCGCCGGACGATCTGGACGCCGACATTGATGACGACCTTGATGACGACTACGGCGAGGACGACAAGGTCTGAGCAGAGCAGGGCGGGTGAATCGATGCGATTGCATCGATTCTTCGCAGGACGGGCGTACGATTCGGGCTTATCGATCCGATCGCATCGATTTTCTTGACGAGAGCCCAAACGCTGGGCAGGATCGATGCGAACCCATCGATTCAAGCCATGCGCATCGACATCACCTCTGTTCAGGAACTCGGCCTGCTGATCCGCGCCGCCCGCAAGACCCAGGGCGTGCGCATGGACGATCTGGCCGGCAGCGCCGGTGTCGGCCCTGTCTTCGTGCGCGAGGTCGAACGTGGCAAGGACACCGTGCAGCTTGGCCGCGTGCTGCGCCTGCTCGACGAGCTGGGCCTGCACCTGCGGGTTGACCTGCCCGACGACTGCCTCGCCGCGCTGGACAAGCTGCGGCGCGAGGGCGTGAAGCCCCTGCCGCCGCGCCGGACCTGATCGTCGCCGCTCGCCATGCCGCGCACGCTGCAGGTCACGATCAACCGGCGCCCGGTCGGCGAATTGCACGAGGCCGACGACCTCTGGCGCTTCGCCTACGACCCGCTCTGGCAGGCCGCGACCGACGGCTTTGACCTGTCGCCCGCCCTGCCGCGTGCCCAGTCGCTGCACGTCGATGGCGCCACGCGCCGGCCGGTGCAGTGGTACTTCGACAACCTGCTGCCCGAAGAGGCGCTGCGCGGCGTCATCGCGGTCGAATCGGGCCTGGATGCCGACGACGCCTTTGCCTTGCTGGCGCAGCTGGGCGCCGAATCGGCCGGCTCACTGGTGCTGCAGGCGACGGCCGACGCCCCTGAGCCGCCCGCCGGCCTGCGTGCGCTGATCGAGGCCGACCTGAGTCGCCGCATCGCTCAGTTGCCGCGTGCATCGCTGTCGCGCGAGGCGCCCAAGCGCATGTCACTGGCCGGCGCACAGCACAAGATGCTGCTGGTCCATCAGGGTGGCCTCTGGTTCGAGCCCTTGCCGGGCACGCCGTCGACCCACATCCTCAAGCCCAACCATCCGGGTGATGACTATCCGGCATCGGTCATCAACGAGGTCGCGACGATGCGGCTGGCCCGCGAGGTCGGGTTGGACGTGCCCCGTGTCGCCCAGGCCCGCGTGCCCGAGGCCGTCTATCTGATCGAGCGTTTCGACCGTGCCGTGTCGGCGGGCGATGGCCGCGTCGAGCGCCTGCACCTGATCGACGCCTGCCAGCTGCTCGACAAGTCGCGCCTCTACAAGTACAGCGCCGCCCACGTCGCCACGCTGGCCGAAGCCGTCGGGCGCTGCCGGCAGAAGGCCGCCGCACGGCTCGGCCTGTTCCGTTGGCTGGTCTTCAACCTGCTGGTCGGCAACGGCGACAACCACCTGAAGAACATCTCGTTCCGGGTCGATGCCGGCGGCATCCGGCTGGCCCCGGCGTATGACCTGCTGAGCACGGCGGTCTACGACACGCGCGCGCTGGCCGATGAGCGCGCGCGCTGGCCGGCCACCGCGCTGGCCATGCCGGTCGGCCAGGCCACGCGCTTTGCGACGGTGCGTCGCAGCGACCTGATCGAGGCCGCCGACACGCTGGGCCTGTCGACGGCCACCGCGCAACGCGAGACCGATCGCCTGATCGCCGCCGTCCGCCAGCGCATCGGCCCGCTGCATGCGGCCATCGAGACGGAGAGCGCCGCGCTGTGCGCCGCCAGCCGCGACCCGTCACGCGCCCGCCTGACGCTGGCCTGCGAGCAGCGACTGTTGGGCGCCATGCGGCATGTGGTCGTTGCCGAGATGGTGCAGCGCCTGGGCTGAGGCGAGCCGGCCCGCCGCCCTTCAGCCGATCAGGCCCAGCCTGCGCGCCGCCTGGATCGCCGCCATGCGCGTGTTCGCGCCCAAGAAGGCCAGGTTGGCGGCCACGTGCACCCGCACCGGGTTCTTGGCCAGTCCGCGATGGCGCACCTTGACGTGGCCAAACGGCCGCTTGATCACCCGCAACGGATGGGCAGGGGCTCGGATCAGCGCTGCGAACAGGCCTTCACGCGCTGAGTGGCGGCGATGTGCCCTGTTCCGTCTGCCCGCTCACTTCCCCGCCTTCGCCGCCGACACCGCCGCCCGCAGGCCCAGCAGGTAGCTGTCGACGCCGAAGCCGCAGATCTGGCCGCGCACGATCTCGGCGAAGACCGAGACGTGGCGGAAGGCCTCGCGGGCGTGGATGTTGGACATGTGCAGCTCGACGATCGGGCAGGTCAGGATCGCCAGCGCGTCGCGGATGCCGTAGCTGTAGTGGGTCCACGCGCCGGCATTGATCAGCACGCCGTCCACGCCGTCGACATAGGCCTGGTGGATGCGCTCGGCCATGTCGCCTTCGTGGTTGGTCTGGTAGGTCTCGACCGACACACCCAGCTCGGCGGCCAGCGCGGCCAGTTGCGCGTCGATCTGGTCGAGCGTGATGGTCCCGTACTGCTTCGGGTCGCGCTTGCCGAACATGTTGTGGTTGATGCCGTGGAGCATGAGGAACTTCATGGTGCGTGTCCTGGGGTCGTGGAACAAAAAGGCCGCAACGATACGACGTGCCGGGCGGCCGGCGGCTGGGTGCGTGGTCAGGACTGACTTCACGGCGTGTGAACAATCCCGGCGCGCTGCCAGGCACCCCCGTGTTTTCCCGATGAAGACCCTGCGGGGCGCTGCGATGTCTTGACGCGCATCAGACCTCCCTCAACAATAATCAGCATGCGGACGATCAGCATTCATTGATTGAGGGCGACGACATGACAAACAAGGTTTCCGGGCCGGTGCTGGTGGCCGGTGGTGGCATCGGTGGCATCGCGGCGGCGCTGGCGCTGACGCGGCAGGGCCATGACGTGCAGGTGCTGGAGCAAGCGCCGGAGCTGGGCGAGATCGGTGCCGGCATCCAGCTCGGGCCCAACGCGTTTTCGGCCTTCGACGCGCTGGGCATCGGGCCGCAGGCGCGCAGCCGGGCGGTCTACACCGACTTCATGGTCATGCACGACGCGATCGATGAATACCAGGTCGGCAAGATCCCCACGGGCGAGGCCTTTCTGCAGCGCTTCGGCAACCCCTATGCGGTGATTCACCGGGCGGACGTGCACCGCTCGCTGCTCGAAGGCGCGCAGGCCAGCGACCGCATCCAGGTCCGCACGTCGACGCAGGTGTGCTCGGTCGAGCAGGACGAGGCCGGCGTCACCGTGATCGACCAGCACGGCGAGCGCCACCGCGGCATCGCGCTGATCGGCGCGGACGGCGTCAAGTCGGCGGTGCGGCGCCAGTACGTCGGCGATGAGGCGCGCGTGTCGGGCCATGTGGTCTACCGCGCCGTGGTCGACAAGGCCGACTTCCCCGAAGACCTGCGCTGGAACGCCGCCAGCATCTGGGTCGGCCCGAACTGCCATCTGGTGCACTACCCGCTGCGTGGTGGCGAGCAATACAACGTGGTCGTGACCTTCCACAGCCGCCACGTCGAGCAGTGGAGCGTCACCGAAGGCAGCCGCGAGGAGGTGCAAAGCTACTTCGACGGCATCTGCCCGCGCGCCCGCCAGCTGATCGACCTGCCGAAGTCGTGGAAGCGCTGGGCCACCGCCGACCGCGAGCCGATCGGCCAGTGGACCTACGGCCGCGCCACGCTGCTGGGCGACGCCGCCCACCCGACGCTGCAGTACCTGGCGCAAGGCGCCTGCATGGCACTGGAAGACGCGGTCACGCTGGGCGAGGCACTGCGCGTGTCGGGCAACGACTTCACGCAGGCCTTCGACCTCTACCAGCGCTCGCGCGTGGCCCGCACCGCGCGCATCGTGCTGTCGGCCCGCGAGATGGGCCGGATCTTCCATGCCAAGGGCGTCGAGCGCCTGGTCCGCAACGACCTTTGGCGCGGCCGCAGCGCCGACCGTTTCTACGACGCGATGGCCTGGCTCTACGGCTGGACGGTCGAGAATTGTCTGGATGCGGCCGGGCCTCGGCCTGCCCCGGCGCAAATCCAGAACTGACCAAGAGCCGGCCAAGAACAGCGCAAGAACGCCCCAAGAACCGACCCCAAACGGACACCCCATGAACGACCTTGGCCGACTCGAAGACCTGCCGCCCGACTACGTCGCCGAGCTGCGTGCGCTCAATCTGGTGCCGCTGTGGCCCAGCCTGCGTGGCGTGCTGCCGCCGGGCAAGCCGCGGCCCCAGACCCGTGCGACACACTGGCCCTACGCCACGCTCAAGCCGCTGCTGCTGCAGGCCGGCGAGCTGACCCCGATCGAGAAGGCCGAACGCCGCGTGCTGGTGCTGGCCAACCCCGGCCACGGCCTGGACAAGATGCAGGCCAGCGCGGCGATGTACCTCGGCATGCAGCTGCTGCTGCCGGGCGAATGGGCGCCGTCGCACCGCCACACACCCAACGCGGTGCGCATGGTGGTCGAAGGCGAGGGCGCCTGGACGACGGTGGACGGCGAGCAATGCCCCATGTCGCGCGGCGACCTGATCCTGACGCCCACCGGCCTGTGGCATGAACACGGCCACGACGGCGACCAGCCGGTGATCTGGCTCGATGTGCTGGACCTGCCGCTCGTCTACTACATGGAGGCCTCGTACCACATCAACGGCGAGCGCCAGAGCGTCTCGGCCAGCCGCAGTGACCGGGCCTATGCGCATTCGGGCATCGTGCCGATGCCGGTCTTCGAGCGCAGCCGCAAGGCCTACCCGATGCTGCGCTACCCCTGGGTGCAGGCGCGTGCCGCGCTGGAATCGCTGGCCCTTGATCAGCCCGATCTGGAGACGGTGCAGATCGGCTACGTCAACCCCGAGACCGGCGAAGCGGCCGAGAACATCCTCGGCTTCTACGCGCTGATGCTGCGCCCGGGCCAGACCCTGCGCCTGCCGGCCCGTTCGCCGGCGATGGTCTTCCACCTGATCGACGGCCATGCCGGCATCGGCTGCGAGGACCAGACCTTCACGCTGGTCGAGGCCGACACCGCCTGCGTGCCCGGCTACACACCCATCACGCTGGTCAACCACCGGGCCGATGCGCCGGCCTTCCTCTTCATCGCCGACGAGACCCCGCTGCACCGCAAGCTGGGCGTCTACGAGGTGCGCGGCTGAGGCCGTGCTGCCTTGCCCCTTGCCCTTGGCCCCTTGCCCCTGGCTCCTGTCACCCTTCTTCCCCAAGAGACCGAACCCATGACCTCCTACCTCTGGACCCCGCCCCCCGTCGCCTCCCTGCCGGTGCGCGGCACCGAGCAGCGCGCGCCCATCAACCGACTGTTCTTCGTTGGCCGCAACTACCACGCGCACGCCATCGAGATGGGCAAGCCGGTCGACAAGTCGGTCGAGCGGCCGTTCTACTTCACCAAGTCGCCGTCGACGCTGGTCGAGTCCGGCGCCACCGTCGCCTACCCCAGCGAGACCGGCAACTACCACCACGAGATGGAACTGGTCGTGCTGCTCGGCAAGGGCGGTTTCCGCGTCTCGGCCGACGATGCGCATGAGCTGATCTACGGCTATGGCTGCGGCCTGGACATGACCCGCCGCGACCTGCAGTTCGTGCTGCGCGACAAGGGCCGCCCGTGGACGCTGGGCAAGGACGTCGAAGGCTCATCGGTCTGCAGCGAGATCGTGCCGATGCCCGGCGTGGTGATCGAGCGCGGCGCGATCGCGCTGACCGTCAATGGCCAGCCGCGCCAGTCGTCCGACATCGACAAGCTGATCTGGAACCTGCGCGAGATCATTGCCGACCTGTCGCTCTTCTATCACCTGCAGCCCGGCGACCTGATCTACACCGGCACGCCCGAAGGCGTCGGCCCGGTCATGCCGGGTGACCGCATCGACGGCCATGTCGAAGGGGTGGGCAGCATCGTGATGCACGTCGGCCCTGCGGCCTGAACGGGATCGGACGGATCGGCATGAAGCTGCACAACTTCTTCCGCAGCGGCACCTCGCACCGGCTGCGCATCGCCCTCCACCTCAAGGGGCTGGCGCCGGACTACGTCGCCGTCGACCTGCGCACCGAACAGCACCTGGGCGACGCCTTCAAGGCGCTCAACCCGCAGGCGCTGGTGCCCGCGCTGGAGCTGGACGACGGCGCCGTGCTGATCCAGTCGCCGGCCATCATCGAGTGGCTGGAAGAGACACATCCCGAGCCGCCGCTGCTGCCGCGTGAGCCGCTGGCGCGTGCCCGCGTCCGGGCGCTGGCGGCGGTGATCGGCTGCGACGTGCACCCGATCAACAACCGCCGCATCCTCGAAGCGCTGCGCCACGACTTCGGTGCCGACGAGGCCCGCATCAACGCCTGGTGCGCACGCTGGATCAGCGCCGGCTTCGATGCCATCGAGGCCCTGCTGAACGCCGACACGACGCGCGGTGCCTATTGCTTTGGCGATGCGCCCACGCTGGCCGATGTCTACCTGATCCCGCAGGTCGAAAGCGCCCGTCGCTTCAAGGTCGACCTGTCGCGCTGGCCGGCCATCGCGGCGGTCGAGGCCGCGTGTGCCCGGCTGGACGCCTTCGAGCGCGCGCAGCCCTCACGACAGCCCGACGCGGGCTGACCCTTCCGCCGGTCCGCCGGTCCGCCGGGCCCAGAGGCGGGCGCTCTGCGCCCGCCTGACCTGATCTGGATCACCTCTGCCACACACTGGCGGGCTGCTGCATGGCGACATGCACATGCCTTGTGCCACATCAAGACGGCCTTTTTTAGAAACCCGCTCCCATGCAAGAAAACCTCTCGTCAGACCTGCCGCCTGGCACGGTCCTGGGTGCCTACGGACGGGCCTTGCGCGCCACGTCCCAGGTGCTCGCGCTGCTCGGCGGCCTCGTGTTCATCGGCCTGGTGCTGATGTCCATCGTCTCGATCGTTGGCCGCAAGGTCGCCTCCGCCCCGGTGCCCGGCGATGTCGAACTGCTGCAGATGTGCGCGGCCTTCGCCTCGGCCAGCTTCTTCGCCTGGTGCCACCTCAACCACGGTGACGTCAAGGTCGACTTCTTCACCCAGAAGATGCGCCTGTCCGCCGTCCGCAAGCTCGACGCCTTCGGCTCGCTGCTGGTCGGCCTGTTCGGCGCGGTGGTCGCCTGGCGCAGCACGGCCGGCGCGCTCAACCTGCTGGAGTACCAGGAGACCTCGCCCATCCTCGGCCTGCCGGTCTGGATCGCGCAGATGCTGATGGTGCCGGGCTTTGTCGTGCTCGCGCTCGCTGGCCTGTACATGGCCGTTCGTCAATGGAAGGGGCATGCGGCATGAGCGGCATCGCTGTGGGCGGGCTGATCTTCGCGGCCCTGATGGTTCTCCTCGTCATCCGCGTGCCCATCGGCATCGCGATGTTCATGGCCGGCTCTGGCGGCTACCTCGCGCTCAGCGGCTTTGACAGCACGCCACTGCTGGCCTCGCTGAAGAACCTGGCCTATGCGCGGCTGTCGAACTACGACCTGGTCGTGATTCCGCTGTTCCTGCTGATGGGCCAGTTCGCCACGCACGGTGGCCTGAGCCGCAGCCTGTTTCGCTTCGTCAGCGCCTTCATGGGCCACAAGCGCGGCGGCATCGCCATGGCCTCGATCGGTGCCTGTGCCGGCTTCGGCGCGATCTGCGGCTCGTCGCTGGCGACCGCCGCGACCATGGGTCAGGTGGCGCTGCCCGAGCTGAAGCGGCATGGCTATTCCGGCGCACTGGCCACCGGGGCGCTGGCCGCTGGCGGCACGCTGGGCATCATGATCCCGCCGTCGGTCCCGCTGGTGATCTACGCCATCCTGACGCAGGAATCGATCGGCAAGCTCTTCATGGCGGCCGTGATCCCGGGCCTGATCGCCATGGTCGGCTACATGGTCGTCATCCAGATCATCGTGCGCCTGAACCCCGCCGCCGGCCCGGCCGGTGCGCCGGTGCCCTGGCCCGAGCGCATCAAGGCGATGCTGGAAGTCCTGCCGGTGCTGCTGGTGTTTGTCGTCGTGATCGTCGGCATCTACGGCGGCTGGGCCAACCCGACCGAGGCAGCGGCCATTGGCGCGGCGGCCTGTGGCGTGCTGGCCGTGCTGCGCGGGGGCATGCGCATCAAGGGCATCGTCGACAGCGCGCTCGGCACCGCCAGCGCCACCGCGATGATCTTTCTGGTGCTGCTCGGCGCGGACATGCTCAACACCGCGTTGGCCCTGTCGCAGATGCCGGCCGAGCTGGCCGCCTGGGTCCAGTCCAGCGGCGCGCCGCCGCTGCTGGTGATGACCGCGATTCTGCTGGTCTACCTCTTCCTTGGCTGCGTGATGGACAGCCTGGCCATGATCCTGCTGACCATCCCCATCTTCTACCCGGTCGTCATGGGCCTGGACTTCTGGGGCCTGTCGCCGGTCGACAAGAGCATCTGGTTCGGCATCCTCGCGCTGATGGTGGTGGAGATCGGCCTGGTCCATCCGCCCGTGGGCATGAACGTCTACATCATCAACCGGCTGGCCAAGGATGTGCCGCTGAGCGAGACCTTCAAGGGCGTCATGCCCTTCCTGGCCTCGGACCTGATCCGCATCGTCGTGCTGCTGTTCTTCCCGGCGTTGTCGCTCTTCCTGGTCAACGCCTTCCCGTCCTGAACCTTGTTTGCCTTGTTCCCAACCCACCGAGGAGACCGTCCATGAACAACCGCCGTTCCCTGATCTCGACCGCCGCAGCGGCCCTTCTGAGCCTGAGCGCCGCCGGTGTCGCGCAGGCCCAGCAGGTGGTGCTCAAGGTGCACCACTTCCTGCCCTCGACCTCGAACGTGCAGCTCAACCTGATCCAGCCCTGGTGCGACAAGATCGCCAAGGAATCGGGCGACAAGCTCAAGTGCCAGATCTACCCGGCGATGACGCTGGGCGGCACGCCGCCGCAGCTGTTCGACCAGGCCCGCGACGGCGTGGCCGACATCGTCTGGACCATCCCGACCTACTCGGCCGGCCGCTTCACCAAGAGCGAGGTCTTCGAGCTGCCCTTCCTCACCCGCAGCGCCAAGGGCTCCAGCCAGGCCTACTGGACCTATGTCCAGAAGAACGCGCTGGACGAGTACCGCGGCGTCAAGCCGCTCTGGCTGCACACCAACGACGGCTCGTCCTTCCACCTGTCCAGCCCCAAGGGCATCACCAAGCTCGAAGACCTCAAGGGCTTGAAGATCCGCGCCGCCACGCGCCTGAACTCGCGCATGCTGGCCTCGCTGGGCGCCACCCCGGTGCAGATGCCACTGCCGGCGGTGCCCGAGTCGATCAGCAAGGGCGTGATCGACGGCGCCATGGTCCCCTGGGAAGGCGTGCCGACCGTCAAGCTGCATGAGATCGCCAAGAGCCACGTCGACGTGCCGGCCGGCCAGCTCAAGTTCGCCAACTCGCTGTTTGCCTTCGTGATGAACCAGGGCAAGTACAACAGCCTGAGCCCGGAGCTGAAGAAGGTCATCGACGACAACAGCGGCGCGGCCACCTCGGCCTGGGCCGGCGAGACCGGCTTCGACCGCGTCGTCGCCGCCAACCACAAGCTGTCGAGCGATCGCGGCAATGCGCTGCAGAAGCTCGACACCGCCGAATACGCCCGCTGGGTCAAGGCCAGCGAGAACGTCGACGACGAGTGGGTCAAGGAAGTCAGCGCCAAGGGCGCCAACGGCAAGGCCCTGCTGGACGAGGCGCGTGCCTTGATCAACCAGTTCGACAAGTGATGCCGTGAGGTCGTCGCGGGGTGCGCCTCATCCCGCCCCTGCGACGACACATGCCTTAGCGCATCAGCGCATCAGCTAGCCAGCACATCGGCACATCGGCACATCGGCACATCGGCACATCGGCACATCGGCACATCGGCACATCGGCACATCGGCACATCAGCGCCACACGATCACAGGCGTCTTCGAATGTGTCAGCACCCGCTGCGTCTCGCTGCCCAGCAGCAGGCCGGCCATGCCCTTGCGGCCGTGCGAAGCCATGCCGATCAGGTCGCAGCCGCGTTGCTCGGCCAGGCTGCAGATCCGCTGGTATGGGTGGTCGCTGACCTCCATCAGCGTCTCGCAGGCCACCTTGGCCTCGGCCGCCGTGTGGGCGATGAAGGCCAGATAGCGGTCGGCGTGGGCCTTGCGGTCCACTGCCCAGGTCGCCTCGGTGTCCTCGATCACGTCGACCTGATAGCTCAGGATGTGGAACTCCGGCGCGACATACAGACCGGTCACTCGGGCACCGCATTGGCGGGCCAGTTCGATGCCTCGGAACACCGCGCCTTCGGACAGCTTGGAACCGTCGGTCGGCAACAGGATGTGGGCAAACATGACAACACTCCTCCGATGAACGGCCGGATGCTTCCGCGCGCAGGCGGTGGCAAGCAAGATCTTCGGCGGCCGGTCCGGACCCGGCGAACGGGTCGGTCGTCCTGACCGACTCTATGCTTGGGTTAGGCCAGATACAAGGACTTGTTCAGCCGCCCGACGTCCCCGGCACGGCAAACGAATTCAAGATCGCCCCCATCGCCGCATACACCCCCGGCGCGGCGTGCTGTTCCAGCATGCTGGCGGTGACGTAGATCGCCTGCCCGTTGCGGATCACCACCCGCTGGATCTGGTAGAGCACGCCCTGCACATCGCGGTGGCGCATCACCCGCACGCCCGATTGCGTCGCCGGATCGGTCTGGGCGCTGACCAGCTCGAAGCCCATCGCCGCCATGCCCTGATTGCCCAGCGCCATCCAGTCGTCGACGCTGGCCGTGCCGACGGGTTCGACCCGCACGTTCACGTTGGGCATGAAGTTGCCGAAGTTCGACGTGTGGCGCAGCACCAGCGCCGAGCCGGTGCGCTGGGCCAGCGCGTCCTCGCGCACCCACAGCCCATTGCGCGGCCAGGCCAGCGTCGCGCCGGTCTGCGGGTCGGTGAACACCGTCTGCTGTTCGGACGGCAGCGGCGCGGGCGTGGCGGGCGGCTGGCCGGCGCCGTTGTTGGTTCCGGGGCCGGCCACCCCCGCCGGCCGGCTCAGCGGCTGGCCTTGGCTGGACAGCACCGTGTCGCCCAGCGGCGTGCTGACCGTGCGGATCTTCAGCTTGACGCCGTCACCGCCGACGCTGACCTCCTCCGCGCCGCGCAGCAACTGGCCGATCTCGCCCTTGAACATCGCCATGAAGGCCAGCGTGACGATGCCGATCACCGCCCACTTGGCCGGGCCGGTCCAGTCGGTGCGGGCCGGTGCCGGCGTGGACGACGGGTCTGCCGCAGGCTTGTCCTTCATGACCTTGCTCCTTGCCGGGGCTCACGCCACCCGCATCACTTCACGCGCTGGACAACGACCGGCGGCGACTCCGCCACATGGGGCGGCTGCACGCCAGCCGAACGCAGTTTGGCGAGCACGCGCGCACGCATCGGCCCGATCGCGCCAGTCTGCCCGCCCGCGTCGCGCGCCACCACCTTCAGCGCCTTCACCGCCGCCGTCAGCGAGGATTCGTTCCGCTGTCCGAGGTCGATCAGCAGCACCGGCGAGCGGTCCACCACCACCACCTTGCCGCTGGCCGAGCGCTGCACCAGCTCGCCCAGCGGCTGGCGCGTCGTCACCAGGAAGGGCCCCAGCCCCGACAGGCGCTGCGCCATCTGCGGCTGTCGCGCCAGCACCAGGCGCAACAGGTCCAGGTGGGCACGCGACTTGATCAGGTCGACATCGCTCGGCACCAGCGCCACCGGCGCCGCCGCCGCATCGCCCAGCGGCAGCGCCTGACGCGCGGTGCGCGGCCAGGCCGGCACCAGGAACTGGTGCGCCGCCGCCAGCTCCGCATCCAGCGCATCGCCGGCCTGCACCTCCGACAGCAGCCGCACCAGCGCCTGATGCGCCCGCGCGCGCGGCCCCCGCCCAGCGGCGGCCGAGCCGATGTCGCCCACCAGCACATAGGTGTAGAGCGGCGTGCGCCGCTCCGTCCACGTTTCCAGCGGCCCGGTCGACAGCGCCCGCCAGGTCGGCGGCGGAGGTGGCGCCACCGCGACCGCCGGCACGGCCGTCGACGCGACAGCGGCCGGCGTCGACACCGGCTCGCGCACCTTCACCGGCGCACTGGCCGCCGCCGCAGACCCGGCCACGTCCGGCGCCGACACGTCAGCCGGACCCAGGCCCGAACACGCCGCCATCAGCCCGATCGCCCCCACGCACCCCGCCCGCACGCCCCAGTCCCGCACTGGCCCACGAACCCAGGCGACTACCCTCGCAGATTTCATTTCTTTCATCTTTGCAGCCTCCGGCGGCAGTGTCGCCGCTCGGATCGGGCCCCGGAACTGGCGACTCCCCCATGAAACCGAAGCAAGAGTCAGAGGATCATGTGCTGAGCCTGCGGCACCCTGCCGCTCCCGCCCGCGTCCGGCCCCGGCCCGGCCATCACGAAGTGCCAGCGAACGTCGATTTGTACGCGTGCCCCTCTGGCAGCCCCGCGTTGTGGGGGGAGGGGCGAGGGGCAAGGTTGTTAGGCTTAAGGACGCTCGGAAACCCTAGCCTCGCCCCGCCTGCGGGCCGGGCAGGCACACATCGCCTGGCCTCAGTCGCCGCACTACCGGACCGCCCATGAACGACACCCCGTCAGCCCCCACCGGCGACGCCCGCCCAAGCTTCGACGCCATCCCCTGGCTGATCGCCGGCCTGGGCCTGTTGGCGATGTACGTGCCGACCTTCTGGGACCTGTTCCACGGCATCTGGGCGACCGAGCAACAGGGCCACGGCCCCATCGTGCTGGGCATCAGCCTGTGGCTGCTGTGGAAGAAGTGGCCCGAGTTCAAGGACCTGACGCCCCGCCCACGCCCCGCCATCGGCTGGCCGATCTTCGTGTTCGGTCTGCTGCTCTATCTGGTGGGCCGCTCGCAGGACATCCTGATCTTCGAAGTCGGCGCCCTGATCTGGCTGATCGCCGCCATCACCCTGCTGCTGCACAGCGCCCCGGCCGTTCGCCTGCTGGGCTTCGCGCTGTTCTTCATGATCTTCATGGTCCCGCTGCCTGGCGCACTGGTCGACGCCATGACCCAGCCGATGAAGCTCGCCGTCTCCTACGTGGCCGAAGCGGTGATGCACCTCTTCAACTACCCGATCAGCCGCACCGGCGTGATCCTGCAGGTCGGCCAATACCAACTCCTGGTCGCCGACGCCTGTGCCGGCATGCAGACCCTGTTCACCCTCGAAGCCCTGGGCCTGCTCTATCTCAACCTGGTCCGCCACGAAAGCCTGGCCCGCAACGTCTCGCTGGCCATCCTGATCGTCCCGATCAGCTTCACCGCCAACGTCATCCGCGTGATCGTGCTGTCGCTGATCACCTACCACTTCGGCGACGAAGCCGGCCAGGGTTTCCTGCACGGCTTCGCGGGGATGGTGCTGTTCATGGCGGCGCTGATGTTGATCATTGCGGTGGACGGGGTGCTGCGCTGGCTCATCCGCCGCATGGACGCCCACCCCCGCATCGCCTCCTCGACCGCCGCCTGAGGCCCGCCGACATGACGACGACCCCCACCCTGCGCAAGCTCTCCACCGCCATCGCCCTCGCCGCCGCCATGGCCGTGACAGCCGGCGCGGCCGCGACGCTCAAACCCACCAAATACCTCGCCGACACCCGCCCCGAACTGAAGATCGAGCCATCCCTGCCCAACGAATTCGGCGACTGGAAGCTGATCCCGACCGTCAGCGGCGGGGTGGTGAATCCGCAGCAGAACGAGCTGCTCAACATCCTCTACTCGGAAATCATCAACCGCACCTACGTCAACTCAAAAGGGCAGCGGGTGATGTTGTCGATTGCGTATGGCAAGAATCAGAATGATTCGTTCCAGGTGCACAAGCCGGAGATTTGTTATCCGGCGCAGGGGTTTCAGTTGTTGAGTAACAGGGCCGGTGAATTGAAAGTCGCTGGCGGCGTGATTCCGGTGCGTCGCTTGGAGACGAAGTTGGGGTCGAATCGGTACGAGCCGGTGACGTATTGGACGACGTTGGGGGACAAGGCGGTGAGGTCGGGCGTTGAAAAAAAGCTCGCAGAAGTCAGTTTTGCGATGAAGGGATTTATCGCAGATGGATTGCTTTATCGCGTGTCTTCCATTGATTCGGCGAGTGATCAGGCTTTTCTGGTTCATCAGAACTTTGTAGATCAAATGATGGAAGCGGTCGACCCGCCGAGCCGAGCTCGATTGGCTGGGCTACCTTGAAAAATGAATGATTCGAAAGGCCTCACCTTGAACGCGCCTGCTTCTCCGAAAGTTGCCCTCATCACCGGCGTCACCGGCCAGGACGGTGCCTACCTCGCCGAGTTCCTGCTCAAGAAGGGCTACGTGGTGCACGGCATCAAGCGCCGCTCCAGCCTGTTCAACACCGACCGCATCGACCATCTCTACCAGGACCCGCATGTCGAGCAGCGCAACTTCGTGCTGCACTACGGTGACCTGACCGACTCGACCAGTCTGGTGCGCATCGTCCAGCAGGTGCAGCCCGACGAGATCTACAACCTCGCGGCGCAGTCGCATGTGGCGGTCTCGTTCGAGGAGCCGGAATACACCGCCAACGCCGACGGCATCGGCGCGCTGCGGCTGCTTGAAGCCATCCGGATCTGCGGGCTCGAGAAGAAGACCCGCTTCTACCAGGCCAGCACCAGCGAGCTCTACGGTCTGGTGCAGGAGATCCCGCAGAAGGAGACCACGCCCTTCTACCCGCGCAGCCCGTATGCCGTGGCCAAGATGTATGCCTACTGGATCACGGTCAACTACCGCGAGGCCTACGGCATCTACGCCTGCAACGGCATCTTGTTCAACCACGAGAGCCCCATCCGCGGTGAGACCTTCGTGACGCGCAAGATCACGCGGGCCGTGGCGCGCATCGCGCTGGGTCTGCAGGACTGCCTCTACCTGGGCAACATGAGCGCGCTGCGCGACTGGGGCCATGCACGCGACTACGTCGAGATGCAGTGGCTGATGCTGCAGCAGCAGCAGGCTGAGGACTTCGTCATCGCCACCGGCGTGCAGTTCAGCGTGCGCCAGTTCGTCAGCCGCGCGGCGGCCGAGCTGGGCATCGAGGTGGCGTTCGAAGGCGAGGGCGAGAACGAGTTCGGCTACGTCAAGGCCGTGACGGGCAACAAGGCCAAGGTCAAGGTCGGCGACGTGATCGTCAAGGTCGACCCGCGCTACTACCGCCCGACCGAGGTCGAGACGCTGCTGGGCGACCCGACCAAGGCCCGCACCAAGCTGGGCTGGACGCCGCAGACGACGTTCGAGCAGCTGGTCAAGGAAATGATCGAGAGCGACTACACGGCCGCTCGCAAGGACAGCCTGGTCAAGATGGCGGGGTTCCAGGCGTTTGATCACCACGAGTGAAACAGTAGAGATCCCATTGAATCAAAACCCGGAATCTCACTCGCAAGGACGCAAAGGCCTCGCTGAAAAAGCCATAAGTGGAGCCAAGTGGACCTACATTGGTACGGCTGTAAAAGTTGTGGCTCAATTTTTGGGTCAAATCCTCCTCTCAAGAATTCTGGGTCCAACCTCGGTGGGGCAATTTGCCTATGCATTCTTGGTTGTTAGCCTAGTGACGCTAATACTTGAGATGGGTTTAGGCTCTGCCTTGGTTCAGCGCCCAGTTCTTGATCGTCGTACTATCGGCATCGTCACTAGTCGACTAACGATCGTAGGAACTGTAGGTGCCCTAGTGCAATGGTACTTCGCCGAATTAATTGCGGTGAAAGTATTTAACCAGCCGTCTGCGATAGACGTGATCCAAGCAATGTCGGGCTCATACATCGTCAGCGCATTGTCCGTTCCGCTTATTGCTCAACTGCGGCGGGAAATGGCGTTCCGAGAAATACAGAGGTCGCAGACATATTCTTACCTCGTATCTTACTTGTTGATTGGTGTTGCTGCTGCTGCACTGGGGGCTGGAGTGTGGTCGTTAGTAATTGCTTGGTATTCAAATTTAGTGCTGCAGCTTATTCTGCTAGTGAGGGCTTTGCCTCAATCGATCTCGTTTGCTATGCCATTTCAGAGGATTGGCGTAGAAGTCTATGGCATCTTTATTGTGTCAACCAATATAATTAATTGGCTTATTGATAGTCTCCCATCGTTCCTGGTTGGAAGGTTCTGGGGAACTACTTCGTTGGGGCTTTATAATACCAGCAGCAATCTCGTCCGAGCCCCGGCAAATCACCTTGTAACTGCGTTACAGCAAATTCTTTTTGCTACTGTTTCCCGTCTTCAGCGTGACGATCGTGTCTCTGTCCTTGCATACAAAATCGCAGTCTCCGTAGTTTTAAGTGTCGCGTTGCCGCTGTTCCTATATATTGCTCTGGCATCAAACCTTATTGTTTCGTTTTTACTCGGTTCGAAGTGGGAAGGTGCTGCGCTATTGCTTCAGCCACTTTCGTTGGCAATGATACCCCATGCACTTATGGCTATTGCTGGGCCTGTACTCAATGGAAAGGGTAATCCTGAAAGGGAGTTGATTGCGCAGAGTGTATCTCTTTTAGTAATTTTATTTTTATTCTCGGCGTGCGTAGGATATCCTGTCGATGTGTTGGCTTGGGGAGTGTTCGTTGGGTTCTTGATTCGGTCATTGCTAATGACTTATGTGGTAACAAGAAATCTTGGATTGACGTTTCGTTCTGTATGCGGAGTGTTCTTCCCTCCGTTAATGATTGGATTTGTTTTTTTTGTTGCTAGTATTATCTCGCTGGGGTTCATGGGTGAGGCTGGTATGGCAGAGGTTTCCATCCTTTTGCTTTCATTTTTGTTCTCAATGGTCGCGTGCCTCGTTGCATTGACTCTAGTCCCTAGAGTTTTTGTTACGCAGGAGATTGCGTGGTTGTTAAAGAGGATTTTCGGAAGCCATAAATCTAGAGTGTTGAATAGGATCTCTTCTCGCGCGTGGCTGTGACTCAACGGTTGACTAGGTATATAAAAGAAAATGAGGTAGTGTCGTGCATATCGCGATTGTTGGACCGATTGCAGGTGAAGACGTGCGTGAGTACCTTGGAGGAGGAGTTGAAAGGCTGCCGATTGGTTATCTTGGCGCGCCGCTTACTGGAATAATGATTGGAGAGTTGTTGCGCCTCGGAAACTCCGTAACGGCAATAACAACTGATTCCGCCCTGTCGCTTTCTGATAGTCCTGTTCAGTTGTTGGGTGAGCGATTCAAGCTAATTGTCTGTCCAGCGCGTCCACGTGCGTGGCGTAACAATGGAAAATACCCTGGACGGGCGCTTGACCTCTTCAGTTTTGAACGAAGACAAGTCGCTAACCAACTAAAAGTAGCAGCGCCGGATATCGTTCATGCTCATTGGACGTACGAATTTGCGCTCGCAGCTCTCGCAAGTACAACTCCACACTTGATTACTTGCCACGACGCACCTGGCGTAGTGCTACGCTTTACGCGTAGCCCTTACCGAGCGCTGAGATACCTTATGGCTAGGCGAGTGTTTCGTCACGGTCGTGAATTTTCCACGGTATCTGACTACATGGCGCGTGAACTGGCTCCAGCACTGGGTTACTACCCTTGTGTAATTCCGAATCCGATAGCGCCATATGTCATGATGCGAGGGGGAGTGCGAGCTCACCCTGAAACTCGCCGAGTAGCGGTGGTATGCAATGGCTGGGATCGAAGGAAGAATCCTGAAATTGCGCTTCGCGCGTTCGCAAAATATCGTAGTACTGAACCTCTTGCGCAACTGCATATGTTCGGAGCTAGTTTTGGTGTTGGTGAATATGCTGAAAAATGGGCCAAAAAGAATGGATTGGCAGACAATGTACACTTTCTCGGCAGATTGCCGCATCGAGAACTGATTAACGTTCTTTCTGGTATGGATGTGCTGTTGCATACATCTCTAGAAGAGTCCTTTGGGGTGGTTATTGCTGAGGCTATGGCTCTAGGACTTCCAGTAGTGGCGGGCGACAAAAGCGGTGCCGTTCCTTGGGTTATGGGTGCCGATGCAGCCGGCTGTATATCAACTGGCGTGCTGGTGAATGTGCTATCAATTGATGCCGTTAGTGGTGGGCTCAAGAAGGCATTTGATGAGCGCTATTCAATGCGCTCTGCTTCTGCAGTATCACGCGCAAGGAATACTTTTGCACCGCACGCGGTCGCCCAAGCATACATATCTCGCTATCGAAATATTCTAAAGATTTCTGATGATGGCAGCCCATCTCAGCCAGCTACGCCCCAGGAACTATCGCTATGACATCCAGACTGTGGAGATGGAGTGCCCGTCTGCGCGACACGATTTTAAGGCGGTGGTGGGGTTTACGCGGCCGTCTTGTGTTTGGGGCCTTGGGTGTGCGCGGTGTTGCCGGAGTACGCTTTTACGGAATGCCTGTCATAAGTTTGGTTCCTGGCTCATTCATTGAGCTTGGTCCGAGGGTGGTTCTTTGCTCTCACCCTCGCTACACCGCTCTGGGAGTGGCTCGTCCAGTAGTCCTGCGCACACTAGCACCGAATGCATCGATTCGAGTTGGCGCCGACGTTGGCATCAGTGGCGGGGTGATCTGCGCTGCTATCTCGGTCGATATCGGGGATCGATGTCTTCTGGGTGCAGATGTTCAGATCACAGACACAGACTTTCATCCGCTAGCAGCTGAGGGACGTCGATTCGAAAAGCGCCAAGAATTTATCACAAGCGAAGCAGTTGTTATTGAGGAGAATGTATTTCTCGGGGCTGGCGTCAGGGTATTGAAGGGGGTTCGAATTGGGAGAAACACTGTTGTTGGAGCAGGTTCCGTGGTTACCCGAGACTTGCCTAGTGATGTTGTGGCCGCTGGGGTGCCTGCTCGAGTAATCACAAACCTTCCTGATTTAAAATCATAGCCCTTGAAAATACTGACTGCAGCCGATTTATGGTGCTTCCAAGTCTTGAGAGCAGTGGACCGGATCTGTTTGCGGTAAGGCGCGCATAAATGGCTCTCCGATACGTCCTCTTCTTGGTTCCTGCTTGGAGTATATTCATGAGAATACATCGTTAAGTAGTTGTGGATCTCGTTTGCAAGCTGCGGTAGCTGTTATTGGGGTTGAAAATAATAATGCCAACATACAATGTTGTATCTGATGAGGCGCGTAATCCAGTGTAGTGCATTTTGATTGATTGAGCGCTATCTGACGGTTGCGGCAGGTGGTTTCTTCTATTTATTCTGCTTGTCATCGCTATTATCTTTTGTGATATATAAACGTGTTGCTCCTGGCGTGATGCTTCAATTCTCCGGCAAGCGAAGGTGTTGAAAATGGAATTAATGGGTATTTTCCTTCTCTCACTTCCGTTCGGACTTGCTATCCTGTTGGGTTTGGCTTTGCCGGTTGTGTTCTTTTACGTCTCCACCTCATTGACTGTCGGCCTATTTGTTGTCGGAGTTGCTTGGATGGGGGAGATGATTGGGATGCAGCAGCCGCTTATATCAATAGGATTCAATGTATTCCCGGCTGATATTCCAATGATTGTGCTTGCGTTGGCCACTGGAACTCG
This sequence comes from Sphaerotilus mobilis, assembly GCF_004216565.1. Lineage (GTDB taxonomy): Bacteria > Pseudomonadota > Gammaproteobacteria > Burkholderiales > Burkholderiaceae_C > Sphaerotilus > Sphaerotilus mobilis. Next base: position 464,573 of record NZ_SGWV01000007.1, on the reverse strand, counting down.
GTGGTGTTTCGTTTCTACATCAGTTCGGCCTACTTTTGTTTGGGTGATGCTGTTTTTAGTGTTCTCCGTAAATCTCTCCTGGGGATTGATTGCAAATGGAAGTGCCGCCGGCGTGCAGGCCCGCCCTGACTTCTATGCTCTCGTTGCTGCTGGCTACGTAATGTCCTATGCCAGTTCCGACAGTTTGAACCGAACTATCTTGCGATCACTTGCATGGTTTGGTGTTGCGGTGGTTGCATTGTGTCTGTATAGATGGGTGGTCTTCTATGTGCCGATTCCTTCTTTGCTTCCTCCGGAAGGCGTATATAACGTAGATGGCGAGATTCGCGTTATTCCTTCTTATAGTGCGCTAGTTCTTGGTCAGTTGTCTGTGTTGGGTATTTTTGTGGCTCGATACAAGAAAAGTGTTCCTGGTGTAATCTATCTAGTTCCGTTTTCTTTGCTTTGTACGTTGCTTCTGCAACATCGATCTGTTTGGCTTGCGACGATCGTTGCTTTCGCTGTGGCTCTGATGTTGGCTCGCACGCAGAAATCTCCGTTCTGGCAACAGTTGATGTTGGCAACACTGGCTGTTTGCGCAACGCTGGCGCCGATGATGATGAACAGTGGAATTTCTAGCCAACTTTCCAGTTCCGCTCAGAAAGCAATATCCGGTCAGGGGACGGTTACCGAAAGATTCAATAATTGGCGTGTAACGATCGATTTGTGGAAGTCTTCGGGGCCGGCTGCTCTTGTCATCGGAAGAGCCAGAGGATCTGACATGCGGCGCATTGTCTTTGATAGCAAAGGTAATCGAAGGGAAATTGAATACAACTCACATAATCATTACGTCAATCAGCTTACAAATTTTGGCTTGGCCGGCTTTTCGCTCTTTGCGATTGTTGTAATAAGAGCGGCACTTGGATTATTTGCGTTAATAAGACGAAAGTCTGAGAATGCGGATCTGGCGGCACTCATGATGGTGTTGTTGGTCAGTCAGTTGGTTTACTATATTGCATATGGTGGTGATGTATTGCAGTATATGTTGCTCGGTTGGATATATGTTTGGGTTAGAGCTCGGTTTGAGATTGGCAAGAAAGAAGCTCCCATGAGTTCGGTGCGTCGCCCTGTGGTTGACGTCTTGGGGAGAGCGTCGTGATTCGTGCGACGGTCGGCTCATATCAGGATGATCGTAGAAAATCGATCTGCTTTTTACTGACGTGTTTTAATCGACGAAGCAAGACGATATCCTGTTTGCGATCGCTTGTTAAATGTGTTGATCTGGATGACTTTTTGATATGTTCCGTATTGGTCGATGACGGGAGCACAGATGGAACTGCTGAAGCCGTCGCTGCAGAGTTTCCATGGGTGACCGTCATCAGCCATGTTGGCGCACCTCTTTTCTGGTGTCGCGGTATGGCGATGGCCATGTCAGAGGCAATCAAAGATTCGCATGATTATTATGTTCTGATTAATGATGACACTGTTCTCTATCCAGCGAGTGTGAGTTCACTGCTGGACGTATACAAGAGCTCTTCTTTAGATGAATCAAGACCTCCTATCATTGTCGGTAGCACCAGAGACCCCCTAACTAAGGTGTTGACGTACGGCGGGCAGATCAGAAAATCAGGCGCAAGTCGTACTCGATTTGAGAAGATTCATCCTGCCGATCATGTGCAGGAAGTTGATACATTTAACGGGAATATCGTTCTTCTTCCTGCTGCAGTCGTTTCTTCAGTCGGCACTCTGGATCATCGATTCGAGCATGCGTTGGGTGATTTGGATTATGGGTTGCGCGCGCGGGCGCTCGGTTTTTCTGTATTGCTTGCTCCTGGGTTCCATGGTGAATGTTCCAATAATCCAGTTTCTGGGACATTTTTGGATTCATCCCTTCCGTTCGCTATCAGATGGAAGTTGTTGCTTGGAAGGAAGGGGCTCCCATGGCGCTCATGGATGATTTTCACCCGTAGACACGCAGGGCTGTTTTGGTGGGCTTATTTTGCTTGGCCCTATCTTCGTTTGATCTGTGACGCTTCTCTTATTCGATCGAGTCGTTAATGATTTGATCGGGCTACCTACATTTGCTTCCAAACATAATCACTGCCATGTCCGGTTCTCGTGTTGTGCTATTTCGGTTGCTTGTTGGTGCCTTAGCTATCTTTTCTGGCGCTTCTGGTGCGCTTGCTCAAGAAGCAACGTATGCCGGCGCTTTGCGGGGCACTTCACGCTGTGCGATTGAGTATGTTCCTGATAAGTCCGCGACGCTCAGCCGCGCAGCGGCGCTGCCCAAGGGCGGTGGTGTTGTATGGAGTTCTTCGGAACTCGCAGTTTGGCGTGATCGAGTTGACGATCCGAGAGCTTCCGGCTTGGTGTTAGCACCGTTGGAAATCGCTGAATATCGGCGGTTGCAGGAGTCCGCAAGATCTTTGCTGACCACAGACGAGGAATTTATTGACGCACTCGATGTTGGGGTGAATCGAGCAAAGCATGGTTCTAGAGCTCGCGACGCTTCATTGCTTTGGTTATTGGAGCGTGATTCTCAGATACTTGCTGCCGTCAGAAGATATTTGCTTCAGCAAATTGAAAACCCCAATAATGAGTTTTCGGCATTTTGCATCAAGTCTCATGTTGGGCCGGTTCTCGATGCGAAATTCTTCGAATCCTCGTGGCTGCTCAGATATGCGGTTACGTATGACTATGTTCGGTCTGGTCTTGCTGCGTCCGATAGATTGAAGATCGAGAACTGGATGCGGCGCCAGGCTCTTGTTCTTTCTGCTCAAGTAGATTGGGGTCTTTCGCGTATTTTCCCTGGACGCTTGTCGTCGAACTACACATTGAGAAGCGGGCCTGCCGCCGCACCGTATCAGCCGCTTTCACGGCAGATGGATAGCAATGGTGACTGCCGAGTTGACTCACTGGATGAGCCAGAGAGCGCAACTGTTTATGCTTATGTCGGCGAAAACCAGCAACTTGGCCCGCGACTTAGTGTTCTGTCGCAGTATTACAATAATCGCCGCGCAGTTCAGGTTGCTGCGTTTGGGCTGGTTGGGGTTGTTATTTCTGATTCAGGCTTGATTGATCGAGCAAAGAGGTACTTTGGTGAGTGGCTCGCTTACGCTGTTTGGCCTGATGGCAGTGAAGGTGAGTACGCTAGGAATGGCGACTATTGTATTCCTGCGCAAGGATTGATTTATTCTGCGGGAAATATGCAAGCGCAAATTATTGTTGCTTCAGCACTTGCTCGCGCAGGTGATCAATCATTGTTCTCTCTCTCGACTAGGAGTGGGCTATGGGGCTCGGAGTCTTCAGGCGATCAGCCGAGTAAGTCACTTGCGCTCGCAGTTGGGAAATACGTTGACGTTCGGCGGGGTATCGTCAAGAGGTTTATGTATGAGACTTGGCGGGTGAGTCAAAGTGGTCGCGAAACGACATCTCTGAAGCCGGCTCAGTCAAAATATATGGGTAGTGGTCGTCCCATTGAGAGTTTGCATGAAGTTGGTTTTTGGCCGGCTGCGCGTTATATCAATGTGCCAAGCTTGGTTGCGCATCTCACCGAGCGAATGGCAGGGCGTAATAAGGAGGCGTTGGCGAGTTCGGGGTTGGGTGACTTGACTGACTCGTTTAACGCTTACCCTTCGATATTTCTTACTCGGCCTTAACGGTCGCAATTGGAGCTTTTCAATCGATCTTTGAATTCCGCCGTTTCAGCCAACGTCATCGCCATGAGCTCGCATCACGTATTTAAGTTTCGAGATACTTGATCGGACGGTGAGCCGCCCCGGTTCTCGCGGAGGCCCCTTCGTTTAAGTCAGACGGTCCCGGCCTGATCAGCGCATTGCGGGTGGTTGAGGTCCTTCAACTCTGCTCGCGGCAGGTATCCCAGGGGCGCCATCAGCCGTTGGTGAATGAACCAGGACACCCATGCCAGCGTAGCCATCTCGACGGCCTCCTTGGTCTTCCAGGGGCCGCGTCGGTGGAACACTTTGGCCTTTCAAAAAGCCGTAGATGGTCTAGGCCAGGGCATTGTCGTAACTGTCACCCGTGGAGCAGACCGAAGGCTCGATGCTTGCCTCGGCCAGGCGCTCGGTGTAGCGATTCGACAGGTATTGCGACCACCTGTTGGAGAGGGAAATGAGGCTGTCCTGCTCGGTCGGTCGACGCGCGCACAGAGCCTGCTCTAACGCTTCGAGCACGCGCTAGGTATGCACGAACAGCGCTGGCGACAACCGACTATGCGTCGGCTGAAGACGTCCACGACGAAGGCCACGTAGACCCAGCCCTGCTAGGTCGAGCCATAGGTGAAGTCCGAGACCCAGAGTTGGTTGGACTGCTCGGACCGGAGCTGGCGATTGACCCGGTCCAGCGGACATGCTGCATTTGGATCGGGCACCGTGGTGCGCATCGCCATGCCCCGGCCCACGCCACGCAACCTGTGCCGACGCATCAACCGTTCGACCTTACAGCGCGCCACGGCCGTGCTCTCGCATCGGAGTTGGCGCCAGACCTTGTCGACGCGGTAGACCTGCAGGATGGCGTTCCAGACCGCTTCGATCTTGGGCACCAGCCCCCTGTCGCGCTGCGCCCGAGCACTGCACAGCGCAGGCGTCCTATGCCGCGCCGCATGCCGCCTATACGCCGACGGAGCGATCTGAGGCACCGGGCAGATCGGTTCGACCCCGTGGGCAGCGCGTCGCTGGTCCACCAGCGCGTAGATCAGTTCCACCGGCGGTGGGGCTCCGCCCGGGCGAAAAACGCGCTGGCCAGCTTCAGGATCTCTTTGGTCTTGCGCAGCTCGCGGTTCTCGCGCTCGAGTTCGCGGACGCGCTGCGCCTTGGCCGTGGCAATCCCATCACTCACGCCGCTATCGCGCTCATGCTGCTTGACCCGGTTGTCCAGCGTCTGCGCCGTGCAGCCGATCGTGCCGTCTATCGACTTGATGCACGCCCACTGCGACGCGTGCTCGCCTCGGTGCTCAAGCGACATCCGCACGTGGCGCTCACGCATCGCAGGGAGAACTTCGACTTCCTCATGATGGCTGCATGTTTTCAGATCATGGGGCGTCCGTAGAAGGCGGGGCGGTTCACCTTATAAAGCGCCTTATTGTTGGGCTACTTGTTGGAAGTTGCCTTTACGATGCCTTCAGTAAATCGTTTGATCATGTTTTCTTGCGTGTAGCGCTTGCTGTCGGCGAGTGCGTGGCTTTTCATTTGTGCAAGCGCTAGCTGATTTTTTAGGAGACTTGCAACGGAGGCTGCATATTCCGCTGGATTGTCGCTCACCATTAGGCCATTTATCTTGTTTGTGAGGTAGGCAACTTCAGGTGAGTGTTTTGCATTATCTGTGGTTATCATGACCAGTCCTGCGCAAAACGCGTCAACAATGTGTAGTCCGACTAGTCCGGGGTTGAGCATTACGTCGCTCATTCGAAAATATCGAGCCTTTTCTCGTCCTTTTTGCACTCCTAGCAGGTGGATCCATGGTCGAGTTACTTTGGCCTCTATCAGTTCTGGCATCGATGGGCCGTCGCCGATAACAAGAAGGTTGAAGTTCGGAATTTCCTGCCGAATTAGATCCGATGCGGAGATTAATAAATCCAGACGTTTGTCCGGGTATAGTGATCCGCAAAATATGCCAACCGGAGCGTTTTGTTCTATTCCGAGTTGTTTGCGTCCTTCAATCACTTCATCGTCTGACCAAGATGCAAGATCTTTCTTGAATCCTTCTGAATCGATGGCGTTGTCGAGTTGGGTGATATTTTCTCTACGGTAGCCGGCGGATTCAATAATATTTGTGGTGGCGCAAGTGTACGAAAACCACCAGTCGACTTGCTTCAGTAGCAGGTTTTTCCAAGTTTCTCTTAGTCCGGATGGGTGCTGGCTTTGGAAGTTCTTGCCATGCCCCCAGTACGCCACCTTGCGCACACCCCATAGTCTGCTCAGCAGCAAAGGGTAGTTGGAAAGTATTCGGCTCTCCTGCATCAAAATGACAAGATCAGCGCCCTTGGCTTGCTCGGGGAAGGGTTGCCAGATAACGTCTCTTGCTCCAACTTCCCATACTTTGTTTTGTACCTTGATTGCCCAGGGGAGATTTCCTTCGTCACGTTTGATCATTTCGCGGCGTGTTGCCTGGCCGTGAACCAGCATCAGATCAATGTTGTGTTCGGCGCAAGCTGAACGCAGCTGGTCAAACATTCCAGTGCGGTAGTGGAGAAGGCGGTGTTGAAGTATGACGACTTTTTTCATGGGATTCAGGTCTCATCCGAGCCGGGAGCAATTACCGAGTGATTCAATCCTCTTTCTGAGAACTCAAATCTGCCGGTTCGGATCATTCGTTCGTGCTTCAGGCGTTCATCTTGATTGTTGAATCGCTCGCCGATGGGTTTGGCAGGGTTTCCGGCTGCAATGCAGTACTCGGGGATGTTCTTTGTCACGATGCTTCCTGCTGCAATGATTGACCCCTTCCCGATGGTGACTCCTGACATGATGATCGCGCCGTAGCCTATCCAAACATCTGATTCGATGACGGCTGGTCTTACTTGTCCGTGCGCAGGGTGGTCAGGGTTGCCGATCCAGGGAGAGAATCGAACTGGATGGCCGATTCGGCGGAAGTCATGATCATTCCTGCCGACGATCGCCACGCGATTGGCGATCAAGCAGTAGTCGCCAATCGAGGCATCAGCTTCAATGTGTACTTGTTTGCCTAGATAGACGCCATTTCCGATGGTCAAGGAATTCGGTGCCCAGAGTCGCGTTCCCTTACCAACGTGCAGGCCGGTGCCTGTTTTTAGGTATCGTGACTTTCCTGTCGTTAAAAGAATGGTCTGCAATCGTCGGAGAAAGGCGAGCAGCATCTTGGTGTGGCCCTGGTTATTTTGCGGAAGTCACGTGTGTGGGTTACGTCGCATGAGTGATCTTTGCTAGACATTTCGATGCGTCAAAGATCTTCGTAAATCCAAAAGTGCCAGGTAGACAAACAAGCTATTCGTCACCAAATACCTCTTCCACAACCTCCCCGGCTCACTCCCCAACCGGTGCAGCCACTCCAGGCCGTTGTTGCGCATCCATGCCGGTGCGCGTTGGATCGTTCCGGCGTGGAAGTCGAACGCTGCGCCGACGCCGACCATGACGGCTTGGACCTTGCCTTGGTGTTCGGTCATCCAGCGTTCCTGTTTCGGACAGCCCAGGCTGACCCAGACGGTGCCGGCGCCGCTGTCGTTGATGGCTTGGGTGAGGGCTTGGTCCTCTTCGTCCGACAGGGCGCGGAATGGCGGTGAGATGGCGCCGGCGATGCGCAGGGTTGGCCAGATCGTGCGCAGGCGGGTTTGAAGTTTGTCCAGCGTGTCCGGTGTGCTGCCCAGCAAAAAGATGCTTTCGCCGGTGGCGGCGGCGTGGGCGCAGTAGTCGAGCATCAGGTCCGGTCCGCTGACGCGGCCTTGGGTGGGTGCGCCGAGCTTGCGCATCATCCAGGCGACCGGCGCGCCGTCGGGCGTGCGGAGGTCGGCAGCCAGCAGGGATGCTTCGTGCCGGCTGTCTTGCCGGGCCGTCACCAATGAATGGGCATTGCAGATGCCCACCGCCTTGCTCTGGCGCTGACGTGCCCAGGTCGAGATCAGTTGCACGGCCTCGTCGGGGCGGATGACATGCATCGGAATGCCGAGGACCGGCAGGGTGCGGGGGGCGGCTGGATCGTGGGCAGGCGAGGGCATTGGCGACAAGCAAGTTGGACGCTTGGATTGTCTGTGTCGGCCCATGGCAGATGCGGGTTTGTGCCCCTTCGGTTGAGCGCCAAATTACCGGTGCGGACGCGTTCGGCCAGGTTTCGGTTCGGCGGCCCATCGGCGCGAGCCCGTCGGACACGGGGTGTCCGACCTACCGGGGGATGCTGGACGGGGATGGGGCGTTGGCCGGTGGAATGGGTGCGGCGGGCTTCGGGCGGCTGGGCGCGGCGTGTTGGGCGCGTTCGGCCAGGTTTCGGTCCGGAGGCCCATCGGCGCCAGCCCGTCGGACACGGGGTGTCCGACCTACCGGGGCGGCGATCACTGGCCTGCCGGTCTGGCCTCGTCCATCACCACCCACTCCCCCAGCCGCCGATAGCTCTCGAACTGGCCCTCGTCGAAGAACTGGTCGGCGGTGGACTGGTGCGGGAAGGCTTTGCCGGGCTTGGCGTGGGTCTGGGCGTAGTGCAGCACGTCGAGCGGTTCGCGGCCGGTCAGCACGGGCTTGATGTAGACCAGCGTGCCGTTGGGCGGCGGGGTCTGGCCGGGCGGGCAGGGCACGCGGCTGTAGTCGATGGTGGCCTGGGCGATGGCGTGGGCGGCTGGGTCTAAGGTCTTGCCGGCCTCGGGCCGGGGCAGGGGGTGTTCGGGGTCGAAGACGATCTCGACGCCGAAGTCGACGCGGACCTTGCGGATGGCCTCGTGCAGGTCGTCGTAGCGGTAGTGCGGGTCGCAGCCGGCGTCGACGACGACGATGTGGGCGCAGTGGCGCCGGACCATCTCGTAGAGGCCGAGGTTCTCGAAGTGGCCGCCGTCGGAGAGGTAGACGAAGTCGCGGTCCTCGCTGGTCGCGCCGCTGGCCTCGCGCAGCAGGTTGGGCAGGCCGAACAGCGGTTCCTGCTGGCGCCACAGGCGGTGCTTGGCGCTGCGCGGGTTGGGCAGCCACCAGCCGAGCCGGGCGTTGAAGAAGGTCATCAGGAAGGCGACCAGCGTGGACGTGTGATAGCCCATGTTGGGCGAGGCCGCCGCGCCGGAGATGGTCATCGCGCGGCCCAGCGTCAGGCCGGTGCGGCCGCCGTATTGCCAGGTCGGCGCATAGCCCAGCCGGTCGTTGCCGCAGTGCAGCGGCGTCATCGTGAAGGACGCGGCCTTGCGCTGCTGCCATTCGAGCCGGCCACCCGAGGGCTTGACCAGGTTGAGCGCGACGTTGATGACCGGCAGCAGCCGGCGTTCGTCTGGCGCGCGCGGGCCCTCGGAGGGGTGGGCCAGGTCGGCCAGCAGGATGTTGTCCTTGGGGTCGAAGCCGGTGAACCAGTGCGGCCGGCGCTGCGCCCGTGTCGCGCCCAGGAAGGCGCGCTGCAGCCGGTTGCCGTACATGTTGTGCAGCGAGAAGGTGTTGACGCCAACCACCGCCGACATCGCCAGGCCGGCCAGGGCCAGCAAGACGATGGCGGGCAGCAGCAGGTTGATGTCGCTCTCCTCCAGCACGGTCTGGTAGGTCGTGGCCGCCCGCAGCGACAGCGGGGTGGCGTCCTTGGTGGCCGCCGTGGTTGCCTCCTTGGTGTCCACCTTGGTGTCCTCCTTGGTGTCGACTTTGGTGGCTTGTTCGGCAGCCTCCTGGGTGGCCTCGTCCAGCCAGGCCAGCGCGCCGGCCACGGAGGCGTCGAGCTGGCCGGTGCGGACCACCGCATCGGCCAGGCGCAGGCTGCAGGACAGGGCATAGCTCATGGCCAGCACCAGGGCCAGCGTGCTGATCAGCGCGCCCAGGTCGAGCAGGCGGGTGCCGGTGGCCTCCATCAGGGTCTGGGCGCGGTTGCGCACCGCCGCGCCGTGCTGGCTCCAGTAGCCGGCCAGGGTGGTGACCAGGCCGATCAGCGCGGCGCCGACGCCCGCCGTCTGCGGACCCAGGCCCAGGCGCATCGGCTCGGTCTCCAGCAGCCACATCGGCAGGTGCAGCACGACGATGGCGGCCAGCAGCCAGGCGAGGCCGGCGCCCAGCCACCAGGCCGCCGCGCGGGCCCACCACTCGCGGTCGTCCTCGCTGGTGCAGCGGGCGGACAGGCCGACGTGGCAGGTCATGCCGATCCAGAACACCACTAGCAAGGCCGGCACCGACAGCGTGGCGTACCAGGCGGCGGAAAGCTTGGCGCCCTGGATGACGACGCCGTAGAGCACCACGCCGCCGGCCACGCCGCTGGCGACCATGAAGCCGAGGTCCAGCAGCAGGATCAGGCGACCGTGGCGGCGCATGCCTTGCCCACGCTGGCGTCGCCAGACCAGGCCGATGACGACGGCCAGCGCGTGGGCGATCACGCTGTAGAGCATCAGTCGGGCCATGCCGTCCTCGGGCGAGACGACCTGCCAGCGGGCCGACCAGCTCAGCAGCACCGCCGCGCCCAGCAGGGCACCCAGGCAGTAGCGTCTGGCGCGGTTGGGCGGGTCCTTGGGCGGCATCTCGCCGGGCAGGTCAGCGACCATGTAGGCGATGGCCATGATGAGCAGGCCGGTGCCGGCCCACAGGGCGCCACTCTGCAACCAGGCCGGCACGGCATAGCCGTTGACCATGGCCATCATCAGGCGCGGCAGCAGCAGCGCAGCGGCCAGCAGCGGCAGCAGGACCAGCCAGTGCAGCGTGAGGTTGCGCAGGAAGATGGCGGCCAGCGACAGGCTGTCGGTCGACAGGCCGCGCACGGGACTGAGGTAGTTGGCGCAGGCGCGCAGGCGGTGTAGGGGCTCGGGCTCGGCCCGGCTGCCGGGCTCGCCGCCGGCCAGTGCGCCGGTCACGTCGGCCAGTGAGCGGTGACGGACCCAACTGCTCAGCCAGCTGCCGATGTAGCCGCCGCCGGAGACCGTGGAGAGGTAGTGGAAGCGGCCAAGTTCGCCGCGCCGCGCGAGGCCTTGCAGCACGCCGAGGCTGAAGGTGGCGCTGCGGATGCCGCCGCCCGAGAGGCAGAGCGCCGACAGCGGCTCGGGCTTGCCATCGGCGTCGTGGCCGAGGCCCAGCCAGAGGCGCTCGCTGGCGAGCACCGTGTCGATGTCGCAGGCTTGCGGCGGTGTGGTGCCGTGGCTGGTGCCTTGGCTGGTGCCGTTGCTGGCGCTGTGGCTGTGGCTGTGCTGGCTGTCGCTGGTCATGGTCCCGCCCCGGCTGTCCCGCGTCGCGCAGGAACTGCACGAACACGAAAAAACGTCAGGTCGGGATCATGTGCCGGCAGCGCTCAGAAGCGGCAAACCCGCCGAAGCGGGTTTGAAGTGCGAAGGCTGCAGCGTGAGGGCTTCACGCTGCGCAGGCCTCAGGCCTGCAGGTTCTTGCGCCGACGCGACATGAAGCCGACGGCACCCAGGCCGGCCAGCAGCATGGCGTAGGTCTCGGGTTCCGGCACCGGCGCGGCCGCGATGGTGAAGTTGTCGAGCTGCGTGTTGCTGCCGTCGACGCCGCGGAAGGCCACGATCAGGTTGCCGCCGACACCGGTCGTGAACGAGCCGGAGAAGGTCGTGGCAACGCCCGAAGTGCCGTCAAACGTGACGATCCCCGGGTTGTAGGCGGGACCGCCGAAGTTCAAGCGCAGGCCACCGGCCGGTGCATTGGCGGTAGACGCGTAGGTGAACGAGTACACATATTCGGTGCTAGCCATCAGGCCGCTGATGACCTGCGCCAGGCGGTCGGTGCCGGCGTTGAAGAACGCCGTGCCAGCGAGCCAGTCCACCGTCGTGAAGGTGGCGTTGGCGGGGGTTGCGCCATTGGTCCAGCCCGACAGGTTGGTGTCGAAGTCGCCGTTGGTGGCCGACTGGGCCTGTGCCGCCGTGCCGGTCAGTGCCAGGGCAGCCAGCGCCAGGGCGCTGAGGGTGTGCGTGAAGGTGTTCATGGTCACTTCCTGAGTTGGTTGGGCTGATGAGGCAAGAGCGTCAAGAGCGTGGTTGGCCGTTGGTTGCGGCTCTGGCTTGATCGTAAGGAGGTGTTTCGAGCTTGACGATGGCTGAAGGGCACCGGGAACCCCCATGAACACGGGGGTTTCGTGGCATCGCGGCCGACAAACCCCATGGACAAGGGGTTGGACAAGCGGTGCCGGATGACGTGGACCCGGATGGGGCAAGAGCGATCACGCGATCACACGATCACACGATCACGCGATCACGCGATCACGCGATCACGCGAGGTCGCGCGGCGAGGTGGAGCCGCGACGGCGCGAGAGAAAGCCGATGGCACCGAGTCCGGCGAACAACATGGCCCAGCTCTGGGGCTCGGGCACGGCGGAGATGGTGCTCAAGGCGGTGACGTCGAAGCGGGCGTTGTCGAGCCGCAGCTGGTCGTCCAGCACCTCGATGCTGAAGGTGTAGGTGCCGGCCTGCAGGTCGTCGAACTGGTAGCTGTCGCGGCGCGAGGGCCGGTTGCTGCGCAGGCCGGGCACATCGACCTCGCCGCTGCTCAGACCGGCGGCGCGCAGGATGTAGAGGCTGTCCTTGTTCTGCTCCTCGGAGCGCACATCGAACGAGAAGCTGACGTCCGCCGGTTGCAGCAAGGCCATGACGAAGGAGAAGGTGTCGCCGTCCTCCAGCTCGATGCGGCGATTGACGTTGCTGCCGGCGATTTCGGGCTTGCCGGCGCTCACGACCCAGCCACCGTTGAACAAGGCACCGCTGAGGTCTGCCAGCGTCCGGCTCTGGCGATCGCCGTAGTCACCGTTGCGCAGGCTGTCGAAGGTCTCGCTGTAGCTCTGGGTGTCGGCCATGCCTTGGGCGCGGGCGCTGGCGAGGTCGAACATGGGCAGGGCCAGCATCGTCAGAAGGCCGATCAACACGCGCATCGCGGTCATCGGGCTGACCAGGAACGGGAACTTGCAAGCTGGGGTCATGCTGGCCTTCCTTGGCGGGGACTGGGGGTCTTCCGTGCGACGCGACCGGTGTGGGTCGCGGCATGGAAGTCAGTCTAGGAAGGCGCCCGAATGTGAAAAGGCGCGACTGGCCGGCAAGTCCGGCGCTATTCAATCGCGATGCGCGGGCCGTGAGATCGGTCCGTGAGCGAGTGCACGGCGCGGGATTCAGGCCCCGGCCGGGCGACGTCGACGCGCGCGAAGTCCGATGGCTGCGAGGCCCGTGAGCATCAGCGCCCAGGTCTCGGGCTCGGGCACGGCGCTGACGGCGTTGATCTCGACACGCACATCGTCCAGCGCGACACGCGAGCGGTCATCGCCCTGTGCGATGAACTCGATGGTGGCCTCGCTGCCGGTGGCGGTGAAGCGGGTCGTGCCGATGGTCACGGGGTTGCTGATCAGTGCGGCATGGAAGGAGTCCGCGCAACCCAGGGCGAGTTCCTCGCAGTTGCTGGCCAGCGTGCCAGCGAGATCCTGCGTGGCCAGCACGTTGCTGGTGATGCGCAAGGCCATGCCGTCGCCACCGTCGTTGGCGCGGTGCGCGGCATAGAGGAAGGACAGGCCGAGGTCGTAGACCGTGCCGGCGACCAGGTGCGCATAGGTGTAGCGCACCCGCTCGCCACCATCGAGCCAGAGGAACTGGTTGCCGTCGACATCGGCCAGCATGAGCGTCGAACCGGCTTCGCTCACCTGCGGGCTGCTCCAGCCATTGCCCGAAGAAAAGGCGCCGAGCGTGGTGACCGTGTCGGTGTCCACCGGCAGCCATAGCTGGCCCGGCTCGAAGGTCGTCAGGACCGTCTCGGACTGGGCCTGTGCCGGTCCGGCCAGCGCCAACATCGCCAGCAGGGCCAGGCCAGTCGCTGCAGCGCGGGCTCGCGTGCGCAAGGGGCAATGCGTCATCGTCGGTCTCCTCGTTTAGGCAGAGGGCGGAGGGGCCGCAAGGCCGATCCGAACAAAACCATCATGAGCGCGTGAACCGTTGCTGAACATCCCCGAACAAGGTGGTCGGGTCGGCATGACGGTGGCATCTTCAGCACAAAAAGCTGAAGGCGTCCCGAAGGACGCCTTCACTTGTCTCGTGGTCGAGAAGCTCGGTCCGGCGCGCGCTGGCGCCGGTCGAATCAGGCCTGCAGGGCCTTGCGGCGACGCGACAGGGCGCCAACGACGCCCAGGCCGGCGAGCAGCATGGCGTAGGTCTCGGGTTCCGGCACGGCGGTGACGGTGGCCGAGAAGTTCGTCGATGCGACCGGGTTGTTCGTCAGGTTGTTGCTGTCGAGCAGGCGCACGCTGTAGGTGCCAGCGGTCAGGCCGGTGAACGAGGCGCTGAAGTTCGTCAAGTTGCCCAGGACCGGGAAGCCGAAGAACGTCAACGTGGCGGGGACGCCAGACGAGCCCATGCCCAGCAGCTGGCCCGGGCCGCTCGGGGTCAAGGAGATCGACAGCGTGGGGCTGACGCTCGACAGCCCAGGGACCGTGAACAGCGAGAAGCTGACCAGCGCATCGCTGAGAGCCGCCGCTGCGATGAAGCTGCCGATGGGCAGGTTCACCGTGGAGTTGCCGTCGATGTCGGAGTAGAAGTTGCTGTCGACGGGTGCCGCATGGGCACCGAAGCTGCCGACCGCGAAGGCGGCAGCGAGGATGAGTTTCTTGAACATGAGGGGGTCCTTTCCCTGGCCGTGGTGGAGGCGGTTGGGCCTGGGGCCGGTTCCGCTGGAATCGTGACGGACTGCGCGTGCAGCCTGAACGAAGCTGAAGGCATCGTAGGTGCGGGACCTGTGACCGGGTCGCCCGGGAAGGCCCATGAACACGGGGTGTTTCGTGGGTCACGCGCCACGCAGCCCATGAACAGGGGGGGCTTGGGCCGCCAGATCGGGCATCGCCGCACGGGAGCGTGGTGGTCGGCCATGAAAAAAGGCGTCCCGAGGGACGCCCTTGAACCACCGCCAGGTCAGCGTCGGCGCGCGTGCGCGCCGGGTCGATCAGCCGTGTGCCGGCTTGCGACGACGCGACAGGAAGCCGATGGCACCGAGGCCCGCCAGCATCATCGCGTAGGTCTCGGGCTCGGGCACGGCCGTGACGGTGGCGCTGAAGTCGTCGATGCGCAGCGTGCCGCTGTTGGCTTGGTTGCTGCGCGCCCAAGTGAAGAAGTGGTTGCCCGCGCCCAGGCCGTTGAAGGCTCGCGTGTAGGTCTGCGAGTTGTTGCTGAAGCTCGGGTTGCCGGTTCCAGCAATGGCCGTGTTGTCCAGCGAGCTGCTTTCCGAGTCCATCGTCCACGAGTTGGTGGCCACGTTGACGGTGATCGGCTGACCTTGCGCGTTGGTCGGGTTGCCGTTGGTGTTGGAGTACGCAAACGCGATCACCACGTTCGACACCGGCGCCGTGAGGCTGAAGTTGAAGGTGAACGAGTCACCGCGGCCCAGGACCAGGAAGTTGTCGGCTTCGATGCCGCCGACCGTGATCTGGGTGTTCTCGAACCACGAGCCGTTGACCAGGCCGTAGGAGAACGTCGGCAGCACGTTGGCGCCGTCGTAGGCATTGGTGGTGCCACCCGTGATCGGTACCAGGGCCGACAGGCCGTTGAAGTTCTCGCTCACGACCTGCTGCGCCTGTGCGCCAAAGCCGATGAACAGGGCGGCAGCGGCCAGGGCTGCGGCGCGGATGGGGTGATGGATGGACTGCATGCTTCCCTTTCGGAGGAGTGGGGTGTCGCCGCCGTCCTTCAGCCAAAGAGCCTGTGGCGGCGACCTGTCCTCAGATTAAGGAAGCCTTGCGGGTGTCGCCATCCCCGAATGGGGGTTGCCCCCCGCGTTTGCGGGGTCGGCGTGTCGCGCTCAGCCCTCGTTCCAGCCGCTGACGATCAGCCGGACCTTGCCCTTGATGCCCGGTGCCTTGCTGTTCTCGAAAGGCACCAGCACCTGGACCTTGCCCTGCTTGAGCTGCTTGAAGCTCAGGTCGGCCTTGGCGCTGGCCTCGGGCTGGCCTTGCCAGGTGGCTGTGAACTGCCACGTCTCGCCAGCCACCTTGGGCGGCACCAGCTCGATCACGGCGGTGTCGCGGAACAGGTGGTTGCCTTCGTAGTGCTGGTCGGGCCAGAAGGTCTTGACCTGCTGGTAGTCGGGCGTGCGCACATTGAGCGTCATCGCGTAGGCCAGCGATGGGCGCTCGCGGTTGACGCGGGCGTTGTTGGACAGGAAGACGGTCGACAGGTAGATGCTGCGGCGGTCCTTGGCGGCCGGGTCGGTCAGTTCCTGGTGGGTGCGGCAGGCCGGCGAGTCTTCCTCGGTGACGCGACGTGTCAGATACCAGCGCTTGCCACGCGGGCTGGCCAGGAACTCGATCTGGTAGAGCGCCTGGATGTTCTTCTCGCCCTGCAGCGGCGTGGGCAGCGTGACCGCGTCGATGTCCAGCCAGATGTCGACCCGCACGTCGCCGAACAGGAAGCGGGTCAGGTTCTGGTAGCCCTCCTCGCTGTTGACGATGCCGTAGACGCCCGAGTGGGCCCGGTAGGCATAGGCGCAGGCGGCGGGCTCGACCGCGTCGCCCTTGGCGTTGGCGCCCCAGACGGTGGCGTTCTCGATGCGCACCAGGCCGTCACTGCCGTGGCCGGCGAAGGCGCGCGACAGGCCCATCGCGACCTCGTAGTCGCTGCGGTTGGTGCCGACCATGCAGAAGAAGCGGCTGGCCGGGAAGGTGGCCGGCGGCAGCAGGTCGACGCGGCCGCTGCGGGTGTGGGCCGGGTGGTCCTTGACGCCGAGGTAGTCGGCGATGCGGCTGCGGTTGAAGTTGTTGATGTCGTTGACGCCCAGCCACTTCGGCACGTTGAAGCCCAGCGTGTCGATGCCGTTGTGCGGCGTGCCGTAGGTGAAGACCTTGTCGACGCTCTTGCGCAGCTCTTTGTCGCCCAGTGCGGGGTTCTGCAGAAAGGCCCGCACGACCAGGCCACCCATCGAGTGGGCCACCAGGTAGCAGCGGAAGTCCTGGGGCTTGACGGCGTTGGCCGGCCGCGCGCAGACCAGCTCGCGCACCCGCGCGATCAGGTCCGACAGGCCACGGGCGTAGTGCTCGACCGACTCGGCCTCGCCTGTGCCGTGCAGGCGCGAGCCCTCGTCGTAATAGCGGTAGACCACGATGGAACGCGCGCCGATGCCGGGCTCCTGCGTGCCGTCGTGGGCCACCGGCGGGGCCCAGTCGGGGTCGAGGATGTCCAGGCCGTTCTCGTAGATGTCGCGGTAGCCGTGGTCCGAGCCCAGGCGCAGCACCGGCGACTCGAAGATGAACTTCTTGGGCGGTGCCTTCTTGTCGGGCGTCGCCCGGTAGGCGGTCGATCCCAGGTTGAAGCCGCAGAACGGGTCGGCGGCGGTTTCGTCGCGTTCGCCGGCGGTCATGGCGTAGCCACGCACGTAGATGATGGGGAAGAACGGTGCGTCCATGGTGTCTCCTCGGGCGGTCGGCCCGGGTCCGGGCGTGCGCCGCATTCCAGCGCGGCTTTGCCGCTTTGGGAACCACCAAGGGGACGGGCGGCCTGCACGGCTTCATCGGTTTGCCACAGATGCCACGGCATGATTGCTCACCTACCGGCCTTCACCGCGCGGGGCGGTCGGCATGAGGGTTCACACGGGGTGCGATCTGCTAGAACCTCGGCTGTCCGCGCCGGACCGCCTCGTGCAGGTCGGCGCCACTTGAACTTGATGAGGGAATACCGCGCATGAAAGTCACCGTCGTCGGCACCGGTTATGTGGGCCTGGTCACGGGCGCCTGCCTGTCCGAAATGGGCAACCACGTGCTGTGCCTGGACCTGGACGCCAGCAAGATCCAGACGCTGCTCGATGGCGGCATCCCCATCCACGAGCCGGGACTGGAAGAGGTCGTGCGCCGCAACGTCAGCGCCGGCCGGCTGGAGTTCACGACCGACGTCGAACGCGCGGTCTCGCACGGCACGATCCAGTTCATCGCCGTGGGCACCCCGCCCGACGAGGACGGCTCGGCCGACCTGAAGTACGTGCTCGCAGCGGCCCGCAGCATCGGCCGCACGATGACCGACTTCAAGGTCATCGTCGACAAGAGCACCGTGCCGGTGGGCACCGGCGACAAGGTCCATGCGGCGGTCGTCGACGAGCTGGCCAAACGGGGCGTCAAGCTCGACTTCGCGATCTGCTCCAACCCCGAATTCCTCAAGGAAGGTGCGGCGGTCAAGGACTTCATGAGCCCCGACCGCGTGGTGATCGGCGCCGAGGACGAGCGCGCCATCCTGCTGATGCGTGCGCTCTACGCGCCCTTCATCCGCAACCGCGAACGCATGATGGTGATGGACGTCAAGAGCGCCGAGTTCACCAAGTACGCCGCCAACGCCATGCTGGCCACCCGCATCAGCTTCATGAACGAGCTCTCGCGCCTGGCCGAGAAGGTCGGCGCCGACATCGAGCTGGTCCGCCAGGGCATCGGCTCGGACCCGCGCATTGGCACGCACTTCCTCTACGCCGGCGCCGGCTACGGCGGCAGCTGCTTCCCCAAGGACGTCAAGGCGCTGGCCCGCACCGCTGCCGACAACGGCATGCCGAGCAAGCTGCTGACCGCCGTCGAGGCCGTCAACGACGAGCAGAAGCAGGTGCTGGTCCAGAAGGTCGTGGACCGCTATGGCGATGACCTGAGCGGGCGCACCTTCGCGCTCTGGGGCCTGGCCTTCAAGCCCAACACCGACGACATGCGCGAGGCCCCGAGCCGCGTGATCATCGAGGAGCTGGCCATGCGCGGTGCGCGCATCCAGGCCTATGACCCAGTGGCGATGCCCGAGGCGGCCCGCGTGATGCCGGCCAGCGAGGCGCTGAACTACGCCAGCGGTGCCATGGCGGCACTCGAAGGTGCCGACGCGCTGGTGATCGTCACCGAGTGGCGCGAGTTCCGCACGCCGGACTTCGACGCCATCCGCGAGGCTCTGAAGGACAAGCTGGTGATCGACGGCCGCAACATGTATGACCCGACCCTGATCCGCACCTTCGGGCTGGAGTACCGCTGCATCGGCCGGCCCTGAACTGCTTGCAAATCGCAAGCATTGAATGAACAACGCCGGCTTCGTGCCGGCGTTGTTGTTTCAGATTGGGCGGTCAGGCCATCAGGCGGTCGCCCGGCCGCTGCGCCGCATGCACGGCCGGGTGGGCGGCGTCGAGGTCGTCCAGGCAGCCGAAGCTGCTGACGCTGATGCGCCCGCCACGGTCCAGGAAGAACTGCGACAGCTGGGCGCAGACCTGTTCGGCGTAACGCGCGTAGAGGCCGTTCTGCATCAAGGCGCGGGCCTCGCGCGGCTGACCGGCGCGCAGCAGTTCGAGCACGTCAGCGGCGGCCAGGTGCAGGTTGCGGTGGCTGACGATCAGGCGGCGGTAGGCGGGCAGCACGCCGTAGAGCATGTAGCCGTCGCCGTGCAGCCAGCGACCGAGCCGGCCGGTGTCACAGCGGCGAATCAGGTCGATGTCGAGGCGGGGATCGTCCTGCCCGGCCAGCGCCGATTCGAGCCGGCGCGTCAGGGCGCCGTGGGCGCGCATGGCGGTGCCGAAGTCCATGCCGTCGGCACAGCGGGTGTCGTTGCGGCGGCGGGAGTGCACCGACTGGCTCTCCAGGGGATCCAGCAGGTAGAGCCTTGCGGCGATGCTGGCGAGTCCGTGGATCATGCTCATGTCGAAGCCCCTCAAATCGGTAGTTGCTGCCCCTGAAACAAGGGGTGGCAGACAGCTACAAATTGTGTATTTCAGGCTGACGCGAAACTTGCAAAACCAGTTTGTTTTTTGCGGCTTGCTTACCGAGGGGGCTATCGCTCGCCCTTGATATGGCGCAACCGTTCAGGTTTCGTCCAGTGTTTGTCGAATCTTGGCCAACCACAGGATCGCCGCACCCAGCAGCAGCAGCGGCAACAGCGTGGCGGCGTTCATCGCTTGCCAGCCACCCTTGACCACCAGGGCGCCCGAGCCGAAGGCGGTCAGCGTCATCACGACATAGACCCAGAAGTCGAGACCGGCTTGGGCGGTGGTGCGTTCCTCGGGCCGGTAGCACTCGGTGGCCAGCGCGGTGCCGCCGATGTAGAGGAAGTTCCAGCCCAGGCCGAGCACAAACAGCGCGACCAGGAAGTGCATCAGGTCGACACCGGACAGCGCCACCTTCACGCAGGCGACGTTGAGGACCAGCCCGGCGCTGAGGATCTTGACGGTGCCGAAGCGCTTGATCAGGTTGCCGGTGAAGAAGCTGGGCACGAACATGCCCAGCACATGCCACTCCAGCACCAGCGCGGCGTCCTTGAAGGGCAGGCCGCACTGCGACATGGCGATCGGCGTGGCCGACATCAGCAGGTTCATGACGCCGTAGCCCATCGAGCAGGCGGCAATCGCCACGATGAACTTCGGCTGCCGGGCGATCTCGCGCAGCGGCCGTCCGCGTGCCACGCTGCCATCGGCGGCCAGCGGTGCGGCGATCGTCGGGAAGTGGATGAACTGCATCACCACGATGCCGGCGGCGGCCAGCACCATCAGCGCCAGGTAGGGGCCGACGAAGGGCACGACCAGCGCCTCACGGGTGGCGCTGGCCAGGTTGGGGCCGACCACCGCGCCGATGATGCCGGCGGCCAGCACCCAGGAGATCGCCTTCTCCTTGTAGGACGGCTCGACCAGTTCGGCGGCGGCGAAGCGGTAAAGCGAGGCGTTGGCGTTGAAGTAGCCGTTGATCAGCGTGGCCAGCGTCAGCAGCCAGAAGCTGCCGATCCACGCCGCCCAGGCCGCCAGTCCGGCCGCGCCCACACCCACCAGCAGGCCGGCCTGAAAGGTCCGTCGACGGCCCCAGGCCCTTTGGTGACGCGCCACCAGCGGCGTCGCCAGCGCGCCGCCAGCGACATAGGCGGCGATCGGCAGCGTGGCCAGGAAGGCCGACGGCGCAAGGCTCAGGCCGAGCAGGCCATTGACCGCCACCAGCGTCACATTGGTCGACAGGAAGAGGCCCTGGCAGATCGCCAGCAGCAGCAGTTGGGAATTCATCGTGCGCCTTGGTTGAAGCGGCGCAGTGTAGGAGCGGGGGTAACGCAGGGCTGTCGGCCCGTGGCCGTCGTCAGGCGGGCAACAGATCCAGCGGTGCCGGCTCGGTCGGTGCGGGCAGGCTGCGGGCGCGGGACATCGGCAGGCCCCCGGCGACACGCTCGCGGAGCAGGGCGGCGATGGTCTCGCAGTCCTGCGCCTGGGCGTAGAGGTAGCCCTGGGCGATGTCGCAGTGGTGTTCGGCAAGGAAGGTCATCTGGTCCTCGGACTCGACACCCTCGGCCACCACCGGCAGGCCCAGGCCGTGGGCCAGCGCGATGGTCGCGCGCACGATCGCCGCGCCGTTCGGGTCGCGGCTGATGTCGCGCACAAAGCTCGGGTCGATCTTGATCTGGTCGACCTGGAAGGCGCGCAGGTGCGACAGCGACGAGAAGCCGGTGCCGAAGTCGTCCATCGAGACCTGCACCCCCATCAGGCGCAACTCGGCGAGCAGGCTGCGCAACTGGCCCAGGTCGGCCATGGCGGTCGATTCGGTGACCTCGATCTTGAGCAGCGATGCGGCGATCTGGTGTTCGGCCAGGGCTTGCGCGACGACACCGACCAGGCGGCGGTCCAGGCACTGGCGGGTCGACACATTGACCGACACCGGCACCAGCGGCAGGCCTTGCGCGCGCCAGCGGGCGAGCTGGCTGACCGCCTCGCGCACGACCCATTCGCCGATGCGCAGGATCAGCGAGGTTTCCTCGGTGACCGGCAGGAAGCGCGCCGGTCGCCACAGCGATCCGTCCGGCTGACGCCAGCGCAGCAGGGCTTCGAGGCCGACCACCTGACCGCTGCGCAGGTCGACCTGGGGCTGGTAGTGCAGCACGAAGGTGTCGAGGTCCAGCGCGTGGCGCAGCCGGGTTTCCAGCGCCAGCCACTCGCGCGTCCAGGCCGGCGTGTCACTGGCGTGGAACTCGAAGCGGCGACCGCCACGCGCCTTGCCGCGGTACATGGCGGTGTCGGCCTTGGCCAGCAGCGCATCGGCGGCGAGACCGTCGTGGGGCGCCATGGCGATGCCGATGCTGCAACCGCAGGCCACGTCGATGGCACCGGTCTCGGCCGACTCGATCCGGATCTCGCGCGTGACCGCATCGATCATCTGCGCGGCCCGGGCGGCGACCACCTCACGGTCGAGGGCATCTTCGAGCAACACGACGAACTCGTCGCCGCCCCAGCGGGCCAGCGTGTCATGCGCCCTCAGGCAGCGTTGCAGCCGTTCGGCGATGGTGCGCAGGACCTGATCGCCCTGACGGTGGCCCAGGCTGTCGTTGATGCGCTTGAAGCGGTCCAGGTCGATGAAGAGGATGGCGACGCTGCGGTGCCCCGCGTCTGCGCCCAGCACGGCCTGCTGCAGGCGGTCGCTCAGCAAGGCGCGGTTGGGCAGGCCGGTGAGCGCGTCGTGTGTGGCGTCGCGCTGCAGTCGCTCGGCGACGGCAAGGCGCTCGGTCACGTCCGACAGCGCCAGCACGACCGCGATGACCCTGCCGCCCAGATCGGTCGGCAGGCGGCTGTCGCGTGGCGACCGATGCCGCGTGTCACCGCCCCGGAGCGCCGATGGCGCGGCGGCCTGCTCGAAGACCGGGCTGACGACGACCTGCACCCGGCAGTCGCCCCGTTCTGTGCGCAGGTGCAAGGCGTGGCCGATGTCGACCACCCGGCGGCCGGTCCGGCAGCGTTCGAGGGCCTCCGACAAGGTCTTGGCGTCGTCGGCTTCCCACGGCAGCGCGAGCGTCACCGACAAGCCCAGCAGCCGTTCGGCCGCTTGTCCGCACAGGCGTTCCGCGCTCGGATTGAGGTAGCGCATCCGCCCGGTTGGGTCGACCGTCAACACGCCGTCGGTGATGGCCTGCAGCGTCGCAGCGGCCTGTCCGCGTTCCTGGCGCAGGGCCCGTCGGGCAAGCCGGAGTTCGCGGTTGCGCACCAGCAGCAGCCCGAGCCCGATGCCCAGCGTCAAGGCGGCGGTGGGCATCCACACATGCGTCAACGTCAAGACCGCTGCGCTGGCCAGCGTCGGCAAGGGCAACAGCCAGAGGCCGTGCTGGCGCAGCCGGGTCGGGCGCAGCGACTGCCAGACCGCCAGCAGCGCGAGAGGCAGCAGGTTCAGGACATGGCACAGCCATTCGGGCAGGGGCCGCACGAGCTGGCCCCGCTGATGGGCCAAGCTCACCAAGGCCTGCCACTCGACGCCGCTCAGGCGCTGCTGAGGCTGAGCGGCCGGCACGCCCAGCACGGGCGAGAGGCCTTGGGCGGTCAGTCCGACCCAGACCACGGCGTCCTTCAGGCGCGACGCCAGCGCAGGGTCGGCAAGGACCCGGGCGGCGGCATGGCGTTCGATCTCGGGCAGCCGGCCGGGCAGCATCAGCATGGCTGGCGGGTTGGCCGCGCTGGCGTTCGAGGCCAGGGATGAGGCCAGGGACGAGGCCAAGGACGAAGGCGAAGCGGGTGGCGATGCCGCACCGGCTCGTGCGAGCGTGTCGCCGAGCACCAGGGGCAGGGCACGCCAGCGCGCGTCGGCGGGGCCGATCGAGGGCTGAAAGCGCCGGACCATGCCGTCGTCGTCGATCTGCACCGCCACATGGCCCAGGCCCGCCAGGGACTGTTGCAGCAGCGGCCCAGGGGCCAGCGTGCGCGCCAGGCCGCTGACGGCGTCGTGCGACGCGGTGACCGGCATGAACACCTGCCCATGTCGCGCCACGGCCGCCGCGAGCACATCCTCATCCTGGGCGGGCGTCGTGAGCAGGACGTCATGCACGATGGCGCGCGCACCGGCCGCCGTCAGCCGATCGATCAGACGGGCCTGCAGCGCCGCCGGCCATGGCCAAGGGCCCAGTTGCTGCAGGCTCGTGTCGTCGATGGTGACCAGCACATGGCGCGGCACCTCGTGGGCCGGGGCCCGGCTTGGCAGCCAGGTCGCCAGTGCGTCATGGCTCTGAAAGTCCAGCCGATGCACCAGCGGGTCGGCCAGCAGCAAGGTCAGCGCGACCGACAGCAGGGCCAGCCACCAGGGCCGTTGCAGGCCGCGCCAGACGGTGGACCCGCAGGTCCGAAAGCGATCAAGGGTCGACGCGAAGAGACGCGGAGTCTGAGGCGGCGTGCTGGGCTGGAGGGGTGACATCGAACGACCATTAACCTGAAGCGCAGGTTAATGCGGGAGGGTCGTTCGGGCCGGTTCATCCCTTGGGGGGATTGCCGGATTTATCACATATGGGGGCGACTTCTATTTTTGCCGGTTTGATCTTGCGCAAGCTGGCGTCGCGGAAGCAGGGGCTGCACCGTCGGCCCGACCCGATCGCGCGATCCGCCGGGCTCAACGTGGCGGGCGGTCCGGCGACAGTGCCCGCAGGTCGATGCGGCCGTCGTGCATCGGCGGGCACCACAGCGTCGCGCCGGTCAGCGGGTGGCTGAAGGTGAACAGGGCGTCCACCTCGCCGTCCTCGGCCCCGCTCATGCGGGCGAGCTGGGCCTCGAAGGCGTCCAGGCTGCGGGCGAAAGCCGTGAAGTAGAGGCCGCCGGCAGCGCCGTCCAGCCAGGGCATCGAGCGCCGCAGCACAAAGGCCTCGGGGTCGAAGTCTTCCTGGGCGGTGCGCTTGACGTGGGCGGTGGCGGGCGCGTCCTCGATCTCCTCGTTGTCGACGAGGCGGCGGCCGATGGCGAGGTCGCGGCGGGCGGGCGTCATGGCCCGAAAGGCGCTCAGGTCGTGTTGCCAGCGTTGCAAGGCCAGCAGGCTGGCGCCGTCCAGGCCCGGGCCTTGGTGGTCGACAAAGGCGGCGGCCAGGGCGGCCTCGCCGACCGGGTTCTCGGTGCCATCCTCGTAGCCGGTCAGGTCACGGCCGTCGCCGTGGCGGAAGGCGGCCAGATCCTCGACGACGACAAAGGCCGGCGCCAGGCGCTCGCGCAGGGCGTCGGCCTGCCACAGCAGGGCGGCGGGGTCCTCGCCGCGCAGCCACAGCCACAGGTCGAAGCGGGTCTCGGGCAGGGCGACCCGGCTGTCGGCCGGGGCGTGAAAGTCATGCAGGCCGGGCACCGCATCGGCGCCAGCCAGATGCGTCACCAGCCCGGCTCCGAGGCCGAGCACGATCTGCCGGCCGTCGACCTCGGCGGCCAGCGCCTGCAGCAACGCGCGCACGTCGGCCCGGTCAGCAGACGGCTGGCGCGCCAGGCCCAGGTAGCGGCCGTGGGCCGGGATGGGTTCGAAGATGCCGGTCTGGTACATGGGGAAGAGACGTTGAAGAACGTGGCGAGAGTGTCGCGAGAGGGTGTCTTGGGCAGGTTCAGCCGCTGACGAGCGCGTCGTCTTCGTCGTCAACCTCGGCCGCGAGGTCCTCGATCACCGTGCTCTGGTAGGCCAACCGGACATAGACCGGCGCAAAGGCCTCGGCCTGGGTGATCTCGAGCAGGCGTTCGCGGGCCAGTTCCAGCATCGCGATGAAGGTGACGACGACGACCTGCGTGCCGTGGCCGGTGTCGAACAGGTCCTGGAACTCGACGAAGCGCTGCCCCTGCAGCTTGCGCAGCAAGATGGTCATGTGCTCGCGCACCGACAGCTGCTCGCGGCTGATGCGGTGGTGCTGGGTCAGCGTGGCGCGCTTGAGCACGTCGGCCCAGGCGTCGCGCAGCTCGGCGATGCCGACCTCGGGCCAGCGTGGTTCGAGGGCCTGCTCGATGGCGACGTCCGCGCGCAGGAAGTCGCGGCCCAGCACCGGCAGCCGGTCCAGCCCGGCGGCGCCTCGCTTGATGCGTTCGTATTCGAGCAGCCGGCGGACCAGCTCGGCGCGCGGGTCCTGGACCTCGTCCTGGCCCTCCACCTTCTTGGGCGGCAGCAGCATGCGCGACTTGATCTCGATGAGCATCGCCGCCATCAGCAGGTACTCGGCCGCCAGTTCGAGGTTGTGCTCGCGGATCTGGTCGACGTAGTCGAGGTACTGGCGCGTGACATCCGCCATCGGGATGTCGAGGATGTTGAAGTTCTGCTTGCGGATCAGGTAGAGCAGCAGGTCCAGCGGCCCCTGGAAGGTCTCCAGGAAGACCTCCAGCGCATCCGGCGGGATGTAGAGGTCCTGCGGCATCGAGAACAGTGGCTCGCCGTAGAGACGTGCCACCGCGACGTGGTCGATCACGTCGGGCGTGTTCTCGCCCGGCCCCTCAGCCAGAGCGCGGGCGCTGTTCGCCGGGGCGCTGTCGGTTTGGCTCAAGCCTTGGTCTGGTAGACGTAGGGTTGCTGCGGCACGCGGGCGTCCTTGAAGTCGGTCTCGGCCACGTGGTCGATCGGGCGGTCCCACAGCAGGTTGCGGCCTTCACGCTGACGGGCCTCGAGCTTCGGGTCCTGCTGCTTGAGCGACTCGATGAACTGGGTCGTCTCGGACTTGTAGTGCTTCCAGAAGAGCGGCATGTCGGTGCGGCCCGTGGGGCCGTTGTGCGTTAGGGGGAAGCCCGCGATTTTAGGACGCCGGACCCTGCTGTCAGGCTGACGTTCGTGGTGCCGCGCGCAGATCGTCCAGCACGGGCAGGGCGGCCAGCACGACCAGCACCAGCGCCAGTGGCACCGTGGCGACGAAGCCGAAGTGCTTGAAGGCCAGCGCGCCGGTCAGGCCGCCGACGAAGAACAGGCCGGCGATCAGCGCCAGCAGCGCCAGCCGGGGCCGGTTGGCCAGCACCGGGGCGAGCGCCGGGTCGGCCGGCATGGCGCGGTTCCAGTACACCAGCCGGCCCAGCTCGATGCCCAGGTCGGTGATGACGCCGGTCATGTGGGTGGTGCGGATCTCGGCCTGCGAGATCTTGGTCACCACCGCGTTCTGCAGACCCATGATGAAACACAGCAGCAGCACCGTGGCCGGCAACAGGGCCTGCGCGCCGACATGGGCTGACCAGAGCGCCAGCGTGCCACCCAGCAGGCCGAAGACCAGCAGCAGCAGCGCTTCGAGCAGCAAGGCCAGCGCGTACTCGCTGTGCATGGCGCGGCGACGCGCCCAGTTGGTCAGGATGGCCGTGACCATCGCCCCGCCGATGAAGGCCAGCAGGGCCAGCAGACCGGCACCGGCGGCGACCCAGGCGCCCAGCACCAGGTCATCGGCCAGGGCCGAAACCACGCCGGTCATGTGCGAGGTGTAGCGCTGCACCGCCAGGAAGCCACCGGCATTGATGGCGCCCGCGTTGAAGGCCAGCAGCGCACCGAGCTGCCGGTTGGCGCTGCGGGTGCGGTGGCGGCCGGTCAGGCCGCGCAGGAAGGCGGCAGGCATCGGGTTGGCGGGCGGGGGTCGTGGGCGTGGGGGCGTTGGCGGCGAGCGCGCCTCAGCGCACGCGCATGCCCGGCACAGCACCCGCGTGGGGTTCGAGCACGAACAGGCCCGGCGCGGCCTTGCCGTCGGCATGGCTGGCGGCCAGCACCATGCCTTCGCTGAGGCCGAACTTCATCTTGCGCGGTGCCAGGTTGGCCACCATCACGGTCAGCTTGCCTTCCAGGTCCTCGGGCCGGTAGGCGCTGCGGATGCCGCTGAAGACGTTGCGGGTGCGGCCCTCGCCGACGTCCAGCGTCAGGCGCAGCAGCTTGTCCGAGCCGTCGACCGTCTCGGCCTTGACGATGCGGGCGATGCGCAGGTCCACGCGGCTGAAGTCGTCGATCTTGATTTCCTCGGCGATGTCCTCGCCGCCCGGCACCTGCTTGTCGACCACGGCGGGCGGGGGCTCGAACAGGGCGTCCAGCAACTTCGGGTCGACCCGTTGCAGCAGGTGGCTGTAGTTGCCGATGAGGTGTGCGCCCAGGCGCCGATCGGCGTCCGCGAAGGTCATGGGCTCGACCTGGAGGAAGGCCTCGACCTGCTCGACCACGCCCGGCAGCACCGGCTTGAGGTAGATCGTCAGCAGCCGGAAGGCCTCGATGCAGACGGTGCAGACATCGTGCAGCACGGCGTCCGCGCCGGCTTGCTTGGCGAGTTCCCAGGGCTTGTTGCGGTCGACGTATTCGTTGACACGATCGGCCAGCGCCATGATCTCGCGCAGCGCCTTGCCGAACTCGCGCGTCTCGTAGAGCGTGGTGATGGTGTCGCGGTGGGCCTGCAGGCCATCGAGCAGCACATTGCCTTCGACGCCGACCTCGCCGGAGAGCTGGCCGCCGAAGCGCTTGGCCAGGAAGCCGGCCGCGCGCGAGGCGATGTTGACGTACTTGCCAACCAGGTCCGAGTTGACGCGGCTCGTGAAGTCCTCGGCGTTGAAGTCGATGTCCTCGACCCGGGCATTGAGCTTGGCCGCGATGTAGTAGCGCAGCCAGTGCGGATCCATGCCCAGGCTCAGGTACTTCAGCGGGTCCAGGCCGGTGCCGCGGCTCTTGCTCATCTTCTCGCCGTTGTTGACGGTCATGAAGCCGTGCACAAAGACATTGGTCGGCGTCTTGCGGCCGCTGAAGTGCAGCGTGGCCGGCCAGAACAGCGTGTGGAAGTAGGTGATGTCCTTGCCGATGAAGTGGTACTGCTCGACGGCCGGATCGGCGATGTAGGCGGCGTAGTCGCGTGTCTCGCCGTACTTGGCCTTTGGGCCACCCTTGTCGAAGTAGTTCTTCAGCGAGGCGAGGTAGCCGATCGGCGCGTCCAGCCAGACGTAGAAGTACTTGCCCGGCGCGTCCGGGATCTCGATGCCGAAGTAGGGCGCGTCGCGGCTGATGTCCCAGTCACCCAGACCGCCCTGGCCGTTCTCGTCCTTCGTGAACCACTCGCGGATCTTGTTGAGGACCTCGCTCTGCAGCTTGCCGGACTCCTGCGTCCACTGCTGCAGGAACTCGACGCAGCGCGGGTCGCTGAGCTTGAAGAAGTGGTGATCGCTGGTGCGCAGCACCGGCGTCGCGCCCGACAGCGCCGAGTACGGGTTCTTCAGTTCGGTGGGGCTGTAGACCGCGCCGCAGGACTCGCAGGAGTCGCCGTACTGATCCTTGGTGCCGCACTTGGGGCACTCGCCCTTGATGAAGCGGTCGGGCAGGAACATGCCCTTCTCAGGGTCGTAGAACTGCTCGATCGGGCGGACCTCGATCAGGCCGTTGGCACGCAGGCCGCGGTAGATGTCCTGGGCCAGCTCGTGGTTCTCGATGCCGTCGGTCGAATGCCAGTTGTCGAAGGCGATGCGGAAGCCGTCGAGGTATTCCTGGCGACCGGCCGCGATGTCGGCGACGAACTGCTGCGGCGTCTTGCCGGCCTTCTCGGCGGCAATCATGATCGGCGCGCCGTGGGCATCGTCGGCGCCGACAAAATGGACCTGTCGGCCCATCAGCCGCTGGTACCGCACCCAGATGTCGGCCTGGATGTATTCCATGATGTGGCCGATGTGGAACTTGCCGTTGGCATACGGCAGGGCGGTCGTGACGAAGAGCTGGCGGGTCATGATGGAGGCTCGGACTGCGCGGGGAAGGGCGGGATTCTAGGTGGGCGATCTTCAGCAAGACACCGCACGGCGGACCTGGACGGTGCGGTTGGAACCGGCCGGCGTGGCCTTTGACGTCCCGCCCGGCATGGACCTCGTCAGCGCCGCCCGCGCGGCCGGCTGGCGCTGGCCGAAGTCCTGCCGCAACGGCACCTGCCGGACCTGCCGCGCGCGTGTCGTCGAGGGCCACGCGGTGCACCGCATCGACTGGCCGGGCCTGAGCCGCGAGGAGCTGGCCGAGGGCTGGGTGCTGGCCTGCGTGGCCGAGCCGCGTTCGGACCTGGTGGTCGACGCGCTGTGCCAACCTGACACGATGTCGCTCAAGCCCCGCTGAACGCTGGGGTCTGTCCCTGGGCGGCGGGCCGGGGGTGTGCCGGTAGACTGACCGGTTGTCGTTTGCATCACTTCAACGTCGACCCTCCAACTGCCGACCGCCACCCATCATGTCCCTGACCGATAGCGCGATCCGCGCCGCCATCCAGACCGTCACCGATCCCAACACCGGCCGCGACTTCGTCAGCGCCCGGCAGGTCCGCAACCTGAGCATCGACGGCCAGGACGTCGCCTTCGACATCGAGCTGGGCTACCCCGCGCGCAGCCAGCACGCCAGCCTGCGCAAGCTGCTGATCGACGCCGTGCGCACCGTGCCGGGCGTGGGCAACGTCAGCGTCAACGTGTCCAGCAAGATCATTGCCCATGCCGTCCAGCGGGGTGTGCAACTGCTGCCGGGCGTCAAGAACATCGTCGCCGTGGCATCGGGCAAGGGCGGCGTCGGCAAGAGCACGACCGCCGTCAACCTGGCGCTGGCCCTGGCCGCCGAAGGGGCGCGTGTGGGCATCCTCGACGCCGACATCTACGGCCCCAGCCAGCCGATGATGCTGGGCGTCTCGGGCAAGCCCGACAGCCACGACGGCAAGACCATGGAACCGCTGGTCGGCCATGGCATTGAGGTCATGTCCATCGGCTTCATGGTCGACCCGGACCAGGCCATGATCTGGCGCGGCCCGATGGCCACCCAGGCACTGGAGCAGCTGCTGCGCCAGACCAACTGGCACGACCTCGACTACCTGATCGTCGACATGCCCCCGGGCACCGGCGACATCCAGCTCACGCTGTCGCAGCGCGTGCCGGTGACCGGCGCGGTGATCGTCACAACGCCGCAGGACATCGCGCTGCTCGATGCTCGCAAGGGCGTGTCGATGTTCCAGAAGGTCAGCGTGCCCATCCTCGGCGTGGTCGAGAACATGGCGGTCTACTGCTGCCCGAACTGCGGCCACACCGCCCACATCTTCGGCGCTGACGGTGGCAAGAAGATGGCCGCCGAACAGGGGCTGGCCTACCTGGGCGCACTGCCGTTGACGCTCAGCATCCGCGAACAGGCCGACAACGGCCGGCCGACCGTGGTGGCCGAGCCCGATGGCGAGATCGCCGGCCTGTACAAGGGCCTCGCCCGTCAGGTGGCGATCCAGATCGCCGACGCGGCCAAGGACTACTCGTCCAAGTTCCCGACCATCACGGTCAGCAAGTCGACCTGATCGGAGGCGCGGGGCTCTTGGCGCTGGGCGCCGATCCCCCCCTCGACCTCCGCGCTCCCGTGACGGCCTCACTGGCCGTCGCCGTTCGCCCCGGGCTTGAAGACCCGCACACGGTGCCACTGCGCCCGGCTCACCGCCGCGATCACGCAGGGCCGCATCTTGGGCTGCACACCCGTGTGCAGCGGGTTGCCGGGCAGGTCCCGCACGGGCCACCACAGCACGCCCGACTTCAGGCGCAGCAGGTCGGTGGCCGATGCCAGCTGGCGGCCAGTTGCCGGCTGCAGGTCCTCGGCATAGACCAGCACCTTCTCTCGCGACCACAGCACGCGCCGACCGAGGCCGCCGGACTCGTCGGTCGTCAGCGTGTCGGACCACTCATTGCGCGAGTCGATGGTGCGCACCGTGCGCGAGGTGCCGCCGATCGGGCAGAAGCCGTGCGCGCGGCTGGCCAGCACCTTGATCGGCCGGTTCAGCGCCGCCTTGCGGGCGCGTGCGTCCGGCTGGGCACGCGGGCCGGATGGCGTCACCGTGTCGGCCCGCGCGGCCTTGCCCGTCAGGCCCATGCCCAGACCGAGGCCCAGGCTCAGCACCAGCAGCAGCCAGATCCGGCGGCGTGCCGGTCGGCGACGTGTGGCGGGCGATGAACGTGCCCGGGGCACGGCGATCGACATGGCGATTCGAGTCATGGCGGTGGCCGGCCGGGGCCGGTGAAGTGTGAAGAAAATCATAAACGGTCGACCCGGCCAGGCACTGAACCACAGGGCCTGGAAGGTGTGGGGGCCCTGCAACCTCAGCCGCGACAATCTCGTGCATGAACCTCCTGGACGCCATGCGCTACCTCGCGGCGCTTGAACAGCACCGCCATTTCGGCCGCGCCGCGCAGGCCTGCCACATCACGCAGCCGGCGCTGTCCAACGCGCTGCGGTCGCTCGAGACCAGCCTGGGCGTGCCCATCGTGCGGCGCGGTCGCCAGTTCGAGGGCCTGACGCCCGAAGGTGAGCGTGTGCTGGCCAGTGCCCGGCGCATGCTGCACGAGCAGGAGCGCCTGACGCAGGACCTCGCCAGCTTCATCGGCCGGCCGCGCGGGCGCCTGCAGATCGGAGTGGTGCCCACCGCCTTGCCGGTGGCGATGCGGCTGGCCGCGCGCCTGCATGAACGCTGCGACGGCATCCAGCCGGTGGTGCGCTCGCTCAGCTCGCAGGCCATCGAGGCCGGGCTGGAGAACCTGACGCTGGACCTGGCGCTCGGCTACACCGACCGACAAGAGGTCGCCCAGCGGCGCCTGACCGTGTGGCCGCAGTACACCGAGCGCTACTACCTGGTCGAACGCGATCGGGCCGAACGCCCTGGTGACGCTGGCCCGTTGGAGGCCACCGGCGCGACCTGCCGCTGGTCGGATGCCGCCGCGCGGGCGCTCGTGCTGCTGACCCCCGAGATGCACAACCGCGCCATCGTCGACCGCGCCCTTCAGTCCGCCGGAGCCCAGGTCCAGGCCGCCGTCGAGACCGACACCGTGCTGGCCTTGCTGCAACCACTGCTGGACGACGGCCCCGGCGCGCTCGCCGCCATCCTGCCCGGCGCCCTGGTGGCCACGCTGCGCAGCGTGCCCGGCCTGCGCGTGCGTGCGCTGGTCGACCCGCTGGTCGAGACCCCCATCGGCCTGTTGAGCGCCTCGCACGTCCAGCCCACACCGGCCCTGTCGGCGGCACTGGCGCTGGCGGGCGAGGCCGAATGGCTGGTCGACGTCGCGGCACGCACCGGGGGTGGGGTGCTGGCGGTGGGCTGAGCTGCCAAGCCGGCCATCGCAGACCCTGCCAAGCCAGGATCCGCACGCGGACTTGTGCGAGCCGAGCCGCTCAAGCTAGCCGATCTGGACGATCTGGTTCAAGCCGGAGCAGGCTTCCTGGAACAGCGTTTCCGGCACCTGCTGCCATGGGTGCGGCCGTGCGCCACGCAGTCGCCAATCGAAGGACTTGGGCTGATGGGTCAGCACATAGCCAGCCAGACCGTCACCGCTGATGTACTTCAGTGCAAAGGGATTGCTCTCGTTGCTCGTCGCGTGGGTCATCGGCAAACCGATGACCCAACCGGTACGGGCGTTGAAGGCGGCGCTCGACAGCACCAGCATCGGGTGCTCGTCGCGCATCTCCTGGCCGACCTGCGGGCTGAACGCGATCCAGATCATGTCGCGGCGCTCGGGCACCCAGAGTGCCGGTGTCGTCTGACGGCGGGTGCTCACGGCGCTTCGACGCCGACCGGTCCGTCGGCCATGGCCTCACCGCCGTGCAAGACGGGGTCATAGGCTGCGAGTTTCTGTGCCAGCGTCAGCCGGTTCAGACCGACGGGCCGGATCAACAGGCCGTCCTCGACCACCTCGACCACGACGGCACTGCCGCGGCTCAGTCGCGCCGCCTTGGCGACAGCTGCCGTCACGCGGATGCCAAGGCCGTTTCCCCAGGCTTGCACCGTCTGTTCGGACGTCTTGAAATGGCTCATGTCGATGTTCCGTGGTCGCGTGTTTATACGAATATAGACATGACGATCCAGGGCATCCTTGTCGCGCCGGGTCGCAGGCATGGGTGGATCCTTGGGCATGTGGATGAAGCCGAAGAACTTAGCGCCGGCTTGGCGGGCACGGTCTCCCTCCAAAGAGGGTGGGCGGGCTGTTTTGCCACCCTCGATTCACGCCCCGAATGCCCCCTTGTCCTTTTCCCATTGGACAGGTGCTGCCCCTCGGCGGGATAGTTGTCGACGGTCCGTCGAGGCGGAATCCTGGAGACACGATGACGACAAACCAGAGCGCGGATGCGCCGACCTTCCCCTTGAATCCTGCGCAGGAACAGGCGCTGGAACAGATCCTGGCGGCGCACGCCGGGCAGCCCGGGGCCTTGCTGCCCATCCTGCATGACGTACAGCACGCCTTCGGCCATGTGCCGCGTGCCAGCCTCGCGGTGATCGCCCGGGCGCTGAACCTGTCGCGGGCCGAGGTGCATGGCGTCGTCACCTACTACGACCACTTCCGCACCGAACCGGCTGGCCGGCATGTGATCCAGGTCTGCCGGGCCGAGGCCTGCCAGGCGCGCGGCAGCGAGGCGCTGTGGGCACACGCCTGCCAACGCACCGGTTGTGACGAGGACCGCGCCCACTCCGCCGACGGCCAGTGGACGCTGGAGCCGGTCTACTGCCTGGGCTTGTGCGCGTCCGGGCCTTCGGTGCAGGTCGACGAGCGGCTGCATGCCCGCGTCAGCCCGACCAGTTTCGATGCCACGCTGGCAGCGGTCGAAGCGGCCGATGCGTCCTTGGCGAACCAGGGTTCGGAGGTGTCAGCATGACAACGGGCATGAAGGCGGGCATGAAAACGGGCATGAAAGCCATCCAGGTGTTTGTGCCGCGTGACAGCGCGGCGATCGCGGTCGGTGCCGACGAGGTCGCCGACGCCATCGTGGCCCAGGCCGCTGCGCGTGGTGCCTCGGTCGAACTGGTGCGCAACGGCTCGCGTGGCCTGCTGTGGCTGGAGACGCTGGTCGAGGTCGCCACGCCCGCTGGCCGCGTGGCCTACGGCCCGGTCGGTGTCGACGACGTCGCCGGGCTGTTCGAGGCCGGCTTCCTGAGCGGTGCGGCCCATGCCCTGTGCCACGGCCTGACCGAGCAGATCCCGTATCTGGCGCGCCAGCAGCGCCTGCTGTGTGCCCGCATGGGTGTGACCGACCCGCTGTCGCTGGCCGACTATGCCCAGCATGGCGGTTGGGCCGGCCTGCAGGCCGCCCTGCAGATGCCGGCCGACGCGGTCTGGCAGACCGTGCTCGATTCGGGCTTGCGCGGTCGTGGCGGTGCGGCCTTCCCGGCCGGCATCAAGTGGCGCACGGTGGCGCAGGCCCAGTCGCCGCAGAAATACGTGGTCTGCAATGCCGACGAGGGCGATTCGGGCACCTTCGCCGACCGCATGGTGCTGGAGGACGACCCCTACATGCTCATCGAAGGCATGACGCTGGCCGCGCTGGCCAGTGGTGCGACGCAGGGCTATGTCTACATCCGCAGCGAGTACCCGCTGGCCTTCGATGTCTTCAGCCAGGCGATCGCGCGGGCCTCGGCTGCGGGCTTCCTGGGCGACAACATCCTGGGCAGCGGACTGGCCTTCCATCTGGAAGCCCGGCTGGCCGCCGGCAGCTACGTCTGCGGCGAAGAAACCGCGATGCTGGAGAGCCTGGAAGGCCGCCGCGGCATCGTGCGGGCCAAGCCGCCAATCCCGGCGCTGTCGGGCCTGTTCGGCCAGCCCACCATCATCAACAACGTGCTGACCTTCGCATCGGTGCCGTGGATCCTGGCCCACGGGGCCGCCGCCTACAAGGCCTACGGACGCGGGCGTTCGACCGGCACCTTGCCCTTCCAGCTGGCCGGCAACATCGCCCGCGGCGGCCTGGTCGAGCTGGCCTTTGGCACCACGCTGCGCGAGCTGGTGTTCGACTGGGGCGGCGGCACCGCCAGCGGCCGGCCGGTCAAGGCGGTGCAAGTCGGTGGCCCGCTGGGCACCTACCTGCCCGCGTCGCAATGGGACATCCCGCTGGACTACGAGGCCTACGCCGCCGTTGGTGCGGTGGTCGGTCACGGCGGTCTGGTCGTGCATGACGACCGGGCCGACCTCGCCAAGCTGGCCCGCTACGCCATGGCCTTCTGCGCCCACGAGAGCTGCGGCAAGTGCACGCCCTGCCGCATCGGCAGCACGCGCGGCGTCGAGGTGATCGACCGCATCCTGGCCTTGCAGCCAGTCGCGCTCCCCGACGGGGGCCACGCCGAAGGCGCCATGGCGCAGCAACGTCAACAGGTCCATCTGCTGCGCGACCTGTGCGACACCATGGTCAACGGCAGCCTGTGCGCGATGGGCGGCATGACGCCCTATCCGGTGCTGTCGGCGCTGAACCATTTCCCGGCCGACTTCGGCATGGGCCTTGCCCCTGCCACCGCCGACCGCACGACGGTCTGAGGAGACTGCGATGAACCATCCCTACCCGGTCTTCAAGATCCACGAGATCGACCATGGCACGCCCGCGCGGGTGTCCGACCAGCTCGTGACGCTGCAGATCGACGGCAAGTCGGTGACGGTGCCGCGAGGCACCTCGCTGATGCGCGCAGCCGTCGACGCGGGCGTGCAGGTGCCCAAGCTCTGCGCCACCGACAGCCTGGAGCCGTTTGGCTCCTGTCGCCTCTGCCTGGTCGAGATCGACGGCCGCAAGGGCTATCCGGCGTCCTGCACCACGCCGGCCGAGGCTGGCATGACCGTGCGCACCCAGAGCCCGAAGCTGCAGGAACTGCGCAAGGGCGTGATGGAGCTCTACATCTCCGACCACCCGCTGGACTGCCTGACCTGCGCGGCCAACGGTGACTGCGAGCTGCAGGACATGGCCGGCGTGGTCGGGCTTCGCAACGTCCGCTACGGTGTGGGCGACCAGGCCGTCGCCGGCGTGACCGGCAGTCACCACACCAAGAGCAAGAAGGACGAATCCAACCCCTACTTCACCTACGACCCGAGCAAGTGCATCGTCTGCAACCGCTGCGTGCGGGCCTGTGAAGAGGTGCAGGGCACCTTCGCGCTGACCATCTCCGGGCGCGGCTTCGACTCACGCGTGTCACCGGGCATGGACGAGCCCTTCATGGACAGCGAGTGCGTCAGCTGCGGCGCCTGCGTGCAGGCCTGCCCGACCGCGACGCTGCAGGAGAAGACCGTCATCGAGCTGGGCCAGCCCGAGCACAGCGTCATCACCACCTGCGCCTACTGCGGCGTGGGCTGCGGCTTCAAGGCCGAGATGAAGGGCAACCAGGTCGTGCGCATGACGCCCTGGAAGGATGGCAAGGCCAACGAGGGCCACAGCTGCATCAAGGGCCGTTTTGCCTGGGGCTATGCGACCCACAAGGACCGCATCACCCAGCCCATGATCCGCGAGAAGATCACCGACCCGTGGCGCGAGGTGTCGTGGGACGATGCCTTCAACCACGCGGCCAGCGAGTTCCGTCGCATCCAGAAGAAGCACGGCAAGGACTCGATCGGCGGCATCACCTCCAGCCGCTGCACCAACGAGGAAACCTACCTGGTACAGAAGCTGATCCGCGCGGCCTTCGGCAACAACAACGTCGACACCTGCGCCCGCGTCTGCCACAGCCCGACCGGCTACGGCCTGGGCCAGACCTACGGCACCTCGGCCGGCACGCAGACCTTCAAGTCGGTCGAACAGGCCGACGTGATCATGGTCATCGGCGCCAACCCCAGCGAGGCCCATCCGGTCTTCGGCTCGCGCCTGAAGAAGCGGCTGCGTCAGGGCGCCAAGCTGATCGTGGTCGACCCGCGTGTGATCGACCTGGTCGGCTCGCCGCATGTCCAGGCCGATGTGCACCTGCAGCTCAAGCCCGGCACCAACGTCGCGGTCATCACCGCGCTGGCGCATGTGGTCGTCACCGAAGGCCTGATCGACGAGGCCTATGTGGCCGAACGCTGCGACGCCCACAGCACCGGCATCTGGCGCGACTTTGTGTCACGTCCAGAGAACTCGCCCGAGGCCCTGAGCGCCGCCTGCGGCGTACCGGCCGAGCTGCTGCGCCAGGCCGCTCGCCTCTACGCCACCGGCGGCAACAGCGCCATCTACTACGGCCTGGGCGTGACCGAACACGCGCAGGGCTCGACCATGGTCATGGGCATCGCCAACCTCGCCATGGCCTGCGGCATGGTCGGCCGCGAGGGCGTGGGCGTGAACCCGCTGCGCGGCCAGAACAATGTGCAGGGCAGCTGCGACATGGGCAGCTTCCCGCACGAGTTGCCGGGCTACCGCCACATCTCCGACACGACGGTGCGCAGCCAGTTCGAGGCCGCCTGGGGCGTGACGCTGGCCGCCGAGCCGGGGCTGCGCATCCCCAACATGTTCGATGCCGCGCTCGAAGGCAGCTTCATGGGCCTGTACTGCGAGGGCGAGGACATCGTGCAGTCCGACCCCAACACGCAGCACGTCGCGGCGGCGCTGTCGGCGATGGAATGCATCGTCGTGCAGGACATCTTCCTCAACGAGACCGCCAAGTACGCCCACGTCTTCCTGCCCGGCGCGTCCTTCCTGGAAAAGGACGGCACCTTCACCAACGCCGAGCGCCGCATCAG
Organism: Sphaerotilus mobilis; assembly: GCF_004216565.1. Lineage (GTDB taxonomy): Bacteria > Pseudomonadota > Gammaproteobacteria > Burkholderiales > Burkholderiaceae_C > Sphaerotilus > Sphaerotilus mobilis. The sequence continues at coordinate 426,885 of NZ_SGWV01000007.1, read as the reverse complement.
CCGCGTGCGCCAGGTCATGCCGCCGCTGGCCGGGCTGGCCGACTGGGAGGTCACGCAGCGACTGGCCAATGCGCTGGGCTATCCGATGGCCTATGCCCATCCCGAGGAGATCATGGCCGAGATCGCCGCGCTGACGCCGAGCTTTGCGGGCGTCAGCTACGACAAGATCGACCGCCTGGGCAGCGTGCAATGGCCCTGCAACGAGCACACCGACGAGGCCGGCACCGCCACCATGCACATCGGCAGCTTTGTGCGCGGCAAGGGCCGTTTTGTGCCGACGCAGTACGTGCCGACCGATGAGAAGGTCACCCGCAAGTTCCCGCTGTTGCTGACCACCGGCCGTGTGCTGAGCCAGTACAACGTGGGCGCCCAGACCCGTCGCACCGAGAACAGCCAGTGGTACGACGAGGACAGGCTGGAGATCCACCCGGCCGATGCGCAGGAGCGCGGCATCTCGGCCGGTGACTGGGTCGGCATCGCCAGCCGGGCCGGCCAGACCGTGCTGCGGGCCGATGTGACCGAGCGGGTCCAGCCGGGCGTGGTCTACGCGACCTTCCACTTCCCCGAGTCGGGCGCCAACGTCATCACCACCGACAGCTCGGACTGGGCCACCAACTGCCCCGAGTACAAGGTGACGGCGGTGCAGGTCAGCAAGGTCAGCCAGTTGAGCGCCTGGCAGCAGCAATACGCCCGCTTCGACCGCACCCAGCAGGAACTGCTGGCTCAGGCCGGGCAGGGCGTGCCGGCGATCGTGGAGGGCAAGTGATGAGCCGCGCACCGTTTGATGCACCCGATGCCTCCGATGAGGCGGCCGACGCCGGCCATGCCCACGACTTCCATGCCGGCGTGCTCGACAACCTGATCCGCATGGCCAACCGCATCGGCCAGTTCTTCGAGATCTACCCGGACCGCGAAGAAGCGATCGACGGCGTGGCCCTGCACATCCGCAAGTTCTGGGAGCCCCGCATGCGCCGCCAGCTCTACGCCCACCTCGACGGCCCGGCGCAGGGCGCGGGTCTCAGCGCCTTGCTGATCGAGACGGCGCAGGCGCGGCGGGGTGAGTTGCTGCCCAAGGGCTGATCCGCCTCGGGCGGCGCTGTCTCAAAGCACCTTGTTGACAACCTGCAAGAGCTGGCGAGGGCTGAAGGGCTTGGCCAGATGTTCGTCGGCCCCTGCGCGCAGGCCGGTGGCGCGGTCGGCGGCGCTGTCGCGGGCCGTCAGCATGACGATGCGGGTGCGCTTGAAGCGGGCATCGGCGCGCACGCGCCGGCAGACCTCGTAGCCGTCGATGCCGCCGGGCATCATGACGTCGAGCAGCATCAGGTCGGGCATCACACGCCCGACGAGATCCATGGCGACATCGCCGCGTTCGGCCTCGTGCACGTCGTAGTCCTCGATCTCCAGGGTCATGCGGATCAGCTCGCGGATGTCGGGCTGGTCTTCGACGATCAGGATCTTCTTCATGGCAGCGCTTGTGGGGGACGGGGGGGCGGGACAGGGCGGACGACATCGAGGATGGCGTGATCCGCACTCTAGGCATCCGGCGCAAGAAGCAAGGCAGGAAACGGCCGGTCAGAGCGCCCCACTTCGGGGCTTGGATCGCGCGGCATCGGCCGTAAGGTGGCACCTGTTCACCGAGCAGGAACCCGATGCCGTCCAGTTCAAACCCCTTCTTTCGCAACAGCAACCAAGTCGATCTGCTGATCGCCACGGTGCTGGGCTGCCACGCCGCGTTGGCGCTATTGCTGTGCGATCGGGCGGGGCTGACGACGTATTGGTGGTTGTGGGTCGCAGCCATCGCACCGTTGACCTTGTTGGCGCTCTGGCGTTGGCGCGGGACGGTCACGTCGCGCTCACTGCTGGGATTCGGTCTGGTGTCGGCCATCTTCCTGCAAGGTGCAACTGGGGCTTCATTGACCGGCGGCGATCACGAGATCTACATGGGCATGCTGGTAACAGCCGGCCTGCTGTCGTTCTACCGGAGCTGGCGCTACATCGTCGCAGTCACCTTCTGGCTGCTGGTCTCGACGGCGGTGATTCAAGCCGGTCTGGTGCCAACCGTCCATCCGGGCATGAGCTACTCGGTGCTGGCATTGCTGGCGACGCAAGGGGCCTTGCAGGCCTTGATCGCGCGCTGGGACGAACACCGCGAGCGCGAGCGCTTTGACATCGAGTTCCTGATCCGCGCGATGGGCCGCGAAGGCCCGATCCGCCTCAGCCTGGACGTGGTCAAGGCCGAGTCGGCGCTGGGTGCGCGCCTTAAGCATGTGCAGGAACGCATGGCCGCCGCGATGCGCCAGGTGAGTCTGGCGGCCGGCGGCGTCAGCGACGCGTCGGCCGTGCTGGGCGACAGCAGCCGCGAGCTGATGAACCGCACCGAGACCAGCGCGGCCGGTCTGCAGGATGCGGCCATGTGCCTCGACCAGATCACCGTGATCGTGCAGAGCAGCGCCGAGGCCACGCAGGAGGCCCGCAAGATGGCCGCGCGGGCGTCCGGGCTGGCGGCCGAGGGCGGCGAGATCTTCGAGCAGGTGATCGCCAAGATGGCGGCGATCGACAGCGCCTCGCGCCAGATCACCGACATCGTCGCGGTGATCGACGGCATCGCCTTCCAGACCAACATCCTGGCGCTCAATGCCGCGGTCGAAGCCGCCCGAGCCGGTGAGCAGGGCCGTGGCTTCAGCGTCGTCGCCGCCGAGGTCCGCAACCTCGCGCTGCGGGCGTCCGAGTCGGCCCGTGAGGTCAAGCAGCTGATCGGCCACACGGTCGACACGGTCGAGAGCGGCACCTCGCTGGTCAACGCGGCGGGCCAGACCATGAAGGACGTGGTCAGCTCGGTCCGGCAGGTCGGCGAGGTGTTCGAGAACCTGTCGGCCGACACCAGCGAGCATGCCGCCGGCATCAACGCGGTGACGCAGTCGGTCAAGGAACTCGACGAGGTCACGCGCCAGAACGTCGCGGTGGCCGAACGCGCCAACGAGATTGCCAAGCAGTTGCACGAACACGCCGAACGCCTGACACGGGTGCTCAGCTCCTTCCAGCTCGGCACCGCGCAGACGAGCGGGCGTGCGCTTGATGACCTGCTGATCGGCGCGCCAGCGCAGGTCCGTTAAACGGCCACGGACCATGCCGAACGTCACCCCGCCGACCGACGCGATCGAGGCCCTGAGGCTGCAGATCGAGGACATCGGCGGGCCGCTCGACCTGCCGGCGCTGTTGCCGGACCAGCCGCCGGTCGACGCGATCCTGACGCGCTTCGAGCAGCTCACGCTGCAGGCCAGCGTCCACCGGGACCAGTTCGAGGCCGTCTTCGCCCTCAGCCCCGACGGCCTCGTGCTGTTCGACGAGCACGGCCGCGTGCGCCGTGTCAATGCCGCCTTCTGTGCCTTCACCGGCCTGCCGGCCGACGCCTTGCAGGGCCTGGAGGAGGTGGTCTTCCTATACCGCCTGAACGCCCGTTGTGCGCCGCCCTCGATGGTTCACAGCCTGGAGGACCTGCGCGAGATCAGCACCGCCGGGCCGGCCGACCGCGCCGGCCGCGACGTGCTGCAGTTGCTGCGCCCACAGGAACGCACGCTGCGGCTGCGCCTGTACCGCGGCTTTGACGCCGCCTGGTCGCAGGTGCTGCAACTGCGCGACATCACCGCCGAGGCGCAGGTCGACCGCCTCAAGTCCGAGTTCCTCGCCATGGCCGCGCACGAGCTGCGCACGCCCATGGCCAGCATCTACGGGTTTGTCGAGCTGATGCTCACCCGCGAGCTGTCACCGGCCAAGCAACGCGACATGCTGGAACGCATCCACCGCCAGTCGGGCGTGATGGTGCGCATCCTCAACGAGTTGCTCGACCTCGCCCGCATCGAGTCCGGCGGTGGGCTGGACTTCGCCTTCGAGCCGCTGGAGATCGGCCGCTGGCTGGAACACCTGAAGCACCAGCACGCCGCGCCGCCGGGCCGCGAGGCCTTCCGGCTCGAACGCCCGCAGCATGAACCGATGCGGGTGCGCGCCGATGCGGCCAAGCTCGAACAGGCCTTGGGCAACCTGCTGTCCAACGCCTACAAGTACTCGCCGCCCGGCAGTCCGGTGCGCGTCACCGTCTGGAACGACCGCGACACCAGCGGCGGCCCCTGGGTCGCCATCGCGGTCAGCGATGCCGGCATCGGCCTGAGCGACGAGGAAAAGGCCCGCGTTGGCGAACGTTTCTTCCGCGCCGACAAGTCCGGCCAGACCCCCGGCACCGGTCTGGGCATCAGCATCGTCCAGCAGATCGTCGAACTGCATGGCGGTCGCCTGTCGATCCACAGCGTCCTGGGTCAGGGCAGCACCTTCACGCTCAGGCTGCCGCTGCAGGACTGAGCGCCGGCTGTGCTTGCGCCTTGGCTGCTGCTGGCGCAGGCCAGCCGGCGACGCAGGTAGGCGACCAGATCGTTGACTTGCCGCTCCGACAGGACCGAACGCCAGGCGGGCATCGAGGTGCCCGGCAGGCCCGCGCGGATGACCGCGCGCAGGTGGCGGGGCGTGCGGGCGCTGGCGCTCAGGGTGGTCAGGTCGCGGGCGGGGGGCTCGATGAACTGGCCGATCCAGTTGCGGCCGGTCGCATCGGCGCCGTGGCAGAAGGCGCAGTTGGCCTGGAACAGGGCCTCGCCGGCCCGTTCGCGGCGGCTCAGGCCGGGGATGTCCGGGGCGCGGTCGTGGCGGGCGTAGGCGCTCGCGGCGCTGATGGCGTCAACCTCGCGGGCGGCCGGCGAGTCCGGCCCGATCGCATGTTGGCCCGGGGCAAAACCCGGGCGCGGATAGGACAGCGGGCGGGACTGCCAGACCGGGCCGGGGTCGTCCTGGCGGCTGCGGTCGTGGCAGCTGATGCAGGCCGACAGGAACAGGCTGCGGCCGGCGCGCTGGCTGTCATCGAGCGTGTCGACCGGCACGTCCAGGCCGATGCGGCCATCGGCAAACGGGTAGGCGGCGGCATGGCGGTCGTGCGCGGGCCAGCCGTTCTCGGCGCTGTGATAGCGCGACCGCCGGGCGCGCTGCTGGACGAACTCGCGCACCACATAGTCGGCCAGCACGGCCATGCCGTCGGCATCCAGCCGGCTGGTGAAGGCGGTCATCGCGGTGCCGGGCCGGCCTTCGCGCAGGGCTGTGACGATGCGGGCAGCGTCCAGATCGGGCGTGGCGGTGAAGTCGCGCGGTGGCGGGCTGAGCAGCGTCGCCGCCAGCGTACGGGCGTCGCCGGCATAGCCGTGGCAGAAGTAGCACAGACCGTCGTAGAGTCGCCGGCCGCGCTCGTGGCGGGCCTCGGCGGCCGGGTCCGGTTCGAGCGCCTGGGCGGGCAGGGCGGTGAAGGTGGTGAGGGTGGTGACGACGGTGAGGACCGTCACAACGGTGTGGGCGTTCAGCCAGGCCAGCCACAGTGCGGACCGGCGGGCCAGGACATGGCCGACGCTCACGGCGTGACCGGCCGGCGCGGTGCCTGGATGTAGCGCGTCAGCACATGTTCGGCCAGGTCGGCGATCTGCTGGGCGTCCAGCACCTGCCGCCAGGCCGGCATCTCGGTGCCCAGCCGGCCGTCGGCGATGGCCTGCCAGACCCGGGCGCGGTCCCAACTCGCGGCATCGGGCAGGTTGACGAAGTCGCGCGGCACCGGGCGGATGAAGTAGGCCCGTGGGCCTTGCCCGTCGCCACGTTCGCCGTGGCAGGCGACGCAGTTGAGCCGGTAGTAGGCGGCGCCCCGGCTGGCATCGCCTTGCAGGCCGTCGGGATAGGGCCTTGGCGCGGCACCGGCCGGCAAGGCACCGGGGGCGGCATGGCCGCCGTGGGCCCGGGTGCCGGATATCGCGTTCGGGCTGGTGCCGGTGCCTGTGCCGGTGCCGGTGCCGGTCCCCATGCCGCCATGGGCCGCTGCGGGTGCCGGCCGGGGTTCAAGGAAGTTGACGCGCAGGTGTTCGGCCAGCGCATCGATGTCGGCGGCCGACAGCTGGGTGCGCCAGCCGACCATGGCCGTGCCAGGGACGCCGAAGGTGACCGAGCGCACGATGCGCGCGCGGTCGAGGTCGCGGCGCGAGGCGGCCGAGGTGAAGTCGCGCGGCGGCGTCGACAGCGCGGCGGTGGCGCGGCTGCGGCCGTTGCCCTGGTCGCCGTGGCAGACCGAGCAGTAGTGGTGGTAGAGCACCGCGCCGTCCGCGCCGCTGTGGCGCCGCTCGCCGCGGTCGCCGCCGTTGGCTGGGGCCAGCGCCGCCCCGGTCGGCTGCGCGGCGGCCGGCTCCGGCGCGCCCAGTGCCAGGACCACGGTCAGCAGGCCGGCGGCCAGGCGGCAAACATGTGTCGGCAGGTTCATCGGATGCGGTGGGGTCGGGCGGTCGGCACGCGCCGTGTCGAGCAAGTTGCCTGCCATGTGGCGGGTTTTGGCCAACACCTTGGCTGGCACCCCGGAGACATTGGCACATGGCGTGCATGTTGTCGTCTTGATGACGCAGATCAAGACCCCGCACACACGCTGGCCGGCAAGCAGCCGCCGGACCTGTCTGACGACGCTCGGCCACGCGCTGGCCTTGGGCGCCGTGGCCCCGCTGGCGGGTTGCATGTTGCCGCCGAAGGCGCCGGTCGCGGCCGGGCCGGCGACGCTGCCGGTCTTCCCGCCTGCACCGGACGAGCCGCGCTTCCACTTCGAACGCAGCATCCGCTCCAGCGCCGACATCCTGCCCGGCAGCCAGGCCAGCGAGCTGCGCCGCTTCGTGACCGGCGAGCAGGTCGTGGGCGAGCCGCTGGCCAAGCCCTATGCGGTGGCGGTCTGGCGCGGGCGCATCTATGTCTCCGACACGGTCGCGCGGCATGTGCGTGTGTTCGACGTCGGCGCCGGCCAGCACCACCGCATCGGCGAGGAGGACGGCGAAGGCCAGCTCGTCAAGCCGATCGGGCTGGACGTCGATGCGGCCGGGCGGCTCTATGTCGCCGACATCGGCACCCGCACCATCCAGGTCTATGGCCCGGACCGGCGCTTCCTGCGCCGCATCGGCGGGGCCGGGTGGTTCTCGCGCCTGACCAGCGTGACGGTCGATGCGGCCGGCGAGCGGGTCTATGCGGTGGACATCGGCGGTGTCGGCAGCGAGCTGCACCGGGTCCGCGTGTTCGACGCCCGCAGCGGCGCGCACCTGCAGGACATCGGCCGGCGCGGCAGCGGCGAAGGCGAGTTCAACCTGCCGCGCGACATCGCCATCGGCCGCGATGGCCGGCTCTATGTGGTCGACGGCGGCAACTTCCGGGTCGTGGTGTTCGACGCGCAAGGCCGCTACCTGCGGCACTTCGGCAGCGTGGGCAAGCAGTACGGCCAGTTCGCCCGGCCCAAGGAGATCGCCACCGACCGCGACGGCAATGTCTACGTGGTCGACACCGCCTTCGGCAACTTCCAGATCTTCGACCCCGACGGCGCGCTGCTGTTGTTCGTGGGCGAACGCTCCGAGCGCGACGCGCCGGCGCGCTACATGCTGCCCTCGGGCATCGCGGTCGACGAGGACGGCCGGGTCGTGCTGGTCGACCAGTGGTTCCGCAAGATCGACGTCTACCGGCCGGCCGCCCTGGCCGCCGGGGCCGGGCTGCTGGCCGGTCCGGCACGGCCGCGCTGAGGCCCTGCGTCGCCCGCGCCGGTTCCCGATCTCGGGAAGCCCGCTTCCTGATTGCGGGAGCTTGCGGCTCGGCATTCCCGGCCTTGCACACCGCAGAGCGCAGACCCATCCGGGGCACCGTTTGGGGCTTCGGGCGAGTCAAAAAGCCCATGTCACAACTCGTCCGCATGGGGTCTTCGCCGCACTGCAACACAAGACACGTCGGGTCACACGGGTGGCGCGGACCTGACGGGGTCGCGTGACGAATGGCACAGAAGGTGCAGAAACAGGCCTCATGTCGCGGGCTGGGATCGCCTCGAACGGGCGAGGTCCGCGACGCGCCGTGCGGAGGCATGGAATGCAAAGACTACTCAACCGTCCCCAGGTTCACGACGATCGTGCCGGCAGCGTGCCGGCCTGGCGTCGCCTGCTCGTCGCGGTCGGCGCCTTGCTGGTGCTGGCCACCGGGGTGATGCAAGCCGACAGCGTGTCGGCCGGCATCGCCGACACCCGTCACAACCTGGGCTCCGGACCGGGTCTGGCGGGTCGCAACAGCACGTCCGACACGGCCGAGGTCTGCGTGTTCTGCCACACCCCGCACGGCGCGGACGTCAACGCGCCCGCGCCGCTGTGGAACAAGCGCCTGGGCGCGGGCGGTGCGCCGGCCGGTGGTGGGGCCTACACCACCTACGACACGCTGCAGACGCCCTCGCTGGACGGCACGGTCGCGCCGGTCGGCTCCATCTCGATGGCCTGCCTGTCCTGCCACGACGGCACGCAGGCGATGGACAACGTCATCAACGCACCCGGCTCCGGCGGCTTCGTGGCCGACGGCGGTGGCGTCGACGGCCGGGCCTACACCTGGACCGGCAGCAGCGTCAGCGCCACCGGCCGCATCAGCGGCGGCCCCGGCCTGCTGGGCACCGACCTGTCCAACGACCACCCGATCGGCATCCAGTACTGCGGCGGCGGCCTGACCGGCAGCGGCACCACGGTCTCGGGCACCTGCAACGACGGCGACTTCCGCCAGCCGCAGACCCAGTCCATCAATGGCAACCAGGTCTTCTGGGTCGACACCGGCGGTGCCGGCAAGCAGCGCACCGACCTGCCGCTCTACCAGCGCGCCACCGGCGGCCTGGGCCCGCTGGTCGAATGCGCCAGCTGCCACGACCCGCACGTCTCCAGCGGCCAGAGCGGCCCGGCCGGCACCGGCCAGGTCGCGGGCGAGACCTTCCTGCGCATCTCCAACGCCTCCAGCGCGGTCTGCACGACCTGCCACGTGAAGTGACGGGGCTGGCGGCATGACACGACGACCCAGCGGCCTGCGGGCCAGGCGGACGCTGCGGGCCGGCCTGCAAGCCGTCCTGCTGTGTCTGCCGCTGCTGGCAGGCGCGCAGGCCTTGCCGGCACCCTCCGCCGCTGCCACCGCCACCGCCGCCGCCGCCGCCGATGGCTTGCCCTTCGCCCGCATCGGCGAGCAGGTGCTGACCCGCGGCGACTACCGCCGCGCGCTGGGCGTGGCGATGCGCCAGAAGTACTACCACGCCCAGCCGCCCGAGGCCGAGGTGGCGGCCTTCCAGCGCGAGATCGGCCAGGCCCTGGTCGACCGGGTGCTGCTGCTGGCCGAAGCCCGTCGACGCGGCCTGACGCCCGATGCCGCCCGGGTCGAGGCCCAGCTTGCCCCGCAGGCTCAGCGACTGAGCCAGGCCGCCGGCCTGGATGCCAGCCACCGCGAGCGCATGCTGTCGGCGTGGCGGACCCAGTTCGAGGGCGACTCGCTGATCGGCCGCCTGCAGGCCGAGGTGCGCCGCCCGGACGCGCCCGACGAGGCCACGCTTGCGGCCTGGCATGCCCGCCACCGCGAGCGCTTCACCGAGCCCGAGCAGGTGCGCCTGAGCGTGATCTTGCTGAAGGTCGAACCCAGTTCGAAGCAGGCCGTCTGGGATGCCGCCCATGCCGAGGCCCGCACCCTGCACACCCGCCTGCAGGCCGGTGCCGACTTTGCCGAGACCGCGCGGCTGCAGTCGGCCGATGCCTCCGCCGCCGCCGGTGGCCGGCTGGACTACATACACCGGGGCATGCTGCCCGAGGCGCTGCACGGCGTCGTCGACGGCCTGCAGCCGGGCCAGCTGTCGGCGCCGGTGCAGGTGCTCGAAGGCGTGGCGCTGCTGCGCCTGGACGATCGCCGCGCGGCGCGCGAGCGGCCGCTCGCCGAGGTGCGTGGCCGGGCGGTCGACCTGTGGCTGCGTGACCAGGGCGAGGCCGACTGGCTCGCGCTGATCGAGCGCCTGCGGGCGGCCACGCCGGTCCAGATCGACGAAAGCGTCTATGCGCCGTTGCCGGCCCAGGACACGAAGGCGCGGGCCGGCTGAGCGCCGGTCCGGCCGCAACCCGGTGTCACGGATGGCAGCGATGCACCGGGGCTCATCCTGCAGCGTGCCCGGACGGCGCGGGCGCGGTGCCGTGCGCCGCTTGCCGATCGCGGCGGCGGTCACCCTGCTGTCGCTGCTGATGCTGCGTGCCGGCGGCGTGCAGGCAGCGGCGTTCGCGCCGGGGCCGGTGATCGGTGCCGTCGACGCGGCCGCCGCCGACGCGCTGGAGAACGGCTCACCCGGCGTGGCCGACCCTGCGGGCGTGGCGCCGGCCGGCAACGGCATCGTCTGGGGCTTCGCGCCGGTGCGGCTGGGCGGCAGCGTCTCGCTCGACCTGCGTCGCCAGCGCCTGGAAGACGGCCGCCGCAACACCCAGGGCCTGAGCTATGCCGAACTGCAGTGGTCCACCCACCTGTGGGAGCCTTGGTTTGTGCAGCTGCGGGGCGGCTTCGGCGCGCTGGTGGCACGCGACGTCTCGCGCCAGGTGGACAGCTCGACGACGTCGACCAGCCGAGGCGGCACCGGCCATGTGGCGGTGTCGGTCTTCCCGCAGAGCCGCTTCCCGTTCGAGCTGCGCGCGGACGTCAGCGACAGCCGGGTGCGTGGCGACCATGTCGGCAGCGACTACCGGCTGCGCCGGCTCATCGTCGACCAGAGCTGGCGGCAGCTCAACGGCACCGACAGCTATGCGATCAACCTTGAACACAGCACGCTGGAGTCGCTCACCGGCACGCTAGCGGGCGTCGCCGACCGGGTCGACAGCCTGCGTGCCCAGGCGCTGCAGCAGCGCGATGACCACCGCTTCGAATGGAGCGGCCAGCTCAGCCGCAACCAGCGCAGCGACAGCGAGAACCGCAGCCGCTACGCCAACCTCAGCGCCCGCCATGCCTGGCAGCCGGTTGGCGATGTCCAGCTCGACACGCTGGCGACCTGGAACGAGGTGCGCCTGCACGCCGGCCTGCTGGGCAACCGGCAGGACAGCGAGACGGATATCCGCCAGATCGCCAGCTTCGCCAGTTGGCGCCCGGCGTCCGACCGCAGCGACGGCGAGCCGCTGCGCTCGCCGCTGCAGCTGACCGGCAGCGTCCGGCTGATCGAGGCCGACACCGGCACCGACAGCCTCAATGCCGGCCTGTCCAGCCGCAGCCGCACCGGCCTGCGGGCGGCCAATGTCGCGCTCGGTGCGTCGCGCGAGCTGTCGCCAGCCTGGCGCCTGTCGGGCGGCTGGTCGGGCACCCGCATCGAGACCGAGGCCGGCGGTTCGGCGGCGTTGACCCCGTCGACCGCGACGGCGGCAAGCACCGTGCAGACCGGCAACCTGACGCTGGCCTGGGCGCCGGTCGGCGTGTTGCTGGGCAACGCCCAAGGCGGCGCGGCCTGGCGCTACACGCCGGGCGTGTCGGCCAGCCTGGGTGCCAGCCGCAGCAGCGGCGTGGTCGCCACGCCCTCGGGGGCGGCACCGGCCGGTCGACGCCTGACCCAGGGCCTGCAGCTCAACCACGGCCTGGGCCGCGACTGGCTGGGCGACGACGGCGGCAGCCTGTCGCTGCAGCTGGGCCAGAGCCTCGGCGCACTGCACGACAGCCAGGTCGCCGGCACCGTGCGGGCGCTGGCCCACACGCTCGGGCTGGCGTGGCAGGGCGGCCTGAGCGGCGAGGGCAGCACGGCGTCCTACGGCTATGCCAGCGCGTCCTACAGCGACTCGCGCACGCTGGGCGGTGGCGCGCCGGGCCTCGGATCGACAGGCGGACGCTTCCAGCTCGTCAACCTGCAGCTCAGCCGCCGCACCGGCCTGAGCCGCCACAGCAGCTGGAACGGCAACCTGACCGCCCAGGGCAGCCGCAGCGACACCCAGCAGCTCGATGTCTTCACCGGCCAGACGCGGCTGGGCGGACCGGGCTGGCTCCCCTTCTACAGCGGCTCGCTGAGCTATGAGCACCTGCGCGTGGCCGACGTGCCCCGGCTGCGCTACACGGCCACGCTGACCGTCAACAGCCAGGCCTTCGAGAGCCGCTCGACCGGCGACATCGACGCGCTGCATGAACGTGTCACCGCCTCGGTCGAGAACCGGCTGGACCACAGCATCGGCCAGCTCGAACTGCGCCTGCTGGCACGAGCCGCGCGGGTCGACGGCCGGCCGGTCGGCCTGATCGGCGCGCGGGCGCTGCGGCGGTTCTGACCGCACGAACGTCGAACGAACGTCACCCGAACGTCACCCGAACCTTGATCACCCACCCCACCCGAACCGCAGGAGAGCTTCCTTGACACCACACCGACCCAGCCCCTTGCGCCTGCTGCGATGGCTCGCGCTGGCCCTGCTGACGCTGTGGCTGGGCGCGGCCGGCCCGGCCCGGGCCGAGTACGGCGACATCGTCATCAACAACTACTCGGACGCGGCCGGCATGCGCCCGGTGGTGTTTCCGCACTGGTTCCACCGGGTGCGCTTTCGCTGCAAGGTCTGCCATGCCGACCTGGGCTTCCAGTTCAAGGCGGGCGGCAACCAGATCAACATGCTCAAGATCATCGACGGCCAGTACTGCGGCGCCTGCCACAACGGCGAGGTGGCCTGGTCGGCCGAGAACTGCAACCTCTGCCATGCCGGCAAGCCCGGCACGCCGACCCAGGTGCACGAGAGCACTCTGCAGCGCTTCGGCGTGCACCTGCCGTCGTCGGCGGCATCGGCCGCGCTGCCTGCGGCACCCGCCGCCCCGGCCGCTCCGGCCAACAAACGCTAGGTCGACCGCGATGCAAGCCCACCTCACTCCCGCCTCCCGCGCCCCGCACACGGGCCGTCTCCGCTGGGCCGTCGCCGCTGCGGCCGCCCTGACCCTGTGGTCCGGCGCGGCGCTCGCCCAGGCGCCCGATCGCGCCTTCGCCAAGCAGGTCTACGACGGCATCTGCGCCGGCTGCCACGCCAGCGGTGTGCTCAACGCGCCCAAGTTCGGCAACGCCGCCGACTGGGGGCCCCGCGCCAAGGCCGGCATCGACGCCCTGGTCAAGAGCGCCACCGCCGGCACCGCCAAGGGCATGCCACCGAAGGGCGGCCGACCCGACCTGTCGGCCGAGCAGCTCAAGGCCGTCATCGGCTACATGATGAGCGGCGGCACCCAGCCGGCCGATGCGGCGGCGGCCAAGCCGGCCACAGCGGCTGCAGCGGCTGCAGCGGCTGCAGCGGCCAAGCCAGCGGCAAGCCCGGTCGCCAAGATGAGCGCGGCGGCGGCGACCGCTGCAGCTGCCGTGGCACCTGGCGCGGCAACGACGGCTGTTGCGGCCGCAGCAACGACCGCAGCGCCTGCAGCGGCACCCGCCGCCGCAACGGCCGTGACCACGGCTGCCGCGCCGGCCAGCACCGAGCCGCCCGCCGCGCCGCCGGCCACCCGGGCGGTGGTGCCCACGCCGACGCCATCGCGCGAGGTCAATGCCTTCAACCGCCTGCTCAAGCCAGCGGCTCGGCACAACCGGCCGGCGGTCGACTCCGGCATCCACGACCCGGCCAACGACATGACGCTGCAGCTGCAGCCGCCGGCCACCGCCTTCGCCGACTTGCCCAAGAGCCCGGCCGGCAACCACGTCGACTGGGTCAAGGCGCTGGACGGCAAGACCATCGCGCCGCGCTGGGACCGGCTCGACCCGACCGCCAACGCGGTCGTGATGGACCTGAACATCGTGCGCGAGGTCAAGGGCTCGATGCCCGACGTGGTCTACCCACACAAGCAGCACACCGAATGGCTGGACTGCTCGAACTGCCACCCGGCCATCTTCGTGCCGCAGAAGGGCGCCAACCAGATCAGCATGGCCGCCATCCTGCTGGGCCAGAAGTGCGGCGTCTGCCACGGCAAGGTGGCCTTCCCGGTGTCCGAATGCCGGCTCTGCCACTCCAAGAAGAAGACCGAGCCGGCCGCCGCCAGCGCTGCCGCCGTGGAGCGCAAGCCTTGAGGCAGACGGCGCGACCGCATCGACCCCGCAGCGGCTGGGGCTGGCAGCGCATGGCGGCGGCCTGCCTGCTGGCCGCCTCTGGCGTGTTGCCGGCTCAGGCCCAGGAAGACGCCGCGCAGCGTGCCCAGCTGGAGCAGAAGCTGCGCCTGGCGGCGATGCTGATCGCCGATTCGCCCACCGCCCAGCGCATCGTCGCCAGCGGCCATGCCGAGGCCCGCGCCCACCTGGAGGAAGGCCGGGCCCACCACGCCCAGGCCGCCGAACTGCTCGCCCGCGGCGAGCTGGCGGCCGCCCGCAAGGCCATCGACGACGCCCTCAAGCACCTCGGCAGCGCCCGCCGCCTGGTGCCCGACCATGCCGCGCGACAGGCCCAGTTGCAGCGTCGCCATGCCGAGCTGCAGGCCAGCACCGAGCGGCTGGTGGACGCCTGGCGTGGTCGCCAGGCCGATCTGTCGGCCCAGGACAGCGCCGACCTGGCCAGCGCCGCCGACCTGCTGGCGGGCGCCCGCCAGCAAGGCTCGCAAGGCCGCCACGAGGAGGCCATCGCCACGCTGTCGCGGGCCGAGAAGCTGCTGCTGGCCGGCTACTACCGGGGCGTGCAGAACGCCACGCTCGACTACACCCAGCGCGCCGGCACCCCGGCGGAAGCCTGGACGCTGGCGCTGACCCAGTACCACGCGCTGGCCGATCTGGTGCCACTGGCCGTGCGCGACCTCAAGCCGGCGCCGGCCGCGCTGGCGCTGGTCGAACGCTATGGCGCCGCCGCATCGGCGCTGCTGGGTCAGGCCCAGCAGCGCCACCAGGCCGGCGACCTTGACCAGGCCCTGGCCGACCTGCGCCTTGCCGTGCTGCAGATCCAGCGCGCCCTGTCCACCGCCGGGTTGGCCACACCCGCGCCCACCGGGATCTCGCCATGAAGGCCACAACCTTCGCTGATGTCTGTTTTGTTCGCGTTGTTCGCGTTGCCCGCGTTGTTCACGTCGGGCCTGTCGTGGCTGTCATGGCACTTGCCATGGCGCTGTCGATGCTGACCGTGGCGGGCCTGCCCGCACAGGCGCAATCGGCGAGCCCGCCGGCCGCACCGGCCGCCGCGACCGCATCAGCGCCCCCACCCCCGCGTTCGGCCCAGCCGCACGATCCCGTCATGCTGGCGCGTCGGCTGCAGTCCATCGGCATCCTGATCGAGCGCTCGTCGGCGGCCCAGCAGATCGACCGCAGCGGCGATGCCGCCGCGCGCGAGCGGCGCGACGACGCCCGGCTGATCCACCGCGAGGCGGGCCAGGCGCTCGATGCCGGCGAGGTCGAACGCGCCGCCCGGCTGCTTGACGAGGCGGCCCGCGAAATGATGGCCGGGGTGCGTCTGGCCAGGCCCGAACAGGTGGCCGGCGAGAAGGCCCGGCGCGACTTCGACGCCCGGCTGGACAGCACCCGCGCGCTGCTGGCCGCGCAGCAGCGCATCACCGACGAGAAGGCCGCCAGCGCACCGTCGGCAACCAGCCGCCCGATCACCCGCGAGGCCCGCGACGCGACCCGCGAGATCGAACGCCGGCTGGCCGAGGCCCAGGCGCTGGCGCGGCAAGGCCGCATCGACGAGGCCCGTCCGCTGCTGGACCGGGCCTACCTGACGGCGCGGGTGTCGATCGAGTCGCTGCGGCGCGGCGACACGCTGGTGCGCTCGCTGAACTTCGCCACACCGCGCGAGGAATACGACTACGAGATCGACCGCAACGACACCCACCGGATGCTGATCACCGTGCTGCTGGCCGACCGCAAGGACGCCCAGGGCACCCCGTCGGCCGCGATGCCGCCGGTCATGCAGCCCTACGTCGACAAGGCCGCTGCCTTGCGCGCCGAGGCCGAGGCGCAGGCCAAGGCCGGCGATCACCCGGCGGCGATCCGGACGCTGGAGAACGCGACCCGCGAACTGGTCCGCGCCATCCGCGCCGGCGGCATCTACATCCCCGGATGAGACCCGCCATGGCACCGACGTGGCTGACCTGCACCGTCGCCCTGGCCGTGTGTCTGGGCTTCGTGCCGCTGCCGGTCCAGCCCCAGACCCCGGCGGTCCGGGCGGCGGCGGTGCCGGCGTCCGCGCCCCGGCCGGCGTCGCCGTGGACGGCGCTGGCCGACGACGGCCTGCATGACCCGGCCAACCCGGCCCTCGGGCTGCTGCAGCAACCGGCCGAGGCGCTGTCGACCTTGCCGCGTGACACGGCCGGCAACCAGGTGCGCTGGGTCCAGGCGCTCGACCAGGGCGTGATCCAGCCGCGTGCCAACCTGAGCGCGGCCACGCCGGTGCGGGTGCGCGACCAGGACATCATCATCAGCAAGTACGGCTCGATGCCGGCGGTGCTGTTCCCGCACCGCCAGCACACGCTCTGGCTGGACTGCGCCAACTGCCACGACGGCCTGTTCAAGCAGCAGGCCGGCGCCAACCGCTACAGCATGCAGCGCATCCTCGACGGCGAGCAGTGCGGCGTCTGCCACGGCGCGGTGTCCTTCCCGCTGACCGAATGCAACCGCTGCCACAGCGTGCCCAACAGCGCCTTGCGCGGCCGGCCCGATGTCGGCCCGGTGCGGCCGGTGGTGGAGGGCCGGCCATGAGTCGCATGTCCGGATGGCTGCCACTCACCTGGCCCCTGTTGCTCGGGCTGATGGCGTTGTGGCTGGCCGTGCTGCCGTCAGCGGCGCGGGCCGAATACGGCGACGTCGTCATCAACCAGCGTTCGGACGCCGAGGGCGTGCGGCCGGTGGTCTTTCCGCACTGGTTCCACCGCATCCGATTCCGCTGCAAGGTCTGTCACCAGGAACTCGGCTTCGAGATGCGGGCCGGCGCCAACGCCGTGCGCATGAACGACATCGTCGACGGCAAGTTCTGCGGCGCTTGCCACAACGGCCAGGTCGCCTGGGGCCCCGACCGCTGCGACCTCTGCCACTCGGGGTTGAAGGGCCTGTCCAGCGGCATCCAGGGCGGCGCACAGACGTCAGGGCCGGGGAGATGGTGATGGCCTCTGAAGACTTGCCTCGCATGACCGGCGACACGACGCGCCGCCGCTGGATCGCGGGCCTGGCGGCGCTCGCCGCGATCGGGGCGGGCCCCGTGTTGACCGGCTGTTCCGGCCCGCCGACCCGGCCCGACGATGCGCCGCCGCCGCGCCCGCCCGGGCCTGCCGTGCTGCAGCACTGGCGCACCATCGGCAGCGGCCAGCTGGCCTTGCCCGGTGGCGCCTTCGGGGTGCCCACATTGCCGGGCCTGCCGGGCCTGCCCGGCCTGCCGGCGCCGATGGGCGGGGCGCCGATCCGGCTGGTCGGCCCGGTGGCGCTGGCCTTGCGCGCCGGTGAACTGGTGGTGGCTGATGCCGGGCTGGGCCGCCTGATCCGCATCCCCCAGGCCTCGGCGGTGGCCAGTGCGCCGGCCTGGACCGTGCTGCCGCCGATCGCCGGCCTGGCCATCTCGCCGCGCACGGTGCTGGCGCTGGGTTCGGACGCCAGCCTGTGGGCGCTCGACGGGCCGAGCCGGGAGCTGCTCCAGCTCACGCCGGGCGGGCAGTTGATCCGGCGCGTGTCATTGGCGGACCTGACCTCGCCGGTCGGCTTCGCGCTGGCGGGTGTCGCCAACCGCGTCGTGGTGGCCGACGACGCATCGGGTCGCTGGGCCGAGTGGCGCGGTGCGACGCTGGCCGAGCCGCTCGGCACAACCGGCGAAGGGGGCGCTGACGCCATCGCCGCCAGCCTCGACCGCGTCTACCTGCTCGACCGCCGGCAGGCGCGCATCCGCGTGTTCGCCCTCGGCGATGGGCGCCCGCTGGGCCTGATCGGCGCGGGCGAGCTGCGACAGCCGGTGGCGCTGGCCGCCGATGTGCGTGGCCGGGTCGCGGTGCTCGATGGGCAGGACGGCTCGGTCGTGTTCTTCGTGCCCGGCCAGCCCGCGCTGCGCCTGTTGCCCGCCGACCTGCGGGTGATGCAGCCGGCCGCCCTCGCGCTCGACGACGGCTGGCTGGCGGTGGCCGACCGGGTGGGTGGCGTGGTGCAGCTGTTCCGGGTGCGCGAAGGCCGCGTCGGTGAGGGGCTCACGCAATGAGCTTGTGGCGACGCCTTCCGCGCCTGCTGGCCATGCTGGCAGCCAGCGTCTGGATCGGCCTGGCCGGTTGCGCCAGCGAGCCCGTGCGTGGCACCTGGCGCTACGCCATGGACGGGGCGCTGGGCACCGAGGATGCCGGCCCCGCCGCGCCCGCGCTGGTCTGGCCGGCGGCACCCGAGCCGCCCCGTTACGCCTGGGCCGGCCACCTGACCGGCGAGCCCGAGCTGCACCGGCCTGAGTCGGCCGGCAGCGCCAGCGTGTGGCGGCGCGTGGGTCGCTGGATCGCCGGGCTGGACGGCGCCGACGAGGCGCCGCTGCAACTGCAGCGCCCGAGCGCCGTCAGCGGCGACGGCGCGCCGGGCGGTGGCCGGGTCTTCGTCAGCGATGCCGGGCGGCGCGCGATTTTTGTCTTCGACCTGGCCGGCGGCACGCTGGCGCTGTGGGAGCGCGCCGGCCCGGGTCTGAACTGGGTCTCGCCGGTGGGCCTGGCGCCGACGCCGGACGGCGGCCTGGATGTCGCCGATGCCGAACTCGGCTGGGTCGTCCGGCTCGACCCGCAGGGCGAGCCGCGTGGCCAGATCGGCCGTGGCGTGCTGCAGCGCCCGACCGGCCTGGCGCGCGATCGGGCGAGCGGCCGGCTCTATGTCGCCGACACCCGCGCCCACGACATCAAGGTCTTCGATGCGGCTGGCCAGCTCGAAGCGACGCTCGGCGGGCCGGGCAGTGCGCCTGGCCGCTACAACGCGCCGACCCACTTGGCGCTGGCGGACGGCCTGCTCTATGTCACCGACAGCCTCAACGCCCGCGTACAGGTGCTGCGCGCGGCCGATGGCCAACCGCTGCGGCAGATCGGCTCGCGCGGCGTCGTGCTCGGCCAGCTGGTGCGGCCCAAGGGCGTGGCGGTCGACCGGGCCGGGCGCGTGCATGTGGTCGAGTCCTACCACGACACCGTGCTGGTCTACGACGCCGACGGCCAGCTGCTGCTGCCGATCGGCCCGGCCTCGGCGGCCATGCCGCCGGTGGCCCGCTTCCTGCTGCCCTCGGGCGTGTGGGTGGCGCCCGACGGCGATGTGCTGGTCGCCGACATGTTCAACGCCCGGTTGGCGCGCCTGCGTCCGACCCCAGAAGTGAGCGCGCCCCCGCGCGTGCGCCTGCCGTGACCCTGCTCGCCGCCGTCTTGCCGAACCGCCGTGCCGTGCTGCTGCTGGCCAGTGCCGCCGTGGCGCTGCTGCTGGCCGTCGCGAGCGTCGACGCGCCCCGTGCGCAACGGGTCTCGGACGTGCGGGGCACGCGCCACAACCTGTCGGTCGACGGGCCCGGCGCGGCCCATGCGGGCTCCGGCGGCACCGACCAGGTCTGCGTCTTCTGCCACACCCCGCACGGCGCCAGCCAGACCGACGACGGCGGCGCGGCGCTGCGCTCGCCGCTGTGGAACCGGCGCGTGCCGGCCGGCTCGACCTACACGCCCTATGCGTCCGAGTCGCTCGACGCCCAGGCCATCGTCGACGGCTTCAGCGGCCTGCCCGGTGGCAGCAGCAAGCTCTGCCTGTCCTGCCACGACGGCACGCTGGCGCTGGGCAACGTCAACGTGCTCAACGGCCTGGCGGGGGCCTCGATCCCGATGGTGGGCACCGGCCCGGGCGGCACCATGCCGGTGGGCGAGGGCACCGCCAGCGGCTTCACCCGCAACCTCGGCACCGACCTGCGCAACGACCACCCGATCTCGCTGACCTTCAACAGCGCGCTGGCCCAGCGCGACGGCGAGCTGCGCGGCGTCGACGCCCAGCAGCGCTGGCCCGGCGGCAGCGGCAGCGTGGTGGGCGTGCGCGCACCGGGCTACAAGCCGCAACTGCCGCTGCAGCCCACCGGCGTCAACGGCGCCGGCCAGGTGCAGTGCGCGACCTGCCACGACCCGCACATCCGCGAGCTCGACAGCGCGCGCGGCAACCAGAAATTCCTGCGTGGCCAGCGCTTCCAGGAGGCCGCACCGTCGGCAGCGCACAACCCGGCCACCGACATGGTCTGCCTGGGCTGCCACGACAAGAACCTGGCCTCGGGCAGCTGGGCCTATTCGGCCCACGCCCGGCCGGATGTCGCCGACGAGACCTACCGCGACGCGGCGGCCACGCTGCGCGAGTTCCCGCTGGCCTTGCCGGTCTGGAAGGCCGGCTGTCTGAACTGCCACGACACCCACACGGTGCCCGGCGCGCGCCGGCTGACCCGCGAAGGCACCGACGCGCCGCGTCCGGCCGCCAACCTGCTGGCCGCCCGCCAAGGCGGCAACCCGGCCCAGGAACAGACCTGCTTCCAGTGCCACACCAGCACCGCCCGCTCGGTGCTGAACAACGGCCTGCAGGTGCCCGACATCGAGACCGATTTCAGCGCGCCCATCCGCATGCCCATCACCAGCGCCGACCAGGGCAACGCGGGCGAGGAGGTCCACGACATCGGCGGCAGCTTCATCGACCCGGGCGTGGACTGCACCGGCCCGGCCAACCGCTGCGGCGCCGACTTCATCGAGTCGCGCGCCCGGCTGGCCCGTCGCCACGCCGAGTGCACCGACTGCCACAACCCGCATCGCCTGATCAAGGCGCGCCTGTTCACCGGCGGTGCCGGCGGCCTGGCCGGCCCGCCCGATGCGGCCGCCACCCACCGCCACGACGAGGCACCCGGCTACACCCACACCAACCTCGCCTCGGGCGCGCTGCGCGGCACCTTTGGCGTCGAACCGGTCTATGGCTCGACCTCCTTCCAGCAACTGCCCAGCGGCTACACCGTCAAGCGCGGCGACCCGGGCAACAGCGTGGACACCGCCGTCACCGCGCCCTATGTGACCCGCGAGTACCAGGTCTGCCTGAAGTGCCACTCGGACCACGCCTACCCGGACAACAACGCCCACCCGCTCGGCAGCCGGCCGGCGCTGGGCCATCCGGGCGGCACGCCGCCGGGCACCAACAACCTGACGGTCTACACCAACCAGGCGCGCGAGTTCCAGGCGCCGCTCACGCACAAGGGCGACACCACCTCGGCCAACTCCGGCGCGGGTGCCAACTTCGCCACCAACAACCACCGCTCCTGGCATCCGGTGATGGACGGCACCGGCCGCAGCGGCGCCAACGCGGCGGCCTTCCGCGCGCCGTGGGGCAATGCCATCGGCAGCCAGACCATGTACTGCAGCGACTGCCACGGCAGCAGCACGGCACCCACCACCGTCGTGCCCAACGGCGGCGAGGACGGCTCGGCCTGGGGGCCACACGGCTCGTCCAACGCCTTCTTGCTCAAGGGCGTCTGGAACAGCAACGTCGGCAGCGGCGGCGCGGCCAATGCGCTGTGCTTCAAGTGCCACAACGAGTCCACCTATGCCGGTGCCGGCGCCGGGCAGACCGGCTTCTCCAACACCGACAAGGGCAACCTGCACGCCTTCCACACCGAGAAGATCGGCCGCATCCGCTGCAACTGGTGCCATGTCGCGGTGCCACACGGCTGGAAGAACAAGGGCCTGCTGGTCAACCTCAACGACGTCGGCCCCGAGGCCGGTCGGGCCGGCAACGAAGAATGGCGCGAGAACGCGCCCGGCCAGGCCTACAACCAGGAGCCCTACTACCTGAACGCCAAGCTCAAGGTCCGCACCTTTGCCACCAGCGGCAACTGGACCGACAGCAACTGCGGCTCGGCGGCGTCGGCCACCACCTTCGGCACCAATGGCAACGCCGCACTGAGCGGCAAGGACTGGATGAAGGACGTCTGCAGCAACCCGCCATGAACCCGCCATCGTCCAGCCCCACGTCCCCGCCCACGTCTCCACCCACGCCGCCGGCCTGGCTGGCCCATTTCGGCTCGCTGCGCACGGCGCTGGCGGGCATGGCGCTGCTCGGCGTGGCCGTGCTGATCGGGCGTTTCCGCAGCGACTGGCTGGGCGTCGGCCTGATCGTGGCGCTGCTGTTCCTGGCGCTGAACCTGCTGGTCGCGCTGGTCGTCCACCCGTCGCTGCGGCGGCGCGTGCCGCTGCTGGTCTTCCACCTGGCGCTGCTCGGGCTGGTGCTGGCCAGCGGTCTGGGTCGCATGACCGCGCTGGACGGCCGCTTCGAGCTGACCGAGGGGGTGCCCTGGGACGGCGTGCTGATGGACGGCGTGGCCGGCCGCTGGCACCCCGACCGGCTCGGTCAGCTGAGCTTCGTGCACAGCGGCTTCGAGATCGACTACGCGCCCGGCCTCAAGCGCGGTCCGACCCGCAACCGCGTGCACTGGACCGATGCCGACGGCCAGCCGCAGGATGCGGTGATCGGCGACCACCACCCACTGGTGCTGCGCGGCTACCGCATCTACACCAGCCCCAACAAGGGCTACGCGCCGCTGCTGCGCTGGACACCGGCCGGCGGCGAGGCGGCGATCGGCGCTTTGCACCTGCCAAGCTACCCGGCCCATGCGCTGCAGCAGTCGCTGGACTGGCAGCCACCCGGCGGTCCGGCCCTGTGGCTGCAACTGCCGGTCGACCCGTCCCTGATCGACCCGGACCGCGCCGGCCGCTTCCGCCTGCCCGAAGACCGCACGCTGGTGATCCGCCACGGTGGCAACGGCGGGGCGGTCGAACAGCGCCTGACGCTCGCGCCGGGCGGCTCGCTCGACCTGCCCGGGGGACGGCTGGACTACCTGGAGCTGCGCACCTGGATGGGCTACCGCGTCAGCTACGACCTCAGTCTGCTCTGGCTGCTGGGTCTGGCCATGCTGGCGGTCGTCGCGCTGGGCTGGCACTACGCACGGCAGTTCACGGCAGCGCCCTCGCGTGGCGCCAGCCCGGCCCGCGCGGTTGATGCCGGCGCGCTGGAGGCCCGATGAACACGGACCTGTCGGCCCCTCTAGCCATTTTGGCGCCGCTGTCGCCGAGCCTGATCGACCAGCCCTGGCTGCATGCGGCGCTGCTGCTGTATGCGCTGTCGGCCGTGCCGGGCCTGTGGTCGCTCCTGGCGGTTGCGGGTGGGTCGCGGCGGCCGGACTGGACGCGCTGGAGCCTGGGCCTGGCGACGCTGGCCGTGGCCGTGCACACCGTGTCGCTCGGCCTGCGCTGGGTCACGCTGGGGCATGGGCCGTTCACGACCATGCACGAGATCCTCAGCAGCAACCTCTGGAGCCTGTCGCTGGTCTATGGCGTGTCGGCCTGGGCCCTGCCGCCGCTGCGCCGGCTCTGGCTGGTGGTGCTGCCGGTGCTGGCCCTGCTGGCGGGCTGGCTGCTGATGGCCGATGCCCGCCCCGGCCACCTGCCGCCCACCTACGCGACCGTGCTGCTCTACCTGCACACGCTGGTCGGCAAGCTGTTCCTGGGCCTGCTGCTGACGGCGCTGGCCTGGTCGGCCGTGCCGCTGCTGCGGCTCACGCCGATCGGCCGGCGTCTGGGCATGTCATTGCCCGATGACCGCCGCTGCGACGCGCTGGCCCACCGCTACGCCGCCTTCGCCTTCGTCTTCGAGGGCGCCATGCTGATCGTCGGCGCCGTCTGGGCCCAGGACGCCTGGGGCCGCTACTGGGGCTGGGACCCGCTGGAGACCTGGGCCTTCCTGACCTGGCTCGCACTGGCCGCCACGCTGCACGCCCGCGTCACCTTTCGGCCGTCACCCGTGCGCTTCTCGCTCTGCCTGATCACGGTCTTCGTGCTCGCCTTCCTGACCTTCTTCGGCGTGCCCTTCGTCTCGACGACGCCGCACCAAGGGGCGATCTGAGTGCGCTGAAGATCACCCGAAAAACGTCACCAGAACCCATGCGGCCCCCACTCGCCGTCCCACCTGACC
This sequence comes from Sphaerotilus mobilis, assembly GCF_004216565.1. Lineage (GTDB taxonomy): Bacteria > Pseudomonadota > Gammaproteobacteria > Burkholderiales > Burkholderiaceae_C > Sphaerotilus > Sphaerotilus mobilis. Next base: position 403,118 of record NZ_SGWV01000007.1, on the reverse strand, counting down.
GCCGGCTCGCCGTGCTGCGCCGGTCCGGGCCGTCGCGGCATGCTGGGCGCGGGCCTGATCGGTCCGCTTGAGCCGGCGCGGGTCCTGCCCACAGTCGGGAAGCGCGTCCTGTTTCTTCCCGTTTCCGGGAAGCCGATTCCCGACTGTGGGTCGGGCGCTGGCCTGATCCCTGGGGGCGTCAGCGTCCCTTGAGGTAGAGCCCCGCGTCGGCGTGGCCCTGTTCGGCGGCCTTGCGGATCCAGCGCTCGGCTTCCTGGGCATCCTGGATCACGCCGGTGCCGGTCAGAAAGAGGATGCCCAGGCTGTACTGGGCGTTGGCATGACCCTGCCGGGCGGCCTCGAAGTACCACTGGGCGGCCAGCCGGGCCGGGTCCCGGTCGTTGCCCGGGTCGGCCAGACCATAGGCATACATGTTGCCGAGGTGGACCTGCGCCTCGGCCTGACCTTGCCGGGCGGCGCGCTCGAACCAGGTCAGCGCGGCGTCGTTGTTCTCGGCCACGCCGTGGCCGTGGTAGTACAGCTCGCCGAGCCGCAATTGCGCCACGGCGTGGCCGTTGCGGGCCAGCGGTTCGAGCAGCTTGACCGCGACGGCGTAATCCTTGCGGCGGATGGCGGCCTGACCCTCGTCCAGCGCATCGGCATGCGCGGCGCCGCCGAGCGCCAGCAGGCAGGACAAGACGGCGCCACACAGCGTGGTGCGAACCAGGGACCGAACGACAGACGTCATGACAGGGCTCTCCGAAACGTCACCGGACGTTGCAAGCGGTGTACCCGCGGCACGAGTCGGTGCTTCATCCAGCACCTCACCCGGTCCTTCACGCGGTCCTTCACCCGGTCTTGCACCCGGTCTTGCACCCGGCACCGCAGCCGGCGGCTGGCGAGCGGCCCGTTCGCTGCGGGCGCAGGCCGGCTGGGCCTTGCTGATCCTGCTGGTCTGCCTGGCCGGCTCGGCGCTGTTTGTGTCGGTCGAGCGCTCGCAGCTGGACGCGCAGTTGCAGGGTCTGCAGTCGGTCAGCCGCCATGAGCGGGCGCTGGCGCTGGCCTTGGCCGCCGTGGAGACCGCCCGGCTCGATGCCAGCGAGGACCTGGCGCTGGTGCACCCGCTGTCGCCGGCCGAGGCCGCCGCGCAGCATGGCCGCTCCCGCGCCGCGCCGCCGGATCTGGCGGTCTACATCGAGACCTGCGAGCGCCTGTTCGAGGATCTGCGCCCGTGGGATGCCGGCTACCTGCTGCTCTACCGCGAGGTCGAGGACCGCTGGCAGGCCCTCAAGACAATGCCCAGCGACGCCGCCTGGCAAGGCCTGCGCACGGCGCTGGCCGACGCCAAGGCCGACCTGACGCTGCGGCATGACCGCCTGCTCGTGCTGCGCGAGGAGCAGGCCCAGGTCTACCAGCGCCAGTTCGACGCGGTGACCGCCGAGACCGGCCTGCTTGCCGTTGCCGGCGGGCTGTTGATGGGCGTGCCGGTGCTGCTGTTTGCCGGCCGGCTGGCGCGTGACATCGGCCGGCTGGAGGCACACGCCCGTGGCCTGGTGGGCGGTCTGCGAGGGACGCCGCTGGCGGTGACCCGGCGCGACGAGGTCGGCGCGCTGATGGCCTCGGTCAACCAGCTGGCCGAAGACCTCGCCGCCCGCGAACAGGCCCTGGAGGCCGACCGCGAGCGGCGCGCCCACGACGACAAGATGCATGCGCTGGCGGCCCTGGCGGCCGGCGTGGCCCACGAGATCAACAACCCGCTGGCGGTGATCGCCGGGCTGGCCGACCAGCTGGTTGACGACGCCGAGAGCCGCCCGCAGGCGCCGGTCGACCCGCAGGCGGTGGCCGCCGCTGCCCGAGAGATCGTGCGGCAGACCCGCCGTGCCGCCATTGCCGCGCAACGCCTGACCGAGGCGGCCACGCCGCAGCCAGGCGATGCGCGCTGGCTGGACCTTGCCGCGCTGCTGCGCCAGGCGATCGTGCTGACCGGCCACGACCGGCGTTTTCGGCATCTGCAGGTGGAGGTCCGCGCCGATCCGGACCTGCCTGCCGTGCACCTGGAGGCGGCCCGCCTTCAGCAGCTGCTGATGCAGTGGCTGCAGGTCATCGGCGAGACGCTGGCCGACCGGTCGACCGACCGGCCGCTGTGCCTGTCGCTCGATGTGGAGCCTGCCGGTGGCCACCCGGCGGCCCAGGTCCGGCTGAGCGTGCCGCTGAACATGCCACTGAGCGTGCCGCTGAACGTGCCACCGAGCGGCGCGGAACGCGCGCCGTCCTGGTCGGCCTGCATGGCGGCGGCTGAAACACTTGGCGGAACTCTTGCGTTTGCTCAAGATGTCGCTTCGGTTCCGTGCATTACGCTGCGGCTTCCCGTCGATGGCGTCCGGCCTGAAGGCGCCCACGCAGAGTGATCCAGGAGTGTTCCCATGCCCGAGCTGCAGGTGCTCGTGGTCGACGACGAGCCCGCCGTCCGCCAGGTGATGGCCGCCGCCATCGGCAAGGCCGGCTACACGGTCGACAGTGCCGCGAGCGCCCAGGAGGCGCTCAACCGGCTCGACCAGACCCCCTACGACGTCGTGCTCAGCGACGTCTTCATGCCGGTGATGGACGGCATCGAGCTGCTGCGGCGGGCGCGCGAGCGTGGCCATGCGGCGACCTTCATCATGGTGACGGCCTTCAGTTCGGTCGATTCGGCCATCGACGCGATCAAGGCCGGGGCCTGGGACTACATCACCAAGCCGGTCCGGCGCGAGGAGATCGTGCACCGGCTCGAACAGATCGAGGCCATGCGCGGCCTGCGCGAGGAGAACCGGGCGCTGCGCTCGATGGTGCTGGTGGGCGGCGCGGCCGGTCAGCCCTACACCTTCCAGGCGCAGGCGATGCTGGCCACCGAACGGCTGATCAGCCGGGTCGCGCCGACCGATTCGACCGTGCTGGTGACCGGCGAGAGCGGCACCGGCAAGGGCGTCACCGCGCGCCGGCTGCATGAGCTGTCGGCCCGTCGCGAAGGGCCTTTTGTGCCGGTCAACTGCGCCGCCATCCCCGACAACCTGCTGGAAAGCGAGCTGTTCGGCCACACCAAGGGTGCCTTCACCAGCGCCGACAAGGCCCGTCGCGGCCTGTTCGTGCAGGCCGACCACGGCACGCTCTTCCTCGACGAGATCGGTGAGCTGCCGCTGGGCCTGCAGACCAAGCTGCTGCATGTGCTGGAGGCCAAGGAGGTGCGTCCGCTGGGGGCCGAGCAGAGCCGCAAGGTCGACGTGCGCATCGTCGCGGCGACCAACCGCGACCTGCCGGCGATGGTTGAAGCCGGCACCTTCCGCGAGGACCTGTTTTTCCGCCTGTCGGTCTTCCAGATCCCGATGCCACCGCTGCGCGAGCGCCGGGCCGACCTGCCGGCCCTGCTGCGCCATCTGCTGGCCCAGCGCAGCCAGCCGTCCGGCGCCCGTCAGGTGCTGGGCATCGACCCGGAGGCCGAGGACCTGCTGCTCGCCTATGCCTGGCCGGGCAACCTGCGCCAGCTTGAAAACGTCTTGCACCGCGCCGCCATCCTGGCCGACGGCGACAGCATCACCGTGGCCGATCTGGCGCCGGAGGTCGTGCGCGCCGCGACCCTGGCCGGCGCCGTGACCTCACCCGGCGCAGCCCCGGCCACCCGCCCTGCGGAGGCCGGCACGGGCCTCGATGTGGCCGATCCGCCGCCCGAGGCCACGCTGCGCGAGCGCGTCCGGCGCTTCGAGATCGGCCTGATCCGCCGTGCCATCGACGAGGCCGGCGGCGACCGGCGGCTGGCCGCGCAGCGCCTGGGCATCGGCCTGTCCAGCCTGTATCGCAAGCTGGAGGAGGACGAGCGCGGCGACAAGGCCGACCGGCTCCGCAAGGACGAGGACGATCCGCGCGCGGCCCTCATCGGCGAACGCCCGGTGCTGGCTCGGGACTGACCCGGGCCAGGCTGGCACGGGATTCGCAAAACGGCGCTGGATGCCTCGATTCCGCCCCCTGTTCACCACCACGGTCTGGACCGCCCTGGCCGTCCTCGTGCTGCCTGCCCATGCCGCCGATCCGTCCAGCGGCGGCGCGACCTACCAGCGCCTGTGCGCCCAGTGCCACGGCAGCCGCGGTGTGCCGGTGCTGCCGGTGGCGCCCGACTTTTCAGCCCCGACCGCCTTGATGAAGGGCGACGGCGCGCTGCTGGCCGTGATCCGCGATGGCCGCGGTGCCATGCCGGCCTACCAGGGCCAGCTCAAGGAGCGCGACATGCTCGACGTCGTCGCCCACCTGCGCACGCTGCGGGGCCGGCGATGAATGCGGCGTCACCCACCACCCTGAGCCGCCGCGCCGTGCTGGGCACCTTGCCGCTGGCGGTCTGGCCGCTGGCCGCCCGTTCGGCCGACGCACCGGTCAAGCTGCGCGTGCAGGACAGCTTCGAGGTCGGCCCGGCCGTCTATGTGCGCTCGCTGGCGATCGAGCCGGCGCGCGGCGCCGTCTGGGTCGGCACCTCGGCGGGTGTGCACGAGGTCGACCTGCGCGACGGCCGGCGCCGCCAGACCTTCACCCGCGCCGAAGGGCTGGCCAACGAATACGTCTTCGCCATCGGCATCACCCGCGACGGCCACAAGTGGTTCGGCACCAACGCTGGCGGCGTCTCGCGCTGGCGCGATGGGCGCTGGAAGACGTTTTTCCCGATGCACGGCCTGGCCGACTACTGGGTCTACTGCTTCGCCCAGCAGCGCAACGGCGACCTGTGGATCGGCACCTGGGCCGGCGCCAACCGGGTCGACGCCAAGACCGGTGCCTTCACGACCTACCTGAAGGAACTCGTCAACGAATGGGTCTACGGCCTGGCCGTCGATGCGCAGGACCGCGTCTGGTTCGGCACCGAAGGGGGCGTGTCGATGTTCGACGGCCAGCGCTGGCAGTCCTGGACCCATGCCGACGGCCTGGGCGCGCCCAACGACGAGGGCCTGCCGTTCTCGGACAACACCGGCCTGGGCACACGCCGCCGCCATGACCTGACGATCTCCGCCGGCCCGCAGGGCGCGCGGGCGACCCAGGCGACCTACAACCCGAACTACGTCTTCTCGATGCTGTCGGCGGCCGATGGCTCGATCTGGGCCGGCACCTGGGGCGGCGGCGCCTCGCGCTGGGATGGCCAGCGCTGGACCTCGCTCAGCCGGCGCGACGGCCTGGCCGGCAACATCGTCTATGCGCTGGCGCAGACCGGCGACGGCGCGTTCTGGTTCGGCACCGACCAGGGCCTGAGCCGCTGGCAGCCGGGGCCGGACGGCCTCGGTGGCGGCCTCAGTGGTGGCCTCAGTGGTGGTCACTGGCAGACCTTCGGCGTGGCCGACGGCCTGCCCGACCGCCATGTCTACACGATCGCGGTGGCGCCGGACCAGCGCGTCTGGGCCGGCACGCGCGGCGGAGTCGTGAGGGTCGGGCCATGAGCGCGCCGGGCCGCTCCCAAGCGCTCATCCCGGAGCACGCCGTGCGGAGGGTCGTCCAGTGACCGCACACAGCCCGCTCGATCGCCGCCGCCTTCTCGGGACGCTGGGTGCGCTGTGCCTGTCGCCAGGATGGTCCGGGGCGCAGACACCGCCACAGACACAGTCACAGACACCGCCACAGACGCCGCCACAGACGCCGCCCCGGGCAGCGGGCCCGAAATCGCTCGCGGTGCGCCACTTCAACCACTTCCGCGTCGGCAACAAGAACGTCAAGCGGCTCTACCTCGACGGCGAGGTGCTCTGGGCCGGCACCTACGGCGGCGCCGTCCGGCATGACCCGCGCGACGGCTCGGTGCGGCTCTACGACACGCAGGCCGGCCTGCTGTCCAACGGCATCTTCCACGTTGGCCACATCGACCTGGGCAGCGGTGGCCGGCGTCTCGCGCTGGGCACCTACGGCGGCGGTCTGGCCCTGCTGATGGATGAGGCCGAGCGCCCGTCGCGCTGGCGCACCTACAACGTGCCCGAAGGCCTGGGCGATGCCTTCGTTTACGACTTCCTTCAGACCCGCGACGGCGACCTCTGGATCGCCACCTGGTCGGGCGTCAACCGGATCCGCGCCAGCCGGCTGGACGACCGCCGCGCCTGGGGCCTGCACACGGTCGACAGCACGGCCGGTGGTCTGCCCAACGACTGGGTCTATGGTCTGGCCGAAGGCCCGGACGGCACGCTCTGGCTGGCCACCGAAGGCGGCCTGGCGGCTTTCCGCGATGGCCGTTGGCAACACTGGCGCCATGCCGACGGGCTGGGCGCGCCCTACGAGCGGGTGCGGGGCTCGCTGGCGTCCAGCGTCGACCCGGCCAGCGTGTCGCAGCACCACGCCCGCCAGAAGGCCGAGATGGGCCTGAGCGAGGTCAAGGACGCCTACAACCCGAACTACATCGTCTCGCTGGCGGTCGACCGCGTGGGCGTGGTCTGGGCCGGCACCTGGGGTGCCGGGCTGTCGCGCTTCGACGGCCGGACCTGGCGCCACCTGACCGTGGCCGACGGCCTGCCGGGCAACCATGTCTTCATGCTGCAGCTCGACCCGGCCGGTGTGCTGTGGATCGGCACCGATCAGGGCCTGGCGCGCATGACGCCAGCAGGCACCGGTGGCGCGGCCGGCCAGGACCGCTTTGACGTGTTGACCACCCATGACGGGCTTTACGGCAACGCCGTCTTCTCGATGGCAACCGGCCCGGATGGCAGCCGCTGGGTTGGCAGCTACGGCGGCGTGGCGCGCTTGCAGTTGCAGGCCGGCGGCTAGCGCAGGCACGCGACATGGCGCCGCCACCGTCTTCACGCCCGCCGCACGGCCCCTCGGCCCACCGGCTCGACCCGGCCGAGCTGGGCCTCTTGCTGGGCCGGCTGCTGGCGATCGCCGATGACGCGCTGGTGATCTGCGACGCGCAGCACCGCGTGGTGGTCTACAACGAAGGGGCCGAACGCATCTTCGGCCACCCCGCCGAGGCCGTGCTGGGTCATGGCCTGGACCTGCTGCTGCCCGAGGCGGCGCGGGCCGTCCATGCGCAGCATCTGGCGGCCTATGCCCGCTCCGGCGTGCCGGCCCGGCGCATGGCCGAGCGGCGCGAGATCCAGGGCCGGCGTGCCGACGGGGCGCTGTTCGACGCCGAAGCCTCGATCGCCCATGTCGAGCTGGACGGCAGGCCCTACTTCGCGGCCATCTTGCGCGACGTGAGTCTGGTGCGGGCCTCGGCCCGGCTGCTGGCCCAGGCCAAGGCCGAGGCGGAGACCGCCGCGCGGGCCAAGAGCCTGTTCCTGGCCAACATGAGCCATGAGATCCGCACGCCGCTGAATGCCGTCATCGGCATGACCACGCTGCTGATGGACACGCCGATGTCGCCCGAACAGCGCGACTGCGCGGCCACCATCCGCGCCAGCGGCGAGGCGTTGCTGGCCATCGTCAACGACGTGCTGGACTACTCCAAGGCCGAGGCCGGCAAGCTCGATCTGGAGCAGCAGGTCTTCGGCCTGCGTGCCTGCATCGAGGCGACGCTGGACGTGGTCGCCCAGCGCGCCCGCGAGAAGGGCCTGAGCCTGGGCTATCTGGTCGAAGACGACACGCCCGAGTGGCTGGTCGGCGATCTGGGCCGGATCCGCCAGATCCTGGTCAACCTCTTGTCCAACGCGGTCAAGTTCACCCACGAGGGCGAGGTCCATGTGGCGGTGTCCAGCCACCAAGTCGATGGCAGCGACGGCTGCGGCGAGCCGGGCCAGCGCCGGCTGACCCTGACCGTGCACGACACCGGCATCGGCATCGCCGAGGCGCACCGGCCGCAGCTGTTCCAGTCCTTCTCGCAGCTCGATGCGTCGACCACGCGCAAATACGGCGGCACGGGTCTGGGGCTGGCGATCTGCAAGCGCCTGGCCGAGCTGATGGGCGGCCACATCGGGGTGCGCAGCGAGCCCGGCCGGGGCAGCGATTTCCAGGTCGAGCTGCAGGTGCGTGCGGCCGCCCCGCAGGAGGCCGGCCTGCCCGAACCCGACTGCCTGCGCCGCGAAGTGCCGGGGCTGGTCGGCCGGCGCGTGCTGATCGTCGACGCCAACCTGACCCAGCGCCGCATCCTGACCCGCTGGGCGCTGCACTGGGGGCTGGTGCCCGCCACCTTCGCCTCGGCGCTGGAGGCGCAGGACCGGCTGCGCCATGGCGAGCGCTACGACCTGGCCGTGCTCGACCTCGGGCGGGAAGGCCGCGAGCTGCGCGACGGCCGCGACGGCCGTGACGGTCGTGACCTGATCGGGCTGGTCGGCGTGGCCGAGGCACTGCGCCGCAGCGGCGCCGAGGTGCCGGTCGTGCTGCTGTCCGGCCAGCCACTGGGGCAGGGCGGCACGCCGGTGGGCGGCGGCCAACTGGCCCGGCTGGGCGTGTCGGCGCTGCTGACCAAGCCGCTGAAGATGGCCGTGCTGTTCGAGACCCTGCAGGCCGCCTTGCGGCCCGCGCCGCAGGATCGCCGGCCCGCCCCGCCGTCGCGGCCGGCACCGCTGGGCTGGCGCGGGCCCTGGGTCGACCCGCAGCCGGACGGCCGTCTGCCCACCGATCGCCGGCCCACCGAGACAGCGCCGGACCCTGCCGCCTGGCCACATCCCCGCGTGCTGATCGCCGAGGACCAGGACGTCAACCAGCGTGTCGCCCAGCAGCTGGTGCGCCGGCTGGGCTATGCCGCCGACGTGGTCAGCAACGGCCTCGAAGCCATCGACGCGGTCGAGCGGCAGGACTACGACGTCGTGCTGATGGACCTGCAGATGCCGGAGATGGACGGCCTGCAGGCGGCCCGCTGGATCCGCCAGCGGCGTGGCCCCGGCAGCCGGCCGCGGCTGGTGGCGATGACCGCAAACGCCTTGCCCGGCGACCGCGAGGCCTGTCTGGCCGCCGGCATGGACGGCTACCTGCCCAAGCCGATCGAGCTGGCCGCACTGGCCGCCGCGCTGCGTGGCGCGGGCCTTGCACCGGTGCCACCCGATGTGCCGCCCGACATGCCACCCGACGCGCCGCCGGCCCGGGTCAACGAGCTGCCGCCCTGGCGGCGCCTGGACGGCCTGGGTGTGGACGATCCGGTGCTGGACCGCTCGCGCCTGGCCGAACTGCGCAGCCTCGACGACGACGAGGTGGCCGCGCCCCTGCTCATGGACCTGGTCGCCCGCTTCCTGGCCGACACACCCGGCCATGTCGAGCTGCTGCGGCGGGCGCTGCAGGGCGGCGACGGCGCGGCGTTGGCGGCCAGCTCGCACCGGCTGCTGTCGGTCACCGACAACCTCGGCGCCCGCCGCATGGCGCTGCTGTGCGCCGAGATCGAACAACACGCCCGGATCGGCCGGCTGGCGGCTGCGGCCGTGCTGTTCGAACGCCTGGAGCACGAGCACCTGGCCGCCTGCGCGGCGCTGCAATCGGGCTGGCACCACAGCAGCCGGGCCGGCTGACGATGGCCGATCGGGCGCGGCGCCGGCTGCTGGGCGCGATGTGGCTGGCGCCGGGTCTGTGGTCGACGCCTGTGTCTGCCGCTGCGGCCGCCGGCGGGGTTGCCGACACGATCTGGCGGCATCAGCCCTGGCGGCATGACCGCCGGGCCCTGTTCGGCAGTTGGGCCGAGCTGGTCGTGGTCGCACCGGACGCGGTCGCCGACCGGGCGCTGGCCGCCGCCTGGGACCACCTCGCGCGTTTCGACCGCCACGGCAACGCCTGGAAGCCCGGCGCGCTGCAGCGCATCAATGCCGCCTTGCGGTCCGGCCGTCGCACGCCGCTGCCGGCCGGGCTGGCGCCGCTGATCGAACAGGCCCGGCTGCTGGAGGCCGCCAGCGGCGGCGCCTGCAACATCGCCCTGGGCGCGGCGGTGGGTGCCTGGGGTTTCCATGCCGACCGCCTGACGGACGGGGCACCGGCGCCGTCCATCCAGCGCTTGCGGGACTGGCAGGACAACCCGCCGTCGACCCGCTCGCTGCGCCTGCAGGGCGGCCAGATCGCCAGCGTCGACACGCGGGTGCAACTGGACCTGGGGGCCATTGGCAAGGGCCATGCGGCCGATCTGGCGCTGGACACGCTGCGCGCGGCCGGCGTCACGGCGGCGCTGGTCAACCTCGGCGGCAACCTCGCGGCCATGGGCGAACCCGCCGGGCGGCCCTGGCGCATCGGCATCCGCCACCCGGCTTCCGAAGGCCGACTGGCCGCGACGCTGGAGGTCGACGGCCGCGAGGCGGTCATCACTTCGGCGCAGTCCGAGCGCCGCCGCCGCCTGCCCGATGGCCGCTGGATCGGCCATGTGCTGGACGCCCGCACGCTGCGGCCGGTCGACAGCGCCGCAGGCGTCACGGTGGTCGACACCGACGCGACCCGCGCCGACGCGATGGCGACCGCCTTGCTGGCCGCCGACCCGGCCGAACCGTGGGTGGCGCTGGCCGCCCGCCTCGGCGTCGCCCAGGCGCTGCGGGTGCAGGCCGATGGCCGCATCGAGGCCACGGCCGCGCTGGCGGCTCGGCTGCGGCCGGTCTGATCGGCATCAAGGGCAGGTCCGAAAGGACGGACTTCACGGCCGGCCCGCCGGCGTGCGTGGCGCCGCTCAGGTCGAGCACGGTGGTGGCCGAAACAGCGGCACCAGCCCTGGAGTGCCGCCATGCCGACCTTGTCCGACCGTTCCTCTGTTGACCGTTCCTCGGCCGACCGTTCCGCCGCCGCCCAGGGTCCTGCACAGGCCGCGCTGCTGCGCTCGATGCCGGTCTGGATGGGTGTCAGCCTGGCCACCGCCCTGATCGCACTGGCCAGCGTCCCGGCACCGGCCGAGGCGCAGGAAGCCGCCGCCCGGCAGGCAGCGGCCGAAACCACGCTCTGGCGTTGCAGCCTGACCGAACAGGCCACCCGGCTGCTGTGTGTGGCCGAGCGCGCACCGGAGCCGTCGGCGGACACCGGCACCGCCACGGTCCGCAACGCCAGCGGCATCCCGGCGCGCTACCCGCTCGACCCGGCCCGCCCTTACACCATCGACCTGCTGGGCCCGGCCACCGACATGCCGCTGGTCGAGCAACTGGCGCAACTCACCTTGTGCGTGAAGACGCCGAACTGCCGGGCGGTGTTGGGCTGAAGCGCTGGGTTCCCGTCTGCTGTCCGGCCTGATCGGCGCTTGTCCAGCGCGTGTCGGGTACGTGTCGGGTGCGTGTCCGTCGTGTGTCCAGCGTGTTCAGGCCGCAGCAGGCCGTCCGGCCACGCGCCGGGCATGGCGTGAGCGCCGGCATGAAGGAATCCGCAAGGCCCCGGTCCTTGTCCTGATCACCCTCGTGTGATGGGCGTGTCGGGCCCAGAATTTGCGCTTTCGCCGCGATGCCCACCTGCTGCGCCCTCACCCCCGCGTCCGCCCGATGCTGACCTTGCTTGCTCGTCTGGTTGCGCGACTCACGGTCGGTCGCAAGCTGATGCTGATCTACCTGCTCGACCTGAGCTCGGTGTTCTATGTCGCGGGTTTCCTGATCAACGAGAAGTACCTGGCCATCGACTTCGCGCGCAAGGAGCTGGCCGGCAGCGCCTATGTGGCGGTGGTGGCCGATGCGCTGGTCGATGTCGCGGGAGCGACGCCGGCACAGCGGCTGGCCGATCACCTCGCGCGGCTGGAGGCCGTCGCCGCGCAGCACGACGCGACCATGCGCAGCGCCGATGCCAGCGGGCTGTTTGCAGCGGCCTTGCGCAGCCGCGTCGAAGCGGCCACCACCGCCACCACGGCCGACACGGCGCCGTCGCCCGGACAGGCGCTCGCCATGGGGCGCGACCTGCTGACGCGGCTGGGCAACCAGTCCAACCTGATCCTCGACCCGGACCTGGACAGCTACTACACGATGTCGATCGTGGTGCTGCGCCTGCCCGAATTGCTCGATGTGGTGCAGGGCATCGCCGAGCCGCCCCCTCTCGGTCGTGGCGTGGACCTGTTGAGCACCTATCTGGTGCTGGAAGGGCGTCTCGATGCGGTGCGCAAGGGCCTGCGCAGCGACCATGACGAGGCCTATGCGGCTGGCACCGCCGAGCTGGTCGACGAGCTGCGGCCGGTGCATCTGGCCCTCGAAGGGCGCATCGAGGCCTTCCGCGTCCAGGCGCGTGCCTGGGTCGACGCCGGCATGACTGCGTCAGGCCGGCCGGCGATGCTGGCCGCGCGAGATGCCTTGCTGCAGGCGCTCGACCTCGCCTGGCAGAACGACCTGCAGGCACTCGACGGCCTGCTGCAGCGGCGCATCGACACCCTGTTCGGTCGGATGTGGCTGCACCTGGGCACGGCGCTTTTCCTGCTGCTGTGCATCTTTGGCCTGGTCAGCTTCGTGGCGGGCCAGATCGCCCGGCCGCTGCGCCGCTTGTCGGACCTGGCCGACACGGTGCGCCAGACCGGCCAGCTCGACGGCCGCATCAGCTGGCAAAGCCATGACGAGATCGGCCGGCTGATCGATGCCTTCCACGACATGCTCGGCCAGCTCGACGCCGAGCGCGAACGGCAGAAAGAACGCGCCGCCCGGGAACGTGCCGCCGAGGCCCAGCGCAGCCTGCTGGAGACCCTGCCCGTGGCCCTGCTGGTGACGGCGGTGCCGGGCCACGAGGTGCTGCATGCCAACACCCCCGCGCGGGCCTGGATCGGCGAGCGTGACGACGACCCCTGGGCGCGCTGCCTCGATGCGACCGTGCGCGCCCGCTTCTTCCAGTCCCTGCACGACCGCGATGCGATCGACGAGTTCGAGGTCCACTGGCGCGGCCCTCAGGACCTCGCCTGGGCGGTGCTGTCGGCCCGGCGCATGACCTTCCAGGGCCGCGACGCGGTGCTGACCGCGCTGGCGCCGATCAACCACCTCAAGCAGCTGGAGCAGCGGCTGGAGCTGTGGGCCAAGGTGTTTGAGACCTCGGGCGAGGGCATCTTCATCGTCGACGCGCAACGCCAGCGCCTGCTGACGGCCAACCGGGCGCTGACCCACGGCACCGGCCACGACCTGGTCGACCTGATCGGCAGCGACCCGGCCGAGCTGCTCGGTGGCGAGACGGCCGCACGCGCCTGGCAGGTCGTGGTCGACGGCTTGCGCCTGCGCGGCAGCTGGCAGGGTGAACTGCGCATCGCGCGGCGCGACGGTGGCCACTACCCGGCCTGGCTGATCGCGAGTTCGGTGCGAGACCGCGCCGGCGCGGTCTCGCACTGGGTCTGCACCACCATCGACATCAGCGACCGCAAGGAGAGCGAGCGCCGCATCCGCTTCCTGGCCGAACACGATGTGCTGACCGAACTGCCCAACCGCGCGCTGTGCCGCGAGCGGCTGCGCCTGGCGATCCAGCAGGCCGGCCGCAACGGCCAGAAGGTGGGTGTGCTGTTCATCGACCTGGACCGCTTCAAGAACATCAACGACTCGCTCGGCCATCACATGGGCGACGGCCTGTTGCGCTCGGTGGCCCTGCGCCTGACCGAGGCAGTGCGTGCCGGTGACACCGTCAGCCGGCTGGGTGGCGACGAGTTTGTCGTGGTGCTCAACGGCGTCGTCGACATCGAGGAAATGGCCCATGTGGTCGAGCAGCGCCTGATCCCGCTGGTGCGCCGGCCCCATGCGGTGCAGGGTGCCGAGATCCACGTCTCCTGCAGCGTTGGCGTGGCGGTCTTCCCGGACGATGGCAACGACCTTGACGAGCTGATGCGGCTGGCCGATGTGGCGATGTACCAGGCCAAGGCCCAGGGCCGCGACAGCGCCCACTTCTACACGCCCGAGCTGAACCAGCGGGCCCAGCAGCGTGCCCTGATCGAGACCCAGCTGCGCCATGCGGTGCAGGCTCAGGAGCTGAGCCTGCACTACCAGCCGCGCATGGCGGTCGATGCCAGCGGCGAGCGCTGCGTCAGCGGTGTCAGCGGCATGGAGGCGCTGCTGCGCTGGCACAGCCCGGTGCTGGGCCAGGTCGGGCCGGACCGCTTCGTGCCGATCGCCGAGGAGACCGGCCTGATCGTCGAGATCGGCAACTGGGTGATCGAGACCGCCTGTGCGCAGATCGCGGCGTGGCGTGCGGCGGGCGTGCCCGGCCTGGCGGCAAGCGCCGCGCCGCCCTTGTGTGTCTCGATCAACCTGTCGGCCGTGCAACTGGGCGCGCCCGACCTGATCGAGCGCCTGCGGGTCAGCCTGCACCGCCACGCCATCCCGGCCGGCCAGCTGGAGATCGAGATCACTGAGTCGACGCTGATGGACCGCGTCGACACCCACCTGCGCACGCTGCACGCGATCCGCGCGCTGGGCGTGCGGCTGGCGATCGACGACTTTGGCACCGGCTATTCAAGCCTGAACTACCTCAACCGCTTCCCGATCGACCTGCTCAAGATCGACCGCAGCTTTGTGCGCGACATGCTCGATGACCCACGCGACCTGGCCATCGTCAAGGCCATCATCGGCCTGGGCCACACGCTGGACCTGCGCGTGGTGGCCGAAGGTGTCGAAGGCGAGCTGGAAGCCCAGGCCCTGCGTGCGGCCGGCTGCGATGAGCTGCAGGGCTACCACTACGCCCGGCCGATGCCGGCCGAGGCGCTGGCGGACTGGCTGGGCGCGAGCGCTGACCTCAGTCTGCGCGAACCCGCTGCAGGCTGACGAAGGCGTAGCCGAAGTCGTTGGGCGCGCCGGCCTGGTGGTGCTCGCGCGAACGTTCGCGCCAGTCGGCCGGATCGAGCGCGGGGAAGCGCACATCGCCGTCGTAGTCGCGCTCGATCACGGTGAGTTCGAGCCGGTCGGCCTGGGCGATGGTGGCGGCGTAGAGCTGCGCGCCGCCGATCACGAAGACCTGTTCGACCGGACCCGCCGCGCTGGCTGCGGCCCAGGCCTTGTCCAGCGTCGTCACCGCCGTCGCCCCTTCGGCGCGCCAGTGCGGGTCACGGGTCAGCACGATGTTGTGGCGGCCGGGCAGGGGTCGGAAGCGCGCGGGCAGCGAGTCCCAGGTCTTGCGGCCCATCAGCACCGGCCGGCCGGTGGTCAGGCGGCGGAAGTGGGCGAGGTCCTCGGGCAGGTGCCAGAGCAGCTGGTTGTCGGCGCCGATCGTGCCGTTGCGGGCAAGGGCGGCGATCAGCACGATCTCGGGGCGCGTCGGCGAGGGGCTCATGGCGGGCGCTTCCGGGTCGCCCGCTCAGACCGCCACCGGCGCCTTGATGGCCGGGTGATGTTGGTAGTCCAGCACCTCGAAGTCGTCGTAGGCGTAGTCCAGGATGGACGCCGGCCGGCGCCGGATCTGCAGCGTCGGGTAGGGGTAGGGCGTGCGCGCGAGCTGGGTCTCGACCTGCTCGACGTGGTTGTCGTAGATGTGGCAGTCGCCGCCGGTCCAGATGAAGTCGCCGACGTCCAGGTCGCATTGCTGCGCCAGCATGTGGGTCAGCAGGGCATAGCTGGCGATGTTGAAGGGCACGCCCAGGAAGATGTCGGCGCTGCGCTGGTAGAGCTGGCAGCTGAGCCGGCCGCGCCCACCGGGCTCGGTGGCCGGTGCGACGTAGAACTGGAAGAAGGCGTGGCAGGGCATCAGCGCCATCTTCGGCAGGTCGGCGACGTTCCAGGCGCTGACGATGATGCGGCGCGAATCGGGGTTGCTGCGCAGGGTCTGGACGACCTCGGCGATCTGGTCGATCGCGCCGCCATCGGTGGTCGGCCAGCTGCGCCACTGCACGCCATAGACGGGCCCGAGGTCGCCGTCGTCGGCGGCCCATTCATCCCAGATGGTGCAGCCACGTTCCTGCAGCCAGCGCACGTTGCGCTCGCCACGCAGGAACCACAGCAGCTCCAGGATGATGGACTTCAGGTGCACCTTCTTGGTCGTCACCAGCGGGAAACCTTCGTTCAGATCGAAGCGCATCTGGTGCCCGAACACGCTGCGCGTGCCGGTGCCGGTGCGGTCGCCCTTGGCCACGCCGTGGTCCCTCACATGGCGCATGAAGTCTTCGTACTGGCTACGGGCGGGGCGCGTGTCGGTCATGGTCGGGCAGGTGAGCAGGGCGGTTGGCCGCAACGGTGCAGCGGGGCGTGGCGCGCAGGGGCGGGTCCGACGGCGTCGGGCGGTGTCAGCCGTATCTTATTTTCTGGATCCACTGCTCCAGCAGCTTGCGTGCGGGTGGCGTGAGGTGGGCCCAGGTGCCGCCGACGCGCCACTCGCCCTGGCTCATGACCAGGAAGGCCACGTTCATCGTGCCGGGCACGGCCTGCAGCCGGCGCGGGTCGACCAGGTCGGGCACGCCCAGGGTCAGGTCGAAACGTTCGCGCTGCGGGATCGGATGCTCGCTGCGCAGGCCGATGCCGTTCTCGGACAGGTCACGCACCTTGACGTCGATCTCCTGTCCCGGTGCCAGCGTTAGACGGGCCGGCCAGGCGACCGGGTAGCGCGGTTCTCGACGGTTGTCGATGCTGTCGGGGGTCAGCAGGTTGCGGCTCATGTCTCGGGTCTCCGGGGCGGGCTCGGGCGGGTCATCCGCCGGTCATCCGTGATTCTTCGACCGGCCGGCCGGGCGCTTGAGCGTGATGCCGCCTGGGCTTGTTGCAGATCAAGAGGCGACCGGCGCCAGGGCTTCTTCGGTGTCCTCGGCGCTGGCCGTGTCGACCTGGAACTGCTGCGCCGCCAGCTTGGCGTAGACCCCGCCTTGCGCGACCAGCTCGGCATGGCGGCCGGTTTCGACGATGCGGCCCTCGTCCAGCACGACGATGCGGTCGGCCTTCTGCACCGTCGCCAGCCGGTGGGCGATGACGATCGTCGTGCGGTGTGCCATGGCCGCTTCCAGCGCGGCCTGGACCAGCCGTTCGCTCTCGCTGTCCAGCGCGCTGGTGGCCTCGTCGAGCAGCAGCAGCGGCGTGTTGCGCAGGATCGCGCGGGCGATGCTGATGCGCTGGCGCTGGCCGCCCGACAGGCGCACGCCGCGTTCGCCCAGGAAGCTGGCATAGCCCTCGGGCAAGGCGCGGATGAAGCCGTCGGCATGGGCGGCGCGGGCGGCGGCGATGACCTCGGCCTCGCTCGCGTCCGGCTTGCCGTAGCGGATGTTCTCCAGCGCGCTGGCCGAGAAGATCACGCTGTCTTGCGGCACCAGGCCGATGCGGCTGCGCAGGTCCTCCAAGGACACCGCGTCGACACGCCGACCGTCGATCATCACGTCACCCTGCTGGGCGTCGTAGAAACGCAGCAGCAGCTGGAAGATGGTGGTCTTGCCCGCGCCGCTGCTGCCGACCAGCGCGACGGTCTCGCCAGGCGCCACGCTCAGGTCGATGCCCTGCAGCGCGGCGGTCTTCGGCCGCGACGGGTAGTGGAAGGTGACGCCGCGCAGCGTCACCGACGAGCCACCGGTGACCGGCGGCAGGGCCAGCGGCGCAGCGGGTTCGGCCACTGGCGACTCGGCCGCGAGCAGCTCCATCAGGCGCTCGGTCGCACCGGCCGCGCGCAGCAGGTCGCCCCAGACCTCGGACAACACGGCGATGCTGCCCACCAGCAGCACAACGTAGACGACGGTCTGGCCGAGGTGGCCGGCGCTGATGTCGCCGCGGATGACGGCTTGCGTGCCCTGATACAGGCCCCACAGCAGCGCGCCGAAGGTGGCGCTGATGATGAAGGCGACCAGCATCGCGCGGGTGCGGGTGCGGCGGCGGGCGACGTCAAACGCGGCCTCGGTGGCGGCGTGGTAGCGGGCCTCTTCGCGCGCTTCCTGGGTGTAGCCCTGCACCACCGGAATGGCATTGAGCACCTCGGCGGCGATCGCGCTGGTGTCGGCGACGCGGTCCTGGCTGGCGCGGCTCAGGCGCCGCACGCGGCGGCCGAAGTACATCGACGGCGCGACCACGATGACCAGGATGCCCAGCACCTGCACCATCACCGTCGGGTTGGTCAGCACCAGCATGATCAGCGCGCCGATGCCCATCACCGTGTTGCGCAGGCCCATGCTCAGGCTGGAGCCGACGACGGTCTGCACCAACGTCGTGTCGGTGGTCAGGCGCGACAGCACCTCGCCGGTCTGGGTGGTCTCGAAGAAGGCGGGGCTCTGACGCAGCACCCGCGCGTAGACGGCGTCGCGCAGATCGGCGGTGATGCGCTCGCCCAGCCAGCTCACCGTGTAGAAGCGCGCCGCCGAGAACAGCCCGAGCGCCACGCCCACGCCGAACAGCGCCACGAAATGCTCACGCAGCGCCATCACGCGCGCGCCAGGGTCGCCGCTCATCACGTCGCCGCTGACGAGGCCCTGGTCGATCAGCTGACGCATTGCCACCGGCACAGCCAGCGTCGCGCCGGCCGCCAGCAGCAGGAACAGCAAGGCCGCGCCGACCTCGCGGCGGTAGGGTGCGATGAAGGGTGCCAGTCCGCGCAGCGATCGGGGTGTGTGCGCGCGGGGGCGTTCGGTGACAGTGCTCGTCTTGGCCATGGCCGGGCAGTTTACGCAGTGCCTGCTGCATGCAGAATCTGCGGCTCTGTCCGACCCTGCGTGATCGCCTCTGCCGTTCTCGATGTTCACGTCTGAAGCTTCTGACCTGCGAATCGAAAGTGGCCGCGCATGAGCGTGCTGCGCGTGACCTTGTCGATCCGCACGACCCTGGTGCTGGCGGTGCTGGTGGCCGTGATCGCGCCGCTGGCGATCTGGCTGACGGTGCAGCAGAACCTGTTCCGTTCGGCCTTCCAGCCCCTGGTGGTCGAGAACCGCCAGGCCCAGCTCAACCTGGCGGTGTCGGCCCTGGTCGAGCCGCTGTGGACACTCAACGAGACCGGCATCACCGCCGTCCTGGACCGCACCGTCGCGCAGCCTGGCGTGCTCAGCCTGCGCCTGGAGGAGACCCGGCCGACGGACGATTCGCATCTGGTCGTGCACCAGCGGGTCCGGGCGGACCTGCCGCCCGGCACGGTGCCGCCACCCGGCGCGGTCTGCCTGCAGGCGCCGGTGCTGCGCGAGGGCCAGTCGCTCGGCGAACTGCAGGTCTGCTACGACCCCGATCAGCTCGATCGTGCGATGGCCAGCCGCCGATGGGAGCTGTTCAAGCTGGCCGCGCTGCAGGCCGCCATGGCCGCCTTGCTGGTGATGGGCGTGCTCTACCACCGCCTGATCCGGCCGCTGGACCGGCTCAAGGCCCAGGCCAGCCGCATCGCGCTGCGGGGCGAGGAAGCCACCATGAGTTGGCGGCACATGGACGAGATCGGCGAGCTGGGTGAGCACCTCAACGACGTGCACCGCCAGTTGCACACGCTGTTCGGCCAGATCGAGCGCCAGCAGCAGGCGCTGGAGAAGCTGGCGCTGCACGACCACCTGACCGGCCTGCCCAATCGCCTGCTGTTCCGTGAGCTGGCCCAGGCGGCCTGCGCCACCGCCCTGCGCGACGGCCACGCGCTGGCGGTGCTGTTCATCGACCTGGACCGCTTCAAGGTCGTCAATGACACGCTGGGCCATTCGGCCGGGGATGCCCTGCTCAAGACCATCGCGCAGCGCCTGAGCAGCTCGGTGCGGGCCTCGGACGCCGTCTGCCGCCACAGCGGCGACGAGTTCCTGCTGCTGCTGCAGGACTACGGCTCGCTCGAACAGTTGATGCAGACCGTCGAACGGATCCAGCGCGAGGTCGCCCGGCCGATGATGCTGGAGGGGCGAGAGGCCCATGTCACCGCCAGCATCGGCATCGCCCTGCTGCCCGATGACGCCCGCGAGCCCGACGAGCTGGTGCGCCACGCCGATCTGGCCATGTACGAGGCCAAGAAGGCCGGCAGCAACGGCCACGGCTTCTACCGGGCCGAGCTGAACCAGCGCGTGCAGGCGCAGATGGAGGTCGAGCGCGAGCTGCGCGAGGCGCTCGCCCGTGATGAGTTCGAGCTGCACTTCCAGCCGCAGATCGGTGCGGCGCGCGGCGAGCTGCTGGGCTGCGAGGCGCTGATCCGCTGGCGTCACCCGCAGCGTGGCCTGGTGCCGCCGCTGAGCTTCATCCCGGCGGCCGAACAAGCCGGCCTGATCGGCGAGATCGGGGTCTGGGTCGTGCGGGCGGCCTGTGCCCAGATCGCGCGCTGGAAGGCCGAAGGGCTCGCCTTCGGCTGCGTGGCGGTCAACCTGTCGGCCAACGAGTTCCGTGACAGCGCCCTGGTCGACACCGTGCGCGACGCGATGCAGCAGCACGGCGTGCGACCCGACGAGTTCGAGATCGAGATCACCGAGACCGTGCTGATGACCGAGGCCGCCGCGCTGCGCATCGTGGCCGACCTGCAGGCTCTGGGCATCAGCATCGCGGTCGACGATTTCGGCACCGGCTATTCCTCGCTGGCCTACCTCAAGCGGCTGCGCCCGCGCACCATCAAGATCGATCGCGGCTTCCTCAAGGACCTGCCCGAGGACGAGGAGGACCGCGTCGTGGTCGAGGCCATCGTCGGCATCGCCCAGGCCCTGGGCATCGAGGTCGTCGCCGAGGGCGTCGAGACCGAGGCCCAGCGTGACTACCTGTGCGGCGCCGGCTGCCACATCCTGCAGGGCTACCTGATCGCCCGGCCAGCCGATGCGCAGCAGTACGCGCAATGGCTGGCTGCGCGTCCCCCTGACATCGTGTCCGCCTGACGCGCCTGCTTATACTTTTCGGGTGATGTCCACCTTCCTTCGTCCCGGCTGGCGCCTCCTGGTCGCCGCGCTGCTGCTGCTGGCCCTGCCGCTGCAGGCGGCCGAGCTGGCGCGCATGGTGGTCTGCCCGCCGGCCGCATCCAGCGCGGTCCACGAACACGCCCCAGGCCTAGACGACGCGGGCGCGCATCACCACGACGACCTGCAGGCTGCCGAGGCCGACCTGGCCGAAGGCGATATCCAGACCGAGAGCCATACCGGGAGCCAGACCGGGAGCCAGACCGAACACCATGCCCATGCGGGCAGCAGCTGCTGCAAGACCTGCCTGGCCGGCTGCGGTGGCTGGGTCTTGGCCACGCCGCTGGACTGGCCGGCCCCTGGCTGGACCATGGCGAGCTTTCCGCGCCTGACCACGGCCAGCGTGCCGGAGCCGCTGCCGCGCGGCCTGGAACGACCTCCTCGGACCTCGACGGCCTGACGCCGTGGTGGCACCGCACCTGACCCGGGAGGGGCAGGGTGTTGCGGTGGTCCACCGTCGTTCGACCCGGCCGGCGGCCCTGTGTCGCCGTGGCCGTCGCAGACCGAGGTCTCCATGTTTCCTTTCCTGTCCGCCGCACGCGGCCTGCTGGCTGTGGCGCTGCTGGGTGCAGCCGGCCTGACGCTGGCCGCGCCCGCCGGATCGCCGCCCCGCGTCGATCCGCTCGACCCCGATGCCCCGAGCCGCCCGCTGCCTCACCGCAGCGTCTGGCACCACCAGGGGCCGCTGGCCGAATCCGAACCCGTCGACTGGCGGGCCGCGCACACGGCGGTCCAGAAGGCGGGTGGCTGGCGGGCCTACGCCCGTGAGGTCGCCCGAGAGAACGCACGCCAGAACGATCGCCAGAACGCGCGCCAGAACGACCTGGAGGGGCGACCATGACGCGCCGCACCGTTCCCCGATCCCTGCCGATGCGGGCCACTGTGCTGGCCGTGGCCTTGACGCTGGCGGGCTGCGCCACGCTCGACGACGCGCCTGGCGGCCGTCGCGCCGAAGGCCCGGTGGCCGACGCGGTGCAACGCCAGCTGCGCCTGCCCGCCGATGCGCTGCGCCTTGCCCGTGACGAGCAGGCCCTGGCCGAGGTGCGCCGCGAGGTCGATGGGCTGCTGGGCCAGCCGCTGACGTCCGACGCCGCCTTGCGCATCGCCCTGATCAACCACCGCGGCTTGCAGGCCCGGCTGGCCGATCTGGGCGTGAGCCAGGCCGACTGGCTGGCCGCTGCCCGTCTGCCCAACCCGCGGTTCAGCTTCGGCAAGGTCCGGCGTGGTGATGAGCGCGAGATCGAGCGTGGTCTGTCCTTCGAGCTGGGCCACTGGCTGATGCTGCCCTGGGCGCGCGAGATCGAGGCCCGCCGGCTCGGTGCCCAGCAACGCAGCGTCACCGCCGACGCGCTGGCGCTGGCCACGCAGGTCCGCAAGGCCTGGGTCCAGGCGGTGGCCGCGCGTCAGCTGGAGGACGCCGCCGCGCAGGTCCGCGACAGCGCCAGCGCCGGTGCCGAGATGGCCGACCGGCTGCGGGCGGTGGGCAACTGGAGCCGTCTGCAACAGGCCCGCGAACAGGGCTACAAGGCTCAGGCCGAGCTGCAGCATGCACGCGCACGCCAGGCCGCATTGGCCGCGCGCGAACGCCTCAACCGCCTGCTGGGCCTGTGGGGCACGCAGACCGGCTATGCCTTGCCCGATCGCCTGCCCGACCTGCCGCAGAGCTTGCCCGACCGGGGCGATCTGGAGCGCCAGGCCATGGCGCAGCGCTTCGACATCCAGGCGGCCCGGCTGCAGCTGGAGGCGACCGCCCGCAGCCTGGGTCTGGCGCAGGTCGAAGGCTGGGTCAACGGCCTGGAGCTGGATCTGGCCCACAACACGTCCAACGAAGGCCCGCCGCAGGATGTCATCGAGCTGAGTCTGGAACTGCCGCTGTTCGGCGGCGGACAGGCCCGCAGCGCCCGGGCCGAGGCGGTCTGGCTGCGCAGCCTGCACCAGGCCGCCCAGGTCGCCATCGAGGCCCGTTCCGAGGTCCGCGAGGCCGACGCCGCCGCACGCTCGTCCTGGGAGATCGCCCGCCACCACAGCGAGGTGCTGGTGCCGCTGGCACGGCTGGTCTCCGAGGAAAACGTGCTGCGCTACAACGGCATGTTCATCGGCGTGCTGGACCTGCTGGCCGATGCGCGCAGCCAGGCCGTGACGGTCGCTGCGGCGATCGAGGCGCAACGCGATGCCTGGCTGGCCCAGGCCGATCTGGAACTGGCGCTGGTCGGCAAGCCCGACCTGATGGTGGGCGGCGGATCCGCCCTCTCCGGTGCCACCAACAACGGCGGAGGTGCGCATTGACCGCCGCCCGCCCACCTGAACAGGACCACCCCACCATGGTGACTCGACGCGATTTCATCCGCGGTTCCGGCGTGAACGTGGCCGCCACTGCTGCGGTGATCACCGCAGCGGTCGGCACCTCGGCCGTCAGCCGCGTGGCCATGGCCGCGCTGCCCGAGCCGGTCAGCCAGACCAGCGCCGCGACCCAGGGCCCGCTGATGCCACCCGACGGCCGGCCCTATGACCCGGTCGTCACGCTCAACGGCTGGACGTTGCCGTGGCGCATGGTCGATGGCGTCAAGGAATTCCACCTCGTCGCCGAGCCCGTCGTGCGCGAACTCGCGCCGGGCATGAAGGCCCATCTGTGGGGCTACAACGGCCAGAGCCCCGGCCCGACGATCGAGGTGGTCGAGGGCGACCGCGTGCGCATCTTCGTGACCAACCGCCTGCCCGAACACACCAGCGTGCACTGGCACGGCCAGCGCCTGCCCAACGGCATGGACGGCGTCTCCGGCCTGACGCAGCCGGCCATTCCGGCGGGCAAGACCTTTGTCTACGAGTTCGTGGCGCGCCGTCCCGGCACCTTCATGTACCACCCCCATGCCGACGAAATGACGCAGATGGCGATGGGCATGATGGGCTTCTGGGTCACGCACCCGAAGCGCGACGGTGCGCGCACCTCGCACCCGCTGATCGACCGGGTCGATCGCGATTTCTGCTTCCTGCTCAGTGCCTACGACATCGAGCCGGGCAGTGCGACGCCCAAGATCATGACGATGACCGACTTCAACCTGTGGACCTGGAACAGCCGCGTGTTCCCGGGCATCGACAGCCTGAACGTGCGGCTAGGTGACCGGGTCCGCATCCGGGTCGGCAACCTGACCATGACCAACCACCCGATCCACCTGCACGGCCACGAGTTCAGCGTGACCGGCACCGACGGTGGGCCGACGCCGGTGGGCAGCCGCTGGCCCGAGGTGACAACCGACGTTGCGGTCGGCCAGATGCGGCAGGTCGAGTTCATCGCCGACGAGGAGGGCGACTGGGCCTTCCACTGCCACAAGAGCCACCACACCATGAACGCGATGGGCCATGCGGTGCCGACCATGATCGGCGTCGACCACAGTGGCCTCGCCGGACGCATCGCCCGGGTCGTGCCCGACTACATGGTGATGGGCGAACGTGGCATGGCCGACATGGCCGAGATGACCATGCCCCTGCCCGACAACACCCTGCCGATGATGACCGGCACAGGTCCCTTCGGCTCGCTGGAGATGGGCGGCATGTTCACCACGCTGAAGGTGCGGCGTGATCAGAAGCCCGGTGAATACGGCGATCCCGGCTGGTTCCAGCATCCGGCCGGCACCGTCGCACGCGAATGGACCGGCAGCCTGGCCGAGCCGGTGCGCGCGCCGGCCACGTCTGCAACCACCACGACGCCGAACGCCTCGACGACCCCGACCCAACCGGTCACCCCGGCCGTCGAACTGAAGGCCCGCAAGCCTTCTGGCCATGCCGGGCATTGACGCCACCCCCTGGCAGCAGCAACACACCCCACACCCCACACCCCACACCCCACACCCCACACCCCACACCCACACCCACACCCCTCAAACCGAACAGGAAACCCGATGAACACGCACAACCCGACCCGGCGACACCTGGCCCTGGCCGTTGCGCTGGCCTGCACCGGCCTGGTCAGCCTGCCCGCCAACGCCCATGGCGAGAAGGCCCATGCCGATGCGCCCAAGGAACTGCGGCTCGAACAGAAGCCCTGGGGCATCGCCGCACCGGCCAAGGCCGCCACCCGCACGATCGAGATCCGCATGAGCGACAAGATGCGCTACAGCCCCGATCGCATCGAGGTCCGCGAGGGTGAGACCGTTCGCCTCGTGCACCGCAACCGCGGCAAGCTGATGCATGAGTTCGTGCTCGGCACGGCCGACGAACTGGCCGCCCATGCCGAGCTGATGAAGAAGTTCCCGAACATGGAACACGACGAGCCCTACATGGCGCATGTGCCGGCCGGCCAGCGGGCCGAGATCGTCTGGACCTTCAACCGCCCCGGCGAGTTCGAGTTCGCCTGCCTGCTGCCCGGCCACTACGAGGCCGGCATGGTCGGCCGCGTGATCGTCAAGCCGCGCTGATGACATCCACCGCTTCGAGGAGAACCCCGATGAACACGCGCAACTCGCTGGACCAGCCCTCTGCGGACCTGCGCCGCAAGCTGCTGGCGCTGGCCGTCTTCGGCCTGGCAGCACCCGTGGTCGGCGCCGCCGGCAAGTTCGGCAAGGACGCCCTGCCGACGGTCGACGTCTGGAAGAGCCCGGACTGCGGCTGCTGCAAGGACTGGGTGCGCCACCTGGAGGCCAATGGCCTGCAGGTGCGCGTCCACGACGACGGCAACCAAGAAGCCCGCGCGCGGCTGGGCATGCCGATTCGCTACGGCTCCTGCCACACCGCCAAGGTCGGTGACTTCGTGCTCGAAGGCCATGTGCCGGCGCGCGAGGTGCTGCGCCTGCTCAAGGACAGGCCGGCCGGTGCGCTCGGCCTGGCCGTGCCGGCGATGCCGATCGGCTCGCCCGGCATGGACGGCCCCGAATACAAGGGCCGCAAGGACCCGTACGACGTGCTGCTGGTCCAGCGCGACGGCGGCGCCAGCGTCTACCAGTCCTACCGATGAATCAACGAGAGACCCCCACCATGACATCCACGATCTCACGCCGCCTGGCCTTGGCAACGATGCTGGCGGTGACGGCCTTGTCCCCCACGCTGTCGACCGCCCAGACAGCCAACGCCGCCGACATGAGCGAGGCCGAGGTCCGCCGCGTCGACAAGTCCGGCGGCAAGCTCACCCTCAAGCACGGCGAGCTGCGCAACCTCGACATGCCACCGATGACCATGGTCTTCGTCGTGCGCGACCCCAAAGGCGTCGAAGGCCTCAAGGCCGGCGACCGCATCCGCTTCATGGCCGGCCAGGACGGCCCGGTCTACACGGTGCAGGCGTGGGAGTTGGTGAAATAAAGGGTCGGACGCGGGGTGATGGATGCGCGGCATGGCGGTGGCAACCGGTTGATGCGACCTGTCATTTCGGCAACAACCATCGGTAGGTCGGACACCCCGTGTCCGACGGGCTGGTGCCGATGGGCCTCCTCATCGAAACCTTGCCGAACGCGCCCGCCGAATGAATACCGCCTTCTTCGTTCGACAGCCCCAACGCATCTGCGCTCGACAGCCCGTCGGACACGGGGTGTCCGACCTACCGGGTTGAGGACATGCGGTGTTCGATCAGATTGAGGACGCGGGGTGCGGGTTGCGCGAAAGGGCGGTGGCAACGGGTTGAAGCGACCGGTCGTTTCGGCAACAACCATCGGTAGGTCGGACACCCCGTGTCCGACGGGCTGGTGCCGATGGGCCTCCGGATCAAAACCTTGCCGAACGCGTCCGCCGAATGAATGCCGCCTTCTTCGTTCGACAGCCCCAACGCATCTGCGCGCGACAGCCCGTCGGACACGGGGTGTCCGACCTACCGGGTTGGGGACACGGGTGTTCGAGCGGGTTGAGGACGCCGGGTGTTCGACGGTCAGGCGACGCGCAGAACGGCCCCCTGTCGACTATTTGGGCTCTGCCGCCAGCGCTGCCGCGAGCAGCGTTTGCGTGTACGCGTGCTTGGGTGCGTCGAAGACCTGGGCGGTGGGTCCGCGTTCGACCACCTCGCCGTCTTTCATCACCAGCACCTGGTGGGCCACGGCGCGGATGACCGCGAGGTCGTGGCTGATGAAGACGTAGCTCAGGCCCTGTTCGCGCTGCAGGCGCAGCAGCAGGGCGAGCACCTGTTGCTGGACCGAGGCGTCAAGGGCCGACGTGGGCTCGTCGAGCAGCAGCAGCTCGGGCTTGAGGATCAGCGCGCGGGCGATCGCGATGCGCTGGCGCTGGCCGCCGGAGAACTCGTGCGGGTAGCGCTGCAGCAGGTCCGAGCCGCCCCGGGTGTCGCTGGCCGCCGCCTGGGTGTCCAGACCGACCTCGGCGAGCGCGGCGCGGATGCGGGTGTCGCGTTCGGCGGCACTCAGGTCCGGGTGGTGCAGGGCCAGGCCCTCGCCGACGATCTGGCCGACGGTCATGCGCGGCGACAGCGCCGCGAACGGGTCCTGGAAGACCACCTGCATGCGACGCCGCAGGGCGCGCAGCTCGCCGCCTTCGGCCAGGTCGACCCGCTGGGTCGAGCGCTGCTGGCTGGTGTTCATGACGTCGCTGGCGACCTGGTTGTGCAGCGTGACCTCGCCAGCGGCCAGCGGCTGCAGCGCCAGCAGGGCCATGCCCAGTGTCGTCTTGCCCGAACCCGACTCGCCGACGATGCCAACCGTCTGGCCGCGGGGCACGCTCAGCGAGGCCTCGCGCACGGCGACGAAGTCCTTGCGGCGCCACCAGCCGGCCGGCTGGCTGAAGGTCACGCGCACGCCCTGGGCTTGCAGCAGGGGCGTCTGGCGGCTGTCGCGTTCGGCGCTGGTCAGCGGCTGCGGGCGGGCGGCCAGCAACTGGCGGGTGTAGGGATGCCTGGGGCGGGCGAAGACGCGGGCGGTGATGCCGTCTTCGACGATCTTGCCGCGCGACATCACCGCGACACGATCGGCGTAACGGCCGACCAGGTTGAGGTCGTGGGTGATGAAGAGCAGCGCCATGCCCATTTCCTGCTGCAGCTCGTCGAGCAGGGCCAGGATCTGTGCCTGGATGGTCACGTCCAGCGCGGTGGTCGGCTCGTCGGCGATCAGCAGGCGTGGCCGGCAGGCCAGGGCCATGGCGATCATGGCGCGCTGGCGCTGGCCGCCCGAGAGTTCGTGCGGATAGGCGTCGACGCGCCGCGCGGGCTCGGGGATGCCGGTGCGATCAAGCAGGGCGATGGCGCGTTCGCGGGCCTCGCGTGCGCTCAGGCCCTCGTGCAGTTCGAGCACCTCGCCGATCTGGTTGCCCACGGTGTAGAGCGGGTTCAGGGCCGTCATCGGCTCCTGGAAGATCATGGCGATGTCGCGGCCGCGCAGGCCACGCATCTGGCGCTCGCTGGCGGTCATCAGCTCGGTGCCGTCGAAGCGGATTGAGCCGCCAATGTGGCTGGCGCCGTCGACCAGGCGCAGGATGGACAGGGCGCTGATCGACTTGCCCGAGCCCGATTCGCCGACCAGCGCGAACTTCTCGCCCACGCCGATCTCGAAGCTGACCTGATCGACCACGGTCTGGCCGGCGAAGGCGACGCTGAGCTGATCGACCTGCAGAAGCGGCATGCCGGCGACTTGCGGCAACTGGCTGTTGGGCGGGGTCTGCGTGCTCACGCTCGGGGTCGCGGTCAAGGTCGAGGTGCTGCTCATGACTTGCGGGTGTCGAAGGCGTCGCGCAGCGCGTCGCCGATGAAGGTCAGCAGCAGCATCGTGACGGTCAGCAGCAAGAAGGTCGGGACGATGATCCACCAGGCGTCGAGGTTGGCCTTGCCTTGCCGCAGCAGCTCGCCCAGCGACGGCACCGAGGCCGGCACGCCCAGGCCGAGGAAGTCCAGCGAGGTCAGCGCCAGGATGGCCGCGCTCATGCGAAAGGGCAGGAAGGTGATGACCGGCGTCAGCGAGTTGGGCAGCACATGGCGCCAGATGATCTGGGCATTGCCCAGACCCAGCGCGCGCGCCGCCTTGACGTATTCGAGGCTGCGGTTGCGCAGGAACTCGGCCCGCACATAGTCGCCCAGGCCCATCCAGCCCCACAGGCTCAGCAGCACCAGCAGCAGCAGCAGCGAGGGCTCGAAGATCGACGCGAAGATGATCAGCAGGTAGAGCTCGGGCACGGCACCCCAGATCTCGATCAGGCGCTGCGACACCAGGTCGACGCGACCGCCGAAGTAGCCCTGCAGCGCACCAGCCGCCACGCCCAGCACGGTGCCGGTCAGCGTCAGCGCGAGCGCGAACCAGATGCTGACGCGAAAGCCGTAGATCAGCCGGGCCAGCATGTCGCGGCCCTGTGCGTCGGTGCCCAGCAGGTTGAGCGCGTTCGGCGGCATCGGGCTGGGCAGTGGGTCGAAGTAGTTGAGCGACGTCGCCGAGTGCGGATTGAGCGTGAACACGGCCCAGTTGCCGTCCTCTTGCAGCTTGCCGGTGATGTAGGCGTCCTTCCAGTCGGTCGGCGTGCGGAAGTCGCCGCCAAAGGCCGTCTCGGGCGGGTTGTCGACGATCGGCAGGCTGATCTGGCCCTGATAGGACACCAGCAGCGGCCGGTCGTTGCTGACCACCTCGGCCAGCGTGCTGAGCACCAGCAGCACCAGGAAGATCCACAGCGAGGCATGGCCCAGCCGGTGGCGCCGGAAGCGCGCCCAGGCGCGGGCGTTGGGAGAGGTCGAAGAGGACATCGGTGACATCACTTGGCCGCCTTGCCGAACTGCACGCGCGGGTCGACCACCACGTAGAGCAGGTCCGACACCAGCTTGACCACCAGCCCGATCAGCGTGAACAGGTAGAGGGAGCCCAGCACGACCGGGTAGTCGCGCCGCACGACGGCCTCATAGCCGAGCTGGCCCAGGCCGTCGAGCGAGAACAGGTTCTCGATCAGCACCGAGCCGGCAAAGAAGGCACCGACAAAGGCCGCCGGGAAGCCGGTGATCAGCGGGATCAGCGCATTGCGGAAGATGTGCTTGTAGAGCACGCGTGCGGGCGACAGGCCCTTGGCACGCGCGACCTTGACGTACTGCTTGCGCATCTCTTCGACAAAGGTGTTCTTGGTCAGCAGCGTCATCACCGCGAAGCTGCCGATGGTCATGCAGGTCAGCGGCAGTGCCAGGTGGTGGAAGTAGTCGGCGATGCGCGCCGGCCAGTCCAGGCTGGCCCAGTTGTCAGACGTGAGCCCACGCAGCGGGAACCAGTCCCAGTAGGTGCCGCCCGCGAACAGCACGATCAGCAGCACGCCCAGCACGAAGCCGGGGATGGCATAACCCACCAGCACCAGCAGGGTGGTCAGCGTGTCGAAGCGCGTGCCCTCATGCACCGCCTTGGCCACGCCCAGCGGGATCGACACCAGGTAGGCGATCAGGAAGCTCCAGACGCCCAGGCTGATCGACACCGGCAGCTTCTCCAGGATCAGCTGCGTCACGTCCTTGTTGAACATGAAGCTCTTGCCCAGGTCGAAGCGCAGGAAGCGGCCCAGCATCTCGACATAGCGCACATGCGCGGGCTGGTCGAAGCCATAGAGTTTTTTCAGCGCGTCGATCTGCTGCTTGTCGACATCCCGGCTGGCCTTATAGCCGCCGCTGTCGCCCCCCTTGTCGGATGTTCGTGCCTCAGCCATCACCTGCTCAACCGGCCCGCCCGGCACGAACTGGATCACCACGAAGGTCAGCGTCAAGGCGCCCAGCAAGGTGGGCACCATCAGGAGGATGCGCTTGAGGATGTAGGCGAGCATGAGGGGCTTCAGGTGGGGTCAGACCGTGCGGTGGGCCAGGCGAGAACGTCGGACTGACTCACGGCCGCTGCTCCCGCTCCACCCACCAGGTCCACAGCGGCCAGGGCTCGCCGCCGTCGATGGAGATGTAGCCGGGTTGCACGGCGGGCTTGCCGAAGCGGTTCCAGTAGGAGACCCGTTCCTTGCTGAGGTACAGCTCGGGGATCTGCCAGTGGTTCCACATGACGATGCGGTCCAGTGCCCGGGCGGCGGTGCGCAGCTGGGCGATGTCTTTGGCGTCGGCGATGGCCTGGATCAGGGCGTCGACGGCCGGGCTCTTCACGCCGCGGAAGTTGTTGCCGCCGGGCTCGTCGACGGTGGCACTGCCAAAACCGGCCTTGAGGTCGGTGGCGCTTGGCAGCGTGAAGTCGCCCTCGACGATGGTGATCAGGTCGTAGTCGTAGGTCTCGAGCCGGCGGCGGTAGAGCGCGAAGTCGACCACACGTTCCTTGAACTCGATGCCGAGCTTGGACAGGTTGTGCTGGAAGTCGGTGTTGCGCCCGGGCTGGCTGGGCTCCAGGTACTCGACCACGAAGGCCTCGCCCTTGGCGTTGCGCAGCTTGCCGTCGTCGGCGACCTTCCAGCCGGCTTGCGCCAGCAGGTCGCGGGCGCGCAGCAGGTTGGCGCGCAGGCGTTGCGCGTCGCCCTGCACCGGGGCGACGTAGGACGGGCCGAAGACCTGCGGCGGCAGCTGGTCCCGGAAGGGTTCGAGCAGCGCCAGTTCCTCGGCCGACGGTGTGCCTTGTGCGGCGAAGGTGGAGTTGTTGAACAGGCTGTGCGAGCGCTGGTACTGGCCGTAGCGGTTCAGGCGCTCGAAGTCCCAGGCCAGCGTCAGGGCCTCGCGCACGCGGGCGTCCTGGAAGATCGGCCGGCGCAGGTTGAAGTGGGTCGACTGCAGGCCCTGGCCCCAGGCGGTCGGCAGCTCCGCCTTGACGATGCGGCCCTCGCGCCACTTCACGCCCTGGTGCTGGCGGACCCAGGCGCGTGCGCTGTATTCCTTGAAGAAGTCGAACTCGCCGGCCTTGAAGGCCTCGGCCGCCACGGCCGGGTCGGCGTACATGCGGTAGACGATGCGCTCGAAGTTGAAGTGACCGCGCCGCACGCCCAGGTCGCGTGCCCAGTAGCGCGGGTTGAGCTTGAACTCGATGCGGCGCGGCATCTCGACCTGGTCGATCAGGTAGGGGCCGCTGGTGATCGGGTGTTCGCTGACGATCTGGTCGAAGGGCTTGGCCTTGCCGCCGACCGCGCCCCAGGCTTTCGAGAACACCGCCATGCCGCCGGCCGCGAAGACCGCGTCGATCTTGCGTTCCTTGAGCGTGAAGCGCACGGTGGCCGCGTCGAGTGCCGTCACCTCGCCGATGTCCGACAGCCCGATGCGCACACCCGGCGAGGACTGCGGGCTGGTCAGCATCTGGTGGCTGTGCACGACATCGGCGGCGGTCACCGGGGTGCCGTCGGAAAAGCGGGCCAGCGGGTGGATGCGGAAGGTCACGCTCGACAGGTCCGGCGCGACCGACATCTGCTCGGCCAGCAGGCCGTACATCGTCTGCGGCTCGTCCATCGAGCGGGCGGCCAGGCTCTCGAACATGAACAGGCCAACACCGGCCGGCGCGTTGCCCTTGATGGTGAACGGGTTGAACTTGTCGAAGCTGGAGCGCCGGTCCGGGTTGCGCAGCCACAGCGTGCCGCGCTTGGGCGCATCGGGCCGGACGTAGTCGAAGTTCGCGAAGCCGGCCGGGTACTTGGGCGTCGTGTACGCCGCGTAGGCATGGGTCCAGGTCTCCAGGGCCTGGGCCTGGGCCGCAGGCGCCGCGATCGGCTGGACCGTTGCCCGTGTCTCCGCCGGCGCGGCTTGCAGGCCCGATGCCAGGGCCAGTCCGAGCAGGGCCGTCAGCCCCATGGCCAGCAGGCGTCCGGCGTGACTCGGCAGGGGGTGGTGCGGCGGGCGGGCAGGGCGCAGGAGGGGCATGGGCCGGACAGTGGCGAGCGTAGGAGCGGGGAAGGGCAACAGGACGCGGGGCGCTGGGCGCTGGGCTTGGGCCGTGAGACGTGAGACTTCAGACGTGGCGTCGCCGCTTCAAATCATTCTAGGCAGCGGCCCCGTGTTGTCTCCTGGCGGAAAGTCCGCGTTTGCGGGGTGTCAGTCACGCGCCACGGCTTCGACCTGGATGCGCAGGGTCGTCTGCATCGAGAAGCCCCAGTCGCGGCCCACGTCGAAGCCCCAGTCGGCCCGCGAGAACGTCGCCATCGCATCGGCGCCGCACCAGTCGCGCTTGTTGAGCGGATGCGGCTGGCACTTCCAGCGCGACACCTCCAGCGTCAGCGGCCGGGTCACGCCGCGGAAGTCCAGCGTGCCGACCACGCGCGGTGTGCCACCGGGCATGAAGCCTTCGAGCGTGCCCTTGTAGAAGGCGTAGGGGTACTGCTCGACGTTGAACATTTCCGGGTTCTTCGCCACGCTGTTCATTTGCGCCATGCCGAAGTCGATGCTGCCGATGTCGATCTTCAGGTCGACCGTGCCGTTGCCGGCGACCTTGTCCAGCCACAGCGTGCCGGAGTTGGTGTTGAACTTGCCGCGCCAGGTCGACATGCCCATGTGGTCGGCCTCGAAGCTCGGGTAGGTGTGGTCCGGGTCGACCTTGTATTCGACCGGCGCGGCGTGGACGCTGGCGCCGGCCAGGCCGGTGGCGAGCAGGGCGGTGACGAGGCGGAAGGTCATGGCAGGTTCCGGGTCGGTTTGAGCGGGCGATTGTGTCGGCTGCCCGGTTTCATCGCAGTGTCAGGGGCTGGGCGTAGCCGGTCATCTCCAGGTAGCCCAGGCCGAGGCGCTGACGGCCGTCGGCATCGAGCAGTTCGCTCAGGCCCTCCCAGTAGACCGTGCCGGTGCTGGCGCGGCTGTCGAGTTCCTGGGCGTCGAACAGGGCCCGGACGGTGTATTCGGTGCGGCCACGTTCGACCTTCCATTCGACCGGATAGCGGGCCTGCGTCGACGGGCTGGTCCAGTGGCGCAGCGGGGTCCAGCGCAGGACGTCGGCTTCCTCGTGGCGAAAGGCGTGGCCAGAGGTCGATGTGGGTTCATACCAAACGTCGGCGCTGGGCTGACGCAGCGAACCGCCCGTCCAGAGTGTCGCGTCGGCCGGATCCTGCCCGACCGCCTGCCGGTTGTGGCGACGCAGCCGGAAGGCCGTCAGGGCATCGCCATTGAAGCGGTTGATGCCGATCCAGTCCCAGCCTACGGCCTCGGGAGGCAGCAGGCTGTCGCTCCACTCGTGGTCCATCCAGGCGCGTCCGGTCAGCATGAGGTCGCGGCCGTCGCGTCGCAGGCGGGCCTGTACCGTCAACTGGGGCTGGCTGTAGTACAGGCTCGCGTGGGAGGGATCGGGCCCCTTGCGTGACCAGCCGCCCAAGCCTTGTCGCAGGATCGGGCTGGTGGTGCTCGCGATCAGCTCGATGCGTTCGGCCAGCGTGCTGCGCCCCAGGTCGATGCGGTAGACGCTGGCCTCCTCGGCGGTCTTGCCGGGGACCGCCTCACGGCGCAACGACCAGTCGCGCAAGCGCATCTCGGTGTCGCCGACGCGCGCAACGGCCTGACCCAGGTTGGCCCGCGCGATGCGCTGGTCATGCACCAGGCGACCGGCCCGCACATCGCTGAGCGCGGCATGCGCCATGACCAGCTGCGTGGCCGCGAAGGCGCTCGGGTGGTTGGCGCGGACTTCCGTGCGAGATCGGAAGAAGGTCAGCTGGATGCCATACAGCGGCTGCCAGGGTTGGGCCGGATCGGCCAGCCAGCCCGTCAGATACCACCACTCGATGCGCTGATCGGGGTGGGCACCGAAGTCGACCGGCACATGCACCCTCACCGGGTCGGGCGGTCTTTGCGGAAGGAGTCGGGAGGCCAGCGCCGGACCCGCCCAGGCGACCTGGGCCAGCATCGCGAGCGCGGTCCTTCGCTGGCTTGGCGGCATCACGTTCACCATCACCAATCCTCCTTCACCGCCCGCACCATGTCGCCCAGATCGCGCCCGGCGGCCATGCGGGCCGACAGCCAGGCCGTGACGCTGCCGGCCAGCACGACCGCGCCGCTCAGGGCGGCCAGCCGGCCGGCGGGCAGGCTCAGGTCCATGGTCCAGTGGAAGCTCTGCGGGTTGACGAGCCAGACCAGCACGCCGCTGACCGCCAGGCCGAGCAACAAGCCGAGCAAGGCGCCGACGCCGCTCCAGAGTGCGCCTTCGGCCGTCACCAGCGTCATCACCTCGCGGCGCGACAGTCCCAGGTGCAGCAGCGTGCCGAACTCCTTGCGCCGGGCCAGGACCTGGGCCGAGAAGCTGGCGGCGATGCCGGCCAGGCCGATCGCGATGGCGACCGCCTGCAGCCACGTCGTGACCGCGAAGCTGCGGTCGAAGATCGCCAGCGAGGTCGCCCGGATCGCCGCTGGCGTGGCGAACTCCAGCAGCCCGGCGGTGTCGCCGGCGACCCGACGGATGCCGGCCTGAACGTCTGACGGATCGGCATCGGGCTGCAGCCACAGCGCCAGGTCGTTGACGCGCCGATCGCCGCTCAGCGCGATCCAGTCGGCCCGGTCGATGGCCAGCGAGCCGTGCTGGCGGGCGTAGTCGCGCCAGACGCCACGGACCCAGACGGTGGCGCTGCGGCCATCGGGCAAGGGCAGGCTCAGCGTGTCGCCGGGCCGTGCCAGTTGGCGGGCCAGCAAGCCTTCGCTGGCATAGACCGCCGGCAGGCCAGGGTGCCTTGAGGGGTCCAGCAGGCTGCCGACCAAGGGCAAGGCCTGCGCCGGGTCGCCGATCTCGCGGGCGATCAGGGGCACGGCCGGCCCATCGGCATCCAACTGCAGCGGCACCACCCGCAGCGCCTGCAGCAGGCGCACGCCGGGCAAGGCGCCGATGGCATCGACCAGCGGCGGCTCCAGGTAGACCGACTCGGCCTGCGACGAGGACGTCGCGGTGCGCGCATACAGGTCGGCCGGCAGCACCTGGGTCAGCCAGTCGCTGACCGAGTCGCGGAAGCTCGCCACCATCACCGTCAGCGCCACGCTCAGGGCCAGGCTGGCGATCACGCCGGCCACCGCCACGGTCGCCTGCTGGCGCTGGTCGCGGGTGCGTTCGACCGCCAGCAGCGCCAAGGGCTGGCGTGGCGGCCGCAGCCGGGCCAGCACCGCGTCGACGCCGGCCGGCACACAGGCGATGCCGCCCAGCAGCAGCAAGGCGACCGCCAGGTAGGCCGCCAGCGGCAGGCCGAACACCGGCGGCGCAGCACACAGCGCCAGCGCCACGACCAGCATCAGCGGACCAGGCCAGCGCCGTTGCGGGCCTTGGCCGTCACCGCCCAGGCCCTTGAGCGCCAGCGCCGGGGCGATGCGTTCGGCCTGCCGCGCCGGCTGCCAGCCGCCCAGCAAGGCCGCCAGCACACCCAGGCCGGCATAGAGCAGCGCCGCGCCGGTCGACCACTGCAGCGGCGGTGGCGTGCCGCCGCCGAACACGCCGCTGCCCAGGTCGCCGCCCAGGCGTTGCAGCGCCAGCCAGGCCAGCGCTGCGCCCAGACCGGTGCCGAGCGCCGCACCGATCAGGCCGATCAGCGCCGACTCGGCCAGCACGCCGCGCCGCCGCGTCGCGGCGTCCAGCCCCAGCACCCCCAGCAAGGCCAGTTGCGGCACCTGCTTGGCGACGGCCAGGGCCTGCACCGCGCCGACCAGGAAGGCGCCGGTGAACAGCGCCACCAGCGCCAGCACCGTCAGGTTGACCCGGTAGGCGCGCGACAGGTTGGACAGGCGCTGGGCGCCGTCCTCGGGTGCGGCAAGGCGCAGGGGCAGGGCGCTGTCGATGTTCAAGGCGGCCTGCAAGGCATCGCGGTCCGTGCCCGGCGCCAGCCTCAGGTCGATGCGGCTGAGCTGGCCGAGCCGGTCGAGGTGCTCTTGCGCACCGGCGATGTCCAGCACGGCCAGCGGCGGGCCTTCGGCGCTGACGCTGCCGCCGACGCGGAGCTCGACCGTTCGGCTGCCGACCTGCAAGACCACGCTGCGGCGGCCCGGTGCCAACAGGGCCTGCGCGGCCGGGTTGAGGAAGACCCGGTCCGGGTCCAGCAGGGCCAGCCGGGGCGCGTCGTCATCCGGTCGCGGGAACAGGTCCGGCGCCAAGGCCGGTGCGATCAGCGCATCCAGGCCCAGCACCTTGATCGGTGTGCGTGCCCCGGTGGCCGTGCGCATCAGCGTGTCGACCTCGATCACCGGGCTGGCCAGCAGCACCTCCGGCCGGGCGGCGAGCGTGGTCAGCAGCGACTCGGGCAGACGTGTGCCGCGCACCGGGCGCAACTCGGCATCGGGCTGGCCATTGACGCTGCGCACGGCCGCGCCGAACTCGGCCAGCGCCGAGCGGTTGATCAGCTGCACCGCCAGCGCCAGCGCCACGCCCAGCGCGATCGCCAGCACCGCGATCAGCAGCCGGCCCGGGTGGTGGCGCCATTGCTGGCCGATCAGGCGCAGCTGGCCCTGCCAGCCCATCCCCGTGGCCGCCGGTTCGGGCCCGATCAACGCGGGACCGTGTAGTGGCCCTGCTGCATCAGGTCGATGCCGCAGGGCAAGGTCTGCACCCAGTCGATGAACTCGGCCACGGCCGGCCCGACGATGGGCGCGCCGTGCTGCGGCACCAGCATCCGGATCGGCAGGGTGCGGACCATCTCGGCCCACAGCCGCAGGATCTTGTTGCTGACCATGTAGCGCCGATGGAAGGGCTCCATGCGCGGGATGTGCGCGTTGAGCGACTGGATCGGCACGCGCGGGTCGACGCCGATGGACGCGCCGAGGTCGCCGGTGAACAGGATGCCGCTGGGCGCATCCCAGAAGTGGAAGTTGCCTTCGGCGTGCAGGAAGTGCGCCGGCAGCGCGACCAGTTCTTGCTTGCCGATGGGGATGCGCGCGCCCCGGTCGGGGATGCCGATGATCCGCCCGCCGGTCTTGCCCGGCTTGCAGAAGTGGGGGATGAAGCGCTCCCACACGGTCGAGATGTAGACCGGCGCGGCGCTGGCGGTCATCCAGCGGTCCAGCGACGCGATGATGTCCGGATCGGCATGCGAGGCCACGATGGCCGACAGCTGCTGCGGCGGGAAGTGCTGGGTCATGCCCAGGTACAGCTCGTTGTAGGCCAGGTTGCCGCCCGGGTCGATGATGGCGCCGGTGTCGTCGTTGACGATCAGGAACTGGTTGGCCTGCACCGCCTCGCCATGGTGCTGGTGCAGGTCACAGAACATGAGGCGCTGCAGGCCCCCTTGGCGAAACAGTTCGACGGGCATGTGGGACCTGTTCTGGACCGGCGCAGGGCCGGCGAAAGTTTCACTTTCGGTCAATTCTGGCGTGGCAGCCTTGACCGTGCTCAATCGATTGGGATCCTAGCGTCGACCCCGTCACTGCGCAGCCGCAAGACGCGGTCAGCGCGCTGCGCGGCGTCGCTCGCATGGGTCACGATCAGACAGCCCGCGCCTTGCTCGCGGGCCTGCCGGCACAGCAGGTCCAGCACCTGGGCGGCGCTGACCGGGTCGAGGTTGCCGGTCGGCTCGTCGGCCAGGATCAAGGCCGGCTTGTGCACCAGCGCCCGCGCGATCGCCACCCGCTGCAACTGCCCGCCCGACAGCTCGCGCGGATGGCGGCGCTGGTAGCCCGTCAGGCCGACGCCGTCGAGCACCTCGGCCACGCGGGCGTCGACGGCGGTGGCCTCGCGCTGGCCCAGCAGCAACAGCGGCAGGGCGACGTTGTCGGCCACGCTCAGGTGCGGCAGCAGGTGGAAGGCCTGGAAGACAAAGCCCAGCGAGCGCCGCCGCAGCGCGGCCGCATCCGGCTCGCTCAGCCGGTCGACCCGTTGGCCCAGCAGCACGATCTCGCCGGCATCGGCCGCGTCCAGCCCGGCGATGCAGTTCAGCAGGCTGGACTTGCCCACGCCCGAGGCCCCCAGCAGCGCCACCACCTCGCCGGCCGCCAGATCCAGGTCGATGTGGCGGAACACCGGCGTGGCGCCGTAGTGCTTGGCCAGGCCGCGCACGGCTAGCAGTGGCGGCGGGGTTCTACGCAGGTCGTCGTTCATGGGCTGGGCATGAGGAAGTCGGCCTGCTCGGCCAGGCTCAGGACCTGAGCCAGCAGGTCCGGCGCATCGCAGGCGAGCACGCGCCGGGCGGGCATGCTGCGCAGCCAGGTCAGCTGGCGCTTGGCGAGTTGACGGGTCGCGGCGATGCCACGTGGCGCCAGCTCGGCGGCGGGGAACTGGCCGTCGAGCATCTCCCAGGTCTGCCGGTAGCCGACGCAGCGCATCGAGGGCAGAGCGGCATCGAGGTCACCCCGCGCGCGCAAGCGCCGCACCTCGTCGACCAGGCCGGCATCGAGCATCTGCGCGTAGCGATCGGCGATGCGCTGGTGCAGCCAGGCGCGCGAGGCGGGCTCCAGCGCGATCAGCGTGCCCGGCCCGGCGGGAGAGGGCGCATCGGGCTGGTGTTGACGCTGGTGCAGGGCCGACAGCGGCTGGCCGGTCAGCGCGTGGACCTCCAGCGCCCGCTGCACCCGCTGCGCATCGGCCGGTGCCAGGCGGGCGGCGGTGACCGGGTCGATGCGGGCCAGTTCCGCATGCAGGGCCGGCCAGCCGAGCCGGCGGGCGCGCTCGTCGATGTCGGCCCGCACGGCGGGGTCGGCGGCGGGCAGCGGGTCGATGCCCTCGAGCCAGGCCTTGAAGTACAGCATCGTCCCGCCCACCAGCAAGGCCCGCGCGCCCCGCGCATGGATCTCGTCGACCAGCCGCGTCGCAGCCTGCGCGAACTCGGCCGCCGAATACGCGCCGGTCGGCTCGATCAGGTCGATCAGGTGATGCCGCACCTCCGAGCGCTCCGCCGCGCTCGGCTTGGCCGTGCCGATGTCCATGCCCCGATAGACCAGCGCCGAGTCGACGCTGATGACCTCGACCTCGGGCCCGCCCCGCGCCCGCTGCGCCCGCACGATGGCGAGTGCGGCGGCGGTCTTGCCACTGGCGGTGGGGCCGGCGATGGCGAGCCAGGGGGGGCGGTGAACAGAGGCGGTCATCACCTCATCGTCCCCCGAGTTCATGGCTCAACAAGTCGCGCAGGCGCGGCAGGTCCACGATCCAGCCCTGTCGAACCACGTCTGCGGACGCCAGCCGCGTGTCAGGGTGGGCCTCGACGTAACGCTCGCTGGCCTGCAGCAGCCGTGAGGACTCGACCGGAAAACGCGATTGAACGACCCGGGCAGCCAAAGGGAACACATGGGCTTCACAAGGGTCCGCCGCTGGCGGCGCGACGTCACGCGCGACGGCGGTGCATCGGATCAAGAGCTGGGCTTCTCGTTGCCGGGCGTCCATGGGTGGTCTCTCATGAGCGGTCGATCGGATGTGGTGCTGGATGGCTTGATTCTCGGGCCGGCCGCCCTGCGCATCAGCCCTGCCCAAACCGTCTCACCATCGTCCACCCCACCCCCGCCGTCAGCACCGACGCGATCGCGATGCCCAGGGCCAGCGGGCGGGTGGTGTGGTCGAGCGTGATGCCCAGCAGGTTGCCGACACCGAAGGCGACGGCGGCGAGCAGGAAGCCCGCGAGGGCTGATGCCGCGCCGGCTTCGCGCGGGAACTGGCTGACCGCGCCCGCCTGACCGCAGCTCTGGTGGGTGGCGTGGGCGAAGGCATAGGCCAGCTGGGGCAGCAGCACGGCCCACACGGTCTGGATGCCGGCGAGCGACAGGGCAGCGAGCGTCAGGCCGCCGGCCAGCGTCCACCAGGCCGCCCGCTGGACCGCGCCGACGGGGCCGTGGCGGACCAGCCAGCGGCGGCACATGAAGGTGCCCGCCAGGTAGGCGACCGAGCTGCTGCACAACGCCAGGCCAAAGGCGGCCGGGCTCAGGCCCAGCACGTTGATGTAGACGAAGGGCGAGCCGGCCAGAAACAGGAACAGGCCGGCGTAGGTGGCGCTGGTCAGTCCTGACCACGCCAGAAAGTTTCGGTGGGCCAGGATGCGCCGCCAGCTTGCCAGCAGCGGGCCGATCTGCAGCGCGGCGGGGTTGGTCTGCGGGATGGTCTCGGGCACGACGCGCCAGATCCAGGCGGCGATGGTCAGGCCGAACAAGGCGACCACCGCGAAGGGCGCGCGCCAGCCCCAGGCCGACGTCACCCAGCCGCCGAGCAAGGGGCTGCCGATGGCGATCAGGCCCAGTCCCGACATGGCCCAGGACATGACCCGCGTGCCTTCGGCCGGCGCGTAAAGGTCACGCACCATGGCCCGGGCGACGACCACCAGCGCGGCCAGCGCCGCACCTTGCGCGCCTCGGGCGACGATCAGGAAACCGATGTTCGGCGCGCTCATGCCCGCCAGCACCGCCAGCGTGTAGAGCACGATGCCCAGCAGCAGCACCGGCCGACGCCCATAGCGGTCGGCCACCGGGCCCCAGACCAGCTGCGCCAGCCCGAAGGCCAGGATCAGCGTCGACATGGTGAGCTGCGCGGTCGACACCACCGTGCCCAGCTCGCGCGTCAGCAGCGGCAGGGCGGGCAGATAAAGGTCGGTGGTGGCCGGCTGCAGGCCCAGGCAGAGCGCGAGGGTGATGGCGGCTTGGGTGGCGGTGAAGGTGGCGCGCGAAGGCCGTGCTGAGGCAGTGTTCGCAGGTGAGGAGAACGACATGCCCGGAAGCGTATCAGCCGGCCTTGGAAGCCCGCGCGAACGTGAGGGTGCGAAGCCGCGTTGTGGGCACGAGGTCCGTCAGGCGAGCGTGTCTGGACCAGAAACCGGAATCGGCAGCGGACTGATCCATTGCGGGCGGATCTTTTGCGGCAACTAGCATGGCTGGTCAAAACATCGAGGGGTCCACATGTCACGCGCCATCATGGCTTCCAGCACCGCCAGCATCTCCGATTTCAGGCGCAATCCTTCGGCGATCCTGGCCGCTGGTGAAGGCTGTCCAGTCGCCATCCTCCGTCGCAACGTGCCGGTCTTCTACTGCGTGCCGGCGCCCGCCTACGACGCCTTGATGGATCGACTTGAGAATTTCGAGCTGGACGAGCTGGCGTCAACAAGACTGGCGGCTGGCGAGGTGCCTGAGGCCGTCGACCTCCAGAACCTTTGACCCGACGAGCGTGCAAGTCGTCACACCCCACCCCTCCCACTGCGCTAGATTCCTGCTCGGATGCCGCTTGGGTTTTCGGGCGGCAAGCATCGCCAACGTGACCGTTTCAGGAGTCTTGCCATGTGTGCTGACCGCACCCCGTCGTTCGCCATCCAACGTCCTTCGATCGCCCGTCGCCTGCTTGCCAGCCTGGTCATCACCAGCCTGAGCTTCGGCGGTGTGGTGGGCACGGCGCAGGCCGGCATGGTGGGCGCCGAGGTCTTGGCCGATGCGCAGGCGCAGGCCAGCCTGGGCCCGGCACAACGTCAGTTGCTGGCTGCCGTCGACCGGCCCGAGGTTGTGCAGGCACTGGTCGACCGGGGCGTCGATCCTGCCCAGGCCCGCTTGCGCATCGCCGCCTTGAGCGACAGTCAGGCGCAGGCCCTGGCCGCCGAGATGGATCAGGCGCCCGCTGGTGCGAGCGGGGTGCTCGACACGGTGGTGTTTGTCTTCCTGGTGCTGCTGGTGACCGACATCCTCGGCTTCACGAAGATCTTTCCGTTCACCCGCTCGATCCGCTGAGCCTCATGCGATCCGCCGTGCCGGCCTGGGTCGGCACGAGCCTGCTGGTGCTCACGCTCGGACTGGGTGGCTGCGCCAGCTTGTTTCCGCCGCCGCAGACGGCCGAACTGGTCGCGCAGATGCGTTCAGCCGGGCGTTCAGCCGGCCCGCCGGCCGGGCGGCCGCTGCGCACCGAACTGGTCGATGTGCCGTTCTTCGCGCCGACCGATGCGGCGCAGGCGCGCCATTGCGGGCCGCTGGCGCTGGCCAGTGCGCTGGCGGCCATCGGTCGACCGGCGGATCCGGCGGTGCTGGCCTCGGCCTCCTACCTGCCGGCACGCGGCGGCAGCCTGACCACCGAGATGCTGGCCGCCGGCCGGCGCTACGGGGCCTACACGCTGCGCGGTCCGCAGACCTTGTCCGGCCTGTTCGATGAACTCGACGCTGGCCGTCCGGTGGTCGTGTTGCAGAACCTGGGCCTGGGCGGGCCGGGCGCCTGGTATGGCCCCTGGTTCGCGCGCTGGCACTACGCGGTGCTGGTCGGCCATGACCGCCAGACCCGCGAGCTGATCCTGCGCAGCGGTGACGAACCGGCGCAGCGCCTGCCGTGGGAGACCTTCGAACACACCTGGGCGCGCGCCGGCCACTGGTCGGCGCTGCTGTTGAAGCCCGGTGAACTGCCGCTCGATCAAGACGTGGTGGCGCTTGAACAGGCCGCGCTGGACGTCGACCGCGTGGCCGCGCCGGCCGATGCGCTGGCGGTGTGGCTGGCCTTGGCCGCGTCGTCGACGGATGCCGCACTGCGTCCCGTGGTGGCGCTGGGCGCGTCCAACCGGCTGGTCGACGCGGGCCGGCTGGACGAGGCTGCGGCGCTCCTTCAGCGCGCGCTGGCCGCGTCGCCCGGCGCGGCGCTGGCCAACAACCTTGCACATGTCGAGGCCCGTCGCGGTCGCCCAGCCGAGGCACGCGCCGCGCTGGCCCGGGCGGTCGAACAGGCCCAAGTCGCTGCTGCGACCGGCGAGCCGCGCTGGCTGACCGTCGTGCGTGAGAGCGCGGCCGAGCTGGGCCTGCTCGACCTGCTCCCGCCGCCTTGATCTGAAAGCTTCCGCAAGCGCCTCCCTAGACCTGGGGAGCCGATGCTCGGGTTTGCCTCAAACGTGTCATTGAGGCCGTTCGTCCGACCGAGAAAAGTTCATCCCTGCTGAAGCACTTTTCGAGGACGGACGATGACGACAACTTTCAGGGCCCGATGGGGTCGGTGGACTCGGGGCCTGGTCCTGCTGGCCACCCTGGCGCTGGCGGCCTGTGGCGGAGGGGGCGACAGCGGCCGAGCTTTCCCGGACGACGACGAACTGGCCCATGCCAACGACGAGCCGAAGAGCCCGGAGCAGCCGTCCTGGACCGCGCCGGTGCAAGGCTCCTGGCGGGTTCACGCCCAGGTGGCGGGCGGCCAGGTCAGCTTCGCCCCGGTCGTGGCCACGGCCGATCCACCCACCCCGCAGACCGAACCGCTCCGGCTGGCTGCCTGGCGGCTTCGGCTCACGCTGGTCGACGGTCAGACGGTCGATCACGAGGTCTGGCCGGTCGACCTCGATCCGCCCGAGATCGGCAGGCGCGACCTGCGGGTCTTGCTGCCCGTCCCGGCTGCCGGCTTGCTGGAGCTGGACCTGTACGACGATCAGGGTCGACGGCTGCCCAAAGCACAGCCCCAAACACTGCGCTGAGGGCGAGGCGACGCGGGGCGGGTGTTGTTCAGCGCGTCGCGCGCCGCCGCACCGCGTCGAGGTAGGCGTGCGGATCGGGCGGCAGGCCGCTGCGCTGGGACTGCCAGAGCATCTCGCCGAGGCAGTCCATCACCTCGTGGTGCGCGTCATGCAGCTCGCCACGTTTGGCGGCCAGCAGCTCGACCGCCTGACGGATGCCGCGCGGCTGGTCGATCGAGCACTGTTCGCTGATCGACAGGTGCATGGACAGGTGCAGAAAGGGATTCGTGCGGCCGTCGTCGACCGTGTAGACGGCGGCCAGCGCGGCGGCTTCGTCGGCCAGGTCGGCGTGGTATTCGGGGTGGCGGGCGATCCACTCGGCGGCCAGCGTCTCCATCGGCGACAGGGGCTCGCTGGCCTGGTGCTGGCGCCAGGTCTTGCAGAAGAAACGGCGGACGTCGTGCTGGCTGGGGGTGAACATCCGAGAATTGTGCAGTGCACCGGTCGCGCGTTCCGCGCGGCGGGCCCTTCCCCCTTCATCCGAACCCATCCCCATGTCCTTTGACACTGCCCTTGACGATGCCGCGCTGGCGCGCCTCTACACCGATGCACGCACCCACGGCACCTGGCTGGACAAGCCGGTCAGCGACGCCCAGTTGCGCCAGCTCTACGAGCTGACGAAATGGGGTCCGACGGCCATGAACTTCTCGCCGCTGCGCGTGCGCTTCGTCCAGAGCCCCGAGGCCCGCGCCCGCTTGCTGCCGCTGATGGCCGATGGCAACCGCGCCAAGACCGGCCTGGCGCCGGCCGTGGCAATCCTGGCCCGCGACGTCGACTTCCACCAGCATCTGCCGACGCTGGCCCCGCACCGCGAAGGCCTGCGCGAGCAGCTGGCCGACAAGCTCGCGATGCGCGAGGGTGCCTCGACCTTGAACGCGGGCCTGCAGATCGGCTACTTCATCCTGGCGGTGCGCTCTCTGGGCCTGGACGCGGGTCCGATGGGCGGCTTCGATGCCCCCGGCGTGGACGCCGAGTTCTTCGCCGGCACCGGCCTGAAGTCGATGGTGGTCTGCAACATCGGCCACGGTGATCCGGCGGCCCTGCGCCCGCGCGCGCCGCGGCTGGACTTCGACACGGCCTGCGCCATCTTGTGACCGGCGTCATCACCGATCCCGCCTTCTGGTGGGTGGCGCTGCCGGCGGTGCTGCTGCTGGGTCTGTCGAAGTCGGGC
The DNA here is from genome assembly GCF_004216565.1 of Sphaerotilus mobilis. Lineage (GTDB taxonomy): Bacteria > Pseudomonadota > Gammaproteobacteria > Burkholderiales > Burkholderiaceae_C > Sphaerotilus > Sphaerotilus mobilis. Next base: position 358,224 of record NZ_SGWV01000007.1, on the reverse strand, counting down.
TTCGCCTCGGGCATGGGCTCGCTGGCGACGCCGCTGCTGGCGGTCGCCATGCCGGTGCCGCAGGCCGCTGCGGTGATGCTGCCGCTGCTGGCGGTGGCCGACGCGATGGCGCTGTGGAGCTTGCGCCGCTCGCTCGACCGAGCAGTCCTGAGGCAGTTGCTGCCCGCCGGGCTGGCCGGCATCGTGATCGGCTGGCTGAGCTTCGGCCTGCTGCCCGGGCATGTGGTGGCCGGCATCGTGGGCGTCATCACCTTGCTGTTCCTGGCCCAGCAGCTGGTGTGGCCGCCGCGCGCCGATGCACCGCTGCCCGGCCACGGCCAGACCGCCACGCTGGCGCTGCTGTCGGGCTACACCAGCTTCGTCGCCCATGGCGGCGGACCGCCGATCGCGATGGCCCTGCTGCCGCGCCGGATGGAACCGCTGGCCTATGCCGGCACCTCGGCGGTGTTCTTCGCCACCATCAACCTCGCCAAATGGGTGCCCTATGCGCTGCTGGGCCTGTTCGACGCCCGCAACCTGGCCACCTCGGCGGTGCTGGTGCCGGTCGCGGCCGGCGGCGTGATCCTGGGCGTCTGGGCAACCCGGCGGGTGTCGACCCGCTGGTTCTATCGCCTGGTGCAGCTGGGCATGCTGCTGACCGGTCTGAAGCTGCTGATGGACGGGATCTGGCCGCACGGCTGAACGAACGGCGGGTGAGCCCGGATGGGCAGGGGCGGGTGGCCTGCCTAGGATCGCGATCCCAACCCAGGAGCCTCCATGCCACCGTCGACGCAGCCGTTCTTCCAGACCCTTGATCGACCGGCGATGCGTCGTCGCTTGCTGCTGGCCACGGGGCTCGGCTTGGGTGCCTTGCTGGCCGCGGGCGGCGTGCAGGCGCAGGCGTGGCCGAGCAAGCCCATCACCTGGGTCGTGCCCTTCCCGGCCGGCGGTGGCACCGATGCGTTTGCGCGTCCGCTGACGGCCCAGCTCACCAAGCAGCTGGGCATGCAGGTCATCATCGACAACAAGGGTGGGGCGGGCGGCAACGTCGGCGCGACGCTGGCGGCCAAGGCCGCGCCCGATGGCTACACCTGGTTCATGGGCGCGGTGCACCACGCGATCGCACCGGCCATGTACCCGAAGCTGGACTACAAGCTGCAAGAGGACTTCGTGCCGGTTGCCCTGCTGGCCAGCGTGCCGCAGGTCATCGTCGTCAACCCGCAGAAGGTGGCTGCGACCAACCTGATCGATTTCCTGAAGGAAGTGCGCAGCAAGCCGGGCAAGCTGAACTACGGCTCGGCGGGCAACGGCACCTCGCACCACCTGGCCGGCGAGCTGTTCAAGCTGCAGACGCGCACCTTCATCACCCACATTCCGTACCGCGGCGCGGGACCGGCCCTGCAGGATCTGATGGCCGGTCAGGTCGACGTGATGTTCGACGGCCTGGGCTCGTCGGCCGCGCACATCAAGGGCGGACGCATCAAGGCGCTGGCGGTGGCCGGCAGCCAGCGCGCACCTGGTTTCCCGGACGTGCCGACCGCCGCCGAGGCCGGTGTGCCGACCTATCAGGTGGCGACCTGGTACGGCCTGTGGGCCCCCAAGGGGACGCCGCCCGAGGCCATCGCGCGCATGACCGAGGAGCTGCGCAAGGCCTACGCCACCCCCGAGATCAAGGCGGTCTGGAACGGCCTGGGCGCCGAGCTGCCCAACCAGTACGGCAAGGCCTATGCCGACTTCGTGACCAACGAGCTCAAGCGCTGGGCCGAGGTGGCGAACGCCTCTGGCGCCAAGCTGGACTGAGGCGGGCGTCGCCGTCCGCGCCGCGATACTGGCGCGCTGTCGTCGACCCAGGAAGTCCCGCATGACCGTCGCCGCCGAGGTCCGCCTCGAACCCCACGCCAGCCTGCCCGACGTGGCGGTGCTGACCTTGTCCCACCCCGGCAAGCTCAATGCGATGAGCGTGGCGATGTGGCAGCAGCTGCGCGAGCGGCTCGACGGTTTGGCCGAGCGCTCGCCGGCGCTGCGTTGCCTGATCGTGCGGGGCGAGGGCGGCACCTTCGTGTCGGGTGGCGACATCGAGGAGTTCCCTGCCTTCCGCTTCGAGCCCGAGCGGCTGCGCCATTTCCATGAGCAGGTGGTCGGCCCGGCGCTGGATGCGCTCTACCGCTGCGACATCCCGCTGGTGGCGCAGATCGAGCGGGCCTGCGTGGGCGGTGGGCTGGAGATCGCCTGCCAGTGCGACCTGCGCATCGCGGGCGCGAGTGCCCGCTTCGGCGCACCGATCGCGCGGCTGGGCTTCCCGATGGCGCCTGACGAGATGGCCGGCGTGGTGCGCGTGGCGGGGCTGGCGACCGCCGCCGAGATCCTGCTCGAAGCCCGCCTGCTGGACGCCAGCACGGCGCGCCAGCGCGGCCTCGTTCACCGCGTCGTCGCCGACGAACTGGTGGCCGACGAGGCCGCCGCGACGGCCCAGCGCATCGCCGCCGGTGCGCCGCTGGCCGCCCGCCTGAACAAGCGCACGCTGCGCCTGGTGGCGGCCCAGTTCACCTTCACCGAGACGCAGCGCGCCGCGCTGGCCGAATACGCCAGCGGCCCCGATCACCGCGAGGGCATCACCGCCTTCATCGAGAAGCGCATGCCCCGCTTCAAGGGCGCGTGAGGCGACGCACGCGCCACTGCATCCACCGTTCCTGCCTGTCCTTCGACGACCCGACATGACCGCCAACGCCAACCTGTTCGCCGCCCTGCGCGCCGCCTTCCCGGCCGACCTCGATGCCGCCGCGATCGAGACCGACACCGGCCTGGTCTATTCCTGGCGCGACCTCGACCGCGCCAGCGCGATGCTCGCCAACCTGCTGGCCTCCCTGGACATCCCCGCCGGCAGCCGCATCGCCGCGCACACCGAGAAGTCGGTCGAGGCGTTGCTGCTCTACCTCGCCACGCTGCGTGCGGGCTTCGTCTACCTGCCGCTGAACACGGCCTACCAGCAGGCCGAGCTGGCTTATTTCATCGGCAATGCCGAGCCGGCCGTCGTGGTCTGCGCCTCGCGCAACTTCCCGTGGCTGAGCAAGCTGGCCTTCCAGCATGGCGTGGCCCATGTCTTCACGCTCGACGACGACCGCAGCGGCACGCTGCTCGAACGCGCCAGCCACTTCAGCGACCAGCATGAGATCGCCCGTCGCGGGCCTGACGAACTCGCCGCCATCCTCTACACCAGCGGCACGACCGGGCGCAGCAAGGGCGCCATGCTCAGCCACGCCAACCTGCTGTCGAACGCGCAGGTGCTCAAGGACGTGTGGGACTGGCAGCCCGGCGATGTGCTGATCCATGCCTTGCCGATCTTCCATGTGCATGGCCTGTTCGTGGCCAGCCACGGCGCGCTGCTCAATGGCAGCAAGATGCTCTGGCTGGCGAAGTTCGACCCGCGCGCGGTGATCGAACGCCTGCCGCGCGCGACGGTTTTCATGGGCGTGCCCACGCTCTACGTGCGGCTGCTGCAGGAAGGCGGCCTGACGCGCGCGGCCTGTGCCCGCATGCGGCTGTTCGTCTCGGGCTCGGCACCGCTGCTGATCGAGACCTTCCGCGACTGGGAGGACCGCACCGGCCACGTCATCCTGGAGCGCTACGGCATGAGCGAAACGGTGATGCTGACCTCCAACCCCTGCCGCGCCAGTGACGGCGAACGGGTGGGTGGAACGGTCGGACCAGCCTTGCCGGGCGTGGGCGTGCGGGTGGTCGACGATGCGGGTGCCAACCTGCCGGCCGATGAGATCGGGCATGTGCAGGTGCGCGGCCCGAACGTCTTTGGCGGCTACTGGCGCATGCCCGAGAAGACCGCCGAGGAGTTCACCGCCGATGGCTGGTTCAAGACCGGCGACGTCGGCCGCTTCGATGCCCGGGGCTACCTGACCATCGTTGGCCGCAGCAAGGACCTGATCATCAGCGGCGGCTACAACGTCTACCCGGCCGAGATCGAGGGCTACCTCAACGACATGCCCGGCGTGGCCGAGTCGGCGGTGATCGGCGTGCCGCACCCGGACTTCGGCGAGGGCGTGGTGGCCGTCATGGTGCCCAAGGCCGGCGTGACGCTGGACGCGGACGCGCTGGTGGCGGCGCTCAAGTCGCAGATCGCCAACTACAAAGTCCCCAAGCGCGCCTTCGTGGTCGCTGACCTGCCGCGCAACGCGATGGGCAAGGTGCAGAAGAACCTGTTGCGCGAACAGCACCAGGGTCTGTTCGCGCGCTGAAAGGGCCGAGAGGGCTGCTGCCTCAGGCCTTGGGTGCTGCGTCGCCCTGCTTGAACAGCGCCATGGCCGTGCCGATCAGCCCGGCGACCTCGCCCATGTGGCCCGGCACGATCATCGTGTTGTTGGTCTTGGCCAACTGGCCGTAGGCGTCGACCGCCTTCTCGGCGACCTTGAGCTGGACCGCCTGCGTGCCGCCGGGTTGCTCGATGGCAGCGGCGATCTTGCGGATCGCGTCGGCGGTGGCCTCGGCCACGGCGGTGATCGCGGCGGCCTCGCCCAGCGCCTTGTTGATTTCGGCCTGCTTCTCGCCTTCCGAACGGGCGATGAAGGCCTCGCGCTGGCCGGTGGCGATGTTGATCTGCTCCTGGCGCCGGCCTTCGGAAGCGGCGATCAGCGCGCGCTTCTCGCGCTCGGCGGTGATCTGGGCCTGCATCGACCGCAGGATCTCGGCCGGCGGCGTCAGGTCCTTGATCTCGTAGCGCAGCACCTTGACGCCCCAGTTCAGCGCCGCCTCGTCCAGCGCGGCGACGACCGCCGCGTTGATCAGCTCGCGCTCCTCGAAGGTCTTGTCCAGCTCCATCTTGCCAATCACGCTGCGCAGCGTGGTCTGCGCCAGCTGGGTGATGGCCATGACGTAGTTGCTGCTGCCGTAGCTGGCCAGCTTGGCGTCGGTGACCTGGAAATAGATGATCCCGTCGACCTGCAGCTGGGTGTTGTCGCGCGTGATGCAGACCTGGCTGGGAACGTCCAGCGGGATCTCCTTGAGCGAGTGTCCATAGGCCACGCGGTCGACGAAGGGGATGACGAAGTTCAGGCCGGGCGTGAGCGTGGCGTGGTAACGGCCCAGGCGCTCGACCACGATGGCGTGCTGCTGGGGCACGACCTTGATGGTGCGCACCACGAAGATGATCGCGACGACCAGCAGGACAAGGGCGATGGTTTCCATGGAGGTTCCAGTCTTGAGTGGCCGGACGCCTCAGCGTCCGACGATGAAGCGGTTGCCGCGCAGCGCGCGGATCGTGTAGGTGCCGGGACCGGGCGGTGGCTCATTCGGTGAGCCATCCCACAGCACCGTCCAGTTGGCACCACGGTGGTGGACGCGGGCGCTGCCATCGGCGTCCCAGCCGGTGACGTGCACCGTCTCGCCGATGTCGAGGTTCAGACCGGGGTCGGCCGTGGCCGCCGGTCCGCCGGGCGTCTGGCCGCGCCGCCAGGTCCACAGCGCGACCGCGCCGGCGCCGACGACGGCGGCGCTGACGATCTGGCCGGTGAGGCCCAGTCCGCCGTGCGCCGCCAGCGCCCCGGCGGCCAGCCCGATCGCGAGCATCAGCAGGTAGAAGGTGCCGGTGGCCAGCTCGGCCGCCACGGCCAGAGCCGCAGCGATCCACCACAGGTGGGCGGGTTGCATCGTGTGTCCTTCCGCGTGGGTTGAAGAGCCGGTTCAGTGTAGGAGGCGGGTCATGACAGCCGGCGCGGTCGGACTCAGTCTTCCCATGCACCCCGCCGTGGTCGTTCGCGGGCGGCGCGTTCCTGGGCGAACAGGTCTTCGAGCTGGGCGCTGCCTTGCTTGGCCAGCGCGATCAGCTTGTCGCGGTCGCCACGGTGGTGGCGACTGGTCTCGAGCATGCCCCGGTTGAAGCGGCGAAAGCTGGTGGCGAGCTGCCAGGCGTGGTGCCGTTCGTGGCCCAGCAGTTCGAGCACGCTGCGGCCACTCGACAGCGCGGCCTCGAAGGTCTCGCGCTCGATGTGCTCGACACCGCGTGCGCGCAGCTCGTAGAAGTGCTGGACATTGCGGGCCCGCGCCACCAGGCGAGCCTGCGGGAAATGGGCTTGCACCAGGTCGACGATCTTCAGGCTCTGCTCGACGTCATCGACCGCGACGACGATGACACGGGCCTCGGCCGCGCCGGCCTTGCGCAGCAGGTCCAGCCGGGTCGCGTCGCCGTAGTGGGTGCGAAAGCCGAATCGGCGCATGACCTCGACCTGTTCGGGGTCGTGGTCCAGCAGCGTGGCCTTGAAGCCGCTGGCGTAGAGCAGCCGACCGACGATCTGGCCGTAGCGGCCGTAGCCGCAGACGATCACCGGCGCCTCGGCCGGTTCGTTGTCCAGCGTCTGCGCGTCCGGGTCGACGGCGGGCGTCTTCGGTGCCGGCAGCCAGCGGTCCAGGGCCACCAGCAGCAGCGGCGAGACCAGCATGGACAGGGCCACCGCGCCGACCAGCAAGGAAGCGGTCGCGGCATCGAACACGCCCGCTCCGGCGGCCTGCTGGAAAACCACGAAGGCGAACTCGCCGCCTTGCGCCAGCAGCAGCACCCAGACCGGCCGCTCGCCCCGCGCGATGCCCATGGCACGGGCCAGGGCGATCAGCGCCACGGTTTTGACCAGCAGGAACCCCAGCAGCAGCCCGGCAACGACCCAGGGCTGTTCGAGCAGCACCGCGAAGTCGATGCTCATGCCCACGGCCATGAAGAACAGGCCCAGCAACAGGCCCTTGAAGGGCTCGACGTCGGTCTCCAGCGCGCGCTTGTATTCGCTCTCGGCCAGCAGCACGCCGCCGAGGAAGGCGCCCAGCGCCATCGACAGGCCGACCGCCTGCATCAGCGCGGCGATGCCGACCACCAGACCCAGCGAGGCGGCGGTGAAGACCTCCGGCGTGCGACTCGACGCCACCCAGCGCAGGCCGTGGCGCAGCAGCAGCCGGCCGCCCAAGACGATGGCGGCGATCACGACGATCGCCTTGCCGGCCTCGACCCACGGATTGCCTGCCGCCGCCTGGCCACTGCCCAGCAGCGGCAGCAAGGCCAGGATGGGGATGGCCGCGACGTCCTGGAACAGCAAAATCGCAAAGGCCGACTGCCCTGCCGGTGCGTTCAGCAGGTTGCGTTCTTGCAGCACCTGCAGGGCCACGGCGGTGGACGACAGGGCCAGCCCGAGCGCGCCGACCAGCGCCCAGCGCCACGGCAGTCCCAGCAGCAACGCGACCCCGGTCAATGCCAGCGTGCAGCCCAGCAACTGCGCGCCGCCCCAGCCGAAGATCGGCCGGCGCAGGGACCAGAGCCGGCGCGGCTCCAGCTCCAGTCCGACCAGGAAGAGCATCAGCACCACGCCGAACTCGGCCACATGCAGGACGGTCTGCGGGTCGCCGATCAGACCGAGCCCCGACGGGCCGATGACGATGCCGGCGATCAGGTAGCCGATGATGGCGCCGAGCCCCAGCGCACGGGCCAAGGGCACGCCGACCACGGCGGCGGCGAAGAAGATCAGGCTGGTCAGCAGCCAGTTGTCGTGGGCGTTCATGGGCAGGTGTTCATGACAGGGCGGCGACGTCGCCGCTGCGGGGGCGGTCCTGATCCGGCGTGACGCAGGCCTCACAGTCCGGCAGGGTGGCCAGTTCGGGCCAGTCCGGGTAGCTGGCCAGACGTTGTGCGAACAGCGCCGCGTGGGCCTCGATTTGCGGCGCGTCCAGCGCATGTGCGCCGTGCAGCACCAGCGGCGGCAGGAAGCGCAGGCCGCACAGCGCGGCGGTCTGTTCCAGCGGCGGCAGGAAGGCGTCGAAGAAGTGGCGGTTGTAGCCGGTGGGGTGGTAGGCCTCCTCGCGGGCGCCGGTGGAGCAGGCCAGCCACAGGTCCTTGCCCTGCAGGGCGTCGCCGCCATGGCCGTAGGCCCAGCCGAGCGTCAGCACCTCGTCGATCCAGAGCTTCATCAACGCCGGTGGGGCGTACCACTGGATCGGGTGCAGCCAGACCACCAGATCGGCCGCGCTCAGAGCGGCCTGTTCGGCGGCCACGTCGAGCGCGTAGTCCGGGTAGAGGGCGTAGAGGTCACGGACCTCAACGCGGCCGGGCGGCAGGTCGCGGGCGGCCTGGGCCAGCCGGCGGTTGACGCGCGAGCGGTGCAGGTCCGGATGGGCCAGCAGCACCAGGACGCGGGCGGAGGAGGGCGGGTCGGTTGGCTTCACGTCGCTAACATAGCTCAGGAATCGGCGGCCGAGCGGCGCTGCCGTCACGAGGAGGAGCGCGGCGATGAGCGTCTACGTGGTGGCGAACCCGAAAGGCGGGGTCGGCAAGTCGACCCTGTCCACCAACCTGGCCGGCTACCTGGCCCGGCGCGAGGCCGATCGGGCGAACGCGTCCCCCGACGACGACCGGACGCCGGTCGTGCTGGCCGACGTCGACCGGCAGGAGTCCGGTGCCTTGTGGCTGTCGCTGCGGCCACCTGAGCTGCCCCGCATCGGCCTGTGGACGACCGACGCCGAGGCGCTGGGAAAGCTGCCCAAGGGCGCGCGCCACGCCGTCATCGACACGCCCGCCGGCCTGCAGGGCAAGCGCCTGGACGCGGTGATGAAGGCGGCCGACGCCATCGTGGTGCCGCTGCAGGCCAGCGTGTTCGACATCTACGCCACGCGCGAATTCATCGTCGAGCTGCGCCAGCGCCGTCGCCATGCCGAGGTGCCGATCGCCGTGATCGGCAACCGCGTGCGTGAGCACACCCACGCAGCCGAGCAGCTCGAACAGTTCCTGGCCAGGCTGCACGAGCAGATCGACGTGCCGGTGCTGGGTCTGCTGCGCGACACCCACAACTACGTCCACCTCGCGGCGCACGGCTCCAGCCTGTGGGATGTCGCGCCCGGCCGGGTCGCGCGGGACCTGGAACAGTGGGCGCCGCTGTGTGACTGGGTCGACCGGCACTGAATCGCCCGGACCCTGCAATCCCCGCAAAGGGGGAAGCCCCCATCGGCAGGATCCCTAAACTGGCTATCCCGCTGCCGCGCCCGAGAGTCCCGCCATGAAGGTCCTGATGATCGACGACCACCCGCTGATCCTGGCGGCGATGCAGAACGTCGTGCGTGGACTGGGTGAGGGGGTTCGGGTGGTCGGTGCCGAGACGGTCGACGAGGCCCGCAACCTGTTGTTCGGCTCACACGGCTTCGACCTGGTCCTGCTGGACCTGTTCCTGGGCGCACACGACGGCTACGACTTCCTGGTCGAGCTGCGCGCGGCCCACCCGCAACTGCCGGTCGTGGTGGTGTCGGCCTCCGAGGACCCGGCCGACCTTGACCGCTGCATCGACGGCGGCGCGATGGGCTTCGTGCCCAAGCGCGCAACCAACGAGATGCTGTTCGAGGCCCTGCTGCTGGTGATGTCGGGCGGCGTCTTCGTGCCCGAGATGTTCAGCGGCGCCGGTGGCCTGGGGCCGACGATGGTCGCCTGGCCCGTCGGACAGGACCCTGCGGTTGACGGCCGCACGGCGCAGGCGGGCGTGTCTGGCGCCGCGCTTGATGTGGATCCACCAGTCGTCGCCAGGACCTTGCGCGCCAGCCCGTCCCAGCCCTTGCTCGATGCCGGGCTGCCGATGGCGCCGACGCCGGTGGACCGGGTTGCCGCCCGGGAGGCGCTGATCAGCCCGACCTCGCTGGAGTCGCTGGGCCTGACCCCGCGCCAGTCCGAGGTGCTGGCGCTGCTGCTGGAGGGCAAGCCCAACAAGCTGATCGCGCGCGAGATGGGGCTGTCGGTCGAGACCATCAAGGACCATGTCGCGGCCGTGCTGCGCTGCCTGGGCGTCAGCTCGCGCACACAGGCGGTGATCGCGGTGCGGCATCAATTCAGTCCGCAAGCCTCAGGCGTGACCGCAACGCCTGTGGCCGCGTCTCACTGAGCGCCTGACGATGCCACCGGATGGCGCCGGCGCGGAGCCCTTGCCCTTGCACTCGCCCTTGCCATTAACCCCGCAACAGGCCGGCGTCCTGTTGCAGGCCGTGGCGGCCGCCAGCCACGACCTGCGCCAGCCCATGCACGCGATCGGACTCCTGGTCCACGCCCTGAAGGCCCGCCCTCTGGATGCCACCAGCGCCGCCATCGTTGGCCAACTGGGTGCGACGCTGGCGGCGCTCGAACACCAGATCGACGACCTGCTCGACTACAGCCGGGGCGCCACCGGCACCTTGCAGTCGCAGAGCGTGCCGCTGCGGCTGGGCGAGCTCTACCAGCGCCTGCAGCCGGCCCTGCAGCCGCTCGCTTTCGACCGTGGCCTGGACCTGCGCTGGCGTGGCGCGCACCTGCGGGTCGACGCCGATCCGCGCCTGCTGGAGCGGGTCATGCGCAACCTGATCGGCAATGCCGTGCGCTACACCGACGATGGCGGCGTGCTGGTGGCCGCGAGGCGGCGGGGCACGCAGGTGTTGCTGCAAGTCTGGGACAGCGGCGTGGGACTGCGCGAGGACGAGGTCCAGCGCCTGTTCGAGCCCGGCCACCGCGGCACGGCCGCAGCACGCCGGCCGGGCGAGTCGCGTCGGGGTGTCGGCCTGGGCCTGAGCATCGTCCGGCAGATGGTCGACGCGATGGGGCTGGGCCTGGCGCTGCGTTCGACGCCCGGTCGAGGCACCGTGTTCACGGTGGTGCTGCCGCTGGCCGCCGAGCCCTGAGCGACGAAATCACCCAAAAGGCCCGACTTACAATCGCGGCCCCGAAAGAGGATGCAACCCATGTCGATGCACGACCGAGACGGAAAGATCTGGATGGACGGCGAGATGGTGGACTGGCGCGACGCCAAGATCCACGTGCTCAGCCACACACTGCACTACGGCTGCGGCGCCTTTGAAGGCGTGCGCGCCTACAAGACGGCCCAGGGCACGGCGATCTTCCGCCTGCGCGAGCACACCGAACGGCTGTTCAACAGCGCCAAGATCCTGCGCATGAAGATCCCGTTCACGCAGGAACAGGTCAGCGCCGCGCAATGTGCCGTCGTGCGTGAGAACGGCCTGGAGAGCGGCTACATCCGCCCCCTGACCTGGATCGGCTCGGAGAAGCTCGGCGTCAGCCCGCGCGGCAACACCATCCACCTGATGGTCGCAGCCTGGACCTGGGGTGCCTACCTCGGCGAAGAGGGCCTGCGGCGCGGCATCCGCGTCAAGACCTCCAGCTACACCCGCCACCACGTCAACATCACGATGACGCAGGCCAAGGCGGTCAGCAACTACACCAACTCGATCCTGGCCAACATGGAAGCGGTCGATGAGGGCTACGACGAGGCCCTGCTGCTGGACCCGTCGGGCTTCGTCAGCGAAGGCGCGGGCGAGAACCTGTTCATCGTCAAGAACGGCGTGATCTACACGCCCGACCTGTCGGCCGGTGCGCTCAACGGCATCACCCGCAACACCATCTTCCACATCGCCCGTGACCTGGGCATGGAGATCGTGCAGAAGCGCATCACCCGCGACGAGGTCTACATCTGCGACGAGGCCTTCTTCACCGGCACCGCTGCCGAGGTGACGCCGATCCGCGAGCTCGACCGCATCGAGCTGGGCATTGGCTCGCGCGGGCCGATCACCGAGAAGATCCAGTCGGCCTTCTTCGACATCGTCAACGGCCGCAACCCGAAGTACGCCGAGTGGCTGACCCCGGTTTGAGCCTCGCTTGAGCAACACGCAGCAAGGAACGCACCCATGAGCACCCCGAAAGCCGTTGTCGAAGTTGTCGCTGCCGACCTGCAAGGTCCCGGCGTGGTGGCCTGCCCGAACCCGAAACAGGACCTCTGGAGCAACCACCCCAAGGTCTACATCGATGTGGTCAAGAACGGCGAAGGCAAGTGCCCCTATTGCGGCACGGTCTACCGCCTGAAGGCCGGCGAGAAGGTTCACGCCCACCACTGATGCCGCGCTGGGCCTGACGAACGACACCCTGCGGGACGGCTGAGCCGTCCCGCAGTCGTTTGTGGCCTTGTATCCATCCGCAACCTGGAGGACGACACGTCCGTGAAGATCTGGCAGACCACCCGGCATGACATCGACCTGAGCCACCCGCGCGTGATGGGCATCGTCAATGTCACGCCCGATTCCTTCTCCGATGGCGGACGCGGCGCCGCTGAGGCGCTGGCGCACGCCGAGCGCTTGCTCGATGAGGGCGCCGAGATCCTCGACATCGGCGGCGAATCCAGCCGCCCCGGCGCGCCGGCGGTCAGCCTGGCCGACGAGTTGGCGCGTGTGCTGCCGGTGCTGCGGGGCGCGTTGACGCTCGGGGTGCCGGTCTCGGTCGACACCTGCAAGCCGGCGGTGATGCGCGCCGCGCTGGACCTGGGGGCGGACATCGTCAACGACATCCGTGCCTTGCAGGAGCCGGGCGCGCTGGACCTGGTGGCCGCCCACCCGCGTTGTGGCGTCTGCCTGATGCACATGCAGGGCGAACCGCGCTCGATGCAGGCGGCGCCGCAGTATGTCGACGTGGTCGCCGAGGTGGCGGATTTCCTCTGGGCCCGCGCCGAGGCCTGCCGCACGGCGGGCATCGCGGCGGCGCGCATCACGCTCGATCCGGGCATCGGCTTCGGCAAGACGGTTGAGCAGAACTTCGCCCTGTTGCCGGGACAGCGTTCGCTGCTGGCGCTGGGCTATCCGGTGCTGGCGGGCTGGTCGCGCAAGTCCTCGGTCGGTGCGGTCACGGGACGGGCGGTCGGCGAGCGGGTGCACGGCAGCGTCGCGGCGGCCTTGGCTGCGGTGCAACATGGCGCCCGAATCATTCGTGTGCACGATGTGGCGGCAACGGTCGATGCGCTGGCGGTTTGGCGTGCCGCCGGCTTGTTCCCCACCGAGGCTTGACCTAGGCTGGCGGCCTGACGGTCGCGAAGGCCGATCACCGGGTGGCGCGCCACCCACCGGCGGACCCGCCTGTCGCGGGCAGCCGCAACGACCCAGCGAGCAGACATGAGCAGAAAGTATTTCGGCACCGACGGCATCCGCGGCGAAGTGGGTGTCTCGCCCATCACCCCCGACTTCGTGCTGCGCCTGGGCCACGCCGTCGGTCGCGTGCTGAGCGGCACCCACGAGCGCCCGGTGGTGCTGATCGGCAAGGACACGCGCATCTCCGGCTACATGCTGGAGTCGGCACTGGAGGCGGGCCTGAACTCGGCCGGCGTCGACGTGATGCTGACCGGCCCGCTGCCCACGCCAGCGGTGGCCTACCTGACGCGGGCCCTGCGCCTGAGCCTGGGCGTGGTGATCAGCGCTTCGCACAACCCCTACATGGACAACGGCATCAAGTTCTTCTCGGCCCGGGGCGAGAAGCTGTCGGATGCCTGGGAGCTGGAGGTCGAGGCTGCCATCGACCTGCCGCCGCAATGGGCCGATTCCTCGCGCATCGGCAAGGCGCGCCGGCTGTCGGACGCGCCCGGCCGCTATGTCGAGTTCTGCAAGTCGACCTTCTCCAACGAGCTGTCGCTCAAGGGCCTGAAGATCGTCGTCGACGCGGCCCACGGTGCCGCCTATCACGTCGCACCGGATGTCTTCCACGAGTTGGGCGCCGACGTCATCCGGATCGGCTGCGAGCCCGACGGCATCAACATCAACGACGGCGTGGGCGCCACCTCGCCACAGGCCCTGGTCGCTGCGGTGGCCCAGCACGGCGCCGACTACGGCATCGCGCTCGACGGCGATGCCGACCGCCTTCAGCTGGTCGACCGTTCCGGCCGTCTCTACAACGGCGACGAACTGCTCTACGTCATGGTGGCCGACCGGCTGGCCCAGGGCGAGCCGGTGCGCGGCGCGGTCGGCACGCTGATGACCAACATGGCCGTCGAACTGGCGCTCGGCCGCCGGGGCGTTGATTTTGTGCGTGCCAAGGTCGGCGACCGCTACGTGCTCGAAGAGCTGGTTCGCCACGGCTGGCAGCTGGGCGGCGAGGGCTCGGGCCACCTGCTGGCGCTGGACAAGCACACGACCGGCGACGGCATCGTCAGCGCGCTGCAGGTGCTGCAGGCGCAGCAGCGCAACGGCCGCTCGATCGCCGAGCTGCTGGAGGGCGTCGAGCTGTTCCCGCAGACGCTGATCAACGTCCGCTTGAAGAACGGCTCGGACTGGAAGACCAACACCGTGCTGGCCGAGGAACAGGCCGCCATCGGCCGCGAGCTGGGGCAAACGGGCCGGGTGCTGATCCGCGCCTCCGGCACCGAGCCGGTGCTGCGCGTGATGGTCGAGGCGCAAGACGCCAGCGTGGCCAGGGCCTGCGCCGATCGTCTGGCCGCTGCGGCCGTCGCCGCATGACGGCTTTGTGACCGTTGCTGCCGGTCATGTGACGGGCCCGGGCGGGGGCCCGGTGTGGTTTGTGCAGCATTCCCGCTGAGGAAGCGGTCATCGTGACAACGACTGTCACATGACCGTCATGGAGCCTTTCTACAGTCCAGACGTCGACGCAAGTTGCGTCCTGGACTAGAAAGGTCGATCCACCATGAAGAACGTCAACTGGCTCTCCTCCTTCGCTTCCGGCCTGACCGCCGTGGCGCTCTTCGGCGCTGCCGGCTCGGTCGCAGCCCAGGACGTGACGGGCGCGGGCGCCTCCTTCCCGGCGCCGGTGTATGCCAAGTGGGCCGATGCCTACAACAAGGCGACCGGTGCGCGCATCAACTACCAATCGGTCGGCTCCGGTGCTGGCATCCGCCAGATCAAGGGCAAGACCGTCGACTTCGGTGCCTCCGACGCGCCGCTGACCGATGAGGAACTGGCCAAGGATGGCCTGATCCAGTTCCCGACGGTCATCGGCGGTGTGGTGCCGGTGGTCAACATCAAGGGCATCCAACCGGGCCAGATCAAGCTGACCGGCGCTGTGCTCGGCGACATCTACCTGGGCAAGATCACCAAGTGGGACGACAAGGCCATCGCCGAGCTGAACGCCGGCGTGCCGTTGCCGGACGCCGCGATCTCGGTCGTGCGTCGCGCCGACGGTTCGGGCACCAGCTTCATCTTCACCAACTACCTGTCGAAGGTGAACGCCGAGTGGAAGGCCAAGGTCGGTGAGGGCACCGCCGTCAACTGGCCGACCGGTGCGGGTGGCAAGGGCAACGAGGGCGTGTCGGCCTTCGTGCAGCGCCTGCCCAACTCGATCGGCTATGTCGAGTACGCCTACGCCAAGCAGAACAAGATGTCGCACGTGCAGCTGAAGAACGCGGCTGGCAACTACGTGTCGCCCGACGATGCCAACTTCAAGGCGGCTGCTGCCGGTGCGGACTGGAACAAGTCCTTCTACCAGGTGCTGACCGAGCAGCCGGGCAAGGACAGCTGGCCGATCACGGGCGCCACCTTCATCCTGATGCACGCCAAGCAGGACAAGCCGGCCCAGGCCAGCGCCTCGCTGAAGTTCTTCGAGTGGGCCTACACCCAGGGCGACAAGATGGCCAGCGACCTCGAGTACGTGGCGCTGCCCGACCCGGTCAAGGCACTGGTGCGCAAGCAGTGGGGCGTCATCAAGGGTGCAGACGGCAGCGCCGTCGCCTACAAGTGACGCGGGCGCTCCGGCGCTGATTTACCCCCTACACGGCCCGGCGGGCGCAAGGCAAGATGCCTCGCCGCCGGGCCTTTCAACGTGATGCGCACCTGGAGGTTCCGTGGCAGCCACCCTACCCGCCGCTTCCTTGCCGACCATGACTTCTGACAACGTGACATCCGGCTCGCCCGCGCCGCGACCGGTCAAGCGACTGCGCTGGGCCGACGCGGTGTTCGCGGGCCTGGCCCAGGGCGCCGCATGGCTGACGCTGGCCCTGCTGGCCGGCATCCTGGGATCCCTGGTGATCGGGGCGATGCCGGCGATCCGCGAATACGGCCTGTCTTTCCTGTGGACGGCGGAATGGGATCCGGTCCAGAACCGCTACGGCGGCCTGGTGATGATCTACGGCACGCTGATGACCTCCATCATCGCGCTGCTGATCGCGGTGCCCGTGAGCTTCGGCATCGCGCTCTTCCTGACCGAGCTGTCGCCCGGCTGGCTCAAGCGGCCGCTGGGCATCGCGGTGGAACTGCTCGCGGCCGTGCCGTCGATCGTCTACGGCATGTGGGGCCTGCTGGTCTTCGGTCCGGTGCTCGCCACCTATGTGCAGCAACCGCTGCAGGCGCTGACCCAGGGCATGCCCTTCATCGGCTCGCTGTTCAGCGGCCCGCCGGTGGGCATCGGCATCTTCTCGGCCGGTGTCATCCTGGCCATCATGATCATTCCCTTCATCGCCTCGGTGATGCGCGACGTCTTCGAGGTCACGCCGCCGATGCTCAAGGAATCCGCCTACGGGCTGGGCGCGACCACCTGGGAGGTTGTCTCCAAGGTCGTCCTGCCCTACACCAAGACCGGCGTGGTCGGCGGCGTCATGCTTGGACTTGGCCGCGCGCTGGGCGAGACCATGGCGGTCACCTTCGTGATCGGCAACATGAACCAGCTCGACTCGCTGTCTGTCTTCGAGGCTGCCAACAGCATCACCTCGGCGCTGGCCAACGAGTTCGCCGAGGCCGCCGAAGGCTTGCATCAGGCTTCGCTGATCTATTTGGGTCTGGTGCTGTTCTTCATCACCTTCGTGGTGCTGACCTTCTCGAAAATCCTGCTGGCCCAACTCAAGAAGGGCGAGGGACGCTGATCATGGACGCCACCCTGCACGCCACCCGTCTGGCCCGGCACCGCAGCCGCAAGCTGGTCAACCAGATCGCGCTGACCCTGTCGCTGGGGGCCATGGCCTTCGGCATCTTCTGGCTGATGTGGATCCTGGTGGAGACCATCACGCTGGGCATCGGCGGGCTGAGCCTGTCGCTGTTCACCGAGATGACCCCGCCGCCGCAGGCCGAGACCGGGGGTCTGGCCAACGCCATCTTCGGCAGCCTGATCATGGTCACGCTGGCCACGCTGATCGGCACGCCGGTGGGCATCCTCGCGGGCATCTACCTGGCCGAATACGGTGTCGACACCTGGCTGGGCCGCACCACGCGCTTCATCAACGACATCTTGTTGTCGGCGCCGTCCATCGTCATCGGCCTGTTTATCTACGCGGTCTGGGTCGCACGCTTCAAGAGCTTCTCGGGCTTCGCCGGCGTGCTGGCGCTCGCGTTGATCGTGGTGCCGGTGGTGATCCGCACGACCGAGAACATGCTCAGCCTGATCCCGAACGCGCTGCGTGAGGCGGCCTATGCGCTGGGCACGCCGAAGTGGAAGGTCATCCTGACCATCACCCTGAAGTCGGCCCGTGCCGGCGTCATCACGGGCGTGCTGCTGGCCATTGCCCGCATCTCGGGCGAGACCGCGCCGCTGCTGTTCACGGCGCTGTCCAACCAGTTCTTCACCGCCAGCCTGGTCGAGCCCATGGCCAGCCTGCCGGTGACCATCTTCAAGTTCGCGATGAGCCCCTACGAGAACTGGCAGAAGCTGGCCTGGGCCGGCGTCTTCCTGATCACCGTGGGCGTGCTCGCGCTCAACATCGTCGCGCGTGTCTTCCTGCGCAACAAGCACTGAACGAACCCGTCGGAGATCCCAGACCATGGACGCCAAGGTGGACAACAGCGTGACCGGCCAGACCAAGCTGGCGGTGCGCAACCTCAACTTCTACTACGGGCACTTCCACGCCCTGAAGAACATCAACCTGGACATTCCCGAGAAGAAGGTCACTGCCTTCATCGGGCCGTCGGGCTGCGGCAAGTCGACGCTGCTGCGCACCTTCAACCGCATGTTTGAGCTCTACCCCGAGCAGCGCGCCGAGGGTGAGATCCTGCTGGACGGCGAGAACATCCTGACCTCCAAGGACGACGTCTCGCTGGTCCGTGCCCGCGTCGGCATGGTGTTCCAGAAGCCCACGCCCTTCCCGATGTCGATCTACGACAACATCGCCTTTGGCGTGAAGCTGTTCGAGAACCTGCCGCGGGTCGAGATGGACGAGCGGGTCGAATGGGCCTTGAAGAAGGCCGCCTTGTGGAACGAGGTCAAGGACAAGCTCGACAAGAGCGGCTCGGGCCTGTCGGGTGGTCAGCAGCAGCGCCTGTGCATTGCGCGCGGCATCGCCATCAAGCCCGAGGTCCTGCTGCTCGATGAACCCTGTTCGGCGCTGGACCCGATCAGCACGGGCAAGATCGAGGAGCTGATCGACGAGCTCAAGAGCGACTACACGGTCGTGATCGTGACCCACAACATGCAGCAGGCCGCGCGCAGCTCGGACTACACCGCCTACATGTACCTGGGCGACCTGGTCGAGTTCGGCGCGACGAAAGACATCTTCATGCAGCCCAAGCGTCGCGAGACCGAGGACTACATCACCGGCCGCTTCGGCTGAAGCGCCAGGAGCCCATCATGGAAAAGCATCTGTCCAGCCAGTTCGACGCCGAACTCAGCGCCATCTCGACCCGCGTGCTCGAAATGGGGGGGCTGGTCGAGTCCCAGGTCGTCCAGGCCGTCTGGGCCCTGGCCAACTTCAGCAGCGACGTGGCCGCGCAGGTCATTTCGACCGAGGAACGGGTCAACCAGCTCGAGGTCGAGATCGACCGTGACCTGTCGACCATCATCGCCCGGCGTCAGCCGACGGCGCGTGACTTGCGCCTGCTGATCGCGGTGTCCAAGACCATCGGCAACCTCGAACGTGTCGGCGACGAGGCCGCCCGCATCGCCCGCACCGTGGAGCGACTGGTCAACACCGGCGTGTCCAGCCGCCTGCGTCTGCCGGT
Organism: Sphaerotilus mobilis; assembly: GCF_004216565.1. GTDB lineage: Bacteria > Pseudomonadota > Gammaproteobacteria > Burkholderiales > Burkholderiaceae_C > Sphaerotilus > Sphaerotilus mobilis. The sequence goes on along the minus strand of NZ_SGWV01000007.1, from coordinate 339,555 downwards.
CAGTGACGTGACCTTCGAATCGCAACTGGCCGCCGCGCTGTTGCGCAAGGCGCTCGATGCTTTTGCCCGTCTGGATGCCCAGCAGGCGCTGGAAGTCATCAAGCAGGACAACGAGATCGATGCCGAGTTCGACGGCCTGATGCGCAAGCTCATCACCTACATGATGGAAGACCCGCGCACGATCTCGGCCTCGATCGACCTGGTTTTCGTGGCCAAGGCCATCGAGCGCGTGGGCGACCACGCCAAGAACCTGGCCGAGCAGATCATCTACATCGTCAAGGGCACCGACGTGCGCCACAACCCGCTCGACGTCGTCGAGTCGGTGGTGCGCTGACAAGCCCCGGAGCCGAGACTCATGAGCCGAGTTCTGGTGGTTGAAGACGAGGCTGCGATCGCCGAGCTGGTGGCGATCAACCTGCGCCATGCTGGCTACGAGGTGACGCTGGCCGCCAGTGCCGAGCAGGCCCAGGCAGCGGTCGATGCGGTGTTGCCCGATGTCGCCCTGCTGGACTGGATGCTGCCCGGCCAGTCGGGCGTGTCGCTGGCCCGCAGCTGGCGTGCCAGCGCGCGCACCCGCGAGCTGCCCATCATCTTGTTGACCGCACGGGCCGAAGAAGCCGACAAGGTCCTGGGCCTGGACGCCGGTGCGGACGACTACCTCACCAAGCCGTTTTCCCCGGGCGAGCTGCTGGCGCGCATCCGCGCCGTGCTGCGGCGTCGCCTGCCTGAGGCGCTGGACAGCGCGGTCGAGGTCGGCGCGCTGCGGCTCGATCCGTCGACCCGCCGCGTCACCGGGATGGCCGGACAGGAGATCAAGGTCGGCCCGACCGAGTTCCGCCTGCTGCACTTCTTCATGACCCACCCCGAGCGTGTCCACAGCCGGGCCCAGCTGCTCGACCGCGTCTGGGGCGACCACGTCTTCATCGAGGAGCGCACGGTCGACGTGCATGTCAAGCGCCTGCGCGAAGCGCTGGCGCCGGCGCAATGTGCGCAGATGGTCGAGACGGTGCGCGGCGCTGGCTACCGCCTGACGCGCGCGGTCGCGACGGCCAGCTGATGCCGGTTGTTGTTCGAGAGGCGGGCGTTCCATGAGCGCCCTGTTCGGTCGCTGGCTTTGGCTGGTCACTTGGATGAGCATCGGCGCGGCCGTTGGTGGCTGGCTGGGCGAGTCCTTCTTCCACCGCCTGGAGCTTGGCGCCTGGATCGGCGCGGCGCTGGGCATCGCCGTGGGCAGCGCCCGTGACGTCCTGCGGGCCTACCGGGTGCTGCGTTGGCTGCGTGACCCGAGCGTCGGCTCGGCCCCGCGCGGTGGCGAGCTGTGGGGTGAGCTGGCCTACTACATCGAGCGCGCGCTGCAGTCGCGTGACCGCATGCTGGCTCAGGAAAAGCGCCAGTTGACGCAGTTCCTGTCGGCCATCGAGGCCTCGCCCAACGGGGTGCTGATGCTCGACGCGGACGAGCAGATCAGCTGGATGAACTCGGCCTCGGCCGATCACTTCGGCCTCGATCCGCAACGTGACCGCGGCCAGCGCATCACCAACCTCGTGCGCTCGCCGGGCTTCGTCGGCCATTTGCAGAGTGGTGACTACGAAGAACCGGTCACCGTGGTCAACCACGGCCGAGACCTGACGCTGATGGTGCTGCTGCGCCGATACGGCGACGGGCTCAAGCTGGTCATCTCCAGCGACGTCACCGAACGGCTGCGCGCCGAAGGCATGCGGCGCGACTTCGTGGCCAACGTCTCACACGAGATCCGCACGCCGCTGACGGTGCTCTCGGGCTTCGTCGAAACGCTGGTGAACCTGCCGCTGGGCGATGCCGAGCGCCGCCATGTTTTCGGCCTGATGACGCAACAGACCCAGCGCATGCAGCTGCTGGTGGGCGACCTGCTGACGCTGGCCCAGCTCGAAGGCAGTCCGCGTCCGCCGGTCGATCGCTGGGTCGACCTGGGCGGTCTGCTGGCGCAGGTCGAGGTCGAGACGCGCGGGCTGTCCAACGGTCGCCATGTCGTCGAGGTGCGCCTGGGCATTGCCCCTCAGGGCGACGAGGACGAGCAGGAGCTGTTCCTTGCGGGCAATCCGACCGAGCTGATGTCGGCCTTCACCAACCTTTGCAGCAATGCGGTGCGCTATACGCCCGAAGGTGGCCGCATCGCCTTGGCCTGGAAGCGGCGCGACAACGGCGACGGCGTGTTCGAGGTGCGCGACTCCGGCATCGGCATCCCGCGCGAGCACATCCCGCGTCTGACCGAGCGCTTCTACCGCGTCGACGGCAGCCGCTCGCGCGAAAGTGGCGGCACCGGCCTGGGCCTTTCCATCGTCAAGCATGTGATGCAGCGCCACGGCGGGGCCATCGAGGTCGACAGCGAGCCGGGCGCGGGCTCCAGTTTCCGGCTGGTGTTTCCGGCGGCCCGGATCCGGTCGACCCGGACGCAGGCGACCGAGGACTGATCTAGCGAGCGCGCCGCCGGTAGACGAGCACCGCCTCGTTGCGGTCGGTCGGCCGGCGGACCTTGTCGACGTAGCGCCAGCCAGGCAGTTGCGGCAGCGACACGCCCTCGCGGCTGCGCCGGTCGTCCCAGGACACCAGCAGCCAGTTGCAGCCAGCCGGATCCAGGCTGGTCTCGTCGACGGCGCCATCGTCCGTCGCCTCGGGCGCCTCGCTCGATTCGGGCGCCCGGTCGATGGCCGGCTCAGCCCGGTCGATGCGTGCATCGGCGGGCAGCACCTCGACCCGATGCTGCGTGTGCACCAGCACCGCCGCGATCTGCGGCAGGGTCAGGCCGCGGTGCAGCACGCAGGCCTTGGGCGGCAACACGGTGGCCAGTCGCTGCATCATCGGCCGGTAGCTGCGCGCATAGTCCAGCAGGGGCAGCCACAAGGTCATCAGCAGCATCCAGCACAGCGCCACGCCACCGGCGGGCAGCACGAGGCTTTTCCACAGCGCGTGGCGGTGCCGTCCGGTGCGCCAGCGCACCAGCCACAGCCAGGCCAGCGTGGCCGCCAGTGCCAGCAGGAGCTGCACTGGGTGGCTGCTGGCTTCGAAGCCCGGGGCGAGCTTCGTGACGTTGGCGGCGATCTTGGGTGGCGTGCCCGTCTGCATCGCGGCGTAGATCACCCAGATCGCGATCGCGCAGGCGCTGAAGAAGAAGACCGAGAACCAGTCGATGGCCGCACCGACACTGCGCCGCAGCGTCGGCAGTGCGAAGGCGGCCAGCACCGCCAGCGCCGGCAAGGCCAGCATCAGCGCCCGATCCGAGCCGCCCATCGCGAGGCTGACACCTGTGGCCACGCTGGCCACCGCAAGTGGCACCGCCACATGCCGTCGCAACATCTGCCGGCGCCATTGCCAGAGCGTCCACAAGGCCATCGGCCAGACCGGCCAGGTGAACCAGGCCAGCAGACGCAGGACGCCGACGATGTCGAACCGTGTCGCAACCCGCCACACCCAGGCGTCAAGTGCCCATCCAGTCAGACCCGCCAGCAGGCCGGCGACGGCGACCCAACCCACCAGGCGCCGCATGGCTTCGTCGCGTGAGCCCAGGCAGATCCACAGGCCGGCGGCGGCCAACAGCAAGGCCGTCGTCACCGCCCCGCTGGCGGCCAGGGCCGGCAAGGCCACGACCAGGGCCAGGCGGCTGCGCCTGGGCTTGTAGGGGCCGGCTGCAAGTCCGTAGAGCACCATCGAGGTGGCCAGCAGTTGGGTCAGCTCGGGGGTGGTCTCGTGGCCCAGCTGCAGCAGGCCCAGGGCCGAGATCAGCGCCAGCACAGAGGCGTCGGCGATGGTGCGCGCATAGTCGACCGGTGCGGCTTCGCCCCCGAACGCGAAGGCCAGTGGCTGGGCTGCCTCGGTGCGAGCCAGGTTCAGCGTGCCGTACCAGACCAAAGCAAGCGTGCCGGCCAGCATCAACGCGAACGGCACCCGGGCGGCCACCGTCAGGTCCAGCCACCCACCCAGCAACTGCATCGCGCCGGCGCCGATCCAGTAGGGCAGCAGGCTGCCGGTGCTGCCCACGCCGGCCAGCATCGGCTGCAGCCAGTTCGCATCGCCCTGATGCAGGGACAGCATGTAGCCGACCGCCATCACATCGGCGTTCTTCCACGGGTCACGTCCGAAGATGCCGGGCAGCACATAAGCCGCGCACAGCAGCCACAGGGCCAGGCGCGGCAGGGCCTGGACGGCCCGTTGGGTCACGAGGGCAGGGTTGGGCGTGTTCACGGGGGCAGGCGAGCCTCAGGGCGGCGGGAGATTCTTGCAGCAGCATCCGGCGCGACCAAGAAAAAAGGCAGCCGAGGCTGCCTTCGATCGTTCCGGCGCGAGCGCCGTGTCAGCGCTTGATGCCGACCTTGAACTTGTTGCGGAACTTCTCGACGCGACCACCGAGGTTGTCCACGCTCTTCTGCTGGCCCGTGTAGAACGGGTGGGTCTCGCTGGTGGTTTCCAGCTTGAACAGCGGCAGTTCGCGGCCGTCTTCCATCTTGATCATTTCGCGAGCCGGCGCGCAGGAGCGGGTCACGAACTTGAAGCCGTTGGACAGGTCGACGAAGCAGACGTCGCGGTAGTTCGGGTGGATGCCGTCTTTCATGGGGAACCTCGCTGTGTGCCAGCAGCCACGTCGCACCATGCGAGCGCACTTTCTGACAGCGGAAAAACAAAAATTATAGCTTGTCGGACTCAGCCGCCTCGCCGCATGAGATCGAAGAAGTCGACGTTGCTCTTGGTGGCCTTCATCTTCTCGAGGATGAACTCCATCGCCTCGATCTCGTCCATCGGATAGAGCAGCTTGCGCAAGATCCACGTCTTCTGGAGGATTTCCGGCTTGAGCAGCAGTTCCTCGCGCCGCGTGCCGCTCTTGTTGAGCAGGATCGACGGATAGACGCGTTTCTCGGCCATGCGGCGATCGAGGTGGATCTCGCAGTTGCCGGTGCCCTTGAACTCTTCGTAGATGACCTCGTCCATGCGACTGCCGGTGTCGACCAGCGCGGTGCCGATGATCGTCAGCGAGCCGCCTTCCTCGACATTGCGAGCGGCGCCGAAGAACCGCTTGGGGCGCTGCAGCGCGTTGGCGTCGACGCCGCCGGTCAGCACCTTGCCCGATGAGGGCAGGACGTTGTTGTAAGCGCGGGCCAGACGGGTGATGGAGTCCAGCAGGATCACCACGTCCTTGCGCAACTCGACCAAGCGCTTGGCGCGCTCGATCACCATTTCTGCGACCTGCACGTGGCGGGCGGCAGGCTCGTCGAAGGTCGAGCTGATGACCTCGCCGCGCACCGTGCGCTGCATCTCGGTCACTTCCTCGGGACGCTCGTCGACCAGCAGGACGATCAGGTGCACGTCCGGGTGGTTGGCGACCATCGAGTGCGCCAGGTGCTGCATCATGACCGTCTTGCCGCTCTTGGGCGGCGCGACGAGCAGGGCGCGTTGGCCTTTGCCGATGGGGGCGATCAAGTCGATGATCCGGCTGGTGATGTTTTCCTCACCGCGGACGTCACGCTCCAGCCGGAACTGTTCCTTGGGGAACAGCGGCGTGAGGTTCTCGAACATGATCTTGTTCTTGTTCTCCTCGGGCGTCAGGTCATTGACCCGATCGACCTTCACCAGCGCGAAGTAGCGTTCGCCGTCTTTCGGGACACGAACCTCCCCTTCGATCATGTCGCCGGTGTGGAGATTGAAGCGCCGGATCTGGCTCGGCGACAGGTAGATGTCGTCAGTGCTGGCCAGGAAACTCGCGTCCAGTGCCCGCAAGAAGCCGAAACCGTCGGGCAGGACTTCCAGCACGCCGTCTCCGAAGATCTGCTCGCCCTGGCGGGCGCGCTTTTTCATGATCGCGAACATCAGTTCCTGCTTGCGCAGGCGGCTGGCGGCCTCGATCTCCAGCGTCTCGGCCATCTGGACGAGGGCCGAAATGTGCAGGGCCTTGAGTTCGGAAAGATGCATGGGATTGAACCCGGAAAGTCAGCGTGTGGGGAAGCCCGTGCCGGATCGGTACGAGCCATGTCACCGAGTCGGCCACGGGCCGTTCGGGATGGCAGCGATCCGCAGTGGGATCCGGGGGAAGCTCAGGGATAGGGTTCGATCGACCACCGGATGACCCTGGGAGGGGTCGCCCCGCGTCATGTGCGGGCGGGTGGACGATCGGGCGACGGATGACTCCGACGCCCGATGGAAAAGATTATAGGTGCGCGTCGATGAAGGCCGTCAACTGGGCCTTGGACACGGCGCCGACCTTGGTTGCGGCGAGCTGGCCTTCCTTGAAGATCATCAGCGTCGGGATGCCGCGGATGCCGAAACGTGCTGGCACTTCGCGGTTTTCGTCGACGTTCATCTTCGCGATCTGCAAGCGACCCTCGTAGTCCTTGGCGACTTCGTCGAGGACCGGAGCGATCATCTTGCAGGGGCCGCACCACTCCGCCCAGTAATCCACCAGGACGGGCTTGCCATTCTTGACGACATCGCCGTCGAAGGTCGCATCGGAAACGTGTTTGATGAGATCGCTGCTCATGGGGGATCCGCAGATGGAGTCCGCTCGGGATTGCGGACGGAAGCCCGGATTTTTGCACGTTCACGAAAACGTCGCCGACCTGCGGATGGGACGTGGATGAATCGCCGCCAACGTGGCTGGAATCTGGCGACATTTCCGACCTTGTTCTGCGCTTGAAGTGGGCAGGCCAGGCGGTTCAATCAGGACATCCGAACCGTGCCATCGACGCGCATGCCGCCTCCGTCTCCTCCTTCACGCGCCCCGACCGACGCATCGCCCCGCGCGGCGACAGCGCTGGCGCGCACGTTCGGGCGCTTCGAACTGCGCGAGCTGATGGGGCGAAGCTCCCAGACCATGGCCTGGCTGGCCCGGGATCCGCGCGTCCAGCAGGACGTCTGGCTGCTGATCGCGCGGCATCCCATCGACGACCGTCTTGAACTGGCCGCGGCGGTGGACAACCTGCGTCGTGCGGCGCGCCTGGAACATCCGCGCCTGCTGACGTCGGTGGAGAGCGGTGCGCACGCTGGTCGTGCCTTTGTTGTGTGTGACCGGCCCCAGGGCGCCACGACGCTGGCCCAGCAACTCGCCGAACGCAAGCCGGGCCCTCCGGTGGAGGTGGCTGGCTGGGCGATCGATGCACTCGAAGGGCTGGCCTACGTACACGACGCCGGCTTCGCCCATGGCGACGTGGGCCTGCACACCCTGTTCGTGACCAAGAACGGGCGGCTGATGGTCTGGGGCTGCGGCATGCCCGGCTCGCGCACGCCGCTGTCGGCCGACACCGTCAGCGGGGATCCGGAAGACCCGATCTCGGCCCGCCGGCACCTCACCACCGACCGCGACGTGCTGGCGATCGGCCTGCTGCTCTACGGCTGGATCGCCCAAGCCCCTGCGCTTGACGAGACCGATCTGCCCAGCGCCATCAACCGGCTGGGCCAGGACATCGTGCGGCTGCCCTGGTCCTTGCCAGCTCCAGTCTCTGACGCGTTGCGGGCGATCATCAACCGCGCAACCGACCGCCACGAGCGCCGCCGTTACCTGGGGGCTCGCAGTCTGGAGCGGGCACTTTCGGGTTGGCGCCAGGTCGAGTCTTCCGACCGTGGCGGACCGCTGGCCCTGCTGCTCGACCGCTTGCGCGTCAATGGCCACCTGCCCGCCTTGCCGGGTCTGGCGCAGCGCGTGGTGCAGCTCTCGCGCATGGAGACTCGCCGGCTCGACGAGCTGACCGACGTCGTGCTGGAGGATCCGGCGCTGTCCTTCGAGCTGCTGCGCAGCGTCAACTCGGCCAGCATCGGCCTGATGTCCGACGATGGCGTGACCACCGTGCGGCGCGCCATCCAGCTGATTGGCCTGACCGGTGTGCGGCGGGCGGCTTCAACCCTGCGCGCCTGGCCCGGTCCGCTGCGCGACGGCGCGGCCGAGCGGCTCGAACGCGCCATGCGCCGCGCCTGCATGGCCGGGCATCTGGCGGAGGTGCTGGTGCCGGCGGGCCTCGATGCCGAAGGCGCGCTGATCGCGGCGCAGCTGCAGCATCTGGGCCGTCTCGTGACCTACTACCACTTCCCCGACGAGGCGGTGCAGATCCGCCAGCTGATGCAGCCCGGTCCGCCCCTGCGCGAGGGTGACCCGGTGACGCCGGGCCTGAGCGAGGATGCTGCGGCCATGGCGGTGCTGGGCGTGGACCTGCAGTCCATGGCCAACGCATTGGCGCGCCACTGGGGCCTGGACGAGTCGGTGCAGGAGACCATGCTGCCGCTGCCGCCGGGCCAGTCGGTGGTTGCACCCCACACGGTCGACGGTTGGTTGCGGGTGGTGTCGAGCTGCGCCAACGAGACCCTGCAGGCCTTCGACGCGCCAGTTGCTGCACAGCCGCGAGCCCTGGCCCAGGTCGCCAACCGCTATGCGCGGGCGCTGGGTGTCAGCGTGGAAAGCCTCAAGCAGGCCTACCTCGACGCCCGCGACAAGCTCGCGCGCCACCTGCAGGTCAAGGCCGCCTGAGGCCAGCCTTCAGGCACGTGACAGCGGGCGCCGGTGTGCTGGCGCCCCTTCTTCGGCACATCCCCGAACTCGTCGGCGTCCCCACGCCAGCGCCCCTGCCAGTGCGAGGAAGCCCACTGCCGTCGCGACCGAGACCGCGCAGCCCAGCCGCCCCTCACGAGCGACATGACGAGGTGCCCGTGCGGGCATGAAGCATTCAGGTGGGCGTTCGGTAGAACGATGCGCAGGCAGCAGGGAGCGCCGCGCCAGGAGGGACCTGCGAGCTGTGTTGCGGACGCTCACCATGAAGGGTGAGGTGACACAGCGATGCGATGCATCCGGATCCTCGGGGGCCCGGAGGGGCTTAACCCGTGGATCTGCGCGTGTTTTCTGGAAGAAGGGTGACGAGCCTGAACCCCGGCACTGAACAGAATCGGTTAGGGCTGCTTCGTTCCCGACCTGACCCGTTTGGCCGCCTGCCCATGCGGGGAGGCCCGTCACGGACGATTGTAGGCGAGCCGTCCCGGCCGCTCGCTCCGGCGGGTTTGCGGGGTGTGGCGTGTGCCATGATTGCCGGTCATTGCGGCACACCATCGGTGTGTGCCGGTCAGGCAGCACCTCATCCCAGCAGATGCACGACGACGACGCAGATCTCGAGAAGCTGGCGGCCATCCGCAAGATCCGCCGCTTGATGGAATTCTGGAAGATTGAGCCCGAGGAACTCGCGGGTGTCCCGGTGTCGGCTGCTCCCGTCGTTCGGCGCCGGGTGGTGGCCGAGGTCCGCTACCGGCACCCCGTCAGCGGCGAGACCTGGGACGGCCTCGGCAGCCAGCCCGACTGGCTGCGCCAGGCCTTGATCCGAGAGGGCTACACGGTCGACGAGTTGCGCTGTTCGACCTCGGTTGAGGCGGACCTCGGCGCAACCGGCCTCAGTGATCCGGGGTCATCCTCGACCTGATCGCCAGCAAGGTCTCGACCTGCATGAGGATCGGCGTGGGCACCGGCCTGTCGCCCTCCAGCATCAGGCCGATCAGTGCGGCCGTGCTGGTCGCATCGATCGACGGCGGCAGGTCCGGCACGTCGATCAGAACGCCCTCTTGTGGGGCCACGTCCAGGTCCGGGCGACGTTCGCCCTTCAGGTGAACCTGCAGGCGCGGCTGGCGGCGCGCATCGGCCACCGGTTCCCCTTCGGTGCCGCGCATCAGCACCGCATCGGCGCGGCTGTCGCCCAGGAACTGCGTCAGGCTGACGGCGTATTCGGGATGCGTGTGGTTGACCACCCGCAGCGCGCCCGGCACGGCGGGCAGCAGCTTGGCGACGGTGTGGCCGCTGTTGCGCAGACCCAGCACGCGGCGGATCGCCAGCAGGCCGGCCAGTGGCCGGTTGAGGGCCTCCAGCGCCATGAACGCCGGCTGGCCATCGGACCAGCGTTGCGCGACCGCGCTGGCATCGCCCACGGGTGGAAGGCCGAGGGCCGTGAAGATCGCCGCGCTGGTGATGCGACCGGGATCGTCCAGCACGCCATGAACGAGCACCGGCACGCCCGCACGGGCCAGCAACATCGCCAGCAGCGGGGTCAGGTTGGGCAACTTGCGCGCACCGTTGTAGCTGGGCAGCAGCACGGCCGGGCCCTGTTCAGCGGAGGGCGCAGGCAGGCTCAGCATGTGAGCCATCGTCGCGTCGATGAAGCCCGCCAGCTCGTCGGCACTTTCGCCCTTGATGCGCATGGCCAGCGCGAAGCCACCCAGTTCGAGATCGCTGACACGGCCGTCGAGGATCAGCGCCATCAGGGTGCGGGCCGCCTCGCGGTCGAGTGGACGGGCGCCGTCCTTGCCTCGGCCGATGGTGCGCAGGTAGGGGGCGATGCTCATGGGGATCAGGGTGGATGCAGGGTTCGGGTCAGGCCGGATTCTCGCTGGCATGGGCATCCGGCAGGGCTTGCCGTCGCCTGGCGAGGTCATTGCCTGCAGCCCCATCCAGGCATAGAGAAAACCTAATCGGCCTGTTTTTTCCATCGGCTATCGTGAGGTTCACGGCCCCCAGTCGGTCGTGCAGGCAGCCCCCCGGCAGATGCCGCTGTGGCGCCCCCATCCACCACGCAGGTCCCAACGGAGAGACAGATGAGCACACTCAAGGGTTCCAAGACCGAGCAGAACCTGAAGGACGCCTTCGCCGGCGAATCCCAGGCCAATCGCCGCTACCTGTACTTCGCGAACAAGGCTGACATCGAAGGCCAGAACGACGTCGCCGCACTGTTCCGCTCGACCGCCGAGGGCGAGACCGGCCATGCGCACGGCCACCTCGAGTTCCTGGAGGCCGTTGGCGATCCGGCGACCGGCCTGCCGATCGGCTCCAGCCGCCAGAACCTGATGGCCGCCGTCGCTGGCGAGACCCACGAGTACACCGACATGTACCCGGGCATGGCCAAGACCGCCCGCGACGAGGGCTTCGACGAGATCGCCGACTGGTTCGAGACGCTGGCCAAGGCCGAGCGTTCGCACGCGAACCGCTACCAGAAGGCGCTCGACGCGCTGGTCGACTGAGTCGAGTGGGCGACCGGTGGCGTCCAGCCGCCGGTCGTCCCACCGATCTTCTGATCCTGCCCACCGCCGCGTGGAGGAGCGTCCGATGAGCACCCGTGAAGGCAACCTCGAGGCACCGACCCGTCACCCGCTGGACTGGCTCAGCGCCGACTTCCACGACGAGGACAAGTGCAACGCCGAACTGGAGCGGGTGTTCGACATCTGCCACGGCTGTCGCCGCTGTGTCAGCCTGTGCCAGAGCTTTCCGGCGCTCTTCGATCTGGTCGACGAGACCGATGACGGCGAGGTTCACGGCATCCCCAAGGCCGACTACGGCAAGGTCGTCGAGCAGTGCTATCTGTGCGACCTCTGCTACATGACCAAGTGTCCGTATGTGCCGCCGCACGCTTGGAACCTGGACTTCCCGCACCTGATGTTGCGTGCCAAGGCGATCCGCTTCAAGAAGGGCGAGGTCAGCAAGGCCGACCAGTTCCTGGCCTCGACCGACAAGCATGGCCAGTTCGCCGGCATCCCTCTGGTCGTTCAGGCGGTGAACGCGATCAACGCGACGCCTTTGGCACGCAAGGCCATGGACCGTTTTCTCGGCGTGCACCCGGATGCCTGGATGCCCAGCCTGGCCACGCAGCGCTTTCGCTGGGGCGCGGCCGAGAGCCCCGCCCGCACCGTCACGAACGGCCAGCGCACACCCGGCAAGGTCGCGGTCTATTCGACCTGCTACATCAACTACAACGAGCCCGGCATCGGCCATGACCTGCTCGCCGTGCTCGCGCACAACGACATCCCCTACGAACTGGTCGACAAGGAACGCTGCTGCGGCATGCCCAAGCTCGAACTGGGCGACCTGGACTCGGTGGCCCAGGCCAAGGAAGCCAACATCCCCGTGCTGGACCGGTATGCGCGCGACGGCTGGGCCATCGTGTCGGCCGTGCCGTCCTGCACGCTGATGTTCAAGCAGGAACTGCCGCTGATGTTCCCCGGCGATGAGGCCGTCTTGCGCGTCCAGCAGGCCATGTGGGACCCGTTCGAGTACCTCGCCGCGCGCCACCGCGACGGCCTGCTCAAAACCGACTTCAAGCGTGATCTTGGCCGAGTCAGCTACCAGATCCCCTGCCACGGCCGGGTCCAGAACATCGGGCGCAAGACCGAGGAAGTGCTCAAGCTGATCGGCCAGACCGTCAAGGTGCAGCTCAACACGGTCGAGCGCTGCTCCGGCCACGCTGGCACCTATGGCGTCAAGAAGCCCTACCACGCCCTGGCGATGAAGATCGGCAAGCCGGTGTTCAAGGCCATGGGCAAGCTCGATGCCGAGGGCAACGGCCCCGACTGGATCAGCTCGGATTGCCCGCTGGGCGGCCATCACATCGCCCAGGGCCTGATCGTCAACCAGCTTCCGACGGCGCCACTGGCTCATCCACTGAGCCTGGTGGCGACGGCCTACGGCCTCAAGTGAATCTGACCTTTCCGAGGACACCCGCCATGACCCGCACCGCCTGTGCCATCACCCGCGATAGCCTGCTGACCCTCGAAGCCTATGCCCGCCAGCGCAAGGAAATGCGCGCGGCCGTGATCGAACATCGCAAGCTGCGCTCGGTCCACCTCGGGGAGCACATGACGCTGCAGTTCGAGGACGAGAAGACGATCCGCTACCAGATCCAGGAGATGCTGCGCATCGAGAAGATCTTTGAGGAAGAGGGCATCCAGGGCGAACTGGATGCCTACGCGCCGCTGCTGCCCGATGGCAGCAACTGGAAGGCGACGATGCTGCTGGAGTACCCCGACGTCAACGAGCGCCGGCGCGAGTTGGCGCGTCTGATCGGCGTCGAGGACCGCGTCTTCGTCGAGGTCGAAGGCCATCGCCGGGTCTACGCCATCGCTGACGAGGACCTGGACCGAGAGAACGCCGAAAAGACCTCGGCCGTGCACTTCGTGCGCTTCGAGTTCGACGAGCCGACCCGTGCCGCGATCCGCGCCGGGGCGGGCGTCAAGGTCGGCTGTGATCATGCGAACTACCCGAGCCACGTCAGCTTGACGCCCGAGACCCTGGCCAGCCTGGCCGGTGACCTGCGCTGAGCCCGACATCGGCGGCGACCGCGTCGACCGCAGCGCCGCACCAGTGACCCAATTCACGCCCGCCGCCGGTGAAGGTGAGCGGGCTGGGTGTGCCATGAGCATCTGGCCTTGAGGCGCTGCCTATCATCATTGGCCGCCTTCCCCATCGCGCCACGCCCATGACCGAACTGCCACCCGATCTCGACGTCGCGACCTTGTCCGACCGCCTGCTGGCGATGCTGGATGTGGCCGGCGTGATGGTGTCGCTCAAGGCCGTCGACGGCACGCAGCCCGGCGCCGCCTTGCGCTACCGCTGGGCCAATGCCGCCTGGCTGGGCTTTCTCGGCCGGGATGCGGCGCAGGTCGTGGGGCAGGAAGACATGCAGGTCCTGCCGGCTGCCGATGCAGCGGCGGTGCAGGCGGCCGACCGGCGGGCGCTGGAGGCGCGCGCGGTGGCGGTCGAGCAGCACCGCTTCGAGCGCAGCGGCCAGCGCCTGGACATCCAGACCTGGCGCAGCGAGCTCTCCGGCCCGACCGGTGAACGCCTCTTGCTGACGATCTGGCGACTCGATCCGAAGGCGGCCCTTGAGGTCCGGCTCGACCAGGCGCTGCAGCAGATCGAACGCCAGCAACTGCTGCTGGACCGCTTGCGCGAGGACACCGCCGGTGACCGGCCCGATGCCCTGTTCCGGCGTGACCACTTCGAGGCCACGCTGCAGAGAGAGGCCGCCTTGTCGCAGCGCGAAGGCCGCGAGTTCGCGCTCGTGCTGCTGGCCGTCGACCGGCTGCCGGAGATCCAGCAGCGCCTGGGCGACGCTGCCGTGTCGCGCCTGGGCGAGACGCTGCAAGGGTTGATGCGGGCCAACACGCGGGCGATGGATGCCCTGTCGCAGCTCGGGCCGGAGCGCTTCGCGATCCTGTTCTCCGGCATTGGCCTGGCGACCGCCCATGCCCGTGTCGAACAGCTGCGGCGGGCCTGCGCGGCCGAGGTGCTGGTGCAGGACGGCCAGTCCTATGGCTTCGAGATCTCTGCCGGTGTGGCCAGCTTCCCGCACAGTGCCAAGCGGCTCGACGACCTGAGCGCAGCCGCCATCCGAGCACTCAACGAAGCTCGCCACCGCGGCGGCAATCTTGTGCTGCCTGCCAGCATCTCCTTGGCGGAAAGCCGGCTGGCCATGGGCAAGCCAGCGGCGTCGCCCTGAGCGTCGGCGCGCGAGAGGTTCAGGCCAACGCCCGGCTGGCCATGTAGGCAGCCAGCAGGTAGAGCACACCTGCAAAGGCCTTCTTGAGCTGGGCGACGTCCATCGCATGCGCGACCTTGGCGCCCAGCGGTGCGGTCAGCACGCTGGCACTGGCGATCACCGCCAGCCCCGGCAACCAGAGGTAGCCCATGGCGCCGGGCAGGGCGGGCGGCAGGTTCCAGCCGCCGACGACATAGCCGACTGTGTTGGCCAGCGCGATCGGAAAGCCCAAGGCAGCCGAGGTGGCGACCGCGTGGTGCATGGCCACGTTGCACCAGGTCATGAACGGCACCGAGATGAAACCGCCACCGGCACCCACCAGGCCGGAAACAAAGCCGATCAGACCCCCTGCGCCCAAGCTGCCGGCCGTGCCGGGCATCTGGCGCGACGCGGCCGGCTTCTTGTTGCGCAGCATCTGAGTGGCCGAGAAGGCAACGAAGACCGCAAACACGGCGGCCAGGGCCTGTCCCTTGATCGCCGCGAAGGCGCCCGCACCGGCGACGAGGCCCCCGCCGACGATGCCCGGCGCGAGCTGGCGCACGAGGTCCCAGCGCACGGCGCCCCGGCGGTGATGGGCCCGCACGCTGGAGACGGAGGTGAACAGAATCGTCGCCATGGAGGTCGCGATCGCCATCTTCACCGCAGGCCCCGCATCGACCCCGCGATGCGACAGGATCAGTGTCATGAAGGGCACCATCAACATGCCGCCACCGATGCCCAGCAAGCCGGCGAGGAAGCCGGTGCCAACGCCCAAGGTCAGCAGTTCAAGGACCAGCAGGGGATCGAGGTTCATGTTCGGGAAGGACGGTCGTCGGGGACACCGAGCGTGGCCAGCACCGCCCGCCATTGGGTAGGCGTCACCGGGGTGATGGACAGGCGGCTGCCGCGCTGCAGCACCACCATGTCGGCCAGGCTGGGCGTGGCGCGCATCTCGGCCAGGCCGAGCAGGCGCGTCTTGCGCACGAAGCGCACGTCGACATGGACCCAGCGCGGTGTGGCCGGGTCGGACTTGGCGTCAAAGTAGGGACTGGCCGGGTCGAACTGCGTCGCGTCCGGGTAGGCCGTGCTTGCCACCTCGGCCAGGCCGGCGATGCCGGGCTGCGGGCAAGACGAGTGATAGAACAGCACGCCGTCCCCGATGCGCATCGCGTCGCGCATGAAGTTGCGGGCTTGGTAGTTGCGCACCCCGGTCCAGGGGAGGCACTGGCTCACCGATTGAGCCAGCGTGTCGATCGAGGCCTCATCGGGCTCGCTCTTCATCAGCCAGTAGGCACGTTCCATCGGTGCAGGAAAGAGAGGGTGTCCGCCGCGAACCAAAGGTCGCATTCCTGAACCCAGGGGGATTCAGGTGGGCAAGGTCAGCCAGGCTTCGGGTTCATCTGACGCGAGACGATCACACCAGCCTGGAGATGTTCCAAGCCCTGGCTCGCGAGAGCATCGGTTCAAGGAAATATAAAACCTTCGCGAACGCAGCGGACGAGTCCATTCTAGAACCCGAGCGAGTCCCTGCGGGGCGCATGGGGCTCAAAGCAACTGGCCGTCGTGACCCAATGCAGCATCGACGCGGCGAACCAGCGCGTCGACGTCGATCGCCCCCGATTCAGGGCTTGCGACCGGGCCAGCGGCCGGCGCAGATGCGGCGGCCGACGCGCCGGCGCGGTCCTGTTCGGCCAGCGCATAGGCCAGGTTGAGAGCAGCCAGCACGGCGATGCGCTCGCGGGCCTTGACCCGGCCGGCATCGCGGATGCCGCACATCTCGCGGTCGACGCTGCTGACGGCTTCGAGCAACTCGGTCTCGTGCCCTTCGGGACAGGCGAGCACATAGGTCTGGCCCATGATGCTGACTTCGATCTGCTTCATGCGTCGCTCCCGGAGGCCTGCGCCGCGTCGTTTTCGTTGGCCGGCAGGCGTTCGATCAGGGCGTCGATGCGGTGGCGCGCCGCAGCCAGGCGCGAACGCAGGTTGTCGCGTTCGGCCAGCACCGTGGCGAGCTGCTGTTCGAGCAGCGTGTTGGTGCGCTTGAGCTCGTCGTGCCGCAGCAGCAGGCGGTCGACGCGGTCGGCCAGGTCTTCGAGGTTGGACATGCGCGGAGGGGTTGCGGTGCAGTCGCAACAGCTGCGGGCACCGAGCCCATCGATTGTAGAGGGGGGCCTGCGCCGCCGCGCGGCTACAGCGGCCTTGCCAAGGTCGTCAGCCGGGCGTCGGTGACGCACGGATACACTCGGCTCCGTTGGTGCTCGGGCCCTCCTCAAGGGGCCCGGTTAAACGGGAAGCAGGAAGGCAAAGCCCCACGGGACAAGCCCAACCTGCGCTGCCCCCGCAACGGTAAGCGGACGGTCGAAGGCATGCGCCCAGACCCGCTTCTGCGTTCAACCACTGGTGTCGCTTGCGGCGCCGGGAAGGTCGCAGAGGTTGTTCCGTCAGCCCGGATACCGGCCAACGGGGGGCGGACACGCGTGCGTGTCCTCCATGTGGTGCAGGCCTGCGGGGACGCTGGCGTGCACGTCTGATCCGTGGTTCTTCCGATGTCTTCTACTTTCCGTACCAGCCGCCGCCCGGCGGTCTCTTCGCGCCTGTTCGTCCTCGCGCCGCTGGCCTGGGCCGCCGGCCTGTGTGCCAGTGGCGCCGTCCAGGCCCAAGCCGATCTCGGCACCCGTCTGGCCTTGGCCGACAGATTGCCTCAGGTTGTCATCACGGCCAGCCGGATGCCCCAGCGCATCGACCAGGCGATTGCTGATGTCACGGTCATCGACCGCGACCAGATCGACCGCTCCGAAGGCCTCACGCTGGCCGAGCTGATCGCCCGACAGGCCGGCGTGCAGTTGTCGTCCAACGGCGGTCTGGGTAAGGCCAGTGCCGTGTTCATGCGCGGCCTCGAGGGGCGACACGTCCTGCTGTTGGTCGACGGTGTGCGCTACGGCTCGGCCACTCTGGGGGAGCCTGACTTCGCCAACCTGCCGCTGGCCGG
This sequence comes from Sphaerotilus mobilis, assembly GCF_004216565.1. Taxonomy (GTDB): domain Bacteria; phylum Pseudomonadota; class Gammaproteobacteria; order Burkholderiales; family Burkholderiaceae_C; genus Sphaerotilus; species Sphaerotilus mobilis. The sequence goes on along the minus strand of NZ_SGWV01000007.1, from coordinate 322,296 downwards.
CATCGAGCGCATCGAGATCGTGCGCGGACCGATGTCGGGCCTCTACGGCAGCGACGCGGTCGGCGGCGTCATCCAGGTTTTCACGCGCCAGGCCACGCCCGGCGAAGGCTTGCGCGTCAATGCACGCAGCACCGCAGGTAGCCATGGCCATGGCCAGGTCGGCGCCGGCCTGTCCTTTGCGGGCGATGGCTACAGCGGCGGGCTGCAACTTCTGCACACCGAAGAGGACGGCTACTCGGCGACCAATGCCGGCGTGCCGTTCGGCAACTTCAACCCCGATCGGGACGGCATCAACCAGAACGCCGCTCGCCTGCATCTGCGGCGGGACTGGAACGCTGACTGGTCGACGCGTGCGCAGTTGTTGCAAGTCGACGCCCGCACCCAGTACGACGATGGTCCGGGCGCCGATGCGCTGGCCAGCCTGGGCACGCAGGTGTCGTCCCTGGAGGTCGAAGGGCGCGTGCTGCCCGGTTGGCGTTCGCAGTGGCGCTTCGCCCGCAGCGTGAACGACTACGGCACGCTGGTCTCGGCCCCCACGAGCTTCAATGACCTCGGCACCATCCACACCGATCAGCGCACTCTGGCGTGGGAGAACGTCGTCTCGCTGCCACTGGGTTCGCTCGTCGCCCTGGTCGACCGGCTTGAGCAGCGGGTCAGCAAGCCGGTCCAGAACTACGACGTCACCCGGCGCACGATCCAGGGTCTGGCGCTGGGCTACAACCTGCAAGCGGGCGACCACAGCCTGCAGACCAGCCTGCGCCGCGACCTCAACTCCCAGTTCGGCGGCCAGACGACCGGTTCGGCGGGCTACGGCTACGCATTCACGCCGAGCTGGCAGGGCCATGCCCAGGTGGGCACCAGCTTCGTGGCGCCGTCGTTCAACCAGTTGTACTGGCCGGGCTTCGGCAATGCGCTGCTGCTGCCCGAGCGCGGCCGTCATGCCGAACTCGGCATCCGCCACGTCGAGGGTGATGACCGCTTTGGCGCCACGCTCTACGCCAACCGAATCCGCGGCTACATCACCGAGGGCGCCAACCCGGTCAACCTGCCGTATTCACGCTCGACCGGACTGACACTTCAGGGCGAGCAACGCTGGGGCGTGCTGAACCTGAGCAGCTCGGTCGATCTGCTGCGCCCGGTGAACGACAGCGAGGGCAACGCGAACGAGGGCAAGCTGCTGCCGCGACGCGCCCAGCGCACGTTCAAGCTTTCGGCCGACGTCGACCGCGGCGCTTGGCGCTACGGCACGTCGATCCAGGCTCACGCCCATCGCTACGACGATGCAGCCAACCTGCGCCGGCTGGCGGGCTATGCGACGGTGGACCTGCACAGCGCCTGGAGCGTTACGTCCGACTGGCAACTGAGTGCACGCCTGAACAACCTGGCAGACCGGACCTACGAGACGGCACGCGGGTTCAACCAGGCCGGTCGGGCGCTGTACGTCGGCGTGCGCTATTCGCCGCGTTGATCGAGACCCCGCAGAGGCCCGCGCCATGACCCACACCCTCATCCTCGGCGGCCAAAAAAGCGGCAAGTCGCGTGCGGCCGAGCAGCTTGCAGGGGACTGGCTGTCGAGCGGGCAGGGGCGTGGTGCGACCTTGGTGGCGACGGCCTGGCCCGGTGACGAGGAGATGCGCATGCGCATCGCCCGTCACCAGGGCGACCGCACCGAGCGGGTGCCGGGCCTGGCGTTGCATGAACTGGCGGGAGATCTGGCCCATGCCCTGCAGATGCTCAGCACCGTCGACCGCCTGCTGGTGGTCGACTGTCTGACGCTGTGGCTGACGCAGCTGGCGATGCCGCCGCCGGGTGTGGATGCTGGCGACGTGGACGGCGCCATCGAGCGCCTCTGCGCCGTCTTGCCCGGCCTGCCTGGTCCGGTCGTGCTGGTCTCCAACGAGATCGGCCTGGGCGTGATGCCGATGGGGGCCGAGACGCGCCGTTTTCTCGACCGGCTCGGGCTGCTGCATCAGCGCCTGGCGCGGGTCTGCACGCGGGTCACGTTGATGGTGGCCGGCATGCCGCTGGTGGTGAAGGGCGGTGCGGCATGACGCGCGCTTGGGCCTTGCTGCTGGTCCTGCTGTCGACGCTGACACAGGCTCAGGCCGCGCCGAGCGATGCACCCGTCGACCCGCCACCTCGGCGCATCGTCTCGCTCCTGCCTTCCATCACCGAAGCCGTCTGCGCCCTCGATGCCTGCGACCGGCTCGTCGGCGTCGACCGCTATTCCAACTTCCCGGCGTCGATCGCCGGCTTGCCACGGCTCGGGGGCATGGACGATGCGCAGCTCGAACGCATCGTCGCGCTGCGGCCGGACCTCGTGCTGGCCTCGCCTTCGACCCGTGTCGTCGACCGCCTGCGCGTGCTGGGCCTGCGCGTGGTCACCCTGCAGGCCGAGAGCCATGCCGATGTGCGCCACGCGCTCGAGCGCATCGCCGCCGTGATCGGGCGGCCCGAGAGGGCCGACGCCTTGTGGCGTGCCATCGAGGCCGACCTGAGCGCGTCCGCGCAGCGCGTGCCGGCGGGCTGGCGCGGCCGGCGGGTCTATTTCGAGATTGCCACCACGCCGTACGCTGCGGGCGCCGCGTCCTTCATCGGGGAGACGTTGGCGCGCCTGGGGCTGCGCAACATCGTCGATGCGGGCATGGGCCCCTTCCCGCAGCTCAACCCCGAGTTCATCTTGCGCGCCGCGCCCGATCTGGTGATGGCCGCCGCGCAGCCGCTGGCCGAGATGCCGCGTCGGCCGGGTTGGGGCCGGCTCGTGGCCTTGTCCTCGCGCCAGACCTGCGCCTTCGCAGCGGCGCCCTACGACATGCTGGTGCGGCCCGGTCCGCGTCTGGGCGAGGCCGCCCGGCTGATCGCCGATTGCCTGGCGGCCTTGCCGCCGCCGCGCTGACATGTCCGCCGCCGAACGCCGCCGTCGCCTGCGCCTGGCGCTGATCCTTTTGCTGCTGGGCGCGGCCGGCCTGCTCGCGGGTCTGATGGCCGGCAGCGAGGGCTGGGACCTCGCGGCGTTGAGGCTGTCGCCCGGCGGCGAACTGATCCTGTGGGACATCCGCGCGCCGCGCAGCCTGGGTGCCGGGCTGGTGGGCGCCCTGTTCGGGCTGTCCGGCGCGCTGGCGCAGGGGCTGTTCCGCAACCCGCTGGCCGACCCGTATCTGCTGGGTTCGGCGGCCGGGGCGTCGCTGGGCGTGGTGATCGTGCTGGCGGCCGGCGGGCTGCTGGGTGCGGCCATTCCGATGGCCGGTGCGGACCTGATCCAGCGGCTGGGCCTGGTGGGCGCGGCCTTCGTCGGTGCGCTGGCTGGCGTGTCGGCCACGCTGGCGCTGGCACGCGGGGCCGAACAAACCACCCGGCTGCTGCTGGCTGGGGTTGTGGTTGGCGTGCTGCTGGGGGCGCTGAACGATCTGGTCACGCTGTTCTCGCCCGATGCGCTGCGCGGCAAGCAGTCCTTCCTGCTTGGTCAGACCGGCCTGCTGGGTTGGCCCAGCGTGACGGTGCTGGCGCTGTCGCTGACGGCCACCTTGCCACTGGCCTGGCGGCTCTCGCGGGTGTTGGACGCGCTGGCGCTGGGCGAGGACAGCGCGCGCAGCCTTGGCCTGGCGCTGCCGCGCCTGCGCGTGGCGCTGGTCGTGCTGATGGCGCTGGCCACCGGCACGGCGGTCGCGCAGGCCGGGCTGGTCGCCTTCGTCGGGCTGGTCGCGCCGCACCTGGTCGCCCGCTTTGTGCGGGCGCCGCATGGCTACCGCCTGGTCGCCAGCGCGGCCATGGGCGGCGTGCTGCTGTTGTGGGCCGACGTGATCGCCCGCAGCGTCATCGCGCCGCAGGAACTGCCGGTGGGCGTGTTCACCGCCGTGCTGGGCGGCTGCTACCTGCTGGTGCTGCTGTGGCGCAGGGGCTTGCGATGACGGCGCTGCTCGACTGCATCGACCTCGCGCTGGCGCCGACTGGCAGCGCCGACCCGGTGCTGCAACACGTCCACCTGTCGATCGGCCCGGGCTGGACCGCCATCGTCGGCCCCAACGGCGCGGGCAAATCGACCTTGCTTCGTGGCCTGGCCGGCTTGCTGGCGCCACGCGCAGGACAGATCCGGCTCGAAGGCCGTGACCTCGCCGCGATGACCTCGCGCGAACGCGCCGTGCGCATCGCCTGGCTGGCCCAGCAGGCCGAAGCCGGCGGCGACCTGACGGTGCGCGACGTGGTCATGCTCGGCCGCCTGCCGCAGCAGGGCCTGTTCGGCGCGGCCAGCGCACAGGACCACGCGGTGGTCGCCCAGGCCATGTCCGACACCGAATGCGCCGACTGGGCCGATCGTCGGCTGGTCGACCTGTCCGGCGGCGAACGCCAGCGGGCCTTGCTGGCGCGCGCACTCGCCGTGCAAGCGCCGGTCCTGCTGTTGGACGAGCCGACCACGCACCTGGATGCCCCGCACCAGGTCGCGCTGGTCCGCCTGATGCGCCAGCTGGGCGCGAGCCGCACGGTGGTCAGCGTGCTGCATGACTTGGGGCTGGCGCTGGCCGCCGACCGGCTGGTGGTGCTGGCGCACGGCCAGGTCCGCGCCGTGGGCCGGCGCGACGACCCGGCCGTGCACGCGGCGCTGCGCGAGGTGTTTGGCGGCGCGATCCGCATCGAGCGCCTGGGCGACGAGTGGCTGGCCTTGCCGGACCTGAGGCTCACGCGATGAGCCAGACCGATGTGAGGCGCGGCAAGGCCGTCATGGTGCTGGGCACCACCAGCGGCGCCGGCAAGAGCTGGCTGGCGACCGCGCTGTGCCGCTGGTATGCCCGGCAAGGCCTGCGCGTGGCACCGTTCAAGGCCCAGAACATGAGCAACAACGCGCGGGTCGTGCCCGGCCTGCCGGGGCCGGACGGACGCAGGCGGCTGGGCGAGATCGGCAGCGCGCAGTACTTCCAGGCCCTGGCCGCACGCTGCGTGCCCGAGGTCCGCCACAACCCGGTGCTGCTCAAGCCCGAGGCCGACACGCGCAGCCAGGTTGTCGTGCTGGGCGACGTCCGCCGCGACCTCGCCGAGGTGCCGTGGCGCGAGCGCAGCGAGGCGCTCTGGCCGCATGCCCGCGACGCGCTCGCGTCTTTGCAGGCAGAACACGACGTCGTGGTGATCGAGGGCGCGGGCTCGCCCGCCGAGATCAACCTGCACGCCAGCGACTACGTGAACATGCGCACCGCCCGGGCGGCGCAAGCGGCCTGCCTGCTGGTCACCGACATCGACCGCGGTGGTGCCTTCGCCCACCTCTACGGCACCCATGCGCTGCTGCCGCCGGAGGAGCGCGCGCTGATCCGCGGCTTTGTGCTGAACCGCTTCCGGGGCGACGCCGCGCTGCTGTCGCCCGGCCCCGAGCAGTTGCAGGCCCTGACTGGCGTGCCCACGCTGGGCGTGCTGCCGATGTGGCATGGCCACGGCCTGCCCGAGGAAGACGGGCTGCATGACCTGGGCGGCGGACCTTCGGGCCAGGGCGCGCTGACCCATCGCATCGCCGTGGTCGTGCCGCCGCGCATCAGCAACCTCGACGAGTTCCAGCCGCTGCGCAACCTGCCCGGCGTGCGCCTGGTCTGGGCCCGCACGCCGGCCGATGTCGACGGCGTCGACTGGATCGTGTTGCCCGGCTCCAAGCACAGCCGCGCCGACCTGGCCTGGCTGCGCGCCCAGCGGCTCGATGCGGCCATCGCTCGCCATGCGGCGGCCGGTGGTGCGGTGCTGGGCCTCTGCGGCGGGCTGCAGATGCTGGGCGAGGCGCTGATCGATCTGGCCGGCGTCGAAGGCGCGGCAGGTCCGACCGCCGATCCGGTCGTCGACGCCTGCATGCCTGGCCTGGGCCTGCTGCCGCTGGTCACGCGTTTCGAGCCCGACAAGCTGCTGCGCCCGACGACCGCGACCTTCGAGGCCCTGCATCCCGACGGACCTTGGGCGGCGCTGTCGGGCCTGGCCTGGCAGGGTTACGAGATCCACCACGGCCGCAGCGTCGCTCACCCGGGCATGGCCGCGCCGCAGCCCGCCGTGCGCGATGCCGTCGGCGCGCCGATCGGCTGGCAGGCGGGGCCGCGCGGCAATGTGCTGGGCCTGTACGCGCATGGCCTGTTCGAATCGCCCGATGTGCTGCGTGCCCTGTTCGGTGCAGAGGTGCGCACGCTCGATGCCGTCTTTGACGGGCTGGCCGACTTCATCGACACCCACCTCGGACCTGCGGCGCTGTTGAGCGTGCTGCAAGCCCGTTGAACACGGACCTACCGCCCATGTTTGCCTTCGAACTTCCTGATGTCGCCGCGCTCAACGATCCGGACCTGGCCGCGCGGGTGCGGCACGCCATCGACCACAAGACCAAGCCGCTTGGTGCGCTGGGTCAGCTCGAAGCGCTGGCCCTGCAGCTGGCGCTGATCCAGGGCCGTGACCTGCCGGTGCTCGACCAACCGCAGCTGCTGGTCTTTGCCGCCGACCACGGTCTGGCCGCACGCGGGGTGTCGGCCTACCCGTCGGACGTGACCGCGCAGATGGTCTTGAACTTCCTGCACGGCGGCGCGGCGGTCAGCGTGCTGGCCCGGCAGCATGGCCTGGCGCTGACGGTGGTCGATGCGGGCGTGCGGCAGGACTTCGAGCCACATCCGCGCCTGCGCCGCTGCAAGGTCGCGCCGGGCACCGCCGATGCGTCGCAGGCTCAGGCGATGAGCTTGTCGCAGTGCGCGCAGGCCATCGCGGTCGGCCGCGAGGTGGTCGCCAGCCTACCCGGCAATGGGGTGCTGCTGGGCGAGATGGGCATCGGCAACAGCTCGGCCGCCGCCCTGCTGGTCGCCCGCCTGACCGACAGCCCGATCGCCGCCTGCACCGGCCGCGGCACCGGGCTGGACGATGCCGCGCTGGCGCACAAGACCGCCGTGCTGGCCGAGGTCCTGGCGCTGCATGCCGATGCCGTCGAGCCGCTCGATGCGCTGGCCGCCTTCGGTGGTCTGGAGATCGCGGCGCTGGTCGGCGCGGTGCTGCAGGCCGCTGCCGAGCGCCGGGTCATCGTCGTCGACGGCTACATCGTCAGCTCGGCCGTGCTGGTCGCCAGCCGCCTGCAGCCGGCCGTGCTGCAACGTTGCGTGTTCGCGCACCGCTCGCAAGAGCCCGGCCACCGCCGGCTGCTGGCGCACTGGGGCGTGCGCCCGCTGATCGACCTGGACCTGCGCCTGGGCGAAGGCTCCGGCGCGGCGCTGGCCTGGCCGCTGCTCGAATCGGCCTGCCGCATCCTGGCCGAGATGGCGAGCTTCGAGTCGGCCGGCGTCAGCGGGCCCTCGCCATGAAGCGGTTGGTCCACGAGCTGCGGCTCTACCTGATCGCGCTGCAGTTCTTCACCCGCGTGCCGGTGCCGGCCTGGGTCGGCTACACGCCCGAGTGGATGCATGCCAGCGCACGCCACTACCCGGGCGTCGGGCTGCTGGTCGGCCTGTGCGGCGCGGCGGTGCTGGCGCTGGCCGCGTCGATCTGGCCGGCGCCGGTGGCGCTGGGCTTGTCGATGGCGGCGACCGTCTGGCTCACCGGCGGCTTCCATGAGGATGGACTGGCCGACACCTGCGACGGACTGGGTGGCGCCGTCACGCGTGAGCGGGCGCTCACGATCATGAAGGACTCGCGGTTGGGCAGCTACGGTGCGCTCGGCCTGGTGCTGGTGCTGGGACTGAAGGCTGCGGCGCTGCATGGCCTGATCGGACTTTCGCTGACTCAGGTGCTGCTGGCCAGCGTCTGGGCCCATGCCGCGTCGCGCGCGGTGCCGGTGCTGCTCCTGGCGTGCTTGCGCTATGCCGGCGATGCCGAACATGCCAAGGCCAAGCCGATGGCCCAGCAGGTCTCGCGGGCCGGCCTGCTGACGGCCCTGGCCTGGGTGGTCGCACTGAGCCTGCTGGCCGGGTGGATGGGGGCGGGCTGGCCGGCATTGGCCGGTGCGCTCGCCGCGCTGCTGCTGGTTGCCGCTGTCTGTCGGCGCTGGTATCGGCGCCGCCTGGGCGGCTACACCGGCGACACGCTGGGCGCCGCGCAGCAACTGAGCGAGCTGGGCGCCTTGCTGGGCTGGCTGGCGCTGGCGAGACTGGCGGGCCAGACATGACGGTCGATGGGTTCGAGACCACCCCGATGGCGCTGGCCGAGCTGCGGGTCTGGCGCCATCCACGCGCCATCGCTGCGGCCGGTCGCTGCATCGGCCGCACCGACCTGGCCGTCGACCCGCGCCGCGCCAAGCGCCTGGCGCACCGCATCCGCGAGGCGCAGCGGCGCACGGGCGCGGCACGGACGATCCTCACCTCCGACCTGCGCCGCGCCGCCGACGTTGGCCGCTGGCTGCGCCGCTGGGGCTGGGTCCACCGCATCGATCCGCGTCTGTCCGAGGCCGATTTCGGCGCCTGGGACGGCCGGCGCTGGGCCAACATCGACGCCGTTGAATCGGCTGGCTGGACCGACGACTTCGCCACCTTCCGGCCCGGCGGCGGCGAGAGCGTCGTGATGCTGCGCGCACGGGTCCGTACCCTGCTGGACGACCCCGCGCTGGCCGCCTCGGTCGTCTGGGCGGTCGGCCATGCCGGCTGGCTCAGTGCGCTGCGCACCCTGCAGCGCGATCCACCGCGTGCCGCCGATTGGCCCGCCGCGATCGGCCATGGCGCCTTGTTGACGGTTCGGCCGCCCCCCAACGAAGGAAGCTCGCCATGACCGTCGACCGCCACCCGCGCCGCATCGTCTGCCTGACCGAGGAGACGACCGAGACGCTCTACCTGCTGGGCGAGCAGGACCGCATCGTTGGCATTTCCGGCTACACCGTGCGGCCGCCGCAGGCGCGTCAGGAGAAGCCGAGGGTCAGCGCCTTTCTGAGCGCCAAGATCGACCAGATCCTGGCGCTGGAGCCCGATCTGGTGCTGGGCTTCTCGGACCTGCAGGCCGACATCGCCAGCACGCTGATCCGCGCCGGTGTGCCGGTGCATGTCTTCAACCACCGCACGGTCGACGGCATCCTCGCCTCGATCCAGATGGTCGGCGCGATGGTCGGTGCGCAGGCGCGCACGGCCGCGCTGATCGCCGAGTTGCAGGCCGGGCTGGATGCGGTCGCCGCCCGCGCGGCCCTGCTGCCGCGTCGGCCACGGGTCTATTTCGAGGAATGGATGGATCCGCTGATCTCGGGCATCGGCTGGGTCAGCGAGCTGATCGTGCATGCCGGGGGCGAGGAGTGTTTCCCGGAGCTGGCTGGCCGGTCGCTGGGGCGTGACCGCATCATTGCCGACCCTCAGGAGGTGGTGCGGCGCTCGCCCGAGCTGATCCTCGGATCGTGGTGCGGACGCAAGTTCCAGCCGGCGACGGTGGCAGCGCGACCGGGCTGGGACACGGTGCCGGCGGTGCGCGACGGTCAGGTCTTCGAGATCAAGTCCAGCGAGATCTTGCAGCCCGGCCCCGCCGCGCTGACCGACGGCCTGCGCCGCATCGAGGCGCGCATCCAGGCCTGGGCCGAGCGCGAGGCCTGAGCGTCGAGCCCAGAAGGTCGGCTCAGGCCAGCTCAGCCCGCCGTCGTCTTGGGCGTGAAGTCGCAGCAATCGGCCACCGAACAGGCTGCGCAGCGCGGCTTGCGGGCCTGGCAGACATAGCGCCCATGCAGGATCAGCCAGTGGTGGGCGTCGACCCGGAAGCGTTCGGGGATGCGCTTGACCAGCGTCAGCTCGACCGCCAGCGGCGTCTTGCCGGGCGCCAGGCCGGTCCGGTTGCTGACCCGGAAGATGTGGGTGTCAACCGCACAGGTCGGCTCGCCAAAGGCCACGTTGAGCACCACATTGGCGGTTTTGCGGCCGACGCCGGGCAGGGCTTCTAGCGCCTCGCGGCTGCGCGGCACCTGGCCGCCGTGGCGCGCCAGCAAGATCTCGCAGGTCTGGATCAGGTGGCGCGCCTTGCTGCGGTACAGGCCGATGGTGCGGATGTGCGCTTCCAGCCCGTCCAGCCCGAGCGCCAGGATGCGCGCGGGCGTGTTGGCCACCGGGAACAGCCGCCGCGTTGCCTTGTTGACGCCGACATCGGTCGCCTGGGCCGACAGCAGCACGGCCGCGAGCAGCTCGAACACCGAGCTGTATTCCAGTTCGGAGGCCGGCAACGGGTTGGCGGCCTGCAAGGTCGTGAAGAAACGCTGAATCTGCTGTTCTTGCATGCGTCAAGTCTAGTTTGGCGATCCGGTCGGCCGATATCAGGGCAAGTGGGTGGCAGCAGAGGGCTGTCACCGGTGTTGGAGGTGGGATGACGTAACCTGGGGTGAACACCTGCAACCGTTTGTGGTGGTTGCGTCAAACTACAACACATGTAGGTAGGTTTCATCCGGACGTGCTTCGGTCATCCTGATGAAGATCTCCCCCTAACGGATGAAGCAACATGTCCCGCGCGCGCCTGACCTCGCCTGACCGACACGCCTCGAGCCCTGCCACTCGGCTCGCCGACAGCGACCGCGCCCGCGACATCAGCGCCTTGGCCTGGACCCTGCTGCTGATCGGTCTGGCGGCCCTGGCCGGCGCCCTGGTGCTGCCCGACCGTCCGCCGATGCTCGCGCCGATGGCCGGTGCGCTGGCCCTGGTCGGCCTGGGTCTGCTGCGCCGTGCGCCGTGGTCACGGACCACCGCCATTGCCCTGTTCGCTGCGCTGATCCATGGCCAACTGAGCCGGCGCTGGCTGGAATCGGACCTGATCCACCCCTTCATCGATGCCCTGAGTGGCGTGCACCATGCGAGCGCGGCGATGCCGATGCTGTCAGCGCCGGTCGTGTCGTCGTCGCTGGGCTTGGCCGGCGCGGTCAGCGGGGCCTTGTTGTGCCTGGTGATGGGCTGCTTCGGTGTCCGCCTGGCGTCCCGAGCGGTGCGCTGCGAATTCCAGCCTCGGACTCAGGTCCGGCGTGGCGTCCCGACCTGGCCGTCGAGGTAGAGCCAGCGGCCATCGCGGCGTTCGAAGCGGCTGGTCTCGACGAGTCGGTGGGCCTTGCCGCCGAACTTGCTGCGGGCGACGAAGCTGACCTCCTGGTGATCGGCGTCAATCAGGCGATGACTGCGGATCTCCAGCCCCAGCCAGCGCAGCCCCGGTTCGTTGGCCGACAGGTCGACCGGGCAGCAGGACGCGTCCCAGGTCGCCCGTAGGTAGTCCAGCCGGTCCAGCACATAGGCGCTGTAGCGCGAACGCATGAGGGCCAGCGCGTCCGGGGCCTGCAGGTGCAGCGGGCCGGCGTGGTAGCGCCCGCAGCAGTCGGCCAAGGTGACGCCGCGGGTGGTGCCGAGGTCGCAGGGGCAGGGCGCCCGATCGGGGTCTGGGAGGTTCATGGCGGGATCGTCGGGGACAAGGCCGGAGGCCACGAAGGATAGGACGGCCACCGCGATAATCCGGGCCGCCTTCGCTTGCCTGCCACCATGCTGTTTGTCCTCTCGCCCGCCAAGTCGCTCGACTACGACACACCGACCCGCGTGAGCGCCAGCCAGCCGCGCTATGTGGCCGAAGCGGCCGAGCTGATCGACATCCTCCGCCAACGCAGCCCCGCCCAGATCGCCGAGCTGATGGACCTGTCGGACCCGCTCGCCAGCCTGAACGCGGCCCGCTATGCCGCCTGGCAACCCGAGGCCGACCGCCGCAACAGCAAGCCCGCCGTGCTGGCCTTCGATGGCGACGTCTACACCGGCCTGGACGCCCGCAGCCTGAGCGCCGCCGACCTGCGCTGGGCCCAGTCGCATGTGCTGATCCTGTCGGGGCTTTATGGCCTGCTGCGCCCGCTTGATGCCTTGCAGCCCTACCGGCTGGAGATGGGCACGCGGCTGCCCAATCCGCGTGGCAAGGACCTGTACGACTGGTGGGGTGACACGATCTCGCTCGATCTGGCCGAGCGCCTGGCCGGCGAACGTCAGCCGGTGCTGGTCAACCTGGCCTCGCAGGAGTACTTCAAGGCCGTGCGCCGTTCGGTGCTGCAGGCCGCCGGGCCGGTCCGTGTCATCGACTGCGTGTTCGAGGACTGGAAGGACGACGGCTACAAGATCATCAGCTTCCACGCCAAGCGAGCCCGTGGCCTGATGGCCCGCTACGCGATCACCAAGCGGTTGGCACGGGTCAGCCAGCTGGGCGATTTCGACCTGGGCGGCTATGCCTATGCGGCCGAGGTGTCCGGACCCGACCGGCTGGTGTTCCGGCGCCGTCAGGCTTGAACGGACGGTGACAACTCGTCGCACTCCCGGCCGCGCCGCCCGGTGAGGCAGTGATGGCCGGCGCGACAATCCTTCGATGACGACGACCACCATGACCCGCCAGACCGCGACCCCCGAACTGCGCCAGTGGATCATCGAACAGGCCCGCGCCGGCCACGGGCCGGAAGCTGTCCTGGCATCGATGCGCGAAGCCGGCTGGCAAGAGGACGTCGCCATTGCGGCGCTCGAGGAGACCCTCAGCACCTACCTGGCCGAACAGGGGCGCGAGGCGGAGTTGCCCGCAGGCTCGGCGGTGCCCGAACCTTCGCTGGAGGGCGCACCCGCCTCGCTGGAGGTGCTGGGCCACCGGGTCGCCGTGTTGACCCAGATGCACCTGCCGCGCGTGGTGGTCTTCGGCGGCTTCCTGTCCGACGAGGAATGCGACGCGCTGGTGGCGCTGGCCGATCCGCGTCTGGCCCGCTCCGAGACGGTCGACAACGACACCGGCGGCAGCGAGGTCAACGAGGCCCGCACCAGCGAGGGCATGTTCTTCGGACGCGGCGAGAGCGAGCTGATCAGCCGCATCGAGGCACGCATCGGCGCCTTGCTGAACTGGCCGGTCGAAAACGGCGAAGGCGTGCAGGTGCTGCACTACCGGCCGGGCGCCGAATACAAGCCGCACTACGACTACTTCGACCCGGCCCAGCCCGGCACGCCGACCATCCTCAAGCGCGGCGGCCAACGTGTCGGTACCTTGGTGATGTACCTGAACACGCCCTTGCGCGGCGGCTCGACGACCTTCCCGGACGTGGGCCTGGAGGTCGCGCCGGTCAAGGGCAATGCCGTTTTCTTCAGCTACGACCGGGCCCATCCGGTCACGCGCACGCTGCACGGCGGCGCGCCGGTGCTCGAGGGCGAGAAGTGGGTTGCCACCAAGTGGCTGCGCCAGGGCCGCTTCGACTGAACCGACCAACCTCAGCGGCCACCGCCCGCCCGATTCCCCAACGATCCGATCCTGGACCCTCGCCGATGACCCGAACCCACCTTGCGCTTTCCCTGCTGGCCTTGTTGATGACGACCATGCCGGCGCATGCGCAGACCTCGGGCGGCACGGCCGCCAAGGGCACGACGACCATCGTCCTGCCGACCCCCGTGCCGCCGCAGCCGATCCAGCCTGCGCCGCCACCGGCACCCTCACCAGTACCCGCACCGACCGCGCCTGCGGCGGCGTTGGGCGAGATGCCCCGCCAGGGCGCTGCCGCCGTCGGCAAGACCGGCGCGGCCGCCGATGCGGGCAAGCCGGCCAAGGCCGTGAAGCCTTCAGGGAGCCGGAAGACCGTCAAGGCTGACAAGGCCAGCAAGGCCAGCAAGACGGGCATCGCCAGCAAGAAGAACACCGCGCGCCAGGCGGACCGCAAGGCGACGCGCAAGTCCGCCCGGGCGGTCCAGGCGAACAAGGCCGCCAAGGTGGTCAAGGCCACCCAGACGCCTCGGCCGCAGAAGCCGGCCCGGACCGAACGACAGCGGCCTCCAATCGACGACGGCTCGCGCCCCTGAGGCCGAACGTCGGGCTCGGGTTGCCCTGTCAATCCGGCTGCTCAAGTGCCGACAGGTCAACCGCCAACGGCACGGTCTCGCCAGGCCGTGGCACCCGAGCCGACCAGCCCAGGTCACGCCCGATGCGCAGCCGCAAGGCGTCGGCCGCAGCGGGTTCGCCGTGCACCACCAGCACCTGCGCGGGTGCGGCCGGCAACTGGCGCATCCAGCCGATCAGGCCGCTCGCATCGGCATGGCCGGACATGCCCCGCAGGTGATGCACCTCGGCGCGCACCGGCACGATCTGGCCCATCACCTTGATCTCGCGCGCACCGTCGATGAGTCGTCCACCGCGACTGCCCGCCACCTGATAGCCCGGGAAGACGATGCTGTGGCGAGGCTCCGGCGCCATCGCCGCCAGGTGGGTCAACACCCGCCCGCCAGTGGCCATGCCGCTGGACGACAGGATCACCGCCGGCGTCTTGCGGCGCGCCAGCCGGCGTGAATCGGCCGCGTCCTCGACGGCGGTGACCCCCTCGCACAGCGTGCGCAGCTCAGCCTGCGACAGCCGCATCAGCCGGGCATGCGCCAGGTGGATGCGGGTGGCGGCCTGCGCCATCGGGCTGTCCAGGTAGATCGGCAGCGAGGCGGGGATCTCGCAGCTGCGACGCAGGCGCTGCAGCAGCAACATCAGCGCCTGGGCCCGGCCCACCGCGAAGGTCGGCATCAGCACGCTGCCGCCCCGTTCGACGGTGTCACGAACGATCGCGGCCAGGCGGGCCTGCTGGTCGCTGTCGTCATGCTGGCGGTCGCCGTAGGTGCTCTCGACCAGCAACAGGTCAGGCGCGTCGGGCACCGCCTGCGGCGCGCGCATCAGCATGTCGTCGGAACGGCCGATGTCCCCGGAGTAGACAAGGGTGTGCAGCCGGTCGCGCAGCGTCACCGAACAGGCGCCGAGCAGATGGCCGGCCGGGGTCAGACGGGCGGTCATGCCGGTGACCGGGCTGAAGTCCTTGCCCGGCGTGATCGGTCGCATCGATTCGATGGCGCGGGCGGCGTCACGGCGGGTGTAGAGCGGCTGGGCCGGCAGGTGCCGGCTCCAGCCGCCCCGGTTGGCGCGCCGGGCGTCTTCTTCCTGCAGGTGGGCCGAATCGAGCAGCAGCACCTCGGCCAGATCGCGGGTGGCGGGGCTGCACCAGATCCGGCCTCGGAAGCCCGCGCGCACCAGCGCTGGCAGCCAGCCGCTGTGGTCGAGGTGGGCATGGCTCAGGACGACCGCATCGAGTGACGGCGGCGCAACACCCAGCGGCAGCCAGTTGCGTTCACGCAGCGGTTTCCAGCCTTGAAAGAGGCCGCAATCGAGCAGCACCAAGCCACCATCGACACCCCTCACGAGGTGGCGCGAGCCGGTCACGCAATCGGCTGCGCCGAGGATCTGCACCAGCATGTCGCACTCCGCCTGGACTGGGTGCTGCGAGCTTGGCCCACCGGCGTCGTCCGCCGCAAGCTGGGGCAGGCCCGGGACTGCGCTGCATCAATTTCGGGCTAAATCACGCCGTTTGATTTGCTTGCCACGCCCAGAAGACAATTGGACACGGCATCGACAAAGATGAACGACACCCGAACTCATGGGAAAAACACCCAGCACAAGCCTCTGGTGTTACAGGACGCTACCTGACATGATCCGTTCATTGCAGTTGTGAACAATCGCACAAAGTTCAGGAACGCAATCCCCCATTCGGAGGTACCCATGGCAGCCCTTCCCGCGTTTTCCGACAGCAGCATGTTCCCTCCCGGCGCGCCGGTTCGGGTGCGTGCGGCGCGGATTCGCGACTGGTCGCGTCTGCAGGGCTTGATCGCTGAGCTGTTCCCGGACGTCGAATCGGCCACGATTGGACACTGGTTGTGTGATGAGCGTCACAAATTGGCGGTAGCCTTCAACGAATCGGGCCTCGTCGGCCTGGTTCGGCTGCAGGTGCATCCGGGTGAACGCGTGACCGAGGTGTCGGCGCTGGGCGTGTTGCCTGCGGCCCGTGGCCAGGGGGTCGCCCGTTCATTGATGAACTATTGTGAAGAGGTTGCCTGTGCTTGCGGGGCGCCGAGCTTGGAGCTGGA
Source organism: Sphaerotilus mobilis (assembly GCF_004216565.1). Classification (GTDB taxonomy): domain Bacteria; phylum Pseudomonadota; class Gammaproteobacteria; order Burkholderiales; family Burkholderiaceae_C; genus Sphaerotilus; species Sphaerotilus mobilis. The sequence goes on along the minus strand of NZ_SGWV01000007.1, from coordinate 306,481 downwards.
GTTGCCGGCAGAAGCTCACGACACGCAAGCCTTTTTCGAGCATCTGGGTTATGTGACCCAGATGCGCAAGGGTCGCGAGACCCAGTTGGGGTCTGTGCGCTGGGTGCGCCGGGCGCCGGTGCCGACCTGGCCGGACTGGGAGCTGCGCCGCGAACACGCGCCGCGGGTCCCGCCGGCCACCTTGCAGCGACTGGCCATGCGGGCGCTCTACGGGGCCTGGATCGGCAGCGCAAGGGCGAACTGAGCCCCGTGCGGGTCCCGCCTGAGTCCCGTCTGAGTCCCTTCTGAGCGGGTCCGCAGCGGACAAGAAAAAAGACGCCCCGAGGGGCGTCTTTTGCTTGGGTCCGGCACCTGGATTCCGGGAAACCGCAGCCGCGGCCGCAACCGCAGCGGCAACCGCTCAGCGACTGCCGGTCTTCGGACGGTTCAGCGCCGGGGCCGCGCCGCGCGGGCTGGCCGAGCCAGCGCCCGGGCCACGGCCCTGCGGGGCACGCTGGCCACCGCCACCGCCGCCACCACCTGCCGGGCGACCGCCGCCCGAGCCCTGCGGGCGTGCGCCAGCCTGGGCCGGACGGCCCTGGCCCTGCCCACCACCACCGGACGGACGTGCCGGCGGACGAGCGCCGCCGCCGCCACCACCACCACCTGCCGAACCACCCCGGCGCGGACCGCCGTTGAGGGTGCGGCGACCGACCTGGATCGGCTCCGGACGCTCGCCCGGATCGGGCTCGTAGCCAGCCACGACCTCGCTCGGGATGCTGCGCTTGATCAGCTTCTCGATGTCGGCGAGGAAGCCTTCTTCGTCGACGCAGACCAGCGACAGCGCCTCGCCCTGCGCGCCGGCCCGGCCGGTGCGGCCGATGCGGTGCACATAGTCCTCGGGGACGTTGGGCAGCTCGTAGTTGATGACGTGCGGCAGCTGGTCGATGTCGATGCCGCGCGCGGCGATGTCGGTCGCCACCAACACGGTCAGGTCACCGGTCTTGAACTCGGCCAGCGCCTTGGTGCGGGCACCCTGGCTCTTGTTGCCGTGGATGGCCATGGCGCTGATGCCGGCCTTGTTCAGGAACTCGCACAGGCGGTTGGCGCCATGTTTCATGCGCGTGAAGACCAGCACCTGGTGCCAGTTCTGGCTCTGGATCAGGTGGGCCAGCAGGTCCTTCTTGCGCTCGCGGCCGACCCGGATCACGCGCTGGGCGATGGTCTCGGCGGTGGTGTTGCGGCGCGCGACCTCGATGACCTGCGGCTTGTTGAGCAGGCGGTCGGCCAGGGTCTTGATCTCGTCGCTGAAGGTGGCCGAGAACAGCAGGCTCTGCTTCTTGGCCGGCACGATGGCCAGCACCTTCTTGATGTCGTGGATGAAGCCCATGTCGAGCATGCGGTCGGCTTCATCGAGCACGAAGAACTGGACCTGGCTCAGGTCCAGCGTGCCCTGCTGGTGGTGGTCCAGCAGGCGGCCGGGGGTGGCCACCAGGATGTCAACGCCACGGCGCAGGCGATCCACCTGCGGGCCCATGCCGACACCACCGAACATGACCATGCTGCTGAGCTGCAGGTACTTGCCATAGGTGCGCACGCTTTCCTCGACCTGGGCCGCAAGTTCGCGGGTGGGCGTGAGGATCAGCGCCCGGATCGCCGGGCGGCCATTGCGGTTCTTGACCGGCTCGCCGGCGGCGAGCTGGTGCAGCAGGGGCAGGGTGAAGCCTGCGGTCTTGCCGGTGCCGGTCTGTGCACCGGCCAGCAGGTCACCACCGGCCAGCACGGCGGGGATCGCCTGGCGCTGGATGGGGGTGGGCGTCTCGTAGCCTTCCTCGCGCACGGCGCGCAGGATGGGCTGGGCCAGGCCCAGGTCGTCAAAACTCATGGAGGAGTGGTTTCCCGCTCGGTGGCGGGGCGACGGGCTGCAGGCTTCCAAGGCGGAAGCGCCAGTCGTGGAGCCCATCGGTGCAGGAAGGTCGGAGGTGACCGACGCGGCCAGACTGGAGTGGCTGCATCTGCGCGCGATTGTAGAGGCTTGATGCGGCGCAGCATCGCAACGGCCGAAGGGGAGTTCCCAGGCTGTTCTTCAGCTGCGTGATGCACTTAAACGGTGCAAACGTTCGGCGCTGGTGCGTTTTCCTCGGATGGGTGCCGCGTCATGGTGCGTCTGTGCGGTGATGGTGGCGGTCTGCACCGCTGCGCGGCATGGGGCACCGACATGGGTACGGCACTTGCTATGTTGGTGCGTTTTCCCGCCGCTCCTCGACACAACCTCGCTCCCCACCCACGCCATGACACCGAACTCACCGGGCGCCGACGCGCTCTTCATCCTGCTGGGCGCCATCATGGTGCTGGCCATGCACGCGGGCTTTGCCTTTCTGGAACTGGGCACGGTGCGCAAGAAGAACCAGGTCAATGCGCTGGTGAAGATCCTGGTGGACTTCGCGGTCTCGACCATCGCCTATTTTTTCGTCGGCTACACCGTCGCCTACGGCATCGACTTCTTCACCGGCGCTGACACGCTGGCGCAGAAGAACGGCTACGAGCTGGTCAAGTTCTTCTTCCTGCTGACCTTCGCGGCGGCCATTCCCGCCATCGTCTCGGGCGGCATCGCCGAGCGCGCCAAGTTCGGCCCGCAGCTGATGGCCACGGCGCTGATCGTCGCCTTCATCTACCCGGTGTCCGAAGGCGTGGCCTGGAACCGCCTGCTGGGCTTGCAGGATTGGCTCAACGCGACCTTCGGCGCCGACTTCCACGACTTTGCCGGCAGCGTGGTCGTGCATGCGGTGGGCGGCTGGATCGGCTTGGCTGCCGTGCTGCTGCTGGGCGCACGCGCGAACCGCTACCGCAAGGACGGCGCGATGAGCGCGCATCCGCCGTCGAGCATCCCCTTCCTGGCGCTGGGCGCCTGGATCCTGGCGGTGGGCTGGTTCGGCTTCAACGTCATGAGCGCGCAGACGCTCGAGAAGATGTCGGGCCTCGTCGCCGTCAACTCGTTGATGGCGATGGTCGGCGGCACGCTGGTCGCGGTGCTGATGGGCCGCAACGACCCGGGCTTTGCCTACAACGGCCCGCTGGCCGGGCTGGTGGCGGTCTGCGCCGGTTCGGACCTGATGCACCCGATGGGCGCCCTGATCGTCGGCGGCGTGGCCGGCGCGATCTTCGTGCAGCTGTTCACCCTGACCCAGAACCGCTGGAAGATCGACGACGTGCTGGGCGTCTGGCCGCTGCACGGCCTGTGCGGCGCCTGGGGCGGCATCGCCTGCGGCATCTTCGGCCAGCAGGCCTTCGGAGGCCTGGGCGGCGTCAGCTTCATGAGCCAGCTGATCGGCACCTTGCTGGCGATCGCCTGGGCGCTGATCGGCGGCTTCCTGGTCTACGGTCTGCTGCGCAAGGTCTTCGGCCTGCGCCTGAGCCAGGAGGAGGAATACGAAGGCGCCGACCTCTCCATCCACCGGATCGGTGCGACGCCGGACCGCGACGTCAACTGGTGATCGCGCGGGCCGCCATCCGCCATCCGCCATCCGCCATCCGCCTTGTGGCTTGAAGCTCAGAGCTTGAGTTCGAGCCGCAGGCTGACGCTGGTCCGGCTCGGCTCGAAGCTGGTGGTGGTCGACTGGATCGCATCGGTCGCATCGCTTGACGCGACCGCGGTGGTCGAGGTCTCGTCGCGCGGCACCAGGTTGCTGGCCGACAGGCGCAGCTGGGCCGCCGGGCTGAAGCGCCAGAGCGCGTAGGCATCGAGCACGCGTCGCGCATCGGTCGTGCTGCGCTGGCTGGCGGACTGCTGGACGGCATAGGCCGGTGTCAGCGCCAGATGGCCGCCGATGGTCAGCGGCAGGCCGCGCAGTCGGTAGTCCGCACCCAGACCGGCGGTCCAGCCGGGTTGCTGGTCGAGCCGGTTGTCCGGCCCGGCGATGTCCTCCACGCGCGAACGGAACACCGCGCCATTGATGCGCAGGTCGACCGGCGTGGCTTGGGCCACGGCCTCGTCGAGGCGGAACTTGGCCTCCAGCTCGATGCCTTGGGTGGTGGCGTCGCCGACGTTCTGGGGCCGTGAGACATGGCGCGGCACGCTCGACCAGCTGACCGTCTCGAGCTGGGTCTGGTTGCGGATCAGGTCCTGGATCTGGCGGCGGAACACGCTGGCGCTCAGCACGCCACCGCCGTCCAGGTAGCGCTCGAAGGCGATGTCCAGGCCGGTTGCCAGTTCGGGCCGGATGTCCGGGTTGCCGGCCCGGTCGGGCGTGCTGGCGCTGTTGGCGGTGTTCACCGGCGCGCTGCTGTTGATCGACGGCCGGGCGGCGATGTTCTGCAAGGTCGGCGCGCGGTAGCTGCGGGTCAGGCTGGCGCGGATCTGGTCACGGCCGCCTTCTTCCAGCCGGTAGATGGCATGCAGCAGCGGGCTGAGCACCTGGCTGCGGTTGTTGACCGCGCCGCTGCTCAGGTCGCTGCGGGTGGTGATGCCCTCCCAACGCAGGCCGCCGTGCACGGCCCACTGGCCGGTGATGGACCATTCGTCTTGTGCCCAGGCGGCGCTGCGGGTGGTGCGCGCGCTCAGGTTCTCGCCGAAGTCGGCCAGCAGCGAGCTGCTGGTGCCCGCAGGCAAGACGGTCTGGATGCTGCTGCGGCCGTCGTCGCGCTGGCCGCGCTCCAGTTCCCAGCCAGCGGCGAGTTGGTGGTCGGCGCCCAGGTTGCGGGTGTATTTGCCGCCGGCGCTCCACCACTGCTCGTCCAGCAGGCTGAGGTCCTGCTGGGCCCGGTTGTCGATGCCGCCCAGCGACTCGACGCGGCGACTGTCCCCGTCGAAGTTCGAGCGGCTCAGGCCGGCCCGGGTCTCGAGCCGGGCGCCGCCATCCAGGCGGGTGTTCCATTGACCGTTCAGGCGCAGCAGCCGGTAGTCGCGTTCGGCCTGCTGGCGGGTGGCGTCGAAGGTGCTGGTCCCGGCATCGACCTGGCGCACGCCGTCGGTCTGGCCACCGCCACTGGACAGGATGGCGAACGGCATCAGGGCCAGCGTGTCGCCGCCGCCGAGCTTCCACTGCAGCCGGCCGCCCAGGTGGGCCGCGTTGCGCCAGTCGCGGCTCTCGCTCTGGTCGGTGCGATCCAGGCTGACGACTTCAGCGCCACCGGCCAGCGGCGTGCGGGTCTCCTGCGTGCGGCTTTGGCTGGTGCTGAGGCGGTCGCTGCGCATCAGGTGGGCGTTGAAGTTGTAGCTGACGTCGCCGATCTGGTCGGAGCGGCTCCAGTTGGCGCTCGGCTGCAGGTGGCCGTCCTCGTCGCTGAGGCCCAGGTTGACGTTGTTCAGGCGCTTGCGCACGTCCTCGCGCAGGATGATGTTGATGGTGCCGGCGATGGCCTGTGCGCCGGTTTCGGCGGTCGGCGCGCGCAGCACCTCGATGCGTTCGAGCTGCTCGGGCGTCAGGTCATCGAGCGACAGGCCGGCGCCCAGGCGCTCGCCGTTGATCAGGATCTGCGTGTAGCCACTGCCCAGGCCGCGCATGCGCACCGCGCCGCCCCGGCCGGGTCGCCCGCCCAGCGTCACGCCGGGCAGGCGCTTGAGCACCTCGGCAACGCTCTGATCGGCATAGCGGTCCAGCTCGTCGCGGCCGATGATGGTCTTGGCGGCGGTCGACTCGCGCCGCACGGCCGTCTCGACCGCTGTGCCGGTGATCTCGACCCGCTCCAGGCGGGCGGCGCCATCGTCGGCCGCTTGAGCGGAGTCGGCGGAGGGCGTGACGGGTGTGGGAGGCGTGGTCGGCGTGGAAGGCGTGGCAGGCGCCGTTGGGGCCTGCTGGGCCCATGCGCCGATCGGCAGCAAGGCCGTGGCCAGCAACAAGACGGACGGGCGAGGGAGGAACAGTGGGCTCATGGCGCGGATCGTTGTCGTTCTGTGGATCGGTGGACGCGTTCATTGTCCGTGGCCGGATCTGTCGCTGCAGGCTTGGGTTCATGACAGATGGAACGTTGGCAGGCCCCGTTTAGACTCGCGGCCCATGACTGCGCAGCCCCAGAACGTGCCCCAGAACGTTGCCGAGAACGACGCCCCGAACGCCCCCCGCCGCGATCTGGCCGGTCGGCGCATCGTGCTGGGCCTGAGCGGCGGCATCGCCTGCTACAAGTCGGCCGAACTGCTGCGCCTGCTGGTCAAGGCCGGTGCGGACGTGCAGGTCGTGATGACCGACGGCGCGCGCCGCTTCATCACCGCCGAGACGATGCAGGCCTTGTCCGGCCACCCGGTGGCCACCGAGATCTGGGATGGCCGCGAGCCCAACGGCATGCCGCACATCAACCTCACCCGCGGCGCCGATGCCATCCTGATCGCGCCGGCGACCGCCGACTGCATCGCCCGGCTGGCCCAGGGACGCGCCGATGACCTGCTCGGCCTGACCTGCCTGGCGCGGCCCTGGGGCAGTGGCGCGGACCGCGTCCCGCTGGTGCTGGCACCGGCGATGAACCGCGAGATGTGGGCCCACCCTGCGACCCAGCGCAACCTGCGCCAGGTCGTGGCCGACGGCGCCGTGGCGCTCGGCGTCGATGCCGGCGAGCAGGCCTGCGGCGAGATCGGCGACGGCCGCATGCTGGAAGCCGCGCCGATCGTCGAGGAGCTGATCGCCGTGCTGTCGCCCAAGCCGCTGGCGGGCGTCTCGATGCTGATCACGGCCGGCCCGACCTTCGAGGCCATCGACCCGGTGCGCGGCATCACCAACTTGTCCAGCGGCAAGATGGGTTTCGCGATCGCGCGTGCGGCCCGCGAGGCGGGGGCTGCCGTCACGCTGGTGGCCGGTCCGGTCCACCTCGACACGCCGCGTGGCGTCCGGCGCATCGACGTGCGCTCGGCCGCCCAGATGCACGATGAGGTGCTGCCGGCGGCCTCGCGCCACGATGTCTTCGTGGCGACGGCGGCCGTGGCCGATTGGCGACCGGCGGCGCTGAGTCAGCACAAGATCAAGAAGGACGGCAAGAAGGTCGCACCGACCTTCGAACTGAGCGAGAACGCCGACATCCTGGCCGCCGTCGCCGCCTTGCCGCAGCCGCCGTTCTGCGTCGGCTTTGCCGCCGAGAGCGAGAAGCTGGCGCTGCATGCGCGCGAAAAGCTGGTGCGCAAGAAGGTCCCGCTGATCGTCGGCAACCTGGGTCCGGCGACCTTTGGCCGCGACGACAACAGCTTGCTGCTGGTGGATGCCCACGGCGAACAGCCGCTGCCGGCCGACGGTCGGGCGCTCGACAAACTGGCGCTGGCCCGTGAGCTGGTGCGCGAGATCGCCTCGCGCCTGCCGCGTCGCGTCTGACACCGGCTCGGAATCCCTGCCCGTGACGATCCCTGTGACGCTCCCCGTGACGACCCCCATGACGACCCGCATCGACTTCAAGATCCTCGACCCACGCCTGCGCGAGTCCCTGCCGGCCTACGCCACGCCTGGCGCGGCCGGCCTGGACCTGCGCGCCTGCATCGACGGACCGCTGGAGCTGGCGCCAGGCGCCAGCGTGCTGATCCCCACCGGCATGGCGATCCACATCGCTGACCCCGGGCTGGCGGCGGTGATCCTTCCGCGCTCCGGTCTGGGCCACAAGCACGGGCTGGTGCTGGGCAACCTGGTCGGCCTGATCGACAGCGACTACCAGGGCCCGCTGATGGTCAGCGCCTGGAACCGCAGCGCGACGGCCTACACGATCGCCCCGCTGGAGCGCATCGCCCAGCTGGTGATCGTGCCGGTGGTTCAGGCCGCCTTCCGCGAGGTCGACGACTTCGGCGTGTCGGCGCGGGGCGAGGGCGGTTTCGGGTCGACCGGACGAGGCTGAGGCCGGGCCGAGGCTCCCGGACGTCAGTGCAGGTGCTGGTTGGCCGGCGCGAGGCTGAGCAGGCTGAGGCCGTCCTTGTCGACGCTGCGGTTGTCGGACTCTTCCTCGGTCGCTTCGCGCACGTCGCGGACCTGCAACTGCAAGACCAGCGCGATGCCGGCCAGCGCATGGTTGCCGTCCAGCACGACATGGCTGTCGTAGACCTCGGTGACGGTGTAGATGACGTCGCGCGGCAGGTCGGGCGTCAGGCTGCCTTCGGGCGGACCTTCGAACTGCATGCCGGTGGCGATCGCCTCGGGGAAGATGTCGCGGGCCTCGAAGAAGACCAGCTTGGCGTCGTACTCGCCAAAGGCATGTTCGGGTTCCAGGTGCAGCGTGGCCTCGAAGCCGGCGCCTTGTCCGGCGATGACCTCCTCGACCTTGGCGAGCAGGTCATCGCCGCCGTAGAAGAATTCGACGGGTTCGTCGAGGTGGTCGATCAGGTTGCCGTGGGCGTCTTCAAGTCGCCAGCTCAGGCTGACGACGCAGGGTGCGGTGATGAGCATGGCGGGAATCATCGCATGCGTGCCGGGGCCCGGCAGAATCCGTGCCATGCCCAAGAAGAACCCAACGTCCCCCCAGAAGACCGCTGTTGCCCCGGCGCAGCGCCCCCATCCCGATGCCGCCGTCGCGCCGCTGGACGTGGGCAGCGAGCTGCTCGGCGGTCTCAGTGCCGAGGCCTTCATGCGCCGCCACTGGCAGCGCAAGCCGCTGCTGGTGCGCCAGGCGCTGCCCGGCGTGGTGCCGCCGCTCAGCCGGGCCGAGCTGTTCGCGCTGGTCGAGCGTGACGACGTCGAATCGCGCCTGATCCGGCGTGAAGGCGAACCCGGTCGCGAGGCCTGGCAGCTGCGTCGCGGCCCGATGCCGCGTCGCGCCCTGCCGTCGGCCAGCAAGCCCGGCTGGACCGTGCTGGTGCAGGGCCTGAACCTGCATGTGCCGGCCGCCGAAGCCATCCTCAACCGCTTCCGTTTCGTGCCCCAGGCCCGGCTGGACGACCTGATGGTGTCCTGGGCCAGCGATGGCGGCGGCGTGGGGCCGCACTTCGATTCCTACGACGTCTTCCTGATCCAGGTGCAAGGCCAGCGCCGCTGGCGCATCGGCCGCATGCCCAACGCGGAGCTGCGCCCAGGCCTGCCGCTCAAGATCATCGACGGCTTCGTGGCCGAACAGGAATGGGTGCTCGAGGCGGGCGACATGCTCTACCTGCCGCCCGGCTGGGCGCACGACGGCGACGCGGTCGGCGGCGACTGCATGACCTGCTCGGTCGGCTTCCGCTCGCCGGGCCGCAGCGAGCTGGTGCGCGAAACGCTGCTGCGTCTGGCCGATGCGGTCGACGACGAGGCCGATGGTGGCGCGCGTCCGCCGGTCTACCGCGATCCGGGCCAGCTCGCAACCGATGCGCCCGGACGCATCCCGGCGGCCCTGCACGACTACGCCCAGGCGGCGCTGACGCGCGCGCTGGCAGAGCCGGGTGCGCTGGCGCAGGCGCTGGGCGAGTACCTCAGCGAGCCCAAGGCGCAGATCAGCTTTGACCCGGGCCGCACGATGCCCGAGGGCTGCGGTGTGCGGCTGGATCCGCGCACCTGCCTGCTCTATGACGATCGGCGTGTCTACTGCAACGGTGAGTCCTGGCGCGCCGCCGGGCGTGATGCCCGCGCCTTGCAGCAGCTGGCCGATGCCCGCGCGCTGGACGCCGCCAGCGTCGCCAAGGCCAGCCCGGAGCTTCAAGAGCTGCTCACGCAATGGGTCGAGGACGGCTGGCTGTTGCCCACCTGAACGCCTTGGCCCGCGGCTCTGCTGGCCCCAGCGCACCCCGGGTGTGCATGTCTGCCGAGGTTCTGCACCATCTTCGCGTTTCGGATCAGCAACAACCCGTACTGTCAACCCGTCGCGTTTTGACCCGTTATTCCTCGCAGGTCAGCTTGTCAACCGGGTTGACCATGTATCATCGCGGGCTGGACGCGAATTCATTCTGAAATTTCGCGCCTGACCTGGTCCAAAGCGGACGGCGCAAGCTGTATGCCCTCCAGCCAGGATCGATTCCGCATCGTCACCACTGCAATTTACTGTCTGAGGACACAAGCATGAACAAGTCGCTCCTGATGGCCGCCCTGATCGCTGCCGCTGCCCTGGCCGCGTGCGGCAAGAAGGAAGAAGCCGCCCCGGCCGCGCCGGCCGCTGCCCCCGCCGCTGAAGCTTCGGCTCCGGCTGCTGCGCCCGCCGCTTCCGAAGCCGCTGCCCCGGCTGCTTCCGCTGCTTCGAACTGATCCTCTTCAGTCAAGCAATGCCAAGCCGCCTTCGGGCGGCTTTTTTGCGTCTGCTTGAAGGCCGTTGCAGGCCCTGAAGCGAAAAAGCCACCCCTGGGGGTGGCTTTTGACCGTCTGGTGAAGGCTGTGCTTCAGCGCAGTTCGTTGAGCAGCAGCTGCGCGATGTTGCGGGTCGATTCGTCGCCGGCCTTTGCGGCGACGCCATCGGCCTCCAGCACGGCCACCGTGCTGGCGCTGTTGCCCTGGGCGGAAACCTTGACCCGGTAGCGACGGCCCGTGGCATCCGGCTTGTCCTTGCCAAACAGGCGGGACAGGAAGTTGGGCTGCTCGGCACCGGCGAGCTTCGGATCGATGTAGCGCACGAAGTAGGTGCCCTGGCTGCGGTCACGGTCCTCGACCGTGAAGCCGCCGCGATCGAGTGCCAGACCGACCCGGCGCCAAGCGCGTTCGAAGCCATCGTCGACCTGCAGCGTGGTGGAGCCGGTGGGGCCTTCGAAGCGGGCTCGCGGCGGGCTGACGGGCGCAGAGGCCACAGACTTGCCGGCCTCGGCGACGGCCGCTGCGCTGGGCGCGGCAGCCGTGGCGGGACTCAGGGCGACCAGCAGGCGCGCAAGCATTTCGGCTTCCATGCTGGGATCGCTGGGACGTGACTGCCAGCGGACCTGGTCGGCCGATGACGTGTTGCCCGCCATCACGACCTGCGAGGCGCCTGTGTGCGTGATGGTGATCTCGCTGCCCTGCGAGCTGCGTTCCACCAGCATGCGGTAGCGGTCCCGCTCACCGCTGTCGGTCAGGCTGTCGAAGACGCGGTTGAGCAGCCGGTTCAGGCCGTCTTGCGGCAGCTTGGCGCGGTTCTCCAGCCAGTCGGTCTCCATCAGGCCGAACTGGGGCTGGTCGAGGGTCAGCGTGAAGCCGTTGGCACGCCAGTAGTCCTGCAACTGCGGCCAGAGCTGTTCCGGCGTCTGGTTGCTGACGAGCCAGCGCTGGTTGCCGACCCGTTCGATGCGCAGGCTGGGCGTGCCCGCTGGTGCAACGGGAGCGGTCGCCGACGGTGCGTTTGCGGTGGCGGCCCGGGCGGCTCCTTGCAGCGCGTTGGCGCTGATCGGCGCGCCGGTCGGTGGCTGGTAGCGCGGATCGCTGGACAGCTGGGTCAGGTCCGGGGGCACGTCCAGCGGCGTGGCTGGCTGGGCCTTGGCGCGGTAGTCGACCTTGCTGCTGCCGAAGGTGTTGGAGAGGGCCTGACAACCCACCAGGCCCTGGGCGACCAGCAAGGTCAGCACGGAGGCGGTCAGCGGGCGCAGGCGCGGGGACTTCGTCGAGCGGGACATCGTCATCGTGGTCGTCAGATCAAGCCGGCGTCGTGCATGGCCTGCTCGAGGCCTGCCTCGAGGTGGGCGCTCATCGGCACCATCGGCAGGCGCAGTGCGCCACCGCACAGGCCCATGCGGGCCATGGCCCACTTGACCGGCGTCGGATTGGGCTCTGCGAACAGCAGCTTGTGCAGGCCCAGCAGCTTGAAGTGGATCTCGGTGGCGGTGCGGGCATCGCCAGCGACGGCGGCGCGGCACAGGTCGGCCATGGCGCGCGGGGCGACGTTGGCCGTGACGCTGACATTGCCGTGGCCACCGAGCAGCATCAGCGCGACGGCGGTGCCGTCGTCACCGGAGTAGACCGAGAAGCCCTTCGGCGCCTGCTTGATGAGCCAGCAGGCGCGCTCGATGTTGCCGGTGGCTTCCTTGATGCCGATGACGCCGGGCAGCGTGGCCGCGCGCAGCGTGGTCTCGGGCAGCATGTCCGCGACGGTCCGGCCGGGCACGTTGTAGAGCACCGACGGGATGTCGACCGCCTCGGCGATCGCGCGGAAGTGCTGGTAGATGCCTTCCTGCGACGGCTTGTTGTAGTAGGGCACGACGCTCAGCGTGCAGTCGGCGCCGACCGACTTGGCGAACTTGGCCAGTTCGATCGCCTCGCGGGTGGAGTTGCCACCCGCACCGGCCATCACCGGCACGCGACCGGCGGTCTGTTCGACGGCCACGCGGATGATCTCGCAGTGCTCGTCGACCGACACCGTCGGCGACTCGCCGGTGGTGCCGACCACGCCGATGCAGGCGGTGCCTTCGGCGATGTGCCAGTCGATCAGGCGGCGCAGTGCGGGGTAGTCGACGCTGCCGTCTTCTTGCATCGGCGTCACGAGCGCGACGATGCTGCCAACAATCGGATTCATGGGCTGGGTTCCTTGCGAGCCGGCGATTCTAGCGGTGGGGGTCACACGAGCCTGACGGCGCGCACGGGGCGACAGGTGTCGTGTCAGAGCCGCAGAACGGGCGCGACGCCATCGGCGCCGACACGGTCGAGGACGATGCGCTGGACCCGTCGCAGCGGGCCGTCGAGCAGGCCTTCCTCGTAGGCGCCGACCTGCAAGCCAGGTTCGGCCAGGCCCAGCAGCTCGCCGGGGCGCAGCAGGAAGTCGGGCCGGGTCGGGCGACCGTGCTGCTCATGGCCGAGCGCGAAGGTCTCGTAGACCAGCCGCCCGCCCGGTGCGACGCAGGCGGTGATCTGGCTCAGCAGCGGGCGCCACAGGTAGTTCGTGACGACGACCAGGTCGAAGCGCCGGCCGTGCAGTGGCCAGGGGCCGCCTTCGATGTCCGCCTCGATGCATTCGGCGGCGACATCCGCCAGCGTGGCGAGGGCAGCGGCATCGCGGTCCAGCGCGGTCACCGCATGGCCTTGTGCGGCCAGCAAGCGCACATGCCGGCCGCTGCCGCAGGCGAGGTCCAGCACGCGGCGGCCGGGCGCCAGGTCACGGGTGTGGCGCAGCACCCAGTCCGAGGGCATCGTCATCGGGATCCGATCAGAAGCAGGACCAGAAGCGGTTGGCGAGGTCGACCACCATGCCGGTGCTCAGGTAGCTCAGGCCGACCGCTGTCAGCACCCCTGCGACGGCCAGTCCGGCCATCGCACGTTTGAGCCAGCGGGGCAGGCCGGGCACCGGATCGGGCGTGTGCAAGGGGTTCGGGTTCATGCGCCCGCCACGGCCGGACGCACGATCGCGGTCTCGCGCACCGGCAGGTTGATCAGCGCGGCGAACACGCCCAGCGCGACCGCGATCCACCAGACCACGTCGTAGCTGCCGGTGCTGTCATAGAGGCGACCGCCCAGCCAGACGCCCATGAAGGAGCCGATCTGGTGGCTGAAGAACACGAAGCCGCCCAGCATCGACAGGTAGCGCACGCCAAAGACCTGGGCCACGATCGCGTTGGTCGGCGGCACGGTCGACAACCACAGAACGCCCATCACCGCCGAGAAGACGTAGACCGACAGCGGCGTCAGCGGCACGCTCAGGAACACCACGATGGCGACCGAACGTGCGCCGTAAATCGCGGCCAGGATGTGGCGCTTGGCCAGCTTCTGGCCCAGCGCGCCGGCCGCATAGGTGCCGAAGACGTTGAACAGCCCGATCAGTGCCAGCGCGCCCGTCGCCACCTCGGGCGCCAGACCGTGGTCCTTGAGGTAGCTGGGCATGTGCACGCCGATGAAGACCACCTGGAAGCCGCAGACAAAGTAGCCCGCCATCAGCAGCTGGAAGCTGCGGTAGCCAAACGCCTCGCGCAGCGCCGCGCCGATGCTTTGCTGGACGCCGCCAGGGCCCGGGCCGGCCTTGGGCTCCTTCAGGCCGAAGGACAAGGGGATGATCACCAGGGCGAGCAGGGCCAGCGCATAGAGCGCCTGCTGCCAGCCCAGGCTGGAGATCAGGTAGTTCTCGACCGGCACCATCAGGAACTGGCCGAAGGAGCCGGCGGCTGCCGCCACGCCCATGGCCCAGGAGCGCTTGGCCGGGTCGATCTGGCGGCCGATCACGCCATAGACGATCGCGTAGGTGCAGCCCGACTGCGCGATGCCCACCAACAGGCCGGCGCTGCCGGTGAAGGCCAGGCCGGTCGGCGCCATGGCCATCAGTGCCAGGCCCGCCGCGTAGAACAAGCTGCCGCCAATCAGGACACGCAGGGCGCCGAAGCGGTCAGCCAGCATGCCGGCAAAAGGGCCGGCAACGCCCCAGGCGAGGTTCTGGACCGCCAGTGCGAAGGCGAAGGTCTCGCGGCTCCAGCCTCGCTCGGTGGTGATCGGGCCCAGCCACAGGCCGAAGCCGTGGCGGATGCCCATGGACAGCGTGACGATCAGGGCGCCGCACAGCAGCACCTGTTGCATCGACAGGCGCGGCGTGGAATCTGGGGTTGAACTCATCCGGGCAATGTAGCCAAACAAGCCACGGGGCGCTCGATGGCGCCCCGTGTTGTGTCGTGGCCCCGCGCAGCGCGGGGCACCGAGCAGGATCAGAAGCGCAGGCCGACCTTGGCGCCGTAGCTGGTGGCCTCGCCGGTCTTGTCGGTCTCCAGGGCCAGGTTGACCAGGCCGAGGTTGACGTTGACGCCCGCGAAGATCTTCTTCTGGTTGAAGGACTCGCCCGCCAGCGTGGTGCCGGGTGCGGAGGTCTTGACCTTGACGGTGCCCACGCCCGCGTACGGGGTGAACATCACGAAGCCCTTGGAGATCGAGACGTCCAGGCTGGTCGTGTCGACCTTGAGGCTGTCCACGCCGGCCAGGTTGTTGATGGCCGCACGCACCGCGATCGCCGGGGTCAGCATGCCGCCGCCGACAAAGGCCCAGCGCAGCTCGCCACCGCGGGTGCGCACATTGCTGCCGGGCACCGAGCCGAGCGCGACGCCGACGTCCACGCCGAAGGGCAGGCCCTTGACCGCGCGCACGCTGACCAGCGGCAGCGTCGAAGGAACGTCCGAACCACCGGCTGCGGCGATCAGGGCGCTGACGTTCTCCAGCTTGGTGCCGGTCACGCCCACGCCGATGTCGAAGCCGATCAGGCCGAGGCCTTCGGCCGGCGTCATGGCTTTGTAGGCGATGGCCGAGCCGAGGTCTTCGCTCAACAGGCGGAACTGGCTCTGCGTCAGGCTGCCGACCGCATTGATGTCGGCGGCCTGTGCCGCGCCGCAGGCCAGCAGGGTGGCGCCGGCGAGAAACTTCAGACGAGCTTGCATGGGGGATCCTTTCGGGTTTGCTGCAGGTGCATGCAGGAACGCGCATTTTGCTGCGTCTGCACAAAACGGCCGGAGGCTAGCACCTGGCTGACCGGCGCATGGCCGGCCGGACGGCGCCAGATGTGTCTTGGCGTGACAGGCACAGCGCTTCGGGTGGCCCCAACCGGCTGCCTAGAATCCGCCGCCATGGCGACCCCCCCGAAGTCCACCCCCGCCTATGGCGAAGCCTCGATCCGTGTCCTCAAGGGCCTCGAGCCGGTCAAGCAGCGACCGGGCATGTACACCCGCACCGACAACCCGCTGCACATCGTGCAGGAGGTCATCGACAACGCCGCCGACGAGGCCCTGGCCGGCCACGGCAAGCGCATCGCGCTGACCCTGCACGTCGACGGCTCCGTCAGCATCGATGACGACGGCCGCGGCATCCCGGTGGGCCTGCACCCGGAAGAGCAGGTGCCGGTCATCGAGATCGTCTTCACCCGGCTGCATGCCGGCGGCAAGTTCGACAAGGGCTCGGGCGGCGCCTACAGCTTCTCGGGCGGCCTGCACGGTGTGGGCGTGAGCGTCACCAACGCGCTGTCGACCCGCCTGCTGGTGCAGGTCCACCGCGACAAGCAGGTCGCCACGCTGGTGTTCTCCGGTGGCGACGTGATCGAGCCGCTGCAGATCCGCCCGCTGGCCAGCGGCGAGCGCCGCAGCGGCACCTCGGTGCGGGTCTGGCCGGACGCGAAGTACTTCGAGAGCGCCGAGTTGCCGCGTCAGGAGCTGATCCACCTGCTGCGCAGCAAGGCTGTGCTGATGCCGGGCGTGAGCGTCACGCTGACGACCGAGAAGACCGGCGAGACGCTGACCTGGCTCTACCAGGGCGGCCTGGGCGACTACCTGCGCCAGAACCTGACCGGCGACGCGCTGATCCCGCCCTTCGAGGGCGAGCAGTACGCCGGTGCCGGCGAGACCGAGAACTTCGCCGAAGGCGAGGGCGCCGCCTGGAGCGTGGCCTTCTGCGAGGACGGCGCCAACCTGCGCGAGAGCTACGTCAACCTGATCCCGACGGTGGCCGGCGGCACCCATGAGGCCGGTCTGAAGGACGGTCTGTTCCAGGCGGTCAAGGGCTTTGTCGAGCTGCATGCCTTGTGCCCCAAGGGCGTCAAGCTGATGCCCGACGACGTCTTCGGCCGCGCCAGCTTCGTGCTGTCTGCCAAGGTGCTGGACCCGCAGTTCCAGGGCCAGACCAAGGAACGACTGAACAGCCGCGACGCGCTGCGCCTGGTCACCGCCTTCGTGCGGCCGGCCTTCGAGCTGTGGCTCAACCAGCATGTCGACCATGGCAAGAAGCTCGCCGAACTGGTCATCCGGCAAGCCCAGGCGCGCCAGCGTGCCGGCCAGAAGGTCGAGAAGCGCAAGGGCTCCGGCGTGGCGGTGCTGCCCGGCAAGCTGACCGACTGCGAGAGCCGCGACCTGGCCTTCAACGAGGTCTTCCTGGTCGAGGGCGACTCGGCCGGCGGCAGCGCCAAGATGGGCCGCGACAAGGAGACCCAGGCGGTGCTGCCCTTGCGCGGCAAGGTGCTGAACTCGTGGGAGGTCGAACGCGACCGGCTGTTTGCCAACACCGAGATCCACGACATCGCGGTGGCCATCGGCGTCGACCCGCACGGCCCGGACGACCAGCCCGACCTGAGCGGGCTGCGCTACGGCAAGGTCTGCATCCTCAGCGATGCAGACGTCGACGGCTCGCACATCCAGGTGCTGTTGCTGACGCTGTTCTTCCGCCACTTCCCCAAGCTGATCGAGACCGGCCACATCTACGTCGCCAAGCCACCGCTGTTCCGCGTCGACGCCCCGGCGCGCGGGCGCAAGCCGGCGGTCAAGCTCTATGCGCTCGACGAGGGCGAACTGCAGGCGACGCTGGACAAGCTGCGCAAGGAAGGGGCCCGCGAGGGCAGCTGGACCATCAGCCGCTTCAAGGGCCTGGGCGAGATGAATGCCGAGCAGCTGTGGGAGACCACGCTCAACCCCGACACCCGCCGCCTGCTGCGGGTCGACTGGGGCACGGTCGCCTTTGCGGACACGGTCGAGGCCATGGACAAGCTGATGGGCAAGGGCGAAGCCGCTGCCCGGCGTGCCCTGATGGAACTGCACGGCGACTCGGTCGAGGTCGACATCTGAGCCTGTCGCCACGGCCACCAACCACTGCCCCGAGTGCCCCCACGCCACACCGTTTCTGCCTGAATCTTGCAAACCGGTGCTCCATCACGCCGACAGGCCCCCGTGGGCACGGGGCGGTCGCTTGGGTAGGGCCGAAAATCCCGCCTGAACTCGCTACATTTTGTTGCGGCGGCCCGCTGGGGTGATAAAGCGGCGCCGGAACTGAACAAGCGTGTTGGGGGTAGCAGAACGTGGAAAGAGCCCGAACGGGGCGCGGTGTGGGGTGGGATGTCTGGCTGTGCGCGCTGGGCGTCGTGGTCTTGGGCTGGGCGGTGTTTGCCCACGGCGCAGGCCGACCCGATACCTTGCGCCAGCTGGCAGAAAGCCGCATCAACCAGAGCCTGGCCGATGCGGGCTACGGTTGGGCGAACGTCAAGGTCGAAGGCAGCACCGGTGTGCTGTCGGGCACGGCGCCCGATCCGATCAGCCGCACCGCGCTGGTCGACCTCGCCCATGAGGTGGTCGAGCCCTATGCCGGACTGCCGGGCGTGTTCTGGGCCCTGGAAGACCACACCCGCCTGAACGAACAACTGCCGCCCCGGCCGCCCAAGCCGGCGCCCGAGCCCGAGGTCGACCTGCTGGCCGACCTGCCGGCGCCCGGTGCCGGCAAGAGCCGCGGCAAGGGCCCCACGCTGGCGGCCTGCAGCAAGGCCTTCCAGACCGTGCAGGAAACCCGTCCCGTGCGCTTCAGGCCCGGTTCGGCAAGGCTGGACCGCGCCAACAGCCAGTCGCTGCAGCAACTGGCCGCCCTGGCCCTGCGTTGCAGCAACTGGCGCGTGATCGTCGAGGCGCCGCTGGACAGCACCGGCGCGCGGCGTGGCGATGTCGCGCTGGGCGAACGCCGGGCGGCCGCGATTGCCGCCGCGCTGATGGTCGACGGCGTGCCCGCTGGCCAGATCGAGGCCCTGGCCCAGGCGCCGGAGGCGATCGAAACGGCCCTGGCCGAAGCGGCCGCCAGCTCCTCGGCCCCTGCCGCATCGACCGCGAGCGTCGCGGTCCGCCCTGAAGCCCGCCTGGCCAGCCGCAACCGGGTCGAGTTCCGGCTCGCTGCGCTGACGCCGCGCTGAGGCGTCCCCCACCGAGATTGAACGAGGTTCCGCCATGTTCCTGCTTGCCCAACTCTGGATCTACCTGTTGCTGGTCGCCGTGCTCGGCGTGCTGATCGGCGTGTCGGTCGCGCGTCGTTTCTGGAGCGCCAGGACCGAGGCGACCCGCATGGAGCTGGAGTTCCGACACACCGAGCAGCTCTACAGCGTCAGTGCCGAGAACGACGCGGCGCTGGCCGCCCTGGAAGCCGCGCGCTGGGAGGCCAACGTCGCGCTGGAGCAGACCACCGCCGATGCCGCCGGCATGCAGGCACGCATCAACGAGCGCGATCGCCAGATCCGCGAGCTCAGCCAGATGCTGATGCGCGTCAATGGCGACCTGGCCAAGGCCGAGGGCGTGCGCCGTGCGCTGATGACCGAACGTCAGAAGAACCGAGAGGAACTGGAGACGCTGCGCAAGCAGGTTGCCGCCGGACGCGCCGAACTGGCGCAGGCGCTGGGCCACCACGAGCGCGACCGCCAGAACCTGCAGGAGCAGCTGGCCGCCGAACGTTCCTTCCGCCTGCAGGGCCCCGTCGCGTCCTGACAAGTCGGGACGCTAAGATCCCGCGCCTTTCCAGCCTGGCCCTGCCGCAAGGCACATGGGCCGACCTCGCGGGACGATGCAACAGACTCCGATGGATTTCGCGCCGCCGCCGCCGCCCGCCCCGGGCAGCAGCGCCGACGCCCTCACGCTGGCCCACTACGCCGAGCGGGCCTATCTCGAATACGCGCTGAGCGTCGTCAAGGGCCGGGCCCTGCCCGACGTCTGCGACGGCCAGAAGCCGGTGCAGCGCCGCATCCTCTACGCGATGCAGCGCATGGGCCTGTCCTTTGCGGGCAATGCCGGTGCCAAGCCGGTCAAGAGCGCCCGCGTCGTGGGCGATGTGCTGGGCCGCTACCACCCGCACGGCGACACCGCCGCCTACGACGCGCTGGTGCGCATGGCGCAAGACTTCAGCCTGCGCTACCCGCTGATCGACGGCCAGGGCAACTTCGGCTCGCGCGACGGCGATGGTGCTGCCGCGATGCGCTACACCGAGGCGCGGCTCGCGCCGATCTCGCGCCTGCTGCTCGACGAGATCGACGAGGGCACGATCGACTACGTGCCCAACTACGACGGCTCGACCGAGGAGCCGCGGCAACTGCCGGCCCGTCTGCCCTTTGTGCTGCTCAATGGCGCTTCGGGCATCGCGGTGGGCATGGCGACCGAAGTGCCCAGCCACAACCTGCGCGAGGTCGCCGCCGCCGCCATCGCCCTGATCCGCGACGAGGCCCTGGGCGATGACACGCTGGCCGACCTGCTGCCCGGCCCGGACTACCCCGGCGGTGGCCAGATCATCAGCAGCCCGGCCGACATCCGCGAGGCCTACCGCAGCGGCCGCGGCTCGCTCAAGGTGCGCGCGCGCTGGAAGATCGAGGACCTGGCACGCGGCCAGTGGCAGCTCATCGTCACTGAGTTGCCGCCCGGGACCAGCAGCCAGAAGGTGCTGGAGGAGATCGAGGAGCTCAGCAACCCCAAGATCAAGGCCGGCAAGAAGGCCCTCAGCGCCGAGCAACTGCAGCTCAAGACCACGCTGCTGGCGGTGCTCGACGGCGTGCGTGACGAGTCCAGCAAGGACGCCGCCGTGCGCCTGGTGTTCGAGCCGCGCAGCCGCACCGTCAGCCAGCAGGAGCTGATCACCACGCTGCTGGCGCACACCAGCCTGGAAAGCTCCGCGTCGATCAACCTGACGATGGTGGGCGCCGACGGCCGACCGACGCAGAAGAGCCTGCGCCAGAGCCTGGTCGAGTGGGTCGGCTTCCGCCAGACGACGGTGCGCCGCCGCACCGAACACCGGCTCGGCCGTGTGCGCGACCGCATCCATGTGCTCGAAGGCCGGCAGCTGGTGCTGCTCAACATCGACGAGGTCATCCGGCTGATCCGCGAAAGCGACGAGCCCAAGCCGGCGCTGATCGCCCGCTTCAGCCTGAGCGACCGCCAGGCCGAGGACATCCTCGAAATCCGGCTGCGCCAGCTGGCGCGGCTCGAAGGCATCAAGATCGAGCAGGAACTCGCCGAGCTGCGCGGCGAGGAGGCCAAGCTCAGCGACATCCTCGCCAACCCAGGCTCGCTCAAGCGTGTGCTGATCCGCGAGATCGAGGCCGATGCCAAGGCCCATGGCGACGAGCGCCGCACGCTGATCCAGGCCGAGAAGAAGGCCGTTGCCGAGGTCAAGGTGGTCGATGAGCCGGTCACCGTCGTGGTCAGCCAGAAGGGCTGGGTGCGGGCCCGCACCGGCCACGGCCATGACGCTGGCGCTTTCGCCTTCAAGGCCGGCGATGCGCTCTACGGCACCTTCGAGTGCCGCACCGTCGATCCGCTGATCATCATGGGCAGCAATGGCCGGACCTATTCGGTGCCGGTCAGCCAGTTGCCGGGCGCCCGTGGCGATGGCGTGCCCATCACCAGTCTGATCGAGCTGGAGAGCGGCACCCAGGTGCTGCACTACCTCGCCGCACCACAGGACACCACCTTGCTGATGGCCCACAGCGGCGCGACCGGCCTGCTGGCCAAGGTCGGCGACCTCATCAGCCGCAACAAGAGCGGCAAGGCCTTCCTGACGCTGGAAGCCGGCGAGACCTGGCTGGCGCCCGTGCGTGTGCTGGCCGAACACCGCCAGGTGGCCTGCCTGAGCGTCAAGGGCGCGCTGCTGACCTTTGCGCTGGACGACCTCAAGCACCAGCCCGGCGGTGGCCGTGGCCTGATGCTGATGTCGCTGGACGACGGTGACACGCTGGCCGGCGCGGTCAGCTATGCCGGCGGCGTGCGCATCACCGTGATCGGCCGCAATGGCCAGCCGCGTGACGAGGACCTGCGCACCGTCGCGCTGCAGCCCTATGCCAACAAGCGCGCCCGCAAGGGCCGCGACTGGTCGGGCCGGCTCAAGGTCCAGGCCATCCAGGCATTGGGCTGATCTGGCCTGATCCGGCCTGATCTGGCGGTGCCGGCTCGCTGGCCGGCCGGTGGGTTCAGTGGTGGCGCTGTGCCGCTGCCCGCGGCTTGCGGGCGGGCGCGGCCTTGGGGGCGACCGCTGCGGTGTCCTGTGACGGGACCGCGTGTTGGGTCGGCGGCGTGGCGTGGCGGACCGGCTGAGCCGGCGGCAAGACCGTGCCGGCTGGCGGCCAGTTGACCGGCGGCAGGGTCGACACCCACCAGGACAGCCAGAGCTGGCCGGCCTCCATCCATTCATGCCAGTAGCGTTGCTGCTGCTGGGCCCAGGTCTGCAGGCCTTCGTGCAGATCGTGGGCGGGGTTGGGGGCGGGGCGCTGTTCCATGGTGCGATCTCCTGCGCTTGGGATCTTGGGCAGAACGATGTTCTCACCGTCCCCGAGCGTTTGCACCAAGAAAAAACGCGCCCCGGAGGGCGCGTTCGCAAGAGACCGGGGTGCGGGCACCTGGCCCGCATCGGCGATCAGGGCCGGGTGATGACCGGCGCGCTGGACGACATCGCCCACAGCGAGCTGCCGCCGATGTTGTCGACCGTCAGGCTGCGCACGCGGAAGCGCACGTTGCCCCGGCCCGCCGGCAGGCTGGTGGTGGGCACCGAGACCGTCGTGCCGACCTGCGTGCGGCCGGCGTTCGGGTAGGCCTCCCAGTTGCTGGACGTGGCCGTGCAGGTGTTGATGGTGCCCAGGCAGTACTGAACCTCGTAGGACGTGACCCCTGCGTTTGCAGCACCGGCCGCCACCGTGAACGTCATCGGACCGGTCTGCGCCACCCGGACGGCGCGCGGGACGGGCACGGCGCCGTTGTAGTAGCGCACGGTGGCCGACACGGCGCCAGCCGCAGCGCCGTTCATCGGCGTGACGATGTAGTCGTAGATGCCCGGTGCGGCCAGGCCCGCCGCCAGGTTCGTGCCGGTGTGCGCCGTGGTGGCGTTGTAGGCCGACAGGTTCGGCGTGTTGACCGTGCGATTGGCCAAGGCGCCCGAGTTCGCCAGCGTGTTGGCGGCGTTCAGGGCCAGGCGCTGACGCCCGATCCGGTAGCCGGTTTCGCCGTTGGCGGCGTCGGTCCATGCCAGCGCGACCGAATTGGCAGCGGCGCCAGCGGCGATGCGCAGATCGCTCGGTGCCGTCAGCGTGACCTCTGCCGCACGGGTCTTGCCGCTCATCGTCGCCGACTGGTTGGCGCCGTTCTGGGCCACCACCTCAACCCGGTAGGTGTAGGTCGTGTCCGGGCTCAGGCCCGTGTCGGCGAACTGGAGGGCTGCGCCTGCGTTGCGGGTGCCGGCGAGGACTTCGTTCTGGCCGTTGGCATCGCTGCGGTAGATGTTGTAGGCGCGAAGGTTGGTCGAAGCGCGGGTCCAACGCACCACCAGGGCGGTGGTCGGGTTGGCGGCCTGCGGCACCACCGACGTCATCACCGGGGCGATCACCGGTGTGGCCACCGCGTTGGACAGCGTCGACTCCGCCGTCTCGGCACCGCGAACGGAAACCACCTTGTAGGCGTAGCTCATGTCGTCGGTGACGCCGGTGTCGGCGTATTCCACGACGTTGGTGCCGATCGCGGCGGCCAGCGTGGTGCCGGTCGTCTCGCCGTTGACGAAGCGCTGCAAGCGGTACTCGATCTCGTTGGACGCGTCGGTCCAGGTCACCAGCACGGCGTTGCCCTGCACCGTCGCCGTGGCGCCGGTCGGGGCCTGCAGCACGGTCTGGTCGACCACGCGCACCTGGGCGGTGTCCGAGCCACCGGCCGGCGACTGGACGGTGACGCTGGCCGGCGGAACACGGGTCGAGATCGGCGTGCCGATGGCGGCCGTGGCGGTCTCGTCGATGATCAGCGCGGACGGGGCCACCGCCGCATCGCTGGACGTGGCGCGCACGGTCAGCGTGCCGGCGACGGGGTCGTAGTCGGCCTGGCTGATGACGACCGAGTCCTTCAGGCCACGCACCAGGCGGGTGGTCTGGCCGGCGCTGCCGTTGGCGTTCACGCCGTTGGCGACCAGCTCCAGACCCAGCGGCAGGTTGGCCGCGCCCGGTGCCTTGGCGCCGATGCCCTGGGCGGTCGAGAACACGCCAGCGTCCTTGTCCAGCGTCACGGCCGAGGTGATGCCCGTGCCCTGGGCGGCCGTGGTCGTCACGTCCTTGACCGTGACGGTGCTGTCGACACCGGAGACCGCGAAGGCATCGACGCGGGTCTGGTTGGTGCCGGCATCGCGGCGGTAGGTGATGCGGTCCGAGGCAAGGATGGCCTGGGTGTCGCCGTCCCACTTCTGACCCTGCACCACGAACAGCGGGTTGAAGATGGTGTTCGTCGGCAGGCCAGCCGCGTCAACCGCGAAGTTCACCGGCGTCTCGTCGAGCAGACCGACCGCTTCGATCATCACGTGGTTGCGATCTGCGCCCTTGACGGTGTGCGGCGTGCCGCCGTCACCGATGAAGCCGGGGGGCAGGTCGCTGGCGGGGCGCTCGCCCGGCAGCAGACCGGCGTCGCCGGTGTCGGTCCATTGCAGCCACGGGCCGACCTTGCCGCAGGCATCGGTCTGACCGGGGCGGAATGCGATGTCGAAGGTCTCGTTGATCTCCCAGCCGGCGGCGTCGATCACCTGGACCTCGACCTCATGCGTGCCCCACGGGTGGTGGATGCGGTAGCGGCCGGGCTGGTCCGTGTTCATGCGGATGCGAAAGCGCGTGAACGTCAGCTGCTCGCCGGGCGTCGGTTCCTCGACCGTGTAGGTCGCCTCGGCGGCCATCACGAAGCGCAGCTCGAAGCCGGTGACGGCGTCGAGGGTGATGCTGTCGGCCAGCCAGAAGAAGGACTCGCCGCCGGTGCCGGTCTGCTCGGACTGGAGGTTGCCGGGGACTTGCGGGTCGAAGAAGCACATGCCGGGGTCCTTGCAGATCTGCAGGGCCAGGCCGTTGCTGTCCTTGACGTATTCGCCGTAACCCGTGACCGGGTTCAGCGCGCCAACGGTGAAGAACTGGGCGCTCGGGGCTGCGGGATTGGCCGCAGCGGCACAGGAAACAGTCTGCGCCGCGACCGAACCGGCGTAGATCTCGAGCGCACCTGCGACCAGGGCGGCAATGAGTTTGCGTTGCATGTCAGTGTCTCGCGGTGATTAGTTGATCGTCAGCGGCTTGCTGGCAGAACCCTTGCGGTCGGAGCTGACCTTGACGCGGGCAGGCAGCCCGCTCAGGCCGGTGACCGTGAAGGAGGCGCCGGCAGCAGCCGAGGCGTTGAACGTGCGGCCACCGCCGATGTCCAGCGTCAGCTGGGCATCCGGGTCGCTCGACGTCGCCGTGACGTTGACCGTGCAGTTGGTGGTGTTGGCCGCGCAGGAGGCGCTGGCCGTGCCGATGGTCACCAGGTCGGTGACGGCCAGGCGCTGCGAGCGGGCCGGGCTGATCGGCAGGTTGGAGGCCTGCACGATCACCGACTCGGGCAGGTTGCCGACATCGGAGACGCGGAAGGACTGGTAGAAGCGGCCGGTGTTCTCGGTCAGCAGCGGGCCGGCGACCATCTCGACTTCGCCCGTGGGGGTGACGTCCATGGCGCGGGCGTTGACGCTCGCGGTGGTCGGAGCCGTCGTGAAGACGTGCAGGTCGACCTGGCTGCCGTTCTTCGAGTAGTAGGCGTTGTCGATCACCAGCGGGGTGATGCGCTCGGCGTCCGGCGCCATCAGGCCCTGCACCGTGAAGCGGTCGGTGCGGAAGCGGGTGATCTCGGCGCCGGTGACCAGGTCGGTCACCGTCAGCTCGGCGTAGTTGGTGCCGCAGGGGCTGCCGACCACGGTGTGCGGCGTCGCGCCGTCACCCAGGAAGCCGGCCGGTGCTTGCTGTTCGCCCGGCTGCAGGCCATTGGCTTCGGACGTGCTCCAACGCAGCCAAGGGCCAACGACGCCCTGATTGGTGCGGGCCGGCACATCGCCTTCTTCGAGCACCACGTTCGGCGCGGCGAAGAACTGGATGTCGGCGGTGTCGTTGATCGCGCGGCGACCCGGGGCGGTCACGACCCATTCCTTGCTGCCGTAGGGGTGGGTCAGCTTGTAGACGCCGGCCACCGGTGCGTCGATGCGCACACGCAGGCGGGTGAACGGGAACTGTTCGCCCTGGGCCGGGTTCTCGGCCGCGAAGGCCGCTTCCGCGCCCATCACGATCAGCACGTTGTAGCCAGCACCCTGCGGGTCGGCGAAGTTGGCTTCGGACAGGAACCAGAAGCCTTCGGCACCGAAGCCGATGGCCTCGGAGAAGGCGTTGCCGGGAATCACCGGGTCGAAGAAGCAGCCGCCGACGTTGCCCGGGTCGGACAACGGGTTGCAGATCACCAGGCTGACGCCTTCGGAGTCCGCGATCACGCGCGGGAAGCCGTTGACGGCATCCGGTGCGGAGGCCGAGAACGGCGTGGCGGCGTTGGGCTTGCAGACCGCCGCCATCAGCGGGCTGGTCGCGACACCCAGGATCAGGGCGATCGCTGCGGCGAGTTTTCTTTGGGTCATCGGAGTTCCTTCAAGAAACGAGGAGACGTCGTGTCGGGTTCGGCTGGAAGGGCTGGGGACTTCAGGATCGGCAGGATTCTTGGGTCACCCAGTTGGGCCTTCAGTGGGCCTTCAGAACGGTTGAACGGAGTGTGGATCGAATGTTTTGGTTTCTTCAAGATCCTTAACCTGAATCAAGGGGGGTAAATGATTCAGGTTTTGTTCAGAATCTCGAAAATGCATCAGTTTCAGATTCGGCAAGGTCGGCTCCGTGCTTCCGTTTCGAGGGCTTTTATCAACAAATTCAACGACTTGCCGTGTTGACGGATCGTCGAACCGTGGCGCCGAAAAGGTCTGGAACGTGATTTCAGGCGTCGCCGGTGTTATCGGTATGGCCCGAAATTCCTGAAGCAGGTCTTCAGATGAACGCAGTGTCGGCGTGAAATAGCCGGCTGAATCGGGCTTAGGCGTTCTTAAAGAAGATCAGACCCACATGGTGTGATGAAGTGCCCAAGTGGGTCATCGCAGGGCGCAGATGACCCCATGGATGCAGCAAGGGCGCTGCATATTCCTGAATCAGAAATGAATCACCAGCTTTGCGGCGTGCGCCATTCGCGCACGGTTTCCAGGCGACGGCCGTCGGCGGAGATGCGCACGATGGCGCTGCCGACGGTGCCCAGGTGGCTTTGCCGCGAGTAGTTCAGCGGTCCGACCACACCCGTGCGGAAGTCCCGCACCGATTCCAGGGCGACGCGCAGGCGGGCCCGGCTCGGGTCTCGTCCGGCGCGCTTGAGGCCGTCGATGGTCAGGCAGGCGGCGGCGTGGGCCAGGCTCTGCACGGCGGGGTGGCTGAGGCTGGCGTCGACGCTGGCCAGCGCCTGCCGCAAGGGGCCCGGATCGAGCGGGGCATCCTCGGGCACCGTGTGGCTCAGTCGCAGCCGATCGCGCAGGCTGGCCGGCCAATCCAGGACGGCCTGCCCCTGTTCGGCAAACGCGCCCAGGATCAGGGGGCCTTGCGCGCTGCCCGACGGGGACTTGTCGGCCTCCGCCAGCGGCTGGCGGCCACGGCCTGACTGGGTCACCGATCGCATCCAGTTGGACGGGCCGAGCACCAGCACCGCATCCTGCCGGGGTTGGGCGGCGAGCCAGCGCAGCGCGTCGGCGAGCTGCCCGGCGTCCGACAGTCCCAGCTTGGGTTGCCAGATCGACAGCGTCAGGTTGGGATGGTTCTGGGCCTGTCGCTGGCTGCTGACCAGCGCCGCCCGGTGGTGAGCGGCAGGGCTGGCGATCACGCTCAGGCGGACGTTGTCCGGGCGGTGCACCGACACCTGTTCGGCGAGTTCACCGAGCGCGACCGCGTCGACCAGGTTGCGGACCTGCTGGCTGAGCTGCGGGGCGACAGCGAAGAGCGTGGGCTGGGGCTGATCCAGCTCGGTGGCCGCGCCGAGCGGTCCGATCAGCGGCACCCCGGCCAGCCGCTCGACCAGGTCCTGGCTGCCCAGATCGCCCCACCAGGGTGCGACCACCGCGAAGCTCTGCTCACGCAGCTGCCGGGCGATCTCGGTCGGTGCCAGCTTGTGGGCGTCCAGCGCCTGCCACGCGAGCTGGCGACCGTGGATGCCACCCTCGCGGTTGGCCTGTGCGACGCAGGAACGGATCGCCGCGTCGGCGGCCTGACCGGCTGCGGCCAGCGGGCCGCTCAAGGGCAGCACGCCGCCCAGGACCACGCGGTCAGGGGTCAGGCCGGGGTCGATGTCGAGCGACTGACCAAGGCTGCGCAGATAGGTCAGCAGGTCGGCTTCCTCGCGTGGGGCGAGCGTGAAGCGCGGCATCGCCGTGGACAGAGGCCGGCCTTCCACATCGACGCCCTGGCGCAGCGCACGCAGCACCGCGACATCGTCGTAGCGACTGCGCGGCAGCAGGCCGGGGCTGGCGCTGCGGGCCTGGCTGAGCGAGTTCCAGTCCAGCGCGGGCGCGGTCAGGCCGCCTTCGCGGTTGCCGGCGCCTTCCGGACCGTGGCAGCGCGCACAGGCCACGGCGTCACCCTGCAGCGCGAGGCCGGAACCGACGCGCGCCTGGATGGCCTCGCCGTGGCGGTTGCGGCCTTCCAGGAAGATGGTGCGACCGGCCTTGCGGGCCTGCTCGGCCGGATCGCTGTCGACCGCCACGACCGCCACGACCGGATCGGCCGCGATGGCAGCCGTGCCGAACAGGCCGGTCCAGGTCAGCAACAGGGACGCGACGATCAGGCGGCGGACCAGCGGGCGCTGGGCATGCGGGGAACCTCCCAGCATCAAAGCACCTTGCGCACGGCGGCCACGATGGCCTCGGGCGGGGCCAGCGCGTGCAGCTTCAGCCACGCGCCGGTGCGGTCATTGCCGACCCACAGGACGGCGGTGTGCTGCTCGGGCTTCTCGTTGTAGAGGCCCAGCTTGTGCAGCACCCAGTCGACGTTTTCCTTCTTGCCGGTGACGAAGGACCAGCCCGGGCCGGCGCTGTGCCGCTCGGCGTAGTCGCGCAGCACCTCGGGCGTGTCGAAGCCGCTGTCGGTGGTGATCGAGATGAGTTGGACGGGTGTCTTGACCGAATCCTGCAGTTGCTCCTGGACACGCGCGAGGTTGTGCGTGACGGGCGAGCAGACGTCCTTGCAGCTGGCGTAGAAGGAGGTGATCAGCACCACCCGGTTGCGGATCAGGTCGTCGTAGAAGCGCACGCGGGGGCGTTCCTGCGTCACCAGCGGCAGGTTGGTGAAGTACTCGACGCCACGGGTGCCGGGCGAGGCCTGCTGCACGCCCGCCCGGCCAGCGGCCTGGCTGGCCACCTGGCGCATCCGGTCCAGCGCGGCAGCTTCTTCGGGCGAGGTGGCGGCCGATGCGGCGGCGGCCTTGGGCGCGGGCTTGTCCAGGCTGGTCAGTCGGTCAACCAGCAGCTTGTGGGATGCCAGCCCGTAGGTGCGGACCCAGCGCTGGCTCGGTTCATGGCCGAGCCAGACCATCGGCGAGTGGTCCTCTGCATTGCCGGTGCCGACGTCGTAGGCCTTGAGGATGGCGTCGATCGAGGCCCGCGAACCGGTCACGAAGGTCCAGTTGGCGCCGGCGTCGAACTTGCGACCGAACTTGCGCAGCTCGGCGGGCGTGTCGGTCAGCGGGTCGACGCTGATGGAGATGAACTGCACCTCCGGGCCGGCCTGCCGTCGCAGTTCCTCGTCCATGGCCTTGAAGGTCGCACTCAGCGGCGAGCAGATCGTGGTGCAGGACGTGAAGATGAAATTGATCGCCACCCGCTTGCCCGCGACCAGGTCACGGCCGAAGCGGCGCTTGCGGCCCTCCTGGTCCAGCACCTCGACATCGGGCAGCTTGACGGTCAGCTTGTCGCTGTCGGCCAACTTGGCGCTGTTGGCCGCAGCCGCAGCCGACGGAGCGGCCGACACCGTTGAGGCGGCCGTGGCGGCCACCAGCAGCGCAGCGGCGGTCAGCAAGGTGCCGAGGATGCGAGGGAACACGAGGGGCAAGGACATGCGTGGATCGATCCGGTTCAAAGGGCAGGGCTCAGGGCTCGGGGCTCGGTTGTCGGTGACGCAGGCGTCAGCGGCCCGTGGCGGCGTTGGCGACCGGCTCGGTCTTGCGCACGCCGATGTCGAGCAGCGGCGAGCGGTCGAAGGTCAGGCCCAGGCTGCGGGACTGCACCATGACGCGCCAGACGCCCTCGCGCGGGAAGGTCTGCGTCACCACGTAGACGCCGCTGCCGGCCTCGCGTTCCTTGGCGAAGGCGCGCTGCTGTGACAGGCCGGGCCGTTCGAGCGCCATCACCTGCAGGTCGGCAATCCCGCTCAGTGGCTGACCCGTCTGGCCGTCCTTCAGACGGATCGCCAGCTCGCTGGCTTGACCGGTGCGCATCTCCGCGCGGGGAGCCTGACCGGGCTTGCCGGCATCGCGCACGCTGCCCGGCAAGGTCTGGCTGGCGATGCGGGCCGAGCTGCCGCTGAAGCTGAGATCGCCGATCTGCCAGGTCACGTCGATGCGCCGGCCGTCGGTGGTCGCCCCCGTCTCGTCGACGTTGAAGGCGTAGCAGTGGGTCAGGCGCGGCTGTTCGAGCAGGGTGGGCAGCGTGTAGAGGCCGCCGCGGTCGAGCCGGACCAGGCCGGTGTAGACGCCAGGAGCAGTCTCCTTGAGGCTGCGGTCGACCACCTTGACCGCCCGCGCCGCCCGGCGATAGGTGGCGTAGGTGCCTTGCGGGGCCATCATGCCTTCGGCGTAGTAATAGAGCGCGGTGTCGGGCGCACTGCCCAGCAGCATCGTGCCGGGCTCCGGCGTGGTGACCATCAGGTCGGCCGGGCCGATGTGTTCGGGCATCTCTGCTGGCGGTTTCTGGAACACCGGCAGCTCGTTGAGCGCCAGCTTGCCGTCGTCGAGCGCGCGCAGTTCGACCATCTGGACGTTGCTGCTGCCCAGGCCCCGGATGAAGGCGAAACGCTGGGTGTAGGCGATCTGGTCGGGCTGGGCGACGACGCTGGCCTGCGCCACCAGCCGGGCGCTGGCCGCGTCGATCGCCATCAGCGTGCTGCTGGCGGTGTGGACCGCCAGCACATGGCGGCCGGACGGGTCGGCCCGCACGGCGCTGACGGGCTGGGGCAGGGTGATGCGCTCGATCGGCTGGCCGTTGTCCAGGTCGATCACCGTCAGCAGCGGCGCGTTCAGGCTGCCGATGTAGGCCCGCCGCGCCAGCGCGCTGTGGGTCACCGCCAGCGGCGTGCCGCTGACAGGGACACGCGCCAGCACCTTGCCGGCCTGGGCGTCGATCAGGCTGACCTGGTTGGCTGCCGTGCTGGTGACCACCAGACGACGGCCGTCCTCGCTGAGCGACAGGGCATGGGCGCCGTCACCGATCTTCAGCTCCTGGCTCACCGCCATCGTGGCCACGTCGACGCCGACCAGCCGGTCGCTGTCGTCGAGCGCGACCCAGACGGTGCGCTCGTCCGGTCCGATCACCAGGCGGCGCGGCTTGCCCTCGCCCAGGCTGACGGTCTTGATCAGCTTGTTGTTGGCCAGATCGACCACGGCCAGCTCGGCGCGGTCGGCCAGCGTCACGAACAGGCGGTCCAGGCCACGCGCATGGACCCAGTCGGTGCCAACGCCGGGCAGGCGGATCAGCGCTTCGAGCTTGGTGTTGTTGAGCTGCAGCAGCGGGTTGATGACCGAGATCGACGCATCGGCATTGAGCGTCAGCAACTGGAAGCTGTTGAGGTCACGGTCGGCCCGTTGGGCCAGCCGGCCGCTGGCGAAGCGACGGATCTGGGCGGTGCAGGGTTCCGCCTGATCGCCGCCCTGGCGACTCATCCACATGCGGGGCCGCAGGCCGCGCAAGGGGGTGCCGCTCAATTCGTCGGTCAGCGTCAGCGTCAAGGTCAGCGGCTGACCCAGGGGTATCGCGCCCGTTTGTTCGGCATTCAGGTTGAGTTCAGCTTTAACTCCGCCCTGAGTATGTTGCTGAACCACCGGCAGGTCATCTCCGGCCTGCGCGGACGACATCGCAAAAACCGCGATCAGGGCGGCCGAACGAATCAGTCCGGAAATGGCAGCTTGCATGAACTCACACCCAGTTGCGACTTGTTTTGAACCCAAGCGGGTCATTCTTGAAGTGTGACTGAAGTCACAAAACCTGCGGACTGTCCGGTTCATGTCGATTTCTGAAGGGCCAACGGCGCGTCGGCGGGGGACGTCATGGCGTCGGCTGGGCGACGAAAGAGGTCGATCTTGCCCATTGCTAGCCCCGGATGTCCATCCACGGAACGAAGGCCGGCGTCACGACTTGGCCAGATATCGAACCGCAAGTTGTTGATTTGTCGAATCCTTCACCGTTTGCATCTGCGTTGGACGCTGCCCTGTCACTTCGGTGGCGCGGCGTCGAACTTGAGGGGCTTGTGCGGTGCTTCACCCAAGTGCGTGAAGTGTTGCGGTTCTTGTCCACTCATCTCCGGGGAGGGTGGTTCGCAAGAATCGATGGTTAAGTGATACTGAATTTAACGAGTTCCTCAGAGAACTCACGTGGGTCGCCAGACCCACCCGTCTCGATAAATCGGCAAGCAGCCGTATCCAACTGGGGTGTGTCCGTGAATCAATTTGGCATCGTTCGCAAGGTCGGTCCTGGCGCGCTCGGCGCGCTGGCCGCAGCCCTGAGCCTCGCCTGGCCCGCCGTCGCCCAAGCGCGACCGGCCGGCACCGTGGTCGCCGACGTGGTCGCCCTCGACCAGTCCATCGTCTACAACCGCTACGGTTCGTTCAACCCGTACGGGATGATCTTTGCGCTCAAGCGCGACGTCGTCGACCTCGACACCGGCCTGACGCTGGACCAGCCGGGCGCGACGGCCAAGCCGTGCCGCGTCGCGCTGCGTTCGGACCAGCGGCCGCGTCCGCTGGTGCTGCGCGGCAACATCGGCGACAAGCTCGAGGTGAACTTCACCAACCTGCTGTGCGAGGACGCGCCCGGCACGCCGGGCAATGACCCGTACGCGGAGGCTGCGCCGCTGGTGCCCGAGGTGCCTGAGCCGGGTGCCGCGCCGGAAGTGGCGAACGGCTTCAGCCGTCCGGCCACCCGCATCGCCTCGATGATGTTCAACGGCCTGACGCACGACACGTCCTTCCCGGGCTACAACACCTGGGACCCGCGCGTCACCGGCATCTCCGGCATCAACCCCGGCGAGTCCATCACCTACCGCCTGGTGCTCGAACGCGAAGGTGGCCACCTGTTCCACGACAACGCCATGCCGGCGGGTGGTGAGGGCGACGGCGGCTCGACCGTGCTGGGCCTGTTCGGCACCGTCAACGTCGAACCCGCGGGTTCGAACGTCTACCGCAGCGAGGTCGGCCGCAGCGTGATGCAGGCCGCGCGCGTCAATGGCGTCTTCAACTACGACGCGCTGGATGCCAATGGCGTGCCGCTGCTGAACATGCACCGTGACCTGGGCGGCAACCGCTGGGAGCTGGTGCACCCGGACCTGAACGCCATCGTGCAGGACTATGTGGTGGTCGACGACGGCTCCGCCTCGTCCAACGAGAACTGGTTCCGCGAGTTCACGACCATCTTCCACGACGAGCTGAAGACCGTTCAGGCCTACGGCGACGCCTTCGACCACACCGGTTCGGGCGTTGGCCTGCGTGACGGCTTTGGCATCAACTACGGCGCCTCCGGCCTGGGCGCGATCGTGGCGTCCAACCGCCTGGGCGTCGGCCCCGCTGCCGGCTGCGCCGAGTGCGCGCTGGAAGACTTCTTCCTGACCTCCTGGGCCAACGGCGACCCGGCCATGGTCGTCAAGTACGACGCCGACGGCCGTCCGGTGCAGCAGTACGAGGACGATCCGGGCAACGTGCACCACAGCTATGTGGGCGACCCGGTGCGCTTCCGCGCCATGCAGGCGGGTGTCAAGGAAACGCACATCTTCCACTTGCACGCCAACCAGTGGTTCGCCAAGAGCGGTGCGGGCAACGACAAGTCCAACTACCTCGACAGCCAGACCCTGGGCCCGCGCCAGGCCTACACCTACGAGATCGCCTACACCGGCGCCAACCGCAACCTGTCGGTCGGCGACGCGATCTATCACTGCCACATGTACCCGCACTTCGGCCAGGGCATGTGGGCGCTGTGGCGCAACCATGACGTGTTCGAGGACGGCAGCCGCCGCCTGCCCGACGGCGAGCTGGGCCAAGGCACCGACCCGGTCACCGGCGAGTCCGCCGGTGGTGCCTACACGCCGGCCGTGGTGCCCATCCGCAACATGGCGCTGGCCCCGGAGCCGACCTATGGCGCGGCCGCCACGCCGGGCTATCCCTTCTTCGTGGCTGGCCAGGCCGGCCACCGGCCGCCGCAGCCCCCGCTGGACCTGACCGCCGACAGCCAGCTCGGCCCCACCGGCATCGGCCGCCACATCATCACCGGCGGCGAACGCATCCTGGGTGCGGGCGTGGCCGCAGGCGACGTCTCCTCGGTGCTGACCTCGGCAGAAATCAAGCTGCTGCCCAACCAGGGCACGCTGCTGGAGCGCGCCGCGATCGCCTTCCATGCCAAGGCCGAAGGCCATGGCACGGTCAAGCCCGACGGCTCGGCGGCGGTCTTCAAGGTCAACGGCAAGCCCGGCGCGCCGGGTGCCCCGTTTGCCGACCCTTGCCCGTCGACCGCGCCGGTGCGGCGCTATGACGTGTCGGCGATCCAGCTCGACATGGTCGTCAACAAGGCCGGCTGGCATGACCCGCAGGCCCGTATCAACGTGCTGTCCAGCGAGGTGGCCGACTACGAAGGCAAGACCCGCCAGGCCGACCCGTTCTTCTTCCGCGCCCATTCCGGCGACTGCGTCATCTTCCGCCACACCAACCGCCTGCCGGCGGAACTGGCCAAGGATGACTTCCAGGCCCGCACGCCGACCGACACCATCGGCCAGCACATCCACCTGGTGAAGTTCGACGTCATGGCCTCCGACGGCGGTGGCAACGGCTGGAACTACGAGGACGGCACCTTTGCCCGCGACGCCCTGAAGGAGCGCGTGCACGCCGCCCTGCACCACGGCACCGTCAAGGTGGTGCGCCCGAACGGCACCGAGGTCGTCAAGCCGGCTGCCGAGGTTCTGCCGCCGGCCGAGAACGTGGGCTACCAGACCACCATCCAGCGCTGGTGGGCCGACGAGGTCTTCGACAAGGAAGGCCGCGACCAGACCCTGCGCACCGTCTTCACGCACGACCACTTCGGCGCCTCTTCGATCCAGCAGCACGGCTTCTACAACGCGCTGGTGGTCGAGCCCAAGGGCACCCAGTGGCTCAAGCCGGACGGCACCCCGCTGAGCACGGGCGTCGGCCCGGTGGCCATCATCCGTGGCGCGGAAGACCGCAAGACCCACCCGAACTTCCGCGAGTTCATGCTGGCGAGCGCGGACTTCGCGCTGCTCTACACCCAGGACGGCAGGCCGGTCGACCCGCCGGTCAAGCCCGAGGCGATCTCGGCCGGTCACCACAACCCCTACCTCGTCAACTACAAGAACGAGCCGATCCCGCTGCGCCTGGCCGAGTCCGGCGACCCGACCAAGATCTACACCGACAAGCGCGGCGACCAGGCCTTTGCCTTCAGCTCGCAGGTCCACGGCGACCCGTTCACCCCGGTGCTCAAGGCCTATGAAGGCGAACGGGTCCAGCTGCGCCTGATCCACGGCGCCCAGGAAGTCCAGCAGGTCTTCACGGTGCACGGCATGCGCTGGCGCCGCGAGGTCGGCGACAACACGTCGACCTGGGTGGGCGCGCAGGAGATCGGCATCTCCGAGCACATGGAGATCAACACCGGCAAGCTCGCCCCGGTCAGCGCCGCCGAAGGCACCCGCGACTACATGTACCACTACGGCACGACCGACGCGCTGTGGAACGGTGCCTGGGGCATCCTGCGGGCCTATGACAAGCCCGGCTCGATCGACCCGGTCAGCCAGCAGGCGATCCAGAACGCGCTGCAACCGCTGGAAGAGACGGTGGCCGCCGAGGCGACCGGCCTGAACCAGCAGATCCAGGCCATGCTGGCCGCCGACAGCTGCCCGGTGAACTCGACCCGTCGCACCTACAACGTGCAGGTCTGGGCCGCCCGTGACCTGCTGCCGGGCAAGGCGCTGGTCTACAACCAGCGTGCCGGCATCACCGATCCGACCGCGCTGATGTATGTGCATGCGGCCGACGTCGCCAAGCTGCGCACCGGCCTGATCAAGCCCGAGCCGCTGGTCATGCGCGCCAATGCAGGCGACTGCATCGTCGTCAACCTGACCAACAAGCTGCCGGCCAACCTGCCGGTGCCGGATCTGCCGGGTGACGCCGATCTGCCCAACACGGTGGCGCTCAATGCCGACCACCTCAAGCCGTCCAAGTACGTCGGCATGCACGCCGGCGTGCTGAGCTTCGACCCGCGCAAGAGCGACGGTGCCAACGTGGGCTACAACCCCGAGCAGCTCGCCGGTCCGGGCCAGACCCGCCAGTACGTCTGGTACGCCGGCCGCATCAAGTCCTATGACGCGGTGCTGGGCATGCTCGATGTTGGCCAGCCGATCGAGTTCGGCACGGTGCCCATCCGTCCGATGAGCGACGTGGTCAAGCAGGGCTCGCAAGGCCTGGTGGGCAGCCTGATCGTCGAACCCCGCAACTCGACCTGGTGGAACGCGGCCAACACGTCCACCGCCGGTGCGGCGACGGCCAGCGTGGCGACCATCCGCTCGGGCGGCAAGTCCTTCAAGGAGTTCGTGGTCCATTACCAGGACGGCCTGAACCTGCGCATGAACGGCGCTCGCGCCGACGAGATCAAGCAGCACTGGATCGGCGACGACTCCTACGACTTCGGCGAGCGGGCGATCAACTACCGCACCGAGCCGCTGTGGTCGCGCATCGACTACACCGCGCAGCCGTATGCCGCCTGCCAGCAGTCGCTGGTGGTCTCGGGTGACATCAACCCCTGCGTGCTGGGTGCCAACCTGATGGTCGACAACGATGCCCGACTGGCCGGCAACCTGCGCGGCCTGCCGGTCGAGACGCCGGTGTTCGAGGCCAAGGCCGGTCAAGCCGTGCGCTTCCGCGTGCTGCAGGCCGACGGCCGTGCCCGCCAGCACAGCTTCCGCGTCATCGGCCACAACTACGCCGACCTCGGCATGGACGGCTTCCTGGCCACCGGCGCCAGCCTGATCGCCCCGGGCAAGGCGGTCACCGCCGACCTCTACGGCGGCGCCAAGCGTGGCTACTGGCACTACCGTGACGGTCCGGCCAAGTTCGTCAACACCGGCATGTGGGGCCTGTTCAAGGTCGACTGACCTGAACTGACCTGACCCATCCGAAGCCCGCGCTGGCCACAGCGCGGGCTTTTTCCTTTTCAGTTCCGGCCCGCCAGGCTTGACCTGGATCGGCCTTTAAGCACCCCTTCAGCGAACCGAGGCCTGGGTTGCGTCTTCTGCACACCTGAATTCTTAAGGCCTCTCTATGCTTCGGTTTTCTGAAGGTTTGGGGTGACCATGCGCCTGTTGCTTGCTGAAGATGACGCCCTGCTGGGCGATGGATTGCGTGCCGGCCTGCGGGCCATCGGCTTCCAGGTCGACTGGGTGCGGGACGGGCTGGCGGCCGAGCGCGAGCTGTCCAACCAGAGCTACACCGCCGCCGTGCTCGACCTGGGCCTGCCGCGCATCGACGGGCTGGACGTGCTGCAGTCGATCCGCAAGGCCGGTGTGAAGACACCCGTGCTGGTGCTGACCGCCCGCGATGCGGTGCCGCAGCGCATCGAGACGCTGGACGCCGGGGCCGATGACTACGTCGTCAAGCCGATCGACCTGCATGAGCTGGCGGCCCGGCTGCGGGCGCTGGTGCGGCGCTCGCACGGACAGGTGCAGGACCTGATCGTGGTCAACGGCGTCGAACTCGATCCGGGCGCCCGCGAGGTCAAGCTCGAAGGCCAGCCGGTCAAGCTGTCGACCCGCGAGTTCGACCTGCTGCATGCCCTGATGCTGCGGCCGGGCCGCGTGCTGACGCGCGAACAGCTGGAGAGCCATCTGTACGGCTGGGGCGAGGAGGTCGGCAGCAACACCGTCGAGGTCCATGTGCACCACCTGCGCCGCAAGCTCGGCAGCCAGCGCATCCGCACGGTGCGGGGCGTGGGCTATGCGTTCTCGCCCTCGGCCACGGCACCTGCGGTCGCGGCGGCCGATTTGGGCCCTGCCGACGAGTCGGCGATCGACATCGCACCCAGCCGGCCGGCGCCGCTCTGACCATGGCCACGCGACGTCCGACCCCTTCGCTGCAGCACGGTCTGCAATGGCGCGTGCTGGGCGCGGTGGTCGTGCTCTGGGCCGCCGTGGCGGCCACCACGTGGTACCGCATGAGCCAGCAGGTCGATGACCTGCTCGACGGCCACCTGGCACAGGGCATGGCCTTGCTGATGGCCCTGCAGGTCCAGGACCACGAGTTCGACGAGATGCTGACCGCCGACCACATCGCGGTCGATTCGTCGACGCCGGAAGGCGAGGTGCCACGCTGGTCCGGCACCCAGGCGGCCGAACTGGCGCTGCACCGCTACGCCACCAAGGCGGTGTTCCAGGTCTGGTATCAGGGCCAGCTGCTGCTGAAGTCGACCGATGCGCCGGTCGAGCCGCTGGCCGAGTTGCGGCAGGGCTTCTCGGACACCACCGTCAACGGCGTGCACTGGCGGGTCTACACCGCGCCGGCCGTGCGGCCCGAGTCCTACGTGATCATGGCCGAGTCGATCGAGGCCCGACACGACATCGTCAACGCGGTGATGCGCGACTCCTGGCTGCCCCTGATCGCCGGCCTGCCGCTGCTGGCCTTCGCGATCTGGGTGGCGGTGCGCCAGGGGCTGGTGCCGCTGAACCGGCTCGGTGCCCAGGTCAGCGCGCGCAAGCCGGAGTCGCTGGATCCGATCGACGCCGACGAGTCGCCGCGCGAGCTGGCACCGCTGATCCAGGCGCTCAACCAGCTGTTCGTGCGGATGCGCAACTCGCTCGAATCCGAACGCCGTTTCACCTCGGACGCCGCCCACGAGCTGCGCACGCCGATCGCCGGCATCCGCGCCCAGGCCCAGGCGGCGCTGACGGTCAGCGATGCCGGCCAGCGTCGCCAGGCCCTCGTTGGCACGCTCGAAGGCTGTGACCATGCCGCGCGCCTCGTCGACCAGCTCTTGCAGTTGGCCCGTCTGGAGGGCGGTCGCTCGAACGGCGACGCACGCCGGGTGGTCGACGTGCATCAGGTGGCGCGCGACGAGGTGGGCGAGGCGGCGGCATCGGCCTTCGAGACGGGCCATGAACTGGTGCTCGACGCCGGTCCGGACCGCAGCGGCCCCTGGGTGCTGGCGGCCGATCCGGTTTTGCTGGGCATCTTGCTGCGCAACCTGATCGACAACGCCCTGCGCTACAGCCCGCCGGGCTCGACGGTGCAGGTGACGCTGGCCGGTCCGGACGGCAAGGGCCGGCGCTCGGTGTCGGTGGAGGACAGCGGACCCGGCCTGCCGCCGGCCCTGATGCAGCGGCTGGGCGAGCGCTTTTTCCGCGCCCGCCAGAACGATGCGCCGGGCAGCGGGCTGGGCTGGTCCGTCATCCGGCGCATCTGCCGGGCCTACGACCTGGCGGTGCAGGTCGACCGGTCGCCGCAATGGGGCGGCCTGCGGGTCACGATGAGCTGGTTGCCCGATCCGGCCTTGACGCTGGCCGACGCCGACGGGGCTCAGGGCCATCGACGGGCAAGGTCTGCGCTGAGCTCGGAGGGCGCCGCGACGTCAGGCCGCAGCACCGAGCCGGTGCTGGCCGATCCGAACGGCCCCCTGCAGGACTGGGCGATCTGAGGCCGGGCCGACAGGTCGCCGGCCGCCGCTGGACGCTGGACGCTTGACGGCGCTCGGCCCCAAGGTTCAGCGGATCAGCAGTCCAGCGGCTCAGCGGTTCAAGCCTGGCGGCGACGAGCGCAGCGGGTTGAGGACGTTGTTGCCGGCGCCGTTGGCACCGCCATTCAGGCCGGAGCCGAAGCCGCTGGACGGCGACAGGCCGACCGGCGCCGATGCGGCGCCGGGGCCCGAAGCGGCCGTCCCCGGGGCGCCCGGCAGGTTGGACACGCCGCGCACATTGGCGACGAACTCCCACTCGGCATAGTCGGTCGCCTCGGCAAACTTCTCCAGACCGACCGGGAAACCGGTGCGCCGGAAGGGCAGGCCTTTGGCCTCGCTGCGCACGCCGACCAGTTGATCGGCCCGCACGATCAGCTTGAGCGCCGCGCCCGGCCGCAGCGGATCGCCATAGGCCTGGCGCAGGTGCCGGCGCGAGGTCGGGAAGCGCTTGTCCTCCAGCAACTCCTCGACCCGCACCGGCAGCTTCTTCACGCCGCCGGGCGTGGCGTTGTAGTAGGACTCGATGGCCTGCCGGTACTGCTGGCCGACCCAGAGCAGCTCGGCCTCGGCCTCGCGCTGGCGTTCGTCAGCGGCGGCCTGGCCCCACCGGGCCGCCGTCCAGCCCGACGCCGCCAGCAAGACCAGGAAGCCGAGCAGCACGGCGCCGCGCGACGGCCGACGCAGGGGCTTCATCAACGTTCGAAGTCGGGTTGGCGCGTCACCGTCACGGTGATGCGTGCGCCGTTGGCCACCGAGGGCGTGGCTTGCGATTCGTCCTGAACCTGACGCGGGGTGCGCTCTTTGCCGTTGCTGTCCAGGCCGGTGCTGTCGACGTCGATGACGCCGCCGAGCGTCAGGTCGCTGGGCGCCACAACGACCCAGGTCGGCTTCTCCAGGAAGGGATCGGACGGGATGGCGCGCAGGTAGCGCCGTGCCACCAGGTCCTCCAGCCGGTCGGGGTATTTGCCGGTGTCGCCGTAGTGCCGATCGATGGCCTCGCGCATCAGGGTCAGGTTGCGTTCGAGCACCTTTTCCTTGCCGCGGTCGAGCGCGTCCAGGTAGCGCGGCAGCGCCACCGTCAGCAGCAGGCCGATCAGCGTCATCACGACCACCAGCTCCATCAGCGTGAAGCCGAGCCGGCTGCGGCGTGTCGGGCGTGTCGGCATCGGTCGGGACAAGGGCTTGGGAGTCATGGCGTCGATCGCTGGATGAGGCGGGCCGGCCGGCGTGCGCGCGGCGTTCACCACTTGTTGTAGGGCACGCCGTTGAGGCCCTTGCCTTCGGCCTTGGAGTGCACGTCGAAGACATCGTCGCCCGAACGTGGGTCGTCCGGCGGGCTGTCGTAGCTGCGCAAGGCCCAGGTGCGTGCGGCCGGCAGGGCCGGGTCGGCAAACGGGTCACGCGGCACGCGCCGCAGCAGGTAGAGCTTGCGGGTCTCGCCCTCGCCGATGTTCTTGGCGACCAGGTCGATGCCCTGTTCGAGCACCTCCAGGCTGGGCGGGTAGCCCGAATCGCCCGGCTTGCGAGCGATCTGGCCCTGCTCGGCCGCCTGCTTGTGGCGGTCGAGCGCGCCGCGGATCTCGCGCAGCGCGCTGCGCAGCTCCTGTTCCTTGCTGCGTTGCACCGCCAGCTCGGCCATCGGTGCGGCCACCATCGCCAGCACGCCCAGCAGGGCCAGCGTGACGACCAGCTCGATCAGCGTGAAGCCGCGGGTGCGCACCGGCCAGGTCCTCATGCGGCTCACTGCGCGACCGGAGCGGTCTCTTCCTCGGAAGCCACCGGGGCGGTGTCGACCGGCGCTTCCTCGACCGGTGCCGGGGCCGACGCGGCGGCAGCGGCGGCTGCGGCTGCGGCTGCGGCTGGCTGCGCGGGCGTGATCCCCGGCACGCGCCGGGCCGGCAGGCTGGCACG
The DNA here is from genome assembly GCF_004216565.1 of Sphaerotilus mobilis. Classification (GTDB taxonomy): domain Bacteria; phylum Pseudomonadota; class Gammaproteobacteria; order Burkholderiales; family Burkholderiaceae_C; genus Sphaerotilus; species Sphaerotilus mobilis. The sequence continues at coordinate 265,298 of NZ_SGWV01000007.1, read as the reverse complement.
GGCCGGACCGGAGACGCGCGGCGCGGCGGGCACGCCGGCTGCGGCGGCGCCACCAGCAGCGGCTCCTGCTCCGGCTCCAGCACCACTGGCCCCGGCGCCCGAACTGCCCACCACACCCGCACCGCCGACCGGGGTGCCGGTGCGGACCGAGCCGATCGGGTCGATGCGCAGCGGCCGGTCACGCACGGTCGATTCGGTGCCCGACCAGATCTCGCCCAGGCGGGCCTCGGGCGTCGCCGTCGCCCGCACGATGCGCGGCGTGATCGACAGGATGATCTCGGTCTTGCCGCCCGACGCATTGGTCGAGCTGAACAGCCGCCCCAGGATGGGCAGCTGGCCCAGACCCGGCAGCTTGCTGGCCGTGCTGCGGTCCTGGTCGTTGATCAGGCCGGCCAGCACCTGGGTCTCGCCGTCACGCAGGCGCAGCGCGGTGGTCGCGTTGCGGGTGCCGATCTGGTAGGCCACGCCCGACGCGGTGGTGATGGTCCGGGCGATGTTGCTGACCTCGAGGTTGACCTTGATGCCGACGTCCGAATCGGCATAGACCTGCGGCTCGACCTCCAGCTTGATGCCCACGTCGACGTACTGCACCGAGCCGGTGATGACCGAGTTGGACCCGTTCTGCTGCGGCGAGATCAGGTTGGTGATGACCGGCACCTTGTCGCCCACCAGGATGCGGGCCTTTTCCTTGTTGCGGGCGCGGATGCGCGGGCTGGCGAGGATGTTGGTGTCGGTGTCTTGCAGCAGCAGGTTCAGGCCCAGGCTCAGGCTGCTGGCGGTCAGGTCATCGGTGCCCAGGCCGCGCAGGGCGCCCAGCGTGGTGGCGGTCGACGGGGTCGACAGCGAGAAGGAATCGGGGAACTTCAGGCCGAGGTTGGAGCTGCGGTCGGCCGAGACCTCCAGCACCTGCACCTCCAGCATCACCTCGGGATCGGGCACGTCATTGGCCGCGATCAGCTTCTCGGCCACCGCGATCGCGGCCGGCGTGTCGCGCATGACCAGCGAGTTGGTCTTGGCGTCGGTCACGACGTCGCGCGTCTTGAGCATGGTCTTGATGATCGTGGCCATCTGCGTGGCCTCGATGTTGCTCAGCTGGAAGCTGCGCACCTTCAGCTCGTTGTACTCGCGCTGCTTGGCCGCCGTGGCCGGGTAGATGAACAGCGTGTTGCCGTTGAGCACGCGCTTTTCCAGCTGGTTCTGCAGCAGGATCAGGTCGAGCGTGTCCTCGACCGAGGCGTTCTGGACATAGATCGTGGTGCGCAGGTCGGCGCGCACGTCGCGGTCCAGGATGATGTTGATGCTGGCCGTGCGCGACAGCGCCTCGAACACCATCTTCACGTTGGCATCGCGGAACTGCAGCGTGACCGGGCGCTTGAAGGCGGCCTCCAGGCCGGCGCTGCGCTCGCGCTCGACGCGGTCGGCCTCGATGCGTTCATCGACCAGACGCGCCAGCGCGGTCAGCTCGGCCCGGTTGGGCAGCTCGCGCTGGGCCCGCCGCACGGCTTCCAGCGCCTGCTCGTTCTGCTTGCCCTTGAGGAAGGTGTCGACCTGGTTGCGCACGCCCTCGATGCGGCGCTGGTCCTGCACCGCCTGCAGGCCACGCTGGGCGCGGTCGCTGGAAGGGTCGAGCATCAGCGCCTCGCGGTAGAGCTTGGCGGCCTCATCGAACTGGCCGGCGCTGCGGGCGTCGTCGGCCTTGCTGCTCAGGCCATGCGTGAGCAGGGTGCGCTGGGACAGGTAGTCGATGCGGTAACGGGCGTTGCCCGGCTCCATCTCGGCGGCCTGGCGCAACTGCTGCAGGCCTTCGGCGCTGCGGCCGCTGGCCATGGCATTCAGGCCGTCTTCGTGCACGCGCTGGGCGGCGCAGCCCGACAGCACCACGGCACAGGCCAGGGTCAGCCGGGTCAGGGGGCGGCGATAGGTACTCTTCACGAGGGAGCTCCGGAAAGGGGCATGCGCACGGTCACACCCTGCTGCACGTGGATGAAGACGAGTTCGGTGGGCTTGATGGCATCGAGGCGGAAACCGCCCTCGAGCGCATCGCCCGGGCCGGCGACCAGCAGCTTGTCGCCCACCGACAAGAAGACCTGCGGCTTCTTGCTGGGCAGCGTCTCGAGCATGCCGACGAACTTGTAGGGCAGGGTGGGCAAGGGCGGCGCGGCCGGTGCGGCGGCGACCACCGGTGCGGCCGGCGGCGGTGGTGCGGCCACCACCGGGGCGGCCTTGGGCGCCGGGGGCGGCGCGGGCTCGAAGCTGCGCGCGCCGAAGGCATCGGCCTGGGCGCGGGGTTCGAGCCGGGCGGCCTGCATGGCCGTGCCCGAGGCGGATGCGGACAGGCCCGGCGCGGCCGGCAGGGCCTCGCGGGCGCCGGCCGGGCTGGTGGCGCTCATGCGCTCGACCGGCGTGGCCGGACGGCGATTGGCGCGGTCTGCCTTGGCGACCGGTTCGACCGTGTCCTCGCCCTTCAGCACGATCCAGCCCGACCAAGCGACGACGGCCGCAGCGGCCGCCCACAGCCAGGTCTTGCTTCTGGCGGGTGCCGCGCGGCTCATGAGCGCCCCCGGTAGAAGAAGGTGATGCGCAAGGTGGTCTCCAACTCGGCCTGCTGGGTGTCGGGCCGGTCGATCTGCAGGCCGTCCAGCGCCACGTGCGGCATCGTGTTGAGCATCTCGGCGGTGTAGCGACGCAGCTGCGCGTAGCTGCCGCGCACCGGCAGCTGGAGGCGCCACTGCGAGATCGCCTCGTCGCCCAGCGCGGCGGCATCGGCCGCGCCGTCCAGGCGCTCGACCGCGTAGTCGCCACGGGCCAGCTCGACCTTGAGCTGCTGCGACAGCTCAACCAGACGGGTCAGGTCGGCACCGCGCTGGCTCGGCGGCGGCAGGCTCTCCAGCAGCGCGATGGCGTTGCTGACGGCGGCCAAGCGGGCCGGCCGCTGGCCGCCAGTCGGCGCCTTGGCGGCCTCTTCCTGCAAGCTCGCCTGGCGCTGGGCCAGTTCGGCCTGACGCTGCTTGAGCGACGGGCCCTCGACGGCCAGCAGGTAGATCGCCGCCAGCAGGCCGACCAGGCCGATCAGGCCCGGGCGACCGACGTGCAGGCGCCAGGCCACGCCGAGGCGGCGCAGCAGCGGCGGACCGCTCCGGCCCGTCGCCGGCAGGGGGTTCAGTTGTTCGCTCAAGGGGTCACCTCCGTGCCGCGCTCGGCCACGCGCAGCGGCGCCGCTGCGGCGCCGCGCCAGCGGGCGACGATGTTGAAGCGCACCGGGCGACCGGGCTGCTGGTCCTCGATCTGGTGCTGCACGATCTGCACATCGGCCAGCCGCGGGTCCTGTTCCAGGCGGCGCAGCCAGCTGGCCATCGCACCCAGGTTGCGGGCCAAGGCCATGACGCGGATCTGGCCGCTGGCGGCGTCAGGCTCCAGCCGCAGCAGGCCGACCTGCGGGTCAGCGTTCTGCTCCAGCAGGTTGAACAGCTCGTTCCAGGGGGCTTCGAGCTGCACCAGCAGCCGACGCGCCTGGGCCTGTCGACGCCGGTCGTTGGCCGACAGCTCGATCGGCGCATCGGCCGCCGCGCTGGCGCGTCGCACCGCGTTGACCGACTGTTCGCGGGCCTCGATGTCGGCACGCAGCGGCAGCAGCGGCAGCAGCGCCACGGCGGCCAGCAGCAGCCCTGCAGCGGCCAGTGCCCAGCCGCCCCAGGGCGTGTGGCGGTCGTTGAGCAGGTCAACGGCGTGGATGCGCTTCATGCCGCACCTCCCTGACCACCGGCACCCGCGTCCAGCGAGGCGGCTGCACCCCGCGCGCCCAGCGGCATGTTGCTGGGCCGGGGCATGCCGTCCAGCGGTGCGGGCACCAGTGCGCCGACCTGGCTGTGGGCGTGGCCGAGGGACTGGCCCTGGCCACCGCCCCAGACATAGCGGCACAGCGCCTGGCTCTCGGGCAGCAGGTAGACCACACACTCGTCGGCCTGCGGCACGCTGCGCACGAAGGCGCGCAGGCGCTGTTCCATCGTCACCGCATCGGCGGCCTCGAAGCGTTCCCAGGCCAGCTGCGTCGGCAGGCCGTCGCGGATCAGCACCAGGGACATGCCTTCCTCGCGCAGCAGGGCCAGCACGGCATCGTTTTCCGGAATCTGCGGCGCCAGCCGGCGCAGGTCCTCGACCAGCGCGGGATGCAGGCGCTGCAGCTGCACGCCCGACAGCGCCAGCGCCTCGGTCCAGGCGGCCACGTCCGGCTCGGCGGCGGCGACGGCCAGCCAGCGTTCGCCGTTTTTCAGCGGCGTGACCTGCACACGCAGGTCGTCACGACCCAGGTCGGCGGCGAAGCGCAAGGTGGCTTCCTGCAAGGCCTGGCCCCAGCCGAGGTCGTCGTCGAGCAGCAGGTAGTACAGGTATTCGTCGGCGACCGTGAGGGCGGCCTGGCGCGGCAACTCCTCGATGTCGGCCAGACGCAGCGCCGACAGCGCCGCCGTCAGCGCGCTGGCGCCTTCGCCGGAGCCACTGGCCACCGCCACCGGGCGGCTGTTCCACCCGGCCGGCAGCAGCTCGGCCTGGCAGCTGCGCATGCGCAGGTTCAGGCTCAGCTCACTCTTGAACCGCAGTGACACGATTGGCTTCCTCCAGGGTGGTGACGCCGGCCTTGACGAAGTCGAGGGCGGCTTGTCGCAGCGTGATCAGGCCGCGCTTCTCGGCGGCCTCGCGCAGCCGCGCAGGGCTGGCGCGCTCGGCGATCAGGCTCTTGAGTTCGATGTCCAGCGCCATGGTCTGGGCGATGGCGCGGCGGCCCTTGTAGCCCGTGCCACGGCAATGGCTGCAGCCGCGGCCTCGCTGGAAGCGCCACGGCAGGTCAAAGACGGTCTCGTCCAGGCCGCTGGTGGTCAGCAGTTCCAGGTCGGGCTTGACCGGCTCGGTGCAGTGCGGGCAGATCACGCGCACCAGGCGCTGGGCGACCACGCCGTTGAGCGCGGCCACCAGGTTGTAGGGGTCCACGCCCATGCTGGCGAGGCGGCCGATGACGTCGAACACGTTGTTGGCGTGCACCGTCGCATAGACCTGATGGCCCGTCAGCGCCGCCTGCACCGCGATCTGGGCGGTCTCGGCGTCGCGCATCTCGCCGACCATGATGCGGTCCGGGTCGTGGCGCAGGATCGAGCGCAGGCCGCGCGCGAAGGTCAGGCCCTTGGCCTCGTTGACGGGGATCTGCAGGACGTCGGGCAGCTGGTATTCGACCGGGTCCTCGATGGTGATCATCTTGTCCTGGCCGGTGTGGATCTCCGACAGCACGCCGTAGAGCGTGGTGGTCTTGCCCGAGCCGGTCGGGCCGGTCACTAGCAGCAGGCCGTAGGGCATCTGGGCCAGCCGGCGGATGAAGGCGGCGGCGTGGGCATCGAAGCCCAGGTGGTCGACCGACAGGGTCTGGTCGGCCGCCAATTGGTAGCGGTCGAGGATACGCAGCACCGCGTCCTCGCCGTAGCTGCTGGGCATGATCGAGACGCGCACGTCGATCTCGCGGCCCGAGCGGCTGAGCTTGAGGCGGCCGTCCTGCGGCACCCGGCGCTCGGAGATGTCGAGGTCGGCCAGCACCTTCAGGCGCGAGATGACCCGGTCGGCGAACTCGCGGCCTTCGGGCCGGCTGACGCTCTGCAGCACGCCGTCGAGGCGGTACTTCACCACCAGGCCGCGCGGGCCGCATTCGAGGTGGATGTCGCTCGCCTGGGCCTGCAGCGCGTCGTAGAGCGTGCCGTTGAGGAAGCGCACCACGGGGCTCTCGTCGGCGCTGATCTGCGCCAGCGACAGCTCCAGCGTGCCGCTGTCGCCCCGTTCGCCGTCGCCGGTCAGGCCGCCGGTGTCGGCCGCCAGCGCGCGGGTCTCGCGCTCCAGCCGGCCGTAGAAGGCCTGCACGTCGCCGGTCGTGGCGACGTACCAGCGCGTGCGCGGGTGGCCGCCTTCGCGCAGGCGCGATTCGATCCACTGCCGCGTGCCACGGTCGAAGGGGTCGGCCAGCACCAGGTCGATGGCGTGGTCGGCACGGCGCAGCGCCACGCACAGGCGGCGCTGGCCTTGCGCGAACGGGATCAGCGTGAAGTCGGCCAGCTCGGTGCGGGCCTGGCGCAGGTCGCCCAGCAGCATGCCGCTCGCCTCGCCCAGCCAACGCCGGAAGGCGGCCTCGCGCACGGGGGCGTGGGCCTGGCTGCTGATCTGCGACTCGGCCTCGAAGCGGTCGAGCAGACGCTGCTGGACCGCGTTGACCTGCTCCTGCATCAGGTCGGCACCGCCGTCTTCCAGCGTGTAGCCGGAGTCGTTGCGGTCGCCGCGGACGTTCTCGTGGGGGGTTTCCATGGGGCTCAGCGGATGCTCGCGGCGAGTTGGAAGATGGGCAGGTACATCAGCACGACGATGCCGCCGACGACGCCGCCGATGAACAGCATCAGCACCGGCTCGATGACGCGGCCCAGGCGCTCCAGGGCCCGTTCGACGACCGCGTCGTGCACGTCGGCCAGGCGGTCCAGGGCGGTGTCGAGTGCGCCGGTCTGCTCGGCCACGCGCAACACGCGCAGCCCGAGGTTGTCGACCAGGCCGCTGTCATGCAGCGACTGCGCCAGCGGCGCGCCGCCGGTGGCTGCCGCCAGTGCGCGGTCCAGGCGGGGCTGGTCGGGCGCCGACAGCAGCGCCCGGCACATGCCCAGCGCCTTGAGCGCCGGCACGCCCGAGCGCGCCAGCATCGCGCCGGTGCGCGCCAGCTGGGCCTGGCCATAGGTCCGGACCAGGCCACGCAGCCAGGGCAGCCGGCCGGCCGCGTTCATCATCATCGAGCCCAGCCGGCCAGCCCGGGCGGCCCGCAGCAGCACCCAGACCAGCAGACCGACGCTGCCCAGCATGGTCGCCAGCAAGGGGCCCTGCACGGTCGACAGCGCCATGCCGACATCGATCAGCAGGCGCGACATCGGCGACATGTCGCGCGCCGCGCCTTCGAGCACCAGCGCGAAGCGCGGCACCACGTACATCAGCAGGAACAGCACCACCAGCGTCGCTACCGACACCAGCAGGGCCGGGTAGACACAGGCCGAGATCAGCTTGCTGCGCAACTGGCGCAGCCGGGTCGCGTTGGTGGCGTAGCGGGTCAGCGCGTCACCGAGGTCGCCGGTCAGCTCGCTGGCCTTGACGCAGGCCAGCATGGCGGTGCTGAAGTGGCCGCTGGCCTGCAGCGCGGTCGACAGGGTCTCGCCTTGGCGCAGTGCTTCGAGCAGGCGGTTCATGGCCTGGGCCGCGCCGCCGCTCTGGCGCTCGGCGACGGTGCGCAGGGCCTCGATCAGGCTCAGGCCGGAGCGCAGCATCAGCGCCAGGTCGTGGGCGAACTGTTCCTCGTCGAGCCGGCTTTCCTTCAGACCGCCGGTGAGCAGCGCGCCCCTTGCGGCGGCCGCACGCAGGCCGGTCGCTGCGCGAGACGGGGCCTGGGCCGGACGGCCGGGCGGCAGGGAGCTCGGGGCGTTCATCGTGTGCGGGGCGGCAGGGCGGGTCACCAGCTGTTGACGTCGGCGGCTTCGCCTTCGCCACCGGGCTGGCCGTCGCTGCCCAGGCTGGTCAGGTCGTAGTCGCCATGCTGGCCGGGCGCGGTGTAGACATAGGCACGGCCCCAGGGGTCGACGGGGATGTCGCGCTTGAGATAGGGGCCCTGCCAGCGCGGCAGGTCGGCCGGCGCGGCGCGCAGCGCGGCGAGGCCCTGCTCGGTGCTCGGGTAGCCGCCGACGTCCAGCCGGTACTGGTCCAGCGCCTGACCGAAGGACTCGATCTGGGCCCGCGCCACCTTGGCGTTGGACTTGCCGAGCTGGGTGAAGTACTGCGGCGCGACGATGCCGGCCAGCAGGCCGATGATGACCATCACCACCAGCAGTTCGAGCAGCGTGAAGCCGCGCGTGATGGTGCCCAAGCCTCGTGCGGCTGAGCGTGAGCCCCGGCGCGAGGCAAGGACAGGGCGGCTGGCGGCGGGAAGGACGTGGTTCATGGCGTGAGGCATGGGGCGGTCGGTCAGCGAGACGGGTTTCGATGCGGGCCAGCGGCGGGCAGCGGGACGTTAGGGGCGGAACGTGGCAGCCACCGGTGCGAGGCAAGGCGGCCGTGATGGATTGCTGTCATGCCCGTCACGGTGTTCGGATCCGTGGGGAATCGGCTGCTGCGGTGGCGGTCTTGAGCAGCGGCCTGGACTTTTTCGACGCCAGCGTGGCCTTGGGCACGTCGTGGTGCTGGTAGTGACGCTGCCAGGCCAGCACCTTGGGCACGTACAGGCGCGTTTCCTCGTAGTCGGGGATGCGGTTGCCGGCCCGCTGGACCGCGCCTTCGCCGGCGTTGTAGGCCGCCAGCGCGAGCGGCAGGTCGCCAGAGAAGCGCTGCAGCAAGGCGCGCAGGTAGCTCGCGCCACCGCGCAGGTTGTCGCCGACCGACCAGACCTGTCGCACGCCGAGCTGGCGGGCGGTGCCGGGCATCAGCTGCATCAGGCCCTGGGCGCCCTTGGGCGAACGGGCACGCGGGTTGAAGCCGGACTCGGCCGCAGCCACCGCCAGCAGCAGGCTGACCGGCACGGCCTGTTCACGGCCCACATGCTGGAACCAGGGCAACAGGCCCGCCGGGACACCTGGGGCGCGCACGGACATGCCGGCATCGACCGGATCGGGCAAGGGCGTGGCTGGGGAGGTGGTGCCAGCGGCCGCGGCTCGCGGCGCGACGACCGGCGCCACCGCCGGTGCGTCGATCAGCAGCGTGGGCGTGTCATCGCTGGCGAAGTTCGACAGCACCAACGGCGCGGCAAGGTCGTCGCCGGGCGCGCTGGCATAAACCTGCGCCTGCAGCGGAAGTGTCAGCAGGCTGCCGACGGCCAGAGCGAGCCAGGTCGGAAGGACGCGGCGCCACGGCGGTCGGATCAATACCAAGGACAGAAAGACGGGCAACACGTGACGGAGCGACCTGCAACTTTGAGTGAAAAACACTCAAAGAAGTAGACCATAGCTCCGTCGGCAGACCGCTATCTGACGTGGTTGGCAGAGCGTCCGGATGTGGAAGGTGCCCCGATTCCCCGCCTGCTTTCAGGCCGTACAGAAACCGTTCAGGATTCAGCCCGGCCGGCGCGCCGACCAGCGCAGACCCGCCACCGTGGCGAGCGCGACGAACAGCGCCAGGCTCCACAGCTCGAAGGGCACGCCGAACAGGTCGACGGCGGCGTCTGCACAGGAGGCACGAACCTCGAACAGCTCGGGCCACTGCGCATCCAGGCCGAGGCCGCTGATCACGCGGTCAGCCAGCGTCAGGTCGCAGCTGGGTGACTTCGACGCCACCCGGTTCTGGTAGAGCGCGGCGGCGATGCCGGCCAGCGCGAAGGCACCGGTCAGGGCCACCAGCACCCGCCGGCCCAGCGCGGCCAGGCCGTCGCGGACATCGGGCACAGCCGCCAGGGCGATCAGGCCGGCGCCCACCACCAGGAACAGGATGCGCTGCAGGATGCACCAGGGGCAGGGCAGCATTTGCAGCACGTGCTGGGCGTAATAGGCAGCGCCGACGCTGCCCCAGGCGGCCAGGCCGGCGAGCAGGCAGAGCCGCCGGGCGCGGGAGGAGGACAGGTCCATGCTGACGGTCCTGCCTCAGGCCACTTCGGCAATCAGCTCGATCTCGACGCAGGCCCCCAGCGGGATCTGCGCGACGCCGAAGGCGCTGCGGGCGTGGGCGCCGCGTTCCGGGCCGAACACCTCGACCAGCAGTTGCGAGGCGCCGTTGGTGACCAGGTGCTGCTCGGTGTAGGTCGGCACGCTGTTGACCAGGCTCATGACCTTGACGATGCGCCGCACCTTTTCCAGGTCACCCAGCGCCGCCTGCAGCGTGCCGAGCAGGTCGATCGCGACCGCGCGGGCGGCTTGCTGGCCGGTGGCGGTGTCGATGTCGCGGCCGAGCTGTCCGGCCCAGACCTGACCGTCGCGCTTGGCGATGTGGCCAGACAGGAACAGCAGCGGGCCGCTGCGCACAAAGGGCACGTAGGCGGCGGCCGGCACGGCGATCGGGGGCAGGACGATGCCGAGATCCTGCAGGCGTTGGGCGATGGACATGGCGTGGCTTTCAAGGGGGTTTGGGGCGTTCGGCATTCGGCCATCCCCCTGAAGGGGGAGCCGGCCGGCGCGTGCGGAGCGGGATCCTAACGCGGCACTTCCGCCCGTCTGGCGCCCCAGGGCGACCCGCCATGTCCGAGCCTTCCACCACCCGCCCCGTGGCCACGCCACCCCGCCACGGCCTGCCGCTGCACCTGCTGGCCGGCTTGGCCGGGCTGGGCTGGCAGCTGCAGCAGGCGCGCCTGCTTGATGGTCCCGAGCGCGCCGGCCTGCTGGCCGCCGCGCTGTTCGGCTTGCTGCTGGCCGTGGGTCTGTCTCGACGCGGCTGGCGCGGATCGGCGACCGGCGCCGGCCTGATCTCGGCGGCGCTGGCCGGCTGGCTGGCCTGTGACCTGCGCGCCGGCTGGCGGCTGGACGACCGGCTCGATCCGGCCCTCGACGGCGCGGTGGTGCAGCTCACCGGCGTGGTGCGCGGCCTGCCGGTGCAGCGCCCGGATGGTGCACGGGCCGTCGTGGAGATCGAGTCGGCGACCCTGGCCGGGCGCACGCTGCGACCGGGGGTTGAGCTGCCGCGCCGACTCTGGCTTGCCTGGCATGCGCCGCTGGACGGCACGGCCTCGGCCGGGAGCAGCCTGCAAAGCGGACAACGCTGGCGCTGGCCGGTGCGGCTGCTGCTGCCGCGCGCGCGCCTGAATCCGCACCTGCCCGACGGCGAACTGTGGTTGTTCGAACAAGGCCTGCGGGCGACCGCCTCGGTGCGCGAGGCCGGAGGCCCACCGCAGCGTCTGGCCGACGACGGCAGTGCCTTCGACCCGCTGGGCCCGATCGACCGCTGGCGCGACCGGGTCCGGCGCGACATCCGTCGCGAGGTCGGCGACCGCCGCCAGGCGGGTCTGCTGGCCGGCCTGGTGATCGGCGACCAGACCTCGGTCGTCGCGCGCGACTGGGCCAGCGTGCGCGCCACCGGCACGGCCCATCTGCTGGCGGTCAGCGGCTTGCACCTGACGATGTGGGCCCTGATCGCCCGGGCCGTGGCCGACCGGCTGTGGCGCCGCAGCCGTCGCGCGATGCGGGCACTGCCAGCCCCGCGTGCGGCCCGCTGGATCGGCCTGCTGGCCGCGCTGGCTTATGCGCTGGCCTGTGGCTGGGGCGTGCCGGCCCAGCGCACGGTGCTGATGCTGGCAACCTGGACGCTGCTGCGCGACCGCGCCCGGCGCTGGCCGGCACTGCGGGTGCTGGCGACCTGCGCGGCCGTGGTGCTGGCGGCCGATCCCTGGGCCGCGCTGCAGCCGGGCTTCTGGCTGTCCTTCGTCGCGGTGGCCTTGTTGATGGCTGGCGGCGACAGTCGTTTCGAGGGAGATGTCGAGGCCCGTGCCAAGGCGCGCGCGTCGGACGTGCTGGAGGGCGGCCAGCAAGAGGCCAGCCTCTCTCACCGGATCGGGCGATCGGCCCTGCGCTGGCTTCGCGCGTCGTCGCGCAGCCAATGGATCGCCAGCGTCGGGCTGGCGCCGTGGACGCTGATCTTCTTCAACCAGCTGGCCCCCGTCGGCCTGCTGGCCAATGCGCTGGCCATACCGGTCGTGACCGTGCTGCTGACGCCGCTCGCGCTGGCCGGCCTGCTGTGGCCCGCCTGCTGGTCGATCGCCGGGCCGCTGGCAGCGGCCGGGGTCGACGGCCTGGGGCTGCTGGCGGAGATGTTTGGCGACTGGCGTCCGGGCGCCGCGCCGCCGGCCTTGCAGCTGCTGGGCGCCGTCGGCGCGGCGGCGGTCGTGGCGCCTTGGCCGTGGGCCCTGCGCCTGGCCGGTGCCTGGATGGTGCTGGCCATGCTGAGCCCGCCGCTGGCCCGGCCGGCCGAAGGGCAGGTCGAACTGATCGCGCTGGACGTCGGTCAGGGTCAGGCGGTGCTGGTGCGCACGGCCCGCCATGTGCTGCTCTACGACAGCGGTCCGGCCGGTCTGCGCGCCGGTCGGGACGATGCCGGCGCAGCGCTGTCCGCCGGCTTCGCATCACCGGCGGACAGCGCCTGGCAAGCCGCCACCGCGCCGCCCGCGCCCTTGGACGCCGAGCCCGGCGAGCGCCTGCTGCTGCCCCTGCTGGATGCGCTGGGCCATCAGCGGCTCGACCTGCTGATGCTGTCGCACCGCGACAGCGATCACGTTGGCGGTGCGTCCGCGCTGCTGCGCGCCGGCCGGGTGCACGGCTTGATGACGTCGCTGGAAGCCGGCCACCGCCTGCGGCGGCTGGCACCGCACCAGCCTTGCACGGCGGGGCTGCGCTGGCGCTGGGACGGCGTCGACTTCGAGCTGCTGCACCCGACGCCGGCCGACCTGGACCTGCGCGAGTCCGGCCGTCTGCCGTCCAACGCGGTCAGCTGCGTGCTGCGGGTGGCAGCGGCCGACGCCCGACCCGATGGCCACGGCGTGCTGCTGCTGACCGGCGACATCGAGCGGCGTCAGGAGCTGGCGATCACCGAACGCGCCAGCGCCTCGCCCGCTGCGGTGCCCTTGCGGGCCGAGCTGATGCTGGTGCCGCACCACGGCAGCCGGACCTCGTCGACCGATGCGTGGCTGGCCGCCGTGCAGCCCCGGCTGGCGCTGGTGCAGGCCGGCCACCTCAATCGCTACGGCCACCCGTCCGCCGAGGTCATGGCGCGCTATCGTGCGCACGGGATCGGGGTGATCCGCACTGATCGGTGCGGGGCCTGGCACTGGCGCAGTGCGTCCGACCGCTTGCCTGCGCCAGAAGGGTGCGAACGCTGGCGCCGATACCGCTACTGGCATGTGCCGCTGGACGTCGTGGCCATGGCCGGCGATGGCCTTGAATTTGCTAATGACTTGCCGTCCAACAGAGCCACACCATGAAATCGAAGTTCGACGAGATGTTTGCCCAGGGTGCCGACGTGCGCGAGCACTATCAGGCCTACGACCGCTGGTTGCGCAGCCAGCCACGCGACATGATGAAGGACCGGCGCGAAGAAGCGGAGATGATCTTCCGCCGCGTTGGCATCACCTTCGCCGTCTACGGTGACAAGGATGCCGGCGAGGGCACCGAGCGGCTGATCCCGTTCGACCTGATCCCGCGCGTGATCCCGGCGCACGAGTGGCGCGACATGGAGCGCGGCCTGCGACAGCGCGTCAATGCGCTGAACCGGTTTATCCACGACGTCTACCACGGCCAGGAAATCATCAAGGCCGGTCTGGTGCCCGCCGAGCAGATCACCCGCAACGCCCAGTTCCGCCCCGAGATGATCGGCGTGGACGTGCCAGGCGGCGTCTACTCGCACATCAGCGGCATCGACATCGTGCGGGCCGGCAATGCCGATGGCAGCGGCAGCTACTACGTGCTGGAGGACAACCTGCGCGTGCCCAGCGGCGTGAGCTACATGCTCGAGAACCGCAAGATGATGATGCGGCTGTTCCCCGAGCTGTTCGCCCAGCACCGCGTCGCGCCGGTGGCCCACTACCCCGACCTACTGCTGGAGACGCTGCGCAGCGTCGCGCCGGGCGGTGTCAACGAGCCGACCGTGGTCGTGCTGACGCCGGGCATGTACAACTCGGCCTACTTCGAACACGCCTTCCTGGCCCAGCAGATGGGTGTCGAGCTGGTCGAGGGGCAAGACCTGTTCGTCAAGGACAACTTCGTCTTCATGCGCACCACCCGCGGTCCTCGCCGGGTCGACGTGATCTACCGCCGGCTGGACGACGACTTCCTCGATCCGCTGGCCTTCCGGCCTGACACGACGCTGGGTTGCCCCGGCCTGCTGTCGGCCTACCGGGCGGGCAATGTGACCCTGTCCAACGCCATCGGCACGGGCGTGGCCGACGACAAGTCGATCTACCCGTATGTGCCGAAGATGATCGAGTTCTACCTCGGCGAAAAGCCCATCCTCAACAACGTGCCGACCTATCTGTGTCGGGTCGAGGATGACCTCAAGTACGTGCTGGCCCACCTGGGCGAGTTGGTGGTCAAGGAAGTCCACGGTGCCGGCGGCTACGGCATGCTGGTGGGCCCTGCGGCCACCCAGGCCGAGATCGAGGACTTCCGCAAGCACCTGCTGGCCAACCCGTCGAACTACATCGCGCAGCCGACGCTGAGCCTGTCGACCTGCCCGACCTTCGTGGATGCCGGCATCGCGCCGCGCCACATCGACCTGCGGCCCTTCGTGCTGTCGGGCGGCAAGGGGGTGCAGATGGTGCCGGGCGGCCTGACCCGGGTCGCGCTCAAGGAGGGCTCGCTGGTCGTCAACTCGTCACAGGGTGGCGGTACCAAGGACACCTGGGTGCTCGAGGACTGAGGCCTTCGAGGCCCCCGCCGCACCCCGCCACGCCTGACCACACGAGAACGAAGCACACGTCCCAAGGATCATTCCCATGCTGTCGAGAACCGCCGATCACCTCTTCTGGATGTCGCGCTACATGGAGCGCGCCGAGAACACCGCCCGCATGCTGGACGTCAACTACCAGACCTCGCTGCTGCCGCAGTCCGACGCCGTCAGCGAACTGGGCTGGCGCGGCCTGCTGAGCATCTCCGAGCTGAGTGGCGACTATGGCGCGCGCTACGGCGCCGTCGATGGCCGCAAGGTCATGGACTTCATGCTGCGCGACGAGCGCAACCCGTCGTCGATCTTCTGCTGCCTGCGGGCCGCGCGCGAGAACGCGCGGGCCGTGCGCGGTGCGCTGACCACCGAGGTCTGGGAGACCACCAACCAGACCTGGCTGGAGTTCAACCGCCTGCTGCGCGAGAAGTCCTTTGACCGCGACCCGGCCGCCGTGTTCGAGTGGGTCAAGTTCCGCTCGCACCTCTCGCGCGGCGTGCAGGTCGGCACCATGCTGCAGGACGAGGCGCTGCACTTCGTGCGCATCGGCACCTTCCTGGAGCGGGCCGACAACACCGCGCGCCTGCTGGACGTGAAGTTCCACGCTGTCGAGAGCGACTTCTACGGCGCGGCCGATGCGCGTGACCTCGAATACGACTTCTATCACTGGACCGCGATCCTGCGCTCGGTCTCCGGCTTCGAGGTCTACCGCAAGGTCTACCGCAACGTGATCCAGCCGGAGAAGGTGGCGGAGCTGCTGATCCTGCGTCCGGACATGCCGCGGTCGCTGGCGGCCTGCACGCATGAGGTCACCAGCAACCTCGCACTCGTCGCCAACGACCAGTCGTCCGAAACCTTGCGCCGCGCCGGTCGCCTGCAGGCCGACCTGCAGTACGGCCGCATCGACGAAATCCTGGCCACCGGCCTGCATGCCTACCTGACCCAGTTCCTCGACCGCGTCGGCGACCTGGGCGCCGGCATCAGCCGCGACTTCCTGGTGGCGGCGCACTGATCGCCAGATCCTCAGAACACTCACAACAGGGTCCAGGCAGATCGCCTGGACACAGCTCATGACGAATCAGAAGTACAAGCCAAGCGGGCCGAGCGCCGGGCCGCTCCCAAGCCGGCCCGCATCCCCTCGCGGGATCGATCGACGCAGCCGTCGAACGAGGGGCTGAGATGTCCATTCACGTCGCACTGAATCACGTCACCCACTACAAGTACGACCGCCGGGTGAACCTCTCGCCACAGGTCGTGCGCCTGCGTCCGGCGCCGCATTGCCGCACGCCCATCCTGAGTTATTCCCTGCGGGTCGAACCGGTCGGCCATTTCGTCAACTGGCAGCAGGACCCGTTCTCGAACTACCAGGCCCGACTGGTTTTCCCGGACCCGACCACCGAGTTCAAGGTCACCGTCGACCTGGTGGCCGAGATGTCGGTCTACAACCCCTTCGACTTCTTCCTCGAACCCGGCGCCGAGACCTTCCCCTTCGGCTACGACGAGGTGCTGGCCGAGGAACTCGCGCCTTACCGCGTGCCGGCCCCGGCCACGCCGCTGCTGCAGGCCTTCCTCGACAACGTGCCGCGCGAGGAGATGCGCACCATCGATTTCCTGGTCTGGATCAACCAGAAGCTGCAACAGGACATCGCCTACACCATCCGCCTCGAACCGGGCGTGCAGACGCCCGAGGAGACGCTGACCAAGCGCAGCGGCTCCTGCCGCGACACGGGCTGGCTGCTGGTGGAGGCGCTGCGCCATCTGGGCCTGGCCGCTCGCTTTGTCTCGGGCTACCTGATCCAGTTGAAGCCGGACGTGGAGGCGCTCGACGGCCCGAGCGGCTCGGAGGTCGACTTCACCGACCTGCACGCCTGGTGCGAGGTCTACCTGCCCGGCGCCGGCTGGATCGGCCTGGACCCGACCTCCGGCCTGCTCGCCGGCGAGGGCCACATCCCGGTGGCCTGCACGCCGCAACCGTCCAGCGCGGCGCCGATCAGCGGTGCGGTCGACGAGTGCGAGGTCGAGTTCGGCCACCTGATGCAGGTCACGCGCATCCATGAGTCGCCGCGTGTCACCAAGCCCTACACCGAGGACCAGTGGCAGCAGGTGCTGGCGCTGGGCGAGCAGGTCGATGCCGACCTGTTGAAGGGCGACGTGCGCCTGACCATGGGCGGCGAGCCGACCTTTGTCGCGGTCGAGGACCGTGACGGCGCCGAATGGAACACCGACGCGCTCGGCCCGACCAAGCGCATCTACGCCCAAGAACTGGTGCAGCGCTTGCGTGCGCAATACGGCGACGGTGGCTTCCTGCACTTCGGCCAGGGCAAGTGGTATCCGGGCGAGCAACTGCCGCGCTGGGCCTTGTCGGTCTACTGGCGCGAGGACGGCCAGCCCTGCTGGCACGACCCGAGCCTGTTCGCCGACGAGCGCGACCCGCACGCCTACACCGCCGAGGACGCCAGCCGCTTCCTCAAGCACCTGACGACCAAGCTGTCGCTGCCCGATGCCTACATCCAGACCGGCTACGAGGACACCTGGTACTACCTGTGGCGCGAGCGCCGCCTGCCGGTCAACGTCGACCCGTTCGACAGCCGGCTGGAGGACGAGCTTGAGCGCATGCGCCTGCGCCGCATCTTCACGCAGGGCCTGGACGCGCCGGTTGGCTATGTGCTGCCGCTCAAGCGCGAGGGCGCACCCGGCCTGGCTGGCTCGCACTGGGTCACCGGCCCATGGTTCTTCCGCGACGAACGCATGTACCTCTTCCCGGGCGATTCGCCGATGGGCTACCGGCTGCCGCTGGACTCGCTGCCCTGGGTCGCCTCGCATGAGTTCCCCTACCTGATCGAGCAGGACCCCTTCGCCGACCGCAGCGCGCTGCCGGCCGCCGCACGGCTGCGCAGCCAGTACGCCGCGCATGTCATCGGTGGTGGCTTTGCCGAGGGTGGCACCGTGGCCCGACAGGGACCGGTCACGCCCGGCGACTACGGCGACAGCGACGGCGACGCGGGCTGGCCGGCCCAGGGCGATGCGGTGTTCACCGCCGGCCCGGCCAAGGCCGCCGCGCGGGCACCGCTGCGTCAACTGAGCAGCGAGGAACTGGCCAAGGCGCCCGAGCGCTACCAGTCGGCCTACTGGATCACCCGCACCGCGCTGTGCGTGGAAGCGCGTGACCCGCGCCGTGCCAACGGCCCGAAGGCCGAGAAGGTCGGCGAGGCCAGCGGCGTGCTCTACGTCTTCATGCCGCCGCTGCAGCACCTGGAGGACTACCTCGACCTGCTCGCGGCGGTCGAGACCACGGCGGCCGAACTGGGCGTGAAGATCGTGCTGGAGGGCTACCCGCCGCCGCGCGACCCGCGCCTGAAGATGCTGCAGGTCACGCCCGACCCGGGCGTCATCGAGGTCAACATCCACCCGGCCCACAACTGGGGCGAGCTGGTCGAGCACACCGAGTTCCTCTACGACGCGGCCTGGAAGACCCGCCTGTCGAGCGAGAAGTTCATGCTCGACGGTCGCCACACCGGCACCGGCGGCGGCAACCACTTTGTGCTGGGCGGCGCCACGCCGGCCGATTCGCCCTTCCTGCGCCGGCCCGACCTGCTGGCCTCGCTGCTGACCTACTGGCACAACCACCCGAGCCTGAGCTACCTGTTCAGCGGCATGTTCATCGGCCCGACCAGCCAGGCCCCGCGGGTCGACGAGGCCCGCAACGACCAGGTCTACGAGCTGGAGATCGCGCTGGCCGAGATCGAGCGCAACAAGGCCGTCTACGGTGCCGACATGCCGCCGTGGCTGGTCGACCGCACGCTGCGCAATGTGCTGATCGACGTCACCGGCAACACCCACCGCAGCGAGTTCTGCATCGACAAGCTCTATTCGCCCGACAGCGCCACCGGTCGCCTGGGCCTGCTGGAGCTGCGCGCCTTCGAGATGCCGCCCCATGCGCGCATGAGCATCGTCCAGCAGCTCTTGCTGCGTGCGCTGGTGGCGCGTTTCTGGGCCGAGCCCTACCGCGCGCCGCTGGTGCGCTGGGGCACCGAGCTGCACGACCGCTACCTGTTGCCCAGCTTCGTCGAGATGGACTTCGAGGACGTCATCGACGAGATGGGCATGGCCGGCTACGGCTTCGACGCCGACTGGTTCGCGCCGCACTTCGAGTTCCGCTTCCCCAAGGTCGGCGAGATCAGCGCCCGCGGCGTGCACCTGAGCCTGCGCAACGCGCTGGAGCCGTGGCATGTGATGGGCGAGGAAGGCTCGCCCGGCGGCACGGTGCGCTACGTCGACTCGTCGCTGGAGCGCATCGAGGTCAAGGTGACCGGCCTGGTGGATCCGCGCCACATCGTCACCGTCAATGGCGAGCCGCTGGCGCTGCAGCCGACCGGGCGGGTTGGTGAGTTCGTCGGTGGCGTGCGCTACCGCGCCTGGCAGCCCTCGTCGGCGCTGCACCCGACCATCGGCGTGCATGCCCCGCTGACCTTCGACCTGGTCGACAGCTGGATGAAGCGTTCGCTGGGCGGCTGCCAGTACCACGTCGCCCACCCGGGCGGTCGCAGCTACGAGACCTTCCCGGTCAACTCCTACGAGGCCGAGAGCCGCCGCCTGGCGCGCTTCTTCACGATGGGCCACACGCCCGGCCGCATGGAGGTGCTGCCGGCCGAACGCAGCCTGGAGTTCCCGTTCACCCGGGACCTGCGCCGACGTTGAGCCCGCGCGTGCGGTGCGCGTCCTTGCCGGACGCCCACCGCACGCTGCACGCCGCACGCCTGCTGCTCGCCCCACGTCCAGCCCTGGCCTACCCGCATGACCGGCGCTGCGGCCCCGAGGCATCATGCCGCCCATGCAATCGAGCCTCCTGTCCGACGATGACCTGCCCGACCCCGCTGCGCTGGCCGCAGCGGCGGCCGGCCGTGGCACGCCGGGCCACTACGACGAACTGCGCGGCACGCTGAGCCGCGCCGACCACAAGGTCGTTGCCGACTCGGCTGCGGCCGTCACGTCCGCCCTGACCGGCGCGACCGCTGTCGACGCCGATGCAGACGACGCCGACGACAGCGACAGCGACAAAGACGACGAGCCCACCGACCCGCCCGAGGCCGCCGAGGACGTCGACGCAGCCGCCGGCGCCTTGCCGGCGCGTGGCCTGGCGCCGGTCTGGCGCGACTTCTTTGGCAGCACCGGCCTGGACGGCTGGCAGGACCTGGGCTCACGTCAGGCCCGCGTGCAGCGCCGCGTGCGCGACGACGGCGCGACCTACAACGTCTACGCCGACGGTAGCCACAGCGAGCGCACCTGGCCGCTGGAGATGCTGCCGCTGGTGATCTCCGCGCCCGAATGGGCCCGCATCGAACGCGGCGTGCGCCAGCGCGCCCGCATGCTGGAGGCAGCGCTGGCGGACATCTACGGCCCGCAGCACCTGCTGCGCGAGGGCGTTCTGCCGGCCTCGCTGGTGCTGGCCCATCCGCAATACCTGCGGCCGATGCATGGCGTCAAGCCGGCCGGTGGCGCCTGGCTGCACCTGCTGGCGATCGACCTGGCGCGTGGCCCCGATGGCCACTGGTGGGTGGTCGACCGCCGCACCCAGGCGCCGTCCGGCCTGGGCTATCTGCTGGAGAACCGGCTGATCATTGCCCAGCAGTTCCCGGAGGCCTTCCGCGACATGAAGGTCCAGCGCGTGGCGGCCACCTTCCGGGCCCTGATGGATGGCCTGCTGCGGTCCAGCCCGGCGGGCGAGCGCTCGCGGGTGGCGCTGCTGACGCCCGGTCCGCGCAACGAGACCTACTTTGAACATGTGTTCCTGGCCCGCTACCTCGGCGTCAGCCTGGTCGAGGGCTCGGACTTGACGGTGCGCGACCAGCGCCTCTATCTCAAGACCCTGCACGGCCTGGAGCGGGTGCATGTGCTGCTGCGCCGGGTCGACGACGAGTGGCTGGACCCGCTGGAGCTGCGGCCCGAGTCGGCGCTTGGCGTGCCCGGCCTGCTGCAGGCGGTGCGCGCCGGCGAGGTCGTGCTGGCCAATGCGCCCGGTGCCGGCGTGCTCGAAACGCCCGGCCTGACCGCCTTCTGGCCCGGCGTCGCCCGGCGCCTGCTTGGCGAGGAGCTGAAGCTGCCGGCCACCACCAGCTGGTGGTGCGGCGAGGCCAGCGTCTGGGCCGCCAGCCGCGACCGCCTGGCCGACTACGTGATCGTGCCGACCTTCCCGGCCGGCCCGGTCACACAAGGCTTCGAGCCGGTGCTCGGCAGCGAGCTGGACGCCGCCAGCCGGCGCGCTTGGCAAGCCCGCATCGATGCCAACCCGTCGGCCTACACCCTGATGGGTCGTGTGCGGCCGTCCGAACTGCCGGTTTGGCGCGACGGCCGGCTGGAGCCCCGTCCGGTCGTCCTGCGGGTCTATGCGATGAACGACGGGCAGGGCGGCTGGTGCGTGCTGCCCGGCGGTCTGACGCGGGTCGGCCTGCGGCCGGGCGAGTCCCCGAGTGCGGCGCCTGCTGCGCCCGTGGCTGGCGCTGCCGCTGGCATCGGCGCTGGCATCGCCACTGGGGCGGGCGTGCCGTCCGGCAAGGGCGGGGCCGATGTCTACCTGTCGATCCAGCGCGGCAGTGCCAGCACCGACACCTGGGTGCTGACCGACGGCGAGGTTGACCCGACCAGCCTGCTGCCGCCGCCGCTGGCGCCGATCGAGCTGGCCCACTGGCACCGCGTCATCACCAGCCGATCGGCCGAGAACCTGTTCTGGCTGGGCCGCTACACCGAGCGGGCCGAGAACACCGTGCGGCTGGCCCGTCTGGCGCTTGAAGGCCTGCCCGGCGCCAGCCCGCAGGTGCTGGAAGTCCTGCACGCGCTGCTGCTGCGCCATGGCCTGATCGGGCCGGGCGTGCCGTCGCCGGCCCTGCCTTCGCCGCAGGCGGGGCGGCTGTTCGAACGTGCGCTGGTGCGCAGCCTGGGCGACGCGGTCGCGGGTCCGAGCGTGGCCTACAACCTGCGCGCGCTGCGCGGCTGCGCCGAGGCCCTGCGCGAGCGCTTGTCGACCGAACACTGGGCCATGATCCAGGAGCTGGAGCAGCGCTTCTCCAGCGAGATGGCCGAGGTGCTGGCCGCCGAGGGCCACGAGCCGCTGTCGGACGTGTTGACCGTGCTGGGCGGCGCGATGATGCGGCTCAGTGCCGTCACCGGCGCGCAGACCGACCGCATGACCCGTGACGACGGCTGGCGCCTGCTCAGCGTCGGCCGCCAGATCGAGCGGCTGGACATGCTCTCGCATGCGCTGGGCCTGTGTTTCGAGCGCGGCCTGAGCCGGCTCGATGACGGTTTTGCGCTGATGCTGGGCCTGTTTGAGAGCACGATCACCTACCGCGCCAACTTCCAGGCCCGCCGCGAGGTGCTGCCGCTGGTCCACCTGCTGGTGCTCGACACCGACAACCCGCGCTCGCTCGCCTGGGTCGCCCGCACCATGCGTGACCGGCTGAAGAAGCTGGCCCGCCACGACCCGGTCTGGGCCGATGCCATCGCCGAGCGCCTGCCGCAGCCCGGCACCTGGTCGCTCGAAACCCTGGCCGGGGCCGACGAGGCCGGCCAGCATGTCGCCCTGATCGCCGCGCTGCGCAGCTGCAGCCAGGCCGCGCTGGACCTGTCCAACGAGATCAGCCAGCACCTGTTCTCGCACGTGGGCTCGGCCGACCGGGCGGTGTGGCAATGAGCGCCACGGCCAAGCAACGGGTCGCCCGCACCCTGCGGGTCCTGCACGAGACCCGCTACGACCATGACCGGCCGGTCGAGCTGGCCCACCACGTCGCCTACCTGCGCCCGCGCGACACCGAGGTGCAGCGGGTGCGCGACTGGTCGCTGCACATCAGCCCCTGGCCCGACGGCGTCGACGCCCAGGCCGCCGCCCGGCTGGATCACGAACTGGAAGACGCCGCGCAGGGCCTGCTGCCGCCGGTCGATGCCGCCTTGCGCGAGGCGCTGGACCCGGCGCCTGGCGTGCAACTCAGCGTCGACCCCTGGGGCAACTGGCGCGCGGTGTTCTCGCATTCGCGGGTGCACCGCCGCTTGATCGTGCGGGCCAGCTTTCTGGCCGAGCTCAAGAGCCAGCCCGGTCTGCGCCCGCACGCCAGCCCGGCCTGGGAAAGCGTGGCCCAGCGCCTGCGCTACCAGCCCGGCCAGGCCTTCGACGAGGCGCTGGAGTTCATGCTGCCGTCCTGGTTCGCGCCGCGTGACGCCGCACTGGCGCGTCTGGCCAGCGAGGTTTTCCTGCCCGGCACGCCGCTCTTGTCGGGCGCACTGGCCCTGATGCACCTGGTGCACCGCCGCTTCGAATACCGGCCGGCCGCAACCTCGGTGGCGACCCGCGCGACCGATGCGCTGGCGCAGCGCCGTGGCGTCTGCCAGGACTTCGCCCACGTGATGATCGGCGCGATGCGCTCGATCGGTCTCGCCGCCCGCTACGTCAGCGGCTACCTGCTGACCCAGCCGCCGCCGGGCCAGCCCCGCCTGGTTGGCGCCGACGCATCCCATGCCTGGGTGGCGGTCTGGTGCCCTGTGCATGGTTGGGTGGCGCTGGACCCGACCAACGCGGTGACCGCCGGCCCGGACCATGTCACGCTGGCCTGGGGCCGCGACTACGGCGACGTGGCCCCGCTGCGCGGCGTGATCCGTGGCGGCGACGGCGCCGAGCCGCGGGTGTCGGTGACCGTGGAGCCGGTCGATCCGGTCGACCCGGTGCAGCCGGATGCTGCGGGCGACGGGCGGGACGACGGTGACAAGGGCGACAAGGCTGACAAGGGCGGCTCCAATCCCGCGCCGCCCCGCCTCAGCGCTTCTTCGGCGCGAGGTGCTGGCTGAGCTGCGAGGCGCCGAACAGGACCTCGCGGGCCTGGTCGTCCATCAGCGGCTTGCGCTCGCTGGCCAGCACCTCGACGGCGCGCTGCACGGCAGGCCGCTTGCCGATCTCGTCGTACCAGCCCTTGAGGTGCGGGAAGTCAGCCCAGTCGATCCCCTGGTTCTTCCAGGACCGCAGCCACGGCCAGACCGCCATGTCGGCGATCGAATAGTCCGGCCCGCCGATGTAGGTCGACCTGGCGAGCCGCTTGTTCATCACGCCGTAGAGGCGCTTGGCCTCGTTGGTGTAGCGATCGATGGCGTAGGGCACCTTCTCGGGCGCATAGATGCGGAAGTGGTGGGCCTGTCCCAGCATCGGTCCCACGCCGCCCATCTGGAACATCAGCCACTGCAGCACCTCGTACTTGCCGGTCGTGCTGTCGGGCAGGAAGCGACAGGTCTTGCCGGCCAGGTAGAGCAAGATGGCGCCGGACTCGAACAGCGAGATCGGCTGGCCGTCCGGGCCGTCCGGATCGCTGATCGCGGGGATCTTGTTGTTCGGGCTGATCGCGAGGAAGTCGGCTTCGAACTGTTGGCCCTTGCCGATGTCCACGGCGTGAACGCGGTAGGGCAATCCGCACTCCTCCAGCATGATGTGGACCTTGTGACCGTTGGGCGTCGCCCACGAATACAGTTCAATCATGTGGTTCTCTGGTCGATAAGGAAGTGGGAAAGCCACTTTATTCGATATCGCCATGTTCGAAGCTCTCACACGCCTGCTGCGGGAATCCCGCCTGCGACCCTGGATCTCGCGCGACACGCGGCTGCTGCGCGACTGGGCGCGTGACCGTGGCGCCGTCTACAAGGTGCCGCGCCAAGGTCATGGCTGCGTGATCGAGAACTGCAGCCGCCACTTCCCGGCCCGGCTCGAATGGGGCGACAGCCAGCGCGACTACATCCGCGGCGCCGAGTTGCGCCTGCGCCTGGAACTCGGCCTGCCGGAGTCCTTCGAGGCCCTGGTGATGACGCGCACGCTGGCCGAACGCCTGGAGCAGCAGGCCTTCAAACAGCTCACGCGCGGCACCCAGACCGGCATCGACGCGAGCATGCCGGAGGAAGCCCGCTGGCTCGCGATGTTCGAGCCGGTGGCGATCGACGACCCCGAGTTCAGCCACCACTTCGTGCTGCTGGCGGCGTCGAAGACCGCTGCGCGGGCCTGGATCGATGCCGACATGGTCGCCCGGCTGCTGCGGGCGCGTGACAAGTGGCTGGGCAACGACACCGCCTTCGTGATGATGGCGCTGCGCGGCCGGCTGATGCTGCGGGTCGAGGCCCGTCACCTCGAAGAGACGGCGCTGGACGGCCTGTGCCTGGTGGCCGAGAGCGCGGCCAGCCATGCCCAGCAAGCCACCCGGCGCGGCGGCGCTCGGGTCGACCCGGCAGCGGTCCGGCGAGGCGCCGTGAGCAACATCCAGGGCGTGACCCACCTCAGTTCGCTGGACGAGCCCTTGCCGACCGGCGAGGTCAGTGACGGCGATGCGACCGCGATGTCGCCAGACCCCGGCCCATTGTCCAACCTGATGACGCCGACCGAACTCGGCGACGCCACAGGCATGGTCACCGGCGACAGCCTGGATCGGCAGCCGGACGGTCCCGGGCGCCAGCGGCGCTGAGGCCCGGGGGTCGCGGACCTCAGCGGTCCATGATGGCCGCGAGCTTCTCGCGCGACAGCACCACCAGCCGGGTGGGCTCGACCCGCAGCGCCCCTTCGCGCTCGAAGCCCTTGAGCTCCTGGTTGACGCGCTGGCGCGAGGCGCCGACCAGATGGGCCAGGTCTTCCTGGGCCAGTTGCAGGCCAATGCGGATTTCCTCGCCCTCGGCCTGCCCGTAGCTGCGCGCCAGCATCAGCACCTGCCGGGCCAGCCGTGCGGCCAGCGGGCGTGAATTGATGTCCTCCAGGTTGCTGAACATCAGCCGCAGGCGCCGGCAATTCAGGCGCAGCAGCGCCTCGTACAGCTCGGTGTGGCGCGCCAGCAGGCCCTGGAACTCGGACTTGCGCACGACCAGCAAGGTCGTGTCGCCATGCGTGACCGCGTCATGGGTGCGCGGCAGGCCGTCGAACAGCGCGATGTCACCGAACCAACTGCCGGGTTCGACATAGGTCAGCGTGATCTGCTTGCCACCCAGCGAGACCATGCCGATGCGCACCGCGCCGCTGGCCACGCCCATCCACTCCTGCGGTTCGCCGCCGCGGGTGGTGATCTGCATGCCGTCGCGGTAGCGCCGGATCGAGGCGTGGGCCAGGATGTCGTCGCGCAGGTTCGTCGACAGGCTGGCGAACCAGCGGCCTTCGTCGATCTGGCGGCGCTCCTCGGGGGTCAGGATCTGGCTGGTCATCGGAGGCCCCGCGCCGCCATCAGCTCAGGCTCTCGACCAGCCGGCCGAGCGCGCGGTCCAGCGTCTCGTCGCGCTTGGCGAAGCACAGCCGGGCGATCTGCTGGTTGACGCCGTCGCGGTAGAAGGCGCTCATCGGAATGGCCGCCACGCCGACCTCGGTGGTCAGCCAGCGGCAGAAAGCGTTCTCGTCCAGCGCGGCGATCGGCTCGGGCAAGGCGCTGTAGTCGACGCTCTGGAAGTAGGTGCCCTCGCAGGGCAGCAGCCGCAGCGCGGTGCCGGCCAGTCCGGCGCGGAAACGGTCGCGCTTGCGCTGGTAGAAGGCCGCCAGGTCCAGGTAAGGCCGCGGGTCGGCCATGTAGCGCGCCAGCGCGTGCTGCATCGGCGTGTTGACGGTGAAGACGTTGAACTGGTGGACCTTGCGGAACTCGGCCATCAGCGCGGCCGGTGCCGCTGCGTAGGCGACCTTCCAGCCGGTCACGTGGTAGGTCTTGCCGAAGCTCGAGATCAGCACGCTGCGCGCGGCCAGTTCCGGGTGGCGGGCGACGCTCTGGTGCGCCACGCCGTCGTAGACCATGTGTTCGTAGACCTCGTCGGCGATCAGCACGATGGGCGTCGGCCGCAACAGCGCGGCGAGCTGGGCCATTTCGGTCTCGGTCCAGACCGTGCCGCTGGGGTTGTGCGGTGTGTTGACGATCAGCGCCCGGGTGCGCGGCGTGATCGCGGCGGCGATGCGGTCGAAGTCAGGCCGGAACGTGCCGGGCGTCAGCGGCACCCGCACGCTGCGCGCGCCGGCCATCTCGATGCTGGGCTCGTAGCTGTCGTAGGCCGGCTCCAGCACGATCACCTCGTCGCCCGGCTGCGTCAAGGCCAGCACGGCGGTCAGGATGGCCTGGGTCGCCCCGGCGGTGATGGTGATCTCGCCGACCGGGTCATAGGCCGTGCCGTAGAGCGCCGCGATCTTGGCGGCGACCGCCTCGCGCAGGGCCGGCAGGCCGGCCATCGGCGGGTACTGGTTGTGGCCAGCGTCGAGCGCGTCCTTGACCGCCTGCATCAGCACCGGATCACTGTCGAAATCGGGGAAGCCTTGGCCGAGGTTGACCGCGCCGGTCTCGCTGGCGAGCGCCGACATGACGGTGAAGATGGTCGTGCCGACCGAGGGCAGTCGGCTGGCGGGCGTGGCGAGGGCGGCGGGGAGGGCGAGGGTCATGGTCGTGCGAGGTTCAGGTTCTTCGGGATCACATGGCGTCGGCGGCCGCGTCGCCGCCGGTAGGGCCGTGCATGGCCCGCTCGATCAGCGCACGGTTGAGCCGATCGGACAGCAGCTCGGCGAAGGCGAAGACGAAGTGGCGCAGGTAGGCGCCACGCTTGAAGGCGATGCGTGCGACGTTGGCGCCAAACAGGTGACCCAGCGGCATGGCGACCAGCTCGCCGCCGGGCGCGCACATCGGGTCGTCGCGCACGGCCATCTCGGCGACGATGCCCACGCCCAGGCCAAGCCGGACGTAGGTCTTGATGACGTCCGAGTCGATCGCCTCCAGCGCGATCTGCGGCTTCAGGCCGCGTTGCTCGAAGGCCGCGTCGATGCGGCCGCGTCCGGTGAACGACGGGTGGTAGGAAATCAGCGGATGCTTGACCAGATGCTCCAGCCCGATCCGTTCGAGCTGCGTCAGCGGGTGATCCGCCGGCATCACCGCGACATGGCGCCATTCGTAGCAGGGCAGGGTGACGAGGTCGTCGTACTGCGTCAGGCGCTCGGTGGCCATGCCGATCTCGGCGGCGTCATCCAGCACCATGCGGGCGACATCGTCGGGTGTGCCCTGGTGCAGGCTGACGGCGACCTTGGGCCAGGCCGTGCGCAGCGCGGCGACCGGTGCGGGCAGCACGTAGCGGGCCTGGGTGTGGGTGGCCGCGATCGACAGCGTGCCGGCGTCCTGGCGCGAGAAGTCCTCGCCGATGCGGCGCAGGTTGGCCAGCTCGCGCATGATCGATTCGATCGACTTGAGCACCAGCTGGCCCGGCTCGGTCACCCGCTTCAGGCGCTTGCCGTGGCGCGCGAAGATGTCCACGCCCAGCTCTTCCTCCAGCTCCAGGATGGCCTTGGAAATGCCCGGTTGCGAGGTGTGCAGCGCCTTGGCGGTCTCCGTCAGGTTGAGGTTGCGGCGCACCGCTTCCTGGACGAAGCGGAACTGGTGAAGGTTCATGGCGCCGGCCGGTCCTGGGTCGCCAGTTCGAGCGCGGCCAGCGCGATCGCGCGGGTCACGACCTCGGTCTCGCCGATGGCCGGTGTGGTGCGCAGCGCCAGCCCGGGATGGGTGACGCGCAACTCGTCCAGCAAGGCCGGCAGATCGCGCTTGACATGGCCGCCAGCGCCCAGGAACAGCGGCACCACGGTGATGTCGTCGCAGCCGCGGGAGCGCATCGTCGTGACCGCGTCCTTCAGCCCGGGTTGCATGAGTTCCAGAAAGGCCAGCTCGACGGCATGGTCCGGAGCGGCCGCGCGCATCTGGGCGGCAATGGCCTCGAAAGGCCGGGCCCACGCGGGGTCGCGGGCGCCATGGGCGAACAGCAGGATGCCTTGCATCGTCGGGTCTCGTCGGGGTTGGGGTCAGCGGCAGGTCGTGCCGCCAACCGGATTCATCGGTAGCGGACCAGCCAGCTGAAGGCGGCCATCGACAGCAGCAGGTAGATCGCGCTGGGCGCGCTGGCCGCGATCCACGGGGTCCAGTTGTTGAGCAGGCCGAGGTGGCCGCTGACGTTGTTGAGCAGCACGAAGCTGATGCCCAGCATGATGCCGCCGAACACCATCAGGCCGATGCCGCCGCTGCGGCCGTGCAGGTAGGCGAAGGGCAGCGCAAGACCCATCATCACCAGACAGGCAAAGGGGTAGAGCGCCTTCTTCCAGAACTGGATCTCGTAGCGCTGCGCCGCCTGGTCATGGTCCTCCAGGTGGCTGGTGTAGGTGTAGAGCGCCATCGTGGTCATGGTGCGCAGCGGCAGCACGGCCGAGGCGACCACCGCGCGGGTCAGACCGGAGCGCCACTGCAGTTCGTCGCGCACCTCGTCGTCCGCCAGCTTCGGCGTGCGGTCCGCGTCCCAGTGCGAGACCCGCACGCGCTGCAGCGTCCAGACGCCTTCGTCGTCGATGCGGGCCAGTTCGGCCTGGGTGCGCTGACGCAGCTCGCCGCGCGGGCCGAACTCGAAGATGCGCACCTGTTCGAGCGTGCCGTCGTCGCGCGCCGACAGGAAGTTCACCGTGTAGCGGTGCTCCCCGTCGGCCTGCACCGTGCTGTCCTTGAGCCAGGCGCCGCCCTGGGCCACCGTGAGCCGGCCCGACACGCTGGCCTGCAGAAGCGTGGCGCGGGTGTCGCACCAGGGCGCGATGAAGTCGCCGATCACGAAGGTCAGTGCCGCATAGCCCAGACCCAGTCCGGCCAGGAGCTGCAGCGCCAGGCCCGGGCCCAGGCCGCCGGTGCGCAGGATGGTGAACTCCGACGAATGGGCCAGCCGCGACAAGGCATGGATCGCGCCGATCAGCACCGCGATCGGTGCCAGCTCGTAGACATGGCCGGGCACCTGCAACAGGCAGCTCAGACCCGCATCGGCCAGCGTGTAGCCGTTGCGGCCTATCTGCTGTAGCTCGTCCATCAGGTCGATGAAGAAGAACAGGCCGAGGAAGGCCGCCATCACGAAGGCGGTGGCGCCCAGGATCTCGCGGTAGAGCAGGCGACGGACGGTGCGCATCGATCGGCTCCGGCTTCAGCGCCCGCGCGTGGCACGGCCACGCACGCGCCACCAGAACAGCGTCGCGGTGATCGCGGCCATGCCGCCATGCACCAGCAGCAAGGCACCGCCCAGCGACATCCGCCCGCCATTGACCCAGCTCTGGCTGAGGGTGACGAGGTTGAAGTAGACGATGAAGGCGAGCAAGGCCGACATCAGCGTCCAGGCACTGCCGGTGCGTGCGCTGCCTTGCGCCAGTCCGACACCGAGGAAGGCGAGGTTGATGCCAGCCAAGGACATGCCCAGTCGCCAGGCCAGCTCGCCCCGGGCGCGCGGCTCGTGGTCATCGAGCAGATCGAGCGTCGATCGGGCCTGCGGTCGCTGGGTCTCGGCCTGCGTGATCGCACGTTCCTCGATGCGGATGCGGTAGCTGTCGAAGCGCGAGATCGTGCGGGTCGTGCCGTCGAGGTCGAGGTCGGTGCGGGCGCCGTCGCGCAGCACCAGCTGACGCGAGCCCTCGTCGGGAACCTCGATGCGGCCGGCCAATGCGCTGGTCACCGACTCGCGGTCGGGGCGCTGGTCGACGATGAAGATGTTGCGGCCGGTGGTCGCGTCGGGCGACTGCTTGTCGATGAAGAAGACCCGCTGGCCATTGCTGGAGATCTGGAACTGGCCCGGCGCCACCCGTGACAGGTCCGAGCGCTGTTCATAGCGGGCCCGCAACTCGCTCGACTGGCGATTGGCCCACGGCCAGGTCACCAGCATCATCGCCACCACCATCAGCAGCACGGGTGTGGCGAAGCGCAGCACCGGCCGCAAGAAGCGCAGCAGCGACACGCCACTGGCGAACCAGACGGCCATCTCGCTGTCGCGGTAGAGCCGTGTCAGCGTCGCCACGATGGCCACGAACAGCGACAGGCAGAGGATGGTCGGCACATGGCCCAGGCCGGTGTAGCCCAGCAGCAGCACCACGTCCTGCGGCGAGACGCGACCCAGCGCGGCCTGTCCGAGCGTGCGGATCAACATCATCGTCAGCACGATGGTCAGGATGACCGTCAGGGTGCCGCCGAAGCTGCGCGACAGCTCCTTGCGTAGGGTGGAATCGAATAACATCATTGCGTCTTGTGACCGTACGGAATTATGGACGTTCGAGCCCTTCCCCTGATGCCTGAAGACTGGTCCGGACATGCCACACCGGCGTGGCTGATCGTGCTGCCGTCAGACCCCAAGACGTGGCGTCCGATGGGTGCCATTGCCGATCTGGCCCACGATGCCGTCCGGCACGGCGACCTCGAACTCAAGAACGGCAAGCAGCTCTACCTGCATCGGCCCGCTGGGCTGAAGGCGCAGCGCCTGGTCTTCGTGGTCGCCAGCGACCTCGGTGCCAAGGCCTGGCGCGGCGCGGTGGCGGCTGGCGTCGCCACCTTGAAGAACTCTGGCGCGTCCGCCGTCGTGATCGGCTGGGCCGGTCCCGAACCGTTGGGCGACCTGCACGGTGAACTGGCCACCACGGCCTTCGCCGACGCGCTCTACACCTACCGCCACACCAAGCCGAGCGCGCCTGCCGCTGCCGCACTGGGCAAGCTTGCCATCGCGGTCGACAAGACCGACAAGGCCCAGCTGGCCGCCGTGCGTGCGGGACTGGCACGTGGCACGGCCATCGGAGCCGGCGTGACCCTGGCCCGTGAATGTGCCAACCGTCCCGGCAACCACTGCACCCCGACGCAACTGGCCGCACAGGCCCGCGCCCTGGCCGAAGAGCAGGGCCTGGCCATCGAAGTTCTCGACCGCAAGGCCATGGCCAAGCTCGGCATGGGGGCGCTGCTGGCGGTCGCCCAGGGCTCCGATGAGCCGCCACAGTTCATCGTGCTGCGCTACGAAGGGGCCACCCGCAAGTCCGCGCCGATCGTGCTGGTGGGCAAGGGCATCACCTTCGACACCGGCGGCATCTCGATCAAGCCGGCGGCCGAGATGGACGAGATGAAGTTCGACATGGGCGGCGCCGCGAGCGTGCTTGGCACGATGCGCGCCGTCGCCGAGCTCAAGCCCAAGGTCAACCTGATCGGGGTCATCCCGACCTGCGAGAACATGCCCGATGGCCGTGCCGTCAAGCCGGGCGATGTCGTCACCAGCCTGTCGGGCCAGACCATCGAGATCCTCAACACCGACGCCGAGGGCCGGCTGATCCTGTGCGACGCGCTGACCTATGTCGAGCGCTTCAAGCCCACCGCTGTGGTCGACATCGCCACGCTGACAGGCGCCTGCGTGATCGCGCTGGGCCACCAGCACAGCGGCCTGTTCAGCGCCGATGACGCGCTGGCCGACAGCCTGCTGGGTGCCGGTCGCCGCAGCCTCGACAGCGCCTGGCGCATGCCGCTGGACGACGAATACGCTGACGGCCTCAAGAGCAACTTCGCCGACGTTGGCAACGTGGGTGGCCGGGCCGGTGGCGCGATCACCGCTGCGCTGTTCCTCAAGCGCTTCACGTCCGCCTACCGCTGGGCCCACCTCGACATCGCTGGCACGGCCTGGAAGAGCGGTGCGGCCAAGGGCGCCACCGGCCGGCCGGTGCCGCTGCTGACCCACTTCGTGCTCGACCAGGCCGAGGGCAAGGCCGGCTGAGGCCGGTCCCGCCCCACAGCGCCACGAGCGTCCTGACCATGGCACTGGCCGCTGTCGCCTTCCATTTCAACGTGCCCGACCGGCGCGAGTACACCTGCCGTCTGCTGCGCAAGGCCTGGCGTCAGGGGGCGCGCGTCGCGGTCACCGGCACGTCGCACGCGCTGGACGACCTGGACCGCTTCCTGTGGACCTTCGACACGCTCGAGTTCGTGCCGCACTGGCGTGCCGCCAGCCAGGATCGCCTGCCCGAGCGACTGCGCAGCCGCACGCCGATCGTGCTGTTGGACCAGCCCGGCCCGGAAGCGGGTCACGGTGTGCTGGTCAACCTGGGTCAGGACGTTCCCGAACCAGCGGCCCGCTTCGACCGGGTGATCGAGATCGTTGGCCTGGGCGACGAGGAGCGCGCCCACGCGCGTTTGCGCTGGCGCCACTACAGCCAGCTTGGTGTGCCCATCGAGCGGCACGACGTCAAGGCGATCTGACATGCAGCCGCCGCCCAAACTGGTGCCCACGCTCACCGATGTGGTGGGTTTCTCGCTCGACGGCGAACATCCGCCGTCCGACCCGGGCGCCGATCCGTCGTCGCTCGCCAGCCCGCGCAGCGCCGACGTGATGCAGCTGCGGCCGCATCAGAATCCAGCGGCAGCCGATGGTGTCGACGAAGAAGAGCTGACCCAGCGGGTGCTGATCGACGTCCAGCGGCAGATCGACCGGATGTTCGAATTCCGCATGCGCGAGAGCGTTGGCCCGGTCTTTGCGAGGCTGCTCGATGCCTTCCTGACCGAGACCCGTGAGGAACTCAACAAGACCTTGCACGACGTGGTTCGCCGCGCCGTCGCACAGGAACTGGCCCGTCACCGACCGCGCTGACACGCCATCCCGGCGGCGCGGGCGCAAACCTGAGCGAGCGACCCGAGGGGTTGTCATCTCAGTGTCTGCGCGTATTTCCCGGGTGCATTTGGTCCACTATCCTTACCGCTTCTATCAACGAGGGTTCACATGAATCGTTCTATTTTTGCTCTCTCCCTGGTCAGCGTCGCCATGCTCGCAGCCTGCGGCAAGAAGGAAGAAGCGGCTCCGGCTGCTGCTGCCGCTTCTGCCGCGCCTGCTGCCCCGGCTGCCGCCGTCGTCAAGATCGGCCACGTCGGCCCGACCAGCGGCGCGATTGCACACCTGGGCAAGGACAACGAGAACGGCGCTCGCATGGCGATCGACGAGCTCAACGCCAAGGGTGTGACGATCGGTGGCGCCAAGGTCACCTTCGAACTGCTGGCTGAAGACGACGGCGCTGACCCGAAGCAGGGCACGGCCGCTGCGCAGAAGCTGGTCGACTCGAAGGTTGCTGGTGTGGTGGGTCACCTGAACTCCGGCACCTCGATCCCGGCCTCGAAGATCTACAGCGATGCGGGTATCCCCCAGGTCTCGCCGTCGGCCACCAACCCGACCTTCACCCGCCAGGGCTTCAAGACCACCTTCCGCGTCGTCGCCGATGACGTGCATCTGGGTGGCACGCTGGGCAAGTACGCCGTCGCCGAGCTGAAGGGCAAGTCGATCGCCGTCATCGATGACCGCACCGCCTACGGCCAGGGCGTCGCTGACGAGTTCGAGAAGGGCGTCGCTGGCGCGGGTGGCAAGACCGTTGCCCGCGAATTCACCAACGACAAGGCCACGGACTTCACCTCCATCCTGACCAAGATCAAGGCGTCCAAGCCGGACGTCGTCTTCTTCGGCGGCATGGACGCTGTCGCCGGCCCGATGATCCGCCAGATGAAGCAACTGGGCATCAAGGCCAAGTTCATGGGCGGCGACGGCATCTGCTCGGGCGAACTGCCCAAGCTGTCGGGTGGCGCCATGGCCGACGGCCAGGTCGTCTGCGCCGAAGCCGGTGGTGTCGAAGGTGAAGCAAAGGTCTCGATGGACGACTTCAAGGCCCGCTTCAAGACCAAGTTCAACGCCGACGTGCAGATCTACGCGCCTTACGTCTACGACGCGACCAACGTGCTCGTGGCGGCGATGGTCAAGGCCGACTCGTCCGATCCGGCCAAGTACCTGCCGGTGCTGGCCCAGACCGCCGATTACAAGGGCGTGACCGGCACCATCTCGTTCGACGAGAAGGGCGACATCAAGAACGGCGCGCTGACCCTGTACACCTACAAGGCCGGTGCCCGCGAACAGATCGCCGTCGTGCGCTGATCCAGCGCCACGCCTGACGCGTCAGGTGTGACGTCGGCGCCGCAAAGCGCCGACCGATCGATCAAACGCCCGCCTCGCGCGGGCGTTCTTGCGTCTGAACCCGCTATACTTGCGGGCTTCGCGGAGAGGTGGATGAGCGGTTTAAGTCGCACGCCTGGAAAGCGTGTGTGGGCTAATCCCCACCGCGGGTTCGAATCCCGCCCTCTCCGCCAAAGACCTTGCAAAAAAGCCCAAGTGATTGATTCACTTGGGCTTTTTTCATGGCTTGTCGGAACTGGCTGACTCACTCCGGGCTGTCAGGCTCCAGACCCTCCATCAGCTCGATCAGCTCGTCCAGCGTGGCGTAGAAGCGGTCGATGAAGTCGCGGCCGATGTGGGCTTCGAGCGTCTGGTAGACCGCCTCGATCTGCGGCGCCATCGCGGCGGCGAGGGCGCGGCTGCGGTCGGTCAGCGTGACCGAGACGCGGCGGGCGTCGTTGGCGTGGCGTTCGCGGTGGACCAGGCCCAGGTCGTCCATGCGCGCGAGCACGCCTGCCAGGCTGGGGCTGGAGATGCGGCAGACGTCGACGATCTGGCGCGGCTCCAGCGGGCCGCGTTCGAGCAGCGCGCGCACGATGCGCCACTGCTGCTCGGTCACGCCATGCGCGTTCAGCACCGGGCGGAACTGCGCGATCACGCTCTCGCGCGCATGCAGCAGCAGCAGCGGCAGGTTGCGGTGGCGCAGGCCGGTGTCGCGACCCTTGGCGGATCGGCTGCGGCCCTGGGGTTTGTTGTCGGTTGACATGCTCACATCTTAGCGAATACATTGCTAACACATTAGTGAATGTGCCGGCCATGCCTCCCTTTCCTGACTTGCCAGACATGGATGTCGCCCCTTACCGCCTCAGCGGCGTGGTGGTCGCGGCGCTGCTGAACCACCGACCGCAGTGGCAGGCGCTGGGCGATGCCGTACACCTGCCGCCCTACAAGGCGCCCGCGCGTGCGCCGGTGCTGGCGGTGCGCCCGCGCAACACGCTGACGGGGCCCGGCGCGCGCGTCGCGGTCGGCGCTGAGGGCGTGATGGTTGGCGCCTCGCTGGCCATCGTCATCGGCCGCGCCGCCTGTCGCGTCGATGTGGCCGAGGCCCTGGCCCATGTTGCGGGCTACACGATCGCCGTCGACCTGTCCGTGCCGCATGACAGCCACTACCGGCCGGCGGTGCGGCTGCGCGCCCGCGATGGCTCCTGCGTGATCGGCCCGGCGGTCGTGCCGGCCGCCCGCATCGCCGCGCCCGATGCGCTGACCGTCAAGGTCGACATCGGCGGCAACACCGTCCAGGCCACCGACACCGCCGACCGGGTGCGTGGCGTCGCGCAACTGATCGCCGATGTCAGCGAGTTCATGACCCTGCAAGCCGGTGACCTGCTGCTGCTGGGCGAGCCCCATGGCGCGCCCGTGGCGCATGCCGGCGACGATGTCGCCGTGTCCATCGAGGGCCTGGGCCGCTTGTCCTTCGGGCTGGTGAACGACCTCGGGAGCCCCGCATGAAGACCGCCCGCGTCGCCTTTGCCGGCGCCATCCACACGGCCCATCCGCACCCCACCGGCCTGCAACTGGTCGATGGTCGCGTCTTGTCCGAGGATCAGGTCGTCTGGCTGCCACCGTTCGAGGTCGGCAGCGTCATTGCGTTGGGCCTGAACTATGCCGACCACGTCAAGGAACTGAGCAAGGAACTCACCATAGGCTCAGCCGATGAGCCACTGGTCTTCCTCAAGAGCGCGGGCAGCCTGCTGGGGCATCGTGGCGTGACACGCCGGCCGGCTGGCGTGGCCTTCATGCACCACGAGTGCGAGCTGTCCGTAGTGATTGGCAAGACCGCCCGGCGTGTCAGCCGCGAACAGGCGATGGACCATGTCTGGGGCTACACCGTCTGCAACGACTACGCGATCCGCGACCACCTCGAGAACTGGTATCGCCCCAACCTGCGCGTCAAGAACCGCGATGGCGGCACGGTGCTTGGCCCCTGGTTCGTCGATGCATCTGACGTGCCCGACCCGCATGCGCTGGCCTTGCGAACGCTCGTCAATGGCCGCGTGACGCAGCAGGGCAACACGGCGCAGATGATTCACGACATCCCCGCCTTGATCGCCTATCTGAGCGATGTCATGACGCTGCGCGCTGGTGACGTGATCCTCACCGGCACGCCCGACGGCGTCGTCAACGTCGACGAGGGCGACGAGGTCGTCACCGAGATCGACGGCATCGGCCGGCTCGTGAACCACATCGTTGGCGACGCCGTGTTCGGCCGCTGACGCACACCTTCCGTTTGGAGACTGCCATGCGCATCCAGCACCTGATCGGCGGACGACCCGTCGACAGCACCGCCACCTTCGAGACCGTCAACCCGGCCACCCAGGAAGTCCTCGCCGAGGTCGCCCGTGGCGGCAAGGCCGAGGTTCAGGCCGCCGTGCAGGCCGCCAAGGACGCCTTCCCGGCCTGGGCCTCACGCCCGGCCACCGAACGGGCCGCGCTGATGCGCAAGCTGGGCGAACTCATCACGAAACATGTGCCCGGGCTGTCGCGCACCGAGACGCAAGACACCGGCCAGACCATCTCGCAGACCGGCAAGCAGCTGGTGCCGCGCTCGGCCGACAACTTCAACTACTTCGCCGAGATGTGCACCCGCGTCGACGGCCACACCTACCCGACGCCCACGCACCTGAACTACACGCTGTTCCATGCGGTGGGCGTGTGCGCGCTGATCAGCCCGTGGAACGTGCCCTTCATGACGTCGACGTGGAAGGTCGCACCCTGCCTGGCCTTTGGCAACACCGCCGTGCTGAAGATGAGCGAGCTGAGCCCGCTGACCGCCGCACGCCTGGGCGAGCTGGCGCTGGAGGCCGGCATCCCGGCCGGCGTGCTCAACATCGTGCACGGCTACGGCAGCGAGGTGGGCGAGCCGCTGGTCGCGCACCCGGATGTGCGTGCCATCTCCTTCACCGGCTCGACCGTGACGGGCAACCGCATCGTCCAGAGCGCGGGCCTGAAGAAATTCAGCATGGAGCTTGGCGGCAAGAGCCCCTTCGTGGTCTTTGCCGATGCCGACCTGGACCGTGCGCTCGACGCCGCGATCTTCATGATCTTCAGCAACAACGGCGAGCGCTGCACCGCCGGCAGCCGCATCCTGGTCGAACGCAGCATCTACGCCGACTTCGCCGAGCGCTTCGCCGCACGGGCACGCCGCATCACCGTGGGCGACCCGATGGATGAGCGCACCATCATCGGCCCGATGATCAGCGCAGCCCATCTGGAGAAGGTGCGCCGCTACATCGAGCTGGGCCCGAAGGAGGGCGCCACGCTGCTGTGCGGCGGGCTCGATGCGCCCGATCTGCCAGCCCCTCTGCAACGCGGCAACTTCGTGCGCCCGACGGTCTTCGCCGACGTCGACAACCGCATGCGAATCGCGCAAGAAGAGATCTTCGGCCCGGTGGCCTGCATCATCCC
The DNA here is from genome assembly GCF_004216565.1 of Sphaerotilus mobilis. Taxonomy (GTDB): domain Bacteria; phylum Pseudomonadota; class Gammaproteobacteria; order Burkholderiales; family Burkholderiaceae_C; genus Sphaerotilus; species Sphaerotilus mobilis. Next base: position 227,678 of record NZ_SGWV01000007.1, on the reverse strand, counting down.
GTTCGACGACGAGGCCGATGCGATCGGCCTTGCCAACGACATCGCCTACGGCCTGTCGAGCTACGTCTGGACCGAGAACATCGGCCGCGCCCACCGCGTCGCCGCCGCGATCGAGGCGGGCATGTGCTTCGTCAACAGCCAGAACGTGCGCGACCTGCGCCAGCCCTTCGGCGGCACCAAGGCCAGCGGCACCGGCCGCGAAGGTGGCACGTGGAGCTACGAGGTTTTCCTCGAACCGAAGAATGTTGCGGTGTCGATGGGCTCGCACCACATTCCTCACTGGGGAGCATGAGATGGGCCAAGTCGCCCTCGCCGCCAAGATCACCCACGTCCCGTCGATGTACCTGAGCGAGCTGCCCGGTGCCCGCCACGGCACGCGCCAGGACGCCATCGACGGCCACCGCGAGATCTCGCGCCGATGCCGTGAGCTGGGCGTGGACACGCTGGTTGTGTTCGACACGCACTGGCTGGTCAACGCGAACTACCACATCAACTGCGCGCCGCATTTCAAGGGCAGCTACACCAGCAACGAGCTGCCGCACTTCATCGCCAACCTGGCCTTCGAGGCACCCGGCAACCCCGAGCTGGGCCAGTTGCTGGCGCGCGCCTGCACGGCCGAGGGCGTCGAAACGCTGGCCCATCATGCGACCACCCTGAATCCGGAATACGGCACCCTGGTCCCCCTGCGCTACATGAACGCCGACCAGCATTTCAAGGTGATCTCGGTCTCGGCCCTGTGCACGGTGCACTACCTCAACGACAGCGCCCGGCTGGGCTGGGCGATGCGCGAGGCGATCGAGCGCGAGTACGACGGCAAGGTTGCCTTCCTGGCCAGTGGCTCGCTCAGCCACCGCTTCGCGCAGAACGGCCTGGCGCCCGAGTACGGCTTCAAGGTCTGGAGCCCCTTCCTGGAGACGCTCGACCGGCGCGTGGTGCAGATGTGGGAGAACGCCGAATGGCCGGCCTTCTGCGAGATGCTGCCGGAGTACGCCAGCAAGGGCCACGGCGAGGGCTTCATGCACGACACCGCGATGCTGCTGGGCGCCCTGGGCTGGAGCGGCTACGACGGCCGCGCCGAGGTCATCACGCCCTACTTCGGCGCCTCGGGCACCGGCCAGATCAACGCCGTCTTCCCGGTCACGCCGCAGACCGGGGCGACGGTGCCGCAGCCGCAGGCCTCGCGGGCCACCGGCTACCGCGACATCTCGCGGCTCTGACAAGAACCTGCAAGGGAAGGCCGCCATGCCCCATCTCGTGATCCTCTACACCGCCACGCTGGACCGCCCGGCGGACCAGGGCGGAGCCGACATGACGGCGCTGTGCCGCGCGCTGGCCGACGCCATGGTCGAGCAGCGCGACGAGACCGGCAAGGCCGTCTTCCCGGTCGGCGGCGTGCGCGTGCTGGCCTACCCCGCCGCCCACCATGCCGTGTCCGACGGCGGTGCGGCCGGGCGGGCCGCTGGCGGCGATGGTGTCTACGACTTCGTCTACCTCAACCTGCGCATGGCACGCGGGCGCAGCGCGGCCGTGCACCGGCAGGTCGGCGAGGCGTTGACGACGTGCGCCCGCAGCCACTTCGCGCCGCTGCTGGCCACGCGCCACATCGGCATCACGCTGCAGGTCGATGAAGGCGCGGAAGTCTTCGATGCCAAGACCAGCACGCTGCATCCGCTGTTCCAGCCGCCTGCCGGCACCACACCGAAAGCCTGAGGCCACAGAACCATGCTCGCCCCCGACCTGATCGAAGAACTGGCTCAGCAGCTGAGCCAGGCCCGACGGACCCGCACGCCGCTGCGCCAGTTCTCGCGCCAGTACCCGGAGATGACGATCGAGGACGGCTACGCCATCCAGCGCGCCTGGGTGCGGCTGGAGCTGGCCGCCGGCCGCACGATCAAGGGCCGCAAGATCGGCCTGACCTCGCGCGCCATGCAGCTGTCCAGCCAGATCACCGAGCCCGACCACGCGCCGCTGATGGACGACATGTTCTTCGAGTCCGGCGGCGACATCCCCTTCGATCGCTTCATCGCGCCGCGCGTCGAGGTCGAGCTGGCCTTCATCCTCGGCAAGCCGCTGCAGGGCCCGGGCGTGACGATCTTCGATGTGCTGTCGGCGGCCGACTACGTCGTGCCGGCCATCGAGATCATCGACGCCCGCATCGAGCAGTTCGACCGCGAGACCCGCGCCATGCGCAAGGTCTTCGACACCATCAGCGACTTCGCCGCCAACGCCGGCATCGTGCTCGGCGGCCGGCCGGTGCGACCGCTGGACGTCGACCTGCGCTGGGTCGGCGCGATGCTGCACAAGAACGGCGTGATCGAGGAAACCGGCCTGGCCGCCGGCGTGCTGGGCCATCCGGCCACGGGCGTGGCCTGGCTGGCCAACAAGATCGCCCCCTACGGCGAGGGCCTGCGGGCCGGCGACGTCGTGCTGGCCGGCTCCTTCACACGGCCGACCCCGGCGCTGGCGGGGGACAGCTTCCACGTCGACTACGGGCCGCTGGGCTCGGTGTCCTTCCGATTCGCCTGAAGCCTGATCCACAGACGAGGAGCCCCGACATGTCCGATGCCCACGTGCGTCCGGCCCGCTTCAGCGCCGAGGAATGGGCGGCCCGCGTCCAGCTCGCGGCCTGCTACCGCATCTTTGCCCACCTGGGCTGGTCCGAGCTGATCTACAACCACATCTCGCTGCGTGTGCCGGGTGGTGACAGCGGCGAGTCCCATTTCCTGGTCAACCCCTTCGGCCTGCACTACAGCGAGGTCACCGCCTCCAACCTGGTCAAGGTCGACACGGCAGGACGCATCGTCGGCCACAGCGATTGGCCGATCAACCCGGCCGGCTTCACCTTCCACGGCGCCATCCACGCCACGCTGCCCGATGCCCACTGCGTCATGCATGTGCACACCACGCCGACGCTGGCGGTGTGCTGCACGCAGGACGGCCTGAGCTACACCAACTTCTACGCCGCGCAGCTCTGGGGCAAGGTGGCGTATCACGATTTTGAGGGCATCACGGTGCACCTCGACGAGGGCCGCCGCATCCTCGCCAGCGCCAATGGCAAGCCGGTGCTGCTGCTGCGCAACCACGGCCCGGTGGTGATCGGCCACAGCCTGGCGCAGGCCTTCAGCCTGATGTGGCTGGTGCAGCGCGCCTGCGAGGTGCAGATCGCGTCGCAGGCGCTCGGGCCGCTGCGCGTCATTCCCGTGCCGGTGCTCGAAGGCTGCGTGCGCGACTCGCTGAACTTCGACCCGCGCTTCGGCGCCGGCCAGGACGCCTTCGCCGCGATGCAGCGCCTGATCGACCGCATCGACCCGGGCTACAGGGCCTGAGGTCGCTGCGCTGCTGCCGCGAACCCCACGACCCCACGACCCCACGACCGTTCGACCGCACGACCCCACGAGGACACCGCCATGCTCCCGATCCCCCGCAACACCTTCCGCGACGCCTTGCGCGCCGGCCAGCCGCAGATCGGCCTGTGGGTCGGTCTGGCCGATGCCAACGCGGCCGAGGCGCTGGCCTGCACCGGCTACGACTGGCTGCTGATCGACGGCGAGCACGCGCCCAACGATCCTCGTTCGGTGCTCGACCAGCTGCGCGCCGTCGCGCCCTATCCCTGCCACGCGGTGGTACGGCCGGTTCAGGCGGACGTCGCGCTGGTCAAGCAGTACCTCGACATCGGCGCGCAGACGCTGCTGGTGCCGATGGTCGACACGCCCGAGCAGGCCCGCCTGATGGTGCGGGCCATGCGCTACGCCCCCGAGGGCATCCGCGGCATGGGTGCGGCGCTGGCGCGGGCCTCGCGCTGGAACCAGGTTGACGACTACCTTGAACAGGCCAACGGCCAGATGTGCCTGCTGGTGCAGGCCGAGAGCACCGAGGCGATCGCCAACCTGCGCGCCATCGCCGAGGTCGACGGCGTCGACGGCGTGTTCTTCGGCCCGGCCGACCTGTCCGCCTCGATGGGCCTGCGCGGCCAGCCGAACCACCCGGACGTGCAGCGCGTGATGCTCGACGGCATCGCCACGGTGCGCGCGGCCGGCAAGGCCGCCGGCATCCTCAGCGCCGACCCCGCCACGGCGCAGCGCTACCTCGATGCCGGCGCGCTGTTCGTCGCCGTCGGCGTCGACACCAGCCTGCTGGTCAAGGCGGCCAAGGACCTGCGGCAGCGCTTCCGGCCCACCTTGTCGTGAACCTGACAAGCCTGTGCAGGTGCAGGGTTTCGACCGTCAGACGTCATTCATGGGGGGGGTGGCAAACTTGACGCATGTCATTTTTCATATATCCCGTCGTCGTCGACCTGCCCACCGACCGGACAGGCTGGGCGGTCGTGGTGCCTGACCTGCCGGGCTGCTTTGCGGGCGGCAACTCATTGGCCGAGGCCATGGCGGCGGCGCGGGGTGCCGTGATCCGGTGGGTGGTGACGGCCCGGGCCGAAGGCCTGGCGGTGCCGCCGCCGTCGTCCATCGAGGCCCTGCAGGCGATGCCCGACTACCGGGGCTGGGTGGTGCGCACGATCCAGGTTGAACTGCCGGACTGAGCGGGCCTCACGGGGTCACGACAGACCCCGATAGCGGCCCGGCTTGTGGTTCATGGCCAGCACCAGGTTGACCGCAACGGCGCCCAGCACCGACCAGGCCACACGGCTGACGTCGGTGGCCGCCAGGGCGCCCAGCACGATGCAGACGTCCACGCCCATCTGGAAGGCGCCGGCCCGGATGCCGTGGCGTTCTTGCAGCCACAGCGCCAGGACCCCGATGCCGCCCAGGCTGGCGCGGTGGCGGAACAGCACCAGCAAGGCCGTGCCCATCAACACACCGCCTGCCAGCGCCGCGTAGCCGGGGGCGACACGGTCCAGCGCGATCCACTGCGGCGTGGCCTCGCTGAGCGCCGAGATCAGCCCGACCGCCGCCAGCGTGCGCAGCGCGAAGGCGCGGCCCAGGTGGCGCCAGGCCAGCCAGGCGAAGGGCAGGTTGATGGCGAAGAAGATCGCACCCAGCGGCCAGCCGCTGCGGTAGTGCAGCAAGAAGGCCAGGCCGGCCGTGCCGCCGGTGTAGAGCCCGACCTTCTGGAACAGCACCAGGCCCAGCGACATGAACAGCGTGGCCGACAGCAGCGCCATGCCGTCCTCGACCGCGCCGTGGCGCTGGTCGTCGTCAGGCTCTGTGCTTGTCTGGCTCATGCACCGAGCCCCTGCGTGTCGACACGCACCAGCATCAGCCCACGCAAGCTGTTGCAGACCGCGACGGCTTCGGCGCGCATCAGGTCGGCGCGGCTGATCTCGCGTTCGACCGGCAAGGGCGAGAGCACGCAGCCGGGCTCGCCGGCCAGCACCGCCGCGCGCATCACGCCGGGCAGCAACTGGCCACGCGCGGGCGGCGTCAGCCATCGGCCGTCCAGGCGGATGAAGACGTTGCTGCGCGAGCCTTCGCTCAGTTGGCCGTCGGCGTCGACGAACAGCAGGTCGAAGGCACCGGCCAGTTCGGCGTCATGCATCGCCGCGTCGTAGGCGGCGCGCCGCGAGGTCTTGTGGCCGAGCAAGCCGGCTTCGGTCGGCGGCACCTGCTGGGTCGACAGCAGCACGCGGCGCGCGGCGGCCTTGAGCGGTGCCAGCGGCGCATGGCGCAGCGTCACGCCGCCGTCGGCTGACAGGTCCAGGCGGACGCGGTGGGGCGTGCGCGGCAGGTCGCGCAGGGTCGCGAGGAGGCGCGCGCGGACGTCGTCGGCGTCCAGCGTGAAACCGAGTTGTCCGGCGCTGCGGGCCAGCCGGGCCAGATGGGCATCCAGACGCAGCAGCCGACCGTCTTCGGCACGCAAGGTCTCGAACAGCGTGAAGCCGGGGTCGAAAGCGGTGACAAAACGGGCCTTGAGCTGGACCTCATCGGCCTCGGCCGTGGCGATGGAATCGAGCACGATGCCCGCGCCAACGCCCAGCGTGGCCGGGCGCCGGCCGCCGTCGTCGGGTGACACCGGCGGGTCCAGCGTCAACGTGCGGATGGCGACGTTCAGGCAGAAGGGCCCGACCGCCAGGCCACTGCCAGCCGGTGCCGCGTCGACCCAGCCGATGGCACCGCAGTACAGGCCGCGCGGCTGTGGCTCGATGCGGTGGATCAGTTCCATCGTGTGGCGCTTGGGCGCGCCGGTGATCGAGCCGCAAGGGAAGAGCGCGCGCAGCACCTCGGCCAGGCCGGTGGTGGGTGGCAGTTCAGCTTCGATGGTCGAGGTCATCTGCCAGACCGTGCGGTAGGGCTCGATCTCGAACAGCTTGGGCACCCGGACCGTGCCGGTGCGGGCGATGCGGCCGAGGTCGTTGCGCAGCAGGTCCACGATCATCAGGTTCTCGGCCCGGTTCTTCGGGTCGGACTGCAGCCGCTCGGGGCTCCAGGCGTCGGCCAGCGGATCGGGCTGGCGTGCGGCGGTGCCCTTCATCGGCTTGGCGGTCAAGATGCCGACCGGGCCGTGGCCCGTCTTGCCGTGTTCATCGGCCTTGTCGTGAAGGTCGTGAAGGTCGCGAAGATCGTGTCGCACGAACAGTTCCGGCGAGCAGCTGAGCACCCAGCGCCCGTCGGGGCGGTGCATCAGCGCGCCATAGGGCACCGGCTGGCGCTGGCGCAGGCGCCGGTAGAGCGCACGCGGGTCGCCCCAGGCCTGCGCGGCGAGCCGCACCGTGTGGTTGACCTGGTAGGTCTCGCCCGCGCGGATCCAGGCGTGGATCTGCTCGATCGCCGCGAGGTAGGGCGCGCCGAAGGTGTCATCGCCACGCACGTTCGCGCGTTCGCCTTGCCAGCGGCTGAAGCCCGCCGGCGTGTCGGGGGCATGGGCATCCAGCCAGCGCGACACGCCGTCGGCATCCAGGTGTTCACAGCGCTCGAACAGCAGCACGCTGAAGGCGCCGCCTTGCGCGGGCGCGGCATGGGCCGAATCGGCGAACTGCAGGCGCACGCCCCATTCGTAGTCGGCCAGCACGATGGCGTGGGCGCCCTCGGCCAGCGCGTGGGTCAGCGCGGCACAGGTGGCCTCCAGCGTGGCCGGGTCGTCGCAACGCAGCTCGCGCAGGAAGCCGGTGCACAGCCGGCTGCTGGGCGACGCGGCCGTGGCATGCGCGTCGTCGAGCAGGGCGAAGACCGGTGCGCGGGTCGGGTCGTCCGGGCTCATGCGGCACCGGCCGGCACAGCGGCTTCCACCACCATCTGCACCCGTTGCCGTCCTTGGTACTCGTCGATGTTGAGGCGATAGGCCAGCCGCACGCGCGGGGGCAGGGCGTCGGTGTGGCCGAACCAGATCGCGTCGCGCAAGGTGCCGGCATGGCGCACGCTGAGCTTGAGGTGCTTCTCGCCGACCAGGCGCTGGTTGACCACGTCGACCTCGTCGCTGAACAGCGGTGCCTCGAAGGCCTGACCCCAGACCTCGGCGTCCAGCAGGCGCACCAGGGCCGGCTCGAAGCTGGCGGCGTCCAGCGGGCCGTCGGTGGCCAGCCGGCGTTGCAGCGCGGCGGCGTCCAGCCATTCGGCGGCGACCTGTTGCAAGGCGCTGGCGAAACGCTCGACGCCATCGGCCGACAGCGTGCAGCCGGCGGCCATGGCGTGGCCGCCGAACTTCTTCAGCAGCTCGGGCTCGCGCTTGGCGACCAGGTCCAGCGCGTCGCGCAGGTGGAAGCCGGGGATGGAACGGCCCGAGCCCTTGAGCAGGCCGTCGCCACCGCGCGCAAACACGAAGGTCGGGCGGTGCAGGCGTTCCTTGAGCCGGCCGGCGACGATGCCGACCACGCCCTCGTGGAAGTCCTCGTCGAACAGCACCAGCGCGGCCGGCGGCTCGCCTTGTGGCATCAGGCGTTCGAGCAGGCGCTCGGCCTGGTCCTTCATGCCGGACTCGACCTCGCGGCGCTCGCGGTTGATCGCGTCCAGCGCCTGCGCCAGTTCGGCGGCGCGGCGCGGTTCCTCGCACAGCAGGCAGGCGATGCCCAGGCTCATGTCGGCCAGACGGCCGGCGGCATTCAGGCGCGGGCCCAGCGCAAAGCCGAAGTCGGCCGCGCTGGCACGCGTCGGATCACGCCCGGCCGCCGCAAACAAGGCGGCGATGCCGGCCTGCATGCGACCGGCGCGGATGCGCTTCAAGCCCTGCGCCACCAGCCGCCGGTTGTTGGCATCGAGCCGGACCACGTCGGCCACGGTGCCGAGCGCGACCAGGTCCAGCAGGGCGTCCAGGCGCGGTTGGCTGGCGGCATCAAACGCGCCGCGACGGCGCAGCTCGGCACGGGTGGCCAGCAGCACGTAGAACATCACGCCGACACCGGCGATGGCCTTGCTGGCGAAGCCGCAGCCTGGCTGGTTGGGGTTCACGATCACGTCCGCCTCGGGCAGCGTGACCGCGCCGCTGGCGTCGCAGGCCGGCAGGTGGTGGTCGGTCACCAGCACACGCAGGCCGCGGGCCCGGGCATGGGCGACGCCAGCGAGGCTGGCGATGCCGTTGTCGACGGTGATCAGCAGGCGAGGGCGGTCGGCCTCGGGCCGGTCCATCGCCAGGTCGACGATGGTGGGCGTCAGGCCGTAGCCGTGCACGGCCCGGTCCGGAACGATCTGCTGCAAGGTGCCGGGCTGCGCGCCCAGCATGGCCAGGCCCCGCAGCGCCACCGCGCAGGCCGTCGCGCCGTCGCAGTCGTAGTCGGCCACGACGACCAGGCGCTCGCCGGCCTGCAGCGTGTCGGCCAGCAGCATGGCGGCCTCGCGCGCGCCGAGCAGTTCGTCGGGCGGCAGCAGGCGGGCCAGGCCGTCGTCCAACTCGTCGGCGCTGCGGATGCCGCGGGCCGCAAACAGCCGCGCCAGCAGCGGGTGCACGCCGGCCTGTTCGAGCGCCCACACCGCGCGGGGCGGGACATCGCGGGTGGCGATCTGGGGTGAGCTCATCACAGGTCTTTCAGGGTGTCGACCACGGCCACGCCATCGGCCTTCAAGAAGCGTTCGCGCAGGCCGTGACCCAGGCGTTGCCAGGTCCCGGCGCTGTCCTGCCGCCAGGTGCGCGCCCGGCGCTCGCCGCACAGGCTGATCGCCAGCGGCAGTCCGGCGCGGGCGCGGGCCAGCAGGTCGGCCAGCGTGCCGGCTTCGAGCGCCTGCCAGGCGGCGACCCAGCCGGGCCAGTCGCCAGCCAGCAGGGTGCTGCGCAGGCGCTCGTCGACCGTCACGCCAGGCAGCGGTGCGGCCGGCTGGGCGATGCCGCAGCCGCTCAGCCAGAAGGAGTTGACGGTCCATTGCCGCGCGGCGTCGCGGGCCTCGTTGAGCGGGTGTTCATGCCACAGCATCTGGGCCTCGACCTGCAGGCGACGGGCCCGGCGCGCCTCGGGCGTCTTGCCCAGCCAGAGGTCCAGGCTGCGGCCGATGGCGCGGTCCGGCGAGGCCAGGGCCAGCGTCGCCAGGCCCGGGTGACGGGCATACCAGCGCAGCGGCGCGCCCCACAGCAGTTGCCAGCCTTCGGCCTCGAAGGACGGCCGCAGCAGCTCGAACAGCGTGCGCGATTCGGCCTCGGTCAGCTGCAGCTGCGCCGGGTCGATGAGGTTGACCGAGTCGCTGCCGACCTGCCAGTGCACCGGCGTGACCAGGCCCCAGGGCAGCGGATCGCCGGGGACCACATCCAGCCCATCAGCGGCCGCTGCATGGGCCGCCAGCGGCCACAGGCCGTCGGCGCCTTGCCAGCCGTGCAGGTGGGCCAGCAGGGTCTCGTGCGGGGCGCTGAGGGTGTATTCCTCGTCGCCGCGCTGGGCCTCGGAGAGATGCCGGTCGGTGTCGTCGACCTGGCTCAGGCGGGCCAGCAGCGCCTGCAGCGTCGGCAGGCGCAGCGTGTTCAGCGCCGCCAGCGCGGCATCGGACAGGGCGCTGGCATGGGGCAGGATCAGGTGAGGGCAGGCGTCAGGGCTCAAGGCGGGCGGGCTCGGATGGAAGGACGGCGGACAGCGCCAAGCGGTGTCGATCGGTCGGCAAGGCCGGCGGATTATCGGCGTCGACCCCGGGCCAGCCGGGGCCCTCGGGTAGCATCGCCGCCCCATGAACTGGCCCTATGAAATGCGCATCGGTTGGCGCTACACACGCGCTGGCCGAGGCGGTCGCCGCAACGGCTTCATCTCCTTCATCTCGGGCGTGTCGATGCTGGGCATCGCGCTCGGCGTGGCCGCGCTGATCATCGTGCTGAGCGTGATGAACGGCTTCCAGAAGGAGGTCCGTGACCGCATGCTCAGCGTCGTCGCCCACGTCGAGGTCTACGGCGCCAGCGGCCAGCCGATCGAGGACTGGGCCGCGCTCGGCGAGCGCCTCAAGCAGAACCCGCAGGTGCAGGGCGCGGCGCCCTTTGTGGCCGCGCAGGCGCTGATCGCCCGGGGCGAGGACATGCGCGGCGTGATGGTCCGCGGCATCGACCCGGTCCACGAGGCCGACGTGACGCCGCTGGGCGCGCAACTCAAGGACGGCGTGCTCTCGCGCCTGCAGCCGGGCGAGTGGGGCGTCGTGCTGGGCAGCCAGCTGGCCCGCAGCCTGGGCGTGCAGGACGGCGACTCGATCACCCTGGTGACACCGAGCGGCCAGACCACGCCGGCCGGTGTCGTGCCGCGTCTGAAGCAGGTCCGCGTGGTGGGCATCTTCAACGCTGGCCACTACGAATACGACAGCGGCCTGGCGCTGATGCACATCGACGACGCCGCCCGGCTGTTCCGCACCGGCGGTCCGCAGGGCGTGCAACTGCGGCTGGCCGACCTGCAACAGGCCCGCGCGCTGGCCGCGCAGATCGGCGGCGAGCTGGGTCTGGACTATCTGGTGCGCGACTGGACCCGCACCAACGCGACCTGGTTCGATGCCGTGCAGATCGAGAAACGCATGATGGGCATCATCCTCACGCTGATCGTCGCGGTGGCGGCCTTCAACCTCGTCTCCACGCTGGTGATGACGGTGACCGACAAGCGCGCCGACATCGCCATCTTGCGCACCCTGGGCGCCAGCCCGCGGTCGGTGATGGGCATCTTCATGGTGCAGGGCGCGACCTCGGGCGTCATCGGCACGTTCGGCGGCCTGGTGCTGGGGCTGCTCGTGGCCTTCAACGTCGACGTGATCGTGCCCGCCATCGAGCGCCTGCTGGGCCTGAGCTTCCTGCCCGGCAACATCTACCTGATCAGCCGCATGCCCAGCGACCCGCAACAGGCCGACATCCTGCCCATCGTCGTGACGTCGCTGCTGCTGGCCTTCGTCGCCACGCTCTACCCGAGCTGGCGCGCCAGCCGCGTCAACCCGGCCGAGGCGCTGCGCTATGAATGAGCCGAAGGATGTGAGCGACGCGGGCCCGGTGATCCGCGCCACCGGCCTGACCCGGCGCTATCAGGAAGGCGGCGCCGCAGGGCTGGACGTCACCGTGCTGCGCGGCGTCGACCTGACGATCTCGCGCGGCGAGGTCGTCGCCATCGTCGGTGCCTCCGGCTCGGGCAAGAGCACGCTGCTGCACCTGCTGGGCGGCCTGGACGCGCCGAGCAGTGGCAGCGTCGAGCTGCTCGGCCAGCGCCTGGACCGGCTCGATGCCACCGAGCAGGGCCGCTGGCGCAACCGCCACCTCGGCTTCATCTACCAGTTCCACCACCTGCTGCCCGAGTTCAGCGCGGTCGACAACGTCGCCATGCCGCTGCTGATCCGGCGCGAGCGCCCCGATGTCGCCCGCGACACCGCCGCCCAGGTCCTCGCCGCCGTTGGCCTGGGCCCGCGCATGTCGCACCGGCCGGGCGAACTCTCGGGTGGTGAACGTCAGCGCGTGGCCATCGCCCGCGCCCTGGTCACCCGCCCGGCCTGCGTGCTGGCCGATGAGCCGACCGGCAACCTCGACCGCGAAACCGCCGGCCAGGTCTTTGACCTGATGCTCAGTCTGGCCCGCCACCAGGGCATCGCCTTTGTGCTCGTCACCCACGACCTGACGCTGGCCCAGCGCTGCGACCGGGTGCTGCGGCTGGACAAGGGCGCGATCGTGGGTGGGGCGCAGACCCAGCCAGGGACGTCTGCGGCTTGATCAGCCCCGCTCGCCCACCAACCGCTCCAGACACTGCTCCCGGATCCCGTAGAAGGCCTTGATCTCGGCGATCTGGCTGCGGATCTTGTCGGCGTGGGTGGCGTCGTGGCGGGCGCGCTTGACGGCCAGGATCATCTTGTTCTTGTTGGTGTGCTCCAGCGACACGAACTCGAAGACCTGGGTGTCGTAGCCGGCGGCATCCAGCAGCAGGGCGCGCAGGCTGTCGGTGACCATCTCGGCCTCCAGGCCCAGGTGGACGCCATGGCGCAGCAGGGCGCGCAGCGGGCCGGGGGGCTGGAGCTGGCCGCGCAATTCCTTGTGGCAGCACGGCGAGCACATGATGATGGACGCGCCCGCGCGCAGGCCCAGGTCGATGGCGTGGTCCGTGGCGATGTCGCAGGCATGCAGGGCGACCATCACATCGAGTTGCGGCGGGGTGTAGTCGCGCACGTCGCCCGCGTCGAAGCGCAGGCCGTCGCAGGCGTGGCGGCGGGCACTGGCCTCGCACAGCGTCACCAGCTCCTGCCGCAGTTCGACCCCGGTGACCTCGGCCCGGCGGCCTTGCGCCACCAGCCACTGGTGCATCGCAAAGGTCAGGTAGCCCTTGCCGCAGCCGAAGTCGATGACCCGCACCGGCTCGCCCGAGGCCACGCGCTGCGGCGCGCCCAGCGCTGAGCGGCCCAGGGCATCGGCCAGGATCTCGGTGAAGCGGTTGATCTGTTTCCACTTGCGCGCCATCGACGGCACCAGCCGGGCATCGGCGCTGGCCAGGCCCAGGTCGACCCAGGCTGGCTGGGCGATGTCGAGCAGGCGGTGCTTGCTGCGGTTGTGGCCGTCGCCCGGCGTGGCGGCAGAGGCCGACTCGGCTGCGTCGTCATCGACGGCAGCCGCCTGCGCATCGGCCACCTTGCGCTTGCCGACCTGCAGCCGGAACTTCCAGCCGCCACCCTTGCGGCGCGCGCCGAACTGGATCTCGTGGCGGCGGGTGTCGAGGTGGGCATGGGCGAAGCCGGCGGCATCCTGCGGGTCCAGCAGGCTGGCGACCAGGGCCAGGCCTTCGGCCGGGGTGAGGTTCTTGGTGATGTCGCGGGTGGTGTGCCGCCAGACGAACTGCAGGGCCGCCTCGCCGCGCAGCATCAGCGGCCGGACGATGACCCGGTCCAGGTCGGCCGGCTCGCCGTGGTGCTGGCTCAGGATCAGGCGCTGCAGCGGATCGGCGGCGGTCGCGCCGCCCAGCGTGGCGGTTTCGAGCAGGCGCAGGAAGCGGGCGCGGTCGTCCGGGGCGGACGCGGTGGCCGTGTCGGCCGCCGGGATCAGGTTCGTGAACATCGCGCGATTGTCGGTGTGGACGCGGCGCGTTACCCATCGGATGCGGGTTCGGCGCTATCTTTGCGGGCTGTCCCAGCCCCGTCACGACAACATCCAGGAGACCGAGATGCAGGTCCCTCGCATCGAAGCGCAACGTCTCGAACGCATGCAGGCCATGCCCGTCTTCGGCGCGGTCAGCGCCCGTGCGCTGGAAGACCTGCTGACGCCGCTGCGGGTCCGGCAGGTCGCGGCCGGCGGCTACTTCTTCCGCCAGGGCGAGGACGCCTGCTCGATGTATGTGCTGGAGTCCGGCACGGTCGAGGTCCGCAAGCGCTGGCATGGCCACGACTACCTGCTGCGCACGCTCGGTCCGGGCGACGTGTTTGGCGAGATGGCGCTGATGGACCCGTCACCCCGCAACGCCTCGGTACGGGCCGCCGACGCGTGTTCGGCCATCGAGGTCTCGCCCGACGACCTGCTGCGCCTGTTCGAGCACGATCCGGAGCAGTTCGCGCTGATCCAGATGAACCTCGGCCGCGAGGTCTGCCGGCGCCTGCGCGCCACCGACGAGCAGTTGTTCCGCGCCACGGTGGGCGAGGGGCCGGCCACGGTCGACAGCGTCTTCCAGGCGCTGTGAGGCCCGCGTCGCTGGGCGTCTGGCGACCTCGACAATCGCGCACATGAGCTTGCATCTGCCCTGGCGCCTGGCCGCCTTCATCGTCCTGAGCGGCTCGACCGCTGCGCAGGCTGCGGCGCTGGCGACCTGCCACGTCACCTACGGCGGCGAGACCGTCGACCATGCCGTCGCGGCCGTCGACGATCCGCACGCGGTGCCGACCGTCGCGGTCGGCTCCTACTTCCTGATCCGCTTCGTGCTGCAGACCCGGCCGGTTGCGCTGGCCGCCTTCAAGGCCTATGTCTACGCCGACCGCAGCGATGCCCCGGTGCTGATCCACCAGCTCGACGTGGCCTGGCCACCGACGCCTTCGCCGCGCGGTCGACCCGGGGGCTACACCGGCCTGCACCGCGTCTACGAGCCGGTGCGCGATGGCGAACTGCAGTACTGGTGCGAACGACGTCCCGCGCAGGAGGCCCGATGAACACGCGCGACCTGACGATCTCGCTGCTGGCCGGCATGGCGCTGCTGCTGTCGTGGCCGACCCATGCGGCGCCGCCCGAGCCTGCGCCGCAGGCGGTGCGCCTGCTCTTCGTCGGCGACCTGATGCTCGACGACGGGCCGGGCCGCACCATCGCCGCCGGTGGCGACCCGCTGGCGGCCTTCGACCCCTGGTTCCGCGCCGCCGATGCTCGCATCGGCAACCTCGAACTGCCGGTGGCCCGCAGCGGCACGCCGCTGGACAACAAGATCTACACCTTCCGCGCAGACCCGGCCGCGCTGCGGGTGCTCAAGGGCCGCTTCGACGCGCTGGCGGTCGCCAACAACCACTCTGGCGATTACGGGCCTGCCGCCTTCCTGGAGACGCTCGACCATGTGCGCGCCGTCGGCATCCTGCCCTTCGGCGGCGGGCGCAACCTGCATGAGGCGCACCGGCCGCTGTGGCTCGAGCGGGGCGGGCTGCGCATCGCCGTGCTGTCCTACAACGAGTTCAAGCCGCGCCGCTTCGAGGCCGGCCCCGACTGGCCCGGCATCGCCTGGAGCGAGGACAGCCAGGTGGTGGCCGACATCCGCGCCGCCCGCCGCGCCGGCGCCGACCTGGTCATCCCCTTCATGCACTGGGGCTGGGAACGCGAGCCGCAGCCCGATGCCCGCCAGCGTGCGCTCGCCCGGCTGATGATCGACGCGGGCGCGGATGCGGTGGTGGGCGGCCATCCGCACGTCACGCAGGGTGCGGACGTCTACCGGGGCAAGCCCATCATCTGGAGCCTGGGCAACTTCGTCTTCGACGGCTTCGAGCTGCCCGCCGCGCGCGAGGGCTGGCTGCTGGCACTGACGCTCGACCGGCGTGGCGTGCGGGACTGGCACACCGTGCTGGCGCGCATGGACGAGGCCGGCACGCCGACCCCCGACCTGACCGTGCCGACCCCCTGCGGCCGGCGCGGCTGGCCGACGGTGCGGACCTGCGTGGCGGTTCGACCGGTGCGCTGATCGGCTGCCCGGCCATCGCAAAGTCGCCGCGGACGCCATCCCGCGTTCGCGGGACGGCAAGCCGTGACATCGGTAAGGGCATGGAACGGCTGTGTCCGGCGTGACAGATGCACGCTTTCCGGCGCCTCGCGCCGCGCAAGATCGGCGCCTTCGCAGACCTGGAAGTGCCCGATGCCATCCCACCGATCTTCTGCCCAGACCCGAGCCAGCCGGCTGGCCGCAGGCTTGCTGACGGTCGTGGCGCTCATGGCGCTCATGACGCTGGCTGCTTGTGGCGGCGGCTCGTCGGGCAACAACGAAGCGCCGATCCGCTCAGACGCCGAGGCGGTGCGCTTCCTCGACCAGGCCAGCTTCGGTGCCACCGAGGCCGACATCGCGGAGGTCCGGCGGCTGGGTGCGGGCGGCTGGATCGACGCCCAGCTGGCGATGCCGGCGACGTCGGCACGCGCCTTCTGGGAAGGGCTGGATGCGGCCAACCGGGCGACGGACCCGGCGGCCGTCAGCCGCAACGAGGTCCAGTTCACCTTCTGGCGCAACGCCGTCACGGCGCCTGACCAGCTGCGCCAGCGGGTGGCCTGGGCGCTGTCGCAGATCTTCGTGGTCTCGGCCGCCGACTCGAACGTCGGCGAGCAGCCGCGCGGGATCATGGCCTACCACGACCTGCTCGCCAGCGCCGGCCTGGGCAGCTACCGCGAGCTGCTGCGCCAGGTTTCCCTGAGCCCGGTGATGGGCGCCTACCTCTCGCACCTGCGCAACCAGAAGGACGACCCGGCCACCGGCCGCGTGCCCGACGAGAACTACGCCCGCGAGGTCATGCAGCTGTTCTCGATCGGTCTGGTCGAGCTGAACACCGACGGCAGCGTGCGCCGCAACGGCACGGCCGCGATCGAGACCTATGACGCCGCCGACGTCAGTGGCCTGGCGCGTGTCTTCACCGGCTGGAGCCTGCCCTGCGGCGACCAGAGCAATGCCTGCTACTTCGGCTGGAGCAGCGCGCCCGCGCCCGATCCGGATGCGTGGATCAAGCCGATGTCGCCCTACGGCCGCTTCCATGCGACCGGGCCCAAGGCCTTCCTGGGCAGCACCGTGGCCGACCAGGGCAGCACGCCGGACGCGCAGGCCAGCCTGAACCGGGCGCTCGACACGCTGGCCTCGCATCCCAATGTCGCGCCCTTCATCGGCCGCCAGCTGATCCAGCGCTTGGTGACCAGCAACCCGAGCCCGGCCTATGTGGCCCGCATCTCGGCGGTCTTCAACCGCACCGGCGGCCACCTCGGCGCGGTTGTCAAGGCCATCTTGCTGGACGAGGAGGCGCGCCGCGCGCCCGACGTGGCCGATGTCGAAGCCGGCCGGCTGCGCGAGCCGGTGCTGCGGCTGGCGCGGCTGCTGCGGGCCTTCGGTGCGCGCTCGGTCAGTGGCGCCTGGCGCATCGGCAACACCGACGATCCTGCCAACTCGCTGGGCCAGTCGCCCTGGCGCTCGCCCTCGGTCTTCAACTTCTACCGGCCCGGCTACGTGCCGCCCAACAGCCGGGCTGGTGCGCTCGGGCTGACCGTGCCGGAGATGCAGATCAGCCACGAAACCAGCGTGGCCGGCTATGCCAACCACCTGCGCAGCGTGCTGCAGAACAACGGCGTGGGCGACATCCCGACCGGCCAGACGCTGCGCGATGTCCAGCTGCCGCTGGACAACGAGCGGGGCCGCGCCGAGCAGCCCGACGGCCTGGTCGGCTGGGTCGATGCGCGCCTGTTCGGTGGGGCCATGCCGGCGGAACTGCGAAGCGAAATCGTCGCGGCGGTCGCCAGCGTCAACGTCCCGGCGCTGACTGCGAGCAATGCCGACACCCGCAACAACGCGCTGCAGAACCGGCTGCGGCTCGCGATCTATCTGGCGATGGTCTCGCCCGAGTGGCTGCTGCAGTCCTGAGGAGTACACCGCCATGACACGTTCAACACGCACCCAAGATCCCCTGCACGGCCTCGGTCCGCAGGCCCGCCGGACCTTTCTGCGCCAGTTCGCGGCACTGGGTGCCGGGGTTGTGCCCAGCGCCTTGCCGCTGGCCACCTTGCTGGCGGCCAGCACACAGGTGTCGGCCCAGACAGCCGGCGGCTACAAGGCACTGGTGTGTGTCTTCCTGGCCGGCGGCAACGACGCCTGCAACACCGTGCTGGACACCCGCACAGCGCCCTGGGCGGCCTACCAGTCGGTGCGCAACCAGGCACCCGACAGCCTTGCCTTGCTGGCCGCCGGCACTCCCGCAGACACGTCGACGGGCGCCAGCGTGCTGGCCCGGCTGGGCGGCGTGCGGCCACTGGCCATCGCCGGCGCGGGCCTGGCGCTGCACCCGAGCCTGGCGCAGCTCGCGCACATCCACGACACCCGCCGCCGGCTGGCCGTTGTCGCCAATGTCGGGCCGCTGATCCGCCCGACCACCAAGGCGCAATACGCCAGCGCCACACACGCACGTCCGCCCAAGCTGTTCAGCCACAACGACCAGCAGAACTGGTGGCAGGCCCTGTCGCCCGAAGGCGCTCGCAGCGGCTGGGGCGGGCGCATCGCCGATGCGCTGATGGGCGGCAACTCGCAGGCCATGTTCACGGCGGTGTCGGTCAGCGGCTCCAGCATCTGGCTGGCTGGCGAACAGGCGCGCCAATACCAACTCAGCAACAACGGCGCGATCCGCATCGGCGGCAGCGGCACCACGCTGTTCGGCTCGGCCCAGGCCAAGACCGCGATGGCGCGTGTCATGACCGGGACCCGTGCGGACGGCAGCCGCCGGGTATCCAGCCTGCTGGCGCTGGACCATGCCGACGTGGTGCGTCGCTCGATCGACGCCGAAGCCACCTTGAGTGCCGCGCTGCAGGCCGCCGGCACGGCACCCTGGGGCACGCCGGCCGGTGGCACGGCGACCTACTCGGCCGATGCCGATCCGCTGCTGCGCTGGACCCATCCCTTGACCGGCAACGTCGCCACCAACGGCCTGGCACGCCAGCTTCAGATGGTGGCGCGCTGCGTGCAGGCCGCTCCGGCGCTGGGCATCACGCGGCAGGTCTTCTTTGTCACGCTGGGCGGCTTCGATACCCACGACGGCCAGAACCGCCGCCATGCCGAGCTGATGGCCCAGCTCGACCACGGCCTGAACTACTTTGACAACGTGCTGGCCGCCATGGGCCAGTCGGCCAATGTGACGACCTTCACCGCCTCGGACTTCGGCCGCGCCTTCACGAGCAACGGCGACGGCACCGACCACGGCTGGGGCGCCCACCACCTGGTCATGGGCGGCTCCGTCCGGGCTGGTCTGCATGGCCAGTGGCCGGTGCTGGGCGTGAAGAACACGGCCAACAACGACTTCGACAGCAGCCCCGACCAGTTGCGCAACGGCGCCTTGCTGCCGAGCAGCTCGGTCGACCAGATGGGGGCCACGCTGGCGGGCTGGATGGGCGTGGGCGCGAGCGATCTGGCGACGATCTTTCCCAACCTCGCCAACTTCGACACGGGCGTGCGCAACCTCGGCTTCATGGCCTGAACGCCAAACAAAAAAAGGGCCTGCATCGGCAGGCCCTTCGTGTTCATCGGCCTTCGCGGCCGATGCGCTGCGGCGTTCGCGCGCCTCAGGCCGCGGCGGTCTTGGCCGGCTTGCGTGCTTCCAGGCGCTGGGCCAAGGCCTGCACCTGGCCCATCGAGACCAGGTGGGTGTGGATCAGCGCCATCATGCCGGTGCGGTGCAGCGCCAGCACCTCGGCATCGGGCAGCTTGCCCAGCTTGTCCTCGTCGACCATGAAGAAGCCGGTCGCGTTGACCTTGTCGCCGTCGGGCATGTCGCCCTTGATCTCGGCACCGCGCAGCAGTTCAAGCTCGACCAGGCGGGCGCAGAAGACCTCCGTGCGCTGCTGTTCCAGCTCGTAGCGATCGAGGAAACGCATGATGTTCTGCAGGTACTCGGTGGGCTCGCCATCGGCCGCGATGAGCAGTTCGCCCTTGCTGTCGTTGAGGCCACCGTAGGCCTCGTCGATCACCAGCGTGAGCTTCTCGCCGCCTTGCGTGCGCACATAGGCGAAGGGGTAGCGGCGCAGCGTGGCGGGCACGAAGCGGGCGTCCCAGCGGCCATCGGCGCTGACCAGCAGGTTGTCCTTCTCGCGCAGACCCATCAGGGCCATCGGCACGAGCTTGGGCTTGTCATTGGCGTCCTTGCCGACGTACACGAAGCCGATCGGCATCTCGCGTGCGGCTTCGCCGAACTCGACGCCGGTCAGCGGCACCGCGTTCGCGTCGCGGGCAAATGCCCAGTCGGTGATGGGTCGCACACGCTTGCCGGCGTGGCGCTTGCGGTCGACCAGTGCGATGCGCTGGCTGGCCGATGCGCCTTCGTTGGCGGCGGGTGCTGCAGCGCCGTTGGCGCTCTTGAGTGCTTCAGTCAATCGTCTTCTCCGGAAGGTTCCTGCGTCCGACTGGCCAGCACCTTGTCCACACGCTTGCCATCGAGGTCGACCACCTCGAAACGCCAGCCGTCCCAGGTGACGACATCGGTGGTTTGAGGCAGGCGACCCAGCAGCAGCATGATCATGCCGGCCAGGGTGTTGTAGCGCCCGCGATCTTCATCGGGCAGCTGCTTGAGGCCCAGGCGGTCCTTCAGCTCGGGAACCGGGATCAGGCCATCAACCAGCCAGGAACCGTCCTCACGTTGAACCGCCCAAGCATCTTCAGCCTGAGCCGGGGTGAATTCTCCGGTGATCGCCTCCAGCACGTCGCGCAAAGTAATCACACCTTGCACGACCCCGTACTCGTCGACCACAAAAACCATCTGCACTTCAGAGCCCCTGAAGTGTTCGAGCAACTCCATGCCCGACAAGGTCTCGGGCACGAAGACGGCCGGCTGCAGCGCGTCCTGCAGCGACAGCTCGGCGCTGCGGGCCAGTTGCATCAGCAGTTGCTGCGAGGTGACGACACCCAGCACATCGTCCAGACCCCCCTTGCACACGGGATAGCGCGAGTGGCCGTGTTCGGTCAGCACCGCCAGGATGGCCTCACGCGGCGCGCTCGCTTCCAGCCAGGCGATGTCGCCGCGCGGAATCATCATGCTGCCCACTTGGCGGTCATCGAGCCGGAACACATTGCGCACCATCTGATGCTCGTGGGCCTCGATCACGCCGGCGTCCAGGCCCTCTTCCAGGCTGGCGGCGATCTCCTCTTCCGTGACGCCGCGGTTGCCGCTTTCGCGCGCGCCGATCAGGCGCAAGATGGTCTGCGTGCAGGTCGACAGCAGGCGCACAAAGGGTCGGGCACCGATGGACAGCCAGTGCATCGGCTGCGCCGTCAGGCGGGCAACTGTCTCGGGGTAGAGCTGGCCGACGCGCTTGGGCACCAGCTCGCCGAAGATGATGGTGAGGAAGGTGATGATGACCACCACCAGGGCCGTGGCGCCGATGTCGGCTGCGCCGTGCGGGATCGCCGCGAAGGTCGACGTTAGCCATTCGGCCAGCGGGCCCGAGAAGGCGGCATCGCCGACGATGCCGTTGAGCACGCCGATGGACGTGATGCCGATCTGCACGGTCGACAGGAACTGCGTCGGGTTGTCATGCAGCGCCAGTGCCACGCCGGCGCCACGATCCCCCGATTCGACCAGCACCTGCAGGCGGGCCTTGCGACTCGTCGACAGGGCCATTTCAGACATGGCGAACACGCCATTCAACAGGATCAGGAAGACGAGTAAGGCCAGGTCCATGGTGGGCACGAAGCAGTATCCGCGCCAGAGTTCAGGGAGCGTGGGAGCGTAGCAGAATCACCCCATGATCCACCTTGTCGGCGACCTCCAGGGCTGCTGCGACGCCTTCGACCGGCTGCTCGCGGAGATCGGTTTTTCACCCTCGCGTGACCAGCTCTATGTGCTGGGCGACCTCGTCAACCGCGGCCCGGAATCGCTGCGCACGCTGGAGCGTCTGGCCAGCTTCGGCGCCTCGGCCATCTGCCTGCTCGGCAACCACGACCTCAACTTGCTGGCGGTCGACCTGGGCGTGCGACGTGTGCACCGCAGCGACACGCTCGACGACATCCTCGCCAGCCCGCATCGTCGCCACTGGATCGACTGGCTGCGTCACCAGCGCCTGGCGGTGCAGGCCCATGGCTGGCTGATGGTGCATGCCGGCGTCGTGCCGCAGTGGGATGCGGCCCAGACCCTGGCGCGGGCCGCCGAGGTCGAGCAACTGCTGCAAGGCCCCGATCTGGCCGACTTCCTGCCCGTCATGCACGGCAATGAACCGGCCTGCTGGGACGACACGCTGACCGGTCCGGCGCGCTGGCGCTTCATCATCAACACGCTCAGCCGCATCCGCTTCTGCACGTCCGACGGCCGGCTGGACTTCAAGCTCAAGGAAGGCGCCGACACCGCACCGCCCGGCCTGATGCCCTGGTTCGACGTCCCCGGCCGCCGCTCCGCATCAACCCCGATCGCCTTCGGCCACTGGTCGACCTTGGGTGACCTCGACCGGCCCGACCTGCTGGCCCTCGACACCGGCTGCGTCTGGGGCGGCCGCCTGAGCGCCGCCCGCATCGACGGCGGCCGCCGCGAGATCGTCAGCGTGGGCTGCGCACAGGCCCAGGCACCGGGCTGATCGACGCGGATGGCCATGCCACAATCCGCGCCCTCAGGAAGCTTGGCAGAGTGGTCGATTGCACCGGTCTTGAAAACCGGCAACCCGCAAGGGTTCCAGGGTTCGAATCCCTGAGCTTCCGCCATGAAGTGGCGTTAAGTACTTGATTTAAGCGGTATTTTCGGTTGGTTCTGAATGTCTCGATCATCAGACCCATCATCGCCAGAATGTCGGTTTCCGCCCCCCTTGTGAGCACCCTGAATGAAGCGGCCGCGTGTCCTAACTGAACCGCCCCGGGTCTCGCGGAAGCCCCTTCGTTTAAGTCAGACGGTCCTGGCCTGACAAGCGCGTGGTCGGTGGTATATGTGGTCGAACTCTGCGGGCGGTAGGTATCCCAGGGGTTCCATCAGCCGTTGGTGATCGATCCGATACACCCACGGCAACATTGCCATCTCGACGGCCCGCTTGGTCTTCCAGGGGCGGCGTCGGTGGATCACTTCGGCGTTGTAAAAGCCATTGATGGTCTCGGCCAGGGCATGGTCGTAACTGTCACCCGTGGAGCCGACCGAAGGCTCGATACCCGCCTCGGCCAGGCGCTCGGTGTAGCGAATCGACAGGTATCGCGACCCCCTGTTGGAGTGGCAAATGACGCTGTTCTGCTCGGTCGGTCGACGCGCCTACAGCACTTGCCCCAGCGAGTCGATCGCGTATTCGGTGTGCATCGAACAGCTTTGTCGCCAACCGACGATGCGCCGGCTGAAGACGTCCACGACGAAGCCTACGTAGACCCAGCCCTGCCAGGTCGAGACATGGGTGAAGTCCGCGACCCAGAGTTGGTTGGGCCACTCGGCCCGGAACTGGCGATTGACCCGGTCCAGCGGACACGCTGCATTTGGATCGGGCACCGTCGTGTGCATCGACATGCCCCGGCCCGCGCCACGCCAGCCGAGCCGACGCATCTACTGGTCGACCACGCAGCCCGCCTCGGCCGTGGTCATCCCATCATGCATGCCGCCAACGCGCTCATGCTGCTTGTCCCAGTTGTCCAGCGTCTGCGCCGTGCAGCAGATCTTGCTGGCAATCGACTCGATGCACGCCCAATGCGAAGCGTGCTCGCCGCGGTGCTCAAACACCCTCCGCACGGGGCTCACGCACCTCGGGGAGAACTTCGACTTCCTCATGATGGCTCCATGTTTTCACATCATCGAGCCTCCGCGGAACGTGGGCGGTCCATGGGCCCTGAACCAATCCAGCTGAGTCCGAAGCGAGGCCGTCATGGTCCTGGCAGGGCGGGCTCGGGGGTCCGAGAAAGTCGCGCCTCGAACGACGTCGCCTGTGCCAGCAAGGCATAGAGGGAACTGACGGTGACGGGGTCGGTCAGGGCCAAGATGTTGGTTCAGTCAGCCCTTCGTCACGACCCCTCATTCGCGGGCGTCCGGCGCGATTGCCTTGTGCCACAACAGCCGTCTACACTTCGTCATCGCCGATTTACTGCTACTTGCGGGCGATTCACAAATGCAGCTAAACGGACCAACCCGTCGATGCTGTTGCGTGACGGGTTTTTTCGTTTTGGGTTGATCCACCTCACGGATCCGGGTGATTTGTTTCGATTGTCGACCCGGGCCTTCGCCGAACCGACTAAACCGGAGACGCGCCATGCGCACCCAGATCCTGCACGCCACCCCGGCGTATGAGCTGTCCGCACAGCTCCAGAGCACCCCCCACGGCCATCATCTGCAGTTCGTCAGCTTCGTGCCGACCGCGCGTCGTCCCGAGCCGCAGGTTCGCTTCCAGACCTTGCTTTCGCGGACGGAACTTCTGGCCCTGCGTGCACTGATCGACGCGCAGCTGCAGGTCATCGTGCCGGCGGAGACCGGCGCCTGAGGACTGGCTCACGAGCTGAGCCAGCCATGTCACACCATGATCCATCGATTTTCAGGGAGAACCACATGACCGATACCCGCGACACCGGCGGCGCGAAGGTGCCGACCGTCGACGCTGGCCTGGTGTCCGCCTACGAGGCCACGAACTTCGAGGTGCTCGGCGCGCACCCTCTTGTGCTTCACGTGAAGGATGGCCCTGACGAGGTGGCCGCTGCGGCCGCGTGGCTCGCCAGCTTCGGTGCTGGCTCGGCCGTCATCATCACCGCGTGGAACCCGTTCAGCCAGTCCTGCTCGTCCGAGTGGAACGCGGCCGCGAACGGGAGCCTTCTGGCTGCAGTGAAGGCCGCAGGTCTGCGGTGGGAGCCCGCGCGTGGCGTCGGCTTGGACGGCCTCTGGTCCGAAGAGAGCTACTGCGTCTTCGACGTGCCTCCGGATCTGGTCGACGCGTGGCTGCTCGAGTACCGCCAGAACGCCGTCCTGCTCGCTCGGCGAGGCGAGGCACCGGTGCTGCTCTGGCATCCAGACCACCGCCGCGCCTGACCTCCCACGAGGGCGGAACCATGGATGGGCCCACCTCACGGACCAGGGGGATTTGCCCGCTTGCCGGCCCCGACATCGCGTCAAACACGGCTAAACCGGAGACCCACATGTCGCCATGCTTCGCCGCCATCCAAGCGCGGCGCTCTTCTCGTCTGGCCTCGACCTTCGCCAAGCAGCCATCGTCGACGCAGCCCATCACCCGCTCCGTTCCTTCGGCGCCGACCCGCGAGCCCGACCTGGACGCTGACATGCGCGCAGCGGGGGGCCGGTGGCAGTTGCCGCCTGGACTGCGCCGCCATCCGGCGCTCCGACAGGCCTTGTCTGGCGATGTCGGCGCCCGACTGGCAGGCCTCGCGCTGTAGCGCGTCTTGGCACACGTCCGATCGCCACTCAAGGCCGTCCTTCAAGACGATCGACCGGCGACCGAGATCTGCGGCTGGCTGCGGGTGGCTCGCGCTGCGCGCCAGCCTTGGCTGCTTTGCTGGGTGAGGACAGGCGCCTCGTGGTCCAAGGCGCTGCCGGCCGACGTCGTCCTGACGCCGCTGCCGACGCGACCCTGGGTCGAGGTCGTGGCACGCGAGCAGGCACAGCGTCTAGCGATCTGGCTGAGCTCCGACATGGACCGCTTGGTGGCCGCCTTGACGGATTGGCTGCTGCGCGAACTGCGCCGCCGAGGGGGCGTTCGTGAGATGCGCCTGGCGGTCGTGCGCGAGCTGCTGCCCGACGCCGGGGTTCTGGCGCTGGCTCGCCGGGTCCACGCGCGCGACCAGCATGTGCGGTGGACCGAGATCACCGCGCAGGCCTGGAACACCGCCGTCCGGCATCGGCGACGTCTGCAGGCGATCCAGGCCGAGGCGCCGGCGCTGCTGCCGGTGGCGGCCAGCCTGTACGCGATCGACGGCCTGCCGCTCGTCCGCCCCCGGGATGCCGTTGCGGCCGTCAAGACCTGGCTGTCGGCGGGGGGCCTCAGCCCCAGCGGCTGGCGGCTGCTCTTGCGCGGCGGTGCGCGACTGGCGTTGACGGTGCGGCCCCACTACCGGGGTGCCGTGCACGATGCCGTGCGGCACCACCTCGTCACGCTGCAATCCTTGCGCCTGAGCCAGCCGCCCGCGCGCGAGGTCGTTCGGTCAATCTGGAGCCGCGATGGCAACGTCGACTACCGCTGGCCGGAGTTCCACGAACAGGTCAGGCCACAGGGTGCCGTCTACGGCCACGTGGCGCGCTGCTACGCCCAGGTGAAGGGCAAGACCCCCGTACAGGCTCAAGCGGCCCTGCGCGAGGCGCTCCACGAGGTCATCGGCTGGGTGCACGGCGCGAAGCTGACCCGCCTCGAGAAGAACCAGCGACGCGCTGGCTGGCCCTTGCTGCTGGCCAGCGCGACGGCCTGGCGTCTGCAGTTCGAGCAACTGGCCCGGGCCCAGGCCAGTTGGCCGGCCCCACCCGCCTGGAGCGAGGAGGGGATGGCCTTCGTGCCGATCGCCGATGAACACGGACTGATCGACGAAGGTCACCGCATGCACCATTGCGTCGCAGACCGAGCGGCCGCGTGCGAGGCGCGTCGTGTGCTGATCCTGTCGATCCGGGATGGCGCCGGTCGGCGTCTTGCCACGGCGGAGTACCAGCTGACCCAATCCCTGCCGCGCAGTCTCGCGACGATGCGCTTGTCGCTGGTCCTCGGTCCGTTGAATGCAGCGGTGACGCCGGCCGTGCGCAAGGCGGCCGAGCGGGCGATCGAGGCCATGCGCGCGTGGTGGCGACGAAGCGATCCGGGCAGCCGGGTGATGCTGCTGGGCTGCGACAGCGACAACCGGCTGTGGGACCTTCAGTGCATGACCACCAGCCATCGGGAGCTGATCACCCGTCCTGGGGGCTGGCGCCTGACGGAGGTCGACAGCTTTCGACACGCCCTCGGGTTGCCGGGTCTGCGCCGCCGGGCGATCGACTGCTAGGCGGCGGTGCGGGCGGAGCTTCGGGAGCTGGCGACGGACCCCGCTCAGCCCGCGTTGCGCCGAAGTGGTCTGCAGGCGTGGCTGGACGAGACCGAGGGCCACCCCATCGAGTCCGTCGAGGCGCTCGTGCGCTGGTGGTCCGTGCTCGACAAGCGCCAGCGTCGGCGGCTCTGCAGCGAGCTGGAACCGGCGCTGGATGAGCCGGCGGACTGGGTGCAGTGCGGCCTGTTCGAGCGAACCTGGTTCGACGGCCGTGATCGCGCCCTGTGGTGGCTGACGCCGCGCATCGAGGGCCTGCCGGGCTGTCCGATCGACGAAGACAAAGGTCATCACGGTCGCCGGCCCTTCGCGCTGCTGTGCGTTGGTGTGGAGGAGGCCAACGCCTGGGCGCAGGAGGTCGGCCTGCTGGCTCGCTTCGTGGAGTTCAGTCCGTCAGCGGACCTGGTCGATGCGATCGGCTGGATCGGAGGTGATGTGTGAGCCCGCCCCGCGTTCAACGGCGGTTCTCGCACATCACGGTGGCGCTCGCGCTCCTGATGCCGAGCTCAGAGCCCTTCGCCGCCATGGCCGACACCCACTTCGTCACATCGGTCGATCTGGTCACCGAGCTGAAGAACAAGGAACGTCTGATGCTCGGCTTCGTGACCGGCGTGCACGACACGCTCAACGGCGTCGCGTTCTGCGTCCCGAACGAGACGATGCCGCTCGAGCTGGTCGATGCGATCCTGCGCTGGGCCCCAGGGCGAACGTCGGTGAGCGTGTCGGGTGCGCGGATGACGACGCAGGCGCTGGCGGCTGCCTGGCCGTGCCGGCGTGATCGCATGGGGCAGTACTGACGTCATCGCGTCCATGGCTTTGTGGCCTGGCTTAGCGTCGTTGCGGCGACGCGGTCCTGGGGCGTCCGTCGTTGCATGCACGGGGTCATCCGACACACGTTGCCGGGCTGCCTTCCTTTGCCTCAGGTCGGAACGATTTCATGGTGATCGGTGGTGGTCGGCGGACATCCCCCGCTGACTGAGGACCGGGAAACGCAAGAATCTGCGCCGGTCCGAAATCAACCACAGGGAGAACCATGTCCAGACGCCGAGCGACGAAGAAGAGCAACGCCGAGTTCCTAGTTGATCTGATGGCACGACTGCCTTGGTGGGCGGGTGTGCTGTTGGCGGTGCTGAGCTACCTGCTGCTGCACCGCATCGCCGAGTTGCCGATGACAGCTACAGCGCAGTCCGGGCACATGGGCGCCTTCGCGACACAAGCGATGGGCCGCTCGCTCGCGTCCTTTGGCCAGTACGTGCTGCCGTTGATCTGTCTGGCCGGCGCGGCGATATCGGCATGGCGCCGTCGGGAACGGCGCCAATTGGTGGCGGTGGTGGCCGATGTGTCGGCGACGGGGGGTGCTGCAGCGCTCGACGACATGACCTGGCAGCAGTTCGAAAAGCTGGTCGGCGAAGGCTTCCGGCTGCAGGGCTACCGGGTCGCGGAAACCGGTGGCGGCGGGGCCGATGGCGGTGTGGACCTCGTTCTGACCCAGGGTAGCGAGACCACCCTGGTGCAGTGCAAGCAATGGCGCGCCCTCAAGGTCGGCGTCACCGTCGTCCGCGAGCTCTATGGCGTGATGGCCGCGCGCGGCGCAGCAGGGGGCATCGTGGTGACCTCGGGCCAGTACACCGCCGACGCGAAGGCCTTCGCCGAGGGGCGCAACATCCGGCTTGTGGATGGCAAGGGCCTGCAGTTGCTCATCCGGTCGGCACGACAGAACAGACCCTCCAATCCACCGAAGGCGGTAACCGTGCCTGACGCCCGTGCTCCGTCTTGCCCGTTTTGCGCCAAACCGATGACCCAGCGCATCGCCAAGCGCGGTGCAAGCGCTGGCTCGGCCTTCTGGGGCTGCACGGGTTACCCGACGTGCAAGGGAACGCGGGTGATGGGGTGAGCCCCGACCGATCGACGGGTCGGTTCGCCCGCGCCGTTGAACTGGATACCCATCCAGGTCACCTCCTGAGCCATCAGCGATCTATCGTTGCTGGCACATCAAACGGGAGAACAGACCGATGGATTGCTTCGAACGCATCACCAGCTTCGCCGAAGGCGCCGCCACCGAGGTGAGGTCACGCCTGAAGGTCTGCGGTGACGCGATCGTCCGCGCTGTCACCGATCGGCGCGTGTGCCGCATGGGCGCTTCAATGGCTGCGGGCGTCACTCGCCCATGCCGCACCATTCGGAGCGATGTCATCTGATGTCCCGGTACGAACAGCCTTGGCCCGATGACCTTGTTGGCGATCTGACGCAACCCCAGTTGTGGGTGATCCGACAGTCGCCGGGTCACTTGAGCGACAACCAGCCACTGTTCGGCGCTCTCGCGGTCGTTCTCATCGACTTCAGCCGACTGGCCGACGACCGAGCCACCTTCGCCTTGCTCGACCATGCCTGGGCGGGTGCTTCGGCGACACGGTCGGCCTGGTCCCCGGACTTCCTCGAAGGCATGCGCCTGCGGGATGGGGACGCCTGCCGATTGCTCGGCGTCGTGCTTCACGCTCCTGCGCAGACCTCCGCAACGGCCGTGCAAGAGGCCGTGCGGGCAGTGCACGCCGCGCAGCCAGGACTCAGCCTGCTCGTGAGCGACGAGCCTATCGCGACCCTGCCGCCCGGGATGACCGGTGTCGTGCGGTCGGCATTCGGTCACAGCGCGGTCGATGCGCTGGCGCTGGTTCGGATGTTGGTCAGCCTGGCTTCGCCGAACGAGTGGGCCTGCCTGGACGTCGAGGATGTGCTGGAGGTCTGCGTCCCGGTCGACACGTCGAGTCAGATGCCATTGCGGCTGATGACCGGCGCCTGGCTTGCCGATGCGGGTCAGTTGATGTTGCCGGGAAGGTTCGATGCCGAGGTGCTCTCGCGCGCCGAAGCCGTCTGGCTGCATGTGGATGCCTTGTGCCTGAAGGGCGATGTTCTCCGTCAGATCCTCCAGGCCCTGCGCGCACATTGCGATGCCGACATGACGTTGGTGTTCAACGCACCATTTCGTCATGCGCTGGCGTCGGCATGGGGGGGCCGCGCGACGAGCTTGGTGTTGCTGGTCCGTGAAGCTGAGTCGTGAAATCGTTCACGATTTGCGGGTTGATGCCTCGCCAGTCGCTCCGCGATCATGCCCCCGGGTCGGAATGGTCAGCGCAGACAGGCCGACGACCCGCACAAGAAGGCCAACAAGGTCTGTGTCGACAGGGAGCGTGGCGGTGTCGTCCATCGACACAAGGCCACGGGCATGTGACCCCGCCAATCATGGGCGAGGCGGGGTCGCGTCGTTGCTGTCGAGCGTTGACCGGACGGGCCGTGAACCCTCGATCACCTGGACGCACTGCCCATGAATCACGCTCTCACGCTCAGCCAACCTCAGGCTCTGCTCCAACTCAACCTGATGCAGGCCGAGACGCCGACTGCGACCTTCGAGGCCTTCGTGGCCGAGGCTGCTCGGTCGGACCTGCCAGCTGAGTTGCTGACCCGCCTCAAGCCGATCTGGACAGCCTGCAGGCGCATCGGCACGGAAGTCATCGAGGTCGGCAAGATCGTTCTGGTCAAGGTGCTCGATTTCCTGCGTGCGCATCCTGCGATCCAGTGGGGTTTGCTTCTGGGGGCGGCCGTGTCGCTGCTGGTGTCGGCCATACCGTTCCTGGGCGCGGTGCTCGCACCACTGGTCTCGTTTGTCGGACCTTTCAGCGGCATGGCATTGGGTGCCTCGGTCGACGCTGGCGAGCTTCCCACGGATCTGCTGGGCGGGATGTACCGTCTGGCGCAGCGATTCTTCGAGTTGATGCTCGACGTGTTCGTGACCTTGCGCGAACGTTGGAGCGATGAGGCATCGGCATGAGCGTGGCTGACCCGAAGCGCACCTCTGGCGAGCAGGACCCGTCCACCAAGACGAGACGACGATTGCTCGACAAGTTCAAGGGGCCCGATCGCGTGGCCAGCCTGAGCCAGGCTGCTGGCACCGTTGGCGGCACCGCTGCCGGCGTGGTGGCCGCCGGAACGCTCGCCTCTGCAGCGGGCGCCAGCACCTTGCTCGGTTCGTCCACGTTGGCCGGCGTACTCGGAGGAATCTTCGTGACCTCCACCCCGATCGGCTGGGTGCTGGGCGCTGCGGCAGCTGGCGGCGCGCTGGGCTTGGCCGTCGTCAAGCTGGCGCGATCGGGCGGACGCAACGAGGAGCGGCGCGACAACATCGTCGCGCACCTCAAGCAGCAAGCCGACGAAGCGGCAAGCGTGACAGCCGCGTCCGAAGCCTCCGTTTGGCGCGATCGGCTTGAACAGAGTGTTCGAATCGGCGCGATCGATGCCGCCGCTGCTGGGCGTCTGCGCGCGGCGGTCATCCAGGGTCGCCTGTCGACAGAGAAGGCCCTGGCCCTGATCGACGGCGTGCTTCAAGACAGGGTCTGAACTCGAACTTCCCCATGGCTGCCTCCCACTGAGCATGACCCTCAAGACCACTTTCTCGCGCTGGCTCCGGCGCGACGCGTCTGATGTGCCGACACCCGTCGAAGCGTCGGCCGAGGCACCGTTTGATGGCGACGCCATCCCCGACCCCATGACCGCGCCGGATGAACTGCCGGTCGTTTGGCTGCTGGGCAAGACCGGGTCCGGCAAGTCTTCCATCGTGTCGGCCCTGACCGGTGCCAGTCAGGTCGAGATCGGGCAAGGCTACGTGCCTTGCACCCGCACCGCGAAGGCGTTCGACTTTCCGCCGGAACAGCCGCTGCTGCGCATCCTGGACACCCGGGGTCTCGGCGAGAAGGGTTACGACCCGAGCGAGGACCTGTCGGTCAATGAGAGCCGGGCGCACCTGTTGATCCTGACCCTGCGCGTGCGCGACGACGCCCAGGACGCGCTGATCCGCACCGTCCACGAGATCCGTCGGCGTCACCCCGCCTGGCCGCTGATCGTGGCCCAGACCGGCCTGCATGACCTCTACGACGGCACCGACGACCATCCCGCCGACTACCCGTTCGCCGGTACCGACGCCGACGACCTCTGTGCAGACGTGCCACGTGCGCTGCGAGCGGCCTTGAAGAACCAGCGCGACAGCCTCGCTCACCTGCCCGGTGCTGCGCCCCTGTTTGTGCCGCTGGACCTGACTCGGCCGATGGAGGGCTACACACCCGCCGACTACGGTCGTGACGCTCTGATCGAAGCCATCCTGCGGGCTGCGCCAGATGCGGCTGCCACCATCGCCGCGCTGCAGATGCGCCGGCAGGTCGGCGACTGGAAGGAGATCGAGCCGCAGGCTCATCGGCTGATCCTGTCGTTGGCGGCAGGCGCCAGCGGCGCCGGCATGATCCCGGTGGTGGGCGTCGGCACGGTCGTCGTGGCCCATGTGGGCATGGTCTGGGCGCTTGCCCGACAAATGCAGGTGCCGATGACCCGCAAGGACGTCGTTACCTTGTTCAGCATGCTGGGCACGGCGACGCTCGCGCGGCAAGGCGCCTTGCTGGGCTTGCGTCAGATTGCCAAGATCGCGCCCTTCCTGATTCCGGTGATGGCCGTGCAGGACTACGCCGTGACCTATGCGCTGGGCCGTGCTGCCTACGTCTACCTTCGCGGACGCCAGCAGGACATCGCGGTTGACGCCGATGCCGTCAAGGCCGCGTTCCGGCAAGGCCTGGCCCAAGCCTTCGCTTTCCGCAGCGACAAGAAGGGGGCTGCGTCATGACGCTCGGACGCTCGTTGCTGCGACGCCATTGGCGCCTCCTGGTGAGGCTGCTCGCCATCGTCGTGCCATTCCTGGGACTCGCCGGACTGGGGCTCTGGCATCTCTACCTGGATGACGCCCTGCTGATCTGGTTCGCCGCGCTGGCCGCACTGGCCGTGATCGCGTGGCTGGCGACGCTGGACTGGAGCGGTGAGCGAGCGCTCCAGGAGGCGACGCCGCCGACGCCCGCCAAGCCGGAGTGGACGCCGCTGGAACAGCAGGCCTGGGCGGACCTGACGGCGGACTTCGAGGCGATCGAGTCGTCGCCACCCGCATCGATCGAAGAGGTCCGCCTGGCCGCCATGCGGATGATGGAGACTGCCGCGCGGCGTCTGCATCCAGACGCCTCGGTGCCAACCGCACGCTTCACCGTTCCCGACGTGCTGCGGGCGGCCGAACGGGGGCTTGGCGACCTGCGCCGGCAGATGGTGCAGCGTGTGCCCGGTGCGACCGCTGTCCGGGTGTCGGACCTGCTGGCCGTTCACGGCCACTACCGTCGCCATGGCGGCTGGCTGCGCGGCGCCTGGTATCTGTGGCGTGTCGCCCGGTTCGGCATGAATCCGCCGCAGGCCGCCCTGCAGGAACTGCGTGGTGTCCTGGAGGGTGGGGCGACCTCGGCCGCCTGGCAGCGCGTGCATGGCCAGTTCGCCCGTGCCATGGCCGAAGAGTTCGCGCGCCTGGCGATCGACCTCTACGGCCGGCGCTTCTCGGTCGAGGTCGAGCAGTTGCAGGCCGAAATCATCGAGGCCGCGCCCGAGGCTCCACCCGAGGTGCCGGTGCGCGTGTCCTTCTTCGGCCAGGTCAACGCCGGCAAATCCTCGCTGGTCAACGCGCTGCTCGGTGAGGTGCAGGCGCCTGTGTCCGAGCGTCGCACGCCGGCCGGCGAGACCGAGTTCCGGCTGCAGTCCGAAGGCCGTCCGGACCTGGTGCTGATCGACACCGCCGGCCTGGGCACTGATGTGTCGCCGACCGCCGAGGCCAGGGCGGCGTCGGATGCCCGCTGGGTCGCCGCGAATGCCTGGGCCTGCGATCTGGTGGTCTGGGTGGCCTCGGCCATCCAGCCGGCGCGTGAGGACGATCACCGCCTCCTGAGCGCCTTGCGTATCGAATGGGCCACTCACCCTGAGCGCCGCACGCCGCGCGTGCTGTGTGTCGTCACCCATGCCGATCGCTTGTCGCCGATGCGCGAGTGGCAGCCGCCCTACGACCTCGACGGCGCCGCCAGCGGCAAGGCCGCATCGATCCGCGACGCCTGCCGCGCCGTCGCCACCGACCTCTGCGAATCCGACGAGCCCGTGGTACCGATCGCGATGCGCCCAGGCACCGCGCCCTACAACGTCGACGCTCTTTGGCTGGCCATCTCAGAAGGCCTGGACGCCGCACGCCAATCGGCCCTGCACAGGGCCTTGTTCGACCGCACGCGCTTCAAGTGGGGCGAGGTGGCCCGGCAGGTGGGGCAGGGCAGTCGATACCTCGGCAAATTGATGTTCAAGGGAGTTGGTGCGTGATGGACAGCCAATGCAATGACCGTGCTCGCCACCCTGCTCAAAACTAACGGGGCGCGTCCCACTTGTGCAGATCAGCTGACCGGATGGAAAGCGAAAGAATCGAATGGTGAGGACAAGGAGTGATTGAACCTGCCGTAGTGAATCAATTGATTTGACCGGGTCAGCCCGAGGATTTGGGGATCAGCTTATATCTGATGAGTTAATTCAATCCTTTTGAGGAGATTTTTGACTTTTATCGTAGTCGACTGGGAAATGGCCTGCCGGCTTTCTGAGTGGGTTCAACTTTTCGATGGACCGGATGAATTCATCGTCATTGTTCAAGACGAGCGCCTGTTCGAATGTGAGTGCGTGACGGCCATCTGGAAGCTGAGTTTGACCGAAGTGGTTGTATTTCGCGAAGACTTCCCGAATTCCGGACTTCTTTCGAGCTCTGAGGTTCAAGACAAGTTTGTAGTTGGCGTTGATTTGTTCCACGCGCCCAAGCCGAAGATTTCCGGTTCTGGCTGCTTTTTCCTTGATGCCCCAGCAAATCGACTTGTCGGCGATGAACCAGTCGATTCCATTCTTTGAGATGGCGTCGGCCAACTTTGCGAAGGCTTCAAGATCAATCGTTGACATGTTCTGTAGAGACTTGTGGTTGACGAAATTTTCCTTGATTGCATCGTTCACGGTAACTCCTGTGCGGGAAGAGTTTTGAGCAGGTTATTTTTCATGTTCACGAGAGGAGTGGGGTGCGGGTTTTTGAGCAACAGTTCACGATGTGCCATGCTTCGTCGCACTGAGTCAACAGGCATCATCCCAGCCAAGTCTGGCAGTTG
Source organism: Sphaerotilus mobilis (assembly GCF_004216565.1). Taxonomy (GTDB): domain Bacteria; phylum Pseudomonadota; class Gammaproteobacteria; order Burkholderiales; family Burkholderiaceae_C; genus Sphaerotilus; species Sphaerotilus mobilis. The sequence goes on along the minus strand of NZ_SGWV01000007.1, from coordinate 193,220 downwards.
CGCGTAGACATCAAGGTCCTTCAGGTAAATTTTCTTTCTGGGAGTATTTTATGAAAAATCACAAGGAAACCATCCGTAAAATAGTCGGTTACCTAAATAATGCCGACGAAGAAGGTGGATTCTGGTTGCCTAATATTCAACGGCCCTTCGTGTGGGATCAGCAACAGATTTGTCGACTGTTCGATTCCATACTGCGTGAATACCCGATCAGCACGTTGCTGGTTTGGAAGACCATCAGTGGCATTCGTCGTCGCAAGTTTATCGACAACTGGTCTGGTTCGCTCAAGCTCAGCACATTCTATGTTCCGGAAGACAGCAAGCGAAAGTGCCTTGTGCTGGACGGGCAGCAGCGCTTGCAAAGTCTTTACATCGGCCTCTGCGGCAGCTTCGATGGCAGAGAACTTTATTTCAATGCACTCAGCGGCATGGCTGCGCTGCCTGACGACATAAAGTACCAGTTCGATTTCCTGGGGGCAGCGGATGCGGATTTCCCCTGGGTCAAGTTCAAGGATCTTGTCTTCACCAATCGACGCAAGCGTGAGCTGATCAAGGACATCGAGGCCAAAGCGGATCGTGAGCTCACGGACGATGAAGTTGACCGCGTCGACGCGAATCTTGAATTGATCGATCGGACCTTCAAGATGGATGAATCGATCACCTATCAAGAGCTCGACAGCATCGACAACCCCGACCTGTATTCCGAAGACGACGTGGTCGAGGTCTTCATTCGCGCCAATTCGGGCGGCACAAAGCTTGAAAAGTCCGACCTGCTGTTCTCGCTACTGAATGCGACCTGGGACGTGGCTGATAACCAGATGGAAGTCCTGCTGGATACCCTCAATCGGCATGGCTTCGCGTTCGATCGCGACTTCGTACTGAAGACCTGCCTCGTGTTGCTCGACCAAGGCGCGCAGTACGAGGTTTCGAAGTTTCGCAAACCGGGCGTGCGTGAATCCATCGAGCAGCGCTGGGATTCGCTGTCTGACTCCATTCGCGCTGTCGTCGACTTCATGCGAAGCAAGACCTACATCCAATGCGACAAGGCCTTGCCCTCGTATTTGGCCTTGATCCCCTTGATCTATGTGCGGCACCACTTCCCGAAGGCCTGGGCTGCGGCGACCCAGGTAGAGAACTTTCTGGTTCGCTCGCTACTTGCAGGTGCTTTTGGTGGCCAATCCGACCGGCTCCTTGATGCGCTGGTGAAGCGCTTCAAGGAGCTGCAGCGTTTCGACGCTGAGGAGGGCTTCCACGTGATCCGCTCGCAAGGTCGCAGCTTGGAAATGACCCAAGACCGCTTTTTTGGCATGGGTTATGGCTCCAAGACGTTGCACCTCGTCCTCAACCTCTGGTACCCCGCCTTCACACACGTACCAGCCTACGACAACAATTTGCCTCAGGTCGACCACGTCTTTCCGCAGAGCCGATTGAAGGCGATCAAGGATGTGAGTCCCGAGACTGGTCGGCCTGTCATGCGATATCGCGACGATGCGCGCAATCAGTTGGCCAATTGCATGCTTCTGACCCGCTCTGAGAATGGTGCCGGCGGCAAGGGAGACACTTCGCCGGAAGACTGGTTCGACGGCAAGCCTGCCGCCTACCTCGAACTGCACTTGATTCCCACCGATCGCAGTCTCTGGTCAATGGACCGCTATGACGACTTCATCGAAGTCCGAAAGCAGCTGATCGCCGACCGGTTCAACTGGTTGTTGACGGGCGCTTGATATTCGACGCCAAGGCCACGTGCACGACTCTGACTGGTGATGTTCTGCCCAGCCTACTCACCCACCGCCCTCACCCAACAGCCTGCGGAACACCAACTCCCGCCTCGCCACTGCCGGCAGCATCTCGGCGAACTTGAACGACGTCGCGAGTTCCGCGACCTCCGCGTCGTCCAGTTCGGGATCTTCCGGCGTCAGGTCGCCCAGCAGCCTCGGGTCGATCCGCCACTGGATGGACAGCCCATCGGCGGTGCTCGCACCGTGGGCTCGATGGCTCAGTTGCGTCTTGCGGTTGCGGGCCGTGCCGGCGTAGGTCCACATGAGGAATCCTGTGGGAACACGCGCCTCGACAGCGGGCGGGTGAGTCTGGGTCGGCATGACGTCGCGCAGGTCGTCCAGGGCGGCAACCGCGCGTTTGGACAGCTTCGCCGCGCCCGCATCGCCATTCACCAGCAACTCGCGAATCTCGTGCGCGACCGCTGCGCTCATGTCGCGGCCTCCGCCCATCCAGCGGGCCTTGCCGCCTTCGGTCGCCGGTTCCAGCCAGACGACGCGGCGCTTCCAGTCGACGTCACGGGCGAGCCAGCGCCGCCCGCCGAGCAGCAGCCGGATCGGCTTACCCGGCTTGCCCATCAACACCGCCGGGTCGAGGTAGCCGACCTCGCTGGCACCGTGTTTGCCCACCAGCAGATCCGGGCCGGTGAAGGTCACCAGCAGGTCCATGTAGTGACTGCGCTCATGTTCCGCCTGGGTCTTCGGGCCGATCTGCACTAGGTCCGGGTCGTCAGGGCAGGCCAGCCAGGTCGCGTCGACGAGATGGTCGAGGCAGGTCTCGATGCCCGGCGCGGGCAGTTCCGGGAAGGCGAACAGCAGGGCATCCAGCAACTCGTGTCGCGGCATGCGTCCGCGTTCGAGGACCATCAAGAGCGATTGCTGCACCAGCACGTTCCAAGGACTGGCCGGTGGCGTCACGGCTTCGACCCACGCCCGTGACCACAGCCGGCAGATGGCGCCGGCCGTGAGCAAAGCCGTGTCGCTGGTGGTCAGGAACAGGCAGTTGCGGCGTGTGCCGGTGCGGCGACCGCTGCGGCCCATGCGCTGCAGGAAGGACCCGACCGTGGCGGGCGCGTCGATCTGGATGACCCGGTCAAGGTCGCCGACGTCGATCCCGAGTTCGAGCGTGGAGGTCGCCACGATGACGCAATCGCGCTCCTCGGCGAATGCAGCCTCCGCATGCCGCCGTTCACTGGCCGACAGCGAGGCGTGGCTGACGAAGGTGCGCACGCCCAGTTCGCGCAGCCCCGCGCCCAGCTTCTCTGCCGAACTGCGGGAATCGCAGAACACCAGGCGCTTCTCGCCGCGATGCAGGCGCGAGATGACGATGGCCGCGTTCTCCAGCGTGCTGACATGGTCGATGGTCACGTCGGCGTCCGTGCTTACGTGCGAACTGCCAACCGTCTGTCGTGTGCCGGCCGGTGCGAACCAGGCCAGCAAGTCGTCGGGATTTGCGACGGTTGCCGACAGGCCCAGGCGCTGGACGGGGGCCTGGGCGTACGGGTCGATGCGATGGATCACGCTGCGCAGGTGCCAACCCCGATCGCCAGCGGCGAAGGCGTGCAGTTCGTCGGCGATCACGCAACGCAGTTGACCGAGCCAGGCCTCGCGTTCGATCCGGGGCGAGATGAGCATGCCTTCCAGCGACTCGGGCGTGGTCAGCAGGACGTCCGGCGGGTCCGTCAGCAACCGGCGCTTGCTTGCCGGAGAGACGTCGCCATGCCAGACCTCGACGCGTCGACCGACCAGAGCGGCGTAGTGCTGCAGCCGTGGCGCCAGGTTGTTCAGCAGGGCCTTGATCGGGCAGACATAAAGCACGCTCACGCCTCGCCATCCCTCGCTCAGCATGCGCGACAACACGGGCAGGAAGGCGGCTTCAGTCTTGCCGCCTGCCGTCGGTGCCAGCAGCAGGACGTGAGCGCCGTCCAGGATGGGCCCGATCGCTTCCAGCTGCGTCGGCCTCAAGGTCGACCAGCCCAGCGAGTTGACGATGTGGTGCTGCAGGGCAGGGTGCAGCCGATCGAAAGGGTTCACAGCTCGATGTCGTCCACAGAAGCCGCACCGGCTGCTGCACGTTCGTTCACCGACATCTCGGTTTCCGACAGCGTGAGCTGGTAGTGCTGGCGCGGGTCGAAGGCCTCGTGCAGGTCGACCCGGTCCAGCACGTCGGCCACCAGCTTCTTCAGGAACAGGCGGGGTGCCACACCCACCTTGCCACCCAGTCCGCCGGTGACGGCGCGCCCGAGCTGCTCGACATAGGCATCGTCGACCAGCGAACGAAGTCGCGGCTCCTGCGTTCGTCCTTCGGCATAGAGGTCCCGCACCTTCCGGCCGACCTCCAGCAGGGCACCTGGGTCAAACGACTGCAGTCGGATCTGCACAGCTCTCGGGTTGTCAAAACGACGCTCCGTGCCGAAGTCGACGTGCAGTCGCTGAGCCAGTGGCAGGAGCCGCTGTACCCCTTGGGCACCATCGAAGAAGGCGGGCGTGCCGGTGATGACCAGGTAGAGACCGGGATAGCGCCCCGCGTCGATCTCGTCGATCCACTGGCGCAGGGCGTTGAGGCCCTTCTCGCGTGCGTCCGCTCGCATGCGCTGCAGGGTCTCCACCTCATCGAGCACCAGCAGCAAGCCGCTGTAGCCGCTGTCGCGCAAGATGGTGAGCAAGCCGGCCAGGAAGTTGGCGGCGGCGAAGTGGTCCAGGTCGCCCTTGATGCCGGCCACACGCTTGACGCTCGCGGCCACGTTGGGCTGACCCGCCAGCCACGCGATCAGGCCGTCGGCGACTTGCTGGTCTCCGTCTGCCTGAGCCTGCCGGTAGGCCCGCAGCACGGCCGCAAAGGCGGGTGCCGCACGGCTGATGCTCGCCAGCCTCGATTCCATCAGCTCGTTGCTGCGCACGAGCAGTCCGGCGGTGTCGTCCGGATCGACCGTGGCATCGGCCAGCACGTCCTGCTCCAGGGCGAAGAACCAGCCGTCAATGACGTTGCGGAAGGCGCCCTGCGGCGTGTCGGTGGTGGAGAGTTGCTCCACCAGGCGTCGATAGACCGTCTCCAGACGGTGCAGCGGCGTCTCCGTCTCGTTGATCTGCACCTCGCTGGTCGCAAAGGCCCGAGAGCGGGCACGCTCCTGCAGCCAGCGACCGAAGAAGGTCTTGCCGCTGCCGTAGTCGCCACGCACGGCCTTGAAGCCGGCCTTGCCGGCGGCGACGCGCTGCAGCTCGTCGTCAATGACGGGCGCCAGAGACTGGATGCCGACGGCCAAGGCATCCAGGCCCGCATTCGGGACGGTGCCGCGCCGCAGGGCCGAGACGATGTCTTCTCGACGGGTTGCGCTGATCATGGGGCGCCTTTCCTGGTTCTTGACGGGGTGTCGAGCTGGAACTGCGCCATCAGCAACTCGCGATTGAGTTCGACGACGCCGGCGTCTTCATCCACGCTCAACACCGGCGCCTGATCGACGTTCAACAGGCGTCTGGCGACGCTGAGGAAGCCCGCCAGGCGCATCTCCTGCAGGCTCATTCGTTGAGCCAGAGCCGCCTTCCCGAGCTTGCCGCCGCGTTCGTCCAGGGCCCACAGCAGTCGGCGCATCTGATCATCGGGCATGGCCATGCGCGCGGCCAGTTGGCGCTGCGACGCATAGACGCTGGTCGACAGCAGGTTGCTGATCCAGTCGGCGCTGGTGGCCGCATGTGCCACTTCGGCGGCGGGCACCGGCACGGGGGCCTCGTCGGCGGCGAACAGCGTTGCCTGGGGTACGGGCGCCGCGGTTGGCGTGGCCGGGTTGCGCCGACCGGTTGCCTTGGCCGACAACTTGGCGGGCGTCGCCGCCACGGCGCTGCCGGGCAGGTCCCACCATTCCGGCTGCTGCGGTGGGGCAGGTTGCCAATCGACAAGCGTCAGGCCGAACGGCGCGAAGACGCTCATCGGCACAACGACCTCGGCAGGCGATGCCCCGCCGTGATAGCCGTTCTTGCGCCCGGTGTAGCGAGCCTTCTCGCTCCACAGCGTGACCACGGCGTCATCGCCATCCGGGGTCCGAACGCGATGTCCCTTCAGCACCAGCTCTTCGGGCACGCTGGCCTGTCGACCTGTGCGCCAGCGATCGCCGTCAGCCGGTCCGGCCGTGCTGACCGCGCGACTGCCGTCCTCCAGCACGTGACCGTGATCGGCCGTCACCACCAGCACCCGACGCGCCGCCTTCGCTTCCTGCAGCATGGGCAGGAGCAGGCGCAGGTCTTCCAGGCGCCAGCGTTGCTGCAGTTGTTCGGGGCCACTCAGGTGATCGTCGACCGCGTTGTAGACCACGCCGACGACGCGGTGGGCCACGTCGCCGATGACCTGTCGGACCTCGGTGGCCAGGTGGCCGTCCTCGCTCAGATCTCCCTTGTGGAACAGGCGCGGTTTCTGTCTGCCCGTGCAGGACTGCACCAGCGCACCGTGCGTGCTGAAGCCTTGTCTTTCCAGGGTCTGCTGACCCTGCGAGACGCGCCCGGTCAGAAGGCTGGTGCGGCTCACCATGGTGATCGTGGGCAGCACCGCGATGCCCAGGTGGGGTCGGGTGGCGTCCGAACGGACCCGCTCGCTCCAGCCTTGTCGCTCGATGCGCTCGAACAGCTCCCGGAAGATGGACAGGCTCAGGCCATCGACCACCAGCAGCAAGACGGGATGCTGACGCGCCAGCGGTGCCACCAGGCGGTCCAGCGTGTCCTCCAGTCCGATGCTGCGCGTCGTGCTGCCCCTTGCCGAACTCAGCGCCTGCGAGAGGCTGGCTGCGAAGACCTGGTTGTTCGCTTCCCGCCGGTCCTGCACACGGGCTCGCAGTTGGGCGTAGGCGCTCGACAGGCTCGCCAACTCGTCGCCACCGAGCAGCTTGCTGCGCGCCCAGTCCACAAAGGCCGCATCGTCGGCCTGCTGCGCGGCCAGGCTGTCCAGATCCGTGGGACCGGCCCACGCGGGGCGCAGCCACCAGCGTGCCAGCCGTCGGGCCATGCGCACCCGTTCCATGCGCAGACCATGGCTCGTGCCCAGGTGATGCAACAGGACGCTGTTGCAGGTGTCCTCCACCTGGGCAATGGTCGATTCGGACGGACGTTTGAGGTGCGCCTGGAGTGCCTCGGCATAGCGCGCCAGCCGCTGCTCCAGGCCGGACGGCAGGAGGTCGCTGAGGTGGGCGTGTTCGGCGATGTGCAGATCCCGCAGGATCAGATCGGCCCGATCCAGCGCACCTTGGCAGGTGTCGATCGACAGCGTCTGAACCAACTGGCGGGCATCGGCGGCCCAGCGACGACCCGGCTCGATACCGATCGGTTGCTGGCCAACGTAGCGCTCCAGGCGCACCGCTGCGGCCGACAGGGACTGTTCACCTTCCCCCTCAGGTGCAAACACGACGCCGCACACCAGCCCGAGCGGCAGCACATCGGCCAGCCGGCCTGCATCGATGCAGCGCAGGACCATCTCGCCGCTTGGGCCCGCGTGGCGCGTCATCCAGCCGAGCGTGGCTTGCCGCGCCTTGTCCGGCAGACCAGACAAGCGCACGTTCGCATCGGGACGCAACGACCACGTCAGGAGCATCGCGATATCGGGTCGTGCGCTGTCGAGTTGCAGATGGCGGGTGAGCACTTCTCGCCAGGCCGTGTCCGCATCCAGGAAGCCGCTGGTGACTGGCGTGTACGGACCCTGCCGGGCAGCATCGACCAGCACTTGCGGCATCCAGTCGTGTTCGCCCAGACGGGCATCGGTGCCCTGGGCGCTGAAGAGTTCCCGCACGATGGTCCAGCCCTGAGGCTGGAAGACCTTGCCTCGGGCCAGCCGCGCGATCACATCGGCTGGCACATCCTGATCGCCCAGAGGCGTCAGCAGCACAAGGCCGTCGCGGGTGTCGGCATCGGTTTCCTCTTGTGCCAGCAAGGCCTCGCGCAGCGCGAGCCGGCTTTCGCACCAGCGCAGCTCAAAGCGCCGGTCCCGCCGCGTGAGCATCGGCGGCCAGTCCAGCTGCCGCGCGCTGCGGATTGCCAGCGTGCGCACCTCCGGATCCTTGGCCATCAACGCATCGATCTGCGCCGTGATATGGGCCTCGCTGGCCGAGAGTCCGAGCGTGTTCATGTGCGCGTCCCCGGCCGCACCAGTCGCCAGCTGACGGTGAGCTCCAGCGCCGGATCGCGCGACAGTTGCTCTTGCAGTTGACTCAAGGCGACGGTCGCGGCCTGCGCATTCATCACCACCGCCTGACGCTCGTCGACCACGACATCTTGCTGCGCCGCCACCGGCAGTTCGGCCACCGGCGGCTGCGGCTGCGGCTGATGGATGAGCTGAGACGTTGAAGGCGTTGATGCCACAGGCGTGGGCGCGGGCGCATGGGTCAGCAGATCCGTCGCCACCTGCTCCAGCCCCTGCAGACCCGCCTTCAAGCCGGCGACGTATTCGTCGGCCTGCAGCAGCGTCGCCAGTTCCGACAGCACCGCCGATGCCCGAGACGCGCGCTGATCGGTCAGCCGGCCCAGGCCCTCGAACAGCGCCCAGCGCGTGTTGGCGAGCGTGTCGATCATGGCCTGTGACAGCGCGATGGATTTCGCCATGGCCGTCTCGGATGTCTGTACCTCCAACTGCGCCAGGGTCAGCACCAGCTCGGCCTCGTCCGCGGCCGTGAGGGCTGACAAGGCCGACTTCGCAGCGCGGGCCGTGCGCCAGCGGGCGCTGTCCTGCGCGGCGCCCAGGCGTTCCAGGCGCTGCAGGGCCTGGACCAGTTCTGCCGCCGGCCCTTGCTTCTCACGCGCTGCCCGCTTCACATCGGCGACGAGCTTGCCGACGTTGCCCGCGCTCAGGCCCTGCGGCGTCACCACACCCAGCAGCGACCCCGCGCGCCGGCCGGCCAGGGCCCAGTCTTCGGGGTGCGGCAGGGCCTGTTCGCGCAGTTCCACGTCATCGGCCAGGCGATCCACATCGGCCTCGTAGGGCCCGCCGTTCTGCACCAAGCGGCGGTTGGTCATCAGGGCCCAGGCCAGGATGATCAGGTTCTGCAGTTCGTGCGGCAGCCCCATCGCGCGGGGCTGGTCGATCCATCGGCGGACCCGGGCGACGGTCACCGGGCCGGCCTCGGCATCCCGGGCGGCCTGTTGCGAAAAGTGCGACTGCCAGTGCGTCTCGATCTGCAGCGGCGTCTCGCCCATCTTGCCCAGCTGCAACGGGTTGACGATCGAGCGCAGCAGCTTGCGCGTGGCCGCATCGGTCACGACGATGCGGCGCTCCGGTGCCTCGATGGCGGCCTTGATCTCCGGCCAGATCTTGCGCAACGTCGGCAAGCGGATGTTCTCTTCGAAGTGCGGATGCGCCGGGTAGCGGTGCGTGAAGAGCTGGTTGAGCAGGTCCTCGAACGCCGTCTTGAAGTTCACGCCCACCGGCGGCCGTGGGGCCAGTGTCGGGTCGAGCGAGTGGAACTGCTGTTCGGCGCTCAGCTCATGGGTGATGGCGTCGCGTGGTTCCTCGCGCACCCGGTAGGCAACTTCCAGATGGCCGATCAGCTTGATGCGCAGCGAGTCGCGCTGGTTCTTGGCCAGCGCCTTCGCCTGCACCCGGTCGACGTAGTTCAGGTGGGTCGAGTAGGTCTCGAAGCGATCGCCCTGCAGGATGTGATCGAGCACCACGTAGCGCTTCAGGTCCGCCTCCGACCGGGCGCTCAGGAAGGCCGTGAGCCAGACCAGCGTGTGGGTTGCGCCGCCCCGGTAGTTGCCCAGCCACGCCAGGTGGTCGGTGGGGCTGCGGTGCGGTTCGTCGAAGGGCAGGTCCAGCACGACGGTCCAGGCGCCGGTGCGGTCACGCAGGCGCTCGTCGGCCATCCCGCGCACGTTCTCGTAGACCACCTCCACCTCCCTGCGCGTGCCGCGCCATTGGTGGTCGACGTGGTGGAACATCGTGCCCTTGTCCTCGATGCCCAGTTGGTCGAACAGCAGCTCGCGCACCGTCTTGCGCCGGTTGCCCGGGTTGTCGACCACCTCGGCGGCCTTGAGCACCGGTTCCAGGTCCACGCCGGTGATCTGGATCGACACGACCGGGTTGGCATCGTCGCTGACCTTCAGCTCGCCGACCTCGCCGGCCCAGTCGCGCAGCTTGCGCAGCACGTGCTGGGCCTCCTGACCGGGGATGGGCGTGCGGAAGGTGCCGTGGTTCAGGGCCGTCAGCCGCGCCGCCGTCAGGGCCCGGAGGGCTTCCACCTCCGGCACCAGCGCGGCCAGCAGCAGCGTCTTGAGCAGGCGCGCATCGTTGCGCAGCGCCTTGGCGCGTGCGGGCTCGGCCTGGCCCAGCCGGATGGCTTCCCAGGTCGTGCCGGCCTTGCTTTCGAGCATCGGCAGCAGGCGCTGCTGGTAGAGGCGCTTGGCGTTCTCGAAATGCATGCGCATGGCTTCCGAGAAGGGCTCGTCACCTTCTGCGATGACGTCCCACAGGTCGCCCACGGGGATCAGCTGGCCCAGCTCCAGATCGGCGCGCCGGTCCACCAGCAACTGCATCATCAGCTTCAGGGCCGTGCGCTCGCGCTGCAGCGCGGCCGACACGGCGATCAGCGCCTGCACCAGGGCGGGGCTGAAGGGGTAGACCTGGCGGAACATGTCCCGGTCGGCCTCGGTCGTCAGCAGCGTGTCCAGCACGTCGCGGCGCAGGCGCAGCACGTCGTCGAAGGCGTTGGCCAGCGTGCGGCGGGCATCGTCACTGACCGGCCGCAGCACGCGCTTTTCGGCGATGGCGGGCAGGTTGCGGTCTTCGAGCGTGATCTTGTGGAAGCGCGCTTCCCAGAACTTGAGCACGTCGCTGAACTGCACGCCGGTGGCACCGGTCAGGTGTTCGCCGACGAGGTCGCGCAGGTCGCGCTGGCGGGCCACGAAGCTGATCAGCGGGATCGGCCGGTCGGCGTGCGTGGCCTCCACCAGCTTGACGAGCTTGGTGCCCTCTTGGCTGACGAAGGCCACGTCGCCGGCCCGGCTGGCCAGCCACAGCACCATCTCGTCGAGGAACAGGATGACCGCGTCGTAGCCCAGGTCGCGCGCATGGCGGCTCATGATCGCCAGCCCGGCATCCAGCGGCACAAAGGCCTCGCCGGAGCCCGCCAGCGCCTGGAAGGCGGTGAAGAACTGGCTGATCAGGGCACCGACCAGCCGGCCGCGCTCCTCGCCGGCGGGCGGCTCCAGCATGGCGGCCTCGAAGCTGATCGCGTCCCAGCCGCCGTCCATGTCGCCCCAGCCCCCACCGCTGTCTGGCTCGCTGTCTGCCTTGTTGGCGCCTCCGCCGCCCTGGCTGGTCGGGGCCTCGTTGAGCTTGGCGAAGAAGTCCTCGTCACCCAGCCGCAGCCGCATTGACCGGGCATCGTTGAACAGGTCATCGGCCAGGTAGAAACCGGGCACTGGCGCGCTCGGGTGCAGGCGCCGGACGTGTTCGGCGTAGCCGCCCAAGATGGCCGATTCCATGTCGGTCGAGCCGATCATGTGATACGGGACCATCAGGAAACGCTTGGACCGCGCCCAGTCCGACTGCGCCACGGCGCTTGCCAGTTCCGGCATCGCACGCGCCTGGGCATGGCCCGCCAGCAGCAAGTTGAGCACGGCCATGAAATGGCTCTTGCCCGAGCCGAAGGAGCCGTGCAGGTAGGCCGCCTTGCTGCTGTTGCTGGCGACGGACTGCTGGATGAAACCCAGCGCGTTCGCGAATGCATCGGCCAGCTGCGGCGTGACGACGTAATCGCGCAGCGTCTGGTCGGCGTGGGCCACGCCGTCCGACAGCTTGAGCACGAAGTCGCCTTGGTGCACCCGCTCGGGGATGCTGATGAGGTCGCGGATGGGGGTGGTCATGGACGGTCTGGCTCCCTCAGGCTTCGTTGGCCTGTTGTGGTGATGTCGGTGGCGCAAGCGATGTGAGCTGGAAGCTCGTCGCCACGATGGCCTCGATGCGATCGATCTGTTCAGCCTTCATCAGTGCCAGTTCACTGGCCTGACGACGGCGTGCCGGCATGCGGCCACCGTTCTGCTGGATCCACTGGATCAGCAGGTTGATGGTGCGGTTGGGCAGGTCGAACTCGCGGTCGATGCGTTCGAAAGCGCGGTCGTGGGACTGGATGAACAGCGTCTCGTCGATCAGCGACTGCGTCAGGGCCTGTTCGGCGCACGCCGTGACGAAGCGGGCCGCCGAATCGCCGTCCCAGTGCGCATAGATCTGCGGCGTGGACATGAACTCGAAGGCGAACACGTTGTCCGCCAGATAGGTGACGTCCCACAGGCCGCGTGCCGGCCGGCTGAACGACTCCAGCGTAGCGAGGTAGAGCGCCTCGTGGCGCTTCATGGCCACCGACAGCGGAAGCAACGTGGGTTGTTCGCCGATGACCGGCAGCACCTGCTGCAGGTTCAGGCTGTGATGTGCCAGCAGGCGAGACAGGCGTCCGTTGCCGTCCATGAAGGGATGCAGGTAGACAAAGCCGAAGCTCACCAGCGCCGCCCGCACGAACGGTGGCACGTCCCCACCCTGGCTGTTGGCCATTCGCATCCAGCCGTCCATCAGGGCGGGCAACCGGTCGGGCGGGGGCGGCACATAACGCACCGCCAGGGCGCCGTGCCCACCGCGCTGCAGCCAGTTCTGCTCGATGCGGAACTGTGCCTCCACCCGCAAGGGGCTGGAGATCACCGTGTTCTGCAGTTCGACCAGGTAGTCCTCGCTCAAGGGCCGGCGATCACGCAGGTGAGCCAGGGCCTGCAGGAAGGCCCTTTCCTTGTCGGGCGACGGCGTCTCCTGCTCGATCGCGAAGGAGTCGCGCGTCTCGGACAGGTAGGCCCAGCTCAGCACCCGCTCCAGCGTGCCCTGATGACCCGGGTCGCTGGCCCAGGCCTGCAAGCGGTCCAGCACCTGCTGCCCGCGCTGCGCGAGCGCGTCATCGCGGCGGACCACCGGGCAGAAGTCGAAGGGCCCGATGCCGTTGAAGTTCACCCGCAGTCGCTGACTTCGCTCCCAAACCGGTCCGACGTAGTGGTCCGTCGCATCGAACAGGTCGACGTAGTTGCCGCCCGTGCTGTCCCAAGGCATCGGCAGTTCGCGACCGTGGGCCTTCTCCCACAGGAAGGCGGCCTTGCGCAGGTAGCTGCCGGTGCGCTGCGCGCTGAGGGCCGCCGTCAGTTCCTCGGCGCTGACCAGGCGCAGGGCCTCCAGCAACAAGGCCATCTGCATGTCTTCATGCTTGAGGGCAAAGAGGACATGTTCCAGGATCGTCGCGTCAGCCCCCGGCGCCACATGGCGCGGCACAGCCAGCAGATCAGCCAGCCGTTCGATGCGCGTCACCGGCCGCACCTGCGCTGGCCGCGCCACAGGTGGCAGGCGCAGCGGGATCCGGGTGCTCAGGAATTCATAGCCGATCATGGGGACTCGATTTTTTCAGTCGGGCGACCGCTTTTTCTTTAGGTGCGGCATCTCTGCGAAGTTTTTTGATTCTGCGTGGGGTTCGACCGTGGCCAGTCCCGGGGCTCATCCCTTGCCGTTGCGCGTCAGGACTTCGAGCGCTCCCGGCGGAATGCCTTCGTCCTTCACGATGCCATCGGTCGCCGGTCGGAACAGGGCCTGCAAGATCATCTGACGGTCCTCCTGTTCGGGCAGCTTGTCGCCTTCCAGCAGCGCAAGGTAGGTCTTGACCATGACCACCCTCTCGGCGGCATCGGTGGCCAGGTGGACCTGGCTCAGGTAGATGCGGACCAGAAGTCGCACGGCCCACACGGCGAACAAGCCCACCAGCGCCAGGATCGCCAGCCGCCAGCTGGCTGGGGCCTTGTCGACCGGCGTGTCCTTCAGCACATCGTGGATCCAGAAGGCGAGGGCTGCCGGTGTGGCAATCAGCGCGAGCACCGACAGAACGCCTGCAATCCACATGTTCTGTTTGTGCTTTTCACCCTTCTTCTCCCAATAGGCCACCGGCGCACGCAGGGTCATCTCGGTATTGAACTTGGCTTGCAGCGCGGCCATTTCTGCTTGGTGTCGACGCTTCAGCTCATTGAACTCGTCGTCACGAGCAGTCTGGGCCTCGTCGAAGGCGTCGCTCTGCTCGTCCTTTCTAAGACCGACCGCCTCGGTCAAGCTGCGGTAGTCGCGGTGCAGCGCTTCGTAGACCTGCTTCTTCTCGCCCAACAAGGCCTCCGCCTTGGCACGCAGTTCGTCGAGGGCCAGGTGCGTGGCTTGCGCGGATGGATCCAAATGCGACTCAGTCATTGCGCCAAAGCGAGCGTTCAAACCCTCCAAAAAACCGCGCCATCCGTCGAGGCCTTCGGGCCGGAATGTGTGCTCTCCTTGAGGGGGAACGAACACGCTCGCGAAGTAGTTCGCCGCATGGTCACCATGGGCAGTGCGGTAGGCCGCAATCTGTTTTGCCAGTGGCGTTGCACTGTGGGGCAAGTTCGTCGATAGAAGTGCCGCCTGAAGGTGGTTCTGCGCCTGAACCACCAAGGCCTGGAAATGCCCGAAGTTTGACGATCGAAACCCTTCTGCTTGCTGCAAGGTGTTCAGCGCTTGGTGCAAGGAACTGTAGGCACTGCGCAGTCCTTGGTCCTGCCCGCCGTTTCTATGACGGTGCCCATTGACCCAATCCCAGAAACTGATTTCAGCCTGAATCCAGCCAACAGCTTCTTCGATCGAGGTCGGGGCCAGCACGCCCCCATTCGCACCCAGGTCGAGCGTGAACAAGGGCGGCGGCGGGGGGGTGGGCACCGCGTGGTTGATCTGGGCTTGTGCGTCTTGGTCGGCCATGGCTCAGGCCTCCTTCTTCGGCCGCCCGCCGCGCCGCTTCGCACCCGCCTGCGGCTTCCACCCGCGCAACTCCTCCAGCGTGCACCCCAGCTCGCGCGCCTGGTCGGTGACGAAGCCCTGGAAGTAGTCGCCCATGCACACGCCGTCGTAGCGGGGGTCGGGCTCGTTGTGCCATTGCCGCAGCCAGGGCACGAGTTCGTCCAGGCCGGTGAGCAGGGGGAGCAGGCGGGCGCTGTCCCAGCCTTCGTTGTCCTTCATGTCCATCAGGTAGCCGGCCAGGGCGGTGGCCTGCTGCAGGTGGTTCCAGCCGGCCCAGGCCAGCGGGGTGCTGCCGTCTGCCCCGCGTTCGCAGCCGGGGTAGCTGATCCAGCGTTCCTTGGGCACGTCCAGGCCGCCGCGCAGGCGCCAGATGTCGGTCTTGAGGAAGTCCTTGCCCTGGTACTTCGGCGGCACGGGGATGGGGCCGATGCGGGCGGCCTTTTCCTCGGCCTGCTGGCGGGCGATCTCGCTGGCGAGCTGCTGTCCGATCCACGCCTTCGCATCGCTCAGCTCGGCGCTGCCGAACTGCTCGCGCGCCTGGGCCGTCAGCTCGGCGCGCCAGTCCTCGGCGTTGTTGGCCACGACCTGGGCGTCGATGGCATCTTCCTGGCGCTGCAGTTCCCAGGTCGCCTGCCACTGCGCGCGCTTGCGCAGGCCGGTCTCGCTGTAGCGCAACACGGGCAGAAACGGCACGCTCTCCGCCGCCGTCAACTCGGCCACCAGGCGCTGCAGGTCGAAGCCGGCTTGTCCGGCATACAGCTCGGCCACCTGCAAGAACGCCGCATCCCGCGCGACCGCATCGGCCAGCTTGCGCACGCTGCTGATCTGCGCCGTATGCTCATCGCTGGCGGGCCACAGGGCGGGCGCTTCCAGCCGGTCGAGCAACCAGTCGCGCAGGGCGGCTTGTTCCAGTTCCTGCCAGCTCGGCAACTCCCATCGGCGCTTGCAGCCGAACGACTCGATGAGGCCAACGTTGCGCTCGGTCTCGATCAATTGAATCCGGCGCTGGACCAATTGCTGGTAGTCGTCGGGCCAGTGCTCCGGAACCTCCGTGGTGGTTTCGACGTTCAGCCATTCAAACCAGCGCGTCTGCAACTTGCCAGCTGCCATACGGCGGGCCATGACGATCTCGAATGCGCGTTCGCCAGGACGCACCATCGGTGGGTTGGCGTGCGTCATGTCGATTTCCAACACGCCGTAGAGCTGATAGGCGCGCCAGTCGAGTTCCTCTTGCAAGGCGACCATTTGATGAACGATGCGAGTGGCCTCAGCCTTCGCAGCATCGAGGCTACTGCGGTCTGGAAGCACCGAACGCAGCAAGACCGCGTTCGGCTGTATCGCACTCAGTGCTTGCGCCAGGTTGTCGATCCGACGAGCCAGTTCAATCGGTCGAGAGTCCACGAGCGGGAACTCAGCGACTTTGGTGGAATTGAAAGCATAGAAGTCGTGCCACTTCTCGTCTTTGCTGCTGCCGCCACCCGGGCCGCCCTTGTTATGGCAAACCTGTTGAAACCAAAAACACGCCACCGACGAATTCAACAACCCGAGCAACCCCAGGTGTTCATCTTCACTGCTGCCAGCGGGCAGCTTGATGACCGGGGCCGTCTGCTTGAACACCTTGCCGCCGCGGTCAAGGACGAAGTGGTTGTGGGTGGCGATTTCGCTGAATGCGATGATGTTGTTGTAGTAAAGTCGATCAACAGTAACCTGGTGCCAGCCCCACCAAGGGCGCCCCTCCTGCGCATACGTCGTGCGCCCGAAAGTGATTCGAGCCCCGAGCGATGTACGTACTGGCCAGAGCCACTGCAGGGCCCGAGGCAATTCTTTCTGTGGCAACAGTCCTTCCTCGCCATAGGGCGTGAATACTGTTTCGCTGGCTGTCAGCGTCCAGTCCCGAACCTTGTCACCCTCAACCAGAGAACCGAACGCATTTTTCTCCAGGTCCAATCGTCGTGGTATCGATGCAGGTACAACGAATGCTTCGTCAGCACTTGTTCTTCCAGTACCTGATACAACTGAGCCACGCGGAAAGCGAGCTGAAAAACGATCGTCGAGTTCATCCGAAAGTTCAGCCGCGCCGCCGCCGCCGATACGCCACGGGTGTCGGTGGAACTTGACTCGCGCCATGTCGGTTGCGCTGACGTAGTCGTTCTCGAAGCCGGGTTGATCAATACCGCTTAGGATGGAATTCCAAACGAGGCCATTGGCTGGATCGTCTGGCTGGGTTGGCTCGCCCTTGATGCCAAGGACTGCGCGAACTGATTCGCTCAGTGGCGAGCGACTTCGTCCGAAAAGAATAACTGTAGGTGTTCCGTGGCCAGGGATGTATGCGCCTGATGTGTCGACGACGTGCGTCAGATCGAACATTGGGAGAATTGTTTTGACCAGTTTGGGGCCAAACTCCCGTTTCATGAAGGAGTTGGTTGTGATTAGGCCGACAAATCCGGCGTCTGATCGATTGGTCTTTTGAATTGCTAAGTCAAATAATCGCTCGGTGAATGGCACGCCAAGAGAATACTGGCCTTGGCAACTTGAATAACGTTTGCGATACGCTGCATTCAGTTTGGCGTCGTCCACCACGATGTAAGGCGGGTTACCGACCACAGCGTGGTATTGGCGGCCGAGGATCTCGTTCACCTGGGCCAGGTCTTCACTCACGTAGGCATGGTGCAGCCCATAGCCGGCAAGGGTTTCGGATTCATCAAGTAGCGAGTCGGATTCGCTCAGGCCGAAGCGGCTGCCGTGCAGCAGGCTGTCGCCGATGGCGACGTGGACCGTGAAGTCGGGGGCGTCGGCCAGGCGGCGGACCTCGGCG
Source organism: Sphaerotilus mobilis (assembly GCF_004216565.1). Classification (GTDB taxonomy): domain Bacteria; phylum Pseudomonadota; class Gammaproteobacteria; order Burkholderiales; family Burkholderiaceae_C; genus Sphaerotilus; species Sphaerotilus mobilis. The sequence goes on along the minus strand of NZ_SGWV01000007.1, from coordinate 175,834 downwards.
ACCTGGAGGGCGGCGACCCAGAGGCGGAAGCGGGCGATGGCGACCGCGAAGGGGTTCAGGTCGACGCCAGCCACGCCGTGCAGCGCGCGCTGCGCCACGTCCTTCGGGTTGCGGCCGGGTTCGGCCTGCAGCCATTCGGCCACCAGGCGATGGAAGGCGCCGAGCAGGAAGTGGCCGCTGCCGCAGGTCGGGTCGATCAGGCGCACCTCGCGGAAACCGAACTCGCGGATCGCGGGGGTCAGCGTGCGGTCGAGGATGAATTCTTCGACGAACTCGGGCGTCTGCAGCAGCGCATAGCGCTTGCGTGTGGCCTCGCTCAGGTCCTGGTAGAGGTCGCCCAGGAAACGCGTGTTGCGCGCCGCGTCACAGAAGTCGTGCACCAGCTCGCCGGTGTCCGGGTCGACCTGCTGCCAGAACTGGCGCAGCGCCAGAGCGGCATCGCCGCTGATGGGCAGGCGGAAGACGGGGTTGTGGGCGTCGTCGAAGAAGGTGTGCAGCCCCGGCAGGCTGCCGGCCTCGTGGAAGGCGGCCAGCAGGTAGTCGCGGTCGTTTTCCAGCGGATGGGCGCGGAAGTAGGTCTCGTGCCGGTCCTGCGCCAGCGCCAGCCGGCCGCTGGCGGGCGGGCCGGCCAGCCAGGGGCGTTCGATCAGCTCGTTGTCCTCGATGAAGCGCAGGAACACGCCGCTGAGCAGCCAGTGCACCCCCGCCTGCGTCAGCACCTGCTCGACCCAGCTCTCGAAGGTCTCGGCACAGCGTTCGGCATCGCGCGCGGCCTGCCATTCCTGCCTCAGCTCGGTGGCCAGCTCGGGCAGCTCGGCGTCGGTGAACAGGCGCTGGCGCAGGTCGTCTTCCAGGCGCTTGAGCTGGCGGGTCAGGTCGTCGAGCAGGCTTCGGGCGTGGATCAAGGGCGCTCTCCCATCGTGTTGTTGTGGTGCAGGTGTGTGTGGCCTTGCAGGTGTGTGTGGCCCAGCAGGTGCGCGCTGCGGTGTTCGTTTCCGATCCAGGCCGGCTGCAGCGCGGCGACGGCCTGGGCGTGGACCAGCGGCACCGGCGTGCCGTCGATCTCGGCCACGCCGGGCCGCTGGCCGGGCAGCAGCAGCCAGGCGGCGGGCGTGCGGCCCGGCCGGCCGGACTGGTCTTCCAGCTCGGTCACCAGCCGCATCAGGCCGTAGCGCGCCAGCAGGCCGGCATGCACCACCAGCAGCGGCGCGGGGCTGTTGAGCAAGGCCTGTTGCAGGGCGGGCAGGGTGAGCTGCACCAGGCGCAGCAGGTTGGTCCAGTCGCGGCTGCCGGCCGGCGCGGCATCGGCGCGCAGCACGGTGGCCCAGTCGACCCTGCGGGCATAGGCCTGGGTGCGCAGCTCGCGCAGCAGCAGGGCATCGAGGCTCAGGCGTTGCAGGCCGGGCTGACCGGTCGATGCGGGCCCGAAGCGGCGCAGCAGCTCGGCCTCGGCATGGCGGGCCAGACGGGGCTCGACGGTCAGGCTGAGCAGGCCACCCTGCTGCAGGTGGTGTTGCAGGCGCTGTTCCAGCGCGCTGGCATCGGCCAGCCGGGCCAGGCGGGCCTCGTCGTCGGCGCTGGTGGCGCTTGCGCGGGTGCGGCCGGGCAGGCGGGTGGCGTGGCGACCGAGGTAGGTGCTGGTGCCGGCGCTGGCGTGGTCGTCCACACGCAAGGCGTCGTAGTGCCGAGCCGCCTCGTCCCAGATCAGCGGCGCGCCGACGGCCTCGATCAGGCGGTCCAGCAGCGGGCGGCCGGGCAGGGGTTCGGCCTCGGGGTAGCGGCCGCGCACGCGGTCTTGCAACTGGCTTTCGGTCAGCTTCACGCCCACCAGGGCATTGATCGACTGGCGCAGCGACTGCAGCGCGGGCATGCCGCGGGGGTAGATCTCCTGCCGGGCCGACAGCGCGGCGTTGCGCGAGGCGTTGGTCGCCAGGCGCAGCAAGCGGGTGGCGTTGAGGGGTGCGGCAGCGGCCGATGTGTGGCCCGGGCCCGCGTTCACGGCGGCGCGCGGCGTGCCGAACAGCTCGTCTGCATCGGCACCCTCGGCGGTGATCTGGCCGGGCGCGCGCACGGCTTCCAGCGCCTGCAGCGCCCGTTCGGGCGGCAGCAGGGGGTCGGCCATCGCACAGGTGTCGGCGGCCAGGCCAAGCTGGCGGGCGTAGTCGGCCCAGGCGACGCTGGCGGCGATCAAGGGGCCGGCCTCGCTGGGGTGGGCCTCGTAGCGCGGTTGTTCGGTCTGGGCATCGGCCTCGACGGCGGCGCGCAGGGCGGCGCAGGCCATGCGCAGGCGGCTGTCGTCGTCCTGGGCGGCACAGCCGCGCAAGGCCAGCAGGGCGAGGGCGGCCTCGTGCAGCGTCATCACCTGACCCTGGGACTGCAGCAGCTCGTGCAGGTCCTTGCGCAGCGCCGTGAAGAACTTGTTCTTCAGCCAGCGCTGACGGGCCCGGGCGATCTCCTCGATCAGCACCGCCCGGTCCACCCGCGCAGCCAGGGCGGCTTCGCCCGGCGTGGGCCAGCGGCCGGGGGCCTGTTCACCTTCCAGGCCGAGGTAGATCGCCAGCGCAGCCTCTTCGGGGCGGTCATCACCGGCCGGGCGACTGGGCAGCAGGGCGTCGGCCAGTTCATTGACCGCGCGTGGCAGTTGCAGGTCTTCGGGCTCGCTCTCGTCGCCCTCGTGCAGGCTGCCGCGACCCTTCATCAGGTCGGGGCGCAGGCGGGCCAGTTCCTTGGCCTTGAGGCGGATCTCCTGCCGCAGCTTGTTGCCCACGCCGCGCAGGTAGCGAAAGCGCACCCGATCGACCGCCAGCAGCTCGACGGCGTTGTGGATGCCCATGCGGTCGAGCACGTCGATGGCCTCCAGGCTGTAGCCCAGTTCGGCCAGCGTGGTGGTGGGCGTGACGGTCAGCGCCAGCGCCTCGAAGCCCTGGGGCGCAGCCACCGGATGGGCGGTGCTGGCGCGCTCGAACACGGTGCGCCAGGCGCGCAGCAGGTCCTCGGCGTTGTCGTGGCGTTCGCGCGCGTGCCGCGCCAGTGCCTTGGTAAAGAAGGCACGCAGCGGCTCGCGCACGGCGGGGTCGAGCCGGTCGATCTCGAGCGTGGCTTCGGCCTCGCTCAGCTCGGCGGCGGTCTGGCCGTCACCCCAGCGCGGCACGCGGCCGACGGCCATCTCGTAGAGCGTCACGGCGGCGGCGAAGCGCTCGGCCTGCAGGTCCCAGCGGCGCTGCGGACGCAGGCCCAGGAAAGGGTCGAGGTAGGGCGGCGTGCCGGCCTTGAGGTTCTCGGGCGGGGTGCGGGTCAGCGAGAAGTCGAACAGCACCAGCGTCAGGCGCCCCGTGCGGTTCTTGCTGATGCCGATGTTGTCGGGCTTGATGTCGCGGTGCACGACCGCGTTCTCTTCGAGCAGGCGCACGGCATCGAGCAGTTCCTCGCCCCAGCGCTGCAGCATCTCCAGCGTCAGGCGGCCATCGGCCTTGATGCGCTGGGCGAGTGTCTCGTCACCGGCGCTCTTGAGCAGCAGTGCGGTGCGGCCGGCCACCTGGGTGATGCCGCGCAGCTCGACGATGTTGGGGTGGCGCAGCTTGCCGAGCGCCTCGGCCTCGGCCAGCAGGTTCTCGTTGTGGCTGCCGTCGACGGCGATCTTGAGGACCAGCTCGTCGTCACTGCCTTCCGGGCGCACCAGCAACGCGTCGCTGGACGAGCCGCGGCCCAGGCGGCGGACGACGGTGTAGCCGCCTTCGAGCCGGTCGCCCAGGTTGGCCAAGCTGGGGTCGACGGTGGCCTCGGGGTCCGGCCGGGTGAGTTCTTCCTCGACCTTGTCGAGCTCGTCGAGGAACTCCTGGATCGTGCCGTAGCGGGTGACGACCGCAGGGTTGGTGGCGAACTGCACCAGTTCCTGCAGGCGGGTGGGGCAGCCGTCCAGCGCGGCCGACAGCTGCAGGCCCTGGCCACGTCGCAGCTTGTCGTGCAGGTCCAGGATGGACGTGGCCGGAGGCTGGCCGGTGAAGATCAGCCACGTCAGGCAGCCGAGCGAAAAGACATCCAGCTCGGCACCATGGGCCGGATCATCGCGCGCGGTCTCTGGGGCCAGGTAGACGAGGCCCGGGTCCTCGACGTAGGACTGGACATGGGCGGTGCCAGTGTGCCGGTGCAGCGTGGTCGATGAACCGGTGCCCGCGCCGTCGGCCTCTCGTGCGGCGGTCTGCCAGTTCATCAGCTGCACGCGCGGCGCGGCGGTCTCGATGTCACGCACCAGCACGCTCTGCGGCCCCAGCGCGCGGTGGTGGAGGCGGCGCGAGTGGGCGTACTTGAGCACCTCGGCGATCTCGCGCACCAGTTGCAGGCGCTGGCTCAGGCCCAGGCGTGCGCCGTGGTCGCGCATCAGGTGATCGAGCCGCACCGCGCGGTCATCCAGGTCGAAGACGAGGGCGGGACCGAGCTCGCTGTCCTTGTACTCGCGGCAACGCAGGATGCCGCTGTGTTCGATGCCTTCGAGCATCTTGAACTCGCGCTGGGCCTGCCGCACGAGGCTCAGTCGGGCCTCGGGGCTGGCGGCGTTGGCGAGGTTGTAGATGCGCACCCGGCGCTGCACGTCCACGCCGACATGGCGGGCCTGCCATTCCTGGTAGCTGTCGCCATCGACGATGAGCTTGTCGAGCCGGTAGTCGCCGACCTGGCGGTGCTTGTTGGACGGCCTCACGCCCGCTTCGGCGAGGCCCTTGGCCAGCGCCTTCACGGCGGCGCTATCCAGCGGGGCGGCGCTGATCTCGCCACGGCTGCCAAAGGTCAGGGCCGCGACGATGCCGTCGTCGTGATCCTGCTGCGGCCGGCCCCGCAGGTAGACGCCGCTGCGGGCCTGCCCTTGCAGCCGGCAGGCCAGCGAGGTGGACGACAGGAAAACCAGCGGCGTCACGAAGGGCAGCCGCATCTTGGCCTTGACGATGGCTGGCTGGCGCCTGAGCAGGCTGGCCAGGCGCTTGGACTTGCGGTCGGTCAGCAGCAGCGGGTTGTCGACCGAGCGCTCACGGCCGTCGGTGCTCCAGGTCCAGGTGTGGGCGTCACCGCTGACGCTGCCCGGACGCGACTTGATCTCGACCAGGAACAGCCCGGCGGGGGTCAGCGCGAGCGCGTCGACCTCGTTGACCTTGCCCTCGTCGTCGATGAACTCGAAGTTGGTCCAGACGTGCCAGGGCTCGCGATCGGGCAACTGGGCGCGCAGCCACTCCAGCGCCTCCTGTTCCCACGGGTAGCTGGATGGGGCGATGACATGCCAACGGTTGGCGCTGAGGCTCATGGATGACGCTCCCCTTCGGATCGGGTCAGCACCGGCTGCTGCCCGTCCGCGATGTATTCGAACAAGTCCCCGACGGTGCAACCCAGCAGGCCGCACAGCGCCTCCACATGGGGCAGCTCGATCCGCGTCGCACGTCCGCGAGCCAGGGCCGTGACGGTGCTGCGGTTCAGGCCGGTGGCCCGGGCGACATCCGCAACCCGCAAGCCGTCACGGGCCATGAGGCGCCCCACGTGGCATTGGATCATCTGGCGTCCTCTTGAGGTCGGGGTGTTGCGCAGAATAGCATTCAAGATCGTGCGCCGAGGGCCTGTCGCGGCGTGTTGATCGGCCCTCATCCCCGGGGGGGCGAACCCAGGCTGACGCGGATGTCTCGGGTCCCGGCCTGACGCTTGCGATCACCGAGTCGCCGATGGCGCCGCATGGCTCACACCCTGAGCCACCATGCCCCGCGTTTGATCAGCCGCCGGGCTGGGCCTGTGCCGCTGACCGCTGCGCGCGACGTGCATCGGCGGCGGCGAGTACTGGGTCGGTGGCGGCGATGGCCAGGCGGGCCCAGGCTTTGTGGCCCAGGGCGGCGCTGCGCGATTCGCTCGGGACCTCGATGCTGATGGGCAGGTCGGCCGGCAGGCGGGCGAACAGTTCGACCAGGTCGATGCCGCCTTCGCCGGGCAAGAGGCGTTCGCAGCGGGCGTCGTGGATCAGGCCGGCGACGGTGCTGGGGCCGGGCACGAGGCCGTCGCAGATCTGGGCGTAGTTCAGGCGTTGGCGGGGCCAGCCGGCCAGGTCGTCGAGGTTGCTGGGTGAGCGGGCAAAGTGCAAGGCGTCGACCAGCACCGCCGCGTTGGGCTGGTCGACGGTCTGGACGATGCGCTGCGCCACGCCCAGCGACGGCACCGCCGTCCAGGGCATGAACTCCAGGTTGGCGCTCAGGCCGTGGCGGGCGGCGGCGGCGCAGAAGGCGGCGAAGGACGCGCTCAGGCGGGCCTCGTCCGGGTCGTCGCCAGCGACCAGCACATGGGCCGCACCGAGTTCGGCGCCGCAGGCCAGGAAGGGCTCGAAGCGGCCGACGTCGAAGTCGGTGTCGATGCGTGCGACCTCAAGGTCCAGCACCCGCACACCGGTGTCGCGCATCGCGGCGAGGGCCTCGCGGCGGCCTGCGGCGTCGTGCATCAGCGGGTGGTGGATGCCGCCTGGCGCGGTCGGCAGCAGGCGGATGCCGACGGCGCTGCAGCCGGTGTCGGCGGCGAGCTGGATCATCTGCGCCGGGTTCAGGGGCAGGGCCATCAGCTGGGCCAGGGCATAGCGACGGGTCATCGTGCGGCTCGAAAGGTCAAGATGTCGAGAGGTCAAGAGGTCAAGAGGTGGACGGTGGCATGGCGTCCGACATGGGCATCGGCATGGGCATCGGCAGGGCCCGCCCGGCTGCATGGTGCGCCAGCACGTAGCCGAAGGTCATCGCTGGGCCCAGCGTGATGCCGCCGCTGGGGTAGTGGCCGCCCATCAGGCTGGCCATGTCGTTGCCGGCGGTGTAAAGGCCTGGCACGACGTCGCCTTGTGTGTCCAGCACCCGGGCGTGTGCGTCGGCCCGCAGCCCGGCGAAGGTGCCGAGGCTGCCCGGCACGATGCGCAGCGCGTAGAAGGGGCCGTGTTCGATCGGCGCGACGCAGGGGTTGGGGCCGGCGTGTTCGGCGTCGCCCTGCAGGCGCTCGTAGGCGCTGCTGCCACGGCCCCAGGCCGGGTCGTGGCCGTGGCGGGCATGCACGTTGTAGCCGGCCACCTCGGCAACCAGGCCCTGGGCGTCGATGCCGCAGCGGCGCGCCAGCGCGGTCAGGCTGTCGGCCCTTTGCAGGTAGCCGCTGTGCAGCCACGGTGCCAGCGGGAAGGGCCAGGGCTTGCTGTGGCCCAGGCCGTAGCGGCGCTGGAAGCGGTGGTCACAGATCAGCCAGGCCTGCAGCGGCTGGCCGGGTTGGGCGCTGTGTTCGCCGAGGCGGTCAAACAGGCCGCGCATGACGCTGTGGTAGCTGCCGGCCTCGTTGGCAAAGCGGCGTCCGCTGGCGTCGACCGCGATCAGGCCGGGCTTGCCGCGGTCGACCAGGTGCACGAACGCATCGAGCGTGCCGGTCGATCGTGGCAGCAGGGAGACTGGCGCCCAGGCCCCTGCATGGGCCATGCGGGTGTCGATGCGCGCGCCGATGGACTCGGCCATGCGCAGGCCATCGCCGGTGCTGCCGGGTGCAGCGGCGCTGGGGTGTTCGCGGCCGGTGGGGGCGTGTTTGAACAGCGCGGCCTTGCGGACGTCGTCGTGCGCAAAGCCGCCGCTGGCGAGCACGACGCCGCGTGTTGCCTCGACGCGATGCGCGTGGCCATCGGGGGTCTGGACGATCACGCCGCTGACGCGACCGCGCTCGTCACGCAGCAGGGCGCTGGCGGCATGGCTGTGCAAGAGCGCCACGCCCGCCGCTTTCGCGGACGCCAGCAAGGCGGCGACCAGCGCATTGCCGCCCATGCGCAGCCGGCCTTGTCCGTGGGTGAGGTGGTCCAGCGCATGGCGCAGCAGCCGGCGGCTGACGTAGGCGAAGGCGTCCCAGGACCGGTTGGCACGCATGAAGTGGCGCAGGTCACTGCCGATGCTCATGCCCAGCCAGCTGAGGATGTCGCGCGGCGGACGCAGGCGCGCCATCAGCGCGCGCCCCAGCTGGGCGGCATCAAAGGGCGCGGCGCAGACCGAACGGCCACCGTCGAGCGCGCCGGGCACGCCGCCGTGGAAGTCGGGGATGTGGTTGCCGTCGATGAAGCGCAGGGCGCTGTGGTCGAGGTGGAACTGCACCATGTCCGGCGCATGGGCGAGGAAGGCTTCGATGCGCGCCGCATCGCCGCGATCACCCAGGATGTGGCGCAGGTAGGTGCGTGGACCGTCGAGGTCTTCGACGATGCCGGCGGCGCGGGCCAGCGGGTTGCGCGGCACCCACATCCAGCCGCCGGACCAGGCGGTGGTGCCACCGAACAGCGGCTCCTTCTCGATCACGACGACGGACAGGCCGAGGTGGGCGGCGGTCACGGCCGCGCTCAGGCCACCGGCGCCGGAGCCGATCACCACCAGGTCGCAACGGGCGGGCAGGGCCGCGTTGGCGCGGGCTTGGTTCATCGCGGCGATCAGGCCGAAGGCACTGGCGCGTAGGCCCGGTTGAACAGCGGCGAGGCTGCGCTGATCGCAGCCAGCTCCTGCGCAGCGGCCATCAGGTCGGGGGCCCACTGCAACATCTTGGATTCGGTCAGACGCACCGCCGGCCCCGACATGGCCAGCACGCCGACCGCCCCCTTGCCCGCCGGCACGATGGCGGTCGACATCGCATTCAGGCCGGGTGCATAGGTCTCGCAGGTCAGCGCATAGCCTTGCTTGCGGACCGCGCGGACCTGCTTGAGCAGCGCCTGCATCGAGGTCGGCGCGTTCGGCCCGTAGGCCGGCGGCAGGCCCAGGCCTTGCCGGCTGACCAGCGCGATGGCGTCGTCCTCGGGCAGCGTCGACAGCCAGGCCAGGCCGGACGAGGTGCAGGACAGCCGCACGTCGATGCCCTGGTCGGGGTCGTAGCGCAGGCCCGAGCGGGTGCCTTGCGACAGCGACACCCAGGTGATGTGGTCGACGTCGACGACGCCCAGCCGCACCAGCTCGCCGCTGGCCTCGGCGAGGCGGTCGAGGATGGGCTGGCACAGGTCGATCACGCCGGAGGCCTTGAGGTAGTTCATGCCCATGGACACCAGCTTGGTGGTGAGCATGTAGTCGCCACGCTCGCGCGACTGGCGCACCCAGCCCAGCTCGGCGAGTTCCATCAGCAGCCGGTGCGCGGCGCTGCGCGGGATGTCCAGCTCGTCGGCCAGCGTTGCCAGTGGCACGCCTTGCACCTCGGCGGCCAGACGTTCCAGGATGGCCAGGGTTCTTTGCATCACGCCGGACATGGCTGCTCCATCGTCGGTGTTGGGTTCATTGCATGGATTTCCGGAATGCTATTCCACAATTGAACGAAAGTCTATTTATACTGATGTGAACGAAGACGAACGGCCGCCGCTGCGGCCCCTCTGCATGAGCATGAGGATGAGCATGAGCTTGAGCATTGACTTGCCCCCGAACGACGACGCCTTCCTCGCCCACTACAGCGGCGCCACCCGCGTGATCCTGATCGTCGGCGATCCGATCGCGCAGGTGAAGTCGCCGGCCGGCGTGACCGCGCTGATGCGTGCGCGTGGCGCCGATGCGGTCTGCGTGCCGGCCCATGTCGCGCCGGACGATTTGGCCGACTGGTGCGCCGCGATCCGCTGCCAGCGCAATGTCGACGGGATCATCGTGACGGTGCCGCACAAGTTCGCGGTGCTGCCCTTGTGCGATGCGCTGACGCCGCGCGCCCGCTCGATCGGCGCCGTCAACATCCTGCGACGCCACGCACCCAGCGGTGGCTGGTTGGGCGACATGTGCGATGGCGACGGCCATGTCGCGGGCATGCGGGCCGCCGGCGCGGTGCTGCAGGGCCGGCGCGCGCTGCTGGTCGGTGCCGGTGGCGCGGGCTCGGCGATCGCCCACGCGCTGGTCGATGCCGGCGTGGCCACGCTGGACCTGCACGAGGCCGATGCTGCCCGCCGCGAGGCCTTGGCCGACAAGCTGCGCCGCTACGCCGCCGGCCGTGCCGAGCCACTGCGCGTGGGCATTGGCGGTCTCGACCCGACCGGCTACGACCTCGTCACCAATGCCACGCCGATGGGCATGACACGTGGCGACCCGCTGCCGGTCGACGTCACGCGCCTGGCCGCGTCGACCTTTGTCAGCGATGTCGTGACCCAGCCGGCCATCCCGCCGCTGATCGAGGCGGCCCGCGCACGCGGCTGCGCCACGCTCACCGGCATCGGCATGTTCGAGGCGGTGCGCGACCGCATCGTCGACTTCTACCTGGCCTGAGGCTGTGGACCGCCCGCACGCCCTCACGCACGCTCACCTGCCCACCCCTCTCGACACGCCCTACGGACCCATGATGGACTTCGCCCTCGACGACGAACAGAAGATGATGATCGACACGGTGCGTCGCTTCATCCGTGAAGAACTGCAGCCGCTCGAAGAGCGCCTGGAGCAAGACGGCGAGCTGGACCGCGACACCGCCATGGCCGTGTTCGAGAAGTCGCGCAGCCTCGGGCTCTACGCGATGAACATGCCCGCTGAGCTTGGTGGCGGGGGTCTGTCGACGCTCGACCGCATCCTCTGCGAGGAGCAGTTCGGCCACACCAGCGACTACCTGATCCGGCGTGCCTTCGGCAACGTCTACGAGCCCCTGCTCGAATGCCGTGGCGAGCAGATCGAGCGCTGGCTCCGGCCGGCCATCGACGGCCGACGCACCTGCGCGATCGCCATCACCGAGCCAGGTGCCGGCTCCGACGCCCAGGGCATCCGCACGACGGCCCGGCGCGATGCCAGCGGGCGCTGGGTGCTCAACGGCAGCAAGCACTTCATCAGCGATGGTCTGTGGAGCGACTTCTTCCTGGTCTCTGCCCGCACCGGCGAACGCGAGATCAGCATGTTCATGGTCGACAAAGGTCTGCCGGGATTCACCGTGGGCAAGGACCAGAAGATGATGGGCCTGCGCGGCACGCCCCACGTCGAGCTGTTCTTCGACCAGGTCGTGCTGGAGCCGCTGGCCCTGCTGGGTGCCGAGGGCCAGGGCTTCAAGCTGGCCATGGGTGCGCTCAATGTCGTGCGCCTGGCGCAGGTCGGCGCGCGTGCGGTCGGCAAGGCCAGCCATGTGCTGGAACAGGCCAGCGCCTACGCACAGGACCGCCAGCAGTTCGGCAGCAAGATCGCCGACTTCCAGATGGTCGGGCAGATGCTGGCCGACAGCGTCATCGAGATCAACGCCGCGCGCCTGATGGTCTGGCAGGCGGCCTGGATGATCGACCGCGGCATCGATGCGCGCGACACCATCGCGATGGTCAAGGTCCATGCGGCCGAGACGCTGGGCCGGGTGGTCGACCGGGCGGTGCAGGTCTTCGGTGGCATGGGCTACTGCAAGGAACTGCCAATCGAGCGCTACTTCCGCGATGCCCGCATCTACCGCATCTTCGACGGCACCTCGGAGATCCACCGCAGCGTCATCGCCCGCAGCCTGGGCAAGAAGGGCGCGGCGCTCTACGACGTGCACCGCTGAGCCGGGGATGATGACCATGCACGACAAGTTCATGAGCGCCGATGCGGCCGCAGCCTTGATTCCCGATGGCGCGACCGTCGCGCTGATGGGCGGTGGCGGCGGCCTGATGGAGGCGACCTGCGTCTTCCAGGCCATCGAGCGCCGTTTCCTCGCCACCGGCGCGCCGCGCGGCCTGACGGCGGTGCATGCGCTGGGCATCGGCGACAAGGCCAGCCGGGGCATGAACTGCTTTGCCCATGAAGGTCTGGTGCGCAAGGTGATCGGCGGCCACTGGGTCTGGTCGCCGCGCATGCAGCAGCTCGCCCGCGACAACCGCATCGAGGCCTACATCCTGCCGGGCGGCGTGTCCTCGCAGCTGTTCCGCGCCATTGGTGCCGGCCAGCCCGGCCTGATCACGCACGTCGGCCTGGGCACGGTCTGCGACCCGCGTCACGGCGGCGGGCGCATGAACGAGGCCGCCCGCGACGAGCTGGCCGAGCTCATCCGCCTCGATGGCCGCGAGTACCTGCGCTACAAGCCCTACCGCGTCGACGTGGCCATCGTGCGGGCATCGGCCGCCGATGAGGACGGTCACATCAGCTTCGAGCATGAGGCCGCCAACCTCGATGCCCAGGCCATCGCGCTGGCCGCCCGCAACAGCGGCGGGCGTGTCATCGTGCAGGTGCGCGAACGCTTGCCGCGTGGCGCGCTCAAGGCCCGCGAGGTCCGCATCCCGGCCGCCTGGGTCGATGCCATCGTGGTCGACGCGAACCAGCGCACCAGCTACGACATCCCCTTCGACGCCAGCCTGTCGGGCGAGCTGACCGGCGCGGCGCGTGCGGCGGCGGTGGCCGAGGCGCTGGCCGATGAGCCCTTCAGCGAACGGCTCGCGGTGGCGCGTCGTGCGGCCTGCGAACTGGTCGACGGCGCGGTCGTCAACTACGGCGTGGGCGTGCCCGACGCGGTCGCCAAGCTGGTCGTGCGGCGTGGCGAACTCGACCGGATCCACCAGACCATCGAACACGGCACCTATGGCGGCAGCCTGCTCGACGGCGTGCTGTTCGGCTATGCCCGCAACGCCAGCGCCATGCTGGACGCGCCGACCCAGTTCGACTTCTACGGCGGCGGCGGGCTGGCTCTGGCCTTCCTCGGCTTTGGCGAGTTCGACGCGCTGGGCAATGTCAACGTCTCCAAGCTTGGCGGCCTGGCCGTCGGTCCGGGCGGCTTCATCGACATCGCCCAGAACGCCCGCAAGGTCGTGTTCTGCGGCACCTTCGCGGCCAAGGGCGTCCAGCTCGAAACCGGCGACGGCCAGATGCGCGTGACGCGCCAGGGCCAGGTGCGCAAGCTCGTGCGTGCGGTCGAACAGATCACCTTCAGCGGCCCGCAGGCCCTGCAGCGCGGCCAGAGCGCGCTCTACCTGACCGAGCGCGCCAGCTTCCGGCTGGTCGACGGCGGGGTCGAGCTGTTCGAGATCGCGCCCGGCATCGACCTGCAGCGCGATGTGCTCGACCAGATGGACTTCAGCCCGCGCATCGCCAGCGACCTGCGGGTCATGCCGGCCTCGCATTTCTTGCGCGAGGACGACGGCCATGGCTCGCTGACCTCGCGAGCTGCGGCATCGGCATCGGCTGCGGCATCCGCATCGGCCTGAGCCGGACACCACCACCTCCCTCGGTTCCCTTTGTTGATCGGACTTCTCCCATGACCACCCTGTACGACGTCACCACGCTCGAGATCAAGGTCTTCAGCAATGCCTCGGTCTATGCCGCGCTGAAGAAGGCCTTGCCCGATGCCGGCGGCACGCTGGTCGGCGCCTTCGCCTCCGACATCGGCGAACTCAGCCGCGTGCTGATCCTGCGCGCGTTCGACGACGCCAACGCGCTGGTCGCCGCGCGCCAGAAGCTGCTGCTGTCGGCCGACCCGCTGGGCTGCGCCGAATGGCTGGTCTCGCTGCGTTCGCAGAGCCATGCGCTGTTCCCCTTCCTCAACCCGCCGCAGGCCGGTGCCCACGGTCGCTGGTACGAGTTCCGCACCTATGGTCTGCGCCAGGGCCTGCTCGGCCAGACGATTGAGGCCTGGAAGGAAGCCGTGCCTGCACGCCACGCCATGTCGCCGCTGATCGGCGCCTTCACCGCGCTGGACGGCGAGCAGCCGCGTTTCCTCAACATCTGGGCCTATGACAGCCTCGAACAGCGCTCGCAGTTCCGTGCCGATGCCGTCAAGCAAGGCATCTGGCCGCCCAAGGGCGGACCGGCCTCGCTGACGACGATGACGTCCTGGGTGTGCGCGCCGCTGGCGTTCTCGCCGATGAGGTGAGCGCGCCGGTTCGCGGCGCTGCCTGACCTTCTACAGGGCGCCCCGGCAGTTCGGCACGCCACAGCGGCAGGTGAGCTTGCCCTCGTGGTGTGTCTCGCCATAGTCGGCCACCAGTTCCTCACCCGCCGCGATCGCGCGCATGGCGTAGAGCTCGACCCGACCGCCGCGGATGCGCAGCACGGCGTTGGGCTGGCAGGAGTGGTTGGTGTAGCGCAGCGGATCGCTCGAATGGGTCGCGTCGATGGCGCGCTTGTCGCTGATCTCGACCATCATGATGCGGGCCTGGCCCTTCACGCGCTGGCGGGCCTCGCGCACGCTGATGGCCTCGCCGCGGATCTCGCCGATCTTCTTGTAGGCGGGGATGTCCTCGCCCGCGAAGGCGCCGGTGCCGTCGATCGCGCTGGGGCGGTTCTCGACCGTGTACTTGTTCGGATCGGCCGGTGCTTTCTTGCGCGGCGCGGCGAGGGGCGCGAAGGGGCCGGGCAGGCTGGGATGCGGCCAAGCCACGCTCGGGCGGCTGGCGCTGGCGCGCCGTCCTTCGGTCCAGGCGTCTTGCCAGGCCGACCACTGGGCCAGTCCGTCGTCGTTCAGGGCCCGCACCAGACAGGCGACCGGCGCACCGGTGGACGCGGCCGAACGCAGCTGCGCGGGGCTCAGGATGCCGCCGATCGCGACCACCGGCAGGCCGGCCATGGCCGTCCACCAGGCCAGGTTGTCCAGCCCCTGCGCGCGCCAGGGCATGGCCTTGGTCAGCGTGGGCCAGACGGGACCGCAGGCGACGACGGCCGGGCCCATGGCGCGGGCGCGGGCGAGTTCCCACAGGCTGTGCGAGCTCAGGCCCAGCGCCAGCGGCCGTTGTGGGTCGGCGTGCAGCAGGGCCTGCAGTTGGGCGCGGCCTTCGCGGCCCAGCGCGGCCAGGTCTTCCTGACCCAGGTGCATGCCGATGCGCACCGCCGCCCGCCGCGCATCGCCTTGCCAGGCGGCGACCAGTTGGCCGGCCACGCGCCAGTGGTCGTTGATGACCAGCACGATGTGGCCCGTGGCACGGTGGGCGATCAGGGCGTCGGCGGCGAGCGTGGCCTGGGCCCGCACATGGGCCTCGAAGGCCGCATCGTCCAGGCCGGCATGGGCCTCGCGCTTGATGCGCAACTGCAGGGCACACAGATCGTCGCCCGCCACCGCCAGGATGGCGTCGACCCGCGCCGCCTCGTCGACCAGCGCATAAAGGCCAGGCCCGAAGGGCGGGGCCGGGCGGGGCGCCGGAGGCTCGACATCGTCGGCGCCGTCGAGCATCGGCAGCAGCTCCGGCTGCTGCATGAAGCGGTGGATCGGCGTGTCCGTGGCGACCGCTTGCACGGCCATGGCGGCGATCACCGCCGCATCGGCGTCGACAAAGCCCCGGGCCAGCGCGGCCGCGTGGGCCGTGGCGACGATGCGCCGGCTCGCCGCGCTGGTGTCGACTGGCGTGGGCAGCCAGAGCCGGCCGCTGGCATGCGGCGTGTCCAGCCGCAAGGCGCGGCCGTCGTCGCACAGCTCCGGCGCAAGGATGGACGGGCCTTGGTGGCCGTCGATCCGTGGCTGGGTCAGCGTCGCATCGGGTCGGACCGTGATGTCGCAAGCCGCTGCGAGCGCCTGCACGTGGGCGTCGTCACACCAGGTCGACGGCAGATCGACGCTGGGGTGGATCGGCGCATGAGCCATCGCCTTGGCCATGACTGTCAACCGATCAGGAAGGGTCGGCCGCCGACCGGCGTGCTGGCCACCGCCATGTCCTGCGGGGCCATCACGCCGGACTCGCGCGCCAGCCGTCCGGCACGCACGGCCTGACCGAAGGCGGCGGCCATGCGCACCGGGTCGCCGGCCTGCGAGACCGCCGAGTTCAGCAGCACCGCGTCATAGCCCAGTTCCAGCGCCTGCGCCGCATGGGAAGGCGCGCCGATGCCGGCGTCGACGATCAGCACGGCGTCGGGCAAGCGTTCGCGCAGCGTGCGCAGCGCCCAGGGGTTGAGCAGGCCCTGTCCGGAGCCGATCGGCGCACCCCAGGGCATCAGCACCTGGCAGCCGGCATCGAGCAGGCGCTGGCAGGTCACCAGGTCATCGGTGCAGTAGGGGAAGACGTCGAAGCCGTCGCGGATCAGCGTGCTGGCCGCCTCGACGGTGCCCCAGGGGTCAGGCTGCAGCGTGTGTTCGTCGCCGACGACTTCGAGCTTGAGCCAGGTCGTGCCGTACAGCTCGCGCGCCATGTGGGCCAGCGTGATCGCCTCATCGGCCGTGCGGCAGCCGGCGGTGTTGGGCAGGAGCCGGGCGCCGCGTTCGACCAGCGCACGCTGGATCGCCGCGATGTGGCCGTTGTCGCCACCAGCGGCCAGCGTGCGCTTGAGGCCCACGGTGACGACCTGCGTGCCGCTGGCGGCAATGGCGTCGTGCAGCACCTGCGGCGAGGGGTAGCCGGCGGTGCCCAGCAGCAGGCGGCTGTCGAGGCTGACGCCATAGGCGGACCAGGGGCGTGCGTGCATCAGGGTGTCGGTCATGTTCGGTGCGGCGGGTCGTGTCGGGTCAGGTCAGGTCAGGTCGCGTCAGGTCACGCCAAGTCGTTGCAGGGCGGCTCAGCCGCCGACGATGGCCTGGAACAGCGTCACGGCGTCGCCGTCCTGCAGGGTGTGGCTCAGGCGGCGAGCCCGTGCCACGAAGGCGCCATTGACGGCGGTGGCGTAGCGCTCCGGCGCCAGTGCGGCGCTGGCGGGGTGTTGCGCCAGCAGCTCGGCCAGCGTCGTGCCGGCGGCGGCGCTCAGGCTCACGCCGTCCAGCGTCAGGTGCAGGACGGCGGCGGATTCATGCGTGTTCATCGGCGCTTCCTTCGATCAGGGTGTCCAGGGCGCTGGCCAGACCGACGCGTCGCAGGCCGTCTTGCAACAGGGCCGGCGCGATCAGCCAGCCGTGCCGGAACAGGCCGTTGATGCGCAACAGGCCGTCGCAGGCCTCGGTGCGCGGCGCGTGGTCGGGCAGGGCGGGGCGCAGATTGGTTTCGAGGTGGACGATGCGCGCCTCGGCGAGCGAGGGCAGCACGCTGTGCGCAGCAGCCATCAGCTCGACGGCGCTGCGCAGGCTGGCGGGCGAGCGGTCTTCACTCTCGATCTCGCTGGCGCCGATGACGACCCGCTCGCCCGGTCGCGGCACGATGTAGACGCGGTGACGCGGGTGCAGCAGGCGCAGCGGACGGTCCAGTCGCAGGCCGGGCGCATGCAGCCAGACCAGCTCGCCGCGCACGCCGCGCATGTCCGACAGGCCGGCGGCGGCATCGGGCCGCGCGCCCAGGCCGCGCAGGTCCAGCGCCAGGTCGCAGCGCAGCCCCTCGCCACCGGCCAGCCGCAGCAGGCCAGGCTCGACCGCGTCGACCGAGGTGGACCAGCGCCAGCGGAGGTCGGCGGAGGTCGCTGCGGCCAGGCCCGCCAGCATCATGGCCGGCACCAGCTGGCCTTCGTCGGGCAACAGCCAGGCCCGCAGGGCGGGGTCGACGGCGGGTTCGAGCGCCCGCAACGTGGCTCGGTCCAGGGCTTGTGGCTGCGGCCAGTCGGTGCGCAGCCCGGCACCGAGGCGGACACGGCTCAGGACCCGTTCGGCCGCGCCCAGGTCACTGCCATGGGCCAGCAGCAGGCTGCCTTGTCGACGCATCCCGATCGGGCCGAAGGCGTCGTGACCGGGCACCTCGGGCGCGTCATGCTGGCCAAGTCGAAGGCTGTCGGTGCGCGCCTGTGCGGCGGCCGCACAGGCATCGGGCGCGGCCGCCAGCCGGGTCGCGACGGCCTGCCACAGCGCCAGCGAACGCCAGCCGAGTTCGGCCACCTCGGGCCCGGCGTTGTCCAGCTCGGCCAGCGGGCTGAGCATGCCGGCGGCGGTCTGCGCCGCTGCGCCGCGACCGTCATGGCGCGCGCCCGGACCCGTCGCCGGATCGACCACCGTGACGGCATGGCCGGCCCGCGCCAGCGCCCACGCGGCCAGACGTCCCAACACGCCGGCACCGGCGATGGCGATGTGCAGGCGCGCTGCGGCCCGGGCGGCCGCTGCCTCAGGCGGCATCGACCTCGGCCCGCAGTGCGGCCAGGATGCCGTCGGTCGACGGGCGCACGCCGCGCCAGAACTGGAAGGCCTCGGCGGCCTGTTCAACCAGCATGCCCAGACCGTCGCGGGTGACGGCCCCTTGCTCACGGGCCCAGGCCAGGAAGGGCCGGGCGGCCGGGCCGTACATCATGTCCAGCACCAGACAGCCGGGCCGCAAGGCGCTCGCAGCCACGGGGCTGCCGGCACCGGCCAGGCTGGCCGAGGTCGCGTTGACGACGATGTCGTGGCCACTGCCAGCTTCTTCCAGCGCACCGGCCCGCAGGCTCACGCCATGAGCCTGTGCCAGCGCCGCATGGCGGGCCACCGCCTCTTCGGCCTTGGCAATGGTGCGGTTGACCATCACCAGCTCGGCCACGCCAGCCTCGATCAGCGGACCCAGGGCGCCCAGGCCGGCACCACCCGAGCCGATCAGCAGCACACGGGCGCCCTTGAGCGGCACGCCGGCATTGACGGTGATGTCGTGCACCAGGCCGGCACCATCGGTGTTGTCGCCGGCCCAGCCGTCGGCATCGAAACGCAGCGTGTTGACCGCATGGGCCAGCTCGGCGCGTGGGGTGCGGCGCACCGCCGCCTGCCAGGCTTCGAGCTTGTAAGGCACGGTGATGTTGCAGCCCTTGCCGCCATCGACGGCGAAGGCGCGGACCTGGGCGGCGAAGGTGCCCGGTGCGATCTCGAGCCGGTCGTACTGCACCGGCTCGCCGGTCTCGGCAGCAAAGCGGCTGTGGATGGCCGGCGAGCGGCTGTGCTTGACCGGGAAACCGGCGATGACGTAGCGGTCCATCTTGTGCGTCTTCGGGTGGGCGTTGTCGATGCCGCATCGACCGTGGTCGACGCAGGTGTATCAGGTGGTTCCAAGGGGCCACTTGGAGCGGTCCGGCAGGCTCTGGGGACGACAGAATCGCGCCATGAAGAACCTGACCGACGTCGATTGTCGCGGAGCCGCTGATCCGGCCCGCCGTGCCCACCTGCTGCGCGCCCTGAGCTGGGCGGGCGCGGCACCGCTGCTGGCCCTGGGCGGCTGCGCCAGCGCGGGCGCGCAAGGCATTCAGGGCATCCAGCGCGAGTGGAACCTCAGCCAGATCGACCTGCTCAACGCGGTGGCCCCGCGCTTCCCGCTCAAGCGCCGGGTCGGCGAGATCTTCGACCTGCACCTGCTGCGCCCGAAGCTCAAGCTGCGGCCGGCCGACAACAAGCTGGTGTTCGGCTGCGACGTCGGCGTCGACGAGACACTGTTTTCCCGCCGCACCTTCGACGGCAACCTGACCTTCGCAACCGGCCTGCGCTACCAGGCCAGCGACGGCACCGTGCGTCTGGACGGCGTGCGCGGCGAAACCTTCAGCATCGCCGGCCTGCCCGGCCGCATCGCCGAAGCCGTCGAACGGGTCGGCCCGCGCGTGGTGGAAGAGGTCCTGCAGGACCACGAGGTCCACCGCTTCAACGACCGCCTGCGCGAAGGCATCAAACTGCTCGGCATGCAGCCGGGGGACTTCAGGGTGACGGATGCGGGCGTGCGGATGAGGCTGGTGCCGATACCGCTGTGAGCCGGTCGGGGCTCACCCCCCATCCCGCTTCGTCGCCACCAGCGGCTTGACATCCGGGGCTGGCATGCGTGGCCGGTCGGGTTCGACCGCTTCGAGCGGGGTGCATTCGACCAGGCTGGCGTGGCAGCGCAGGGTCAGGTCTTGGTAGACGCCGGTGCCTTCGCGCTTCCAGGCGATCTCGGTGGCGGTCAGTTCGCGCACGACCTTGGCGGGCAGGCCGGCGACCAGTGAGCGGGGGGGCAGTTTCAGGCCGGCGCGCACGAAGGCGCAGGCGGCGACGATGGTTTGCTCGCCGACTTCGGCCTCGTCCATCACCACCGCGTTCATGCCCACCAGCGCGTCGCGCCGGACCACGCAGCCGTGCAGCACGGCGCCGTGGCCGATGTGGCCGTTTTCCTCGACCACCGTGTCGCTGCCGGGGAAGCCGTGCATCACGCAGGTGTCCTGCACATTGGCACCCCGCTCGATGACGATGCGGCCGAAGTCGCCGCGCAGGCTGGCCAGCGGGCCGATGTAGGCGCCGGGGCCGACGATGACGTCGCCGATCAGGACGGCGGTCGGGTGGACATGGGCGGTCGGGTCGACGACCGGGCGGATGCCGTCGATGGCGTAACAAGGCATGGGCGGGGCTCCTGGAGCGGGTGGGTGCGGCCGGGCGGGCGGCCGGGCTGGCGGTACTGCGGGTTGATCCCGAGGCCGCTCGTCTTGTTGTGGATCAAGGCCGAGGCTACGATTTACCTACCGGTCGGTCAAGAATGTTTCGGAGCCCCCACCCGTGTCGAATGCCGAGTCCCAAGCCCTGATCCTGGTCAGCCAGGAAGGTGCCGTCCGCACCCTGACGCTGAACCGCCCGCAGGCGCTCAACAGCTTCACCACCGCCATGCATGGCGAGCTGCTGGCGGCGCTGGAAGCCGCTGCGGCCGATGCCGGCGTGCGCTGTGTCGTCATCACCGGTGCCGGGCGCGGTTTCTGTGCCGGGCAGGACCTGGGCGATCCGGCCGTCGCGCCGGTGATGGTCGACGGCCAGCTCGCGCCGAGCGCGCAGCAGCCCGACATCGGCGACCTGATCGAGGCCACCTACCGCCCGCTGGCGCTGCGCATCCGTTCGATGCCGGTGCCGGTCGTCGCGGCGGTCAATGGCGTGGCGGCAGGTGCCGGCGCCAACCTTGCGTTGGGTTGTGACCTGACGCTGGCGGCGCGCTCGGCCAGCTTCATCCAGGCCTTCGCCAAGATCGCGCTGGTGCCCGACTGCGGCGGCACCTGGCTGTTGCCGCGCCTGACCACCCGCCAGCGTGCACTCGGCCTGGCGATGCTGGGCGACAAGCTGCCGGCACAGCAGGCAGCCGACTGGGGCCTGATCTGGCAATGTGTCGATGACGCCGAATTCACCGCGACGGTCGCCGCGCTGGCGCAGCGTCTGGCCGCGATGCCGGTCAAGGCGCTGGTCGAGACCCGGGCCGCGCTCGATGCCGGTGCCGCGTCGACCCTTGACCAGGCCCTGACGCACGAGGCCCAGCTGCAACGTCGACTGGGCCGTTCGGCCGATTACGCCGAGGGCGTCGGAGCCTTCTTCGCCAAGCGCGTCCCCACCTTCACGGAGCGTTGAGATGAACCCGCAGCAGACCGCCGAACATGTGCGCGACGGCATGTACGCCAAGGACCGCGCCGCGCAGGCGCTGGGCCTGGCGATCACCGCCATCGCGCCAGGCCGCGCCACGGTCGAGATGACGGTGCGCGAGGACATGCTCAACGGCTTCGCGATCTGCCACGGTGGCATCGTCGCGACGCTGGCCGACACCGCCTTTGCCTACGCCTGCAATGCCGCCAACGAGGCCACGGTGGCCTCGGGCTTCTCGATCGACATCGTGGCGCCGTCGCATGAAGGCGACCGCCTCAGCGCCGTCGCCCGCGAGGTCCAGCGCGCCGGCCGCACGGGGGTCTACGACATCGAGGTCCACAACCAGAAGGGCGCGCTGATCGCGGTCTTCCGTGGCAAGTCCTATGCGATGAAGGGCCGGCAGACGGTGCCGGTTTCGGGGCCGGTGCCGGTGTCGGGGCCAGTGTCCGAACCTGCCGCCTGACCCCCATCCCACCGCCTTCCAGGAGACACCCCATGCCCGTCAAGCAACCTGCCCCCGGGGACCTCGAACCCATCGAGACCGCCAGCCGCGACGAGCTGCAGGCCCTGCAGCTCCAGCGCCTGAAACAGACGCTGGCGCATGCCTATGCCAACGTGGCGCACTACCGCGAGGCCTTCGACGCCAAGGGCGTCCATCCGGACGACCTGAAGACGCTGGCCGATCTGGCCAAGTTCCCGTTCACCGGCAAGGCCACGCTGCGCGACCACTACCCCTTCGGCCTGTTCGCGGTGCCGCGCGAGCAGGTGGTGCGGGTGCATGCCTCGTCGGGCACGACCGGCAAGCCGACCGTGGTGGGCTACACCCGCCAGGACATTGACCACTGGGCCGACCTGGTGGCGCGCTCGATCCGCGCAGCGGGTGGGCGGGCGGGCGACATCGTGCACGTGGCCTATGGCTACGGCCTGTTCACCGGCGGCCTGGGCGCGCACTACGGTGCCGAGCGGCTGGGCTGCACGGTCATCCCGATGTCGGGCGGCCAGACCGAGAAGCAGGTCCAGCTGATCACCGACTTCAAGCCCGACATCATCATGGTCACCCCGAGCTACATGCAGGTGATCGTCGAGGAAATGCGCCGCCAGGGCCTGGATCCGGCGGCCAGCTCGCTCAAGGTCGGCATCTTCGGTGCCGAGCCCTGGACCGAGGCGATGCGGCGCGAGATCGAGGCCAGCGCCGGCCTCGATGCGGTCGACATCTACGGCCTGTCCGAGGTGATGGGCCCGGGTGTGGCCAGCGAATGCATCGAGTCCAAGGACGGCCCGGTGATCTGGGAGGACCACTTCTATCCCGAGATCATCGACCCCGAAACCGGCGAGGTGCTGCCCGAGGGTTCCGAGGGCGAGCTGGTCTTCACCACGCTGACCAAGCAGGCGCTGCCGGTCATCCGCTACCGCACCCGCGACCTGACGCGGCTGTTGCCACCGACTTCGCGCAGCATGCGCCGCATCGGCAAGATCGTTGGCCGCAGCGACGACATGCTGATCATCCGCGGCGTCAATGTCTTCCCGACCCAGATCGAGGAGATCGTGCTTCAGCACGGCCAGCTGGCCGGCCAGTACCAGCTGGTCGTCAGCCGCGACGGCCACCTCGACGAGCTGGAGGTGCGTTGCGAACGGCTTGCCGGCGCGCCGGCCATCGTCTCGCAGGAGGCTGCGAGCTGGCTGCAGCAGCGCATCAAGACGCTGGTGGGCGTGACCGCACGGGTGGTGGTCGGTGAGCCCGACAGCATCGAACGCACGCTGGTCGGCAAGGCCCGCCGCGTGGTCGACAAGCGCCCGCGCGGCTGAGCCACGCCGTCCACACACAGACGCCCGATCCCGACATGCCACGCGGCCGTTCCGCCACCTATGCCGATCAGCACGAGGCCATCCTCGCGCATGCGGCCGAGCTGTTTGCCGCACGCGGCTATCCCGGCACGTCGATGAACGAGGTCGCCATGGCCTGCGGCCTGACCAAGCCGGCGCTCTACCACTATGTGCGCGACAAGGAAGCGCTGCTGCTGCAGATCTGCCAGCAGCACATCGCCCGGCTGCAGGCCCTGGTGGCCAGCGTGCAGGCACAAGGGCTGCTGGGCGAGGCCCAGCTGCGCGCGCTGATCCTCGCCTTTGTGCGGGCCTATGCCGATGCCCAGGGCGAACACCGCGTGCTGACCGAGGATGTGCGCTTCCTCGGCGAGGCCGAACGCAGCGTGGTGCTCGACGGCCAGCGCCAGGTCGTCGCGGCCTTCGCCGATGCGGTCGCGCAGGTCCGCCCGGCGCTGGCGGCCGCCTCGCTGCACAAGCCGCTGACGATGCTGCTGTTCGGCATGATCAACTGGATGTTCACCTGGCTGCAGCCCGATGGGCCGCTGACCCATGACGACATGGCCCCGGTGGTCGCCGACCTCTTCGTCGGTGGGCTGCTGGCCCTGCAGACACCGGCGCTGCAGGCCTCCGCCTGAGTCCTGCCTGTTCCTCGATCTGTTTGCTTTTCTGTTCCCGTTCCCGTTCCCGTTCCCCGCCCACGATCCCCAAGGAGACAAGACCATGATGATTCGACGCACCCTGATCGCCACCGCCGCGCTGGCCCTGCTCGGTTTCAATGCTGCCGTGGCGCAGGCCCAGATCAAGGTCGGTGTGACCGTCTCGGCCACCGGCCCGGCCGCCTCGCTGGGCATCCCGGAGAAGAACACCATCGCGCTGATGCCCAAGTCCATCGGCGGCAAGACGGTCGAATACATCGTGCTCGACGATGCGTCGGACACCACCAAGGCGGTGGCCAACACGCGTCGCCTGATCACCGAGGACAAGGTTGACATCGTGCTGGGTTCGACCACCACGCCCAACTCGCTGGCCATGATCGATGCGGTCGCGGAGGCCAAGGTGCCGATGATCTCGATGGCCGCCTCGGCCCGCATCGTCGAGCCGATGGACGACAAGAAGCGCTGGGTCTTCAAGACGCCGCAGAACGACATCATGATGTCGCTGGCGATCGCCACGCACATGGCCGACAACGGCGTGCGCAAGGTCGGTTTCATCGGCTTTGCCGATGCCTACGGCGAAGGCTGGTTCAACGAGTTCAGCAAGGCCGCCGCGCTCAAGGGCATCCAGATCGTCGCCAATGAGCGCTACGCCCGCAACGACACGTCGGTGACCGCACAGGTCCTGAAGCTGCAGGCCGCCAACCCGGACGCGGTGCTGATCGCCGGCTCGGGCACGCCCGCCGCGTTGCCGGCCAAGGCGCTCAAGGAGCGGGGCTACAACGGCAAGCAGTACCAGACCCACGGCGTGGCCAACAACGACTTCCTGCGCGTCGGTGGCAAGGACGTCGAAGGCACCATCCTGCCCAGCGGCCCGGTCCTGGTGGCCGACCAGTTGCCCGCCAATCACCCGGTGCGCAAGAGCGCACAGGCCTATGTCGCGGCCTATGAAGCGGCCAATGGCAAGGGCAGCGTCAGCACCTTCGGCGCCCATGCCTGGGACGCCGGTGCGCTGATGGCGGCGGCGGTTCCGGCCGCGTTGAAGAAGGCCCAGCCCGGCACGGTCGAGTTCCGCGCCGCGCTGCGCGACGCGCTCGAAGGCGTGAAGGACCTGGCCGGCGCACACGGCATCTTCAACATGTCGGCCGGCGACCACCTGGGCCTGGACCAGCGCGCCCGCGTGATGGTCAAGATCGAGAACGGCGCCTGGACCTACCTGCCCTGAACGACACGACGGCGCCGCCCATGCCCACCCTCTACCGGACGTTCGAGACGCAGGCGCAGATCGACGCCCAGTACAACCCGTCGCTGCCGGTGGCCGATCCGGCCGCCGAGCTGCGCCACTACGTTGAACGCAGTGCGCAGGCGCGGGCGGCGCATCCGTCGCTGCGCACGGGAGTGGCCTACGGGCCGACGCGGGCCGAGACGCTGGACATCTTTCCGGCCGACCGGCCCGGCGCGCCGGTCTTTGTCTTCATCCACGGCGGCTACTGGCGGGCGCTGTCGGCAGGCGACTTCAGCTGCGTCGCCCTCGGCCCGCAGCGACGCGGCTTTGCCAGCGTGGTCGTCAACTACGCGCTCTGTCCGTGGGTGACGCTCGACGAGATCGTGCGCCAGGTGCGGGCGGCGCTGGCCTGGACGTGGCAGCACGCGGCGGACTTCAACGGCGACCGCGAGCGCATCGTCATCGCGGGCCATTCGGCCGGTGGACAACTGGGCGCAATGGCCCTGCACACCGACTGGGCCGGCGACTACGGCCTGCCGGCCGACCCGCTGCGTGGCGCCTGGCTGGTCAGCGGCCTCTATGACCTCGCACCGCTGCGCTGGAGCTACCTGCAGCCGGTGATCCAGCTCGACGAGCGCACCATCGCCCGCCAGTCGCCGATCCACACGCTGCGGCCTTGCCAGACACCGCTGCGGCTGGTCTGGGGCGCCCTGGAGAGCAGCGAGTTTGCGCGCCAGTCGACGGCCTATGCCGAAGGCTGGCGCGGCGCCGGCAACACGGTCGAGACCGAAGCCTTGGACGGCCTGCACCACTACACCGCCATCCACGCCTTCGAGGACGCCGACAGCGCGGCTTGCGAGTGGCTGGATCGCCAGGCACGCGGCTGACGTCGCGGCCTGTCCCACCTGGAGCGACGATGAGCCTGACCCACCGCGACGAGGCCCTTGCGCTCGACGCTGCCGATCCGCTGGCGGCCTTGCGTGATCAGTTCGATCTGCCGCCGGGCATCTACCTGGACGGCAACTCGCTCGGCCAGTTGCCGCGCCGCACGGCGGCCCGGGTGGCTCAGGTCGTGAGCCAGGAGTGGGGCGTCGACCTGATCCAGAGCTGGAACAAGGCCGGCTGGATCGCCCTGCCCACGCAGGTCGGCGACAAGATCGCCCGGCTCATCGGCGCCGGGCCGGGCCAGGTGCTGGCGGCCGATTCGACCTCGATCAATCTCTACAAGGTGCTGGCGGTTGCGTTGCAGCTGGCGCTGAGCGACGAGCTGGGATCGGCGTCGGAGCGACGCCGCATCGTCTCCGAGCGCGACAACTTCCCGACCGACCTCTACATCGCCGAAAGCCTGTGTCGCCAGCTCGGCTTCGAGCTGGTGCTGGCCGATGTCGACGAGATCGCCGGCCTGCTCGACGAGCGCGTGGCGGTGCTGATGCTCACCCAGGTCAACTACCGCACCGGCCAGCTGCACGACATGGCCGCCGTGACCGCGCAGGCCCATGCGGCCGGGGCGCGGGTGCTGTGGGATCTGGCGCACAGCGCCGGTGCCGTGCCGGTTGATCTGCTGGGCAGCGGGGCCGACTTCGCGGTTGGCTGTGGCTACAAATACCTCAACGGCGGGCCCGGTTCGCCGGCCTTCCTGTGGCTGCATCCGCAGCATCTGCGCCGTCTCGATGACGAAGCGATCTGGCAGCCGTTGTCGGGCTGGCTGGGCCATGCCGCGCCGTTTGCCTTCACGCCCGACTACCGTCCAGCGCCGGGCATCGCCCGCTTCATCTGCGGCACGCCGTCACCGCTGGCGCTGGCCGCACTGGACTGCGGCGTCGACACGGTGCTGGCGGCCGACGCCTTGGGCGGCATGGCCGCGCTGCGGCGCAAGTCGCTGGCCCTGTCTGACCTTTTCATCGAGCGGGTCCAAGCCCGTTGCGCCGGACAGGGCCTGAGCCTGGTGACGCCGAGTGAGCAAGCCCGGCGTGGCAGCCAGGTCAGCTTGCGGCGCGACGAGGGCGGCTACGCCATCGTGCAGGCGCTGATCGCGCGCGGCGTGGTCGGCGACTACCGCGAGCCCGGCATCCTGCGTTTCGGCTTCACGCCCCTGATGCTGCGCTTTGTCGACGTCTGGGACGCGGTCGAGCAGCTGGGCCAGGTGCTGGATGCCGGCGAGTGGCGCGACGAGCGCTTCCAGCGTCGCGCGGCGGTGACCTGACGGGCGGCGGGCAGGGCGCCGGTCCTTGCGGCAAACTCGCCGCCGTCGCATGTTTCCCCTTCTGAAGGACCCCGCATGAACCTCGTCACCCTGGGCCGCAGCCCGCTGCAAGTCACCCCGATCTGCCTTGGCACGATGACCTTTGGCGAGCAGGTCGGCGAGGACCTGGCCCATCGCATCCTGGACCACGCGGTCGAGCGTGGCATCAACTTCATCGACACGGCCGAGATGTACGCCGTGCCGCCGCGCCGCGAGACCTATGGCGCGACCGAAGCCATCATCGGCAACTGGCTGGCCGCCCGGCCCGGCCTGCGCGAGAAGCTGGTCATCGCGACCAAGGTGGCCGGCCCGTCGCGCGGCATGGACTGGATCCGCAACGGCAGCGCCGACCTCAGCGCCGACGACATCGTGCGGGCCTGCGAAGCCAGCCTGCGCCGGCTGCACACCGACGTCATCGACCTCTACCAGATCCACTGGCCGGTGCGCCATGTGCCGATGTTTGGTGCGCTGTACTTCGACCCCGCGCGCGACAAGGCCAGCAGCTCGGTGGAGGTCCAGCTCGAAGCCCTGCAGCGCCTGGTGCAGGCCGGCAAGGTCCGCGCCATCGGCCTGAGCAACGAGACGCCCTGGGGCGTCAGCGAGTTTGTCAAGGTGGCCGAACGGGCCGGTCTGCCGCGTGTGGCCACCGTGCAGAACCCGTACTGCCTGATCAACCGCGTGGTCGACAACGGTCTGGACGAGGTGTTGTGGCGCGATCAGGTCTCGCTGCTGGCCTACTCGCCGCTGGGCTTCGGCCTGCTGACCGGCAAGTACGACGCGCTGGGCCTGTACGACCCGGACAAGCCGGGCCGGCTGGCCCTCTTCGACAGCATGAAGAAGCAACGCTGGGGCCGCGCCGAATCGCTCGATGCTTCGCGCCGCTACAACGCGCTGGCGCGGGCCCACGGTCTGACGCCGACCCAGCTCGCGCTGGCCTTCTGCTACCGGCGCTGGAGCGTCGCCAGCACCATCATCGGCGTGACCAGCGTGGCCCAGCTCGATGAGGACCTCGACGCCTGGAGCGTGCAGCTCGACGAGGCCGTGCTGGCCGAGATCGACGCGATCCGCTGGACCTTCCGCGATCCGGGGCAGTGATGTCTCGGTGAAGGCGCCGAGAACGTCCGCCCAAGGCGCCGCGTGGTCAGCGCGGCACCAGCGACGGATCGATCGGCGCGGCCTCGCGCAGCACGCAGCGTCGGGCCTGGCAGGTGGCGCCGGGGTCGGGCAGGACGTTGCAGGTCGACATCCGGCCGCTGGCGCGGTGTTCGGCTTCGCGGACCTGGGCGTGCTGGCGGGCGAGGTCGGCCAGAGCCTGCTGGCGGGCCGGCGAGGTCACCGTCTTCACGGACCAGGGCAGGTAGGCCTCGGGGCCGCCGCAGGACTTCTGGCCGATCGGCAGGGTGCGGCAGTCGCTGTCTTGCTGGCAGCTGGGTGAGCCGATGGCCTGTTCGATGCGCTGCTGCAGCGCAGCCGCGCTGTGGTCCGCACCCAGGACCGGCGGGCTGGCGCAGGCGCCCAGCACGCAGGCGAGGGTGAGGGCGAGGGCGCCGTTCAGGCCGCCGTGGCGGAGGGCGTGGCGTCGAAGAGGGTTCGTCATGGCTGGACTTTAGCGAGCCGACCCGCGACGACAATGCCGCCTCGCTTCAGATGAATCCAAACGTTTCCCGATGAGACTGCTGCTTGCCCCGATGGAGGGCCTCCTGGATGCGCCGCTGCGCGACGTGCTGACCCGCGTCGGCGGCGTCGACCGCTGCGTGTCGGAGTTCATCCGCGTCACCGGCACGCTGTTGCCGGAACGGGCGCTGCTGCGGGTCGTCCCTGAACTGGCCCACGCCAGCCGCACGCCGGCAGGCGTCCCGGTGCGTCCGCAACTGCTGGGTTCGGACGCGGCCTGCCTGGCCGACAACGCCGCCCGGCTGGCCGAGATGGGTGCCGAGGGCGTCGACCTGAACTTTGGCTGTCCGGCGGCGGTGGTCAACCGTCATGGCGGCGGTGCCGCCCTGTTGCAGGACCCGGCACAGCTGGCGCCGCTGGTGGCCGCCGTGCGGCGCGCCGTGCCGGCCCATCTGCCGGTGTCGGCCAAGATGCGGCTGGGCTATGCCGACGACAGCCTGGCGCTGGACTGCGCCCGGGCGCTGGTCGACGGCGGGGCCACCGAACTCGTCGTGCACGGCCGCACCAAGGCGCAAGGCTACCGGCCACCGGCCTGGTGGGACCGCATCGCGGCGGTGCGCGAGGCGGTCGGCGTGCCGGTGGTCGCCAACGGCGAGATCTGGACCGCCGCCGACGCCCTGCGCTGCCAGCGCGAGAGCGGCTGCACCGACCTGATGCTCGGCCGCGGCATCGTCGCCGACCCGGGCCTGGCTTGGGCCGTGCGGGCGGCGTTCGCGCCGGCCCCGGGTCAGCCGGGTGGCTGCGACTGGGCCACGCTGGAGCCGCTGCTGCAGGTCCACTGGCAACGCATCGAACCCCGGGTCGCGCCGCGCCACCGCGCCGGCCGCCTCAAGCAATGGCTCAATCTGCTGCGCCGGGTCCACCCCGAAGCGCAAGCCGCTTTCGACGAGCTGCGCACCGTCAACGACCCGCGTGCCATCGAGCCGGTGCTGCGGCGCGGCTGGCTGACCGGCCCGTTGAATGCGCAAATGCACGCGCCGATCCACGCGCCGGTCAGCCTGACGATGTCACCGCCCGTTGCAGGCGGGGCGGAACTGCCGGTGCGCCGCGTGGATCCCACCTGGACCTCAACCCCCACACCCCCATCCGATGAAGGCCAAGCTGTCGATGAAGCCGATGTCCTGTTCTGACCTGAAGAAGCCTTTGTTCGTGTTCGCCTGCCTGGGCGGCTTGCTGATGGCCGCGCCGGCCTGGAGTCAGGCCACGTCCGACACCGCCGCCAGCGGCGCCGGCCTGGGCGACAAGGCCCGCGAGGCCGGCGGTGCCATCGCCCGCGACGCCAAGACCGCCGGCAAGGCCGTGGCCGAAGGGGCCAAGGGCGTGGGTGGCGCGGCGGCCTCGGCGGCCAAGGAAGTCTGGGGCCTGGCCAAGGACGGCGCCAAGGCGGTCGGCGCGGCGGCCAGCTCCGGCTACCGGGCGGCCAAGAAGGAGATCGTCGGCAGCGGCGGCCAGAGCCCCGCGCCGGTCGAAGACCGCAGCGGTTCGCGTTGAGCGCCGGCACGGACCGGCAGGCGGTCCTGGCCCCCGAGCCGCCGTCGACCCTGATCGACACCGCCAAGGCGCTGGCCTCGCAGCTGATCGTTGCCCACCACCTGGTGATCTACGGCCCGATGAGCCGGCAGGTCCAGCCGCTGGCGCCGGACCTGTGGGCCTGGCTGGCCGATCCGGCCCGGCAGGTGGTGCAGGTCTTCCTGGTGATCGCCGGCTTCCTGGCGGCCCGTTCCTTGATGCCCACGCCGGCCGCTGCCGGACGCGTGGGCATGGCCCGCTTGCCACGTGTGCTGCGAGATCGGGTGATGAGGCTGGCGCCGGTCTACTGGCTGGCCATCGCGCTGGTGCTGCTCACCTCGGCCGTCGCCCGCATCGGGATGGACGATGCCGACACGCCCGCGCTGCCGCAGCTTCCCCAGCTGGCGGCCAATGTGCTGGCCCTGCAGGACGTGACCGGTCAGGACGCGCTGTCGGCCGGGCTCTGGTATGTCGCCATCGACCTGCAGCTCTATGCCTGTCTGGCTTTGTTCGGGGCCGTCGCCGGCTGGCGGACACGGCTGACGGCGCAGACCCGCGCGGTGCTGGTCGTCCTGGCGATGCTTGGCCTGGTCGGGCTGTCGCTGCTGCTCGTCAACCGCTTGCCGGACTGGGATGCCTGGGCGCCGTATTTCTTCGGCGCCTACGGCCTGGGCGTGCTGGCGCATTGGCTGGGCCGCATGAGCCAGCCGGCCTGGCGCGGCATCGGCCTGGCGGGCCTGTGTGTGCTGGTGGGCGTGGCCCTGGTGGTGGACTTCCGCTCGCGCATCGCGGTGGCCGGGGCCGTCGCGGTGCTGCTGGTCCTCAGCCCGGCCTGGTTGAGCTGGCTGGGCCTGACGCGCCCGCCGCTGCGCGCCCTCATGGCCTGGCTGGCGCGGCTGTCCTACGCGGTCTTCCTGCTGCACTACCCGATCAGCCTGGTGGTGGCGACGGCGGTGACGGCGCTGGCACCGGACTCGCTCGAACTCAACCTGCTGGGCCTGATCGGCACCTGGCTGTTGACGCTGGCCGCCGCCCAGGTGGCCGAGCGGCGCATCGGCGCCTGGCAACAACGCCGCCGGACGCGCCGGGACGATGTCGTCCTCGCCGCCCGGCGTGGCGCGGTGCCGGTGACCGGTTGATCGCTTGACCGCTTGACCTGATTCAGCCCAGCGGCCCGCTGCGGGCCAGCGCGCCGGCCACGTCGGCGCGCAACTGGCGCAGCGCGGCCAGCTCGGCCTCGGGGGCGGCCAGGGCCGACCACAGCAGGTCGACCAGCTGCGCGGCGGCCTGGTCGATGTCGGGTGTGCGGCCCTGCGCGATCACCTCCCACAGCAGGTGCTCCATCGGTCCCAGCACCAGCGCCCGCAAGGTGCGCAGTGGCATGTCCGCGCGCACCTCGCCGCTGGCCTGACCACGCGCCAGCAGGTCCATCAGCGGCGCGGTGTAGCGGCGCTGCAGTGGCAGGAAGCTGTCGGCCAGCTCCTGCCCCGGTCCGCCTTTGGATCGACCTTCGGACAGCACCAGCGCGCACAGACCCGTGCCCTGCACCAGGAAGAGGTGCAGGTGGGTGCGGATCAGGAAATGCAGCTGGACACGGATCGGCTCGCCGCGTGGCAGCCCGCCTTCCATCGCCGCGATGATCTCGTCGTACCAGTCGCCGATGACCCGCACGCACAGCTCGCGCTTGCCGCGGAAGTAGGTGAACACGGTCGCCTCGCTGATGCCCAGGCGCTGCGCGATCTCGGTTGTCGTGGTGCGCTCGTAGCCCTTCTCGGCAAACACCTCGCGGCCGGTGCGCAGGATGTCGCGGATGCGCTGCTCGCTCTTGGCGCTGGCCGGCGCGCGGCGGGTCGCGCGCGGGGCAGCGGGGGCGGTGGCGCTGGTGGTGGCGTTGGCGAGAACGGCGCTGTCGTTGGGCATGAATTGAGTATCACTCAGAAATGCTTGTGCGACACCCTTCGTGCTGCTAGATTGGCGTCCGGTTCAGGGCTGTACGTCGGCCTTGTCAGGGTTTGTATTGAGTCATGCTCAAGACCGCCGTTACCGCGCGGCCGGGCACAGGAGACACCGCATGTTCGAGTCCACCTTCCAGTTCAACCATGGCGAGGACATCGCCGCGCTGCGCGAGGCAGTGCGTGACTTCGCCCAGCACGAGCTGGCGCCGCGCGCCGCCCAGGTCGACCGCGACAACCTGTTCCCGGCCGACATGTGGAAGAAGCTCGGCGACCTGGGCGTGCACGGCCTGACGGTCAGCGAGGAAGACGGCGGCACAGGCATGGGCTACCTCGCGCACATGGTGGCGATGGAGGAGATCAGCCGCGCCAGCGCCTCGGTCGGCCTGAGCTATGGCGCCCACAGCAACCTGTGCATCAACCAGATCAACCGCAACGGCACGGCCGAACAGAAGCGCAAATACCTGCCCGGCCTGATCGCCGGCACCCAGGTCGGTGCGCTGGCCATGAGCGAGCCGGGCGCCGGCTCCGACGTCGTCAGCATGACGCTGCGTGCCGAGCTGCGGGGCGACCGTTATGTGCTCAACGGCAGCAAGATGTGGATCACCAACGGCGGCGACGCCGACACGCTGGTGGTCTACGCCAAGACCGACCCGCAGATGGGCGCGCGCGGCATGACCGCCTTCCTGATCGAGAAGTCCTTCAAGGGCTTCAGCAAGGGTGAGCACCTCGACAAGCTGGGCATGCGTGGCTCCAACACCTACCCGCTGTTCTTCGACGGCTGCGAGGTGCCGGTGGAGAACGTGCTGGGCGGCGAGGCGAACGTTGGGCAAGGCGCCCGTGTCCTGATGAGCGGCCTGGACTACGAGCGCGTGGTCCTGAGCGGCGGCCCGCTGGGCATCATGGCCGCCTGCCTCGACGTGGTCGTGCCCTTCGTTCACGAGCGCAAGCAGTTCGGCCAGAGCATCGGCGAGTTCCAGCTGATGCAGGGCAAGCTGGCCGACATGTACAGCACCTTCCAGGCCTGCCGAGCCTATGCCTATGCGGTGGCGCAGGCCTGCGACCGCGGTGACCACTCGCGCGCGCTGCGCAAGGACGCGGCCGGCGTCATCCTCTACACCGCCGAGAAGGCCACCTGGATGGCCGGCGAGGCGATCCAGGCCCTGGGCGGCGTGGGCTACACCAACGACTACCCGGTCGGCCGCCTCTGGCGCGACGCCAAGCTCTACGAGATCGGCGCGGGCACCAGCGAGATCCGCCGCATGCTGATCGGGCGCGAGCTGTTTGCCGAAACCTGCTGATCCAGCGACCCCAGCCGGGAGCCACCATGGCCACATCCGTCTCTGTCCCCGTCTCTGTCCCCGTCTCTGTCCCCGTCTCTGTCCCCGTCTCCGAATCCGACTCGAACCCCGCACCGCGCCTGAGCCTCAGCGAGGACCACGGTCGCACCGACCTGCCGCTGATCACGCAGACCCTCGGCGCGTTCTTCGATGCGATGGCCACACGCCAGCCCGACCACGAGGCGCTGGTCAGCGTCCACCAGGCTCAGCGACTGAGCTACCGCCAGCTGCAGATCCGCGTCGATCAGCTCGCCAGCGCGCTGCTGCGTTCGGGCCTGCAGCGCGGCGAGCGCATCGGCATCTGGTCGCACAACAACACCGAGTGGGTGCTGATGCAGCTGGCCACGGCCAAGGTCGGTCTGGTGCTGGTCAACATCAACCCGGCCTACCGGGTGGCCGAGCTGGAATACGCGTTGACCAAGGTCGGCTGCGTGGCGCTCGTGACCATGGCGCAGTTCCGCACCAGCGACTACCTGGCGATGCTGCGCGAGGTGGCACCGCGCCTGCCGCTGCTGCGCTGGGCGGCCTGGATCGACGTGGCCGGGCAGGGCGACGATCAGCCCGGCCTGCTGCGTTTCTCCGAACTCATCGCCCGGGGCGATGCGGCCGATCCGCAGGTGGCCGCAGTGGCTGCGACGCTGGACGCGCACGACCCCATCAACATCCAGTTCACCAGCGGCACCACCGGCTTCCCCAAGGGCGCCACGCTGACGCACCACAACATCCTCAACAACGGCCACTTCATCGGCGAGGCGATGAAGCTCACGCCGGCCGACCGGCTGTGCATCCCCGTGCCGCTCTATCACTGCTTCGGCATGGTGCTGGGCAACCTGGCCTGCCTGACGCATGGCGCGACCATCGTCTACCCGAACGACGGCTTCGACGCCCTGAGCGTGCTGCAGACCGTGCAGGCCGAGCGCTGCACCGGCTTGCACGGCGTCCCGACCATGTTCATCGCTGAACTGGACCACCCGCGCTTCGCCGAGTTCGACCTGTCCTCGCTGCGCACCGGGATCATGGCCGGCTCGCCCTGCCCGATCGAGGTGATGAAGCGCGTGGTCAGCCAGATGCACATGGCCGAGGTCACGATTGCCTACGGCATGACCGAGACCAGCCCGGTCAGCTGCCAGAGCTCGACCGACACGCCGCTGGCCCAGCGTGTGGCCTCGGTCGGCACGGTGCAGCCGCATCTGCAGATCCGCATCGTCGACCCGGAAACCGGCGCGGTCGTGCCGGTGGGCGAACGTGGCGAGTTCTGCACCCGCGGCTATTCGGTCATGCACGGCTACTGGGACGATCCGGCGCGCACCGCCGAGGCCATCGACGCCGAAGGCTGGATGCACACCGGCGACCTCGCCACGATGGATGCCGACGGCTACGTCAACATCGTCGGGCGCATCAAGGACATGGTCATCCGCGGCGGCGAGAACGTCTACCCGCGCGAGATCGAGGAGTTCCTCTACCGCCATCCCAAGGTGCAGGACGTCCAGGTGGTCGGCGTGCCCGATGCGCGCTATGGCGAGGAACTCTGCGCCTGGGTGGTCGTCAAGCCCGGCGTGCAGACGGGCCCCGAGCCGCTGACCGCCGACGAGCTGCGGGCCTTCTGCCAGGGCCAGATCGCGCACTACAAGGTGCCGCGTCACATCCGTTTCGTCGAGGGCTTCCCGATGACCGTGACCGGCAAGATTCAGAAATACAGGATCCGCGAGGCCATGAAGGCCGAGCTGGGCCTGTCGGAGGAGAAGACCGCATGACGACGCTTGTGAGCAAGCTCAACCCGCGCTCGGCCGAATCCCAGGCCAATGCCGCCGCGATGCGGGCACTGGTCGAGGACCTCAACGTGCAGCTCGCCCGCATCGCCCTGGGCGGCGGCGAGGTGGCGCGCGCGCGGCACCTCTCGCGCGGCAAGCTGCTGCCGCGCGACCGCGTCGAAGGGCTGCTCGATCCGGACACGCCCTTTCTGGAGATCGCCCCGCTGGCGGCGATGGGCGTCTACAAGGAGAAGGACGGCAGCGATTCCGCGCCGGCCGCCGGCGTCATCGCCGGCATCGGCCGGGTCAACGGCGTCGAGTGCGTGATCGTCTGCAACGACGCCACCGTCAAGGGCGGCACCTACTACCCGCTGACCGTCAAGAAGCACCTGAGGGCGCAGGAGATCGCGCAGCAGAACCGCCTGCCCTGCCTCTACCTGGTCGACTCCGGCGGTGCCAACCTGCCCAACCAGGACGATGTCTTCCCCGACCGCGACCACTTCGGCCGCATCTTCTACAACCAGGCCAACCTGAGCGCCCAGGGCGTCCCGCAGGTGGCCGTGGTGATGGGCTCCTGCACGGCGGGCGGCGCCTATGTGCCGGCCATGAGCGACGAGACCATCATCGTCAAGAACCAGGGCACGATCTTCCTGGGCGGTCCGCCGCTGGTGAAGGCCGCCACGGGCGAGGTCGTCAGCGCCGAGGACCTCGGCGGCGGCGATGTGCACACCCGGTTGTCGGGCGTGGCCGACCACCTGGCCGACAACGACCTGCATGCGCTGGCGCTGGCGCGCCAGATCGTCGGCAACCTCAACTGGCGCAAGGACAACCCGCTGCGCACGGTGGCCCCGCGCGCACCGGCCTGCGACCCGGCCGAACTGCTGTCGGTCATCCCTACCGATACCCGCAAGCCCTTCGACGTGCGCGAGATCATTGCCCGCATCGTCGACGCCAGCGAATTCGACGAGTTCAAGGCCCGCTACGGCAGCACGCTGGTCTGCGGCTTCGCCCACATCGAAGGCATGCCCGTGGGCATCGTCGCCAACAACGGCATCCTGTTCACCGAGAGCGCCAACAAGGGCGCCCACTTCATCGAACTCTGCTGCCAGCGCAAGGTGCCGCTGGTCTTCCTGCAGAACATCACCGGATTCATGGTTGGCCAGAAGGTCGAGAACGAGGGCATCGCCCGGGCTGGCGCCAAGATGGTCACCGCGGTGGCCTGTGCCAACGTGCCCAAGTTCACCGTGATCATCGGCGGCAGCTTTGGCGCCGGGAATTACGGCATGTGCGGCCGCGCCTACAGCCCGCGCTTCCTGTGGATGTGGCCGAACGCGCGCATCAGCGTGATGGGCGGCGAACAGGCCGCCAGCGTGCTGGCCACCGTCAAGCGCGACGGCATCGAGGCCAAGGGCGGCGCCTGGTCGGCCGACGAGGAAGAGGCCTTCAAGTCACCGATCCGCCACCAGTACGAGGTCCAGGGCCACCCCTACTACGCCAGCGCCCGCCTGTGGGACGACGGCGTCATCGACCCCACCGACACCCGCCGGGTGCTGGCACTGGGCCTGTCGGCCAGCCTGAATGCACCGATCCCGGATGCGAAGTTCGGGGTGTTTCGGATGTGAGGGTCTGGCGTACGATACACACGATACGCTGGAGTCATACACATCATGCGCACCAACATCGTCATCGATCCCGACTTGCTGGACGCCGCCATGAAGGCGGGTCCCTACAAGACCAAGAAGGAGGCCGTCGAAGCCGGGCTGAGGCTGCTCGCGAGGCAGGCGAGCTACCGGGAGATCCTGAAATGGAAGGGCAAGCTCAAGTGGGAAGGCGACGAGGACATCGACTGGACGCAGCCCCGGGTCGAGGACGAGGTGACGCCGGCCGAACGGCCCGAGACCGTCGAGGAGCCGGCCGGACGCTATCAGGTCAAGGCTGAAGCAAAGACCAGGACCAAGGCGGGCTCGCGTGCTCGTCGTTGATTCCAGCGTCTGGATCCAGCTTTTCCGTGGCGATCCGCCGACCTTGCCATCCCTCGAGCTGGAGCGACTGCTGGCAAGCGGCGGGGTGCGTCTCGTGGTGCCTGAACTGGTGCTCTACGAAGTGCTTCGTGGCTTCGTGCCGGAAGCGACGTACCGCCGAGCGCGTGTGCTCATGGAGAGCCTGGACATCGAGTCGACGGGAGGCCATCAGCTGGCCTTGCTCGCGTCCCACCACTATCGCCAGCTGCGTTCGAAAGGCATCACCGTGCGCAGCGCCATCGACGTGTTGATCGCCACGTTCTGTATCGAGAACGACTACATGCTGCTGCACAACGACCGCGACTTCGACGCTTTCGCCCAGCACTGCGGCCTGCGCGTCTGGCAACACTGAATCCTTGAATGCATCCGGCCCATGACCACCACCCTCGACATCCGCCGCACCCGCCCGCACGTCGCCGAGGTTCACCTGAACCGCCCCGACTTCCGCAACGCCTTCAACGACGCGGTGATCGCCGAGCTGAGCGCGGCCTTCGCGGGCTTTGCCGCCGAACCCGAGTTGCGCGTGGTCGTGCTGGGCGGACATGGCAAGGCCTTTTGCGCCGGTGCCGACCTGAACTGGATGCGGGCCATGGCCGACTACAGCTGGGACCAGAACCGCGCCGATGCGCAGGGCCTGGCCGACATGCTGTGGACGATCCACCGCTGCCCCGTGCCGGTGATCGGCCGCATCCACGGCGACTGCTATGCCGGTGGCGTGGGGCTGGCCGCCGTCTGCGACATCGTGGTGGCGGGCGAGGGCGTGGGCTTCTGCCTCAGCGAAGCCAGGCTCGGCCTGCTGCCGGCCACCATCGGCCCCTATGTCGTGCAGGCGATCGGCACGCGGGCGGCGCAGCGCTATTTCACGACCGCCGAGCGCTTCGACGCGGCCGAGGCGCGCCGCATCGGTCTGGTCCACGAGGTCTGTGCGGCCGATCAGCTCGATGCGCGGGTGCAGGCGCTGGTCGACACGCTGGTGGCCAACGGCCCGGCGGCTGTGCGGGCCTGCAAGCGGCTGGTGCAGGACCTCGCCGGCCAGCCCCTCAGTGCCGAGCTGCGCGCGGACACCGCACGCCGCATCGCCGACATCCGCGGCAGCGCCGAAGGCAAGGAGGGCGTGTCGGCCTTCCTGGGCAAACGCAGCCCGGGCTGGCTCATCACCTGAGCCCGCCGCAGCACCATCGATCGCAACGACCGCACCGCATCCTGGAGAACCCATGTTCAAGAAGATCCTGATCGCCAACCGGGGCGAGATCGCCTGCCGCGTCGCCACCACCGCGCGCCGCCTGGGCGTGGCCACCGTCGCGGTGTACTCCGATGTGGATGCGCAAGCCGCGCATGTGCGGGCCTGTGACGAGGCCGTGCACATCGGCGGCGCGGCGGCGCGCGACAGCTACCTGCAGTGGCAGCGCATCCTCGACGCGGCGCTGGCAACCGGTGCCCAGGCGGTCCACCCAGGCTACGGCTTCCTGAGCGAGAACGAGGACTTCGCCCGCGCCTGTGCCGCCGCCGGCCTCGTGTTCATCGGTCCGCCGGCCGAGGCCATCGCCGCGATGGGCAGCAAGTCGGCCGCCAAGTCGCTGATGGAGAAGGCCGGCGTGCCGCTGGTGCCCGGCTACCACGGCCGTGACAACGACCCCGCGCTGCTGCAGCGCGAGGCCGACCGCATCGGCTACCCGGTGCTGATCAAGGCCAGCGCCGGCGGTGGCGGGCGTGGCATGCGCCGGGTCGACCGCGCCGAGGACTTCGCGGCCGCGCTGGCCTCCTGCCAGCGCGAGGCCCAGGCCAGCTTCGGCGACGACCATGTGCTGGTCGAGCGCTATGTGAGCCGGCCGCGCCACATCGAGATCCAGGTCTTCGCCGATGGCCATGGCCAGTGTGTCTACCTGTTCGAGCGCGACTGCTCGGTCCAGCGCCGCCACCAGAAGGTGCTGGAAGAAGCGCCCGCCCCGGGCATGAGCGCGGCGCGACGGGCCGAGATGGGGGCGGCGGCGGTGGCCGCCGCGCAGGCGGTGGGTTACGTGGGCGCGGGCACGGTCGAGTTCATCGTCGAGCCTGAAGCGGGTGCCGACGCTGGGTCGGAGGTCGGCCGCTTCTATTTCATGGAGATGAACACCCGGCTGCAGGTCGAACATCCCGTGACCGAAGCCATCACCGGCCATGACCTGGTCGAGTGGCAGTTGCGGGTGGCCTCGGGCGAGCGCCTGCCGGCCACGCAGGACGCGCTGCGCATGCGGGGGCACGCGATCGAGGCTCGCATCTGCGCCGAGAACCCCGACGCCGGCTTCCTGCCCGCCACCGGCAGGCTGGACGTGCTGCGCTGGCCGGCCCATGTGGCCTTCACGCGCCATGCCAGTGGCTCAGGCCATGAGCCATCGGCCGCCGTTCGGGTCGATGCCGGTGTGCGCGAGGGCGACGCCATCAGCCCGCACTACGACTCGATGGTCGCCAAGCTGATCGTCTGGGGCGAGGACCGCGCCCAGGCGCTGGCCCGGCTGGACGCGGCGCTGGCGCAGACCCACATCGTCGGCCTGCAGACCAACGTCGCCTTCCTGCGCCGCGTGGTGGCGAGCCGCTCCTTTGCCGAGGCCGATCTGGACACGGCACTGATCGAGCGCGAGCGTGCCGTGCTGTTCGACCAGCAGGGCCTGCCGCTGCACTGGGCGGCAGCCGGCGTCATCGCCCAGGCGCTGCAGGCCGAGTCGGCCTTGCAGGGCGCGGACCCCTGGTCGCGCCGCGACGGCTGGCGCATCCATGGCGGTGCGCGGCGGCGCTTCGACCTCAAGCGGGGCGAGGTCCACCACATCGCCACGCTGGAACGCCACCACGACGGCCGGCTGCAGCTGGCGATGGGCGAAGCGTCCTGGCCATTGGCCGTGACGGCGCTGGGTGGCGACCGCCACGACATCACGCTGGGCGGCGAGCGCCGCACGCTGGCCGTGCATGCGGTGGGCGAGACGGTGGCGGTGTTCGGCACCGAAGGCTCGGTCGAGTTGCAGGACTTCGACCCGATCGCCCATGCCGGCGACCATGCCGAGGCCGGCGGGCGCCTGACCGCGCCGATGCCGGGCAAGGTCGTGGCGCTGCTGGCCCGGGCCGGCGACACGGTCGAACGCGGCCAGCCGCTGGCGGTGATGGAGGCGATGAAGATGGAACACACCATCGCCGCGCCGCGAGATGGCGTCGTCGCCGAGTTGCTCTATGCCGTGGGCGACCAGGTTGGCGAAGGCGCGGAACTGCTGCGGCTGGCAGACTGAACAACGCTGGTCGACGCTGGACGACGCTGAACGACCGACAGGACCCACCGATGAACAAGCCCATGAACCTTCCCGCGCACGTCAGCATCGTCGAGGTCGGCCCGCGCGACGGTCTGCAAAACGAGAAGCAGGCGGTGGCCGCCGCCGACAAGATCGCGCTGGTGCATGCCTTGCAGGACGCTGGCCTGCGCGAGATCGAGGTCACCAGCTACGTCAGCCCGAAGTGGGTGCCGCAGATGGCCGACAACGCCGAGGTCATGGCGGGCATCACCCGCCAGCCCGGCGTGCGTTATTCGGTGCTGACGCCCAACCAGAAGGGCTGGGAGGCCGCCCGGCTCGGCCAGCCCGACGAGATCGTGGTCTTCGGCGCGGCCAGCGAGGCCTTCAGCCAGCGCAACATCAACTGCTCGATCGCCGAATCGATCGAGCGCTTCGCGCCGGTGGTCGAGTCCGCCTTGGCCGAGGGTGTGCGGGTGCGTGGCGCGATCTCCTGCGCCGTGGGCTGCCCCTACGAAGGCGAGATCGCGCCGGAGCGGGTCGAGCTGGTGGCGCGCCTGATGCGCCAGATCGGCGTGCAGCATGTCGGCGTGGCCGACACCATCGGCGTGGGCACGCCCCGGCGGGTGCAGGCGGCGCTGGACGCGGCCCTGAAGCACTACCCGATCGACGCGGTCAGCGGCCATTTCCACGACACCTACGGCATGGCGCTGGCAAACGTCTACGCCAGCCTGGAGGTCGGCATCGCGACCTTCGACACCAGCGTCAGCGGACTGGGCGGCTGCCCCTATGCCAAGGGCGCGACCGGCAACGTCGCCACCGAGGACGTGGTCTACCTGCTGCACAGCCTGGGCATCACCACCGGCATCGACCTCGACCGCCTGATCGACGCCGGCCAGGGCATCCGCGCGGCGCTGGGCCAGGCCAATGGCTCGCGGGTGGCGCGGGCCATGCTGGCCAAGCGGGCGGCTTGAACGCGCACGGGCTCCAACCATGATCCACCTGCACCACTGCGTCGCCGCCCGATCCTTCCGCGCCCTGTGGCTGCTGGAGGAACTGGGCCTGCCGCACCGCCTGACGGTCTGGCCCTTCCCGCCGCGTGT
Organism: Sphaerotilus mobilis; assembly: GCF_004216565.1. GTDB lineage: Bacteria > Pseudomonadota > Gammaproteobacteria > Burkholderiales > Burkholderiaceae_C > Sphaerotilus > Sphaerotilus mobilis. Next base: position 134,241 of record NZ_SGWV01000007.1, on the reverse strand, counting down.
GCACGCCGCTGGCTACCTGGAGGTTCATCCCCAAGGCACCGTTCCGCTGCTGATCGACGGCGACACGCGGCTGGCCGAATCGGCCGCCATCTGCGAGTACCTGGTGGCCCGCCATGGCGGTGACACGCCCTTGAAGGTGCGGCCCGACGAGGCCGACTTCGGCGCGTGGCTGCAATGGCTGCACTTCGGCGAGGCCACGCTGACCTTTCCGCAGACGCTGGTGCTGCGCTATGCCTGCTTCGAGCCGCCCGAGCGGCGTCAGCCCCAGGTCGTGGCCGACTACACCCAGTGGTTCTTCGCACGCCTGCGCACGCTCGAAGCCGCCCTGCAAGGGCCGGGCGCCGGCCCGGACCATGTCTGTGCCGGCCGCTTCACCGTCGCGGACGTGTCGCTGGGCTATGCCTTGCTGCTGGCCGACGAGCTGGGCCTGTCCAGTCGCTTCAAGCCGCATGTCGCGGCCTATTGGCAGGCCCTGCAGCAGCGGCCTGCATATGTTCGCGCCCGGCTGGCCGAACGCGCTGCGGCCATCGCGCAGGGCGTGTCGCCCGAATCGGCGGTGCCGCGCTTGCCGGGGCTCTGAGCGCTGGCGTCAGCCGGTCCGGGTCGCCCGATCGAGGGCCTGATCGACATCCCACAGGATGTCGTCGATGTGCTCGATGCCCACCGAGATGCGGACCATGTCGGGGCCGACGCCCGCAGCGCGTTGCTGGGCCTCGTCGAGCTGGCGGTGGGTGGTGCTGGCCGGGTGGCTGATGAGGGTGCGGGTGTCGCCGATGTTGACCAGGTGGCTCATGAACTGAGCCCCTTCGATGAAGCGGATGCCGGCGGGCATGCCGCCCTTGACGCCAAAGGCCAGCAAGCCTGACGCACCGCGCATCTGGCGCTGCAGCAGCGCGTGTTGCGGGTGGTCTTCCAGGCCGGGGTAGTTGACCCAGGCCACGCGCGGGTCGTCGCGCAGGTGGCGGGCCAGGGTCAGCGCATTGGCGGTGTGACGTTCCATGCGCAGGTGCAGGGTCTCGATGCCCTGCAGCAACTGCCAGGCGCTGGTCGGTGCGAGCGCGGCGCCTTGGACACGCAGGGTTTCCATGCGGCAGCGCATCGAGAAGCCGAAGTTGCCGAAGGTCTCGTAGAACTTCACGCCGTGGTAGCCCGGCGAGGGCTCGGTCATGCCGGGGAACTTGCCGTTGTCCCAGGGGAAACGGCCGGCTTCGACGATCACGCCGCCCAAGGTCGTGCCGTGGCCGCCGAGGTATTTGGTGGCGCTGTGGATGACGATGTCCGCGCCCAGGTCGAGCGGGTTGCACAGGGCCGGCGAGGGCACCGTGTTGTCGATGATCAGCGGCACGCCGTGGGCATGGGCGACATCGGCCACGGCGGCGATGTCGAGCACCACCAGGCTCGGGTTGCCCAGGCTCTCGGCATAGACCGCGCGGGTCTCGGGCCGCATCGCTGCGGCAAAGGCCTGCGGGTCGGTGGCGTCGACGAAGGTGGTCTCGATGCCGAACTTCTTCAGGTTGACCGCCAGCATCGTGACCGTGCCGCCATACAGCGCGCCGGCCGCGACGACATGGTCGCCGGCCTGCAGCAGCGTCATCAAGGCGGTGGCTTCGGCCGCCATGCCCGAGGCGACCGCCAGCGCGGCGCGGCCGTGTTCCAGGGCGGCCACGCGTTCTTCCAGCGCAGCGACGGTCGGGTTGGACAGGCGCGAGTAGACGTTGCCGAAGGTCTGCAGGTTGAACAGGCCGGCCGCATGTTCGGCGCTGTCGAACACGAAGCTGGTGGTCTGGTAGATCGGCAGGGCGCGTGCGCCGGTGGCGGCATCGGGAATCTGGCCGGCGTGGATGGCCAGGGTCTCGGGCTGGAAGGTGTGGTCGGCCATGTGGATGCGCTCGGGAAGGGCTCAGACCGGCCGCTGGGCCGAGATCACGCCGGTGTTGACGCCTGCCCAGTTCAGGCCGCCGTAGAGGCGCGCGTGTTCGATCTTCACGCAGCGGTCCATGACGCTGAGCAGACCGGCGGCGCGGGCCAGCGCGTCGGCCTCCAGGTTCATCACGCCGAGCTGCTGCCACAGGCATTTGGCGCCGATGGCGACGGCACTCTTCGCGATCGGCAGCACGTCCTCGGGCTTGCGGAAGACGTCGACCATGTCGATGGGGAAGGGGATGTCCTCCAGCCGCGCATAGCTGGTCTCGCCGAGGATGTCCGGGTAGCGGGGGTTGACCGGCACGATGCGGTAGCCCTTGGCCTGCATGTACTTCGCGGCGAAGAAGCTCGGCCGGTGCCAGTCGGCCGACAGGCCGACCACCGCCACCGTGCGGCAGGTCTTGAGGATGTGGCGCAGCGTGGCGATGTCGTCGTCTGCCATGGGCGGGGCTCCGTGCAGGATCGGGGGGATCAGGTCGGATCAGGTCGGATCGGTCAGCAGCTTGCGCCAGCCGTCGCTGCCCAGCCGGCGCAGCGTCTCGATGTTGCGGTCGTAGATGTCGGCGGCATCCGGAAAGGCGTCGACCGCCGCCTCGATGCTGGCCTCGCGCAGCAGGTGCAGCGTGGGGTAGGGCGAGCGGTTGCTGGCGTTGTCGACGTCGTCGGGCTCGGTGCCGTCGAACTGGTAGTCGGGGTGGAAGCTGGCCACCTGCAGGTCGCCTTCGTAGCCCAGGTCCTCGATGGTGGCGTCGACCACTTCGAGGAAGTCGTTGTAGTCCAGGAAGTCGCCCAGCACCTGCGGGTGGATCAGCAGCGTGGTCTCGATCTGTGCCGGATCGGACTCGGCCAGCCGGTGCAGCTCCAGCGCCAGTTCGGCCTGCAGCGCCTCGGGCGTGGTCGCGCTGCTGACGACCCAGCGGATCTGGTCCTTGATGTGCACGGCCTTGGCGAAGGGGCACAGGTTGAGGCCGATCACGGCGCGTTCGAGCCAGCGCCGGGTGGCGGCCAGGACCTCGTCGGACGAGGGCAGCGCAGGGGCCGTGTCGGTCGGGATGTTCGTGTTCATCGGGGTCGGCGTCATTCAGCGAAGTTGCAGCGTGGCCGTCGCTGCGGCCACGTCGATGCCACGGGCCTGCAGGCGCGCGGCGATGTCGGGTTCGGCCAGCAAGGCGGCCAGCGCGGGCAGCAGCGGGCCCAGGCGCTCGTCGATGGTGTCGCGCACGGTGTCGACCATGACCTGGGTGCCGCGCTCGATCTCGAGGTTGAGCGCGTCGCCCTCGGCCTTGTCTCCGAAGGTGGTCTGGCGCAGCGTCTCGGGGATCAGCCAGACCTCGAACCAGCCCGCTGAGCGGTCGGCCTCGGCCACCGTCAGGCTGGCGCCGTTGACGGCGATGTAGCCCTTGGGGAAGACATAGCGCATCCAGGCCGGCGGCACCGCGATGCGCAGCACGTGGTTGTTCTCGGGCCGGCGCACCGAGGCGACCCGGGCCTGGCAGTCGATGTGGCCGGAGATCGGGTGGCCGCCGATCTCGACGCCGTCACGCGCGGCGCGTTCGACGTTGATGCGGCTGCCGACCTGCAGGCCGCCCAGGGTCGTGAGGTTCAGGCTCTGCTGCATCACGTCGAAGTCGGCCCGCTGCGGGCCCTGATGACGGGTGACGGTCAGGCAGCAGCCGTCGCAGGCGACGCTGGCGCCGATCTCCTGGCCGTCCAGGAAGCCGGGCGGGAATTCAAGCGTGAAGGTGCGCAGACCCGGTCGATCGTCGATGGCGACGACCTGGGCGATGGACTGGACGATGCCGGTGAACATGGAAGGTCGTGGTTTCTGGTCGGTTGCAAGAGGGGTTCAGGGCAGCTGGTAGGCCACCTTGCCGTGGTCCAGCTCGCTGATCCAGCCCTGGGCGCGCATGGCGTCCAGCAGGGCCTCGACGCCGGCCTCGCTCAGGTCGGCACGCAGGTGCGAGCGCAGGTGGGCGCGCAGCGAGCCGATCTTGACCGGCCGCTTGCCATCGCCCAGGCGCTTGAGGCTGTCCAGCGCCTTGCGGGTGTCGGACGGCATCGGCTCGTCGCGCAGCTGGCGGGTCGACGGGGTCGGCGCCGGGGTCAGGGCGGGCGGCGCTGATGGAGCGGTTGGTGCGGTTGGGGCCGGTGCGGCCGGCGTGGCAACGACATCCGGCGACGTGACGGCCACCGCAACGGTCTTGCGCGCGGCCGACTTGCGCGCGGCTTTCTTGGCAGGCGCCGGCGCGGCGGCGGGTGCTTCGGCCGGTGCTGCGACCGGCGCCTCAACCGGCGCTGCGGTCACGGCCTTGGCGGCCACCTTCTTGGTCGCCGCTTTCTTGGCCGCAACCTTCTTCGCAGCGGCCTTCTTGGCGACGACCTTCTCAGCCGGAGCCTTCACGGCGGGTGCGCTCGCTGCCGATGCGCTCTCGGTCTGTGCGCTCTCGGTCGGTGCCTTTTTGGCTTCGACCTTCCTCGCCGCCGCCTTCTTGGCTGGCGCCTTCTTCGCGACCGGGGCGGGCTCGGCCACAGGTGCCGCGACGACAACCGGTGCATCGCTGTCCGCGTCCTCGTCCGAGGCGACGATGTCGGCCATCAGCCGTTCGACCTGCACGCGCACATCCTCGTCGGCCTGCGGCGGCGTCACCGGGGCCGGTGCGGCGACCGCCGCTTGGCGCGCCGTGTCGCGGCGAGGTGCGCCGCGGCCGGCTTCACGCGTGGTGTCCCGCGAGGGATCACGGGCGCTGTCCCGTGTGCCGTCGCGAGTGACGTCCCGAGCGCCTTCCCGAGTGCCATCCCGCACCGCCTCGCGTCCGCCGCCACGACGCTGCCCTTGCGGTGCCGGCGTCGCCGCGCTGCGGCCTGGCTTGCTGCCGGCGCGGCTGCGCGGTGCGCGGGGTTCACGCGGCTCACGGGTTTCGCGGGTCTCGCGCGGTGCGCGGCTGGCGGCCGGTGGCGTCACTGGCGTGCCGTCGTCGTTCATGTCCTCGTCGCGCAGCGAGGGCACCAGCGTGACCTTGATGCCCAGCTTGCTGCCGTGTTCGATCAGCTGCGAGAAGCCCTTGCGGTCGCGCGAGACGATCACGTACTGGGCCTGCGGATGCTGCACCGACAGCCGGCCGAAGTGGAAGGACAGGTGGAAGTCCAGCGCGTCCTTGCCGGCCTTCTCGCACTGGATGAACTCGACCGCCGCGCCAACCGGCATCAGGGTCGTCGCCAGCTTGATCGGCATCGAGTTCTGGCCCGGCCCGTGGAAGACCTTCAGCAGGTGCTTGCCGACTTCCAGATCGGCCAGGTCCTCGGCCGCAGGTTGCACGTTCTCGTAGTCGACGAGGATGATGAGTTCGATCACGGTGGGCTTTCGGCGTTGACGCCGCCATTGCGGCGCGCGGGGTGGCAATGATCGTTCATCCGCCGTGGCCTTGTCGTCGCTCGCGCGGGAGGTCCGGTACACGGCCTGCGGCAGGTCATGGACAGAGGCAGGCCCGACGCTAAGCTTGCAGCCCTCATCACACCAAGGAGGACTTCTCATGCGCACCACCCTGTTGACCGCTGCGACCGCCACGCTGCTCTTGAGCGGCTGCGGCACGATCCAGTTCGGAGACGCGACGGCCGAGCAGCCGCTCAAGACCTTCCAGCCCGTCGCTGGCAAGTCCAGTCTCTATGTCTGCCGCGAGAACGCCTTGCTGGTCGCTGCTGGCGTGAAGTCCACCGTGCTGGTCGATGGCCTCGACATCGGCACCGTCAAGCCCAACACCTTCGTGCATGCGGTGATCGAGCCGGGTGCCCACAAGGTCCAGATGAAGAACGATGGCATCGCCGGCATGTACAACCCGGCCATCGACATCCAGACCCAGGCCGGCGCGCTGTCCTACCTGTGGATGGGCGTCAACGGCGGTGGCTTCGGCACCTACACCATCGACCACTTCCAGTCCGACGAGCAGGCCCAGGCCTGCGTCAAGGGCGCACGCTACGTCGTGCCGGCTGCCCGCTGAAACCGGTCAGCCCGGTGGACCGCGATCCCGTGAAGACCGATCGGCGCGAGCCGGCCCACCAGCACCCGCGTGTCGGCGTGGGCGTGCTGGTCGTCGATGCGGCCGGCCGTGTGTTGCTCGGGCTGCGGCGTGGGGCGCATGGGGCGGGGACCTGGTCCGCGCCGGGAGGGCACCTCGAATGGGGCGAGTCCTTCGAGGACTGCGCCCGCCGCGAGGTCGCCGAGGAAACCGGTCTGCAGCTTGGCGAGTTGCAGACCGGCCCGGTCACCAACGACGTCTTCGCCGCCGAAGGCCGCCACTACGCGACCATCGTCATGCTGGCCCGCCACACCGGTGGCACGCCGCAGCGGCTCGAGCCCGACAAGTGCGAGGCCTGGGCCTGGTTCGACTGGCAGGCCCTGCCGCAGCCGCTGTTCGCGCCGCTGGCCAGCTTGAAGGCGATGGGGTGGACGCCTGCGGCCGTGATGCCGCCCGTGCTGTTCGATGCGGCGGTGCCGGTCTTCTTGCATTACCTCGAACGCCTGGACAGCATCGTCGCCAAGGTCGAGCAGGCCTGCTTGGCGGGCGGCGCCGACGCGGCGCGGGCCGAGGCCGACTGGTTGGCTGCGCGTCTGGCGCCGGACATGCTGCCCTGGGGCCTGCAGGTCGAGGTGGCGGCCAACTTTGCGCTGCGCGGCTGTCGGCCGCTGGTGGGCCGGCCGGTGCTGCCGGGCGTGACGCCGGTCAGCGTGGCCGGCCTGCGCGAGCGCATCGGCCGCATCCGGGCGGAACTGGCGGCGCTGGTCCCGCAGGACTTCGTCGGCGCCGAGGCACGACAGATTCGCTGCCAGGCCGGCGAGGTCGAGCGGGTGTTGCCGGCCGGCGAGTTCTTGCAGCGCCACCTGCTGCCCAACTTCTTCTTTCACCTGACGATGGTGCACGCCATCGCCCGCGCCCGCGGCCTGGCGATCGGCAAGGCCGACTACGACGGCTACCACGTCTACCCACCCCCTGTCGGCGCGGCCTGACCGCGGAGTCCACCATGACCCTGAAGATCCTCTGCGTGCACGGCATCGGCCGACATGAGCCCGGTCAGGCCTGGGAAGAGCGCTGGCGGGCGTCCATCGTCGAGCCGCTGCAACGGCTGGCGCCCGGGCGCGAGGTGCAGCTCGAATTTGTGCACCTCGATGCCGAGTTCGGCGCCCGCGAGATCAGCGCGGGCGACGTCGCACGGGCTTTGCGCATGCTCGTTGGCAGTGCGCTGGACCCGCTGTTTGGCCGGCGCGAGCGCAACCTGCTCGGCACGGTCGTCGACCGGGTGCGCTGGACCGCCGGCATGGTCGTGCAATGGGTCGAGGACGCCGGCCTGCGCCGGGCCACGCGGACGCGGCTGGCCGCGCGCATCAAGGCCTTCCAGCCCGACGTGGTCGTGGCCCACAGCCTGGGCACGCTGGTCGCCTACGACACCTTCACCGATCCGAAGACCGCTGGCCTGATCGCCGGGCGCACGCTGGTGACCTGTGCCTCGCAGATCGGCAACCCCTTTGTCATCGGCCAGTTCGCCGCTGGTCGCCTGCTGCCGCTGCCGCAGGCGGCGCACTGGTTTCACCTGCACAACCCGGAGGACGCCGTGTTCACCGGGCCGATCCGGCTGGCGGGCGCCGATGCCGACAACTACACCCAGCTGCGCACGCTGTTCGACATCGAGGGCGTGGCCGACCACGACGTCGAGCCGTATATGCGGCATCGCCTGACCGTTGACCACGTCTGGGCCGGCCTGGCGCAGGGCGGAGAGCAGGGCGGAGAGCGGGGCGGTGAGCCGGTGGGCATGGCAAGCCTGGAGACGGTCGCCCCGACCGGCGCGGCGCCAGTCAGATCCAAGCCGCGCGTCGCGGCCGTGGCCTCACGCCCGCCGCGCAAACGGGCCCTGCTGGTGGGCATCAACGAATACGCCGATCCTGCCGCCAACCTGGCGGGCTGCGTCAACGACGTCTGGCTGGTCAGCGCGATGCTGCAGGAGTCGGGCTATGCGGCGGAGGACATCCGCATCGTGCTCAACGACCGCGCCACCACGGCCGGCGTGATCGAGCGCATGGACTGGCTGCTGGACGATGCACGCGGTGGCGACACCTGCTTTTTCTACTACTCCGGCCACGGCGCCCAGGTGCCGACCTATGGGGCCGACGGCAAGGTCGACCGCCTCAACGAATCGCTGGTGCTGCACGATTTCGACTGGAGCGCCGGCAAGGCCTTCAGCGACACCCAGTTCCATGCGCTCTACAGCCAGCTGCCCTACGACCTGCGGCTGGTCTGCCTGTTCGACTGCTGCCACGCTGGCGGCATGACCCGTGCGGCGGCCCAGCGCGTGCGCGGCCTGAACCCGCCCGACGACATCCGCCACCGCATGCTGCGCTGGGATGGCGCGCGCGAGATGTGGCTGCCGCGCAGCTTCGAGGCGCCCAGCAAGGCCTATGACGAACGCTTCAATGGCAAGGCGCCGACACGAGCGGCCGGCAGCGGTCGCGACGACACCCCCCTGCGTGCCACCCACCGGCTCGGGCAGGCGATGGACCTGCGCGCGGGCAGCGCACCGGCCAGCACCCGCAAGGCCGGCACGGCGCAGGCGCGCGGCCACCTCGGACCGTATCTGCCGACGCTGATCTACGCCTGCAGCGATGCCCAGTTCGCGCATGAGTACGAACACGGCCCGATCGCCCACGGCGCCTTCACCTACAGCCTGGTCAAGACCCTGAGGCGCGACCGCCGCGAGGCCGCCGGTCGACGCAAGGGCGCCGCCCGCACGCTGAGCTTCGCCCAGCTGGTCGAGGCGGTCGGCCGCGAACTGGCCGACCTGGGCTATGCCCAGACGCCCAGCCTGATCGCGCCGCAGGTGGTCAAGGACATGGCGGTGCCACTGCTGGCCTGACGATCCGGCCGGCGCCACATGCAGCGAGCCCGCCGGGTCTCCCCAGGCGGGCTCGTGGTGTCGAGGGGCTGGCTCATGCGCTGAGCCAGTCCAACGGTCCTGAGTGGGCTCAGGTGCCGATCAGGCCGCCATCGGCCTTGCGCACCACCACGGTGGCCGAACGCGGACGGCCGTCGGCACGCTGGTCAGGCCAGTTCGACACCGCACGCGGGTTGGCCGGGTCGTTGCGCTCGCTGGCCGGCTCGCCGGGGTGCTGCACGTTCAGGAACATCGTGCGGCCGTCCGGCGTGATGGTCACGCCGGTGATCTCGCAGCCCTTCGGGCCGGTCAGGAAGCGACGGGTCTCACCCGTGGCCGGGTCGGCGGCCAACATCATGTTGTTGCCCATGTTGACCAGATCGCCCTTGCCCATGGCCGAGGTCGACATGTCAGTCTGGATCCACAACACGCCACGCGCGTCGGCCCACAGGCCGTCCGGGCAGGCGTAGGCATCGCCCTTGATGTTGCCCTTGGCCTCGGCGCGGGCCAGCGTCGGATCACCGGCCAGCACGAAGTGCTTCCACGCGAAGGTGGTGCCGTCGAAGTCGCCGCTGTCGATCCACTCGATGATGTTGCCCATCGTGTTGTTGGCGCGCGGGTTGGCGGCGTCGGTGGCAGCGTTCGTGCCAGTGCCGCGGTTGCTGTTGTTGGTCAACGTGCACCAGACCTTGCGCGACTTCTGGTCGACCGCCGTCCATTCCGGGCGGTCCATCTTGGTGGCGCCCAGCAGGTCGCTGGCCTGACGGGTCTTGATCACCACCTCGCCCTGATCGGCAAAGCCGTTGGCCGCCGTCAGCGGGCCTTGGCCATGCACCAGCGGGATCCAGGTGCCCTTGCCATCGGCGTCGAAGCGCGCGACGTAGAGCGTGCCGTGGTCCAGCAGCGTGGCATTGGCGCGGGCACCGCCGGCCTTGATCGCATCGCGGCTGACGAACTTGTAGATGTACTCGAAGCGGGCGTCCTCGCCCATGTAGACGACGGCACGCTGGTCACGCGTGACGGCAATCGTGGCGCCCTCGTGCGCGGCGCGGCCCAGGGCGGTGCGCTTGACCGGCGTGGAGCTGGCGTCCATCGGGTCGATCTCGACGACCCAGCCGTGGCGGTGGATCTCGTTGGGGTGCTTGACGGCGTCGAAGCGCTCGTCGTGCTCATGCCAGCGGTAGAGCTTGGCATCGACCTTCTGCAGGCCCCAGCGCTTCTGATCGGCGTTCGGCGTGGCCGGGCCGTTGAAGTAGTTGATGAAGTTCTCTTCGCAGGTCAAGAAGGTGCCCCAGGGGGTCTGACCAGTGCCGCAGTTGTTGATGGTGCCGAGGATCTTCATGCCCTTCGGGTCGGCAGCGGTCTGCATCAGCTTGTGGCCGGCGGCCGGGCCACCCACGCCCATCGGCGTGGTGGCGGTGATGCGGCGGGCCCACGGCGACGGCGAGACCTTGGTCCACTTGCCGTCCTTGAACTCAACCTCGATGACGGACACGCCGTGTGCGGCTTGCGACTTCTTGACCTTCTCGGCCGACCAGGTGGCGATGCCGTCGGCATGCAGCAGGCCGTCGTCGACGTATTCGTGGTTCATCACCAGCAGGCCGCTCTTAGTCGCGTCGGCCGAGCCGTCCTGCACAAAAAAGTGGATGCCGTCGTGGTGCATGCCCATTTGGGCGGCCTGCTCGGCGGCGGTGTTCTTGCCGTCAAACTTGAAGGCCGGGGTCTCGCCCGACAGGCCGACCGGCTCGCCCCAGGCGGCGATGACCTGCGCGACATAGCCCTTGGGCACGGTGACAGCGTCAGCGGTCGACAGCGGCACGCTCTCGAAACCGATCAGCTTGCCGCCCATCATGCCGCCCATGCTGGCGCAGCCGGCCAGCGAGCCCAGGCCGAGCGAGCCGCCCAGCAGGGCACCCAGACCGCCCCGCAGCAGCGTGCGGCGCGACGGGTCCGAGACCTCGTGGAAGCTCGGGTTGGCCGAGCGGTTGCTGTCTTCCATCGTGTCGAAGTCTTTTGCCATCGTGTTGCTCCAGTGGGTTGGTGTTGCAGACAGCCCGCGAGGCTCGCAGCCTTCCGTGACGGCGCTGTGACGGATATCACGGCTGTGGCGTTGTCGCCAGAATGCACACCATGGCCGAACCCCTGAAGAACCTGCTGGACGACGCCAGCATCGCCGCGATGGCGCAACACCTGTCGCGCGTCTGTCATGACTTTGACGCGGAGACCTTCGTGCGCGTGGCCAGCGTCGACCTGGACGCGCTGGCCTTCAAGGCCCGCGCGATGCAACTGGCCGACGCGCTGCAGGCCAGCTTGCCGACCCACTTCGAGCGCGCCGCCGATGCACTGGAAGCCGCTCTCGCGCCGGCCGACGCGGGCGACTTCGACGAGCCCGCTGCCTCGCGCACCGGCGCGCAGGGCCTCGCCGGCTGGCCCGTCTGGGCCATGGCCGAACACATCGCCCGCCACGGTCAGCAGCAGCCCGAACGGGCCTTGTCGGCCTTGCACGCGATGACCCAGCGTTTCACCGCCGAGTTCGCGATCCGGCCGTTCATCGTCCGGCATCCGGCGCTGGTCTACGCCACGCTGCAGCGCTGGACGACGGACCGCAGCGCGCATGTGCGCCGCCTGGTCAGCGAAGGCAGCCGGCCGCGCCTGCCCTGGGGCTTGCAGCTCAAGGCCTTGGTGGCCGACCCGTCACCGACGCGGCCGCTGCTCGAAGCCCTTCAGGACGACGCCAGCGCCTATGTGCGCCGCTCGGTGGCCAACCACCTCAACGACATCGCCAAGGACCATCCCGAGCGCATCGCCGACTGGCTGGCCCGTCACCTGCCCGACGCCAGCGAAGCCCGCCGTGCCTTGCTGCGCCACGCCAGCCGCACGCTGGTCAAGCAGGGCGACCTGGCCGTCTTGCACGCCTGGGGCCTCGGCCAGCCCCTGCAGGGCCATGCCCGGCTGCGCATCGCGCCCGCCAGCATCTGCCTGGGTGAGTCGGTCGAGCTGGGCCTGACGCTGATCTCCACCTCGCCCGAGGCGCAGACCCTGCTGGTCGACTACGCCGTCCACCACGTCAAGGCCAACGGCAGCACCTCGCCCAAGGTCTTCAAGGGCTGGAAGCTCGACCTCGCCCCGAACGAAAGCCGCGCCTTTGTCCGCCGCCATGCGCTCAGGCCGATCTCGACCCGGACCTATCACCCCGGCTGGCATCGGGTCGTGGTGCAGGTCAACGGCGTGGCGGTGGCGGAGGCGGGGTTCGAGCTGGGGTGAATGCGCCGGCTTGCGCTGTGTCAGCCCATGTCGATGGGCAGGTTCAACACGAACACCGCGCCGCCCTCGGGCGCGTTCTCGGCCCGCAGCTCGCCGCCGTGCTGCTCGACGATGGCGTAGCTGATCGACAGGCCCAGGCCGGTGCCCTTGCCGACCGGCTTGGTGGTGAAGAAGGGGTCGAAGACACGCGGCAGGTGTTCGACCGGGATGCCCGGGCCGTTGTCGCGCAGGCGGATCTCGACCTGGCGGGTGGTGGCGTCGAGCTGGCTGCTGATCCAGAGCTCGGGCGGATCGCTGGCGTCCGGATGGGCCGTGCTGGCCGCGTCCAGCGCGTTCTGGACCAGGTTCATCAGCACCTGCTGCAGCCGCCCGGCGCTGCCGCTGACCGTCACCGGCTCGCCCAGGTCGCGGTGGACCAGCAGGTGGCTGGGGCTGGCCTTGGCGACCCAGTGCAGGGCCCTGTCGATGACGGCGTGCAGGTTCACCGCCTGGCGTTCCTCGCGGTCCATGGCCGAGAAGCGGCGCAGGCCCTGCACGATGTCGGCGGTGCGCTGGGCGCCTTCGAGCGTGCCCTCCATCAGCGAGGGCAGGTCCTTCAGGATCGGGTCGATGCGCAGCGCGCTGCGTTGTTCGGCCAGCGCCTCCAGCGGTGTCCCGGCATGGACCTGATCGAGGTAGCGGCCGAGCCGTTCGCTGTAGCGCTGCAAGGCATGCACATTGGCCAGCACGAAGCTGATCGGGTTGTTCAGCTCATGCGCGACGCCGGCCACCAGGCGGCCGAGCGAGGCCATCTTCTCGGCATGCAGCAGCTGCTGCTGGGTGCGCTTGAGGGCCTCGTGCGCCTCTTGCAGCTCGCGGTAGGCGCGCTTGATCTCGCCCATCGGACGGCCGACCCAGACATGGCCGACGCGGCGCCCGCCCGCGTCGAAGCGGGCGGTGCAGTTGAAGTCCACCGGCACGGACTGGCCTTGTGCATCGACCAGCTGCAGCTCCACCGACAAGGCATCGCGGCGCGCCTGCACGGCCTGCGTCAGGGCTCGCAAGCGGGCCTCGGGTGCGGTCGCGTCGGCGTCGTCGGGCGATGCCATCAGCTCGGCCATCGGGCGGCCACGCAAGGCCGCATCCTGACGGCCGACCAGCGTGCACAGCGCCGCGTTGGTCTCCTCGATGCGACCGTCTTCGCTGCAGGCCAGCAGCACATCGCTCATCGAGGCCAGCAGGCTGAAGATGAAGCGCTGCGACTGTTCGAGCTGGGCGTTCTTCTCCTCCAGCGCGACCTCGTCAGCGACCAGCTGCGAATAGACCTCGTCCATCTTGTGGATCACGTCCAGCCAGGTCGACTCGTCGATGCCCTCGGCGCCCGCCGGCATCGCCGGCATGGCCGGGGGCAGGGGACGCGGGGCGCTGCGCTCGGTCATGGCCAGGCGATCAGTGGACCGTGCAGACCATGCAAGGGTCGAAGGAGCGCACGATGTGCTGCACCGACACCGGCGTCGTCTCGCCGGGCTCGACCCGCGCGCCGACCAGTGCGGCTTCGAGCGCACCGGGAGTGCCTTCGGCGTCGCGCGGCGAGAAGTTGATGCTGGTCGGGGCGACGATCTGCCAGCGGGCGATGCGGCCGTCGCGCACCTCCGCCCAATGGCCCAGCGCGCCGCGTGCGGCCTCGGTCAGGCCGACGCCGACGCCGTCCTCGGGCAGGCGGAAGGGGGCGCTGTAGGGCTCGCCCGGGCGCAGCGCGGCCAGCCAGCCGACCATCTCGGGCAACACGCGGGCGATCTCGATCAGGCGGGCCAGCACGCGGGTGCGCACGCTGGTGCCGTCACGTCGCACCGCCTCTTCGATCAGGCGCTGGCCACTGGCGAGCTGGCGGGCGACCGCACCGGTCTCGACCACCCGACCGGCCAGCCGGGGCGCCTTGTTCCAGGTGTAGGCGCCGGGCTTGTCCGGCTGCGGCTGGGTGTGGCCGTGTCGGGGCGAACGGGCCGGATCGGCATGGGGCTCGTCACCGGGTCGTGTGGCCAGCCAGGCGTGGGTGGCGTCCTCGGTCAGCTCGGCGCTGTAGCGGGCGGCATCGAGCGGCTGCACGGCGGTGTCGGCGGTCCAGACACCCGCCGCCAGGCCATGCGAGCCATCGGCCTGCCGGTAGGCCCCCACGCTCAGCGTGCGGCCTGGCCCGATGCCGGCACGGCCCAGGTCCAGCGTGTCGGCGCAGCGCAGGAACAGCGCCAGATCACTGGCCGCGCCCGGGCCATCGGCCCAGGCCGACAAGGCGTCTTCATCGGCCAGATGGGCAATGTGTTCGAGCGGCGCGCCGAACAGGGTCTGCTCGCAGAAGGCCTGCAGCTCGCGCACCTTGGCGAGCAGACGCAGGCGCTCGGAGGCGTCGATCGCACGGCTGCTGCCGCCCGGGTGGATGCTCTGCGTGTGGGGCCACTTGCCGCCCAGCGTGCCCATCAGCGTGAACCAGCGCTGGCGTGCGGCGGTGGCCGCGCGGGCATGTTCGCCCCTGCCGGCAGCGAAACGCCGTTCGACCTCGGCAAACCACGGCTGGGACGCGTAGACCGGCCGGGCGAAGTCGGGCATGAAGAACAGGTGGAAGTGCGTCAGGTGATCGGCCAGGTTCTCGCAGGCCAGCATCAGGTTGGTCGCGATCAGCCCGTTGGGCGGCACCTCCACGCCGGCCAGATCGGCCAGCGCGCGCGCGGCGGCCACGCTCTGCGAGACCGAACAGATGCCGCAGATGCGCGGCACGATGAACAGCGCGTCCATCGGATCACGGCCGACCAGCATCTGCTCAAAGCCGCGGTACATCGGCGCGTTGACGCGGGCCGACTGCACACGGCCGTCGACGATGTCCAGGCGCACCTCCAGGTCGCCCTCGACGCGGTTGAAGGGTCCGACGACCAGCGTGCGGCTCATGACGAGGCCTTCACTTCAAGCGGGTTTTCCGCGCCACCGGCGGCACCACGACGTGGTCGGCGTTCGCGTTTTGCCGCACCCGCTTCGGCGTCGCGCTCTTGGACAGCGAGGCCAGCGCGACGAACCATGCCTTGGGCATGTCGGTCGGCAGGCCGATGGGGATGCCGGCCAGCTTGGGCGTCTGGTGATACGGGTGGCCGGGGTCCTGGAAGCCGGGCTCGGTGCAGCTCACGCAGGCATAGCCGCCGCGTGTGCAGGAGCCCTCGCCATTCCACAGCCGGGTGTTGCAGTCGGCATGGGCCTGGGTGCCCTTGCAGCCCATGTGTTCCATCATGCAGCCGAGGTCGGACGGCTTGTCGGCGCTGGCCTTGAACTCGTAGAACTCGTTGCGGGTGCAGCCATGGTGGACCAGCTGGTCGGCATAGAAGCGCGGGCGGCCCAGCGCGTCCAGGTCGTTCGAGCCGAGCAGCCCGGCGGCCAGCGCCGACAGGCTGTCGATGACCCAGCCCGGGTGCGTCGGGCAACCGGCCACGTTGATGACCGGCAGGCCGCCGCGCGCGATGAAGTCGGCGCCCAGCAGGCCGCCGCGGTGTTCGTCCTCGAACTGCAGGCCGCAGGCATCGGTCGGGTTGGGGCCGCTGGCGCTGATGCCGCCCCAGGCCGCGCAGCTGCCGATCGCCACGACATGCCGCGCGACGGCGGCAAGCTGGCGCACCCAGTCGACCATGGCCACGTCCGTGCCGGCCAGCACGTGGAAACGGCCGCTGCCGTGCGGGCCGCGCAGCAGGGCACCTTCGATGCACAGCGCGTCCAGCCGGACGCGGCCGGCCAGGCAATCGGCCAGCAGCGCCTGCAGCTCGACACCGCCGTCCAGCGACAGCGACGGGTGCCACAGCAGCTCGATGCCGGCCTGCCGCAGCGTGGCCTGGAAGTCGGGCGTGTCGGCGCACAGCAGCGACATGCTGCAGCCACCGCAGCCACCCGATTGCAGCCAGAGGGTGTTGAGGCGGGTCATGGCGATGAGCGGTCGGCGATGTCGATCGCGGCCATGGTGTCGATGGTGTCCATGCTGTCGACGGCATCGTTGGCATCAGCGGCATCAGCGGCATCAGTGGCATCGGCGTGACCGGGCAGACGCGCCGGCTTGTCGCCCAGGCCGAAGCGCTGCATCTTGGCGCGCAGGCCGACCCGCGATAGCCCCAGCTCGTCGGCCACCCGGGTCTTGTTCCAGCGCTGGCGCAGCAGGGCTTCACGCAGGAGCCGGGCCTCGATCGCATCGAGTCTTTCCTGCAGGGTGCCGTTGGCGGGCAGGCCGTTGTCGCGGCCGCCGTTCGAAGGGCCGGCCTGGCCATGCAAGACGGCCGCCGAAAAGGCGTGGGCATCGAGCGTGTCGTCGTCGCTCAAGGCGATGGCGCGGGCGATCTCGTTGCGCAGCTCGCGGATGTTGCCGGGCCAGGGGTAAGCCAGCAGACAGGCCAGCGCATCGGGGCCGAAACACAGGCCGCTGCGGCCGAGTTCGCGGCCCACGGTGTCCAGCAGTCGGGTTGCGATGGGCACGATGTCGCCGGGCCGCTCGCGCAGCGGCGGCACCTGCAGCGTGACGCCGGCGATGCGGTAGTAGAGGTCTTGACGGAAGCGACCGGCGCGCACCTCGTCGGCCAGTTGCCGGTGCGTGGCCGCGACCACCCGCACATCGACCGCCACGGCGCGCGAGGCACCGACCGGGCGCACCTCGCCTTCCTGCAGCACGCGCAGCAGCTTGACCTGGAAGGCCGGCGAGGTCTCGCCGATCTCGTCGAGGAAGACGGTGCCGCCGTGGGCGCGCTGGAACAGGCCGACATGGTCCTCGAAGGCGCCGGTGAAGGCACCGCGCTTGTGGCCGAACAGCTCGCTTTCGAGCAGCGTGTCGGCCAGCGCGGCGCAGTTCTCGACCACGAAGGGCCCCGTCGCACGCGGCGAGGCGACGTGGATCGCGCGGGCCAGCAGCTCCTTGCCAGTGCCCGACTCGCCCAGCACCAGCACCGGCAGGTCATAGCGGGCGACCCGCGCGGCCAGCTCGCAGATGCCGTCCAGCGGACTGCCGGGCGCACGTTCGATGCGCTGGAAGTCGAACGACGCGCGCACCTCGCGCTGGCGTTCGGCCCGGCGCGCCCGCAGCGCCGGGTTGCCGGCACGCAGGTCCAGCTCCAGCCGGTCCAGGCCGTGGCGCAGCGTGCGGGCCTCGACGGCCTGGCGCACGGTGGCCAGCAGGTGGTCGGGCACCCAGGGCTTGAGCAGGTACTGGAAGATGCCGGCGTCGTTGATGCCGGCAATGATGTCCTCGCTGTCGGTGTAGCCCGAGATGACGATGCGCACCGCCTCGGGCCAGTGCAAGCGGGCGTCCTTGAGGAAGTCGACGCCGCTCTGGCCGGGCATGCGCTGGTCGCACAGGATGACGTCTACCGGCTCGGCCTCCAGCAGCCGGCGGGCGTCCGCGGCGGACCCGGCGGTCAACACGCGGAAGTCTTCTTCGAGCGTGCGGCGCATCGCATCGAGCGAACGTGGCTCGTCATCGACCAGCAGGACGCTGGGCAGCTCGTCGGGATCGGGGGACGGGGACAGCGGCTTCATCGGGGGTGGAAAGGGCGAGCGCGCATTCTCCGCGCCCGGCCTGCGCGGCACATCAGCAGATCCTCGGCAGCGGTTCGCCGCTGAGCCAGTCGACCATGCGCCGGCCGCCGAAGCGGGTCCGCATCTGCACGAAGTGCTGGGCGTCGACGCCGACCGTGCCGATGCGTGCGGACTGTGCACCCAGCGGGTGAGCGCGCAGGGCGGCCAGCGCCGCATCGGCCGCCTCGGGCGCGACGACGGCGACCAGCTTGCCCTCATTGGCCATGTAGAGCGGGTCCAGCCCCAGCAGCTCGCAGGCGGCTTCGACCTGGGCGCGGATCGGCAACGCCGCCTCGTCCAGCGTGATGCCCGCGCGTGACTGGCGGGCGATCTCGTTGAGCGTGCTGGCCAGGCCGCCGCGGGTGGGGTCACGCAGCGTGCGCACCGCCCCTTCGGGCACGCTCGCCAGCAGTGCGGCGACCAGGCCGTGAAGGGCGGCGCTGTCGCTCTCGATCGTGGTCTCGAAGGCCAGCGATTCGCGCAGCGACAGCACCGCCACGCCGTGATCGCCCAGCGTGCCCGAGACCAGCACCACGTCGCCCGGCCGGGCCTGTGCGCCGCCGATGCGCCGGCCAGGTGGCAACGCGCCGATGCCGGTGGTGGCGATGAACACGCCGTCGCCCTTGCCCTGTTCGACCACCTTGGTGTCGCCGGTGACAAC
Source organism: Sphaerotilus mobilis (assembly GCF_004216565.1). Classification (GTDB taxonomy): domain Bacteria; phylum Pseudomonadota; class Gammaproteobacteria; order Burkholderiales; family Burkholderiaceae_C; genus Sphaerotilus; species Sphaerotilus mobilis. The sequence continues at coordinate 115,907 of NZ_SGWV01000007.1, read as the reverse complement.
CGGCACGCCAGCCGCCCGCGAGGCCTCGGCCATGGAGCGCACGATGCGGACCAGGTCGGCCAGCGGCAGGCCTTCTTCGAGGATGAAGCTGGCCGACAGGTAGAGCGGCGTCGCGCCCAGCATGGCGACGTCGTTGACGGTGCCGTGCACGGCCAGCGCACCGATGTCGCCACCGGGGAAGAACAGCGGCGAGATCACATGCCCATCGGTTGCCATGACCAGGCCGTGGCCGGGCGGGGGCGGCGGCAGGCGCGCGGCGTCGTCGCCCTGGCGCAGGAAGTCGTTGTCGAAGGCAGCGGCGAAGACCTCTTCGATCAGCTGCAGGCTGGCCCGGCCGCCAGCGCCGTGGTTCATGTCGATGCGGCCGTGGCGCAGGTCCAGCGGGCGGATGTAGTCGGGCTTGATGGCCATGTCTCGCTCCTTGCGTCAGGCGTTGGCGGCAGCCGTGCCGGTCTCGACCCGGATGGGGATGTCGCGGAAACGGCCGTAGCTGTAGTGCGCCGCGCAGGCTCCTTCGCTGGAGACCATGCACGAGCCGATCGGGTTGTCGGGCGTGCAGACCGTGCCGAACAGCGTGCAGTCGGTCGGTCGCTTGACGCCGCGCAGGATCTGGCCGCAGGCGCATTGCTTGTGGTCGGCCACCGCCTGGTAGCGCAGATCGAAGCGACGTTCGGCATCGAAGCGGGCCAGCGCCGGACGCAGCCGCAACGCGCTGTTCGGCACCTCGCCCAGGCCACGCCATTCGAAGGACTCGCGCGGCTCGAAGACCTCGGCCACCAGCGCCTGTGCGGCCCGGTTGCCGTCGCGGGTGACGGCGCGGGTGAACTCGTTTTCGACCACGCCGCGGCCGTCGTTGACCTGGCGCACCAGCATCAGGATGGCCTGCATCACATCCAGCGGCTCGAAGCCGGCGATGACGACGGGCTTGCGGTAGTCGGCCGCGAAGCCCTCATAGGGCCGCGAGCCGATCAGGATGCTGACGTGGGCCGGGCCGACAAAGCCGTCCAGCGGCACGGCGCCGAGCGTGTCGCGGATGTCGCGGGCCTCGGCCGCATCGAGCAGGTGGGTGATCGCCGCAGGCGTCAGCACATGGCAGGCCAGCAGGCTGAAGTTGTCCAGCCCCTCGGCCTGGGCGCGCTTGAGCGTCAGCGCGGTCGGCGGCGTGGTGGTCTCGAAGCCGATGGCGAAGAACACCACCTCGCGATCCGGATGCTGGCGCGCCACCGCCAGCGCATCGGCCGGCGAATAGACCATGCGGATGTCCGCGCCACGGGCCTTGGCCTTGATCATCGACAGCCCGCCCGAGGCCGGCACGCGCATCGTGTCGCCGTAGGTGCAGACGATCGCACCCCGGTTGAGCGCCAGGTCGATGGCCTGGTCGACCCGGCCGATCGGCAGCACGCAGACCGGACAGCCGGGGCCGTGGATCATGCGCACCTGCGGTGGCAGCAGTTCGGCGATGCCGTAGCGGGCGATGGCATGGGTGTGGCCGCCGCAGAACTCCATGAAGCGGTAGTCGCGCGCCGGATCGGCCTCGGCCGCGATGCGTTCGGCGATGCGGCGGGCCAGTTCACCGTCGCGGAACTCGTCGACGTATTTCATGCGCGGTCTCCGGCGGGGGCGGTCATTTGGGGATCTGAGTTCGCGGCTGACATGGCGGCTGACGTGGCGCCCGACACGGCATCCATCTCGGCAAACAAGGCCAGCGTGCGCGCGGCCTCTTCCGGGTCGATCAGGCCGATGGCGTGGCCGACGTGCACGACCACGTAATCGTCGACACGGGCTTCCGGCACCAGCGCGATGTCGACGGGCTTGCGCACACCGCCGAGGTCGACCAGGGCTTGCTGGTCGGGCAACAGGGCGACGATGCGCGCGGGCAGGGCTAGGCACATGGCGTGGGCTCCAGCAAGGAGATCGGGGACGGGTTGGCGTGCGACAGCCGTTGCCCGGCGATCCAGGCCTGACCGAGCGCCAGAGCGGCGTCGCCGCAGCTGTGGGCGACCGGGCGCAGCACGCGTAGACGGCGCCGCTCAAGCATGGCGCGCAGCGCTGTCGACAGCAGCCGGTTGAAGAAGCAGCCGCCCGCCAGCACGATGGTGTCGGTGCCGGCCGCGTGGGCAGCGGATGTGGCGGCGCGGGCCAGGCCATCGGCCAGCGCGAGGTGGAAGTGGTGCGCCAGCCGGGCCGGCTCGGCGCGGGCATCGAACAGGTCGGCCAGCACCGGCGCGAGGTCGATGTGCTCGTCGACCAGGCGGGCGGTGCTGAGCGCGGGTTGGCCGCTCGATGCCGGGTCATGCTGCGCGGCCAGCGCCTCCAGCGCCTGCGCGGCCTCGGCCTCGTCGTGCTGCTGCCAGCACAGGCCCAGCGCGGCGGCGGCGGCGTCGAACCAGCGGCCGGCACTGGACGTGGGCGGGCAGTTCAGGCCACGTTCGAGCATCTGCTTCAGGCCCTGTGCCCGTTCGAGGCCGACATGGCCGGCGTGGCGCGAGACGATCTCGTCGCCCCGGCCCAGCCGGTGCAGCACGGCGCTGGCCATGCGCCAGGGCTCGCGGGCGGCCCGGTCCGCGCCGGGCAGCGGCAGCTCGGCGAGGTGGCTCACGCGCCGAGCCTGTCCGCGGTCGACCCGCAGCAGCTCGCCGCCCCAGGCGCCGCCGTCGTCGCCGCGCCCGTAGCCGTCCAGCACGATGGCGATAACGGGGCCGTCGACAGGCGTGCCCGCCAGCGCCTGCTCGGCCAGCACGACCCCGACATGCGCGAGGTGGTGCTGCACGCCGATGGCGGGCACGCCCAGCCGGTCGGCCAGCGCCTCGGCCAAGCGTGTGCTGTGGAAGTCCGGATGCAGGTCGTGCGCGATGCCGTCGAGCCGATGGCCGGCGCGCGCGACCAGCTGGTGCAGGGAAGCCTCCAGCGCCCGGCAGGCCTGCGGCGTGCCCAGGTCGCCATGCGTGGGCGACGCGGTCCAGCACCCGTCCAGCCACAGGCCGGCGGTGTTCTTCAGGTAGGCACCAGTGGCGAGGAGGCGGGCCATGTCGTTGCGGCGTGTCACGCGATGCCGGCACGCAGGGCGGCCAGCTCGGCCTCCAGCACGGCGATGCGGGCCAGCAGCGCGTTGGGGCTTTCGGCCGGGGCTGCGTGCGGGGCGGGACTCACGGCGGTCAGCGCGCTGTCCACGTCCTCGTCCAGCAGCCAGTCCAGCCAGGCGTCCAGGCCCTGCCCGGTGGTGGCCGAGACCAGCAGCACCTCGATGGCCGGATTGACCTGACGGGCCGCCGCGATGCAGGCCGCGACATCGAAGCGCAGGTGCGGCAGCAGGTCGACCTTGTTGATGACCATCAGCTGTGCGGCCGCGAACAGGTCGGGGTACTTCAGCGGCTTGTCCTCGCCTTCGGTGACCGACAGGATCGCGACCTTGGCTGCCTCGCCCAGGTCCCACATCGCCGGGCAGACGAGGTTGCCGACGTTCTCGATGAACAGCAGCGAGGCGTCGTTGGCATGGGCATGTGCGTGGTCATGGTCGTGGACGTGACGGTGGTCATGTCCATGTCCGTGTCCATGTTCATGCCCATGCCCGTGATGAGGCTCATGCCGATGCAGTTGCCCGAACGCGGCGGCGACCATGGGCGCGTCGAGGTGGCAGCCCTTGCCGGTGTTGACCTGGATGGCTGGCACGCCGGTGGCGCGGATGCGGTCGGCGTCGTGGGCGGTCTGCTGGTCACCTTCGATGACCGCGATCTCGCGCATCGGTGCGCGCTGGCGCAGCGCGGCGATGGTGGCGCACAGCAGCGTGGTCTTGCCCGATCCGGGGCTGGAGACCAGGTTGAGCGCGCGCACGCCGTGGGCCGCGAAGTGGGCCCGGTTGGCGTCGGCATGGCGCTGGTTCTCGCCCAGCACATCGGCCTCCAGCGCGATGGTGCGGGCGCTGCTCATGCCCGGCACCGAGACACGCGCCGCGCCGGCACCGAAGTGCAGATCACCGTTCTCGGCAACCGCCGGTTGATCGCCGCGCATCTCGCCGGCACAGCCACAGACGACGCACATGGTGGGCTCCTGTCCTTGTTGTTGATGTTGTGGGGGATGTTGTGGTTGACGTTGTGGCGGATGTTTTGGCTGATGTTCTGGCTGATGTTGCGGCTGATGTTGCGGCTGAAGGGATCGCCTCAATCAACCTGCAGGTCGACCAGCCTCATCTCGGTGCCGCCGGTCACATGCAGCCGATGGCCACCGCAATGCGGGCAGGGGTCGATGCGCTGGCTCAGCGTCACCGAGGTGGAACAGCTCATGCACCAGGCCTGACCCGGTGGCTCGTCGATGTCGACGGCCGCGCCGGCCAGCAGCGTTCCCGGCGCGATCGATTCAAGCGCGAAGCGCAGCGCCCGGACCTCGACGCCGGCCAGCGCCGGCACGCTCAGACGCAGGCGGCGCACACGCTCGAACGGGTCACGTTCGGCGGTCTGTTCGACCAGGCGCAGGATGCCGCCCGCCAGGCTCAGCTCATGCATGTGGGGTGCGCTCCACGGTGGTCATTTCGATCTCGCAGGCCATGCACGGATCGTAGGCGCAGGCCAGCAGGCGCACGGCCTCGGGCGTGTCCGGATGGTCGGCTGGCCAGGCGGCCAGCGCATGGGCCAGCGTGCCATGCGGGTGGAAGTTCCACTCGGTCGGCGCCAGCACCTGCCAGTCGGACACCCGGGTGTCGGGTCCATGGCCTTGCAGGCTCACACGATGAGCCAGCAGGCCGCGCGAGGTCTCGACCCAAGTCAGCGCGTGCCCCTCACCCAGCGACACGGCGCCGTGGGCTGGCCGCCAGCCGCCCGCATCCAGGGGCAAGGCCAGCCGCAGCAGCTCGACCCAGCGCGACAGCAGGCGCACGGCGACGGTGGGTGCGGTCGTCGCTGGGGGGCGCTCCAGCCGGTTCCAGGGCCCGGTGTCGGGCACGGTGGTCGGCGCGTTGTCCGTCACGGTGTCGACCCAGGTCGGCGCGCGGCAGTAGCCGGGCGTGGTCATCGCGTGGCCCAGGGCGCGGGCTTGCGCCGGGTCTTCCAGCCGCAAGGGTGCGCTGATCGGGCCGGGCGTGAAGGGCAGGGCCAGGCAGCGTTGCACGGCCAGCACGAGCGGCGCGGCGATGCCGGCCGGACAGGCCTGCGCGCTGCGTTGCAGGGCCGCGATGAGGCGGGGCAGGTCGCGGCCGACGTCGATCGTGCGGTCGGGCCCGACCATGTCCTGCAGCCATGTCGACGGAGGCAGGCCCAGCCATTCGCTGGCGAGCCAGTCGGCCAGCACGTGCGCATCGGCCTTGCGGGGCAAGCGGGACAGGGCGCCGGCCTGTGACACGCCACCCCAGGCCAGGGCCCAGTCGTGGCCGATGCGGCGGGCGTGTTCGCGGGCGATGTCGGCAGCCAGCCTGTCGATCGTGGCGGCATCCGGTGCGGCGTCCGGTGCAGCGTCCTGACTGCTCATCGCCAGCATGACCGCGCGCTGCGCCACCTGCCGATGCGCCGTCGCGCAGAGCGTGTGCAGCAGGGCCACACGCTCGATCGCTGCGCCGGGCGTCTGGCCCCGCAGCAGCGCGGCGCTGACGTCCGCACGACCACCCAGGATGCCTTCGGGCGGTGCCACACCGGGGCGCAGGCGCAGCGAGCCAAGAAGGTCGAGGGGGGCGGACATGGCCTCAGGCGCCCCGCAGGCCGAACAGGAAGCCGCGACGGCTGGGCGCGGCCGGGCGTTCGGATGCAGCAGGTGGCGCGGCGACGACCGGGCGACGCAGCTCGGCCAGCACCTCGCGCGCGGTATCGCGGGCGCTGCTGGCGTCGGCGAAGGCCTGCATCGGCGAGAACAGCGAGCAGGTCTCATAGCCGCCGATGGCCTCGTCGAAGGCGCCGATGAAGGTGACGTCGCCGTCACCGACGGTTCGGCTGGCCTTGTGGCCCACGGCCAGCGTGGCGGCGTCGGCCAGACAGGGCAGGCGAACCAGGTTCATGCACCAGGGCGTCAGCAGCACGCCGAGCGCCCAGTCCGGGTCGGCCGCATCGGGCTCGAAGCCGATCGCCTCGACCGGCAGACCCGGGTGGTTCAGCGGCAGATCCCGCATCGGACCGGCCGCAATGGCGCGAAAGCGCGCCTGCAGCATGCGCACGCGTGCATCGAGGGTCGACCGGAGGGCAATAGCGCGCATGTCGTTGTCACGACGCCTGGGCGTCGATCACCATGAACTGGTCGGCGGCGCCGTCGCAGGTCGGGCAACGCCAATGGTCAGGCAGGTCCGTGAAGGCCGTGCCCGGGGCCACTTGCCAGACCGGATCACCCTGCGCCGGGTCGTAGACCCACCAGCAGATCTTGCATTCGAGCCGCGCATCGGCCGGCAGCCGGGCGGCGTCGCCCAGGTAGCTGCCTTCGAAGCGGCTGGCGTCGACGGCCGGGTTCACGACTGGCGCACCCAATGCAGCACGTCAGCCAGGCGCTCGACGCTGTCGTGCAGGTCTTCGGGCGCGGCGCAGGCGACCTCGGGCAGGGGGCCGATCTCGATGGTGTTGAGAATGACCTGGTCCTGGGAGTTGTAGTAGACGAGTCGCCAGGTGCCCGCAGCCAGGCAGTTGGTGATGCGGCAGTTGCCATAACCGCGCGACAAGATCACGACGCGGCCGGTGCCCAGGTGGTGGTCCAGCCAGCCGATGTCTTCGGACGTGACCGGCAGCAGCGTCAGGTTGACGACATGGGGCTCGGCCGCCGCACCCAGCGTGGCACGGGCCGCGCGCTGCTCGTCCAGTTCGACGCGCAGGGCCTGGGCGTTCAACACGCCGGGAGTGGGCGCGACCTCGCTTGGTGATGGGCGCAGGCTGTCGGCCCAGGCCGCGTCGCGCAGGATCTGCGGCACGCTGCCGACCTCGATCAGGTCGAAGGCTGCGCCGCTGGCATCTCGCCCGACCACGCGCCAGACGCCCGGGAAGACGGATTCCTGCACCTGTGCGACCGGCGCCTCGGGCAGATCCGGATCGGCCAGCACCTGGGCGCTGACCTCGCCCTCGCCCAGCACCTGGTTGAGCAGGGCCAGGTCCTGCTCGTTCAGGCCCAGGTGGTGCAGGGCGACGGGTTCGACCCGCTCGCCGTCGACGGCGGCGCGGGCGGTGGCCAGCACGGCATCGAGCGCACGGATCGCGCCGTCGTGGCCGGCCAGTTCTTCCGGCTCGGGCAGGCGTGGTGCCGTCCAGGTGCTCATGCCTTGTGGCATGACCAGGTAGTCCAGCGTGCCGTCCTCGTCGTCGATCTGGCTGCCGGGGCCGATGGGCAGACCCTCGGCAACGACCGGGATCGGGAAGGGGCGGGCGGTCGTGGGTGTCGTGTTCATCGGTGTTCTCGTTGAGTCGATCGGGGCCGGCGCGGTCAGTGGCAAGCCGGGCCGTTCTGCCCTGCGGCGACCAATGGGATGCCGACACCCGGCACGCGCCGGGTCGGCTGGCTCAGCATCTGAGCCACCTGGGCGACGTAGTCGGTCCAGTCGTGCATGCCGGCGATCACGCCGACGTATTGCCCGTCACGCAGGAAGACCAGCGCCGGCCAGCGTGTGCTGGCAAAGCGGCGCGCCAGCGCGTCTTCATCGGCCCTGCAGGCCACGGCGATGCCGAAGGGGCGCGCGGCGACGCGCTGCAGCTCGGGCAGCACGACGGCCACGTCCAGCACCTCGGGGAAGCGCACCGGATCACCGTGGAAGAACAGCACCTGGTCGCCGGGTTGCGCCAGCACGGTGTCCAGCGTGGCGTTGGTGGCCCAGACGGCGCCGTGTTGCGTCACCAGCCGGCAGACCAGCGGGGCACTGCCGGCGGCGGGGTCCTGTGTCGGTGGGTCCAAGGTCTGCGGGGCGTCGAGGATGTCGAGGGTCATGGGGCAACTCCGTCTTCAGATGCGGTGCTGGCCGGTCAGGGCCGCCAGCGCGTGGGGATCGATGGCGGACGGCAGCGCGAAGGCAAGCGCGTCGTCATGCCTGCGGCCGTGCATGACGTCCTCCAGCTGGTCGAGCAGGGCAGCGACCTCGGCGGCCCGAGTCGGCGTGATGGCCTCGCGGGCCTGGTCGAGGAAGACCAGCAGCCAGTCGCCCGGCTGAGGTGGTTCGACCAGCAGCGTGCCGACCTCGCGCGGCACGGCACGCGGGCCGTTGCCGGCCACGGTGGCAAAGCCCGGTCGGGTGGCGATGACCTGCAGGGGCAGTCCGATGCACATGGCGTGGGCTTTCAGCGGGGCGTCGCGGTGACGAGGAAACGCTCGTCGCCGATCCGGCAGGCCTGCTCGGCCGGCGGCCGGCCGGATTCATAGGCACCCAGGGCCAGCGTCGGCACCGTCACCGCATCGTCGGTGGCCAGCGGCGCGCGGCGGTCGATGGCGATGTGGCCCCAGTCGCGCAGGGTTTGCAGGCCCAGCGCCAGGGCTGGCTCCATCGCGGCGCGCACGACCGGGCGCAGGCTGCCGCCGTAGTCCTCGAGCTCTTCGGGCTGACAGCCAATCAGGCGGATGCGCGACGGGTAGTGGCCGGTGAGGCGGGCCAGCATCAGCACCTCCTGGAAGCCGGTCTGGTGCAGGCTCATCTTCTTGGCACCCAGGAAGCGCGGCACCTCGTCATCGTCGACGACCTTGAGCGTGCCAGGCGGCAGGCCGTAGTCGATCGCGTCGAAGATCAGCAGGTGGCTCGCCGCCTGCACGTGCTGGATCAGGTAGAGGCCCTGCGTGCCGCCGTCGATCAGCTGCGGCTCGGGCGTGAAGTCCCAGCGCTGCTGCAGCGCCTCGACACAGCGCACGCCGAAGCCCTCGTCGGCCCACAGTACGTTGCCGATGCCCAGCACCGTCGTGCCCATCGGCGACGGGTCGTGGGGGCCGGTCATCGCTTGAAGGTCCGGAAGCCCGAGATCATCGTGCTGACGATGCTCTGCCGACCCATGATGTCTTCGCGGATCGCCGCGTAGACGTGCAGGATCACGAAGATCACCAGCGACCACATGCCCATGCGGTGCCAGGTGTGCACGTCCTGGCTCTGGCCCATCAGCGGGATCACCCAGCCGAACAACTGCTCCTGCCACGAGCCGGCCTGTGAGCCCTCGCCGTAGAGCGCAAAGCCGGTGCAGACCATGAAGAGCGTGACCAGGAAGTAGCCGAAGAACATCGCCAGCCGTGCCATGGGGTTGTGGCCGACGTACTGGTTGGGCTGCGGCACCAGGAAGGCGTACCACTTGAGCATGGTCAGCACCTCACGCCAGTAGGCACGGCTCAGGATGGGCAATGTGAACAGCTCGCGGGCATGGGCATTGCCGACGATGGCCCAGTAGATGCGGCCCAGCAGGCCGACCGCCAGCACATAGCCCGACGCGAAGTGGGCGAAGCGGATGTAGCCCATCAGGAAATGGTCGCTGGCCTCGCCGGGCATCGTCGGCAAGGGCGCGCCGATGAAGTAGCCGGTGAGGGCCAGCACGCTGATGGCCAGTGCGTTGACCCAGTGCCACAGGCGCACGGGGGCCTCGTAGACATAGACCGACTTGATCGACGGCGCGGCAGCGACGGCGGCATCGTCGATGCCGGTGGCATCGGCCAGACGCCGGGCCGGCGCATCGAGGGTGGCGTGGCTCATGGGGCCTCCTTCGTGGATGGCGATGGGAAAGTGCTTGGTGCTCAGGGCTCAGGGATCAGGCTCAGCGGCCCTTGCGGGCCAGCAGCAGGCCGACCGCGATGGCGCCGACCACCAGCCACAGCGTCAGCGACGGTTCGGCCTGCAGCGCACCGAACAGCTCGGCCAGCAGGTCATGGACATGACCTTCCGAGCCATGCCCGCCATGCGCCGCAGCGCCCCCCGCCAGCGTGAGACCGATCGTCGCGGCCAGGAACTGGGTGCTTCTCATGGGTGTCTCCTTCTTGTTCGTTTCAGCGCACCTTGACGGTCGCCAGCTCGGCACCGTCGGGGCTCATGACGTGGGTCGAGCAGGCCAGGCAGGGGTCGAAGCTGTGCAAGGTGCGCAGGATCTCGACCGGCTGCTCGGGGTTGACCATCGGCGTGTTCATCAAGCTGGCCTCGAAGGCACCGATCTGGCCCTTGCCGTCGCGCGGGCTGCCGTTCCAGGTGGTCGGCACGACGCACTGGTAGTTCTCGATCTTTCCGTCCTTGATGCGGATCCAGTGGCCCAGCATGCCGCGCGGTGCGGCCACGGTGCCCACGCCCTTGGCCTCCTTGGGCCAGGTGCTCGGGTCCCACTTCTCGACGTTGGCGGTGGCGCGGTCGCCGGCCTTGATGTTGGCCACCAGCTCCTTGAAGTCGTCGACCATCATCTCGCCGCAGTACTGGCTCTCCAGCGCCCGGGCCAGCGTGCGGCCGATGGTGGTGGGCAGCAGTTGCTGGGCGGTGTACTGGGTCTCTGGCAAGCCCAGGGCCTTCGGGATGGCGCGGTTGATCGCCTCGGCCGACTGGTCGATCTGTTCCTTGGGGCGCTGGGCAAAGGTGTTGCCCTGCTTCGCGTGGGCATAGGCCAGGATGTAGCGCGACAGCGGGCCGACCTCGACCGCATGGCCGCGCCAGCGCGGTGCCTTGATCCAGGAGTACTTCGCGCTCTCGTCGATCTGGTCGATGGCGGTGCGTGTGCCCTTGGTCTTGGCGCCCAGCTCGTAGTGGGGTTCGGTCACGCCGTCCCAGGGGTGCAGGCCCTTGGTCTCGTCGGCGTACTGGTACCAGCTGTGGCTGACGAACTCCTGCACCTGTTCCGGGTCACGCGGATCGATCGGGTGGATCTTGTCCCAGTTGCCGTCCAGGATGACGCCGCCGGGCAGTTGCTGCGTGGCGGCGTCGTAGGCGACCTTCTCGTAGGTGCCGTAGTCGGCCACGTTGGTGGCCGACAGGCCGCCGCCGTGCAGCCAGCCGGCCTGTTTGTAGATCGTGCCGATCGCCAGCACATCGGGGACGTAGACGTTCTTGTTGAACTCCACCATCTCGTCGATGCGGGCCTTGACGAAGTTCAGCCGCTCCATGTTGATCGGCGCCCCGGCAGCGCCGTCGCCGTCGATGTTGATCGCGCAGGGCACGCCGCCCACCAGGTAGTTCGGGTGCGGGTTCTTGCCGCCGAAGATGGTGTGGACCTTGACCCATTCCTTTTGCAGGTCCAGGGCCTCCAGGTAGTGGGTCACCGCCATCAGGTTGGCTTCGGGCGGCAGCACATAGGCCTTGTTGCCCCAGTAGCCGTTCATGAAGGGGCCGAGCTGGCCGCTCTCGACAAACTTCTTCAGACGGTTCTGGATGTCGCGGAAGTAGCCCGCCGAGGACAGCGGGTGCGAGGGCGAGACCAGCTGCTGCAGGTCGCTGGTCTTCTTCGGATCGGCCTTCAGCGCCGACACCACGTCGACCCAGTCCAGCGCATGCAGGTGGTAGAAGTGGACCGCGTGGTCGTGCACCTGCAGCGTCTTGGCCATCATCTCGCGGATGAGGTGGGCGTTCTTCGGGATGCGGATGCCCAGCGCGTCCTCCACCGCCCGCACCGAGGTCAGCGCATGGCAGCCGGTGCAGACGCCGCAGATGCGTTCGACGAAGGCCCATGCATCGCGCGGGTCGCGGCCCTTGAGGATGACCTCCAGCCCGCGCCACATCGTGCCGGTCGACACGGCGTTGCGGATGACGTTGTTGCTGTCGAGGTTGACCTCGCAGCGCATGTGACCCTCGATGCGGGTGACCGGGTCGACGACGATGCGTCGGCCGGTGTCGTCGAGCTTGAAGCCCTGTGTCTCGTAAGCGCCCATGGCGTCATGTCTCCTGGTCTGGGTGTTCAGCGTTGGCCGTCGGCCGGGGCGGTGTTCGCGCGCTTGATCGCCGAGACGGCCGCATGGGCCACGGCGGCGGCGCCCACCACGCCGGCTGCGGTGCCGCCGATCTGGTCGGCATTGGCTTCGACGCCGAAGGCATGGATGTTGGTCAGGCGGTCGTAGAACGAGCCCTTGTCCCAGAAGCCGTCCTCGCTGCAGCCGATGCAGCCGTGGCCGGCCTTGATCGGGAAGCTGGTGCCCTCGTTCCACATCACCGTCGAACAGGCGTTGTAGGTGGTCGGGCCCTTGCAACCGACCTTGTAGAGGCAGTAGCCCTTGCGTGCGGACTCGTCGTCGAAGTGCTCGACGAACTGGCCGGCGTCGAAGTGCGGCCGGCGGTAGCACTTGTCGTGGATGCGCTGGCTGTAGAACATCTTCGGCCGGCCCTGGCGGTCCAGCTCGGGGATGCGGTCGAAGGTCAGCATGTAGGTGATGACGCCGGTCATCACCTCGGCGATCGGCGGGCAGCCGGGCACCTTGATGATGGGCTTGTCGGTGATCACCTGGTGGACCGGCGTGGCCCGCGTCGGGTTGGGCTTGGCCGCCTGCACGCAGCCCCAGCTGGCACACGAGCCCCAGCTGATGATGGCCTTGGCGTCCTTGGCGACGTGGCGCAGCTGGTCGACGAAGGGGCGTCCGCCGATGATGCAGCTCATGCCGTCCTGGTTGAGCGGCGGGTTGCCCTCCACGGCCAGGATGTAATTGCCCTTGTACTTCGTCATCACCTCTTCGAGGATGGCCTCGGCCTGGTGACCCGCGCTGGCCATCAAGGTGTCGTCGTAGTCCAGCGAGATCATCGACAGCACGACATCCTTGGCCAGCGGGTGCGCGCTGCGGATGAAGCTCTCCGAGCAGCAGGTGCATTCCAGCCCGTGCAGCCACAGCACGGGGGTGCGCGGCTTGGTTTCCATCGCATGGGCGATCTGCGGCACAAAGGCCGGCGACAGCCCCAGCGACGTCGCGGTCAGCGAACAGTATTTGAGAAAGCTGCGCCGCGAAATGCCCTGGCGCCGCATCACCTCGTAGAAGGTCTCCATCGTCTTGTCTCCTCGCCCACCACTCCCGGGTGTGCCGGCTTCTGTTTCACAAGAGCCGTGCCGGAACCCGCCGCCCTCGGGTAAGTCCGGGGCGGTGCGGGCAAGTGTTTGATTTGTCGCATGTTTTCGGCGCCGTCTGCGGCGGCCTGGGCGACCATCGCCGGCGGGGTGGTCAAGGACCTTCCGTTCGTGCGCCGGCACCGGAAGGCGGCTGACCGGTCGGCGCAGCGCCTCTTGACGGCGCTTCGACATTTCAACGAAGATCGAAACATGGAAGATCAAGACGTCATCCGCGCCCTGGCCGCACTGGCCCAGGCGCATCGCCTGCGGCTGTTCCGCGCCCTGGTCGTCGCCGGCCCGGACGGGCTGACGCCAGGCACCCTGGCTGCGCAGCTGGAGATCCCGGCGAACACCTTGTCCTTCCACCTGAAGGAGCTGACGCAGGCCGGGCTGATCACCCAGTCGCGCGACGGCCGCAACCTGATCTACCGGGCCGCCTACGAGCGCATGAACGCGCTGCTCGGCTACCTGACCGCCCATTGCTGCGAAGGCGCCGCCTGTGCGGTGACCGACGGCAACCCACCTGCCTGCCACTGCTGAAAGAGGACCCCGCCATGAAGCGTTTCCACGTCCATGCCCATGTTGACGACCTGTCGACCAGCATCGCCTTCTACAGTCGCATGTTCGGCGCCGAGCCGACCCGCGTCGAAGCGGACTACGCCAAGTGGATGCTGGAAGACCCGCGCATCAACTTCGCGATCTCGACGCGCGGCAGCACGCCCGGCATCGACCACCTGGGCATCCAGACCGACAGCGCCGAAGAGTTGGCCGAATTGAAGGCCCGCGCCGAATCGGCCGACCTGGCGCTGCACGACGTCGGCGAGACCACCTGCTGCTACGCCCGCAGCGACAAGCACTGGCTGACCGATCCTCAGGGCATCGCCTGGGAGCACTACCACACGCTCGACAGCATCCCGGTGTTCAGCGAGAAGCCCGCTGCCGTCGTGGTTGCGGCCGCACCGGTGGCTGCCGACGCGTCGTCCTGCTGCGCCCCGCGTGCGCCACGCGGCAAGCCGATCGGGATTGCCGTGAACGGTGCGGCGGCGAAGGCGGGCGGCAGCTGCTGCTGAGCGGCTCGCCCGGCCCGGTGATGTCGCGCCAGCCGGCTCAGAGAAACCGGGCGATGCCTTCGATGTCTTCGGGAAACAGCTGGCCGGATTCGCTCATCACCACCCGCCCGTCGCGTCCGAGCACCACCGTCACCGGCAGGCCCTTGGGCTTGGGCAGCGTGCGGGCCAGTTCCGGCGAGACCCAGGCTGACGTGTAGGCGTAGCCCTTGCGCGCGAGATGGGCCGAGGCTTCTTCAGGCTTCTTGTCGATCGACAGGCCGACGACACGCAGACCCTGTCCGCGATGGGCACGCTGCAACTGGTCGATCAGTGGTGACTGCACCGCGCAGAAGGGGCACCAGCTGGCCCACCAGTACAGCACGACGACCTGACCGGCCAGCTCCGACGCGGCCAGGCGGCGGCCGTCCAGCAGCGTGAAGTCGGGCAGTGGCAGGCGCGAGCCGACGGGCGGTGGCGGTGCGGCCGTCTTCTCGCTGGCGGGCGGGGACTGGGCCCATGCCGGGCTAGGGCTGAGGGCCGCTCCGGCGGCGCTCAAGCAGGCGATCGTCAGGAGCTGACGCCGGTCCTGACTGACCTTGGCGTGCCGGTCCTTCGGCGCGGTGCGCTGGCGCTGCGTGTTGTCCATGGCGTGCTCCCGAAGGGGGGGGGTCTGTCAAATATTCAGATCTGCTGATATATGGAGACGATACCTGAGCGTGGTGGCCCGCCTGCACCGGATCTACCCGATCCCGACCGGCAAGCGTCACGCCGCTGTCACAAGCCGCCGCAATCATTCAACTAAACTGGAATTGTTAGATCAATTCCTGCACCCTGGAGAACCGCAGTCATGAAGGTGGGCATCAATGGCATGGGCCGCATCGGCCGTCTGGCGCTGCGCGCCGCGATGGGCGCGGCCGAGCGGGGCGCGGACGATCCGCGCGCGGGCAATCGCCTGGAGGTCGTGCACCTCAACGAGCTGAAGGGCGGCGCTGCGGCCACCGCGCACCTTCTGGCCTTCGACAGCGTGCAGGGCCGCTGGCGCGCGGACATTGCCGCCGAGGGCGAGGACACGGTGCGCATCGGCGACCGGCGTCTGGCGTTCTCGTCACACGCCACGTCCGCCGAGATCCCGTGGGGCGATCTGGGCGTGGACGTGGTGCTCGAATGCACCGGCAAGTTCCTGACGCCCGAGACGCTGCAAGGCCATCTGGACCGCGGTGCCAAGCGGGTCATCGTGGCCGCACCGGTCAAGGTCGGCGGTGTGCTCAACATCGTCGTGGGCATCAACCACGAGCTGTATGACCCGGCGCGTGACCGCATCGTCACGGCGGCGTCCTGCACCACCAACTGTCTGGCGCCGGTGGTCAAGGTCGTGCATGAGGCGATCGGCATCCGCCACGGCCAGATCACCACCATCCACGACCCGACCAACACCAACTTGGTGGTTGACGCGCCGCACAAGGACCTGCGACGTGCCCGCAGCGCGATGCAGAGCTTGGCACCGACGACGACCGGCAGTGCCACCGCTATCGCGCTGATCTATCCCGAACTGAAGGGCAAGCTCAACGGCCATGCGGTGCGCGCACCGGTGCTCAATGCCTCGCTGACCGACTGCGTGTTCGAGATGAAGCGCGAGACCAGCGTCGACGAGGTCAACGCCCTGTTCGAGGCCGCCGCGCGCGGTCCGCTGGCGGGCATCCTGGGCTATGAGACGCGACCGCTGGTCAGCGCGGACTACGCCCGCGACACCCGCAGCTCGATCGTTGACGCGCCCTCGACGATGGTCACCGACGGCACGCTGCTGAAGGTCTACGCCTGGTACGACAACGAGATGGGCTATGCCTGCCGGATGGTCGATCTGGCCTGCCACCTGCAGCAGCGCGGCCTGTGACCATGCAACACGACGCCACGCAAGGGCCGAGCGCCGGGCCGTCTCAAGCCGGCCCGCATCCCCACGGGGGATCGCCCGTCGTCGCCGACGGGCGAGGGGCACGCAACTACGCGATCGTGACGGCCGCGTATTGGGGCTTCACGCTCACCGACGGCGCCTTGCGCATGCTGGTGCTGCTGCATTTCTACCGGCTGGGCTACTCGCCGTTCACGCTGGCCTTCCTGTTCCTGCTTTACGAAGCGGCGGGCATCGCCGCCAACCTGATCGGCGGCTGGCTCGCCACACGCTACGGCATCGCGCGGATGCTGGCGGTGGGCCTGGCCACGCAGATCACCGGCTTCTTGCTGCTGTCGGCCCTGTCGCCGGACTGGACGGTGGCGATGTCGGTGGCCTGGGTGGTGGGCGCCCAAGGCATCTGCGGGGTGGCCAAGGACCTGACCAAGACCGCGAGCAAGTCGGCCATCAAGCTGACCGCTGGCGAGGCGTCGGGTCAGCTCTTCAAGTGGGTGGCCTTCTTCACCGGCAGCAAGAACGCGATGAAGGGCGTGGGCTTCTTCCTCGGCGGGCTGCTGCTGGAGGCGCTGGGATTCCAGCAGGCGCTGTGGCTGATGGCGGGTCTGCTGGTCCTGGTCTTCATCGGCGTGGTCGGCTTCGTGCCGCGCCTGATGGGCAAGGCCAAGGCGTCGAAGTCGGCGCGTGAGCTGTTCGCCAAGAGCCGCGGCATCAACGGCCTGGCCGCCGCGCGGGTGGCGCTGTTCGGCGCGCGCGATGTCTGGTTCGTGGTGGGTGTGCCGGTGTTCCTGTATGCCTCGGGCTGGACCTTCACGATGGTCGGCGCCTTCGTCGCGCTGTGGACCATCGGCTACGGCGTGGTGCAGGCGAGCGCGCCGGCCCTGGTGCGACGCAGCGCCGATGGCCTGAGCACCGAGGTGCCGGCCGCGCGGCTGTGGTCGGCGCTGCTGGCGGTCGTGCCGCTGGTGCTGGCCGGGCTGGTGGCGATGCAGGTGCCACACCTGGAGTGGGTCGTGGTCGCCGGTCTCGGGTTGTTCGGCTTTGCCTTCGCGGTCAACTCGTCGGTGCATTCCTACCTGGTGCTGGCCTATGCCGGCTCGGAGAAAGCGGCCGAGGACGTCGGCTTCTACTACGCCGCCAACGCGCTGGGCCGCTTCCTGGGCACCTTGATGTCGGGCCTGCTTTACCAGTGGGGCGGGCTGATGGCCGCGCTGCTGGGCTCGGGCCTGCTGCTGCTGATCTGTTGGCTGGTGACGCTGAACCTGCCGCTGCGCCGCGAACTTCCTTCAACCCCTGTCGCATCCTGAGAACCGGAGCCTTGCCATGTCCGACAAGACCTACCACGTGCTGTTCGTCTGCACCCACAACTCGGCCCGTTCGATCATGGCCGAGGGCCTGCTCAACGGCCTGGGCCGTGGCCGTTTCCAGGCCTGGTCGGCGGGCAGCCAACCGGCCGGCCGGGTGCACCCGTTGGCGCTGCAGACCTTGCGTGAACTGGGCTTGCCGGTTGACGGCTACCGCAGCAAGGACTGGAACGAGTTCGCCCAGCCCGGCGCACCGGCCTTCGACTTTGTCTTCACCGTCTGCGACAACGCCGCCGGTGAGGTCTGCCCGGTCTGGCCGGGTCAGCCGATGACCGCGCACTGGGGCGTGGCCGATCCCTCGGCCTTCGACGGCAGCGAGGCCCAGCAGGCCAAGGTGTTCTGGGACACCGCGCTGGTGCTCAAGCGCCGCATCGAGCTGATGCTGGCACTGCCGCTGGCCTCGCTCGACAGCCTGGCGATCCAGCGCGAGGTCGATGCGATCGGAAAGCTCTGAATGAGCTTCTTCGAACGCTACCTCTCGGCCTGGGTGGCCCTGTGCATCGTCGCGGGCATCGGGCTGGGTCAGCTCTTGCCAGGGCCCGTGCAGGCCATCGGTGCGATGGAGGTGGCACGGGTCAACCTGCCGGTCGGGCTGCTGATCTGGGTGATGATCATCCCGATGCTGCTGCGCATCGACTTCGGCGCGCTCGGCCAGGTGCGTCGCCACTGGCGCGGCATCGGCGTGACGCTGTTCGTCAACTGGGCCGTCAAGCCCTTCTCGATGGCGCTGCTGGGCTGGATCTTTGTGCGGCACGTCTTCGCGCCCTGGTTGCCGGCCGAACAGCACGACAGCTACATCGCCGGCCTGATCCTGCTGGCCGCCGCGCCCTGCACCGCGATGGTCTTTGTTTGGAGCCGTCTGACCGGCGGGCACCCGTTGTTCACGCTGTCGCAGGTCGCCCTCAACGACAGCATCATGGTGTTCGCCTTTGCGCCCATCGTCGCGCTGCTGCTGGGGCTGTCGGCGATCAGCGTGCCGTGGGACACGCTGGTCACCTCCGTGGTGCTCTACATCGTCATCCCGGTGGTGATCGCACAGGTGATCCGGCGCGCGCTGCTGGCCCGTGGTGCGGCCGCGCTGGAGGCCGCCCTCGCACGCATCGGCCCGTGGTCGATCGGCGCCTTGCTGGCCACCCTGGTGCTGCTGTTCGCCTTCCAGGGCCGGGCCATCCTGACGCAGCCGCTGGTGATCGCGATGCTGGCGCTGCCCATCCTGATCCAGGTGGTCTTCAACGCCGGCTTGGCCTATTGGCTCAACCGGCGCGTCGGCGAGGCGCATGAGGTGGCGTGCCCGTCGGCCCTGATCGGTGCGAGCAACTTCTTCGAGCTGGCGGTGGCTGCCGCGATCAGCCTCTACGGCTTCGAGTCCGGGGCCGCGCTCGCCACCGTGGTTGGCGTGCTGATCGAGGTCCCGGTGATGCTGGTCGTCGTGCGCGTGGTCAATCGCACACGCGGCTGGTATGAAGCCGGCGGGGCCGCTCAGGCCAGCGAGGCCAGCCGCACCGCATAGGCCTCGGCGCTGTAGCCGACGGTGGTGACGCCGTCTGGCCAGCGGGTCACCGGGCGCTTGATCACGCTGGCCTGGGCCAGCATCAGGGCCCGGGCGCTGGCCGCGTCGACCACCGCCGCGCGCACGGCCTCGTCGAGCTTGCGCCACGTTGTGCCGCTGCGGTTGAGCAGGCGCTCCCAGCCGACCTCGGCAAGCCAGCGGTCGAGCTCGGCTTCGGGCACGCCCATCTTCTTGAAGTCGTGGAAGGCATAGGGCCGGCCGTGTTCCTCCAGCCAGGCGCGGGCCTTCTTGACGGTGTCGCAGTTGGGGATGCCGTGCAGCGTGATCACGTCGAGGTCTCCTGCCGTCAAGGCTGGTGGGTGGGCGTCACTGCCGCGCGGTGCGCAGGTTGCGCGGCGGCGTGGCGGGGTGGCTGGTGCGCCAGGGGTTGATGTCCAGTCCGCCGCGCCGGGTGTAGCGGGCGTAGACCTGCAGCTGGACCGGCTTGCAGCGCGTCAGCACGTCCATGTAGATGCGTTCGACGCACTGTTCGTGGAACTCGTTGTGCTGGCGGAAGCTGACCAGGTAGCGCAACAGGCCGGCCTGGTCGATCTGCGGGCCGCTGTAGCGGATCTGGACGCTGCCCCAGTCGGGCTGGCCGGTGACCAGGCAGTTGCTCTTGAGCAGGCCCGAGGTCAGGGTCTCGGTCACCGGCTTCTCGTCGAAGGCGGCGGTGAGCAGTTCGGGCGCGGGCTCGTAGGCATCGCAGTCGAGGTCGAGCCGGTCCAGGTCGACGCCGTCCAGTTCCTCGATGCGCTGGGCCGCGAAGTCGTAGGCGCTCAGCACCTTGACGCCCACGCGCTGGCCGAAGGCGGCGCTCAGGTCGCGCTGCAGCAGCTCGCGCACGACATCGGCCGACTCGAAGCGGCTCATGTTGAAGCTGTTGAGGTAGAGCTTGAAGGACTTGCTCTCGACGATGGCCGGCGACTCGCAGGGCACCGTGAACTGCGCCAGCGCCACCTGGGGCTTGCCACGCAGGTTCAGCCACGACAGCTCGTAGGCGGTCCACAGGTCGCAGCCCATGAAGGGCAGGGCGCCGATCACGCCGATCTCGTCGCGCTTGGGCTGGCGCTCAATCGGGTAGAGCAGCTCGGGGGCGTAGGTGTCGCGGTAGGCCGAGACGCGGCCCAGCGGCGAATCGGCCGGGTCGTGGTGCGGCGGCGTGTGCGTG
Organism: Sphaerotilus mobilis; assembly: GCF_004216565.1. GTDB lineage: Bacteria > Pseudomonadota > Gammaproteobacteria > Burkholderiales > Burkholderiaceae_C > Sphaerotilus > Sphaerotilus mobilis. The sequence goes on along the minus strand of NZ_SGWV01000007.1, from coordinate 95,957 downwards.
TGCGTGTGCGCGGCGAGCAGACTGGGCGCGGCGGTCGTGTCGTTCAGGTCGTTCATATCAGTCATTGTCGGATGCCTCGTCCTGGCCGTAGGGCGTGGGGAAACGGCCAGCGTCCAGGCCCTGTTCGCGCAGCCAGCGGACCATCACCTCCTCCTGACCGTGGGTGACGATGACACGCTCGGCGCCGGTGGCCGCGATGGCGCGTTGCAGGCCGGGCCAGTCGGCGTGGTCGCTGAGCACGAAGCCGCGGTCCAGCCCGGGTCGGCGCCGCGCTGAACGGACCGCCATCCAGCCACTGGCGAAGGCCACGGCGGGCTCGGGCCCCGCGTCGGCGCGCTCGCCCAGCCAGAGGCCTTGCCGCGCCGACGGCGGCGTGATCAGCAGCGCACGGCCCCGCTCGGCCGGACTCAGGTCGTCGATGCGGCGGGTCGCCGGCAGGTCAACACCGGCGTCCCGGTAGGCCCGGTTGATGGCGTCGACCGTCGGATGCACGGCGATCGGGCCGACGGCGGGGTCCACCCCGGCGAGCAGGCGCTGGGCCTTGCCGAAGCTGTAGGCCTGCAGCAGGCTGGGCCGGCCGGCGGCGGCGTTGTCGCGCCACCAGGCGTCGATCTGGCCGAACACCTCAGCCTCGGGACGCCAGCGGTAGATCGGCAGGCCGAAGGTCGATTCGGTGATGAAGGTGTCGCAGCGCACCGGCTCGAAGGCGTCGCAGGTCGGGTTGGCGGCCTCGCCGGGTGGCGCGTCGCCGCGCAGGTGGTAGTCGCCCGACGCGACCCAGACGCGTCCACCGTGTTCCAGCCGCACCTGGGCCGAGCCCAGCACATGCCCGGCCGGATGCAGGCTGACGCGCACGCCGTGGTGCTCGATCACCTCGCCATAGGCCAGGCCCTGCAGGCGGATGTCGCCCAGCCGGGCCCGCAGCACACCGGCGCTGACGGCGGTGGCGAGGTAGTGGCCGTGACCGCTGCGGGCGTGGTCGGCATGGGCGTGGGTCACGATGGCGCGGTCCACGCGGCGCCAGGGGTCGATCCAGAAGTCGCCGGGTGGGCAGTACAGGCCTTGCGGGCGCAGCACGACCAGGTCGTCGGACATGGCGGTCGGGCGGGCGAGGTGGGGCCGACGGCGCGCCGCGTCAGCGGTCGGCGCGCCGGATCGCGCGGGCCAGCATCAGCACGGGGATCAGGCCGACGGCCACGATGGCCAGCGAGGGCAGCGCCGCCTCGGCCAGGCGCTCGTCGCGCGCCAGCTGGTAGGCGACCACGGCGAGCGTGTCGCTGTCGAAGGGCCGCAGCACCAGCGTGGCGGGCAGTTCCTTCATGACGTCGACAAAGACCAACAGCGCAGCACCCAGCACCGACGGCAGCAGCAGCGGCCCATGCACCTGCACGAACAGCCGCCAGGGCCCCGCGCCCAGCATGCGCCCGCTCTCGTCCAGGCTGGTCGGCAGGCGCGCCATGCCGGCCTGCACCGACTGCAGCGCGACCGCCGAGAAGCGCACCAGGTAGGCATAGACCAGGCCGAGCGTCGTGCTGGTCAGGATCGTTCCCCAGGTCGAGCCCGGGAAACGCTGTTGCAGCCAGCCGGCCGGCAGCAGCAGGCCGATGGCGATGACCGCGCCGGGCACCGCATAACCCAGCGAGACCACCCGCACGCCCGCCTGCAACAAGGGAGCCGGACGCCAACGCAGCGCCAGCGCCAGGGCCAGCGCCAGCAGCGCAGCCAGCACCGCCGCCGTGCCGGCGAGCTGCAGCGTTGACCAGGACCAGCCGAGGAAGCGGTCCCAGGGCAGGCCGAACTCGCCATACAGCGCTTCGCGCACCACCAGCCGCAGCAGCAGCAACACGGGGATCACGAAGCCGGCGAGCACCGGCAGGGCGCAGACCAGCACCGCGATCGCCGCCGGCAGGCCGCGCAGGCGCAGCGGCTGGGCATCCGCGCCGCGACCGGCCGGTCGGGTCGTGGCGTAGCGCAACCGAGCCTGGGCCTTCTGTTCGGCCCAGGCCAGCAGGCCGACGACCACCAGCAACACGGTGGCCAGCTGGGCGGCCGCGAGCCGGTCGCCGAAGGAAAGCCAGGCCCGGTAGATGCCGGTGGTGTAGGTCTGCAGGCCGAAATAGGCGCCGACGCCGTAGTCGGCCAGCGTTTCCATCAGCGCCAGCGACACGCCAGCGGCGATCGCCGGGCGGGCCAGCGGCAGGGCGATGGTGACGATGCGGCGGACCAGCCCGGCGCCCAGCAGCCGGGCGGCCTCCAGCAGCGTCGAACCCCGTCCGGCCAGCGCCGTGCGGGTCAGCAGGTAGACGTAGGGGTAGAGCGCCAGCACGAACAGCACCACGGCGCCCCACAGGCTGCGCACGTCCGGCCACAGCGCACCGCGGGCGCCGGTCAGGCCGCGCAGCCAGATCTGCAGCGCGCCGCTCGATTGCAGCGTGTCGGTGTAGACGTAGGCCAGCACATAGGCCGGCATCGCCAGCGGCAGCAGCAGCGTCAGCTCGAACAGGCGCCGGCCGGGGAAGTCGAACAGCGTCACCGCGACCGCCGCGCCGGTGCCAACCATCGCCACGCCCACGCCCACCGCCACGGCCAGCATCAGCGAGCCGCGGGTGTAGTCGGCCAGCACGGTGGTGAATTGATGGCGCAGCACCTCCAGCGCGGCGGCATCGAGTGCCAGCCAGGCGCTCGCCAGGCTGATCACCGGCAAGGCCAGCAACAGGCACAGCAGGCCCAGCGCGAGGCTCGCGCGTCTCATGGTCGGCCCCCGCCGCAGATCTGATCGAGAATGATTTTCATTGTGATTGGCCTCGTTATGATAGGGCGAGACCACCGGCACCGGCCGGCCGATCAGGGTATCCAGGCACCTTGCGATGTACCTCCAGCTCGACCAGATCTCCGTCCAGTACGCCGGCGCCCCGCGGCCGGCCGTCCACCACGTCAGCCTGGGATTGCGGCGTGGCCAGATCGGCGCTTTGCTGGGGCCTTCGGGCTGCGGCAAGACGACGCTGCTGCGCGCGGTGGCGGGGCTGGAGCGCCTGCAGGCCGGCCGCATCGTGCTCGACGGCCGCCCGGTCAGCGAGGCCGCGACCGGACTGCACCTCGACGCCCGCGAACGCCGCGTCGGCATGGTCTTCCAGGACTACGCCCTGTTCCCGCACATGACCGCCTCGCAAAACGTCGCCTTCGGCCTGCACGGCCTGTCGCGCGCGGAGCAGCGTGAGCGTGTCACCCAGATGCTCGATCTGGTCGGCCTGGGCGGCGCAGCGCGCCGTTACCCGCACCAGCTGTCGGGCGGACAGCAGCAGCGCATCGCGCTGGCTCGTGCGCTGGCGCCGCAGCCGCGCCTGCTGCTGATGGATGAGCCGTTCTCCAGCCTCGACGTCGATCTGCGCGAGCGGCTGGCGCAAGAGGTGCGCGCCATCCTCAAGCAGACCGGCACGACCGCGCTGTTCGTCACCCACGACCAGCTCGAAGCCTTTGCGCTGGCCGACGAGGTCGGCGTCATGCAGCACGGCACGCTCGACCAGTGGGACGAGCCCTATGCGCTCTACCACCGGCCGGCCACGCGCTTCGTCGCCACGTTCGTGGGCCATGGCGTGTTCACGCCCGGACAGGTCAGCGTCGACGCGCAGGGCTTGCGTGTTATGACGCCGCTGGGCGAACTGGCCGATCCGCAGGAGTGCCCGCTGCCCGATGCCAGCGGGCGCTGCGAGGTGCTGCTGCGGGCCGACGACATCGTGCACGACGACGACAGCCCGGTGAAGGCGCGCATCCAGGCCAAGGCCTTCCGCGGCTCCGAGTTCCTCTACACGCTGCAACTCGTCAGCGGCGAGCAGGTGCTCGCGCACGTGCCATCGCACCACGATCACGCGGTCGGCGAGTGGATCGGCGTGCGGGCCCAGGTCGACCATGTCGTGACCTTTCCGCCAGCCCCCGGATCCGGGGGGTGAACGTTGCCACGGAAACAGCATGAAACAGCCGGGAAGGCCGTGTTGATCGACCTTTCCAGAGGCCTGCAAGTGATGGTGGGCATGGGCCCGACACCTATACTCCGACAGCATGCACAAGGGGCCTGAGGTCAGGCCCGGCAAGGACGCAAATCATGGGTAGCAAGTTGAAGGTGGCAGGCTGGGTCCTCGCAGGTGCGGTGGCCGGAGCCTTGGCGACGATGCAGTTGCAGGCCACCGCGCGCAGCGCGATGTCGCCGTTGCCCATCGAGGACATGCAGCAGCTCGCAGCGGTCTTCGACCTCGTCAAGCGCTCGTATGTCGAACCGGTCGACGAGAAGAAGCTGATCCGTGACGCCATCGGCGGCATGGTCGCCGGGCTCGACCCGCATTCGGCCTACTTCGAGGGCCAGGCCTTCAAGGAATTCCACGAGGGCATCAGCGGCAAGTTCACCGGCGTGGGCATCCAGATCGAGATGGAGGACGGCCTGGTCAAGGTGGTCTCGCCGATCGAGGGCTCGCCCGCCTTCCGTGCCGGCCTGCAGACCGGTGACCTGATCACTCGCATCGACGACACGGCCGTCAAGGGCCTGACGATGGACCAGGCCATCAAGCGCATGCGCGGCCCGAGCAACACCAAGGTGATGCTCACCATCCTGCGCAAGTCCGAGAACCGCACCTTCCCGGTCAGCATCGTGCGCGAGGAGATCAAGACCAAGAGCGTGCGTTCCAAGGTGGTCGAACCCGGCTACGCGTGGATCCGCATCAACCAGTTCCAGGAGCCGACGCTGCGCGACTTTGCCGAGCAGCTCAAGGACATCTTCAAGCAGGAGCCCGGCCTGAAGGGCCTCGTGCTCGACCTGCGCAACGACCCGGGCGGCCTGCTCGATGTTGCCGTGGGCGTGTCGGCGGCCTTCCTGCCGCGTGACGCGATCGTCGTCACCACCAACGGCCAGATCGCCGAGTCGCGCAGCACGTTGCGGGCTGCGCCGGCCTATTACTCGCGCGATGGCAACGATGTGCTGGCCAGCATCCCGGCGCTGATCAAGAACGTGCCGGTGGTGGTGCTGGTCAACGAAGGCTCGGCCTCGGCCAGCGAGATCGTCGCCGGCGCCCTGAAGGACCACAAGCGCGCCGTCATCATGGGCTCGCAGACCTTCGGCAAGGGCTCGGTGCAGAGCGAGCTGACGCGCCTGCCCATGCCCAACACCTCCTTGAAGATCACCACGGCGCGCTACTACACGCCGTCGGGCCAGTCGATCCAAGCCAAGGGCATCGTGCCGGACGTGCTGGTCGACGAGACCGCCGAAGGCAGCCCCTTCGCCGCCCTGCGCATGCGCGAGGCCGACCTCGACCGTCACCTCGGCGCGTCCAGTGGCGCCAGCGATGCCAAAAAGGACGCTGCACGCGAGAAGGCCCGCGAGGAAGCCCTGCGCAAGCTGGAAGAGGCCAACAACGCCGCCGGCAAGGACAAGGCCCAGCCGCGCCTGCCCGAGTTCGGCTCGAACGAGGACTTCCAACTGCAGCAGGCGCTCAACCGCCTGAAGGGCAAGTCGGTGCAGGTCAGCAAGACCCAGGTCGAACGCAAGGCCGGCGAGGCGACCAACAACTGATGGTCGTGGTCGACGATCTCGACGACGACCAGCTGCTGCGCTACAGCCGGCACATCCTGCTCGACGACATCGGCGTCGAAGGCCAGCGGCGCATCGTGCGCGGTCATGCCTTGGTGATCGGTGCGGGCGGATTGGGCTCGCCGGCCTTGCTCTACCTCGCCAGTGCGGGTGTGGGCACGATCACGCTGGCCGACCACGACACCGTCGACCGGACCAATCTGCAGCGCCAGATCGCCCACACCGACGCCCGGGTGGGCTGGCCCAAGGTGACGTCTGCGGCAGCCACCGTCGCCGCGATCAATCCAGAGGTGCGGGTTCGTCCGATGCAGCAGCGCGCCGACGCGGCCCTGCTCAATGCCTGGGTCGCCGAGGCCGATGTCGTGCTCGACTGCAGCGACAACTTCGCCACCCGCCATGCCGTCAACGCGGCCTGCGTGGCGCACCGCAAGCCGCTGGTCTCGGGCGCCGCGATCGGCTTTGACGGCCAGATCTCGGTCTGGGACAGCCGTGGCGAGGACCACCCCTGTTATGCCTGCGTCTTCCCGCCCGATGCCGGCATGGAAGAAGTGCGCTGCGCCACCATGGGCGTGTTCGCGCCGCTGGTGGGCATCATCGGCACGATGCAGGCGGCCGAGGCGCTCAAGCTGCTCGCGGGCATCGGCACCTCGCTGGCCGGGCGGCTACAGATGCTCGATGGCCGCACGCTCGAATGGACCGAGATCCGGGTCGGCCGCGAGGCCGCTTGCCCGGTCTGCGGCAAGCGTCACTGAGTCGGCCACGACGCGCTCGCCGACCCGCCGTCGAGCGCCTGCTGACCTTGTCTTGACACCGTGCGCCGCTATGCTGCGGCCATGGACAAGCCACCCCACAAGAACCTGTCCGGACGCTCTGCCGTCCGCAACTTCCCGTCTGCCGAGGAAGAGGCCCAAGCCCTCACGCTGCCCTCGCGCTACAGCGGTCCCGAGAGTGCCTACAGCCTGGCCTTCTCCGACACCGCCTTCTTGCTGCGCGAGGAACTGCGGCCGGTGCGCATGCAGCTCGAACTCCTCAAGCCCGAGCTGATCCAGCAGGAACTGGGCATCGAGCAGACCATCGTGATCTTCGGCAGCGCGCGCATCTTGCCCTTGGACAGTGCCACCGAGCGGCTCGCACAGGCCGAGGCCGATGGCGATGCGACGGCCCTCGCGCGGGCCCGCATGCAGCTGCAGATGAGCCGCTACTACGAGCAGGCGCGCCGCTTCGCCAGCATCGTCGCCGAGAAGTCGCGCCGGCTGGAGACGCCGATCTATGTCGTCACCGGCGGTGGCCCCGGCATCATGGAAGCGGGCAACCGCGGGGCCCACGAGGTCGGCGGCAAGAGCATCGGGCTGAACATCGTGTTGCCGCACGAGCAGGAGCCCAATGCCTACATCACGCCGGAGCTGTGTTTCCAGTTCCACTACTTCGCGCTGCGCAAGATGCACTTCGTGATGCGCAGCATCGCGCTGGTCTGCTTCCCCGGTGGCTTTGGCACGCTCGACGAGCTGTTCGAGACGCTCACGCTGATCCAGACCGGCAAGTCGCGGCGCCGGCCCATCCTGCTGTTCGGGCGCGAGTTCTGGACCCGCCTGATCAACTTCGACGTGCTGATCGAGACCGGCATGATCAGCCCCGACGACGTCCACCTGTTCCAGTTCGTCGAGACCGCCGAGGACGCCTGGGCGCATCTGTCGGCCTACTACGACCTGGACCGCGACGTGCCGCTTGACGGGCGCCATGCGGAGGACGTCTGACATGCCGCTGCACACGCACACGCCACCCCGCATCGTCGACCTGATCGGCGTCCCCACCGATGTCGGCGCGTCCGCGCGTGGCGCCTCGATGGGCCCGGAGGCCCTGCGCGTCGCGGGCATCCGCCAGCGCCTTGAAGCGCATGACCTGGTCGTGCATGACCGCGGCAATGTCAGCGGCCCGGCCAATCCTTGGCAGCCCCCGGTCGACGGCTACCGGCACCTTGCCGAGGTGGTGGCCTGGAACCAACTTGCGCACGATGCCGTCTATGCCAGCCTGCGGGCCGGGCACCTGCCGATCATGCTGGGTGGCGACCACTGCCTGGGCGTTGGCTCGATCAGCGCGGTGGCGCGCCATTGCCGCGAGACCGGCCGCAAGCTGCGGGTGCTCTGGCTCGATGCGCACGCGGACTTCAACACCTCGACCATCACGCCCAGCGGCAACATCCACGGCATGCCGGTGGCCTGTCTGTGCGGCCTCGGGCCGGCCGCGTTGACGGGCATGTCGGGCGCGGTGCCGGCGATCTCGTCCAAGGCGATCCGCCAGATCGGCATCCGCAGCGTCGACGAAGGCGAGAAGCGCCTGGTGCACGAGCAGGACATCGAGGTCTTCGACATGCGCTACATCGACGAGATGGGCATGCGCCACGCGATGGAACTGGCGCTGGCCACGCTCGACGAGCGCACCCACCTGCATGTGAGCTTCGACGTCGACTTCCTCGATCCCGGTATCGCCCCTGGCGTGGCAACGACGGTGCCCGGCGGCCCGACCTACCGCGAGGCCCAGTTGTGCATGGAGATGGTGGCCGACACCGGCCGGCTCGCCTCGCTGGACGTGGTCGAACTCAACCCCGCCTTCGACCTGCGCAACCAGACGGCCGAACTGGCCGTCGACCTGGTCGAAAGCCTGTTCGGCAAGAGCACCCTGATGCGCAAGTGAGTGGCGCCCAGCCCGGGCGCGCGGGGAAGAGCCTCAGCGGCTCGATTCCTTGACGATGTACCACTCGCTGCCGCGACGTTGCCAGACGAGGACCTTCTGGCTCTTGTCCTTGACCGAACCCGAGGCGTAGTCCTGGTCGAAGCGGGTCTCGACCTGGGTCGGCGAGAGGGTCTTGCGCTGCACGTTGGAGATGCGCAGGTCGATCGGACCGGCCTTGCGCAGCAGCTTGGTGCGGTTGTCGAACCACTTCTTGCGCGACACGCTGGTCGGCTGGAACTTGGCGTCGTAGAAGCTCAGGTAGCGCGTCACGTCCTTGGTCGACCAGGCTGCCGACCAATCGAGCAGGCGTTGCGACACCGAGGACACCGCCGGTTCGGCCTGGCGCTCGACCGGCGGCAGTGCGCGGGCCGTCGACGCGGCAGCCAGGGTGGGTGCAGCGGAGACGGCTGAGACCTCGACCGGCGCCGTCTGCCGGGCGCGAGCGTCCAGGTCAGATTTGGTCGCCAATGCCAGCTCGGTGGCGCTGATCGGGCAGCGGGCGGCGCCATCGTCACCGGCTTGCCAGAAGCGGCCGTCTTCGGGTTCCTCATTGGCCTCGCTGGCGCGCACCAGGCCCAGCACCGCGACCAGCGTGCTGGCCGATGCGTGGGTGCGGGCCTTGGCGATGCCCAGGTCGTGTTCGGCCGAGGTCAGCGCGCGGCGCGCCACGTAGAGCTCGTTCTCGGCGTTGAGCACGTCCAGCAGACTGCGCTGGCCGATGTCGAACTGCTGGCGGTAGGCGTCGCGGGCCTTGACGGTGGCCTGCACGTTGCGGTCGAGGTAGCCGATCTGCTCGGTCTGGGTGCGCACGTCGTTGAAGGCGATCGCGGCGGTCTGCCGGGCCTCGCGGCAGACCTTGTCGCGCTGGTCGGCGGCTTGGTTGAGCAGGTTGGCTGACTGGCGGATGCGCGACTGGTCGGCCCCGCCGTTGAACAGGTTCCAGTTGAGGTAGACGCCTGCGGAGGTCTCGCGCTTCTGGTCTGGCACGCCGTCGAAGTTGTTGCCTGCGCCACTGCGCAGCCGGGCTTCGACGCGCGGGTGCCAGAGGCCGTCGCGCTCCTTGCTCTGCGACTGCGAGGACCGAAAGTTCTCGACCGCCGCCGCCACCAGCGCATTGCGCTTGACGCTCTGGTCGACCGCCTGGGCGGCCGACGCGGGCAGGCTGCGATCGAGCGAATTCACCATCGGCAGTTCCGCCGGGGGCAGGGCGCCGACGACACGGCGGTAACGCTCGGTGACGTCGTGCAGGTTGGCGGTCTCGGTGGCGAGGTTGGACTCGGCCAGCGCCAGACGCGCACCGACCTGTTCGAGGTCGACGCCGCGGCCGACACCGGCCTTCACACGCGACTGGATCTGTTCGAACACCTGACGGTGCTGCACATAGTTGTCCTCGGCAAGCTGGACCAGCTTGCGTGCACGCGACACGTCGAAATAGGCCCGGGCACTTTCCAGGGCGGTCTGCTCGCTGGCGTCGATGAACTCGAAATACCTCACCAGGCGCGCATGGTCGAGGCGCTGAACCTGGTTTACGGTGGCCAGGCCATCCCACAACAACTGGGTTGCGGTCAACGCGATGCCGGTGCTGGTCATCGAACCGTTGGGCGGCGTGCGCGAGTCGATGCGATCCCGGATGCGCGCTGCATCGGCGCTCAGGTCGACCCGTGGCAAATACGCGCCGCGAGCGACGCCGACCTCGTCGACCGCCGCCCGAAAGGCATTCAGGCGGGCCGTCACTTCGGGATTCGAGGAAATCGCGCGTTGCGCTGCATCCTTCAGCGGATCGGCTGCAGGGCCTTGGGCCCAGGCCGGGAAAACCATGGCCAGCTGGCAGGCCAGCGCCATTTTTCCAATCATCGGGAAGGACGGCTTGATCATGGTGGGGGCGGATGCGCAAGCGCATCGATATTAGTTTGGTCCAGTATCCCACAGCCCCATCGGCTTGGGCAAGGCAACCCAAGCGAACGGCCGGATAAGCGACGCCTTTTGGGGCCTGCTGTGTCTGCAGGGCCAGCCGGGTTCATGGTCAACTCGCCGGACTGCCGACCCATAAGGTAGCAATGCCGAGATTCCTGAGCCCGCCGCAAACCGCCACGTGGTCACAACTTGTGACCGGATCGTGGGTTTTCGGCATTTTTCCGCGACGTCGCTCGGGTCGGCGGGCGATTCTGGCCGGGCTGGCGCTGGCAGTGCTCGGCGTGGTCCTGATGCTGGCCTGGCGGGAATCTTCGGCCTGGGATGTGGATCGCCTGCGACAGTCGGCCCTCCGGCACGGTGGATCGACACCGGATTCGGTGCGCGCGCTGACCGATCTGGTCAGCCAGTTGGCGGGGCAGGACGACGAGGTCCGGCTGCAGCAGGTCAACCAGTTCTTCAATCGCCGCGTGACCTTTCGCGACGATATCGACGTGTGGAGCCAGATCGATTATTGGGCGACCCCGATCGAGATGTTCGGACGCGGTGCCGGCGATTGCGAGGACTATGCGATCGCGAAGTACTTCAGCCTGATCGCCGCCGGGGTGCCGACGGCGCGGCTTCGGCTGGTGTATGTCAAGGCCACGCTGAACGGCTCGGGCGGTTCGAGCCAGCAGGCCCACATGGTGCTGGCCTACTATCCGGTGGCGGGTTCGAGCGACCCGTCGATTCTTGACAATCTGGTCCCGGAAATTCGCCCGGCGTCGCGTCGACCCGATCTGGCGCCGGTATTCAGTTTCAATGCCGAAGGGCTCTGGACCGGTACTCAGGGTCCGGGCGCGGGGGATCCGCTGGCGCGCCTGTCGCGTTGGCGTGATTTGCTCGCAAGGGCCCGTGAACAGGGTTTTCTGTGATGTCTTGTAACTCCATGGGTGGCTTATGTCCTTGATACGCCAGGTGCAGGCCTTGGTGGCGACCCTGATCCTGTTCGCGCTGGTCGGCAGTGTCCTGGTGACAACCTGGACCGCGCGCAGTTACCTGCAAACCCAGCTGGCGCTGAAGAACAGCGACAACGCCCAGTCGCTGGCGCTGACACTGACGCAGCAGGGCGGGGATCGCGGCCTGATCGAGCTGGCGATCGCCTCGCAGTTCGACATCGGCCACTACCAGTCGATCCGGCTGCTGTCGCCGGAAGGGGGCGAGCTGTTCGCGCGCCGTGCGGCCCCGCGACTGGCTGACGTGCCGGCGTGGTTCGAGCAGCTGGTCCCGATCGCCTCCATCCCGGGCCGCGCCGAGGTCACGTCCGGCTGGGCCGCCATCGGGCATCTGGAGGTGGTCAGCCAGCCGGTCTTTGCTTATGCCGACCTGTGGCGTGGTGCCGTCAGCACGACGGTCTGGATGCTGGTGCTCGGCCTGGTCGGAGGCCTGATCGCGCACCTCGCGGTGCTGCGCCTGCGCCGCCCGCTCGATGCGGTCGTGGCCCAGGCCGAGGCCCTCAGCGAGCGCCGCTATGTCACCACCGACGAGCCGGCGACGCCCGAGTTGCGGGCGCTGAGCCGGGCGATGAACACCATGGTCGAGCGGGTGCGCAGCCAGTTCACCGAGCAGACCACGGCGCTGGACCACTTGCGCCGGGTTGCCAACGAGGATGCGCTGACCGGCCTGTCCAACCGCAGCCACTTCATGGCCCAGCTGCAGCAGCAGCTCGACCACGAAGGCCACGGCGGCGGGCGGCTGCTGCTGTTGCGGGTAACAGGTCTGGCCGAGCTGAACCGCCAACGCGGCCACCTCGCCACCGACGCCATGCTCAAGCTGCTGGCCGACCGCTTGCGCCTGCCGCTGGTCACGCTCGTGCCGCTGTTCTCCGGTCGACTCAACGGCAGTGACCTGGCCGCCGTGCATGGTGCCGCCGGCTGGCATGACGCCGTGCCGGCCGAGCTGATGGCACGGCTGGGCGAGCGGCTGCAGGCCTATGACGGCGTGTCGGTCGTGCTGGCGGTGCAGCCGCTGGCGCTCGGGCAGGTCCTGCATGAGGTGCTGGCCGGCGCCGACGCGGCGCTGGCCCGAGCCGAAGCCGCCGGGCCTTTCTCGATCGAGTTCGGCGCGCCGGCCGCGACGCCGACCCAGCTGAGCGGTGAGCAGGCCTGGCGCCAGGCGATCCGCCAGGCGGTGGTGGACGGCAGGGCGCGGCTGGGCGAGTTTCCGGTGGTCGGCCGTGACGGCCAGCAACTGCACCTCGAATGTCCTTTGCGCCTGCAACTCGTTCCGGGTGGGCCCCATGAGGTGGCCGCGCACTGGTTGCCACATGCCCTGCGCACTGGGCTGATGCCCGAGATCGACCTGTGCGTGCTTGAACTGGCGCTGCGCGCCATCGCGGCCGACGGCCAGGCGCGCTGCGTCAGCGTGTCGCCGGTGTCCTTGCTGACCACCGGTTTCATCGCCCGTCTGCTGGCCCGGCTGCGGGCGGCCGGCTCGCCAGCATCGCGCCTGTGCTTTGACATCGACGCGGTGCAGATCGCACGTCACCCGGAGGCGCTGGTCGAACTGGGTCGACAGGTCCGGGCGCTGGGCGTGCGGGTCGGCCTGGAACATGCCGGTGAACAGGTGCCCGACTTCGCGCTGGCCGCGCAGGCCGGCATCGACTACGTCAAGCTCGCGCCCTCGCTGGTGCATGAACTGGCCGATCAGACGGCGCGCCAGCAGTTCGTCCGCGGTCTGGTCTCGACGCTGCGCGGCCTGGGTCTGCAGGTTGGTGCCGAAGGCGTCGCCCGGGTCCAGGATCTGGAGACCGTGCGCGACGTCGGCTTCGACACCTGGACCGGCCCGGCGGTGCGGCCCTGAAACGACGAGGCGCCCACATCGGGCGCCTGGTCGTTTAGACGACACAGCCTGGGAACAGGCCGCCGTCCTTCAGGTCGACGTGATGTCGGCCAGCAGCTTGCCCTGCGCCACCATGCTCGCGACGATCTGCACGTCGGTCGCGTCCGCGCCCAGGCCGAGCGCAGCGTTCAGATCGACGCCCTGCAGCGTGATGCTCAGGTTGGCGGCGCCCTGGCCGTCGTTGTTGACCGTCAGCACGGTGTCGCCGCCGATCCGGCTGAAGTCCAGGTAGGACCCGATGTTGTCGTTGCTGGCACCGACCAGAAGGTCGCGCAGGTCCAGCACGTCGCCGTTCTGGCTGGCCGGCGCCACGTCGTAGCCCTGCACCTGCCAGGTCTTGGGCGCTGTCTCGGTGCCGGCCTCGGCCAGCGTCCACGCGAACACGTCGGTCTGGCCGGCCAGGCCGGTGAGCGTCTCGGCGACCGGTGCCACAGCGCTCAGGATGCCCGCGTTCGGCGTGTCGGCGACCTGCACGTTGTACAGGGTCGATTCCGTGGAACCGCCGGCCTGGACGGTGAAGATGAACTGGCCGGGGATCAACACGTTGCTGACGACCGGCGAGATGAAGTCGGTGGTCGGCGTGTAGGTGATGTTCTGTGCATCGTCGAGGCGAACGGTGCCTTGGCCGTTACTGAGCACGATGGATTGGCCGATCGCGATGGCTTGTCCATCGATGCTGGTGATCAACGCGCTCGGATCCTCGAAGCCACTTGTCAGGTTGACGGAAAAGGCCTGATTCTTGTCCGTCAGACGGGTTGCCGAAACGATGTCCGCGAGCGACTGAACGACCAGGTTGGAGGTCGGGCTGTTAACCGTGGTGATGCCGTCGTTGACCGACAGGCTCAGCGTTGGCGTGGGCTGACCGGGTGCCGCCACCAACAATCCACCGCTGACGACGTGGCTGTACTGGTCCGGGTTGTTGAGGAAGCTCGAGCCCTCCAGTGCGGCGTTGATCGCGGCAGCCGTGCCGGTCATGCGCACGCTGGTGCTGCCGTCACCGGTCACTTCGGTCAGCTCGCCAAGGGGTGTGGCGCCCAGTGTGAAGCTGCCCTGGGAGACGTTCACGGTGACCGACAGGATCGTGTCCGGCCCATCGGCGTCGCTGACGGTGAGGGCATTGCCGGTCGCAGACGAGAACACCCGGGCTTCGTCCTCCCGGGTCGTCAGCCCGGCCGATCCGGTGCTGGGCAGCGTGATCACCGGGAGGTCGTTGACCGAGGCAACGTTGACTGTCGCGGTGGCCGGCGGGCTGACCAGGCTTCCGTCGCTGATCGTGTAGGTGAAGGTTGCCGCACCGTTGAAGTTGGCATTGGGCGTGAAGGTCACGGTGCCGTCGGCGGTGTTCAAGGTGGCGGTGCCGCCGGTGCCGCTGCTGACCGAGACGACGCGCAGGTCCGCAGGCAGGTTGTCGACGTCCGTGTCGTTGCCCAGCAGTTGCGCGACGGTGAAGGTGGCCACCGTGTCCTCGGTCGCCGGCAGGCTGTCGTCGTTGGCGACCGGGCGGTCGTTGATGGCCGCCAGGTTGATCGTGGCCTGGCCGGGCGTCACGTTGACGCCATCGCTGACGCTGTAGCTGAAGCTGCCGGCCGGCGTGCCCGCCACGTGGTCAAGCGGCGGGCGGTACTGCAGGCCGGCGAGCTGTTCGGCCGTGAGCACGGTGTTGTTGCCCACCGGCGTGCCATCGGCCAGCAGCACGGTGCCGATGGTCGGCAGGCCGGTGACCGTGATGGTCAGCGTGGAGCCGGCGTCGGCATCGGTCGGCGCGGCCAGGCCGAGGTTGACGTTGGGGCCTTCCTCCTGCGCCTGCACGGTCGTCGTGGACACGACCGGCGAGCTGTCGTCGTCCAGGATGGTGACCAGCTGCTCGACGCCGCCGACGGTCAGCGCGAAGGTTTCGTGGGTCTCGTCGACCGCGTCCGGGCGGGTCAGGATCTCGATGACGAATTCGGTCACGCCTGCCGGCACGGTGATCGAGCCGCCCGTCACCGGGATCGGCGTGCCGCCCGGGTATGTCACGGTCATCTCGGCGAGGTCGCTGGCCGGATCGGCCGCCAGCGTGTTGCCACTGGCCCGGCCGGCCAGGCTGACCGCGAAGGGGGTCGGCGTGCTCGACGGGTTGCGCAGCACCACGTCGTAGGTGACGGTGTTGGCGGTTGCCGTGCCTTCGAGCACGTCGGCGATGTTGTCGGCGCCCTCCGAATCCGGGTTGCGCGGCGTGACCGTCACCACCGTGGGCACCGGGTCGTCGTTGACGATGGTGCCGATGCCGCTGCCGCCGCCGCCGGGCAGGTCGGTGACCGGGTCGGTGATGGTGCCGATCAGCGTCAGCGTCTCGTCGGGTTCGTGGATGTTGTCGGGCACCAGCGTCACGCGGACCTGGATCTCGGTCGTGCCGACGGGCACCGTCACCGTGGTGCCCTCGGTCCAAGTGACGCCGTCGAGGGAATGCTCGATCACGCCGTAGTCGGCGATGGGCGTGGCGGTGTCGCCGGGCGCGCCGGTGTCCAGCGTCACGACCAGCGGCCGATCGGCCGGCTGGGTGAGCGTAACGGTGAAGGGCAGGGTGCCGTCACCCTCATCGGCCGTGCCGTTGGTGATGTTCAGCGCCGGCACGACCGTGCGCACGCCGGCGTTCACGTCCGCGCTGACGTCCTCGTCGGTGCGCAGGTCGCCGATGCCGCGCTGGTCTTCACCGACGCCTTCGATGTCCCAGCTCTGGCCGGCGACGGCCTCGTTCAGGCGGCCGATGCGCAGGCCGGGTCCGAGGGAGCCCGGGTCGCTCGGACCGGCCGAGGGCGGGTCGATCAGCAGGTCATTGCCCATCGGGCTGCGCGCCAGGCGGCTGCCTTCGGCGTTCATCTCGACGATGCCGTCCTGCGACGTCAGGATCATGTCGCCCTTGCGGATCTCGTCGCCGACCTTGAGCTGGCGCAGCGTGCCATCAGGCGTGCGGATCACCACCTCGCCGGTGATGCCCAGCACGATGCCGGCCGGCAGTCGGGCGGGCATGTAGTCGGGGATGAGCTGGACGTCCTTCAGGCTGGCGATGGTCTCCGGCACGGCGGCGGCCGGCACCGCCACCTCGGCTGCGGGCTCGATCGGGGCCACCGGCACGATCGCAGGGATCGCGGCGTTCGGGGTGACCTGGGTTTCAGTTTGTTCAGCCATGACGTCGTGCACTCCTACCGGCTGTGGGGCGACAGGCGCAGCGGGAGGCTGCGCGG
The DNA here is from genome assembly GCF_004216565.1 of Sphaerotilus mobilis. Taxonomy (GTDB): domain Bacteria; phylum Pseudomonadota; class Gammaproteobacteria; order Burkholderiales; family Burkholderiaceae_C; genus Sphaerotilus; species Sphaerotilus mobilis. The sequence continues at coordinate 79,637 of NZ_SGWV01000007.1, read as the reverse complement.
CCAACTTCAAGTAAAGGATGAAGTCACCCACATATGGATATGAAGCATATCGCTTGGGATCTTCGGCGACGCATCAGAAAGGGCGCGATTGATACGCGTCACACACCTCGACACACATAAATGGTGCATCTGGCGCGTGAATAAGTCACGGCGCGCGATGGGGCGCGGTTTTCAGTTCCAGACCCCTGTTTCAAGGGGTGGCGGGTCAGCGTTCCCGCAGGGCGTAGGCGCGGGCCTTCAGGATGGGCTTGAGCAGGTAGGACAGCACCGACTTCTTGCCGGTCAGGATGTCCACCGTCGCCGTCATGCCCGGAATGATCGGCTGATCGGCCCCGAACTCCGGTCGGTTGGTGCGCACCCGGACGAGGTAGTAGGCATTGCCGCGCTCGTCGATCAGCGTGTCGGGGCTGATGTTCTCGACCACCGCCTCCAGCCCGCCATAGATCGAGAAGTCGTAGGCGGTGAACTTCACCGAGGCCGCCTGGCCGGGGTGGATGAAGGCGATGTCCTTGGGCTCGACGCGGGCCTCCAGCACGAGGGTGTCGTCCAGCGGCACGATCTCGACGATGTCCTTGCCCGGCTGCAGCACGCCGCCGACGGTGTTGGCCAGCAGGCGCTGGATGCGTCCGCGCACCGGCGAACGGACCTGGGCCTTGTTGACCTTGTCGGCCAGCGCGACGGCGCCCTGGTTGAGCGCACTCAGCCGGCCCAGCACATCGGACAGTTCGCGCCGGGCCTCGTTGCGGAACTGCAGCTCGGTTTCCTGACGCTTGCGGCGGGCCTCCGAGATGGCGGCCTGCACGCGGGCGATCTGCGAGGCGGCCTGCTCCACGTCGCCGCGGTTGCGGCTGACCTCGCGGTCCAGCCGCAGCACCTCGACCTCGGAGATCGCGCCGGTCGACAACAGCGGCTTGGTCTTCTGCAGTTCCTGGCGCGAGATCGCCAGCGCGCGCTGGGCGGCCGACTGGCGCGCCCGGGCCTCGCCGAACTCCTGCTCGCGCTGGTTGAGCTGCTGTTCGCTGACCGACAGCGTGGCCTGCAGCTCGCTGACGCGGGCGTTGTAGAGGTTGCGCTCCTCGTCGACGATGCGCGCCTCCTCCGTGTTGCCCGGCTGGGGCGCCGGCGGGTTGAAGCTCGCGCCTTCGGCCAGCGCCTTCAGGCGGGCCTGGCGGACCTTCAGCGCGAAGACCTGCGCGGCGCTTTCGCGCACGCCGGAGGTGGCGCGGGTCTCGTCGATGCGCAGCAGCAGCTGGCCTTCTTCGACGTTGTCGCCCTCGCGCACCAGGATCTCCGAGACCACGCCGCCGTCGAGCGACTGCACCACCTGCAGCTGGCGCGAGGGAATGACCTTGCCGTCGCCGCGCGTGACCTCGTCGATCTGGCCGATCGCCGCCCACAGCAGCAGCACCAGCACCGTCAGCGCCACCACGCGCACGATCAGCTGGGCGCGCGCGGTGTCTTCGCGGCTCATCAGGTCCAGCGCCTCGTATTCGTAGTTGAAGCGGTTCTGACGGGCGCGCTGCTCCGCCCCGGGGTCGGGCTGGTCGGCGACGGTGCGGCCGAACAGGTGCTTCATGACCTTGCCGAAGAAGACCTGGGCACGTTCGATGCGGCCGGGGGCCGTGCTGGCTTCGGCCGTGGCCATGCCGACCTGGGTGGCCGGGGCGCTCTCGCTGCGCGGCGCTTCGTCGCGCGCTTGGGGTGGGACGGCGTTCATGCGGCCCTCGTGATGCGGCCCGACTGGAGGGCCTCCAGGATGCGGTCGCGCGGACCGTCGGCGACGATGCGGCCACCGTCGACCACGATGACGCGGTCGACCAATGCCAGCATCGAGGTGCGGTGCGTGACCAGCACGACGGTGCGGCCGATGGCGAAGTCGGCCACTTGGCGGGTGACCTGCGCCTCGGTCGAGAAGTCCATCGCGCTGGTCGGCTCGTCGAGCAGCAGCAGCGGCGCGTTGTGCAGCAGCGCCCGGGCCAGGCCCACGCTCTGACGCTGGCCGCCCGACAGCAGCTCGCCCCGTTCGCCCACCGGCAGGTCGTAGCCGCGCGGATGGCGGTGGATGAACTCGGTCAGGCAGGCGATCTCTGCGGCGGTGGCCACGCTCTGGTCGTCCGCATAGGGCATGCCCAGCGTGATGTTCTCGCGCAGCGTGCCGTAGAACAGCGTGATGTCCTGCGAGACATAGGCCATGTTGCGGCGCACATCGGCCGGGTCGAGCTGGCGCAGGTCGATGCCGTCGAGCAGCACCGCGCCGGAACGTGGCTGGTAGAGCCCGAGCATCAGCTTCTGCAGCGTGCTCTTGCCCGAACCGACCCGGCCGATCAGCGCCACCCGTTCACCGGGCTGGATGCGCAGACTGACGCCGTCGATCACCGCGTCGTCGCGGCCGGGGTAGGCGAAGTGCACGTCGCGCAGCTCGATCTCGCCGCGCAGCTCGCGGCGGTGCAGGAAGTTCAGGCCGGCCTCGCGCTCGATCGGCTGGTCCATCACGCCGTTGAGGGCCTCCAGCGCCGTGCGTGCGCCCTGGTACTGCATCAGCAGGCCGACGATCTGGCCGGCCGGTGCCAGCGCCCGCGAGGCCAGCGTGGTGCAGGCGATCAGGGCGCCCATGGTCAGCTGGCGGTCGTTGATCAAGTAGACGCCGATCACGACGATCAGCAGCGACACCGCCTGCACCAGCGTCGAGGTGCCGTAGCTGGCCCGGTTGGCCAACCCGCGCATGGCGACCTGGGCCTGGGCCAGGAACTGGTTGCCGCGTTCCCAGCGCGCCTGGATGACGCTCTCGGCAGCCTGCGTCTTGAGCGTCTCCAAGCCGGTCAGCGCCTCGACCAGCGTGGCATTGCGCTGGGCGCTGGCCTGGTGGGTCGACTTGGCCAGTCGGTGCAGGCGGCCTTGCAGTGACCAGCCCATGAACAGGATGGCGCCAAAGGCCAGCAGCACCGGCAGGGCCAGCCAGCCGGAGATCCAGCTCATCGCCAGCAGGAACAGCAGCGCGAAGGGCAGGTCGATCAGCGTCGTCACGGTGGAGGCGGCGATGAAGTCGCGCACCTGCTCGTAGCCACGCAGGTTGGCTGCGTAGCTGCCGACAGAGGCGGGGCGGTTCTCCAGCTTCATGCCCAGCACCCGTTCGAGCAGGCTGGCCGACAGCTGCAGGTCGATGCGCGCACCCGCCTCGTCGACGAAGCGGCTGCGCAGCAGGCGCAGGTAGAGATCTGCGCCCAGCACGATCAGCAGGCCGATCGCCAGGGTCCACAGGGTCTCGGTCGCGTGGTTGGGCACCACGCGGTCGTAGACGTTCATCGTGAAGATCGGGAAGGCCAGCGCGAACAGGTTGATCAGCAGCGCGGCCCACAGCACGTCGCGGTAGACGCCGCGCTGGCTGCTGACGGCCGACCAGAACCAGTGACCCTGATCGGCCGGCGGCGGCTGCGCGGTGCGCTCGTCGAAGCGGAAGTGCGGCCGCACGAACAGCACCACGCCGGTGTAGCGCCGCCGCAGCTCGTTGCGGTGCATAACGATGGCGCCCTGGCCGGTCTCGGGCAGCAGCACACGGGCATCGCCGTCGGCGGTCCAGCCCAGCAGCACGCAGGCATTGCCGCCCTTGAGCAACAGGATGGCCGGCAGCGTGGCCGGGTCGATGCGGGTGCGGCGCAGGCGCTGCAGGCGCGTGCTCATGCCGGCGCGGGCAGCGGCTCGATCGGCCAGGGCCAGCGTCAGGCGACCGTCCTCCAGCGGCAGGCCGGCGCTGAGCGCGGCGCGCGACACGTTGACGCCGTGCAGCCGGCAAACCTCGATCAGGCAGTCCAGCAGCGGATCGGGGTGGATCAGGTCCTCGCGCAGCCGGGCGATGACCGGGTCGGACGCCTCGTCACCGCTTGGGTTTGAGGGATCGGAGGCGGGCGAGGGCGCGGCGTCGTTCATGGCAGGGGAGGTGGGGCGGCGCGCGGTCCGGCGTCGTCCGTCAGGAGGCCGAGGTCGGCAGGGCTCAGGTGATGTCGCCGTGGTGCATGCCGAAGTGGCCGCTGCGGCGGTCGGCGAAGTAGTGCTCCAGCGTCACGCGCACGGTGCGGAAGGCCAGCTCGTGCCAGGGCAGGTCGGCTTCGCTGAACAGCGCCACTTCAATGGTCTCGGGGCCCGGGTCGAAGGTGAGGTGCTGCAGCGCGGCCCGGTAGAACAGGTGGACCTGACCGGCCCGCACCACGTTCAACACGGTGTAGAGCGGCAGCATCTCGATGGCCGCGCCGGCCTCCTCGATGGTCTCGCGCAGGGCCCCTTCGGCGGTCGTTTCACCCAGTTCCATGAAGCCGGCAGGCAGGGTCCAGAGGCCGCGCTGGGGCTCGATGTTGCGGCGGCACAGCAGCACCTTGTCTTCCCAGTGCGGCACCGTGCCGACCACGTTGCAGGGGTTCTGGTAGTGCACCTCGTGGCAGGCCGGGCAGACCGCGCGCTCCCGGTTGTCATCGACCGGCACCCGGTAGTCGACCGGCGTGCCGCAGGCTCGGCAGTGCTTGATGCGGGGCGTAGGAGGCATCGATCCAGTGTAGCGGCGAGGGTCTGCGTGGCATGATCCCGCCGCCCTCTGGAAGACCATGCAGCTCTACAACTATCACCGCTCATCGGCCTCGTTCCGGGTCCGCATCGCCCTGGCGCTGAAGGGCCTGCCCTACGACTACCAGCCGGTCCATCTGGTGCGCAACGAGCAGCTCGCGGCGGACTACGCGGCCCGCTCGGCCCAGCGCCTGGTGCCGCTGCTGGTCGACGGTGACCATGCCATCAGCCAGTCGCTGGCCATCATCGAATACCTCGACGAGACCCACCCGGAACCGGCGCTGCTGCCGGCCGATGCGCTCGGACGCGCGCGGGTGCGCTCGCTGGCGCTGGACATCGCCTGCGAGATCCATCCGCTCAACAACCTGCGCGTGCTGCGCTACCTGGTCAAGGACCTGGGCGTCAGCGAGGACGCCAAGAACGCCTGGTACCGCCACTGGGTCGAAGGGGGACTGGAGGTGGTCGAGCGCCGCCTGACCAGCGAGCCGCAGACCGGCCGCCATTGCCACGGCGACACACCCGGCCTGGCCGATTGCCTGCTGGTGCCACAGATCTTCAACGCCCAGCGCTTCGACTGTCGGCTCGATGGCCTCCCCACCGTCATGCGCATCTTTGACGCCTGCATGGCGCTGCCCGCCTTCCAGGCCGCGCAGCCCTCGGCCTGCCCGGACGCGCAGGATTGAAGCCGACGACACCCGCGTCGCCGACGACGCGGCAGGACGATCGCGGCCTCTGGCCGGTCTTCAGCCACCCGCGCATCGGCGCCTTCATGAGCAGCCGAGCAGGCGGCGTCAGCGCGGCGCCTTTTGATGGGCTCAACCTCAAGGTCGAGGTTGGGGACGACCCGGCAGCCGTCACCCTCAACCGCGCACGCCTGCAAGGCTGGATTGGCGCCCGCCCGGTGCGGCTGAACCAGGTCCACGGTGTGCTGGTGCAGGCTCTGGAAGAGCTTGAGGGGCTGGAGGAGTTTGATGCGCCTGACGACGACCGCCCCGTGCCGGTGGCCGACGCATCGGTGTGCGGCCGGCCCGGTCTGGCCTGCGAGGTCCAGGTGGCCGACTGCCTGCCGGTGTTGTTCGCCGACCGCGATGGCCGCGCCGTGGCCGCCGCGCACGCCGGCTGGCGTGGCCTAGCCGGTGGTGTGCTGGACGCGACGCTGGCGGCGCTGCACGCGCGCCATGGTGTCGCGCCGGACCGCGTCGAGGCCTGGCTGGGTCCCTGTATCGGGCCGGCGGCCTTCGAGGTCGGTGCCGACGTGCTGGCTGCTTTCGGTGGCTCGGTCGATGAGCCAGGGGCCTGTTTCAGGCCGCGCCTCGGTCATCCGGGCAAATGGTGGGCCGACCTGCCGCAGCTTGCGCGGCTGCGTCTGGCGCAGGCCGGCGTGTCTGCCGTGGGGGGCAACGACGGCGGCACCGGCTGGTGCACCGTCACCGACGCGTCACGGTTCTTCTCTTACCGTCGCGACCGGACCACCGGCCGCATGGCGGGCCTGGTCTGGCTGCGCGAGCGGGCCTGATGCGGCGTCTGCCGAGCTGCGCGGCGCTGCGGCGTCCTGTTGTTCGGCCTGGCGACGGGCCTTGGCGCGCATCGGCGTGCCCAGCAGGTAGAGCACCAGCGCGACCGGCCCGATGCCGTAGAGCAGCATCGTGAAGAAGGCGCCCAGCACCGTGCCGCCCGGGTGCATGGCCTCGGCCGCAGCCATCATCAGGACGACGTACAACCAGGCGATGGCAACGAGATACATCGAAGTTTCCAGTGGGTTTCTCGGGTGTCGCGGGCGCGACAGCTACAGTTTCATGCAAGGCTCACGACCCATAATCATTTTCACTGTCCAGACCTTCTCGGTCCGGACCAACGGTTTTCCCGACGCATGGCCCGCGCCATGCACCGTGACGCGATGGAGGAGACGATGAGTGCATTCCTCGGGCAAATGCCCGGATTGGGCGGGCCGATGGGCCTCAACCTCGAAGAGAGCCTGAAGCAGGCGTTCTCCATGGCCGGTGCGCCGCAGTTCGGTGAGACCGGCCAGCAGATCGGCGAACTCGGTGCCAGCCTGGGCGAATCGCTCAAGGGCTTCTCGCAGCTGAAGATCGCGCCGGCGGAGCTCAACCGCATCCAGTCCGAGTACATGGCCGCTGCCGGCCAGCTCTGGAACGGCGCGATTTCTGGCTCCTTCCAGGCCATGGCCGGAGACCGTCGTTTCTCCAACGAAGCGTGGAAGAGCAACCCGCTGTCGAGTTTCTCGGCCGCTGTCTACCTGCTCAATGCCCGCACGATGATGCAACTGGCCGAGGCCGTCGACGGCGACGCCAAGACCCGCGCACGGGTTCGCTTCGCGGTCCAGCAGTGGATCGATGCTGCGGCGCCGTCGAACTTCCTGGCGACCAACCCGGAAGCGCAGAAGAAGGCCATCGAAACCAAGGGCGAGAGCATCGCGCTGGGCATGCAGCACCTGCTCGACGACATCCGCCAAGGGCATGTGTCGCAGACCGACGAGAGCCTGTTCGAGGTCGGCCGCAACGTCGCCACGACCGAGGGCTCGGTGGTGTTCGAAAACGAGCTGTTCCAGCTGATCGAATACAAGCCGCTGACCGAGCAGGTGCATGAGCGCCCGATGCTGTTCGTGCCGCCGTGCATCAACAAGTTCTACATCCTTGACCTGCAGCCGGACAACTCGCTGATCCGCTACACCGTCGCGCAAGGCCACCGCGTCTTCGTGGTCAGCTGGCGCAACCCGGACGAGAGCCTCGTCGCCAAGACCTGGGACAACTACATCGAGGATGCCGTCATCAAGGCGATCTCGGTGGTCGGCGAGATCTCCGGCAGCGAGAAGTTCAACATGCTGGGCTTCTGCGTCGGCGGCACGCTGCTGAGCACCGCCCTGGCCGTGCTGGCCGCGCGCGGCCAGCAACCGGCCGCCAGCGTCACGCTGCTGACCACCTTCCTCGACTTCAGCGCCACCGGCGTGCTGGACCTGTTCATCGACGAGGCCATGGTCAAGGTCCGCGAGATGACCATCGGCGAGAAGGCGCCCAAGGGCCCGAAGCTGCTCAAGGGCAAGGAACTGTCGGCCACCTTCAGCTTCCTGCGTCCGAACGACCTGGTCTGGAACTACGTCGTCGGCAACTACCTCAAGGGCGAGACGCCGCCGCCCTTCGACCTGCTGTACTGGAACTCCGACAGCACCAACCTGCCGGGCCCGATGTACTGCTGGTACCTGCGCCACACCTACCTCGAGGACAAGCTCAAGGTGCCGGGTGCGACGACGGTCTGCGGCGAGAAGGTCGACCTGGGCAAGATCGAGGCGCCGTTCTACATCTACGCCTCGCGCGAGGACCACATCGTCCCCTGGGACTCGGCCTACCTCAACACCCAGCTCCTCAAGGGCAAGCTGCGTTTCGTGCTGGGCGCCTCCGGCCACATCGCCGGCGTGATCAACCCGCCGGCCAAGAAGAAGCGCAACTTCTGGACCAACGACAAGCTGCCCAAGACCGCTGACCAGTGGCTCGAAGGCGCCACCGATCAGGCTGGCAGCTGGTGGCCGGATTGGTCCGACTGGCTCAAGGCCCACGGCAGCAAGCTCAAGGCCGCGCCCAAGACGCCGGGCAATCGCAAGTACAAGGCGATCGAGCCGGCACCGGGCCGCTACGTCAAGCAGAAGGTCTGAGGACCTTCGGCAGGAAATTCCGGCGCTGACCGTCGAGCGCCGGACAGGAGACCGGCCTGTCCCCAACATGGGACGGGTCGCAAACGATACGGGGTGAGTACGGACCCGTGAACCGATCTGGCCGCGCGATGATGCGGCCGTCCAAGATCGACTTGCACAGAGGAGCAGAGCAATGGCACAGAAAGTGGCGTATGTGACGGGTGGCATGGGTGGCATTGGTACCGCCATCTGCCAGCGACTGGCGAAGGAAGGCTTCAAGGTCATCGCAGGCTGCGGCCCGAGCCGTGACCACGTGAAGTGGATCGAGGAGCAGCGTGTCCTCGGCTACACCTTCTACGCATCGGCCGGCAACGTCGCCGACTGGGACTCGACCGTCGAAGCCTTCGCCAAGGCCAAGGCCGAACACGGCCCGATCGACGTGCTGGTCAACAACGCCGGCATCACGCGTGACCGCATGTTCCTGAAGATGAGCAAGGAAGACTGGGAAGCCGTCATCAGCACCAACCTGACGTCGATGTTCAACGTCACCAAGCAGGTGGTTGCCGACATGGCCGAGCGTGGCTTCGGTCGCATCATCCAGATCTCGTCGGTCAACGGCGAGAAGGGCCAGGCGGGTCAGACCAACTACTCGGCCGCCAAGGCCGGCATGCACGGCTTCACGATGGCTCTGGCGCAGGAACTCGCGTCCAAGGGCGTCACCGTCAACACCGTGAGCCCGGGCTACATCGGCACCGACATGGTCCGCGCGATCAAGCCGGAAGTGCTCGAGAAGATCGTCGCCACCATCCCGGTCAAGCGCCTGGGCACGCCCGAAGAGATCGCTTCGATCGTCGGCTGGCTGGCTGGCGACGATTCGGGCTTCACGACCGGTGCGGACTTCAGCTGCAACGGCGGCCTGCACATGGGGTGAGTCAGGACCGGAAAGGGTCCTGAGGACCTTTTCCAGCCCGGCGTGGGGCGAGTGGTGGCGTCAGCACCAACGACCTCCCTAAAGAACGGCGCACCTTCCCAGGTGCGCCGTTTGTCCTTTCAGCCCTCGTTGTCCAGCAACTCGCGCGCCGCCGCATCCAGGCTGGTCACGCCGCCATCGGCGAGCAGCAGCGTGCGCGCGCTTGCCAACCCTTCGAAATGCTGACCCAGCGAGCTCATGTAGCCCGGGTCGTAGTGCTGGTGCATCAGGTCGCGGAAGACGGCCGCGGTCTCGCCGGCGCGGGACTGCGCCTGCCATTGCTTGACGCGCTCGCGCCCTCGCAACTCCGCCAGGCCGTCCAGCAAGCGGCAGAAGTTTTCGGGGTCACGATGCAGGTGGTCGTAGTCCTCCAACAGCAGCGCCAGGCGGGCCTCGTCGCTCATCGTGACCAGCACGCAGCGGCCATGGGCGCGCATGCGATGGACCAGGGCCTCGGGCAGCCAGCGCTGGCCGAGCTTCTTGCTTTCGCTCTCGACGTAGACCGGCCGGGCCGGATCGAAGCCGCGCAGCGCCTGCCAGATGCGGCTGTCCAGCATCTTCTGGCTGGGTTGGGTCTCGCCCGGTGGCAGGCCGAGGATCGAGCCGCGGTGGACCGCCAGACCCTCGAGGTCCAGCACCTGGGCGCCTTGACGGGCCAGCGCGTGCAACAAGCGGGTCTTGCCCGAGCCGGTCTTGCCGCACAGGACCCGCCACTGGAAACGCTCGGGCCAGTGATCGAGGTCGTCTCGGATCTGCTGGCGGTAGGCCTTGTAGCCCCCGTCGATCACGCTGGTGCGAAAACCGATGCGGTCGAGGAACCAGGACATCGTCCCGGACCGGTCGCCGCCGCGCCAGCAATAGACCAGCGGTTTCCAGTGTTTGTCGACCGGGGCAACCCACTGGTCGATGTGATCGGCGATGCGCCGGGCCACCAGTGCGGCACCGCGCTTTCGGGCGTCGAAGGCAGAGACCTGCTTATAGAGGGTGCCGACGACGCGGCGCTCCTCGTCGTCCAGCACCGGCCAGTTGATCGCGCCGGGCAGGTGGTCCTCGGCGAACTCGGAAGGGGAGCGCACATCGATGATGGCGCTGTAACGATCCAGCGCCTGCAGGACCTCGGGCGCGGCGACACGTTGAAGACTCATGCCGCGATTGTCGTGCGGCGCGGCGGACGGTGCCTTCAGTCGGCCGACGTGTGGGCCTGCACCAGCAGCGCGGCGTCGCGGGCGGCCTCCCGTGCGATCAAGGCATCCAGTGCATCGCAGACATCGGCCATGCGGCCGCAGATGCGGGTGCGGCCGCCATCGCTCGGGTCAACACGCAGGCGCACGCGGCTGGCGTTGTCCAGGCTGATGCCTTCCAGCACCCGTCCGGCAGCGGACGGCAGTGTCGTGACGACGATGGCCCGGCGGGTGCGGCTGCGGCGCGGTGAGGCATGGGACGCCTGGCCTCGGGCGGCCAGCGGGCCTGGCCCGCGCGGTTCGATGGCGGGCGAGTCAGCCTGCAGCTTGAAGCCGGCGCCGAGTTGAAAGAAATACTGTTGCAGCCAACGTTGCATGACGAACTCCGGTCGGATGGGGGCGGGACGGAAGTCATGCGCTGGGGCTCTCGTGTTGCCACGTTGCATCCTTGCGGGCTGCCGTCTGATTGCTCTTGACGTTGTATCGGCAAAGCCGGAACCACATGCAGGGTTCCCCGTCGACTCCGGGGGGCCCGTACCGGCACGACGTCACGGTGCCTACATCAGCATCGTGTTTCGGATCAAGCCCACGGCCAGGCCCTCGAGCGTGAACTCGGGGCTCTGTTCGTCGACGTGGATGATGTCGAAGTCGGGGTTCTCGGGGATCAGCTCAATGCCCGACTTGCTGCGCTTGAAACGCTTGACCGTCACCTCGTCACCAAGCCGGGCCACGACGATCTGGCCGTTCTTGGCGTCGTTGGCGCGTTGCACCGCGAGCAGGTCGCCGTCGAGGATGCCGGCGTCACGCATGCTCATGCCGCGCACCTTGAGCAGGAAATCCGGCTTTCGGGCGAACAGGTGGGCTTCGACGGTGTAGGTCTGGTCGACGTGTTCCTGGGCCAGGATCGGGTGGCCGGCGGCGACCCGACCGACCAGCGGCAACGTGAGCTGGGCCAGCGCGGCCAGGGGCAGATTGAACTGCTGACCGATGCCCTTCAGGCGTGACTCGTGGATCGAACGCAATGTGTCAGACTGCAGACGGATGCCTCGCGAGGTGCCGCCCAGCAGCTCGATGACGCCCTTGCGGGCCAGTGCCTGCAGGTGTTCCTCGGCGGCGTTGGCGGACCTGAATCCGAGTTCGGCGGCGATCTCGGCCCGGGTGGGCGGCGCACCGGTGCGCTCGATGGTGCTCTGGATCAGGTCGAGCACCTGCTGCTGTCGCGCGGTGAGTTTGGGGCTGTCGTTCACATCGGCCTCGCCGGCAAGACGCCCGACGCCGGCTGACGCGGGGCACTGGCTGTTCATCCAGTACATGTATTTTTATCCAGTTCCATGGCCATGACAAGCAAAGCGATCGAGGGAACCCAGGCGAGCGTTGCCCATGTGCACGAACCGCGTCGTGGCGGCTGTGTGGTGGTGCTCGGAACCGGGGGCACGATCTCCGGCAAGGCGGGCAGTGCGCGCGACAACATCGGCTACAGCGCCGGTCTTGTCCGGGTGGCGGACCTGATCGATGGCGTGCCGGGAATGGACACGCTGTTGGCCGCGGGCCTGAGGCTTGAAGCCGAGCAGATCGCGCAGGTCGACAGCAAGGACATGAGCCACGCGGTCTGGCGCCGGGTGGCTGAACGGGCCGCGTTTCATCTGGCGCGTGACGAGGTCGACGGCATCGTCGTCACCCACGGCACCGACACGCTGGAGGAGACCGCCTATCTGCTGCAGCGCGTGCTGGCACCGAACAAGCCGCTGGTGCTGACCGCTGCGATGCGGCCGGCCAGTTCGTCCGAGGCCGATGGCCCCCACAACTTGCGCCACGCCATTGAGCTGGCCAGCCTGTCCGGCGCGCGCGGTGTGCTGGCGGTGGTCGCTGGCACGGTCTGGTCGGGTTTGGAGGTGCGCAAGGTCCACCCGTACCGCACGGATGCCTTCGGCGCGGGCGATGCGGGCGCGATCGGCTACATCGAGGAAGGACGCCTGCGCCGGCTGCGCGACTGGCCGGCCGGCGAGCCGCTGGGCCTGGCCGTGCTGGCGGCCGAGGTCTGGCCCGAGGTCCAGATCGTCGTCAGCCACGGGGGCGCGGACGGTCGTCTGGTCGACCTGCTGCTGGATGCGGGCGTGCAGGGCATCGTGGTGGCCTGCACCGGCAACGGCACCATCCACGACGACCTGCGGTCCAGCTTGATGCGAGCCAGCCACCACGGCGTGGCGGTGCTGCGGGCCTTGCGCCACGGCGCCGGCGTGATCCTGCCGGGCACGGCCGAGGCCCTGCCCAGCGCCGGTGGCCTGACGCCTGCCCAGGCCCGGGTCGAGCTGCTGCTGCGCCTGCTGGCGGACCGCAGCCGGGCCTGACCGGGCGGTTCGGACGCTCAGACCACGGTGGTCAGCGTCACGTCGATGTTGCCGCGCGTCGCATTCGAGTAGGGGCAGACGATGTGGGCGGCCTGAACCAGTTCGTCAGCTTGGCCCTGGGCCATGCCCGGGATCGAGATCGTCAGCGCGGCCTGGATGCCGAAGCCGGTCGGAATCGGGCCGATGCCGATGTCGGCCTTGATCGACACATCGCCCGGCAGGGCGACCTTCTTCTGGCCGGCGACAAACTTCAGCGCGCCCAGGAAGCAGGCCGAATAGCCGGCGGCGAACAGCTGTTCCGGGTTGGTGCCGGCGCCGTCGTCGCCGCCGAGGCCCTTGGGCACCGACAGCTTGACCGCCAGGCGACCGTCGTCGGAGTTCGAGCTGCCGTCGCGGCCGCCGGTGGAGGTGGCGTGGGCGGTGTAGAGCACTTGCTGGAGGGACATGGCGTTTCCTTCTGTGGACGTGGTGACGTGCCGGGGTCGGCGGTGGGTGTGCCCAAAAGGCGGGCGGGAAAGTCGAAGGCGGGTGTCGGACGACGCGTTCAGCGGTCCTGCAGCGTCTGCCGCAAGGCCTGCAGCCGGCGGGTGAGTGATCCCAGCTCGGCGACGGTGCAGCCCGCGCCTTCCAGGATGCGGGGCGGGATGGCGCGGGCCTGCTCGCGCAGCGCGCGACCGTCGTCGGTCAGGCTCACGTCGACGCGGCGTTCGTCGCTGGCGCTGCGTTCGCGGGCGATGCGGCCTTGTCCCTCCAGGCGCTTGAGCAGCGGCGTCAGCGTCCCGGAATCGAGGTTCAGGCGTTCGCCCAGTTCGCCGACAGAGACGCTGCCGTGTTCCCACAGCACCAGCATGACGAGGTACTGCGGGTAGGTCAGGCCCAGCGTGTCGAGCAGGGGCCGGTAGAGCTTGGTCATCGCCAGCGAGGCGGAATACAGCGCAAAACACAGCTGCTGGTCCAGCCGCAGGCCGTCGTCGGGCAAGGGCAGGTCGGTGGCGAGCGGTGCAGCGGAAGTCATGCGCTGGACTTTAATTGCACACAATCTAATTGTTCAAAATATGGTCTTTCGACCCTGACGCCACCAAGGCCATGCCGCGCCCGCCCGATTCAGAACAAGGTGACCTGACGCGGGCCGCTTGGCAGCACCGCAGCGGGCGCCACGAACGGCCGCACGTCGAGCGTCGGCCATGGGCCGGACAGGCCGGCCGCCGCCGCCAGGTCGCCGAGCGCGAGCGCGTCGGCCAGGCGATCGGTCGGCAACGGGCAGCGCCAGAGCGTGGCCCCCGCTGCGCGCAGTTGCGTGAACAGCGCCAGCCAGGCCGCGCGACGGGCGGGATCGCCGTCCGGGGCCAGCAGGCTGCGGGTGTCGAGGCCATCGGCGGCCAGATCGAGCACCACCCCGACCGGCACACCCGCTGCCGCCAGGCGCGCCAGCGAGTTCAACCACGGGCTGGCGGCGAGTTGGTCGCGCTGGGGTGCGCCGGGTGCGGCTGGTACGACTGGCGCGGCCTTGCGCCCTCGTTTTGCGGCGGCCGGGGCCGCTGGGGCTGTCGCGGGCTCACCGACCAGGCCCAAGGGGCAGACTTCCGGGGTGATGCGCATCAGCACCAGCGCCTGCTGGCGGCTGGCCAGATCGGCCAGCAGGTCGAGGTCGCGCACCACGGCGGGAGATGCGGTCAGCAGGCCGACCGGGTGGCGCGCCTCGGCCAGGATCTCCAGCAGCGCGCGGGTCAGGCGCTGCTCGCGTTCGACGTCCAGGTAGGGATCGGCCAGCGTGCCGAGCTGGATCGGTCGGGCGACCAGGCCGGGTCGGCGCAAGGCCTCGCGCAGACGCTGTGGGGCGTTGACCTTGGCGAGGACGCGCAAGGGGCCCTCCGCCGCGTCCTCGGTCCGGTAGGCATTGGCCACCAGCGGGCAGGGCAGCTCGTGGCGGTCGTTGGCGCGCAGCAGGCTCAGGCAGGTCTCGGGGATGACGACGGCGGGGCGCTCGTCGGTTGCGGCATGGGCGACCGCGGCCTTGGCGACCGTGGCTTCGCCCCGTCGCCGGCTGACCGGCCAGGGCTGTTCGCGCAAGCCAGTCGCTGCGACCGGGTCGTCGAGCCCCTCGGCGCGTCGCGGGCGACCCCGTCGGCGGCTGGCCGGTGTGTGGGCTTCAAGCGGGTCGAACAGCGTGAGCGTCGGTCCGTGGACCGGCTCAAGAACGGGGGCGGCGGTTTCTGGCTGGACGGCGTCTGGCAGCACCGCGTCTGGCAACACTGCGTCGGGCAGCACCGCCTTGGGCAGTCGACGTTGCGGGGCGACGCGGCCGGGGGCGCGCTGGACACGGCGTGGGGAGGCACGGCTCATGGGCCGTCAGTCTGCCACAAAAGACTGTATGAACATCCAGTCTTTTGTGGCCAATCCGTCGCTGGATCGATCTGTCGCCTCAGGCCCGGTCGATCGCCTCCAGCGCCTCGCCCAGCTCCAGCCAGCGCAGCTCCAGCGCCTCGATCTCGTCGGCCAGCGCCTTGACGCGGCGACCCTGCTCGGCCCGGTCGGCGGGGCTGAGCGTGGTGTTGCCCAGGCCGGCCAGCAGGGCGTCGTGTTCGGCCTGCGCCTTGGCCATGCGGGCCTCGACGGCGGTCTGTTCCTTCTTGATCGGGCGGACCTGTTCGGCGCGCTTCTGGCGCGCCTCGTTGGCCGCCTTGCGGTCCTCGCGGCTGGCGGCAGGTGCGGGGGCGGCGGCCACCGGCTTGCTGGCGGCGGCCGGCGGCGCGACGTTGGCCGACTTGCCCTCGTTTTGCGCCTGACGCGCGGCGCGCTGGGTCTCGCGGCTCTGTTCGAGCAGCCACTTCTGGTAGTCGTCCAGGTCGCCGTCGAACGGTTCGACCTTGCCGTGTGCGACCAGCCAGAACTCGTCGCAGACCTCGCGCAGCAGCGCGCGGTCGTGGCTGACCAGCATGACCGAGCCTTCGTACTCGTTGAGCGCCAGGCTGAGGGCCTCGCGCGTCGTCAGGTCGAGGTGGTTGGTCGGCTCGTCCAGCAGCAGCAGGTTGGGGCGCTGCCAGACCAGCATGGCCAGCACCAGCCGCGCCTTCTCGCCACCCGAGAGGCTGCCCACGGCCTGCACGACCATGTCGCCGACGAAGCGGAAGCGGCCGAGGAAGTCGCGCAGTTCCTGCTCGCGGGCCTGCGGGCTGACCTCGCGGGCCAGACGGACCATGTGCTGAAGCGGGCCTTCATCCGGCCGCAGCACGTCCATTTCCTGCTGGGCGAAGTAGCCGATCGCCAGGCCCTTGCCCTCCTGCACGTGGCCGTCGAGCATGGGCAGCGCACGCGCCAGCGTCTTGACCAGCGTCGACTTGCCCTGGCCGTTGGCGCCGAGGATGCCGATGCGCTGTCCCGGCAACACGCTCTTGTTGATGCGGTGGACGATGGGCGTGTCGGGCGCGCCGTCGACGCCGCGGTAGCCGACCTGCAGGTCGCTCATCACCAGCATCGGGTTGGGCAGGCTGGCCGGCTCGCGGAACTCGAATTCGAAGTCGGCGCTGGTGAGGATGGGCGCGAGCTTCTCCATCCGGGCCAGGGCCTTGACGCGGCTCTGCGCCTGCTTGGCCTTGCTGGCCTTGGCCTTGAAGCGGTCGATGAAGCGCTGCAGCTGCGCCACCTTCTCCTGCTGGCGGCTGACGGCCGATTGCAGCTGTTCCATGCGCTCGGCGCGCATGACCTCGAAGCTGCTGTAGTTGCCGCCGTAGCGGGTCAGCTTGCGCTCCTCCAGATGCAGCGTCACGCGGGTGATCGCGTCGAGGAACTCGCGGTCGTGGCTGATGACCAGCATCGTGCCTTCATAGCGCTGCAGCCACGCTTCCAGCCAGACCAGCGCGTCAAGGTCCAGGTGGTTGGTCGGCTCGTCGAGCAGCAGCAGGTCGCTCGGGCACATCAGCGCGCGGGCCAGCTGCAAGCGCATGCGCCAGCCGCCGGAGAAGCTGTTCACCGGCGCGTCGACCTGGGCCATCGTGAAGCCCAGGCCCAGCAGCAGTGCCTGGGCGCGCGCCGGGGCGTCGAAGTCGCCGGCCTCGGCCAGCGCGACGTGGGCGTCGCCGATCGCATGGCCGTCATCGGCGGCTTCGGCCGCTTCCAGGGCGGCGCGGGCGGCCATCAGCGGCGTGTCGCCTTCGAGCACGAAGGCGGTCGCGGGCATGTCGGTCTCGGGCATGTTCTGCGCGACCTCGGCCAGGCGCCAGCGTGGCGGCATCTCGACGTCGCCGGCATCGGACTGCAGCCGGTCGGTCAGCAGCGCGAACAGGCTGGACTTGCCCGCGCCGTTGCGCCCGACCAGGCTGGCCTTTTCGCCCGGTTGCAGCGTGAAGCCGGTGCTCTCGAGCACGACCTTGGTGCCGCGTCGCAGCGTGATGTTCTTGAGTTGAAGCATGGGGACCGGGAAGGAAGGGAAGGTCGTGCGCTCAGCGGGCCTGGGCCACAGCGCGGCCCAGTTCGAGCACGGCGCTGGCGTAGTAGGCCGACCAGTTGTAGCGGGTCAGGACCCAGAAGTTCTGGGTGCCGGCGACGTAGGTGGGTTCGGCGCTGTCACCGTTTTCGAGCCGCACCAGCGCGAGCGGGCCGTCGTGGTTGATCGCGGCCTCGTCGAGCGCCGCGCCGAGCTGCGCCATCACGATCGGCGCGAAGCTGGGCTTGATGTCGGGCGCCAGCAGCGTGGCCAGCGCATCTGCCTGGCTGGGCGGCGTGACGCTGTAGGTGCTGGGCAGGCCGGTCTGCCAGCCATGGGCGGCCAGGAAGTTGGCGACGCTGCCGATCGCGTCGACCGGGCTGGTGTGCAGCGCGATGCGGCCATCGCCGTCGAAGTCGACCGCGTGGCGCAGCCAGGAACTGGGCATGAACTGCGGCCAGCCCAATGCACCGGCATAGCTGCCGCGCAGCGTGTCGAGCTCAATGCCGTCGCGCATCGCGAGTTCGAGCAGGGCGGCCAGTTCGCTGCGGAAAAAGGCGCTGCGGTCGCTGCGGCCGGCGGGGAAGTCGAAGGCCAGCGTGGCCAGTGCGTCGACCGTCTTCAGCCGGCCGGTGTGGCGACCGTAGAGCGTCTCCACGCCGATGATGCCGACGATGACCTCGGCCGGCACGCCCCAGCGGGCCTCGGCGCCAGCCAGCGCTTGGGCGTGTTCGCGCCAGAAGGCGACCCCGGCGGCGATGCGGCGGGGCTCGACGAAGCGGTCACGGTAGACGGCCCAGTTCTTGGCCGTGCCGACCGGCGGCGGCATGATCAGTTGGGTGACCTGCGGGATGTGGCGAGCGCCGCCGATGGTGCGGGCGACCCATTCGGCCGGCCATTCCGGGTGGGCCGCCTGCTGCTCGCGGATCCATGACTGCACGTCTTCGCGCAGGCCGTAGGGCGGCGTGTCGACAACGGCGACGCGGGCGGGCTTGCGGGCCTTGGCGCGGGACGTCTCAGCGGCGTCGGCCGGCTGTGGCAGCAGGGCGCTCAGGCCCAGGAGCAGGGCCAGCGCCCAGGCGGGCTTGGACGCGGCAGGGAAGACGGACATCGGCAGGAACGGCAGGGTGGGGCGCGTGCCGGGAACCGACAACGCAAACGGCGCGGCAGTGTACGTGGCAGGCGCCTGGCCAGCGGCTGGCAAGCCACGGGACCGATGCCTTCGGTAGAGTCGACGCTTTCGCTCCAGGAGCCACCGTTGAACCCCGCACCGCCACCCTTCGTGACCACGCCCGGCATCTACGACCAGGACCTGCCGCGCAACGCCGCCAACCATGTGCCGCTGAGCCCCGTCAGCTTCATCGAGCGCAGCGCCGAGGTCTACCGCGACCGCACAGCCGTGATCCACGGGGCGCGGCGCTACACCTGGGGCCAGGTGCGAGAGCGCAGCGCCCGGCTGGCGGCAGCGCTGCGTGCCCTGGGCGTCGGCAAGGGATGCACCGTCAGCGCCATGCTGCCCAACACGCCGGAGATGGTCGAGGCCCACTACGCCGTGCCCGCCCTGGGCGCTGTGCTCAACACGCTCAACACCCGTCTGGACGCGCCCTTGCTCGCATGGCAGATGAACCACTGCGAGGCGATGGTGCTGATCACCGACAGCGAGTTCGCCCCTCTGATGGACAAGACGCTGGCGCTGCTCAAGGCCACGCATGGCCGCGAGATCGTCGTCATCGACGTCTGTGACAGCGAGTCCACCACGCCGCACGAACGCCTGGGTGCGCACGAGTACGAATCGCTGCTGGCCGGCCACGCCCCGCTGGACCGTCTGGAAGGGCCGGCCGACGAGTGGGACGCCATCGCGGTCAGCTACACCAGCGGCACCACCGGCGACCCGAAGGGCGTGGTCACGCACCACCGCGGCGCCTACCTGAATGCGGTCAGCAACAGCGTGACCTGGACCATGCCGCACTTCCCGGTCTATCTGTGGACGTTGCCGATGTTCCATTGCAACGGCTGGTGCTTCCCGTGGACCGTGGCGCTGCTGGGCGGCACCCACGTTTGCCTGCGCAAGGTCGACGCCAGCGCGATCCTTGCCGCGATGCGCGAGCACGCCGTCGACCACTACTGCGCCGCACCCATCGTGCACAGCCTGCTGATCAACGCGCCTGCCGAGCAACGCGCGGGGCTGGGCCGGGTGCGCGGCCTGGTGGCCGGTGCCGCGCCGCCGGCCGCGATGATCGAGGGCATGGCCCGGCTCGGCTTTGACATCACCCATGTCTACGGCCTGACCGAGGTCTACGGCCCGGCCGCCGTCGCGGTCAAGGCGCCTGAATGGGCTCAGGCCGACCTGTCCGAGCAGACCCGTCTGAACGGCCGTCAGGGCGTGCGCTATGAACTGCAAGAAGGCATGGCGGTGTTCGACCCGGAGACGCTGTCCGAGCTGCCGGCCGACGGCACGACCATGGGCGAGATCATGTTCCGCGGCAACATCGTCATGAAGGGCTACCTGAAGAACCCCAAGGCGACGCTGCAGGCCTTCGAGGGCGGCTGGTTCCACACCGGCGACCTGGCGGTGATGGAGCCCGACCGCTACGTCAAGATCAAGGACCGCAGCAAGGACATCATCATCTCCGGCGGCGAGAACATCAGCTCCATCGAGGTCGAGGACGCCCTCTACCGCCACCCCGCCGTGATGGCCGCTGCGGTGGTCGCCAAGCCCGATCCCAAGTGGGGCGAGACGCCACTGGCCTTCGTCGAGCTGGCACCGGGTGCGCTGGTCGATGCGGCCACGCTGATCGCCCATTGCAAGACCCTGCTGGCGGGCTACAAGGTGCCGCGCGAGATCCGCTTCGAGGCCATCCCGAAGACGTCGACCGGCAAGATCCAGAAGTTCCAGCTGCGCGAGCGGGCGCGGTCGAACGCAGCGATCGAGTGACTCGCCGACTCGCCGACTCGCCAATTCGCCAACTCGCCGCCCCACTGACCCACCGATTCGGTCCCCCAGGAAATAGCCATGCTGACCCTCGACGACCCCCTGCTGCTGCGCCACCTCGACGACCGTGGCGTGCTGACGCTGACGCTCAACCGGCCGCAGGCCTTCAATGCGTTGAGCGAGGCCATGCTGGCGGCGCTGCAGGCCGAGCTGGATGCCATCGCCCGCGATGAGCGGGTGCGGGTGCTCGTGCTGGCAGCGCAAGGCAAGGCCTTCTGTGCCGGGCATGACCTGAAGGAGATGCGTGCCGAGCCTTCGCTGGCGTACTACCAGCAGCTGTTCGCGCGCTGCACCAAGGTCATGTTGGCGATCCAGTCGCTGCCGGTGCCGGTGATCGCGCGGGTCCAGGGCATCGCCACGGCGGCGGGCTGTCAACTGGTTGCGCAGTGCGATCTGGCCGTGGCCGCCGACACCGCGCGCTTCGCGGTCAGTGGCGTCAACCTGGGCCTGTTCTGCGCCACGCCCAGCGTCGCGCTGGGACGCAACGTCGGGCGCAAGCAGGCGTTCGAGATGCTGGTCACCGGCGACTTCATCGGTGCCGAAGAGGCGCGTGAACAAGGCCTCGTCAACCGGGTCGTGCCGATGGAGGCGCTGGACGCCGAGGTCGAACGGCTGGTCGCGCGCATCGTCGCCAAGCCGCGCGTCGCACTGGCGATGGGCAAGGACCAGTTCTACCGCCAGCTGGAAATGGGCATCGCCAGCGCCTACCAGCTGGCTGGCCAGGCGATGGCCTGCAACATGATGGATGCGGCGGCGCTCGAAGGCGTGCAGGCCTTCATCGACAAGCGCGCGCCGAAGTGGTGAACGGCCCGGCGTGCCCGGGTGCGTGTGAGATCCGCTTGGGTTCTGTG
Organism: Sphaerotilus mobilis; assembly: GCF_004216565.1. GTDB lineage: Bacteria > Pseudomonadota > Gammaproteobacteria > Burkholderiales > Burkholderiaceae_C > Sphaerotilus > Sphaerotilus mobilis. Next base: position 58,675 of record NZ_SGWV01000007.1, on the reverse strand, counting down.
GCGTCCGCCTTGAAAATGTCTTGAAATCGGCCAGTCCGGGTCTGCGCGAAGGCAGGATCGGCGGACACGTCGTCCCTTGGGTTCGGCGTTCGGTGACAATTTGTTTCCACCACGGACGAGCCAGGCACAGCGGATGACGGTCGGAGTCTTGAAACGATGGGCGCGCGCGCTGCAGGTCGAGCGCCCCGACGACTGGCGTTGCTGGCTGACCCGGCTGTTCGTGCTGCCGCCGCAGCGGCGCCGCATCCGTCTGGCGCCGACCCACCGGACGGCGCCACAGCCTCGCCCTGACGAGGTCGCCGGCGGCGCCGCGTCGTGGCGGCGCGACCGCTCGGCAAACGGTGCCGGTCCGACGACGGCACCGGGGCCGCTGGGTGCGTCCGGGGCGCCGATCCGGCGTCAGCGCATCGGCGTGTTGCGGCGCGGCAATGGCAGGCAGGATGCCGGGACGCGGCGGATGGCCTTTGGCCAGACCGGTCCTGCGGTGCCGCCGATGCCGGGCTTGCCGCCGCTGGCCCCGGTCGCCACATCCGCCGCACCCACGGGGCCGCTGCCGGCCTGGCGCCGCGTGCTGGCCGCCGTGTCGCCGGGACGGCTCTGGGATCGTTACCTCGAACACTGGCGCGCCATCGACTTCGCGCCGGTGAGCCGGGTGCTCGAACGCTGGTCGGACCTGCCGCTGTGGCGCCGCCGCCCGGTGCGCATCGGCCTCGGGCTGGTGAGCGTGCTGGCGTTCTGGCTGGCCGCCAGCACGCCGATGAGTCCGTTCAGCCAGTTCATGTTCTTCATCGCCATGCTGCTGCTGGTGCTGCTGGTGCGGCGCATCCCCGGCAACCTGCCGACGCTGGCGCTGGTCTCGCTGGCCTTGCTGGCGTCGTGCCGCTATGGCTGGTGGCGGGTGACCGAGTCGCTGGACTTCGACTCGGCCTGGGAGTCGGTGCTGGGCTACGGCCTGCTGCTGGCCGAGCTGTACGCCTGGCTGGTGATGGTGCTGGGTTTCCTGCAGACCTCGCGACCGCTCAAGCGGCCGATCGTGCCGATCGAGCTGCCGCGCGACCAGTGGCCGACGGTGGACGTCTACATCCCCACCTACAACGAGCCGCTCAGCGTCGTGGGCCCGACGGTGCTGGCCGCGCGCGACATGGACTGGCCGGCCGACCGGCTGCGCATCCATCTGCTGGACGATGGGCGTCGCCCGGAGATGCGCGCCTTCGCCGACGAGGCCGGCGTGCACTACCTGACCCGCAGCGACAACCGCCATGCCAAGGCCGGCAACCTGAATGCGGCGATGAAGGTGACCGACGGCGAGTACATCGCCATCTTCGACTGCGACCACATGCCGGTGCGCGGCTTCCTGGTCAACACGATGGGCTGGCTGCTGCGCGACGAGCGCTGTGCGCTGGTGCAGACGCCGCACCACTTCTTCTCGCCCGATCCCTTCGAGCGCAACCTCGACACCTTCCGGCGCGTGCCCAACGAGGGCGTGCTGTTCTATGGCCTGGTGCAGGACGGCAACGACGTCTGGAACGCGAGCTTTTTCTGCGGTTCCTGTGCGGTGCTGCGCCGCTCGGCGCTGGAGGAGATCGACGGCATCGCCGTGGAGACCGTCACCGAGGATGCCCACACCGCCCTGAAGCTGCACCGGCGCGGCTGGCGCACGGCCTACCTCAACGAGACGCTGGCCGCTGGTCTGGCCACCGAGAGCCTGGCCGGCCATGTGCGCCAGCGCATCCGCTGGGCCCGTGGCATGGCGCAGATCTTCCGGGTCGACTGCCCCTTGCTGGGACCGGGCCTCACGCCGATGCAGCGGCTGTGCTACTCCAACGCGATGCTGCACTTCTTCTACGGGCTGCCCCGGCTGGTCTTCCTGACCGCTCCGCTGGGCTACCTGTTCTTCGAGTTCCACATCATCCACGCCCAGGTCGGCACGCTGCTGCTCTACCTGCTGCCGCACCTGGTGCTGCCGCACATCGCCAACGCCCACATCGCCGGCCCGCACCGCCACACCTTCTGGTCAGAGCTCTACGAGACGGTGCTGGCCTGGTATGTGGCCGTGCCCACGACCGCCGCGCTGTTCAACCCGCGTGGCGGCAACTTCGATGTCACCGCCAAGGGCGGGCTGATCGAGCAGACCCACGTCGACTGGCACATCGCCCGACCATATTTCGCGCTGGTGGTGCTCAACGCGGCGGGCGTGCTGTTTGGCCTGGGCCGGCTGGTGGTCTACCCGACCGAGTGGGGCACGATCACCTTAAACCTGGCGTGGACGGTCTACAACCTGCTCGCGCTGGGCGCGGCGATCGGCGTGGCGCGGGAGCGCCGCCAGGTGCGCCGCAACACCCGCGTCACCAGCCGGCTGCGTGCCGAGCTGATGACACCCGACGGCGAACTGCTGCCCTGCGAGACCGAGGACTACGCGCTGGCCGGTGTCGGTCTGCGTGGCGTGCCGGCCGATCTGGCACTGCCGTCCGGCCAGACCCTGGGCCTGCGCCTGTTCGACGAGGGCCGACCGCAGCTGCTGCCGGTGCAGGTGGTCAGCCACCGGGGTGACCGGCTGGCGCTCAAGTTCGGTCGTCTCAACCTGGACCAGCAGGCCGCCCTGATCCGCTGCACCTTCACCCGCAAGGACGCCTGGGTCAACTGGCAGCTCGCGCCCGAGAGTGACCGCGCGATGCACGGTCTGATCGAGATCGCCCGGCTGGGCTGGAGCAGCTACGCGCTGCTGATCCGCAACGCGCTGGGCCATGTGCGCGACGGCGCCGCCGGCTGGCGCAGCGATGCCGGCGCGTGGCTCGGCGACCGCGCCGCGCGCATGCGCCGGGCCCTGGAGCGGAGCTGACCATGGGTGCCTGGTCGATCTATTTCCTGCTGAAGTTCGGCCTGCACCTGAGCGGCCTGATCGAGCTGGCGCTGCTGGCCAACGTGGCGCTGGCGCTGCTGCTGTCCTGGCCCTGGCCGGGTGGCCTGCACCGCCTGCTGCGCTGGCTGGCCGTGCCGGCCGGCGCCGCCTTGCTCTACCGCGAATCGCCATGGCCACCGCTGTCGCGGCTGTGGGACAACTGGCAGGCGGTCAGCGACTTCAGCCTCGCCTACCTGTTCGAGCTGGGCACCCGCTTTGTCAACGCGCCGATGCTGGCGGCGCTGCTGGTGGCCGGGGTGGTGCTTAGCGGCCTCGCGACCCGCCTGCGTCTGTCGACCTGGGTTTTTGTGGGGCTGGCGGTCTTTGCCTTGCTGCCGTCGCCGGCCCAGCGTGCGCGTGACGAGCAGTTGGCCCAGGCCGTCAGCGTCGACGGCGCTGGCATGGGGCCGATCGACCTTGAACGGCTCGACCTCACGCTGCAGGCCTTCCACGATGGCGAGCGTGCCAAGACCCTGAAATTCCCGGTCGACGCTGGACCGCCGCCGTTCGACCTGGTGATCCTCAGCGTCTGTTCGCTGTCCTGGGACGACCTCGACCACGCCAAGCTGACCGACGCACCCTTCATGCGCCGCTTCGACGTGGTCTTCGACCGCTTCAACAGCGGCGCGACCTACAGCGGACCGGCCGTTCTGCGCCTGCTGCACGCCAACTGTGGCCAGGTGCCGCAGTCCGAGCTCTACGGCGGCGCGCGGGGTGAATGCCTGCTGATGCGCAGCCTGGAACAGGCCGGCTACCAGCCCGCCGTGCTGCTCAACCACGATGGGCGCTTCGACGGCTTTGCCGACACGCTCAAGCGCGACAGCGCCTTGCCGTCCTTGCCCGAACAGGTGCTGGATGCGCCGGTGGCGATGAACGGCTTTGACGGCAGCGCCATCCGCGACGACGGCGAGGTGCTCGGCCGCTGGTGGCGCGCCCGCGCCGAGGCGGCTGGGCCGGGCCGTCTGGCTCTGCTCTACAACACGATCAGCCTGCACGACGGCAACCGGGTGCCCGGCATCGCGTCGATCTCCAGCCTGGACACCTACGCGCCGCGCGCCCGCAAGCTCTTCGCCGATCTGGAGCGTTTCGTCGACGGCATCGAACGCAGCGGGCGTCCGACCGTGGTCGTGCTGGCGCCCGAACACGGCGCGGCGGTCCGGGGCGATGCCCAGCAGGTGGCCGGCTTGCGCGAACTGCCCACGCGGGTGATCACGCATGTGCCCGCTGGCGTGATGCTGCTGAACTTCGGCGTCAAGCGGGCCGCCGATGCGCCGCCGGTCCATGTGACGCAGAACGCCAGCTACCAGTCGCTGTTTGCGGTCGTTGCCGGTCTGCTGCATGGCGGGCCGGAGGTCACCCAGCCCGAACGGCTGGTCGAGCTGGGCATGGCCCTGCCGCCGATCGAATGGGTGTCCGAGAACGACCGCCACATCTACCTGCAGCGGGGCCCCTACGGCTACCTGCGCACGCCCGAAGGTCGCTGGAGCCTGATGACGGCCCAGCCCTGAGCCGGCGCGCGTGGCGCCGGCCACGCGGCGGCGTTCAGCGCCGGATGTAGGGTTCCAGCATCTCCGGCGGCCAGCCCAGCGGCGGTGGCACCCGGCCCATCCAGTGGCGCAGGTAGATGCTGGCGCGGTTGGGCGCGTAGTCGCTCGAACGTTCCAGCGACAGCGCCGTGCCGATCGCCCAACTGGGCGCGGCGCGCCATTCCGTCACCAGACGGGCGGACGCGCCGAAGCCGCCGCCGGGTCCGCCGATGTGCAGCGGATTGCCAGAGCTTGCCTGTGCTTGCGGATCGTTCGGGTAGTACGGCGCATCGTTTTCATGCGTCACGCTGTGGCTGACGGCCAGCCGCAACTGCCAGGCCAGCCGACCGCTCATGCCTTCGTGCACCCAGGGCATGCTGACCGCGTGGTAGAGCTGGGGGCTGTAGTAGCCGCCGTGGCCGTCGGTGTGGAAGTTCTGGTTGTTGCCGTAGGTCTGGATGTCGACGGTCGCGCCGAGGGTCTGGCGTTGGGTCATGCTCTCACGCAGCACGCGGCGGTAGGAGAAGCCGGTCTGCACCGTCCAGTTGTCGGCCACGCCCTGACCCCGCAACAGGCCGGCCCGCCAGCTGCCCGACAGGGTGTGGACGTCACCCAGGGTGGACGTGATGCGGGCGCTCAGTGCCGTCAGCGTGACGCCGCCCCAGACATGCCCGTCGACCGGATCGCGCGCACCGCCCCAGGCCAGCAGGCTGCCGGTGACCAGACGCCGGTCGATGCCGATGCGCCAGCCCAGTGCGTCGTCGCCGCCACTCAGGCGCCAGCCGCCCAGCCAGTTGCGCACCCGCAGGTCGACCACGCCCAGGTCGACTTCCTGCTTGCCACCGCGCCAGCCCAGGCCGAGGGCCAGGCCTTGGCTGGATTGCGGCGAGCCGTTCGCGAGGCCACCGGGCGAACTCAGCAGCGTGCGGCCCAGCAGCGTCGAACTGCCGGCCGCCGCACCCAGGGTGCCGGCGTCCAGCGCGATCTGGTCGACCTGTGCGAAGAACTCGCCGCGGCCGATCATGGGCCAGGTCAGCCGGGCGGTGGCCTCGCGGCTGTCGAGATCCGACCGGCCAGCGCTGCCGGCATTGCTGCCGCTGTGCAGCGCCATGTCGACGATGGGCTGGTTGTCGGCCTCGATCGCGTCTTGCACCCGCTCGACCTCCAGCGCGGTCTCGCTGCCGGGCAGGACACGCCGCCGGGCGACGTCCAGGTGCCGCAGGGCGCTGGCCTCGTCGTCGTCCAGACGGGCTTGGCGGGCCGCCTCGATGCGCACCAGTGGCTCAGTGGGCGCCTGCGTCAGCAGACGGCCCAGCGTGTCGCGTGCGGCCGCGTCGTTGCCCATCCGGCGCTGCAGGCGCAGCAGCGACAGGCGCGGCTCGATGGCGTCGTCAGGCAGGAGCGCGTCGATCTGGTCGGCGTCGATGCGGGCCGTGCCGGGCAGGTCCAGATCGAGCGCCAGCCGGCCATGGGCCAGCAGCACCTCGGCCCGTTCGGGCGGCGTCCAGCCGACGCTGGCGGGCTCGGCGGCCAGCGCCTGTTGCAGGCCGTCGAGGGCGGTCTCGGCTTGGCCGGCATCGGCATTCAGGCGCGCCCACTCCAGCAGGGCCTGGACCTGCGAGGCCAGCGCCAGTGGCGGCAACAGGCCAAGCCGGTCGCGGGCCGCGCGGCCTTGCTGGGTCGCCAGCCGCATGCGGGCGATGGCCAGGTCGGGCCAGGGTTCGGCGCCGGCCGGGTTGGACGAGGCCATGGCGCTGCCGCCGTCGCGGCTGGCCAGCACGACCGCACGCTGGTCGATGACCTGTTCGGCTTCGTCCAGCCATGCGCGGGTGCGCCCCATGTCCTGCGCCAGCAAGGCGGCGCGGGCACCGGCCAGCGCCCGCTCGCGTCGGGCCCGCTGGACAAGGTCGCGCTGCGGCCCGTCGGCGACGGCCGAGGGAAGGCCGTCAAGGATCTCGACGGCGCGCTGGGGCGCGTCGCCGGCCAGCGCGATCAGGGCGGCGGCCTGCAGCAACTCGGGGTCGCTGGCCTGTCGGGCCATGCCCTCGTCCATCACCGCCAGCGCCAGTCCGGGCAGACGGAAGTCGGCATAGACCCGGGCGGTGTCGTAGCGCAACCAGGTGTCGCTGGGCGCCAGCGCCAGGGCCTGCTCCAGCAGACGCAGGGCGGCACCGTGGCGGCCTTCGGCGCGGCGTTGATCGGCGACCCGGCGGACCGCCGCGACGTCAACCGCGTCGGCGGGATCGATCGCCAGGGGCGTGGCGGTTGTCAGGGCTGTTGGGGCATCGGCGTCCGAGCGGGGCGGTGTCCCGTTGCCGGCGGCCGCCGATGTGTCGATGCCGTAGCGCTGCGCCAGCATCGCCAGGGCGGCCTCCGGGTCTTGGCGCATGGCCAGGGCGGTCAGGCCGCGCCAGGCCCGGGCTTCGCTGGGGGCGCGGACCAGCACGCGTTCGTAGAGCCGTCGCGCCGCCGCCTCGTCGCCTTGCCGGGCCCGCGCGCCGGCCAGCAGCAAGGGGCCTTCGATGGCATCGGGTTGGGTCTCGATCAGTGCTTCGAGCAGGGCGATGACGCTCACGTCGTCACCCGCATCGGCTGCACGGCGGGCCTCGGTGACGCCGGCCCAGTAACGTGCGGTCAGAGCCAGGCTGCGCCAGCGGTCCGTGTCGCTCGGGTCGCCGGCCAGGGCCCGGTCGAAGGCCGGCACGGCGGCGGCATGGTCGCCTTGGCGCAAGCGGGCGATGCCGTAGTAGCCCCAGGCGCGCGCATCGTCGCCGTGCTGGACCAGCGCGGCAGCCAGCAGGGCTGCGGCTTCTGCGTCTGCGCTCGCGGTGCCCTGTTGCAGCAGGCGATCGGCCGTTTCCCGCACGCTGGCCATGGCCAGTTCAGCCGCCGTCGGGGTGGGATCGGCTGCGGCCGGTGCGGTCGATGCCGCCGGTGCCGTCGGTTTGGCAGCTGCCGCGCGTGCGGCGACGGCCGCCGCCTTCGCAGCCTCTGCCCGTGGCGCAGCGGTGGGCGACGGGGTCCTTGCCCTTGCCGCCACGGCTGGCCCGGTCGGTGTGCTGGGGGGCGCGACCGATCGAGCGGCGGGCGGTGTGGCGAGGGAGGCTGCAGGAGGTGCTGCAGCCGGTGCGGTGGTCGCAGCCCCGGCCACGGCCGCCCGGCCATTGCTGTTCGGGCCGGCGTCGTCGCCGAGCGCGCGGCGGTAGTCGTCCCACAAGGGGCCGACGGCGACGTCGTCTGGCTGCAGCCGGATGGCCCGGCGCCAGGCGCCGGCGATGACCTCGCGTGGCAGCACGCCCTCGGCCACCAGCGCGTGCAGGCGCACCCAAGCCTGTTTGCGGGTCGCTGGCGAGAGGGCCAGCACCTCGGCCAGCGCCAGTCGGTCCAGCGCGGTGCCGCTGCGGTCAACCCGGCGTTCGACCTGGCGGCGGCTGATCTCCCAGCCGCCCGGCGTGGCGGCGATCAGGCCGGCCATTTCCGCGCCCAGCAGCCCGGGCGCCTCGCCGGTCGGGAACATCTGGCGTGCCAGCTTGCTGGCCTCGTCGAGCTTGCCCAGCTCGCGCAGCTGCTGCAGCCGGTTCAGGCGCAGGAGGTCGGTGTTGTGCAGCTGCGCAAGCTGCTGCAGCTGGCGCAGCTCCGGGCTGTCCGGATGGCGGGCCTGCAGCTGCGTCAGCTCGGCCAGGGCGGCATTGCGGCGGCCGGCGCGCAGGTCCAGCTCGCCCATCATCAGCAGCGCGCGGGGCTCGTCGGCCTGCACCGCCAGGACCTTCTGCAGCACGCTGCGGGCGAGGTCGGGGCGCTTGCGGGCCTGCCAGAGCTGGGCGCTGTCGATCAGCGCGTCCAGGCTGCGACGGGCAGGATCGCTGCTGGGCGGTGGCGCGGGTGCCGCCACACCCGGCAGCGCCAGCGACGACGCCAGCGCCAGCAGCAGCCCGCTCAGGCGTCGCATGGCGCCCAGCTCGTCTGCAGCGTGCCGTTGGCGCTGAACTGGTAGCGCCCGGACAGGTAGCCCGAGGCGAACAGGTTCAGCACTTGGTCGTAGTAATGCCGTGGCTGGATTGGCCGGGCGGCCATGCGGGTCTTGAGCTTCTCGCTGATGCTGCGGTCGCCCAGGCGCGCGAGCAGGGGCAGCAAGGCGGCCTGAAAGCCGGCCGGGCCGTCCGGGCTGGTGGCCAGCGCGTCACCCGCCGCCGGGTCGACCACCTCGGGCACGGCGCCACGCTGGCCACTCAGCCGCGCCATGGCGGCGTACTGGCGCAGCAGCGCGGGCAGGGCCGGGTCGTCCGGATGGGTCAGGCCCAGCCACAGGTAGACCCGGATGGCGTTGTAGCTGCCGACCCGGTCTTCGACCGTCAGCCGGTCGGCGACAAAGCCGCGATCGCGCACATGCACCGTCCATTCGGGTGCCAGGCCACGCGGCGCGCTGCCCGACAGCACCTGCATGGACGAGCTGCGCAAGCCCTTCCAGACGGCCTCAGGCCGGTGCGCCGCGAACCACGCCAGCACAGGCGGCGGCAGGTAGCTCGGGTTGAGCCGGTGGCTGTCCTCGTCGAGGCGGAAGCCCTTGGGGCCGGGCAGCAGCGTCGGACCCAGCCCGGCCAGCTCGACCACCTCGTCGGCCAGGATGCGCCGACCCAGCACCTGCGACAGCGCCTCGTAGCGGCGGTTCTTCCACAGCCGGCCGGCCTGGGCGAGCGTGTAGGCGATCCACAGGTCGGCGTCGCTCGCGGCGTTGGCGTCGATCACGTCCCAACGACCATCCTCGCGCCGGCCCCATTGCCAGGCCGGCAGCCGGGTGGCCATGTCGCCGCCGCAGAGGTTGTCCTCGGTCCAGCGCAGCAGGCGATCGAACACCGCCTGCTGTCCGGCCACGAGCGCGAAGAACAGCGCGTAGGACTGGCCTTCGGACGTGGTCGTGTCCTTGCTCATCGGGTCGATGACCCGGCCGTCCTCGCTGACCAGGGCGCGGCGGAAGACCTCCCAGTCGGTCCATTCCCCGCTGTCACCGGACACACAGCCGGCGGGAGCCTTGGCACAGGCGGCCAACGGCAGCCCGAAGGCCAGCGCGGCCAGCAGTTCACGTCTCGGGATCACGGCTCAGGATTCACCTTGGACGCGACGTTCGGCGCGGGCGCGCAGGGCGCGGTAGATCGTCAGCGCGAGCAGCAGCGAGATCAGCCCCACCAGCGCCACCAGCAGCAGCGGATGACCGCGCATCTGGAACCACATCCAGCGCCACCAGCGCAGGTCGCCGACCTGGTAGACGTCGCCGACGCGGAAGGCTTCCATCTGGGCGCCACGCAGCAGCACCAGGTCGCCCTGCATGCCGGCGACCTTGCCGGGATCGAGCATCGCCGCGCGCATCGCGCCCAGCACCGCCGGATCGGTCGCCTGCAGCGCGACGACGCTGCGCCCGGCCGACAGCGGCGACTCGAAGGCCATCAGCGCGGCCAGCGGGCCTTCGGACTTCCACTCCGCCCAGGCCGTGCCGGGGTATTTGCGAGGCAGGGCGCCGGTGAACCATTCGGAGGCGGTGTCGCTGAAGCGTGTCAGCGGGGCATTGCCACGGGCGTCGCCGTCGAGGTGGCTGGGCAGGGCCTGACGCCAGCCGTCCAGCGGCGCCGGCGCGTCGCCGGTGGCGATGACCAGCAGGTCACGGTCCGCGACGGTCTTGACCTGGCTGGCGCCGATCACCTGGACCCGCGTGCCGGCCACGCCGGTCGCCGCGCCCATCTGACCCAGCAGGCCCAGCGCGGTCTCGATCACCTGGGTGCCCGGCACATCGGGCAGCACCAGCGCGGTCTCGGCCAGATCGGCGAACTTGGTGAAGGGGAAGCCGCTGTTGGCGTACATCGCCAGGTTGGGCAGCGTCGCGTAGTGCTCGAGGTTGCGCAGGTCGATGGTCGAGTCGGCGTCGATGCTGGCCTGCGAGACCAGCACGGTGTCGCGGCAGCGCGAGCTCTCAACGGGCGGGATCTCGAAGCGGAACTGCAGCTCATTGGTGCTGCCGAGCTGGAAGGCCGGCACGATCAGCGCCTGCCGGTCGAAGGTGCCGCCGATCTCCAGGAAGGGCAGCAGCATGCGCTGCGACTGCGAGTTCGTTGCCCCTGCCGGGCGCAGCAAGAAGGACTCGACCAGCTGGTCATTGATCTGCACCGCCAGCCGCGCCGTGCCGAGCTGGGCCGGCGGCGTGTAGCGGTAGCGCAGCTCGATGGGCACGCCCTCGGTGCGCCAGGCAAAGGTGTCTGCCGGCAGGCGCAGCGGCATGCGGATCACCGGCAGGGTCGTGCCGGTGACCTGCAGTGCCTGCGCATTGCCCACCAACTGGCCGAGCTTGAGCACCGTGCCGGTCTTGACGATGTTGGGCGCGTCATGGGCGGCCAGCCGGGCCGGCAACTCGACCTTGCCAACGCTGGCCTGTTCGCCACTCAGCGCCGCCTGACCCAGCACCAGCGCGTCGACCGCCTGCGACAGCTGGGCGGCGTCACGGCCCATCACCAGCAGCACCTTGGCGCCCGGGTCGCTCGGGTGGTCGACCATCTTCAGCGTGGGCGCTTCGACCTGCGGGATCTCGACCCCGGTCGGGCGGTGTTCATTGGTCGCCAGCACGATCGAATGGCCGGCCGGCAGCTTGTCCGAGACCGGGAAGTCGGCACCGCGGTAGCTAGCCATCGCGCCGAACCAGCTGCTCAGCACACCGGCGCTGCGCACGACATCCAGCGGCGGTGTGCCGGCCATGACGAAGGGCAGGCGCACGCGCGAAGCGTCGCGCACGTCGAAGAAGGGCGTCGGCAGCAGCGACAGGTCGTTGCGCAGCGGCAGCCGGCGGGTCGTCAGCTCCAGCACGCTCTGGTTGCTGACCTGGGCCCACAGCGACGTGTGGAAGGGGTATTCGCAGTCCATCGTGTAGTGCCCGATGAACTGCAGCCGCAGCTTGGCGTATTCGGTGAAGTAGCGCGGGTCGAGGTCGATGTCGAGGGTCTGCGGACTGCCCAGCTTGCCCTTGACCGCCGGCACCGTGCCGAGCACCTCGTCGTTGATGAAGACCTTGATCTGAGAGAGATCGGGCAGCAGGCCCGGCGAGAAGGTGTAGTTCAGGCGCAGCCGCGCCTTCTGCACGGTCTCGTCGAGCCGCACCGACAGCGGCAGGTAGACGCTCTGGTCGATGCCACGCAGCTCGATCGGGGTCTGCAGGCCCAGGTCACGCAAGAGGAACTGCTGGGTCCGCACGGAGGTGTCGGCCGGCCCGGCGCCGGTCGGCGTGGCCAGGGCCTGGTCGATCACGTGGTCGGCCACGCTGGAGGCTTGCGCCAGGCTCAGCGATGCGTTGCCCACCATCGGCGCGGGGCCGGTGGTGCCGGCGGCCGGGGTCGACTGCAAGGGCGCCAGACTGGCTCCGAGCGCAGCCAGCAACACGGCCAGTTGCCGGGGACGGACTCGGGAAGTGGAACGAAGGTCGGGCATGGATGGCGCTGCAACGAGGTTGAACGAGTCTGTCACGCGGAACTGAAAATCCGGACCTTGCGGGCGCGCCACAAAATGTCCGTGGCGTAACAAGATGATACCTTCGTGCTTGGGATATGTATTAGACGAAAAACCGTCCCGAAAATGACAAATTCACGCACTTGAATGAAGGGGTTTCGTGGCGGATGTGTCAATCGCCTCAGTGACCGTCACCGCAAAACACCAAGGGGGACCAAGCCACAGCTTCGTCCCCCTTGTCATGGGCGTGTCCCGACACTTGCGCAGGTCGGCCTGCGGCGGCGCCGGAGATATCCCAGCGGTGTTACATCCCGCCGTAGTTGGGTCCGCCGCCACCTTCTGGCGTGACCCAGACGATGTTCTGGGTCGGATCCTTGATGTCGCAGGTCTTGCAATGCACGCAGTTCTGCGCATTGATCACCAGCTGGTCGGCGCCGTCCTTGTTGACAAACTCATAGACGCCCGCCGGGCAATATCGGCTCTCCGGTCCGGCGTATTTCGCCAGGTTCACGGAAACCGGCACCGAGGCATCCTTCAGGGTCAGGTGGGCGGGCTGGTTTTCCTCGTGGTTGGTGTTGCTGATGAAGACGCTGCTCAGGCGGTCGAAGGTCAGCTTGCCGTCGGGTCGGGGATAGCGGATGGGCTCGCAGGCGGATGCGGCGTGCATGCGGGCATGGTCCGGGCCATGGCGATGGATCGTCCACGGCGGGCGCTTGACGCCGAGCTTGGGCAGCAGCCATTGCTCGATGCCGGTCATCACCGCGCCCACGGTGTTGCCCTTCTTGAACCACTGCTTGAAGTTGCGGCTGCGGTCCAGTTCGGCGTGCAGCCAGCTCGATTCGAAGGCGGCCGGGTAGGCGGCGAGTTCGTCGGCGCGGCGGCCGGCGGCCAGCGCGTCGGCGGCGGCGTCGGCGGCCAGCATGCCGGTCTTGATGGCCGCGTGACTGCCCTTGATGCGCGCGGCGTTGAGCGTGCCCGCGTCACAGCCGAGCAGCGCACCGCCGGGAAAGGCCAGCTTGGGCAGGCTCAGCAGGCCGCCGGCGACGATCGCGCGGGCGCCATAGCCGATGCGCTTGCCGCCCTCGATGTGGGCGCGGATGGCCGGGTGGGTCTTCCAGCGCTGCATCTCCTCGAAGGGACTGAGCCAGGGGTTCTGGTAGTCCAGGCCGACCACGAAGCCCAGCGTCACCAGGTTGCCTTCGAGGTGGTAGAGAAAGCCGCCGCCGTAGGTCTGTTCGTTCATCGGCCAGCCGGCGGTGTGCACCACCTTGCCGGGCTGGGCCTTGTCGGCCGGCACTTCCCAGAGTTCCTTGATGCCCAGGCCGTAGCTCTGCGGGTCGCGGCCTTCGTCGAGTCCGAACTTGGCGATCAGCTGCTTGCCCAGGTGACCGCGCGCGCCCTCGGCGAAGAAGGTGTAGGCGCCCAGCAGCTCCATGCCGAGCTGGAAGCTGTCGGTCGGCTCGCCGTCCTTGCCCACGCCCATGTTGCCGGTGGCCACGCCACGCACCGCGCCGGCCTCGTCGTACAGGATCTCGGCGGCGGTGAAGCCGGGGAAGATCTCCACGCCCAGGCCCTCGGCCTGTGTGGCCAGCCAGCGCACGACATTGGCCAGGCTGACGACGTAGTTGCCGTCGTTGTGGAAGCAGTCAGGGATCAGCGCCTGCGGCGTCGTGGTGGCGCTGGTCTCGTTGAGGAACAGAACCTCGTCGCCGGTCACCGGCTGGTTCAGCGGCGCGCCCCGTGCCTTCCAGTCGGGCATCAGCTCGTTGAGCGCGATCGGGTCCATCACGGCACCCGACAGGATGTGGGCGCCAGGCTCCGAGCCCTTCTCCAGCACCACCACCGACAGCTCGGCGTTGCGCTGCTTGAGCCGGATCGCCGCTGCCAGGCCGGCGGGCCCGGCGCCGACGATCACGACGTCGTAGGCCATCGATTCGCGCGGGCCGAACTGGGCCAGGATCTCCTCGGGACGCATGGTGTTCCTTGTCTTGCTGATGATCGAGCGGGTGGGCATGCCCTGGGACAGGCGGGCAGCGGTCCGGCGGCGACGCCGGGGCGGCGCGATTCTAATCAGCCGCACCGCAGCAAAAGCACGGTCGTGCTTTTTTGATGAAACGCTGACAGCCTGAACCGAAACGTGCGCTCCGTCCGGTCAAGCTGGGCTTCCTTGGGTATTTCTGGCGATCGACTGACCTGCCTCGGGCTAACCTTGCATGAAACGGACAGCTTGCTCGGCTGGTCCGCTTTCCGTCACTTGTCGCCTCTTTGCATCGATCCCAAGTTCTCCATGCCCGCTGGATTCCACCTGTTGCCGAGCCCTGCCACCCGCAGAACAGGCCGCTCCACGAACGTGGGAGCGAGCCGGTGAGCGTGAGCCAGGAACACGCGGACCTGCTGGCCGCGCAGCTGAGCGCGGCGCATCAGGCGCTGGACGCGGCGCGCCTCGACCTCGAACGCAGCCGCGACGCGGAGCAGCGCTTGCAACGCGCGCTGTGGGCCAGCGGTGAGGCCGTCTGGTCCTGGTCGGCCGACGACCAGCACTTCCGCGTCGAGCCCTTCGTCAACGAGCACGGCCAGCGTGTGGCCGTTCCGGCGCTGACCAAGTCCGAGCTGATCGCGCGGGTCCATGCCGAGGACATCGAGACCTTTCGCCTGACCTGGCGCATGCACGCCAGCGGGCTGCGCCACGACCTGGACGTGGCCTTCCGACTGAACCTGCCACAGGGTCTGCGCTGGGTTCGTGCGCGTGGACGGGCGGTTGAACGTGATCCGCAGAACCATGCGCTGCTGGTCAGCGGCACGGTCAAGGACATCACCGAACAACGCGAGGCCGAGGAGTCGCTGCGGCTGATGGCCCAGGCCTTCACCAGCACCCGCGATGCGATCGCGGTCACCGACGGCAACTGGTGCATCCAGGAGACCAACCAGGCCTACAGCACCTTGTGTGGCCTGAGCGCCGATGAGCTGTCCGGCCAGTCGCTGGCGCTGCGGCTGTCGCTGCCTGCCGACATCGAGGTCGAGCTGGTCGAGCGCGGTGGCTGGGCCGGCGCGTCCGAACTCGCCACGCTTCAGGGCGAGTCGATTCCGGTCGACGTCAACATCACGCCGCTGTCGCATTTCACCGAAGGCGGGCGCGGCTACATCGTCTCGCTGACCGACCTGCGCGAGCAGATGCGCGCCGAAGCACGGATGGCCCGCATGGCGCTGGCCGATGCGCTGACCGACCTGCCCAACCGCTCGGCGATCGAGCAACACCTGGCAGCCCGCCTGGGCGAGGTGACGCCATCACCGTTTGCGGTCATCTTCATCGACCTGGACGGCTTCAAGGAAGTCAACGACTCCTACGGTCATGAGGTCGGCGACCAGTTGCTGCGCTCGGTGGCGCGACGCCTGACCGCACTCTTGCCCGCCGATGCGCTGGTCGGCCGTTGGGGCGGTGACGAGTTCGTCATCGTGCTGGGCCCAGGCTCGGGCGACAACGAGGTTCGCTCCGTCGCCCAGGTCGTGCTGGCGGCCTTGAACCAGCCGGTCATGCTGGAGGCCCACGAGGTCACGGTCACGCCCAGCATCGGCGCCACGCTGGCACCGCGCGACGGCAACGACCCGGGCACCCTGTTGCGCAAGGCCGATGCGGCGATGTACGTCGCCAAGGAACGCGGTCGCAACGGGCTGGCCTTCTACGACCCCGAGCTGGACACCGATGTGCAGCGCCGCGTGCGCATGCAGTCGCTGCTGCGCACCGATGCCGAACGCAACGGCTTCACCTTCGTCGCCCAGCCCAAGGTGGACCGTGACGGCCACGCCGTGGGCGTCGAGCTGTTGATGCGCTGGTCCACGCCGGCCTTTGGCAACGTCTCGCCGGTCGAGTTCATCCCGATGGCCGAGAAGACCGGCCTGATCGGCCTGATGGGCCGGCATGCCCTGCACGCCGCTGCCCAGCTGGTGCGGCGCGGCCAGGATGCCGGTCACCCCTTCACGGTGGCCGTCAACCTCTCGCCCAAGCAGCTGTTGCAGCGGGGCCTGGAACAGCAGCTGATGGTGGCCTGCCAGCGCGCCGGCATCAGGCCCGACCAGATCGAGCTGGAGATCACCGAGTCGGCCCAGGTCGACAACATGGCGGTGGTCGAGCCCCTGCTGCGGCGCCTGCGCGAGATCGGCTACACGCTGGCGCTGGACGATTTCGGCACCGGCTATTCGTCGCTGAGCTACCTGCGTCACCTGCCGTTCAACAAGATCAAGATCGACCGCAGCTTCGTGATGGACATCGACCACGACAGCCGCGCCGCCAAGCTGCTGGCCCACATGGTCCAGCTCTGTGCCGCGCTGGGCATGTCGACGGTGGCCGAAGGGGTCGAGACACAGGCCCAGTTCGAGGCCTTGCGCGACCTGGGCGTGCAGGAGTTCCAGGGCTATCACTTCGCTCGCCCGATGCCGATCGACCAGTGGCTGCTGCGGCTCGAGGACGAGGCCCGGGAGCGCGCCGGCAGCCCGTCTCCCTGAGCCGGATCAGGCCTCGCGCGGGGGGCCTTCTGCTATCGTGATGCGATCCCTCCCGGGGGGCTGAAAGGCCATTCGGCGAGCAGCTTCTCGATCGTTTTCCCGTCGTCCCACACCGACCCACACCATGAGCTACAGCATCGACCTGTCGGGCCGCGTCGCCCTTGTCACCGGCGCGTCCAGCGGCCTGGGCGAACAGTTCGCCCGCACCCTCGCCAAGGCCGGCGCGGCCGTCGTCCTGGCCGGCCGCCGCACCGAGCGGCTCAAGACCCTGCGCGCCGAGATCGAAGGGCAGGGTGGCGATGCCCACGTGGTCGAGCTGGATGTGACCGACACCGAGAGCATCGCCTCGGCCGTGGCCCATGCCGAGACCGAGGTCGGCACGCTCGACATCCTGATCAACAACTCCGGCGTGAGCACGACCCAGAAGCTGCTGGACGTCGGCCCCGAGGACTTCGACTTCGTCTTCGACACCAATGTGCGCGGCGCCTTCTTCGTGGCCCAGGAAGTTGGCCGGCGCATGGTCGCGCGGGCACGCGGCGCGGCACCGGGCACCTACACCGGCGGGCGCATCGTCAACATCGCGTCGATGGCCGGGTTGCGCGTCATCAGCCAGATCGGCGTCTATGCCATGAGCAAGGCCGCCGTCATCCACATGACCCGCGCGATGGCGCTGGAATGGGGCAAGTACGGCGTCAACGTCAATGCCATTTGCCCCGGCTACATCGACACCGAGATCAACCACCACCATTGGGAGACCGAGGGTGGCCAGAAGCTGGTCAACATGCTGCCGCGCAAGCGCCTGGGCAAGCCGGCCGACCTCGACACCAGCTTGCTCATGCTCTGCGCCAATGAGAGCCATTTCGTCAACGGCGCGGTCATCCAGGCCGACGACGGGTTCGGGCTGTGAGCGAGGGCGTCGCAAGCCCGGCGGGTCGTCAGCTGCGTGACCTGACCCCCGTCGAAGCCCGCGTGCTGGCCGTGCTGGTCGAGAAGCAGGCGACGGTGCCCGACACCTACCCGATGTCGCTCAACGCGCTGCAGTCGGGCTGCAACCAGAAGACCGCACGCGATCCGGTGATGGCGCTGACCGAGCCGCAGATCCTGGCCGCGCTGGACGAGCTGAAGTCGCTCAGTCTGGTGGGCGAGGTCAGCGGCAGCCGCGTCGTCCGCTACGACCACAACCTGCCGCGCGGCCTGGGCGTGCCCGGCGCGGCCGGTGCGCTGCTGGCCACGCTGATGCTGCGGGGCCCGCAGACCGCCGCCGAGCTGCGCGCCAACGCCGAGCGCCTGCACCGCTTTGCCGACGTGTCCTCGGTCGAGGGCTTCCTTGAAGAGCTGGCCGAGAAGACGCCGCCCCGCGTCATCAAGCTGGCCCGTGCGCCGGGCGCGCGCGAGTCGCGCTGGACCCACCTGCTGTGCGGCCCGGTCGATCCGGCCTTGCTGGTCCAGAGCGCCGGCACGTCCAACACCAGCCACGGGTCGTCCAGCGACGAGGAACTCGCCCTGCTGCGCGCCGAACAGCGCCAGATGCAGGCCGAGCTGGCTCGTCTGCGCACGCAGGTCGCCAAGCTGGCCGGCGAGCTGGGCGTGTCGCTGGATGACACCTGAGCGGCACCTCAGCGACACCTGAGCAACGCCTGAGCGGCACCTGACCTTTCACCTCCACCGGTCCCACCCCGGGCCTGCACACCGATGCGCTTCGACCTGCCCGAGGACAAGGTCCTCGTTCACACCAGCCAGTTTCCCGTTCGCTGGGGCGACATGGACGCGATGGGCCATGTCAACAACAGCGTCTATTTCCGCTACCTCGAGATCGCACGCCTGGACTGGCTGGCCTCGACCGGCCTGCAGGTGGAGCCGCATGGCATCGGGCCAGTGATCGTCAACGCCTTCTGCAACTTCCACCTGCAGCTGGCGTTCCCCGCCGAGGTGCTGGCTCGCATGTACGTGCGCCGGCCCGGACGCAGCAGCATCGAGACCTACACGACGATGGAAAGGCTCGACGAGCCCGGCGTGGTCTATGCCAGTGGCGGCGCCTTGATCGTCTGGGTCGATCAGCGGCTGCGCAAGTCGGTGCCGCTGCCCGATGCGCTGCGCGCATTGGCGGTGCCGGGCTGATGGCTGCGGGCGTGGAGACGCGCTGGCTCATCGCCTGAGCCACAGGGCTGGCAGGCTCGCAGACTTCGCGAGCTTGCAAGGACGACCATGACCGATGCCCTGAACCTGCCTTGGTGGTACGCAGCCCTCGGGGTTGCCAATCTGCTCGTGCTGATCGTGGTGCTGCTGCTGGCGCTGCGACCACCGACCGACCCGTCCGACAGCGACTGGGCCCGCCGCCTGGAAGGCGAGCTGGAGCGCCTGGAGCGTGGCCTGCGCGATGCCGTGCAGGGCTCGGCCCGCGACACCCGACTTGAACTGGTGGCCAGCCTGGGCGAGTTGCGGGCCAGTCTGGACCGGCGCGTCTCGGCGATGCAGGCGGGCGTCGAACAAAGGCTGGCAGCGCTGCAGGCCGACAACGAGCGCAAGCTCGAACAGATGCGGGTGACGGTCGACGAGAAGCTGCACGCCACGCTGGAACAGCGCCTGGGCGAGAGCTTCCGCCAGGTCGCCGAGCGGCTGGAACAGGTCCACCGCGGCCTGGGCGAGATGCAGACGCTGGCCCAAGGCGTGGGCGACCTCAAGCGTGTGCTGGGCAACGTCAAGACGCGTGGCGTCTACGGTGAGCTGCAGCTGGCGGCCCTGCTCGAGCAGGTCTTCACGCCCGAGCAATACGCGCTCAACGTGGCCACGGTGCCGGGCAGCAGCGAGCGGGTCGAGTTCGCGCTGCGCCTGCCCGGGCGCTTGCAGGCCCCGACCGGTGCGGCCGGCGAGACCGCACCGGTCTGGTTGCCCATCGACGCCAAGTTCCCGCGCGAGGACTACGAACGCCTGCTCGACGCCCAGGACCGGGCCGATCGCGAAGGCGCCGAGGCCGCGTCGCGTGCGCTCGAAGGCCGCATCCGTGACGAGGCCCGCAGCATCCGCGCCAAGTACGTCAGCCCCCCGCACACGACCGACTTCGCGCTGCTGTTCGTGCCCACCGAAGGCCTCTACGCCGAGCTGCTGCGCCGGCCCGGCCTGAGCGAGGCGCTGATGCGCGAACACCAGGTCACGCTGGCCGGTCCGACCACACTGCTGGCCCTGCTCAACAGCCTGCAGATGGGCTTTCGCACCCTGGCCATCGAACGTCGAAGTGCCGAGGTCTGGACCGTGCTGGGTGCCGTCAAGACCGAGTTCGGCAAGTTCGGCGATGTGCTCGCCAAAGCCCGCAAGAAGCTCGAAGAAGCCCACCACACGCTGGACCAGGCGGAGGTCCGCACACGCGCCATGGGCCGGCGCCTCAAGGGCGTCGAGGCCTTGCCCGAGCCCGCTGCACGCCGCTTGATCGGCGAGGCCGGGCTTGACGGGGTCGATGGGCTGGCCAGCGACAACGACAACGTCAACGGCGACGACAACGACAACGACAACAACCGCACACCGGAGAATCCGCCCGGATGAGCTTGAACGCCCCGCCGCCGGACGCACCCCTGGCCCGCCACCAGATCCTGTTGGCGCTGGTGATTGGCCAGATCTGCTTGCATGCCGCCATGGCGGGCCTGCGCATGGCCTTGCCGCTGATGTTGCTGCGCCAGGGCGGGCTGGGCTGGCTGGGCGGCGAGGTGGCGGCCGGCCTGCTGCTGGGCCTGTTCTCGATGGTGCCGGTGGTGACCGCCGTGCGCGCCGGCCGCTGGACCGACCGGCGCGGCTACCACCGGCCGGTGCGCAGTGCCGTCGTCATCGTCGTGGCGGCCGGCCTGGTGGCCGTGCCAGCCGCCGCCTGGTCGCTGCTGTGGCCGGAGGTCGGCTCACTGGACGGCTCACCCGTCGCCACACCCGTCGCCTCACAAGGCGGCCTCGGGCTGGTTCAGCTGCTGTTGCTGGGTCTGGCGGCATCCCTGGCGGGCACCGGCAGCAACTTGGGCCTGATCGCGATCCAGCGCAGCGCCGGCCGGCTCGCCAGCCATGGCCGGGACGTGGCTTCATCCGGTGCGACCGACCGCGACGAGGCGACCCGGTCCGAGCTGAAGAAGGTGTTCAGCTGGCTGGGCATCGCACCATCCCTGAGCAATGTGATCGGTCCGATGCTGGCGGGCTTCCTGATCGACGCCATCGGCTTTCCCGGCGCCTGCGCGGCCATGGCGCTGTTGCCGCTGGGCACCCTGCTGTGTGCGGCCCGGGTGCCGGTCGGACTGGCGCCGGGCTCGCAAACGGCTTCAACGAAGGCGAGTGCGACAGCTGCCGCCTCAGCCGGTCAGCGTGCGGTGGCGCCGCGCCAAGGCGTGCTGGCGCTGCTTGCCCTGCCGGGCGTCGGCGGCATCTTGCTGGCCAACTGGTTTTTCTCGACCGCCTGGGACCTGCACACCTTCCTGATCCCGCTGATGGGCCATCAGAACGGCTTGAGCGCCTCGGCCATCGGCACGGTGCTGGGTGTGTTTGCGCTGGCCGTGACGGCGATCCGGCTGCTGGTGCCGCTGCTGGCCGAGCGCTTGACCGAGCGCCATGTCATGAGCGGCGCCATGCTGGTCATCGGCGCGGTCTTCCTGGTCTATCCCTGGGCGACCACGCTCGGGACCATGGTGGTCTGCGCGCTGGTGCTGGGTCTGGCCCAGGGCATCGTGCAGCCGATGATCCTGAGCACGCTGCACCAGCTCGCGCCCCCGGACCAGCAGGGCGAGGTGATCGCCCTGCGTTCGGCCGTGATCAACCTGTCCAGTGCCGTCCTGCCGCTGGTCTTCGGCCTGCTGGGCGGGGCGCTCGGGCCGGCGCTGCTGTTCCGCGCCATGGCCGTGCTCCTGTGGGTCGGTGCGTGGTTGCCGCAGCGGCTGGCGCCGCACCGGCCGTCCGCCTGATCGAGGCCCCTCAGCCCAGGTCGCGGGCCGGGTCGAGCGCGTCGCGCAGGGCCGTGTCGACCGGCATCGGGTCACCGCTCACCCAAGCCGCCAACAAGCGCCCGGCCAGCAAGGCCGAGGTGATGCCGCGCGAGCCCAGGCCCGTGCACAGGTAGAGCCCATGGCCGGGCCCGACCCTGCGGGGCTGCTGGCGCGGGCCATCCAGGCGGGCCCGGCCGGTCGCCAGCAAGGCCGCCCGGGCCATCGCGTCGACCACCGGACCGACCAGCGGCAGCCGGTCCGGCGTCACCGCCCGCCAACCGGCACGGCCGGGCAGCAGGGCGTCAGACGCGTCCAGACCCGCCGGCACGATGCCCAGCGCGGCGGCGCGGCGCAGGTTGTGGCGCTGGTCGTCCAGCCGCAGGGCGCGGCCGGACGCATCAGGCGCCTCGTGCTGCGTCGTCGCGCCGATCAGCACCTCGCCGCTCGGCAGGCTCAGGCCATAGCCCTGCCCGGACAGCGGCAGCGTGGGTCGCAGCAGGCCCGGCAGGTCGGCTGGCAGACGCGTGACCTGGCCGCGCACCGACGAGATCTGCGGTGCGACCGAGCCGTCCGGCAGGAGCCGGTTCGCGTCCAGCGCATTGGCCAGCACGACCACCGGTGCCTGGGCGATGACATGGCCTTGCGCATCGAGCGCGGTCCAGCCGTCCATGTCGCCGCGTGGCGGCAACAGGCGCGCGACCGCGCAGCCGCCGATCCAGCCCCGGCCGCTGACCGCGTCGACGCCGGCCTGGGCCAGCATCCAGCGCGTCCAGCCGGCCGGGTCCAGCCAGCCGGCGGCACGTTCGAACAGCCACGCGCCGGTCGTCAGCGGCAAACCGGCGAGCGCGGCGGCGTCGGCCGGTTCGCGCCAATCGACCAGCGCCTGCGGCAGGCCGACCCCTGCACGCTGCGACTGGGCCTTGCCCGCATCCAGGCGTGGTTCCAGCCGCAGGAAGCCATCGAGCGCACCGGCCACCTCGCCGGTCGACAAGGGCCCGGCGGCGGCCTGGGCGGTGGCGAGTGCGGCGGCGCGGAACCAGCGTGCGTGCAGGCTGTCGGGCGCGTTGAAGATCATGTGCACCAGGCCACCCGCATTGCCCGAGGCCTCTTGCGCGGGCTGCGCATGGCGATCCAGCACGCTGGCCTGCCAGCCCGCACGCGCCAGTCCCCAGGCCGCAGCCGCGCCGGCCAGACCGGCACCGATGACCAGCGCCTCGCGCCGCGCCGGGCTCGTCGGGCGGGCCCAGCCGCGCGCGGCAACCGGGTGGAAGCGCGGCGCGTAGCGGTCGTCGACGAAGCCGTGCCGCGCCAGCGACGCGCGCAGGGCAGGGCTCACGCCCTCGCTCACCAACCGCGCCCCAGGTGCGGCGAGCCGCGCCAGGCGGCGGCAAGCGTCGTCGTCCCACGGGTGCGCGCCCTCGTCGAGCGCGAGCGTGTCGAACGTGAGTTGCAGCCCGTCCAGCACCTGGGTGGGCTCACCCCAGCCCAGCAGCAGCTGAACCCGGCCGTCTTCCAGGTCGATGCCATGTGATCCCGGCGTGGCTGGCGGCCAGGCCGTGATCAACCGTTCTGCCAGTGCGGCGTGAGGCCCAGCTTGATGCGAGCGCGCCAGCTCGGCGGCGGCCAGCGGATGCGCCGCCAGCGCCACCCAGATCAGGCGATCACAACGCTGCGCATCCTCGCGCCACGCCTGCCACGTCGCCAGGAAGTCATGCCCTTGCCCGAAGCTGGTCGCCAGCACAACGTGACGAGGTTGCCCCGTCCAGGGGTGTGGGGGTGTGGCGAGGGGTGCGGCGAGGGATGGGCGCGTTGCCGTCGAGGTCCCGGAGCAAGCCGTCGGGCGGGGCGTGGAGCGACTCATGGGCCGGCATTGTCCTTGGCATGTGCGGCCGGTCGCGCCGATCACGGACAATTCACGCCATGAGTGATACCGCCACGCCCACCCCCCTCGCCGCACCGAAGATCGGCTTTGTCAGCCTGGGTTGTCCCAAGGCCTTGACGGACTCCGAGCTGATCCTGACCCAGCTCAGCGCCGAGGGTTATGCGACCAGCAAGACCTTCCAGGGCGCCGACCTGGTGATCGTCAACACCTGCGGCTTCATCGACGATGCCGTCAAGGAAAGCCTCGACACCATCGGCGAGGCGCTGGCGGAGAACGGCCGGGTGATCGTCACCGGCTGTTTGGGCGCGAAGGCTGGCGAGGACGGCGGCAACCTCGTGCGCCAGGTCCACCCGAAGGTGCTGGCCGTGACCGGGCCGCATGCGACGCAGGAGGTCATGGACGCGGTCCACCTGCACGTGCCCAAGCCGCACGACCCCTTCATCGATCTGGTGCCGCCGGCCGGCATCAAGCTCACGCCGCGCCACTACGCCTACCTGAAGATCAGCGAGGGCTGCAACCACCGCTGCACCTTCTGCATCATCCCCAGCATGCGTGGCGATCTGGTGTCGCGGCCGATCGGTGACGTGCTGACCGAGGCGCAGCGGCTGTTCGAGGGCGGCGTCAAGGAGCTGCTGGTCGTCAGCCAGGACACCTCCGCCTACGGCGTGGACGTCAAGTACCGCACCGGCTTCTGGAACGGCGCACCGGTCAAGACGCGCATGCTTGACCTCGTGGCCAAGCTCGGCGAAATCGCCAAGCCCTTCGGTGCCTGGGTGCGGCTGCACTATGTCTATCCCTACCCGCACGTCGACGAGATCCTGCCGCTGATGGCCGAAGGGCTCGTGCTGCCCTACCTGGACGTGCCCTTCCAGCACGCCCATCCGGACGTGCTCAGGCGCATGAAGCGTCCGGCCAGCGGCGAGCGCAACCTCGAACGCATCCAGGCCTGGCGGGCGGCCTGTCCGGAGCTGGTGGTGCGGTCGACCTTCATCGCCGGCTTCCCCGGCGAGACCGAGGCCGAGTTCCAGATGCTGCTGGACTTCGTGCAAGAGGCGCAGATCGACCGCGCCGGCTGCTTCGCCTATTCGCCGGTCGAAGGCGCGACCGCCAACGACCTGCCGGGCGCCTTGCCCGACGAGGTCCGCGAAGAGCGCCGCGCCCGCTTCATGGCCGCCGCCGAAGCGGTGTCGACCGCGCGTCTGACGCGCCGGGTGGGTGCGACCCTGCAGGTGCTGGTCGACCGTGCCCCGGCGATGGGCCGCAAGGGCGGTGTCGGACGAAGCTATGCGGACGCGCCGGAGATCGACGGCACCGTGTTGATCCAGCCGCCGAGCAAGGCGTCGAAGACGATGAAGGTCGGCGAGTTCGCCCGTGTTCGCGTCGTTGGCACGTCCGGTCATGACCTGATCGGCGAGCTGGTCTGACCAGGGCAGGGCGGGCGCGATGACCGATCCACACGATGAAAATGGCCGCAACGGCCGCAACGGCCGCAACAGCCGCAACGGCCCTCCCGACGGCACCACGCCGCTCAGCACCGCGCTGATCCACCACGCCTACCGCGCACCGCCCGAGTGGGACGCGATCGCCGTGGGCGTGCACAAGGCCTCGACGGTTTTCTTCCCGAATGTGAAGGCGCTGCGCGAGCGGCGCTGGATCGACAAGAGCGCCTACACCTACGGTCTCAAGGGCACGCCGACCAGCTTCACGCTCGAGGCCCGGCTGGCGACGCTCGAAGGCGCCGAGCACGTCATCCTGGTGCCCAGCGGGCTGGCGGCGATCACCCTCGTTGACCTGACGCTGCTGAAGGCCGGTGACGAGCTGCTGCTGCCCGACAACGTCTACGGTCCCAGCCTGTCGCTGGCCCAGCATGAGCTGGCGCGCTGGGGCATCACGCACCGTTTCTACGACCCGCTGGACGCGGCTTCGCTGGCGCAGGCCATCACGCCGGCCACGGCGCTGATCTGGCTGGAAGCGGCCGGCTCGGTCACGATGGAATTTCCCGACCTGCGCGGCCTGATCCGCACCGCCCGCGCACAGGCGCCGCAGGCCCGCATCGCCATCGACCACACCTGGGGCGCAGGCCTGGCCTTCAACCCCTTCCAGCTCGGTGAGCCGGGCGTCGATGCCGAGGACTTCGGGGTCGACATCGCCGTGCATGCGCTGACCAAGTTCCCGTCCGGCGGCGGCGACGTGCTGATGGGCTCGGTCGCTTGCCGCGACGTGCGCCTGCACGACCAACTGGCCTGGACCCACAGCCGGCTGGGCATGGGCGTGGGGTCTGACGATGTCGCGGCCGTGCTGCGCGGCCTGCCGACGATCGAGCTGCGTTACCAGGCGCAGGACCTGGCCGCCCGCCGCATCGCGGCCTGGGCGCAGGCGCAGCCGGCCTTCGTGCGGGTGCTGCATCCGAGCCTGCCGACGTCGCCCGGCCATGCCCACTGGGCGGCCCTGTGCACGCAGGCGGCGGGACTGGTGACGGTGGAGGTGGACCCGGCGATCGCCCCGGCTCAGGTCGATGCCTTCGTCGATGCCCTGCGGCTGTTCCGCATCGGCTGGTCCTGGGCCGGTCCGGTCAGCCTGGTGGCGCCCTACAACCCGGCCACGCTGCGGCAACGTCCGAGTCTCTACAAGGGCCAGCTGGTGCGGCTGTGCATCGGCCTGGAGAACGTCGACGAGCTGATCGCCGACCTGACGCAGGCGCTGGCGGCGCTGAACCGCTGAACCGCTGAAGGTCGCTCAGTCCTTGTGGCCCGAGGACGAGACCTTGGTGCGCATCATCCGGCCCTTCTCGCGTTCCCACTCGCGGTCCTTGATGGTGTTGCGCTTGTCGTGTTCGGCCTTGCCCTTGGCCAGCGCCACATCGACCTTCACGCGACCGCCCTTGTAGTGCAGGTTCAGCGGCACGAGGGTGTGGCCCTTTTGCTCGACCTTGCCGATCAGCCGGCGGATCTCGGCCTTGTGCATCAGCAGCTTCTTGGTCCGGTCCGGCTCGGGCTTGACGTGGGTCGACGCGCTGCGCAGCGCGTTGATGCGCGCGCCGATCAGGAACAGCTCGCCGTCCTTGATCACCACATAACCATCGGTCAGCTGGACCTGGCCCGAGCGGATCGCCTTGATCTCCCAGCCGCTCAGCACGATGCCGGCCTCGAAGCGTTCCTCGATGTGGTAGTTAAAAAAGGCCTTCTTGTTCTCGGCGATGCTCATGGCGTTCCTGCCGATGCGTCGGCGCTGGTCGGGTCGTTCTTAGAATGATCGGATTGTATGAAGCACGTCAAGAAGTCCGTCCTCCTCTGGTACTCGCCGCGCGAGATGTACGACCTGGTCGTCGATGTCCCGGCCTACCCGCAATTCCTGCCCTGGTGCCAGAAGGCGGAACTGCTCGCGCAGTCTGATCACGACGTCACCGCGCGGCTGCACCTGTCCTATGGCGGCGTGCGGCACGCCTTCACCACCCGCAACAGCCATGTCGACGGTGCGCAGGTGTCGATGGCGCTGGTCGACGGGCCCTTCTCCAGCCTGGAAGGCGCCTGGCGCTTCGTGCCGATTGGCACGCCAGCGGCCGCCACACCCGGTGCGGGTGCGCAAGCCTGCCGGGTCGAGTTCGAGCTGCGTTACGCCTTCTCCAGCCGGCCGCTGGAACTGGTGGTCAGCCCCGTGTTCGACCGCATCGCCAACACCTTCGTCGATGCCTTCGTCGCCCGGGCCGAGCAGGTCCATGGCAAGCGCTGACGTGGGTGCTGAAGGTGGTGCTGAAGGCGGTGCTGACTCGGGTGAAGAAGCGGTTGATGACTCGGGCGCGGTGAGCCTGACCATCCACGTCGTCGCCAGCCCGGCGGCCCGTCAGACCGTGTCGGTGACCCTGAGCATGCCCGTCGGTGCGACCGTTGGCGACGCGGTCTCACGCAGCGGCCTGCTGGCCGACCACCCGCTGTTGCGTGAGCTGGCGTCGCAGCCATCGGGCCAGACCGGCGTGATCGGCGCGCTGACGGTGGCGGTGTGGGGCAGGGCGGCGGCACCGGACCGTCTGCTGGACGACGGCGACCGCGTCGAGATCGTGCGCGGCCTGCAGGTCGATCCGAAGGAGGCGCGCCGGCTGCGCTACGAGGTCCAGGGCGACCGCGGCCGGGTCCGGCGCAAGGTTGGCTCGCTCAAGCCCTGACCGGGCGCTGCCTCAGCGGCAGTCCGACGTGACGATCTCGCGCGCCCGCCTCAGCTCGGCATCGCGATCGGCACTGGGCACGCTCTCGCGCTCGCCCTTTTCATTGACACGCGCCAGCGGCACGCCGGTCTCCAGCACCCGCAGGTAGTCGCGGGCCCGCGTGCAGTTGGCCTGGCGCTCGCGGGCCAGCTTCTCGTCTTCCGCCTTGCGTTCGGCCGCCTCGGCCACCTTCTTGCGGGCCAGCAGTTCGGGGTCGACCGTGGCCGGGCCAGACGCCGCCGCCGGTGCTGCGGCCGATGCCGCCACGGCGGCCGGACGCGCCACCATCGGCGCCGGTGCGGCCGGCTTGGCCAGCACGTTCCTGGACGGGATGCCGGGCGGCGGCGGGCGGTCGCTGTACTGGATGCGACCGTCGGCATCACGCCATTTCCATTGCGCCATCGCCGGTGTTGCGAGGCTGGCGAAGGTGCCGAACAGGAGGGTGCAGAGCAGCAGGCGGAGCGCCTCGGGGCGGTGTGTGCAAGCCATCGTTCGAGTGTACCGGCGGCACCTTGGCGGGCTTTCTATAATCTCCTTTTGCGTCTGGAGCTCTCCTCATGCGCCTTCTAGGCAAAGCGCTCACCTTCGATGATGTGCTGCTCGTTCCGGCCTACTCGCAGGTGCTGCCGCGCGACACCAGCCTCGCGACCCCGCTGTCCCGCAACATCCGCTTGAACCTGCCGCTCGTCTCGGCAGCCATGGACACCGTCACCGAGGCCCGCCTGGCGATCGCGATTGCGCAGGAAGGCGGCATCGGCATCGTTCACAAGAACCTCAGCCCGAAGCAGCAGGCCGCCGAGGTGGCCCGCGTCAAGCGCTACGAATCGGGCCTGCTGAAGGACCCGATCACGATCTCTTCGGGCGTGCCGGTGCGGCACGTGATCGAACTGTCGCGCCAGCACGGCATCTCCGGCTTCCCGGTCGTCGACGACGGCCGCGTGGTCGGCATCGTGACCGGTCGCGACCTGCGCTTCGAGGTCCGCCTCGATGCCCCGGTGCGCGAGATCATGACCCCGCGTGAGCGCCTCATCACCGTGCGCGAAGGCGCCACGTTGGCCGAGGCCAAGGCGCTGATGCACCAGCACAAGCTCGAACGTGTGCTGGTCCTCAACGACCAGAGCGAACTGCGCGGCCTGTTCACGGTCAAGGACATCACCAAGCAGACCAACTTCCCCAATGCCGCCCGCGATGCGCACGGCAAGCTGCGCGTGGGCGCGGCGGTCGGTGTGGGTGACGGCACCGAGGAACGCGTCGAGCTGCTGGCCCGTGCCGGCGTTGATGCCATCGTGGTCGACACCGCCCACGGCCACAGCGCCGGCGTCATCGAGCGGGTGCGCTGGGTCAAGAAGAACTTCCCGCAGGTCGATGTCATCGGCGGCAACATCGCCACCGGCGCGGCGGCGCTGGCGCTGGTCGAGGCCGGCGCCGACGGCGTCAAGGTCGGCATCGGCCCGGGCTCGATCTGCACCACGCGCATCGTCGCTGGCGTGGGAGTGCCGCAGATAACCGCGATCGACAACGTCGCCACGGCCTTGCTTGGCACCGGCGTGCCGCTGATCGCCGACGGCGGCATCCGCTACTCGGGCGACATCGCCAAGGCCATTGCCGCAGGTGCCAGCACCGTGATGATGGGCGGCATGTTCGCTGGCACCGAGGAAGCCCCGGGCGAGGTCATCCTCTACCAGGGCCGCAGCTACAAGAGCTATCGCGGCATGGGTTCGATCGGTGCGATGAAGGCCGGCTCGGCCGATCGCTACTTCCAGGAAAACGACGAGAACGCCAACCCCAACGCTGACAAGCTCGTGCCCGAAGGCATCGAGGGTCGTGTGCCCTACAAGGGCTCGGTGGTGGCGATCCTGTTCCAGATGGCCGGTGGCATCCGCGCCTCGATGGGCTACTGCGGCTGCGCCACGACCGACGAGATGCGCAACCGCGCCGAGTTCGTCGAGATCACCGCCGCCGGCATCCGCGAGAGCCACGTGCACGACGTGCAGATCACCAAGGAAGCGCCGAACTACCGCATGGAGTGAGCCCGCCTCGCACCATAGACCGTCGCCCGGCCTCGGCCGGGCGCGGTCGTTTTGGCGTTGACCGGATCCTTGTCCTGCACCCGACCGAAAGGCCCGCTTGACTCCCAGCCTCAGCACCGCTGAACCCGTCGACGCTTCGGCGCCGACACCCGGCCGCAGCCCGCGCCAGGCGGCCATGCCCTTCATCATGGTCACCGTGCTGATCGACATGATCTCGATCGGCCTGATCATCCCGGTGCTGGCGCCGCTGGTCGGCACCTTCACCGGCAGCCAGGCCGACCATGCGTTCTGGTACGGGGTGGTCACCTTCGCCTTTGGCGTGGCCAGCTTCGTCGCTTCGCCCATCCTGGGCGGCCTGTCCGACCAGTACGGCCGCCGTCCGGTGCTGCTGCTCGGCTTCAGCGGGCTGGCCTTGAGCTTCTTCGTCACGGCGCTCGCCAGCGCCCTGTGGATGCTGGTCGTGGTGCGCCTGTTCAGCGGCGCCATGCAGGCCAATGCGGCGATCGCCAACGCCTACGTCGCCGACATCACCCCGCCCGAGGACCGCGCCAAGCGCTTCGGCATGCTGGGCGCCATGTTCGGCCTGGGCTTTGTCCTGGGACCGGTGATGGGCGGCTTGCTCGGTGCCATCGACCTGCACCTGCCGTTCTATGTCGCTGGCACGTTGGCCATCGTCAACGGCGTGTATGGCTGGCGCGTGCTGCCCGAGTCGCTGCCGCCCGAGCGCCGCAAGCCGATGGACTGGCGCCGCGCCAACCCGGTCAGCGCGCTGCGCAAGCTCAACGCGCTGCAGGGCATCGGCCCGCTGGTTGCGGTCGTTGCGCTGACCAGCCTGGCGCAGTTCATCCTGCACACCACCTGGGTGCTCTACACCAC
Source organism: Sphaerotilus mobilis (assembly GCF_004216565.1). Classification (GTDB taxonomy): domain Bacteria; phylum Pseudomonadota; class Gammaproteobacteria; order Burkholderiales; family Burkholderiaceae_C; genus Sphaerotilus; species Sphaerotilus mobilis. The sequence goes on along the minus strand of NZ_SGWV01000007.1, from coordinate 28,333 downwards.
CTTCAAGTTCGGCTGGGGCCCCCGCGAGAACGGCTGGTCGCTGTTCGCCGTCGGCGTCATGTCGGTGCTGGTGCAAGGCGGCCTGATCCGAGTCGCGCTCAAGCGCGCCCGGCCGCACCGCATCGCGCTGTGGGGCCTCGTCTCGTCGACCCTGTGTTACGCCCTCTGGGGCGCCGCCACCGAGGGCTGGATGATGTACGTCGTCATCGGCCTGAACGTCTTCGGCTTCATGACCGCCGCCGTGATGCAGAGCATCGTCTCGGGCGCCGCCGACCCGCAGTCGCAGGGCGAGGTGATGGGCGCCGTGGCCTCACTCAACAGCGCCACCCAGGTCTTCGCGCCGGTGCTCGGCTCGGCCCTGCTGGCCGTGGTCTCGCACCTGCCGCAAGGCGACTGGCGCATCGGTGCGCCGTTCTTCCTCTGTTCCCTGTTGCAGGCCACCGCCCTGGTGCTGGCGCTGCGTCATTTCAGTCGCGATGCCTCGCGGCGCTCCTCTCCGACGCTCTGACCCACCCGTCAGACCGACCCGTCAGACCGACCCGAACCCCACGCGGACACGCCATGCAACACGACAAGATCCTCATCCTCGACTTCGGCTCCCAGGTCACCCAGCTGATCGCCCGACGCGTGCGCGAGGCGGCGGTCTATTGCGAGATCCATCCGAACGACGTCTCCGAGGACTTCATCCGCGCCTTCAACCCGCGCGGCATCATCCTCAGCGGCAGCCACGCCAGCACCTACGAGGACCACCAGCTGCGCGCGCCGCAGGTCGTCTTCGAACTGGGCGTGCCCGTGTTGGGCATCTGCTACGGCATGCAGACCATGGCCGTGCAGCTCGGCGGCACCGTCGAATGGAGCGACCACCGCGAGTTCGGCTATGCCGAGGTCCGCGCCCACGGTCACACCCGGTTGTTCGATGGCATCGAGGACTTCAGCACCGCCGAAGGCCACGGCATGCTCAAGGTCTGGATGAGCCACGGCGACAAGGTCACCACCCTGCCGCCCGGCTTCAAGCTCATGGCCAGCACGCCCAGCTGCCCGATCGCCGGCATGGCCGACGAGGTGCGCCGCTGCTACGCCGTCCAGTTCCACCCCGAGGTCACGCACACGCTGCAGGGCCAGGCCATGCTGACGCGCTTCGTGCGCGAGATCTGCGCCTGCCAGGGCGACTGGATCATGGGCGACTACATCGCGGAGGCGGTCGCCCGCATCCGTGAGCAGGTCGGCGACGAGGAGGTCATCCTCGGCCTGTCCGGTGGCGTCGACTCCAGCGTGGCCGCTGCGCTGATCCACCGCGCCATCGGCGATCAGCTCACCTGCGTCTTTGTCGACCACGGCCTGCTGCGCCTCAACGAAGGCCGCATGGTCATGGAGATGTTCGCCGGCCGCCTGCACGCCAAGGTCGTGCACGTCGAGGCCGCCGAACAGTTCATGGGTCACCTCAAGGGCGTCACCGACCCCGAGCAGAAGCGCAAGATCATCGGCCGCGAGTTCGTCGAGGTCTTCAAGGCCGAGGCCGCCAAGCTCAAGGCAGCGGACGCCGGTGCCAAGGGCGCCAAGTGGCTGGCCCAGGGCACGATCTACCCGGACGTGGTCGAGAGCGGTGGCACCAAGACCAAGAAGGCCACCATCAAGAGCCACCACAACGTCGGCGGCCTGCCCGAGCAGCTCGGCCTGAAGCTGCTGGAGCCGCTGCGCGAGCTGTTCAAGGACGAGGTCCGCGCGCTGGGTGTCGCCCTCGGCCTGCCGCACGACATGGTCTACCGCCACCCCTTCCCGGGCCCCGGCCTGGGCGTGCGCATCCTCGGCGAGGTCAAGCCCGAGTTCGCCGCGCTGCTGCAACGCGCCGACCACATCTTCATCGAGGAACTGCGCAAGACCGTCGACGAGGCCACCGGCAAGACCTGGTACGACCTGACCAGCCAGGCCTTCACCGTCTTCCTCCCGGTCAAGAGCGTCGGCGTGATGGGCGACGGCCGCACCTACGACTACGTCGTCGCGCTGCGTGCCGTCCAGACCAGCGACTTCATGACTGCCGACTGGGCCGAGCTGCCCTACAGCCTGCTCAAGCGCGTCTCCAGCCGCATCATCAACGAGGTCCGCGGCATCAACCGCGTCACCTACGACGTGAGCAGCAAGCCGCCGGCGACGATTGAGTGGGAATGACCTAATCTGCTTCCAGGTCGTTCCAAGCCGTCCCGATGGACGGATGAAAGCGAGTCCTGACAAGGACTTGCTGTCCTGGCAGGTCTCAGCGCGTTCCAGAGGTTCCCACCGGTACTGAAGGTATCTGTGACGGTATCGGCTGAGTCGGGTGAAATCACCCGTCTCGATACCGTCAGAGCCGCTGACGGTATCGGGGGCGAGTTGTCCACAGGACATTTCGGTCACTTTTCGCTATCGAAAACGCCCTTGATCACTCGTTGAATCAATGGAAAGTTGTGATGCGACAAGGACTTAGCGTCTGATGGTATCTCAGGTCGTCCTAGACGATCCCAGCGAATGAAGCGCTGGTCTGACGGTATCTGGCAGGGCCTCACTTGGGCGATTCAGGTCGATACCGTCAAATCAGCTGACGGTATCTTTGACGGTATCGCGGGGAGGCAGGATGCTCACCGATCTGGAAGTCCGAGCGCTCAAGCCCACGGGGAAGATCTACAAGGTCGCCGACCAGCAAGGGCTGTACGCCGCCGTGCTGCCGTCCGGCCAGGTGAGCTTCCGTTTCGACTACCGCGTCAATGGTCGGCGCGAAACGCTGGTGGTCGGCAAGTACGACCCCAACCTCGGCGCACGTCGGCCCCGGGAGGTCGAAACCCTCGACTTCGGCATGGCCATCACCCTGGCCGAGGCCCGGCTGTTGCTGACCAAGGCCCACCGATCGGTCGAACGCGGGGAAAGCCCTTCGCGTGCCAAGGTTCAGCGTCGGGGTGACGTCGTGGCCGCGAAGACGTTTGGCGAGTGGGCCGATCTCTACTTCGCGGAGGTCAAGCTCGCGGATTCCACCCGCGCCATGCGTCGCTCGGTCTACCAGCGCAACCTGCGCGCTGAATTCGGACGCTTGAAGCCCGAAGAGATCACGCCACGCCTGCTGCTGTCGCGCTGCCAGAAGATCAAGGAACGAGGTGCAGCTGCACCGGCGGTTCAGGCCCGTGAGATCGTTCAACAGATCTTCCGGTTCATGGCCGCCCGAGGCATCGCCGTGGACAACCCAGCAGAAGCCATCCGCCCCAGCGCGATCGCGACCTTCAAACCGCGTGACCGTGCGCTGTCGCCGTCGGAGATACACATCTTCTTCAACGCCCTCGAGCGCACGGCAACCATGCCGACGCTTCGACTGGCGGTGCGCTTCCTCCTCCTGACGATGGTGCGCAAGACGGAGTTCATCCAGGCCACCTGGGACGAGATCCACTTCGACACCGAAACCTGGACGATTCCGAAGGAACGCATGAAGGCGGGCAGGGCGCACAACGTCTACCTGAGCCAGCAGGCGCTCGACATCCTGGTCGCCTTCAAGACGTGCTTTGCTGCCAGCACCTACCTGCACCCCGGCCGCTACGAGATCCGCAAGTCCATCAGCGCCGCGACGCTCAATCGCGTCATCGACGCCACGGTCGAGCTGATCCAGGCTGACGGTCAAGCCTTCGAACCTTTCACCGTCCATGACCTGCGCCGCACCGCCAGCACCTTGCTGCACGAGTCAGGATTCAACAGCGACTGGATCGAGAAGTGCCTGGCCCATGAGCAGGGCGGCGTGCGCGCGGTCTACAACAAGGCCGAGTACGCCGACCAACGACGCGGCATGCTTCAGGCGTGGTCCGACATGGTGGATGCGTGGATCAAGATGGATCAGATGGCGGCAATGGTGGCGAAGGTGCGGCGGTTGAAGGCTGCTTGAACGGTGTGAAGGTCGGGAGGGAGCGTGACGAAGCCATTGGCGTTCGGGAGGAGCGATCGGCGGCTTGAGACTGTATGCAGCCGCTCAGATTTGGCTGGCGAATGTCGGCGAACGCCGATACCTGACCCTGACAGGCTTGCCAGAAGGCTGTCAGGTCTTCCTTGGAACCAGACCTTCGCTGGCGGCAGACCTCGCAGCGGACTCAGCTGTCCGGCGGCAACGTCCGACCGATGACCGCTCAGGCTGGCCGCGAACTGGCCCGGCGGTTTCAACCCTGAAGTGCAACACCAGTCGGGTATTGCTTGACTCTTGACGCGAGGTTGTTTTGGACCAGCTCGGTATAAACCTCACGAGGCGTGCGGAAGTCCAGGACCTTGCGCGGCCGGTCGTTGAGCATGGCTTCGATATAGGCGAGCTTCTGTGGCGTGATGGTGGACAGGTCCATGCCCTTCGGAAGGAACTGGCGCAGCAAGCCGTTGAGGTTCTCGTTGGACGCGCGCTGCCAAGGGCTGCGCGGGTCGCAGAAATAGATCGGCATGCCGGTGGCCGCAGTCAGTTCCTTGTGACGGGCCATTTCCGATCCGCGGTCATAGGTCAGACTCTGGCGCAGTTCAGGGATGACGCCGGCAAATCGGCGACTGAAGCCTGCGAGCGCGTGGGACGCCGTGCAGCCGTTCATCTGCGTGAGCAGCACGAAGCGGCTGGTGCGCTCGATGGCCGTTCCGATGGCGCTGGCGTTGCGCGCGCCCTTGACGAAGTCGCCCTCCCAATGACCCGGTACGCGACGGTCGTCGGCTTCGGGGGGGCGCTCGGCCAGCGGCACGATGTCGGCGATGTTGGTCTTGCGCGAGACGCCACGCGCTCTGGGCATGCGCTTGGCATGCGCCTGGCGCAGTGCCTCGATCATCTGTGTTCGCAACTCACCTCGGGGCAGCATGTACACGCCGCTATAGATGGTCTCGTGGCTGACGTGCTGGCTCGGGTCGGTGGGGTTCATGCGCTTGAGTCTGCCGGCAATCTGTTCAGGCGACAGGGCCCGCTGAAGTTCAAAGCGCACCCAACGCCCCAACGGCGTATCGAACGAAGTGCCGAGCTTTCAGCTCTTCGCACGCGCCGTCGCCCGGCGCTGCACAGCCGCAGCCTGGGCGTGGGCCTCACGGTACGGCCTGCCCGGTGCGCGTCAGCCTGTGCTCGATGCCCAGCGCCTGGCAGAGTTCATCGAACTCGTGCGACCCACTGGCATCCTTCTCCCGACAAACGACGGCCCAGTCGGTGAACTCGCGCCCGTTGGCCGTCAGCAGCGTGCGGATCTTGAACGGGGCGGCCTTGTGCAAGGCGTTGAGGAAGGAGCGCGCCGCCTCGGCAGTCTTGTTGCCCTTGATTGGGAGGAACACCTAGCGCGTGGTCCGGTCGATGATGGCCAGGAACATGTACCGCTAGGCATCTTCATCGTGCATCTGAGGCAGATACTTCACGTTGATGTGGACGTAGCCCGGTTCATACGCATGAAAGGACTTGACCGCTGTGGGCGCAACTTCCGGCTCGGGCTGACGATTGACGCGGCGCCGGCGCAGCAATCGGTCCAGCGCCGATCGGGTCATGGCCGGCGCAATGAACTCCCGCACCACCACCTGCAGGTCGTCCAGCGACAGGCTGAATTGCCTGCGCAGGTAGACGACGATCTCTTCCTGCCCGGCGTTGAGCGTGGTCTGTGGCGGTGGGGCGTATGGCTGCAGTCTGCGACTGTGCTGCGAAGGCGCCACTTGTGGATGGTGTCACGCTCCACGCCAAAGCGCTGGGTGATTTCCACGTCGGAGGCGTGCGCATGCTGGATCGCCAGTCGCGTGGCTGGCGTGGTCGTCGCATTCTTGTGCAGGTTGATCAGCATGACGTCCCGCGTTGCCTCAACTGTGCCAACAGACCTCACATGATGGCACGTCCTTCAAGGATCGCATGCCGGCCGCCAAGTAGCCATTCATCCGGCACCCGACAACGAACTGCAAACCTCGACTACCACGGAGACGCTTCCCCTAAACTGGGGATGCCGTCAAACGTCATTTCAGGCAGCATTGATCAAGGGCGTGTTCGTGCAATGGACTAACACGCAGGCTAGCGAACCAATAGACGGGGATGTCCAATGTTCCAGTGTTGCCAACGATGGGTCGCTGTCGCAGTTCTGATTTTGGCGCTGCCGTTAGCCTGCGAACCTGCAAATGCGCAGGAAATGTACCATTTACCCTTGCAGCGTGAAGGGCAAGCTAGCGTCACGATTGACGACCAGTCACGAACCGCGTTCATCGTTGACCTCGGAAAGAGCGGCGATGGCAATCAAGTGGTGATCAATGGTAAGCCCTTGGTGGACTTCGTGGCTCTCGAAAAAAAAGTTGAGAACTTCGTCGTCGCCTGCTCGCATCCGCATGCGGACCATATGGGTGGAATCGAGGCCCTGTTCAAGAATGCCAAGCGCAGTTTCTACTTTGATGGGGATCTTTCCAAGCCGAAGTTCAAGTCTATCACTGTGATTGACGACGGCGTGTCCAACTCGCTGGCGAAGCTTTACGAGAGTTTTGCCAAATCCGTTGACGGTAGAACGGACATCAAGTTCACGCGGATCGCAGTCACAGATGCGGCGGGCCGCCCGGGAAATGCATACCGACAATTGGCTGATCTACAGAAGGCGCTGACGATCGAGAACGTTGCCTACGACCGTAAAGGCAAGGCCAAGGAGCACGGACGATCCATCGTCACGCTGACCAGATTCAAGGACGGACCGGTGATTGCGGATTTCGATGACGCGGATTCAGCAGCGATCCGCTCCGCAGTGGACAAGTTGAAGGCGTCAGGAATCAATAAGATCGATGTCTTTGTTGTGCCGCATCATGGGTCCAAGTACCACGACATATCTCCTATCCTTGAGTTAAATCCGCATCAGGCCATAATCGCGGTGAACCCGAATAATCGGTTCGGCCACCCAACCTCGCCCATCCTCGCTCGGCTGATGAAGGGACTTGGTGCAGAGAATGTTATTTTCACGGGCTCGCTGGAGAGTGTCGTAATAGACAAGGGCGGTGTTCGCCCCTCGATGCACACAGCCGCAAACCGGGACAGCTACGCGCTGTTTGTCGAACACGCACGGTCTCGAGTCGAGAAACAGGCGCCATCCAAAGCTAAGGCCGAGGAGCTTGCGCTCTTTGACGAGATCCGCACGATGATGTTCAAGGCGCCACCTGAGTCATTCGGTCCAGGTACCAGCCCTATTCCGCCTTCGCCGAGCCCGAACCGGCCCTCCGGCGGTGCCGGTTCGAGCGGCGGCGGGGGGGCGACAGAAATACTGGATGCGCGTTTGGCATCGCACGGCAGCATATTGACGCCAGGTTTCGAGGCTGGCTATCTGCCGCCCCGCGGAATGCCGGCGCAGGACCTGAAGAAGAACAGGCCGTTTTCTCCAGCTACGTCCCAAGCTACCCAACCGGTTGCATATGTTTCGGTAGCAACAGAGGAAGCTGCGAGAGCTCCTGTTGCGCTCGCTACGGCCCCTGCCAACACTGCGGTGCGATACCTCTCGCCGACCGGTCTGGACAGTGCGGTGGTACCGACAAACTGGAGCGTCCCGGGCACCTCGACGACCGCCCGCAAGCAAAATGCCTTGCCAGATGGCGGCATGGTCTATCTCAATGGCGGTGCAGTCACCCTCGTAGGCAACGACACGAGTCTGGTTGATGCAACTGTGGACACATGCGGCACGCGCGTATGTCTGCGCACGCCGAAGATCTCGTTTGAATTGCCTTTTGGCGACGTCCAACTGTTCAAAGAAGTCTGGCACCGGGTAAGCGTTGGAGTGGACGCGTTCTATCTCAGCATTAATCCGCGCAATGAATATCTGAAGGATCCGGCGCGGTTCAAGGACATTCCTGCTGGAAGGATGCGCTTCGGAAGCGGAGTTCCGATGGCAAGCGACGGCGCGATGAACGAGGTTGTCACTGCTGGCGGAATCGCTAGGTCGAGGATCGGCATGATTCTCTGGGACGCCGACGTCGCATTCAAGTCCGCTGCGCTCGGCGTGGACGCGAAATCAGGCACCAAGTCTGCTGCCTACGCGTCTGTGGGTGCTGAGGAAGGCGAAGCAGGCAACGTCCAGGCTGACTTGGCGGTGGGTACGGACAACCGCTGGTGCCGTCTCTACTGGACCAGTGGATCACCAAGGCTGGTACTAAACACGGCGAGCAAGCGGGTCGTGTTTTCTGGTGATGCCGTTGTGGCAAAGTCCGAAGCAATGAAATTGGTCGCAGGGGATCTGCGGCCCTACGCACAGGGTACTTGGTGCCAGCGCGAGAAGCGTCTGGCCGCTAGGCTGCAGCGCGAGGCAAACACTACTGCACAAGGCTCGGCCAGTCTGCAACGCCTGCGCGAGTTGTCGCAAATGCAGGCGTTCGCGGTTTGGGCGAAGGCAAGAAACTTGGCCGGTACTCCTGCCATTCAGTGGAACGAAACGCAGAGCGGATCTGCTGCCGTGCCAACCTGGACATCAGGCATTCGCTCGGCGCCCGTTTTCCAAGTGCAGGTGCAGCGCTCCAAGCAAGGGGGTAACAGTTCGCACGCCGTTCACATGCACTTCGATGATGGGAAAACCTACATCGAGTGCTTCGCGAAGCCTTGGCGCAATGTCGATGTCGAGTGGAGAGCGTTGGGTTTGCGCAAGGAGGGGGATGCCTGGCAGATCACGAGTAGCAGGGATTCGGAAGCGATTTCCAACTGGTTGACGGCTTTCGCGTCTAAGGTCGCTCGTTGTGGAAATGGGGTCCTTCTCCCAACCTTGACTGTCGACGGGCTTGGCGAGGACGACGCATTTGAGGGCACGTCAACAATCGGACCGGTCCAGCATGTAATGTCCTCCCAGATTCACGGTGGCGTGCTGCTGGCAATGCTGGCAGAGCGCAACTTCGCTGAGGCATTTGAACCTGAAGCTGCTTTGTGGTCCCCGGCAGGCTCGCTTTTCCTTCGCCGGCAGGCGGGCGAGGTCTCGTTCTGGAGTGTTCCTCCAGTTTCCAGTGGCGCGCACGCTGTTGCGCAACGTATCGTGTTCTCCGACGCCAAGATTACGGAGATTCGGGCGGATGAGGGAAAAGTGCGGATCGCTCTAAGCACCGCTGCGGGCTCGATCGTTCGCAAGGAAACACGTGCGAAGGCAGCGGACCCTGTCGGACCGGGTCTGGAAGTCCTCGAGGCCTATCACGCAAGCACGGGGGATTCAGTCCTACAGAAGGCTGTTCGCAGTTGCCCCGCAGGCGAGACGCAGGAGCACAGCCAGACCGGGTGCCTTCAGCGGGCGGACATGTCGGCCAAGGAAGCGCTACACGCTACTTTCAAGGATGAGGCGCCTCCGCAAGTCGCTGTCATGCGCATGGTTGGCGATGGAGTCTGGGTCGTCGAACTGGACATGCGGCATGTCCAGGCTGCTATTGATGAACAGTGGAAGGCCGGCGATCAGAAGGAGATAAACCACGCTTTGCACATTTCGCGTAGCTACGCGCTGTGGGGATTCCGCGTTGAGGCAGCCTCAATATTGATCCAAGCGAGCAAGGACATTTCAGCCGAGTCACAGGACACTATCCTCCTTGCGCAAGTACTTCGGATGGGCGATGGTGTCGATCCGGCGCAGTGGCGGCGGCTCAACTCGATCGTCCGGGAACTGTTCGATATTGAACGTGGCTTGAAAGCAAAGACCGTTACTGCAGACGCCGCTGCGACGCGCATCTCCAAGTTGTCTGCTACCCTGGACCTACCAACCATGCGCGTAGATGGATTGCTGATGGGGTTGGCGAGTGATATATCTGAATCGATAGCTGTGCAAGTGAGGAGTGCAATCGTTCGGGAGCGGATGACTGCTCTAGCGAAGTCTTGGAAAATTAAGGCTCAGACGCTGGCTGCCCTCGATGCAGGAATTCTCGACGAGGAATAGCGCCTCCACGCGAGATAAGTAGGTGAGCATGCGGGCCGCGGAAAGGTGACTGGCCCGGTCGTGGTGAGTCTGCTTGCTCGGAATACTCGCAAGGATGCATCGCAATTCTATCCAGCGTCGAGCCGACGGGCGGACCAAAGGTGGAGTATCTAATGCATTTCGCTAGGCATCAATTGCCGCCGCCCCATGCTCCCGTTTGATGAATTGTTTGGGTCGTATTTCCTGCCATTGCTTTAACATCTGCACGGATGACAGGTGATTGAGCAAAGGCTGGGGGATGCGGTGGTTGTACGTGGCTAGGTGTCCGCCCTGAACTACCCGCGGCCCCGATTAACACGATCAAGTTGGGGCGTCTGCGGATGGACTGGGTTGCGAGGATTAAATCGAGTGTTGACGATCACCTAGAACAGACCCGGAGGTGCGGACAATTTCTTGGACTTATTGGGGAGGTTCAAGTTTTCATAGCATACGTGGACGAGGTTCGAGCCATTCAGTTCTACGTCAAGCTGGACAAGCGCATTGGCTAGATCATTCTTCATCTTGGCTATCCGTCGAAGAACGAGCTCTTGAGTTGGCATCGCGAGTACGAGCATTGCCTTAACGAGCCTGCCGGCAACGTATGCCAGCCAAGATACTCGCAGGCGCACAAGGATCTGGTCGTTCGGCATTACCGCGAACACGGCCGTTGCATCGCTGCGACCATCAGGGCGCTGGGCTATCCAGCGAGGCTATTGCTGTCCGAGTCGCTGCAGGAGATCTATCCGCAGGAGCGCACAAGCGACCTCGGTTGATCCCGAGACCTGGCTCCTGCAGCCAAGCAATCTGCCGTGTTTTGATGCGTGCCCCGTAGGTCGCCAAGACCAGTTGGGCAGTTCCTAAAACCATCGCGCCGACCGTTTTTGGCAGGTGATCTACGTCTTGACGGCTTGCACAGTGTCATCGCATGTCGAATTCGAAGGTCAGTCCTACCCTGCGGCCTGTCTTTCAGCCCTTCGCTCGGGGGCGCGAAGGGCTTTTCTGCCCTCACACCGGCCTCGCAGACGCACCCGTGCTCTTGACCAGCCACACCAGCCTGCGCGCGTTGTACGCCGCGCTCTGCAACGTGATGGCCAGCGCATTGCGTGCCAGCGTCATCGCCCGCACGCACTTGCCGCCTTGCTGGGCCAGGCTGGCGAAGATGTGCTCGACCCGCGAGCGGGTCCGGTTGATCGTGCGGTTGCGCCGCTTCAGCCGGGTCTTAGCGGTCTGCCCCGGCTTGGCCCGCCGAGCGATGCCGTCGACCAGGCCGTGCTGGGCCAGCACCTGCCGATTGGCCTGGCTGTCGTAGCCCCGATCAGCCAACAAGCGGTCGCGCGTGTTGGTCGCCTGCAGCACGTCGGGGAGTTGCTGGCCGTCATCGGCATTCGCCGCCGTGACCTTGATCGTGCGGATGAGCTTGTAGCGGGCATCCGCGTTGGCATGCAGCTTGTAGCCGTAGTAGCTCTTGCCGTGCTTCTTCGTCCAGCGCGCATCGCCGTCGGTGTGTGCCATGCGCTTCTTACTCCAGCCCTCGGGCGTCTCGTCCCGGTTGAGCGCCTCGCGCTCGGCGGTGTTGGCCTGGGTGATCGGCGCGGCCACGATGCTGGCGTCGACGATCTGCCCGCCACGCGGGATGAAGCCGTGCTGCTGCAATTGCTGGCTCAGGGTCTCGAAGATCGCCCGTCCGCCCAGCCCGCCTTGCGCCAGGCTCTGCCGGAAGCTCCACAGCGTGCGGGCATCGGGGATGTTCAAGGCACCGTCGAGCCGACAGAAGCGCTAGAAGCTCAGCCGGTCGAGCACCTGGTGCTCGCACTGCTCGTCCGACAGGTTGTAGAGCCCTTGCGGGAAGACCATGCGCACCAGCACCCCGGTCGGCGGGTACGGCGTGCGCCCGCCCGCCCTTCTTGCGATCCGCGCGCGGACAGGCCACATCAACTGCCACGACCATCGCCGCGAAGTCCACCAGCGCATCGATCGCCGCCAGCGTCTGCCCGTAGCCCTCGAGCTTGGCCCTGCGCTGGCGCGCCAGGAACAGGTCGTGGAAACACTTCTTCCTCAGGGAAGAAGCCCGAGGGCTTGATGCGTCGCGTGATCATGGCGCCGATGGTGCAGGTTCAGGCTGCGGGCGAACATGGAGGTTTAGAGAAGCGCCCTGTTGGGTGACGGAGGGGTCCTAGGTACCGAAAGCAATCATGTTGGAGTCTCGACCGCGGAGTGATGCGGCTGTCGTGAATGCGATCTTGGCAGTGAGAGCACCCTGCGTGCTTGACTGACGCTCGGCTGAAAGAATTGCGCCGCAGGTCGGCGATGTCATCGGGTTCGGGGGGAGGGGGGGCGGGCGCCTTGACACAGCGCGTGTGGCGCGATCAGCATCGGCTACGCCCGCCACTTCTGCTTTTGCCCCATGGCCCTAGACACCGCGCCCGACGACAACCGATCGCCCGCGCCGCGCAACCTGATCATCTGCTTCGACGGCACTAACAACAAGTTCGGCAGCGAGAACACCAATGTCGTGCGCCTTGTGCAGTCGCTCGAGCGAGATCCGCGTCGGCAGCTCGTCTACTACGACCCGGGCGTAGGTACGCTCCCCGAACCAGGCCTGTTCACGGGCATTGGCAAGAAGATCTCAGAGATCGCGGGCTTGGCGTTCGGGGTCGGCCTCAACGGAAAGATCACCGGCGGCTACCGCTACCTTATGGAGCACTGGCGCCCGGGCGACCACATCTACATCTTTGGCTTCAGTCGTGGCGCTTATACGGCGCGCGCGCTTGCCGCGTTGCTGCACTTGTTCGGCCTGTTGCCTGCGGGCAGCGAGAATCTGCTTCCTTATCTGATGCGCAAGTTCATGTCGTCGAGCCGCGAGTACAAGGCGGCCGGTACGCAAGGGGCAGTCAAGCCCGGCGTGGAGCCCTCTGGTCCCTACCGGGACTTCTGCGCGGCGTGGCGCGATGCCTTTGCGCGCGACGTGCCTGGCCAGTCCGAGCGGCGCTTGCCGGTTCACTTCATTGGCGTATGGGATACGGTTAAGTCGGTCGGCTGGTTCTGGGAGCCATTGAGCCTGCCGTTCACCGCGTTCAATCCGGGTGTGGCGATCGTGCGTCACGCGATCGCCTTGGACGAGCGCCGTGCCTTCTTCCGGCAGAACCGCTTCAGCGCCGGGCCCGCCGAGTTTGGGCAAGACTTGGTCGAACGCTGGTTTCCCGGGGTACATGCCGACGTCGGCGGCGGGTATCCGCCGGAGCAAGGTTCGCTCTGGCGCGTCGCCTTCTGCTGGATGGTGGCTAATGCGCATTTGCATGGCTTGGCTTTCGACGTGGCGCGTCTCGAGCGTGTGATCCGCGTCGGCCTCACGCCAGAAGTTGGTGCTGAGGCGCCCGGCAGCGTTGAAGCCGTTCTGGCCGACGCTGCGGCGATGCAGTCCTGGGTCGAGCCGGCCCACGTCTCGCTTACCAAGGTTTGGTGGCCCGCTGAGGTCTTTCCTAAGCTGGTGAGTGAGCGCGTGCAGGTAGGAAGTGCTTGGGTCTGGAAGAACCGACTGCGGTTGAATCTCGGTGCGTATCGGACGTTGTCGAAGAATTCAATGCTCGACGATTCGGTTGTTCAGAGGATTCTGGCACTGCCCGGCTATCGCCCGCGACATGCACGCTTGGCAACATTTCCGGAAACTGGGCAAAGTTCAGAGGCAAGGTCGCTCCTAGGTTAATGAGCGTACGCGGTCTAAGCACGGAGTAATGGAGACGCGCCGGTCGGACTCAATCTTGCAACGGCTGCTGCCGGCCAGTGTCATGTGATTATTTGCCATAAGATGGTTGCCACTATGGGGAGAATCTTCTGGGATCGTCAGCCCCAATCGTCGTTGACGAGCCGCCCGAGGGTAGCCGCGCTGCCGCGTATGTTGTCGAGAAGACTGGGCTGCTGCCGGTTTCATGGATACCTGGCGGTCATTGACCTGGTTGCGACGATGCCGGCCCGATCCCGGCACCCGATATGTCAGCAGCACCTCACATTGCTGTCGCTCGGGCCAGCCCTGACGGCCAAACCAAACGTCTGCTTGATGGAACTGAGTGAGTTCACAGGCCGGCCGCGACCGGCCGCACCCGCTGCATAGCAGTCCTTCACCATGGACACCGGGCGTCCCCTCGCTCAGCTCGGTCGGGCCGTTGCGCTTCGCGTCGAGTCTTCGGACTGCGTCCTGCGTCTCGCCCCTCCCGGGCGGCCGTCCCTGACGCAACTCGGCCAGGCCGGCGGTGCCAGCGGTCATGAGGTGCGTGGCCTGTTCCGGTGCCCGGTGATCGCTGGCCTGAAGCCGGAAACCGCCTGAGCAGCTGCGCCGCCCAGGCCGGCCCGCTGGCCGAACAGCCGGTCGGCGCTCTTCGTTTACCTCGCGGCTGATCGGCATCACCGATCACCCGCCACGCTCACTCCCGGGCCGCGCGAACACCCACCCCAACAGCCGAACAGCCGAGCCGGCTCGCCCCGTCTCGCCCGCCGCGCCAGTCGTCCGCTGTCGCTCCCTCGGGGGCACGTCGGCCGCAGAGCCGCCGGGGTTCAGGTCATCGCGGTCGGCTCCGATTCTCTGCGCCGCCCGCACACAGGAGGCAGCCCTGCGCCAGACCGGCCCACCGCGCTCCCCCCACAAGCCCCCGTCCTGTGGGCGAGGGGGACTTGTGGGGGGATCTTTCAGCGGTGGGCCAGGAGACTGGCGCACCGCGTCGGCTGCTGGGCACAACCCCACCCATCCCCAACCCCTTCCCGTGAGGGAAGGGGCCCTGCCCACCCCCCGCCCGCCCGTGGGCGGGTGCGAGGAAGGTCCAAGCGAGAGGATCGGTTTCCAGGACTCCCGGATCGGGATCCGGCCGATGCGCTCACCCTTGGAGACCGTCATGGCCCACGTCCACGTCACCCAGCGCCACGCCCACCTGGCCGGCGCCGTCAAGCTCGACACCGTCAATGGCCGCGAAGGCCCGATCGCCCGCGCCGTGCTCACCGCGATCAGCAACAACCGCCGCGGCTCCGGCGACAACCGCAACGAGGAAGCTACCGCGATCCAGTGGACCTTGTGGGGCGCCCAGGCCGAGAACGCGGCGCGCTACCTCGGCAAGGGCTCGCACGTCAACATCATCGGCCGGGTCCGGAACCACCGGTACGAGAAGGACGGAGAGACCGTGCACACGCTGACCTTCACGGCCGACGAGATCGACTACCTCGACAGCCGCGCCGAGTCCGAAGCGCGCCGCGAGCGCGAAGGCCAGTCGGAGCCGCACGAGGACGCCGACACCCGCACGGATGCCCGCATGGATGCCCGCACGCCGGCCACCGCCGCCAGCGCCCACCAGACCCGCGCCCCGCGCGGAGCGCACAAGCCGCGCGCCGACCGCCAGCCCGCCCAGTCCGCCGCCTGAAGCCGCTCGACCGGGTCGGCCCCCTGAGAGATCGCCGGCCCGGTCCTTCCACCGCACACCGAAGGAACCGCCATGTTCACGACCACGACCAGCCCCGCGCCCATCCCCATGTTCAGCCAGGGCCGCGCCCAGCTCGCCACCCGCTTCGCGCGCAACACCCGGGTGGTGCGCAGCGAGACGCCGATGGACGACGACCAGATGCGTCGCACCGCGCCGTCGATCTTTGCCGAAGGCAAGCACGCCAGCCGCTCCGAGCGCTACGCCTACATCCCAACCATCGATGTCCTGCGCGGCCTCAAGCGCGAAGGCTTCGAGCCCTTCATGGTCGCGCAGAGCCAGAGCCGGATCGAGGGCAAGACCGCGTACACCAAGCACATGATCCGCATGCGCCACGCCGGCCAGGTCCAGGCGCGCAGCGAGGCCCACGAGATCATCCTGATCAACAGCCATGACGGGGCCAGCGCCTACCAGATGCTCGCGGGTGTCTTCCGTTTCGTCTGCTGCAACGGCCTGGTGGTCGGCCAGACCGCCCACGACATCCGCATTCCCCACAAGGGCAACGTCCAGCACGACGTCATCGAAGGCGCCTTCCGGGTGCTCGACGACTTCCAGGCCGTCGGCGAGTCGACCCAGGCGATGAAGGCGCTGACGCTGGACGATGACGAGGAACACGCCTTCGCGACCGCCGCGCTGGCCCTGCGCTTCGGCGAGACCGTCGACGGCCTCAGCCCCGCGCCGATCACCGCCGCGCAGCTGACGATGCCGCGCCGCATCGAGGACGTCGGCTCCAGCCTGTGGAACACCTTCCAGCGCGTGCAGGAAAACGCCCTGCGCGGAGGCTTGCCTGGCCGCAGCGCCCAGGGTCGCCGCATCGAGACCCGCCCGGTCGGCAGCATCGACCGCAGCGTCAACATCAACCGGGCTTTGTGGATCCTGGCCGAGGAGATGCGCAGGCTCAAGGCCTGAGCCACCCCGCCCCACGGGTAATGCCATCGAACGTGCCGGCTCCGACGAGGGGCCGGCGCGTCGTCGTGCGCGCCCGAGACGGTTGGGTCACCCAAAAAGCGGCTCGCCGGCCGCATGGCGGCCAGCTCGCGAGGCCCGGCCGCGACCCGTCGAGGGTCGGCCGCCGGGCAGAGGTCCGTGGCTTGCCGAGACCTCAGCGCCGGAGCAGGTAGACCGTCACGGCCCAGGTCATCGTCGACGAGCACAGCGCCGTCGCGGCGTGCAGCATCCACCGTTCCCAAGGTCGTTCCAGTCGATCGTGCAACCGGTTCAGGGGCTGCACCAGCCGCTGGATCTGTGGCTCGATTTGCTGGGCGAAGCAGGTGCGCGTGGTCTCGTTCATCGCCTGGGTCTGCACCGACACCATCTCCTCAAGCGTGCGCGTCGCCTGCTTGGCGATGTGAAGCCCGAGCTCGACCTTGGCGCGGCTGCTGCCCTGGGCCACGGCAGCCTGGAACTTGGTGGACTGCTGCACCAGCGTGGCGGCCGACTCCTTCAGCGCGAGGTCGGACGCCCGCAAGGCTGCCTGGGTCTGCTCGACCTGTTGCAGCAGCTGACCCAGGTCGCCGATGGCCTCGGCGATCAGGGCCTCGCGGGTGGTGCTGGGGCGGCTCACGGTGCGGACCTCGACGGGTGATGCCGCTGAGAGGTGTCCGAGGTCGATGCCCCGAGGCGCAGCGCTGCAAAGCAGGCATCGAGCTCGGGCACGACGCCGATGGCCAGGCGGCGGATGGCCAGCCGCTGCGCCAGCGCCAGACGCTCGGTGCTGTCGGACGTTGCTGCGATCTGCGCCTTGTAGTCGGTCGGGTCGGCGGCCAGGGTCGCCAGGTCGACACCACTGCCCTTGGCGTGCCCGTAGACCTCGTTGCTGCCAAGCCTGCACTCGGGCGTGACCCGGGCAAGTGACGTCATCCGCGCGAAGGCCAGCACCGGCTCGAACACCCGCTCGAGCTCGCGCTCGTCTTCGACCATGTTGAAGACCACGCGCACCTTGTCGGGCGGGATGCCGATGCGCGAGAGCTCGGCCAGCGTGGCGATGGTGTCCTGCTGCTGCTTGGCCGCCGGCACCGTCGGGACGACGTAGTGGTCGAAGTCCTCGTGGCTGCCCCGGTAGCGGCGCATCAGGCCCAGCAGCTCCTCGACGTTGCTCGCGCCGATGTCGACGACGGCGTCGTCGACCACCTGCAGGAACTCCTGCAGCTCGGCGAACTGGCGGCCCCGGATGACGTGGTCTTCGCCCTCGCCCGCGTTGATGCTCTCGATGGAGACGAGCGACGCACCGGGCAGACGGGGGGCGAGCAGGTGGCGGGCGATCGTGGTCTTGCCCACGTTCCCGGAGAAGCTGATCACGGCGACTTTCATCGTGGGTTCCTCACTTGCATCAAGGGGTTGGTGATGTGGCCCTTCATGAAGGCCTCGGCGATCTCCTTGCCACTGCGCGGGTCGGTGGCAAAGGGCGTCGGACCGAGCCACGGCACCGCCGCAGCGGGCGCCGGGATCGGTGGGCCGACGGTCGACGCGACTGGAGGCGGTGTCGGCACGCGGGCGTCGGGCCGTGTCACCTCGCGATGGACCGTGGAGCGGCTGACCACCACGCCGACGGCCGCCAGCATGTGGCGGATGGCCTCCAGGCTGTAGCCGCTCGCCCGCAGCCGCCGGATCTCGGCGGCGTGGACCAGGGCCTTGCGGTTGGCACGGCCTGGCGGGCGTGTGGGTTGCAGGTGCATGCGATCGGGCTGCATCGGTGACGCATCGAATCTCGACCGGAACGAGGCCCAGAGGAGCGATGGATTCGGGGTCCGATCTGTCGCGCGAACCGCCTGGGACGACCTGAGACAAGCGCGTGGTGATCGGCTGTTTCGGATCTGTTCCGGTTTTGTGCCGGTTGTGCGCCGGATCTGTTCCGGATGCGGATCGGAAGCGGTTCGGTCCTGTTCCGGTTCTGCTCCGGATTTGCTTCGGATGTGGATCGGATTCGGGTCGCCAACAGGTCCCGGGGTGCGCGAAAACGGTGATTCGAGACCGGACGTCATCGGTCTTGAGGCCTTGAATCGGGTCCAGACTTCAGACGGAGGTGAGTGCAGAGATAGGCGGTCTGCCGCCGATTTCACAAGTCCCTCGATCCGTCCCTTATCCGTCCATCCCCACCATGAACCTCGACTTCGTCGCCGTCGACATGCGCGGCCTGAAGGCCGTACTGGTGGCGCGTGCCCAAGTTGATCGCATGACCGTGTAGGTGCTCTTGAGAACGGCTGTGGCCCGTGAGTTGGGTCTGGCGGGAGAGTGCATCATCGCGGCGCGGTCGGACGTGTAGGCGGCATCGACTGGGACGGTCAAACTGACAATCCGCATGAAGGCCGAAGAGGTGCGACGGATGGACGAGGTCGCACCCAGTGCAGGCCTGCCACGTGCGGCCTACCTTGTTGGATTGCTCGCCCAGGTGCCGATCTTGGTAATTGGTGGACGTCACGCCGAGAGCGTCGCTGCGTTGGTCCGAGCCAATTCCGAACGCGTGGACTTCACGCAATCCTTCTTCCGCCACTACCACGTGCCGGGCTTCGCGCACACCGGCCGGCTCGAAGCCGGTCCAGCAGTCGGCGCGAGGTCGCGATGAGATGTTCATGGCGCTGAAGGACTGGGTGGAGCAGGGCACTGTGCCCGACGCCATCACCGTCAGCTCGTCGAACAACGTGGTGTCGCTGCCGCTGTGCGTGTATCCGAAGAAGATCACCTATTCGGGCAGCGGTGCGGTGACGGCGGCTGCGAGCTACGGCTGTCATTGAACGGGGTGGCCGGCGCGCGAGGGTCGGCCAACATCACAACCGGTGATGTGCCACATCGCCGTTTGTGCATTGTGACGAGCCGACCGATACCGGACGATCCGCTGCCTCGAACGGCAGACCATCCGGTGCGGAAGGTTCGCGCACGGATGGCATCGGAGTCCCGCCATGTCACCCTACGCCGCCAGTCCCTTCTTCTCCTCGCGCCACGCCGTCGTCGAACTGGCGAGGCGGCGCTGGTTCGAAGAAGGCGTGCCGCCGACCGGCGTGATCAGCGAGGCGGTGTTCCAGTCGTGGGCGCGGTGCCAGCGCACGCATGCCAGCCCCTCGGGCGACGTCGAGTTCCAGCCCGTCACGGTCAGCCGGGCCCATCTGGCCCTGCAACGCAACCGGGCCCTGACGCAGGCCTGGGATGCGGAGATCGCGCAGCTGCAGATGCTGCTGGGCACGACCAGTTGCGCGGCGATGCTGTCGGACGCGAGCGGCGTGATCATCGGCGCGACCTGCGCCGGCCGGCCACACGAGTCGCTGATGCCGGTGGCCACGCGCATCGGCGTGGACCTGTCCGAAGAGGCGGTCGGCACGACCGCGCCGGGTGTGGTGATCCGCACCGGGCGTTCCGTCAACGTCCAGGGTGTCGAGCACTTCTTCGAAGGCGTTCGACAGATGCACTGCGCGGCCGCGCCGATCCGCGACGTGCGCGGGCGGGTGGCCGGCGTGTTCGACATCTCCAGCGAATCCATCCCCTTCCAGTTCGACGCGGCCGCCGTGGCGTCGCACTTCGCCAGCGCCATAGAGAACCGGCTGCTGGTGGCCCAGTCCGACGATCATCTGGTCATCCGCGTGCAGGTCTCGCCGACCTTGCTGGATTCGGTCACCGTGGGGCTGATCGGGGTTGATCGCAGCGGTCGAGTGGCCTGGTTCAACGACGTGGGCGCGCGCATTCTCGGGCTCTCGTCCGGGCCGGTGCCGGATCTGGTGATGCCGCTGGCCGAACACGCCTTTGCGCTCTCGCTCGATCGACTGGCCTCGCTGCCTTCCAGCGGTGCGGCACCGCTGCCGCTGCCCAACGGGCTGACGGTGTGGGCCCGGGCCGACATGACGGCCCGTGACGGTCGCCGTGAGCTGCATGCGGCCGTGCCCCCGGTCGTGACCGAAGAGGTCATGCCGGCCATGCAGGTATCCGCCGCCGCTGTGGAGCCGGTCGCCTGCCAGGAGGGGGGCGCCCTGGCCGCGCCGCTCGACCTCGCGGACCGCTCGCTGCGTGACCTCAATGACGAGCTGATCCAGCAGGTCTTGCGCGAGTGCGGCGGCAACCTCTCGGCGGCGGCTCGCCGGCTGAAGGTCTCGCGCGGCTGGATCTATCGCCGCCTCAAGGACGTTGCGGGCCACGGTCCGCTCGGTCCGCACTGAGTTCGCAACCCTGGGCACCTGGCCGGTTGTTCTCAATCGGAACAGGTAGTGCCTGGGGCAAACCCGATGTGCGTGCGAGCGGCATGTGGCACCTAAGGTCACGTCCAACGCACATCTTCGACGCACAGCTTCGACGCTGAATCAGACGCACCTCGCGTCGCCCACAACAGGAGACCTCAACATGGTGAACCCGTACCTTCCGCAAGGCCCTTCGGCCGACCTGAGCCCCGATGCTGACCGTCTGATGGACCGACTGGAGCAGGGCCTGATCGCAGGACGCCTGAGCCGTCGCGGCTTCATTCAGGCGGTCACCGCAGCCGGTCTCGCGACCACCGGCCTGAGCGCGCTGGCCGATGAACTCGACGCGATGCGCGCCAATCAGGACGAGCGTGCGGCCAAGCTGCAAGGTGCCTACGACTACATCGTCGTCGGCACCGGCAGCGCCGGCTCGGCATTGGTCGGCCGCCTGGCGGCCCGCACCGATGCCAGCATCCTCGTGATCGAGGCCGGTGACTGGGACACCGCGCCGTCGGTGCTGGACCCGAGCGTGTGGTTCACCAACCTGGGCTCCGATCGCGACTGGAAGGACGTCGCCATCGCCTCGCCGTCGACCAATGGCCGCGCGATCCCCGAGCACATGGGCAAGGTCGTCGGTGGTGGCAGCAGCATCAACGCGACCATCTGGGCGCGCCCCTTCAAGGGCGACCTCGAGTACTGGGCGCAGGAAGCCGGTGACGCCCGCTGGGGCTACGAGCAGGGCCTGGCGATCTACCGCCGCATGGAGAACTGGCAGGGCACGCCCGATGCGCGCTATCGCGGCAAGGGCGGTCCGGTGTGGTGCCAGCACGCGGCCAATCCGCACCCGATGGCACCGGCCATGCTGGCGGCCTGCCGCAGCCTGGGCATGCCTGTGCTGGACGACCTCAACGGCGCGCGTGAAGAGGGCTCGGGCGGCTTCGCGCTGATGAACCAGATCATCCGCGACGGTCGTCGCCAGAGCATGGCGCGGTCCTATCTGTACCCGGTGCTGGCGCGCAAGAACGTCACGCTGCTGGTGCGCAGCCACGTCGACCGCCTGACCTTCGACGGCAACCGCGTCACCGGCGTCGAACTCAACATCGGCGGCAAGGTCCGCACGGTGCAGGCCAAGTCCGAGGTGATCGTCAGCTCCGGTGGCATCAACACGCCCAAGCTGCTGATGCTCAGCGGCATCGGCCCGGAAGAGCAGCTGCGGCAGCACGGCATCAAGACCCGGGTGAACGCACCCGAGGTCGGCGAGAACTTCCAGGATCACCTGCTGCACGGCGGCTGCCTCTTCGAGCCGAAGGAGCACATGCCCCATCGCAACAGCGCGGCCAACGCGTCCGGCTTCCTCAAGAGCGCCGCCTCGCTGGTGACGCCGGACGTGAACCTGGTGCAGATCGAGCTGCCCTATGCCAGCGACGTGGTCGGCAAGCAGTACGCGCCCCCGCCGACGTCATGGGCCCTGTGCGCCGGTTTGGTCGGCCCCAAGAGCCGCGGTGCGGTGCGCCTGCGCTCGGCCGATCCGGCCGATCGCCCGATCGTCGACGCCCGCTTCCTGAGCCACCCGGACGACGTCAAGGCGCTGGCCTACGGCATCGAGGTCAGCCGCGAGATCGGCAACTCGGCGGCGATGCGCGACTTCGTCAAGCGCGAGGTTGCACCGGGCAAGAAGCTCACCGGCGCGGACATGGAGAACTTCGTGCGCGACGGCGCCACCACCTACTTCCACCAGGCCGGCACCTGCCGCATGGGCAAGGACGGCAAGGCGGTCGTTGACGCCCAGCTGCGCGTCAATGGCGTGAAGGGCCTGCGCATCGCCGACAGCTCGATCATGCCGCGCATCGCCTCGGTCGCGACCATGGCCACCTGCGCGCTGATCGGCGAGCAGATGGCCGACATCCTCGCGCCCGTCAAGGCCTGAACCCGAACGCATCACCGATCAACACCAGATCACGGAGCACACCATGGAAACCCAACTTCTCATCGACAACGAGGCGCGTGCCGCCACCGGCCAGGCGACTTTCGAGCGGCGTCACCCCGCCACTGGCGAACTCGTGACGCGCTCGGCCGCCGCCAGCGTCGCCGATGCCACGGCCGCCGTCGAATCGGCCCATGCGGCCTTCCGCAAGTGGCGTCTGACGGGGCCGACCGAGCGCCGCCGCGTGCTGCTCAAGGCCGCCGACGTGCTGGAGTCCAAGACCCCCGCCTTCATCGAGGCGATGGCTGCTGAAGTCGGTGCTTCGGCGCTGTGGGCCGGCTTCAACGTCTACCTCGCCGCCAACCTGTTCCGCGAGGCCGCATCGCTGGCCACGCAGATCCAGGGCGAGACCATCCCGACCGACAAGCCCGGCGCGATGTCGATGACGGTGCGCCAGCCAGCTGGCGTGGTGCTGAGCATCGTGCCGTGGAACGGCCCGGTGGTGCTGGCCGCGCGTGCCATCGCCTACCCGATCGTGTGCGGCAACAGCGTGGTGTTCCGCGCCTCCGAGACCAGCCCCCGCACACACATGCTGGTGGCCGAGGCGCTGGTCGAGGCTGGCCTGCCCGCCGGTGTCCTGAACGTGCTGACCAACGCACCGCAGGACGCGCCCGAGGTGATGGACGCGCTGATCGCCCACAAGGCGGTGCGTCGCATCAACTTCACCGGCTCGACCCGCGTGGGCCGCATCATTGCCCAGAAGGCCGCGACCCATCTGAAGCGCTGCCTGCTGGAGCTGGGCGGCAAGTCGCCGCTGGTGGTGCTCGACGACGCCAACATTGACGAGGCCGTCAAGGCTGCCGTGTTTGGCTCCTTCCTGTACCAGGGCCAGATCTGCATGTCGACCGAGCGTCTGGTGGTCGACGAGTCGATCGCCGACGAGTTCGTCGCCAAGTTCGCCGCCCGCGCGAAAGAACTGCCGGCCGGTGATCCGCGCCGCGAGGCCATGTGCGTGATCGGACCGATGGTGGCCAAGGAATCGGGCAACCGCCTGAACGCCATGATCGACGACGCGCTGGCCAAGGGCGCCACGTTGGCCTGCGGCGGCCGTGCGGACGGCGCGCTGATGCCCGCGACCATCGTCGACCACGTCAAGCCCGGCATGAAGATCTACGACGAGGAGACCTTCGGCCCGATCACCACCATCGTGCGCGTGCGCGGCGTCGATGAGGCGATCGCGGTGGCCAACGACACGGCCTACGGCCTGTCGGCCGGCGTGTTCGGCCGCGACGTCAACCGCGCACTGGCCGTCGCCATGGAGATCGAGACCGGTTCCTGCCACGTCAACGGCGCGACCGTGCAGAACGAGGCCCAGGCACCCTACGGCGGCACCAAGGACAGCGGTTACGGCCGCTTTGACGGCCGTGCGGTGATCGACGAGTTCACCGAGCTGAAGTGGATCACCATCGAGCCGTCGGTCCAGCAATATCCGGTTTGATGACCGTTTGATGCCGGCCTGACCGGACATCCCGACGCCCCGTCACCTCTGCAGGTGGCGGGGTGTCGTCACGTTCGCGGGCGCCTCAGCCCTCGTCGTCCGCGAACAGGTCCACCACCACGCCGCGCAGCCATTGGCTGGCCGCCGAGCGGTGTGACTTGGCGTGCCAGAACAGGTTGATCGCGATTTCCGGCAGCTTGACCGGGTGGGTGACGTAGCGCAGGCCGAAGGGCTCGACCAGATGCTTGGCGAGCCGCTCGGGCACGGTGGCCACGAGGTCCGAGCCCTGCAGGATGTGGCCGACGCTGACGAAGTGCGGCACCGTCAGGCTGACCCTGCGGTCCACGCCCGCGCGCTTGATCAACTCGTCGACCTTGCCGTGCCCGGTGCCCGGCGACACCACGACCAGGTGTTCCGCGCGGCTGTAGTCCTGCAGCGTGATGCGGGCCTTGTCCAGCGCATGGCCGCGCCGGAACAGGCAGACATAACGCTGCTGGAACAGGCGACGCTGGAAGAAACCGGCCTTGAGCTGCGGCAGCAGGCCGATGGCCAAGTCGACCTTGCCGGCCTCCATCTCGTCGCGCAGGTTGACCACCGCATTGCGCACGGTGCTCAGCGTGACGCCGGGCGCCTCCTGTCGAACGCGGTCCATCAGCGCGGGCAGGAAGACGATCTCGCCGATGTCGGTCATGCCAATGGTCACGGCGCGCTTGTAGGACGCCGGGTCGAAGCGGGTCTGCTGGTTCAGGCCGCTCTGGATCATGCCCAGCGCATAGCCCACCGACTCGGCCAGCTGCTCGGCAAACGGCGTGGGCAGCATGCCGGCCGGCGTGCGCAGGAACAGCTCGTCGCCGAACTGGCGCCGCATCTTGGCAAGCGTGTTGCTCACCGCCGGCTGCGTCAGCCCGAGCGTCTCGGCCACCCGCGAGACCCGGCGTTCGACGATCAGCTGCTGGAAGACGACCAGCTGATTCAGGTCGATGTCCTTGAGCTCCATGGCTGTCTCCTATCACTGTCCATGATGATCAATATACGGCGGATGTTATTGGCTGAATGACGGCCTCCCACGACCATACGGGCCATCCCAGACAAGCCGCACAGGCCAGACCAAGGTCCCCATGGAAGTCCTGATCCAGCCGCTGAACCGCATCCTCCAGGTCGAAGCCGGCGACAACCTGCTGGAAGTCCTGCGTGCGGCCCAGATCCCGATGTCGTACTCCTGCCTGGCTGGGCGCTGCGGCACCTGCCGCTGCCGGCTGGTCGATGGCGAGGTGCTCGAAGGCGGTCAGGCCCAGCAGCATCCGCTCGGCGAGGGCGACCACATCCTCGCCTGTCGCACCTTCATCACCGAACCCTGCACGATCGAGATCCCCGAACCGGACGAGGTGGTCGTGCATCCGGCGCGCATCATCAAGGCCACCGTGCTGGCCATCGAGGACCTGACCCACGACATCAAGCGCCTGGTGCTCAAGCCGGCCAAGCGCATCGAGTTCTCGCCCGGCCAGTACGCGCAACTGCAGTTCACGGCCGAGCATGTCCGGCCCTATTCGATGGCCGGACTCGACAGCGATGACACGCTCGAGTTCCACGTCCGACTGGTGCCCGATGGTCGCGTCACCGGCTACATCGCCCAGCAGCTCAAGGTCGGCGATGCGGTCAAGGTGAGTGGGCCGCTGGGTTCGGCCTTCCTGCGCCGCAAGGGCGAGATGCCCATCCTGTGCGTGGCCGGTGGCACGGGGCTCGCGCCCATCCTGTCGATCGTGCGCGGCGCCATCGCGGCTGGCATGGCCAACCCGATCCACATCTACGTCGGTGTGCGCTCGCCGCGCGACATCTACGGGCTGGACTGGCTGCAGCAGCTCCAGCGCGACCACCCGGCCATGAAGGTCCACGCTGTGGTCACCTCCGGTGGCGACCCGCGCGTGCACCGCTGCGGCATGGTCACCGACGCGATCGAGCAGGATTTCCCCGACCTGACCGGCTGGCGCGCCTACCTGTGCGGCTCGCCGCCGATGGTCGAGGCGGCCACGGTGCTGGCGCGCCGCAAGGGCATCGACCCGCGCCACGTCTACGCCGACGCCTTCTACGCACAAGGAACTTGAGGATCCCCACCATGCATGCACCCCAGAACCTGAGCCCGGAGGCGCGGCAGCAGCGCCAGGCCTTCTACGACCGCATCGGCCAGAAGAACATGACCCCGCTGTGGGAGGTGCTCGGCGCGCTGGTGCCGCCGCAGCCGCGTTCGCCCGCCCAGGCCGCCCATTGGCGCTATGCCGAGCTGCGCGACCAGGTGCTCGAAGCCGGTCGGCTCATCACCGCCGAGCAGGCCGAACGCCGCGTGCTGATCCTCGAGAACCCGGCGCTGCGCGGCCAGTCGTGCATCACGCAGTCGCTCTATGCCGGCCTGCAGTTGATCCTTCCGGGCGAGGTGGCTCCGGCGCATCGCCACACCCAGTCCGCGCTGCGGCTGGTGATGGACGGCGAGGGCGCCTACACGGCGGTGGACGGTGAGCGCACGACCATGCGACGCGGCGACTTCATCATCACGCCGGCCTGGACCTGGCACGACCACGGCAACCTGGGCAATGAGCCGGTGGTGTGGCTGGACGGGCTGGACATCCCCATCGTGCGCTTCCTCGATGCCGGCTTCGCCGAGCGCAGCGAGCAGAGCTCGCAGGATGCGCTGCGGCCCGAGGGTGATGCGCTGGCGCGCTACGGCTCGAACATGCTGCCGATGGACTACCAGCCGAAGCTGGCTGATCCGACCAAGGTGTTCGTCTACCCGTTCGAGCGCACCAAGGCCTCTCTGGCCGGCATCGCGGCCGGCCCGATCGATGCCCACCACGGCCACAAGCTGCGCTACGTGAACCCGGCCACCGGCGCCTCGCCGATGCCGACCATCGGCGCCTTTGCCCAACTGCTGCCCGCTGGCTTCGAGACCTGTCCCTATCGCTGCACCGACGGCACCGTGCACGTCTGCCTGGAAGGCGGCGGTGAGGTGCAGGTCGGCGACCAGTCCTGGTCCTTCGAGGAGAACGACGTGTTCGTCGTGCCCTCGTGGCACACGCTGACGCTGCGTGCGCGGCGTCAGTCCATCCTCTTCAGCTTCTCGGACCGGCCGGTCCAGCAGGCCCTGGGCCTGTGGCGCGACGAGCGGCTCTGATCCGCGACGTCGAACAGCATCTACCTTCAAGGAGACCCCATGAAACTTGCCATCGAGGCACCCCGCCAGCACACGCTGGCCATCGCCGGGCGCGACGAGCGCTTTCCCGTCAACCGCGTGTTCTGCGTCGGCCGCAACTACGCCGCCCACGCCCGCGAGATGGGCAAGGACCCGGACCGCGAACCGCCGTTCTTCTTCATGAAGCCGGCCTCGGCCGTGGTCGATGCCGCCTCGCCGACGAGCGTGCCCTATCCGCCCAAGACGGCGAACTACCACCATGAGATCGAGCTGGTCGTGGCGCTCGGCAAGGGCGGCCGCAACATCCCGATCGCGCAGGCGCTCGAACTCGTCTACGGCTATGCCGTGGGCCTGGACATGACGCGCCGCGACCTGCAGCTCGACGCGCGCGACAAGGGCCGGCCGTGGGAGTTCGGCAAGTCGTTCTCGCTGTCCGCACCCATCGGCGCGCTGCACCGGGCCGAGGACATCGGTCATCCGGCGTCGGCCACGATCTCGCTGACCGTCAACGGCGCGCCGCGCCAGTCGTCGGACATCGCCAAGCTGATCTGGTCGGTGGCCGAGTCGATCGCGTATCTGTCCGAGTACGAGGACCTGGAGCCCGGCGACATCATCATGACCGGCACGCCCGAGGGTGTGAACGCGGTGGTGGCCGGCGACGTGATGCTCGGCCAGATCGACGGCCTGGGCGCCATCGAGGTCCGCGTGACCGCCTGAGACCACGCCCTACAAGACGACAGCAGGAGACAGCCATGAGCGAGCCTTCCACCGCATCGAAGGTCTTCCCGATCACCCCGCAATGGGAGGGCGACGGCACCCACCGCATCCCCTTCCTGGCCTACACCGATGCGCAGATCTACCAGCGCGAGCTGGAGCGCTTCTTCTACAAGGGCCACTGGTGCTACGTCGGCCTGGAGGCCGAGATCCCCGAGCCGGGCGACTACAAGCGCACGGTGGTCGGTGAGCGCTCGGTCATCCTGGTGCGCGATGCGGACGGCTCGATCCACGTGGTCGAGAACGTCTGCGCCCATCGCGGCATGCGCTTCTGCCGCGAGCGCCACGGCAAGGCGAAGGACTTCGTCTGCCCCTATCACCAATGGAGCTACGGCCTCAATGGCGACCTGCAGGGCGTGCCCTTCCGGCGCGGCGTCAAGCAGGACGGCCAGGTCCACGGCGGCATGCCCTCGGACTTCAAGACCAGCGACCATGGCCTGACCAAGCTGAAAGTCGCCGTGCGCGG